>NZ_JARNTX010000002.1 GCF_029433095.1 Hymenobacter sp. YC55
ATTGCTACACCCGTTCGACTTGCATGTATTAGGCCTGCCGCTAGCGTTCATCCTGAGCCAGGATCAAACTCTCCATTGTATAAATTCTACTTACCCTTGGCGAACCAAGAGCGATGTCGAGTGCTGACCCTGCTCACTATTTGACGTTGTCGTCATTTAATTCGTGTGCTTGGTTTCTTATGTATGCTAGCTAAATCAATAAAGATGAAGCCTGCAAAACACTTACCATTTGTTTGTCTCAAACATTCAAAGAACGTATGCCCCTCTCATTTAGAGGAACCGTGTAGAAGCTTAATTTAGCTTCTTTTTGCTGTGATTACCGAGCGTCGTTTCGTTCGGGGTTGCAAAGGTAAGAGGCTTTTTTCTTTCTGCAAGAAATTTTTGAAAATTTATTTTTCACCAATCTCTTCTTTCAAATCCTCTCAGTGCCTTCTATCAAAGCGGGGTGCAAATATACTATCTGCTTTCCGTAGATGTCAAGAAAATCAGCAAAAAAAGTTTTTTGTTTCCCTGCTGTCTCTGGCGTTTTCTCCCCTTCCTGTTGAAGCGGGGTGCAAAGATACTAGGCCTATCTTTCATAGCAATAGCTAGGTCACTTTTTTGTTGAAAATTCTTTGTAAAAACCCTCGCGGCTATTTAGCGGGCTTGATTATCAGCTTGTTTCCATTGCAGCGAGTTGATAATACCTAGTAGTTAATACAAAGCCTAGTACCATGCTTCAGCTATAAGCGGAAGCGGTACTAGGCTTTGTGGTTGGTATTCTTACTCTCGAAGGTTCAGAATACTAGCTCGTAGAGTAGGTATTCTAAAATGCGGGCGTCTTTGGATGTGGTAGAATATGGTAGAAGCCTGTGAATTGCTTTACGCTTCTGCCGCAACTCTTGTGGGCCGACCAACGCTTACTCTCTCTTTGGCTGCGACCACCGTTACTACTACATACTTCGAGGTAGGCGTGTTGCTAACTTCAGCCACGCTGGAAATAGGTACTAGTGGGTTGGCTTCGGGGAAATAGGCTGCTACATTTCCTCGGGGTATGTCGTAAGGAACAGCGATAAATTTCTCTACGGTGCGTTGTTCACCTTCGAAGTGACTCGTTATATCTATGAGGCCTTTGGCTTTCAAGCCACGATCGGCGATGTCTTCGGCATTCATGAAGAGGACACGCCGCTCGTTGTGGATGCCGCGGTACCGGTCGTTGTATTCGTAGATAGTGGTGTTGAACTGGTCGTGACTACGTACTGTCATCAGCACCAGCTGACCGGGCTCGAGGGTGTGTTTGGTTAGTTTGGTAGATGTGAAATTAGCTTTGCCATTTTTGGTGGTGAACTTCCGTTCACGCGGACCATTCGGCAAATAGAAGCCACCAGGGCGACGCAGCTTCTCGTTGAAGTTTTCGAAGCCCGGGATAACGCGGGCAATATGGTCGCGGATGACGTCGTAGTTTTCGGTCATGGCTACCCAATCAGTAGTGGTCCGGTCGCCGAGGGTGGCAATAGCAACACCGCTAATGATGGCTACTTCACTGAGCATCTCACCGGCTAAAGGAACTAAGATGCCTTTGTTCTGGCTCACAACGCCCATCGAGTTTTCGCAGGAGGTCATTTGATGGCCGGAGCGCTGCATATCGATGTCGGCGTGGGTGAAGCATGGAAGGAGCAGGCTGGTTTTTCCGGTGACGAGGTGGCCGCGGTTGAGCTTGGTACCCACAAACACCGTGAGGTTCTGCTTGCGCATGCCTTCGGCTATCAACTCGGTATCGGGTCCGGCGGCTAGCAAGTTGCCGCCAAGGCTGAAGTAAACTTTGGTTCTGCCTTCGACCATGGCCTTGATACTTTCCACCACGTCGAAACCGTCTTTGCGGGGAGCAGAGAACTTGAACTCCTTTTCCAGGGAATCAAGGAATTCAGTGCTTACTCTTTCCCAAATGCCCATGGTCCGGTCACCTTGCACGTTGGAGTGGCCTCGAACTGGGCAAGTGCCCGCACCGGGTTTGCCGATAGCGCCTTTCATCAATTGCAGGTTCACGATTTCCTGAATGGTCTGCACGCCATTTTTCTGCTGTGTGACCCCCATGGCCCAGCAGGTGATAATCTTTTGCTTGGTGGCAATGATGTTGGCGGCTTCCAGCAACTGTGTTCTAGAAATACCGCTTAGCTCCTCGATATCCTCCCAACTAGTGTTGCGGATATTCTGCTCGAACTCTTCGAAGCCAGTTGTATATTTATCTATAAACGGCCGGTCTATAACCTGACCTAGATTTACATCTTCAGCCTCGAACAGATGCTTCATGAGACCACGCAGCAGCGCCATATCACCGTTGACGCGCACTTGCAGGTAGAGGTCCGTAATTTGAGTGCCATCGCCCATCAGCGCGCCTAGCGCCTTGAGCGGGTTCATAAAGTCCTGAGGATTCTTGAAGTGGTTGAGGCCAGCTTCGATGAGGGGGTTGACGCTGATGATTTTGGCGCCGTTGCGTTTGGCCTTTTGCAAAGCCGTGAGCATGCGCGGGTGGTTGGTACCGGGGTTCTGACCGATAATGAGGATGACTTCGGCTTCGTAGATGTCGTTGAGCGTGACCGAGCCTTTGCCTAAGCCTAAGGTGGGGCTGAGGGCAGAGCCACTGCTTTCGTGGCACATGTTGGAGCAGTCGGGCAGGTTGTTGGTGCCGAACTCGCGGGCGAATAGCTGGAACAGGAAGGCTGGCTCGTTGGGCACTTTGCCGGAAGTATAAAACACAGCCTCGTCGGGCGAAGCCAAGGCGTTCAACTCATCGGCTACAATCTGGAAAGCTTCGGGCCACTCAATCTTGGTGTAGTAGTCGGAGCCGGGACGCTTGACCAGGGGGTGTGTTAGGCGGCCGGTGTTATTCTGGTCACGGTCGGTGAGGCGGGAAAGCTCGGCGAGGGTGTGCTTGGCAAAGAACTCGGGGCCGGCTGCGCGCTCGTCGGCATCGGAAGCGGCAGCTTTAGCACCATTCTCGCAAAACTCGGCTACTGAGCGGTGGTCGTCAGGGTCAGGCCAGGCGCAAGATGAGCAGTCGAAGCCGTCTTTTTGGTTCATACCAAGCAAAGCCTTGGAGCCGCGGCTAACGCCGCCTTCGCCCCAACTGAACTGCATGGACTTGACTACGGCCGTAACGCCAGCGGCTATTTTGGCCCGGCCTTCGAGGCGCAAACCCGTTAGCTCTTCGGGGGGTTGGGCGAGGATGGGGAACAGGTATTTGGCGTTGGCCGTTTCGGGCGCCGGGATGTGGCGCTTGGGTGCACCAGCACTAGCTTCGTGCTCCGCCATAGTTGGGTTGTCAGCGTTGGTATGGTAGTGGTCGGGGGCTGGTGCATCGCCCTGACTAGGACGCTCGCCGCTTTTGGGGGCATTGCTGGCTTTCTGCTCTTGCTCCTGACCGGCTTGGCTTGGATCGGTGGCGGGAGAATTTTCCATGGCTTGACAACGGGTAACGGTGGGAATTAGAACGCGAGCTTAAAAGCCTCGGCTAATGCTTACAGCCGAGGTCCTTTTCTACTAATATATGTACTACTTGGTTGTCGGCAACCTCTACTATACCGCGCAAACTTACCTCGTCGGAAGAAGTCCAGGCATCGGCCACATCGACTGGTAAGCGCACTACCACCCGACCCGATGTGTAGGAGATGTTAGGCGCTGAGCCAGTGGCATTTTCGTCGCGTTGGAGAGCGTAAATGAGTCGGTCGGACACGGAAGGGCCGAGTGGTACGACAGTTTCGAGGCGGCCAGTTTGCTGGAAGTCGGTTACCTCTTCGGAGGATAGCCGGAGGCGGAGGGAGTTATCTTCGATGCGGAGCTTCATTTCATTGAACAGTTATCACTTAACAGGCTGCTTGCGTAGCCGGAATGTTAAATGACGCTTGGTGGAGAGAGGTTTAAGGCTGATTCATTTATATGAACGCCTCAGAGTATGCCTGACTTCATATACCTGAGGCTGAAGGCCGGAAATAGTTAGTTGTCTTTCAACCGCCACTCGTGGCAGTAGACGTTATAGCGGTTTTGGCGCACGAAGCCGCATACGGTCATGCCAAAATCGCGGGCGGCGGAAACGGCCAGGGAGCTAGGCGCGCCTACCGCAGCCAGTACGGCAATGCCAGCAACGGCCGCCTTTTGCACCAACTCGAAACTAGCGCGGCCACTAACCAGCAACACATGTTGGTGCAGCGGCAACCACTCTTGCAAGAAGGCGGCTCCAATTACTTTGTCGAGGGCATTATGCCGTCCAACATCTTCGCGCAACAAAAGCAATTCACCCGTCGGCGAAAACAATGCAGCGGCGTGCAGCCCCCCGGTTTGCTCGAACAGGGCCTGCGCCTCCCGTTGTTTGGCCGGTAAATGGTGAATAACGTCGGGGTGAACGTAGGGGCCGTTGGTGGGCAGCACCGGACAAGAGGCGGCATGTACGGCGTCGATGCTGGTTTTGCCGCAGACGCCGCAGCTGCTGCTGGTGTAGAAGTGGCGCTCGAGGCGGGGCAGGTCGGGGGTGGCGGTAGGAGCTAACTCGGCTCGCACCACGTTTTCGCGCTCTTCCTCTTTCTCTACATCGGGACAGTAGATGACGCCGTGCAAATCTTGGCGCGTCCGAACGATGCCTTCGGTAAGCAAAAAGCCGGCCGCCAACTCGAAGTCGTGGCCGGGGGTGCGCATGGTGATGGAAAGAGTCCGGTGCTCGCGCTGCCCACTAGGGCCGTAGCCGACGCGAATTTCCAACGGTTCTTCCACGGCCAGCACATCGGAGGCGGTGGCTACGTCGCTGCCTTGCACTTTGTGCACGGTTACGTACTCGTAGCTGGTGGGAGGTAGGAAGACTTTCAATTAAAAATGGGAAATTAAGAGGTCGGTTTGGGCAGCAGCGAGAAAGCGCAAAAGTGGCAGCCGGTGCTATAGTTGTTTAACCTTGCGGTACAGATCAAGGTTTAAATGTTGCTTTGGTGAGCAGGCTGCTGCGCCGTGCCCGAATACTAGCTTTCATACTCACTGTTATTTTTTTCTTCCTACCGTGCTTACTTCTGAAGAACGCAACCGTTACCGCCGTCATTTGCAGCTACCCGAAATTGGGGAAAATGGCCAGTTACGCCTCAAGCATGCTCGGGTGCTAGTGGTGGGAGCCGGCGGACTTGGCTGTCCTGTGCTGCAATATTTGGCTGCTGCCGGAGTAGGCACGCTGGGTATAGTTGACGCCGACAAAGTAGAGACCAGCAATTTGCAGCGCCAGATTCTCTACGGCCCCCGCGACTTAGGGCAGTTCAAAGCCGAGGTAGCGGGACGGGTGGTGCGGCAGCTCAACCCGCTGGTGCATACAGAAGTGCACGTATGCCGCGCTACGTTAGGCAACGTGCGCGAGCTAGTATCGAAGTACGATGTAGTAGTGGACGGGTCCGATAACTTCCCGACGCGCTACTTGCTCAATGATGCCTGCGTGAGCTTCAACAAGCCGCTGATTTCGGGAGCCATTTACAAGTTTGAAGGGCAGGTGTCGGTGTTTAACTACCAGGGCGGCCCTACGTACCGCTGCCTGTTTCCGCAGCAGCCTTCGGGCAAGGAAGCTCCTAACTGTGATGCTACTGGCGTATTGGGCGTGCTGCCCGGTATTGTTGGCACAGCGCAAGCGTCTGAAACGCTGAAAGTACTGCTCGGCATTGGCGAAGTATTAAGCGGGCGCCTATGGGTGCTGGATGCGCTGTCGTTTCAAACCCGGGTGGTGAAGTTTGCGCGCCGTCCGGAGTCAGCAGCTATCAACTTGCAATCGGCTAGCCCAACCGATTACGCCGACTTGTGTAGTGTAGGGGTAAACGCTATTTCGGCCACGGAGCTACAGCAGCAGCTGGAGTCGGAGCACGCGCCTTTCTTGCTTGATGTGCGCGAGCCGGACGAATTTCACCGGAAGCACTTAGCTGGGGCCACGTTGTTGCCGCTAGGCAGCTTAGCCAAGGGGGTAAATGCCATTCCGCGCCATCATCCGGTGGTGGTGTACTGCCGCTCGGGTCGCCGGAGCACACAGGCTATTGAGCGGCTTCAAACCGAGTTTGGCTTTGCCAACCTGCTCAATCTAGACGGTGGGATAGAAGCGTGGGAAGAACTAGCTGTTACGTCGCAGAGCAACTAAGTAACAAGGCTAGTGAGTGCACTACCAGTGCAGCTCGAACAGCAAACCTAGTTGCTCTACTGCTTTCCACTCGTCGCTTCTTTCCCACTTCCCCACTCCACAACGCATGCCGCTTACTGCTCCTCCCCTCCCTACTCGTCCACGCCTGCGCTTCGACCGCAACGAACTAGCCGGTGCCCTAGGCGACCTAGGTACCGACCTACCGCTGCTGATTGGAGTACTGGCCGCTTCGGGTGCAGACAGTGCCGGAGTGCTGGTAATGTTTGGGCTGATGCAGGTGTTTTCGGGGTTTTGGTACGGAATGCCCATGCCCGTGCAGCCGCTCAAAGCTTTTGCTGCCTTGGTTATTGCACAAAAGATTCCGGGCCGAGTGATTTACGGAGGCGGGCTGGCCATTGGCATCAGCATGTTTCTGCTCTCGATTACGGGGCTTATTGATGCGCTGGCCCGGCTGGTGCCCAAACCTGTAGTGCGCGGTATTCAGTTTGGCTTGGCCTTGCAGCTAGCCACGTTGGCGCTCAAAGAATACGTGCCTGCCGATGGGCTACCGGGCTACGCGCTGGCGGCGGCGGGCTTCACGGTTACGGTGCTGTTGCTCGGCAACCGCCGCTGGCCTGCGGCCTTGGTAGTCATTGCATTGGGAGTGCTGTACGCCTTGGTTTTCAAGCTTGATCTAGACACGGCCCAACGCGCCATCGGCCTACACCTACCCTCTTGGCACACCCCCGCTACCGCCGATATTCTGACGGGGGCGGTACTGCTGGCACTGCCCCAGATTCCGTTGTCGCTCGGCAACTCCATCCTGGCTACCCGGCAAATAGCGCACGATTATTTCCCGGAGCGCAACCTAACCGTGAAGCAAATCAGCTTTACCTATGCCCTGATGAACTTAGTGAATCCGTTCCTGGGCGGCTTTCCGGTTTGCCACGGCTCGGGCGGCATGGTAGGGCATTACGCGTTTGGTGCCCGCACGGGGGGCTCGGTGGTGCTCTATGGAGTGCTGTTTCTAGTGCTAGGCTTGTTTTTCAGCCAAGGCTTTCAGCAAGTAGTACAGATATTCCCGCTGCCTATCCTTGGAGTTCTGCTCTTGTTTGAATCGTTGACGCTAGCGGCCCTTATCCGTGACCTTGTAGCGGACCGGGCCGGATTGCTGCTGGCCCTCCTGACGGGCTTGCTTTGCGCAGGCTTGCCCTACGGCTATTTAGTAGGATTGCTAGTAGGAACCTGCTTGCACTACGCCATGCGACGCGGCTGGGTAGGTATCGGCAAATAGTGCCTTGTAGCTGCTAGCCACTTGCGGCCCTTCACTAAAATAGCCTCATAGAAGCTCAATACTTAGGCTATGGCAAAGCTCGTCTTCCTACTTAATCCTATTTTAATAAAATTCTTTGGCGCCGTAGTTTTATGACTATTTATATACGCGTGAAAAAGCTAATGGCAGCCTGCCGATAACACGTTAACACGCGTTATTCCTACGGATTTTACCTTCAAAACCTCCGTATTTATATCAACAACAGCTAATTGATAATACGTATGCAACAGCTAGAAAATTACGTATTTACCTAATAAGGAGGGGGGGGGTATTTTGTTGATATTGCAGTATATTAAATGCGCGCCACTACTGCCCTACTGCACCTATGAATGCTACCCGAGCTTCCCTCCTCGAAAACAAAGAAAAGCGCCAGTACGCCGTTACGTGGGCGTTACGATTCACTCAGAACACTGCGCTAGACCCTGGTCCCTATGAGCGCGCCTTGCTTACTCGTTTCGTGGAGGGCAGCTTGACCATAGACCAAGTACTAGAGCAGTTGGACACTAGCACTACCGAAGGCTAGACTTAGCTAGAGCACCCAGCCCCAACGTCCAACAAACTAGGCTGGTCTTGAATTAAGATGAATTGCGAGGGTAGTAGCACCCTCGTATTAGGAAGTTAGTGGCTAAGAAGGCGTTGCACCATTTCCTGATACACCGGATTGCTAGTCATGTTGTTGTGGCCCGCCCCCGCTAGCGTAACAAACTGATCCTGCGGCTTTAGTGCTGCCTTCAGCAGCAAGGTCAGTTGATAATCGATAATCTCGTCTTGGTCGCCGTGAAAAACAACGACGGGTGCCTTGACTTGGGGCAGCACTTTATCGGTAGCCAGCGGGTAGCGCACGATAAAGCCTGGAACCCAGGGATAATAGTGCCGAGCCATGGCCCGCATACTCGGATAGGGCGCTTGCAGTAGTAGCAGTCGAGGCTGATGATGGGCCGCTAGCCAGGCGGCCGCTCCGGTACCCAAGGAGTAGCCGAGCACTACCACCCGGTTTTCAGGATATTCAGTAAGTAAGTGTTGATAAGCAACTTCCACGTCGCCGAGGAACTGTGCTTGGCTTTGCATCTGGCCGCCGCTTTTGCCATAGCCACGGTAGTCGAGCATGAATACATCGTAGCCGAGGCGAGTGTAGAAGGGAGCTACTTCGCCCCAACTATCGAGGGCGCCACCATTGCCGTGTAGGTAGAAGATCAGGCCTTTCGAGGAATCAGCCGGGAATAGTAAGCCGTGCAACTGGGTGTTATCGGAAGTCTTAATCCAGCGCTCCTGAAACGGAACGCCAAATGTGAAGCGGTAATTGCTGGCAAGCTTCTGCGGAAAGAACAACAGCCGCTCCTGCTTGAAATACAGCAGCACACAGACACCCACATAGAGCAATCCGGCCAAGGCGAGCAAGGCAATCAGAATCTTCATAGCAGTTCATTGGTCAGGCACTAGCTACGCAGAACCAGGCCCAAATGCTGCGCACGAGGTGCTACCCTCCTATCGTCGACATCGACTCGAAGCTCAGCTGATGCAGGGGGCGCTGGCGTTCGGCTTCGAAGCCATTGGCGGCCCGATGCTGAAAAGCCGAGGTAAGGGCCATTACAATTTCCGCGTCGGAAGAGCCATTGCGAAGCAGCGCCCGGATGTCGAGTACGCCTTGGTCGTAGAGGCAGGTTTTGAGGCCGCCTTCGGCCGTGAGCCGAATCCGGTTGCAGGTGCCACAGAACGTGCGCGAATACGCCGCAATAATGCCCACGCGCCCTAAGTGGCCAGTCACTTGATACTCGGATGCCGTGGCGCCTGCTTTGCCTACTAAAGGCGTGAGCGCGCCGAAGCTTTCTTCGAGGTGCTCCCGAATGCGGCGATGGTTCCAGGGCAACGTAGCCGGCGTGGCCGCATGGCTTCCGCCATTGAACGGCATTTCCTCGATAAACCGTACATCAACTGGCAGCTCCCTCGTCAATTCCGTGAGTGGCACCAAGTCTTCGATGTTCTGCCCGTCCATCACTACGGCATTGATCTTCACTTGAATACCAGCCGTGAGCAACGCGTAAAACGTGTCCATAACGCGCGGCAGCTCGTCGCGGCGGGTGATACGGGCAAAGCGCGCCCGGTCCAAGGTGTCTAGGCTCAGGTTGACGGACTTCACGCCAATACGCACCAAGTCGGGCACGTAAGGAGCCGTCAGGACGCCGTTGGTAGTGAGGCTCAAGTCGTCGATACCGGGCAGCGCCGCCAGCCGGGCCATGAACGGCACCAGGTCGCGCCGCACAAAAGGCTCGCCGCCGGTGAGGCGCACTTTGCGCACGCCTAGCGTTGCCATCAGGCCCACTAGGCGTTCCATTTCCTCGTAGGTCAGCAGCTCTTGCTTGGGCATGTACTTGATGCCTTCTTCGGGCATGCAGTAGAAGCAGCGCAGGTTGCAACGGTCCGTCACGGCTAGGCGCACGTATTCGAGCGGCCGACCATGATTATCATACAAAACAGACGAAGCAACAGCAGACATAGGGAGCGGGTATTACGCAGATTCTAGTTTTTCGGCACGGCCAACGCAGACTTAACGTTTTTTCTAGAAAAACAGTCATTTGTTCTTCACTATGCGTAATCTGACCTTGTGAGGCCACGATGTTAGCTTCGTGCTGCGGATAACCTGATGTGGCTACATCTAGTTTGGCCTTTACGTAATATAGCATGTTATGAACCTGAAAATAGCTCTTTTTGGCATTGCCAAAGAAATAGTTGGCCAATCGGTGCTGGAAGTTAACGCGCCCAACGACCAGCCGGTGCAGCAATTGCTCGAACAATTGCGCGCGCAATATCCGGCGCTGGGCCAACTCAGCAGCCTGGCCGTAGCCGTCAACAACGAGTACGCCACCGACACGCAGCTTCTGCACGAGCGGGACGAAATTGCGCTGATTCCGCCGGTAGCCGGAGGCTAAACCGAGTTGAGGCGGCAGAACAAACACTTGATTTTCTGCCACTTCCTTTTTTGCCTGACCGCTGCTAGTTATTCTACCCTCTCGCTTGCTTGTTCTGCTTTGATTACCATCGACCTCACCGACCAGCCCATTGATGTACCCGCCGCCTTGCAACTAGTGCAGGCCGACGGCGCCGGGGCGGTTAATACCTTCATTGGCACGGTTCGCAACAAGAGCACCGGCCGCCCCGTCGTGCGCCTCGAATACGAAGCCTACGACAGCATGGCCTTGCACCAGCTACGCAAAGTGGCCACCCAGGCCCAAGAGCTATGGCCGATGCTCGAAAACGTAGTAGTTGTCCACCGCAAAGGCACCCTCCAAATCGGCGACGTGGCGGTGATAGTGGCCGTGTCTACGCCACACCGCGCCGAAAGCTTCGCCGCCTGCCAGTACATCATTGATACGCTGAAGCAGGTAGTGACTATTTGGAAGAAAGAGTTTTACGAGGACGGCGACGTGTGGGTAGCCGCCCATCCGTAAGCTATTAGTTGCCTTTCTCGATTAGCTGCACCGCCTTTTCCAGCACTTCGTCGCGCCCTTCCTTGATGCCTTGGATGGTTGGCTTCACTTCCACATCAGGCACTATACCCACGCGCTGCGTTTCCCGGCCATCCGGGTAATAGACTCCAAGGCCGGTAATGTGGGTGTAAACATTGCCCGGCAGCACTATGCTCGACACGTTTCCGTCGGCTCCGGCGGTGGTGCTGCCTACCACGGTGGCTCCTGGGGTAGTACGAAACGCCATGGTCGTGTACTCCGCATGGCTCTGCGTTATCTCGTTTACCAGGATAACTACTTTACCTGCGTAAGGCACACGTCCGTCCGGCACTAACTTAACTGGTGGCTGTTTTTCAAACACGCCCGGATATATCACCGACGGTGCACTGAACTGAACAAATTCAACTGGTTCAGACAGCAAGTACTTGGAAAGTGTAAATACTGTATTCTCAGACGGGTAATTCCGAATATCAATTACTAAGCCTTTCGTGTGGGCTAGTGAATCCATAATCTCGGGCAGGAGTTTGTTGCGTATTGTGCCGAGAAAAATATAGCCGATGTTGTTGGGCAGCCTTCGCCAAGAGGGCAGCAAAGGGCTAGCAGTGCCGCCGTTCAAAGCCAAGTTCAAGCCACCTGCCGGATACCGATTGATGGTGAGGGCAAACTCCTTATCGTTGCGGCGCACCAACAAGGGCACTTCCTTTGTGTTGCCGCGGAGCAGCATATTGGCGATGATGCGTAGCTGGGTGGGCTCGTTGGAAGCGGGTGCAAGTGGCTGCCACTTCTTCACTAGTTCGGGCACTGCTACCCCATCTACCTGCACCACAACATCGCCTATTTCCAAGCCCGACTGCTTCCCTAGAGTGGCTTTGTAGTAATCAGTCACTACGGCCTGGCCCTCTACGAAGCGGATGCGCACGGGAGCATAGTACTTGCCCAGATAGTTGCTCAGGATATTGTCACTGGAAACAGTGGCGTGGGTATCATGGATACGGGCTACTAGCTTCAGGGCCGTCAGGCGGTACTGTTCGGCTGTGGCAGCGGCGGCAAACTGCGGAATCATATCGGGCAACACCTGCTGCCAGTCTTCCCCGATGGCATAGCGGTAAGGGAAGAAATAGGCAATCATGTTCCAGTAGCGGTACAGCGCTAGCAAGCGCAAGCCCGCATCGGGCGTTGTCAGGTCGGCGTAGCTCTCTTCGTGCTGGAAGATGGGGTTACCAACATTTTGCACGCTTTTCACATAGTAATGGTCGCCCTGATTTCGGTTTTGGCGCAGATACACTAGCTGCTTGCTTAGCGCCGGGCTTACCTGTTTTTTATCGGTTAGCCAAGCTAAGTCGGGCTGCAAACGAACGATAGTGGCGGCGGGCTCTTGGCAACTCGCACACGCGGGTATGGGGCCAAGAGTGGCAAGCCATGCGCCGAGGATTTCGCTGCGCGCTTTTTGGTTTTTGCTGGCCAGCACCTTCGGCAACACCCGCAGCAGTTCAGCATCCCAGTTGTAGTCGCCGCGGGCAATGGCGGGATGGTAGTACTTCACGAAACCCCACACGCGGCCTAGCACCGCCAAGTTCTCGATTTGCTGCTTGTTTAGGTTGTCGAGCGTGATACCGGAGCCGCGTTGAAAAGCGGTGTCTTGCTCGGCTTTGAAACGCCAAACAAACTTGGCAGGCGCCTGCGCAAGTGGCTTGTCGTTCAGCCGCGTGCCTCCCGGTTGAATGCGCAATGAATAGCGCCCCTCGTGCCGCAATAACGAATCGGCAGTAACCCGATAGCCGTTGTCGATGGTTGACCACCAGTCAGTGGATTTGTGCGTTTGGTAGTCTACTTTCTCGAAATTTACGTTTTGGGCCGACGCAGCCGTACCCAGCCCCAAAACCAGGGCCATACGCAGATAACATAGTTTCATATACTAAACAGTGTCAGGAAGATGCGCTAAGGTTGCGATACTTCCTGACTTTGTATAGCTATGCTTCAGCACTAGGCTTTCGAACTCAATTCCTGCGCGGCCGCCTCCCGCTCTTCCGGGGTGTTGATGTTCCGTAATTCGGCCGGCGCGGGCGGCGGCAGCAGTTCGATATCGGAGTTGATAAGGGCTTTGCGGGGACAAGAGTAGCCTAAGCTCAGGAAGCGTAGCAGCGTGGCGTAGCTGCGCGGCTCCCAGATAGTGATAAGCGGCTCTGGCCACTCGTTTTCGGGGCTGCGGTAGGCCGTGGCCATGCGCCCAGCGTGGCGGTGCGCCAGCAGGTGGCGCAAGGTGTCCTCGGTGAGAAAAGGCAAGTCGCAGGCTACTACCAGCCAAGCTGCATCTGGGTCTAGCTGAAAAGCCGAGAGCAGGCCGCTCATGGGGCCGAGGCCCAGAAAGGTATCGGGCAAGGGCGAGAGGCCAGCCGCTTCAAGCTCCGCCACTTGGTCGGGACGGCAGGAGACCAGGACGTCTTCGCAGAAGGGTGCTAATAGCGCGGCCGCATAAGCCCGCTGTTCCTGCTGGCCATGGTACGTCAGGCGGCTTTTGTCTTGGCCCATGCGCTGGCTTTGGCCACCCGCCAGCACCAAGCCGCGTACGTGTGGGCGCTGCTGCTGCCACTCCTGCAACACCGCGGCAGCAATAGCTTCGGTGTCGGTCAGTGCGAGTTGTGGTATGGCAGCATCCTGCAAATGTTCACGCAGGTAGTTGGGCAGCTCGGCTACACCGTCGGGCAGCAAAATCAGGCGCACATCGGTGAGGCGGTCCAGCTTTTTTTCGAGCGGTTTGGCCGGGTCGAGAATGATGATTTGCTGCCGGGCCCGGAAGTGGTTGCCGTTCACCAGCACTAGGCTTTGGTGTTGCATCCACTCCTGCTGCGCGAACTTATCAACGTCACGGCGCAGGTCGAGGCGGCGAAACGTGATTTTGTCGGTTAGCTCGGCGCTGGCACCAGCTTGCAGAATAGCGTCGGCACCTCCCGTGCCTCCCTGCGCGGCATCGTCGCCGGCGGCATGGTCGGCATCTACGTAGGCCACGCGCAGAACGGGTTCTAAGTGAGGCAAGAGGCGGGTTACCAGCTCTTTAATTCGGTTACAGGGAGCCCCGAGAACAGCTAACTCGTGGCGGCTGAATTCGCCTAGCGCGGGGCGGGCAAGCTGCGCGTGTTTACGGTGCGGAGTAGGCGTGTCAGTCGACATGGTGAAAGTCTTGTTTGCCGCCGGTTTTGCTGACCAGCCGGGTTTCCTGAATAACAATGTTGTGCGAGAGGGCCTTACACATGTCGTAGATAGTGAGGGCCGCTACCGAAGCGCCGGTTAGGGCCTCCATTTCGACGCCGGTTTTGCCGGTTACACTGGCCGTGCACTCGATAAGCACAGCATCCGGTGCCTGCACTTCTATGCGCACTTGGCAGTCGTCGAGGCCTAAGGGGTGGCAGAGCGGAATCAGTTCCGAAGTCCGTTTGGCACCCATAATACCCGCCAGGATAGCGGTTTGAAATACCGGCCCCTTGCGCGTGGGCAGGTCGCCGTCCTGCACCAAAGCCAGGATTTCGGCGCCTACTACTACGCGGCTGCGGGCCCGCGCTACACGGCGGGTGGCGGTTTTGGCGCCTACATCAACCATGGCGGGTTGGCCAGCGGCATTGAGGTGGGTGAGCTTGGAAGATTCAGACATGGAAACAAGATAGAGCGTACGCTCGAAGTGGTGGAAGCTCGCGCCGTGTTTACGCTGCTATTCGTAGGCCGGTACGCGCCAGACAGATGGCAAGTTATGGTGGGTATGCCGCTCGCCGTACTTTGGGCACCGTACACGAGACCCGTACTCAACCGCGCAAGCCCGTGCTTGGTTACTATTGCCACCGCAAGCGGAAGCTTCCGCTATATTCGTGCCTATGCTCTCCGTAGAAGAAGCCACTCGCCGCGTTGCGGCCACCATTCAGCCCTTGCCGGCCGAGTTCTTGGCGCTGCCCTTGGCGGCGGGCCGCATCCTGCGCGAAGACCTGCACGCCGACCGAGACTTTCCTCCGTTCAACCGGGTGGCCATGGACGGCATTGCGGTCCGCTTCGAGACTCTGGCAGCGGGCCTGACCGAGCTTCCGATTGAACGTACCCAGTTTGCCGGCCAAGCACCTACGCCCCAGCTCGACCCGCAGGCGGCCACCGAAATCATGACCGGCGCCATGCTCCCCGAGGGTACCGACACCGTTATCCGGTACGAGGACCTTGCGTTCCGGACGGATGAAACTACCGGCCAGCGTTTTGCTACCGTACAGGTGCTGCCGCCCCACGCGGGCCACAACGTCCACCGCCGCGCCGCCGACCGTCGCCAAGGCGACTTGTTGCTACCAGCTGGCACCTACTTGGGTGCGGCCGAGTTGGCGGTAGCAGCCACCATTGGAGCCACTACGGTAGCTGTCACGCGCCTGCCCCGGGTAGCAGTAGTCAGCACCGGCGACGAGCTAGTATCGATTGCCGACCGGCCCCTCCCCCACCAGATTCGCCGCTCCAACGCCCTTATGCTGCAAGCCGCGGCCGAGCAAACAGGCGCCATCACGCAGGCGTTTCATTTCAATGATGATGTGGCCGTGCTGCAACAGAGCTTGCCTGCCTTACTCACTGAGTTTGATGCTGTAATACTCAGCGGAGGCGTATCGAAGGGCAAAGCCGATTTTCTGCCGGAAGTGCTGCGCGAACTAGGCGTAAAGCAAATCTTCCATGAGGTACAGCAGCGGCCCGGCAAACCGTTCTGGTTTGGCCAAAGCGCCGGAGGCGCCGTGGTGTTTGCGCTGCCCGGCAACCCAGTATCCACGTTCGTGAATTTCTATCGATACGCACGGCCTTGGCTACTCGGTGTGTTGCAGCCTACTGCTGCTGCTCTGCCCGAAGCAGGGCCTGTGCCGGCCGTATTGTCAACTGATGTCAGCTTCCGGCCCAAGCTCACGCACTTCTTGCTGGTCCGCCTAGAACACGCTAGCAACGGCCAATTGCTGGCTTACCCTGAGCGGGCCGGCGGCTCCGGCGACCTAGCCAGCCTTCTGGCTAGCAACGCGTTTCTGGAGCTGCCGCCCGAGCAAGAGCTGTTTGCTGCGGGCACTGTGCTGCCCGCATGGCGGTTTCGGTGAAATTACTTTTCAGCACTTTTGAGCTACCAGCTTGACTAGGCGCTGAGTTTCCAAGGAAAAATCAGCAACTCCAACTGGCTCTTCGTAGCGCAGGATCTGGAAGCCAGCAGCGGCGTAGGTATTCTTCAACTCGTCGGTTGCAAACCCTATCTGCGAACCTGGTTTGATGCCCCGTGCTTGGTTGACATCAGCGTGAAAGTTCTCGAACACAAGCAGGCCACCAGGTTTGAGTGCCGCGTATGTTTGCGCTACATGAGTTTCCTCATCGGCGTAGCAAAGCACGATTAGGTCCCACTGGTTGGTACCCCAGGCATAGGTAGTTACATCTTGCGCGATGGTAGTGAGAGACACGCCTAATTGCTGAGCCCGCTGTTGGGCAAACGCCAGCGCCTTATCGGCATAATCTACGCCCGTGACTTGCCAGCCTTGCTGCGCTAGGTAGAGAGCATTGCGCCCCTCGCCCATATTCACATCCAAAGCGTTGCCAGCTGATCGGCCGCGTACTGCTTCAACTAACAGCGTATTAGGCTGGTCGTTGAAGCGAGTCTGCCGCCACGTGGTATCCAGCAAGAAATGATTCCAGCGGCCACGCTCGTACTCCCGTTGCTGAGTTGGAGTAGCATCGGGAGGAAGTAGCGGGTAGGCAACTGCTGGCCGCGAGGATGCAAGCCCTTGACTAGTATCATCCGCTGCCTCCCCTAGTGGATTTCTATTCGCAGGATGTATTTTCATGAGGAACAAGGAATTCTTGCCATTGAGACTTGAAGCACTGCCACTACTGATAAGCTGTTAGCAGTAAACCCTTTCCACCACGCCTACTCAGCAGCTCAGGTTTCGAAGTCCAGGCCGCATTGAAAGCAATGGCATTGCGGCTTCTCCGGCGCCATTATCCAGAGGCGCAGTTTGGTAAGCAGACTATCATTAGGTTCGGGCAATTGCCGGCACACGACATCGGTATGGTGGCAACGTGGGCAGCGGATTATTTCCGTTGCTGCGTCTGATTCGTCGGTGACGGGTAAGGCTTGCATAGCTGCTTGGTTGGGGTACAGCAATTCCTGCGCGGCGGCTAGGTCGCGGCGACGGACGTGCAGGCGTACTCCACCAGAAATGGGCCCATACGGCCGATTCTCGTTGCTGATAAAGCAGGGAATGTCGGCGGCTTCCAACTGGTTTTTAGCCAGATGCGCCGATATAGCATTGGCGAAAGACGCAAGCTGAATAATGGACTCGTCGGCAGGCTGGTCGGACATGGTGCTGGTAGTTTCAGACAAAACAAAAGAAGCACCCAAATGAGTGCTTCTTTCACAGACTAAGTATTTTATTGTGGAGACTTGGCTACAGTCGGCATTATTTGAACAGCGCCAGTGCTTTAATAAAGGTTTGGGTAACGCCCCAGGCGAGTGGAATCCCAACAAACAGCCAAGCCACTGCTAGCGCAACGCCAGAGCTAGAAGAATTATCTGGAGTATTAGATGAAGTATGTTCCATGAGTTGAAGTAATGATGGATGAAGAAACAGGAAGCGGCAGCTTGCTTAAGCAGCTACTTTTTTGGCAGCTTCCTTCTCGAAGTACTTTTCGGCTACCGGGCGCACCAGGAAGTTGGCAATCAACCCAACCACCAGCAAACCGGCCATGGTGTAGAACACCGATTGATACGCCGCTGCCCCTGCCAGTCCTTTGGCCTTAGCGTTGGTGTGAAGGTAGTTTACAATCACCGGGCCTAGTACGCCAGCCGTGCTCCAAGCCGTTAACAAGCGGCCGTGGATGGCACCTACCTGCATCTTCCCGAACAAGTCGGACAAGTAGGCCGGAATAGTTGCGAAGCCGCCGCCGTACATACTCAGAATTACGCAGGCCACCACTACAAACAGTGTAAGCTGCGCACCTTCTCCCAGGGTAGGAACCAACGCATACAGCAAAATGCCCAAACCGAAGTAGATGGCGTACGTGGTTTTGCGCCCCAGTTTATCGGAAGCCGACGACCAGAAGAAGCGCCCCAGCAGATTGAACAAGCTCAGCAGCCCCACAAAGCCAGCCGCTGCCGCCGCCGTTACGCCTCGTCCAGCACCCATAGCGGCGTCCGAGAAAGTTTCTTGAATAAGAGGTGAAGCCGTTTCGAGCACGCCGATACCAGCCGTTACGTTCATGCAGAGCACCACCCACAGCAGCCAGAACTGCGGCGTCTTGATGGCGTTGTCGGCCGTTACGTTGCCAGTGGTAATGAGGGCGCTGTGCTCGTTAGAGGGCACATAGCCAGCAGGCTTCCAATCATCGGCCGGCACCCGAATGGTCCAGACGCCGAACTGCATGAACAGCAAGTAAATCAGACCCATAGCCAGAAAGGTGGGAGCTACTCCTTGGGGAGCAGTGTCCTTAAATCGATCCATGAGGGCTACTGCTAGCGGTGAGCCAATCATGGCGCCGCCCCCAAAACCCATGATGGCCATGCCCGTGGCTACACCCCGCCGGTCGGGAAACCACTTGATAAGGGTACTAACTGGTGATATGTAGCCAATACCTAGCCCAATACCGCCCACAAAGCCGTAGCCAAAGTACACCAGCCAGATGCTGTGCAAGTGCACCCCCAGTGCGGCGATAAAAAACCCGCCCCCAAAGCACAGCGCCGATGCCATCATGGCCTTGCGCGGACCTACTCGTTCCAGCCATTTCCCGAAAATTGCCGCCGACAACCCAAGCAGTACAATGGCAATCGAGAAAATAACGCCGAGCTGGCCGGGCGTCCAGTCGGTGGGAGCCGGTGCGTCCGGGTTGCCACTAATAAGGGTGCCAAGTGGTTTCTTGAACACGCTAAAGGCATACGCTTGTCCAATGGCCAAATGAATAGCCAGAGCGGCGGGCGGTACCAGCCAGCGGTTGTACCCAGGGCCAGCCACGGTGCGGCTACGGTCCAGTAAAGAAGATTCTGCCATGCGAAGCGGTGGTTTTGATGGAGGATAGTAGGAACAGCTTTCCCAGAAGCAGTTTGAAAAACCTCAACTTCAACTGAGAATGAGGAAGATATCGGCTTTCTACGCTAGATGCTTTTAAACGTCCAACTATTTTTTGCTAAAAAAATATAGCTGAAAGTCCGTGCTTTGCTTCGTTTCGTGTACCTACCCCTATTACAGCTTCTTAGGACATTATTTCCCTTCGATAGCCGCTTGTTTTAGCAACCAGCCGCGGGGACCTTTTGCTCTGGTCTGTTTCAGAAACTCCTTAAGTCCGCGTGTCATGGCCCGGGCCATTTGCTGCTGAAAAGCCGGATTCGTAAGGCGCTGCTCATCGGCTGGGTTGGAGACGAAAGCTGTTTCCACCAACGCGTTGGGGTATTCGGTGGGCCCGTTCAAGCCGAAATTGAAATTGCCTATCAGCCCCCACCCCGCCAGCCCGGTACCCTGCATCTCCTTATAGAGCGCCTGGGCAAGCGGCCGAAAAGCCACATAGCGGTAGAAAGCACTGGTGCCTTGCACGGTGGTGTTACTGGAAGAGTTGACGTGGATGCTCACCAACAATGCTGGCCGGCGCCGACGAAGCAGGGTTACCCGGTCACTTATTTCGGCACTGACGTCTGCTTCTCGGGTCATTACCACGCGGGCACCGGCCTGCTCTAATTCCTGGCGTAGCTTCTGGGCAATGGCTAGTGTCAGGTCTTTCTCGCGGGCACCGCTGGCTCCCGCTGCGCCCACATTGGTTCCTCCGTGTCCTGCATCAACAGCCACAAGCAAATTGCGCAACCGGAGCTTAGCGGGTGGGCGCGCTACTCGCACCACCAATGTGTTGCCCTGGTAGCCCAGGTGGTAGCCCCAGCTTTGGCGGTGGCGCAACGGAAGCACCAGTCGAACTACGTCGGGCTGCGGCTGTTCGTAGTACACCGCTCCTAGCTCTTGCAAACCCGTGCGCTGCGTTATCCAGTTGGTATTGGAAGTGGCGCCAAACACATCTACTACTAGCCGCGTCGGATTTTCGAGTAGCTGGGTACGATACGGTAGTCTTGCGCTGAGCGGCACCCGCACATAGTCATACAGCGAATCGCCTTGGACGCTCCAGGAGCCGGTGAGGGAAGTGGGCACGAAACCTCCGGGCGGTAGCAACCGCACCACATTCTGCGGCACCCAAGCCTGCTGACCCGCCGCGAGTTGCACGCGGTACAGTTCGCCCACACGGCCCGTAAGGTGGAGCACCACCAACGAGTCCAGGTAACCAAGCTTGGCGCCACCCAGCCGATCTTCCCCCAACCCATAGTTTAGGTAGGCTAAATCCGTGCGGGTTACGGCCAGTTGGGGTTCGTTGGGGTTGAGAAAGCGGACAGTATTCCCGCTAAACCCAACTTCCAGCACGCTATCCGGTGTGAGAACTTGCACCTCAATACGCCGGTCGTTCAGCGTGTCGCCGGGCTGCACGAGGTAGGTGCCCTGGTATACCCCGGACTTACCTTGTGCCTGGGTCGGGGTTAACTCAACCAAGCGCTGCCCATTAAGAAAGGTAGCCCGGACGCCCGGCTGGGCCATGAGGCGCACCTGTAGCCGGTCGCCGGGGCTTAACCACTGATTGACAGCCGGCACCGTTTCAACCGCCGAGATAATAGGTGGCAGAGTTTGTGCGTGCCCCGTAAGGCCCACGAACACCCCAATACCGGCCAACAACCCTCGACCAAAATTTGCAACGCGTTTTAGCATACTTTTTATCTAGCCACAATTCCCTCAAACGCAGAAGCCCCGCACAGGGCGGGGCTCGGCACACAAAAGCAAATTCCGTTAAGGTTGTTTCACCGCCTCGCCTAAGTCTTTCACGTCGCGGCGGGTTTCAAGGGCCGTAAACTCGGTTTGCAATGCCCGGATGTGCAGTTCGTCGCGCCCCTTGATGTCAAGGCGAATGGCGCGAAACTGCGCATTGAGGCGGCGGCTAATGACCGTTGCATAATCCCAATCGCGCTGCGTCCACTGCCGATGCCGAGCCCGCACTTGCTGCATAAACTGTACAAAAGCAGGCTCAATGGTAGTAGGCGTCAACTCCTCGATGGCAGCATAACGCCCCAAAAGCTGGTTGGTAAATGTGGCCGTAGCCTTCTCGTTGAGAGGCTGACGACTACGTGCGCGCGAGGCCGAATCGAAGCGAGCCGCCCGCCGACCGGCCACACGTAGCTTGGCCGCAGCCCGGTTGGCGGCGGTGTCGAGTTTGCGGGCTTCTTCACGCACTATTTCTTGCCGCTCGCGTGGTGTAGAATCGCAGGCGGTGAGGGCCAAGGCCCCAAGACAGGTAACAATCAATGGCTGGAAAAAGGAGAGCAGTTTCATGGCTCCAATGTACGTAACCTAGCCAGGTAAAGTGCGCGGTAGTAGTGTTGGGCTCTACACCAACAGTTGTTTGCGCGCATTCCTGAACCTTGTAGCTTACACCACTAACGTAACTTCTACTTAGCTCTCTCCAGCCGGAAGGTAAACGGCAATTGATACATCACCGGAACGGCTCGACCATCTAAGCGGGGTGCAATCCATTGCGGTGGGATACTTTGGCTAAGACGCAATGCTTCTTCATCGCAGCCGCCACCAATACCATTTAGTACTTTGTATTTCGAGGTGCGGCCTAGTGTATCGATTGCAAACTCAATCAGGACACGGCCCTGGATGTTGCGGTTTTGTGCTTCCTGTGGATAAGTGAGCTTACTCATATACGCTGCTAATGCAGCTTCACCCCCAATGTAAAGCGGTGGCTGCTGCACATTCGTGCGCGTCCATTCGCCGGGCTTTATCTCGACTTCATAGGGCTTGTCTTCGATAGGCCGATAGAACACTAATTTCTGGGCAGTATGATCGTAGCGCTGAACTAGTACTTGGCGGCCGTCGCGGGTGTAGCTATAATATTCCCACACACCTACTTTCTGGCCTTTCTCTATCATACCGCTTTCGTATTCGGTTGTGCGTTGTCGTTGTGCCTGCGCGGGTGCTGCAAATGCCAACGTGGCACAACCAATTAATAATGCATACAAGTGTTTCATAGAACGGGTGGGCTGAAGCAACTGCAGCTGCTGATGGGGGGAATCAGCGGATACTGCAAAGACATTTTTTTATTGTTTAAATACAAATAATTTTTTATCATTCCGAAACGAAAAGCTATCTGCTTTGCTCGTAATATGCTTGTTTACAGAGCATACAAGCAACTACAGTGCAGGCATAGACTTATCGAATAGGAATGAATGCCAGGAAATATACAAATACAATAGCAACCTACAATATAAGACCAGTGGATTATTCCCCTGACTCGTTCAATCGGTTGCGTAACTCGCGGAGTTGCCCTTGTAAGCCCGGCCAATGCGGACAAAGCTGCTCTAGTTTTACTAGCACTCGCAGCAAGCCTTGGTCATCGGCGAGGGTGCGCAGCATGCTGGCCCAGCCCGATAAAGCTCCGAAATGGCGGGGTTCTCGGCGTAGCGTCTCGCGTATATCAGCCAAGGAAGCGCGGTATTCGCCCCGTAGGTAATAGGCAGTGGCGCGCTTGTTCCAACCCTCCGCATAAGCTGGCTTCAGCTCAGTGAGAGTGGTGAAATCGGTGATGGCCTGCGTGTAGTTTCCCGCCGACAACGCCCGCATACCGGCCTCTAAATGTTTATCTAAGAGAAGCTCGCCAGTTGTAAGCCAAAGTTGCCAGATGCCGCTCTGCAAGGTTTCTATTTCAATCGGGGTAGTGGCTTCCCGCAGGCGCACAAACAGCTCGTCAAGAGTCGACATAGTGGAAGTATAAGTAAAGCAGCGCGCCAGGTAGCGCGGCACGGAGAGCTTCTTTGTACGAGAGAGTGGGGATTCGTATTGAATACTCGCTTCTCTAAAAGAATTTCTCCGCGCCACGCTACCTGGCGCGCTGCTTCGAGTTTGTTTAGGCGACTAGAATAGCTCTTGCGCTACCCGCCGAATGGCCTCCGCCTTACCCATGCTATAATAGTGCAGGCTTGGAACGCCATGAGCCATCAACTCCTTGGACTGATTGATGCACCACTCGATGCCAACTTGCCGGGCGGCGTCGTTGTCGCGGCACTGGCTGATGGCTTCCACTAGCGGCTCGGGCAGGTTCAGGAAGAACGTGCGCGGCAGCATAGTGAGCTGACTTTTGGTGGTGAGCGGCTTCAGGCCCGGAATAATGGGCACGGTGATACCGGCGTCGCGGCAGCTCTTCTCGAACTTGAAGAATTGCTCGTTGTCGAAGAACATCTGCGTCACAATATAATCAGCGCCCCGGTCTACCTTATGGCGCAGGTAACGGATGTCGGCGCCGTAGTTGGGCGCTTCGAAGTGCTTTTCGGGGTAGCCAGCTGTGCCGATGCAGAAGTTGGTAGCCCAGGTATCGTCCTGCTTTTCATCCAAGTACTCGCCATGGTTCAGCGACTTCACTTGCCCAATAAGGTCGCTGGCGTAAGCATGCCCGTCGGGGTGCGGCTTGAACGTACCTTCCGACTTAATTGGGTCGCCACGTAAAGCCAACACCGAATCGATACCGAGGAAGTGCAGGTCGATGAGGGCATTTTCGGTTTCCTCCTTTGAGAAGCCACCGCAGATGAGGTGAGGCACCGTATCGACGTCGAAGCGGTTTTTGATGGCCGCGCATATGCCCACTGTGCCCGGCCGCTTACGCACCGTTTTTTTCTCCAAAAAGCCATTTGGGTGCTGACGATATACGTACTCCTCGCGGTGGTATGTCACGTCAATGAAGGGCGGCTTGAACTCCATCAGCGGCTCGATATTGCTGAATAGGTTCTGGATGTTTTCGCCCTTGCGCGGCGGCAGCACCTCGAAAGAAAACAGGGTTTTGCCGTTGGCGCGGGTAATATGGTCGGTTACTTTCATAGAGTGGGCCCCGCTTCTAGCCTTCCCCTAGAAGGGAAAGGCTAGATGGTGCAGGTATCGAGTATAACGTATGTCTTAGCTCTGGCTAAGCACAGGATGAAATGTTTTGATTTGCTGCTTCTCCTTATAAAGAAGACGCAGGTAGCAAGGAAACCTAGAGCGCAGTTACGGGCACCGACGTAGGATCATAATTTAGGTTCGGCATCAACCAACGCTCTAGCTCCGGCAGCGGCATATTCTTGCGCTGCGCAATATCGGCCACCTGGTCGGCGCCAATCCGGCCCAAGCCGAAGTAGCGTGAGTCGGGGTGCGCATAGTACAAGCCGCTAACCGACGAGGCCGGATACATAGCCAGGTTTTCGGTGAGCCGGATACCGGTTTTATTTTCCGCGTCGAGCAACTGGAAAAGCGTGATTTTCTCGGTGTGGTCGGGGCAGCCGGGGTAACCGGGCGCCGGGCGCACTCCTTTGTACTTCTCCTGAATCAGGTCTTCGTTGGAAAGATTCTCGGCCGGATCGTAGCCCCAGAACTCTTCCCGCACGCGCTGGTGTAGGCGCTCGGCAAAAGCCTCGGCCAAACGGTCGGCCAGAGCTTTCATCATGATGCTAGAGTAGTCGTCGTGCTCGGCTTCGAACTTCTCGAGGTGCTTCTCGATACCGATGCCCGCCGTCACGGCAAAGCCGCCGATATAATCGGCCCGGCCGGTTTCCAGCGGCGCCACAAAGTCGGAGAAAGCTAGGTTTGGAACTCCCGCGGCTTTCTCGCTCTGCTGACGCAGCGTGAAGAACTCAGTGGTTACTTCGGTTCGGCTGTCATCCTTGAACACCCGCACGGTGTCGTAATCCACGGTGTTGGCGGGCCAGAAACCGACTACGGCGCGCGCAGTGAGCAGCTTCTCGTCGATGATGCGCTTAAGCATGGCTTGCGCATCGTTGAAGAGTTGCGTGGCGGCTTCACCTACGTTCTCGTCTGTAAGGATGCGTGGGTAGCGGCCTTTCAGCTCCCAGGTCTGGAAGAAAGGCGTCCAGTCGATATAGGTAGCCAGCTCGGCTAGGTCGTAGTCTTCTAGGGTGCGAGTACCAAGGAAGGTTGGCTTCACGATAGGCGTGGTTTCCCAATCGGCTTTGAAGCCATTTTCGCGGGCCGCCTCGATGCTGAGGTAGCTCTTATCACGCTGGCGGCCGGCGTAGTCTTCCCGCAGCTGGCGGTACTCGTCGCGCACGGTGCGAGCGTACTCGTCTTTGCCAGAACCCAACAGCCCAGCCGCTACGCCCACACTGCGCGACGCATCGTTTACGTGCACCATCGGCCCCGAATAGTTGGGTGCCACCTTTACGGCAGCATGCAGGCGCGAAGTAGTAGCACCGCCAATGAGCAGCGGCAGCTTCAGGCCACGCCGCTCCATTTCCTGCGCCACGTACACCATCTCGTCGAGGCTCGGGGTAATCAGGCCGCTCAGCCCGATAACATCGACTTCCTGCTTTACGGCTTCGTCCAGAATCCGCTCCAGCGGCACCATCACGCCCAAGTCCACAATGTCGAAATTGTTGCAGGCCAGTACGACGCCCACAATGTTTTTGCCGATGTCGTGTACGTCGCCTTTCACGGTGGCCAGCAAGATCTTACCCGCCGTTTGGCGCTCCGAGCCTTGCTTGTCGGCCAGCAGATAGGGTTCCAGATAGGCCACGGCCTTCTTCATCACCCGTGCCGATTTTACCACCTGTGGCAGGAACATCTTGCCGGCGCCGAACAAATCACCTACCACGTTCATACCCGACATCAACGGGCCTTCGATTACTTCGAGCGGGCGGCCTACTTGCTGGCGTACTTCTTCGGTATCTTGGTCGATAAACTCGGTGATGCCGCGCACCAGGGCGTGTTGCAGGCGCTCTTGCACTGGTAAGCTGCGCCACGCATCGGCTACCACTTCCACTTTGTCTTTCTGCTTCACTGTTTCGGCGAAGTCGACAAGGCGCTCGGTGGCATCGGGGCGGCGGTTGAGCAGCACGTCTTCTACCAGTTCCAGCAAGTCCTTCGGCACTTCGTCGTACACAGCCAGTTGGCTCGGGTTCACGATGCCCATATCCAGGCCAGCTTTAATGGCGTGGAAGAGGAACGATGAGTGCATAGCCTCGCGCACCACGTCGTTGCCGCGGTACGAGAAGCTAATGTTGGAGACGCCGCCACTGGTAAGGGCGCCGGGCAGATTGGCTTTGATCCAACGAACCGATTCAATGAAGTCCAGCGCGTAGTTGCGGTGTTCTTCCATACCAGTGCCCACGGTCAGGATGTTGGGGTCGAAGATGATGTCTTCGGCCGGGAAGCCGACTTCGTTGACCAGAATGTCGTAGCTGCGCTTACAGATTTCGATGCGCTTCTCGTAGGAGTCGGCCTGGCCGTTCTCATCGAAGGCCATAACCACCATGGCCGCGCCGTACTGGCGGACCGTGCGGGCACGCTCCTTGAACACCTCTTCGCCTTCTTTCAGCGAAACGGAGTTAACGATGCTCTTGCCCTGTACGCACTTCAGGCCGGCTTCAAGCACGCTCCATTTCGAGGAGTCAATCATGATGGGCACCCGCGAAATATCAGGCTCCGAGGCAATCAGGTTCAGGAACGTAGTCATGGCTTGCTCGGAGTCAAGCATGCCTTCGTCCATGTTCACGTCGATGATTTGGGCGCCGCCTTCCACTTGGTCGCGAGCCACTTGCAGGGCTTGCTCATAGGCGCCCGTGCGGATAAGGCGGGCAAATGCGCGGCTACCCGTCACGTTGCACCGCTCACCTACGTTCACAAACAGGCTTTCCTCGGTGATACCGAAAGGCTCCAGGCCACTTAAGCGTGTGGCAGGTACTATCTCCGGCAAGGGGCGCGGCTCGTACTTATCGGCCAACTTAGCCAGTTCGGCAATGTGCTGCGGTGTGGTACCACAGCAGCCGCCCACCACCGTCACTAGGCGGTCGGAGAGGTAGCCTTCTACCACACCCGCAAACTCCTGCGCCGACTCGTCGTAGCCGCCGAAGGCATTGGGAAGACCGGCGTTGGGATAAGCCGAAATATGCACGTCAGCAATGCGGCTGAGCTCCTTCACGTACACCTTGAGTTGGTCGGCACCGAGGGCACAGTTCAGACCCACACTCAGTAGCGGCAAGTGGCGAATGGAGTTCCAGAAAGCTTCTACCGTCTGCCCCGACAAGGTGCGGCCAGAAGCATCGGTAATCGTGCCCGAAATCATAACGGGCACCACGCGGCCGCCTTCGTCGAAGAACTTCTGTACGGCGTACAAAGCCGCTTTAGCATTAAGCGTATCGAAGATAGTTTCGATGAGCAGCGCATCAGAGCCACCATCAATGAGGCCGCGCACCTGCTCGTGGTAGGCGGTAGCCAGCTCGTCGAACGTCACGGCCCGGAAGCCCGGCCGGTTCACGTCGGGCGAGAGGGAGGCGGTACGGTTAGTAGGCCCCACAGCGCCAGCAACGAAGCGGGGCTTGCCCGGATTCTGCGCCGTAAACTCGTCGGCGGCTTCCTTGGCTAGGCGCGCCGACTCGTAATTCAATTCATATACAATGTCCTCGAGCCCATAGTCAGCCTGCGCAATGGTGGTGCCACTAAACGTGTTGGTTTCCACCATGTCGGCCCCGGCGGCAAAATACTCGGCGTGAATGCCTTTAATGATGTCGGGCCGGGTGAGGCTGAGCAGGTCGTTGTTGCCCCGCAACGGCTTGGGGTGGTCGGCAAAGCGAGTACCCCGAAAATCTGCCTCTTCCAGCGGGTGCCGCTGAATCATGGTGCCCATGGCGCCATCGAGCACCAAGATGCGCCGCTGCAGAATGTCGTAAAGCGGGGAGTCGGGACAGTGGGTTTTCATATGTTTCTCTTTACAGAATGCCGTTGTTGAACCAGCTCATCCAGAAAGAGAAAACTGCGGGTGCAGGTTCCGTACTTATCTTCTTCCGCCGCAGAAGTAGGACGAAATGGGAGTTGGCACCTTGTTTTATTCAGGTTGCCAAGACGTCGTAGGGCCCAATCCCTCAGTCTTTCTGGATAAGTAACTCTACAAAGATACAGCAGGAAAATTCGAAATTCAATCCGCCGCTATTGCATTCTACCGCAAGCCCCTATTTCAACAAGCTGGACCAAAGTTTCCATCCTGCATGCCTGAGGCAGATGCCATAAAGCAACTCATGGGACTAAAGCAGTTGTTGGTTGAATAAAATTGACCTAGCCAGCATTTTCGTTCATCTTGCTCATGCCCAATCAGAGGAACAATCAAGTAATGCCTTGGGGTATGCTGCTATGAGAATGCTGGCCTTGCTTCGCCAATTTTGCACAACGTATCTGGTGCTACTGACAGGCTTAGCAGTTGCTCAGCAGCCAACGACTGTCGGTAGCGGCCTACGAGGCCAGTACTACGACGGCACAAACTTCGAGAAGCTAGCCCTGACCCGCACCGACAAAACCATAGATTTCAACTGGACCATTGGCTCCGACGGCAGCCACTTTGTGTCGCCGGTGCCGGGCGTGCCAGGCGAGTTTTTTTCGGTCCGCTGGACGGGCTATGTGTATGCTCCCGTGACGGGCGTCTACACGTTCAACATGGCTACCGATGACGGCATGCGCGTGTGGATAGGAGGCCGCAAAGTACTAGACTCTTGGGTGGACCAGCGAGTCACGCGGTACACAGTTCGCAAGACACTTATAGCGGGCCGCTACTATTCGCTGCGGGTGGAATACTACCAAGTTAGGTGGGACAGCCGGGCACTGCTAGCATGGCAATTGCCCAGCAAGACCAATGAGTTGACGTCAACTCCTTCCTTAGATGAGTTAGATGCTATTCCCCCCCGCTACCTCTACACTTCTTTGCCTGCATCAGCAAAGCCTATCCCTACTACTAAGCCGCCGGTAGCACTGGCTCCAGCCAAATCGTCGGGCTCTATTGGTATAGTACCGGGGGCGCTTGCTCCCAAGCCGGTGCCCATGCGCATCAAACCGCCCGATAATGTGAAGGAAGCCGTGGCGGCCTCAGTAATGGTAGCGCCGGCGCCAGGCGTGGGACTACGAGCCACTTACTTTGCAGGAGTTGATAAAGGCCCGGGCGTACTGACAAGGATAGAGCCCGTCGTGCAGGTGGCTTGGCAGCAGAAGCCGCCGGTGCCGGGCGTGCCCGCTCAAGGCTTCAGTGTGCGCTGGACGGGCTATGTGTTGGCGCCTGAAACTGGAGTGTATGTATTTCACACCGAATTTGATGATGCCCACGACGTCACCTTTGCTGGCGACAATGTACTGAGCATGAAGAGCTTCGATAAGGAGTTTTTCAATAAGACTCCAGTACCGCTCGACTTTGCCCAACGCCTAACGGCCGGACGCTGGTACCGAGTTAGCATCACCTACCGCCAAGTGAAAGGCAACTCGCGCGCCGTGTTTTCCTGGACTCGGCCCAGCGCCTCGGACCGCAACCCGGTAGTGGTGCCTCGGCAGTACCTCTACCCTAACCTGCCCGTACCTCAGCCTGCTGTTGCCGCAGTAGTTCCGCCAGTAGCAGCCGCGCAGCCACGCCTAGCTATTCCAAAACCAGCCCTGCCTCGGCGTGCTACAACACCCACTATCGTTCGGGCCGCTCCGCGTCGACCTGCACCAGTACTTCGTGTTCTGCGGGACACAGTGCTTCCCTTGCCGGACTTCCGCACGCTCAGCCGCGGTGCCACCGTAACGCTGCCTAACTTATATTTCACCCAAAGCACGGCCAGCCTCCTTCCTACCTCGCGCCCGGTTCTGAACAGCTTGGCCCGCACGCTACGTGCCCAACCCACCCTGCGCCTCGAAATAGCCGGCCACACCGACAATGTGGGGGAGCCTGTCCTCAACCTGCGCCTCTCCGAACAACGCGCCCGCGTGGTACGGCGCTACTTGGTGCAACAGGGCATCGACTCGGCTCGGCTGGTGGCCCGCGGCTACGGCAGCACCCGCCCCGTGGCCGACAACCGCGACCCGCAGCAGCGCGTCCGCAACCGCCGGGTGGAAGTGGTAGTCCAATAAATAGGCCACGTCGACAGCAGGAAATTTCCTATTCGCCGGCATCGAGCGAATATCTTTCGCTCCTGAAAATGAACGCATTGTCCGTCGGAAGAGTACACATACAGAGATAGTTAGATTAAACTCGCCGAGTAAATTATCATCTCTAGCCTAACCTACACCCGCCACCCGTTCGTATTCTGTATATTACAGCTCCCCGACTATTTATAATTGATTTTCACTCGCTTATCCGTTCTTGCTGCCTTGCTATTTCGAACTAGGTGTCTATTGTTTCTGGTGCTGTTATTAGTCGGAGCCGGGCACAGCTATGCACAACAGCTTTTAATTCGGGGGCGGGTTACAGAAGCCGCTACGCAGAAACCTGTACCGTTTGCGTCCATTTTTGTGCCGGGCACCACGGCGGGTGCCACCGCCGACGCCGAAGGTCGTTACCAGCTCAACACTGCCCCTGCCGATACGGTAGTGGCTTCCGCTATGGGCTTTACTCCCATTAAGAAAGCGCTGAACCGCCAGGCCACAACCCAGACCATCGACTTCGCACTTGGAACCGGGGCTGTTTCCTTGAACGAGGTAGTGGTGCGCCCTACCGAGAATCCGGCGTATGCCATTATGCGCCGGGTGCAGCAGCACAAGCCTCAAAACGACAAGCAGCGCCTTGACGCCTTCGAGTTCGACAGCTACAACCGCACCGAAATCAGCATCAACAACTTGCCCGATCAGGTAGCCCGCCGCAAAGTATTGCGCCAGATGACCGCCGTAGCCGACAGCATCGGGTTGGAGCGCGGGGCCGACGGCAAGCCCGTAGTGCCCGTTTTCGCTTCCGAAATGTTGTCGCGCTATTATGCGCACCAGCGGCCCATCAGGCGGCGCGAGGAAATCAAGCGCAACCAGATGCGCGGCATTGCGCCGCGTGAAGGCTCGGTGGTGTCGCAGATTATGGGGTCGTCTTTTCAGGACTGGGACTTCTACCCCAACTGGCAGCAATTGCTAGGCAAAGACTTTATATCCCCGATTGCCGACGGCTGGAAGTTCACGTACGAGTACGAGCTGCAAGATTCGGTGTACATCGGCGACGATTTTTGCTATCAGCTCGCCGTGACGCCGCGCCGCTCGCAGGACCTGGCCTTTACGGGCACCATCTGGATAACCACCAAGTCGTACGCCCTGCGCCGCGTCGATTTGCGGGTGAGTTCCGACGCCAACCTCAACTTCGTGGATCAGGTGAAAGTGTGGCAGGAACTAACGCCTACCGCGGCCGGGCCGTGGCTGCCATTGCGCACCCGCGTAGTGATTGGCATCCGTCCAACGAGTAAGAGCACAGGCTTTATGGCCCGCTTCACAACCGTCAATTCCAACTTCGAGCCCGGCAAATACCACCCGCTCGAATTCTACGACGTGCCCATGGAAACGGCGGCCGATGCCTTCAAAGGCGAAGCCGACTACTTTGATAAGAATCGGCCCGACTCACTTTCCGTGCAGGAGCAGAAAACCATGATGGTGCTCGACTCGGTGCGCAAGCTACCGTCGGTGCGCTCTTTTTTGGAAGTAGCCACCGTGGTGGTGAGTGGGTATTATCGGGTAGGTAAAATCGACGTCGGTCCCGTGCCAGCCGCCATCGGCTACAACAACATTGAGGGGCTACGGCCGCGCATTGGCTTTCGGACTACGCCCGATATCAGCCGCACCTGGGCTGCTCGCACGTATTTGGCGTACGGCCTGCGCGATGCGCGCCTCAAGTACGGCCTGCGCGTAAACCGCATCCTCGACCGCCGCACTTGGACCACTATTGGCTTCGAGCATCGCCACGACATAGATCAGGTAGCACTGCTCGATAACGACTACGCACTGGAGAACCCGCTTTTTGAAGCCTCAGCCCGCTTAGGCAACATCACCAACGGTCGGCCTCTGCTGCGCGACTTGTCCTCGATGTCGTTTCAGACCGACTTGTTCCGGGGTTTCACGCAGAAGGTCACGTTACGTAGGCAGCAGTTTCGGCCGCTCTACCGCTTTGCCTACTACACCGACGAGCCCGAGCCGGGCGCCCCTACCGAAGACAATTTCAATGCGTCGGAGGTGGTAGTGGAATCGCGCTACGCGCCCGACGAGGTGCTGGTACAAAGCCAAACTCAAAACTACCGCTCCCCTATCGGGCTCAAGAAGCTACCCGTCTTCACGGTGCGCTACACGCTTGGGCTTAAAAACTTTCTGGGCGGCGACTTTAGCTATCACAAGATCAACCTGATTGTAGCACAGAGTGTACGGCTCGGCCAGCTGGGCCGCACCGAATATACGCTCGATGCGGGCTACGTACCGAGTACTATCCCCTACCCCATGCTCAAGGCGCACCTGGGCAACCAGTCGCCGTTCTACAACGCTGGCGCTTATAACTTGATGCGCTACTTCGAATTTGTCAGCGACCGATACGTAGGACTGCGCTTCGATCATTACTTCGAGGGCTTCTTGTTGAATTCGATACCCGCTATCAAGAAGCTGAACTGGCGCTTAGTGGCTACGGGCAACGTACTATATGGCAGCGTTGACCAAGCCAACAACGAAATTATTCCGGAAATAGACCCAAATAATGGGCAGCCTTTGCCACGCTTTCAACCGCTAGGCCGCCTGCCCTACGCCGAGGTGGGCTACGGTGTCGAGAACATATTCCGGGTGGTTCGCGTAGATTTTATACATCGTCTCACGTACCGCGACTCGCCGGGCGCCAGGAATTTTGGTGTGAAGTTTAGCTTCCAGTTCAAGCTTTAAACTCGGAGGTCGTACGACGACGCAACAGTAAATTAATACTAGTGCCGACGCAGTACTAGAAGATCAAACTTACTATATTACCCGTCGGCTACCTGCTACCCGCAGATAACCCGCTGTTTTCTGGCTTCCTTCTGAATCAAATCTTGTCGCTTTTTGTAAAAGAGCTTATGGCATACGAAGTAGATAACCTGACCTTTGCCGAAGCCACTCGGCACGCCCCCTTTGTTGATTACGCTCGTTGCGTAGACGACAGCCAGCGCCCTTTCAATCACGTAGGTGACTGGCCCGAAAAGGACCGCCTCTACCCTGTTCGGGTAGTTGATTCGCGTACCGAGGGTATCGCCTTGGTTCACGTATTAGGATTCCAGGGTGAAGCTCCTTTTTACAACGCTTTTGCACCGCACCGTTTTGAGGTGCTGCTCACTGTGTGGCTGAACTAGCCCCTAGTATTTTCATCTTGACAAACGCCCGGTCTGCTCGTTGCAGGCCGGGCGTTTTGCTTGGCAAAGCAACCGAGTGCACATTTATTTTCAGTGCTGCAGCTATTCTAGTTTTCAGATGCTAAGATCCTGAAGTCCAGAAGTCGAAACCAAACTCGACAGTTATAAAGCACCGAAGGAAAGCCACTAATTAGATAGCTCGCATAAAATATTTTTAGGGTGCAATAAATCCAAGAAGAAGAGCTCAGGCGTAGATGCCCTCAAATAACTTCACTACACCTCCTCCTCTTCCTTCATCATGAAAAAAAACCTGCTCTCCTTTGCCTTAGTGGCTCTATTGGGAACTGTTACTGCTACTTCGGCCTCTGCTCAAGCTACCATGACGCCCGGCACCGTATCGGTTGGCGGTCAAGCCATGTACCCGAATAAGAATATTGTGGAAAACGCTGTTAACTCGGCTGACCATACTACGCTGGTGTCTGCGGTGAAGGCAGCCGGCCTCGTAGAGACGCTGCAAGGCAAAGGCCCTTTCACGGTTTTCGCTCCTACCAACGCCGCTTTCAACGCGCTGCCAGCCGGTACTGTTGAAATCCTCGTGAAGCCCGAGAATAAGGCAACGCTCACCAAGATTCTGACCTACCACGTGGTAGCCGGCAACATGACCGCCGACAAGATTATGTCGGCCATCAAAGCTGGCAAAGGCACCGCCTCGCTGAAGACGGTAAGCGGCGGCACATTGAAGGCCATGATGAACGGCCCGAAAAACGTAGTACTCGTCGACGAGAAAGGCGGTGTCTCTACTATCTCCACCTACGACGTAATCCAAAGCAACGGCGTGATTCACGTTATCGACAAGGTGTTAATGCCCTAGTTGCAGTTGCTAATCGGCAGGCTAACTAGTAAGGCACAGCCTTGAACTTACATCATACGAAAAGCGCCTTCCTGCGGGGAAGGCGCTTTTTTTGTATGCCTATAATAGCGAATTTCTAACTCAACAGACTAACCACTTAGGGGCAATTCTGCTGGCGGGCTTCATCGGCGTATATATAACCAAGCAGCACTGCCCGACGAAAAAACTCACAGGCAGCAGGCGCATTCCCTTCCTGTTGAGCTACTCGGCCTAGTAAAAAATGTACTTGCCCATTGCGAGGGTTGGCTTCCAGTACGCGCCGATAGTCTTGCCGGGCTTGGGTTAGATCTTGCAGCTTGAAATAGGCCAACCCCCGATACGTGAGATACTTCGTAGGCAGGGGCCGGCCTACAATGGAGCGGTGGCGTAGGCCTGCCGTAAAGTCGTGGATGGCGCCGGGAAAGCGGCGTTGCTCGAACAGCCGCACTTCGCCTCGTGCTAGCCAGGCGCCACTTTGGGTTGAATCCAGCGCCAGCGCATTCGTCAAGTTGTGTTCGGCACTGGCTATCTGCCCGAGTTGCACTTGGCACTGCGCCAAGCGGTACAGCAACGTAGCACGCTCCGCAGGTTCCTTGGTTTCGCGCAAGGCAGCAGCATAATCGTTGCCTGCTTCGCGGTAGTTTCTGTTGATAAGATGCTGAATCTCGGCGCGCCGTTTCAGAGCTTCTCTATAGGTAGGTTTGAAATGAAGGGCCTCCGTGAAGTAGGCATTGGCCGTTTCCCATTTCCGCTGTCCGTAGGCTGCAAGGCCATCTTCGTAATTGCTCACGGCCGTTACATGGTCCATGGTCAACTTCACGATCATCACAAAGAACAGCAAGCCTGCTAGCAAACTGAACGTAAGGATATAATCGCGCCGCGTAAACTTGCGCTGCTTAGGGATAGAACGATAGTGCCGCTCTGCCGACCCGGCGGGCCGGCGCGTACGCAAAGGGGCTGGAGGCGGCATCGGCACGCCATATACCCGCTGGCCTTGTACCCGGTACTCTTGTTGGCGCTGTGCTTCGGCTAGCCGCTGTTCTGCTTGCCGTAGTTGCTGATCGTAGGCTGCCCGACGAGCCGGATCATTCAGAACTCGATAGGCTACGGCTACGGCCTTAAATCGCTCCTCATATATAGGGTTACCGCCGTGCTTATCTGGGTGCAACTGCACCGCTAACCTCTTGTAGGCCAGCTTTATATCAACAGGAGTAGCGGTAGCCGGCACTCCGAGTACATGGTAATGATTCTGACTCAAGGGACAATGCTAGTAGGTAAAAGTACGGCAGAATTCAGACAAGAAGCCGCCTTTCCCGTATGAATGTGCTATCTGAAAACTTGGTTTCAACCAGCGTTTCCAGAGCCTGCTTTGGTAACATGATTTTCCGCAAATCTTCTCCTTCATATGAGCCTTTTCAACGACGAAGACGACTCAACTAAAACGCCCCGTACCGAAAACATCATCGGTAACTTGAAAGGCTACCTCGACACCCGTATCGATTTGGTACGCCTGGAAACTCAGGAAAAGGTGAAATCAGCTTTCGTAGGTACTGTGCACGGCGTGTCGCTAGCGGCTATTGGCCTGCTATTTTTCATCTTCCTGAACCTGTTTGTGGCGTTGATGCTCAACGATGCACTGGATAGTCCTTTCTGGGGCTTCGGCATCGTAGCTGCTTTTTATCTGGTTTTGCTCATCATATTTGTAGTGGGAGTAGACAAAAAGCTGTTCCAGGGCTTGGCCGATAAGCTGCTCAACAACACCATTTACAAATCCGACAAACGCCAAGCTTAATTGACCTATTTGAACATGGCCGAACCAACCAACCCTCTATTCGAAGATGAAAAAGAGTTTCTGGAGCGCCAGAAGCTTGAATACGAGCGCGCCTTAATGGGCGAAGTCGACGGCATTAAAGAAGATATCAAAGTAAAGACGCAGCAGATAGGCAAGTACGCAGCTATTGGCGCCGGAGTAATAGGCAGCGTTTGGCTGATATCGAAAGCTTTTGGTGGACCCAAGAAGTATAAGAAGTACAAGCCTAAGCAGGATCGGGAACTTGGCAGTGGCCCTCGTACGCAGCGTTCGGCTAGGTCTCTGCGCAAAGGCTCTCCAGGTGGGGTTGATTATGCCATAAACGACGACTTGGGCGCACGTAGCGGCCACTATGCCGACCGCGGGTTCCAGACTCCAGCTTCTGAGCGGGCCGACATTGCCCCCGATGTATACCACGCCCAAGCCGCCGACCTCGATTCCGACCCGTTCCGGCCACTTGATTATAGCGCATCGCGAACCTTACCAACAATGCACCAAGGCCGCTCGTACCAGTACGACGGACCCGATCAATCGGAGGGAGCATCTTCTATTGTAGCCGATACTTTCCGCGCCTTTTTGCAGTCGGATACCGGCAAGATGCTGATAGCGCAGGCCACGGCAGTACTTATGGCAGTGGTAGCTAAAAAAGTGGGAGAGTATATGCCGATGTTCAAAAATCCCGACCTTGCAACCACTCCGCATCAGGAGCCGGAAACCCGGGACATCGACTTTACCTTTCACGACGACGACGCGAATGCGCCTCACCAGCCTCTATGATGCTCTAAATAAACGCCGTAAGCTCGGTCATAAGGCATTAGCTGTACTCCTCGACCCCGATAATCTAGACGAGGCCGGCTGTCAACAGATGCTAGAGCTGAGTGCGCAACACGTAGTTGATTACTTTTTTGTGGGCGGCAGCTTGGTGATGAGTTCTCATCAGGCTGCCCTCATTCGTTTATTGAAGAGCCAGTCTCCCGTACCTGTTCTGCTATTTCCAAGCCATAGCCTCCATCTCGATTCGCAGGCTGATGGTATTTTGCTTTTGTCGTTGATTTCGGGCCGCAACCCGGAGTTTCTGATTGGGCAGCACGTTATTGCGGCACCAGCTCTGCGCCAAAGCAACCTCCAGATTCTGCCTACCGGCTATATGCTCGTCGATTCGGGCCGGCAAACCACCGCCAGCTATATGAGCGGTACCACGCCCCTCCCCCACGACAAGCCAACCATTGCGGCCTGCACGGCCATGGCGGGCGAGCAGCTCGGGTTGCGCCTGATATACTTGGACGGCGGTAGCGGCGCTGCTTATCCTGTTTCGCCGGCCATGATTCGGGCAGTGCGGCAGGCTGTAGAATTGCCTCTCATCGTTGGGGGTGGCATCAATACTGTAGATAAGGCTCACGCTGCCCTTACTGCTGGCGCCGACATTGTTGTTATCGGCAATCAGATCGAGAAAGACCCCGAGTTTCTAGGCCAAGTAGCGCAGGTTGTACAAAGCTTTAACACGGTCAGTGCTGTTTAAACAGCAGTTGGCGCCAGAAGTGCTCACTTAGATTACCGCGCTGTACCTGTGAAGTAGCTTGGCCTACTGCTTAGTACACGGCACTTGATATTAAATAGAAGCCCCGTGCTGCCAAAGCAACACGGGGCTTTTCTATACTCTAATCCACTACAATACGCGCTGGTAATTGTGCGGCATTAGATGTTCATGGCTGATTCCCGACGACGCATTTTGCCAGCTGGAATACCGAACATCATCTTGAAGCGGCGGCAGAAGTAAGCCGTGTCTTTGTAGCCCACTTCCTTCCCGATGTCGCGGATGCTTTTCTTGGTGGTACGCAACAAGAATACGGCCCGCTCCATACGCTGGTATTCGATGTAGTCCTGGGGGTTGATACCAGTCAGCATCTTGAAGTACTGGCCTACATAGTCCTCGCTCACGTTGGCTACGTTGCTGAGTACTTTGTTGGACAGGTCGCCACCGATGTTCTCCTTGATGTAGTTGAACAGATCGATCAGGCGTGGGTCCTTGAAGTAAGTGCTGTTGGTAGCCAACTGCTCCACAAACATCTTGTTCTTGAGGATGTAGCGCACGATTTCCACCACGATATTCTCGGTGTAAATCGTAATCAGCCGCTCCCGGCCAGGCAACTCCTGCAGGCTTTCTTCCACCACCTTGATGATGAGGTTGGCCAGCTTAGAGTTATTGGAAATCAAGAAAGCTGGTACATCCAGCGAAGAGAAGAAGTTAACCGAGTCAAATACCTTCGCCTCGAAACTCACGAACGAGTGGCTTTCCTCTGCATCACCAATCAGATCCAGATCGGTGTTGGAGTGGAAAAACTTGTCTTTGTTACTGATCATATCGTCGTTGGTAATGACCTTACCAGACGACTCTCCATAATTAACTTTGGTAGCGCGGCCACCGGGGATGAATAGCATTTCGCCTTCTTCAACTACCTGCTCCTCTTCACCAAAGGTGATACGTCCCTTATGCAACAAAATCAAGTTGTTGCCGACGTCATAGTTGTTGCGCACCGTGAAGGGCTGTTGCAACACCAAGTTCTTCGCTTTGATGTAGCGCACACCAAGCGATTCAATCACTTTATTATAATCTTCCATCTTTTATGGGTGGTTGTGGTCTATGATTATCCTAGTTCCCCTGTCAGCTGGGCTAATGTAATGCAAAATAAGATATAAAAATTCACAAAAACGAAAACCCAGCTAAATATTAGCTGGGTTTTGTGCAACAAATCTCATTTTTAAACTATCTGCGGTTATTTTAATATTTCCCGCGAGATTACAATTTTCTGAATTTCAGAAGTTCCCTCGTAAATCTGAGTGATTTTGGCGTCGCGCATCATACGCTCTACGTGGTACTCTTTCACGAATCCGTAGCCCCCGTGTACCTGCACTGCCTCAACCGTAGTATCCATGGCAACTTTGGACGCAAACAGCTTCGCCATAGCCCCAGATTTGGCGTAATCCTGGTGCATATCCTTATCATGAGCGGCCTGCAAGCACAGCAGACGAGCGGCATCAATATTAGTCGCCATGTCTGCTAGTTTGAATTGAATGGCTTGGTGCTGTGAGATAGGCACCCCAAACGCTTTGCGCTCTTTGGCATACTTCACCGACAGTTCGTAGGCACCCGAAGCAATGCCCAATGCCTGCGCCGCAATACCGATTCGACCGCCGGCTAGCACCTGCATAGCGAATTTGAAACCGAAGCCGTCGTCGCCGATGCGGTTCTCTTTGGGCACTTTCACGTCCGTAAACATCAACGAGCAAGTGTCAGAACCACGAATGCCAAGCTTGTTTTCTTTCGGACCGGTCTGGAAGCCTTCCATGCCCTTCTCTACGATAAGCACGTTGATACCGCGGTGCTTTAGCTCAGGATTGGTTTGCGCAACCACCAGATACACCGAGGCAGTAGTGCCGTTGGTAATCCAGTTTTTGGTGCCGTTCAGCAGATAATAGTCGCCTTTGTCTTCGGCAGTAGTGCGCTGGCTGGTAGCATCCGACCCAGCTTCAGGCTCGGAAAGAGCAAATGCCCCGATGATTTCACCGCTGCACAAACGCGGCAGATACTTTTGCTTCTGCTCCTCGGTGCCGTACTTCTCTAAGCCCCAGCACACCAGCGAGTTGTTCACCGACATGATAACGGAGCAAGAAGCATCTACCTTGGAGATTTCCTCCATGGCCAGTACATAGCTCATCGTGTCCATACCACCGCCACCGTACTCCGGGCTCACCATCATGCCCATAAAGCCCAGCTCGCCCATCTTCTTGATTTGCTCGGCTGGAAATTTCTGGTGTTCGTCGCGCTCAATAACGCCGGCCCAAAGTTCAGACTGCGCAAAGTCGCGGGCGGCGGCTTGCACAGCTAGTTGCTCTTCGGTGAGCTGGAAAATAGAGGATTGGGTGGTGGTCAGCATGGGATGGGGATAGCCGAATGGCGTGAAATGAAAGAAAACCGTGAGAGTTTTGACACGAATTTACGCTGCATACATCACAAGTAGTTGCCAGCCATAATTTTTTTCTCCGGCCCACACCGCTTGCATGAAGGCATCAGTTGAAGAGAGAACAAGAACACAGCAACTAGCAACACAGCGTTTGACACTACACGCTAAAACCTAAATTGCTTAAGTATAGTGCCGTGGTATTGGCCCCGATTCTTCAACAGCAAAATGAGAACAGCCTAATCAAGCTAAGCTCTAAGGCGCAAAAAAAGGCCGCCACCTCATTACTGAAGCAGCGGCCTTGCGGGAAGGGTCTATAAGCACCTAGTTAGGCACTTACTAAGCTGAAATTAGCGACGGTCGCGGCCGCTCATAAAGATGCTAACGTAGTACAGCAACGTAGCCAAAGAACTGATAGCAGCAACCACGTAGGTCATGGCGGCCCACCGAAGAGCATCTTTTGCCATTGCGTGCTCTTGTGGCGTTACAATGCCGCGTCGGTCAATCCATGCCAGCGCTCGGTTAGAAGCGTCGAACTCGACAGGAAGCGTCACGAAAGCGAAGAGGGTAGTGAGAGCGAACAACACGATACCTACTCCTAGCGGAATAAGTGTAGTCTTGATCATAAGTACACCCGCCAGCAGAATGAAGGGCATAAAGCGCGATACCCCGCTTAAAGCAGGCACCATAGCCGAACGGAATTGCAACGCACCATACGCAGTAGCGTGCTGCACAGCGTGGCCACATTCGTGAGCAGCTATAGCCGCGGCCGAAGCGCTCCGTGCGTCATACACCTCCTCACTTAAGTTCACGGTCTTGTCGGCCGGATTGTAGTGGTCGGTGAGGCGGCCTTCTGTGCTGATAACCCGCACATCGGTAATGCCATGATCGGCTAGCATCAGCTCAGCAATCTGCCTGCCCGAAAGGTTGGAGCGCAAGCCAATCTGAGAGTACTTGGTCATTTTGCTGCGCAAGCGCCATTGGATAAACCAACTAGCCAGCATCGCCAGAATGACGATAAAGTAAATGGGACCCGAATTGTAGTACATGGAAGTCTCTAGTTTTGGTTTCTGGCTGCTAGTTGCTGTTCTGGTGTTGCTGAACTGTAGCTCAACAACTAGCAACCAGAAAGCAACAACTAAGAGCCTTTTAAAATACGCTCGACTATGCGCGTCGTACTGTAGCCGGCCACGAGTGGTACGGTCAGGACTTGCCCACCGTTTTGTAACACTAATTCGTGGCCTACAATTCCGCTGATTGCATAGTCGTCGCCCTTCACCAAAATGTCGGGCAGCGTCTCCTCAATCAGCGCTAGTGGCGTCGGCTCGTCGAAGAGTACTACCGCATCAACAAACAAAAGAGAGGCCAGTATGCGGGTTCGTGACACTTCGTCTTGAAGTGGCCGGCCGGGCTTTATACAGCTTACCGAAGCGTCAGTATTTACGCCCACCACTAGCGCATCGCCGAGGTGGCGGGCTTTTTCCAGGTAATCGACATGGCCTAGGTGCAACAGGTCGAAGCACCCGTTGGTAAACACGACCTTGCGGCCTTCGGCTTTCCAAGCAGCCACCGTAGCTGCCAGCGCCGTTCGGCTCATTATTTTGTCTTTACTCCACTGCATCAGCCGGAACAGAAACAGCTAAGGGGCTCAGTACGCGGCCTGTATTTGCCATGCTGACCAAGAAACTCACCCCACCCATAAGCACTACTAGCATGGTTTGGGCGCCGTGTACAACGAGGGCGTAGGCGATGCCCCCTTCGCGGCTGATACCATAAACAAGCAAGGTGCTCTGCACCAACAAGTGAAATACCCCAATACCACCTTGCACAGGAGCGGCCATACCAAAGGCCCCGAAAGTGAGAACCGCGAGGCCCGCACGCATGTCGAGGTTGTACGTTTCTGGGAAGGCGAAAAACGCCAGGTAATCCATGAGATAATACACCAGCCATGTAAAGAACGTGTGCAGCAAGAAGCCGCCTTTATTCTCTAGCTTCACTATGCTGAATACACCAGCCAACAAGCCCTGCACGAAGGTTACCAGCTTGTTGAACACTGCATTCTGACGCAGTTGGGCCATATTGCGCCACAACAAATACGCGGCAAGAACTAGGGCCGCCAAGGCCACAAAGCCAGCTGCTACCAGGGCATTGCGGTTGCGGGCCAGGGCGTCGGCTTTGCCTTGTAACAAGTACTCGTCGGCGAAATTCCAGAATGTCTTGAAGTCGAGCAGCAACACGGCACTAAGTAAGGCAAGCAGTACCAGCACGTCGATGATTCGCTCGGTGATAACAGTACCCAACGATACCTGCACCGGGATTTTGCTGGTACGCTGCAGCAATGTACAGCGAACTACTTCCCCTACCCGGCCTGGCAATACCATATTGGCCAAATAGCCCACCATCATGGCGTGGTACACGTTCCAGTAGGATGGCCTTGGGCCCGTGACGGTGGGGTCGAGCTGCATCTTCCACCGGTAAGCCCGGCTGAAGTATCCTAGCGCTGAAAGTATCATCGTGACGGTTAGCCACCAATAATTAGCACCGCGCACGTACTGTCCAATTCGAGCTAAGTCTTGGCCGCGTATCGCATACCACATCAACAGCCCTGATACTGCCAGCAGCAGGGTGTACTTCAAGAAATTCAGAAGTTGCTTCACAAGCGATGGACGTCAGTTGTCAATTGACAGTTGGAGTACAATTTTTTCTCGCAAGTATGCAATATACAACCAGCGATTTAAAAGAAAACACCTATACTGACTAAACTAGCCGATTGTGCTGGTCAGGGAATACTAGTGTAGGCTGGTGGGCACGCGCTTCTGCAAAGTCAATTAGAGCGTAGGAAAAGATAATTACGATGTCGCCAACAGCTACGCGCCGGGCCGCCGGACCGTTCAGGCAGATCATGCCCGAGCCCCGTTCTCCACGAATAGTATAGGTTTCAAAACGCTCCCCGTTGTTTACGTTTACAACGGTTACTTTCTCGTTTTCAACCATGTTGGCTGCGTCGAGCAAGTCCTCGTCGATGGTGATGCTACCTACGTAATGCAGCTCTGCCTGCGTGACTTTGGCGCGGTGAATTTTAGACTTTAGAACCTCGATATGCATTTAGATAAGGCAGGGTGGTACAAGACTGCAAAGATACAAACAGCTACTTCGTTGAACGCAGTAGATAAACAGCAGCAAATACAAACGAAGTAGCGCGCCCTATACGCGCGTATCCCAACAGAAGCCATTAAGTGCTGCGCCTCGTTATTATTCGGGTGCCTTATTGCCCGATGAAATCACCAAGTTGTCGATCAGCCGCACGTCGCCTAGGAAAGCGGCCAGACACAACGCTACTTGCTGCCCTGGTTGCCATTCAACTAGAGGCTGCAAAGTGTGCGCATCGACCACCTCGAAGTATTCCAGCCGAAACAAGGGCTCGGCTTGGATGTAAGCAGTTGCCGCTTCTTGCACCGCGGAAGGTGGAACTTGTCTCGCTTGCACCAGCCGGGCTGCTAGTTCAAGGGCTTGGTGTAAGCGGGGCGCTACCGCACGTGCCTCTGTTGAAAGCCGACGGTTGCGCGACGACATAGCCAGCCCGTCAGACTCTCGCACCGTCGGAAATGACACCAGTTTGATATCAAACGACAAGTCTGCTACCAGTTGGCGAATGATAGCCACTTGCTGCCAATCTTTCTGGCCAAAATAAGCTTGGTGCGGTCGGCTTAAGTGGAATAATTTACTCACTATCGTGGCTACTCCATTGAAATGACCGGGTCGGTGAGCCCCTTCCATCACACGTTCTAGGGCCCCAAAATCGAAGCGGAGTACGGCTGGCTGCGGATACATTTCTTCTACTGAAGGCAGGAAAAGCGCTGTACAACCAGCTGGAGCAAGCAGAGCAGTATCCTCTTCGGGTAACCGAGGATAGAGACGAAAATCTTCGGCGTTATTGAACTGCGTGGGATTCACGAAGATGCTGACTATCACTACGTCACAAGCGGCGGCGGCGGCACGCACTAGTTGTAAGTGGCCTTCATGTAAAGCGCCCATTGTTGGTACCAAGGCAATGCGTTGGCCAGCGCGGCGACAACTTTCGGCATGTGCTTGCAACGAAGCGGCCGTGTGCAGTATCTCCATAGAGGGTATTGAGCCTGCTTGGAGGGGTTCCAAGCGAGTTTGGTTGAATTTTCGCCCAAATTTGTTTAATTTTGTGCACCCCAACGCATTGCCTTTTCCTAACCCCCCTTTTCCGACCACTATGTCCTCCTCTAAGTTGAGAATCCTCTACGCGGCTACGGAAATTGATCCGTTCTTGCAAACCACCAAAGTAGCGGAGTTTTTGCGGCGACTACCGCAGGGCATGCAGGAAATGGGAATGGAAATTCGAATTTTCGTTCCTCGCTTCGGCATCATCAACGAACGCAAGAATCGCCTGCATGAGGTTGTCCGTTTGTCTGGTATCAACATCGCTGTTGGTGAAGACGAAAAGCCCCTCATCATCAAAGTGGCATCCATTCCCAATGCCAAGCTGCAAGTATACTTCATCGACAATGAAGATTACTTCCACCGCAAGTCGGTCCTCGTTGACAAGAACGATAAGTTTCATGCCGACAACGACGAGCGCGCCATCTTCTTCTGCAAAGGTGTCCTCGAGACCGTGAAGAAATTAGGCTGGGCTCCCGACGTCGTGCACTGCAACGACTGGATGACGGGCCTGATTCCGATGTACTTGAAAACGACCTATAAGAAGGATCCGATTTTCAAGGACGCCAAATCGGTGTTCACCATCTACAACAACGAGTTTGACTTCAAATTCCAGGGCGACATCATCGAAAAGGCCAAAATGCTGGATATCGATGACGATATGCTCGCCTGCTTGAAGACGGCTGACTTCGGTGGTTTCATCAAAGTAGGTATGGAATATGCCGACGCGGTGATGAAATCAGACGAAGACTTCAGCGACAACCTCAACGTGCTGTTCACGGAGTACTCGCGCAGCAAGCAACTCGGGCAAGTAGGTGCCGACGAAAACCTACTGACTTCTTACTACGCGCTCTATAATGAATTGGCCAATTAGCGCCCGCCGACTTGCTTCGGCTTCTCTGTTTTCTACACTACTCTTCGCAGCTACTGGCTGCGAAGATGCTAGTGACTTAGGCGTAGATTTGCCGGGCCCCGGCACTAGTAGCACCGAATACGAGGATTTTCCTGTTACTGCGTCTACGGTGTTGCAAGACTCGGTGGAAACGCTGAAAACCAATTCCTACCTGATAGGGCGCGTGCGTGATAATGCCTTGGGCACTACCACTGCCAATGGGTACTTCAACCTGAAGCTTTCCACCCTACCCGGCGATACCCTTCCTTCGCTAGTGGCTGGCACTGCACCCAATCCACAGCTCGACTCCGTGGTGTTGGTTATGCCGTTCGAGTCGGTATATGGATCGGCGACTACCCCATTGCGGGTTAACGTTTATCCATTGGTTAACTCGCTTGATGACCAAGGCATATACAACTCCAACTCCTCGGCGGCAGTGGATGCAGCCAACGCGCTTGGCACTGGCCTCAGTGGTCGGCTCAATGGCTCCCGGAAGTTCAATCAGCGCAAAGATCCTAGCAGCACCACCGATACCTCTACGTTCAAAGTAACGGTACCCGATAAAACGATTCGGCTAAAGGTAAATAGCGCGGGTTCCTCAACAGCTGTCACCGTGTTCAGTCGGCTTCTCGACAAGTCTTTCAATCAAGCTAGCTTAGATGCTGTTTGGAAGGGCTTAGCGGTACAGCCTGTGAGTGGCTTTACTAGTGCTGTTGTGGGTTTCCCAACTAATGGTTCCTCTACTAGTACCGTCTCTCGGGTGGTGTTTTACTACCATTATGCTAACAAGAAAGCCAATGGTACTTTAAAAGGTTCTTATAGCATCCCATTTGGCAACCGTTCTGCTGGATTTGGCTCCACACTAAGTGCTCCGCGCTACTTCACTGAAATTAAAACTGACCTACTTGCTCCATTTAATCGACTTCAGGGTGCTGGTGGAGCTGCGTTGGCAATACCATCTGGTGAAACTGGTGATGCGGTGTATACGCAGCTAGGCAACGGGATTGGAACCAAGCTTGAGATACCAGGTCTTGAATCCCTAAAGGCCCAAGCTCAAGTGCATGGAGGCAATGTTCCTTCTATTGCTATCAACAGAGCTGAGCTGTTGATTCCTGCTCAACCCTACACAAATCTGCTGTTCGCATCTCCTAACAGCATCTACCTTTATGAGGTAAATCAGTTTAATCAGCCTCTAAAGCGGATTTTATTGAACAGCCGGGTGGAAAGACTAGTATTGAGCGATGCTGTTAGCCAGCTGACACCTCCTATCTCATCAATCGGAAACAGCTTTGCTGGAGATCCGCCTGTCCCTACTGGCTACTATCAACAGGCTGCTCAAGCGCCGTTGTTTAGTGTGTCTGATGTTAATCGTTATTATGGAATGGTGCTGACGGGGTATGTGCAATCCTATGTTTATAACAAGCTAAGTGGTGTAGCTCCGGCAGCATTTATTCTTTCTCCTCAGCTGCGGCAGTCGGGTGCTTTAGGCTTGGAGCGGGCCGTGCTCGATGGGAAAAACATCAAGCTGCGTGTATACTACTCAAAGTTGCAGTAGATTTGCACTTAATTAATTTTCGCGTCGGAAGCCGCGGCACGGCATTTGCCTGAGCCGCGGCTTATCGATTTTTCACTGAAATCTTTTTCGCTGTCCCCTCTATTATGTGCGGAATTGTTGCTTACATCGGTTACCGGGAAGCTTGTCCCATTATCATTAAAGGTCTTCGTCGGCTTGAATACCGGGGCTACGACTCCGCAGGAGTAGCGCTACTCAACGGGGACTTGAACGTCTATAAGAAGAAAGGCAAGGTTGCAGAACTTGAAACCTTTATCAAGGAAAAGGATACGCATGCCAATGTAGGCATGGGCCATACCCGGTGGGCTACCCACGGTGAGCCGAACGACACGAATGCCCACCCTCACTATTCCACTTCCGAGCGGATAGCTATTATTCATAATGGCATTATTGAAAATTACGCGGCCCTGAAGCAGCACTTGCAGCACCAAGGTCACGTGTTTCAATCTGATACGGATACCGAAGTGTTCGTGAACCTTATTGAGGAGATTCAGCGCCAAAACCATTGCACACTAGAAGAAGCTGTGCGCTTGGCATTGCACGAGGTAGTCGGAGCGTATGCTATTGTAGTGCTCAGCCGCGACGAACCTAACCAATTGATTGCGGCTCGTAAGGGTTCGCCAATGGTGATTGGCATTGGCAAAGATGAATTTTTCATTGCCTCCGATGCTACACCAATCATCGAGTACACCAACGAAGTAGTCTATGTAAACGACTATGAGATAGCCATCATTCGCGACGGCAAGCTCGATATTCGTAGCAAAGAGGATGTGCATCAGACGCCGTACATTCAGAAGTTGGAGATGGAACTCGATAGCATCGAAAAGGGTGGCTACGAACACTTCATGCTCAAGGAAATTTTCGAGCAGCCACGTTCCATCCTCGACTCTATGCGAGGCAGATTGGAGCTTGTAGCTGGCCACTTAAATATGGGCGGTATCCGGGCGTATGAGCGTAAGTTCATGAACGCCGACCGCATCATTATTGTAGCTTGTGGCACATCGTGGCACGCTGGGCTAGTGGCAGAGTATCTACTGGAAGACTTGGCCCGCATTCCGGTGGAAGTGGAATACGCTTCAGAGTTTCGTTACCGGAATCCAGTTATTACAGAGCGCGACATCGTAATTGCAATTTCACAAAGCGGTGAAACTGCTGATACCTTGGCCGCTATTGAGCTTGCAAAAAGCAAAGGTGCCACAATTTTCGGCATTTGCAACGTAGTCGGCAGCAGTATTGCACGTGCTACTGATGCTGGCGCTTACACGCACGCTGGCCCCGAAATAGGTGTAGCTAGCACCAAGGCCTTCACCGCTCAAGTAACCGTCTTGACCATACTGGCCATGATAGTAGGACACAAGCGCGGCACACTCTCCGACACGCGTTTGCAGGAGCTGATGGTTGAGCTTGGCAGCATCCCGGCAAAGGTGGAGAAAGCTCTCCTTCTGAACGATGAAATCGAACTGATTGCCGAGACTTTCAAGGACGTTCCCAACTTCTTGTACTTGGGCCGAGGCTACAACTTCCCCGTGGCTTTAGAAGGTGCCCTCAAGCTAAAGGAGATTAGCTACATCCACGCGGAGGGCTATCCAGCCGCTGAGATGAAGCATGGCCCTATTGCTCTGATCGATGAGAATATGCCCGTAGTGGTCATTGCCACCAAGGACAGTTCTTACGAGAAAGTAGTAAGCAATATCCAGGAGGTGAAAGCCCGTAAAGGTCGCATTATAGCAGTAGTAACAGAAGGCGACCAAGTTATTCCACAGATGGCTGAATTTGTTATAGAAGTTCCTGCCACCTCCGAAGTGCTTGTACCGCTAGTATCTGTGATACCCTTGCAGTTGCTTTCTTATCACATAGCAGTACTGCGTGGGTGCAACGTAGACCAGCCTCGTAACTTGGCTAAGTCAGTAACAGTGGAGTAATAGCTTGATTTATTTCTTATAAAAAGCAGCGCTATGTTTACATGGCGCTGCTTTTTTGCTTATTCTGTTTACTGCTACCAGCTTGATTCATCGAGTCGAGCTTCGTTGATAATGCAGAAATTCTTTGGCAGGCTGTATTACATATAGATGGCTTTGCTATTAAGCGGGGCATTTAGCCTTTTTTCTTGCTATGTTGGTGCGCTTTTCTTTCAGCTAATGACTTTATAGGCGAACGATGTCAGAAAGCATGGGGATGAGAGCTAGCTAAGTTATATATGCAGTGGACAGGACAGATGCTACACTGTTATGTCAGAGTATAGCCATCCTGATGCTTTGTTTCTTACAACTACGATAACAATGGGTATATCCTCGTTTGCTTTTTGCTGCTAGCACTATTGGTTATCTCTAAAGCATATGCTGGTTTCAATAACCCAAGTATTATTGTTCAGGTTGGCACTGCACTAAGATACCGGACACTCAAGTCTTACAGCAAATGTGTGTTTGTTGAAAGACTCGAAGTGCATTGTATGTTTACCTTATGCTCAAACAACGTATTCTCTGGCTTGCTGCATTATTACGTCTTAGCTTATACATATTTCTATATTTTTCCATGGGCATTGCCAGAAGCGGCACGGGGCTTATTGGTAAACGGTATGGTGAAGAAGAATTTTATTTTAAATCGATAGATAATTTAATTAAATACGGTCAATACAATTACGAATTAAATTATTTACCTGGCTACGCTGGTCGTATGCCTGGATATGGTGTAATATATGGTCTAGCAAAAATAATATTACCCAACAACCAGCAATATGTTTATAATGCAGTAATAGCCACACAAATACTACTTGGATTAGTAGCGTTATTTTATTTATCTAAAGTAACTCTCATTCTAACGAACAAAATAGCTCTTGCCTATACTGCTGCTTTTCTATACGCTCTAAGTCCTTATAGCATTCAAAATGACCTGTTCGTTTTCACGGAAAGTTTCGCTTCAAGTGCTCTTATTATTAGTTTGTACTATTTTTTAACAGCGCTTAAAGCTAGTCGATTATCTTACTACTTTATAGCTGGCTGCTGGTTATCCTGGGTGGTCTTTTTACGACCATTTATGCTACCCTTTTTTGGTTTCTGGATACTAGCATACGCTTATTATCACCGAAAAATAGTATTTGTGCAAATACGCCAAACCAGTTATGCAATTACACTGTTGTTGTTACCATTCATAATCCCAGACGCTTTATGGACAGCTCGCAACTGGTTTATCTACAAGCGCTTTATTCCTTTGCAAACAGAATATGCAGGAATGCAGTATTCTGATCTGCATTTAGAGACTCGGAGTTATGTGGCAGCGATGGGAGAAGAGCCCGTGTTATGGAGTACTACTTCGCTTATAGCATGGCTTACAAGATCCACACCTCCTGCTCGAACTAGCCCTCAACCATGGCAACTCACTACAATTGCTACATATGATTCGTTGGTATGGCTACGAAATCAAATACTGATTTCTAGTAATGACTCAATGCCTGCTTTAGTGCGTGCTGCTAGTGAGAAACGAGCAGTGTCCGCGCTTCGACGATACCATAATGCGTTTATTAAAGAGCATCCTCTAAGATATTACCTACTCACTCCGCTACGGTTAACCTATTACTTAGCTTTACCAGATAATGGAGCTTCTGTTTTTGCTTGGCCTTTCAATGAATTATCTATATGGCAAAAAGCCATTAGGTTATTTTTCACAGCATGGCATTGGTTTTGGACTGGTATTGGTTTATTCAGCTTTTTAATTTGGCCACGCAAGTTTAATATTGTCCTGCTTTTAATTCGTCTTGCTCCCATATACTGCATTTTGTTATTTGTAGTAGTACTTCACCATGTAGAGCAACGATATTTTTTTCTAGTTTATCCCTTAACATTAGTAAGTGCTATACACGGGATATTCTGGTTATGGACTTCGTGGCGAAGATTATTAAGATTTTAGAGAGGTTACAACACAAATTGGCTGTCTCTTAAATACATAGCTTTGAGCAAGGCACAAGCTTTATAACGCTCCTCATGTGTGTCTAGCCACAAAGCTTCTAGGGTTTCGTAGACTCGTGCTACCCCGATCTGATTGGCCCATTCGAAAGGACCACGGGGATGTGCGGAGCCTAACTGCAGAGTAGCATCCAAGCTGTGAGCAGAGGCAGCACCCTCTTGTAGCGCGTAGCAGGCTTCGTTGATTAGCAGGCACACCATGCGAGGCGTAACCAGCCCTACCCGATCTGGTACGGTGCAGTATGTGGTGCCAAGTTGAGTACAGGTACTGGCTAATAACGAGGCATCTTCGGGGCGGTAGAGGCTAGTTTCCAGTACCTCTCTATCAAGCAAAGTAGGGAAAGCACAGACGCCAAACACGGGGCCTAAGGGAGGGGCCTCCTTGTGAAAAAGCGCAGCCAAAGAAGTGCGGGACGTATCGTAGAAGAGCGGCTGGCGCGGAAGTTCGTAGTGTAGTTCGGGCCACGGGCGGAGGTCGAAGCCTACGTCGGCGGCGCTGAGACGGGTGCGCAGGTCGGGAGCAGCGGCGGGACAGAAGTCGTAGGTGTGGCTGGCGCCGAATTTACGGCGCAGTTCCGCTTCTATGTGGGTGCCTTCCACGATGAGTAAGTGCATAATTTTCCTCTTACTTTAGCCCGAAGACAGATTTATCGTTCATTTTTTCACGCTGACTGCATGGCCAATACCATTGTTTTTTCCAACCAGGCTCCTGCTCCTATCGGGCCTTATAGCCAAGCTGTGCAAGCAGGCAACACGGTATACGTCTCCGGTCAAATTGCCCTCGACGCCCAATCTGGGCAGCTAGTTGGCAACGGCGACGTGGTAGAGGAAACTCACCAAGTGATGCGCAATTTGCAAGCAGTGCTTGAGGCCGCAGGCCTTACCCTGCGCGATGTGGTGAAGTGCAGCATCTTCGTAAAAGACCTCGGCAACTTCAACCTCATCAACGAAATATACGGTAGTTATTTCACCGCCGACTACGCTCCGGCACGCGAAACGGTGGAAGTGAGTCGTTTACCGAAGGACGTGCAAGTGGAAATTTCCTGCATAGCGGTAAAGCAGTAGCCGAGGGATTCTGTGAGCCCGTGGGGTTGCATTCTGTTGGAGCAAGTTGCTTCTCTGGAATACCGACTTCACGGGCCCACTACTTCATAAAGTCACTACATCATTATTTACCTATTATGAAAGAGCTTGGACTTGGGTTGTTTATACTAGGGCTCCTATCGTTGGTGCTGCCTTTTTTGGGCATGAAGTCGATGCTCCTGACTTGGATAGAGCAGTGGGGCGTTACTACCGCCTGGCTTATTCGTGGAGGCATCACGCTACTGGGGTTAATATTATGGCTCAGTTTCCGTAACCGTGATTAGATGCGCCCTTCTTCCCGTAAGGCAAGCAAGCCATTAACCAAGCCCGCATTTTTTCCGGCTGAAAACGTACTGGACCGAGCGTTGCCCCCAAGTATGGTTGGGCAGCAAGAGTTCGAGCAGTACCGATTCAGCAATTTCGATTTCACCCGCGCCGACATATCGGGGCGGCGCTTCACCGACTGCCTGTTCGAGAACTGCAACTTCGCTGGCACCAGCCTCAGCCATGTGGCCCTGCAAAACGTGGCATTCGAAGGCTGCAAGCTACTAGGGCTGCAGTTTCACGCGTGTCGCGATATGCTATTTGGCGTTCATTTCGATCAGTGCCAACTCGATTATGCCTCCTTTCAGGGCAAAGCCATGCCCAATACACGCTTCGTTAACTGTTCTCTACGCGAAGCAGATTTCACACAAGCTGATTTAACCAACGCGGTTTTTCAGGAATGCGGTCTGCTAGGTGCGGTATTCAATGCCACCAAGCTCAACGGTGTTGATTTCGTTACGGCTCATGATGTGGTATTGGATCCGGAGCTCAATCAGGTGCGCCAGGCTCGGTTTGCGGCGCACAGTTTGCCAGGGCTGCTCACCAAATACGAGCTCGTTATAAGCAGGTAAACAGGTAGCACTAGCCAAACCCCTTGGCGGATGGATTTCTGGTTAGCCGGTCTTCTCCGTTCACACGTAGGATGTCGTACCTTTGCGGCGCGTTTCTCCATCCCGGAGACACTGCGAACTGACTGACTTATGGAAAGAGAAGTACGGGTGCGCTTTGCACCTAGCCCTACGGGGCCGCTACACATTGGCGGCGTGCGCACCGCACTGTATAACTTCCTGCTGGCTCGCAAGCTAGGAGGCAAAATGCTGCTCCGCATCGAGGATACCGACCAGAACCGCTTTGTGCCCGGCGCCGAGCAGTACATCATGGATGCGTTGCGCTGGTGTGGCATCGTGATTGACGAAGGAATCGAGGAAGGTGGCCCCCACGCTCCGTACCGGCAGAGCGAGCGGAAGCCTATGTACCGCCAGTACGCGCAGCAGCTCATCGAGAGCGGGCACGCCTACTATGCCTTCGATACGCCCGAGGAACTGGATGCCATGCGGGCCCGCCTCACGGCCGCTAAGGTGCCTAATCCACAGTACAACAGCATTACGCGCACCCAGATGCGCAACTCGCTCACGCTGCCCGAAGACGAGGTGAAGCAGCTGCTTGACAACGAGGCGCCCTACGTAATTCGCTTGAAAGTGCCCCGCAAAGAAGAAATCCGCTTCAACGACCTTATCCGGGGTTGGGTAGTGGTGCATTCTTCGGCCGTAGATGATAAAGTCCTGATGAAGTCGGACGGTATGCCGACTTACCACCTGGCCAACATCGTAGACGACCACCTCATGGAAATCACCCACGTGATTCGGGGTGAGGAGTGGCTGCCTTCGGCGCCGCTGCACGTGCTGCTCTACCGTTATTTAGGCTGGGAAGCTACCATGCCACAGTTTGCTCACTTGCCCCTGCTGCTCAAGCCCGACGGCACGGGCAAGCTCAGCAAGCGCGACGGCGACAAGCTCGGCTTCCCAGTGTTCCCCCTGGAATGGCACGGCACCGACGCCGAATCCGGCCAGCCCACCGTCAGCAGTGGCTACCGCGAAAGTGGTTACTTGCCCGAGGCCTTTATCAACTTCCTTGCTTTCCTAGGCTGGAACCCAGGTACGCAGCAGGAGCTATTTACGATGGACGAGCTGATCGAGAACTTCTCGATTGAGCGGGTAAGCAAGTCGCCCGCCCGCTTCGACCAGAACAAGGTTCGCTGGTACAACGAGCAGTATCTGCGCGCCAAGCCCGACACCGAGTTGGCTGGCTACCTATTGGAGTCGTTGCAAGCGCAAGGCATCAGCTGCCCGACCGATAAAGCCGAGCAGATTGCAGCTCTGGTAAAAGAGCGCGCGACTTTCCCTGCCGACTTGGCTCGCGAGGCTCAACTGTTTTTCCACCGCCCTACTAGCTACGACGAGCAGGTAATCAGCAAGAAGTGGAACGCACAGGTTGCCGGTGCCTTGGCGGCCTACGCTCAGGAGCTTCCATCTGCTGCCGATACCTCACCCGAGGGGTTGAAGGCCCTGCTTACGCAAGTGGTGGAAAGCCAAGGCATGAAGATTGGCCAAGTGCTACAAGTTTTGCGCGTGGCAGTAACAGGTATCACTGCCGGCCCCGACCTGATGGCTGTAATGAGTATTCTAGGAGCCCAGGAAACTGCTGAACGCATTGAAGCCGCTGTTAGTCAGCTGGTGGCCAGCTGAGCACCTGCAGCGTTAGGCGGAATTATATGTATAGGAAAAGCGCCCGGCAGTAGTGCTGGGCGCTTTTGCATTCTACCCGTTGCTACAGCAAGGTTGAAGTCGTTGGTGAAGTGTAGAGCTAGTTTTTAAAGAATGGACATCGAGCTAGTTAACACCAAGACAACCATCGCCTTGTCGTGCGGAAGCCGTTGCTTGGCGGTCGAACCTAATTTTCACGTATCCGCTATGGGCGTCGCGCCGTACTGATTGATATAGAGCGGCCTCGCAATGACAGAGAGGTCGTTTGGGAACCGTAACCACGCAGGACATCATGGCGAAGAAACCCGTTAATAAGAAAAGTAAAAACGACCCTGACAAGAAAGCTCGGGTGCATAAAGAGCTGGAAGGGTTTGAAATCAAGATAAATCCGCTAGGCGAAATCACCTCCAACTATTCTATCGAGGACATCAACACGTTCCTGAACCGCCACGTGCGCGACAAGAAACTAGTGAACCGCGACGGGCAGTTTGGAGAGAAAGACGACGAGGAATTTCCGCTCGAAGAAGGCGCGCAGGAGCCCGAAGAGTCGGACGAGGATTTCATGCGTCGTACTAGCCGCGAAACCAAAAAAAAAGGCCCGAAAGACGACCCGGATGCCGCTGCTGAAGCCGCCGATACCCGCGCCGAGCTACCCGACGACGTATAGACGAAACGAAGTGCGGTAGCGAAGAGCAACGCAATAAGCCCCTCGTGCAGTCGCTAGGGGCTTATTGCTGTTTTAGGCTTTACACTGGTACGCAAAAGATCTTCGCGCTACTTATGCTAGGAGCTTGGTTTGAAATGCAGTGCTTTTACTATACTTGAAGCGGTATTTCCACCTTAACTCCTTCCACTCATGCAGTCCCACGACGTTGATTACAAAATTCTTGGTGATGACATTCAAGTTCTAGAGGTCGAGCTAGACCCCAACGAGACCGTAATTGCCGAAGCTGGCGCCATGGTGTATATGGAGGAAGCCATTGCCTTCGAAACCAAAATGGGGGACGGCTCGGAGCCCGACCAAAGCTTGATGAGCAAGCTGTTTTCGGCGGGTACGCGGCTTATCACGGGCGAGTCGTTGTTTATGACGCACTTCACGCACCGCGGTAGTTATGGCAAGAGCCGGGTGGCGTTTTCGGCGCCGTATCCGGGCACTATTATTCCGCTGGAGCTGCGGACCTTGCCGCAAGGCCTGATTGTGCAGAAGGACGGCTTTTTAGCGGCAGCACGGGGCACCAAAATCAACATCCACTTCAACCAAAAGTTGGGGGCAGGCTTTTTCGGTGGGGAAGGATTTATTCTGCAAAAAATAACCGGCGACGGCCGAGCTTTTATTCACGCGGGCGGCACGGTTATCGAAAAGCAACTCAACAACGAATTGCTCCGGGTAGATACCGGCTGCGTAGTAGCGTTTGAGCCAAGCATCGACTTCAACATCACCCGGGCCGGGGGCTTGAAGTCCATGATTTTCGGGGGGGAAGGCCTCCTGCTGGCTACGCTCCGCGGCACGGGTCGGGTGTGGCTACAATCGATGCCCGTGAAGAAACTAATTCAGGCGCTGGCTCCGGCCGGTGGCAATGCCCGCAAAGAAAGCGGCAGTGTACTAGGCAATTTGGGCGGCCTCTTCGACGAGTAAGCTGCTATGCCTAGGACTGCAGCTTGCTGGAGTTCATACGTCCTTGCTATCTGCCCTGCAGATTGATATGGATGAGTTGCGTGCCGCGTAGTTTACCTTGGTCGTAATGCTCTACTGCTGTTTGGTACCCTTGCGCATCAAACACCTTCCATTCGCCAAACCAGAAGAAATGAATACCGTCAGGCTCGTCTAGAATACGAGCCTGACCTTGGCGCTTTTTCTTGCCCCCAGCTTGGTACTCGGTGATGGAGATGAGGCCGTACGGCTTACGGGCAAATTTTTCGGCGCGCTCTAGTGTACCATCGGGGGCGTAGTAGCGCCAACGTCCGGCGTAGCGCCCATGGCGGAAGCGACCCAATGCCATCGGCTGGTGCTTCGCGTCATCGTAGTAAGTTGGCCAAGGCCCATGCTGACGCAATTCTTTGTCGTAACGCTGCTGCGACCAGAAACCGATAGGCCCGTGCTTAGCAGTTGCACAAGAACCTAACGGAAGTGCCAAGGCAAGTATGTAAGGAGCAAAACGCATCAGTGAAAGAGGCAAGTGTACGTACTATCGGCTTCGGTTGAAGCTATATGTGCTGTACTTCAATATACGGCCCCTTCCGAAATTCGCGCACTTTTACCTGAAGCCGAAACGGCTCTTTTCTTCTTATAAGAGACTCCCTATCAGATAATTTAACTTACCAGTGCAGCAACGACGCGGCCGGGGCAGTGGTATTAGCAAGGGCCGCAGGCTCCGAGCTAACTAGGCTCGACGCAATGATGCCTAAACTTACGATCAGCGCTAGCATAAGCAAGCCCAACACCCCTATCATAAACCGAGAGGCCAGAGGGGAATTTTCGTTGGATAACAGGCGGCGCTTCCGGCGGGAAACGTAGGGGCGAGAACGAGAGGAGGCAATAGCGGACACGGAGGAACACAAAGAGCGTCGAACAATCCACTAATATAAACTTAATTATTAAATAACATAGAAGCCCGTTCTTCCATTTGCATTCCCCTTACGGAGATATTGCAAGTTCTACGAGGCAGCCAATATTTCCTCTAGCATTTCGCGTGAGTTGCTGAGACGCGGCACTTTATGTTGCCCGCCAAGCTTGCCGTGCTGTGCCAGCCAACGCTCAAATTGCCCTGGCTTAGCTACGGTAAGTACCGGAGACACCAAGGCTATATCACGATGCCGTTTAGCATCGTAGTCAGAATTAAGTTGGCGCAAAGTAGTATCGAGTACCGCGGTGAAACGTTCGGTATCCTGCGGCGGAGTGAGGAATTCTATCAGCCATTGATGGCCACCCCGGGAGCCGTCGGCCGCCCCGGCAAAGTAAACCGGAGCTGCGGTGAAGTCGCGGACGGTGGTATTGGTGGCTTGGCACGCTGCTGCTATTGCCGCCTCGGCATTCTCGACTACTACCTCTTCGCCGAAGGCATTAAGGAAATGCTTGGTGCGGCCCGTAATCCGAATACGGTAGGGCGCTAAGCAAGTGAAGCGCACAGTATCCCCAATCTTATAGCGCCACAAGCCCGCATTGCTGCTCATGATAAGGGCGTAGCTTTTGCCTAGCTCCACCTCTTCCAGTAGCACAGTACGGGGCTCGGGGGCATCCCACTGATCGGCGGGGAGAAACTCGTAGTAGATACCGTGGTTGAGCAGCAGCAACAGATCCTCGGAATCGGGCTCGTCTTGCAATGCAATGTATCCTTCCGAAGCGTTGTAGACCTCCTGGTAATGCATTTGACTGGTAGGAATCAACTGCCGAAACAGCTTCCGGTACGGCCCAAATGCCACGGCTCCGTGCAGAAACAAACTCAGGTTAGGCCATACTTCGGTGATATTGTCGGTACCGGCTAGCTCCAATACCCGGCGCAGCAACACAATCATCCAGGTGGGCACCCCGGCTAGCACGCGGACATCGGCCTGTAGTACATGGTGGGCAATACGCTCTATCTTCTCTTCCCACTCATCGAGCAGCGCCAACTCCAACGGCGGCGTCCTGACGTGTTCGGCCCAACCCGGTAAATTCTGCATGATAACGGCCGATACGTCGCCGGCCCTGGAGGCAGAATCTTGAGGCCGCATGGGGTTAGGACCGTGCGTTCCCCCAAGCGACAAAGTTTTGCCGCTAAATACCTGCGCCTCGGGATAGTGAAGGGTGGCCAGCGCCGTCATGTCGCGGCCGGCGCGGTAGTGGCAGTCTTGCAAGGCCTCGTGCGTGACTGGAATGTACTTGCTGCGGGCGTTGGTGGTTCCGCTGCTTTTAGCAAACCACTGAACCTGACCGGGCCACAGTACATTCCGTTCGCCGCGCAGTACGCGCTCCAGCATGGGGTATAGTTCCTCGTAGCTGCTTATCGGTACGCGTTGCGCAAATTCTCGGCCCGATAGGTTATCGGCGTAACCGTATTGGCGGCCCCACTCCGTGTTTTTGGCGGTGTGCTGCAAGCTACGCAGCACTTCCTGCTGCACTTCGTGCGGGTGCTGCTGAAAGTGCTTGATATCCGCTAAACGCCGCTGAACGGCCCACGTGAGGATGGTATTTAACACAGAGCTGGAAATGATGGGAAGGCCAAGGAGCGCGCAAGTTGCGTTTTGTACCGCAGCTTGCAGAGGAATGTTGCCGGAAAAGACGAGCCGACAAAAAACCAGCCTTCAGGAACGTCAAGATGCGCCTAAAATCCCCGCTTTGGAACTAACGCAATGCCGACTCATGCCACAGCTTACATCTGGTAGGTTCAGGGCCTGCCAGCTACGCCTATATCTTCCGCTTTAGCTCGAAGTGCTTACCTAAGTACACCCGGCGCACCATTTCGTCAGCAGCCAGTTCTTCGGCGGTACCCGCTTTCAGCAGCTTGCCTTCAAAAAGCAAGTAAGCTCGGTCCACGATGCTAAGCGTCTCGTTCACGTTGTGGTCGGTGATGAGAATGCCGATGTTCTTGTGCTTGAGCTTGGCCACGATGCCCTGAATTTCTTCTACGGCAATGGGGTCAACGCCGGCAAAAGGCTCATCGAGTAGCACAAACTTAGGGTCGACGGCCAGGGCACGAGCTATTTCGGTGCGCCGCCGCTCGCCGCCGCTCAGTACCCGGCCGAGGTTTTTGCGCACATGCGTAAGGCTAAACTCGTTAAGCAGTTCTTCTACTTTGTCGCGCTGCGCCTGCTTGGGCAGTTCGGTCATTTCGAGCACCGAGAGGATGTTTTCCTCTACGCTCAAATCCCGAAATACCGAAGCTTCCTGCGCCAAGTAGCCAATGCCCAGGCGGGCACGTTGGTAAATAGGCAGCTTCGTGATTTCACGGTCGTCGAGGTAGATGCGGCCGGAATTGGGCTTGACCATGCCCACGGTCATGTAAAAAGAGGTGGTTTTACCGGCCCCATTGGGTCCCAGCAACCCCACAATTTCGCCTTGCTCCACCGTCAACGACATGTCGTTGACTACGGTGCGGGCTTTGTATTTCTTAACTAGGTTATCGGCTCGAAGAATCATGCGGGGCAAAGGTAACGGAAGGCACGAGGATGGCAGCTACTGCTACGCTAACGGCATTGCAGCTAGCCTAGTACAACGGAGTTGCTGGCTATATCTTACTTACTGAATTTCAATTCCTAAGCCTTAGCAAGACCACGGAGTTGGGTATATGCTAGACAACCTGCTACCCGACTCCAGTTCAAGCCGCTACAAATTAAACGCAGTAGCTAAGCTGCTCTGCCCTGAATCCGGTGCAACTTAGAGCAGCAACTTTCTGCTTGAACCTTGCCTCTCTCCTATTAGCAATTCATGTATGCCTTTGCTACGCCGATTTAGTGTTTACCTAGTAGCGCTGCTCTTCGTGGGGGCTGGCGTTTTGCATTTTGTAGCGCCAGAACCCTATGTGCGCATTATGCCACCCTATCTGCCGGCACCTCTGCTGCTCGTATACGTAAGCGGGGCGGCCGAAATAGTAGGAGGTTTAGGAATGCTGTTGCCAGCTACACGTCAGGCTGCAGGCTGGGGGTTGATTGCATTATTGTTCGCCGTATTTCCGGCAAATATATACATGCTCCAAACGCACGGGGCTGGTTTTCCGGTACCAATGTGGGCGCTGTGGCTGCGGTTGCCATTGCAACTCGTGCTAGTTGCTTGGGTGTGGTGGAGTAGCCGGGTCAGGCCCGGAGAAATAAAGATAGGATAATCCGTAGCTCTACCGTGTGGCTTTATTTTTGAACGATTATATATCCTTATAACACCCCCAAATCGATTCGTTTGTGCAGCAAAGAAATTTACTGATAACTGCTTTACTACTGTTTCCGATTAGCGTTTCGGCGCAACTTATTACCGACGCTACCAAGGCTACTGCTGCTCGTGATTCACTTTTCAGCCAAGTGGCTATAGCTCGTCAGCAGATCGAGCAGAAAACAAGAGTTGTTATTACCAAAGCAAATCGGGCAGCAGCCCGCCGCATCACTGTTAAGAGCTATTATGTAGTTCCGTTCTCGCCTATTCGAACTTCGATTACAAAATTTGCGCCGGCTTGGGAGCACAAAATAGTGCATCGCCACAATGGCTCAAGTAGGGAACTGTTCACGGCCTATCTTCCAAATGGGAAGAAGACGATTCAAGAACGTCGGCAAAACGGCGAGGTAACCTGGTTATGGCTGCAGAACTACAAAGAAGTCAACCTAATCGTGCAGCCAACCCGTGAACTTAGCGGTACTTATGTCGATAAGCGTTACCTGCGATGGGGCGGCAAGAACTATATGTTACCTACGCGGCTTCCAACGCCCTAACCCCAGTTGCAGGGCTAGCTCGCCAAACTGCTGCTTTGCTACTCCCAGCGAATATCTTTTACGCGCAGCTGCAAGGTTTTGACTCCGCGGTACTCGTTGATTTCTACAGTGTAGCATACGCTGAACGGCTCCCCCTCCAGAATGCGCGGCAGATGCTCCGCTAAGCCGAAGCCAATGGCGTCGAGCACGTGGTGGCCGTCTTGGGTGAGGGCCAGCTTGAGGTGCGACTGACCAACCACGCGAGCCGAACTAGGGGCGGCATACACGTTGCGAGCCATAAAGGTCGGATTGGTGTTGCCGGGCCCAAAGGGCTCCATCTGGCGGAGCAAGTTGTAGAAGCCGTTGGTGACTTCGCTCAGCTCCATTTCGGTGTCAATATCCACCGGCGGAATCATCTGCTCGGGCAGGATGCGGCCCGCCACCACCCGCTCGAACTTGGCCCGGAAAGCGGGCAGGTTCTCGACCGGAAGCGTGAGCCCTGCGGCGTACATGTGCCCACCGTATTGGTCGAGCAGATCGGCGCACTCCTCTATGGCTTGGTGCACATCAAAGCCGGCCACCGAGCGAGCCGAGCCGGTAGCTTTGCCGTTGCTGTGCGTAAGAATGATGGTGGGGCGGTAGTACTTGTCGAGGCAGCGCGAAGCCACTATGCCGACCACTCCTTTGTGCCAGTCTTCCTTGTAGAGCACCGTGGTATGAGCATCCTGGAAGAGGGCATCTGCCTCAATCATATCCAAGGCTTCCTTGGTGATGCTTGTGTCAAAGCCCCGGCGCTCCTGGTTGGTTTTGTCGACTACCGATGCTTTTTCGAACGCCTCTTCTTTGCTGGAAGCCAGCAGCATGGCCACTGACCGCTTGGCGTCGCCCATACGGCCAGCCGCGTTGATGCGCGGCGAAAAGCCGAAAACTAGGCTGCTGATGTTAAGCTCGGTGGTTTGCAGGCCAGCCAGTTCGCGCAACGCATCCAGACCGGGACGTTGAGGCCGAGTAAAGTCGTTGAGCAGGCGCAGGCCGTGGTAGGCGAGCGTCCGGTTTTCGCCTATGATGGGCACAATATCCGCCGCGATACTAACGGCTACCAAGTCGAGCAGATCGTAAAGTGGCTCCTCATCAAGACCCTGATCTTCGGTGAAAGCCTGCATCAGCTTGAACCCAACCCCGCACCCCGACAACTCCTTGAACGGATAGGCGCAGCCCGGACGCTTGGGGTCGAGCACGGCTACCGCATCGGGTAGCTCGGTGCCCGGCAAGTGGTGGTCACAGATGATGAAGTCGACACCTCGCTCGTTGGCGTACACCACCTTGTCCACGGATTTCACGCCGCAGTCGAGCGCAATGATGAGGGCAAAGCCATTGGCAGCCGCAAAGTCGATACCGGCCTCCGACACCCCGTAGCCCTCTTTATAGCGGTCGGGTATGTAGTAGTCGATTCGCTCGGGGCCAAAGAAGCGGCGCAGGTAGCTGTATACCACTGCTACGGAAGTGGTGCCATCCACGTCGTAGTCGCCGAATACAAGCACTTTCTGGCCGCTGTGTAGGGCCTCGGTGAGACGGGCTACCGCGCGGTCCATGTCGCGCATCAGCAAAGGGCTGGGTAGTTCCCGCAGGTTTGGTCGGAAATACGCTCGGGCCTCCTCAAAAGTGCATATATCGCGCTGGCAAAGCAGCGCTACAATGGTTTCCTTCACGCGCAACGCGTCAGCCAGAAACTGAACCTTCTCAGTATCGGGCGCAGGTTTGCGAATCCATCGTTTTTCCATGAGTACAGGCAGGAGGCCGGGGCAGTATTATCTTCAAAAGTACGAAGAAAACCCCGCCCGCCTAGTTGTTAGCTGCCCGCTACGCCTCGAAATGCCTAGTTTTGCGCTATGTCCAACTTTCGCGAATTTTTCCGCAAATACGGCCAGTACATCCTCTCCGATGGCTTGATGTACTTGATATTCATCGTCGCGCTAGGCTTGATGTTTTTGTTTTTCGGGTAGAGCAATACCGGAGTTTATAGACTATCCCCCCGCAGCTTTCTGAACCGCTTGCGGGCTTCGGCTACGTAGATGCTGCCCGGATATTTCACCAGAAATTGGTTGTAGAGCGTTTTCGCCTGCTCTTTATCCTGCAGGTTCTCTTCCTGAATGCTAGCCAGCAAAAACATGGCGTCGTCGCTTAGTACGTCGTATTTGGGGTTGCTCGTGATTTTCTCGAGCGTAGCCACTGCGGCGCGGTAGTCGCCGGTGCGGCGCTGCAACTGGGCCTTTAAGTACCATGCGTCGTCTTGCAGGGCGTGGCCCGGGTACTTCTGCAGCAGCGCATCGAGGCCGCGCAGCGCTTCGGGGAGTTTGTTTTGAAACACGAGTTGCTCCACGGTGGCATAGTCGCGTAGCGCCACGCCCGCGGTGTCCATAGCCGTGTTGTCGGTGATGAGCAGGCTAAGCTGCATGGCATCGTTGGCAATCTCGCGCGTGGTAGCTTCCTTCAGAATATCGAGGTGGCTTTTGGCCAGTTTGAAGTCACCGGCGAAATAGCTCAGGCGGGCGTTGCGCAGCTTGGCCTCGTACCCCAGCGGCGAATCCTTGTGCGACTTTTCCACCTGCGAGTACAGCAAGGTGGCTTCCCACGGCTCGCCCCGCAGCAAATAGATATCTGCCAGATTGATCTTGGCCTCATCCACTACCTCGATGCTGGCGCGGGGCATGTCAATGACTTCTTGCAGCAGGGCTATGGCCTTGTCCTTCTCGTCGAGCTGGAACGCGTGCAGCACGGCCATGCTACGCAGGACGGGCGCGGTCTGGGGCGTGCGGCCCAGCTCGGTGAGTACCTGCTGGTATTCCACTAGTAGCTCGCGGATTTTAGCGGGGTCTACGGGGTAGGTTTCGCGGACTTGCGCTTCTCTTGACTGCACCAAGCGTTGGCGCGCGGAAGCGTAAAAAGGCCCGCCCTTGTACTCGCGTAGCACATATTCGTAGCCGCTGATAGCGGTTTCGTAGTCTTTGTTGTATTGGGCAATAGAGGCCAGATCCATCACGCGGCTTCCTTCGGTGCGGCCACGACGGTCGAGGGCTTTGGCTTGCACCAGCGCCCCCGTGAAGTCCCGCCGCTGCACCTGCAGCCACAACAGCAACTCGCTGTACACGCTCCGGTCGGGGTACTTCTGCACGTTGGTTAGCAACTGGCGCTCCAGAGCATCAAAGTCCTTCTCGTTCTGGAGGCTGTTTTGCAGCATGTTGCGCACGAAAGGCAATTGCTGCTCGTCGTCTTGTACCAAGCGCAGAGTTTCCGCCATCAGCTTCTCGGTGTTGCCACTCTGCGTATAGAGCTGCACGAGCTGCGTGCTGAACTCCAAGTCGTTTTTGGCTAACTCCCGACCGCGCAGATATGTCTTCTCGGACCAATCAGGCAAGTTGCGGCGGCTGAACTCCGCCGCGACGGGCAGTACCTGTGCCGAAGTAAGTTGACTAACTACTTTTTCGTATTGCTTGGTAGCGGCTCCTTGGTCGCCGGAGGCTGCATAGAGGGCACCCAACGACACGCCATAGCCTCCCTCCTCGGGGTGTTGACGGATAGCGCGCTTTACTAGTTTCTCGGCGTCTTTGTAGCGCTTTAGCCCTTGCAAGGACGCGAGGTAGTCGGGCAGTATAGCAACTGAGGTTTGGGCATCGGAAGGCAGCTTACTGTAGAGAAAAGCAGCTTTCTCGAACTCTCCTTTGCGGGTGTACTCCTTGGCTAAAGAAACATTGCCCACCTCTTGTTGGGCCTGAAGCGGAGCAGCGCTGAGTAGCAGGAAAGAGAACAGCAGGCAGGGAAGGTGACGCATAGAAACAGGATAAGTTGCAAGTAGCAACGGACGTGAAAGCAAACGGTAGCGCCGTCAGATTCATTTCAAGATAAGCAGGAAATCCGACGCAATTCTGCCCAACTCTTTTATGCCTATACCTAACAAGGTCGTTCGATGATGCGCAAAGCGCAGACTTCGCGCTACAGCATCTGACGCCTGTGGGCCATAAAAAAAGCCGCTCCCGAAGAAGCGGCTTTTCTATTGCAATCAACAAGGTTTAGAAGAACTTGTTGCGCTCGTCTTTGATGTTGGCGTTGGCTTTCACGGCTTCGTAGATCAAGCCATCGGCGCGGGCTACCCGCTGGTCGGTTAGCTGCTTGCGCACGGCAACTATATCGGAAGGAGCGGAAGGCTTCTGTACACTTACTGGCTCTACGATCAGCACACCTTGCTCGCCTTGAATCGGGGCCGACTTCTGGCCGGGCTTCAAGCCGAAGGCTTTGCCTACTGCCAGTGGCTCGCTGCCAAGGCCTGGAATCGTGCCAGAACCTAGTACCACACCATCCGCCGTTTTCACTTGGGCAGCCGAACCATATGCTCCGGCAATTTGCTCCAAGGTGCCGGATTTGCCGTTTAGCTTACCGATGATCTGCTTGGCTTTTTCTTCGTTGCGCACGGCAGCCGTAAGCTCTGGCCGCAGGCTGGCTACGTCGGCAGTGCCTTTGGTCCGCTCGCCGGTCAGCACGGCTACTACATACTGGTCACCTACTTCGAATACCTCAGACACGTCGCCAACTTCGGTTTTCTTGCCGGCCGTACCGTAAGCCCACCGCACAATCTCGCGGGCGCCTTGCAGGCTGTTCACTGCCTGGTCGCCGCGGCCGAGGCCCTTGGCTTCCTGCTTCTGTAAGTTCTTTTCTTTGGCTACCACTTTGCGGAACGACTCCAAGTTGGTGGCTTCACCTTTCAGCGTTTGAGCCCGGGTATAAGCTGCTTCACGCGTGGCTTCCGAAGGCTCCATTCTTTTCTGCACGGTAGCCAACTGATACGTCTGCGTGGTTTTAGGCGCCGTGATTTTGATAACGTGGTAGCCGAACGACGTTTTAACCGGGTTGGGCAGCAAGCCGGTAGAAGTAGCCGCAAAGATGGCCTTTTCAAACTCGGGTACCATGCGGCCCTGCTGGAACCAGCCCAGGTCGCCACCAGTGTTTACAGTTCCGTCGGTGCCGTACTGACGAGCCATAGCAGCAAAGTCAGCACCGCCTTTAATTTCAGCCAATACCTTTTTGGCCTTGGCCAACGCGGCAGCCTCTGCCTCTGGCGTGTTGCCTTCAGGCTTAATAAGGATGTGGCTGGCCCGAGCCGAAGCCTGGCCGCCCGCCTTTTCACCGGTCACCTTCACCAAGCTGATCGTGCCATTCTCGGCATAAGGGCCATATACCTTACCTACCGTGAGGGGCAGTTGCTGACGCAGCTTCTCCGGCATATCAGCCGGTGACACGAAATTGCCATTGTAAGGCTGGTCGGAGTTAAGCTTAACGAAAAGCGAGTCGTTGGGCGCCGAGGCAAACTGGGTAGCCAATTGGGCAACCGTCTGCTGCACGGCCGCAGTGTCTTCCTTGGAAGCTACCACCGGAATGGTAACGTACTCGATGCTCCGACCGTCTTCCACTTTGTAGCGGCTCTTGTTCTTGTCGAGGTAGGCTTGCAACTGGTCGTCCGTCACCTTCACCGCCGAATCGGAGATAGAGAAGTACGGAACAAACAGGTAGCGCATGCTCGCGCGAGTGTTCTGGTTTTCGTCGAAGCGCTTGGCTTCGGCCGTGGTTACGTAGGTGCTAAGCTTGATCAGGTTGTTGTACTTCTGACCCATGCGCTCCGGACCCAAGTTGGCTTCAAAGTTCTGCCAAGCGGCTTGCGCATCTGGGGGCAGCTTGTCGAGGCCTTGCAGGTACTGAATGATTTTGGCGCGGTCGAACTGCCCGGTCTTTGGATCGGTGAAGGCCTGCCGGATGCTGGGGTGGATGTTGCGGCCTTGTACCATGTCCGTTAGCTCGTCGTCGGATACGGACAAACCGAGCTTATCGAATTCCTTTTGGAAGGCAATGCGGTAGATGGTCTGGTTCCAAGCCTGGTCGCGCAAGTAGCCCATAGCCTGCTCGTCGGGCTGGCGGCCTTGCTGCTGCACAAACGACTGTTTGGCTTGCTCTAACGCGTTATTGAAATCCGTCAGTTCTATTTTCTGGCCGGCTACTTCGCCTACTACGTTTTGATTGCCGCCAAACAAGCGGTTTTTCCCCCCTATCAGGTCGCCGCCCACAATGAAGAGCAGCATGCCAATGGCAACAGTACCAACGGCCCAGCCTGATTTTTCCCGAATCGTGTTAATTAATGCCATTTACTTGAAAAAAAGCACAGTAGGTTAAAGCGTAAAGAGTCGCAAAATAATCAGAAAAAGGCGAAAGGACGTCATGCTGCGCTTGGCGAAGCAACTGGCTCGTGGAGTGGAAGTATTTACCACGTGAGCCAGCTGCTTCACTAAGCGCAGCATGACGTTGTTCTATATTCTTATTTCCCCTAGCTCACTACCCCCGACGCTTGTTGCGCGGCACTCGCTTGGCAGGGGTGGTTGGTTGCTTCACTTGCGTTTTGGGCGCTTTCTTCTCTTCTTTCATCTTCAAATATCGAAATAGCATCACGCAGCTAAACGATATCATAAACAACCAATAGTTGTCGCGCAGTGCGTTTTTATCGTTTTGCAACACGGTTTGATAAGCACCAATTACAAACGAAACAACCCCTACCGAAAACAGAACAGTGCGCAACAAAGCTTTATCGAATTGCATGGCTGCTACTGAGGAGTGGTGGTAGCTGGCTCAACAATAAATTGGCCAGCAGGGCGCTTGAAGAGGTAACGACTGGTAGTCATGTTATAAAACAAGCCGTAGCCCGTCAAGGAATCGGTGGGCGTCACGAACTGCGCGAACGTAGCGGAGTCGGTGTAGACCACGTTTCGTTGCTTGTCGTAGAATAGCTCCTCGGTGTACATGCGCTGCTGCTTCTCCTCATTGTTTACTCGCACGTTGCCGCGCATAGTATAGAGGTTCTTCGCCTTCTCGTACTTACAGTACTTGCCGCTCAGCCTGTTCACCACTTTCTGCCCGCTTTTATCGAAGAAAGTTACCAGCAGCCCTTTGGGGTAAAGCTGGTCGCCATTCTCAAACTGCTGCTCGAGTGGAGCAGTGTACCGGATTTGCAGCTTGGCCGAGTCGCTGTACAACGTCAACACGTTCGTTGACTCCAGCAGCGGCCCGTTGTATTTCACTGGCTCCTTGGCTTGCGGCTCGGCTTTTTTGCAACCAGCCGCCAACGAACTTGCCAGCAGCAACAGCAAAGCCGCACGGGAAGGCAACCAGCACATCAAAGGGAAAGGACGCATAAGTAAGAACGGCAGCTTATTCAATCCGACGCTTAATAAACCAACGGTTGTTAAGCGAAATTCCCAACTGTGCCCGGATGTAGTCTTCCTTGATATTACGCTCTTCGGCACCACCAATCCGGTTCACGTCGACGTTGCCCCGTTGTCCGTAGGTGAAGGCCAAGCTAACCGTGGTAGCCTCGAGAGGCGAAGCCGACACGGGCAGTGAGAAACCCCAGCTAACGGCACGGTCATACAGGGTTTGGCCGGCAGGACGGTACGGCATCTGGGCCATGGAAATACCCACCCGGTACGTTACCCGTTTGAAATAATTATCAACGGAAGTTGGATCAGGAACGTACTCCCCGCCTAACGCTGCCCGAAACGTATTGCTCAAAGGCACAGCGGCGGTGCCGCCCTGCTGGTTGAACGACCGAAACTTCGACCATTCCTGCTGGGCTACATCGGCATTGATCGACCAGTTTTTATTGTTGTCGATGCTGATGCCAAACTGCGCTAGCGCAGGCACTACGGCATAGCCGGTTTCCTGAGCCAAGGTATCAGCCCGGGTGCCACTTACTTGGCTGCCATTGGCGTTTTGGGTTTCCCGAGTCCGCAGCCGTTCCCCGTTCAGATTGGTTTGGAAAGCATAGACGCCGCCCACGTTGTAGTTCAGCTTGTCGTTGAACTTGCCGCGGTAGTGCAGGCCACCCCTAAACTTGAAGTCAGAATAGTGGATATGGTCGATGTTTACCGCTCGGGTCTCGGTCAAGGAGTTAGCCACCTGCACCTGCGTACCGGTCGACAAATCAATGCTTCCAAAAATGTAGGAAGCCGTTAGGCCCGCCGACAAGCCTTTTGCCAACCGGATGCCTTGCCCGAAATACGCTTCTGACAAATCTCCCTGACCCAGGTAGCGTCTCTCAACCGGCGTCTGGTTTAAATCACTCAGCACGGTTGTTTGCACCGATTCGTAATCGACGGAGCTGAAGGGCTTGAGCCCGATAGCAGCTCCCCAGCGCGTGGAGAGCGGTACGGCCAATGCAAAATACCCAAGCGTGGCGCTACCCGTCTTCTGCGACTGCGTATTGTTGCGCACCGTTTTGTACTGGCTGTTCACGGCCACTTCCCACGTGGTGCGGTTCATGTAATAGAGCAAGGCCGGATTCAAATCGTTTACCTGCACTCCATTGGGTGCGGCCAGCCCGGTGCCTCCCATGCCCATTTGCCGGACACCACCGGCATTGAAATACGTGTCGCCTAAACCTAGGCGGGAGTATGGCGAATTGCCGAGCCGTTGGCCTTGGCTCCGGGTGGCAACTCCGAGACCCAACAGCGTTAGTCCCAGCAGCCCAGCGTATTTAGAGTTCAACATTGTAAGCTAATATGCGGTGGAGCCCTATCAACACAAGCTCCGGAATGGCAAAGATAAGGCCTTTCAACCGGGGTTGGAAAAAGCTAGCGTCGCCACCAGCCAATACAACTCCAAGTTCCGGAAATTGCTCCCGGTATCTGTCAATCAGCCCGTTCACTTCGGCAGCGGCTCCGTTGAGCACTCCACTCTGAATGGCTGCTGTAGTGGTGTCGCCAGTTAGAGGAATAGGAGCGTCCAAGTCAGCAGGCAATTCCACCAACGGCAGGCGGCCTGTAAACGTATGTAGCGCCCGAAACCGCAGTTGTAGCCCCGGTGCAATACTACCGCCCCGGAACGTGTGCCCACCTTCCACCAAGTCACACTTGATGGCGGTGCCCGCATCCACAATCAGCGTATCTTGGTTAGGTCGGCACCAAGCCGCTCCTACTGCCGCCGCCAGCCTATCGGCCCCAAGCGTATGCGGAGTTGCATAAGCATTCTGCAGCGGCAAGGGCGTAGTTGCTGGCTTGAACTCCAGTATGCTCCCTATCAGTTCTGCCTGCAGAAGGTTAATCCATTCCTGCGTAGCAGTTACTACCGACGACACAATGGCGTGCTCTGGCTTCAAGCGCCGCACCACAGCAATCAATTCGTTGGGCGTGCAATCCGTTGTTTCAAGCAATGCATCTTCCTCGAAGCAGCCATACTTCACAGCTGTATTTCCGATATCGAGAGTAAGAGTGCGCACAGATAAGCGAATAAGAAAGAACGAGTGGCAAGTGAGGAGGTAGCAGCGTAAGAGTTAGTTACCTACTATCTAGCAGCTGTCAAGTAGAAGAGAGTATTTGAGCAAGCAAGGTTGCGTTCCTCACGGAAATACTTTGGCCGCCTTGTTTTCTTACTCCACAGTCTGCAGGCTTCTACCTCCTCACCTATCACTTTTTACATGAAGTACTTCAGGCGGATAACTTCCTTTTCGTTCAGATAACGCCATTTGCCGCGGGGCAAATCTTTCTTCGTCAGACCTGCATACTGCACTCGGTCCAGCGAAACTACCTCGTAGCCTAAGTGCTCGAAGATGCGGCGTACAATGCGGTTGCGACCAATGTGAATCTCGATGCCCACGAAGTGCGCGTTGCCTGCTACTACCGCTACATCGTCCACCTCCGCTTTGCCATCTTCCAGTTCCAAACCAGCTGCAATCTGTCCGAGGTGCTCCTCGGTCAGCGGCTTGCTGAGTTCTACTTGATATATTTTTTTGTTGCGGTGTGAGGGGTGGGAGAGCTTCTGCGCTACTTCGCCATCGTTGGTGAAAAGCAACAGCCCTGTTGTGTTACGGTCGAGGCGGCCTACCGGGAAAATGCGCTCCTTCGAGGCCTCTTTCACCAACTCCATCACCGTGCGGCGTCCTTCCGGATCGTCGGTCGTAGTGATAAAGTCTTTCGGCTTATTGAGCAACACGTACACCAGTTTCTCCCGGTTGAGGTTGGTCTTGCCGTACTGCACGGTATCTGTAGGCTGCACTTTGTAGCCCATCTCGGTTACCACCTGCCCGTTCACCTTGATTTCGCCGGCGGCAATCAGCGCATCGGCATCACGACGCGAGCAAATGCCCGCGTTGGCAATGTAGCGGTTCAAGCGTACCTCACCGTCGGTATCATCTTCCTCACGGCGCCGTTTGTTGCCACGGGTTTTGTCTTGCTCGTAGTGTTTGAGGTTCTTATAATCGGGAGCTTGCCCGGCTACTTCACCGCGTTTCAACTTGTCGGCGCGGTTGGGCGTCGAGGCATCACGCCCCGGCCGATTATCGGGACGCGCTACGCGCTCCGGACGTTCTGCACGTTCGCCGAAAGGCCGAGTTGGACGGTCGTTCCTCTCGCCATATGGACGAGCTGGACGCGACTCACCAAACCCTTGGTTGTCGGGACGACTACCGTAGCCTCGCTCCTGCTGGCCACCGAAAGCACGGCTGGCACCGAAGCCACCTTCACGCCGCTCGCCGTAGTTCCGACTGCCAAAGCCGCTCCGTTCACCGGCGCTGCTGCCGAAGTTGCCTTCACGCCGCTCGCCATAATTACTCCGAGGCCGCTCTTCGCTGCTTTCGCGGCGGGCTGGGCGCTGCTCTCTATCCTCATTAAACTCCTCTGGGCGGCCCCGGAAATCGAATGGCCGAGCGGGCCGAATAGCCCGGTCTGGACCTAAGTTTTCCGTTGGGCGTGGCTCCCGGTTAAACTCTGATTCGCGCGGAGCAACTGGTGTTGGCTTGTCTTTTAGGTTAGGGTCGGTCTTGATAAACTTACGGTTCCGCTCACCAGGATTTCCGCGGGGTACAGCCTCTTGACCTTCGCGCCGATAAGGCTGCCCCTGCCAGGTCTTCTTGGGCTCAAACGGACGAGCCGGGCGCTCTTCGTTGTTGCGAGTGTAGCCACTAGGCCGCCGATCATCGTCGCGGCGCGGTGCACTGCGGTCGAACGACCGACTACCGCCTTCTTGCCGGTTGCTATAAGGCCGGCTGCCATTGTCGTTGTCACGGCCTCTATAGCCGCCTTCGCCCCCGCGGTTGAAACCACCGCTGGCTGGCTTACCGAAGCTACCAGAGCCGGCGCCAAACTTCTTGGGACCACCAAAACCACTGGGCCGGTCGCTGGTGCTGCGGCCGAAACCGGAGCGCGGTGCTGAACCGCCGTCGCGGTTGTTGTCGCCGAAGCGGGGGTTGCCGCCCGAACGCTCACGGTCATTGGCACCGCCAAAACGTGGCGCGTCGCCACGACCTGCGCGGTCGGCACCGGGCCGAGGCGTGTTGAATTTCTGATAAAAACCGGAGCCGGTGTTGCCGGAAGATGGCCGCTCGGTGCGGCCACGACGGTTAGGCGTATCGCCAGAGTTGTGCTTCTTGCCCATGGTTGCAAGTATGAGTTCCGTATCGCTACGGTACGAATGAGAAGTAGTGAATACTATAAGTTACGGCTTATTCGCTGCAAACGAAAGACCGCAGAAAACAGTGCCCGGACTAGCAGCCCGTCCTCCACGCATGGAGAAGCCGGCCGGTAGTCCGGGCATCGTGTACTTGCGGTTCGTCGTTAGTCGCGACGGGCCATTTTTGCTTCGATCGAATGCTGGGTGTGAGGAACTGCCCGCAGACGCTCTTTTGGAATCAGCTTGCCAGTGCCAATGCACACACCATAGGTGCTGTTCTTGATACGCACGAGTGCGTTTTCAAGCTGTTGGATGAATTTCATCTGACGCGACGCCAGCTGGTTCAGACTCTCCTTCTCGGCAGTGTCTGCCCCATCCTCGAGTACCTTCGACGACGAGGCCGTGTTGTCGGTACCTGAATCGTTTTTGCGGCTCAAGGTTTCTTTAATAAAAACAACCTCTTTGCGGGCGGCGGTCAGCTTTTCCTGGATGATTTGCTCGAATTCGGCCAAATCCTCCCTGGAATAGCGCATAGTTTCGTCACTCATGTCGGGTAAGAAAAAGTAAACTAGGATTGGACAATGAAGAGGCTGCCGGCAGAACCGACTAGATTCCTGGATGTGGCCTGAACAGCAATACAGGCAATTTAGTTTACCCGAATTTTATGTTATATCTGGCTTTCATCCAAACCAGGCTTTAAGACCTGGCTATTTTCGGGCGCAAAGCTACAATTTTGTCGGATAACTATTGTAATAATTCGCCGAAGCTTAACAATGGCGGCAATATGGATGAGCTTAGAAGCCAAGCATATGGATGGCTGCTACTGCACCTTCCACGCCTTTGTTGCCGTGCTTGCCTCCGGCCCTATCCCACGCCTGCTCTAACGTGTTTGTGGTTACCAAACCGAAGATAACGGGCTTGTTGAATTTGAGCCCCACGTTGGTGATGCCGTTGGCTACCGCGTGGCAGATATAATCGTCGTGCTTGGTCTCGCCTTTTATTACTACGCCCAAGCAAATGACGGCGTCTATCTCTTCGTGTTGCGCTAGAAGTTGCGCACCCAAGGTTAGTTCAAAACTACCCGGTACGGTATTGCGGAAGATGTTCTCTTCTTTGGCACCATGCTTAACGAGCGTATCGTAAGCGCCTTTGGCTAAGGTATCCGTTATCTCCCGATTCCACTCGGCTACCACTAAGCCAAAGCGCTTATCGGAAATGTCGATGAACTGGTCGGAGGTGTATTCGCTTAAGTTTTTCAGCGATGTTGCCATAGTAGGAATTGTTGCTTGAGTTCTTGCCTCCAAAGGTACTCTTGCCACCGATAGGGACACTATACCTGCTTGTTGATGATCTACTGGATAAAAGAAAAGGACGGTTCGAAAACCGTCCTTTCCCTTCTAGTTACGCCCATTCTCTTTGTGGAAGTCAAAGGCTACTTGCTAGCAGTAAGACCTTCTGCACGTGCCTTGTACTGGCGGGCTTCTGCTACCTCAAAAGAGTTAGGGTATTCCGTTAGAACCCGGTCGTAAGCTTTGGCCGCTCCTTCGTAGTTTTTGGCTAGCTCCAATGCGGTGGCTTGCTTCATTAAGTAACCAGGAGTGAACTGCTCGTTGGCGTTGTGATTGGCAGCTTTCTCATAGAAGTCTGCGGCCTCTTTGTACTTGTTCTGCTCTAAGTTGGCATCGCCTAGCAAGGCATAAGCCCGGGCTTGTAGCAGCAAGTCGTCGGACGAGAAATCCTCTAGGTAATCGGCAGCCGCCTTGTACTGGCCTTGCTTAAGTGCAGCTACACCAGCATAAAAGTTGGCTAGGTTGCCAGCCTTGGTACCGCTGTACTCATTAGCAACCGACTCCAGACCTACATACTGGCCGTCGCCCTTCATGGCTTTCTTCAGCGAATCAGCTTCCCAGTAATTCACGGCCTGGAACATGGCAGCTTGGGCCTTGGTGTCTTGTGAACTACGCCAAGTGAAAAACGCAAATGCTCCCACTACCGCCAGCACCAGCACTGTAAGCAAGCCGAGGAGGATGCCTTTCTTACGGCGTAAGAAATCTTCCGTCTCCACTAACCGAGTGGCCAGGGCATCTGGATCCTCTAGCAATGGATGCTCGGGGTTATAGCTTTCAATGGGTTGCAGCGGATCAGCCGCAACTTGCTGTTGAGGCTGACGAGCGCCGGGGGTTTTACCCGTATATGGAATCTTCGACATGAGGTAATTGCTAAGTCATCAACGGCCGGGGCCGGGTGCGTCTCCGCTTCTCTAAATACTAGTCGCGGATATAAGGATAGTCTTGCTGTACATACACGTCCTTGTACAACTCGTCGGCAGTTGGGTAGGGTGAGTTCTCAGCGAAATCAACCGACTCTTGTACCTGCGCCTTGATCTTCTCGTCGATAGCCGCCAAGTCTTCCTCGGTAGCCATGTTGTTGGTAAGGATGGTATGCCGGACTGCCTCGATAGCATCGCGCGAACGGTAGTCTTCTAGTTCTTCCTTGGTGCGATACTTGGCAGGGTCACTCATTGAGTGACCTTTGTAGCGGTAGGTTTTGAACTCCAAGAACGTTGGGCCTTCGCCAGCGCGAGCACGCTCAGCAGCACGAGCTACTGCATTGTGCACGTCTTCTACGTTCATAGCATTCACGGGCTCCGAAGGCATGTCGTACGACTCACCTAGGGTATAGAGTTCCGTTACATTGGAAGTGCGCTGCACAGAGGTACCCATGGCGTAACCGTTGTTCTCCACTACGAAGATGACGGGCAGTTTCCAGAGCATAGCCATGTTGAAGGCTTCGTGCAAAGCGCCTTGGCGAACGGCACCATCACCCATGTAGCAGATGCAGAGGTTGCCAGTCTTGTTGTATTTCTCGGCAAAAGCCAGCCCTGCTCCTAGCGGAACCTGACCACCCACGATGCCGTGACCACCAACGAAGTTTACCTCCTTATCGAATATGTGCATGGAACCACCTTTGCCTTTCGAGCAACCCGTGGCTTTTGCAAACAGTTCAGCCATGATAGCATTTGGTGAAGTACCTAATGCTAACGGGTGGGCGTGGTCGCGGTAAGCCGTGATCCACTTATCACCTTTGGTAAGGGCTGATACGGCTCCAGCTACGCAAGCTTCCTGACCAATATAGAGGTGACAGAAACCTTTAATCTTCTGTTGCCCGTACAGCTGACCAGCCTTCTCCTCGAACTTCCGCATGAGTTGCATTTGCTCGTACCAGGTCAGATACGTCTCCTTCGGAAACTCTGGGTTAGCCGGGCTGCTTGCCTTCGGAGCACCCGTAGCAGCTTCTGCCTCGGGGTTGGAAGGGGGCAACATTGGATCTGGCTGCCTTACCGGTTCGGCTGCAGCTTCTTTGGGCTTGGATGCGGCTTTCGTAGTCGACGCTTTTTTCGTCGAATTGGAAGCCTTGGGGGCAGCCTTTACTTTCGTCTCCGCCATCTTACTTTCAGTTATTCGCGTTTGGGATGCGAAAGTACGTAAAAGGATTGCAATTACGAACCTCGCATGATTCTAGAAAACCTACACCTATTGTTCTTCAAAAACTATAGCGAAGCCAATCTTCGCCTCTCACCGCGTATCAATTGTTTTGTGGGTGACAACGGAAGCGGCAAGACCAACTTACTAGATGCTATTCATTACCTCTCTCTTACTAAAAGCGCTTTCTCTACTGCCGATACCCAAAGCATAAAACAAGACGAAGAGTTCTTTGTGGTGAAAGGTCGTTTTCAGCGCACTCCCGAAGACGCTGCTCTTCCATCTTTACCACTCCCTACCGAGGTCATTCAGGTTAGTTTGCGAGTTGGTCAGAAGAAAGCAGTGACTCATGACAAGCAACCTTATGAACGTATATCCGACCACATAGGTCGATATCCGGCAGTACTTATTTCCCCCTATGATACCGATCTTATCCGGCAGGGCAGCGAAGAGCGACGCAAGTATTTCGATAGTCTCATCTCGCAGCTCGACCATGAGTACCTGGAGCTGCTTATTGCTTACAACCACATTCTGCGGCAGCGCAACTCATTGCTCAAGCTGGCGGCCGAGCGCCAAGGCGGTTACGACCGAGAGTACCTACTTGTATTAGACGAGCAGTTGGTACCGGCTGGTCAAAAAATAATAGAAGCTCGTCAGCAGTTCTTACAAGACTTCACTCCTGTTTTCCAGCGCCACTACCAGCAGCTCGCCGACAGTCGGGAAATTGTCACGCTTGATTATAAGACCCAACTGCTCGAAGCTGACTTTGCCAAGCTCCTCCGTTTGAATGAGCGCAAAGACCTTGCGCTACAACGCACCACTGTTGGGCCTCACAAGGATGACTTCGTTTTCTTGATGGACGGTTTACCCGTCAAAAGCTATGGCTCGCAGGGTCAGCAGAAGTCATATGTCATTTCCCTGAAGCTGGCTCAATTCGAGATACTGGCTGCGCGCAAACAGCACAAGCCCTTACTCCTACTCGACGATATTTTTGACCGGCTCGATGAGAAACGTATTACTCGCCTTTTGCAGTTAGTTGCTGACCATACCTTCGGGCAAGTCTTCTTAACCGATACACACCTCGACCGTACCGACCGAGCATTGGCCAACTTATCAGAACAAGTCAGCCGTTTTCGAGTCGAAAGAGGAACGGTAGTAGCGCTGTAGTTTCTACGGAAGTATATTTACTGTTCGCTTTTACAGGCTCGTTTTCACGCGCATTATTATAACGTCTGACCTTGAAAAAACCTAGCTCCGTCGAAAACTCCCGTCAGGGAGATATTGTATCTCTCAAGGACAGCATCAAGTCTTTGCTTAAGGCGTACCGCCTGCAAGGCAAGCTGAACGAAGTGACTGTCGTTGCGAGCTGGGAGCGTGTGATGGGCAAGGCAGTTGCCTTAAAGACCAAGGAGGTATATGTGAGCAATGGCAAGCTATTCGTTCGTCTTACCTCTGCTCCTCTCAAGCACGAACTGGTAATGGCAAAGACGCGTGTTATGGAGCTGATCAACTCGGAAGTCGGCGAAGCCGTCATCAAAGAGGTTGTGTTTCTTTAGAAAGTAGGTAGCTAGTGTGAGTGGCTCCTATTATAGTTTGTCTGTGCTCTTATAGTGTGCCCTTACTCGGATTTACACCAGTTCACTGCTTAGCTTCTTCTTATCCTGTTAGCACTTTCTCTACAGCACACTTTAGATGCTCTGGACACTGCTGCTGTCAACATCTCGAATTGTATGTCTAGTGAATCTTTATAGCTAGACAGATCCGAGCATTTGTGCTTTTGAGAGTCCTCCCTTTTCTTACTTGCTTTAGGTGAGTTACTGAAACACCAGTTCTCAGCTGCTGGCATAGTATAGACCTCTGCCTCGAATCAATTTATCTGAGCGCCCGTCAATGGGTCAGCTCTGGGTTGGTTCGCTTACTACTCTCATACAACCTCTTTTATGGCCTCCACTCTCCTACCGGATTTTAGGCCGGTATCTTATTCGCGCGTCACTCTTACGGAACTGATGATTCCATCGTATGCCAATTTCGGCGGCAAGATCCACGGCGGCATTCTTCTTTCCTTAATGGATAAAGTAGCCTATGCTGCTGCCTCCAAACACGCGGGTACATACTGCGTCACCGTCAGTGTCGATGGCGTTAACTTTCTTCAACCGGTTGAAGTCGGCGAGCTAGTTTCGCTACTGGCTTCCGTTAACTATGTCGGCAGAACTTCACTGCTAGTCGGCATCAAGGTTATTGCGGAAGACGTTCGTACGGGCACCGTCAAACATACCAACACTTCCTACTTCACCATGGTGGCCAAAGATGACGCTGGCAAACCAACGGGTGTACCAGGTCTGTCATTGGAATCAACCGAGGACACGCGGCGCTTTCTGGAGGCTATCAAAAGGCGCGAGTTTAACGCGCAGCACCGACGCGAGTTTGACAATGCTCTGACAGCTCTTGCAGTTGAACAGCAGCTCCACCTTCTCGACCAGGAGAGGTGCAAGATTGTGTATTGAAAACTTGTTATCAGGGCCTCTTACTCTACTTAGCCAGAAGGCTTTTTAGAGCGTTGCTTATAACACAACATACTTCACGTAAAACGGCGAGATGCACCTAAATGCGTCTCGCCGTTTTGCTGTTTTGGCAGGTGCAGTTTAGTGCCGAGCATTAGGCTATCTGACATGCCTCCTCTACTCCAGTTCGCCTACCCACGCCCTTGTTGTAGAGCTTAAAATTTACCCTGTCGAGGCACCTAGTATTCTAGCTTATCAGTGCGTCTATACGCTCATTAAGTAGCTATATAATCCCTAGCTCTCACCTATCAAGTTATCATCCGTGTTGTCTCCTGAGCTACTATCATCGCATCAAACTAAGCACGGATAATTGGTATGTGTCCGAGGCGCAACAGACAAATATGTTTCACGTGGAACATATTTGTTAGCGTGGACCATACACTTTCAGCAGTAGCTCATTGTAAGCCTCTAGCAGGGAAATATACTTGGTTTGGAGGGTCATGAGCTGTTTAACACAGTCTTGCTCAGGCTGCTGTAACGGCACACTACGTTGCGTTACACTCTGTAAAGGTGTAACAGGAGCAGCAGATGATACAAATGGTAGAGGCGCCTGTTGTAACGCCGTAAAGTCATTGGAAAAATCGTGTCCAATTATATCACCAACACGAGTTACAAAGGTGTAATCAAGTGTCTCTTCCTTGAATTTACGATATATAGTAGGACGTGTAATACCCAACTCATCTACGATACGGGTAATAGAAATACCGCTGTTTTTGATGGCTTCTTGCAGTATTTGACCCTGATGCGACATGATTTGAGTTGATGTAAAACGAGATTGTAAATATGACACTTCTGTACGGAACAACAAAACAAGTCCTGTAAATAGTGATACGATACGCAACGTGTAACATCATACAATAGTTACAAGTGTAATACACTTTACAATGTCAAGCGTAACATTTACGTCCGTTACATTAGTGTACACTGTACTGTGGACAGTTCAAGCAAAACGCGCTATACAGCGAATCGAGCACGCTTTTCTTTATTGTTACGCTCCTGAACACCCATTTCTTGGTAAGTGAGTTGCCTAAGCACAAAGGCAACAGTGCCGGCTTCGCTGAGCAGTAGATAGTGAATGATGTTGCGAGCCATGAACAGGCAGACTTATGCCTTCATTACGATTAACGCTCAATGGCAGAGCTGGCTAGTAGATGGGCTAAATAATTGGGAAGTAGTACCTCATGTTATCGAGTTGTAATAGCCGATATCTGTAGACTAGCTTACTCGCATTCCGAGGCGCACGCGTAAGCCGAACAGACGTACTTCTACCCTCTACCCTGTGCACACCAATTCGTGATTTGGCGCTCGTATGCTGCGTCTAAATTCCAGGGTTGCTGGGTGCTTTTCAAGGCCTGCTTCATCCTCCGCTGACATGGGTAAAGGTTACCTTCATAGATGGTGTGATGCTTGCGAAGGAGGCGCCAATTAAGCATCAGCAAGTCGGGGCTCGATGCCAATTTTGTCAGCAGCAGCTTGCTCTTGATCGGCTCTTGAAAGGTCTCCAAACGAGTGGTCTCGAAGACCGTGTCCAACCAGGTATACCTGCCAAATACGGACGACTGGAACCCGCCAAACTGCTTATAGAAACGTTAATGATGAAGGCTGACTAGGAAGCCCACTCACCGTTTTAGCGAGACTATTTGCTCTAGTTTCCGATTGAAGCACCATCCAACCTTACCATCTTGATAGTCTGTGTAGAGACGAAGAGCTACTTAAGCTTAAGCCGGAACAACGTTGCTGTGCCAGGCGCCACATGTAGTACAGCTGTATACTCCTGAGGGTAGCATAAGCAGAAGCCCGAAGGAAGAAACCGGTATTTTAGAGGCTAGAAATTCTACTTTACCCATGTTCTTACCATGAAACGAATCATTCTATTGCTCTTAGTGGCGCTAGTAGCTGTGGGTGGCTACTTCTACTACCAGAGCTTGAAAGCAGGACCCAAGTATGCGCTAGTGCAAGTGGCCAACGCAGCACGCACCCACGACATGGCCACCTTCGAGCGCTATGTTGATGTGAACAGCGTGACGGGCAATCTGGTGGATCAAGTAGCAAACCAAGGGTCATCGCTCGGGCTGCTTAATCCGGGAGGGCTGACTTTCAAAAGTGCTTTACGAATGCTAAAGCCTCAGCTGACGCAAGTAGTCCGGAAGGAGGTGCAGCAATTCGTTGAAACCGGTTCGTTGCAGAGAGCAGCTAACGCAGCTGCCTCCAAGGGCATGATGAATATCTCGCTGGCAGGTCTTGCGGGCAAAGTGGCAAGTCCCGACAGCAAGTTCAAGGACGTGAAATACGTGAAGGAGGAGGGCGAGCAAGCACTAGTCGGTATTGAGTTCACGCAACCTAAATACGACACGACCATGGTGGTGGAACTGAAAATGCTCAACCGCGGCGACCATTGGCAGGTAACAGAAATAACAAACACCGGCGACTTGCTTAAGCAGGTAGCGCGGCTAGAAAAGCAACGGCTATTAAGATAACTAGCGCAAAGCTGGCAGAGACCGAAGACTGTCAGTTTCATCAGAGTTTACTCATTCAAGACAAAGCCCCTCACCGCTGTTGCAGTGAGGGGCTTTGTCTTGAATGAGCCTTTAGAGGTATGCTATACCACTCCCGTATTGGAGTTGCCACGGCCGGCAAACAGGTAGTAGATGATTAGTCCGCCCAATGGGAAGAAGAAAATAATAGCGGCCCAGAGTAGCTTCTTGCCAATAGTCCAAGGCTGCTTGAAAACGTCAATCAGAGCCAATACATCCAGCGCTAAAAGGACGAAGCCCCAAAGGCTAAGGCCGCCTCTGCTGTTGAAACGGCTACAGGCGCTAGTTGTGAGGGTAAGCGCAAGCATCGGCGCAATTACTGCAAATCGGTTTAGATAAGGTGCGAGTTTGTTCATGGGAGTCGGGAGTGAGTTGGTTTGCGAGTTTTCTACGCACAACTCCCGGAATAGATATAGAACACGACCTATAATAATTATAACTAATTGATTTACAGAATATTGCCTAAATAAACACGCACTTGTTGAAGAAACGCAAGGCCCGATTGCGGAATAAGCACCAAGCCGAGCAGTATCCCGAACAAAGCGCCATAGAAGTGCGCGTCGTGGTTGATATTGTCGCCCCGACGGCGACCTTGGAAATAGGAATACGCCAAGTATAGGAAGCCAAACAGAAAGGGTTGGATTGGAATAGGCAGTGGGAAAATGATGATACCACCTCCACCTTTAGCCACTGGGTAGAACAAGATACTGGCAAACAGCACCGACGATACGCCGCCCGAGGCCCCAAGGCTGCGGTAAGCCGGGTCGTGGCGGTGGCGGAAATAAGTGGGAATGTCTGACAGAATGATGCCACCTATATACAGCAGCAGGAAACAAGCAATGCCGGTACGCAAGCCATACGTGCTGGCAAACTCAGCTAATACGGCCGGACTGAAAGAGTAGAACGCAAACAGGTTGAAGCCCAGATGCACGAAATCGGCGTGCAGAAAACCGGAGGTAAGAAACCGGTACCACTCGCCACGCTGCGACACGAGGTAAGGGCTGAAGATCCACTTCTCCATTAGCTCCCGATTAGACCAAGCGTACATAGAAATACCAGCCGTCAGGGCTATCAGAATCAGGGCAGGGTTAATGAAGGGCATTGACAGAAGCTTAGGAACGAGCAGAACAAGCTGCTGCTTGAATGTGTGAAGGTGCGGTGTACTGGTGACAGCAAGCTTTAAAACCCCTTTAGGCTACTGCTCACGGTCCATGAGTTGGAGAGCAAGCTGCAACAATGGTGCTTTGCGTGTTTCGGAGGCTTCTACGCGCTGCAAATGCTGCAAGGCATCCTGGAAGTAGTCGTTGATGAGCGCTTCGGTCTGAGGGCGAATTTCGAGCTCATCGTAGAGGGTACGAATGGCATGCACCTTTACTTCGGCACTCAGTACGGGCTGGCCGATGTGCCGCGCCAATACGGCCTGCTGCCGAGCATTGGCTTGCGCTTGGGCAGTGAGCAGCAAGAAGGTTTTCTTATCCGAGACAATATCGCCCCCAACGCGCTTGCCGAAAGTGGCAGCGTCGCCGTAAACGTCGAGTAGGTCGTCGCGGAGCTGGAAGGCCAAGCCGATGCCCACGCCGAACTGGCGCAGGTGGTCGGCGTCGGTGGTGCTGGCGCCGCCAAGCAGGGCGCCTAGCTCCAGCGCGAAGCCGAGGAGAACAGCTGTTTTCAGCCGAATCATATCCAGGTATTGCGCGATGCTGACTTCGGTTTCGGTTTCGAAATTCATGTCCCACTGCTGGCCCTCGCACACCTCGGCAGCGGTCTGGCTGAAGCGGCGCAGGATGGTAGGCAGCAGGTGAGCGGGCACGTCAAAGAACAACTCGTAAGCCCGCACCAGCATCACGTCGCCACTCAGGATGGCCACGTTGGCGTTCCACTTTTCGTGCACCGTGGGCTGGCCGCGGCGTAGCGGAGCTTGGTCCATGATGTCGTCGTGGAGCAAGGTGAAGTTGTGGAATACCTCTACGCCTAACGCGGGTTTGAGCACCGGGTCGAGGTCGTCGGTAAAGACGTGGGCGCCGAGCAGCGCAAGCAGCGGCCGGATGCGCTTGCCGCCAAGGGCCATGATGTAGCGGATGGGCTCGTAGAGCGCCGAAGGCTGGTCGCCGTAGTGTAGACTATCGAGGCCAGTGGTGATCTTGTTGCTGAAGAAAGAAAGGTCCACGGAAAAGCGGGTACGGTTCAGGTGGAAAGGTACGGAGGAGTGACTGAGAAGCTAAGTAAGCCACCGCAGAGCAACTAAAAACGTCTGTCATCCTGAGCTTGCGAAGGACCTTATCATACTAGAACAAGACGTGACTACGATAGTCGTTCCAACAGGATAAGGTCCTTCGCAAGCTTAGGATGACAGACGTTCAGGAAGGCGCTGCCCACATAAAACTTCTACCGCCGGCGCTTGCCTTTGTCCCCGCCGGGTCGGCCGCCGGAGCGGCCGTTGCTGCGCTCGGGGCGGTAGCCGCGGGGAGGACGGTTTTCGCGGCGCTCCTGCTGCTCGCGCTGCTTCACCGAATCGGGCCGGTTGTCTACCAGTTCAAAGTCGATGGTGCGGTCGAGCAGGTTGGCGGCCTTCACTACCACTTGCAGCTCATCGCCGAACTGGATGATGCGCTTGGTCCGCTGACCCACGATGCGGTAGTTGTCTTTGTCAAGCTCGAAGAAGTCGCCGGGAATCTCGCTCAGGCGCACCATGCCTTCGCACTTATTCTCCTCGATTTCCACGTACATGCCGCGCTCCGTGAGGCCCGACACCACGCCGGTGAACGTCTCGCCGATAACCTCCGACATGAACTCCACCTGCTTGTATTTGATGCTGGCCCGCTCGGCAGAAGCGGCTAGTTTCTCGCGCTCCGAAGAGTGCTTGCACTCTTCTTCCACCGGTCCCACCTCTACGTTCTTCCCGCCTTCGAGGTAGTGCTCGAGCAGACGGTGCGCCATCATATCGGGGTAACGACGGATGGGCGACGTGAAGTGCGAATAGTGGTCGAAGGCCAGACCGAAGTGGCCGAGCGGCTCGGTGGTGTAGATGGCCTTGCTCATGGTGCGCACGGCCAGCGTCTGAATCACGTTCTGCTCGGGGCGGCCCATTACTTCCGTCGAGAGGTCGTTGAGCTCGGTGCTGAGCTTCTTGGGGTTGCTCAGGTCGAGGTCGTGGCCGAATTTCTTAGCGAAGAGGGCGAAGGTTTGGAGGCGGTCCGGGTCGGGCGCTTCGTGCACACGGTATACCATGGTGAAGCGCGGCTTGCGGTTTTTGAGGCGAAACACAAACTCAGCCACCTTACGATTGGCCAGCAGCATAAACTCCTCGATCATCTTGTGCGCGTCCTTGCGCTCCTTCACGTACACACCGAGCGGCTTGCCTTCGGCATCAAGCTTGAACTTCACCTCTTGCGTTTCGAAGCTGATGGCACCTTGCTTGAAGCGCTTTGCGCATAGCTTCTTGGCGATGCTGTTCATGAGCTGAATCTCGGCGGTGTAGTCGGCTTCCAAGCCTTCAATCCGCTCCTGCGCTTCTTCGTAGGCAAAGCGTCGGTCGGAGTGGATAATAGTTTTGCCGAACCACGAATCGTACAGCTTACCGTTCTCGTCGAGCTCGAACACCGCCGAGAACGTCAGCTTGTCTTCGTTGGGCCGTAGCGAGCAAAGACCATTGGAGAGGCGTTCGGGCAGCATTGGAATCACGCGGTCCACGAGGTACACCGACGTGGCGCGGTGCTTGGCTTCACGCTCCAGCTCAGTCCCGGGCTTCACGTAGTGCGTCACGTCGGCGATGTGCACCCCAATTTCCCAATTGCCGTTTTCCAGCTTCTGAATGCTCAAGGCATCGTCGAAGTCCTTGGCATCGGCGGGGTCAATGGTAAAGGTGGTGATGTTGCGGAAGTCGCGGCGGCGGCTGATTTCGTCTTCTGAAATCTGGTCGGATATGGCTTCCGATTCCACTTCCACTTCGTGCGGAAACTCGAAAGGCAAGCCAAACTCAGCCATGATGGCGTTTATCTCGGCCTCGTTCGCGCCGGCTTGTCCGAAGCTGCGCACTACTTCCCCTACCGGCGAGTGGCCGGCGTCATTGTCGGGGAATTCAGTGATGCGCACCAGCACCTTGTCGCCGTGGTTGGCTCCATGTAGGTTCTCGAACGGCACGAACACATCGAAGTACAGCTTGCGGTTGTCGGGCTTCACGAAGCCAATGCCGCCTTGCAATTGCAAGCGGCCTACCACCTCGGGACGTACGCGGTTGAGTACTTCTACCACGTCGCCGACAGGCCGGCCGTCGCGGGAGCCGCGCAGGCGCACACGCACGGTGTCGCCGTTCATGGCAAACTTCAGCCGGTCGGTAAATACGCGCACGTCACTTTCACTTTCCTCGCTGACAACGAAAGCAAAGTTGTCGGTGGCCAACGCTACGGTACCCGTGATAGTGTCGCCGCCGCTGTCTTGTCGGCGCCGGGTTTCGGGCCGCAATTCATCGGAAGGGAAGTCGAAGCCCGCTCCGCGGCGGCGGTGCACAACGGGGTCGTTGCCGAACTCGGCTTGCACCGAGCGGGCAGGCTTGGCAGGCACGGGCGTGTTATCGTCGTGGCGGCGTTTTTTGCTGCTAGCAGGCACCGTAGCGCGCGCAGCAGCCTCCGGGTCGGTCAGGCGGTATTCGTCGTTGGAGACGAGCGTGAGTATGCCGGAGTTCTTTAGCTCGCGCAGGTGGGCAAACACCACTTCGCGCTGCTCTTTGGTAGTGACGCCGAGGCGCCGGGAGAGTTGGCGATATGCAACAACCTCCGTGGGTCTATCGGTGAATATGCGGTAGACCTGGTCTTTGGTTACCGTGATAGGAGCAGCCTGTTCGCTGCGGGCTGCCTTCGCGCGAGGGGCGCGGGGGGCGGCGGTTTCGTCTTTTCTTTTCATCAGAAAATAAAGGCCGCCAGGGGTTGTCGTTTTCTCAGGCGGCGGGGTGATAGAAGGAAAGTCAGCCGGATTAGCGACTTTCCAAGGTGAATGTACTTGGCCCAATGCCAGCGTCAGTAGCTGACTATTCGGGCTTCAAGAAGATAATACGGAATATATCCGCAAATAACTATTTCAGGCCGGAAAAGCACTGTTAGGGATTTACGACGACCAACTGCTTTAACACCGTTTCGCCGAAATCAGTTACATCCCACTCTTTTAAATCTGAAACCTGCCCGTCGCCAACTTCCACTACTACCCATTTACCCGCCACCAGTTGCGCCACATCTAGCGAGTAAAAAAGACGGGGCGCTAGCCGGGCCAGCACGGGTCGTAGGGCAGTAGGCAGTTCCACACTGTGGGCTCCGTAGGCTACTCCTGCTACCACAAAAAACCGCCGCTCCGAGTTCGGCATTAGCTCTGCAAACTCTCGCACAAATAGCACTTCGTCGGCGGGCACCTGATGCTTTTCATGTAGCCGAATGTACTGCGCTTCCGAAGCCACCATAGAATCGGCGCCAAACGACTTAACTAGTCCTTTCACAAAATAGCGCTGGCCGGCCTTGAAATCTGGCGCGACACCAGCGGGCTGAAACCAACTCGGAAACGTGTATTCTGCTATCTGATCGTACCAGCCCGTAGCCTGGTGCGACGCTTGATACTGTGCTGTGCTGACGCGCAAAGAGGTTAGTTGCTCCAAGGCTTCGTACTCAGTTGCCGAAAGCATCCAGCCCCGATAAAGCGTGGGAGCAGTTGTGAGCTGGCGCGGGAAAAGCCGGCCGGTTGCCTCGTCGAAGAGAGTAAGTTCTATCCCATTATTGAGCCCCCATTGGTACTCCGGCTCCCACAAAGGGTCAACGGTTTGGGGCTCGTAAGGCAAAGATGGGTAGACGATACGCATAGAAGATGTTGCTGGCTTTGGGAGCCGTTAGGCAACTGTAGCACGAAGCTCCGGCTTCGGCGTTACACCCGGCTAGCCACGGCAGCGCGAATATCAGCGGGCTCGTCTTTGGGAATGGCGGCTAGGAGTTGCTTGGTGTAGTCGTGCTGCGGATGAGCGTAGAGTTCGGCGGCCGGGCCGCTTTCTACTATTTGACCCTGGCGCATCACCAGCAGGCGGTCCGACATAAAGCGGGCAACGGACAGGTCGTGGGTGATGAAGAGGTAGGTGATGTTGAACTCGCGCTTAAGATCATTGAGCAGGTTGAGCACTTGCGCCTGCACTGATACGTCGAGGGCAGAGACGGACTCGTCGCAGATGATGCACTTGGGTTGCAAGGCCAGAGCACGGGCTATGCAGATGCGCTGGCGCTGGCCGCCACTGAACTCGTGCGGGTAGCGCTGGTACTGCGCTTCGGTAAGGCCAACAGTGCGCAGCAGCTCCAGTACCCGGGTCTTTTGCTGGTCTTTGGTACCGCCCACGTTGTGCACCCGCATAGGCTCCAGAATGGCTTCGCCTACGGTCATCATCGGGTTGAGGGCAGCGTAGGGGTCCTGAAATACCATCTGAAACTCGCGGCGGCGGCGGCGCAACTCTCCGGCAGGCAGCTTAGCCAAATCCACCCCTTCAAACAGAATGCTGCCCGACGTTGGCTCAACCAACCGGAGCAACGCCCGGCCTAAGGTAGTCTTGCCGCAGCCCGACTCTCCTACCAGACCCACCGTCTCGCCCGGATAAATATCGAAGCTCACGCCATCCACGGCCCGTACCACCTCGGGCTTACGGTTGAAGAAGCCTTTGCGAATAGGGAAATGCACGTTCAGCTTTTCCACTTGCAGCAGCGGCGCGGTGCTGGTTGCATGTGTGATTAATTGGCTGTGTTCGGAAGTGCCACTGAACGAAGATGAAATAAGTTCTACCCCATTTGCATCTGCCGTAGCCGGGCGTGCATCAAGGACAGCAGCGTCGCTGCCTGCAGCTGGCAATGCCAGACCAGACTCTAGCGTAGGTGCGGTTTCAACTCCCAAAAAGGAGTTACTGAGGTGTGGAACATCGGAATGTTCCACGGGGAACGTTTTGGTAGTTTCAATTCCGTTTTTAGGAGGCTCAACCGTGAATTCACTGGTTTCACTAGCAGTGAGTTGCGTAGAAGCTTGTTCCGTGGAAATAAAGCCTCCATCGGCTGTTTCACGCATGAAATCGGCTACTACTGGTAATTTTTTTCGGCCTACCGATAATTTTGGCCGACAGGCGAGTAAGCCTTTTGTGTACGGGTGTTGAGGGTTGGTGAAGATGTCGAGCACAGGCCCCTGCTCCACCACGCGGCCCCGGTACATGACTAGGATACGGTCGGCTATTTCCGCTACTACGCCGAGGTCATGGGTGATGAAGAGGACGGCGGTGTTGTGCTGGCGGCGCAGCTGGTCGATGAGCTGGAGCATGCGGGCCTGCACTGTTACGTCGAGGGCCGTGGTGGGCTCGTCGGCAATGAGGATAGCAGGGTTGCAAGCCATGGCCATGGCTATCATCACGCGCTGCTTCTGGCCCCCGCTGATTTCGTGCGGGTAGGACTTGAAGATTTTTTCCGGCCGCGGCAGCTGCGCCATCGTGAACAGCTCTACCGTGCGGGCTTCAGCTTGCTTGGCATCGAGGTTGGTGTGTAGGCGCAGGGCTTCCACCACTTGGCTGCCGCAGGTGTACACCGGGTTCAGGGACGTCATCGGCTCCTGAAAAATCATGCTGATGTCGTTGCCGCGCACCTGTTGCAGTTGCTCTTCGGTGAGCTTCAGCAGGTCCACCTCGCCGAGCGCCTCGGAGTGGAAGCGGGCCTCCCCCGTCGTGATGCGGCCCGGCGGCAGCGGAATCAGCCCCATCAAGGCCAACGACGTCACCGACTTGCCCGACCCCGACTCGCCCACAATAGCCAGCGTTTCGCCCCGGTGCAGGTCGAACGATATGTCCGACACGGCCCGCGTGTCGCCGCGGTGGCTGGAGAAGTCGATGGTTAGGTTGCGGACGGAGAGAATGGGGTCGAACATAAAGCAACGCCAACTTTCAGTTGGCGGATAATGAGACGAAGTCAGTAAAGATAAGGCAGTATGGGTGTAGCGCGAAGCGGGAGGTGCTTGACGGGTTGAACGTAGAACGGTCTAATATTTCAATCGTCTGAGTAGCCTATCTGTCATGCTGAGCGCAGCCGAAGCATCTCGCTAGGGTGGCAAATGCCTTATGAGCTCAACGATTCGAGCGAGATGCTTCGGCTGCGCTCAGCATGACAGTTACTTTGGCAACATCAGCACGTGAGATGCTCGGGCCCTGGCTTGATGCGCCCACATGTTCAACAGGACAGATTATAAAGCAATGACTCAATGATTAAAGCGGCCTCGTTTGGCTCAACTCGCTGAGCTAGTAGCCGACCTTAATAAAAAACGGCCGGTTGGAAGAGTTCCAACCGGCCGTTTTAGGGCATTTAAAGCGTCAATTATTTAGGAAGCAGCTGTGGCTTCGGCATCGTGGCGGGCTTGGGCGGCTTCCGGGTCTTCGGCAGCTAGGGGCTTGGCCTCTTGGTACTGGTGGCCGTAGAAGCGAGTTTGGTTGAGCAGGATTAGGGCTACCCCAATGAAGATAGAAGAGTCAGCGATGTTGAAGATGGGGAAGTCGGGAATGACTTTTCCACCTACCAGCGGCCAAGACGTGGGGAAGAAACCATCCGGAAAATCGACAAACAACATGTCAATTACCTGCCCGTGCAGCCAGGGCGTAGGCACGCCAAAGGGCGCATTGTCGTAGATGATGCCGTAGAAAATTGAGTCGATTAGGTTGCCAATGGCACCGCCTAGAATCAGGGCAATGCAGATTAGTAGGCCTTGGGGTGCCCGCTCCTTCCACAGCCGGTAGATGTAGTAGCTAATACCCGTTACGGCCACGATTCGGAAGATGGTAAGTACCACTTTACCATAAGGTGGCGGCAGTTCAAACCCAAAGGCCATGCCTGGATTCAGGGTGTAATGCAGTTTAAACCAATCACCGAAAACCGGGACTTCGCCGGGCATGCCGGGCTGCATGTACGTGTGCACAGCCCACTTCGAGAGCTGATCAATGGCAATGACCAGCAGGGCCACCAAATAGTATTTCCAATATTTCATAGGGTACGGGTGAGAAGCAAGAGGCTAGAAGCGGGTTTGAAAGACTGACAGAAAAGCAGTGTTCTAACCTCCCTCCCATCCTAGCACAAAGTGACGCAGAATTTTAGACTTCGCTGCCCCGAGGCGGGTCCTATCTTCTGTGCCGTTGGTATATGTTTCGAGGGGCTGTTTGTGCCGTTTTAAGCTGAATCGAGTGGGATTTAGACGAATACATACGCCCTAGCCGCAGGTTTGGACGCTGGTGTACTTTTCAGTAGTGAGTAATGAGACAAAGAACCTGTTGAATAAATCGATAACCCGTCATGCTGAGCGCAGCCGGAGGCGTAGTCGAAGCATCTCGCTCGAATCGTTGCTAGTAGATGATTTTACCACACTAGCGAGATGCTTCGACTGCGCTCAGCATGACGGATTGATGCACTCAGCCATTTGCAACTTCCAGCTGCACCGGCACCTTATACTCGTCGAATTCCAGCACCGAGCCGCCGTTCACGTCCGCCGCAAAGTCCAGCGCTACCGCCTGGATTTCGCCCCGGATATAATCCCCGAACGACTGCACGGCCGCTTCCAGGCCCGCTTGACCAGAAGCCAGCGTCACGCGGATTTTGTCTTGCACTTCCAGGCCGCTGTCTTTGCGCAGATTCTGGAGGCGGTTGACCAATTCGCGGGCTACTCCTTCGTGGCGTAACTCGTCGGTGAGGGTCACGTCGAGGGCCACGGTGAGCGGACCGTCGGTGGCTACCAGCCAGCCGGGCAGGTCGTCGGTGCGGATTTCCACGTCGTCGGGAGCCAGCGTGATGGGTTGGCCATCGACTTCTACAGCTAATTGGCCAGTCTTTTCCAGGGTGCTGATTTCCTCAGGCGTCATCTGCTGAATGCGCGCACCTACGGCTTTCAACCGGGCACCGTATTGCTGCCCTAGGCGCTTGAAGTTGGGCTTCACCGACTTCACCAGCACGCCGCTGGTATCGTCGAGGAATTCCACGTGCTTCACGTTCACCTCGGCGCAGATCAGGTCTTCCACCTTGGCTACCTGCTCGCGCGTGGTATCATTTAGTACCGGTACCAGGATGCGCTGCAACGGCTGCCGCACCTTCAGCACCGATTTCTTCCGCAGCGAGTGCGTGAGTGACGAGATACGCTGCGCCAGTTCCATACGCTCTTCCAACGCCTTGTCGATGCGCGTTTCATTGGCTTGCACCAGCAGCGTGAGGTGCACCGATTCGGGTGCCAGCGGCGTGTTCTTGGCCACAGCTTCTTCACGCATGCCATTGGTCATGTTCTGGTAGAGCCACTCGGCGAAGAAGGGCGCAATGGGAGCCATGAGCTGCGAAACTACCACGAGGCATTCCTGCAAGGTTTCGTAGGCCGCCTTTTTATCGGCGGTCAGCTCACCCTTCCAGAAGCGGCGGCGCGAGAGGCGCACGTGCCAGTTGGAAAGCTGGTCGGTCACGAAATCCTGGATGGCGCGGGCGGCCTTGGTAGGGTCGTAGCTGTCATAGTAGCCGCGCACTTCCAGGATCAGGGACTGCAGCTTGCTCAGGATCCAGCGGTCTAGCTCGGTTAGCTCGGCGTGCGGCACCCGGTCGAATTCGCGGGCCTGGAAGCCGTCGAGGTTGGCGTAGAGGGCGTAGAACGAGTAGGTATTGAAGAGCGTACCGAAGAAGCGGCGCTGCACTTCCGTGATGCCGGCCAGGTCGAACTTGAGGTTATCCCACGGCTGCGCATTGGCAATCATGTACCAGCGCGTAGCATCGGGACCAAACTGCTGGATGGTGGCAAACGGGTCTACGGCGTTGCCGAGGCGCTTGCTCATCTTGTTGCCGTTCTTGTCGAGCACGAGGCCGTTGGCCATCACGTTTTTGAAGGCCACTGAATCTTCCAGCATCACGCCCAAGGCGTGCAGCGTGAAGAACCAACCCCGGGTCTGGTCCACACCTTCGGCAATGAAATCAGCGGGGAAGTTCTTCTCGAACGTTTCCTTGTTTTCGAGCGGATAGTGCCACTGCGCGTACGGCATAGCCCCGGAGTCAAACCACACGTCGATGAGGTCGGGCTCCCGGTACATGGGCTGGCCGCTTGGGCTTACGAGGAAAATATCGTCCACGTAGGGCCGGTGCAGGTCCACGGTGGCGCCTTCCGGAATCGGATTGTGGGTCATCACCTCGGCAGCTACGGCCTTGTCGATTTCCTGACGCAGCTCGGCAATGCTGCCGATGCAGATTTCCTCGGTGCCATCCTGCGTGCGCCAGATGGGCAGCGGCGTGCCCCAATAGCGCGAGCGGCTCAGGTTCCAGTCCACCAGGTTTTCCAGCCAGTTGCCGAAGCGGCCAGTGCCGGTGCTGGCGGGCTGCCAGTTGATGGTTTTGTTGAGCTCGATGAGCCGGTCTTTCACCGCTGTGGTTTTGATAAACCACGAATCGAGCGGGTAGTACAGCACGGGCTTATCGGTGCGCCAGCAGTGCGGGTAGGTGTGCTCGTATTTCTCCACTTTGAAAGCCGTACCATCGCCTTTCATGCGGATGGCAATGCTTTCATCGAGGGTTTTGTAGTCGGTGCCGGAGTCGTCGTGGCCGTCGTAGTTTTTCACCCACCGGCCGCCAAACTCACCCATCTCGACCACGTAACGGCCCGTCCGGTCCACGATGGGCACCTTCTTGTTAGGGTCATCCTTATCTGGCACAAGCAAGGCCGGGATGTCGTTGAGCTGCGCGACCTTAAAGTCGTCGGCGCCGAACGTGGGCGAGATGTGTACGATACCCGTACCGTCCTCGGTGGTCACGAAGTCGCCGGCAACGACGCGGAACGCCCGCTCATCGCCCTCAAAAGACGGGAAGCCTTTGTTTGTACCGAACAATCGCTCGTAGTGGATACCCACAAGGTCAGCGCCTTTAAAGCTGCCTTCAATGCGCCACGGCAGCACCTTGTCACCCGCTTTGAATTCTTCCAGCGAAGCGTCTTTGCCTTTCTCCGAGAAGTAGCGGCCCACCAACGCCTCCGCCAGCACCACGCGAATAGGCGCGAAGGTGTAGGGATTGAAGGTGCGCACCAGCACGTACGGAATGTTCTTACCTACCGCCAAACCGGTGTTGCCGGGTAAGGTCCAGGGCGTGGTCGTCCAAGCCAGGATGAAAGTTTCGGCCGCGTCGTCGGCACCCACAAACAGCTTCTCTGACTTATCGTCGCGCTTCACTTTGAACTGCGCCACGATGGTCGTGTCTTTCACGTCGCGGTAGGTGCCGGGCTGGTTGAGTTCGTGCGAAGACAGACCGGTGCCGGCCGCTGGCGAGTAGGGCTGAATGGTGTAGCCTTTGTAGAGCAGGCCCTTGTCATAGAGTTTCTTGAGCAGCGCCCAGCAGCTTTCGATATACTCGGGCTCGAAGGTGATATAGGGGTCATCGAGGTCCACCCAATAGCCCATCTTCTCGGTGAGGTCGTCCCACTGCGCCTTGAAGCGCATCACCGTTTCGCGGCAACGCTGGTTGTAGTCCTCGATGCTGATTTTCTTGCCGATATCCTCTTTCGTGATACCTAGCTCCTTCTCGACTTGCAGCTCGATGGGCAGGCCGTGGGTGTCCCAGCCGCCTTTGCGGTTTACCTGCTTGCCTAGCAAGGTCTGGTAGCGGCAGAAGATGTCCTTCACCGTTCGGGCCATGACGTGGTGGATGCCGGGGGCACCGTTGGCCGAAGGCGGACCTTCATAAAACACGAACGTCGGCTGCCCTTCGCGGGAGCTTACGCTCTTCTCAAAGATGCCGTTCTGCTTCCACCAAGCCAGGATATCGGTACCAACTTGGCCGTAGTTGAGCGGCTGCTTGTATTCGGGGTAGTTCATATGATCTATTGATCTATGGGATCTTAAGCAAAATCGTTGCTGGCATCCTGAGGCGGTAGCCGAAGGACCTTCTCACGTTGGAACAACTCGCTTCAGAACTGTTCGAGGCATTCGTTCTAACGTGAGAAGGTCCTTCGGCTACCGCCTCGGGATGCCAAGACATTTATTGTGGTTGTTTTAACCGTTCACTTTAGGCTGTACCTGCATCCGGTTCAAATTCAGCTCGAAATCATCGTCTTCCTCGTGGTACTCATCGTCGTAGTGGCGAATAGAAGATTGGTCGATGGTTTCGTCTTTGCCGTGCTCGAAGGTAACAAGCAAAGCGGGCAACAGAATCAGGTTCGAGAAGTTGGTAATCAGCAAGCTAGCGGACATCAGCAGGCCCAAAGCCTTAGTGCCGCCAAACTCCGAGAAAGCAAACACCGAAAAGCCTAAAAACAATACAATGCTGGTGTAAATCATGCTGGTACCGGCCTCGCTGAGCGTGGTGCTAATGGCAGCCTGCACCCGCTGCCCGTTGATGGCCATTTCCTGCCGGAACTTCGCCAGCAAGTGAATGCTGTTGTCGCCGTCGATACCTAGCGCTATGCTAAAGATGAGGGCCGTACTCGGCTTAAGCGGGATACCGAAGTAGCCCATGATGCCTCCCGTGAGAAGCAGCGTAAAGAAGTTGGGCAACAGCGTGAAGAACACCGCCCGTATGCTCCGGAACAGCAGCAACACCACCAGTCCCACCAGCCCGAAAGCAATAATCAGGCTCTCTTTGAGCATGCCAATCAGGTATTCGTTGCCTTTGGTGAACAGGATAGTCGTGCCGGTCATCTTCACCTCCATGCCCGTACCGTTGAAAATCTGCTTGATTTCGGGCTGAATTTTCCGGGCCAGCAAGGTATCCAGGTTGTGCGAACCAACGTCGGCAATTTTGAGGGAAATGCGGGCACGCTGACCCGAGGAATCGGTGAACGAGCGAAGCAGCTTCTGCATCATCTGGCTGCTACCGCCCTCATTGGCCGACTGCGAGCGGGCGAGGTAACTAAGCACGTAGTTCTTCTCGGAGTTGTCGGGCAGGCGGTAGTAGTCGGGGTTGCCGTTGTAGAAGGCCTGCGTGCTGGCTTTCAAGAACGTGACGATGCTGACGGGGGTGGTCAGTTCGGGCTGAGTGCGCAGGAACTTCTCGAGCCGGTCAATCTTCTCTAAATTTTTCAGCTTCAGAATGCCCTTTTTCTTGCCCGTATCCACCACCATTTCCAGCGGCATCACGCCGTTGAAGTGCTGCTCGAAGAACTTCAGATCGGAGTTTACCGACGAATCCTTGGGCAAGTCATCGACCATGTAGGACACCGACCGCACCTTGGTTACTCCAAACGTAGCCAGCACAATCAGCACAAGGGCGGCAATGTATACCGTCTGGCGGCGCTCCAATACCAGGTAGTCGAAGAACTCTAACAGCTTGGTGAGGGGCTTGGCTTCGAGGTGCTGAAGCTGCTTGGGCGTAGGCGGCGGCAGGTAGGTAAACACGATGGGCATCATGATAAACGACACCACAAACGCCACGAAAATATTGATGGTAGCCACCGCCCCAAACTGGAACAGGATGGCAATGTTGGTGAAGCAAAACACCACAAAGCCAATGGCCGTGGTGGTGTTGTTCATCAGGGTTACGAGGCCAATCTTGCGCACTACCCGCGCCATCGCCAGCACTTGGTTGCCGGATTTGCGGTAGTCATAATGGTAGCGGCTGAGCAGATACGTACAGTTCGGGATGCCGATAACGATGATAATACTCGGAATCAGGCCAGTGAGCAGGTTGATTTTGTAGCCCATGAGCACCATGGTTCCCACACACCACACCACTACTACCAGCACAATCAGCAGCGGAAACACCACCGCCGACCAGGTGCGGAAGAACATGAACAGCGTAATGGCCATCATCACCACCGTGAGGCCCACGAAGAGCTTCATTTCGGCGGCTACTTTGGTGGTCATAGTGGCGCGCACGTAGGGCAGGCCGGCATAGTGCATCTTGATGCCGGTCTTCTGCTGAAAACGGTCGGCGTGGCTGAGAATTTCCTGCATCACCGCTTCCCGTTTCGAGGAGTTCAGAAACTTGGGGTCGAGGGTGAGGGCCAGCAGCGTGGCGCCGGTAGTCGGGCTGATGAGCTGCCCTTTGTAGAACTCCTGCGCGTTCACCACCCGCATCAGCGAGTCGAGTTCTACTTGGCTTTGCGGAGCCCGGCGGAAGATAGGCAGGGCTTTGAACGTGCTGGTAGCGGTATCCTTTTCGAGGCGCGGCAGGCGCGTCACGCTTAGCACCCCGCTCACGCCTTGCACCTTGCCGAGCGTGTCGGTGAGGGTGCGTAGCTCGTTGAAGTTGCCGAGTTCGTAGACGCTGCTGTCTTGCATGCCGAGCACGAACACGTTGCCGTCTTCGCCAAAGGTGCGCTTGAACTGCTGGAAATACACCATGTCCGGGTCGTCGGGGCTGACGACTTGGGCAAAGTCGTAGGTCATTTCCACTTTGCGTGCTTGCCAGCCCATGAATACCGTCATGGCGGCCAGTAGCAGGATCAGAATCCGCCGGTTCTTGATGACGAATAGGGCTAGTTTACTCCACATAGGCTGCTAAAATGCAGCAAAGGTACGCAACCATCGGCAGCTTATCGGACTCTATGCCACGTAAGCGGGGTCCCTCATTACGCTTGAGGTCAAGGAGTTTCTGATGGCAAACAAATAAATTTAGAGCAAAGGCAACTTTCTATGGAAGATAAAGTTTAATAGACAGCCCATCAGTGTTTTGCAGATTTCAACCATTGCATTATGCCGATACATAAGTTTTGCCGCTTTCGATGACCTTCTTTCACACACCCGACGCGTCCCTTATTTATAACTCGGCTTCCGACATTCTTTGTCTTAGCTATAGCGCTACGCGTCTGTCGATTTCGTTCAGGACCACCTACCAGAAAGCATTGGAAAAAATGCTGAAGCACAATGTCGCTAAGTTGTTGCTGGACCTGAAGCGTAACGCTCCCCCCACCGACGAAACCGAGCATATTCTGCAACCACTGACGGAAATTCTGCTTCCCTACCCTGACCGCTCGTTGTTCATTGCAGCGGTGGTATCGGAGAAGCAGTATCAGTACCAAATCGGCAATATCCTAGCGTCCAGTTCTGCTACCTTGCCGCCCTCTAAAGTGGAGTTCAACTACTTCACCTCGCGCCGCGAGGCTACCCACTGGCTTAGCAGTAACTAAGTTTTCCACAGAGTTATCCACATTCGAAATGATAATAAAAGAGAAGGCCCTAACTAGTGTTAGGGCCTTCTCTTTTATTGTACCACGGTAAGTAGTTAGCCTATAGCTTCTCGAATATCCGAGAGAAACTTACGGCCTCACCAATATAGCTGCGCAGCACCGAGATAGGCATGCGGGTTTGCTCGCGCGAGTCGCGGTGACGGACGGTTACGGTGTTGTCTTCCAGGGTTTGGTGGTCGACAGCAATACAGAAAGGCGTACCGATGAGGTCCTGGCGGGTGTAGCGCTTACCGATGGCATCCTTCTCTTCCATCACAAGCCGGAAATCGTGGCGCAGGGCGTTGAAGATTTCCGTTGCTTTTTCAGGTAGCCCGTCTTTGCGTACCAGCGGGAAGATGGCCGCTTTGATAGGGGCTACCGCGGGGTGTAGCTTCAACAGCTTGCGGGTTTTGGTTTGCTGCTGCTCGCCCTCCCCTTCTGTCACTGTCTCTTCCACGAACGCCTGGCAAAGTGTAGCCAAGAACAGCCGGTCAGCCCCGACAGAAGTTTCTACCACGTAGGGCACATAGTTGCCGTAGGGCTTGCCGGTTTCGGGGTTGATGTCGTTGTCAAAGTATTGCTGCTTTTTGCGGCTGTACTGTTGGTGTTGACTTAAGTCGTGGTTAGTTCTGGAGTGAATACCTTCCATTTCCTTAAAGCCAAACGGAAACTCGTATTCTATATCAACCGCGGCCTTTGCATAGAAAGCTAGCTTGTCGTGGACATGAAAGCGCAACTTTTCGGCTGATAAGCCTATTGCTTCGTGCCAACGACGGCGCGTTTCCATCCACTTGTCGTACCACTCATCCTCGGTGCCAGGGCGCACAAAGAACTGCATTTCCATCTGTTCGAACTCCCGCATACGGAAGATGAACTGCCGAGCCACAATCTCGTTGCGGAAGGCCTTACCAATTTGCGCAATGCCAAACGGAATATTCATCCGCGCCGACTTTTGCACGTTCAGGAAGTTGACGAAAATACCTTGCGCTGTTTCGGGCCGCAGGTAGATCAGGCTGGAGTCGCCGGCTACGGCGCCTACCTGCGTGGAGAACATCAGGTTGAACTGGCGAACTTCGGTCCAGTTGCTGGTCTTGGAAACCGGACACGCTATTTTCTCGTCGATGATGAGCTGCCGAACACCCGCTAGGTCTTCGGCCGTAAGCAGGCGACCCATTTCGGCTAGCAGTGCATCGGCCCGCTCTTTCTCCCCATTCTTTTCGTACTCGGCGGCTTTCTCCTCCAGCAGCACGTCGGCGCGGTAGCGCTTCTTGCTGTCGAGGTTGTCGATCATGGGGTCCGAGAAGCCGTCGACGTGACCGGACGCTTTCCAGGTAAGCGGGTGCATAAAGATGGCCGCGTCGATGCCCACCACGTTTTGGTTGAGCTGCGTCATGGCCCGCCACCACAGTTGCTTGAGGTTGTTTTTCAGCTCCACGCCGTTCGGGCCGTAATCGTACACGGCGGCAAGCCCGTCGTAGATTTCACTGGACGGAAATACGAAGCCGTATTCTTTCGCGTGCGACACAATGTCGGCCAAGGTATTTTCCGCGGTTTCGGCGGCTTTCTGCGGGGCGTTGCTCATAAACGAAAAGAGTATAGAATCGGGAGTGGAATTCAGAGAAAGGAAAAGCCTGTGGAAAACAAAGAAGCCATCCGCGAAAAGACCAAGTGCTGAATGCCGGCTCTTTCCCTTTTGTCTTACCTTCTTAGTTTCGCTACGCGCTTCTCTTCTTGAATGACGACAAAAGTAGTATAAGCTTGGTAGGCTGCGAAGCTTACATTGGATGAAAGCCAAGTATTGTGCAGCAAAGCACCTTTATCAACCTGCTACTTGACACCCCTGAGCTTGCCTCAACTCCAAGGGCTTGCCTGCGTTTAGCGACTGTCCTACGACGATTTTTATTGCACCCGTAACAATTTCATAATCTTGTGCCGCCTTTGGGCAATCCTACCTTTGATTGTTGAAATCTGAATTTCCACCAAATTTCCTTTTATGCTTGGCTTAGAGCCTCATGTGCTGATTCTGCTTATTGTCTGTTTGCTAGCAGCCTGCGCATTTGAATTTGTCAATGGTTTCCACGACACGGCCAACGCCGTGGCTACGGTTATCTACACCAATGCCCTCCGGCCGTGGGTGGCCGTCGTCTGGTCGGCTTTCTGGAACTTCATTGGCGTACTGACGGGCGGCATTGGCGTGGCCATGGGTATTGTGTACCTGCTGCCCGTCGAGAGTTTGGTCGACCAGAACGTGTACCACGGCATTGCCATGGTGGGCGCTCTGATTCTGGCGGCCATCATCTGGAACGTAGGTACCTGGTACTACGGTCTCCCCTCGTCGTCGTCCCACGCCCTGATTGGCAGTATTCTCGGCGTAGGTATTGCTTTTACGTTGCTGCCAGGTACCCGGAGCGCAGCCGTGAACTGGAGCAAAGCCGGTGAAACTGGCTTAGCCTTGCTCATTGGCCCGCTGTTTGGCTTCTCGCTCACCATCATCCTGATGTTCTTGTTGAAGCGCTTCGTGGCCAACAAAACCATCTTTAAAGAGCCACACAAGCGCAAGCCGCCACCGCTCTGGATTCGCCTGATTCTGGTTACTACCTGTACGCTGGTGAGCTACTTCCACGGCTCCAACGACGGCCAGAAAGGCGTGGGACTGGTCATGCTGATTCTGATTGGCATTGTACCTACCTTCTTTGCGCTCGACCACGGCAAGAACCCCCTCGACATGCGCGACTCGCTGGTAAAGGTGGAGCAGGTGATGCAAAAAGTGAATCCGGCGGACCTGAGTGCAGATGACCGCACGGCTGTAACCAACATTCGGATGCACACCAATTCGCTGGACTCCATTTTTGCGGGTAAGACGGAAGTAGCCCAGCTCCCCCAAAATGCCCGTTTCCAGATCCGCAAAGACATCCTGCTGCTCAGCAACCAAGCCAAGAAAATTCAAAGCAGCGAAAAAATAAGTTTAAGCGCCGCCGACCGTAGTTCGCTCGACAGTTCCCTGAAGAACATGCGCACCTTCACCGACTATGCTCCTACCTGGGTGCTGCTCATCGTGTCGGTTTCGTTAGGCTTAGGTACTATGATCGGCTGGCAGCGTATTGTAAAAACCATTGGTGAGCGTATTGGTAAAGAACACCTGACGTATGCACAAGGCGCCTCATCGGAGCTGATTGCCGCTAGTATGATCGGTATTTCTACGGCTTACGACTTGCCATCGTCTACTACGCACGTACTGTCGTCGGCTATTGCCGGCTCCATGGTAGCCAACCGTGGTATCAAGAACCTGAACCCCCAAATGGTGCGCAACATTGCACTAGCTTGGGTGCTTACCTTGCCCGTAACTATGGCCCTGTCCGGCGGGTTATTCCTGTTGTTCCGGGCTATTTTAGGGTAATCAGTTCTTAGTAAATCAGGAGGGCGCAAGTATTGGGCTCCCATACAAATGCAAAAAGCCGCTCTAGTGCAGAGCGGCTTTTTTTATTCACCTTATTCCCAAAGTGAGATGAATACGGTGGATAAGTACGCAGTTGGCGGATATAGGAGGACCTCAATACTTGATAAATCAAGCACTTATCCACTTATCCACAGGCAAAAACGCCTGTTTTGTGGATAAGTTGATACTAGGCGGGCCACTGCACGTCCAGGTCCTCCGAAATAAAGACTCCGAAATTCACGAACTGAAGCTCGTCCTCATCGAAGTAAAGGTCAATCATCTCCTTTTCGTAGGAAACGCGCATTTCGCCGGTATCCATCTTTTCCACCTCGCTGGCTTCGTAGCCATGCTGGCGCATCAGTTCCTGAATACGGTCGGGTGATTTACCGTGGATGGGCTCGCCGAAGAGCCGCATGCCGGGGTGGTCGGTTTCGATACAGCTGAGGCGGTAGTCGTCTTCCCGGTCGAAGTAAAGCGAGTAGCCTTCTTCCAGGTAGTTCCAGGCTTGGTGCTCGAACTCATCTTCTTCTTCTGATTCTTCTATTTCTTCGGGCTCACCCATCAGAGCGCGCACTTCATCCATGGAAGCCCCAAAGCGTAGAGGGCCCATTCCGGTACCAAGAATAATTTCGTTTTCTTCAGTACTAGAAGGTTGTTGAGTAGTGTTCATGGCGGTTGTGGTGGAAAGAGTGTGGAAGGAGTAAAGGTAGCCAAACGGGTATCACTTCCCGTAGCGGTTTTTAAAATCGGCCATCTGGCGTAGGTAGTCGGGGTGCTGCTTGGCTTGGTCCCACTTCAGCTTGAAAATGGCCGCTGCTTCCGCCTTTTCGGCGTCTTCAATTGACCGGGGCAACTCGGCGCGGCCATGAGCTCCACTTTGGCCTTTCTTGTCGTCCGGCACCGGACCGTCGTACTTCTTGCCTCCCTTATGGTTGGCATAGCGCCGGGACCTAGTGAAGCCCATTTGCAAGAACTTACGCGCCATATCGGCTCCTACAAAGTCTTCGGCTTTTAAGTAGGCCTCAAACAGCTTGTAAATCGTGTCGGCCGACTCCTGTGCCACTGCCGGGGTCCGGAAGCGCCAGTGGGGCAGAATCTCCCCTTTATAGGGCTGTACAAGCAGGACTCCCTGCTCGCCCTTGCCCACGCGGTAGAGTTCGGGGTGGGCCCGAAAATCCACTGTGCGAAAATCAAGGTCGTAATCGAAGGGCATAGAGACGAGGCAGCTGTCAACAGTATACGCACCGATCATGAATAAGATGAAGGCCCGCGGCCCAGCTTACTCCTTTAACTGCTTTCTGTGGTTTTGCGCCAACTGCTCGGTCCAGCTTAATCACACGTCAGGCGCCCTGCTTTTTTTTTTGAGGGCCAGCCGGGTTGTCCACACAGTTAATAACTTTTTAAAAGTCTTTTTTTAAATAAATCTTTTTTATCCCCGTCGTTAGGGCTGTGTATAAGTGGACAATGGAAAAGAGTAATCCACACTCCGGATAACTTGTGCATAGAGTCGGCTTTATACACCGTCTATCAACAGGGTGTGTGCATATCATCTTGCTTTTTATCAGATACTTAACCGAGTTTTTAACAATCCACAGGGCTTATCCACTAATCCACAATTCACAATTATTTGGGGTGTGGAAAGCGCTTTCTAAGTGGCAAACTTATCCACGCTTGTCCACAACGGAGCGGTGGGAAAACGGAGCTGTTAGAGACCTGAGATGCGCAAAAAAACTTATCCCATTTTTCTGCACGCATTATCCCCACATTTCCCCCGTGTTATCCACAGATTACCGGTGGTGCGCATCACAGAGTGGATAAACCTGTGGATTTGCTGTGGATAAGCACCTAAAACCGCACCTAGTAACTGGAAACCGCTTTCCCTTCTGTGGAAACTATTGGATTTGGTGTTGGAAAAGCGGTTTTCAGGCAGATTTATCAACTGTCACGAAAGAAGGGCTAAACTGGAAAAGCTAGTAAAACGTCGTTTCCAGCCAGTAGAGGCATTTTTAAGTTACTTCAGGTGACTTGTGCACACTTAAAGCAGGCCTAGGTTGAGCCTTACGCTCCATTGTTAGCTGACGTACTAAACCAGGTAAAAACGCCAAGCTCATCTTCGAAGCCGCGCTAGAGCGACTACAAAGATGAGCTTGGTGTTTATTGAGTTGAATTAGCTTAGAAAGCTAGGCTGATAGCTTCTAATTCAAAGCCAGCGCGTACTTGTTCTGTTTTGGGTCGCAGATAGACAGGCTCGGCCGGTAGTAGCAGCTTGGGGTCTCCTCCGCGCCAGCGACCGTCGGCATCGGCATCAATCAAAACCCGGAAGGTGTAGACAGCTGGAGTTAGCCGGTCGAAGAGGAAAGTGCCTTTCGGTGAATCCAACGAAGCTACCACTTTGCCTTGCGAATCAAGAAGCTGCACTTCGTAGCGCTTGTACTTGGTTTCGATGGTGCCTGCGAGGCTGCCGTACGTTGCCTGGTCGGTGACGCGGAGGCGCAGCGGCTTGGCGCCGAGGCGCTGGCCGCTGATGGTGGTCAGGTTGACGGTATCCAGCCGCAGCGTAATCGTGTTCTTGGCTTTGGTGTCGAGTAGCACCGTCAGTTTGGTGCGGTCAGGACTAAGGATGCCATTGGCTGGCAGCGTCAGGGGGCGGCGGGCGGCCGCAGAATCTTCCTGCAACACCGCAAATGGCTTGCCGGCTGCCACTCGGAGGGGCTCTGTAAAGGCGAATTGCACCTGCCCCTGCCGGTACACTTCCCGCGGCGAACCTTCTACCGTGTACACCGGGCCGCGCTTGGTAGGCGCTGTACCCGGGAACCTCACGTTCAGCGTATCGCGCGAGACGTTGCCGGCGCTGTCGGTGGCAGCAATCAAATAACGACCTTCCGCCAGCGCTGGGCTCCGATACAGGATTACGCTGCGTCCTTGCTCGGCGACTTGAACAGCTTCGTTGAGTTGAGGCGTAGGCGCAGCGCCTACTGGTGCAATCACAGCCGAGCGAAGTCCTTCCCCATAACTTACTTGGAACTGTGAGTATGAGCCTTGCTGGCTGCCCCTGACCGGCCGGCGCGCATCGGGCCGAACCAGCAGCAACTCCACCGAATCGGGCTTAGGGCCAATGGTGATGAAATCGGGTAGGTAGCCAATCTTCTCCCCTTCGTCGAGGCGGGTATTCTGGTTTTTGTCGGCAAGGCCGTAGATGCGGTAGCGACCAGCTTTCAGGTTGCGCAAGCTGAACGCGCCACTCTTATCGGCGCGCGCTAAGTAGTACGGCCGGCCCCGGCGCACGCCCGCCGTATCGGATTCCGGGTACATCAGTACCGACGCTGCGTCGGCCGGCTTGTTGGTCAGCAAATCTCGCACCGTGCCCTGCACCGCACCGGAGTCGAGTACGGCGCCCGTGCTAAAGCTCACCTGCACGTTGGAAGCTAAGTTGCTTTCCGTGATGTCGACTACGGCATTGCCGAAGTTAAAGGAATAGGTGGTGTTCGGGTCAAGGGGTTTATCGAAGAGCAAGGAAATCGAGTTCCGGTCTTCGCGCAGCTTGTAGGGGTTATCTTCCGGCAGCGCCGGCGAGATAATGAGGTTCTTGCTAAGGTCCTTGAGTTGCACCGACTCCGAAAACACCATCCGCACCACCTGGCCTTTGTAGTTGCGGGCACCATCGGTGGGCGTTGTGCTCACTAGCTTGGGCGGCACAACATCCTTTTCACCGCCCGTAGGCGAACTGATGGAAGCACAGCCAACCAAGCCGGCACCGGCAGCCAGCAGAAAAATAAGATTAGCGCGAACGGACATTATAAAGCAAGAGCGTGGAGATAGTCAGCGCGGCAATGGCCAACGCTGTCAATAAAGTGGTTTTGCGGGTCGTTTTACCTTCGTCGACCGACACAGTAGCGGTGTTGGGAGCCAAGAGCCAGCCGGCACACAGTGTCAAGCAACATACGCGTAGCAACGTGCGAAATTACCGGAAGCGTATGCGAAGTGGTTGCCCCAACCCTGGCCCACCTCGCTTCATGCGCGACATCCTCCGGAAGAGAAGTAGCAGTCGTCTGTTTTTTTGAACGCACCTCTTTCTCGGAGGGAACAGTGGTGGGGTGACAAGCACAAAGGCCCTTTTAAAAAGCAACTTCTCCCCTACCCTGCCGGCGCGTGTAGGAACGGCTAGCAGCATAGCCAGCACGGAACCCAACACGCAAACCACGGGCAGAAGCATTGCAATTAGCGTTTGGCGGCTACGTATATGAGGCTGGAGTATTGGCCCTCGTGTTGAGCAGCGTATTGGTTGGACTTGTACCCCGCCTTCAGCACCGATACCAGTCCGCCGCCACGTTCGGCGCGGTGCTTTTCGCTGAGCATGCTTACGTAGTAAGCATCCAGCGACAGTGGCAGCGTTTGGAGCACCGTGAGCTTGTGCTTTTTGAGTAGCTGCGTCATGGTTTTCTCGCTGAAATGGTAGAGGTGCCGCGGCACATCGTAGGCGGCCCAATCTTGGCGGTAGTGCTGCGCATCGAGGCTATCCACGTTGGGCACCGCAATCAGCAGCACGCCATCGGGCTTCAGCAAGCTGATGAGTTGTTGCAGGGTTTCGTTTAGCTCGTGTACGTGTTCGAGCACGTGCCAAAGCGTGATGGCATCGAAGCTTCCGCGCTCAAATGAAATCAGGCTTTCGGTACCAATAGGCTGCCCGGCGCGCTCGGAGGCTTCTTCCCGAGCGCGGGCGTTGGGCTCCCACCCCGCTATTTGCCAGCCGTTGCTTTTGGCGGCAGCCAGAAAGTGCCCGGTGCCACAGCCGTAATCAAACAGCCGACCCTTGCGCGGCGCCAGCTTGTTGAGCATGGCCACCTTGCGGCGCATCGTGAAAAACCGCGCGACTTTGTAAGCCTGGTTGATAACGCCGGCCGCCCCGCTGTTGTGCGACACGTAGTCGTCGGACTCGTAGTAACGGCCGATGTGGGCGGCATCGGGTCGGGGATTGGTGAACTGAAAGGTGCACGCTTCGCACTGCTGAATGGCGAAGCTTTCCTTGCTAACTGATTTGTCTTCCACTACCAGCTTGTTGCGAAACGCTGACTTTCCACAAACTGGGCACTTCTCTAACCGTTCGTAAACCACTTTTCGGGAATTGTGAATCGCAAATTCCAAATCCTGAACGGATAGTTGGTTTTCCACCTACCCGTTCAGGACTTGGAATCTGTAATCAATTATCGGCCAAGGTACACCATGAGCACCGAAATATCGGCGGGCGAAACGCCGCTGATGCGCGCTGCCTGGCCAATGGTTTCGGGCTGCACGCGCAACAGTTTCTCACGGGCTTCGTGCGAGAGAGCGGGCATGGCTTTGTAGTCGAGGCGTCCTTGGATCACAAAGTTTTCTAGCTCGGCAGCCCGGATGGCCTGTTGGTTTTCCTTCTCGATGTAGGTTTCGTACTTCACCAAAATCACAGCCTGCTCTAGCGCCTCAGGGCCGTAGGGAGCCAACGCCAGCGTCAGGCCCGGCAGCACGCCCGTCAGGGTCGATAGCTCGATGTTGGGGCGGCGCAGCAGGTTGATGGCGCGGGTTTTCTCGGTGATAGTGGCCGAACCTAGCTCCGCCAGCAACCCGTTGATTTCAGCTGGTTCGATGGCGAAGTTCTTTAAGGTCTCAATCACCTCACCGGTTTGGCGCTCTTTCTCGCGCACCAGTTCCATCCGTTCTTCCGAAGCCAGCCCAATGGCGTAGCCAAGCGGCGTTAGGCGCAGGTCGGCGTTGTCTTGGCGGAGCAGGATGCGATGCTCGGCGCGGCTCGTGAACATGCGGTAGGGCTCGTCGGTGCCTTTGTTCACGAGGTCGTCGATGAGCACACCAATGTAAGCTTCGCTCCGCTTCAGGATGAAGGGGTCTTTACCGTGCACGCGGTTGTGGGCGTTGATGCCGGCCATCAGACCTTGGCAAGCTGCTTCCTCGTAGCCCGTCGTGCCGTTGATCTGGCCGGCGAAGTAGAGGTTGCGTACGCGCTTGGTTTCCAGCGTGAGGTTGAGCTGCGTCGGGGGGAAAAAGTCGTACTCGATGGCGTAGCCGGGACGGAACATCTTGGCTTTCTCGAAGCCCGCAATTTTGCGCACGGCGCGGTATTGCACGTCCTCGGGCAAGCTGCTCGAAAAACCATTCACGTACACTTCCACCGTGCTCCAGCCTTCGGGCTCCACGAAAATCTGGTGGCGGTCCTTATCAGCGAAGCGGTTGATTTTGTCTTCTACCGATGGACAATAGCGCGGCCCCAAGCCCTTGATGCGGCCCTGGAACATCGGCGACTTTTCGAAGCCTTCGCGCAGGATTTCGTGCACCTCGGAGTTGGTGTAGGTGATATAGCACGGACGCTGTTTCACCAGCGGTGGTGTGGGCAAGTAGCTGAATTTGCTTGGTACTTCGTCGCCGGGCTGCTCCTCCATTTTCGAGTAGTCGAGGCTGCGGCCGTCTACGCGGGGCGGGGTGCCGGTTTTCATGCGGCCCGCCTCGAAGCCTAGTTCCTTGAGCTGCTCGGTGATGCCGGTGCTACCACGCTCGGCGGCACGGCCACCCCCGAAGTTTTTCTCGCCAATATGAATCAGGCCATTCAGGAAGGTACCGTTGGTGAGTACCACGGCTTTGCTACGAAACTCGATACCGAGCTGCGTTTTCACGCCCACTACCGTATCGTTTTCTACTAATAAGCCCATTACAGCTTCCTGCCAGAAGTCCACGTTCAGTGTTTGTTCCAGCGTGTTGCGCCACTCTTCGGCAAAGCGCATGCGGTCCGACTGCGCGCGCGGGCTCCACATAGCAGGGCCTTTCGAGCGGTTCAGCATCCGAAACTGAATCATCGTCTTGTCGGTGATGATGCCGCTTTGACCGCCGAGAGCATCCACCTCGCGCACAATCTGGCCCTTGGCCACGCCGCCCATAGCCGGGTTGCACGACATCTGCGCGATGGTGTTCATGTTCATCGTTACGAGCAGGACTTTGGAGCCCAAATTGGCAGCTGCCGCCGCGGCTTCACAGCCGGCGTGGCCCGCTCCTACTACAATAACGTCGTATTCTTCTTGCTGAAACATGGTAGTAGCGCCAAGTTTTAACTTGGCGAGGCATAAGTGTGTTGGGGATAACACCAGTTGCTGCGTAGGTCGTTCAACGTCCGCCACGACTTCCCAAACCGAAGCTTGGGTTTACAATGCGAAACGCCCGCAACAAGGCGGGCGTTTCCCTGCAAATCATCGAAAGTTCGGACGCAACCCGCTCAGAACGTGCGCAAAGATAGGCACTCTGCTGCTCTTTTGTATGACCCGGACGGTTACTCTTCCATATCTTGGTCGAAGTACTCTTCCTGCCAATCAGCTAGCAAACCAGCTGATTGAGAGGCCACTGCTTCCCACGAAAATGGTAGCCATTGGCTGCTGCGGCAGTCGAACACCTCGGTAGCCGCCAGGCAGGGAAACAACTTGTAATCAAACTTCGGATAATTATAGACGAGGTAACCAGGATAGTAGTAAGTCTTTTGCTGGCGAATGGCGTGGTTAATTTTGAGCAGCATCAGGTACTTGCCCAAACTATGCCGGCGGTAGCTAGGGTCATAGAAGTTCATGATGCCAGCCAGGCTGCGTGCTCCGTTGTCGAAGATGCCGGCCGCAATCAGCTGCTCCCCGTCCCGGATTTCAATTACCTCGGTGTTGAAGATGTTGTGCGTTGCGCCGGCCAGCAGAAATTCCTCTACCGTGGCGGGCGCATCGAAGGTGATGGAACGGCGGTACACAGCGTAAAGAGCTTCTAGCTCATCGGTAAGCTGAAAGGGCCGGAACCGCACCGAAAACCGTTCGTTGAGGCGCAACAGGCGGCGCTGTTCTGGGCCATACTGCACATCGGCCAGCACCAAACGCAGCCAGTGCACCGTGTAAAAACCACCATCAATAGGCAGAAACTGGCAGGTAAACAGGTCCTGATGCATCCGGTAATACCCCTGGCTTAGATAAAAATCCAGCGCCTCGCCCCGGATAACGGGCATTTGAAAAGGAGTAGCGGACATAAGGCTAACTGCTTGTAATTAACAGGGTGCTGAGTTGATAGCACGCATCGCACTAAGTAGTAGAACTATAAAAACGTCATGCTGAGCGGAGCCGAAGCATCTCGCTAGGGTGGTATAATCAGTTAGCCTCACAACGTCAGCACGCGAGATGCTTCGGCTCCGCTCAGCATGACAATACCACTATAATGTCGGCATACTATCAGGACGGTAGATGCTTTGATTTCGCTCAGCAGAATGTTTTGATAGGCACTTTGCGTATTCTAAAGTATACAAAAAACGCCCGCGTTTAGGCGGGCGTTTTATCTTATTACAGCTTTGAGAAACCTCGCAAGATTTTTTAGAAGGTACGCAACGACAAGCAATAATCTTCTTTCGCGCGCATGGCCGTTTGGCTAATCAAGTCCTTATCAGCGTATCCTAACAGATGCAACACGCCGTGAATCATGACGCGGTGCAACTCGTCGATAAACGGAACGCCTAGCTGCTGCGCATTTTCACGCACCCGCTCCACCGAAATAAAAATGTCGCCTTCGATGATGTCGGCATCATCGGCATTGTCGAAGGTGATGACGTCGGTGTACGTGTCATGGTCGAGGTACTCCATGTTCACGCGGTGCAGGTATTCGTCGGAGCAGAAGATGTAGGTGAGCTGCACCAACTCGTATTCGTGCACATCTATCACCCGCTCAATCCACGAGCCTAACGCTTCCGCGTCGGCTAGCTCGAATGGCACGTCTTCCACCAGAAACTCGATGCCGTGCGACTCGTGCGAATCTTGAGGGAGGCCGCTGTTCATTTCGTGTTCGGTACCGGGCGGGTGCTGAATCATGCCTGATAATTGCTGGAAGTCGTGTCCTCTGCTGCGTTGGCTGCTTCCGAAGGGGTAGAAAGCATGAACGTGAGCTGCACGTTGCGGCCGTCTTTGGTGAACTCCACTTCGTCGGCGAGGTGGCGAATCAGGAAGATGCCACGGCCGCCGGGGTTTTCAAGATTTTCGGGGGCAGTGGGGTCTATCAGGTTGGTGTAGTCAAAACCTTGACCTTCGTCTTCCACCTCAAACTTCACCCGGTCGGTATCGACGTACAGCGACAGGTACACATTTTTGTCCTTGTCGAATTTGTTGCCGTGGCGGATGGCGTTGTTTACCGCTTCCGTCACTGCTACCATGATATTGCCATAAATATCGTCTTCGATATGAAAGGTGTCCTTCGAGTTATCGATGAAACTTTCCACGACACGAATGTTCTCGACAAGCGAGGGAATCTGAATTTTAACCTGCTTCATAGGAAATGGTAAGGAACGGCGGGGCGCAAACTTAGCAACGCTATTTCATTTTCTGGAAGTATTCGCTGACTTCCCGCTGATAATAAGGCGTGAGAGTGGTAGGTACGGTGCGGAGAAGCTCAGTTTGGCGGTCTTTCTGGCGTTTGTATTGCTCGAAGGCAGGAGGAAATACGGGTGGAAGCGTGCGGGCGGTTTGGGCCTCGCGCTTTTCATCCTGGTCCCGTTCCCGTGCCGATTTCTCGGCTTCGAGCAAGCGAGTCAGAATTTGACGCTGGCGCATGACCGTCTGCTCCGTTAGCCGTTTGTTTACGAGGTCGGTTTCGGTTTGTTCCATCATTTTTTTCAATTCGCCGGTACCGCCGCCTGCTTGCTCTCCTTTGCCGTCTTTCTGGCCGGGTTTGCCACCTTTTTGTTGTTTTTCCAACTCTTGCAACGCTTGGCGAAGCATCTGCTGCTGAGCGGCCAGCTTCGCTAAGTCTTCGCTGAGGGCGCGGCCTTGTTTGCCGCTCTGCTGCAACTGCTGAATCTGCTGGTTGAGCTGCTCCTGCATCTTGCCCATGCGGCCCGATTGTCCGTCGCCGGACTGCTTGCCTTTCTTTTTGCTCTTGCCGGGTTTGCCGTCGCCGGACTGCTGCTGGGCCATGCTCTCGCGCTGCTGTTGCTGCATCTGCTGCAACGCCGAGTTGAGCATAAGCGCCAAGTTGTTCATGCTGGTCATAGCCTGCTGCTGGCTGGCGGTGGCGCGGCTTACGTTGCGCTGCCGAATATGGTCCAGCGACTCGTTGATGCGGCCGTTCATCTCCCCTACTTCGCGCGTCACAAAGCTTTGGATGGGGAAGGCGCGCTTGGCCAAGGAGTAGAGCGAATCCTGCACCACGCGGGCGTCGTCCTTGAGCTTGCGTTGCTGCTGGCCGAGCTGCACAAAGCGCGGATCGGACTGGTCGACTTTGCGGAAATCCTTCATCAATGTTTCCTCATCGAAGCTGAGCTTGAGCAAGTTTTCGAGGATGTCGCGTAGGTCGTCGATGTTTTCCTGCTGCTGATCCTGCTCTTCCTCGCTCATCTGATTCTGCATCTTCTGCGCCATTTGCTTCATGCCCTTAGCGGCTTGCTGCTGGCTTTGGCTGGCTTTCTTGTTCTGGTTTTTCGAGAGCTGCTGCTCACTTTCTTCCATCTGCTCGTCGACCTGCTGCTGCTCCTGCTTCATCTCGTCGGCCTCGTTTTCGTTGCCGAGTTGGTCGTCCATTTTTTTCAGGTCTTGCAGGTCTTTCTTCAGCTCGTCGAACTGCTGCTGGTTTTGCTGCTGCTGCTGCTTCAGGTCTTCCTGCTTCTGTTGCTGTTGCTGCTTGCTCTCTTTGTTGTCGGCGTTTTCCTTGTCGTTTTTCTGCGTTTCCTCGGCCAGCTTCTCTTGCTCTTTGGCTAGTTCCTGCAGCTTATCCAAGGTTTCTTCCTGCTTCTGCTCGAACTGCAATTGCTTGAACATTTCGAGGGCCCGCTCCAGCTCTTTCTGCAAGGTGTTTTCCTTGTTCTCGAGCTGTTGCATCAGCTTCTGCATGTCGGGCTGCGTCATGTCCTGCTGTTTTTCCAGCAGCTTCTGCAGTTCCTCGTACAGCTTTTTGGTTTCGGAGTCGAGCAGGCTTTCCATCAGCTTTTGCAGCTCCTTGGCTTTCTCGGCCAGCTCCTGGCTCTTGGGGTCTAGCTCGTCCTGCTTCTGGGTCAGCTCGTCGAACATTTTTTTCATGTCCGCCATCTGCTGATCCATCTGCTGCTTCTGCTCCAGCATGTCTTGGAGCTGCTTGCGGTCCTGGAAATTTAGGTCGCGCTTGGTTTTGAGCTTGTCTTGGCTCTTGGCCAGTTCACGCTCCAGCTTCTTACTTTGCTCGGCCGATTTGCTGAGTTGGCTTTGCACCGATTCCGACTGCGAATTCAATTGCTCGCGCAACTCTTGGCGGCTCGGCAAGCGGAACTCCGCCGCCCGCGTCTTCGCCGACTTGGGGCCGTGCACGCCGTCGTTGTCCCACACTTGCACGAAGTATTCGAGCCGGTCGCCAGGCTGCATTTTCAGCGGGCGCAGGTCCCACTGGTAGGCATACGTCTGGGCTGTGTTGCCGGTGAGTGGCAGCGCCCGCGCTTGAAACGGCGCGTTAGGCCGACCCTTGCTCGTGATGCGGTAGTGCAGTTGCAAGCGCGAGAGGCCGTAGTCGTCGCGCACCGAACCGCCGAGCGCGAGGTAGCGCAGGGAAGTGGTATCGGAGAAACTTTCCAGCGTGATTTCCGGAATCTGGTCGGGAATAGCAGTGAGCTGGTATTCGATAGGGTCGCGGTTGAGACTGGCCGGGTTTTGCAGGCGCACCGCGTAGTTCTGGGTGCGCATCACCTTGCGCGAGGCCGTGAAGTCTTCGCCAGCTTCCTGGGCCGTTACGGTTTCGTCGGGGCTTTTGAAGAGCAGTTGCAGCTGGTCGGTGGCCTGGGTGGCGAACTGCCAGCGGACGGTGCTGCCCTCCGGCACCGTGAGGTTGCCGGTGTTGCGGATGGTTTCGGCGGGCTTACCAATGTAGGCCGGGTACGTCACTTGCACCGAGAAGTCGCGCAGGTTAGGGCGCTGGCGCAAAGTCAGGTCGTAGTCGTCGGACACAACGTTGGCAGCGCTTAGTTGGAACTGCACGTCGCGCTGAAGCTGCTGAAACTGGTAGGTGAAGTGGTTGCCTTGCTCTTTGGTGAGGCGCCGCTCGCGGCCGCCGTATACTATGCTGATTTCGTTGGGTAACACCTCCCCTTCCACGCGCACATCCAGCTTGAAGTCTTCGCCTTGGAAAGCGGTGAGGTTTTTATTTTCTACCACAAACGCAAACGGCGCCGGTGGCGCGTATTTCTGGCGGTAGTTCAGCAGCCGCTCGGTGCCCTGCACAAATAAGGCCGGATACACCAGCAACACCAGCATAATAGCAGCGGCCGGAATAGCCACATATTTCCAGAGCGGCTTGGTTTGCTTCTGAATATCAATACCTTCCTCGAACCGAAAACCAGCTAGTTGGCCCGCACGCTGCTCCAAGCTAGCTGCAATCAGGGCGTTGCCCTGGGCTTTGTCTTGCAGCTGTAGCGCGTTCAGCAGCTTGTCTTGGATATCGGGGAAAATCTCGCCTACGCGCAAAGCGGCTTGCTCGTCGGAGAGCAGGCGGCGCAGGTTGGTGAGGGCGGCCAGCGGCTGCCAAATCCAGCGCATAAAGGCATAGATAGCCAGTCCTAAAAAGCCGAACAACAAGCCGCCCCGTACCCATGTGGGCAGGTAGAGGAAGTATTCGAGCGTGTTCAGAACCAGAAACAAGCTGAGCAGCAAGGCCCCGGCTACCAGCGCACCGCGCACCAGTAGAGACAGGTAGAACTTGCGCTTAAAGGCTTCGAGGCGGGCCAGCACTTCCCGCAAAGCCGAAGAGGTAGAAGTTGATTCTTGCGACACAGGCATACTATAATCCAAAGGCCATTTACAGCCTGGGAAAGATACAGAATAAGCGCACGGGCTGCACGCCCTCGCCGATAGAACCGGGTTTGCCCCCGGCCGGTTCCGGCGAGCACACAACACGCTTCAGCTAGCGGAGTTCGAGCACTGAACCAAGCTAGCTGCTAAGTACTTATTAGTTATTCATACGAGTAAATTGAAATTATAAAGAACCTTTTCATTCACCCTACCCCCTTCTCACCGAAGTATAGGTTTTATTAGTTTCCGAAAGGTCTAACGTGCTACTTGGAGTAGAAGCCTCTGGCATATTGTTGTTAAAGCAACCTTCATGCTGAGCGTGAGGTGCATCAAGTCAAGAAAGCATCAAAGACAAAGTATTTCACTCGAAGTCGTTGCAACACTACCCGTCATGCTGAGCGCAGTCGAAGCATCTCGCGTGCTGACGTTGTGAGGCTAACTAAGATTACCACACTAGCGAGATGCTTCGGCTTCGTTGCACTGCGCTCAGCATGACGGTTAGTTTGGCAACGGCAGCACGCGAGATGCTTCGACTGCGCTCAGCATGACAATACCAGTTTAGGGCAATCGAGAGGGTAGTAAGTGGTTCTGGTTGGTTTGGTGTGGTGGTAGAGCAACGAAAAAGTAAGTGGCGAAGTGCGTAGCTCACACACGGATAAATAGAAAGCCCGGCTCGTTTCCGAACCGGGCTTTCTATTGACTGGAAAGCACTTAGCGGCAATTACTTGCCTTTGCCAGCTGTACCATCTTCGTTAGTTTTCTGCTTGCGCTTTTCTTTTTTGCCTTTGCCATCCTTGGTTACCATCTTCATTTTCTCGGCGGTAGCCGCCTCGGGCGCTGGAGTAGCTGCCGGAGCTGCCGCGGCGGCAGGAGCCGTTACCGTCTTGCCTTCCAGGTCGAGTTCTATCACTTCGTAGCCTAGCTCAGCTAAGCCTGGGAAAGCCTTGGTCCGGTCGCCTACTACCACGATGTACATGTTGTCGGCGGGCAGGTATTTCTGGGCGCTGGCTTGCAAGTCTTCGCGCTTCAGATTCTTCAGAATTTCGCTTTGCTGCCGCACATAGTCGTTGGACAGGTCGTACTCGAGAAGGCGGCCCAAGAAGGCCGCTTTCTGCTGGCCGGTTTCATAGCGAAGTGCATCCTGCTGGCCTACCGACGCTTGCAGAAACTGCAGTTCCTCGTCCGTGGCGCCGTTGCGGTAGTTCTTGATTTCGCTCATGAACTCCTTCACCGAGGGCGCCGTAGCATCAGCCCGCACGCCGGCCTGCGCCGTGAACGGACCTACATAGCGGGAACTCTGAAAGCCGGAGCGCGCGCCGTAGGTGTAGCCTTTGTCTTCGCGCAGGTTCAGGTTGATGCGCGAGTTAAAGGCGCCGCCCAAAATGTAGTTGGCCAAGTAAGCGCGGTAGTAGTCGCCGGTGGCATCGTAGGGCAGGTTGGTTAGGTAGCCCACCCGAATTTCCGACTGCGCGGCGTTGTCTTTGTTAACGAAATAGATGCGCGTTTTGTCGGGCTGCGGGGCCGGCTGGCCGGCGGGCAGCGTCACGTTCTTACGGGCCCACGACTTCAGGAAGGCCATGCGCGGCACCACCGTTTTTTGGTCAACATCGCCTACCAGCGTGAGGTAGCTCACATTGGGCGCATAGTTCTGGGTGTAGAACTGCTTTACATCGTCGAGCGTGATGCTCTGCACTGTGGTTGTAGTACCCGATACCGGCACGCTCATAATATCGGTGGGGCCGTAGAGTAAGCGGGAGTAGGTTTTGTTGGCAATGACCACGGGCTGCGTGTTCTGGTTGGCAATACCTTCCAGCGTCTGCTTTTTCACCCTATCGAAATCAGCTTGGTCGAAGCGAGGATGCAGCAACACTTCTTCCAGCAGCGCCAGCGTGGCGGGTATGTTTTTGGTGAGGCTGCTCACCACCACCTGCGTATTGTCCTCGCCACCATACACCCGAACGGAGCTTCCGAGGCGGTCAAGAGCGGCGCTTAGTTGCTCACCGGTGTATTTCTGGGTGCCTTCGTTGAGCATAGCAGCCGTGAGGGCCGCTATACCGGCTTTGCCGGGGGTAGTTTGCTCTAGGCGGTGGCCGCCGCGCAACGTCAGCAGCATCGTCACCGTCGGAATTTCGGTGTTGCGGTTGCCCATCACGCGCAGGCCATTCTCGAAGTCTTCGCGCCACACAGCCGGCACTTGCACCACTGGGTTAGCACCGCTCTTGGGCTGCTTGCTCCGGTCGAAGTTGTCGGTGGCCTTCACGTACTTCAGGCCCGCGTACTCGTCTTTCGGCGCTTGGTAACCTTCTTTGCTCGGCGTGAAGTTGTTGGCTTTTGCTACTAGGTTGCTGGCACCTTTCGGCACTACGCTTAGTATTACGGCGTGCTTGCCTTTCACGTACTTGTTGTACACGCGCAGCACATCGGCTTTGGTGAGGCTGCGCACTTTTTGCAGCTCTAGGGGCAAGCGGTTGGGGTTGCCTGAGAAGGTCTGGTAGGCAGCCAACTGGCTTACTTTGCCGCTCACGCTGCTCAGGCCGTTGATGAGGTCGGTTTCGCGGCTGGCCTTGAAGCGGGCCACATCGTCGTCGGTCACGCCGGTGCGCTCAAACTCAGCCAGGGTGCGGCGCACTAGCACTTCCATGCTATCGAGGCCTTTGCCCGGCAAGCTCAAGCTGGTGATAGTAAACTCGCCAGCCAGCTCGGTGGTAGGGTGGTAGGCCTGCGCCTGCACCGCCTTCTGCGTTTTGATGAGGTTCTTGTAGAGCAACGACGTTTTGCCGCCCCCGATTATCTCGGCCAGAGCATCAATAGCTACTTCGTCGGGGTGGTACTGCGGCACGGTGGGGAACACCATTTGCAGCATCGGGAAGCGCACATTGTCTTCGTAGCTCACGTATCGGTCGGCGGAAAGTACCGGCTCGGGCAGCTTCATGTTCTGCACGGCGGGTCCGCGGTTGATGGGGCCGAAGTACTTCTCCACCATCTTCACCACTTCGGCCGGCTTCACGTCGCCGCCTACGGTGATAGTGGCGTTGTTGGGGCCATACCAGCGCAAGAAGAAGTTTTTCAGGTCGTTAACGTCCGACCGGTCCAGGTCTTCGAGGTAGCCGATGGTTAGCCAGCTGTAGGGGTGGCCGTACGGGTAGAGCGTTTTGGCAATGTTCTCGCCAGCCAAGCCGTACGGGCGGTTGTCGTAGTTCTGGCCCCGCTCATTTTTCACGGTGGAGCGCTGCACCTCAAACTTCTGCTGCGTTACGGCATCCAGCAAAAAGCCCATGCGGTCGGCTTCCAGCCACAGCGCCGTTTCGAGCTGATTGTTGGGAATGGTTTCGTAGTAGTTGGTTCGGTCGCGGTTGGTGGAACCGTTGAGGGTGCCGCCCGCCGAGGAAACCAGCTTGAAGTGCTGCTCGTCGCCAACGTGGTCGGAACCCTGGAACATCATGTGCTCGAAGAAGTGAGCAAACCCCGATTTGCCGATCTGCTCGCGCGCCGAGCCTACGTGGTACGTCACGTCGACGTGGGCGAGTGGGTCGGAGTGGTCTTCGTGGATCAGCAAGGTTAGGCCGTTGGGCAGCACATACTTCTCGTACGGAATGACTACTTCGGTGCCTTTGCGGGTTACTTTCTCAACGAGGCGCGTGCCGCTCGTAGTGGCAGCAGGTTTGGCCGCTGGTTTTTGTTGAGCCGTGGCGGGAGGCAACGCTAAGGCAACCCCGAGGCCTAGCAGCCAAATAGATTTCAAGGTCATATGGATGGTACTACTAAAAGAAAAATGAAAACGTAATCGGGAAGTAAAGAGGTTGATAGACGCGCCCAAATCCAAAAAGACGCATGAACTGTGGTCAACTTTAATCTATCTTTTCCACCTAGACAGCAGTATTTCCACTAAACATAGGAAATGCTGCTTGCCGTTCTGAATGCCAAGTAATATGAATATTGTAAAAAATAGTTGCTTCATTACAAATTCATAAACGCAAGGATAGCTTAACTAATAGGATTGGCACTTATATTTGCTGGATTCTGCTGCTGTTATGCTCGTTACCAACCTCGAATACTTGCTTCTTTCCTACCGCCCCGATTTGGGCCAGGTGTTCTTGCGTTGGACCCGTCCGGCTACTTCCGAGGAGCACCGGAGCGGCTACCAAGCAGCCCTCGAACTAGCGCAGCGCGAGAAGGTAGGTCGTTGGTTGGTGGATTTGCGCAGCCGCGGTTTAGCCGATCCTGTTGATTTTCGTTGGGTGGTTACTTCTTTCCGCGAGCAGTTAACAAGTGCACTCCCTGGCGTTCGGCCTTGCCTGGCCTACCTCGTGCTGCCCTACCACGCCGAGACGCTGAGCCTGCGCCTAGCCGAAGAGATGGCTACTGATTCGGTGGCCGACAGCATGGCCATGCGGGTTTTCACCGAAGAGCAAGCCGCGCAGGAGTGGTTGCAGAGCCGCTCGTAAGTAGATTGCCAGGCCGTAGCGATAGTAATAACGTTTGTTCTACAACTAGTTAGCATAGTGCCGCTGTAAGGCGTAAGCAGTTCCGTTTCTATCATTTGCGACATTTTCGACACCTTGGGGCGCGGGCAACTTGAGTTGCCTATTCCTCCATCTACTTTGTCGTATGCGCATTTCTGTTTCCTGTGTGCTGGTACTCGCGGCGCTAGCCAGCTGCCAGAGCAAATCCACTTCGTCGTCGGAGGCGGGGGCCGGAACGGCGGCTTCTAGTTCGCCGTCTGATACCACCATTGTCTCGCCACCCGATGGCATTACGGCCGCCGATATCGGCCAGCAAATAAAAGTGTTGGCTTCCGACGAGTTTCAAGGCCGTAAACCCTTCACGGTGGGCGAAGAGAAAACCGTGGCCTACCTCACCGACCAGTTTCGGAAGCTAGGCTTGAAGCCCGGTCCCGATGGTACCTACTTCCAGAATGTGCCGTTGGTGGAAATCACCGGCCAGCCCGCCCCTACTATGCAGATAAGCGGCGGGAAAAGCGGCCCTATCACGCTCAATTACAAAACGGATTACGTGGCTTTCACGGAACAGGAAAAGCCCGCCGTAGCGCTGCAAAATTCTGAAATGGTGTTTGCCGGCTACGGCGTGGTGGCCCCAGAGTATAAGTGGAACGACTACGCGGGCCTGGATGTGAAAGGCAAAACCGTGGTGGTGCTCGTCAACGACCCCGGCAATGCTGGCAACGATACCACCTTATTTAAGGGCAAGGCCATGACTTACTACGGCCGCTGGACATACAAATACGAGGAAGCCGCCCGCCAGGGCGCCGCCGGCCTGATCATCGTGCACGACACCGAGCCGGCTGCCTACCCGTGGTCGGTGGTGCAAAGCAGCTACTCCGGCGCCAAACTCCGGCCGCAACGCGCCGACAAGGGCGCCAGCAAGTGCGTGATTGAAGGCTGGATGACACTGGATGCGGCTAAGAAGATGTTTACGGCCGCCGGCCAATCGTACGAGGAAGCCTATGCCGCGGCCAACAAGCCCGGTTTCAAGGCCAGCTCGCTCGGCGGTCTAACCATGAGCACGAGCGTGAAAAATAAGCTGCGTCGCACTGCTTCTAAAAACGTGCTGGCGGTACTGCCCGGCTCCACCCGCGCCGACGAGTACATTATCTACACTGCCCATTGGGACCACCTCGGCATTGGGGCGGCCATCAACGGCGACTCTATCCACAACGGCGCCGTGGACAACGCCAGTGGCTGCGCTGCACTGATTAGTATCGCCAAAGCCTACACGCAGCTGCCTAAAGCGCCCGGCCGGAGCATCGTGTTTTTGGCCGTAACCGGTGAGGAACAGGGCCTATTGGGCTCTGCCTACTATGCCGCTCACCCGGTATTTCCGCTCAAGAAAACGGTGGCTGATTTGAACATGGATGCCTTGTCAGCCTTCGGACCCATGCGCGACTTGACGGTTATCGGCTACGGTCAGTCGGAGCTAGATGACTACGCCCGCGACGCCGCCAAAGAGCAGAACCGCTACATCCTGCCCGACCAGCACCCCGAAAAAGGCAGCTTCTACCGCTCCGACCACTTCAGCTTTGCCTTCGTAGGCGTGCCCGCTCTCGATGCCAAAGGTGCCTTCGACAGCCGTGCCCGCGGCAAAGAATACGCCGCCCAACAGATGCAAGCTTACACCGCCAAAAACTACCACCAGCCCTCCGACGAGTACGACCCCAAATGGGATTTGCGCGGCATGGAACAGGATGCGCGCCTGCTCTTCCGCATCGGCCAGCGCCTCGCCGAAGAAAGCACGTTCCCGAAATGGAAGCCAGGCTCGGAGTTCAAGGCCACCCGGGAGAAAAGCTTAGCTAGCAAGTAGAGATAACTCGTTGACATTAAACGGCTACATGATTCACTATTCACTTATTGAAACGTCCCGCATGCTGCCGCTGCCACACTAACCGTCATGCTGAGCGCAGTCGAAGCATCTCGCGTGCTGACGTTGCCAAACTAACCGTCATGCTGAGCGGAGCCGAAGCATCTCGCTCGACTCGTTGCATCGGCAAAAGAGGTTACCACACTAGCGAGATGCTTCGGCTTCGTTGCGCTGCGCTCAGCATGACGGGCTAATTGCATTGAAAAACAGCTTGTGTCAGGAATGGCGGCCAGCTAGATGCTTTGTCTCTGGTCCGTATGATGATTAGGTAGGGTATGACGCACGTGCTTTCAGTAGGTGCTGAAACAAAAAAAGCCCTGGCATTTAGTGCCAGGGCTTTTTTTTTGTGGGTATAAAAACAAGTAACTCAACCTTCGGCCCATTGGTAGCGGCGCTGTTTCCATTGGATATAGCCGGGCCAGAGGGTGTAGCCAATGACGGCCAGCGACATGACGCAGAGGTAGGGCTCGTACAGTAACAGCAGCCCCAATGATTCGCGGCGGCCTACTTGCCGGAGCGTGATGGCCAGAAACAGCGTCTGGCACAGAATTTTAGCGGCGTATACCCCAAGCATAAACAGGGGTGTATGCAAACCAGGCCAGAACAAGATAGGGTAGAAGATGCCGTAGGCTCCGAATAACAACGAAAGCTGGCTAGGGAGCCGGACAGCGCCTTTCATCCAGCGCTTTCGCTGCCAAAGCAAATGGCGCATAGTGGGTTGGGGCACCGTTACGCCAAGTATGCGTGGGTCGCAGAGGTTGCGGAAGCCCCACCCCTGCGCAACAATCTTGGAGAAGAGTTGCAGGTCTTCGGTGATGCTAAAGGCTAGTGCCTCATAGCCGCCAATGGACTCGTAAGCCGCCCGCGTAACCAGCATGTTGTTGCCGACCGACGTAACCGGCACACCCGTATCAGACAGCAGCCGGATGACGTTGAGGCCAAATAGCCAGTCGAGACCCTGGAGGCGACCGAATACAGTGCTGTTGGCGGTGGTGATGCCCGTCACGACGCCCACGTTGTTGGTTTCGGTGGCGGCTAGCATGGTTTCCACCCATTCAGGGGCAAGCGCCATGTCGGCGTCGGTGAGCAGGAAATAGTCGGTGGTGGCGGCGCGGCAGAGGTGGGCCAGGGCGTTGCTTTTGCCGCGGGCCGTGCCCAAGCGGTGGCGCACGCTCAGCAGCCGGAACTGCGGCTTGTCTTTGATGAAGTGCGCCACAACGGCCGCCGTGTTGTCGGTAGACGCGTCATCGGCAATCAGGATTTCCAGTAGCTCCGACGGGTAATTGAGGCGGGTTAGGGAGGTAAGGCACCGCTCGATGGTAGCTTCCTCATTGCGGGCCGCAATCAGAATGCTTACTCGGGGCCGGGCTTTGGTACCGGCCGGGGCTGGCTTGGCGAGCAGCAGCAGCACCAAAAACACAATAAAGAGCCCGAAAAACAAGCTCAAAAAGATAATCGAGAGCAACATAGGCGGTTATGAGAGGGAATAGGTCGCACCGCCCGAATCGAGAAAGGAAGCGCAGTCCTGGTTTGCTTAGGGTGTACGGCGCGTAGCAAATAATGCGTTGTGAGGTAAATGCGTATTTTGAAGCCTGCCCCATCCGTATAAACACGCAGTGCTTCAAGCACATCGGCAAGCTCAAGCACAACAAAAAGCCCCGACCACAGAAGCAGCCGGGGCAAGAAAGTATAGCAGAGAATAGTTAAACTCTGGGGTCGGGAATAGCGCCGGGGTCGTAGCTAGGATTGATGGGCTGGTCGTCGGTGAGCGGCAGCGCTACCTTCTCGTTGTCGTCGACGCGAAGGGTAAACAAGCCGGCCAGTACCATAAGCACGCCACCCAACACCACTACGTTCAGCGGGTCGAGGCTCGGAAACTGTTTCATGATGGCCGGCAAGCCCAACGAAGCGCACACCTGCGGCAGCACAATAAAGGCGTTGAAAACTCCCATGAAGTGTCCCATTTTGTGCGCCGGAATCGAGCCGGCCAGCATAGCATACGGCACCGACAAAATAGAAGTCCAGGCGATACCCACTCCTACCATCGACACAAGCAGCATCCAGGGCTCAGTGATAAACGCCACCGACATAAGACCAAGACCACCCGCCGTCAGGCAAACCATGTGCGTTAGTTTGCGGCTTAATTTGCGGGCCACCACAGGCAGCAACAAGCTAAACGCAGCCGAGATGCCGCTATACATGGCAAAGGCTTCGCCCACAAAGTTGGCCCCCTCGTTGAAGGCCGCTGACTTGGAATCGGTAGTGCCGTAGAGGTGCTTGGTAACGGCTAACGTGGTGAAAATCCACATGCAAAACAGCCCAAACCACGTGAAAAACTGCACCACTGCCAGCTGCTTCATCACCTTGGGCATGTGCAAAGCGCCCGAGAAGGTTTCCTTGACGCCCTGCATAAACGTAACCGAGCTTTTCTCCCGCTCGAACGCCTCCATGTCTTCGGGCGGGTACTCCGTTGACGTAAATACCGTGTAAAGCACGCACAAGAAAAACGCCGCCGCCCCGAGGTAGTAGGCATACTTCACCGAGTTGGGCACAATCCCGGCCGCCGCTTCATTAGCGACTCCCAACTTGGTGAGCAGCGTAGGCAGCAACGACGCTACCACGGCGCCTACCCCAATAAAAAACGACTGCATAGCAAAGCCGCTGGTATACTGCTCGTTGGGTAGCTTGTCGCCCACGAAAGCCCGGAACGGCTCCATGCTGATGTTGATGCTAGCATCCATAATCCACAGCATTCCACCCGCAATCCACAGCGTGGGCGAGTTGGGCATAATCAGCATGGCTATCGACGCCAAGATGGCGCCCACCAAAAAGAAAGGCCGCCGCCGCCCCCACCGTGGGCTCCACGTGCGGTCCGACATATAGCCAATAACCGGCTGCACCAGCAACCCCGTCAGTGGGGCCGCCACCCACAAAATAGGAATGTCGTCGGGGTTGGCGCCGAGGTTCGAGAAGATGCGGCTGGTGTTGGCATTTTGAAGAGCAAACCCGAACTGAATGCCCATGAAACCGAAGCTCATGTTCCAGATTTGCCAGAAGCTCAAACGAGGTTTTTTGCGGGTGCTACTCGGAGCCGCCGCTACGCCGGTTGCCATAGGAGGTGGGAATTGGTGGTGGGGATGCGGTGAAGGTAATAAGATAGCAAAAGAACCTCATGCATAGCACAGCGGAGCCAACGCATCTAGGAGTAGTTGATTAACCGGTGTTTACCAAGAACGTCATGCTGAGCGCAGTCGAAGCATCTTGCGTGCTGACGTTGTGGGCCTAATTGACTTTACCACACTACTTGTCATGCTGAGCGCAGTGCAACGAAGCCGAAGCATCTCGCTCGACTCGTTGCACTGCTAAGAGGGTCTACCACACTAGCGAGATGCTTCGGCTTCGTTGCACTGCGCTCAGCATGACGTTCTTCTTTATTGTTGGCTCTTGATTCTACTGGCCTTTCGGCTTGATTTCGAACACGTAGGCGCTCAGGGGTGGCAGGTTGAGCGTGAGGTTTTCCGTGGGCGGTGTGTTGTTGAGCAGGTCGGTGTAGGTATAGAACCTGTCGGGGTCGAGGCCTATGCGCTGGCGCACTTCGCGCGGGATTTGGATGGTCGGCTTCGAGGTTTTGTCGCGGCTGAAGTTGACGACGACGAGTAGGCGCTGGTTGTCGGTGTAGCGCAGGTAGCTGTAGACGTGCTTCTGGTCGTAGTCTTGGCCGAGGTTGTTGGCGTCTTGCAGCTCGTAGAACTTGCCTTTGCGGATGGCCTCGCTGGAACTGCTCAGGTTGAGCAGGCGGCAGTAAAAGTCGCGGAGCTGCTTCTGGCTTTCCGAGAGCTTGCCGCCATCAAACTTGCCGCCGTTCATCCATTTCTGATGCTCCGGCACGCCCCAATAATCGAAGATGGTGGTGCGACCATCTTCGCTGGAAAAGCCTTCCGACTTCAGCGCTGGCTCGGCTACTTCCTGCCCCGAATACAACATCACCGGACCCGAACCCAACGTAGCCGTAACCACCATAGCCGGAATAGCGGTGCGCGGGTCGGTGGCAAAGTCCTTGGAGGCAATGCGTTGCTCGTCGTGGTTTTCGAGGAAGCGCAGCATCCGCGACGAGTAGCCGCGGCTTTCCTCACGCCACACTTTCGTGATTTCCTCGGTATTGCCACCTCCCGTCATCAGGCGGCGCAGGGCGTCGTAGAGGCCCACTTTATCGTAGAGGAAATCGAACTTACCCTTCTCGAAGTAGGTCTGGTATTCCTTGGGGTTGTAGGCTTCGGCAATGAACACGATGTCGGGCTTCACCTTCTTCACCTCCGGAATCACCCACGCCCAAAACTCGACGGGCACCATTTCGGCCATGTCGCAGCGGAAGCCGTCCACGTCTTTCTTGGCCCAAAACAGCAGAATGTCGCGCATCTTCTTCCAGGTGTCCGGTATCGGCTCGAAGTAGGTTTTGCGGTTGTTCTGGTAATCAACACCGTAGTTGAGCTTCACCGTTTCGTACCAGTCGTTTACGGTCGGCGTGGCCGAAAACACGTCATTGCCAGTGGCTTTGGCAGGCGTCTCGGCGAACTTGCCGTCCTCACGCGGGCCGAGGGCCGGACCTAGCGGGTTGCCTTCTTTGGGTACCACCAAGCTCTGGCCGGGCAGGTAGTAGAAGTTGTTGTTAGGTGCGAAGGCCTTGGTTTTGTCGTCTTGAGCACCTAGGTCGAAGACGCCGGCTGGCTTGGCATCCGACTTATAGCTGCGGGCTACGTGGTTGGGAATGAAGTCCATGAGCACCTTCAAGCCGTTGGCGTGGGTGCGCTTGATGAGGGCTTCGTACTCCGTCATCCGGGTTTTCACGTTCACGGCCAGGTCGGGGGCCACGTCGTAGTAGTCCTTGATGGCGTAGGGCGAGCCGGCGCGGCCTTTCACGATGTCGGCATCGTCGGGGCCGGGGCCACCCTGCGCGGTGTAGTCGGTCATGGTGGCGTGCTCAATCACGCCGGTGTACCACACGTGCGAGACGCCCATCTTCTTGATTTCCTGGAGCGCCTTGTCGGTGATGTCGTTGAACTTGCCGGTGCCGTTCTCCTGCACGGTACCGTAGGGTTTGTTGACAGCGGTTTTGTTGCCGAACAGGCGGGTCATCAACTGATAGATGACCAGTTTGTGGTCCTGAGGAACCTCCTCGGTGGTGTTCGGATCCGCAAGGAAGACAGTATCGGACACGGGCTGAGCTATACGCGAGAATGGAAAAGTAAAAGCGGCCAACGCAAGCATGGCCGGCAAGACAAGTTTCTTCATACGGGGCGGGGGGCAGAAGTTTGCGTGGCTGCGGGCATTTGTGCTGGAGTTGCGGGCCGACAGGTGGCGCAGAGAGGTAGGCAGAAAGCGTACACGATTCTATAAACTAGGCACCTAGCAGTACGTTGCGGTGCCTTATTCTACTAAGAATCGTGAAACCACTATAAATAAAGCACTATTTCTTTAACTCCACCACCCAAGCCGTCCGGCCCGGCACCTTTACCGTTTTCAAATCTGTAATTGCCGCCCCCGTCGTCACCTCCACACCTGAGGAAAACCCATTGAGCCGTTCAGCAAACCGCGCCATGTCCACGGTTTTCTCGTCTTTGTTGGAGTTCATCATCACCATCACCGTGCCAGCATCGGAGTAGCGGAAATACGTGTACACGCCCTGGTCGGGGATGAACTGCATGAGCTTGCCGGCGTGCAAAAACTCGTGCGTACGACGGTAGTTGGCCAGCTTGCTTACGTAGTCGAACGCCTCGGCCTCTTGGCCAGAACGCGACGTGAACAAGTTCTTTTTGTCGCCCGGAAAGCCGCCGGGAAAGTCCTCTCGTACCTTGCCATCGGGGTTCGAGAAGTTCTTCATCAGCACTTCCGTACCGTAGTAAAGCTGCGGAATGCCGCGCGTGGTGAGCAGCCACGCTACCCCCATCTTATACTTGGCAAAGTCCTCCCCTATCACCGAGTAGAAACGGCTCATGTCGTGGTTGTCGAGGAACACCACGTTGCGCATAGGGTTTTCATAGAGCCAATCGTCGTGCAGGGTATAGTAGAGCTTGCTGATGCCCTCGGTCCAGCCCGCATCTTTAGTTAGCGCCTCATTAATAGCGTATTGCAGCTGAAAGTCCGTGACGCCGGGCAGGTTGCTCTTGAACCCGTCGGTGGATGGCAGGATGTTACGGGCGAAGTAGGCTTGTTGCGCCGTGCCCTGCACCCACGTTTCGCCAAACATCCCCAACTGCGGATACTCGTCCAGCAGTGCTTGGCCCCACTGCATCAGGAAGTTGCGGTCCGAGTACGAGTAGGTATCAATGCGGTAGGCGTCGATGCCAGTGTTTTCCACCCACCACAAGTTGTTCTGGATGACGTAGGTTGCCACCAGCGGATTGCTCTGGTTGAGGTCGGGCATGGTGGTATCGAACCAGCCTTCCCCGAACAGCTTCCGGTCGTATTGGGAGCCGTGAGGGTCGTTGAAGGCCGCGTCGCGGAAGGAACTGCGCGTGAAGGTGGGCCACTGGTGAAACCAGTCTTTGGCGGGCTGGTCGCGGAACAGAAAGTTTTCCGAGCCCATGTGGTTGAGCACCACGTCCTGCACCACTTTCAGCCCGTTTTGGTGGGCGTTGCGCACAAAGGCGCGGTACTCCTCGTTGGTGCCGTAGCGGCGGTCCACATTGTAGTAGTCGGTGAGGGCGTAGCCGTGGTAACTGGCCTTGGGCTGGTCGTTTTCCACGATGGGCGTAAGCCACAAGGCCGTAGCGCCGAGCGTTTTAAAGTAGTCGAAGTGGTTGGCTATGCCTTTCAGGTCGCCGCCGTGGCGGCTGTACATCGAGTCGCGGGCCGCGGCCGGAGCCCGCATGCCTTTGATATAGTCGTTCTTGGGGTCGCCGTTCGAGAACCGGTCTGGCATCAGGAAGTAGATGAAATCCTGCGTGGTCAGGCCCTGCACCTGCGTTTTGTCGCCGGGCGTGGTACGGGCTTTCAACTCGTAGCTATAGCTGAAGTTCTTCGCTCCTTTAAACTCCAGCTTCAACTGACCCGGCTTGGCAGTCGGGCTAATGGTAAGGTTGACTACCAGATAGTTGGGGCTTTCCAGCTTCTGCGTACCGTCCAGCGTCACGCCTTCGTAGCGCAAGCTGGCGGTGCTGTTGGCTATGCCGGGGCCGTGCACCAGCAGCTGGAGCTTCGGGTTCTTCATGCCTACCCACCAGAAAGTTGGATCAATACGGGTGATGCCGGCGGGCTTTTTGGCGGGAGCAGCTGGTGAACTTGCTAAGTCGGAGTTGGAATGCGCTTCGGCAACCGATGCCGCCAACAGACTAGCTACCAGCGCCGGTAGCAGGAAGTGGAACGATTTCATGGGAATTTGGGACTTGATGGGGGCGGTAAGGTAACAAGCCCCTCCCTAGAACCCTAGCATCCTCGCCAGGCAGCCTCTACAGCAGAATTTAACCGCTGTCTAAAAGCAGAAAGCCCCACCAAATGGCGAGGCTTTCAGAAACGAATAGGAATAAAGGATTTTCGAGTGTTTCAGCAGTTGTCTCGCACTGTTGTTCACTATCTAACTCATAGGAATAGCAGTTCCTAGTGTTAAAGCTAGACGACTACCTCTCGACTCTCCTCAGCTGATGCTACGCATCTAGCAAGGAGAGTCGAGAGGTAGTTGGCCAATCCTTGAACATTCATCTCTGAACGTCATGCTGAGCTTGCCGAAGCATCTCGCTAGTGTGGTAAATCCCTTATGAGTTCAACGACTCGAGCGAGATGCTTCGACTGCGCTCAGCATGACGTTCTTAGGTGGTCGTTCTACCACGTGAACTACCTCGAACTCCTCCTTGCTAGATGCACCACATCAGCTGAAAAGGAAAACTAGGCTGCTAGCTGCAGTCCTAGTTTTCCCTTATGTAGCCGCTACTGCAACTTGGCCAGCCAGAGCGAGGCGTTGAGGTGCAGGCGGGAGTGGCTTGGGTTTTCATTCCAGCCGTCGTAGACGGTATTGCCGGGTGAGCCGGTACCGTCGTCGGCGGGCGAGGAGTCACCGATGATAACGACGCGGCCCGAGCCGAAGGTGCTGCTGGCAGCCATAGCCAAGCTATTGCCTTGCGTGGCGGAAGTGCGCCAGATTAGGCCCTGCACCGTGCTGTTGGCGGTGGGGTTGAGGGTCATGGTGGCGCCGTTGTGGAAGGAAAGTTGCGTCACGGAACCCTGCGACCCGTTCAGAATCGGGTTGGTACCGGTGCGCACGTTGCTGCTGTTTTCTACGATGTTGTCGAGATTCACCGTGAAGCCGAAGGGGTTAGCCTGCACCGAATTGTTCTGCATCAGGTCGTTCCAGATGTCGGGCGAGTCGTAGCCGTCGTTGTTGCGGTCTGAGATGTCGTGGTCGGAAATCATGAACAGGCCGCCACCGTTCTGCACGAACCGCAGGATGGCCGTTTTCTCGGCGGCCGTGAAGATGATGTTCGGCTCATCAACGACGAATACGCTGTAGTAGCTCAAATCCTGTGGGTTAGCGGTGTTGCCGTAGCTGATGGCCGCGCCGGCTGGTAGCTGCTCTACCGTGTGACCCTGCTTGGCCAAGGCCACGCCCCACGCCGAAATAGCACCCGTCCAGTAGGTTTCGGCGGTGGTGCTGGTGATGCCGCTTTGCGCCGGCGACGGGTAGCGCGAGGCTACACCGCTGTTCACGTCGAGCACCCAATCGGCATTGCCCGCCAGCTCGCCGTGCGAACCGTCAAAGAGAAACTTCTTGCCGCCGGTAGCAGGTGGCGGCGTGGTGCCACCCCCGTCGGTGCCGTACTGCTCCACCGTCACGTTGTCGATGTTGATGCGGTTGGTGCCGCCCGAAATCTTGCGGATTTGCAGCCGTACGCTGCCGCTTAGGTTCACGCTGAACGAAGCCGTGCTCAGCGTGGCGCTGCTGCTCGTGATGGTGCTGCCCACTTTCACGTAGGAGCTGCCGCTGTTCTGGCTTACCCACAGCTCCCACTGCGAGCTAGCATCGGTGCCGTATACGGCGTGGCCGACCGTCACGACGCTCGCGCCGGTGGTGGTATTGAAGTTCATGCCCACCGTGCCCACGTTGCGCACCCGCACCGATTGGCTGCCGGTTTTGGCGTCGGCGGTGGTGTTGCCGATTAGGGCGTCGTTCAAGGTCCAGGAGCCGGAGCCGAGCGTGACGGAGCCCGTGGTGTAGGCGGTTTTGGTGCCGGTTTCAAACCCTTCCGGAAATCCGGCGGCGCTAACATCAGCAGCGGCAGTCGTTGCGCTAGGAGCGGCGCTTGGCGTAGGCTCTACTTTAGAGCAAGCAACCGACAAAGTCAGGAGCGCGGTGGCAAGTAAAGGAGTGAACTTCATCTAAGCTTGTTTAGGGTTGAGGTGGAGTAGGACAAGAGCGCAAAACTACCTAGTCAATCAGCCAGTTAGGCCAAGATTGATGTTACGGTTGTGTCAAGTTACAACGGGTTGGGTTCTTGGTACCATCCAAACCATATGCATTTTATTATATGAATTTCACTATCTATAGTGCCCTTCAGCTTATCCTGAATACCGAGCTTTAGAAGCGGACGAACCATACATAGCAGCCTTTTGCCTTGGTTTTCCTGCTGCCCTACACGCGTCTACTTTCGGCCCTGATTTTCTGCTAGCTCCCTCCGTGCAGGCGTATCGCACTTTGTTTTTCACTCGGAATGTCCGCACCTTGGCCGGTGCTTGCCCCGAACGTATTGCTGTACTGGCCGTATGTCGGGGCGGTGGGTAGCTTGGTTGAGCTGCCTTTTCTCTGACCTTTCTTCTCGATGGCTTTCGAATTTAAACCCTACACTCCCGCTGCCGAATTCACGACGCAGGCGGCCTACTTCTCCATGGAATTTGCGCTGGATCAGGCGCTCAAAACCTATTCCGGGGGCCTCGGCTTCCTGGCTGGCTCGCATATGCGGTCAGCCTATGAACTCAAGCAAAACCTCGTAGGTATTGGCATTCTGTGGAGCTTCGGCTACTACGACCAGGGCCGCAACGAAGACCAAACCATGCGCGCCGACTTCCGCCAGAAGTCGTATTCCTTCCTCCAGGACACGGGCATCACCTTCCCCATCACCATTCACGATGTGGATGTGCACGTGCGCGCGCTCTACCTCGCCCCCGACACGTTCGGTACGGCCCCCATGTTCTTCCTCACCACCGACATTCCCGAAAACGACTTTATCTCGCGTACTATCTCCCACCATCTCTACGACGCCGACACGGCTGCTCGTATCGCGCAAAGCATTCTGCTTGGCGTAGGTGGCGGTAAGCTGCTCGACATATTAGGCGTGAATGTGGATGTGTACCACCTCAACGAGGGCCACGGCTTGCCGCTGGCGTTCTACCTCTACGAAAAGCACGGCCGCCAGCTCGAAGAAGTGCGTAAGCGACTGGTATTCACCACGCACACGCCCGAGTTAGCCGGCAACGAGGAACATCCGCTGCCGCTGCTGGCCAAGATGTCGTTCTTTGGGTCGGTGCCTGCCGAGGAAATCAGGCAGGTAGCTGGCGTAGAAAACGACCAGCTGAACTACACGCTTACTGCCCTGCGCTTCTCGCGCCTCTCCAACGGCGTAAGCAAAGTGCACGGCACCGTAGCCAACGAAATGTGGGGCAGCAACAAAGGCATTTGCCCCATCATTGCCATTACCAACGCCCAAAACGGCACCTACTGGCGCGACCAGCAACTGCACGCCGCCCTCGAAGCCAACGACGACACAGCCCTACTCGCCCGCAAGCGCAAGCTGAAAAAGCAGCTGTTTGACATCGTAGCCGACCAAACCGGCACCCTGCTCAACCCCGATGTGCTGACCGTAGTGTGGGCCCGCCGCTTCGCCGGCTACAAGCGCGCCGACCTGATTCTGCGCCACTTCGATCGGTTCCTGAGCATCATCAACAACGCCGACCGGCCGGTGCAAGTGCTATGGGCCGGCAAGCCATACCCCAAGGACTACGGCGCCATTGGCCTTTTCAACGATATCATCCGCAAAGTCAAGCCGCTCAACAACTGCGCTGTCCTAACGGGGTATGAGCTAACCCTGTCCGGCTACCTCAAGCGCGGCTCCGATATCTGGCTGAACACACCCCGCTACCCCCGCGAAGCCTCTGGCACTAGCGGCATGACCGCCGCCATGAACGGCTCGGTCAGCCTGAGCATTGCCGACGGTTGGGTACCTGAATTTGCCCGCCACGGCGAAAACAGCTTCATCATCCCTCACACCGACCCCTACCAGGCCGACAACGTGAAGGACGACATCGAGGCAACTAGCCTGCTCGACGTGCTGGAAAACGAAATCGTGCCGCTCTACTACGGCCAGCCCGATAAGTATTTGGAAGTAGTGAAAACCGCCATGCGCGAAGTAGAACCCGAGTTCGAATCGCACCGCATGGCCACCGAGTACTACCAAAAGCTGTATAACGCGAAATAGCCGAAACGCAACTAACTGCTGGAAAGCTTGTTGAGCTCAAACACTAGCGCCCCTCCTGGTTTCAAGGAGGGGCGCTAGTGTTTGAGGTTTTGGTGCTGTTACTGGTTTTAGACTTTTGTTGCCAACACGCCATCCAACACGGCCCACACATTGTCCGCCAGAATCTTCTGACCGGCCGCGTTGGGGTGCACGCCATCGGGAAGGTTAAGGTGGCGCTGGCCAATTACTCCTTGCAACAGGAAGGGTACGAAGGGCAAGCTGTTCTTATCGGCTAACTCGCGGAATAAGGCCTTGAACTCGAGTGCATAGCGGGCCATGCGGTGACCACCCAAGGGGCCCAAGTCGAACGGAAATTCCAGCCCTACCAGCACAATGCGAGCTTCGGGGTACTTGAGCTTCACTTGGTCGATGATGGTTTGCAGGTTTTGGGTGGTTTCGCGGACTGGAATGCCCCGGAGCCCATCATTGGCTCCCAACGCTAGCACGAATACGTCAACGGGCTGGCGGTTTAGTACGCTGGCCAACCGCATCCGCCCGCCCGCGCTGGTTTCGCCGCTGACGCCATAATTAAAGGTTTTGTAGGACAAGCCGAGTGAATCAATCCGCTGCTGAAGCACACTAGGAAACGACGCACTGGCGGGCAGTTGGTAGCCGGCCGTCAGGCTGTCACCAAAGAAAATTATGTTTTGCATAGAAAGGAAGAGCAATGGGAAGACCTGCGCAACGCTAAACTCGGCACAAACTGTCGGGCTAGCTGGAGCACGACAACCACCAGGCAGCCAGGTGAAAAGCGTAGGTGCTGCAGAAACAAAAACCAGGATCTAAGGGTCTCTAACGAGGCTTAGGTGATATAAAAACAAACGGCTAAGCAGCGTTGCAGGTTCCTGTAGTGGTTGCTTCCGGTACCTTATAAAAGCCTATGGGCCCAACCTCTTTACGAAGTCGGGCCCATAGGCTTTTTGTGCAAAATGCATGTCTGGAACGCTGAGGAGAGCTACATGCGGGCGAAATGCGTGGTTGCCAGCCGAACCCCTTCTTCAGTGCACAAGCCGCGCACATAATAGAAGAAGATGTTGCGGTAAACGTCGGCCAGGTTGGTGTGGTCAGGCGGGAACACTTCCTCGTTGACAATCAAGCTGAATTGGGCCAGCATGATACGCGCAATAAACGGCGCGTCGAGGTCGGCCCGAAACTGCCCTTCCACAATACCTTCCTGCAACAGTCGAGTAAGCAACGGGTACGAGTACTGTTGCAAATACTGCTGAATAGTATCCCAGGCCTGTGGATACTGCTCGCGCATCACATGATAATCGTAGTGAGGCGAGCGACGCAGCTCGTGGAGGCTATGATGGAGCAGCGCCAGCAAGCATTCCACCGGCGTACCTAAGTTACCAAACAACTGGTCGTGCTCGTAACGCTGCCGCTCTATGTTGCGCCGAACAACCTGGGTTATCAATTCAGCCTTAGAGCCAAACTGGTAGCGAAATGCTGCTAAATCGAGGTCGAGGGCAGCTGCTATCTGCTCTTCATGTACCAATCCTAGCCCTACAGACCGGAACAGTAAATTTGCTTTATCAAGTAATTGATGGAGTACTACTTGCTCCATAGAACAAAATGGGTTGGGTGGGAATACAACTCGTTACTAACGCCGCTAATACAAGCAAATAGTATTCCTAACTGGTTTTATTTTTCTATAGAAAGTTAACCTATAAGCCCCAATCCGAAGAAAAACAGCAACTGTAGCATGTATATAAAGGGGGCTAGCTCGTTGCGCTTCACAAAGTCGGAGCGGTTGAAAAACACCTGCAGGATGAGAGATACCATGAACCACCCCTTGAAGTTTTGGAGCGGAATAACGTCGAAGCGCCACTGCCAGAAGTTGTAGCGCACGGCTATGGGCTCCAGGCAAGCATCGAGACCTACCATGAGCAGCGCTGCTACCAGTGCACGCACAAAGGCCGGCACCGGCAGATAGCGTGCTAGAATGCCAGTTGTGTAGGTGAGCATCAGCCAATTAACGCCTACCAGCAACGGCACGCCTATCCACTGCAACCCTAGCGTAGGGCCGTACTTGTAGAACCCAAACACCAGCCCCGTGCGGACGCCAACCACCTCCACAAAAAAGCCAACGGCCGTTGTTACCAAGCAAAACCACACAAATGCCACGCTGCGGTTGGGCTGAAATGCCAGCAACAGTCCTACCGTGAGCAGCAGATTCAGAGGTACAAACTGTAGGTAAAAGGCTGGATTTTCCGAGAAACCTAGCCCCAAAAAGCCGGTGATATGAAACAGAAGCAGCACACCTTGCGCAACACGTAGCCGCCGTCGTTGGGCGCTCAGTTGTGTTGTTGCCGGGGCCAAATATTGTTGAGTCGGGTCGGGCATGAAAGGAAAAAGTGGAATATGAATCTCAAACAGAGAATTTTGAATCGGCCGTTCGCTCAACTGCATACGTCTGTCGAGAGCAACACGAAGTCAATTCAGAACGCAGAGTTCTCAACTCATAAGTAAGTCAGAAACGATTCGGGCGGAAAGTAAGCAGAGGGGAATGCCGCCCCCGGGGTGCACCGAGCCGCCGCAAAAGTACAGTCCTTCCAACTTACGCGAAAAGTTGGGATGACGCAGGAAAGCTGCCAGCTGATTGTTGCTGGAACTGCCGTACAACGCCCCGCCAAACGACGAGGTGCGCCCAGCAATGCCCGGCGGGTCCCAGACGTGCTCGGCCCGGATGAGGGGAGCCACGTCGGTGCCAAGGGCTTTGCTTACGCGGGTTAGCACGGCTTGTCGGGTTTGGTTGATGAGAGCCGGCCAGTCCTGCCCCTGGTCATGGGGTACGTTCACCATCACAAACCAGTTTTCGTGGCCCGGCGGCGCATCGGTGGGCGTATGCCCGCTCGTGATGTTGACGTACACGGTGGGGTCGGTGCTAACCGTCTTTTGCTGGAAAATGGCCTCGAATTCCTGCTGATAGTTTTCCGAGAAAAAGATGTTGTGCACCCCCAGCTCCGGAAAGCGCCGCGCTACTCCCCAATAAAAAATCAGGGCCGATGACGAGCGGGGCTGGCTTAGCGTGCGCTCCGGTGCGGGCTGTGTGGGCAGCAAGCGGCGGTAGGTAGGCACCACGTCCATGTTGCTGACTACCAGCCCAAAGTCATACACGTCCTGCGCTGTCCGGACGCCGGTTACGCGGCCATCGGCGGTCAGAATTTCCAGCACGGGTTCCTGGTAACGAAACTGCACGCCGAGCTCTTCGGCCAGTCGAACTAAACTCTGGGCAATGGCATAGATACCGCCTTCGGGGTAGTACGCGCCCAGCCCGTGCTCTAAGTGCGGAATCATGCTGAGCGTGGCCGGCGCCTGGTACGGGTCGGAGCCGTTGTAAGTGGCAAACCGGTCGAAGAGCTGCACGAGGCGCGCATCCTGCGGAAAAGCCGACTGGTGCCGCTGGTGCATGGTTTCCAGCAAACCCAGCTGTGGCACGGCCGCTACTGCTTTCAGCACCTCGGGGCTGAGGTAGGTTTTGGCTCGGTGCAACGACTTTTGCAGAAACGTGCCTGCCGTAGCCGAGTAGGAGCGCCGGCTGCGCGCCAGAAAAGCCAGCACATCGGCGGCCGGAACGTGCAGCTTGGTTTCCACTTCGGCCGCAAACTTCTCTTCGTCGGCCCAGGCGGTGAGGCGGGTGCCGTCGGCGAAAAAGTACTGCGTAATCGGGTCGAGCCGCTGGTAGCGGAAATAGTCTTTGGGGTTGCGGCCAGCCAGCTCAAACAGTTCATCGACGAGGTGCGGCAACGTAAACAACGACGGCCCCCCATCGAACCGGTAGCCGCCCGGCAGCTCCAACTGGTGCATCTTGCCTCCGAAGCTCGCCTGTGCCTCAAACACCGTAACGCGGTGCCCCCGCACGGCCAGCCGAACCGCCGTGGCAATGCCGGCTATGCCCGCCCCAACGACGGCAACAGGTTGCGAAGAAGGAGAAACGAATGGTTGATGGCGAGCCACAGAGTGAAGTAGAAGTTAGGTTGTAAGTAGCTATAACTCGAAAATGCGCTTTATGGCTTCGGTTTCGAAATTAAAAAGACAGCCAACAGCGGGGCCACTGCAAATTCTTAAGGTAAATAGCCTTTTGTCTGTAATGCCACCCGCGTTTTTACGATTCATAGAAGCGTGACTGCAAATGGTAAATTACCAGGTGTTACTCTTCAGATATAGTAGATTTGAATATTTACTCAACGTCGGTGAAAAGTACTTTCTACTCGCGCATAGTCTTCTGGTTGCTATTCTATGTCGTGGTGCTGCCATATGCCGTGCCAGCGTGTCTCGACTGGCTGAGCCGACCCTCTAACTGGTGGCTAGGTTGCGGCATCCTGGGGTTTCTAGGACTGGCTGCCGGTGTAGCCTTGTCGTTGTACCAGGCTAGCCGATTTCTCGCTGCTTATTTCCTTAAGTCTAATTCCACTCCTCCATCATCTTCTAATTCTAAATGGCCCAATATCAACTAAACCCCAGCCGTAATTGGCTGAAACCACTTGTCTTCGTTGGCTTACTGCTGCTGGCGCTTGTAGCGGGTTGTAGTTTGATTAAGGTGGAGCGCATTGATGCTGGCAACGTGGGCATTAAAGTGAACCTAGCCGGCTCGGGCCGCGGCGTCGACGACATTACTTACACCACTGGTTGGGTGTTCTACAGTCCGCTGAGTACAGCTGTGTACGAGTTTCCAGTGTACACCCAACACAAAGAATACGAGGAGTTTGAGGTGCAGAGCAAGGACGGCTCCAGTTTCGGCGTGGCCCCAAGCCTCAACTACTATATCCAATCGGATAAGGTAGACGATATCTTCCGGCAGTACCGCCGCCCATTGCCTGCTATTGAAGACGGCTTCCTGAAGACGGCCGTGTACGAGGCTTACCGCGTCGCTACTAACCGCTATACCGCCGACAGCCTCATTAGCAACCGTGGCAACTACGAGGCACGGGTGAAAGCCAACTTGGTAGCGCAGCTCCAGAACATGGGCTTCCTTGTGCAGCAAATCACCACTAAGTTGGAGCCGCCAGCCAGCCTCAAAGCCGCCATCGATGCTAAGAATACGGCCGTTCAAACGGGCTTGCAAACTGAAAACCGCATCCGACAGGCTGAAGCCCAAGCCCGCATCAACATCGCCGAAGCGGAAGGCCGAGCCAAAGCCATCCGCATTGCCGCCGATGCCCAAGCATATGCCAACGAAAAACAGCAACAGTCACTCACGCCGCTACTAGTGCAAATGCGGTGGATAGAAGCCTGGGAGAAAGGCGGTAGCAATGTGCCTACCTACACCGGTGGCTCCGGCAACCAGTTTCTGATGCAGATGCCCACGCCAAGCGCAGGCAAGTAGTTGTCACTCCACGGCCAGCACTAGGCCCTTCAGATACTCGCCTTCGGGGTGGAACAAGCTTACGGGGTGGTCGGCGGGCTGGGTGAGGCGGTGCAGGATGCGGGCTGGGCGGCCCGCTTCGATGGCAGCGGCCAGCACGGCACCCTCAAACAGCTCCGCCGATACCACCTGCGAGCAGCTGAACGTGAACAGCAACCCACCCGGCGCAATCTGCTTGATGCCAGCTGCATTCAGGCGCTTGTAGCCCATCAGGGCGTTGTGGCGGGCTGAGAGGTGCTTGGCAAACGCCGGTGGGTCGAGGACGATGAGGTCGTACTGTTCTTCACTGGCTTTTAGGAAGCTGAACACGTCTTCGGCATAGGCAGCGTGCTTGCTTTCGAGGCCGGTGAGGGCAGCGTTCCGCTCGGTTAGCTCGATGGCCTTCTTGCTGGAATCAACGGAGTGCACCAGTTCGGCGCCAGCTTGCAACGCGTAGGAGCTGAAGCCGCCGGTGTAGCAGAACGTGTTGAGCACGCGGCGGCCAGGAGCGTAGCGGGCCAGCAAGCTGCGGTTGTCGCGCTGGTCGATGAAGAAGCCGGTTTTCTGGCCGGTTTCCCAATCCACCGCGAAAGGGTGGCCGTTTTCCTGCACGATGTGCTCCGCGCCGTTGCTTTCGCCCAGCAAGTAGCCATTCTTGGCATCAGGGGCAGCCTTGGCGGGTACGGTTTCGGCACTCTTGTCGTAAATAGCGCGGAGACCGGGAATCACTGTCTGCAAGGCCGCCGCAATAAGTGGGCGCGCCTTGTACATGCCGGCGCTGTGGGCCTGCACCACCGCCACGTCGCCATACACGTCAATGATAAGGCCGGGCAGCCCGTCGCCCTCGGCGTGCGTAAGGCGGTAGACGTTGGTGGTGCCGGTGCCCGTCAGGCCGAGGCCCTGCCGAAGCTGGTAGGCGTTGCGGATGCGAGCTTCCCAAAAGCCGGCGTCGGGTAGTTGGGCCGCGGGGCCGAAGTCGAGCATGCGCACGGCAATAGACCCTGGCGCATAGTGGCCCATACCCAATAATTCACCATTGGAGGCCTGCACCATCACCACTTCGCCCTCCACTACCTCACCTTGCATGCGAGCAATGGCCCCGGAAAATACCCATGGATGACGACGACGAAGGGATTGATCTTTACCTGGCTTAAGCGTGACGGAAGCGGGCATGGTGCGGGAATTCAAACGAAACAAGAAAACGCAAAGGTACGCCAAAGCCATTTGGCCTTCTCCAACTCCTGCTATTCCTTTGAAAAAGACCACGTACCAAAGGCGTGGACCACCACGAGCAGAAACCACTTAGCCCACTTGCTAACAAGAAAATCAGTGGAAGAATTTATCTTGTTTCATCATGCACACCATCCGGATCCTCGATTACGAACCAGCCCACCAGCCAGTGTTTCGCGCCCTCAACGAAGAATGGATAACTCAGTTCTTTGTGATGGAAACCCCCGATTACCAAATGCTTGACGAGCCGCAGCGGTATATTCTGGAGCCCGGCGGTGCCATTCTGATGGCTGAGCACGCGGGCCAGCTAGTAGGTACGTGTGCGCTAATCAACGAAGGCCACGGCGTGTTCGAATTGGCTAAGATGGCGGTGTCGCCGGCTGCGCAAGGCCTTGGAGTAGGCTATGCGTTGGGGCAGGCCGCCATCCAGAAAGCGCGTCAATTGGGTGCCCATGAACTCGAACTGCTGTCGAATTCGCGCCTCACGCCAGCCCTAGCTTTGTACCGCAAACTAGGCTTTCGCGACGTGCCCATACCAACTAGCCCCTACCAGCGAACAGACGTGAAGATGGCGCTCGATCTGTAACAGAGCCAAGTGTTTGCGTTGGCTTGGCTATGCAAACGGATCAAGCCAGGCAATAAGGATGGCAAGCGCGCCAGCCGCTGCAAGAATACCCCACACGAGCCCGCCACCTAGCGCCAACCCTATAAGCCCGATAGGCACCGCCAAAAAGCCAAGTATCCCGAATACTGTGGTGCCGAGCCCTACCTCCGCCGGTTTGCGTGCTGCCCCAGCCTTGTGGCGCACCGCCTGCGTAGCCGACCGACTGGCCTGTGGGGTTGCTGACATCCGAACCAAGCCCTGCGCTACTGCTGTGCGCAACGTTTGCCGTAGCTGCCGAGGCTTCAGTCGGTGCAGGCGGCGTGTTGGAGCGGCTAGCACTGGTTCTGGTGTTGCTTCAGGTGCTACTACTGTCGCTGCTTCAGTTGCAACCGTGGCGGGCTGAGTAACTGGCGACGAAGCTGTTGGCTGGAAGAGGTAAGCAGGTTGGGTGCTACTGCAACTGGCCGTAAAAGCCAACACGAGCAAAGCGGTAGACAGACGCCGAAAAGGCCGCACGCGGCGGGCAGAAGTGAAACAGATGTGCATAAGCAAAACCAGATTCCAAGCAATATACGCTGCTTGACCTAGGCGTATACGGCAGAGGTGCCCGTAACGCTACCCGTCGCCTAATTTCATAGCCTAGCGCCTGCCTACGAGCCCAAACCAGCGTCGGTAAATGGGCCGTCGCCACGCAAACTGTGCCCACATCACCGGGTACAGCAGCCGGTCGAGCAGGCTGGAGGCAGTGCGGTACTCGATATCCTCTACTATGTAGCAGCCTCCGCCAGGGGCAGGCTGCATCAGGTGGCGATGCTGCCAGTAGCGAAGCGGAACCGGTAGCACTTGGCCTTTATCCACAAAGTAATGCGTGCCATCGGGCATGATGCCATCGTCGGTAATGAGCGAGGTCCAGCGCCGGCGCAAAGGGCCTGCACCTAACTCGATATGTACCTCGTCGCCACGCTGGCAGCCATCAAAGCGGAGCAAACGGAATGGCGGAAACGGTGGAGCCAAAGCCAGAAACAACTCCCGCGTGAAGCCAGCAGAAACCTGAGCGGGTGAAGCAGCTACGTGCGTGCGGAGGTAAAGGTGCATGGATGGTTAGTAGGACAATATGGATGAGGTGCTTGATATACAGCAAGACCTTTCCTTTTCAAGGAATTTATAGTAATATAGATATCCTAACATGGGTATGTGTGGTGAGCTGAGTGTTGCATCCCGAAAGCAACTGCTACTCCTTTACTGTAACCTCAAACTTTGTTGAAATGATTTCTAGAAGCTGGTTCCTGGCAAGTTGTTTTACACTAATACTAGTTGGCGGTTGCCAAACCCAAAGTCAGAACAAAACTTCTTCAAATCTAACCTTCGCTCATGTCCCTATTGATACTAGGGCAGGAGGCAAAATTTTCGCAAGTAAGGATGACGCCAAAAAATGGACCAAGAAGCACAGGGACGATTTCGGTAGAGGTAACGCAAACGAAAACAAGTATGGACGAGCGCATTATTTTTCTAATACATTCCTAAAAACAATAATGGAGCAACAAGAGTGCGAGGGTTTAAACTTTTACGTATCGCGCGATAATGGTGAAGCAAGGTTGATTGTTGTAGGTGTTAATAAAGCGGGTAAAGACTTGACCGGAACATACAATGATGTTGATCCGTCAGGGGTTAAAACAACTGAGGTACGGGATTATTTGATTGGGTATAGTGAAATGAAATGCCCTAATAATTGTGATGATACGAGTGTTCTACTAGCAGATTAATTTCAAACAATACGTGCCATGAATATCTGGCTTGAGGCGATTCACCTTCTAAACCGGGTATTAGAGGCAGCACCCATGTTGCCATTCATTTCTTTATGGCTGCGACGCTCTACTGTAACTTATAAATTCAGACCTGTTGCCTATTATATCGAATTTGAGTTTGTGTTTTATATTTTAGATGTAGTAAGTAGAGCAATTTTCCGTAACAATGTCTATATATTTCATCTATCCACTGCAGTAGCTGTAGCACTTCTATCGGCTACTTATTACAGACTTTTTCTGTCTAGTAGAATCAAGAATTATATAAAAATATCTTTAGTAGTTTTCGTATTCATTGCTTTTTTTGATGCCGCTTTTTTGAATGGTTTATTCACAGATGTCAATAGCTATTCACAAGCTTTTGGTAGTATAATTCTAGTATCCCTCGCATTACTGCATATCATGCGCGTAAGCCGCACCAGTTTATATTTAGAAAGCCAACCAGATTTCTTTTTTAGTATCGCCGTTCTAGTTTATTTTTCCTACACCATAGTCACGTACGTAGCAACCAACATTATATATAATTCGGGTTACGATGTTGCGACAACAGTGCGGTTAGATGACATAGTCAGCAGCCCGGACACTATTTTGTTTGCCATTCAAATGGGGCTGTTTGCCTGGATGTTCAGCTTCTTTCCCCTAGACATAGCCCCACTGCGGGCGCTTCCTTATTGGCTGCACTACAGCCAGTGGCACCCACGGACCTATAAGCTGTTGGGGCAGAAGACCATTGGTGTTGGTCACCTAACTACCACCGCTGAAAACTAAGTGGTCAGCTGATGCCTAACGCTTTGCTACCCTTCCTGCTTATTGGCCCGATCCTGCTGCTGCTAGTAGCGGGCATTGTGGGCATCGTGGTCCGGGAGCAGCGGCGTCGGTTGCGTCAGGAGCAGGAAAAACACCAGATTCTGGCCCGTCAAAACGAGGTGCTGGAGCAGCAAGTCCAGCAGCGCACCGCCGATTTGCAGCAGTCTTTGCTTGATCTGAAAGCTACGCAGCGCCAGCTCATTCAGAGTGAAAAGTTAGCCTCGTTGGGGGAACTGACGGCAGGGGTGGCGCACGAAATTCAAAACCCCCTCAACTTCGTCAACAACTTCTCTGAAATTTGCGTCGAGCTGGTGCAAGAGGTTAAAGAAGAGGTTCTTACCCAACTGCCGAATGGGCAAAAACCCCTGGTTGTCGAATTGTTGGATAGCCTGGAAGGCAACCTAGAGAGGATTACGCTTCATGGCCGCCGGGCCGATTCCATTGTGAAAGGCATGCTACTTCATGCCCGCAACACTTCTGTTGAGCGGGAGCCCACCGATTTGAGCGTTCTGGCCGACCAATACCTTCGGCTGGCATACCAAGGAATACGGGCCAAAAAGAAAGACTTCAACGTTATACTTACCACGCATTATGCTGCTGAGGCAGAGCTTATTACTGTGGCCGCGCAGGATATGGGGCGAGTGCTGACCAACTTGTTCAACAACGCGTTTTACGCGCTTCAAAAAAAGCAGGAGCGCAATGAAGCAGGTTATGAAGCTGAAATAAGGGTAAGTACCCAAGTCGTAAACCAGCAGTTTGAGCTGCGGATATGGGACAACGGCACCGGCATTCCAGCCGCGGTAGAACAGAAAATCTACCAGCCTTTTTTCACCACCAAGCCTACTGGTGAAGGCACCGGCCTCGGCCTTTCGCTGAGCTACGACATCATTACGAAGGGCCACGGTGGCACGCTTTCTTTTGAAACAAAGGAAGGGCAGTACACCGAATTCATTGTACGCTTGCCTCTGCAAACGATAAGCTAACGTCCGGCCAAACCACTGCTTGCTTTGTCAGAACTACCATCTAGCAGGCTATTCGGTATGTTCTGGTTAGTGAGTGCAGGTACCAGTTGCGGCCAGGGTGATACTTTTGCGTCAGTTACCTTGTACTCGACGGCAACCAATCGCCTGCCCATGAAAAACAGTAAAGTAGGAGTCGTACAAGCCACTCCAGCGCTTTTCAACGCGGAAAAAAGCGTGGACATAGTTATCGACTGGATTCGGCGAGGGGCTGAAGCTGGTTGTGAGCTGTTGCTCTTCCCCGAGTCGTTTATTCCTTGCTACCCGCGGGGCTTAACTTTTGAAGCCATTGTAGGTCGGCGCACCGACAAGGGCCGGGCTATGTGGCTGGACTACTGGCAAAATAGTTTGGAGGTGGATTCTCCGGAACTAGCGCGTATTCAGCAGGCCGTTCGGCAAGCGGGCCTGTTTGTGGCCTTGGGCATTACCGAAAAAGAGCCAATCGGCGGTACGCTTTATTGCACTCTGCTGTATTTCGGCAAAGACGGCACCTTGTTAGGTAAGCACCGCAAGCTCAAACCCACTGGCCTAGAGCGTTATATCTGGGGCGAAAGTGACGGAAGTACTCTAGTGACTTTCGCCACCGAATTAGGCCGATTGGGCGGACTCATCTGCTGGGAAAACTACATGCCCTTAGCGCGCACGTCCCTCTACCAGAAAGGCGTCGAGCTTTACCTAGCGCCCACCGCCGACGCCCGCGACTCGTGGCAGGCCACCATGCAGCACATTGCCTTAGAAGGCCGCTGCTATGTGTTGGCCAGCAACCAGTTCGTGCGCAAAACCGACTATCCCGAGCGTTACCAAACGGATTTGCAAGACGAGCCCGACATCATGAGCCGGGGCGGCAGCGTTATCATCTCCCCAATGGGCGAAATCCTGGCCGGCCCCCTATGGGACCAAGAAGGCTTGCTAACGGCCGAAATAGATGCCTCGGTACTAGCCAAAAGCAAGCTAGACTTTGACTGCGTAGGGCACTACTCCCGCAACGATGTATTCCAGCTAACCGTTGCGAATCAGCCCGCAACGCAGCCCGTCACTCCTTAATTTTTAGCGAGAGGCACTGGCCCTCTTAAGAGCGACCAGCACCTCTTGCGTATTACCCTAGCAGCTCCTCAATATCCTCCTTGGTAAGGCTTTTGATGATGGCCTCGTCGGTGGTTATCAGGTCCGTGACGAGCTGAATCTTCTTGTGCTGCAACGCCAGGATTTTCTCTTCCACGGTACCCTTGGTGATGAACTTATAGGTGAACACCGTCCGCTCCTGCCCGATGCGGTGGGCACGGTCTACAGCTTGGGCTTCCACGGCAGGGTTCCACCACGGGTCAAGGATGAACACGTAGTCGGCGGCGGTGAGGTTGAGGCCTACGCCGCCGGCTTTCAGCGAGATAAGGAACACGCGCAGGTCCTCGGTTTCTTGGAAGCGCGTTACCACTTTGTGCCGGTCGCGGGTGTTGCCGTCGAGGTAAGCGTACTCGATTTGCCGCTCGTCTAGCGAGGCCCGAACAATATCTAAGTGCTTTACGAACTGGCTGAACACAAGCACCTTGTGGCCTTCCGAAACTACGCTCTTAATCATACGAATCACCTCGCGCAGCTTGCCCGACTCGTGCGCATATTCCTCGTCGGCCATGCGGGGGTGGTTGGCAATCTGGCGCAGCTTAGTCAGGCCTTGGAGCAGCATGAACTGCGTACTGGCCGTGCCGTGCTCCTCGATGTTCTGCAGGATCTTGTTGCGGTAGTAGCTCTTGGTTTCCTCGTAGCAGTGCTGCTGCTCCTCGGTCATGGGGCAGTAGCTGAGGTGCTCGATTTTGTCGGGCAGCTCGCGGGCCACCTGCGCCTTGTGACGACGCAGGATAAAGGGCTTGATGAGGGCGTGGAGCTTGCGCGTTTTGCCTTCATCCTTGCCCTTCTCAATGGGCTTCAGAAACTCCTTGCGGAAGAACGCCTGCGTGCCCAATAGACCGGGATTGATAAAGGACATCTGCGACCACAAATCCATGGTGCTGTTCTCAACGGGCGTACCGGTCAGGATGAGACGGTAGCGCGAGTGCAGCCCGCGCACGGCGTGCGAGGTAGTGGAACTTGGGTTCTTGATAGCCTGCGACTCATCCAGAATCACGTAGTCGAACTTGTAGGTTTTCAGCAGCTCGGCATCCAGGCGTACAATGCCGTAACTGGTCAGTATCACATCGTAGTCGGCAAACTGCTCCACGTTTTTGTCGCGGTAGGTGCCGGTGTACGTGAGGATGCGTAGCGTGGGCGTGAACTTTTGGGCTTCGCTCAACCAGTTGTATACCAGTGAGGTAGGCATGGCCAGCAACGAGGCCGCCCCGCCTGCTTCGCCACTTTCCTTGCGCTGTAGCAGCAAGGCCAGCGTCTGAATGGTTTTGCCAAGACCCATATCGTCGGCGAGGCAGCCGCCGAAGTGGTAGTCTTTCACGAAATGCAGCCAGTTGTAGCCAGCCTTCTGGTAGGGCCGCAGCTCGCCGCGGAAACCTACCGGCATCGGCTGGTCTTCCACTGTCTCGAAGCCCCGCAGCTTCTCTAGTTTGCGGCTGATGACTACGGTGGCTAGGTTGCCGTTTTGCAGGTCTGATACCAAGGCCAAGTGATGCTTGCGCAGCGTGAGCGTATGCTCGTGTTCTTCGGCAAACGCAAACAACTCCAGGTATTGCGTAAACCACTCTTCGGGAATAATGGCAATCTGGCCGTTAGGCAACCGATATTCGTGGCGGCGCTGCAAAATGTAGGGCCGCAGTTTGATGAAGGGTATTTCGAAATCGCCGAACCGCACGGTGCCGCGCACATCAAACCAGTCGTTGGCTTCGGATATGCCGACCTCCACGCTCACGGCGCCAATGAAGTAATCTTTGCCCGAAGTGCTGCCTTGCTGCACCGTAAAGCCCATGCGGGCTAGCTCGTCGGAGTGGTGGTGCAGCCAGCGAAAAGCAGTGGCTTTTTCAAGTACAGCCCGGCCGTTGCGCACTTCCAAGGCGCGGTCGGCTAGCTCCCGAATGATTTCCTGCTCCCGGTCTAGGTTGCGCACCAGCCGGTGAAAGATGTAGTTATCTTCTTTCTTTTCTAGCTGCACCCACACCCGCTTGTCGTGGCCGTTGTGTACGGTGTAGTTGCCGTACCGAAACGAGAGGTCGAAGTGAATATGGTCGGAGGGAGCTACTACGTTGGCTACGGCTGTATCTGAGGAGCGGGGGCGGCCCGGGGTAGGGCGACGGCGCTCTTCTTCGGCCACGATAGTAGCAGTAGGTACATCCGAGAACGTAAGGTGCGGCAGAGCCACATGGCGCTCCGAGCGAATATCAAACCCACGGGCGTGCACATCAAACGACTCGACCAGCGGCGCTACAAAGCGCTGAAAGTAACTGTCCTCTACTTGCCGCGGAATCACAATGAACTTCTTGTTCAGGAATGGCCGCAGCTTCTTGCCGTCCACCTCGTGCCGGAAGTAGTAAAGAACGTCGTTGAGTAGCAGCCAAGCCGGCTGCTCGCACACGATTACAGCGTTTTTGTATTGAAAATCAAGCTTTTGCCCTTGGTACTGGATAGTAGGGAAATAGTGCGTATTGTCGTCGTTGCGCCGGAAGTGGAATAGAATAGACGCAGCTTCTTTTGCCAGCCCTATTTCGTGCCAAGTGGGCTCGCCATCCTTGCCCATAATGAAAACCAACTTGCCCGTTAGCCGAGACAGTACTTGGCCCATGCGCTCTTGCACGTAGCGGCAAATCTCTTCCTGGAGCGGCTTGTCACCCTTCTCCGGGTCAAATACTTTCAGAAAAAAATCGGCAGGGGTGGTCTTCTTGGTTGAAAATTCCTTGATAACGGCGTCTTGCTGAATCTGGTCGGTTAGCGCAATTAGCTCGAAATCAACTGGGTCGAGCCCGTCTGCAAACTCAGGAGCATTCTTGCTGGAAACCGTTTGGTGCTGAAGCGTAAGCTGTCCTTTCGCGTTACGCTGAACTACATAAGATTCAAATAGATAACCTAAATACTCGTGCTCTAGCAACGAATAAACAATCTGGAAAGGCTGAGAAGTAGAAACCTTCATAAAGATGAGTATCGAGCAAATTGAAGCTTTAAAAGTAATTACAGAGGTTAAATATTGCGGATTAACGCAAAAAATAAAATTAAATATGAAAATAGTTACATTAATAAGATAAAAAACAGGTAAAGTATTAGCTAAAAACCCATTGCGGGGTCTAAGCTACCGTTTTTGCCTAAGAAATGTTATAAATTCTCCCGTACGTCTATTTTCGCCGCATTCAACGCTGGCCGAATAGAAACGGTGAGCGTGATGAGAACGATGGCCAAGCCAGTCAGAGCAATATCCGAGAACTGCATCTTCACTGGGTACGAGTCTACGACGCTCGTAGCCATGCCCATACTCACGATGTGGAAGGTCTGTTGGGCCCAGCAGATGGCAACTCCTAGCGCCAAACCCGTGACGGCGCCTACCAAAGCTACAATGGCTCCCTCGAGCAAGAAAATGCGCCGGATGTTGAGCGGCGTTGCGCCCATAGCCAGCAAAATGGCCACGTCCTTACGCTTGTCGATGACCAGCATCGAGAGTGAGAAGAAGATGTTGAGCGAGGCAATAAGCAGGATGAAGGCAAACGTGATGAACACAAACATCTTCTCCACCTTAATGGCCTTCAGCAAGCTCACGTGCTGCTCGTCGGAGTCGAGGACGCGGAACTGGCTGCCTAGCTGCTGTTTAACCAGCGCCTTTACTTCCTGAATATCGTGTTCGTCGCCTACGCCTAGCTCCAGGGCCGTGCGCCGGTTGCCGTATTGCAGTAAGCTTTGGGCAAAGTCGAGCGGTACGAAAATGTAGCTGTCGTCCATGTGCTGCTCGATCAGGAACACGCCACCCGCCAAGATACTTTGCTCGGTGAAGGCATTTTCCGGATTCATCGACAGCGTCTTCTTACCGGTATTGCGAGGATAGAGGAGGTGCAACGGGGCCAGACGATTGTTGAGGGCAATGCTTAGCTCGTGCTGCACACCAGCACCTAGCAGCGCGTAGGGTTCGTCGCCGCCGCGTAGCAGCCGGTGGTCCCCCTCGACAATAGCCGAATCGATGCGGCTTTGGGTGTAATAGTTTTCCGAAACGCCCTTCATCTTTACCACCATCTGGCGGTCGTGGTACTGGAGCAGGGCGTTGTCTTCGATAACCTCGGTAAGCAAGCCCACGCCCTGTATGCGCCGCAAGTCATCGAGCATTTTGGTGTTGACGGGAAATGACTTGCCTTGCACGGCCGTCACCAGCAAATCGGGGTCCGACTTGCCGTAGAGCGTGCGCACCAAGTCTTCGAGCCCATTGAATACCGACAGCACAATGACCAACGCCATAGTTCCGACCGCCACCCCAATCATGGAGATGTTGGAAATGATGCTGATAATGTTGCGCTTCTTCTTCGAGAGAAAATAACGCCGGGCAATGAGCAAGGGAACGTCCATGCGGGGCGTGCAGGGTGGGAATTAAGAAATTAGAATGGGTGAAACTGCCTAGCTAGCGCGACGCATAAACTCTTCGAGACGGCGCAAACGTTCCTCGTGGTCGTTAAGCACTACGTTTTTCAACTCCCGCGAATCCGTTTTTATTTCGCGCAACTCCGAAAGCAAAATAGCATCCGTTTCTTCCTGCCGACTGTTGAACTGTTCCTGTCGGCTGTTAAAGGCCAACTGATTACGGTTAAACTGCTGCTGCTCTTCATAGATGAGCTGCATCTGATCCAACATCTGATTCTGTACGCTTACCACTGTCTCCAGCACGCTGGTATTGCGTTGCAAAGAGTCTGAGAACAACGCAATTTGTTGTGCCTGTTGCGCCGATTGCGTTGTGAGGTACTGAAGAATTTGCGTGAGGTCAGATGGATCAGCCATGAGGGAGAAGGAGCGGGTTGGAGCCCGAAGATACGCTGCCGGGCGGAAAAGGTCTATTTCCAGGCCTTCACGATGAGGCCGGTGCCGGAGTCGTGCTTAGTATTGGCATCCATCCAGTTGAGTAGCAAGCAGAACGGAAACGTGACGAGGTAGTAGAACGGCAGCAGCGCGAAAAACCATTTCGAGTAGCCGAGCATCAAAATGGGATACTTCATGCTCAGCCGCCACGATATCTGGCCCGGCTCGCCGTAACTGTACTGGGCCTCAATTCGCTCGAAGCCCGCGGTGCGCAGTTTCTGCTGAATCTCGTGGATGTTGTAGCCGTCGCGCACGTGCTCTTCGATGAAGCTGGTTTCGTCGTCGGAGTGCACGTCGGAGCCGCCTTGGTCGGAAGGCGTGGAAATGAGCAGCATACCGCCATCTTTGAGGGAGGCGTGCACGTTGCGGAATACTTCCACGTCTTCCAGAATATGCTCCATTACATCAACCGCCAATGCCATATCGAAGGTGTTGGGCTCTTGATACAGCACTAGGTCCTGCACCGCAAACTGCACGTTGGACCGACCGATCTGGCGGAAGAACTTGTTGGAGTCGGCAATCTGCTCGTCTTTCACATCAACGGCCAGAATGTGCCATTTCGCACTCATGCTCGACAGCCAGTAGGTGTACTGCCCGTAACCAGAACCCGCATCCAGAATACTAAGCGCCTCGGTGGTGCGGCCTTTAGCCCACTGCCGGAGCTCCCGGTGCACGTGCCAGGTACGGAGCAGCAGCAAATCGAGCAGATGATAGAACAAGCGCCGCAGCAGTGGGGTGCGGTTGAAAACCTCGCCCAAAGAGCGTTTTATCGGATCGTAATGCAAAACGAGTAACTGAGTAGCGGAATAACTAAGTGAAAAACGAGTAACGGCGTAGCGGAGTACCTGAATATGCCGTTCAACTGCATGGTTTTCAGAACGGTACTACTCAGCTACTCCGCTAGTTAGTTGCTCTCTGCGTCGTCGGTGAAGAGTTTGGGGCGTTTGGGCGCTTCGGTGTCCGGCTGGTCGTTGGATTCTGGCTCGGCGGCCGGAATATCGAGCTGGCTCAGTACCTGGTCCATTTTGGCCGCGTAAGCAGCGGAATCGTCGAGGAAGAATACCAAGTCGGGCACGATGCGGAGCTGCTGGCGAACCCGCTTGGCCAGGGCCTGGCGGATTTGCTTCTGGTTGTCTTGCACCAGATCCAGCATCTCTTGGCCGCTGCCTTCGCGCGTTAGCAACTGACTCAGATAAACACGGGCTACGCCTAAGTCGGGAGATACGCGCACTCCGGCAATACCTGGCGCGAGGCCCGGAAACAAGTGCGGCAAGTCGCGCTGAAATACAGTGGCCAAGTCTTGCTGCAACAAGCTGGATACTTTTTGCTGTCGTTTACTTTCCATAAGAACTGCAAAGGTAGGTGATTAGGTGACAGATTTTTGGGTGAGCGAAAAGGAGGCGCCCGGCAAAAAGCGAATAACGTAGTTGAGGCGGTGGCCGCAACTACACCCTCGCCGCTGGCTTCCACTCACTCAACACGGAGGGCTAGCGCACAGCTCCCTGTATAGCATACTGCTAAGGGGAAGCACAAGCTACTCCTGTGTGTACGGTTTGCTGCCCTTGGTGGCCCTACGGTACGGTGCTGTAGCTGAGGAAACCAGGAGCAGTGAAACAACACGGGATTAAGCCCAAGAGTAGTTATCATACGCACACTACACTAGATGAATGTAGCTTTACTGCCAAACTTTCTGCTGCCTCATCGGCTGTTTTTCTTTGCGGCTGATTACTGCTTTACCTGTCACTTCTTCGCTTAACTAGTGCTTCAGTTTTTTAAAAGTCCGCTACCAACTCGCCTTGTGGTGCTGCTCCTGCTGGTGCTGGCGGTGCGGCTGCCGTTGGTGTGGTTGGGCGTGCCGCTAACCATGGCCGAGCTCCGCGCCATGCTCATTGGTGAGCGACTGCACGCTGGCGGCTTGCTCTACCGCGACCTTTACGATGCCACGGCACCGCTGTCAGCAGCCCTCTTTGCCGCCCTCGACGTGGTAGCTTCGCGGCCGTTGTGGCTCTACCGAACTCTGGCGCTCGGGCTGCTGCTTATCCAGGCGCTGCGCCTAAACTTTGTGCTCAACCGCGCCGATGTCCACCCCGAGCGGGGCTACCTAGCGGCGCTTACTTACTTGGTGCTGTCCAGCGTCACGACGGACCTCGATACTTTGTCGCCGCTCCTAATCGGGCACACGTTTATCATTCTCGGGTTCAGCGCTTTGCTGCCTACTTCGCGCGATGGGTACGACAACCGTCGCCTATTTCGGGCCGGGTTTCTGATTGGGGTGGCGGCGCTGTGCTACCTCCCGCTGGCGCTGTTTCTGCTGGTGGGGCTATTTGCCGTTATTGTGTTTGCTGCCAACTCGTTTCGCAGCTTTCTGCTGCTGCTCTGCGGCTTCGGTTTTCCGTATGCGGTGGTGGCTACCTTTTTCCTGTACAACGATTCTCTGCCCGCCTTCCGGCAATTTCATCTGCGGCCCTCTCTCAGCGGGCTCGTCATGGGGGCCGACGGCTTGCCGCTGCCGTTGCAGTGGCGCCTGCTTGTCTTGCCCGGTGCCGTGTTGCTGCTGGGCTTGGCCCGTTCCTTTACTACCTCGCTTGGGTTGGTATTTCAAGTGAAGTTTCAGCAGCTGATGCTGGTCTGGCTACTGGTTGCCATCCTGATGATGGCCGCTGGACGTGGCACGGCGCCGGGCACACTCGGGTTGCTGCTGCCGCCACTCACGTATTTTAGTTACTTCCTGTGGCAGAAGTCCCCAAGGCCTTGGGTGGTTGATGTGCTGTTTCTGGTGCTGCTTGGCTGCGTGGTGGGGCTGCGCTACCGCGAACTGCTGCGGCTGGAAGGTGTCCTGCGTTTTCCCGCCGAGGCCCGCTATGCGGTGCAGCCCAATCCCAAATACGCCAACCTGCGGGGACAGCGCCTGCTGGTACTTGGCGCCGACTTGCGGCCTTACCTCACCAATCCCATCGGCTCGCCCTACCTCGACTGGCGCCTGGCCCAAGTGGACTTCGGGCACCTCAGCCAGTATGCGGCCGTCTATCGCTTGGCCCGCAACCTAGAGTCCGCGCCGCCCACTGTCCTCATCGACCAAACCAACCGCCTCACGGAACTGCAATACAAAGTGCCCGCCATCTTCGGCCGCTACCAGCCCACCAGCACCCCGCGGGTCTACCGGCTGAAGTGAGGTGAATTGAGCTGAATTGATAAACCCCACCTGTCATCCTGACGAAGGAAGGACCTTATCGCCGCAGAACCAGACGATAGTACGTCAACGGTTCATAGGGCATAAGGTCCTTCCTTCGTCAGGATGACAGGTGGGGTTTGGTTTTGGGTGACTAGCAGGTTTTTGAAAGCTTGTTAACCCGCTGCCTACTGCTTACCCGTCAATCTTGCTGACGCGGGTTTGGTGGCGGCCGCCTTCAAAGGCAGTAGTCAGAAATTGGTTGGCAATGATGCGGGCGTTGTCTTCGCTGATAAAGCGGGCGGGCACGCACAGAATGTTGGCGTCGTTGTGCTGACGAGCCAGGGCGGCCAGTTCAGGTTCCCACGCAATAGCCGCGCGCACGCCGCGGTGCTTGTTGGCCGTGATGCACACGCCATTGGCCGAGCCGCACACCAGAATTCCCCGCTCTAGTTCGCCACTGGTAATGGCTTCGGCCAGCGGATGCACAAAGTCGGGATAGTCTACCGAGGCCGGAGAGTGGGTGCCGAAGTCGCGGACTTCGTAACCGTTGTCGCGCAGCCACTGGGCTAGCATCTGCTTGTATTCGAAGCCAGCGTGGTCGGAGCCTAGAGCAATGGTGTCCATAGGGGAGGAAGTGTGGAAAGTGAAGAAAACTCGTTGAGTAAGGCAACAAAGAAATGTGGGGAATGCGAGAATCGAGCAGGGCACCAGCCCCTTCTTTTCCTGCATTCCCCACATTCATTGGGTGAAATCTGTAGTCATCTAGCTGACGCCGCCATTTTGAGCGAGCCGGTCGTTGAGCATTTGGGTGCGGTTGCGGGTCACAACGCGGGCAATGTTGATACTTAGCTCGTAGAGCAACACAATCGGGATTGTGACGATGATCTGCGCTGAAATATCAGGAGGCGTAATAACGGCCGCAATAACGAGAATGACCACAATGGCATGCTTGCGGTAGAGCCGCATGATTTCCGGCGTAATCAAGCCAGCTTTGGCCAGGAAGAACACAATCATCGGCAGTTCGAACACAAAGGCACACGACAAGCTCATGGTTGTGAGCGTGCTAATGTAGCTCTGCAAGTCGATTTGGTTTTCGATGGTAGAATCGAGCTGGTAGGACGCCAAGAAGTTGATACTGAGTGGAGCCGCAATGAAGTACCCGAACAGCAGCCCGATAATAAACAAGATGGACACAAAGAACACGGCACCGCGCGAGTTGGCTTGCTCGTGCGGGTACAAGCCCGGCTTCACAAAGCGCCAGATTTCCCAGAACGTGTAGGGAAATGCCAACGCCAGCCCCACCACAAACGAGGAGCTGATGTGCATAGTGAGCTGCCCGCTCATCTGGCGGTTCTGCAAGTCGAAGGTTGGCTCTCCGATGCACAAGCTTTCGGCGTGAATCCACTGGCCGAAGCGGCAGAAAGCCCGATAAGTCCAGAAGTCGCCGCGGGACGGCCCCAGAATCAGGTCGTGAAACAGAAAGTCCTTGGCTAGGAAAGCAGCCGTAGTGAATACCACAATGGCAATGGCCGAGCGGATGATATGCCACCGCAGGGCTTCCAAGTGGTCAATGAAAGACATTTCCTGCTGTTGCCCCATCACAGGGTGCCCGGAAGAAGGGTGTTGTTGATCCACGGGGGAAAAGTAACGGAGTAGCGGAGTAACTGAGTAAGTCGAAAGGCAAGACGTAGAGCACAAACGAAATCCGAGGCTCCGAAGATGTACTTAGCCCCGATTCTGCCTTATTACTCTGTTACTCCGCTACTCAGGTACTCGATATTATGCGAAGAGCGGAAACTGCTGCATCCACTCGTTCACCTGACCGCGCACGCGCAGCAGGTAAGCGTCGTCGTCGTTATGCATCAGTACGTCGTCGATTAAGTCGACGATGCGGGCCATGTCGGTTTCGCGCAAGCCACGGGTGGTAACCGCCGCCGAGCCAATGCGCATGCCGCTGGTCACGAAGGGCGACTTGTCGTCGAAGGGCACCATGTTCTTATTGATGGTAATGTCAGCCTTGATGAGCGTATTCTCGGCCAGCTTGCCAGTGAGGCCCTTGCTGCGCAAGTCGATCAGCATAAGGTGGTTGTCGGTGCTGCCCGAAATGATTTCGTAGCCACGGTCGGTGAAGCCTTTCGCTAGTGCCTGCGCGTTGCGAATCACTTGCTGGGTGTACTCGGTGTAGGCGTCGCTTAAGGCTTCGCCGAATGCCACTGCCTTGGCGCCGATAACGTGCTCCAGGGGGCCGCCTTGCGTGCCAGGGAATACGGCTGAGTCCAGCAGCGCCGACATCATGCGCAGTTCGCCTTTCGGCGTCTTCAAGCCAAACGGATTCTCGAAGTCTTTGCCCAGCATGATGAGGCCGCCGCGGGGGCCGCGCAAGGTCTTGTGCGTGGTCGTCGTGACGATGTGGCAATAATCGAAGGGGTTGCCAAGCAAACCTTTGGCAATCAGACCGCTGGGGTGCGAAATATCGGCTAGCAGCAAGGCGCCTACTTCATCGGCTGCTTCGCGCAGGGCTTTGTAGTCCCAGTCGCGGGAGTAGGCCGAGGCGCCGCAGATGATAAGCTTAGGCTGCTCGCGACGGGCGGTTTCTTTCACTTTTTCCCAATCGATGAGGCCCGTTTCGCGCTCCACACCATAGAAGCTAGGCTGGTAGAGCTTGCCAGAGAAGTTGACGGGCGAGCCGTGCGTGAGGTGACCCCCGTGGCTTAAATCGAAGCCGAGAATTTTGTCGCCGGGGTTGAGGATGGCCAGCATAACGGCGGCGTTGGCTTGCGCGCCGGAGTGCGGCTGCACGTTCACCCATTCAACGCCAAACAACTCCTTGGCCCGGTCGATAGCCAATTGCTCGATTTGGTCGACGATTTCGCAACCGCCATAGTAGCGCTTGCCGGGTAGGCCCTCGGCGTATTTGTTGGTCAGGATGGAGCCCTGTGCCCGCATCACTTGCTCCGAAACATAGTTTTCGGAGGCAATCAATTCAATACCATGCGTTTGCCGCTCTTTTTCGCGCTGAATCAGGTCGAAGATGGCGGTGTCTTGGGTCAGGGTTGGGGCTTGCGTTTCCATAGGTTCAAAGGTACACCCACTGCCCGGAACTGCCAAGCTGCAAAGCAACAGGTAATGAAGTGCGCGCTGGGCGTGGCCCATTAAGGTTTACCCGGCTTAGCGTGATAAGCAGTTGGAGGCGTTTCAGTCGGCGGGCTCAGTTGAGAAATGTTACAAGATTTGGTTATGCGCTGGTGATGTAACTACCGGCTGCTTGTGTGTTAAGCGTAACACTCGTCCAGATGGCGAGCGTCTGGAATGGCACCGCGCCGTAGGAATGGGTGGGCAAGATGTACAGGAAGCTTCTAGACCTTGTGATGTAAGAGAGCAGCCGCTAAACACCGTGCATCTAAGCTGGCTTTTTTAGCCTTTTTCTTTCCGATTGAACCATACTACCTTGGCAATATCCTATGAGGTCGTTGCTACACTAGATGTTGTAGCCGCCTGCGCCCAGCTGTTATCCGCGGGCTAGTTGACTGAATATGAGGAGTTAGTATCACTCATTTCTGCTGTCTTGCTGCTGTAAAGCATAAGTATATGCTGGTTTTGCCTGCCGCCGGGGCGGAGCCAGCCCGCGTGCCCTATCCAACCTTTCTTCCCACCACAACCCTTATCTGTATGAGAAAGATTACTCTGCTTTCCGTTCTAGTCTTGCTGCTTGGCGCTTGGCTACTGCCCTTCGGCAGCTTGGCCCAGGGCAGCATTCCGTTTACCATTGCCAACAATTCACCTTACGCCGATAACACGTTGTACGTGGCCATTGTGGGTCTCAACCCGGCGGGCGAGCATGTTTGGATTGACCCGCGCACCAGCCAAGTGCTGCCCATGAATTCTTCGTACAACACGGTGCTTGGCCCAACATACAACGGCAACACCGGGCCAGGGCAGAACTCGCGCTATGCGTCGTGCTTTTTTCGGCTAAGTGACATTCCAAACAAGACCTTCACCTTACCCTACATTGCTGGCTGTCGGGTGTTCATTGCCCAGGGGCAACAGTTGTACTTCTATTTCTACGGCTCGACGGGGGCGCCCTCGGGCTACGCAGCGCCTAATGCTCAGAATCCGAGTGACCCGAACCGCGGTATTCTGTACGAATTCATTGAGCTGACCAACAACCAGTTCGGCTTCTTCGGCAACACCACCCGCGTCGATTCTTACAAGTACCCAATGGGCCTGGAGCTATTTGGTAACGGCTATCAGAAGCGCACCGGCGAGCTAAAGTCACACGCTGATATTGTAGCGGCCTACAAAGCCAACGTACCCGCTGAGTTTCAGGGTACGGTAAACAACACCACCGGCGAAATCACCTTCCCCTCCAAAACGGCCGCGTTCTACGACGGTACCAACGGCACCACCCCCGGCCCTTACGGCAACTATTTCGGCTCCTACATCGACGCCATCTGGAACAAGTACGTGAACGAGGATCTGATTTTCTTTGCCGGCAACGCGGGCGTATTCAAGGGGCGCATCAGCAACGGCCGGCTTACGGTTGTGGGGCAGTCGGGGGCCTTCACGGGCCGAACGGGAGTTGTGGCGCGCAAGCCGACCACGCAGGAAGCATTCGAGGGCAAAGGAGTGCTCGACAACCGCGTAGGCGACGGGGACTGTGACCTAGTGGTGCAGGCCCAGCTAACGGCTGCTATCAACCGCCACGTAGTAAACACCACCACGCCTAACCCCGGCCAGCAGAACTGGTACGACGCCAGCCGCTACTACCAGACCGCACCCATGAACTACTACGCGCGCTTCTGGCACCTGCCCGGCATCAGCGTAGACCAGCTTAGCTACGGTTTCGCCTACGACGACGTAAACGACCAGTCGGCCACGCTCCAAACGCCGCAGCCAACCCGCGTTGTGGCCACGTTCGGCGGCTACGCTGGCACGGGCACAACTCCGAGTGGCGGCGTGGCTACCACTTACAAAGACTGCAACTACACCGGCACGGCCGTTGCGCTGCCAGTGGGCAACTACACGCTAAGCCAGCTCCAGAGCCGGGGTATACTGGACAACGATATTTCTTCGCTCCGGGTCAACAGTGGCTACCAGGTAGTGCTCTACGAAAGCGACAACTTCACTGGCGCCTCTCTCACGGTGGGCAGTGCTGGCAATAGCTGCCTGGTCAACAACCCGCTCGGGACCGGCAACTGGAACGACAAGGCCACTTCGGTGCGGGTGCAAACGGCTACCGCCGCCTTTAGCCGGCAGCTGGAAGCCGAAGCCGCCAACGTAAACAACGGCATGACGGTAGAAGCCTGCTCCGAAGGCGGCCAGAACATGGGCTTCATTGATCAGGGCGACTATCTGGTGTGGAACAGCATTAACTTCCCAACTTCAGGTAGCTATACCATCGAGTACCGCGTAGCCAGCGGCGCGGCGGGCGGTACCGTGTCGGCGGACCTGAACGGGGGCAGCATCCAGCTAGGCAATACCACAATTCCTGGCACCGGCGGCTGGCAGAACTGGACCACCGTGTCGCGGACCGTTACGGTCAATGCGGGCACCTACAATTTCGGCATCTACGCCCAGACCGGCGGCTGGAATATCAATTGGGTGCGTATCACGCAGAACAGCGCTGCTCGCACGGCATTGGCCGCCAAAAGCTCCGATGCTGCCACCGCCGATGTGCAGCTTTATCCTAACCCCGTGGTCGACCAACTCCACCTAAGCAACTCGGGGCTGAAGCTGATTGGCAGCCACTACCGCATCCTCGACACGCGCGGCCGCGTGATGAGCAGCGGTACTTTCGACGAGGGTACGGCCCCGGTTAGCACCTTGCCCGCTGGTCTGTATCTATTGGAAGTCAGCACCAAAGACCAACAAACCATTATTCGCCGCTTCCAGAAATAAACAAATGTAGCTAGTGCGAAATGCAGGTTGTCCACAGATCGGGCAGCCTGCTTTTTTGTGAAGAAGCTAGCAGAGCACCGAGCAAAAATTCTTGTTGCTCGGTATGGAATCCGGAGTGCGCAAGCATCAGACAGGTATCCGCTTCACCTAATCCTGCCTGTTATGAAGAACTCCTTGCTTCTGCCGCTGCTGGTCGCCACTACTAGCCTAGCCTTTGCGGCCTCACTTGCACATAAACCAGCGGGCCCGGCGGCCTCGTTTGTTTCGCCCCAGGCTTCTGACACGCTTACGGTGCGCGGGCGCATCACCGATGCAGTTACAGGTAAAGGCCTGCCAGGCGTGACTGTGCTAGCAAAAGGCACCAACACTGGCGTTTCCACTAACCCAGATGGCACCTATGCTTTAACAATGCCGGCCGGTAAGCGGGTACTCGTTATTAGTCAGGTTGGCTATGTGTCGCAGGAGCGCAAAGTCACCAAAGAGAAGCGCGTGGTAAACGTGGCGTTGCGGCTCGACAACACGCCACTGAATGAAGTGGTAATAAGTGCCGCTGGCACTGCACCTAACCAAGTGCAGGAAGAGTTGTCAGACAAAGTTGCCGGTGTGCATATCGCTCAGGGTCAGAAAGTTAAAGCCGAGGGGATACGAATTCGCGGGGCGAGAGCCCTGCATGGCTATTTTCCGACGGTGCCACGCCCCGCTCCTGGCGCCGGTGAATCCTATGCGCATGTCAAAGAAGACGGGTTTCACAACGCTACCAAAGACCCGCTTAGCACCTTCAGCATTGATGTGGATGCAGCCAGCTATACCAACGTGCGTCGCTTTCTCAACCAGGGCCAACGCCCGCCAGCAGACGCCGTTCGCATCGAAGAAATGCTGAACTACTTTCACTACGACTACCCGCAGCCCACCGGCCCCGAGCCGTTTTCGGTGACTACCGAACTGGCCACTTGCCCCTGGAACCCGGCGCACCAGCTGGTACATGTAGGGTTGCAGGGCAAGCAAGTTGCCACCGATAAGCTGCCGCCCGCTAATCTGGTGTTTCTGGTGGACGTGTCGGGCTCGATGGACGATGACGACCGGCTGCCGCTGGTGCAAGCCGGGTTGCAGTTGCTGGTGAAGGAGTTGCGGCCCCAAGACAAGGTAGCGTTGGTGGTGTACGCCGGAGCCGCCGGCCTCGTGCTCCCTCCCACGGCCGGCGACAAACGCAGCCAGATTCTGCGGGCCATTGATGACCTACGGGCCGGTGGCTCCACGGCGGGCGGAGCCGGTTTGCGCCTAGCCTACCAAGTGGCCCGCGAAAACTTCACCAAAGACGGCAACAACCGCTTGATACTTGCCACCGACGGCGACTTCAACGTGGGCGAGCAAAGCGACGACGCCATGGAACACCTGATAGAGCAGGAACGGGAATCGGGGGTGTTCTTGACGGTGCTCGGCGTGGGCCAGGGCAATTATCAAGACAAGAAAATGGAACTGCTCGCCGACAAAGGCAACGGCAACTACGCCTACCTCGACAACCTCGACAACCTCGACGAGGCCCGGCGGGTGCTGGTGCGGCAGTTCGGCGGCACGCTCTTTACGCTGGCCAAAGATGTGAAGCTGCAAGTGGAATTCAACCCCGCTCGGGTACGCGAATACCGCCTTATTGGCTACGAAAACCGCACCCTTGCCGCCGAAGACTTCAACAACGACCGTAAAGATGCCGGCGAAATGGGCGCGGGCCACACAGTCACGGCCCTATATGAGGTGGTGCCCGTCGGCGCCCCTGCTGCCGTTGATAAACTTAAGTATCAAACCAGTGCCAGTCCCGAAAAGCCCGCGCCAGCTTCCGCAGACGTACTGATGGTGAAGCTGCGTTATAAGGAGCCGCAGGGCAGTACCAGCCGGTTGTTTGAGCGCACATTGCTCGGACCAGTCACACCATTGGAACGGGCTTCCGAAAACATACGTTTCGCTACTGCGGTTGCTCAATTTGGAATGCTACTACGGGAGTCAATGTACAGAGGTACTGCTACTTTCGAGAGTACAGCTCAGTTGGCGAATCAAGCAAGGGGAAAAGATGTGGAGGGGTATCGCGCAGAGTTGGTGCGTTTAATTAAAATTGCGGACGGGTTGCAGCCAGCACTGAACGGCTACGGCGCCCGGTAAGAATCAGAAATCAAGGTATTGGGTCAGGCTGGGACTTTCACTCACCTATTGCGGCGGGAGTTCCGGTTGGTTGCAGACTACCGGTTGCATATTACCCGTGCTACCCGGCCTGGCCTTTAGCATCAACTACCACAAAGCCCCTGCCGGTTACCGGCAGGGGCTTTGTGGTAGTTGATGCGGTTGTTCTTAATCGAGACTTATTTAATCGACTATTAAAATCAGTGCGTTACAATTACTTTCTGTTGGTATAGCGCAGATTCGCCATGCACTTGCAACAGATATACACCAGCCGGTACTGCGTTTAGGCTCAGTTGGGTTTTAGATTGCTGAGCAGGCACAGACCAGCGTCTCACCGTGCGGCCGTTCAAATCTACTAGGGTGGCGGGTCGAGTTTTGGAGGCGGCAGGTAATTGTAGATTTACGGATTCATGGGCTGGATTGGGGTAAAGCTCTAGAGGCTGCCAGGCCAGTGCCTTATGTGTGTTCAGCGCAATGTTGCTAAGCCTAGCCAAGCCAATGCGAGTTTGTCCGGCTACATAGCGGAATGAACCGAAGAGGACGATTTTGCCGTCGGTTGGCTGAAGTGCAATACCGTTCAATACATCATCACCAGTGAAAATACTTTGCGGAACGGCTATCGGATTAAAGCTTGCGTCAAGACTGCCATCAAGGTTGAGGCGAACAAGCGTATTACTGTAAGCAGGCGAGTTGCGGCTAGCGAGCAGGCGGCCGTCTGGCTGTACTGCTCGCAGAACATAAAAATCTGCTAACGCGGAATACGTCGGGTCAACGCTGCCATCAACTGTAAGACGAACCACACCGTAGGGTGCTGGCTGGCCATTAAAGGTAGTGAACGAGCCACTAACCAATAAACGCCCATCAGGCTGTGACAGAACTGTATAAGCAGCACCAGTGCCAGCCGCCGTTCCTACTGAGAAAGTGTTGTCTGGAGAGCCGTTGGCGTTGAGACGCTCAAGAGTAGTGGCCGATGAGTTGGGAAAATCATCACTCACCACCAACAACTTCCCGCTAGATTGTACTAACACCTTAGCAACACGACGGGCCGCCTGGCCACTAACTGTTGCAAAAGTATTATCAGGTGTACCATCAGCGTTGAGGCGCACTAGACCATTTAAGTTACTCAAGCCTCCGTAAGTACGGAAACGGCCAAATACGAGTAGTTGTCCGTTGTTCAGATCTACTGCGCCTTGTAATTGCGCTGGTACTACACCAGGGCTGAATGTAGTTGGTCCAAAAGGCTGAGCATTAAAACTATTGTCGATGGCACCTGATGCGAACTGCCGTTGGAGTGAAACGTAGGACAATTGGTTTCCCAATAGATAGAAGCTGCCATTGGGCTGCAGGGCTTGTACAATGCCAGCACCAGTGGATTGGGACACGAAACTGGCATCGAGGGTACCATCGGCATTGATGCGGCGTACCGCATTAGCGCTGCCAGGAGCGGGCAAGCCATTAAACTGGGTAAAATTACCGGTTACTAATAGCTGCCCGTTAGATAGTGGTACTGCCTGCGTAAGTATTCCTCGAGCTTCGACTACTGGCGCAAATGCTGCGTCAGGCAAGCCAGTAGTACCATTTAGCCGAACAATGCCACCATAAGAAGTAGCGTTATATTGAGGAAAGCCGCCGGCAACTAACACTTGGCCAGCAGGAATAGTTGTAACGTAGTTGACTTGGTTGCTAGCTCCAACTCCAGCTGCAAAGTTTGTGTCGAGGTTGCCTGTAGAGGTAAGGCGTGCCACTCGGCCTCGATTAATGCCATTCACTTGTGTGAAGTTGCCTCCGATAACGATGCTGCCGTTGGGTTCCAGGCTGATACTACGAACAGTATTATTAGCGCCAGTACCAGGCTGGAATGAGTTATCGAGGGTGCCATCAAGCAACAAGCGCGCTATTCGTGCGGCTGGCTGTCCATCAACTTGTGTAAATGATCCTCCTATCAGGAGCTTGCCATCGGGCTGCTGGGCCAGAGCCGATATAGGACCGAGGTTGATGTTTGTTGTGTTGGCAATAAAGCTGGGGTCTACCACACCAGTACTGGTTAGGCGAACTAGCCAACGTAGCTGTTGGCCGGCGAAATTAGTGAAAGAACCTCCTATCAGAATCTTGCCATCGGCTTGTACTAAAATAGTTGATACAGATCCACCTTGGTCCATACCAGTTCCACTATTGAATGATGAATCCACTGTCCCATTGGGTTGTAGTCGTACAAGCCCGCCGGTCTGCACACCGCCGTTAAAAGTTGTGCCGCTACCAACCAGTATTTTGCCATCTGGCTGCAAAGCTAAGCTAGTGATCTGTCGGATAGAAGCAGCGGTGCCAAAGGTAAAGCTTTGATCAACTGAACCATCGGAGTTGAGGCGTACTACTAGTGGAAAGGGCTGACCGTTGAAGGTCGTGAAGCCACCACCTACCAGAATCTTGCCATCAGGCTGAAGCAGGATATTGGAGATGAATCCGTTAGCCCCGGTGCCCCCCACATTGAAAGTAGCATCTGTGGTGCCATCGGGGTTGAGGCGCTGTAGCTTACCTGTAAGGGTTCCATTCACAAAGTCGAAGCCACCTGCAACTAAAATTTTTCCATCAGGTTGTACGGCCAGCGAATTTACTGTTAACTGCAAGCCTGCTGTAAGTGGCGTTTTCAGTACAGTAGGTTGAAAAGAGGGATCTAGTGACTGGGCATTAAGTACTGTAGCTCCTTCTAAGCAGCAGAATAGCGAGGCGGCTAAAATGAATGAAGTAGAGATTTTATACATAAATGTTCAGACAAAATGAGATTAATAGAATCATGTTAAATGATCATAGGGCAAACAATTCCTAATAGACCAAAGGTAGGAAGTCAATATGGTATTATTAGTGTGGTTTACCTTGAATAAGCTTGAATAGTAATTGATAAAATTGTATTTATATAATATGAATTAGTCGGTTTGTAATTTGCTGCAGATCGGGTATGATAATTACACTTGCCTGAATCATCCCAATAAGCAGTGGTTGATTCAGTAAATTTTAAAGAGGCTTGAACTATAAAAGCAGCATTCAATGCTGATGGCCCATAATATTATGAGTCATCAGCATTGAATGCTGCTTTTATAGCTTACCTGCAAAGTAGCTTGCTGGCAACTTAGAGGATTGCTTAAAACGAGTAGTTCAGCGAAGCTTTAATAACTCTGTTATAAGAGTCGAAGCGGTTGTTCTTGTCAAGGGAGGAGAGGCCATAGTCGTAGCCGGCGCTGAAGCCGATGCCGCTGGTGGACTGATAGCCAATGCCGCCTACTACACCAAAATCGACGGGGCGGAACTGGTCTTTGATGTCGAAGTCTTGCTTGAAGGCCGAGAAGCCGAGGGCGCTGGCTTCTACACGGGCGTTGTTGCTGACCAGGAAGGAGGCTTGCGGGCCGGCGAATAAGTAGAAGCCGGGCGTGATGTAAGCTTTGGCTAGTACCGGCACATCAATGTACGCCATGCGGGAAGTTGCCGTCACGCGGGCATTCAGGAAATCAAGCGGCTCGAAGGGAATGGTACCAACCAACTTGGTGCCTTTCTCGGAGTAGCTGATGCCCGGCTCGATGGCGAAGCTCGAACCCAATGGCAGCGTGGCGTAGAAGCCTACGTGGAAGCCAGGCTTCATTTCTTTGGTGACGGCGCCGCTGGAAAAGTCGGCTACGTCCATCACGCTTTGCACCGCGTCGCCCGACCAGTCGGATACGTTTACGCCGGCCCGGATACCGAACTGCGGGCCGAGGGCGGAACTCGTTGATTTTGGAGAATATACCGAGCGAGCTTGTGCTTTGCCAGTGTATTTGCCGGTATAAGCTGGTACGCGGTGGGGCTGAATTTGAGCCTGCGCGGAGAGAGTAAAGGCGGAAAACAAAAGGGTAGCCGCGGCCAGGCGGCCGAAAAGTCGCTTCGTATTCATAGCAGGAAGATTGAGAGTTGTGAACCGGAGATGCGTTGCGCGTCGCAGAAAAGCCGGTGTTGCGAAGGCTAATTACAAAACCGTGCCAATTCCGATTTAGACTTGTCAGGAGATAGGCCATAGACCCCAAAAAGCGGCAAAGCGCAGCTATATAGCCAAGGTGAGGCATAAAGCTTGCGGCATTCTCACTAGGTGCAGATACTAACCTCGGTACGCAAGCTCAACGGCTATAAGAAAACAAGGGGTTGCTACGCAGACACTATGTTGCGTGTGAAGTCTCTGTGAAAAGTGCAGGCTGATCCTGGCAAAACGATAACACCATCGTCTTGCGGCCATAATATTGCCTTTACACTAGGCAGGAACCTTTGCGGCTTCATTCAAGCCTGCTGCTATGTGCAAAGATTTTCCTCTCTTTTCCACCGTTTTTTCAGTTGCACTGCTGAGTGCCTTCTCCGGTTTCAGCCAATCGACCGATGCTTCCATTGCGGGGCGGGTAGTTGATGAAAAAGGTGTTACCCTGCCGGGCGTAACCATTATTGTGCGCAATGAGGCAACGGGTTTCCAGACGACGACCGTCACCAATGCAGAGGGACGCTATTTTCTGCGGCAGCTTCCACTTGGCAAGCCCTATACCGTGCGGGCCAGCTACATCGGTTCCACCAACCAAGTGAAAAACGAGTTGACGCTGAACCTAGGCGACCAACTGGCTGTGGATTTCACTATGCAGCCTTCCACCGTTGGCTTGCAGGAAGTGGTGGTGCGCGGCAACGCCCTCAACAGCCGCATCGACCGCCTAGGCAGCAGCACGGCCATCACCGACCAAACCATCCGCCAGATTCCGACGCTCAACCGCAGCTTCACCAACCTGGCTTCGCTGGCGCCCACCTCCAACGGGGGCAGCGTAGGCGGCCAATTGCCCTCGTCGACCAATTACCTGATTGATGGGGTGAGTGCTCGTAACAACCTCACGTCTGGGGCGGTAGGCAACGGACCGTACTCGCTTTCGCTGGAGGCTATCCGCGAATTCGAGGTGGCTACCAACGTGTACGACGTGACGCAAGGCCGCCAAGGCGGCGGCACCATCAGCGCCGTTACCAAGTCGGGCACCAACACCTTCACCGGCTCGATCTTCGACTACTACCGCGCCGATTTCCTGGCCAGCCCCTACGACATCCGGGGCAACCGCCGCACCCAAAATTTTACCACCAACCAGTACGGCTTTAGCCTCGGCGGCCCCATCATCAAGGACAAACTGCACTTCTTCACGGCCCTGGACCGGCAAGATCAGTCGGCTCCGTTTTTTATTGCCGATATTAAGTCGGATGCGGATGCCAATGCTTTGGGTATCAGTGCGGGGGCGCTGGATACGGTGCTGACCATTGCCCGCAATAAGTACGGCCTAAGCAGCGCCCGGCAAACCGGCGAGTTCGGACGTAAGACGTTGGCTAACACATTTTTTGCGCGCCTCGACTGGCAGATCAACGAGAATAACCGCCTGACGCTGCGCAATAACTACAGCGACTGGAACAACCCCAACAGCACCGACGACAACTCGTCTATCAACCTATATGAGGTGTACGGAAACTTCAAGTCGCGCGAGAACAGCACATTGGCTTCGTTGCGCACGCAGTTCAGCCCCGACCTGCTTAACGAGTTGAAGGTGCAGTACCAGACCGTGAAGCGCGACTACACCCCCAACGACCAACTGCCGGCCGCCAACATTCCGCGGGCCATTGTGACGGTCCGCTCGCGCCTGCCCAACGGGCGGCAGGGGAGTACGTCGGTGCAGCTTGGCGGGCAGCGTTTCACGCCCGAAAACAACCTGGAAAACCAGATCCAGCTCGTCAATACCACGTACCTGACCAAAGGCCGCTACAACTTCACCTTCGGCACCGACAACACGCTGACTTACCTGGATACCTACATTTCCAGCGAGCAAAACGGGCGCTTTGTGTTCAATAGCGTGCAGGAATTCAACGACTTAAATCCGACCCGCTACGCGCGGGAAGTACCGTTGCAAGGCGTGCCATCGGTGCAGCAGTACGTGTTGAATACCTCGTTGTTTGGGCAGGCGCAGTACAATCCGCTGCCCCACGTGGAAGCCATTGTGGGCTTGCGTTGGGACATGACGAGCTACCTGACGGCCGGTGCCTACAACCCCGTGGTGCAAGAAGCGCTAGGCTTGCGCACCGACAACAACCCCACCGACTGGAACAACATTCAGCCCCGCGTGCAGCTGACGTGGGACGTGAAGGGCGAACGGAAAAGCATCGTCCGGCTTGGCGGCGGCATTTTCTCGGCCAACCCCGTCAACTACGCTCAGGTCAACAACATCCAGAACAGCGGCACCAAGGTGGCCTCCATCGACGTGACGCGGCCTTCCTCGGGTCAGAATCCTGTGCCCCGTCCCGACTTCCCCGCCTACCGCGCCGACCCTTCTACGGCTCCCGACTTGCTGCCGGGTGTGCCGTACGTGTCGACCATTAACTTGAACAACAAAGACTTGCAGGTGCCGAACGTGTACAAGGCCAACTTGAGCGTGAACCGCATTGTGAGCAGCTGGCTGCGGGTGGGCGTCAACTTCCTGTACTCCTACACCCGCGACAACTACGTGTACCTGGACCGCAACCTCGTGGACCAGCCCTACTTCACGCTCGACAACGAAGCCAACCGCGGCGTATTCGTGCCGGCCAACACCATCACCGGCGCGGGCATCACCAACAACGTGCTCGGGCGCAAAACGCCGGCCGTGGGCCGCACGCTGGAGTTCACCAATGGCGCTAAAGTTAGGCAGGCGGCTATGATTGTGGATGCCGAGCTGCGCTACTTCCGCGACGGGTATTTCAACGCCAGCTACACCCTCAACGATACCCGCGACAACACGTCTTACAACGGCAACGTGGCCAATACGTCCACCTTCCGGCCCGTGAAGTCGGACCCGCGTAGCCTAAGCGAAATCAACTATTCCGACAACCAGTTCCGGCACAAGGTCGTGTTCTTCGGCAGCTCGCCTACCGTGAAAGGCTTTGCGCTGAGCGCCCGGTTCACCGGCCTAGGCGGCACGCGCTACTCCTTGCTCGTGGACGCCGACATCAACGGTGACTTCGTGGGTGGCCCCGGTACCGACAATGACCTGGCCTTCGTCTTCGACCCCAACAACCCGGAAACCAACCCGGCCGTGGCGGCCTCCATGCAGAAGGTGCTCGACAACCCCGACAACCGGGCCAAAGACTACATCCGGCGCAGCCTTGGCGGCATTGCCGACCGCAACGGGGGCATCAACCCGTTCTCGGGCACGTTTGATGTACGCCTGCAAAAGACCTTCAAGACCTTCAAAAACCAGGGCCTCACCTTCAGCGTCGATGCCTTCAACTTCGCCAACCTGCTCAACAAGGACTGGGGCGTGAACTATAACCTCGGCAACCAGAACCTGCTGACGGTTAGTGGCTTCAACCAAACCACGCGGCGCTACACCTACCGCGTCAACGAGAACGTGGGCACTACGCTCCAAAACGGTACGCCATACCAGCTCCAGCTCGGCGCCCGCTATTCTTTCTAAGAACCTATTCGAATAGACTTCAACTCGTCATCACCTTTCCCTTCCATCTAGATGAAGTCATTTCTCGCCACTGTAGGCCTGAGTTTCGGCCTGGCATTTACCTCGTTCGGTCAAGCGGCCAAGCACGTAGTTCTCATTAGCATCGACGGGTTCCGGCCCGATTTCTACCGGGAAGCCAAGTGGCCGACGCCCAACTTGCAGCGCATGGCCGCGCAGGGCACCTCGGCCGATGGGGTGCGGGGCGTGTTTCCGAGCGTGACGTATCCGTCGCACACCACGCTCATTACGGGCGTGGCCCCGCTGCAGCACGGAATCTACTACAACTCGCCCTTCGAGCCCGATGGCGCCACTGGGCGCTGGTATTGGGAGGAAAACCTAATCAAGACCGAAACGCTTTGGGACGCCGTGCACAAAGCGGGCCTCAAGTCGGCTTCCGTGATGTGGCCCGTGTCGGTGGGCGCCCCCATCGACTACAACGTGCCCGAGTTTTGGTCGCTCGATAAAAATATGGACCGTTTCACGCCGGTGCGCGAGCAAACTATGCCTAAAGGCCTGATGGAGGAAATTGAAACCAACGCCACCGGCAAGCTCACGGCCCGCGACATGAGCAGCGACTATGTCAGCGGCGACGAAAACGGCAGCCGTATTGCGGCCTACCTGATGGCAACCTACAAGCCCGCGCTGCTCACCTTGCACGTATTCGGGGTAGACCACGCCGAGCACCAAGACGGCCGCGACGGGGAGCACGTGCGCCGGGCCCTAGCCACCGCCGATTGGGTGGTGGGCAACATTGTGGAGGCTCTCACCAAAGCGGGCATCGAAAAGGAAACGGCCGTGATAGTAACCGGTGACCATGGCTTCGTGGACATCACCACCACGCTGGCCCCCAACGTGTGGCTGGCGCAGAACGGCCTGTACGGCGCCAACAAAGGTGACTGGAAAGCGCAGTTTCACACTTCCGGCGCCGCCGCTTTCTTGATGCTGAAAACCAAGAACGACAAGAAAACCTTGGAGCAAGTACGCCGCCTATTGGCCGCCGCACCCGCCGAGCAGCGCAACCTGTTCCGGGTGGTGGAGCGCGCCGAGCTAGACCAGATTGGCGCCGACCCGAATGTGGCGCTGGCGCTGGCCCCCGTACCGGGCGTATCCATGAACAGCAGCCGCGAAGGCGAAGTAATACGGCTCGGCAAAGGCGGCACCCACGGCTTCTTCCCCGATTTCGCCCAAATCCAAACCGGCTTCATTGGCTTTGGTCCTGGCTTTACGGCCGGGCAGGTGGTGCCCCAAATGGCGCTGCAAGATGTAGCTCCTATTACCGCCCGGTTGTTGGGTCTGCCGTTCACGGGTGCCCAAAGCCCTGTGCCCGCGCAAGTGGTGAAGCGGTAGACGGCCAGCCCTTGGTGAATTTACGTGCTACCTATACTTACTGAATTCTATTGCTCGTGTAGTGCAAGAGGCTAAAACGACAAACGGACCGCAATTTTTGCGGTCCGTTTGTCGTTTTAGTTCTTTGCTTTTATAGCCTAGCCTACATCTTTTTCTTGGAACTGGTTTTCGAACTAGGTGTGGTTGTAGTGGCGAGGCGGCGTTCTATGTCTTCCACCATATACAGGGCATCGCTCTTCATCTGCGGGTCGTCGGTGAAGTAGCGGGCCGCCGCACGGGCTTCCTCGCCTGCCTTAGCCAGTTGCTTGAGTTCGTTGTAGCTATAGGCCAAGTGGAAATGAGTCCAGGCATAACTCGGGCGCAGCTTGATGGCCCGTTTGAAAGGCGCCACGCTCTCGGCAAACCGATTCCGCAGCATGTTCACGTAGCCGAGCGCATAATACGATGTGAAGTCGCCGAGGCCGTGGGCGTTGGCCGTGGTGTAGTTGCGCGCTACCAGCGACATCAGCGTTTTGGGCGACTTCTCGGCTTCGGCACAATCACACTGCAACACTTGGTAGTAATAGTCGCCTAAGGCCCGGCTTATTTTGTAGTTGGCGGGGTACTGCTTTTTCAAGCTCAGCAGCGTGCGCTCTATCGGGAAGTTGTAGGGTATGGCGGCGCGGCTGTAGCGGACCCGCAACGAATCGAGCCGTTCGAGCGGTTCCAAGTCGCGGAAGCCGAACGCCTCGTACTCGCGGCTGCGCAGGTTGTAGTTGATTGCCAGCTCCATTTTCTTGAGCACCACGGCCGGGCGGCGGTGCTTGGGGTCGAAGCGGTTGAGCACTTTGTAAGCCGACTCGTACTTACGGTCCTGCATCAGCTGCGACGCTCTTTCTAGTACATCGGCTTCGGCAGTGGCCTTGGCTGGCGTGGCCGCTGGTTTGGCTGCCGCGGTGGCTGATTTCGTTTTAGTGGCAGCAGGTTTAGCTGCGGCAGCCGGCTTGGAAGGCTTGGCGTCGGGTTGAGTTTGGGCGAAGGAGGGACACGCCAAACTCAGGGGCAAAAGCAAGAGAAAGAGGAGACGGTGTTGCATAGGTGGTCGTGTATACGAAACTCGGGGCGGTACCAGTTAACAAAATGAAGAAGGTAAATCGTTGATTTTCTGAAAATCTTTCTCCACATTGCCGCCGTTAAGCTACTCACCCATGGCACAGCAACGCTACTTTTTTGGCTTTTATTACTTCTGCGCTTCTGCGTAGTCGAGCAGCCGCCGTGTAGCTTTTCCAACCTGAAAACTCCAGCGCCTCTCGACTTCGAGAGGCGCTTTTTTTACGTCTTTTCCTTCCATGCGCCACTTCGCTCCCATTTTTACCTTCTTCTATTACCCGTTCTTTTACTCGAAGAACTAGGCCCGTTTTTGCCGCTGCTGACTCACCGCACACCGCAAACCTAGGGCCCCGCACAGTGGAGCCCTTTTTCATGCTCTTTTCCTAAGTCCCGTGCTTCCCTCTCCTTCTTCTTATCGGTCACCCCTAATGTCCTCCTCTTCCGCCATTGCTATTCAGGGTTATGCGGGCAGCTTCCACGAGTTGGCCGCCCGTCACTATTTCGGCTCAACCCCGGCTATTGCGCCCTGCGCCACTTTTAGCGAAGTAGTACGGCAGGTAACGAGTGGCGCCGCTGAGGTTGGATTGATGGCCATTGAGAATTCCATTGCTGGCAGCATCCTGCCCAACTACAGCTTGTTGCAGCGGTCGGCGGTGCAAGTGACGGGCGAGGTATACTTGCGCATCCGGCAGCACTTGCTAGCCTTGCCGGGGCAAGAACTGGCCGATATTCGGGAGGTGCACTCGCATCCGGTGGCGCTGCTGCAATGCGCCGACTTCTTGGCCCTGCACCCCTGGCAATTGGTTGAAACTGTAGATACCGCCCTCAGTGCCCGACACTTGCGCGAGCACAGCCAGATAGGAATTGCGGCTGTGGCCGGCGAAGCGGCCGCCCGGCTCTACGGGCTGGAGGTGCTGGCCCACGATATTCACGCCGACCCCGAAAATTACACCCGCTTCCTGGTGCTGGAGCGTCAAGACCCCGAGCGGTCCATCAGTACGGCCAACAAAGCCTCGCTCTATTTTCACACCGACCACCAGCGCGGCAGCTTGGCCCGCGTGCTAACGTGCATTGCCGGCCACGGCTTCAACCTTTCCAAGCTACAGTCGTGCCCGCGGCCGGGGCGCACCTGGCAGTACTACTTCCATGCTGATGTCGAGTTCGACGAAGCCGCACAACTGCCGGCGCTGCTGCAAGAGTTGACCCTGCTCACCGACGATCTGCAAGTGCTTGGTGCCTATCAACGCGGCGAATATTATTGACCGAGTCCGCTTATCACCATCAAGCATGTGCTTGATAAGATGCTGCTAACGGCGGCTCTGCCTCAACAAGAAACAAGTCGATAATGCACCAAGCAGGAGCTTGGAAATCTTCCCGAGTAACTGGCAACCATCAACAAACCGCCATGCAAGTTTCAACTGCTCAGCGCTTAGCGAATACCGGTGAATACTACTTCTCGCAGAAGCTGCGCGAAATTGCGGCCCTCAACCAAGCTGGCGCCGACATCATCAACCTCGGCATCGGCAGCCCCGACCTGCCGCCGCACCCAACCGTAACGGCAGCTCTCACGGCCTCAGCTGCGCTGCCCACCACCCACGGCTACCAGAGCTACCAAGGCATTCCGGCTTTGCGTGCGGCCGTGGCCGAATGGTACGACCGCGCCTACGGCGTGACCCTCGACCCGGCTACCGAAGTGCTACCCTTGCTCGGCTCGAAAGAAGGCTTGATGCACATCGGGATGACGTTCTTGGAAGCCGGCGACGTGGTGTTGATTCCGAACCCAGGTTACCCCACTTACCGGGCAGTAGCCGAAATCTGCGGCGCCACCATCCGCGAGTACAACCTGACGGAAGCTACTGGTTGGCTACCCGACCTGGAGGCCCTAGCCGAGTCGGACTTGAGTGAGGTGAAGATGATGCTGGTCAACTACCCGCACATGCCCACCGGCACCCGCGCCGATGCGGCGTTCCTTGCGCGCCTTGTGGCCTTTGCGCAGCAGCACCAGATCATGCTGATCCACGACAACCCCTACAGCTTCATCCTCAACGATGCGCCCATGAGCTTACTGGCGGTGCCGGGGGCGCGGGAAGTGGCATTGGAACTGAATTCGCTGAGCAAGTCGCACAACATGGCTGGCTGGCGCGTAGGCTTGCTCGCGGGCCGCGCCGATTGGCTGCGGGAGGTATTGCGCTTCAAGAGCAACATGGATTCGGGCATGTTTCTGCCAGTGCAGCAGGCGGCCGTAGCGGCGCTAGCACTTGGGGATGAGTGGTTTGCAGAGCTCAACGCCGTGTACAAGGGCCGCCGTCAGGTGGTATTCGAGCTGCTGCACACCCTCGGCTGCCAGCCTGACCCTGAGCAAACCGGCCTGTTTGTGTGGGCCGCCGTGCCACCCGCCTATACCGATGGCTATGCCCTTAGCGACGAGCTACTAAATGAGGCCCGCGTGTTCCTGACGCCCGGCGGCATTTTCGGTAGCAACGGCAACGGTTTTATCCGGGTGAGTCTCTGCCAAAGCGAAGCAGTGCTTCGGAAGGCGGTGGACCGCATTGTGCAGTCACGCAAGGCGTTGGCCTAGCTAAACACAGGTAAACTTCCAACGAACATGACCATCGTAACTGTAATAGGAATCGGGTTGATTGGGGGCTCCCTAGCGTTAAGCTTACGGCAGCAGGGCCTAGCCACCCGCTTTATAGGAGTCGAAGCTAGCCCCGAAAACGCCCGGCGCGCGTTGGAACTCGGCCTGATCGACGAAATTGAAACCGACCTCGCCACCGCCGTAGCCGCCGCCGACCTAGTAGTAGTAGCCGTGCCCATGGATGCCATGCTCAGCGTGTTGCCGCAGGTGCTGGATGCTGCCACCGGCCGCCAAGTAGTAGTAGATGTGGGTTCTACCAAAGAGAAACTGCTGGCGGCCGTGGCCGAGCACCCAAACCGTGGACGTTTCGTGGCCATCCACCCCATGGCCGGTACCGAGTACTCCGGACCCGAGGCGGCCGTGCAGCACTTGTTTGCCGGCAAAACCCTAGTGATGTGCGACGCGCACCGCAGCGACCCGGATGCAGTGCAACTAGTAGAGAACTTGTTTCGGGCCTTGCCTATGCGCCTGCTCTACCTCGATGCCGCTGACCACGACTTGCACGCCGCGTACGTGTCGCATATTTCGCACATCACCTCTTTTGCGCTGGCACTCACCGTGTTGGAGAAAGAGAAAGAAGAGCAGCGTATCTTTGATTTGGCTAGCGGCGGTTTCGAGTCGACGGTGCGTCTGGCGAAAAGCTCTCCGGCTATGTGGGTACCCATCTTCCGTCAGAACCGCACCAACGTGCTCGACGTGCTAGACGAGCATCTGCGGCAGCTCCAGGAGCTACGCCGCTTGCTAGCCGATGAGGACTACGAAGGGCTGCGACATTCCATTGAACAAGCCAACCACATTCGCAAAATCATTTCCTAAACCTATAATCTAGGCAGTCTTGAACGTCAGTCATGCTGAGCGCAGCCGAAGCATCTCGCGTGCTGATGTCTGATTAGTACTCCTACATCAGCACGCGAGATGCTTCGGCTGCGCTCAGCATGACAGTACTTCTCCAGCGGCACCGCGCGAGATGCTTCAGCTCTGTGGACGCCAGATCAAATAGGAAGTCTTTTCTGACACAAAAACACTTTTAAAACTTCGCACATACACTTCAATACCATGAACCAAACTGCCCTCGCGCCCAAGACCGTGAACATCCACAAAAAGGCGCTTCTAATTTCCGGACCATGCAGCGCCGAAACCGAAGAGCAAGTGCTGCAATCTGCCACTGAACTGGCGGCTACGGGCCGCGTGGATATGCTGCGTGCTGGCATCTGGAAGCCCCGCACCAAGCCGGGCATGTTCGAGGGCATCGGCACGAAGGGCCTGCCGTGGTTGCGCAAAGCCAAGGAAATAACTGGCTTGCCAGTGGCTGTGGAAGTGGCCACGGCCAAACACGTAGAGGATTGTTTGGCCTTCGAAGTGGACGTGCTGTGGGTAGGGGCCCGCACCACCGGCAACCCATTCTCGGTGCAGGAAATAGCCAACGCGCTGCGGGGCGTGGATATTCCGGTGCTCGTGAAGAACCCGATTCACCCGGAGCTAGAGCTGTGGGTGGGCGCCGTAGAGCGCTTGGCCAAAGCCGGCCTGAAAGACCTCGGTCTGATTCACCGCGGTTTCGCTAGCTACGGCAACACCGACTTCCGCAACGCCCCCATGTGGCACCTGCCCATCGAGATGAAGCGCCGGATGCCCGACCTGCCCATCATCTGCGACCCGAGCCACATCTGCGGCCGCCGCGACACGCTGGCCGCCGTAGCGCAGCAGTCGATTGACCTCGATTTCGATGGCCTCATGCTGGAGTCGCACCCCGACCCGGACAATGCCTGGAGCGACGCCAAGCAGCAAGTAACGGCCGCCGCCCTCAAAGACATGCTGGAGCACTTGGTATGGCGCCACGAGCCCGACAACCAGCGCGAGTTCCAAACTGCTCTGGCGGGTCTGCGCGAGCAAATCAACCAACTCGACACCGAAATCATGCAGCTGCTCGGCCGCCGCATGGGCGTGGCGCAGCAAATCGGTCAGTACAAGAAAGACAACGACATCACCATCCTGCAAACCAACCGCTACAGCGAAATCCTGGACCGCAGCCTGCGCCAGGGCACGGCCTTGGGCCTTACGCCCGAGTTCATTCATAGCTACCTCGAAGCCGTTCACTTGGAGTCTATCAACCGCCAGAACAAGGTGATGAACTCGTAGCGCTAAGGTGTAAGTACTTCATTATCAGATCAGAGTTCGGGAAAGGTGCAATGTTATACTTGTACTTCTCTCGAACTCTCGTTTTGTAGCAAAACTCAACGCGTAGCGAGTTGTTGAGCTGAGATAAACTAGCGGCGCCAGCAGCAAGAGTAGGTGGGCTGAAAGACAGCCGTTGGAAGCCCGAATACGTTCTATACTTGTAAGAGTATTTAATGACAAGGTATTGGACAAGCGAGATTTTGATGCGGTAGTTGTGGGCTCGGGCCCAAATGGGTTGGCGGCGGCTATCACGCTGCAACAGGCCGGCCTGTCGGTGCTGCTCGTGGAAGGCAAAGACACCATCGGGGGCGGAATGCGCACAGCGGAGCTTACGCTGCCAGGTTTCAAACATGACATTTGCTCGGCAATCCATCCGTTGGCGGCCGAGTCGCCATTCTTCAAAACCCTGCCGCTGGCTGACTACGGCTTGAAGTTGATCGACCCGCCCGTGGCTGCGGCTCATCCTTTTGATACCGGGCGGGCGGCCAAGCTGGTTACTTCCCTTTCTGAAACCGCCCGAGAATTGGGCATCGACGAGGCAGCTTACCGCCAACTGCTAGAGCCGGTGGTACGCGACTGGCCGAAACTAGCGCCGGCTATTCTGGGGCCGCTCCGCATTCCGCGGCATCCGTTTGCTATGGCGCGCTTTGGCCTCGATGCTATTAATTCAGCATCGGCGCTGGTTAAGCGGTTCCGCACGCCGGAGGCTCGGGGGCTGTGGGCGGGTATGGCGGCCCACTCTATTCAGCCATTGGGCAACGCTACCACGGCGGCCTTCGGGCTATTACTGCTGGCGGTAGGCCACTTGCGCGGGTGGCCACTTCCGCAGGGAGGTTCGCAAGCTATTGCCGATGCCATGACCTCGCACTTCAAATCGTTGGGTGGCACCGTTGAAACTGGCTTCTACGTGAAGTCATTGGAGCAACTGCCTTCTGCCCGCGCGGTGTTGCTCGATGTGACGCCCCGGCAACTGCTCCAGATAGCCGGGCACAAGTTTTCGTCGCTGTACCGCTGGCAGTTAGAACGATACCGCTACGGGATGGGCGTGTTCAAAATCGACTGGGCCCTCGATGGGCCGATACCCTTTACGGCGCCAGAATGCCGCGAGGCGGGTACGGTACATCTGGGTGGTTCTTTCGAAGAAATTGCCGCCTCCGAGCAGCAAACCAGCGACGGCCGGCACCCCGAGCGTCCCTTTATATTGCTGGCCCAACAAAGCCTGTTTGATCCAACCCGCGCCCCGGCTGGCAAGCACACCGCTTGGGCCTACTGCCACGTTCCCAACGGTTCGCGGGTGGACAGGACCGAGGTTATCGAGAAGCAGGTGGAGCGGTTTGCGCCCGGTTTCTGCGAGCGTATTCTGGCCCGGCACACCTTCGACACCGCTCAGATGGAGGACTACAACAGTAACTATATCGGCGGCGACATCAACGGAGGCATTCAGAGCGTGACGCAGCTTTTCACCCGGCCCGCGCTCCGTGCTTCTCCCTACCGGACTTCCGCCAAAGGCATCTATCTGTGCTCTTCCTCCACACCTCCCGGCGGGGGCGTGCACGGTATGTGCGGCTACCACGCCGCCCGGCAGGCCTTGCAAGATGTGTTCAAGCAACCTGCGCCTCCACTTAATAGCAATTGAGCTAGCTGACCTTTTCACGCTGTAGAGACGCTGCACTTCGCGTCGCGTCGTCCGCGCTGTTTGGTTTGCACGGGTAAACAACCTCAGCAACGAGGAGACGCGAAGTGTCGCGTCTCTACAACGTTCAGGAGCTTTAACTATTTGGCGTACAGGAGCAGTAGCGCGGGTTTCGTGAAACTGCTTATGGCGTTCCTATATAGAACACCAAGAACTACTCTGCATCGGGTGGGTGGCTTAGCTTGTCTTAGCTAAAGCTTAACCTTACGCACCAACTTGGCCGTTTGCCAAGTTCCGCCGTACTTGTTGCCTATGCTCTTCTATACTGTCATGAAGCCCCTGGTGCAGGTGGCCTTGCGCGTGTTTTTTCGTCGGTTCGAGATTAGGCACCGGGACCGGTTGCAGACGCCGGGGCCGCTGCTCATGGTCAGCAACCACCCCAATACGCTCATGGACCCGCTGGTAGTAGCCGCCAATCGGCGCGAGCCTATTTCCTTTCTAGCCAAGAGCACCTTCTTCAAGAACCCAATCACAAGGGCCATCCTCACGTCGGGCAACTCGATTCCTATCTACCGTCGGCAGGATGTCGAAACCGAGGGTGCCCCCGTCACCAACGAGCAGATGGCGGCTCAGAACGAAGCCACCTTCGGCAAGTGCTACGACTACCTGGGCAAGGGCGGCACGGTCATGATCTTCCCCGAAGGCACCAGCGTGAGTGAACGGCGTCTGCGGCCCCTTAAAACTGGGGCAGCCCGCATTGCGCTCGGGGCCGAAGCACGGCACGATTTCAAGCTTGGGCTACGGCTATTGCCGGTGGGTATCAACTACTTCGATCCGCAGCACTTTCGTTCCGATGTGCTTATCAACGTGGCCCCGCCCATCCGCGTAGCCGACTACGCCGAAGCTTACCGCCAAGACCCCCTGGCCGCGGCCGACCAACTCACCGAAGACTTCCGCCGCCACTTAGAGCAGCGCCTCGTTATCACGCGCGACGCGGCCGAGGACGAGCTGGTGCAGCAGCTAGAGCGCACCTTCACCGGCCACCTCATCGAAGACGACCCCCGCACCCTCTACGACAACTTCCAGCTTAGCCGCACGCTGCTGCAAGCCGTAACCTACTTCGACCAGCACGACCCCGGCCGCCTAACTGAAGCGCGGGCCCACCTACAGGCGTACTTAAGTGAGCTAAAGCGCCTCGGCCTCACCGACGACGCGCTGGAGTCGGAGCGGAAAGGACGGACGCGGGGGGAACGGGCATTGCGGGCGGTGGTGAAGCTCGCGCTAGGGTTGCCGGTGTATTTGTATGGCGCCGTAAACAACTACCTCCCGTACAAGCTGCCATCGGTGGTGGCCAAACGGGCTACCAAAGAAGTGGAGTTTGTGGCGCCTATTATGCTGGTAGTGGGCATGATAACCTTTAGTGTGGGTTACGTCGTTCAGGTTGCGCTGGTCCATCACTTCACGCAGGATTGGCGCTGGACCACACTCTACGCCATAAGCTTACCTCTGACGGGCTTCTATGCCCTCTCGTACTGGAATCAGCTGGCTAGCCGTGTGCGCCGGGTGCGGGCGTTGCGCCTGTTCCGTCAGCAGCGGCCCCTGATGGAAAACCTGCTCCGGCAGCGCGCCACCATTTTACGGCTGCTGTCCGAGGCAAGAGAAAAGTATCTGGCCAGAACAGTGAAGGAGTAATGTGTGCCGTTGCCAAGCCGAAGGTTGTGTCAACACTCCTACGCCGTCAGCTTGCCACTCACCAACTAGCTTTCGAGCCGAAGCCTAGCGTAAGCAGCTCGGTGAAAGATGGCGCACCTTTGTTGGGCAGTCGGCTCAGCAAGTACAAGTCGTTGGTGCCAAACTCGGTGTAGGCCGACACCCGCGGCGGGCTCGGATGAACAAGAGTCGGGTTGCCGGCGTAGGTGAGGCGCGGTGCTACGAAAATGCCAGTGCGAACCTTGGTAGAAAACCAGTAGTAGCCTCGCTGATAGACTTTTGTGTCGCGGCTGTCGCGCATGGTGGCGCCGGTTGTGTAATTGACGTAGCCACCGACCCCAGCACTTGCGCGCCAATGTTGGCCAAAGGTTGGCCTGACTGGCAGGTAGGTAGTCTTGAATGTGAAGATGGTAAGAGGCTGCCCGCTAAGCCTACCCGGTACGCGGCCCAGCAGCAGCTCGGGTTCCAGCTTCTGATGTGCTAGCTGCACTCCGCCCCCAATAGCCACCAAGCCAGCCCCGCCGCCCATCTGTAACGTCAGAAAGAAGGGCGCCTTTCCTGCCGACGGTACATCCTGTTGGGCGTGCGCTACATGGGTGGCAAGTAAGCCAACTACTAAGGCCAAGCAAAGAGGATTCCGCGCGGAAAGAGGCATACGCTCCGAGAACTGAGGCTAGAGAAACGAATACTAGAAATCCATCTTCAGCCCTAGTCCTAACGTGAGGACATCCGCCGGGCTTAACGATTTCCGGTTGGCGTTGCTGAACAAGCTAACCAAGTACAAGTCGTTGGAACCTAGCTCATAGTAAGCGGAAATACGGCGCTGTCGGTCAGTAGGCGTTGCCGTAGGGCGCAAATACGAGAGACGGCCGCCGAGCAGGGGCCCGATGCGAGTGTCCGTCGAAAACCAATAGTACCCTTTGGTGTACTGGCCTTTCACTTCGTCGTTGATGGTGCCGTGGGTGTAGCTCCCGTAAATCCCGATGGTGAGGGGGCGGAGCACAAACTTGTCGCTCAGCGGCACGGTGTAGGGCGTGTAGAGCAGCTTGGCCGTGGCAATGGAAAGGGTAGAGCCTGCGTGCTTTTCGGGCACGTACCCTACCAGGATATCCGCTTCCAGCCGGTCGCGCAGCGTGGTGTAGCCCACGCCCGCTGCTATTAACCCCATACCGCCAGCTGTTTGCACCTGCACATGGTTAGGCCGGTACCAAGGTCGTGCCTCAACAGCTTGTGCAACAGGTGCCGTAGCCGAAACCTGACCAATCGCCGGGGTTGCTGCACTCAGCAGCAGCAAAGTAAGGAACTGGCGCATTAGAAGTGGACGGTTTTTAGGCGGTACTTCGGCTGGTCGTTGGCATCGTTCCAAACCGTCAGAATGATGTATTGGTCTCGCTCGAAGGAAGCGGAATTGATGTAAGTCACGCCGTCATTGAACGTCTCGCCAATTCGGAACGAGTGCCGGTGACCATTCAACTCAAACAGCAGCTTGGGTGCCGTGGCCAAGGCGTTGGTATAGGCCGGAGTTAGCCGCGAATCGAAGTCGCCGTCATCTGGCGGTACGTGCGACATCACGACTTGTCGTTTGGCACCTTGCAGGTTGCTTACTTGCTGCTGCAGCCACGGCACATCGGGAATCTTGCCATTGAAGTTGTACTCGCGGCTGTTGGTGTCGATGAAGGTGAACTTGGTGTCGCCGTATATAAACGAATAGTTCAGCGGGCCAAAGATGTGCTGGTAGGCTTCCCGGCCGTTGCCTACCTGATCGTGGTTGCCAATAACGGTGAGGTAGGGAATGTTGAGCTTGCTGAGCCGTTCGTCTATCCAGCGCATTTCCCGCGCCAGCCCAAAGTCCGATATGTCGCCCGCAATAACCATCAACGACAAGCCACGCTGCTGATTCACGCTCTTTACCAGTTTTTCAGCGTGGTCGTAGAAGCGTTGCGAGTCGCCCGAGAACACAAAGCGCAACGTGTCGCCGGGCGGCAGCGGGTTGGCCGCGAGGCGCGCCAAGTGCTTGGCCGTTAGATCGGTCTGGTCTTTCGACCCATTGTAAGCGTTGGGACTGAATTCTAAAATCTCGCAGCCACCAAGCAGTGTCAACGCCGCCGCGCAGCTCAGAGCGCGCAGTCGGAACGAAGTAGAAAAAGACATAATAGAGGCACTAGATCAGCAAATGGCGCCCTACACTTGCCAGGGCGCTGCTTACATACCTACTGAGGTGCTTTAGTGTTTTCGCTACGAAGCTGCTCCCATTCGCTTGCGGCAAGGTTTTTACGTCCTCGTTTCCATCGAAAACGCGGCAGCAGGTTACTACACAGCCAAAAAACCAAGTATTAGGGAAGCCTAATTTTTTTCGCGTTTCCAGTAAATTAAATCAGGGAATAATTCAGCTATTACTCCCTGACTTACTTTCTCTCTTCTATTTTGTCTTTCGTGTGGTCTTATTGTTCAGCCCGAGGGCCTCTCATTACTTGCAGTGCGTTATTCGTCTAGGTACTGGTGCACAAATTTGATGGCCATAGAACCTTCGCCAACGGCGGAGGCTACGCGAGCCATGGCGCCGGCTCGGCTGTCGCCGGCAGAAAACACGCCGGGTACGCAGGTTTCCAGTAAGTAAGGTTCGCGGTTATGCTTCCAGGAGGTAGCATAGCGGGGGTCAGTCACTAAGTCGCGGCCGGTAAGCACGAAGCCTTTGTTGTCGCAGATAACGGTGCTGCACACCCATTCGGTGCTGGGTTTGGCGCCAATGAACACAAACAGAGCCCGCGCGGGCCGCTTCACAAATTCGCCTTTGGTTTTCAAGACCACTTCTTCGAGATGATCCTTGCCGCAGACTTCCGCTACTTCAGTGAAAGGCAGAATCTCGATGTTGGGCGTGTTGCCAATCTGCTCGATCAGGTACGCCGACATAGAAGCCGCCAACGACGCGCCCCGAATAACAATGTACACCTGGCGCGCATAAGTAGCCAGATACATAGCCGCTTGCCCTGCCGAGTTGCCACCTCCCACGATGTACACATCCTGTTGGTCGCAGGAACGCGCCTCGGTGCGGGCCGCTCCGTAGTAAACGCCGGCGCCGCTTAGGCGGTCCATGCCCGGCACGTCGAGGGTGCGGTAGCTAACGCCCGTGGTTAGCACCACGGCGCGGGTGCGCACCTTGCTGCCGTCGGTAAGGGTCAGAACCTTGTAGCCGTCTTGCACGCAGAGGTCTACCACTTCCTGGGGAGCCAGAATTTCGGCGCCAAGACGCACCGCCTGGGCCCAGGCGCGGTGAGCCAGTTCGGCACCGCTCAGGCCCGTTGGGAAGCCGAGGTAATTTTCAATGCGGGAGCTGGTGCCTGCCTGACCGCCAAAGGTTTGTCGCTCGATTATCAGCGTCTTGAGTCCTTCTGAGGCCCCATACACGGCCGCAGCCAAACCCGACGGACCGGCCCCAATAACCACCACATCGTACAGCTCCTGCTTGGCCGTAACGGTAAGTCCCATGCGCTGCGCCAGGTCGGTTTTAGACGGACGGGGTATCACGGTACCATCTTCGAAAATAACCAGGGGCAGGTCGGCGGCGGTGAAGCCTTTGGCCGTTAGCAGCTCCTGGGCTTCGGCGTTGGTTTCGAAATCCAGCCACTGGAAACCTACCATGTAGCCGGTTAGAAAGTCCTTGATTTCGTGTGACAGCGGCGACCATTGAAACCCGATGAGCCGTAACCCGCTGTACTTCGGCGAATACTCGCTTTGCCAGGCCGCCAACAAATCGTGCAGCGTAGGATAGAGCAGCTGCTGGGGCGGGTCCCAGGGCTTCATTAGGTAATGGTCGAGGCGGGCGTTGTTGATGGCCCGGATAGCGGCCTCGGTATCGGCATAGGCTGTGAGCAGCACCCGCTTAGCATCAGGATAAATAGTGCGCGCTTCCGACAGCAATTCCACCCCTTCCATGCCGGGCATCCGCTGGTCGGCCAGGATCAGCGCGAGCGGCTCTTCCCGGGCCCGTAGTTCGCGCATGGTTTCCAGTGCTTCCCGGCCCGAGCCGGCCCGCAGTACACGGTAGTCGCGCCGAAATTCGCTGCGTAAGTCTCGGTCAACGGCATTCAGCACCTGTGCATCGTCGTCGACGGCGAGAATAATAGGTTTCTTATTCATGAGTTAAAAGTATCTGCGATGAGTAACTGCATAAGGAGTAAAGCTCCTTACCGTATTGGCTGAGCACTCGCTGGTCGACTGAGACAGATCAAGAGAATTTGTGCCTCTAGCGGTAGCCATGCGTCGGAAATAGATAGCAAAATAGCTCGCGAATGGCGATTAACTATATATAGTCAAGAACTATCTAATAATAAGATAACCTACAACGCCATTTAAGTCAACTTGCCTCGTCTAGTTGCGTCACCATTACTCCGATATGCCCACTGGCAACCAAACGCAAAACTCCGTGTGGTTGGGTTCGGAGCGGACTTCCAGCTTGCCGCCGTGGTTTTCCACAATGCGCAAGGCAATATCGAGGCCGAGGCCAGTGCCTTCGCCGGCGGGTTTGGTGGTGAAGAACGGGTCCAGAATGCGGGGCAGAATATCAGCGGGAATGCCCGGTCCGTTGTCAATGACAAACACTTGGATGTTCTCTCCTTCAAGCCGGGTGCGCAACGTGATTTCGCCCCCCGGAGGTAAGGCATCAATAGCGTTGTCGAGCAAATTAGTCCACACTTGATTGAGGCTGCTGACTTGTCCGCTCACCAGCGGCAACTCCGGAGCGTAGTCCCGCACAAGGCGGATGTTTTTCTCGCGCATTTGGTAAGTCAGCATGTTGATGGTGCTTTCCAGGCTCGCATGCACGTCGAGAGGAGCAAAGCCACCGGCGCGGTCCATGTGGGAGTAGGTTTTCACGTTGCTGACTAACGTGCTGATGCGCCCGCCGGCTTCCTGCACATCCTGAATGAGCCGCAGCATAGTAAGTTGGGTGGAGAGCCAGGTAAGAGCGGGGGCGCGGGCCAGAGCGGGTAGGGCCGCCGTGGCCGCTTCGAGCTGTGCTGGGGTTAAGCCTGCGTCCAGCAAACCGGTAGCCAATGAGTAAGAATCGTTTACTTCCTGGGTTTCCAGCCAATCAATCAACTCGTCTTCGCGGTCGGCGCGGGCCAGTCCTGAGAGTGGCGGCCCGGCGGGTGGCGGGGTGGCAGCCAGCGCCGTAAGGGTTGCCAGCGCAGCCGGCTCCGGGCAATGGCACACCAAGTCGCCGAATTGCATGGGCGCTTCGTGCAAACGACTCGCTAAAGCTTCCGCTGCCCGCACAATAGCCGCCGCCGGGTTGTTCAACTCGTGCGCCAAGCCCGCCGACAGCTTGCCCAGGGCCCGCAGCTTTTCATCGCGCTCCTGCCCCCGGGCTTCGTTGCGGGCCCGGTCGCTCATCAAACCTACCAGCCGTTGCACTAGCTCCGGGCTCACGCGCTCTAGTTCCGGAAACAGATTACGGTGCAGCGCAAACACGGTGGTAGGCCCCACCGCCACGCTCAAGCCCTTAATGGTTTGCAACCGCGAGTAGGGTAGCACCCCGCTTACTTGGCCTGCTTCCACCCGAAAAATCGGCTCCCGGTTGCCGTTGCGTAGCGCATAGAACTGTATGCCGCCGGCCAGCAAGGCCACCATGTATTCGGCGGGGTCGCCGGGCTGCTGAATGCTTTGGCCGGCTGCGTAGTCCCGCCGCTCGCCGTGCGCAATCAGCCATTCCAGCGTTTCAAGCGGCAAATCGGCTAGCAGCGGTATAACGGAGAAGTCGGCAACAGTTAGGGTGGAAGCCTGAACGGAAGAGGGGCTGGAAGTAACAGAAGGATTTGCCATGCCAAGTGGTGCCGAAGCGTTATGAGTAAGATGGTACTGGTCTTTGCTACTAAAGGTACCGAAGTGTTTTTCCAAGCGCAGCACTGCTTGGGTCGAGCACGAAAGCAGATAAAGCCTTCGGTTAACGTTGCTTGAGAGCATCAAGCAAAGCAGCGTGGTTGCTCAATCAGGCAGCAGAGACGATGAGTCTTGCTGCCAACAGCTGCCAGAGCCTGGGGTTACTCTGCCTCCTTCCTCATGCAAGCCCTCCTTGCAGGGTTGCCTGGCTACCTGCCCGCGGCAACGCACCGAAGACCGGCAGGCGTTGAAGCAACCTGTAGCTCAAGTATAAGTTCAGGTGACAGATCAGCACGCCAACAGTGCCGCGCTGACGGTGCCAAAGTACGGGTAATCATCAAAAGTCCGCGTAACCAGCTATAAACTAGCTCGGTGTAGTGTTGCAGATAATGCCCTCTGGTAAGCAGTGCGCGACTTTCTTTAAAACCTGTTTCTTACCAAACTTTTCTGCCCACCTCAGCATTATAGTTATTCCTCCCAACCCCTCCGAATGGCCAAGCTTAAGACCCTATACTTCTGCCAAAACTGCGGTGCGCAATCAGCTAAATGGATTGGCCGCTGCCCTAGTTGCGGCGAATGGAACACCTACGTCGAAGAAGTTATTCAGAAAGACGAACCCACGGCGGCCACTGCCTGGAAAGCCAGTACCAGCGTGGGCGGCACCAGCAAAGCCGCCAAACCCCGCGTCATTTCCGACATTCTGTTTGAAGAAGAACCCCGCACGCTCACCCAAGACGGCGAGCTAGACCGGGTGCTCGGCGGCGGACTAGTACCCGGCTCGTTGGTGCTGATTGGCGGCGAGCCAGGCATTGGCAAAAGCACGCTCATGTTGCAGATTGCCATGACCTTGCGCCAACTCAAGGTGCTCTACGTGTCGGGCGAAGAGAGCGAGCAGCAAATCAAGATGCGGGCTGAGCGGCTCGGCGAGCAACACCCTGGCTGCTACATCCTCACCGAAACCAACACCCAGAACATCTTCAAGCAGATCGACCAGCTCCAGCCCAACGTGGTCATCGTCGATTCTATTCAGACGTTGCACTCGGGACTTGTAGAGAGTGGAGCAGGCTCAGTGAGCCAAGTGCGCGAATGCACGCAGGAATTACTGAAGTACGCCAAAGAAACTGGCGTGCCGGTGCTGCTCATCGGCCACATCACCAAAGACGGCTCTATTGCGGGCCCCAAAATCCTGGAGCACATGGTGGATACCGTGTTGCAGTTCGAGGGCGACCGGCACCTGAGCTACCGTATTCTGCGCACCATCAAAAACCGCTTCGGCTCCACCTCCGAGCTAGGCATCTACGAGATGCAAGGTACTGGCCTGCGGCAGGTTAGCAACCCGAGCGAAATTTTGCTTAGCCAGCGCACCGAAAGCTTGAGCGGCATGGCCATCGGGGCTACGCTGGAAGGCAACCGTCCGCTGCTGGTAGAAGTGCAGGCCCTCGTGACGCCCGCTACGTACGGCACACCCCAACGGAGTTCTACCGGCTTCGATGCCAAGCGCTTGAACATGCTACTCGCCGTACTCGAAAAGCGCAGCGGTTTGCGCCTCGGTCAGCACGACGTGTTCTTGAACATTGCCGGTGGCTTGCGCCTCGATGACCCTGCGCTCGACCTAGCAGTTTGCGCGGCCGTTGTGAGTAGTTTGAATGACCTGCCGATCCGGGGCGAAATATGTTTGGCGGCAGAAGTGGGACTAAGTGGAGAAATCCGGGCTGTAAGCCGGCTTGACCAGCGCCTCAGTGAAGCCGAGAAATTAGGATTTGCAGAAATGTACATTTCCCAATTTAATGCTCGAGGCCTCGATTTATCCCGCTACGGGATTAGAGTGCAGCCAGCTAGCCGCCTTGATGCAGTATTAGAGGGTTTGTTTGGATAATATTGTAAAAACAAGGTGGTAAACTGGCACAACGAAAAAAAGACAAAATTTGGATTGGACTTTCACAATCTAAATGCCTTATCTTCGGTTCGGGAATTGACTTATACCGCGAACGGTGAACAAAGACGAGTTTTGTTCTGTCCTAGTGTCGTGTAATCTTTCCCACGTAAACAGTCTGAAACTTCAGCTTCGATGCCATACGCTATTCGCTTTTTGAAGAGAAGCCTGCTGGCTGCGGGTCTTCTGGCCTTGTCTTTTGGCACTCAGGCGCAAGGTACAGTTACGCTTACGGGCAAGGTAACAAGCCGCACTTCGGACACGGTGGCGGTATCGGTGCGCGAAAATCCTTTAGATCCTAAAGAACAAATAACATACGCCCGCCTCAACGATAAGGGGGAGTTTCAAATGGCGCTCAAGCTCGAAGGTCCGGCCCGCGCCGACCTCGTGCACGGCGACGATGTAACCGACCTATTCCTGGAGCCTGGCGATGCGCTCGATATTCGCTTTAAAGGCAGCGACATGGCCAGCAGCGTCAAGTACAAAGGCCGCGGCTCGGAAGCCAACACTTACCTCACCGACATGGATGAGCAGTTCGTGGAAAATGAAGGTTTTCAGGTGCTGCCCGAAAACATCATGCTCTATGAGCCGGCCTTCCTGTCGTTTCTCGACTATCGGCGCAAGCAAGAGCAAAAGTTCCTAACGCACGCCATCGAAGACAACCATTTCAGCGAGGCTTTCAAGAAATACGCGCAAGCTGAAATCGACTATAGCTACGCCAACGACCGCCTTACCTTTCAGGATTTGCGGGAGCAGATTGTAGCCACCGAGGGTCGGCTGAAGATGACGCCCACGTACTACGACTTCCTGAACGACAAGAGCCTCATCAACAATGAGGCGGCTATGCGCAGTGAGGCGTATCAGGAGTTCTTGCTGAACTACGTGCACTACACAGCTATTGCTGGCGGCAAGCAGCGGACGTTCCCCGATTTCTATCAGGTGTGCTACGATGTTGCTAAAACTCAACTTAGCGGCGTTGTGCGGCCCATCATCATGGGGCGAGTATTGCAAGAGTCGTTCCGGTTTGGGCACGTGAAGCAGTCGGCAGCTATGCTCGCCGACTTCAAAACGATTGATACCAACAACCGGTACTTCCCGGTGCTACAGCACGATTTCGAAACCCATAAGGCGTTTGCTATCGGCTCCCCCGCTCCTGATTTCAAGTTAGTAGCGGCCAACGGCGACACCGTGCAGCTTCGGGATTTCCGGGGCAAGCTGGTGTATTTGAATTTCTGGCGCACAACCAGCGGCTTATGTTTGCGCGACTTGCCGTATGCTGCCGACTTAGCGCGTAAGTTTCAAGGCAAAAACATTGTGTTCGTCAACATTGCTCTCGACGATAACGAAGGAGCCTGGAAGCAACTGGTGGTAGGTAAGAAGCTAGCGGGTATTCAGGTGCATCAAAACGGTGGTATTCGGTCACAAATAGCACGTGCCTACGCCCTGGAAGATGTACCCGCGTACTTCCTGCTCGCCGAAGACGGGACCTTCCTCAATACCAAGCCCAAGCGCCTAAGCAGCCATGCCGCCATCGACGAAATTAAAGAGGCATTCGGTAAGGCCAGCACCTACACGAGTCTAATGCCTTCTGAGGCCACCGCCAAATAGCTGGCTTCGATAACCCCAAACACAAAGCGCCTCCCGATGCATCGGGAGGCGCTTTGTGTTTGGGACCAACAAGAAATTTAGGCCGTGCGGAAACCGGAGGCCTGCTTGATGCTGCGCTCGTTGCCGGAAGCAGGATCGGAGTAGCTATGTTCCCCTACTTCAATGGATACTTTCTTGCCTAGCAATTGCTTGGTGTCAAGGTCTTTGCCCGCTTCGGGGTGAATGCCTACTGCCGAATACAAGGACAGCAAGATGGGCATGGCTGTGGGTGAGGTATAAAAGCGCTGCGTGATAAAGCCGTCTTCGTTTTCCATGCGGGCAGCAAAAAACGGCACGTTCTGGTGCTCACTGGTACCTTCTTGAATGTCTGTTATTTCGACCGTGTGGCGGCCGTCGGGCAGGAATCCTTTGTCCTGGCCTTCTTCAACTTGAATTTTCATGGCTCGTCAGCTATAGATGTACTCCTTTTACGGCAGCCAACAGCTTTAGGTTTTTGCCAATTAAATTAGTTGCGAATAGAGCAGTACTACGCTTGCTGTTGCGCTAGCAACTAAGCTTACCAACTATTGCAGGTAATAAGTGTTGGCATCTACCGTCTACCTTTACGTTGCTATGGCTTCTCTGCTCACCGATTCGTTGAATTTCTTGTCGAAAGCTACTCCGCGCCGAGTTTGGAATTCGGCGCAAGTAGTGGGAGGCTACGCATTGAGCAAGCTAACGGGGAAGGCGCGGCATTGGGGTTTGCCAGTAGCCTTGTCATTTGAGCCCACAACCAGTTGCAACCTACGCTGCCCGGAGTGCCCGAGCGGCTTGCGTTCCTTCACCCGCCCCACTGGCATGCTGCCCGACGACTTGTTCCGTAAAACTATCGACGAGGTGGCGGCCCGGTTGTGGTACCTGATTTTCTACTTTCAGGGCGAGCCGTATCTGCACCCCAATTTTCTGGAGCTGGTCAACTACGCTTCGCGCAAAGGCATTTACACTGCCACGAGCACCAACGCCCATTACCTCAACGATACCAACGCCCGCCGCACCGTAGAAAGCGGGTTAGACCGGCTGATTATTTCTCTGGATGGCACCACCCAAGAGGTGTACCAGCAGTACCGGGTGGGCGGCAAAATTGATAAGGTGCTGGAAGGAACGCGCAACCTGCTTCGGTGGCGTAAGGAATTGAAGTCGAGCACGCCGCGGGTGGTGTTTCAGTTTCTGGTGGTACGGCCCAACGAGCACCAAATGGAGGACGCCCGGCAGTTGGCCCGCGAAATGGGCGTGGATGATGTGTGGTTCAAGACCGCGCAGATCTACGACTACCAAAACGGCTCCCCGCTCATTCCTACCATCGACTACTATTCGCGCTACGAAAACACGGGCAACGGCACTTGGCAAATCAAAAACCGGCTACTCAACCACTGCTGGAAAATGTGGCACAGTTGCGTGGTCACCTGGGACGGCTTAGTGGTGCCCTGCTGCTTCGATAAGGATGCCGAGTACCGCCTCGGCGACTTACAGACGCAGACGTTTCGCCAGCTCTGGCACGGCACCAAATACCGTGACTTCCGGGCCTCCCTGCTGAAAGGCCGCGACCAGATAGAAATGTGCCGTAACTGCACCCAAGGAACCAAGGTGTGGGGCTGAAAACTAGCTAAAGCACGCCTGCGCAGGTGGTAGAAATCAACTCTTATTGACCCGATGGATACAAGTCTGGCGGATTGTGCTCGTCGGCGTGCGTGGGCAGGGGATGGAGCGCCTGAGTTTCGTCGATGAAAAGGAAGGCATCGTAACGGTCGGGGATGACGGAGGGCACGTAGTTGCCGAACCGCTCGAACTCCGGCCGGTACACCACTCCGATGGCCCGGTGGCCGATGGGCTGCTGGAGTTCCTTGTGTTCTCGCAGCTCCGAGGAAAGCAGAAGGGCATTGTCGCCGGCTAGCTGCTGGTGAAGCTGGTGCTCCCACGAGTCGCGGGTGGCGGCGGGTACGGTCATCTTTTCGGGCGTGGCGCCCCATTTTTTGCCCGCAATAACGGAACCCTGGTAGGAGCCAAAGCCGGCAATAAACACGTTTTCACGGCCATACGCTTCTCGCGTTAGCTGCCCAACGTTCACCATATCCTCGCGGCGCATATCGGTGTAGCGAGCGTCGCCCACGTGCGTGTTGTGCTCCCAGATAATGGCTTTGCTGTCGGGGCCATGCAGGTCGAGGAGGCGAGTGAGGGTCTCCATCATGTGGTTGTCGCGCACATTCCAGGACGCAGAGCCGCCGCGCAGCATGGCCCGGTAGTAGCGTTCGGCATTCACGGCGACCAGCGCGTTTTGGTCGGCTCCAAATTTAGTTTCGCGGTCAGCCAAGCCGTCGAGCTGTTGGGCGGTTTGTTTGCGCAGGGCGCGCAGCATATCCGTTACTTCGTCCTGGCAATCATCAGACACGAAGGCAATGGCTTGGGCATACTCCTGCGGGTCGTTGCCGTAGGGCTCGAAACACTGGAATGCCCGTTGGGCCGCTTGCACGGCACCGTCGCCCTGCTTTTCTACATAATGCAATATCTCCTGCAACGATTCCCACAAGCTGTACACGTCTAACCCGTAGAACCCTACCCGCTGCTCAACGGGTTGCTGGCGGTTGTGCGTGTGCAGCCAATCCACGAGGCCCACAATTTCCCAGTTGCCCCACATCCAGGTCGGCCAGCGATTGAAGGTGCGCAGCAACTGTGGCACCGAGCCGTAGGTTACCTCGTCTTTCTTGATGGCGGCATTCACCTCGAAACAGTCGGGCCAGTCGCCTTCCACGGCAATGAACTGAAAGCCTTTCTCTTGAATCAGCCGTTTGGATATGGTGGTGCGCCAAGTGTAGTACTCGGCAGTGCCGTGCGAGGCCTCGCCGAGCAGTACAATGCGCTTGTCGCCAATGGCTTGCATAAGTGGATCGAGGTCGGAGGCGGTACGCAAGGGGTGGGTTGGGAGAGCCGTTTTCATGGGTTGTAGTCGAGATTGGGTGGGGCAGAAACAGCAGAGTGCGCCCCGAATTGCTTCGGGACGCACTCTAGCGAAGGTGGTGGCCGGGAAGGAGGAGCTTACTTATGCTCTTTCTTCAAGTTTTTGCCTAAGTCTTCTACTTGTTTGAGGAAGTCAAGCGCGTCGGAGTCGCCGTAGGTACCGTAGGCAGAAGAAATGGTGCCTCGTTCGCCGTCGGCGGTTTCAAGCGCATATAGGATGGACATATCGTCGGGGTCACTTTCGCCTTCGAAGCGGTAGAAGTCTACAATTACAACTTCGTTGGGGGCATAGCTCTTGCTCCGCTCTTCGCTGATGGTGTGGAGGCGACCATCAGATACGCGAAAGTCGGCCGTGAAACCGTCCTTTTTGAGCTTCTCTTCCACTTTCATGAGTGAGCGTTCTTCTTCTTTGTCTTGCATGATGGTAGAGTTCGGTTGGAAAGCTGAAGCATTAAAAGGGCGTTAAAACAAACCCCCGTACCGGCTATACGGAGCCAGTACGGGGGCAGGTTGCCAAAAATATGGAAAGTGAAATGTGAAGCTACTTCGCGCCGCGGCTAGCTGCCGCCTCAATCGTGCGTTGCAGCCGGTCGACGTCGATGGTGCCGCAAGCTCCACCGCAGCCTTTTGCGCAGCCCGTTGAGGATTTGTCGAAAAATGCCCGCCAGAAAATACGCCCTACATAGAAGGAAGCCCCGGCGAAAAGCAGAACAATAATGAGTGTCTGAATCAGCATGATGCTTGCAAAACTACAACACCTACGGAAAAGTTTGCTGGCGCGGGACCTTTACTTCCTGGTTTATAGAAAGATTTGCTCCCTAAAGCTAGTAGGCTTGTTTTCTCAGAGAAGAGGATAAGGATAGTTGGCTACTCATTGCTGGCGTTGCCAAACTATCTGTCATGCTGAGCGGAGCCGAAGCATCTCGCGTGCTGACGCTGGAGTAGTATATACCACACTAGCGAGATGCTTCGGCTCCGCTCAGCATGACTGTTCTTGTGGATCGTTCGGGGGGTAACCAACCATCCCTTTACCCCTCCTGAGGAGGGGAACTAGCTACTAGCTCTAGTTTCAGTGCAACGTGTTCTAAGCTAGGCTTGCACCTGCCAGAACTCCCGGACGGTATCCTGCATTTCCTGGTGAATATGGCTGTTGCTGGCTATTAGCTCCCGACCAAAAATTGGGTCGCCATCTTCGAGGAACTGCGTAACGCGGCCACCGGCTTCGCGCACGAGCAGAATACCAGCGGCTACGTCGTAGGAGTTAAGGTTGAACTCGAAGAAGCTCTCGAAGCGGCCGGCGGCCACGTACGCCAGATCAACGGCGGCGGAACCGAAGCGGCGGACACCATGCGAGCGTTCCATGAAGGCCCCTAAGAGTTGGAGGTAGGTAGGCAACTGCCCAAACTGCGAGTAGGGGAAACCAGTAGCTACCAAAGAGCCACTGAGTTGCGAAATGTCGCTGACGTGAATTGGAATTTCGTTGCAGAAAGCCCCGGAGCCGATGGCGGCGCGAAAGCATTCGTCGCGATTCACTTCGTACACTACCCCGGCAACTAGCTCTTGGTGGTGCATCAGCGCAACGCTCACCGAGTAGCAGGGCAGGCCGTGCACGAAATTGGTGGTACCATCGAGCGGGTCGATAATCCAGTTGTATTCGTCGGCTTGCACGGCGCCTTCGGTGCCTTCTTCAGTGATGAAGCCTGCTTCAGGCAACAACTCGCGCAGCCCGGCTACGAGCAGCTTTTCCGTTTCCTTATCCACGTAGGATACCAGGTCGTGCAGGCCTTTGGTTTCGACGCGGCCCCGGTCGAAGGTGGCGGCTTCTTGACGAATAAACTGGCCCGCGTGGCGGGTAACGGCGGCTAGCTGAAAGCTGAGTTGATTGTAATCCATAAATTGGTAAGTGGCGCCTTGTGCAGTCAAAGGGATAAAGAGTTCGGTGACGACTGTGGGCCGAAAGGTAACCACCGGCCATCAACTAATTTCTCAAAACTACCCCATTGTGGCGTTCCCTCGTCCCGGCCTTTCACACGCACTGGTGCAATCCAATCCTGTTGACAGCCGGGTAGAGGATCTGGAATAGTTTGCCAGTCGGTTAAAGCAACGCCATATGCTTTACTAGCAGCTTCTGCATCGGTTAGTGATTCATGCCACGAATCCCAAAGGCAAGCGGCATCCTCTTTCGTATCGTAGCCAAATAAATACACGCCCTCCTTTGTCTGGTGTATCAGCAAGCGCTTCAACTCCGAAGTAGGTTGAGGGATTAGGGCCGTCTTTCTCACTTCAATTAAATGAAGTTCGCCGCCGTGATGCCTGCACCAGCACAAACACCAACAGCAACACTGCCAGCACCTGCGTAGCGGGGCCTAATAGGTCGCCGTGCTTCACGTAGAAGGTTAGCTCGTGGTTGAGATGCACCGCGTGGCGGCTAACCGCTTGTACCCACCATTCGGTGCGCGTCAGGACTTCACCTTTTTGATTGATGAAGCCCGAAATACCGGTGTTGGCGGAGCGGGCAATGTCGCGGCGGGTTTCGATGGCGCGGAGGGTGGCGTACTGGAAATGCTGCTTGTGGCCGGGCGAGTCGCTCCACCAACCGTCGTTGGTGATGATGCCGATGAGCGTTGCGCCGTTCTTGATGTACTCGGCCATGAAGTCGCCGTACACCGATTCGTAGCAAATGGAAGGTGCTAGGCGCAGAGCGGGGGTATTGGTCTTGAACACGGTCCGCTGGTCTTGGCTGCCGTACGAACCCACGGTGCCGCCCAAGTCGATGTTGGAAATAAGCTTGGTAAGCACTACCGGCACCTTCTCCACGCCTGGCACCAGGCGCGACTTATGGTAGAACGTAACCGGAGCAGTGGCACTCGTAAAGTGAACGGCCGTATTGAATACATCATAGTACCCCAGGTCGTCGCGGAAGCGGGCCGTGGGGGTGGCCGTTTCCTTGTTGCTGCCGTACATCTTGATGGTGGTCATGCCCGTAATCAGCTCGACACCAGGATGCTGACGAAGCCAGTCGCGCAAGCGAATCACCTTAGAGTTCGACTCGAAGTTCTGCTCGAAATACGCTTCTTCGAGTGCCGTTTCAGGCCAAAGCACGAGCCGGGTTTGCGGTGTAAGCTGTTGCTCGGTAAGACCAATAAGGCGGGTTACCTGCTGGTCGTACGGGATGAAGTTGGGGTTGCTGCTGAACTTCTCCAGAAACGGGTCTACGTTGGGCTGCACCACAACCACTTCGGCTGTTTCACCTTTCTCTTGGTAGGTGGCTCCAATGAAGTAGGAGAAAAGAATAGGCAGCAGCACCGCCAGTATCGGGGCCAACCAGCGGGCCGCTACTGGCCGCCCAAGTGGTGCAGCACTAGGCTGATGCGCTATAGCATGCTGGCTGCTAGGGGAGGAAGTAGCCGAGCGTTGGAAGCCAAACCAGGCGCGGAACACCAGGATACTTACCACCCATATCCACAACGAGCCGCCCAAAAAGCCCGTGTATTCGTACCACTGCACCCATTGGTTGGCCTGCGCGAAGCCGTTGCCAAGCGTAAGCCAGGGCCAGGTCAGGTCCCAGTGCAGGTGCAGTTGCTCGAAGGCAATCCAGTAGATGGGCAGCGAGATATAGCCGAGCGTGGGGCCCGCCAGCCGCTTGGTATGGTAGAAAGCCATGGTTGGGATGCACATCAGCAGCGCGTTGAGCACCACGGCGGCAATGCCACCACCCAAGGTACTGAAACTCACCCACCAGGTAGTAAAGGCGTTCCAAAGCACCAGCAGCAAATACGTGTAGCGGAACACTTTCCAGCCACTAGAGCCGCGTGCTACCAGCAGCTGCTCCATGCGCAAATACGGCACCCAGGCCACCAGCAGCACAGCCGCCAGCGCCGACAGCGGGCTGGGATGTACCGGCCAGCCTAGCCACAAGAGCCCAGCCCCCAATAAGGCCAACAAACTCGGCCGCCAGTACGCAACGCGCGCCGAAGCGCTGGTTGCCGATGAGGCTGCCACTGGTATTTCTGATACAGACGGTTTAGTCAGCACGACGCTCCTCTTTAAGGTCTTTTTGGCCTTGAACTACTACTACAATTTCTCCCTTGATGCTGGCCCGCGCCGCGAAGCTAGCGGCTAGTTCCGCTAGGCTGCCGTTCACCGTTTCCTCGAACAGCTTAGTTAGCTCCCGGCTCACCGACGCCTGTCGGTCGGGCCCTAGCACTTCGCCTAGCTGCTCCAGCGTCTTCACTATCCGGTGCGGCGACTCGTAGAAAATCATGGTGCGGGTTTCCGCAGCAAGTTCGCGCAAGCGAGTTTGGCGGCCTTTCTTCACCGGCAGAAACCCTTCAAACGAAAACCGCTCGGCCCCGAAGCCCGACTTAAGCAGTGCCGGCACAAACGCCGTAGCACCCGGCAAACATTCCACTTTCAGGCCGCGCGCCAGACATTCTCTTACCAACAAAAAGCCCGGGTCGGAAATTCCGGGTGTACCGGCATCCGACACTAAGGCCATGGTTTCGCCTTTTTCCAGCCGCTCCAGCAGACGCTGTACCTGCTGGTGCTCGTTGTGGAGGTGGTAGCTGAGCATGGGCTTCTTCAACCCTAAGTGTTGCATGAGGCGGCCACTGGTACGGGTGTCTTCGGCCAGCACCGTATCCACCTCGCCCAGCACCCGAATAGCCCGCAGGGTAATGTCTTCGAGGTTACCGATAGGAGTGGGCACTAAGTAAAGCAGGGTGGTAGCAGGTTCCGACATAAAGACAAAGGTAGGACGTGGAGCATCAGCAGCGGCTAACGCTAGGCAGTGGCAAGCAAGTTTCAGCCTGCGGTTCACTTCGCCAGGGCTACACTAGTAGTCGGTACTTAGGCGACCTTTGCGCCGTGCTGTTCAGCTAGTTGGTCGATGGCTTCGGCTAGCCGATGGTCTCGTTTGGTTACGGTGTTGCCGGCGTCGTGGGTGCGGAGCCGGAATTCGACGGTGCTGTACTCGTTGGCCCACCACGGATGATGGTCGAGCCGTTCAGCAGCAGCGGCCACGTCGGTCATGAACGCAAAAGCCGTTTTGAAGTCGGGAAAGCGGAAGGTGCGCGTAAGGGCATTGTCTTGTTCAGTCCACATAAGAGTAGATGAGTTATGAAGGTACCCCGGCCTCTCCCGGAGGATTCTGCGCATCAAGCAGCGGAGGCAGGGGGTGCGGTACCATACGTAAAACCTTGCAGCGCAGGCGCCCTACCTTACTTGGCCAACTGCTCCCGCACTTCCATCAAGGCAAACCCCAGCAAGTTCAGGCCTCGCCATTCGGTTGGGTTGCTGGCGTGCGGGCTGTCTTGCGCTAGCCCTATGCCCCAAACGGCGTCAACCGGACTCGCTTCAACCAAGACCCGAGCGTTGGTTTGCCGCAAAAACTCTCGGAGCGCCGGGTGCTGGCTGAACTTGGCAACATTGCCCCGCACGACTATAGCAAAGCGAGCCGCATCCCACTGAGGCCCATCAAAATTCTGTACCTCGCGGCCCAGCTTCTTGGCTTCGTTGGGGTGAGAGGCGTTGAGAATGGCGGCGCGGGTGGAATCGTCGCCGAACAAACGGGCTTTTTCGGCCATCATGTAATGCTCGGCCGTTGCATAGGTGTCGCCGTCGAGTGTGAAAGCTGCGGGGTACCATTGGCTGAAGCACTCTTTGCCAACTGCCGCGCCCGGCTGGCCGGTATGGCCCCAGAAAAACAGATACTTCAATGGCTCACCAGCTTCTAGATGCTGGCGCAATGATTCGACGGAACGGATAGCAGGAAATGCAGTAGGCATAGAAATCAAATAACAACGTTTTGAAACGAAGGCGAGGGGTGAAAAAAACTGTTGATCTAAAGTACTGACTTGCCACCACAGCAGGCGTCAGCGCAGAAGCTGTGGGTGAACCTAAACCCAAATTCACAAACCACAGTACACATTACTTTCCTACCTCTCCATCAAGATTCCACAACTCCTATGGCTATCGACCCTAAGAACCGTCCCGTTCGCGTTATCAACGACGATACTACCGACCAGGAGCTAGCAGCCGGACACATTATCCCCGGCGGCGACCCACCCAAGAATGAAGATGCGCGTGGCGGTTTCGGCAACCGCGAAGGCCGGGAAGGCTATGGCACCGACACAGCCAACGGCATCACGGCTCTCGGGGAAAACCGCAACGCCGATTCCACCACCTTGCCTCCCGACAATATGCTCTCCGACGACCAAGGTCGTGACCGGCAAGCCAATGAGGATATGCCCAACCCTGAACTCCTTGACGACGACACGCCGATAGAGGCCCGTCGGCCGGTTGATGAGCTGGATGCCGACGATGACCGCACGGGCCTCGACGAAATGGAAGACCCTGATTCTCGGATAGGTATGGGCCAAATGGAACAGCCACAGCCCAACAACGACGTGCTGGCTCGCCAAGGCACCAACGCCGACCTCACCGACCCTACCGCTACCGATACGGCTATTGATCAATAGTCCCCGAGGTATTCTCGGTTTTAGAAGTGCCTTGCTTTCTTACCACCCCCACCGAAAACAAACCCTTCACCTTTAATCTTCACGGCCATGCCTTACAAAAGCAATAATACCAATCATCAGTCCAAGGAAAACCACGGCAGCCCCTCGCAAACCGAGCAGCCCAAGGGCGCTGGTAACCTGCCCGTAAACGACCGAGACGAGCAAACCGAGGAGCGGCTTCAGCAGGAGGCCGATGATGCAGGTGTTCGTCACCCCAACCGCAACCTCGATAAGCCTGAACTGGATAAGCCAGCGTATAGCTGAGAATTGCTGACAAATAAAAAAAGCACCTTCCCACCTCGGAAGGTGCTTTTTCTTTTCTGGTTAAAGCAGGTATCGTTGATTTCGCGCGCTTAAAGGCGCGGCGTAGTAGCTGTTGTTTTCCCGTTCTCTCGCCTTGTTCTGCTACCTATGGCCCGATATGTTACCACCGATTTGCATGGCTGCCTCCAAACCTTTCAACACTTGCTGGAGCAGGAAATAAAGCTACAACCCGAAGACGAATTGTTCGTGCTCGGCGACTACGTCAACAAAGGCCCCGACAGCCGCGGCGTGCTCGACTACTTGATGGCGCTGCCAAGCCGTGGACTACGCGTATACTGCCTGCGCGGCAACCACGACCAAGAACTGCTCGATGCTGCCCGAGGCTTCCATGAGCTCACGTGGGCTTCGGCTGCCGACCGGCAGCTCACCCTGGAAAGCTTTGGCGTGACCCGCCCCGAAGATATTCCGGCCCCCTACCTTACCTGGCTCGAAGACTTGCCTTATCAGCTCGACATCGAAGGCTTCACGCTGGTACACGCAGGCTACAACTTCCGGCTGCCCCCCGACCGGATGCGCGCCGACTGGCACACGATGCTCAACATCAAGCAGTTCACCTACGATGCTGCCCGACTGCAGGGCCGGCGCTTAGTGCACGGCCACGTGCCCACTCCTACGGCGGAGGTGCAGCGCCAAGCCCGAACCCGAGCCCAGGCCATTAGTCTCGACACGGGCTGCGTGTACCGGCACAACCCCGAACTATCTCACTTAGCCGCTCTCAACCTCGATACTTTCGAGCTAACCTTGCAGCGCAACCTAGAACCACCTTATTTTATTGCGCGCCGCTGAGACGTTCTGCATCAGTAGCTTACCTCATACCTTGTCCTGCCGGATCATGGTACGGTACATGTTTACTAGTCTTTGCTGAGAAGCCCCAAACCGGTGCATCATCGTAATCAGGTAGTAAATGCTTTGGAGTCGCCACACGCCGTTTTCGCGGTACTTGCGGGCCGACGTGACGATAGGACCCGGCAGAATCTGAAACGGGGCGGCGCGCCGGAGCCGGCGCGTGATTTCCTGGTCTTCCAGCACTACCATGTCTTCCCGGTACCCACCAATCTGGCTGAACACGTCGCGCCGCACAAACAAACTTTGGTCGCCGAAGCGAAATAGCTCGAAGCGAAAGCGGGTGAACCAGGCGTTGGCTTTCAAAAACCAGCTTGGGTGGTCGAACGCTAAGCGGTAGCAGCCCGCGCCGTTGCCCTGCTGCACAGCTTCTCGAATTTCTTGGCTGAAACTGGCGGGCGGGTATGAATCGGCGTGCAGAAAATAAAGGATGCTGCCGGTGGCTTGGCGCGCTCCAAAATTGAGTTGAGCGGCCCGCCCTTTGCGTGGGCACTGCACCACCCTGGCGCCTGCCTGCTCCGCTACTGCGGCCGTGCCATCAGGGCTGTTGGCGTCCACTACTATGATTTCCAGGATATTATCCGAAGCTATAGCCTCGAGGAGGTAGCGCACTAGCGCCCCAATACTATCAGCTTCCTTGTAAGTAGGAATGATAATGCTAATAGAAGCCGGGGCATTGGAAGCTGCTTGAGCAGGAACAGGGCGCATACGTATTCGAGACTAGAGAAACCGCCGGTTTGGGCTGCTGCGCAAGCACAGAGCACCACGGCGCAGTTGTCTCACTAGTCGCGGGGGAGCAGCACCTTGGCACGCAGCACTTGCTGGGCGTGCAATTGATACGGATTTTGTGGATCGGCGGCGACGGCCTGTAGGTTGGTGCGAGCCTGTGGCAACTGACCAGTGCGCCATTGGGCCATAGCTAAGTGGTAGCGGGCCTTGCCTGCCAAAGCCGAAGTGGGCTGCTCACTGGCACGGGTGAGGTAGTTGCGCGCCGCACCCGCTTCCGCGTGCCGGAGTAGGACCACACCGGTGTAATAAAGTAGCGTATCGTCGGCGACGGTAGCGGCGGAAACGCGCCGCAACGAGTGAAGCGCCGCTGGGTAATGACCCGCCCGGTATTGACGCATGGCATCAATCAGCAGCGGACTTTTAGTGGCTTGGGCGGCTACATCAGTTAGGCCAGGCTCGGGCACGTAGTAGCGGGTCCAGGCTTCATCGGCGCTAAGAGGATGAGGGCGCAAGAGCAGCCACAGTCCCAAACTTAAAATGAAGGCTACGCCGGCCGCTAGTAAGCCCCACCGGATACGGGGGGCGGCGGTCCGGGTCTGCATATTGGCTAGCGCAGCTTGCCGTTCGTCGAGGCGCTTGTCGAGGTTGCGGAGGCGGTGCCGCAGGGTTTCGTGGCCGGCCACCCAGCGCAGGTCGGCCGTGAATTGCTCGTATTCTTCGTATGCTGCGCTCAGCTTTTCATCCTGCGCCAACCGCAGCTCAAATGCCTCCTGCTCCGCCTCCGACAGTTGCCCGTCTGCAAAGCGTTCCAGTTCATCTAAATAAGGGCGCAGATCCATAAAGTAGCGACTGATTGTTAGATGTTTATAGCTAATTGATAAGAGTACTTATAGGGGGCTCGACAAAATAGAGCTATGCTTGTGGAGTGCCTGTGGCTAAGTAGTAGATATTCATTCCTCTGACCGTAAATGCAGCTCGTACAAGCGGCGCAGACAGCTGGATTTCTGCAGTCGGCCGACGGTGGCGTTGGCAAAGCCCATTTTGCCGGCTAGTTTTTTGAAGTTGTAGCCCCGGAAATAGAAGAACATCAATACCTGCTGGCAATCGGGGCTAAGCTGGCCAAACAAACCCAGCAAATGGCGGCGACGACGGGCTTCGGCAGCGGGTAGCGCAGTGGTGGCAGCGGCCTGAGGAAGTTGATCGGCCATACCGTAGAGGTGGGCGCGCAGGTCGGGCGGGAGCTTGGTCAGGCGGCCGTCGGCTACTTGGTTGTAGAACTCGACAAGGATGGAACGCAGCAACTCGTGGGCCGCGGCACGGTCGAGTTGGTGGCGCTGGCGCGTCCACTCCGCAAAGTCGTCGCGGTGGTCCTGATAGAAGTTGATCAGGAAGGTCTGGTTGCCCACGCGCAGGTGGGTCAGCGTATCGGCAAGAGGCTGTGGCACGGCACCAGGGAAAAGACAAAATCAACGCCCACACCAACCAGCCGCGGGCAAAAGTTGAACAAGATAGTGCTCAAATACGGTAGCCAGCCAGTAACGAACGGGCTTTTTGGGCAGTTGATGGCTTCAAACTGCAAGATTCGCCGATGCAGACAATTCAATAAAATCTCTGTGCAATTGGCGCAAACTCAGTTGAGCAGCATGGTACCCTATTTGCTCGACTTCGGGCACCGGATTGCCCTGAGCAGACAAATCTTCACGAACTTAACAAAAGTGTCCAGGTCTTATGCTAGTTGTCATTCCGACGCAGGAGGAATCTGGTATTACCGTTGATTGGTTAAACTCAGATTCCTCCTGCGTCGGAATGACAATTAGCATAAGATACTGGTGAGCCTAACTAGCCGTTGGTGTCGCAACGGCAACCGCCGTATCTTGGCAGGGCAGCCGGTGGCTGGCGCACCAAAGGAAGGTCGCTAGTGCTAGGTTTGTGCTGAGCTATGTTCTTCAAACGCCGTCCTAAGTCGCCGACCGAGCTATCCGACGAGGAGTTGCTGGCCTGTTACCGCCAGCACGGCGAAGTAGCCGACTTGGGCGTGTTGTATGAGCGCCATATGCCCGAGGTATTTGCTATTTGCCGGCGGTACTTGGGGCCCGGCGAGGCCGACGCGCAGGACGCCGTGATGCAACTCTTCGAAGTGCTAGTTGAAAAGCTGCGGCGCCACGAGGTCGACAATTTCCCGGCTTGGCTGCACGCCACGGCCCGCAACCACTGCTTGATGATACTGCGGGCCCGGCAGCGGCCCGGCCCCGACCGAGGTGGGGCGCTGGTGTTACATTTTCCGGATGCCGCCGATATGGAATCGGTAGTGGCCGAGCATCTAGAACCTGATGACCCCGACGAAGCCACTTTCGCCGAAGCCCGCCTACAAGCCCTCGAACATGCTTTGGGTGTTTTGCCCGAAGGCCAACGACGATGTTTGGAACTGTTCTTTCTGGAAAAGAAATGTTACCGCGACATCAGCCAGGAAACTGGCTACGACCTGAACACGGTAAAAAGTCATCTGCAAAACGGTAAGCGCAACCTCAAGCGCAACCTCGAATCTTCACCGCCCACTACGTCTTTCTCTTCTGATGCGGCCCGCTGATCAACTTCCTGCTCTACTGTCGCCCGATGCGTCGGGGGGGCAGCACCTGCCAATGGCGGTGCTGCGACAGTACGTGGCCGGTACGCTCTCGGCGGCCGAGCAGCACCATGTAGAAGCCCACACCCTGACCTGCTCCCGCTGCGCCGACGTACTCGAAGGCCTTTCTCAAACCGACCTCGCCACCACCGACCAGGCCGTAAGCGACCTGCAAGCCCGCCTGCGCGCCCGCCTAGCCCAAGAGCAGCCCGATGTTGCCCCAGTGGTACCGATGTGGCCCTGGCGGCAAATGGCAGCGGCTATAGTCTTACTGCTTGTAAGCACGGCCATATGGTTAGGAGTGCGCCGGACCACCGAAGGCCCAGCTGCTGCCCCGCAAATAGCAATGCGCCAGCCGGAAAAAAAGCTTGAAGAAGCCGCGAAGCCTTCGTCGGAACCTGCTGCGTCTGCGCCAGAGGTGCACACAGAAGCGGCACTAACCGACAAGGCTATTGCTTCTGCGCCTGCGCCGGTAAAGCAAAACGAGGCAGTAACGTTGTCGAAGCCAACACGCAGCAGGTTGAACGCAAGACGCCAGCAAGAAGGTACGACAACCGAAGTGTCTGCTGTCACGCTAGCAAATGAGGCAGTCGCGGGAACGGCAGATGTGGCGAGTGTTGCTGAAGAAAGCAAAGCAGCTGCTCCTGTTGCCGCCGATACTGCGCAGTTGGCTGCAACCAAACAAGCACACGGCAACAAGGAAAGCTCTGCGGCCTACGCCCGAATGGCGCCAACTCCGAAAGCCAAACCGGCTAACACCCAAGCTGCATCGGTCTCTAAGCCTATGGTCAGCAACAGTTTAAATGGACGAATTGAATCTGCGGTGGCGGCGCCGGCGAGCATGCGGGTGGTGCGCGGCCGGGTCACGGACCGCACCAGCGGCGCACTCCTGCCGGGCGTGACGGTGGCAGCTAAGGGCACTAACCTAGCAACCACTACGGCCGCCGACGGCTCGTTTTCGTTGCTCGTGCCTGAATCAGTAAAGGCGTTGACCTTCAGCTATGTTGGATTTGCTGCTTCGGAGCAGGGCCTTGCCCCGAAAGATACCCTGGTGGCCTTGGCTCTTGCGCCCGATACGAAGTCGCTCAACGAAGTGGTAGTGGTGCGGCGTGAGCGGCCGCCAGCGCCCATCTCCATTGGCGCCCTCCCGGCAGGTGGGTATAAAGCATTTCAGGAGTACCTGAAGAAAGAGCTGGAATACCCGGAAGAGGCGCTCAAGGAAGGCAAGGAAGGAAACGTGAAGCTCAGCTTCACAGTAGCCGAAGATGGCAGCCTGCAGGATATCAAAGTAGTGCGTGGCATTTCCGAAGAGTGCGACGCCGAAGCTATCCGCCTGCTCAAAGAAGGCCCGAAATGGTACCCTGCCGTTCAAAAGGGGCGGCGGACCGCCCGCACCGTGGAAGTCAGTGTCCCGTTCCGGCCGGAAGACCACAGGTAAGCTCATGCAATGGGGAGGCTGATGTTCGAGCTGCGTTATTAACGCCTGCAGAACCTCAACCTCCCCATTATCAGTGCTTCACAGTCTTGCTTATTTAGCCGCTGTAGCCACCGCCGCTTTCGGGTTCGGTGGCGCTGCCGCCGGGCTTTTCGGGCTGAGGCAGGTCAGATTCGGTTTTGATTTCCACGTCACTGTAGTCAGGGGCACCGTTACCGGCTGGCACAGGCTTTTTTTCGGTGGAGTTTTCGTCTGATTCGGGCGTGGTTGCGGGAGCTTGGGCAGTAGTTGGGGTAGCAGAAGGCGTAGCCAAGGCGTCGGATTCTGATTCAAAAGTTTTTTTCATAGCGCAAAAAGAAGAGTGATTAGGTGGTTGTACGCAAGAGCCTAGCTACTTGACTATGTCCGGAGAATAAGTGCTACCCGATAACAGAATTTTGAACTAGCTGCCCCGGAGCCCGGCGCGGTGTGTACTTTTGCGCCCGTCAGCTAGAGCCTGTCATTTCAATACAGTCACTTCCTCACCTAATCACCCACTTCATGCAGTTCCGCACCGAGAAAGACACCATGGGTACCGTACAGGTGCCCGCCGACGCCTACTACGGCGCCCAAACGCAGCGCTCCATCGACAACTTCCAGATTGCGCAGGACATCAACCGGATGCCCAAGGAAATAATCCGCGCCTTCGCCTACCTCAAAAAGGCCGCCGCCTTCACCAACCGCGACGCGGGTATCCTGCCGGCCGACAAAGCCGAGCTGATTGGCCGGGTATGCGACGAAATTCTGGAAGGCAAGCTCGACAAGGAGTTTCCGCTGGTGGTGTGGCAAACGGGTTCGGGCACGCAGTCGAACATGAACGTGAACGAGGTGGTGGCCTACCGCGGCCACGTGCTGCAAGGCGGCCAGCTTTCGGATGAAAAGAAAGTGCTGGCCCCCAACGACGACGTAAACAAGAGCCAGAGCAGCAACGACACCTTCCCGACGGCCATGCACATTGCGGCCTACAAGATTCTGGTGGAAGTCACGATTCCGGGCATCGAAAAGCTGCGCGACACGCTGAAAAGCAAGAGCGAGCAGTTCATGCACATCGTGAAAATCGGGCGTACCCACCTCATGGATGCCACCCCGCTGACGGTAGGCCAAGAGTTTTCGGGCTATGTGTCGCAGCTCGACCACGGCTTGCGCGCTATCAAGAACACGCTGGCGCACCTTTCGGAATTGGCCTTGGGTGGTACCGCCGTTGGCACAGGCATCAACACGCCTCCCGGCTACTCCGAAAACGTAGCCAAGCACATAGCCGACCTAACGGGGCTGCCCTTCATCACGGCTGAAAACAAGTTTGAGGCCCTGGCCGCGCATGATGCCATTGTAGAAGCTCACGGTGCCCTCAAAACGGTGGCTGCCAGCCTGATGAAGATTGCCAACGATACCCGCCTGTTGGCTTCGGGCCCCCGTGCGGGCATCGGCGAGCTGCACATTCCCGATAACGAGCCGGGTTCCAGCATCATGCCCGGCAAGGTGAACCCCACCCAAGCGGAAGCTATGACTATGGTAGCCGCGCAGGTGATGGGCAATGACGTCGCCATCAACATCGGCGGCATGAATGGCCACTTCGAGCTGAACGTGTTTAAGCCAGTCATGATTTACAACTTCCTGCACTCTGCCCGCCTCATCGGCGACGTGTGCGTGAGCTTCAACGACAAGTGCGCCACCGGCATCGAGCCCATCGAAGCCAACATCAAGAAGCACGTTGACAGCAGCCTGATGCTGGTAACGGCCTTGAACCCGCACATCGGGTACTACAAAGCCGCCGAAATTGCCCAAACTGCCCACAAAAACGGCTCGACTCTCAAAGAAACTGCCCTGCAACTCGGCTACCTCACCGAAGAGCAATTCAACGAGTGGCTGAAGCCCGAGGACATGGTAGGCGAGATTAAGAAGTAGCAAGGAACCAGAAGTTAGTAGGATTAGCTCCCTCCTTATTTCAAGGAGCAGAGCTAGACTTTAGTCTTGCCTCTCAGCTTCTTCCCGAACCTTAACAACACAGTTTACGAACAACGAGCAGCTGGCTACTAGGCCGGCTGCTCGTTTTCATGTCGGCCTATCCTCAGTTTGTAACGCCTTTTCGTGCCTTTCTAAACCAGATTCCGGCGGCGGGTCGGGTAGTGGTGTATTGCCATTTCGATGCCGATGGACTAGCAGCCGGCGCATTGTTTGGTCGCGGGCTGAACCGCATCAGTCCAGAGTGGCAGGTAGAGGTGTTGCCGTCAGGTAAGGGCGAAAACGCTTTCTTGACGCCGAGCGTCCACGAAATGTTGCTGGCGCATAAGCCAGATGCGCTTATCGTCACCGACTTAGGGGTGCATGAGCACGGCACACTCGAAGCGGCCGGAGTGCCAGTGCTCTACGTCGACCACCATATTCCGGAGGGCATGCCACCCGCTGGCAGCACGGTACTCACGGGCTATGGCCTCGACCCGGTGCCATGTTCGGCGTGGCTGGCTTACGAGCTGCTCGCTGCTGAAGCCGACATAACCGACTTGCGGTGGGTGGCCGCCATCGGCATCCTCTCCGACCTCGGCGACCAGGCTCCGTGGCCGCCTCTGGCTGAAACCAAAAAGCAACACACGGCCAAGTGGTTGAAAGAAGCCGTAGCCATGTGCAATGCAGCCCGTCGTGCTGGCTCCTTCAACCTCGAGCTACCTCTGCGCTACCTGCTCCACGACGATAACCCGCGCGGCCTAGCACAAGACGCCACGCTGGCTGGCTACCGGGCCGAAGTAGCTGCGGACCTTGCCGTGGCGCGCAAAATGCCACCAAAGTTTCCGCCCGCTGGTCCAGCTGCTTCACCGGTAGCACTGATCACTATTGACTCGCCCTGCCAGATTCATCCGCTCGTTGCACAGCAGTGGATTCAGCGCCTCCCCGACCGGGTAGTGCTGTGTGCCAACCTGGGTTATTTGCCTGATGGCGTAGTAGCCGTATCCGGCCGGGCTGCTAGCCGCGACTTACACATTCCCAATATCTTGCGCGAGGCCTTTGCTCGCACGGGTGCCGAGCCGCCCGCTAATTTTGCGCACGGCCACCCGCAAGCCAGTGGTGGTCATCTGCCTTTGGCGCAGTACCAGTTACTCTTGCAGGGCCTCGGATTTTAGCGGGCCATTCCCATATACTTACTACTGAATCTTTTTTAGGCATATTTGGTATTGCCTTACTTCAGTTGCTGACGCTATGGATTTCACTCAGGACATTATCCTCGAAAACAACCGCGTTCTGTTGCGACCTTTGGCTGTCACGGACTTCGAAGACTTACAGACTGTTGCCTTCGAGCCCGAACTATGGCAGTACACCCTCACCCGCGCCGACGACCGAATCAGCTTGGCTGCGTACATCGCCGCGGCCCTGCAGGGGCGGGAGCAGCAGCGGCGCTACCCTTTCCTTGTCATCGACAAAGACACCGACCGGGTGGCCGGCAGCACCAGCTACTATAACATCGAACTGGAGGAAGCGCGGCTTTCTATTGGTTACACTTGGATAGGTAGCGAGTTTCAAAGAACGGGCCTAAACCGTGCCGCAAAATATCTGCTGTTCCGGCACGCCTTCGAGGTGCTCGGCTGCGAGCGGGTGGAACTGGAAACCGATGCGCACAACCAAAAGTCGAGAGACGCCATGCAGCGCATGGGGGCTACCGAGGAAGGCATCTTGCGCAGCCACCGCTATACCCAAGGCGGCCGTCGGCGCGACACCGTCATTTTTAGTGTCATCAAACCCGAGTGGAACGTGCTGCGGCAGAAGACATTCCGCGAATTCGATGCTCGTGAATCAGCCTGAGTTGCCACCTCGCCGCTTTCCGGCCCTGGTGCGCCGCCGGGCAGCAAGCTTCGGTTACGCGTTTCGGGGCGTAGCCGCCGCCCTGCGCTCAGAAATTCACTTGCAATTCCACGCCGTGGCTACGGTGGTAGTTATTGGTCTTGGCTTCTACTTCCGGCTGAGTTGGCTGGAGTGGGCGCTTGTCGCGCTGGCGGTAGGAGTGGTGTGGGGGTTGGAGTTGATGAACACAGCTGTGGAAGCCGTTGTAAATTTAGTGTCGCCGGAATACCACCCGCTGGCCGGGCGGGCCAAAGACGTAGCTGCCGGCGCCGTGTTGGTAGGAGCCGTAGCAGCCTTGGTCGTAGGACTGTTGATATTCGGTCCGCGGGTGTGGGCGCTATTCGTCGCCTGACCTTCAGCTTAAATTCCTACCTGTAAGTCGTTGTGACTACCGCAGCTGCGTGAGTTGCCATGGGAGGCTATGTTACAGACTATGAACAGTATACCTTGGGCCTTCTTCTTAAGCTACGCAACTTAAGCTGAAGCTTGTGCTGCGCTTACCGAACCCTGTGCTTTGATGGGCGTAAGCTGACGGTTGGGCTCGCGCTTTGGATGGGCCCGCTACTTCTCGCGCCCTCTTTTCTTCGCCTTATGCGTCCCTCTCTCTTTCGGTCGGTTCCGGTGGCAGCGTTGCTTTTGCTTGGTGTGGCTTGCCAGCGGAATGTGGTCGTCACTACACCGACAGATCCTCCGGCCAGCGGCAACACCAGCAGTGTCTCTACGCCCGCCCCGACCTCGCAGAACACCGTCACACCCGTACCCGACGGCACCATGGTGCAGTTCGATACTGCCGCCCGGCCTGGTTGGCTGGAAGCACGCATCCAGAAACTATCGGCGGAGCCGCGGCAAAACCCACCGGCCCGCATTATGCGCTACCGTTTCGAAGACCAAGTGGTGTACTATGAAACCTTGGGCTGCTGCGACCAGTACTCCAACCTCTACGACCAAAACGGAAAAATAATCTGTCATCCGGAGGGTGGTATCACGGGCAAAGGCGACGGTAACTGCCGCTACTTCACGAAGCGCCGGACCGAAGAAAGATTGGTTTGGCAAGATTCCCGCTAGCAAAAGCAGAATGGAGAGAGTAGCTCGTTGACCTGCTCACCCTCTCGTGGCCGAGTGGTTTCATGAAGCTTGTTGTTATCGGAAACCCAACTTCATCATCGAAGCACTTTTCTCTCCTTATTTTTCAGGCAAAATTCAAGACCAACCTCATGATCAATACCAACGAAAAGCTGGGCGCCTACAACGTATGGGCCAATACTACCCTGCTTAACCACCTCGATCAGCTTGTAGCCAATGGCGCTACGCTCCCGGCCGGAGGATTGCGCATTTTCAGTCACGTACTCAATGCCCAGGCTATTTGGCTGGGCCGTCTTACGGCTACGCCTAGCCCCGTGAAAGTGTGGCAAGAGCACGACTTAGCTACGCTGCACCACTGGCACGAACAGACTTCTGAGCGGTTTCATCAGTACGTACTCAATGCTGACGAAGCCGAGTTGCAGCGCCTGATTTCGTACACCAACTCTATTGGTGAAACTTACACCAGCCAAGTGTCCGACATCTTTACCCACGTGCCGGTACACGCCAATTATCACCGCGCCCAAGTGGCGAAGGAATTGCGGGCTGCGGGTCTCGAGCCTATCAATACCGACTTTATTACGTACTGCCGCGAACTGTCGGCTAAGGCAGCTATGGCTGACGCGCCAAGTTTGTAAAGTTTCCGAAGTAGCAGAAGCCCATTTTGGTGTCAATTGCGGCCACCAAAATGGGCTTTTCTTTGTTATAGGGACATCTATACTCGACTAATAGTAACCTCACTCATGCCGAACCCATTAGTTGCCCCTGTTCTCACGCCAGAGCGCCTACAGGCGGCTCATTCGTACGCTAGTTATCGCCAGTTGATCGACGGCCTGCTGGCCCACAACCTAACCACCGGTCCGCAGCAGTCCGACAAGCTTACCGAGTACACGCGCCTCAACGTGCAGCGCATGCAGCGCATTGATAAGATGGTGCGGGTACTACCTGAACTGCAAGTGGCCCTAGCCAATTTGCGCCAAGACTATATTGGTTTGGTTATCACGGAGGGATGGTGCGGCGATGCGGCCCAGATTGTGCCCGTTCTGGAAGCTGTAGCGCAAGCCAGCGCCGGCAAGCTCAGCACCCGCTACTTGCTCCGCGACGATAACTTGGATTTGATGGATCAGTACCTTACCAATGGTACCCGCTCTATTCCTAAGTTGATTGTGCTGCGGGCTGATACGCTTACAGAGGTGGCAAGTTGGGGCCCACGCCCGGCGCCCGCTCAAGAGCTACTACTCGGCTTGAAAGCGCAAGGTGCCACTCACGAAGAATACGCGGAGAAGATCCACGGCTGGTATGCCCAAAATAAAACGCAAGCCACGCAGCAGGAGTTGTTGGCGCTGATACAAGGCCTAGAGTAAGCGTACTGTCATAAAAACGAAAAACCTCTTCCCTTAAGCAAGGGAGAGGTTTTTTTCGCTTTCAAGCTCTAAGTTATTAGCCGTTCTTGAAGCCTGTAACCAAGAGGCAGATATAAATAGTGGATTGTGTTAGATAATATATTTAGTAGTCAAGTATTTATAGAGGTAATAATCACTCAATAACTATAGGTACTGCTTAGTTAAGTGTGGTGAGTAAGGGGCTTATTGGGTCAGTGAGGTTGAGCCTAGGTCGGTAACTTGGTCGTTCACAACGCTGATGTTAGACTTCACCACGTTCTTGTACTCAGGCTGGCCGGTTGGGGCCGTGGTAGTCGGGAAAAACTCGACGCGGTACGTACCAGATGGCAACCCGCTCAATTGGTACGCTCCGGCAGCATCGGCTGCGGTGCTGAAAGTATCAGGTACTGTTATGGACGAGCGGATAGCCAGTACCTGGGGCCGAGCAGCGGCAGGAGTAACTGTGCCACGCAGGCCGGCACGCAAATCTTGCGCAACTACCCGGATAACGGGCTTCAACAAATACCGCTCTTTCTTGTCGTTGCCGGGGCGCCAGTTGCCACGCTCTACAATTGACTTAGCTACGTCGAAGTCGAGCAGTAGCTGGAAGGTTGCGCGCTCCTGTACGGCTGCCTTATCGAGTTTCAGCTTCACGCCCGAGGTTTGCCCGCTTGGCGTCTTGAGATCGTACTGTTGGCCATCTTTGCCAATAACATAACTGGCTGGGCCAAGCTTCAAGCGAATCTCTTTTAGGTCGCCGGGCTCGAAATCAGTGTCTACTAGCAGCGCCGAACGGCCATTAACGTAATCGAGTACGTTGATAGTTTGGGCTTGAAAAGGAAGGATCTTCCAGCCCTCGGGGTCGTTTTCTTCTTTTAGGTGAACTTCAATCTGCTGTACATCAAGCACCACTTTCTGGAAGTCACCAGGTGCATCCATCAGCTTTACTTGCAGTTTAGAAGAACCGGAGTCATCGTCTTTGCTGCAGCTGGTGAAAGCTACAGCAGTTGTCAACATTGCTAAAGGAAGGAGAGTACCAAACCGCATATACTAAAACTGAATAGGGTAAGTATGAAAAGACAACGGAGCAGCCCGATCAATCGAGCTGCTCCGTTAACGGCAACAAGTGTGCCGATTTGCCTCAAATCGTCAAAAAAAAGTTCTACTGACCCGATTTTGTACTATCTGCTGTTTCGGTTGGCTTTGGCGTACTCTGAGGAGCAGGTTTCGACTTCGGCTTACCAAAAAGTAAGTTGTTAAGTCCTTGCTTGGCCTTCGACTCCAGCTCGAGTTTTTTCTTTTCAACTTCTTGCTGAGCTTTGGCTTGTAGCTCCAGTTGCTTGCGTTGCACCTCACGTTGGAGGCTGTCTTGTGCTACTTTAGCTTTTGCTTGCAACTGCAACTTGGCTCCGTCAACTTTCGCCTGCACGATATTGCCTACCAAGTCTTTAGCCTGCGCTTTCACGCTGCCAGTGGCCAGCTTCACCTGCGGATTCGCTACTGTGCCACCAATGTTTAGGCCTAGAGTTACCCGCTCGGTGCCTTGCAGGTTCTGTACCCCCGTTAAGCGGGTTAGTTGGCTGTTGAGTTGGTTGCCGAGCTTGCCAGTCGGCACATTCAGGGCCGTTACATACTCCAGCCCACCGTTGCCAATGTTGTTGGAGCCACCTACCGTCATCTTGATCTGGCCCACGGTTAGGTCAAACGGTTTTACAATGAAGTTGCCGTTGATGATTTCGGCCGCTACATCCTTGTTGTTGACGGCAAAGCTTTTCAACTCCTGAAACTGCGTGAGGCTGCTGATCTTGTTGATAACCGGCGAGCCACTCACAGCCGCCCGAACTACCTCGAATATGCCTTTGCCAGTGAGCGTACTGTAGTTGGGCATCATATCAGGCCCTAGTTCGCCACTCACGTTGAAGTTGGTCGAGAAGATGCCTTCCAGGTTGTCGGCCAGAGGCACCATGGCGCGCACCGAATTAAAGGTATTGAAGGCATTCTGGAAATCCAGGTTCTTGATGTTAAGCCCGAAGTTGAACTTGGGGTGCGCCAGGTTTTTGCTGCTGTACGAGCCATTGGTGCCAAACGTACCCCCGAGCGTGTTGAAAGTGAGGCCTTGCAACGTGGCCGTTTCGTCGCGCACGCCTACTGTGCCTTTTACGTTATCTAGCTTCAGGTTGTCGTAGATAACCTGTCCCACGTTGGTGTTCAGTGTCAGGTCAAACTCCTTCGGGATTTGTAGCACACCGTCTGCCTTGGTAGCGGTGGCAGGGGCTTTGGTAGCAGCCGTTGCGCCAGTAGTAGGCTTCGCACTTACTTCGTCTACCATCCACTCGTTCATATTGAAGCGCTGCGAGTTCACCGTGAGGTTGCCGCGCAAGGGCTGACCCGGTACAAACAAGTAGCCCATATAGTTGGAGATGGTACCCGAAGCCGCAATGTCCGACGAGCCCACGAAGCCACTCATGTTCTGGAGTGTAATCTGGTTGTTGTTGAAAGTGGCCGTGGCTTTGGTCACCTTCATGCCTTGCGGCAAGTCGGTGCTCTTATAGGTGATATTCTGTGCGTTCACCGTACCCGAAGCCACCACCGTCTGGTAACGGCCGGCTTCAATGTCGGCCATGTTGCCCTTGGCGGCTACGTTGCCATTGAGGCGGCCGGTTACGGTCATGCCTTCCAGCGGGAAAATCTTGGTGAGCTTAGTTAAATCAACCACCCCTTTCACGTCGGCATCGAAGCGTAGCTTGTCAACGCCTTGAGTTGCCACGCGGCCTTCCAGTGGCTCGCCCTCCAGCAACATCCGGAAGTTGGAAATATCAACCCGTGTGTCGTTCAGTTGCCCCGTAGGATTCAGCACAGTGCCCGTTACCAACAGGTTCTCGATAGGAGCCGGAAACTGCTTGGATTTCACGTAGCCGTCAGTCAGGTTCATCTTGGCTTGTACTACCGGCATCTGCGTGCTAGAGTAGGTGCCTTTGGCCGTGCCATCCACAAACAGCTTGCCGCGCAAGGCGAGGTCCTGCACCGGATACACTTTCATCATTTCCGCCAGGTCCACGTTGGCTTTCACGCGGCCATCCACCTTCATTGGCTCTAGGCCGTCAATAGCTACGTTGCCATCAATTGGGTTGGCGCCAAGGTCCAGGTGGAACTGCTTCACGTTCACCTTCACGTTGTTGGTGAAACCCGAAGGGTTATCGACCACCATATTCACGTTGATGTTCTTAGCAGCTTGCGGCAATTGCGGGTAGTGGAACGTGCCGTTGTTTATTTGCAGGTTCACGCCGTAGCCCGGCATCTTCACGGCGTTCTGTACGCCTTTGAAGTAGCCATCGAACGCTACTTTTCCCCCGGCTTCTACATCCTTAAACTGCGCCGTGTACACGCCCGGCACCAAGCTCAGAATATTCTTGAAGTCGGTTTCCAGCGCTTTAAACGTCAGGTCATAGGTTATGTCGGTGGCATTGGGCAGCCCAATAGAACCCTGAAAAGTGGCCGGGAAATCGTTGAGCTGTACCTTGTTGTCTTTGAAGGTGAACAACATTTTGCCCAGGTCCATGGCCATAGTTACGTCGGCTGCCAGCTTTTTCTTGCTCACGTATTCGGTGCCATCGTAAGTCATCGAAAATTGGTCGGCGGTAGTTTCGCTCACCAAGTCGAAGACGTTGCTGGCAAAGTCGCCGGAGCCGGTGTGGTTGAGGCCACGCAACTCCATGCTGAAGGGTAAGGTGCGGTCTTCGTAGCGGACGTGGCCATCGGTTACTTCCCATTTGCTGATAGCTAGGTTCAGGGCCGTGGTATCCTGGCCCTTGGCCGCTGCTGCCGAGTCCGACAGCATTACGTCCCAGTTGGCTTTGCCGCTTTTCAACACCTTCACGCTGATGTCGGGCCGGTCGAGCAAGATGCTCTTGATTTTGATTTGGTCGCCGCTCACAACGCTCATCAAATCCAATCCCACCCGGAACGAAGGCAAATAAGCCAGGGTGTCGTGGGCAAACGAGTCTTGCCCAATTACGCGTAGCTCGTCAATGCCCAAGGCTAGGTCAGGGAAACTGCTGAATAGACTTAGGCTGACATTGTTAGGGTCGTACTGTACCTTCGCATCGACTCGCTCGGCTAGCTGCTTGTCGAGGGCCTGCTTGATTTTGTCTTTGAAGAGGATAGGTGTAAGGGCGATACCCGCCACCAGCACCACCAGAAAAATCAGCAATCCAATCCAGAATTTACGCATATATATTGTGCTTGAAGGCTTTGTTGTGGAGACTTGGTGCCAATTCGAAAAAGCTGTACAACACTAGCATACAACGAAGTACATTGCTTCCTTAGGGTGCAGCTCAAGGCAATGGTAAAGGCTTGAAATCAAGAATATTATTTGCCTAAACAACCTAAGTGCCAAGTACGAGGTACCAAGCCGTGGTAAACGTACAAAAGTAGCAACCCCTGTCTTGTCTGTCCGGGGCGCTGGGCCAGAAAACGGGCTCACTCATCGATTTGTGGTTGAGATTTTCACTTAATGCGTAAGGAATTCAGCAATTTAGTTTCTGCAAACAAGTCCGGCGACGCACTACGCGCCGCCGGTCGTGCGTTTATCACACTGATGAAGGGGCAAACCGGACGGAGATTTACAAAGGAGCGCAAGCTGCGGCAGCCATTGCTGGCCGGGGCTATGGCACTGGCATTGCCAGCCGCTGCGCAAGATTTGTATTTCGCCCAACCCTACGCCACACGTCTCAATCAGAATCCTGCCTATGCTGGCCTACTCGACGATGCCAGCGTAACGCTCAGCTACCGCAACCAGTTTCCTACGCTGGCTGGCACCTTTCAAACCAGCCAACTCGCCGCCGATTATCGATTCAAAGATCAGCGCAATGCCGTGGGCTTGCTTATTAACCATGACCGTACTGGCGGCCTCGGCTACACCCGCGTGGAAGTAGGAGGCATCTATGCCTATCACACTCGTCTTACCAAAGACCTGGCCTTTAGTGGTGGCATACGCGCTAGCTACGGCAACCAACGCATCAGCTACGACAATCTCGTCTTCGGTGACCAACTCGCCGAAGATGGCTCCACCAGCATGCCTACCCGCGAAGTCGTTGACTTTACGCCCGTCAATTACGCTAGTGTAGGAGTAGGCTTGTTACTGTACGGCGAACGGTTTTGGGTGTCGGCCGCAGGTCAGCACCTCAATCAGCCCGACTTAGGCTTTCGTGCGCAGGCCAAATTGCCGTTGCGTCTGGAGCTAAGCACGGGCTACAAGCACTATTTTGTGCGGAGCACCGAAAAGCAGCAGTATCGCGAAATCAGCGTAACGCCCACGGTACACTACGTACGGCAGGGCGGTTCTGAGCGGGCTGAAGCTGGACTTTATGGTACTATTACGCCCCTCACGCTTGGCCTCGTATACCGGGGTGTGCCCTTGCCTGGCGCCCCCCGTCCGCAACAAATTCTAACCGCTATTGCTGGCCTTAGCCTCGGCAGTTTTCGGGTCGGATATGCTTATGATATCGGCCTGAGCGCATTAAGTGCAGAATTAGGTGGCGCACACGAAATTTCTTTGGCCCTTCGTGCGTTTGATTCGCTCGATGCTGCTTGGCGCCGATTAAAACGTCGGAATTACCCGGTTGCGCCTTGTCCCGCATTTTGATTTTTTGTATTATTGCAGCAGCTTACCTTGTCCAACGTCTTTTCTAACGGGTAGTTTTAAACTTAATCATGAATTTTTCCAAGTACCTGCGTTTTGCGGTTGTAGGGGCCTGCGCCCTCGCTGCCTGTAAGGGCGGCCCGCCCACCGCTACCAAACCCGGTAAGTACAGCTCTACCACGGGCATCGAGTACAATACCGAAGAAGGCATGAAGGTTGCCGACTATCAAGGCATTCCCGAAGGCCCAGGCCTCGTCTTCATCGAAGGTGGCCGCACTGTGCTGGGTTCGCAGGAAGAAGACGTAACGATGACGCACGACAACATCGAGCGTACGGTTACTATTGCTTCTTTCTATATGGACGAAGCCGAGGTAGCTAACATTCACTGGCTGGAGTATTTGCACTTCGTGCGCAAAGACTCTTCCGAAGAGTTCTACCAGTCAGCTCTGCCCGACACCACGGTTTGGGCCCGTGAGCTTTCGTTCAACGACCCGTATGTAGACTACTACTTGCGTTACCCCGGCTTCCGCTACTTCCCAGTGGTGGGTGTAAGCTGGCTACAAGCCAACGACTATTGCACATGGCGTACGTCGAAGGTAAACGAGACACTTGCTAGCAACGCCGACGGCGGTGGTGGCGGTGGTCTCTTCAAAAAGAAGAAAAAAGGAGCTGCCGCTGCTGAAGGTGCTACCGAAGATGCGGGTGGTGCTGCCATTGCCATCGAGAACGGTAATACCCTGCCAAACTACCGTCTGCCTACTGAGGCTGAATGGGAGTACGCTGCGCAAGCCCTTGTTGGTACACAGGAAACCGGCAACGAAAACCAAGAAAACAAGCGCATCTACCCATGGGATGGCCGCCAGGTGCGGAACCCATACGGCGGCAAGATGGGTCAGTTCTTGGCTAACTTCAAGCGCGGCCGCGGTGACTACGCAGGTATTGCTGGCGCCCTGAATGACGGCGCTATGATTACGGAGTACGTCTACGCTTATCCGCCGAACGACTATGGCCTCTACAACATGGCCGGCAACGTAAACGAGTGGGTACAGGACATCTACCGCCCATTGTCGTTCGAAGACGTGGAAGACTTGAACCCCTTCCGTCGGAATGGCTTCCTTGACCCCGCTGAGAAGTACGACAAGAAAGGTTACCAGTCGCTCATCGACGACCACGTGCGCGTGTACAAAGGTGGCTCTTGGCGCGACGTAGCTTACTGGCTCTCGCCCGGCACCCGCCGCTTCATGGGCGAAGACTCTGCTACGGCAACCATCGGTTTCCGCTGCGCTATGATCAACGCTGGTTCCAACAAGTAATTACGGAACGCTATAGCGAAACAAGAAAGGCTTGCCATGCGGCAAGCCTTTCTTGTTTTATAACCAGAGTAGATACTGGTTGATAGGCTAACTCGAATAGGAAGATCAGCCTAGGCATTCGGCTATCTATCGGCGCACGCAATAGTGGCGACGCTGACCTCGGCGGCTCCAGCAGCGAGCAAGGTTGCTGCGCACGCTTCTAGGGTGGCACCAGTGGTTAGCACGTCGTCAACCACCAAGATGTGTTTGCCTTGGATAAGAGTTAGGGCCGCTACTTCGAATACTCCTGCCACGTTTTCCCACCGTTCGAGGCGGTTTTTGCGCGTTTGCGAATCGGTGTGTTCGATGCGGCGCAAGCCGGCGGCGTGCCACGGTATGCGTAGGCTCTCAGCCATGCCTTCTGCGAAAGGGTCGGATTGGTTGTACCCACGCTTGGCTAGTTTGCTAGGGTGCAGAGGTACGGGTACTATCAAGTCAAACTGGAAATTGTGTTGGGCTAGCTCGTGCCCATACCATCGACCCAGCACTCGGCCCACATCGCGCTGCCCTCGGTATTTGAGTTGATGCAAGAGGTGCTGCACCCGTCCCCGGCGTAGGAAGCGAAGGTAGCTGAGGGTGTGGCGTATGGGCGTGCGGCCCCAAAAACGACGGCTCAGCGGATTGGTATCTGCCGAAAGCAAATGATAGTCGGTGTACGGCAGTTGCATGCGGCAATTAGTACACAAGTACTCTTCGCCACGGCCCAACGCCTGCTCGCAAGCCAGGCATACCTGCGGAAATATCAGGCCAACAAAGTCAGACAGAAAGCGTGGAATCATGACGCGCTGGCTTGGAGCCGCCGGAAGGAGTAATCATCGGCAAGAGCGCTGGACCACGCCAACACTATACCGCCAAAGGCCAGCCAATAGCTCAAGGAAAGTGCCATATATGACACGGGTACAGCCGACAGCGTTAGTAGAAGGCCTGTGGCCCAGACCACATGACCTTTGATGGTACGCATGGGCTGCGTGGATGGCGGTACGTACGCCACTTCCGACCACAGCACCCGCAGCCGTCGGTACTCAGAAAGCAGTAGGGCTATGTCCATCGAAAGCAGTACCGCCACTACATAAGGTGTACCACCCCATTGCAGCGAGATGGTGACAAACAGAATGTTGGCAAGCATCGGTACCAGAAATACTGCACCTAACAACCAGAACCGCCGCGTAATCAGTAAGAAGCCCGTTACTATCTGGCTGGCGGCAACGAAGGCAACATACAGCCCTAATTGAAACGGTTGCAGTTTCTCGGCTAGCCACACCGGGCCTATCCAGCCCCAAAACTGATGCTGGTAATAGAGCTTGGCCATGCCTGAGGTGAAGAAAGTAAGGCCTAGAAACAAAGCCAGCGCTGTGCGCCAAAACCGTACAAAGCGCATGCTAAACGATATAATAAAGAGAATAGAACAGTATTGTAAAGTACCCCCTGATTGTGGCTAATACAAGTAGCCGGATCATTTGTGCCTACTTTCGTGTTTCCTTTTTTCCAGACTTTCAAGTGTACATTCTATATGTCTCAAGTAACTGAATTCAACGAGTATCGCCAGCGCATGAACGAGAAGATCATGGCGGCTGATAATAAAGTCATTAAGCGCTTCTTCAACCTTGATACTAACACGTACCAAGCGGGCGCGCTGGACGTGAAAACCAAGGAAATGCTAGGTCTAGCCTGCAGCATGGTATTGCGCTGCGACGACTGCATCAAATATCATCTTGGCAAATGCTACGAGGAGAAGCTAACCGACGAGGAAATCTATGAGGTGTTTGCCATTGCCAACCTCATTGGGGGCAGCATCGTGATTCCGCATTTTCGGCGCGCTGTGGAGTATTGGGAGATTCTGAAAGAAGAAGCCACTACGCCTGCTCCGCTGCACAGCCACGACGCATGAGCTACCTAGATCCGCAGGAAACGGAAGCCGAGTTCGAGGCTCGTTGGTGGCAACTGATGAACGAGATGCGGGAGCGTTTCGGCAAAAAGCCCGACCTAAATGCGTTGTTGCTGCTTATTGGGGTACAGGAACTTGGCCAGGGAGCCGGCCCCTTCACGAAAGAGCAGAAGCAGGATCTGATGCACATTGCCACCTGTAAGCTCTTTAGTTTGTCGGGGCACTATGAACTGGAGCGGGTGGACGAAGAAGGTTGGCCTCATTACCGCCTTGTGCATCCCGTGCCATTTGCCAGCTTGAAAGAGCAGGAGCGCATGCTGAAATGGCACATGCTGGAGTATTTCGACTCAGATAGTGAGTGATGTAAGGAAAGAGAGCTTCATGCTGCTCTTTGTTCTTGATGGCAAAAGTGCGGCATGAAGTTTTCTTATAATTCGCAGGTAATCAAATGAATATTGTTAGCTATAACGTTAACGGACTACGTTCAGCACTGAGTAAAGGACTACTAGATTGGGTACGTGAAGCGCAGCCCGACGTGCTATGCCTGCAGGAAATAAAAGCCGGGCGAGAAGAGCTGGATATATCCGGCTTTACCGAACTTGGTTACCATGCCTATCTGCACCCGGCCACCAAGCCCGGCTACAGCGGCGTGGCTACCTTTACCAAGCAGTTGCCCCGGCACGTAGAAACTGGCTGCGGCACCGAACTCTACGATACAGAGGGCAGAGTGCTACGCTTGGATTATGATGACTTCTCGGTGCTGAATGTGTACATGCCCTCCGGCACTAGTGGCGCAGAGCGGCAGGCCTTTAAGGTGGAGTGGCTGCATTTCTTCCGCAAGTATGTAAGTCAACTACGGGCCGAGGGACGGCGGCTCATTATCGGCGGAGACTACAATTGCTGTCAGACGCCGATTGACTTGCACAACCCCAAAGCCAACCAAAGCAGCCCGGGGTACACACCAGAGGAGCGGCAGTGGTTCAAGGATTTCCTGGCCGATGGCTACACCGATTCTTTTCGTCATCACCACGGCGATGCGCCCGGCCACTATTCCTGGTGGAGTTACCGGGCTGGCTCACGGAAGCGCAATGTAGGCTGGCGTCTCGACCACTTGCTGGTCGATAAAGAACTAGAGCCGCGCATCCAAGAGGCAGGCCTATTACCTGATGTGGTGCACTCCGACCATTGCCCGGCTTACCTCAACATATAGCTGAATAGAGGCAAGGCGCCAATAAGCTAAGATTGTAGGATCATCTCTGCTACTTCTCGGCCTGAAGCCATAGCCGCGTTTAAGGAAGGATAAGACGTGTAGTCGCCGCAGCGGTAGAGGGTGTTGGTGAGTTTTAGCTCCTGGTGCTGCGCCTTGCCATTTGCGTAAACGGGCAGGGCGTGGGGCAGGTGGTAGGTGCGCAGATGCTTCCACTGCGCCACTTCGTCGCCAAACCAAACCATCAATTCGGCGTGCAGCAACGCCACCAGTGTGGTTTCGGGCAAGTGATGCTCGCCGTGGGTGCTAACCGATACCAGCGTGCGGCCGGGTGGTGCGTAATCGGGCGAGACGTCGGAGGGGAAGCAGACATTGTGCGCCATTTGGCCATGTGCCGCGTTTAAGCGCAGCAGTTTATCTTGGCGGCCTGGCGAGGCTGGGGCCGAAAAATAAGTGCAGGTGGTACGACGCCAAGCAGTAGCGTGGAGTTGCGGCAAGTGCGGCAGCAGGTGAGCAGTAGTGTCGCCGTTGGTGGCTACTACTACCGCCGCGGCAGTTAGGATTTCGCCGCCGCGTAAATGCACCTTGTTGCCTTCCACCGACTCGACGGGCGTATTGAGGCGCACGGTACCGGCTGGCAAGCGGTTGGCTAATTGCTCAGGAATCTGCTGCATGCCAAGTGCAGGCACTGCGGCTTCGCCTTCCACAAACTGCTGAAACACAAACTCGAAGAAGTTGCTGGCCGTGGTTAGGGTGCGGTCCAGAAACACCCCACCGAAGAAAGGCCGGAAGAACGTGTCGATGATTTGTTCGCTCCACCCGTAGCGCCGCAGAAAAGTGAGGGTATCGGTGGAGGGGTGCGCCAATAGCTCTTCGGCGCTATGGCTACGCACATGCTGCACCAAGCTGAGAATGCGCAGTTTATCGGTTAGCGTACCAATGGGTGATGTTAGAGCTGGGAAGGCAGCCAAGGGCTGTTGCAGCGGATTACGTAAGGTAGTTTCGCGGCCATCGGGCATACGAATAACGGCGCCAGAGCGAAAAGCTTTAAGGTTCAGAGCTCCGTAATCAATCATGCGCTGCACTTCCGGGTACTTGGTGAGCAGTACCTGAAAACCGTAGTCGAGGCGGTAGCCTTCAGACGTGACGTCGGTGCGCACGCGGCCCCCTACGGCTTCTGCAGCTTCGAGCACCACTACCGGGCAGCCGGCGCGGTGCAGGTAGTTGGCGCAGGTAAGACCAGCCATGCCGGCCCCCACAATAACGATGGGCAACTGTGCGGAAACAGGAACATTCATACTCTCCCGAAACTGTAAAATTTGCTTTAAGGTTAGGTTCGCGCACGGAAACAAACCTATTTGCCTGAGGAACAAGGGGTTCCTATGCTATACTTTTCGGCTGCCCGGTACTGCTCCCAATCCGCCACACTGAAGCGCGACTGGTCCCGATAAGCATACATCTGGTCGATGAGCACACCATTTCGGAAGTTTCCTTTCACGAAGTTTTCTCGCGCCACCAAGTGCTCATCGTTTATGCGGCGTAGTTGCCAGCGGCCGTCGGGTATGCCACCTACTACAGCCCCAGACAGCTGCATGCCATCCTCCTGCCGATACCAAGTGCCGTTGCCGTCCTTTACCAGCTGCTGGCCCGCCTCATCCCAAAACTGCTGCACCAGCGGGTCCAAGCCATTGCGGAAGCTGAGCACCTGCCGCTTCCGGCCCGACGGATACCAATAGGCCCAATCCCCAACCTGCTGACCTTTGCGGTAATTGCCACGGGCTGCCAGCTCGCCAGTATCGTGATACACTTCGAACGGGCCTTCCATAAGCCCCTCCCGGTAAGCGCCTTGCAACAGGGGTTTGTTGTTGCTGAGCTTATAGTCGCGCACGTAACCCCAAAAGTGGCCGGCGCTGTCCAGCCGGATATGGCGGCGGATGGCGGCGCAGCCCGGAGGCGTAAGCACATAGTCAGCCGAGTAAAAGAATACGACGCTGTCTTTGCCAACTACCCGGTAACAATCATCTAGCTTGGCCTTCTCTTCTTTTTGCAAAGGCTTCTGCGCCCACGTGGTGACAGTGCCAAGCCATAAGATACTGCAAAGCGCCAAGCAGGAGCGCTTATATATACGTAGCATTAGAAGCTAAATTTGTTTCGATAGCCGATTGTGAACCGCAACGGTAAGTAGATCTTTAATCAGTGACTATTCTTGCAAATGGAATTTAACTGCATGATACGCTGAGTGTATAGCAGCAGCGCATCTAACTTCTAATGTTCTCAAGGCCAAGTAGCTATATTGGGTTGTGGTAGCTGAGAAGGAAGTAGGCGAGCAGCAGGTTTTATCTGTACTCTATCGGTTGATGTATCCAATGTAATATCCAAGTAGCCGAGTACGGGCTGGCTTTGATAGCGCGCAGGTTGCCAAGATGGTAATGACAGAACAAGGGAGCGAATCACTTCACGTAAGGAAGAAGTTTCAGATTCGAAATCTACAAACTGTCCTTTTTGGTCGAGCGAACACCGTACGGTGACTTCTGGCGGCATGGAGCTATACCAATGAGTTGAACGGTAACGAGTTAGGCGCTGGTTCAACCGATCTGTATAGCGAGTAACTCCTATTTCAACACTAGGTAATTGCAGGTCTTTCTTGATAAGCTGGAATTGAGCTTGGCGTTGACTTTCGTCACAGGTGTAACCTAGCACCATGTAATCTGCCTTTAAGAACGGTGAAGGCTCAAATGGAGTGAGTAAAGCAGAGAACTTGTAAGCAGCAGGCTGGTCGGCTTGCGGTTTGATTAGACGCCCCCGTCGGAATGCGCCTTTGTCGTACAGTTCTGTCGTGACGGGAATATGGCTTTGCTTGTGCTGCCCTGTCCAATTGCCATCTGGTAAACCTAAGCGGATATTCCCGCGGGCAATAAGGCCCGATACTGTTTGTCCTTCCCAAGTGCCAGTGCCGTTTTTGGCTAGTTGATGCCCTGTTGAATCCCAATAAGCAAGAATACGGGTAGGGCCCGTTACCGTAAAGCGCAGTACTTGGCGTGGTTGTCCGTTTGGATACCAATACTTCCAGTCTCCGCTTTGTTGTCCCTTGACAAGCTCTCCCTGAACGGCTAAACGGCCGTTAGGAAAGTACAGTGTCGCCGGACCATTCAAAGTGCCAAGCGCATAAGTGAACTGCGCTAATAAGCTCGTGTCGCTCGTCCGATAATCAGACACAGTTGCAGTGAAGTTACCTTTCTCGTTTATCCGCCCCACTCTCTTAATAACGGCGCATTCCTTGGGGGCTAGTGAGTACTCCCGGTCGAAGTAAATAGCTATGCTATCTTGTGATAATGTATGGACACATTGATTTAGAGACACTTGTTGAGCATAGCACGGAGAAATAGGTTTGGCAAGTAGCCAACTCAATACCGACAGGAGCAATAAATAACACCTCATATTATAGTGCTCCATATATAAAGCGCGTTAGTAAACGCATTAATCTAAGGCTATTATACTTCTATGCCGTGGTCGTCACTTGTTTAATTGTATAAGTATAGGCATCCGATTGATTCGGTTGAGCTATAGTTGCAAAACTTAGAAAAGCGGCTTGCGGGACTTCACGATTTTGCGGGTTTTCATGGTGTAGAACTCGGCTACTCCAGCCCGCTGAAGCGTTACTTGCCAAACGCCCATTGCTTGGCCTAAGCGGTAACCAGTGGCTTGATCTTGAGGATATTGCTTTTCAATAAGAGCGTAGTCAGTAGGCGAAATGTCTTTGCCAACTTCGCCGTGACAGCGCAAGCACAGTGCATCATCGAGCGTTGTCGGGCGCTGATACGTGAATACTTCGCCGTTAAGGCGAGCAACGCGGCGAGTGGTATCAGGCTGTAGCTCGACAGGAGTAAGGGACGCTTGGTTGGCAGTGTTGCGCGGCCGGGCACTTCGGCGTTGTGCAGTGGCTTGCAGCGTTTTCTCCAGCGTATCAACAGAGGCAAATGTTTCGGGGCGACAATAGGGGAGTGCCGCCGCTACCCCGCCCGCTTGTAGCTTCTCCCGGAGCACACGCTTAAGCTCGCGGTCGGCGTAGCGCGTGAGCGAGTCGCCGGCCCAGCGCGTGGCGCGGAGCAAATCGACGGGAAGAATACGCTTTACCGCCATGTTTTCCAGGGTAGTCGCAATTTTCTTACCGTCTTTGATGTGCTCGATCTGGTCGGGCCGACAAGCGGCTAGCAGTACAGACAGCAGCAAGAATCCAGTGAAGGGGCGGGAAAGATGGGTCATAGCGAAACAACAAATCAACGCGGCAAAGAGACGACAACTGCCGCACTTCCCCAACTACCTGCCACCCTGCGTTCAGGTTTTGCATGCAAAGGCCAAGTCGGCAGGCTACCACGCCTTTTAGAGGCAACACTGCACGGGTGTCATCGACTTTATTGCAGCAAAAACTCTTGCAGCGCCTTATAATCGGGTTCTAGTAGCACGCTCTGCTTGGTGCGAGTTAAGAGGCCGCGCACTGCTGTGGGTACGGGCACTTCCGCGCCAATAACGGGCTCTACCACTTCCGGGAATTTCACGGGGTGCGCTGTTTCCAAGAAAATGCCGTGCTCGGTTGGATTTTCGCTTAAATATTGCTCCAGCGCCCGAAGCGCAACGGCGCCGTGTGGATCGAGCAAGTAGCCAGTTTCCTGATGCACCCGCTTGATGGTGGCTGTGGTTTCCTCGTCGGAAACGATGGCGCCACTGACCATGCGGCTTACATCGGCGTGACGCTGTTCGAACAACTCCAAAATGCGCCCGAAGTTGCTCGGGTTGCCCACGTCCATAGCATTAGAGAGCGTAACAACGGCCGGCCGGGCCTCGAAAACACCGGTGCGGAGGTAGTCAGCTACGGCCGAATTGGCATTGCAGGCGGCCACAAAGTGTCCGATGGGCAAACCCGAGGCGTGGGCCATAAGTCCGGCGCAGATGTTGCCGAAGTTGCCGCTCGGCACTGCTACCACTGGCGGGGTTTCATGCGCCCACTGCTGTAGGGCGTAGCAGTAGTAGAATTGCTGCGGCAGCCAGCGGGCCACGTTGATGGAATTGGCAGAAGTAAGTTGGCGATGTTCGGTCACGCGCGGATCGAGGAAGGCCTGCTTCACTAGGCGCTGGCAATCGTCGAAGTTGCCGCGCACTTCCAGGGCCGTAATGTTCTGGCCTAGCGTGGTCAGCTGCAATTCCTGCAACGGGCTGACTTTGCCCGACGGATACAAAATAACTACCTCGACCCCCTCAACGCCCAGGAAACCATCGGCCACAGCCCCGCCCGTGTCGCCGGACGTAGCCACCAACACCGTGACGGGCGCCGTTTGCTGCCGCGAGAAATAGCCTAGGCAGCGGCTCATAAACCGGGCACCAACGTCTTTAAATGCCAGCGTTGGGCCATGAAACAGTTCCAGTGCCGCTATGCGGTTAGTCACGGGCACCAATGGAAATTCGAAGTCCACCGTTTCGGCGCAGATGCCGCGCAAAACATCTTCCGGGATAGTGTCGCTGACATAAGGACGAATGACTTCATACGCTACTTCGGCCCGAGCCATGGTGCGAAAGTTGTGCAGCAGTTCGGGAGAAAACTTTGGAATCCGTTCCGGGAAGTACAGCCCGCCATCTGGTGCCTGTCCGGCAATGGTAGCGGCTTTAAAATCAACGGTAGGAGCTTGCTGGTTGAGGCTGTAGTAGCGCATAAGGTTACGTGTGCGGCCACTTAGGGCCCTTCTGAAAAGTAATGCAGTGTAGCGGGACGTACACTGTAGCGCTAGAGCGCAAGCCGTACGCCGGTGGAATTGATGGTGCTGACGTGGATGTGAAAGTCTACGCCTAATTGCTCGTATACCTCCCGCATGGCACCGGCTACTGCTTGCGCCGTTGCTTCGTTTTCGCTCAGCATAAAGATGGATGGTCCAGAGCCCGAAATACCCCCACCCAGCGCTCCGGCTTCCAGACTGCGGGCCTTAACAGCTGCAAAGCCCGGAATCAGGATGCTACGCACCGGCTCCACAATAACATCTTCCAAGGAACGGCCAATGAGCTGATAATCCGACTTCAGCAAACCTGCCACCAACCCCGCCACGTTGGCCCACTGCCGAATAGCAGACTTTAGCGGTACTTGTTGCTTCAGAATCTGGCGGGCATCGGCGGTGCGCACCTCTATCTGCGGGTGCACCACCGTCACGTGCAGCGGCGGCGCCGACAGAGGCACTATATCCAGTGGTTCGGCCGAGCGAATAAGCGTGACGCCGCCGTAGATAGCCGGCGCAATATTGTCGGCGTGTTGCGCGCCCGATGCCACCTCTTCTCCGAACATGGCAAAGCGCACCAACTCTTCCTTCGAGAAGATGTTGCCTATCAACTGATTGGCACCCACCACGGCACCTGCCGCGCTGGCCGCGCTACTGCCAATGCCGCTGCCAGGTAGAATGGCTTTGTTGATGCGCATCTCGAAGCCCGTTCCAGCGGGGGCAGCACGCAGCAACGCCAACAGCGCGGCTCCGGCTACGTTGCGGGCGGGCTCGGTGGGTAGGTTGAAGTCGTCTTCATGCGTAATCGTCACGCCGGGCTGCTCGGTCAAGCGCAGCTGCATAGTGTCGTAGGGGGCTTCCAGCGCGAAGCCCAGCACATCGAATCCGCAAACCACGTTGGCCACAGTGGCCGGTGAATACAGCGTCAGAAAATCGGAAGTAGGCATAAGCTGAGTATGTAGCTCGAAGCTTGTGCTTCGCTGCTAGTAATGGCGGAGATTATAAGTAGTAGTCTGTTGAGAAGCTGTTTGGCTAAGTCAGAGTGTAATTTCTTTAACAGTCTGTCCTGCTTAGTCTGGCATCCGTTTGTTGAGGCATCTTGCGTGCTGACTTTGAAGAAGATACGGTCATGCTGAGCTTGTCGAAGCATCTCGCGTGCTGACGTTGCAGTGCTAACTGTCATGCTGAGCGGAGCCGAAGCATCTCGCTCGACTCGTTGTGGTAGAAGGAGCTTACCACACTAGCGAGATGCTTCGGCTCCGCTCAGCATGACGGTCTAGTTGTGTCCCAAATCCATTTGTGAATGAAGCATAATGGACTACTGGAACCGGATTGGATGTGCAATTTTTGGCTATTATGCCTGCTACGCCCGAGCGGCTCGGATTACATCGGCGAAAACGCCGGAGGCCGTTACGTCGGCGCCGGCGCCAGCACCTTTCACTACTAAAGGCTGCTCGGGGTAGCGGTTGGTGAAGAAGAGTACCGCATTATCTTTGCCTTGCAACACGTAGAAATCGTGACCCGGCGCCACGCCTTGCAGCCCGACACTAGCTTTGCCGTTGGCGTAGCGCGCCACAAATTTCAGGCGTTGACCTTGAGCGGCTGCCGCATCGTAGAGGCTGCGGAAGTGGGGTTCGTGTACGGCCAGCTGCTCGTAAAAGGCTTCCACATCACCTTCTAAACAAGAGGCAGGCAGGAAGGACTCGTTCTGTATATCAGCTAGTTCCATCTCCTGACCAGCTTCCCGCGCCAAAATCAAGATTTTGCGGGCTACGTCGGTGCCGCTTAAATCCAGGCGTGGGTCCGGCTCGGTGTAGCCTTCGGCTTGGGCTTGGCGCACCACGTCGGCAAAGGGTACAGTGCCGTCGTAATGGTTGAACACGAAGTTGAGCGTACCGGAGAGGACCGCCTCGATGCGGTGTACCTCGTCGCCACTGCGCAGCAAGTCGTTGAGGGAACCGATGACGGGTAGGCCCGCCCCCACGTTGGTTTCAAACAAGAACTCGGCGTTGAACTCGCGCGCCAAAGACTTCAAGCGGGCGTAGCTCACGTATTCCGACGAACAGGCCACCTTATTACACGCTACCACAGCCACGCTTTTCTCTAGCAAGGAAGCATAGGTTTTTGCTACATCGGCGCTGGCCGTCACATCCACAAACACGGTATTGCGCAGGTTGCGGTTGTGCAACTGTTCTACTAGCTCCTTTAAATCCAGCGGTTGGCCTTGCTCTAGCGCCGCCTGCCAATCGTTCAGTTCGATGCCGCCGTCCTCCGTCAGCACGAAGCGCTGGCTGTTGGCCAAGCCCACTACGCGCAAGTTGAGGCGCAGCTTTTCGCGCAGCCACTGCTGCTGCCGAGCCATTTGTTCGAGCAGTTTCTTGCCCACATTGCCCACACCCGCCACAAAGATGTTCACCTGCTTGGTGGTCTCCTCGAAGAACTCCTCGTGCAGCACGTTGATGGCCTTGCGCACGTCGGCGGTCCGGATTACGGCCGATATGTTTCGCTCCGACGAACCCTGCGCAATGGCCCGGATGTTCACACCGTTCTGGCCGAGCGCCCCAAACATACGCCCGCTGATGCCGGGGTGGTTACGCATTTGCTCGCCCACCAGCGCCACAATAGCCAGGTCCATCTCGCAACGCAACGGCGCCACTTTGCCAGCCGCTATTTCTACGCTGAATTCCTCGTCAACGGCTGCTTGCGCCGAGCCAGCATCGGCAGCCCGTACGGCCACGCAGATAGAATGCTCTGACGAGCTTTGAGTGATAAGGATTACGTTGATGCGCAACAGCGCCAGCGCCCCAAACAGCCGCCGCGAGAAGCCTGGAATGCCTACCATGCCACTGCCTTCTAAGTTCAGCAAAGCCAGCTGCCCGATGCTCGAAAGGCCCCGCACCACGTCCCGGTTGGCGGGCGGACTCACTTCAACCAGCGTGCCTTCATCTTCCGGCGCGAAGGTATTCTTGATCCAAAGCGGTATTCCTTGGCTCATGACCGGTTGAATAGTAGGCGGATACAGTACCTTGGCCCCGAAGTGCGACAGTTCCATAGCCTCCTGATAAGAGATGCGCGGAATTGGGCGGGCCAGCGTCACGAGGCGCGGGTCGGCGGTCATCATCCCGCTCACGTCGGTCCAGATTTCCAGCCGCTCCGCCGCCAATGCTCCCGCAAAAATGGCGGCCGTGTAGTCGGAGCCGCCGCGGCCAAGGGTGGTTGTAGTGCCCTGCGCATCGCTGCCGACAAAGCCCGGCACCACGTACACCCTACTTGGCTGCGCGGCCACAAATTCCTGAATCTGCTGATTGGTAACGGCCGTGTCTACGGCGGCAAAGCCGTAGTGCGAGTCGGTGCGTATCAGCTGCCGGCTGTCTTGCCAGAGGTGGGCCACGCCGTGCGCTTTCAAGCAAGCCGCCAGCAGCCGCGACGACAGCAGTTCCCCGAAGCTTACCAGCCGGTCCAGCGTCCGGTTCGACAGCTCTCCGAGCGAGTAGACCCCGTCGCACACGCTGTCTAGCTCGTTGCAGTAGGTTTTCACCAAGCTCAGTACCGCACTTTGGTCGGGGATGGGGAGCAGGCCGCGCACCGCCTCTAAATGGCGCTCTTCCAATTGTTTGAGTCGGGTGCGGTATTCATCGGAACCGGTGGCGGCAAGGCGGCCGGCTTCAATCAGCGCGTCGGTGGTACCCCCGAGGGCCGATACTACAACCACGATGGGAGCTTGCCGGGCAGCCGTTTCCACGAGCTGCGCCACACGTTGGAGGTTAGGGGCCGTAGCCACCGACGAACCACCGAATTTCAGAACCTGCATGAGTTTAAAGAGATGAGTGGACACGAAAAAGCCCGTCGGATCCGGCTTGGCTTCTGGTTAGGAAGCGGCCGGCGACGGGCTGCGAAACATCAAAGCAAGGAGAGGTAGCGCAGCCCGTCTAGCGGGTTGTAATACCTGTAATAATGCCTGTGCCGGTCGTCAAGCAGACGCCGGTGGAAGCGGAATTAAGTAAAGTTAGATACGAAAGGGAGGTCATGCGTGCGTACTTCTGGCCGTAAAGTAGGCATTTTCTGATAAGGACAATAGGTAATTGGCTATCTATTCTGAAAAAAGAACTGAGAAAAGGCCTAGTTGTCGCGCTTCTGCGGCTAGCAAGAGGAACCGCACCACGCACAGGACGTGTTTGTTTTCAGTACCTTTGCACTCCCAATACAATTCTCAGAAGGCAAGATGCTAGACAAACTGGAGGCCATCCAACAGCGATTCAACGACGTGGCAGAGCAGCTCACGCAGCCCGACGCCATGAGCGACATGAAACGCTACAAGACGCTTAATAAAGAATATAAAGACCTCAACAAGATTGTTGTTGAATACAAGGCCTACCAGAACGTGCTGGCTAACATCGACAGCGCCAAGGAGGTTATTGCCAACGAGAAAGACGAGGACTTCCGCCAGATGGCGAAAGACGAGCTAGAAACTCTCTATCCCGAGCAGGAACGCCTCGAAGCAGTTATTAAAGACCTGCTGCTCCCCAAGGATCCCAACGACTCGAAAGACGTCATCATGGAAATCCGGGCCGGTGCGGGCGGCGACGAAGCGGCCATTTTTGCCGGCGACTTGCAGCGGATGTACATGCGCTACGCCGAGCGGCACGGCCTGAAAATGGATTTGATTGACGCCACCGAAGGCACTTCGGGCGGCTACAAGGAAATTATCTTGGCCGTGAAAGGCGAAGACGTGTACGGCAAGCTCAAGTTCGAGTCGGGCGTGCACCGCGTGCAGCGCGTACCCGCCACCGAAACGCAGGGCCGAATTCACACCTCCGTTGCTTCGATTGTGGTGATGCCCGAAGCCGAAGAACTGGACGTGCAGATCGACATGAACGATGTGCGCAAAGACCTCTTTATGTCGTCGGGCCCCGGCGGACAGTCGGTAAACACCACGTACTCGGCCGTGCGCCTCACGCACTTGCCCACGGGCCTCGTAGCGCAGTGCCAAGACCAGAAGTCGCAGCTCAAGAACTTCGACAAGGCGTTGCAAGTGCTTCGCTCGCGCCTCTACGAAATCGAGTTAGCCAAGAAGAACGAAGTGGAAGGCGCGGCCCGCAAGAGCATGATTGGCGGCGGCGACCGGTCCGATAAGATTCGTACCTACAACTATCCGCAAGGCCGCGTAACCGACCACCGCATTGGGTTCACGGTGTACAACCTGGCCAGCGTAATGGAAGGCAACATCGACGACTTTGTGGAGCAGTTGCGCCTCGCCGAAAGTGCTGAGCGCTTGAAAGAAGGCGTGTCGTAATAAAGATGTCGTAAGCTCGTTAGCTTCTATAAGAACGTCATGCTGAGCGGAACCGAAGCATCTCGCGTGCTGACACTGGATTAGTAACCCAACATCAGCACGCGAGATGCTTCGGCTCCGCTCAACATGACGTTCTTGTTAGATATACTTATTAACTTCCTCTATGCGCTTTCTACTCCCGCTGCTGCTTGTTTTCTCGGCGTTGCTTTGTTTGCTGCCGGGTTGCGAGCCGAAGGAAGATCTAGTTACCAAAGACGCTAGCGCCAAGCTGGAATTCTCGGCCGATACTGTGTTGTTTGATACGGTATTTGCGCAGGTGGGCACCGTAAGCAAGCGCCTGTGGGTGTACAACCGCAATTCCCGAGCTGTGAAAGTCAGGGAAATTCGGCTGGCCAACACCAACCCCGGTACCTATTCCCTGCTCATCAACGGCGACGAAACCCGCGTAGCCAACGACCTAGAAATTCGGGGCAAAGACAGCTTGCTCATTTTGGTGAAAGCCGTGCTCGGCCCAAATGCCACTAACAACAAGCCGTTCTTGGTGGACGACCAAGTGCTGTTCAACACCAACGGCAACGAGCAGGACGTGAAGTTGGTAGCTTACGGGCAGAACGCCTATTTCCACGGCCCCGAAGAACATATTACCCGCAATACTACGTGGCCTAAAAACCGCCCCCATGTTATCTATGGTTATGTGGTAGTAGACGCCGGCGTAACACTTCGGATTCAGCCCGGTACCCGAATTTACTCTCATGCCGGCTCGGCTATGTTGGTGCGCGGCACGTTACGCGTCAACGAAGCCACTAACCCGTCGGGGGAGCTTACGCCTACCGACACGGCTACGTTCGTACGCTTTCAAGGCGACCGGCTAGAACCTTTCTATGCCGATATTCCGGGGCAATGGCTTGGTATACAATTTGACCCAAGTAGCAGCCGCAACAACTTGGTGCGTTTCACCGAAATCAAAAATGCCTCGTATGGTTTGTTGATTCTCAACCTACTCAACGGCCCTCACCCGAGAGTAACGGCCGAGAATACGATTCTACGCAACATTTCGGGTGAAGCCCGCTCATTCGGCGGCGGTGACAACGGCTTGAGCTTCGAAGGAGCCGGTGTATTCGGTTTCTCCGGCGACTTTGATCTGCGCAATTGCCTGTTCACTAACTGCGGCGAATACGCCGTGCGCGGTATCGGTGGTACGTACAACCTGAATTTTTGCACAATTGCTAACTATACTCCGCAGTTCCGTCGTGAGTCTCAGTCCCTCTGGTTTACAAATGAGGTAGCCACCGAACAAGCAGTTGTTCCGAACATAGTTCGAGTAACAGTTGATAACTCTATTATATGGGGTTCAATCGACGACGAGTTGTTCTTCAAAAACGGCAATGCATACCGGTCAAACATAAACATCCAAAACAGCATCTTGCGTACCAAGGATTACGCAGCTGCAATGGATGCTGGTGACAAACTCGGTTTCGATAATCGAGGCAACCAAATCGGTCCTATTGCGGATCTAAACTTCCCTAAGTTCAAAAGCACTCCATTTCGGAGCTTCGGCAACAAGTTCGACTACCGCCTCGACACCCTTTCACCTGCCAGTAACAAAGGCGTATTCAACTCGGCAATACCCCGCGACCTGCTCAACAAGCCTCGCAGCATAACAGCACCCGACCTAGGAGCGTATGAACGGGTGAACCCTTAAAGCTGATGATTTACATTCAAAAGCGTCTGCGCTTGCCGGCTCTGCGCCGCGGCTTTCATCTCGTCACGGACTTGCTGGTTGCGGAACTGCCAGAGTTGGAGCGTATCCGCATGGGTACGGCTCATTTTTTCATTCAGCACACCTCCGCCAGCTTGAGCATCAACGAAAACGCTGATCCTACTGTGCGCGTTGATTTCGAGTCTTACTTCAACCAAGCGGTACCCGAAAACGCCCCATACTTCCGTCATACTCTAGAAGGCCCCGACGATATGCCAGCCCACCTGAAGGCAGCTATGCTGGGTCATGCCGTGAGTATGCCAATCACGAACGGGGAATTGGCACTAGGTACTTGGCAGGGGGTATACCTGGGAGAGCACCGCAACCAGGGCGGTCGGCGCTGGGTGGTAGCTACCTTGATGGGCACTGAATAGTGTGCAGAAAGCAAATTATTCTTCTAGCTGGGCGGTATAATTTTTCGATTATCAAGCCCGGCCGTCGATGTTTCTCGTATGAAGTGAAAATGCACTTGCTTTTCGCATCCCATGGAGTCTGCTCTGCTGTCCTTCCGTAAGCTCAATTACCCGGTTCTACTACTGTATGTGGTGCTAGGGCTATCAAGCTGCGAGGCCAAGGACCCGCCTGCAACCGTTGCCTCTAAGCCCAAACAAGAGCGTCGCCAGCCGACTACTCCGCCGCCACCTGCGGCGCCTAAAGCATCCTGCACTCTTACCAACGACACGTTAGCGGGACAGCCTTTTGGGGCGGAACCAACTGTAGAGGAATTGCTGCGCTCCGGCGCTAAAATTGTGAGCCGCAAAGCCTTTGCTAACCTGCACGAAGCCGGACAGACCGATACTATTCTTACGCTGCAGCACCAAGGCAACTCCTTCGAGTTCTACCACTCGCCAGAAAAGGACCTGCTACGGCAGGCTGTCATTACCAACTTCAAGCCCGCATATGGGCAGCGTTTGCGCCTCACGCTTAATGAGTCGGCGCGGCAGAGTGGCGGACCTTGCGGGCAACTCCGCCTCCGCGACACCGACCACGCCAACATGGTTTCTGCCACCTTCACTGCCGGGCAGCCCAGCCAAGCCCGCGTGCAGCCGTACTTGGATTAAGCTTGTCATGGCGAGGCAGGAGGAATCTAGTGGTGTCTCAGATTCCTCCTGCCTCGCCATGACAGTTGTCTTACTGCACTACCCGTGTCCGCACTGTGTACCGCACAGTGTCGAACATTACCAGCTTTTGGATACCTTCTACGCTGTAGCTCCGTAGGCCATTGCTATCTGCCTGAAGCTGTAGCTTCTTTTCCGAGTAGAACAGCGGGTTATCCTGAATTATAGTGGCCGTAATAGCTTCGGGATGGTCCGTGGCCTTACCAACAACCAATTCTCGCACCGAAGCCTCTACAGCTGGCTTTTTCTTGTAAGTAGTGCTTGAGCTATTGGCTTGATTAACGGGCACTACCTCATACGCGCCGCGCAGCGCCGGCTTGTTGATGTCAGCTTGATAGAAGATTTGCAGCTCCTTGCTCCAGTCCGTCTTGGTGACCCGCGTGGTTTCCAGTTTTCCGTCGCGCAGGCGCACCTGCTTCTCCACAACTGGCTGCTGGCGGTTGAGCATTGCCACCTGGCTATCCAGAAACCCTTTGACATCGAAGTAATTGGGCTTGCGGTTGGCGGGGGTAGGACGCACAGTTGCATCCTCGCCCGGCCCACAGGTGGCGAGTAGTAACAATACGCCTAACCAGTTGCCTTTACGCACGAGTTGCGGTTCCTTGGGGCTGCAACAAGCTCACACCGGTCATGTCGGCAGGTTGGGGTAAGCCCATCAACGCCAATACAGTGGGGGCAATATCACCGAGCTTGCCGTCGGCGAGGGTGCCGTGGTAGTCGGTGTCGGCCAAGATGCAGGGTACCAGATTAGTGGTGTGAGCCGTGTTAGGCGAGCCGTCAGGGTTAATCATGAATTCGGCATTGCCGTGGTCGGCAATAACGATGCAGGCGTAGTTGCTAGCTAAGGCCGCTTCTATTACTGCTTTGGCGCAAGCATCTACCGTTTCTACGGCGCGTACCACGGCATCAAACACGCCGGTGTGGCCCACCATGTCGGGGTTGGCGAAGTTGAGCACCACAAAGTCAGCCGACTTGGCTTGCAGCTCCGGCACCAGTGCGTCGCGCAGGTCGGCGGCACTCATTTCGGGTTGCAGGTCGTACGTAGCTACTTTGGGCGAAGGGCGCAGAAGGCGGCTTTCGCCAACAAATTCGGTTTCGCGGCCTCCTGAAAAGAAGAACGTAACGTGCGGGTACTTCTCGGTTTCGGCAATGCGGATCTGCTTTTTACCGTTGGCTTCGAGCACCGCGCCCAAGGTATTTTCGAGGTTGTCTTTCTCGAAAATAGGGGTGACGCCCGTAAACGTGGCGTCGTAGTTGGTCATGGTGAGGTAGTGCAGGTTCAGCCGGTGCATCTGGAAGGCATTGAAGTCCTGCTGCGTTAGCGCCTGCGTGATTTCGCGGCCCCGGTCGGTGCGGAAGTTGAAGCAGATGACCACGTCGCCTTCCTGGATGGTAGCCAGCGGGGTCCCGTCGGCGCCTACCTTCACAATCGGCTTCAGGAACTCGTCGGTAACGCCCTCCTTGTAAGAATCCTGCATGCTCTGAATCAGGTTCTGCGAAGGCGTGCCTTTGCCGTTCACCAGCAGATCATACGCTACTTTCACCCGTTCCCAGCGGTTGTCGCGGTCCATGGCGTAGTAGCGGCCCACAATCGAGGCAATCTTGCCACTAGCGCCGTGTTGCAAGTGCTGCTCCAAGTCGTTGACGTAGCCTACGCCGCCCTTGGGGTCGGTGTCGCGGCCGTCGGTGAAGGCATGGATGAAGACCTTGTGTACTTCGGCATCATGGGCCAGGGTGCAGAGGGCCTTCAGGTGTTCGATGTGCGAGTGCACGCCGCCATCAGAAAGCAAGCCCATAAAGTGCAGGGTCTTGCCGCTGGTACGGGCATATTCAAACGCTTTTTCTAGGGCTGGAATAGAGCCTAGCTTCCGCTCCCGGATAGCCTTGTTGATGCGAACCAGCTCTTGGTACACCACGCGGCCGGCGCCAATATTCATGTGCCCGACCTCGGAATTACCCATTTGGCCATCAGGGAGGCCCACGGCTTCGCCGGATGCTTGCAACTTGCTGTGCGGAAACCGCTGAAACAGCGAATCAACAAAAGGGGTTTGCGCTTTATCAACTGCCGAAACCTCTTTGTTCTTGGCCAGACCCCAGCCATCGAGAATCACCAACAATACCTGCTTGTTCATGGCACAAAGATAGGCTGTCAGCGCCGTACCAACGGTATTTTATTGTTTAACCTACGCTTAGTGGAAATAACCTGAGGGGTTAGAGGTACGTAGGCAGGGGTTGGCATAATTTTCGCGTACCGCATGATGCATTCTATACTCTAAAATGAAACGCATTCTTTTTCAGGCTCTCGTGTGCGGATGGCTCTTGTTGCTGTCGGCGGTAGGGCAAGCGCAAGGCGACGTATTTGGCTCTATTAGTGGAGCTTTGCGCAATGCTTCCTCCAAGGAACTATCGCAATACTTCGGCGCTACAGTTGAAATCAGCATCGACGGCGACCGGCAAAGCTATAGTGCCACGCAGGCCGAATTTGTCATGAAAGACTTTTTCGCCAAAACGGCACCTGCCAGCTTCGAGATAGTTCACCAAGGTGGCAGTGATGGCGGAATTCCTTATGCAGTAGGGAAGTATAAGAGCAAAGACGCCATGTATCGTGTGATTGTGAAGATGCAAAACGCCAGTGGTGCCTTGAAAATCGAAAACATGGCCTTCACCAAAGAATGATAGGTAGGCTCATTTAAATAGCCCTTTCTCTACATCGACAAGTCAGCTTGTCGATTTACCTCGCAATTAGATTTTCTTTTCAATAAGCCCCTGGAACTGCTATAGTTGTCAGGGGTTTATTGCGTTTAGAGACTTTGCGTAAAAGGAATACGGCATAGGTAGGGAATAGCTTATGGGGTGGACTTGCGTATGATAACCGCGTAATGAGCCCTTTTCACTATTTTTGCGCCGTGCAAAAACCCTCCTACCTCACCCCCGAAGCGTTATCTACTTTCATCCGCACAGCTCTTGCTGAAGACGTGGGCGACGGTGACCATTCTTCTCTAGCCTCAATTCCGGCTGACGCGCAGAAGCGGGCCCGGCTGCTGGTGAAAGATGAGGGCGTACTGGCCGGAGTAGAGCTAGCACATTTAATATTCCGGGAAGTAGATCCAACTCTGCAGGTAGAACAACTGCTTGCCGACGGCGCCCGCGTAAAGCACGGTGACGTGGTACTGACGGTGGAAGGCCGCGCCCAGAGCATCCTGACGGCAGAGCGGCTGGTACTCAACTGCATGCAGCGCATGAGCGGCATTGCTACCAAGACGGCGCACATATCTACGCTGCTGGCCGGAACCAAAGCCCGCTTGCTCGACACCCGCAAAACCACGCCTAACTTTCGGCTATGCGAGAAATGGGCGGTACTTATCGGGGGCGGCGTCAACCACCGCTATGGCCTCTTCGACATGATTATCCTCAAGGACAACCACGTCGATTACGCAGGTGGTATTCGGCAGGCTATTGAGGCCACCCAGGCGTATCTCCGCCAAACCGGCCGACAGTTGCCTATTGAAATCGAAACGCGCAGCTTGGCAGAAGTGCAGCAGGCACTCGATACTGGCGGCGTTTCCCGCATTATGCTCGACAATATGTCACCTACCGAACTGCGCGAGGCGGTGCAACTCATTAATGGCCGCTTCCCGACCGAAGCCAGCGGCGGCATCACCGAGCATACCATTGCCGAGGTAGCCGCCTCGGGGGTCGATTTTATTTCCGTGGGAGCCCTCACCCACTCAACTAAAAGTCTCGACCTGAGTTTAAAAGCTTACTAAGTGGTTGAATTGCTGAATGGTTAAATGGTTGACCGTTCATCGAGCCATTACAACATCCAACCATTTGTTATACAGCAATTCAACCAGCCAAGAAAATGCAACAACCTAATCAACGCGGAGGCTATCGGCAGCAACAGCAGGTGCAAGCCGGCTCGCCGTTGGCCATTCGCACTAAAAAGCATCAACTCGACTCCAACCTTTACACCCGTGTGGCTATGGGCCACGTGTGGCGCAAGGAGTGGTGGTTTGCCTTAATCCCGTTTGCGGTGGGCGTATTGCCTGCTGCTATCTGGCCCTCGTGGTGGTGGCTGGTGGCTGGCTTGGTACTGGCGCTGCTCTACGTGCTGCTGCGCTCTTCTCAGATTACGGCCGTCACGCAGATGGAGCAGACCAAACCGCTGTTCGAGCGGATGAGCTACGTTATCGACCAGCGGCAAATCGGCTTGATGCAAAACGAGAAAGAAGGTCGCGGAATGGGCGTGAACTGGGAAATGATTGGGCGCGTGAAGCGCGAGCCCGACGGCTATTTGCTCTGGTTCCGCAACCAAGATCCACCGGCCGACATAACTGGCTGGCGCGGCTGGGTAGCCCGTACCTTCGAGACCCCCATGTTCCTGCACGTTCCGTTTAAAGTATTCAACTCGCCTAACGACCAGAAGCTGTTCGAATCGATGTTGCGCCGCAAGAACTTGCTGCCAGTTGAAGAAAAAGCGTCGTAGGCCAACTACTTAACAATCAACAACCCAACAATATGACCAAGCAACTTGTGCTTTCCGCCCTGGCCGTAGCCACACTTTCCCTAGCCGCTTGCAGCAGCGAACCTTCCGATTGGCGGCCCGAGAATAAAGTGTCGGTGGATATGGTAGAGCCCGGCTCCCGCTCTTCCGACAACTTCGACCAGCATACGGCGGCTGCCGCCGACCAAAGCAAAGGCGGGGCCATTGAGCGTCCAATTAGCTCGCACGTAGACTTAGAAGGCCGGGAACGGCCCAGCGCTGACGCCAACGTATCGGCTGATGCTAAGAAGGCAGAAGTAACTAAGCGCGCCGAAGACCGCGCCGAGGCGGGCGGCAAACCAGTGAAGCCTGAAGACGAGCCAGCTCCGGCTGTCAACAAGGCTCAGCCCCACGAATAAGTGTTGCAAAGCATGAGAGGATTCTCGTTGAGGCGTACTGCCGTGGCCGTGCTGCTAACAACTGGTATTGGCTTGTCGGTGGGCTGTGAGAGCAAACCTGCTACCTCTACTACCGCGCCAGCAGTAGACAGCGCCGAAAAAGCGCCGGCTTTGGCGGCTGCTTACATCTGCCCAATGGGCTGTGAAGGCAGTGCTAGCAACGAGCCCGGCAAATGCCCCGTGTGCGATATGGCTTTGGAGCCTAATCCCGACCATAAGCCCGCTGCGCAATAGGTAGCTGATTAACTGAAAGATAAAGAGGAACCTGAGTGGCGAATACGCTACCTGGGTTCCTCTTCATCTTTCACAAGTGCACCTATGTTGCAACTATTTTGTAACATTGTTGCATAATAAGTTCGTACAGCGAGCTGGAGCCTATTAGCCTTTGTGGTGATATAAAGCTTTAGCTATTTGGAATAAGCGCTTCTTTGGCGCTCATAACCAAGGAACCTCTACGAGTTATGTAGGCTAGCCTTGTGGGTGCTGCGCCTGCTTCTGTTTGCTTATGTCACAAATTGCCGCGCCTGAGCCCGAGTGGTTTAGCACTTGGTCTAATTCGCTGTACCACAGCCGGAGCTTCACCAAGGCCAGCATATTCATTGATGCGCTGCAAGACCACTTGCACTCTAAGCCCGACGCACACATACTGGACTTGGCGGGCAGCGAAGGGCAGCATGCGCTGCAATCAGGTGAGCGAAACTATCAAGTAAGAAGGTTGGAGTTATCGGCAGGAAGCATTGCGGCGGTGCCGCAGTACATACGGCTTTACTTTCGTGTGCCTGACATGCGCAACCCACTGCCAAAATAAAGCAGACGACTGAGATAATAAACGGCTGATTAATAAGGTAAAGAACCAGAAGCGGCCACTAAATTTTACATCAAGTTTCCTGTCCCTCTATGTGGTTTGCCGTTCTGCTGTTGTTCTGTACTGTGTTGGGAGCCGGTTGGGCCACCCAATTGGTACCAACGGCCAGTACTACCTGGATGAAGCCACTGCTAGCTTTTAGCGGCGCTTATCTGTTTACGCTTACTATCACCCATTTGCTGCCTGAGGCCCTGCTGCTGGTGCCCGGCGACATGCACCGCATTGGCTACTTTGTGTTAGCAGGCTTTTTCGGCCAGTTGGTACTGGAAGTATTTTCGCAAGGCGTGGAGCACGGGCATGTTCACCATCATACCTCACATGCCGGACACGTACCGTTTCTGTTGTTGTTTTCGCTGCTGATTCACTCCTTCTTGGAGGGCAGCATCTTGGTGAAAGCGCCCGTAGTAGGCACCGTAAGTGACAACTTCTACGCTATCCTGACCGGTGTAGCCTTACACCATATCCCGGCGGCTTTTGCGCTGGTAGCGGCCCTGGTATTGCGGCTCGGTAGCTTCCGGCGGGCACTGCCGTTTCTGGTGCTTTTTGCGCTGGCAGCTCCCGTGGGCATTGTAGTCAGTAATTACGTGGTATTGGACCAGCTTTTAACCGGGGGCTTGTATGCGGCACTACTTGGCTTTGTAGCCGGCAACTTCCTTCACGTTTCCACCACTATCCTCTTCGAAACCAGCCCTGAGCATCGCCTCAATTTGCCCAAACTGGTTGCTACCCTGGCTGGCACTGCTTTAGCGCTAGGGGTGGAACTCCTGTAAGGCAACGGAATAGCGGAGTAGTTGAGTAATGCCGTTTGATAAGGCGAACGACTTACCTATTTACTCCGCTACTCTATAGCCAATCGTCGGCGTCGAGGGTGGGGCCGGTGCTGCCTAGTAGGTGCTCGAACTGTCGGGCGCGGGCGCGCTGGAGCATGAGCTCGTGCTGTAGGGAAAGCAGCCGCTGCCGCATAGCCAGCACAATGTCGATGCCTTCTTTGCTTAAGCCTAACTCATGCCGCAAGCGGGCCAACCGGGCCAGATGCTCCGGCTCGTCGTGGATGGTGCCGGTAGCGGAGTCGGTGTCAAGCAGCCCTAGATCGGCGAATTCTCGCAAGTCGTTCTCACTTAGACCGTAGCGCAGAGCACAGTCGTGGTAGGTGATGCTGATGATGTGGGTTTTCATAGCGTTTAGGTCGCGGGGTTAGTCGTTGCGCAGGGCGGCTAGCTGCCGAATCAGCTCTTTCTCTTTGTCGGTGAGCTGCTGCGGAAGCTGTACTGTGAGGCGGAGGTACAAGTCGCCAAACTGGCCTTCTTTGCGGTACACCGGAAAGCCTTTGCCCCGCAGCCGCAGGCGGGTTCCGTTTTGCGTTTCGGGCTTGATGTTGATTTTCACTGGCCCCGATAAAGTATCTACCACTTGCTCGCCGCCTAGCAAGGCGCGGTAGAGCGGTACTTGTACTTCCTGCGTGAGGTCGTTGCCGTTGCGAGCAAAGCGTGGGTCGGGCAGCACGCGTAGCGTGATGTAGAGCGAGCCGTTGGGTCCGCCGTTGCGGCCCGGAGCCCCTTGGTCGCGCAGCCGGATGGTTTGGCCGTCTTCCACGCCCGGATGAATAGTGATGCGCAGGCTTTTGCCGTTCACGTTGAGTGTGCGCGGGCCGCCGCGGTAGGCGTCTTCCAGCGTCAGTTCTAGTTCGGCTTGATAGTCGGAGCCAGCACCCGCTTTGGAGCCGCCAGCGCGGCCGCCCATGTTGCCGAAGATAGAGCCGAAGAAGTCCGAGAAATCGGCTCCGTCGCCGAAATCGGCGCTGCTGAACCCGCCTTGCTGCGCGTACTGCGACCAGTCGAAGCCGCCTTGTGCTTGGCCTCGGCCCGCGCCGGCCTGCTGATACCGTTGCCAATCGGCCCCTAGTTCATCGTACTTACGCCGCTTTTCTTCGTCCGAAAGCACTTCGTTGGCCTCGTTCACTTCCTTGAACTTACGCTCCGCATCCGGATTGTTGGGGTTCACGTCGGGGTGATATTGGCGGGCCAGCTTGCGGTAGGCTTTCTTAATTTGGTCGGTGGTGGCGTTTTTATCTACGCCCAGCGCCTTGTAATAATCCTTGTATTCCATGCGGCAAAATAGCGGCAGTAAAGACAGAAGCGAAAAACGATATGCCGCCTACGACAACTTTACGGATTTATGTTACGCCGCGCCATTTCAACCCGTGAAAAAGCTTTCTTGATCCCAATAAACACACGGCCCCAGCTCGTCTGGGTTAGACAAACCGGGGCCGTAGCAATCTTATGGTAGTAAGGCGTATTACTTCTTTGTTGGGTCGTGGCCCCAATTCATAAGCGAATAACGCCAGCGGGAGTGCTCGATATCGGAGTCAGGCTTCTGGGCGGAGTGGCGGCTAACGTAGCTGTGCACCTTGTGCATGTGGGCTTCGTCATCGGGGGTGAGGTCGGCCTGCTTTTTCTGTAGGATGCGGATGATATGCTCGCCGGATTTGTGCCCGATGCTCTGGCCGTCGCCGCTGTCCTGACCTACCGAGTTCGACTCTTCGGTTTTCAGCCATTTCTCTAGCTCGCTGGCCGTCATGTTGACATCCGCTTTAAATTGAGCGTAAATAGTATCGTCTGTTTTGGGTGCTGAACTCATACGTAGTAAGCTGTAATAGTGGGAAATATCCTCCAGCAAACAAGCCGTGGTAGATAGGCAAACGAAGTAGTGTGGAGCTGGGTTGCTGAAATGGAACTGGCCCTTCTTTTGTATGTTACGCTGTTATTATTTCCCCATCTCGTTTTCTTTCCCTGCTTCTATGAATAAAACTTCCACTTTCGCTTTGGCTTTGCTGCTCGGATTGGGCAGCGTAGCCGCGCAGGCCCAAACCAAGATACCGCCCCGCAAGCCGGTGCAGCCCAAGGCCAAAGTTGTTAGCACAGGCGCTAGCATCAAGGACGGGGTGACGATGAAAGACGGCAAGTTGCTGATGACCCAGAGCGGCATCACCAACCCCGTTACCCAGGAAGCGGCTCTCGTCAACGGCACCAAGATCAAGCCGGATGGCACCGTAACCATGGCCGATGGCACTACGGCTACCCTAAAGGAAGGCGACTATCTGTCTTTATCAGGGCGTTTGACTACGGCCGCCGCCAAAGCGCAGCAAGACAGCCTGATCCAGGCTACCCGAGACAACAGCAAGTCGAAATCAAAAAAGAAAAAGGGCCGGTAAGCCCGTTGTTATTTCACGCAAGCAAAAGCGGCCCGGACTATACAATCTGGGCCGCTTTTGCTGGGTAGCTACCAACGTTTTAGCGTTGCGAATAGTCCTGCAAAATTTCTAGAGCCTCGGCATCGTCCTTGGCTTCCACTACCTCGTTGATTACGAATTGTACTTCGGCCTCGGTCCAGCTTTGGGCCTCGGCAGCTTTTATAAAAGCTTCAAGCGCAAGGAAGCGGCCCGGCTTCACCGGCACCTGCCAAGCTACTTTTTTGCGGATGCGCATGGGGGTTTGTTGAATGATGGCTGAATGTCGTACGCGTTATTGCCGGTCAGCAGGTACTTGCCGAAGCAGGCTACCTTTTCTTTTTCACCACTTGCAGTTGCACCGGCGCCACGCCAGCGTCGATAATACCGATTTTACGAGCGGCTTTTCGGGAGAGGTCCACTATGCGGCCCTTGGCGTGCGGGCCCCGGTCGGTGACGGTAACTTTTACGGAGCGGTGGTTGCGAGGATTCGTAACGCGAATCACAGTGCCGAATGGCAGCGTGTTGTGCGCTGCCGTGCGCTTGCTGCCCCGGTAAGTGGTGCCGCTAGCCGTTTTGCGTCCTTCAAACTTGTCGGCGTAGTAGGAGCCCTGTCCGCTTTGCGTAAAAGCGGATTTGCCGCCGGAGCAAGCTCCTAGCAAACAGGTTAGCACAAACAGGACTAGCCACGAGCAGGCAGAAAAGCGCCGGGCACGGGGGCGTTGCGGGCGCAGTAGGTGAGCAGAGACGGGAAAAATCTTCATAAGGTAGTAGCCCAAAGATATACAGTCCAGCTACATAGTGCGGCTTTGCCAGTATCACCTCCGGCCGGAATAGCAAAGCAGGTAGCTTACTTGGCGGGTTGCGTGGTAACGGCCTTATTGGGAATGCGCAGGGCTAGTAAGCTTTCGAAGCTGCCTTGAAACACGTTGAAGTCTACGGTGCCGCGAATACCTGGAATGTAGGATTCGTCGGAGTGCTGCCAGATGATCCACTTTTCGCGTGGCAAGCGGGGTTGGTCGACCTCATAATGGGCCAGCCAGAGCGGGTACTTGTCGAAGTGGCCGGCGAGGTAGCGCTTGTAGAAGCTGTAGTTGGAGTACAGGATGGGGCGCACCCCGTAGTGACGCTCAACTAGCCGCAGCCATACCGCCACGTTGCGGCGCATGACGGACACATCATGAAACTCGGCGTGCTCGACATCGAGCACCGGGGGCAGGTCGCCGGGGGCTAGCGGCACGGTGCGGGTGAAAAGGTTGGCTTGCCGTGCGCCATCGTAAGTGGGTTGGAAGTAATGGTAGGCACCGCGGTAGATACCGGCTTTGTGAGCGGCGTTCCAGTTGCGCTGGAAGCGAGAGTCGCGCATCGTAACACCTTCCGTGGCTTTGATGAAAGCGAACTTTACATGGTTGCGCGATACTTCTTTCCAATCGATGCGGCCCTGGTAGGCCGACACATCAATGCCATGCACGGCATAGCCGGCTAGCAACGGCGTTTTCTCGCGCCCAGTTAGGTGCCCACTCACGAAAGATGCCCACGCCCGGCGCGCGTGGCGGTGCAGCTGGCGCCGATAGTACCCGTAGAACACCAACGACGCCACCAGCAGTAGCAGGCCCATCCAGCGGAGCACCGGACGCCACGGGGCGGGAGACGCAGGAGGAGCAGGGCGGCGTTTCATGAGAGTGGTCATGGCAAAAGTAACGACGGCGCGCGTTGAACTAGTGTCTTCGTAGCGTAAACTACCAGTTAGTGCCTGCTTTTTTACGACCTTGTCCCACGTTTTATTTCCTTGTTTGCTATGTCGGTACCTGCCTCTTCTGCTTCTGATGCCCGCGACGAAAACGGGCACCTCATCCGTGAGCTGCACGGCGTTACGCTGGCAGCTATTGTCGAGTATTTGCAAGCGCACTACGGCTGGTCGGGCTTGGATCAGCGGCTGCGCATGAACTGTTTTGTGGAAAACCCGAGTGTGAAATCAACCCTCACTTTTCTGCGCCGCACGCCTTGGGCTCGCGCCAAAGTGGAGGCGTTGTACATTGATACCCGTACTGCCGAAGTAAACGCCAGACAGAAGTAATTGCTAGATGCAAGTGCTTAGCCCGCAGCTTATTCCAAGCCTATACACGTTCATTTATTTGTTCGCCACCTATGGCCGATGTTACTGAGAAATCTGGTCCGCTGGCGCTGCTGGTAGGCTTCGTGCTGTTCGTCGTTTTTGAAACGGCAGCTTACTACTTGCTCCGGTGGGCAACATCGCCGCTTGGAATGTCCAACCAGCTCCAGCCCGAAAACACCATTGTACCCAATTGGGTGAAAACGGTGGTATTTCTACTGCTGCACTTGGCCCTGGTAGTGGTAGCCGTGCTAACGCTCAGCAACCAATTGCCGCGGCGGTATCGGGGACAAGTAATGGGCTGGTTTTATTTGTCGCTGGTAATGGGGTTTCTGCTGCTGATTCCGCTGTTCGATTAACCGAGGATAGTTAAAAGAGCTTGAGGCAGAGCCCCGATTGGTGGGCATCAGTACAGCACGGCTGGTTAGCTCGAAAAGTAAGGGGCAAAAAAAAGCCACCGCGGGAGGCAGTGGCTGTTGAGAAAAGGTGCCGGTCGGTCCCGGCGTTATAGGCAAGCGTTAATAAAGATTAACGCTGCTTGATTTCGATTTCGCGCTGTTGGCTGCTAGGATCCAGGTAGGGAATGCGCACTTGCAATTCGTTGTTCTCGTGAATGGCATCGATACGCGACAAGTCCAAATTGGCGGGCAAGTCGAGGATGCGCGTGAAGAGCGGCGCGCCCAACTGGTCTTCTGGCTGGTGGCGAAATTCGCCGTACACCGTCATCCGGTTGTTGTTGAGTACGACGTGGATATTCTCGGGGCTAACAGAGGGAGCTGCTACCCGAATAACCACGCCTTTCTTTAGCTTATCAACGCGCATCTGGGCTTGTGCAATACCACCGCCCAACGTGTTGAGCAGGTCGAGTTGCGGGGCCATGTTGCGGATGAATTCTCTGCTTATCAGGTTCATTGGTTGTGTCTCCTTTCGTAGTTACACGAGGGATTATACAAACTGTGTACCAACAATGAGGGGGTAAGGTAAGGCACCTGTTTCGGACAGAAAGGCAGGTGTTAAAGCCCGATAATTAGGGTATATCGGCCATTGTGTCGGATAAAAAGAAGTGTTTTCGCGAGCGAGCAGACACCTTAGGCGGGTTTGTCAGGCCATTCGTAAAGGTCTTTTAAGGACGCTCAGGTACGATTAAGCGGCCTATTTCACGTTGTATGCAGAAGCAGTAGTTGAGTTATAGCCACCTTTCGTGCGTCAAGCTACGTTGAAAGGTAATCTCGCTCATATCCTCTGCCTTTGTCCATGAAAACTGCTGACGCCTTCAACCTAGCCAAACTGCCCAGCCACGCCCCCGCCGAATTCCACAAAACTGCCACCCTCCGGCAGATGAAGAGCATCAAGCAAGAATTGATTGCATTGCAGGACCGCCTATATGCCGAGAACACACGCAGCGTTTTGGTCGTGTTGCAGGGAATGGATGCCAGCGGCAAAGACGGCCTGATCCGGCGGGTATTTAGTGGCCTCAATCCGCAAGGTGTACGGGTGCATTCGTTTAAGGAACCCACCGAACTAGAACTGTCCCATGACTTCCTGTGGCGCGTGCATCAGCAAGTGCCGCCTAAAGGCATGATTCATGTGTTCAACCGCTCCCACTACGAAGATGTGCTAGTGACCAGGGTGCAGGGTTTAATAACCCCCGAAGATGCGCGGCGTCGGTTTGTAGCCATCAATAACTTCGAGAAGCTTTTACAGCAAGCCGGCACCACAATACTTAAGTTTTACCTGCATGTATCGGAGAAGGAGCAGCGGGAACGGCTGCTTGAACGTGTGACCGACCCCGAAAAACGCTGGAAATACGAAGCTGGTGACGAAGACAAAGCCAAGCAGTGGCCTGAATACCGAGCCGTGTATGAAGACGTATTCGAGCACTGCAATCCAAGCAGCTGCCCTTGGCAACTAATACCTGCCGACCAAAACTGGTACAAAGCCTACGCCGTGGCCAAAACACTGCACGACACCCTCGTACAGCTTGATCCGCAATACCCATCCTCGAAGGAAGAGCGCCCAAAAGCCAAAGCCACTAGGTGAAAAATAGGTAGTAAGTGTACTGTTCAATAATACCTTGTTAAATATTAATCTACTAAGTATGTCTTACCTTAAGCTTCACTTACTAGATCTTATATCCCACTATGATTGCGTGACGCTATAGTTTCATCAAGATGCTACCTGTCTGTCAAATCAGTAGGATAACTGGTAACAGAGTTGTTGTCTTGTAATCAAATACTTATTTGACTTTTTGTCTGCGCATCGATCCCAAACTTATTTTATTTACACTTTGCTGTCTTTTTATGAAACCTGTTCTCTTTCTTGCTGTCCTGCTTTGTTTAGAATCGTGTGGCTTTGCCACCAAGGTAGATCCACGGATTGCATATATTCGGCAAGAACACCAACAATTACTCGCTAAACAGCAACAGATTGCTAAATCTGGAGAGCAAGGCAATATTGCCAGAATGGGACTACAGCGACTGATACAGCAGAGTGAAGCTATTCAACAGGCGCTAGATCAACTTGATCCTAGCAAATCCCAAGAGCCTGCTCAAGTGGCACTAGTAACAGAACTAGCGCGTCAGCAGGCTAAATTAATAGAGGGAAGTAATGCTGTGGATATGATGATGGAGCACACCCGGATAAGTACATCAGAGAGCATTACGAGTGGAGCACAGGAAACTACTGTAACGGAAGGCAATTGAGAAGCTGGCATCACCATGTTCAGATTCTACTTGCACTCCTACTCAGAATTTTAGGGTAAGCTAATAGGCTATAACAGTGGTAATACGACGGGCTCCACGATTCGCTCGAAGCGCATACGGCCTTCTGCATCAAGTCCCATGGCCTGGAAACCGTTGCCGAGTAACACCTGCTGCGAAGCCGGATTGTCGGGGAGGGTGTGGGCTACTAGACGGCGCACCATGCCCGTACGCTCCGCCTGCTCGATCAGGCCGGTTACCAGTTCGGTGGCTAGGCCTTGGCCGCGCCAATCGGCGGCTATGGAGTAGCCGATTTCGGCAGTTCCGCTGGCATCAGGTGGGCCCATGAAGCCACCGGCACCAACAAGCGTTTTGGGTGAGGTAGGGGTGGCTTTGCGGATGGCGTACCAGCCGTACCAGCCAGCGGCGGTGCGGCCCCCGGCCGTGAGTTGGTCGAGGAAAAAGCGCATGGCGTCCTCGTCGTACTCGCCGGGTGGCCAGTCGGTAGGTAGGGCCGCGCCGAGCAGGACGGGGAAATAGCGCGGTTTGTGTAGTTCAGCGGTAAGAAGAGCCCGGCTGGCCGCTAGCAGCGTGAGCCGGGGTGTTTGATGAATGAGCGGAATCATGCCGGAATATACGCGTACTAGCCGGCTAGGTAGCAGGTAAGGCGTGCCGTTACTAGCTAACCCACTGACGGAATTACGACTAAACGGCCCACGCAAGGCGCTCAGCCAGCTAGCATACAGCCAACAACAAGCGCCACTACCTTTCGTTGGCGAACAAGGGCGGAATCTCTCTGAAAGGCCAATCCAACAGAATAGATTCTATACCAGCTGCACCTTCTTGAGCAATGAAGTAAAATCCGCCGGCGAAGGCACCGTAAAGGGCACCTTGCTGGTCCATAAGCAAGCACAACGGGTCCGAATAAGCTAAGCCCACTACACTCAACGCCTGGTGCGGGACGCGCGGACTGTACTCGTGCAGCAGGTGTGGCAAATCAGGAAATGCGGCGCCTCTTTCTACCTCGAAAAAAGCCTGACTAGTGCTATGGTCGTGGCGAGTGAAATAGCATGAAAGGCCACCGAATTCCCGCAGAAACTTGTCGGCGGCCGGCAGCCAGGGTAACTGCAATCGGCTAGCCTGCTGCCGATACAACTGCGTATCGACGTTGCGCCCCGGAAACCAGCCAGCTTCCGTCATGATGTGATGCACTTCGCTGGAAAAAGCAAACATGAGGAGCAGAGTCAGGCACGAACCGGGAGTAAGATAGCAACAGAGATACATAGAATTAAAAATATTTAATGTGGGAATTCTCTAATGTACCCAGTTCGGTGCACTACCAACTTGTAAGTGTTGAGGTAGCAAAGGTCAGCTGTAAGTTGCTGTGCAGGCAGTACTGGCAATTGACCTTACGGCTCCTTTATTTACTTGATAATCAGGATTGAGATAATATAAAATCGAGCAATTGATGCAACAGGCTAGCAGCTATAGAGTCTTTGCTATGCTCTTAGCTGAGTTGCCTTTCTTGCTGTTAGTGGAAGGGTAGGCGCTACACTTAATTAAATTCCCCGTCCATGAAAAAGCTGCTGTTTTCCTTGGTTGTACTCGGTTGTTGGTTAGGTATTGCCTCTGCTGCGCAGGCGCAAGGAACCCCCGTTATGCCTCCCCCGGCCACGCCTCCTCTACCGGCCGACATGCAACCGCGCACCCCTGTGCGCCCCGTAACGTTGGATGTAGAGGCTTCTTCTCGAAAAGCCACCAAGCAGAAACCTGAGTTAAAGACCAGCAAGCCCAAGACCGAGCAGAAAAAATCGAAGCCCACAGGGGGCACCGGAACGGGGCGCGCAAACGGGTAGTAGCCCGTTAAGTATCAGTTGTGTTGGTGTCAGAGAGCTCGGCATCAAGCTATGTTAGGCTTGAAATAAGCAAAACCTTGCGCGTTCGGAACAGTTAATGCAGACTATTTCATTCGCATTTTCAGTCTGCACATATGTCTGTTTCCGCTCTTTTTACGCCTTTTACGTTGCGTGGCGTTACGTTTCGCAACCGCATTACTGTGTCGCCGATGTGCGAATACAGCAGCCAGGACGGCTTCGCCAACGACTGGCACCTTGTGCACCTCGGCAGCCGCGCCGTGGGTGGCGCCGGCCTGATAATAAGTGAAGCCGCGGCCGTTTCGCCCGAGGGCCGCATCACCCCCGACGACCTTGGCATCTGGAAGGACGACCACATTGCCGGCCTGCGCCGCATCACCGATTTTATTGCTAGCCAGGGTTCTGTAGCTGGCATCCAACTTGCCCACGCGGGCCGCAAAGCCAGCCATGCTAGTCCCTGGAAAGGAGGTACGGTAGTGCCCGAGTCTGACGGTGGCTGGCTGACGGTAGCGCCTAGCGCCGAACCCTTTACGAGCGCCGAGCCAGCTCCGCTAGAGCTTGATAAAGCGGGCATCGAGAAGGTGCGAGCTGATTTTCGGGCCGCCACGCAACGGTCGTTGCAAGCTGGTTTCCAAGTAATTGAGCTGCACGCTGCCCACGGCTACTTGTTTCACGAGTTCCTGTCGCCGCTTAGCAACCACCGCACCGACGAATACGGCGGCTCGTTCGAGAACCGCTGCCGCTTGTTGCTGGAAGTAACCGAAGACACCCGCGCCGCTCTGCCCGACCATCTGCCGCTCTTGGTGCGCATCTCGGCTACCGACTGGACCGAAGGCGGCTGGACCATCGACGATTCTATTGCCCTGGCCCACCAACTCAAAGAGCGGGGTGTTGACTTAATCGACTGCTCCACTGGTGGCAACGTACCCAAAGCCGACATCCCCGTTGGCCCGGGCTACCAAGTGCCCTTTGCTACCCGCGTTCGGGAGGAAACCGGCGTGCCCACCGGCGCCGTGGGCATGATTACCACCGCCGCGCAAGCCGAGGAAATTGTTGCCAAAGGCCAAGCTGATTTGGTGCTGCTTGCCCGCGAACTGCTGCGTGACCCGTATTTCCCGTTGCACGCCGCTCATGAGTTGGGGGCCGAGGTGACGTGGCCCGTTCAATACGAGCGCGCCCAACCAAGAAGATAAGTAATAGATTATTAAGGTGGTGAATGCCACAAAAGGGTTGTCATCCTGAGCTTGCGAAGGACTTTATAACACTTGAACGATAGCCGTAACAACGGCTCGTGCTACTGTCGTAAGGTCCTTCGCAAGCTCAGGATGACAACCCTTTTTGTTGATTTATATCTTCGCTACTTCACCTATTGCCAGCGGCCGAACTTGCCGGCCTGGTAATCCTGGTAGGCTTGGCGGATTTCATTTTCGCTGTTCATCACGAAGGGACCAGCCGCCACAATAGGCTCCTGGAACGGCAACGCGTGGCCGAGCAGCAGCACCGCGTCGGATAGTGCTTCGATGTGCAGTTCGTCGCCGTCGTAGTTGAACTCGGTGAGGCGAAGGGCTTCGGTTTCCTGTCCGTTCACGCGCAGCTTGCCCCGAATGGTGTAGAAGAAGATGGTGCGTTCGGCGGGAATGGGTAGCTGCAATTTACCGCCCGCCTGGAAGTTGATGGTGGCGAGCTGAATGTCGGTGAGCGGCTGCATGGCGCCCGCAGTGCCAGCCCACTCTCCCGATACGGCATGGATGTTTACGCGGCCTTCGTCTAGCGTAACGGTCGGGATTTCAGGTTCTTGCAAGCCGGTGTACGCGGGTGCCGTCATCTTATCTTTGGCGGGTAGGTTCACCCAGAGCTGCAAAATCTCCAGCGGCCCACCGGTGCGCTTAAACTCCGGCGACGATACTTCCGCATGAATCAGGCCGCTGCCAGCCGTCATCCACTGGATGCCGCCCGCCCCGATGATGCTTTGGTGTCCGCCCGTGTCCTGGTGCATGATGTCGCCCTCCAGGATAAAGGTCACCGTCTCGAAGCCGCGGTGGGGGTGCGGCCCGAAAGGAAGACCCCGGTTGTTGGGCCGGTACACCTGCGGGCCGTGGTGGTTCAAAAACAAGAACGGGTCGAGGTGGTCCACCGAATTGGTGGGCAACGCCCGGTACGTAACCAAGTCGGCTATGGGCGAGCTGACGGCTTGGTGCTGCTGCTTGATGGTGCGCATGAAAGCGGGTTGAGGTGGCTAGTTCAGTAGGTTGGTAAACTCCAAAACCTGATGCAGGGTTAGGGCTTGCAAGTCCTAGTAACGCAGTAGCGCCCTACGATGGTCATGCCTTCTGCTTAGCGTGATTCACTGTAGGGCGCTACTGTTATATGCCCGGTGCTTACAGAGGGCCGGTGTGCATCTACTTGTCGGTCCAGACTGTGACGCCGGGGCAAGGCAATACTTTCTCGCCTATCACGATTTTGCTGCTAGCCGGCAGGGGCAGCGTATACGGCTTCGAGGAATAGTTGACAGCCACCCAGAAACCGTCGCGATACTCCACGTTTACACCAGCCGGGTAGTCGGCCGTCTTGATACCAGCTTGCTGGTACACCGAGCGCAGAACATTCTTTTCCAGCTCCCCACCATCGGTATCGACGCCGATGTAGGTGACGGTGCCTTTGCCTTGCTTAACCTGCGTGACGGCCGCTTGACCGGCGTAGTACTGGTTGGCGTAGGTACCCAGGGTTTGGGTGCCCGCCAGGGGCTTGAGTACGTCGCCCCAATTGTTCCAGCGGTAGTTTTTGCCCGCGAAGCTCACTTGCCCGTCGGTGTCGGGCATCATCATATCAAAGAATTGTACTTGGGCCCCGATTAGCTTGTAGATGGGGGCCGCCCAGGTGGCCTGCCACAGGTGGCTGTCCCGGTCTTTCTGGCCGGTGCGGCACGTTACTACCAGTTGGCCGCCGTTGTTGGCGTAGGCTTGCAGCTTGGCAATCAGGGCTTCATCAACCAACTGATACGCCGGCACCACCAGCATTTTATAAGCACTCCAATCCATCTGCTCCGACACGAAATCAACGGGTGCGCCGAGGGCTTTGGCGGCTAGGAAGTACTTCATCTGGTGCCCGAACGGGTCCCACTGCGTGGTTTGCTTCTGGATATCCTGGTCCCAGAGGTTGTCCATGCTGGTCAGAATGGCCGTGCGTCGGGTAGTAAACTCGGCGGGTGGGGTAGCGGCGGGCTTGTACTGCTTGCGCAGCGCTTTCACTTCCGTGATGTACTTGGCAAATTCCAGCCCGCCGGGTGTAGTCGTCACGCCGTCGGAACCCACAATGCCGTAGTGGTACATCTCGGAGCCGTAGAGGGGCTGGCGGAAGCGGTAGGTGCAGTTGAGGGCGGTGCCGCCGGCAAAGGTGTGCCACAGCCACATGCGCACCGAACCCGGCTCGGGCTGCGGGTTGATGGCGCCCCAGTTCACTTGGCCTGGCTGCAATTCCATCACCCCAAATACCCCTTTGTTGAGGGCGTGGTGGTAGTCGTTGAGAAAGGCTAAGCCCGACATCGAGCCGACCCGAAACCCTTTGTCGCCAAGCATTTCGTCGGCGCCGTGCACGGGGTACTTGGTGTAGCAGGTGAAGTCCAAGTTCTTGGTGCGGGTGGGGTCGAAGCCGGGCGCGTTTTCCATCACCATGTAGTTGGTCATAATCCACTGATCCGGCGACAGGTGCTTGCGTAGCGTAGCCGCCTGGAAGTCCAGGAAGCCCGCCATCTGGTCGGCTACGAAGCGCTTGGAATCCAGCACCGCGTGGGGGCTCGGGCCGTAGAGTAGGCGCTGGTTCGGGATGTTGATTTGGTCGAAGTCGTTGTACATCACGCTCCAGAAGGCCGCGCCCCACGCTTTGTTCAGTGCCTCAATGGTGCCGTACTTTTTCTTGAGCCACTCCCGAAATTTCTGTTGGGCGGCCGGACTAAAGTCTACGCCGCGGGCGGGTTCGTTGTCGAGCTGCCAGCCCATGATGCGCTTGTCTTTGCCGTAGCGCTTGCCGAGCTCCGTCACAATTTGCTCGGTGTACTTGCGGTATATGTCGCTGGAAGTGGAGTAGTTGTTGCGCGAGCCGTGCTCAGCCGCTTGGCCTTCGCTGTTGCGCTGAAATATCTCGGGGTGCTTCTGCGTGAGCCAGACCGGGGGCGTGGGCGTGGGGGTGCACATGATGACGCGCATCTTGTTTTTGTCGGCCAGGTCCACCACCTTATCGAGCCACCGAAAATCGTATTTGCCTTCTTTGGGCTCCATAAACGCCCAGGCAAATTCACCCACGTGGATGTACTCGAACCCCAAGTCGGCTATCTTTTTGATGTCCCGGTCCCACTGGCTTTCGTCCCAGTGCTCGGGGTAGTAGTACACGCCAATCTGCGTGAGCTTTTCCTTGGGGAAGAAGCGTTGCGGCGACTGCGCCGATTGGGCGAAGCAACTCACGACACCGCACCACAGCAGTAGCAAGAGAAGAGCTTTGTTCATAAGGGTAGGGTAAGGAGGATGGCAATGAGAGCAGGAAGCGCGACTGCCTACTTGGCACAAAGATGTTTATCTGTTTCCAATAAAGATTAGCACCTGAAATAGCACTAGCGCCGCAACGCTACGCTCCTACCGTGTGTCCTTGCCGTTAAGGCAAGATGAAGAACAGGTTTTCTGCACGCTTTATCTTGCTGCCAAACTGCCCTCTTAAGCCGCTCCCTTCTTCTCCACCGATTCACTTCTTGATGCGAAACCAGTACTACCTACGTACCCTGACGGCCGCCTCCGTTATTGCCTTGGCGGGCTGTGCCACCGGCAAAACCACGGCTCCCACGGCTCCCACGGCATCCACGGCCCCGGCCACTACTTCCACCACCGCTACGGCAACTGCTGTTCCCTCTATAAAAGGAGTTGGCATCAATCCCGCCGACATCGACTCCTCTGTATCGCCCTGCGACGATTTTTTTCAGTATTCGGGTGGCAATTGGTTGAAGGCCAACCCTGTGCCGTCCTACGCCTCTAGTTGGGGACCCCGCAACCTGCTCGGCGACCGGACTCAGGCCCTGCTGCGTCAGATCCTGGAAGAAGCCGCGGCCAACACGTCGGCTACCAAGGGCTCCAACCTCCAAAAGGTCGGTGACTTCTATGCGTCCGGTATGGATTCAGTAGCTTTAGAAAAGGCTGGCCTAACCTTTTTGCAGCCAGAGCTGAAGCGCATTGCGGCCATCAACGACCAGAAGAGCCTGCACGCCAGCTTGGCCCGCCAGCAGATGCTCGGGACTGGTGCCTTCTTCCGGGCCGGCGTCAGCCCCGACCGGAAGAACAGCTCCGTGTACGCCGTCAACCTCAACCAGGGGGGCCTCGGCATGCCTGACCGGGACTACTACCTCAAGGACGATGCCCGCTCCACCGCCATCCGGACGGCCTACGTCACCTACATGACCAATACCTTCCGGTTGATGGGCGACTCGGAGGCCACCGCCAAGCAGAAAGCCCAAGCGGTGTTGGCGCTGGAAAAGAAGTTGGCCGAAGCCAGCAAAACCCGCGTGGAACTGCGCGACCCGCAAGCCAACTACAACAAGATGACCGTGGCCGACTTCCAGCGCCAGTATCCCAACGTGGGGCTGTCGGTGTTGCTGGCGGCCAACGGGTTAGGCGCGGCCAAGGAAGTAATTGTAGGGCAGCCGGCCTTCTTCCAAGAACTAAGCACCGTGATGAAAGCCACGCCGCTGGCTGACAGCAAAACCTACCTAACCTGGCAACTGGTTAGCTCGGTGCCGTCGGCACTGCCCAAGGCCTACAGCGACGAAGCGTTCCGGTTCCAGCAGGTACAAAGCGGCACCAAGCAGCAGCCGGTGCGTTGGAAGCGCATGCTGGCCGCCACTGATGCTACGCTCGGCGAGGCGTTCGGGCAACTCTACGTAGACAAGGCGTTTCCGCCAGCGGCCAAGCAGAAGGCACTGGAAATGGTAGCCAACGTTCGGGCCTCCATGACCGAGCACATCCAAACCAACACCTGGATGAGCGACGCCACCAAAGCGGAAGCCCTAAAAAAGCTGAACGCCCTGCGCGTAAAAATCGGTTACCCTGATGTGTGGAAAGACTATTCGGCACTCACCATTTCGCGTGAATCGTACCTGAAAAACGTGTTGGCGGCCCGGCAGTGGAACTACACCCAAAACGTGAAGAAGTACGGCGGCCCCATTGACCGCAACGAGTGGAGCATGACGCCGCCCACCATCAATGCCTACTACAGCCCGCCGATGAACGAAATCGTGTTTCCGGCTGGCTACTTGCAACCCCCGTTCTTCGACCCCAATGCCGACGACGCCGTGAACTACGGTGCCATTGGCGGCGTGATGGGCCACGAAATGACGCACGGCTTCGACGACCAAGGCCGCCAATACGATTCGCAAGGCAACCTCCGCGACTGGTGGACGCCTACCGACGCCACCGAATTCACGAAGCGTGCCGCCGTGGTGGGCCGCCAGTATGATGCCTTCTCGCCCCTCGACTCCGTCCACGTCAACGGTAAGCTCACGATGGGCGAAAACCTGGCCGACTTCGCGGGCCTCACCATCGTGTACGGCGCGCTCCAGAAGCAGCTCCAGAAACAGTACGGCGACAAGCCCCGCCCCGTCATCGACGGTTTTACACCCGAGCAGCGCTTCTTTTTGAGCTGGGCCCAGCTGCGCCGCCAGAACATTCGGCCCGAAGCCCTGCGCCAGCAAATCCTCACCGACCCGCACTCGCCCGGCCAGTACCGCACCATTGGGCCACTCATGAACATGCCCCAGTTCTACGAAGCCTTTGGCTGCAAAGAAGGCCAGAAGATGGTCCGCACAGAAAGCGACCGGGCCAAGATTTGGTAGATGATTCTACTTGTAAGCTGTGGTTTTACAGATACTTGCGCAGGATGCCTGTCATCTAAAGAAGGAACCTAACCCAGCTTAATTTTGATCTAGTGAAACCTCTTGCCAGCAAACGCTACAGCAAGAGGGGCAGCTCCCTAGTAACAGTAACAAATTCCCAAACCCTTTTTCCACTCTATGATTTCGAACAGAAACTTACTTCTCATGCTCGGCACAGCCGCTGGCTTTGCATTAGCTGGTTGCGCCTCTTCCACCTCCACTACCGCTCCAGACCGCGCTGATGCTGCGCCGGCCTCTGCCACCGCCACCACCGAAACCGCTGCCGCCGCACCCGCCGTGCCCGGGGTTGGGCTCGACCTAGCCGGTCGGGACCTATCGGTTTCTCCCTGCGACGACTTTTTCCATTATGCAGGCGGCACGTGGTTGAAGAACACGCCTATTCCGGCTGCCCAAACGTCGTGGGGCTCGTTCAACATCCTCCGCGACCAGAACAACGCCGCCCTGCGCAGCATTCTGCAAGAAGCCGCGGCCAACACGTCAGCCCCTAAAGGCTCCAACGTCCAAAAGGTCGGCGACTTCTATGCGTCCGCCATGGACTCGGTAGCCATTGAAAAGGCTGGTTTGAAATACTTGCAGCCCGAGCTGGCTCGTATTCAGGCCGTGAAAGATTTGAAAAGCTTGCAAAACGCCTTGGTGCGCCAGCAAAAGCTGCAAACTCGCTCGGTGTTTGGCTTGGGCGTCAACCAAGACCGCAAGAAGAGCACGGAGTACGCACTCTACATCTCGCAAGGCGGCATCACCATGCCCGACCGGGACTATTACCTCAAGGATGACGCCCGCTCTAAGGCCGTTCGGGCGGCCTACGTCACCTACCTGACCAACCTCTTCAAGCTGCTCGGCGACAACGAGGCCACGGCCAAGAAAGGCGCCGAAACGGTAGTACGCCTAGAAACTCGGCTGGCGAAAGCCAGCAAAGAACGGGTTGCCCTCCGCGACCCGTACGCCAACTACAACAAAATGACCGTGGCGGAGGCCAATACGCAGTTCCCTAACCTCGGTCTTACGGCCATGCTTCCGCAGCTGGGACTGGCGTCGGCCAAGGAAGTGATTGTGGGCCAGCCTGATTTCTTCAAGGAAGCTAACGCCGCGCTCAAGCAAGAGCCCATTGCCGATTGGAAGACTTACCTGCGTGCCCACCTCGTTGGCTCCATGGCGTCGGCCCTACCGAAGGCCTACGTCGATGAGGAGTTTCGTTTCACGCAGGTGCTGAGCGGCGCCAAGCAGCAGCAGCCCCGCTGGAAGCGCATGAACCTGGCTACTGATGCGGCGTTGGGCGAAGCCTTCGGCCAACTGTACGTGGAAAAAGCTTTTACCCCCGAAACCAAGGCCAAAGCCCTGGAGATGGTGGGCAATATCAAGGAAGCCATGGGGGAGCATATCCAGCAGCTTTCCTGGATGAGTGACGTTACCAAGAAAGAAGCCCTTAAAAAGCTGAATTCGTTCAACGTCAAAATCGGGTATCCCGACAAGTGGAAAGACTATTCGGCACTGACTATCACGCGCGAATCGTACCTGAAAAACGTAATTGCAGCGCGGGAATGGGAGTCTAACGACCGGCTAAGCCGCTACGGCAAGCCCGTCGACCGGACGGTGTGGGGCATGACGCCGCCCACAGTAAACGCCTACTACAACTCTTCGCTCAACGAAATTGTGTTCCCGGCGGGTATCATGCAGCCCCCGTTCTTCGACCCTAAGGCCGACGATGCCGTGAACTACGGCGGCATGGGTGCCGTAATTGGCCACGAAATCACCCACGGCTTCGACGACCAAGGCCGGCAGTCGGACGCCGAAGGCAACTTGCGCGACTGGTGGACCAAGGAAGATGCCACGGAGTTCACGAAGCGCGCCGACATGGTCGGGGCCCAGTATTCCGCATTCCAGCCGCTTGATTCGGTGTTTGTAAACGGGAAGCTGACCATGGGTGAAAACCTGGCCGACTTCGGTGGTTTGGCCCTGGCTTACTCGGCGCTGCAAAAGCAGCTCACCAAAAAGTACGGCACTGGCCCGCGCCCTAACTACGACGGCCTCAAGCCCGAGCAGCGCTTCTTCCTCGGTTGGGCGCAGATCTGGCGCACTAGCGCCCGTCCTGAGGCGCTGCGCCAGCAAGTGCTAACCGACCCTCACTCTCCCTCGCAGTACCGTACCAACGGCCCGCTCATGAACATGCCCGAGTTCTACGAAGCCTTCGGCTGCAAGGAAGACGCCAAGATGGTCCGCGCTGAAAACCAGCGGGCCAAGATTTGGTAGAAGCTGATTTCTGAACTGCTGATTATTGAATTACTAAAAAGGCGACCTGCATTGCGCGGGTCGCCTTTTTAGTATGATAAGAAGCTAGCTATAAATTCCATACCTCTGTCATCCTGAGCTTGCGAAGGACCTTATAACACTTGAACAAGTTGCTAGAACTTGACCTGCGCTGACGTAATAAGGTCCTTCGCAAGCTCAGGATGACAGAGTATAGGAACAGCTTTCCCGGAGGTCTTTAGCAGTGAGGCTGACTGATTTTCTCGACTGGATTAAGACAGTAAATCACTCAACTAGCCTCCAGCAACTCCACGCACTGGCGGGCAATTTCCAGCTCCTCATTCGTAGGCACTATCAGCACTTTCACGGGGCTGTTGTGCTGGCTGATTTCTCGGAGCCCTTTCGCCCGCTCAGCGTTCTTCTCCTCGTCAAGGCGGACTCCTAAGTAGTCCATGTTCTGGCAGACTAGCTTGCGCACAAGGGCATCGTTTTCGCCGACGCCGGCCGTGAAGATGATGGCGTCGAGGCCGTTGAGAGCAGCGGCGTAGGCACCGATGTACTTCTTGATGCGGTAGGCGTAGAGGTTGTAAGCGAGGCGGGCGTTGGCGTCGCCAGCTTCTATGGCGGCGGTTATGTCGCGCATGTCACTCAGGCCGGTGAGGGCTAGCATGCCGCTTTGCTTGTTGAGCAGGGCGCTTACTTGCTCGGGCGTGTAGCTTAGTTGGCTGATAAGGTGAAACACCACCGACGGGTCGATGTCGCCGGAGCGGGTGCCCATTACCAGGCCTGCCAGCGGCCCGAAGCCCATACTCGTATCCACCGATTCGCCGCCGCGCACGGCCGTAATGCTACAGCCGTTGCCTAAGTGCACGCTTACTAAGCGCGCATTGGGGCTGCCGAGGTATTGCGCCGCTTGTTCGGTTACGTACTTGTGGCTGGTGCCGTGAAACCCGTACACCCGAATGCCTTGCTCGGCATACAGCTCTGTCGGGATGGCGTAGCGGTAGGCTTGCTCGGGCATGGTCTGGTGAAACGCCGTGTCGAACACTGCCACTTGTTTAGCGTGCGGAAACGTCTTCTCGGCTACTTCTATGCCCCGGTAGTTGGCCGGATTGTGCAGCGGGGCCAGCGGAAACAATTGACGGATAGCTTCTTTCACGGCCGGGATGATAAGCACCGTAGCGGCAAACTCCTCCCCGCCGTGTACCACGCGGTGCCCCACCGCTTCTACCTCGCCGGGGTCTTGTAGCACACCAAGCTGCGGATCGGCCAGTAGCCGGGCCACTTCGCGCAAACCCGCCTCGTGGTCGGGTAGCTCCACGCTCAGCACGGTAGTGGTTTCCTGCTCGCCGGTCAGCACCTTGTGCGTCACCACGGCATTGTCGAGCCCGATGCGCTCCACTAAGCCGCTGCAAGCCGGCGTTTCCGTAGGCCACCGAAAGAACTGATACTTGATAGAACTGCTACCGGAATTGAGGACGAGTAGATTCATGAGGAGAGAGTAAGACTACTATTCAACTGTGTGGCTGTCCTGTTTGAGTGGGCCAAAGTATTGGGTGTGCTGACGTTGTAATACTACTGTCATGCTGAGCTTGTCGAAGCATCTCGCTCGAATCGTAGGGCAAGCGTTAGGATTTACCACACTGCCAAGATGCTTCGGCTGCGCTCAGCAAGACAGTTACTTTGGCAAACCAATATGTGAAGTGCTTCGGCTTGGCATGACGGTCTTTGTTGGGCGTCAGTCTAGCCCTGGCTTTGAATAGCGGTGATGATGACGGTGTTGAAGATATCTTCCACGGTGCAGCCGCGGCTTAGGTCGTTGACAGGTTTGTTGAGGCCTTGCAAGACCGGGCCAATTGCCAGTGCGCCAGTTTCGCGCTGCACGGCTTTGTAGGTATTGTTGCCGGTGTTCAGGTCGGGGAAGATGAGCACACTGGCTTGGCCGGCCACTTCCGAACCGGGTAGTTTCTGCCGGCCTACCATGGGGTCAACAGCGGCATCGTACTGAATTGGGCCTTCCACTTTGAGTTCAGGGTGGCTCTGCTTCACGATTTGTGTGGCCTGTCTAACCTTCTCTACGTCAGCGCCTTCGCCCGACGTGCCCGACGAGTACGAGAGCATGGCAATGCGCGGTTCGATGCCAAACCGCTGGCTGCTTTCCGCCGACGAAGCCGCAATTTCAGCGAGCTGCTCGGCCGTTGGGTTGGGGTTCACGGCGCAGTCGCCGAACACCGCCACCCGGTCGGGCAAGCACATAAAGAACACCGACGACACCACCGACACGCCCGGCTTGGTTTTGATGAATTGCAAGGCCGGCCGAATGGTGTGCTGCGTGGTGTGCACCGCCCCTGACACCATGCCGTCGGCGTGGCCCTTGTACACCATCATGCTCCCGAAGTACGACACGTCGCGCATCATGTCGCGGGCCATGTCGTAGTTCACGTTCTTGGTTTTGCGCAGCTCATAGAGCGTCTCCACGTAGTTGTCGTAGTGCTCGGCGTGGGCTGGGTCGATAAGCTGCACGCGGTTCAGATCCAGGTTCAGGCCGAGGCGCTTCACAGAGGCCGCAATAGCGGTAGGGTCACCAAGGATGGTCAGGTCCACTACATCTTCGCTGAGCAGCCGGGCCGCCGCCCGCAGAATCCGGTCGTCGTCGCCTTCGGGTAGTACAATGTGCTTGCGCTGGCTTTTGGCCCATTGCAGCAGCCGGTATTGGAACATGTGCGGCGTAAGGCCCTCCGGCTCGAAGGTCACAATGCGCTCCTGCAACGCCGCCACGTCCACGTACCGATTAAACGTGTCGATGGCTAGCCGAATCTTCTTGGGGTTGTCGGGCGTGATGCGCGACTGAATGGCCCCGATGGTGGTGGTAGTCAGGAAGGTACCGGTTTGCACGGCCAGAACAGGTACCACCGTTTGCAGACCCTCGATGAGCCGCAGAATGGGCGGGTCGGGCTCCAGGCCACCCGTGAGCACCAGTCCGGCCACCCGCGGGTAGTTGGCCGAGGCATTGGCTTGCAGCGCAATCAGCAAGATGTCGGCCCGGTCGCCGGGCGTTACAATCAGCACGTTTTCGGCAATGCGGGTCAGGAAATTGGGCACCTGCATGGCCCCCGTAATGAAGTGGTCGACCTGGTTGGTTAGGTGCTGCTCCCCAAACAAGAGCTTGCCACCCAACTGCTCCTGAATCTCCTTCATCGACGGGTTTTGCAAGTCTTTATCGGCCGGAATTACCGTCAGAATGATTTCCTCGGGTAGCTGCGCGCGTAGCAAGCCGCGCACGTCTTCCACCTGCTCCGGGTTTATTTTATTGGCAATCAGGGCGAGCATCTGCACCTCGCGGGCTTCCACGTTGCGCCACACCGTAAGGGCTGTGTTCACTAACTGCGCCGTGGTTTTGCCGGCTCCCGATATCACCATGATAACCGGCGCGCCGAGGTTTTTGGCAATGGAAAGGTTAGCGTCGAATTCGAATGCCGTGCCTTCGCCCACAAAGTCGCTGCCTTCTACCACCGTGAAGTCGTAGCGGTCTTCTTGCGTCTTGAACTTGTGGATAACGGTATCAATGATGTCGCCCTGGCGGTCGGCTTCCATCAGGCGCATGGCCTGGGGCCGGGTGTAAGCGTAGGTTTCCTCGTAGGTTATCGGGAGGTTGAAGTAGCTGAGCACTGTGTCGATGTGCACGTCCTTCTTCTTGCTCTCCGTGGCGTTGATGATGGGCTTGAAGTAGCCGATCTTCTGGGCCTTGCCGAGGAGCATATCCACTAAGCCTAACGCAATCAATGACTTGCCGCTATGGGGTTCAGCGGATGCAATAAAGACAGTCTTGGTCATATGGATCTGGGTATAGCCTTTCCTACGGATAACAACCGCATCAGGCTGCCTATTGTCGATTGCGGATGGGTTCCGGCGTGGCGCTAGCAAACAGCTGTGGCGGTCAACAAACGCTACGACGAGGTGGTGTGTAAAATAAATTCAAAGAGTTTAATCCTTTTCTACGAAATATTCGTAGTATTACGAAAACATCGTAGAAACCATGGAACGACTCACCGGACCCGAAGAAGAAGCCATGCAGGTGTTGTGGCAACTCAACGGCGGCTTTATCAAGGAGGTGCTAGAGCAACTGCCCGAACCGCGGCCGCCTTACACCACCTTGGCCTCCACCATCCGCAACCTAGAGCGTAAAAACTACCTCCACAGCGAAAAGCTCGGTAACACCTACCGCTTCACGCCTGCTATTGCCGCCGAGGAGTACCGCAAACAGTCCATGCAGTCTTTGGTGGGCAACTACTTCCGCAACTCCTACAAAGACCTGGTCTCGTTTTTCGCGCAGGAGCAGAACATCAGCGCCGAAGAGTTGAAGGAAATCCTCGACATGATAGAAAACCAAAAGCCTAAGCCATGATGCCGGACCTGCTCGTGTATTTGCTGAAGGTGAACGGGGCGTTGCTGCTCTTCGTGGCCGTGTACTACGCGCTGCTGCGCCGCCTCACTTTCCATACCCTGAACCGCTGGTACCTGCTCGGTGCCATTCTGTTCTCGGCGCTCTACCCCCTAGTAGATGTAGCAGCCCTATGGCCCCGCCCCGTGGACCTAAGCAGCGAGTTAATCGTCTGGCAGTCAAGTTGGCAAAGCCCGGCTGCCACCGCAGCCAACTCCCCCGATTACTATAGCTGGGTATTGATTGTGTACTGGGCTGGTGTGGTAGCGTTAGGTGCGCGGCTGCTGGTGCAGGGCCTGTCGTTGGGACGGCTGCACCGTGCTTCAACGCCCACCGAGAGCCTGCTTTTCCGCCAGATTTCGGAGGCTGTCACGCCGTTCTCTTTTTGGCGAACCATTTACGTCAACCCCCAGCAGCACCAAGCCGCTGAGTTGCCGGCCATCCTGCAACACGAGCAGGTGCATGTGCAGCAGTGGCATACCATTGATGTGTTGCTCGGCCAAGTGCAACGCGTGTTCTGCTGGTTCAATCCGGCGGCGTGGCTACTGCTGCGGGCCGTGCAGGAAAACCTGGAATTTATTGCCGACCAAGCAGTTCTGCGCGCTGGTCAGGTAGATAGCAAAGTGTATCAATACAGCTTGGTGCGGCTTAGCACCCTGGCGTTGGGCCCGGCGCTTGTTACCCCGTTCACATTTCACACCCTCAAAAGTCGCATTAAGATGATGAACAGTCAGAAAACCTCCGCTGTCCATATGGCCCGCTATGTACTCGTCGCGCCATTGGTTGCCGCCTTGCTTTTGGGCAGTTGCTCGAAAGCCGATCAGGAAGATGCCGTGCAGCCGGCTGCCAAAACAACGCAGAACACCATGCAAAATGCCCTCTACTTTATAGATGGTGAAAAATCTACGAGAGAGGCTATGGAGCAGTTAGAGCAAGATGTCAAGGCTATTGCTGCAGTAAGTGTTATAAAAGACGAACAGGCGCTTAAACTATTTGGAGAGGCGGCCGCCGCAGGCGCTATTGTAGTCACCACCAAAGCCAATGCAAATTCACCGGGGGTAAAAGCCTTTAATAAGCTGTTCAATACATCTGTGAGAATGTCCGATCATGGCCCGGAATCTCCAGCGGAATTTTTTGAAAACTCCAAAAAGGATGCTGGTACAACTATGAAGCTGTCAGAGTTCTTGATTTTGATTAACGGCAAAGAAGCTACAGAAGCAGAGTTCAGGCAATTATCTGGATCTGACGTTAAGTCAATGAGTATGATGACAGGAAGCGGTGCAATAGAGAAGCAATATGGCATCCGAGGTCGCAATGGGGTGATAGAGATTACCACTGGCGCTGCAGGGACCGGAATGCTTAATCAACTCTATGACCACAATGGCGTGATGGGTATCACGAAGAAAGGGTGCTAAGTCTCAACACCTAAAGCAAAACGCCGCCCCTTGACTTATCAAGGGGCGGCGTTTTATTGAGTGGTTATGGAACAGACACTCTACTCCTGGCGGCGGTAGGGGCGGTAGGCGTTGGCGGATGCTGGCGCGATAAGTGTGCCGATGCCGCCGTGGGTAGTGAAGAAACCGCTGATAGCTGTTTCGAGGGCAGCACGGTCGTCAAGACCGGTGTCGAGAAGGACGTCGTGCTGGTCGAGGGGGGCCGGCAAGGTGCTGAGGCGGCAACGGGCTACGCCCAGCGGGTGCTCGGCATAGAGGTGGGTGCCATCTTGTGCGGCGTGAGCATGGCGGTAGCGCCAGGCAGTGCTATGGGCAGCAGTAGCGCGGCTGCCTCCTTCGGCGCGTGCAAAGGGCTCGAAGCCTAGGCTTTGCAAATAATTTTCTGTCATTCTGCTAGTTACGCATATTCCAGCCAATAACTGGCGGCGTCCAAACGAGTGGCTTGCATGGTGCGGCTGCACTATCATCTCAACTGCACTCGCCACCCGTGCCATAGGCTTCCCAATAAGAAAGCAGATGCCGGTCAGGAAGCGGCAATGAGGCAATTCACTCGTTTACAGCGCCCAAATTTCTTTGGACTCAGTTGCGCACTTCTTGTAAAGAGCAGCGGGCAAGGCGAAAAAAGTAAAGGAAAAATATTCTCGTCTGGCTATCTTGTCGGTTTACTTTGCACTATGCCTTCTGCTGCTTTACCCGAAGTACTTCTCTCCGTAACGCACCGTTCTGACCTCGACATCTTGGTAGGACGTTGGGGCTATCAGCCAGAGCCAGCCGAACTGCCTGAAGCGTATTTGCTGCTCACGCGAGAAGCGCTGGCCTGCGGCTGTCGGCTGTGGCTTCAGGATATTCGCAGCCGTACGCTCAACGACCCCCAAATCACGCAGTGGCTGCTACGCGACTATTTTCCACAGATGGCTCAGCAACTGAGAGGCCGCCTAGCAGTAGCCTATCTTACTAGCCCGATGCTTATGGAGCTCATCGTGAACGGGCCCGGCTATAAGGAGCCTAGTGCTTACGCGAATGAACCGTATGTAATTGCGTTTTTCGGTAATGAAGGCGAAGCCTTAGCGTGGCTGGAGCTGGAGCGTAGTCGCTGAGTTAAACTGCTTTGCCTAAGGGTTACCCGTCAGTAAACAAGGTGCTAGATACCTGTTTGTTAATCAATGGCTTGTGTGCTGCGTGCGGATGAGCTTCACGAGGAGGCCACATACTGGATGAAGCTCAAGCATACGCGCTATTCGAGCAGTTAAGAAGCGAGTTGTAGCATTTCAATAAATTAGAATTTATATATAAATGTGTCTGTAACAGAACGTTAACTGGCGTTGACGCGTAAGTGGGAGGCACCCATTCCGCGTTAGGCGGTTCTGTTTCCATATGGCTACTTTTCCTCCTCTCGATTATTTAGACCTGAACTACCGCTCCGATTTGGGCATCGTAACTGCCCGTTGGACGCGTCCGGTTTCTTCGCCCGAGTTACGGGCCGGCTACCAATCCATCCTGCATTACGCTGCCAACTGCAGCGACTGTCGCTACTGGCTAATTGACTCACGCCGACGGTTGGAAGTGGACGCCCGTGACGTGCACTGGCTTACTGATGTGTTTTACCCAACATTACGGCGGCACATGCACGACGTGGTCTTCCTTGCTTTCTTAGCAGCGCCCTATCAGCTTTATCCCATCCAGGACGCACCCGTGCCACCCTTGCCTCGTAATCAAGGCGATAATTGCTCTTTATGTCAATTCACGGATGAGGGCGCTGCTGTGCATTGGCTGTTGGCGCAGGGCGCCCGACCCGCCGTGCAGGAAGTGGCATAGGGTGCAGCGTACTGGTTACTCGTACAGATCCTGTGGGTCGGCGGCGGCTAGCTCCACCAAAAATTGCCCAATGTTGGCCGTGACAGTAGCTAAAAAGGCAGCCCCTTTTTCGGCGGTAGCTGCTGCTGGGTCGCCTACGCCGGTGTCGGCCGTTACTTTGCTCCACTCCCGTTGGGCCCAAGCCCATTCCCGTAGCGCCTTGATGCGGAACTGCCGGGCAGCGCCATTGCCGGCTTCCGCCAGCGGACGTACTAGGTCGGGGGCAATGTGCAGCATGGCGCTGGTTTCTAACTCGTCGGCGTGGTCGCCGGAAGCACTGAAAAACTGACTGCGGTCTGCTGCTTTAAACCAGTTCAGGGTGCAGAGAAACACACTCGGGAATTCTGCTTGCAGTTCTCGTAAAATCTGCCGGAAATCGTTGCCGCCGTGGCCGTTGAGCACCACCAGCTTCGGAATGCCCTGCCGGGCCAACACCTGCACTAAGTCGCGCAGGATAGCCAGCTGCGTGCTCGGATTCAGGTTCATGTCGAGCGTGATATCCAACTGACCGGTGTTGACGCCAAACGGGATAGTGGGCAGCACAACCACCTTGGCTCCCTGCTCCCACGCTACGCGCGCCGCTTCAGCGGCTACATAGTCGCACTGATAGTTGTCGGTGGCGTAGGGGAGGTGGTAGTTATGCGCCTCTGTTGCGCCCCAAGGCAAGACCACAACGTCAAAACCAGTGTCTTTGACAAGCTGCCAGTTGGTTTCAGCTAGAATATAAGGACGTGCTGCCATGGCGTAGCGAAATAGAAAGGAAGTACGGAAGACGCCCGCAACTACAGTAATTTCTGTAAATCAGCCAACGAGTCGATGCGCATGGGGGCCTCATCTGCTGGTACTTCCCCGAAGCCATACGTAGCAAAGATGAATGGAATACCACTCTTCTGGCTGGCCTCGAAGTCGCTGCGGGTGTCGCCGACGTACACGGGTGCCTGCAGTTGGTACTGCTCAATAACCTCTAGTATGTTCTGGAACTTAGGCAGGCTTTTGGTGCCGAAGCACTGATGCCCTTCAAAATACTGTGCTAGCTGACTGTGCTGAAAGAACGCCTCGATGTAGCCCCGTTGGCAATTGCTGACAATGAAGAGCCGGTAGCCTTTGTGGGTAAGGTAGCGCAGTGCGTCTTCTAGGCCCGTATACAGATCACCACCGTATTGCTCGACCCCACCTAGTTCGTGCTTAGCACAAAGGGCTTTAAACTCCTGCCGCCGCTCAACTGGCAAAGTCGGGAAAAGCCGGTCGTACACCATTTCAAAAGGCTGACCTGTTACGGCCTGTACATCCGCTACGGTAATATCGTTTTCTATGTAATCGACGCTCTTTCTGGCGGCTTGAAAACCTTTAGTCACCGATTCTGTGGCGTTCCAAAGAGTGCCATCAAGATCAAAAATCACACTATCAAAGCGCTGCGTCATAAAGAAAACTGTTGATGCCAAATAGCGCGCTTGCTAGCTGCGCCCGGCCATACGAACGCCATCAAGTTGGCTTTGTTTCAACAAAAGCTTAATTGGCGCAGGCGGTATTGTCTGCCAATAGATGAACTTAACTCGCAAACGAGGTTGAAGAAGGCCGTTAATCGAGCCAGAAAGAAATAGCTAGTGGGTTCAGGCCTCAGCTAACATGAAGTGCAAAAGGCATGAACATTTCTTGAATGGCATGCTAGTTGCAACAGCAAACGAAAAATGTTTATGTGATATCCAGTATTATTTCGGCTGTATCGAAATATTTTATACTTTTTCTTTATGATAATCAGTAATTTGCTCTCGAAAGCAGGAGACTTTGGATGATGCGGCCTTGCGTGTGAACTAGTAAAGTGGTAAAAATCTTCTTATAAATTGCTTATGTACAAAATAGTCTTACTGTTTTTTTGTGCTCTTTTCCTTTTGTTGGATGTAGAGCCTAGTCAAGCGAGGGAGGCAAGTAGTGCTGCTACCGAGACGGAAAGTAGCGCTTACCCCAAAGTGCCACGCCCCAACTACAAGCGCTACCGGGGCAACAGCCGCACCAGACGCAAACGCTTAGGTTTCTTCCGTCGTCGAGCAGCTCGCCGTAAAGCTCGCCGCAACCGCGTTGCTAAGCCAGCACCACGGAAAGGCGTAATTTCGGTAGACGAACCTAAAGGTGTAATGCCGAAAAACTAATTGCTTCTCAGACAGGCAAAAGCCTGCTATCCTGCCTAAAACATCAGCCGTATTTGTCTTGAAAAAGCAAGTGCGGCTGATGTGTTTTTAGGGGTTTCAGCTTTACCTCTGTGTTAATACCATATCAAATGGAGCAGTGAAATTGCTCAATCTCCTATTCCAAAATTGATTCGCTTGGCATTTGATTTCCTAAATCAGGAGAGGTGCCAAGTGAGAATAGCAGCAAATTATATAGTGTTGATTGTCAGGGCTTTTGTTCATTGCCCGATTCGTTGTTACTGTTGTGCTTGCCTGCTGGCGGAGTTCAAGAATACGTAAGCGTTATTATTTAATAGATAAAGGATGTGTAACACTGGTAAAGTTATAAAAAACAGATAATCTCATAATGAACCCTGATTCCTGAATTAAGATAAATATATAATATTATATATTTATTAAAACTGCTGAATTACAGGCCTTTATAATGCAAAAAACGGGTTATTTAATATTGGCAACTTAATTGTATTACCAGTGCCATAATACGACTAGCTTACTTTCATCCATGAAACACACCTACAACTCTCTGGCGATTTGGGTACGTGCGGCACTGTTTTTTGTTCTATTATTTGGTTGTCTTTCGGTGCAAGCGGCACCTCCTTCCTCAGCCCAGATAACGGCCTCGACCACAGCTTTTTTGAAAAGGTTTGTGAACAAGGATGGAGAAGTTAACTACAAAGCTATTCAGCGCGACCCAAAGCAACTCGATGCGTTGCTTGAAGACATTGCTTCCTTTAGCATGAGCGGAGCTTCGCAAGCCGACTTGTATGCCTTCTATTTGAACGCCTACAACGTGCTTGTAATTGGGGAAATAGTTAGCAATTACCCCTTAACGTCGGTACGGGAGATGCCGGGCTTCTTCGACAAGAAGCAAATGCTGGTAGGCGGCGAAAAAATGACGCTCGACGAGTTAGAGCACAACAAGCTGCGCAAACTCTACGACGACCCGCGTCTGCACTTTGCTTTGGTGTGCGGCACTGCCAGCTGCCCTCGCTTAAGCCGTGAGGCCTACATGGGTAAAGATCTGTTCACGCAACTCAACGACCAGACCCGCCGCGTGTTGCAAGACCCTGCTTTCGTGAAGGTAGATGCTGAAGGCAAGACCGTGATGCTACCCGAGATTTTCAAGTGGTACGAGGCAGATTTTGGCACCAGCGGTAAAACTGGCGTGGCGTATGTCAACCAATTCCGCGCCGACAAGCGGGTTCCCACCTGGTTTGCTATGGACTATTACGCGTACGATTGGAGACTTAATGACCAGAAAGCCGAAGCACCCAAAAAGTAGAATGCACTGCTAAAGCAGAGGCAGAATATAGAAACCGGCAGGCAGGACTAGGCATGATGCTAGTTATGCCTGCCGGTCTTGTTGTTGGGGCTGTAGCCGGGCCGCAACACCCTACTAGGAGAGAGTGGCTTCTACGCCAAGCAAAACAAACAGAGTAGGTAGGTTTCTTGTATGCAAGAAGCTTATCCCAGCTCCACAGTTTGCGTAGAAGAGCCACCACCCCAACCCCCACCCATGCATACCTCCCGACTTGAACATGATTTCTTAGGCGAACGAGCCATTCCGGCCAATGCCTACTATGGTATCCAGACCCTACGAGCGCTGGAAAATTTCAACATTACGGGCATTCCACTGAAGTCGGAGCCGCTCTTTGTGCAGGCATTAGGCTACGTGAAGAAAGCGGCCGCCATGGCCAACCGTGATATGGGCGTACTGGACCCTAACATTGCTAACTGCATTGTTCGGGCCTGCGACCGGGTTATTGCTGGCGAAATGGACGAGCAATTTCTGACCGACATGATTCAGGGCGGCGCCGGTACCTCCGTGAATATGAACGCCAACGAGGTAATTGCCAACGTAGCGTTGGAACTGATGGACAAAGCCAAAGGCCAGTACGAGTACTGCCATCCCAACAACCACGTCAACTGCTCGCAGTCCACCAACGATGCCTACCCGACGGCTTTTCGCATCGCCCTCAACAATAAGCTAGAAAGTTACAGCCAAGCCCTAGGCGAATTGGCCGATGCGTTTGCCCAGAAGGGCGAAGAATTTCGGAACGTGTTGAAAATGGGGCGCACTCAGCTCCAAGATGCCGTGCCTATGAGCATGGGCGACGAGTTTCATGCCTTTGCCACCAACTTGCGCGAGGAACTGCTGCGTATCAAAGACAGTCGCAACCTAATCAGCGAAATCAACATGGGGGCCACTGCCATTGGCACCCGCGTCAATGCCCCCGCTGGCTACGGCGAAAAAGTTACCGAGCACCTGCGCGACATCACCGGGCTGGACTTGGTGCTAGCCGGCGACCTGATAGAGGCTACCTACGATACGGGAGCCTACGTGCAACTCTCGGGTGTGCTAAAGCGCACGGCTGTGAAGCTCTCCAAGATTTGCAACGACTTACGGCTCTTGTCTTCCGGACCTCGGGCGGGCTTGTTTGAAATCAATCTGCCGCCGTTGCAGCCGGGCTCCAGCATCATGCCGGGTAAAGTGAATCCGGTAGTACCGGAGGTGGTCAACCAAACGGCTTTCTACGTGATAGGCGCCGACCTGACCGTAACCATGGCCGCCGAAGCCGGGCAATTGCAGCTCAACGTAATGGAGCCAGTTATTTCATTCGCCTTGTTCACCAGCATTTCTTACCTGACGCGGGCGTGCCATACACTGCGGGAAAAGTGCGTAGTAGGCATCACGGCCAATGCCCAACACGCGGAAAAGCTGGTCCGCAACAGCATTGGTATTGTTACGCAACTTAATCCGGTGCTTGGCTACGAGACGGCCGCAGAAATTGCCAGGGAAGCCTTGCGTACAGGCAAGAACGTGTACGATATAGCCGTAACGGAGCGTCAGCTGCTTTCACAAGCCAAGTGGGACGAGATATTCACGTTTGAAAACCTGATTCGTCCTCACTTCATTCAATAAGAGTGCAGTTGTGAAAGGTGAAATGGTTGGCGGATAGTCCACTACCTCCCCATTTCATCTTTTACAACTGCACCCGCTCTAGCATAACCGTTGGCTGGTCGTGGTAGGTGGTGCGGTGGTATTCTTGGTAACCAAATTTGCGGGCCACTCGCAAGGATGCTTCGTTTCTGGGGTGAATAACGCATACGGTACGAACCGGTCCGAAATGCGCGTCGGCCCAAGCAATGGCGGCTTCCACGGCTTCGGTAGCGTAGCCTTTGCCGTGCGCAGCTGATGCCAGCACCCACCCAATTTCGGGGGCGCCGTTGCTGGCCGGCACGATGTTGCGCTTAGGGTCAGCAAAGCCCACTACCCCAATAAAACGGCCAGACGCTTTGTCTTCCACGGCCCAGAAACCATAGCCCATCAAGGTCCAGTGCCCAACGCTGCGGAGCAACGTGGCCCAGACTTCTTCTTCCAACATGGGCCGGGGGCTTAAATAGCGGTACACCTTGGGGTCGGCCCACATAGTTACGTATTCGGGGAAGTCGGTGGGCTTGTAACCGCGCAACAGCAGACGGGTGGTTTCCAGGACCGGAACTTGAAGTACAGATTGGCTAAGCATGGACGTGCAAGAGAGCCGGAGGAGGCTGTAGATGATTCCGGATGAGCTAAAGTAACAGGTGTCAGCAACAATGGCCCTGACACGAGGCTCTAGTGCAGATAAAGAAATTGTTTACTCCGTTGCACGGCTGCCTCCAATACAGTGAATACCATGACGCCGTCCGCACGAGTAAACAGCAGCGCTGCAAAACAAAAGCCTTCCCGCAGGCGGAAAGGCTTTTGTAATGGCTAGAACGCAGGCCAGTGGCTTACGAGCCAACACCAGAGCTTTGGGGCCGGCCATTCATTTCAGCAACACGCTCCATGGTGTTGCTTTTCTTTCGAATGCCATTGCCATTGCTGCCGTTGCTGCTTTGCTCGTTGGTAAGCTGCTGCACAGTTACATCGGTGGCTTGCTGCTCCGTGCGCTCCGAAAGCTGGCCATTGCCAATGGTAGAGCTCTGGCCGCCTTTGATTTGGATCTGGTGGCGCATTGTTTTCTGTTCGTCTTTCGGCACGCTTACCCGCAGCATCCCGTCCTCGAACGAGGCTTGGATGCCGCTAGCATCTACCGTGTCGGGTAGCTGGAACGAGCGTTGGAACGAGCCAAACGAACTTTCCACCATGTGGTAGCGCCGCTGATTCTGCTCGTTGCGGAACTGCCGCTCCCCGGCAATAGTCAGGCGACCTTGGTGAAAGTCCACCTTAATGTCTTCCCGCTTCATGCCAGGCAGAGCGGCTTCTATTTCATAACTCTTCTCGGTTTCGTAGGCATCAACGTGAGGCGAAAAGCTGTTGACGCGCCCCCGCGAAGCCAGCGAATCGTTGAAGAACCGGTCGAGCATCGTGCTGAAGTTCGACGATGCCATATCAGAGAAGGAATCTTGAAATTTTTGAATAGACATGGCGTTGAGAGTTTAGGTGTAACCAACAACGCTGCCGTGTACGATTCGAAAAAAACGTAGGTTTCACTTAAAACCGACATTTTTTTCGAGCTTCAAAAATTTTTTGAAAAGGCTCTTCTAGTTCTATAAAGCTCTGCTTGCAAGTGCTTTAGCAGTGGGCTTTCCGGCTTTCATCATACGCTAGGCGTTGCCTTTGCAATCTGCTTGGCTACCTCCACTAGCGTCTTGCCTTGGTAAGTAGGAGCCGGGGCTAGCGGGTACAGTTCCTGCCCGGGCCGGGCAATGAAACCGGCGGCCAAACCAGCTTGGAGGGCACCAGCCACGTCCCAGCCGTGCGCGGCTATCAATGCGGCTTCAGCGGGTTGTACACCCGCCGTTTGAACGGCTGCTAGATAAGTATCAAGGTGGGGCTTGTAGCGCTGACCGATGTCGATGCTCAGGCCTTGCTCGAAATAATGAATGATGCCTGCGTAGCGCAATTGCTCGTCGAGCACCTCGCGCGTGGAGTTGGTGAAGGCGACCAGCCGGATACCCATGTCCAGTAGCATTGCCAATCCTTTCGGAACGTCTTTATGAGCTGGTAATTCGGTTAACAGCTGTACTATTTCGCGCTTTTTGGCAGGCTTCAAATGCTTCTCCTCCAGCTTGTCGGCGGCCATATCGAGGGCTGCTTCGGCAATAACACTGAACGGGTGGTAAGAGCCCGTAACGGTATCAACCAATGAGTACTGCAGCAGCAAGCCAAACCACTGCTGAAACGCGAATTTGTTGCCGAAAGCTTTGCCAACAGCTCGCTTCAACTTGCTCATATCGAGCAAGGTCTCGTTGACGTCAAAAAAGATAACCTTGGGTTGCGGTGAAGATGTAGTTAAGAGAGTTTGCATAGACTGGAAAAGTAGGATAGGAACAGCGAGGAGGGCAATGCAGTGCACATACGGATACACCAACACGATGGAGTGCACCGGACTGAAAACTTTCTTTGGTCAATAGGTGGCAAATGCTTTTAAGCCAGTAAGAGGGCACTATCAGCAGCGCCGTTTCTGGAAGCTAATTAGCTACCTGTTTTACAAAAAAACAGCCGCCCTCTTGGGGCGGCTGTCAGTAAAGCGGGCGGCTGTTTACCACGAGCCGCTGTTATCATCGTCGCTGTCGAAGCCGCCGCCACCCGTATCATCCGACGACATATCGTCATACGAGGAATTATCATCGGACGAGAAGTAGTCGGGCGACGAATTGTCGAAGCTGGAGTCGTCTTGCGAGAAATAATCAGGAGCTGCCTCATTGGTACTGGACCCGCCAAATGCTGGAAACTCATCGGCCGACGAAGTGCCACCTGCTGCCCCAGCCGCCCCCGCCAAGCCTGCTGCCCCCGGGTCGAGCGACGAAGGTGTAGCATCATGGCCCGTCAGGCCGTTGCCGGATTCATCGTGGCCTCCGGAGGCCATGCGGTTGCCTAGGTAAGCACCGGCCGCAGCAGCAGCACCCGTTGCCAGAATACCACCCATTCCGCTACCTATGCCGCCGCCCATACCACTGCCCATGCCGCCACCGTAGCCATTGCCACCCATACCCGGGCCGCGGTTACCATAGAAGTCGGGACCCGGTTGTTGCGGGGGCATATTGCCGCGGTTGTAGTTGCCGGTGGGACCAGTGGGGCGGTTGCCGTTACCGTAAAAGTCGGGGGCATTGCCAGGAACTGCCGTGGGCTGCGACTTGCGCCGAAACAGCTTTAGCAGCCCCCATATCACTCCGCCAATCAGCAAGGCGCCAATAGCTAGCGTCCCGATACCGAGGCCCGAAGGCTGCGGCGCCGGTACCGTTGACTGCGGCGTGAAAGGTTCGGTAGCCGGGGTATTATCGGTAGACGCTAAACCGTCGGAGTTTAAGTTGGAGCTACTTCCCGCTGCTGCTCCCGTACCGGCTGCTCCAGAAGCAGTGGCAGGGCTGTTGGCCGTAGCCGGCTGATTCTTATTGGGGTTCGACTCGGGGTTAGCTGCTAGCATCAGCGTATTCAAGCCGGTGCGTATGCCCGCAAAATAGTTGCCTTGTTTAAAGCTAGGCGTCATCTGGTCGTTGATGACGCGGGCCGTTAGCTCGGGCGTAATGGCGCTTTGCAGCCCCGAACCGGCCTGAATCGTGACTTTGCGCTCTTGCCCGGATAGCAGTACCACAATCCCGTTGTTTTTTTCGCGTTGGCCTACGCCCCAGGCTTGGCCAAGGGCCCGACCATAATCGGCTACGGTGCGGCCGCCTAGCGTAGGCACCGTCACGACTACAATCTGAGTACCGGTGTTGTCGGCGTAGCGGCGCAAGCCGCTTTCCAAGGTTTTGGCGTCGGCGGCGCTCAGCAGTTTGGCCTCATCGGTCACGAAGCGGAAGGGGGAAGGCCGAGCCGGCAGTCCCTCCACCGCCGTTGAAGTTGCCGACTCGGATTGGGCAGCAACAGTTGCGGGCGCACTCAGCTCAGTTGATAAGAGCAGCAACAGAAGAAACAAGAAGCGATGCATGGCACGAGAGGTGTAGTGAGACGAATAGCTGTCAAGCAGGCGTATCGCCTTCTACGGAGTTAGGGCGCTAATAGCTATACAACTACTCGCAATCCACTGGAACTGACCCCTGCTATACTGCCTTCCACACCGAAAAGCCTGCTATCAATTTTCGGTTTGTGTGTACGTACCCAATACCTTTGTATGCCATGAAGAGAAACTTACTGCCAGCTATATATTTTAGGAATGCTGCCGGTCAGTTGTTGGAGGATGCCGCAGGATTTCTGCGGGTCAATTGGAGCAGCAACCCCTACCGGCCCGAAGAAGTACGGGCATTGTTCACCCACATGGTATATGCGCTACAGCGCTATAACTGGAGCCGCATCCTGATTAATCAAGTAGGAATGCGGCCTTTCTCGCAGGAAGAGCAGCAATGGGTGTCGAAGGAATGGCTGCCCTTGGCCGTGCAGGCTGGTTACCGTCACGGAGCGGTAATAGTATCGGGGGAGGTGATGGTGCGTCTGGCTACGGCTTCCATCACCACGCAGGTAAATAACATGCCGCTGATTTATCGTTCTTTCGAAACCGAGGCTGAGGCGCTGAAGTGGCTGTTGCAACAGCCTAGCTCGCCACCGTCGCAACGCAGCTTCCAGTAACAACCTCGAAGGACAAACTTCATACGTAGGGGCTTCAAACAATAAAACACGGGGCCAGCGACGCAGGATACGCGTCGCTGGCCCCGTGTTTTAGCGCCTAAAAAAGGTGCTCAACTACATGTTAGCAACCACAGCCCGCTGCTGCCTCGCCTGACGCAGCGGCCGTGGCTGGGGCTGGTCCACAGTCGAACAAACCGAAATGGCGATTTTTGTTGCCTACTACCTGGAAGTAAGGTGCGTAACGAGTTTCGCCTACCATAGCGGCTGTGTTGCCGCACACCAGCATGGGGCGGCCGGTCTCAAAGGTATGGTGGTCGTCGAGCACAAACTGATGCGGCTGGCCGGGCACCGTGCCTAGGTAAGTGGCTACTTGGCCGTAATCTTCGCAACGGTCTTCCAAGTCGAGCTTGAAGGCACGGACCGTAAACGAGTAGAACCCGATGTTGCCGACTTTGGCCTCGATTTCGGGGTTGTTGATGGTAAGGCGGCGGCTGGCGAAAAGGCGATAATCCGACACGCCCAGGCGCATAAGCAGCCGGCGGAAGTCCTCGGTGTAGAGGGCGCCACTCAGGCATTCGCCGTACAGCACCGGGTCCTGGCGCAGCGCTTCGGGCACGCGACGGTCAGCAAATACGTCGGCAATAAACAGTTCGCCGCCAGGCTTTAGCACCCGGAATATTTCGCGGTAGGTGGCTTCTTTGTCGGTGCTAAGGTTGAGCACGCAGTTGCTTACCACCAGGTCCACGCTGTTGTCGGGCAAGTCGGCAGTGCGTAGGTCTTCGATGTAGCCGTGGCGGAATTCCACGTTGGGTTGGCGGTAGCCGAACTGCGTGGTATGATAGTCGATGTGGCGGCGGGCTACGTCGAGCTGCTCTTCCGTCATGTCTACGCCAATAACCCGCCCCGTTTCGCCTACCAGCTTGGAAAGCAAATACACGTCGCGGCCCGAGCCGCTGCCCAGGTCGAGCACCGTGCAGCCGTCAATGGCATCGGGTACGCACACGCCGCAACCGTAGTATTTTTCTAGAACCTCGGGGGCTAGCTGAGAAAGAATGCGGCGGTGAGCCAGCGGAATATCGTCGGTGCAGCAGGCATTGGTGAGCAGGTCCTGGTTGGTTTCTAGCTGCGAGCCATAATACTCCTGTACTTGGGCGTGGGTGTCGGATGTTTGCATAGTCATGAATGTAGAAAAGCTTACGTACACAACCAGCTTTTTGGATGTGGGTTTACAGTCTGTGGCCGGCAGAGATTCGCGGAGGTTGCCGCTACCCGCCAAAGCCCGCACCGCTAGCCAGCAGCTACAAGCCCGTAGCTGCCACGCCACTACTATTAGTTGGGAGTAAGGGCCTCAAACCTAGGAAGTAGGTGCGTGCAAACGCAGGCGCACCCGTAGGTACTGTTGCAGCCACATCGGGTAGAGGTTATACAGCACGTTAATGAGCGTAAGCGCTGCTGCCCACTTCCAATGGCCGTACGCTGCGGCATAAACACTGCTGAACAAAAAGAACAGCAATAGCACCAGATGGAAACGCTCCTGGTGGTAGCTGGTGCGCCGCAACGCGGCAGCGGAAGCCCGGTGGCGCACGTGCCGATAGTTGGGATGCTGGCGCCGGACCAGCCCATTGATAAGGTCGCCGTGCTGCGTGAAGCGGTTGACGATAGGGACACCTAGCTTCCGGTAAGCAGCGGAGCTACTGCTAAGCTGCCAGTATGGAAACCAAGCCGTGGGCAGCGCATACGCCAGTAGGCTAGCAGCCAGCAGCCCATACAGCCACGGCCGCGCCATGTGCTGGTAGCAGAAAATGCAAATGGGCACCAAGCTCAGCACCGACCAGAATACGTTGGGCACAGCGTTGTAGAAGGCTAGCAAGGCCGGAGACGGGGCAGCGGCTTTCTTTCCGGTCGGCGGCATGGCGGCAGAATAGGCGATTAGCTAGGCTTCTTGATTGAAACACAAAAGCTACAGGTTAAGCACGATACCTGATCATGGAGTTGCCGGGAACTGGTACGGCTAGTCTGCTAGTAGCTGTTGGCCTCGGAGCCAATCGAAAATCTTTTGGTCGACGGCTGACACCCGGGGGCGGTCCTGGTAGCTAAGCCAGGCCATTTCCTCTATCTCGGCCGCGGGTTGTAGCGTGCCCGTGTAGCGGCCACTGTAGCAGATCATCACCACCGATACTCCGGCCGGGTGCCCGTGGGCCTGCGCTTCAAACGTGCCCACGTGCTGCAGGCTCGCTGCATCCAGGTCAACGGTTAGCTCTTCTTTGATTTCGCGCCGTAAGGCCTCGGCGTCTGTCTCGCCGGCTTCGCGCTTGCCTCCAGGCAGATAGAACCGGTCTTTGCCCCGGCTGCGGGTGCTCAGAAGTTTGCCTTCGTGTAGGTGCAGCCACGCAATTTTATCGATTGTTTTCACGCATTCAAGGTAACCGAAATCCGAGAATAGTTGGACGCAAGGGCGCGTCTTTAAGTCTTCTCTGCTGTATGCCCTAAGCTGCAATGAGCTCAACAAGTACCAAGGGTCCAGCTGCTGGCTAGCACGGCCTGCGTGCGGCCTAAACTTGCGTGCAAGAGTAGTCGTAGGGCTAGTAGCACGCTTGCTCGCAGCCGCCCTTCGCACTACCACGCCGGTAGACACCGCGCGACCCCGAAGTAATGCTTGTCTACTTTCTCACTCGTTTTGTCTTCTGCCTTATGTGTCGCCTTCCCTTCTTTTCCTTATTGTTGATTGGCTTGGCCTCTGCTTCGGCGCAAGCCCAAGGTGGTGGTGCGCCCCTTACGCCCACCCAGCGCAACGTTGGTGAGCGAGTAAGCCCTTTGCCCGGAGTTACGCTCCCGGCAGGCGTAAACCAGAACAAGATTGAACCAGTGCCCGCGCCTACACAAGTACGGCCCAATGGTGTGCTGCCCCAGCCGGTCATTCCGCGGGGCGACGTAACCGCTGGCCCCGTCGATTCGGGCCAAGTGCAGCCCGCCAAGCGCAACCCCGCTACGCCTGCCCGGCCGCAAACCAGACGTCCCTGATAGGTGGCGGCCAGCAGCCAACTAAACCCGTCAGCCCCGACACCAACGCCCCGTTCTGGGTGCTATGGCGTCGGGGCTGACGGGTTTAGTGGCCTTCAAATAAATGCTGGCATACTGTCGTTGGGGCGTAGGCCGCCGTAAGTTGATAGGCTTGATGCAGGTTTAGCGCGCAAGGAGGAAAGCCCTAAGTAGCAGGGGTGCTATTTCTGCAAGCAAGCCTGCACAACCATGCTAGCCGATAGGTGAGAACAGTAAGGCTGAAAAGTTAATTTGCGAGCTGTTAGTCAAGCGGTAAACGCTTGTTCTTTCTAGTATCTTGCGACCTATTTGATCCCACTCCCGAGTTATGAACCAACAGCTTGACGTTATCAACGCTTACTTTGATCTGGTCCAGTCGCTGAATGTAGACCCGGCTGCTTACGCTGCGGTGTTGCATCCGGAGGTAGAGCAGATCGAGTTTCCTAATCTCCTTAACCGAACTATTCAGCGTCGTTCTTTCAACGACATTCTCGATAACCTCCGGGTAGGCCGGGAGTTGCTGCGCGACCCATCGTTTGAAGTACAGCATACCCACATCAGCGCCGACGGTACTGTGTTGGTAGAAGGCGAGTGGCAGGCCACCACTGTAAGCGACGTACGGTCCGTTGTCCGGGGGCAGCGCTTAAGTTCTCAGCTCTGTCTGATTTTTGAGTTCAAAGACGGTAAGATCTATCGGCAGCGGCGCTATCCTTGCTACGAACAGTTCTAAGCTAAAACCTATAAGCTGATAATAGGATAGCCTCTGCGTGCGAAGCGAAAGTAGAGCATCTAGATTGCTGATAGTGATTTTGTCAACTAAGCTAGATGTTCTAACTCCGCCGTGCAGGACGCACCCCCAAATCGGCGATGCTGGCACATAGCCGGTAAGGAGCTACGGTAGTACAGTGCCGCGGGCTTACGGCTTCAGGTACTTGGAAGCCTCTACTACCTGATAGGCCGGGTCGGTGCGGAACATACCTTGCAGCGAACCAATGTGGCGGGCCCCAATGATGGTGAGTATGCGCTTGCTGCCGGTGGCCATCTGCGTCGTGACCATGTTCGAGTAAATCTTCAGGTCGCGGTTGTAGATAACCGAAATGAACTCGGCGCCCACGTAATGCGGCTTGATAAAGGTGGAGTCTACCATCGGGTCAGACTTCAGGGTGCCGTTGGTTACGCGGGCGGCAGTGCGGTATACAAGCGTGTGCAGCTGCTCAAGAAACGTGCGGCTGTTGGCGAAACTCAATAGGCCAGCCATGGTCACGCTGTCTTTTTCCCACCGCCGAAAGGTGGGCGCATAGTACGCCCGGTGCTCAGCTGTGGCATCCTGGTAGAGCTTGATGTTGGTGCCTTCGTGCAGAATGCTTTGGGAAGTACCACCCTCTGAATTCACGCAATAAATACGCTCCAACCCGAGGCGCTTGCCAAGCACAAAGCCTAGCTGATAGGTTTCGGAGCGCCCGTCAGGCATTGCAGCAAAGTCGAGCTTACCTTGCCGGTAGAGGGCATACAGACTATCGATGCGGCCTTGCCGCGCGGGTAGTTCCTCCACCATAATGGCATCGGGCTTGTACCGCTGGAGTTGGTCGCAGACGGCGGCTAGTTCTGCTTGGCGCTTGGGCGTGAGAACGTCGGTATTAGGGTTGTTGGGCTTGTAGACTTGGTTTAAGTGAGGGCCGCCCACCATCATAACGGCAATAGGAGCCTGGTTGCTGGCCGTGCTGCCTGTAGATTGGGTTTTGGTGGTGGTGCAGCCAAACAGGCTAACCAGAGAAATAATACCTGAGAATAGTAGTCGACGCATACAGAGTAGAGGTGTAGGCGGCGAATATATGCGTTTGGCTATTAGTGCAATAGTCTCCCCGGTTGTTTTCCCTGCGCCAGTTATGGCTGCCCCTGGCGGCTAGCTTGCGCTTACCTCATACCGCAGCCACAGAATACCCTCTGGCCGCTGCTCCACGCTTTGCAGCTTAAACGCTACAGGCGGACCTGGCGCTTCGCCCTGCTCGAAAATGGTAGGGGAGGTGGCTGCGCCATCTACCACGGGGTAGTGCAGCAAGCTTAGCTCGTCTACTAGCCCGGCCTTGAGCAACGAGCCGTTTAAGTGCCCGCCGCCTTCCAGCAACAGCGTCTGGATGGGAAATAGCTCGCCTAACTTGTCGAGTACCAGCGCAAAGTCCAGTTCCTGCGCGCCGCCAAAGATGTACGACACACCCTGCCGCCGCAGATACGCTAGGTACTCGTCGCTGACTTGCTCGGTGAGCACGGCCACCACATGATCTTCGTCGATGAAGGCCGATTCCCAACCGAGCTTGCCGTGCGCATCTACTGCCACCGCAAACGACTCGGCGCCGTGCTCGGCCACAAAGTCGGTGCGGGGCAGGGGCTCGGCTACGGGTTGCAAGTCGGGAGCCAGGCCCTCAGTGAAGTCTTTTTCCATGGTTACGCGGCCGCACAGCCAAGCTTGCGCCTCGAAAGTGGCGGCGGTGGTTTCGTATTCTTTGGTGTTAGGCTTCTGGCCCCAGCGGCTAAGGATAATGCGCCCGTCGAGGGAGCTCATCATGTGGCAGATTACGCGCGGTTTCATATAGGAAGGTTGCTAAGCTGATGGCCGGGCTTCACGGCCCGGTAGTACCTGTCTATACGGCCTTTAAGTCAAGCCGAAGTAGAGTTTCGGTGAAAAACGCCTGCCGGTTGCTAGTGTATAAGATAATTCCATTATTTTAGTCTGCTAATGGCTGTTTCTATTGCACTTAATTTATTTGCTCTTGTGCTGGTGCCTGCTTCATTTACCTAGCACTGCTGCGTTGTGAAAGCTAAGTGTCCCCCTGCTAGCAGCCCATAGGCTTACTACTTACCTTCTACCCATTTCTTTTTATGATTAAATCTTTACTCGCAACGGCTGCTCTAACGGTAGCTGCTCTGGCCCTGGGCAGTACCTCGGCGCACGCTCAGGTCACTATCAACATTGGCACGCCAGCGCCCCGCTACGTAGTGGTGGAAAAGGCTCATCCCGTGAAGCATCGGCACCCTAAGTACAAGAGCGGCGCGGTTATGCTCGTGCCGGCCGGCCCCGCCTACTACGCTCCTCGCGGCAACAACGGCCGTGGCCGAGGCCGGGGGCGCCACTAAGAAGCGGCAAGCAGCAACAAGAAAGGCTTCCTCCTAATGGGAAGCCTTTTTTATGCACTATACTGACTGTAAGCTAGTAGGCCTAACCCCGTCTGCCACCGTGGCACCTATAGAGTTACGAAAATGTATGCACATCAACCTTAACTAATAATCACAACTACGCTCAGCCCGGACTCGGCGCGGTGGCAACAAGAAAAAGCCAGAGTTAGCAGGCGAAAGTGTTTACCGCCCCGTCAGCAGCACCCCGATTTCCCGGCGCACCGTTGCTGACAGGAATATCTCGTGCCCCTCACCTGGAAGTTGCACCAGCCGGGCGGGGCTGCGACGCTGGTGCAGCGCTTGCCAGTAAGCGCGACTAAAGCGGGGCGGCGCTACCGAGTCAGCGGTTCCAACTAGCAGCGTGATGGGCCGGGTCACGTCTACGGAGTCAGCTAAGGCCAGGGGCGAAAGGCTGCGTACGGATGTCTCCCAAATGGCCCCGCCGTCATCTAGCTGCTGCATGTGCTGGCGCCAGCGAGGTACATCACAAGGGCAGGAAGCGAGTAGAGCAGCATCTATGTGGTTGGGGTAGCGGGCCAGCACGTTGGCCGTTATGGCGGCCCCGCCCGAATGCCCGGCTACTACCAGCCGGCCCGCGTGGTAACGTTGCCGCAGCTCAGTTAGCGCTGCGGCCACCGCATCCACTACTTCTGGTGTGTAGTTGTCGCCGGTAGCTTCGCCACGCAGGCCCGCCGAGCGGTAGCCTTGCGGATCGGTGTAGCCCGGTCGCAGCAAGCCCACGGCCACCACATTCGGGTAAGCGGCCGCCACCTGTCGCGCTAGGGTGTACTGGTATTCGGGCGGACGAAAAGGCGCATCGCCGTGTAGCACGACAACCAGCGTGGGCCGGGCCGTGCGCGTAGAACTGTGATACGCTTGCACGTGCAGGCGCTGTTCCCCCTTGCCTACCCACTGTGTGGTATCAGACGGCATGCTCAGCCCCGGCTCGGTAGCTTGAGCGGACGTATTGCCATTACCCTGGCAACTGCCGAGCAAGGCCGTCATACTCAACCTAGTCAGCAGCCAGTAACAAGAAGGGCGAAGCATAACGCGAGGGTAAGAAGCGCGGAGCAGCTCTCTAGCATTTGGATGCAACTAGAAGATTAAGTCTCCCGAGTTAAGAAAAAGCAAAAAAGCCTAGAGAATTCTCTAGGCTTTTTTTGAAAATCGAATATTTCTTATGATCCGCAGGCCTCGCAAGCGTCCGGGTTATCCAGGGAGCAGGCCATGTCCGAAGCATTTTGGGCGGCTACGTTTAGCGGCTCTAAGGTCTCGGCGGCTTGCTTCTGCACCGTGAACTTGATGGCGTCGGCGGCGGCTTTGGTGCGCAGGTAGTACATGCCGGTTTTCAAGCCTTTCTTCCAGCTGTGGAAGTGCATGCTGGTGAGCTTGCCGAAATTCACGTTCAATACGTGTAGGTTCAGGCTCTGGCTCTGGCAGATGTACGCGCCCCGGTCGGCCGACATGTCGATGATGCGGCGCTGCGAAATCTCCCACACCGTCTTGTACAGGTCCTTGATGTGCTGCGGAATCCGGTCGATGTTCTGCACCGAGCCGTTGGCGGCAATGATTTCGTTTTTCATCTGCTCGTTCCAGATGCCGAGCTTGATGAGGTCTTTCAGCAAGTGCTTGTTCACCACCATGAACTCGCCGCTCAGCACGCGCCGCACGTAGATGTTGGAGGTGTAAGGCTCAAACGACTCGTTGTTGCCGAGAATCTGGGCGGTGCTGGCCGTTGGCATAGGCGCCACTAGCAGCGAGTTACGCACGCCGTGCTCGACCACTTCGGTGCGCAGGCTTTCCCAATCCCACCGGCCCGACTCGGGCGTTACGCCCCACAGATCGAACTGGAATTTGCCCTGGCTGAGCGGCGAACCTTTGAAGGTCTCATAGGCGCCATCCTTCTTGGCCAAGTCCTTGGAGGCCGTCATGGCCGCGAAGTAGATGGTCTCGAAGATGTCCTTGTTTAAGCCGCTGGCTTCGTCGCTCTCGAACGGCATGCGCAGCGCAATAAACGTATCGGCTAGGCCCTGCACGCCCAACCCGATGGGGCGGTGACGGCGGTTGCTGCGCTCTGCTTCCACTACCGGGTAGTAGTTGATGTCGATAACCTTGTTCAGGTTCAGCGTGGCGTGGTAGGTTACCTCGTACAGCTTCTGGTGGTCGAAGATGAGGTTGCCGTTGGCATCAGGACGGACGTAGCGGGGCAGCGCCAGCGAGGCCAGGTTGCAGACCGCAATTTCGTTTTCGTCGGTGTACTCCAGAATCTCGGTGCAGAGGTTGGAGCTCTTGATGGTGCCAAGGTTTTGCTGGTTGCTTTTGCCGTTGGCGGCGTCCTTAAACAGCATGTAGGGCGTGCCGGTCTCGGTCTGGCTTTCCAGAATAGCAAACCACAGCTCCTGCGCCTTGATGGTTTTGCGGCCTTTGCCTTCGCGCTCATACTTGTGGTAGAGGCGCTCGAACTCCTCGCCGTGCGTGGTGTCGAGGCCGGGGCACTCGTGGGGGCACATCAGCGTCCAGTCGCCGTTGGCTTCCACACGCTTCATGAACAGGTCGGGCGTCCAGAGGGCGAAGAACAGGTCGCGGGCGCGCATCTCTTCTTTGCCGTGGTTTTTCTTGAGGTCCAAGAAGTCCATGATGTCGGCGTGCCAAGGCTCCAAGTAGATGGCGAAGGCGCCTTTGCGCTTGCCACCACCTTGGTCCACGTAGCGGGCCGTGTCGTTGAACACCTTCAGCATCGGCACCAAGCCGTTGGAAGTGCCATTGGTACCCTTGATGTAAGAGCCCGTAGCCCGCACGTTGTGCACAGCCAAGCCAATACCGCCCGCCGACTGCGAAATCAGAGCGCAGTTCTTCAGCGTGTCGTAGATACCCTCGATGGAGTCGTCCTTCATTGTGAGCAGGAAGCACGAGCTGAGCTGTGGCTTCGGGGTGCCCGCGTTGAAGAGGGTAGGCGTAGCGTGCGTAAACCACCGCTCGCTCATCAGCTCATAGGTAGCAATAGCCGCGTCGATATCCTCTTTGTGAATACCGATAGCCACGCGCATAATCATGTGCTGCGGACGCTCCACTACTTTGCCGTCGAGGCGAAGCAAGTAGCTGCGCTCCAGCGTCTTGAAGCCGAAGTAGTCGTAGTTGTAGTCCCGATCGTAGATGATGGCCGAGTCCAGGGTAGCCGCGTGCTTATGAATGGTTTCCCACACGTCCTTGGCTATCAACGAAGCATTTTCGCCGGTCTTGGGGTCCTGGTAGGTGTAGAGCCGCTTCATGGTGCTGCTAAACGACTTCGCCGTGACCTTGTGCAGATTGCTCACCGCAATCCGAGCCGCCAGAATGGCGTAGTCGGGGTGCTTGGTGGTGAGGGATGCAGCGGTTTCGGCCGCCAGGTTGTCGAGCTCCACGGTCGTGACGCCGTCGTAAATCCCGTCGATGACCTTCTTGGCCACTTCAATAGGGGAGACATACATCATATTGAGCCCGTAGCAGAGCTTCTCAATACGCGCCGTGACTTTGTCGAATTTCACGGATTCGCGGCGGCCGTCGCGTTTTAATACCAGCATAGACGTTGCGGTTGATGGGTTGGTGTATGGGTTCACCCGCCCCGGGCAGGAGCAGGCAACAGGGGGTTCAGAAGAGGATTCCGGACGCCAGCACGCAGTCCGCATGCGCCGGTTGAATAGCGGAATATATTCCCTTCCAGTGGGTAGGACAAACCTAAAGTTTAGAAGTTTTCCACATAGCCGCAAAACAGTGCTGTTCAGCGGGTTTTATAAATGTAAGCAATGCTATATAAATTAGTAAACAGCCCGAATTTCAGGTTGGCAAATTGCAGCGGAAATCGTATTGCTTGTGAGCGGTAGAGCTGAACAGTAAGCGTCTTCGGTTCCAGCAGCAAGTAGCAGAACAATCAGTCCACCGACTAAGCACCGCTAGGTAACACATCATCTGTCATCCTGAGCTTGCGAAGGACCTTTTAACGCCTGAACGGCTAGGATAAAACGGTTCGTTCTGCAGGCATAAGGTCCTTCGCCAGCTCAGAATGACAGGCGGGGTGTATAGTGTGTGGCCCTCAGCCTATTATTAGAAACTCCCATCCAGGGTTCTGTATAGCTATTAGATTCTCCTTTTTCGCTCGTGTCCATCCTTTCAGCTCCTTCTCGCGGGCTATGGCAGCTAAGCTGTCGGTGTATTCTTCGAAGTGGATAAGATTATAGCAGAAGTAGCAGCCGGCGAAAGTCTGCGGGGTGCCGCGGTTTTCGTAGTGTTGAGCTATCCGGTCAACGAGGTTGTTTGTGATGCCGATATATAGGACGGTGCGAGCAGGATTGGTAGTAATGTAGACGTAGTAAGGCATAACAGAAGTATGTATTGTATGTAGCTTTAACTTGGTCTGTCATCCTGAGGCGGTAGCCGAAGGACCTTTTCCCACTTGAACGGCTAGTATACCAACGGCTCGTTCTACGGCCAGAAGGTCCTTCGGCTACCGCCTCAGGATGACAGACAGTCTATGAATAAGTATCAGCCTTACTTATTCAACTTCAAGTACAACAGCCCGCTTACTACCAGCGTCGCGGCGGCTACTAGCGCTACTGCTGTGGTGCCGCGGCCATAGTTAACGCAAGAGCAGTCGGTGAACAGCGGCTGGCCGTTCCAGCGGAAACGCCGGCGGCACGCAAAGCAAGGCGACACAAAAGAAGGCTCCATACAGCATGGGCGAAAAATGGTGGGTGAAGCTTAATGCCCGGCCTCCCGTTTAGTAACCGTGGAGGGTGCCCGCTATTAGTACATGGACTTCCACAGCCAACCTTTGATAGTAATACGCTGGCTTACCTAGCGGCAGCAGATAGTACAAACGTGAAAAAGCCACCCCAATGCGGGGTGGCTTTTTCTAATTCTGAATCACCGGAATAAGTCAGATAGCTGATAGTCACTAATATAGAAAGACTATTTCAGCAACTCCGAGCACTGACGGAGCACTTCGCGGGCAATAGCCAGGTTGGTGTCGCGAGTGTTCACTACCAGGTAGATGAACTTCTTGCCGTCGGGCGTCAGGTTGATCAGGTGCAGTTGGTTGGTGAGGCTGATCAGAATGTCGTCGATTACTTCGCCGGTGAGCTTCAGAGCGGCCATTGCCTTTTGCTTTTGCTTTACCACCTCGGTGTTGTAAGCGGCAGCCGTCTCAGGGTTCAGGTTGGGGTTGTTGGAGTGCGAAGCCAGAGCCATGCCCGAATTAACATCTACAATGGCTACGGCCACGAGGCTTGGCAGCTGGTTGATGATTTCTTGAACAGCTTGACCGGCAGGAGAAGAAGTAGAGTAAGCCATAGTGGTAAGAGGTAATTGTGGTTGGGAAGAGTTTGAAAGAGATGTAGTTAAAGGGAATAACGACTCAAGAGAGGAACCAAGAAGTTGAGTTGCCTGGCTAAGCCCGTCTTGCTGCGCCGTTGATGATACAATGTTAGGGCGCCCCGGCGGGGGCTACTGGAATTTTTGCTGGTTTGGTCCTTTTTTGATGTGACCGGTCGTATTTTTACAGCGACTGGATAATTCTGAGGCGGTAGTTTTTAACAGGCAACATCCCGTTTGGGCCGCCCAGCTGGTATTAGCTAGGCGGTACACCCCGCACTAGAGTTACTTTCCCACTGCTTTTGCATGTCTTCCAACGCGGCTCGTTCTCTTAATAGCTCCAGCGCTGAGACGCGTATAGCAGAGTTGGAGCTGGCCTTGCACCAAGCCAACGAGCGTGCCGCGGCTGCCGAACGTCGGCTAGCCGGCATGCTGGAGCAGTCGGGCCCCGGCATGCTTTTGGTCGGCCCCGAAGGAACCATCGAGCGTATCAACGAAACGATGTGCTTGTTGCTGGGCGGCGCCGAAGCCCCAGCCTCCTGGATAGGACAGCCCGCCGATCTGGTGTTTGAGCGTTTACAAAGCTTGGCTATGCAGCCCGCTCAGTATGCTTTGCGCCTCAGTGAGTTGCGGGCTGCTCAAGAGCCTGTGTTGAGCGATGAGCTAGCGCTGCGCGACGGTCGGGTGCTGGCCCTGGATTACGTGTTGCCATTTGGAAGCGCGGCTCGTTCCGAGCTGTTTAGTTACCGCCTCGTGGCGGAAATGGCTGCTCCTAACGTAGCCAAGGAGTTTCAGCCAGACCACTTACTTTACCATCTGCCGGCGCCAGTGGCCGTGCACGATTTGAACGGAGTAGTGCTGGCCTGCAACCAAGCTTTCGCGCTGCTACTGCAACTGCCCGCTTCGCAACTGCTAGGCACTCACCTGAGTGAGCTGATGCCCAGCACCGACCATTCCCAGAGCTGGCCCGCGTATCTAACACAGTTCAACTCAACTGTCGAAACCAGCGTGGGGCAGCTGCCCGTGCTACCCCGCAACGGGCAGCCCCGGCAGCTACTCTACCACGCGCACTGCATCAACCAGCCTGGGCAAGCGCCCTGCGTGCTGCTCTGCGCCCTCGATATTACGGAGCGTGTGCAGGCAGAAACAGAACTCAAGCGCGGTAAAGAAAGAGCCGAAGCCTCGGCGCTAGCCAAAGAAGGATTCCTGGCCAACCTCAGTCACGAAATCCGGACGCCCATGAACGGGGTGCTCGGCATGGCCCGCCAGCTCACCAAAACCGAGCTCGACCAAGACCAGCGGGAGTTGCTGCGTATTATCCAAACCTCGGGCGAGCATCTGCTGTCGGTGCTCAACGAGGTGCTGGACATGACCAAAATCAGCTCAGCCCGGCTAGAGCTAGAGCAGATGTCGTTCGACCTGCGGGAGTCGATGGAGGAAGCCCTGCAACCCTTGGCCGTGCAGGCTGCCGAAAAAGGCGTGTCTTTTCACGTAGCCCTGTTCATGCAGGCCGAGCCGCTGCCGCGCGTGATGGGGGACGCGTATCGTCTCAATCAGGTGCTAATCAACCTGGTATCCAATTCCATCAAGTTCACGGCCGCCGAAGGCAGTATTTCCATAGGCGGCTACTTAATCAGCCAAACCGAAACTCACCTCACAGCTGGCTTCCGGATTACCGATACCGGCATCGGCATTCCGGCCGATAAGCTCGACCATATCTTCGAAGACTTTGTGCAAGCCAGCCCCGACACGGCCCGCCGCTTTGGTGGTACTGGCCTGGGGCTAGGTATTGCCCGCGCCCTGGTCGAGCAGATGGGTGGTACTATCGTGGTTGAAAGCCAACTTAGTAGCGGCAGCACGTTTCAGTTTACCGTCACGCTGCCCCGGGCTGAGGGAGGTGAAATCGCACCCCGCCCAGTGCTGCTGGATACGGGGGCATTACGCAACCGCCGGGTGCTCGTCGTGGAAGACAACGGCATAAACCGGGAGGTGGTGCGCTTGCTGCTGCAAAGCTGGGGTGCGCTGGTAGACGAAGCCGAAAGCGGCCCGGCCGCGCTGGCGCTGCACGCCGAGCACCGCTACGACGCCGTGCTGATGGATATTCAGATGCCGGGCATGAGCGGCGTGGAGGCCACGATACAAATGCGCCTGCACCCCGACTTAGAACGGGCCCTAGTACCCGTGCTGGCCCTCACCGCCAACGCCTTCCGCTCCGACCTGGACCGCTACCTGAAAGCCGGCATCAACGACTGCCTGACCAAGCCTTTCAAGGAAGAAGAGTTCTACAGCAAGCTGGTGGCGTTGGTGCAAGCCCCCGAGGTACCCCTCTACAACTTACAGCAGGTGCACGAGCTAGCCGACGGCGAAATCACCTTTGTTGAGCGCATCGTACGTTCGTTTTTACTGCATATACCGCCCACTTTGCAGCAGATTCAAGTGGCCGCCGCTGCCGGGCAGTGGGCGCAGGTGGCCAAGCTAGTGCACCACATCAAGCCCAATCTCATACAGTTTGGCGTGGCGGGTATAACGCAGCCCTTACAACTGCTGATGGATCAGCCGCGGCCAGGTACTAAGGCCAGCAAGGTTAGAGCGGCCGCCGTGCAGCAATTGGTGCGGCAGGTAGAGCGGGTGCTGCGGGTGCTGCCCGAGGAGTTTTCGGCCGCCTCGTAGCCCGGACTTACAGTGCCCGCAGACGCAGGGTAAGCTCTTCCTGGTAGGGCCGGCTCACCGGTACTTCGTGCTGGCCGAGCTTCAACATGTTGTCTTCCAGAGCCTCCACCCGGTGCAGGTTCACTATATATGAGCGGTGTACCCGCACGAAATGGCGGAAGGGCAACCGATCCTCGATGCTTTTGAGCGTGCCCCCCACCACGTGCTTTTGCTTGTCGGTAACCAGCACCACGTAGGTGGATAGCGCCTCAATGAAAAGCACCGATTCGAAATTGATCCGCAGCAGCTTGCCGTTGGTTTTCACAAACAAGTCGGTGCCGGTGGCCGAAATATCGTTTGGGACGGCCGCGCTAGGTGCCGCCACCGGTGCAGGTGGTGGTGGGGCTGCTGTGGCTTGATGCTGCTCCGTGACGTGGGCAATAGCCTGGCAAAACCGCGCATAGCTCACAGGTTTCACCAAATAATCGACCACGCGCAACTCGAAGGCATCCACTGCGAAACTGGCGTGGGTGGTCACCAGAATCACGGCCGGCTTGGGGTTAGGTAGCAGCTTCACCAGTTCCAGCCCGCTGATGTGCGGCATTTCGATGTCGAGCAGCAGCAAATCAACTTGGCCCCCGCCGCGCAGGTAAGACAATGCCTCCACCGCGTCGGGAAACGAGGCCGCGAGTGTCAATTGGTCGTGGCGCTGCACGGCACGCTCTAGAGTGAAGCGGTTGATTTCGTTGTCGTCGATGATGACGCAAGCGAGCGAAACTGCAGGAGTCATAGCAGAGGGTAGAGCTTGCGAATACGCAGAATCAGGTAGCTAGTGGCAACTAGATAGGCAAGAAAAGCCGCAAATGTAACGGAGATAGTAATTCTGTTCAGCTAGCGCAGCTCAACCAGCCACTACAACAAGTACACATAAATGCTTTGCTAAAGAGGATGCTGGGCAACTCGACCTTGAGTAAATGAAAACGGAGCAGCTACAAAGCTGCTCCGTTTTGCTTGAAGTTTAACAGCACGTACTCTTGGAAAGACCAGAAGTGCGAGGGGTGAGCTTAAAAATCTTCGTCCAGTGAGAAGGCGTTTTCGGTCCGCTCGCTCATCACGCCAGCCTTCTGGTACTCGGCCACCCGCTTCTCGAAGAAGTTGGTTTTGCCTTGCAGCGAAATCATTTCCATGAAGTCGAAGGGGTTGGTGGCATTGTAGATCTTGCTGTAGCCGAGCGAGTCGAGCAGGCGGTCGGCCACAAACTCGATGTACTGGCTCATGCTGGTGGCGTTCATACCGATCAGGTTCACGGGCAGCGCATCAGTCACAAATTCCTGTTCGATGGTCACCGCGTCGCGGATGATGCTGTGCACCCGCTCCTCGGGCAGCTTGTTTTGCAGGTAGCTGTAGAGCAGGCAGGCGAAGTCGCAGTGCAGACCTTCGTCGCGGCTGATGAGTTCGTTGGAGAAAGTCAGGCCGGGCATCAGGCCACGCTTTTTCAGCCAGAAAATCGAGCAGAACGAACCAGAGAAGAAGATACCCTCAACGGCCGCAAACGCAATGATGCGCTCAGCAAAGTCCTCGGAGTTGATCCAGCGCAATGCCCACTCACCTTTCTTCTTCACGCACGGCACCGTTTCAAGAGCGTTGAAGAGGCGGTCTTTCTCCTGCGGGTTCTTGATGTACGTGTCAATCAGCAGCGAATAGGTTTCGCTGTGAATGTTTTCCATCATGATTTGGAAGCCATAGAAGCAGCGCGCTTCGGGCATCTGTACTTCCTGCATGAAGTTGACAGCCAAGTTCTCGTTCACGATACCGTCGGAGGCCGCAAAGAAGGCTAGTACGTGGCTGATGAAGTGGCGCTCGTTGTCGTTGAGGTTGTCCCAGTCTTTCTGGTCCTGACCTAAATCAATTTCCTCGGCCGTCCAGAACGAGGCTTCGGCTTTCTTGTACATCTGCCACACGTCATTGTTCTGGATGGGAAAAAGGACGAAGCGGTTGGGATTCTCAATGAGCAGAGGTTCCATAGGGGAGGGCAAAAAGGTAGGTTGACTTCTATGAAAAGGCAGGCCGCCGAACAGGCGAGCATTGTGCAAACCCGACAGCAAACCAGATTGTTCAGGCTGTTTGGCCTTGCGGCCAAAAGTGTTGGTGCACCAAATATAAACCCGACTTACGGCAAGGTTACCCCACCCAAACCATTTTTTCTCTGTTAATTTTTCTGCATGTACCTAGACTAAGGCCTTGAGTAAAATCACGGAAAATGGCTGTCAAAACATAGGAAAAGACAGTTTTTGCGAATGTTATCCACATTTCGCGTGTGGATAATTGTAGTTGTCCACAAAATGTGTATTCGCGCGTTTATTATCTGGTGGTTCTTGCTCACTTTTTCAGCGTACAAAAAGTTGGGAGCAATGAGGTTTAATGAGTTAGGGTTTGGATTTATAAAATCATACCTGTACTTTTGCCTTCCATTTTTCAGAAACCGCGAAGACGCCGATGTACGCAATTGTCAATATAGCCGGGAAGCAGACGAAAGTCGAAGCCAATAAATTTGTATACGCCCACCGCTTGGCTGGCAACGTCGGCGATACGGTGGAATTGGGCAAGGCCCTCCTCACCGATGATAACGGAACCCTGAACATTGGCTCGCCCCTGCTGGACGTAGCCGTGACGGGTACCATCCTCGCTCACGTAAAGGGCGACAAAGTTCTTGTATTCAAGAAGAAGCGCCGCAAGGGCTACAGAAAGCTGAACGGTCACCGTCAGCAGTTTACCAAAGTAATGATCAACAGCATCGGGTAATTGAGTTGCCTGTTTTGTGTTGCCAATTGCCAGTCTGTGTAGGATTCGGCAACAACTAACTGGCAGCCGGCAACTGATAACTCTCAACTAAACAATACCATGGCACACAAGAAAGGCGTAGGTAGCTCTAACAACGGTCGTGAATCGCATTCCAAGCGTCTCGGCGTGAAAATTTTCGGTGGCCAGTCCATCATTGCTGGCAACATCATCGTGCGTCAGCGTGGCACCAAGCACCACCCCGGCCAGAACGTAGGTATCGGTAAAGACCACACCTTGTTCGCTATGGTCGATGGTACCGTACAGTTCCGCAAGGGCCGTCAGGACCGCTCGTTCGTGACTGTAGTTCCTAATGCTGTAGAAGCTACTGCTACTGAGACTACTACCGTTGCTGCGTAACTGAGCGCAAAACAACTAACTGGTACTCCAGAGAAAAAGGCCATCCGTACGGATGGCCTTTTTGCGTTGGTTCTAACTGCTGCATGTAGGAACAGTAGCGGCTGCCGCTTCTAGTAAGAGTATGCTGGCTACTAAGAAGTAAGGTGCAGCTGATAAAGCACGGGCTTGCTTGGACTAGCGTCTAGCTCTAGGCTGGTGATTTGCAGGTTGAGCAGGTACAGGCCGTCTTCCAATTCATCGGGCACAAAAATTAATTCGGTGATGGTCGCCTGCTCACGCGTGGCATGCGGGTACTGCCAAAATGCGTGATGCGCCAGCAAGGCGCCACCATCTTCCTCCCGGTCCACGCTTGGTAGGTCGAGGAGCAGGTGTTCTATATGGGCTGACGCTAGGTACTGCGCTAAAGCCGGCTCCAGGTAGATTGGGTTGGTGCCAGAGTACTGGCGGGTGCGTTTTGCCTTGTGGTTGGGTAAGGTGCGGAGCACAATGGCCTCGGGTTGAATTGCGGCATCAGGGCCACCTTCTAGTTCACGTTGCACATCGGCAAGCAGTACTACCTGGTCGCCGTTGGGTTGGGGGCGGGGCTGCACCGATACCAACCGGGCCACGAACAGGAAACGGCGCAAGCATCGGTTGAGCGTTGCCGTTGGCTCGGGCGCTATATGGCCGTAGCACTCGGTGTGCGTGCCATTGCCGTGAGGCGTAACGTGCACCCGCTTGTAGTTGGTACTGCCGCCTTCGGCCACGCTGCCCACAAAGTTGCCCACCCGAATAACATCAAACTGTACCGGTTCGGCCCAAAAGCAATTCACTTGATTATTGCCAGGCGCTAACGGCAGCGAAATATCAAGTGGAACAGTGGGGTTGAAAGAAAACACACGGCCTTGATACGGGTAAGTGGCAAGCATGAAGTGGAAAGAAAGGAGTGATGAGCAGTAATTAAATAATACAACCTACAAACAACGTCATGCTGAGCGGAGCCGAAGCATCTCGCTCGAATCGTTGTGATGCTATTTATTTTACCACACTGGCGAGATGCTTCGACTGCGCTCAGCATGACCGTTGCTTGGGCAAAAACGATAAGAGTAAGTTAGAGGCTTTGGCTCCGGACTAGCATGGCAGGTAGAACTATAATTCTACTGAACTAACGACTTCAAGTGTGCTTAAGAGGATAGGCTAGCGTCACTAGCCGAGGTATCACTTACCTTGTCCTTTTCCTCGGCGGCTAGCTTGTTCAGGATTTTGCTGACTTGTGGGGCATGGCTGAACACCATAAAGTGCCCACCGCCCTCAATAAGATAGTCCACAGGAGTAGGACCGGGTGGGAAGACCCGGTCGGCGGTGCCAAGGATTTGGATGCTACGCCCGACGTTGGTGCTGTCCCAATGGAGAAGCCGATGAATAGCCCAACGGGTGTAAGTCGGCTCCATGTCGCGCAAAATCCGCTTGAACATGCGGTACTCTTCGCCGTTATGCACGCCGAAATACACCTGCCCTGCCCGCGGAAACAGTTTCAACCATTGCGGCGGAAACAGCCGATACACCCCCGTAGAACGGATCAGGCGCAGTAGCGGCGGCATGCAGCTAGCATCTGGAATACTGGAAACAAGTACGGTCCGCAGCCGTGGGCGTATTCGGTTGATTTCCAGACCTACCACGCCTCCAAACGAAACACCCACCAACAACCCCACTTGCTCTAAGGGAATAGTGGCGGCCATGCGGGCAGCGTAAGCAGGCAACGACTCGTCGGGCTCCGGGGTAAGCCACAATAGAATCTGCGTCTCGTCTTGCAACAACGGCCGCAAATTCTGAAATACCCGCTCGTCGGCCCCCAAACCCGGAATGAGGTAGATCATGCGGTAAATCTGTGAGATAGTGAGAAGGTGTATTTAGAGATTCTTCTGCGAAACGCTAGCAGCAAGAAAAATGGCAAGCTAAGGTTGCCTGTCCTTAGTCTGCCAGCTCATACTTAGGGTTCTACTCGCAGAAAGACGCCTTCCAAATAGAAAATGTTGTGTGGGGCGCCTGGTTCATACTCCTCCTCGTCTTCTTTATCGGCTTCCATGCCGATGGTAAAGGTTTCGTCGGCCTCGTCTTCTTCGCCTTCAAAATCCTCATCAGCAGGGTAAGTGCAGGAGAGTTTGAGGGCTACATTGGGCAGCTGAACAGGTGGTTTCTCTTCGCTGGTATACTCCAGCAGGCAAGGCCATTCCGTGACGGTGGCCAGTGCCTCGGCCACTTCTTCCTGCAAAGCCGCAGCACGGGTGTCGGTCAGGCGCAGGATGAGGTCGAGGCTTTGAAATTGCAGGCCCAAATGAAAGAAGTGCAGCTCTTGGTCGAAAAACGTAGTCGCCCAGATGGTTACGTCATCGGAGTTGTCGAACACGATGGCCGTTATCTGAACCTGCTCGATGAAAAAGTCGGTGTCATCGGCCAGAGCATCAATCAGTCTTCTCATATCACAGATTTCACTAAGTAAGTGCTGGTGCTTCGGCAGCAGTCAGCAAGCCCGCTATGCCGTGCCTAAAAAGTGGCTCGGCGTAGCAAGCAGGATGGGAAAGGGAATTTAACGGATTTAAATCAGGGGCATCTGCTTTGTGGCAGCGAATACCTCGATTTATTCACCTTCCTGAAACAGTTCTAAGGTTATCTGATCGGCCAGCAGCTTGCCTTTGTCGGTGAGAGTCAGCACTTCATCAGTGCTGAGGGTGGCCCAGCCGTTTGCTTGTAGATACTGTAAATAATCGGCCCGGTCAGCCAGCAAATTCACTCCTAAGCTGGTGTGCATATGACGCAGGTCGGTGCCCCGAGCTGTGCGCAAGCTGGTCATCAGGTATTCGTTGGCCCGGTCGATAGGGGAAAGCAGCTCCACGGTAGCAGGTACTTCGTGGCGCTCCAGCACCGACGTCACGTACTGCGGATTGTTGGCAAGGGTGTACTGCCGGCTGACCCCGTTGAACGAGTGCGCGCTAGGCCCTAACCCCAAGTACGGCACGCCGCGCCAATACGCCGAATTGTGGCGCGACTCTCGGCCCGGCTGGCAGAAGTTGCTGATTTCGTATTGCTGGTAGCCGTGCCGCGCAAGTTCTTCAAGCAGCATCTCGAACTGCCGGGCCACAAACTCGTCGGGTGGCGGACGGAACGCGCCCTTCTTGAGCTGCCGCCCAAATACCGTGTCGGGTTCTACCGTAAGGGCGTAGCAAGAAAGATGAGGTACTCCCAACGCAAATACCTGCGCCAGATCCTGCGCCCAGATGCTGTGGTCGGGAGCTGGCACGCCGTAAATCAGATCCACCGAAATATTCTCGAAGCCTGCTTCCTGCGCCAGCCGGACGGCCGCCGTCGATTCGGTGGCGGAGTGGGCCCGGTTCATTAGGCGCAAATGGGGCTCGTGGAAACTTTGAAGCCCGATACTTAGCCGGTTGACAGGCGAGGCTGCTAGTTCGCGCACCTTGGCCGCCGTCAGGTCGTCGGGGTTGGCTTCCAGCGTGATTTCCGCGTCTGCTGCCACGCGGAAGTGGCGGTGAATGGCACTGAAAATCTGGTCGAGTTCAGTGGCAGTCAGCAACGACGGAGTTCCCCCACCAAAGTAGATGGTTTCCAGAGTCGGCTGCGGGCCCAGGTAGTCGGCCCGGAGGGCTAGCTCCTGCGTTAAGGCCTCTACCAAGCGGCTTTTCAGGGCCATAGAGGTGCTGAAGTGGAAGTCGCAGTAGTGGCAGGCTTGCTTACAGAAAGGAATATGGAGGTAAAGGCCAGCCAAGTAAGTAGTGCAATGATGCGGTAACAACGAATAGAAGTGCGGAAGCTTTCTGACGGTAGAAAAGGCAAGAGCCCAGTCAGAAAGTATCTTTAGGAAATTAAATGCGTGTTTCCGCGTTTGTGTTCCCAAATGTACGCCCGCCTTGTTGTTTTGTGGTTGTTGCTCGGGCTGCTCTGCGGTAGCACAGGCACCGTGCGGGCTCAAACGTCGCCGCCGCTGAACCTGAATGCGCCGCCGCAACTGACCCCGCAGCCCCCGCCCGATACTAGCCGGGTGCGGCTGTCGGCACCTGATTCGAGGCGAGTGGCGGCCCCCGCGCGCCCGCAGGCTCCAGCGCCCGCGCCAAGTAAGCCATTGCCCGTTCGGCGCCCCCGGGTGCTGGTGTTGGAAGCCGAAGCAGCCGACCGCGCCGCACTCCGGCATTATCGCCTTAAAAATAGCTTGCCTGATTCCTTGGCCGTTCTGCGCGAAGTCCGGGAGCTGGTACTGGCCTTGCAGAGCGAATCATACTTGACGGCTTCGGCCGACGAACTGCGCTGGCGCCGCGACACCGTGCGGGTAAAGCTGTATGTGGGCGAGAAGTTTCGGTGGGCCCGGCTGCGCAACGGCAACCTCGGCGACGGTCTGCTCACGCGGGCGGGCTACCGCGAAAAGCTTTACCGCAACCAGCCTTTTCAGCCGCAGGAGTGGAGCCGCTTGCAAGAGCGAATTCTGCGGGAAGCTGAAAACCAGGGTTACCCATTCGCGACGGTACGGCTGGACTCGGCACAGCTACACGGTGCCGATATCGAAGGCCGCGTGCTACTGGAGCGCGGCCCGGTTATCGTCTTCGATTCTTTGCAGATTATTGGGAGTACCAACATCCGCAAGCGGTTTCTGACCAAATACCTGCAGATATACCCTGAGCAGCCCTTCAGTCAGCAGCGGGTGGAAGAGGCCGCGCGCCGCTTGCGGCAGCTACCGTATCTGCAACTCAAGGCCGAGCCCGAAGTGCGCTTCGCGCGGGGCCGGGCCCGCGTGTACTTGCTGCTCGAAGACCGCACGGCCAACCAGTTCGACGCCATCGTCGGCATCCTCCCCAATCCGACGCCTGGCTTCGGCCAGAAACGCGTGCAGCTCACCGGCGACGTCACGATTGCGCTACGCAACATCAAGGGTGGGGGCAAAGGGCTTGGTCTGCAATGGCGCAAGACCGATGTCAACTCTCAGCAGCTCGATGCGCAGTATGCCCATCCTACGTTTTTTGGCACTCCCCTCGAACTCGGTGGCACGTTCAACCTGTACCGCCAGTCTACGCCCCAAAACGGATTTCAGACGCTGCGGCCCCGCTTACAAATTACTTACCCCACGGCGCGGTCCGGGCGCATCGGCTTTTTCACGGAGTGGCGCAGTTCCCGCTTGCTAGGCGATACTGCCTATGCCAACCTCACGGCTCTGCCCGAAAACGTTGACTCTCGCTTCACCTCCTACGGCCTCGACTATACCTGGACCTCCCTCGACGACCCATACTTCCCGCGAAGCGGCGTGCTGGCTAGTGGGCAGGCCTCTGTAGGCAGCAAGATCATCAGCAAAAACACCAAGCTAAATGAAACGCTTTACGACAGCCTGCCGCTCCGTAGCACCCAGGTAAGTGCGGGCACCCGGCTAGAACGCTACACGCGTATCGGGCGGGGCGGCGTGCTACTGACGCGCCTGCGCGGCGAAGCTCTCTTCAACCAGCGCCTGTTTCTCAACGACCTGTTTCGGGTGGGTGGCCTCTCAACCCTGCGGGGCTTCAACGAACTGAACTTCTACGCCAGTCAATACCTGGTTGGCACGGCCGAATACCGCCAATTCACCAGCGCCGACGCCTACCTATTCGCCTTCGTTGACCAAGGGTACCTGCGCCGCGACATCGAAACCGAAACGAGTACCAACGCACCAACCGGCATGGGAGTGGGCCTAAGCTTCCGGACTGGCGCTGGCCAGTTTCAGTTTGTGTACGCTCTAGGTCGAGACAACCAGCAAAAGTTGGCTCTGAATTCCGGCAAAATTCACTTTGGCATCACCAGCCGGTTCTAGAGCAAGGGCTACCGAATGAGCTATGTGCTCGGATAGAAAAAATTAATACCCCTGATTATCAGGGCTGGAGCTTATAAACAGGCCTATTTTACGAGCAAACGTTACTTTTCTCGAAAAGCCTCGTACATTTGCAGAACCAAACAGTGCGGGGTGGAGCAGTTGGTAGCTCGTTGGGCTCATAACCCAAAGGTCACTGGTTCGAGTCCAGTCCCCGCTACCTAAGAAAGGCCGTTATCCAATGTGGATAACGGCCTTTTGTTTTTCCAGATTACAAGATACTTGTTGCTGCAAGCTGAAGCGGTAGTAACTAAGCGGCTTCCACACACTCTACGCGGAGCAATAGGTTGTACAAGCCATCTGAAAGCTGGAGAATACCGTCTTCATCGGCTTCTACGTGCTTAAATCTATCCAGCACATTGCTCATCACCTCCATTAAGCCATTTACCACAATAGCTTCATGCTCGTGGTAGCTCTTAGTTTCCAGTACTTTACGAATGATGGCGTAAGAGTACTGATGATAGTTTTGGTTTTGAAAATTCTCGACCAAGGAGGAAGCCTCTTGCGAGTTGAAAAGCAGGTGCGTAGACATAAGCGTAGGGGTTGAGAGTGTGTCAATATACTAATAAAATAATGTACTTATTAAGTACAAAATAGTTTTGTAGAATTCTTTTTTCCTTGACCTTATTGAAGAAAAGAATTGGTACTCTCGTCAACACAGGGGTAGCAATAGATAATAGGGCAGCGTCACAGCCTCTTAACCGGGCAGTTTATCTTTCTTCGGATGGCAGCGTTGAGCTAGTTAAGTCAAGCTAAGTAGGAGGCCTGTGTACACAACAGCCCCGACACCAATGGTTATGGTGTCGGGGCTGTTGTCGTTACTTTAGGAGCTGGTGCTAGCTTTTCTTCTCGCCCTCGGCTGGTGGTCCGAGCACTTTCACCTTGTCTGACTTGGTTAGGCCGGAGCTTACCTCCACATTGATGCCGTCGGAAAGGCCGGTTTTGACCAGGCGTTTCTGGAACTGTTGTGGGCCGGTTTCCACTTCCACGAATACGCTGTCTTTGTTCTTCTTGCCAAATTGAAGCAAGCTCTCCCGAATGGCCAGCACCTGGCTGCGGCGGCCTAGCACAATGTCGCCGTTGGCGGAATAGTTGGCGCGCAGAAACTGACCCGGCTTGAGCTTTAGCTTGGCTCGTACCTGAAACTTAATGGCGCCTTCCTCGGCAATGCCCTTGGGCGCAATGTATTCGAGGGTGGCCGGAAACGACTCGTTTTCGAGGGCCCCAATGGTCAGGTTCAGGTCCATGCCTTCGCGCACTTTGCCTACTTCGCTCTCATCAATCTTGCCCTCAAACACGAGGCTTTGCATGTCGGCAATGGTGGCAATAGTGGTACCCTCGTTGAAGTTGTTGCGCTCTACCACCGACGAACCTACTTTGATGGGCACGTCGAGCAGCAGGCCGGTAATAGTGGAGCGCACTAAGTTGGAAGCGCCGCCGGTGTTGCGGGAAGCTCCCCGCTGGGCAATCTGCAAGTCGTTTTCGGCGGCGTTGAGGGCTTGCTTCTTGGCTTTGTAGTCGGCGAGTAGGCGGTTGAACTCCTGGGCGGCAATAACTTTTTGTTCGAATAGGGGCCGTTGGCGCTCAAGTTCTATCTGGCTGGTTTCGAGGGCTACCCGCGCCGCCTGAATGTTGTTCTGAGCGTTGTTGACGTTGCCGGCGTTGGCTACGGTGCGGATACGAGCCAGCAACTGACCTTCCTTTACGGGTTGGCCCGCTTCCACGTACAGTTCCTCCACAATGCCCGAAACCTGGGGCTTGATTAGCACCTCGCGGCGCGGCACAATGCTGCCCGTTGCCACGGTCTTCTTCACGATGTCGGCCACGAAGGGCGTTTCGGTCTTATAAACGATAGGGTCGGTGTGGGCCTGCTTCCAGAAGTAATAACCCAGCCAGCCAAATCCGGCAAGCAGTAGCAACAGGAGCAGCGAAAGGAACACGCGTTTCATAAGAGAGTAAAGGTGGCTTCGTAGAATTTGCTTGAGTGGTTACGACGCAACGGGGTGCGTTTTGTCGATGCAATAAGTGACTGCGTTACTTGGAAGCACAGACGAGGTTAAATTCAGCTAGAAATGGTGGCGGGCGGTTCGCTATGGGCTAATAGACTTTCGATAAAGCCATTGCTGGTGTTTTTCAATATGCCTATTCATCTTTCAGCGCGACGACGGGCTGCACTTGCGCGGCTTTCAGGGCAGGCACTAGCCCGGCCACGGCACCAGCCACCACCAGTAGGGCTACTGCCGTAGCGGCCACGCCAACGTCAACCTGGGGGTTGGCAAAAAAGCCCACGTCCTGGCCGGCAATCATGGAGTTAATGCCCGCCATGAGGGCCGTACCGAACAGCAAGCCAAGCATGCCCGCCACCGCCGTAATAACAATGCTCTCCTGTACGATCAAGCTCACAATGCTCCAGGGAGTAGCGCCCAGCGCCTTGCGGATACCAATTTCCTTGGTTCGCTCTTTCACCACAATCAGCATGATGTTGCTCACCCCAATGATGCCGGCCATAATGGTGCCGATGCTTACCAGCCAGCTAAACCCCGAAATACCCGTGAATAAGCCCTGCACCCGCGCGTATTCCTCTTCCACGTTGGCCGAGCCGAGCGCCCGGTCGTCGGTAGGGGCTATTTTGTGTTGCCGGGCCAGCACTTGCTTCGCTTTGGTCTCCACCACGGCCGCCGGAATGCCGGCCCTCGGAATAAAAGCAAAGTAACCGACCCGATTCACTTGGTTGAAGGTGACTTGCAGCGCCGTGAGCGGGATAATAATCTTCTGCGCTTCTTCCTGCGCATTTTCGGGCTTGCCCTCGGCCTTGAATTTGCCCACTACCCGGAAGTAAATGCCTTTGATGCGAATTTCCTGCCCCAGCGGCTCATCGGTACCAAACAAGACTTCTGCCACCCGGTCGCCGATGACGGCCACCTTGCGCCGTTCTGCAATGTCGATGTCGTTGATGAAGCGGCCACCGGTTAGGTTTACAGCTTGCACGGCCGGATAGCCGGGGTATTCCCCGTTCACCGAGAACGACGAGCTTTTGGTGCCGTACTGCACGGTGAACGTACCGTCGAGGGAGCTGCGCGGCAGAATGACGGCGGCTTCGGGTACCTCCCGCTTTAGGGCCGCTACGTCGTCGTTGTTGAACGGGATAAAGCGGCCTACTTTGAGTCCGGCATAGGGTACGCTGGTCCGTTGGCTCCACACAAACACTGCGTTTTTGGCTACATCAAACTCGTTTTCAACACCATTGCGGAAGCCCTTGCCCGCGCCTAGCAGCACCACCAGCATGAAAATGCCCCAAAACACCCCGAATGCCGTAAGCGCCGTGCGCAGCTTGTGCCGCCGCACGGTGCCTAGGATTTCCTGCCATTTGTCTATGTCGAACATGGTGCCGAGGGTACTAAGGGTATCAGGTTGATTTGTGCTCTAATTGTGGTCTTAGGTGTAGCGAGACTGACTTTATTCTGCTCGTAGGGCTTCTATAGGTTTCACGTTGGCTGCTTTCATGGCCGGGATTAGGCCGGCTATGGCGCCGGCCACCACCAGCAGGGCAGTAGCGCTGAGCGCCACCCCAATATTCACTTCCGGGTGGTCGAAGTAGGAGCTAGTGCCGCCGGCTTGCTCGAGGGCGTAGCGAATGGCATCGAGCAATGCTACCCCGCCAAGTAGCCCCAGGTAGCCCGAGACGCTGGTAATGACCACCGACTCCTGCACAATCATGCTGATAATGCTCAGGGGAGTGGCCCCGAGGGCTTTGCGGACGCCAATTTCGCGGGTTCGTTCCTGCACAATAATGAGCATGATGTTGCTCACACCTACTACGCCAGCCACCAGCGTCAACACGCCAATCACGCTCACAAACAGCTTGATACCCGTGAAAAGACCCTCGAAGCGCGCCACTTCTTCCTCGTTGTTTTCAAGATAAATAGCTTGCTTGTCGGCGGGGTCGAACTTGTGCCGGGCAGACATCAGCAGCCGCACTTGTTCTTCTAGTTCTTTCACCGGCGTGCCCTTGCGGCTGCTCATCACGATGTTCTGAACTTGGTTGTACTGGTTGAAAGTGGTTTGAAAGGTGGTAAACGGGACGTAGGCACGTTCTTCATTCCGCCCATTATTGCCGGTGCTCGTGAATGTGCCCACCACCTTAAAAAACACGCCCTTCACCTGCACGAACTTCCCAATCCCGCTGCTGTCGCCGAACAGCACCTTGTGCACCTTCTCGCCCAGCATTATCACCTTGCGGCGCTCTATGCCGTCGAGGGGATTAAGCAAACGGCCCCGCCCCAGCTTCTCGCCGTTGAGCTGAAAGAATTCGGAATTGGCCCCAAATACCTGATAGGAACCGTTTTTGGTGCCATTGACGATGGTGTACTCGCCGTAAAGCCGATTGCGCGAGGCCAATATCTCCACGCCGTCTACCTGCTGGCGAATGGCGGCTAGGTCGTCGTTAGCGAATTTGATTTCGCGGCCTGGTTTCATGCCCTGCCACGGCAACGACGTTTTGCCGGTGCCTACAAACAAGCTGTTCATGGCCCCGCCCCCAAACTCTTTCCAAATACCGTTCTCCATACCCTTGCCCGCCCCCAGCAAGAGCACCAGCATGAAGATGCCCCAAAACACGCCGAAAGCCGTCAGAAACGTGCGCAGCTTATTGCGGCGCATGGTCCCCAGGATTTCCTGCCATTTATCGAGGTCGAACATGAAAAGTCAGCTTTTAGGGTAAAGCGAATAGGCCGGTTTAACAGATGATGTGCTGCAAGTAGAGTCGATGCGGGTTAGTTGCCGCCGCAGCTTCGCCGGACCTTATCCAGGCGGCGCACTACATCTTTCACCGTGGCTTCGTCGGTGGTGTACAGTGGGAACTCGAAGCTAGAGTTGTCGCCCTTCTTGGCTTTGACAATTTTCACTTCAAAGTACTTCTGGCCGTCAGAGTCGGAGCTGCGTTCGTAAGTCAGGGAGGTTACGTCTGCCCACTGGAGGTTCATTTTCATCTCGAAAACGCCGTTATCTACCTTCACCGCCCAACCCGAATTACCGCCGTAGCTCACGGCCAAAGGCTTGGTCATTTGCACATCGGCGTCCCGGTCGCGGATAACCTGCTCGGCGCGGCAACCGATTAAGTTGAGATGCACGTCCTGCTTGGGTTTCTTGGGGTTGCGCATCAGCTGGGCTAGCTGCTTGCTCAGGGCCTGGGTTTCGGTGGACGACACTTGGGCACTGGCCGTGGTGCTAGCGCAAACGGCTGCAAACAGCGCAAGGGTGGTGAGGAGCGTTTTCATAGGAAATGGAAGCAACTGTATAAAAATAGGCAACGGCCGCAAGGCCGCTTACTCGTTCACTATCAAGCCGTCGCGCACCCGAATCATGCGCTGAGTTTGGTCGGCAATGTCGTTTTCGTGGGTCACTATGACCACCGTCATGCCCTCGCGGTGTACCTGCTTGAAGATGTCCATCACCTCCTGCGTGGTTTGGGTATCGAGGGCGCCGGTTGGTTCGTCGGCCAGAATTAGTTTGGGTTGGCTGATTAGGGCGCGAGCAATGGCCACCCGTTGCTTTTGACCGCCCGACAGTTCGCTGGGCAAGTGGTCGGCGCGGTCGGCGAGGCCTACCCGGTCGAGATATTCCAAGGCCATGCGGTTTCGCTCACGGCGGCTCACCTTTTGGTAGTAGAGGGGCAAGGCTACGTTTTCGAGGGCGTTCTTGAAGCTCAGTAGGTTGAACGACTGAAAAACGAAGCCCAAAAACTTATTGCGGTAGTGCGCGGCCCGCGTCTGCGAGAGGTTGCGGTCGATGCGAGTACCAGCGAGGGTGTAGTCGCCCTGGTCGAAGTCGTCGAGGATGCCGAGGATGTTGAGCAGCGTACTTTTCCCCGACCCCGACGAGCCCATGATGCTTACTAACTCGCCTTCCCGGATGTGCAAGTCTATGCCCTTGAGCACCTCCAGCCGATTGGTGCCAACTTCATAGCTTTTCCGAATATTCTGCAGCTGAATCATGAGCGGCGGCGGGCGGTTTTACTTTGTGTGTTTTGCCAGGTAGTAGGTAATGCAAAGTAGATGCTTAGCGGTTTTAAATCCAACTGTAAAGGAATATATTTTTAAAACAGCCTACCTGCATGACCTTTAGTTGGTGATAACGCTCGAATAGATACCGCATATCCAGCAACAGTTGCCTGATAATCAGGAATACATTTAAAATATTAAGTTTTGTGCATGTAAGCAACTCGTCAGTACGAAGAGCTAACATGGTTTCATGCACTCACAGGCAATTTCAGGCAGTGGGCAGCAAGTAAAAAGGTGCTCATGCTGAGTTTGCCGAAGCACGAGCACCTTTTCTAATTTGATTGACTGTAGACGGTTGCCCACGCAGGCTAGAGGCGTACTACCAAAACAAGCAGCGGCACGTAGCCGAGCTTACCCCAGCCGCGCCAGCAATTCTTCCACTTGCCGTTCCAGCCGCGTTACGCGTTCTTCCATAGTGGATGGTGGCCGCAGGTGGGTGGTGAATACGGCCTTGACTTCCCAGATTTCCAGCGCTTGGTCTAAGGCAAATTCCTCGGCGCCGTAGTCGGGGTTGTCGGCCCGGAGCTTGACCGCATTGTTGGGCAGCCGCTCGGATAGGCGTCGTACCAGCAAGCGGCTCTGCGTGACAAAAGCGTAGATGCAATGCACCCGCAAGTTGGGCTCGGCCAAATCAACCCGGCGGCACAGCACCACATCTTGGTGCCGCAGTCCTTGTTGCTGATGCTGCATTTCGGCGCCCACTATTTCGAACGCGCGCGTAGCTGGCCCGAGTTGGTGTGGGAACGTGAGCGGGGGCAGCGAATCCAGAAAGCTGGAATTATGATGCTGCACAATATACTCCAGCAGCCGGTCGGCGGGTACGAACGGTGTTATGGATTTCTGCAGGTCGGCAGCGGCAGTGGTAGGGGCGACGGGCGCTTGAGCGGGGGGAGCTTGCTGCTTAAAGATGTCGAAATGATAAAGCTCATTTACCGTCAGTTCTTTCGTTAGTAGCAAGTCTACCGATAAGCCAAAATACTGAGCAATCTGGATTAGCGTCTCCATTTTTGGCTCCGAGCGGCCTTCTTCGTAAGCCCCCACACTAGGTCGAGCTAAACCAAAAAGCTCTGCAAAAGCCGCCTGACTAAGCTTTTTGACGGTTCTTATCTTGCGGATGTTCTTTCCAACGTAAGACATTAGCGAAAATATATTTTGCTCAAAGCTTGAGCGTATCTAAAACTTTGAGTACTCTTGTGTGGTAAAGCTAGCACATATCTGATAGATGGCTTTCAAAGAGGCTACTTTTTTGAGCCATTAGTATATTATGCTAGCAACCCACTTGTAAGCTAACTTCACTTATCCAGTAGCACTCCTTTCTCAGTACCTAGTTTCCACTGGCATGGTCAACTCCTACTTCTCTAAAATCCAGACTTACCTGTTGGAGCTTGGCTTCGACATTCACCATCTGGACGAGGCCAACAACCTGCTGGTGGTAAGCAAGCCGGAGTTGGGTATCGAGCATCTGGTGCTTGGCTGTGGCGAGCTGCTGCTGATTATGGAGCAGTATCTGCTCGACCTGCCCGGTCCCAACTGCGACGTGTACCAGCGGTTACTTCAGAAAAACCGCGACATCATCCACGGCGCCTTCGTGCTCGACGAGTCGGGCCGCAAGGTCATCTTCCGCGACACCCTCCAACTAGAGCACCTCGACCGGCCAGAACTAGAGGCCGTGTTCAATTCCCTGGCACTCTTGCTGAGCGAGTTCAGCGACGAGTTGATTGCGTTTTCGAAAGGACAGTAAGTTGCGCGAAGCTCCAGCTTCGCCCCTCGTTGCACGACCCACTTCCTCGTTGCAGCGACTAACGTTCAACGAGGCCTGAAGCTGGAGCTTCGCGCTATATCTCTAGAAGCCATGAATTTATTTAACCGCATCTTCAAAATCGGACAGGCCGAAGCTCACTCTGCTGTCAACCAGCTCGAAGACCCTATCAAAATGACCGAGCAGGGGCTACGCGACCTGCGCCAAGACCTCGACAAGGCCTTGCACGCCCTGGCCGAAGTGAAAGCCCTAGCCATACGGGCCCGCAACGAGGTGGAGGTAGAGCGCAGCCGCGCCCTCGATTACGAAAACAAGGCGGTGCTTCTGCTCCAAAAAGCGCACCGGCAGGAAATGGATGCCGGCGAAGCCGACCGCCTAGCCACGGAAGCGTTGCTCAAGAAAACGCAGCACGAGGCGCAAGGCACCCGCGCCACGCAAGACCAGCAGAAGTTCGAGGCTTCTGCTGCACAGCTCGACCAAAACGTGCAACAGCTCAAAAGCACCATCAGCCAATGGGACAACGAGCTAAGAACCCTCAAGGCCCGCGTGACGGTAAGCACGGCCACCAAAACCATCAACCAACAGCTAGCCCAACTTGATTCGTCGGGAACGGTGGCGTTGCTGGAGCGTATGAAGGAGAAAGTAGCCACCGAAGAAGCTCTAGCCGAATCGTATGGTCAGATTGCGCAGGAAAGCCGCAGCATCGACCAAGAAATCGATAAGGCGTTGGGTTCTACGCAGTCTGGCCAAGCCAGCCAGGACCTGAAGGCCTTGAAGGCAAAGCTCGGACTCGAATAACCTACCCCCTGCGCCATGAACAACAGCATGAACCTAACGGAGAAGATATTGCGGATTTGCTCCTTGGTCTTGGTGCTTTGTAGCCTAGCGCTACGCCTTCCCCACGTCGTGGGCGTGAGTGATGCACATGCCATGCTGACATTTGGCTTGCTGCTTGGTCTGCTTTCTTATAGTAGCTACTCCCGGCGGCTCCGGCGCCACAACGAGGAACTGGAGCGCCAACTAGAAGACCGAAAGCCCGACTAGCCTCGGCCAGGACGACAGAAGCCCATGTAAAGCAATAAGCTTCTGTTTTCTGAAATTTTACTTGCGCGGCACTATCCCTTATTAATATGACTGAGCTGCTGCATGCGGCCGTTTCGCCGCCCAACCTATTGCCCACCGCGCTGCTGGTGTTTGTGCTTCTCTATTGGCTAACCGTAATTGTTGGTTTGCTGGATTTTAAGACCCTTGATATTTCCACCAACCACGATTTCGACGGCACCCACGGCGACCACGTATCGGCCGACCATGCGGGAGTTGGTGTAAGCTGGCTGAACAACGCACTAGCTTTCTTTAACTTAGGACGCGTGCCGCTGATGGTGTTCCTAAGCTTCGTGGCCTTACCGCTGTGGGTGGCGAGCATCCTACTCAACTACTATCTCGGCAATGAGGCCTTACTGCCGGGACTGTTGCTGCTGGTGCCGTTGTTCATCGGCAGCTTGCTGCTGGCCAAGGTGCTCACGCTGCCTTTCGTGCATCTGTTTGCCGCTCTCGAGAAAAGCCACGACAGCGGTGCGCAGCCCCTGGGTAAAGTCTGCCTAGTACTGCTGCCTACCAGCCACGAGCGGCTCGGTCAAGCCAGCGTCCGGTTGCTCAATGGCGCGCCGCTGGTACTCAACGTCCGCGCCGCTTCCATCACATCCGAGCTGTGCAAAGGCGACTCCGCCCTGGTCATCGACTACGACAAAGAGCGCCGCTGCTACCTGATTGAGCCCTACGACGCGGTATAGCTGCCAGGTTTGACGATGAAAGTAGGCAACTGTTCTAACTAACAGCAGCACGGATGTAGAGGCACGACACTTCGCGTCTGCTCGTTGCTGAGGTTGTTAGGCGGGACTACTTTGTATGAGTACAACCAAGAAAACCGTCATGCTGAGCGCAGTCGAAGCATCTCGCTAGTGTGGTATATACCACTCCTACATCAGCACGCGAGATGCTTCGGCAAGCTCAGCATGACGACCTGGATTAAGTTGAGCTGCAATTATGTATGGTTCACACGTAACCGTGCTGACTATTCAATGCCAAGACACGAAGTGTTGCGTCTCTACATCTAAGCTGCTATAAGAGCGCCACTCTGTTCACCGGCTTTCACTTGAAATTCGTCTTGCCAACAAGCTCAACTTTTTACAGGCCTTGCATCAACTTAACCCGACTATTCAGCTTCCTTTGTAGTAGGATGCGAAATAGTATCTTTTCTAGGCCTGTTCTTTTTTGCTTTATACTTTCTCCTGTTTGAATTTACTCTTACTTCTTACTTCCATGTTAGAACAACTATCCCTGGCGGTGATTGTCATTGTCGCCGTGCTGCTGCTTGGCTTGATTGCCATTGTGGTGAAAATGTACCAGAAAGCTGTGCAAGGTGAGGCGATGGTACGCACTGGTCTTGGTGATACCAAGGTGTCGTTTAGCGGCATCTTTGTGGTGCCGGTGCTGCACAAGCTAGAGGTGATGGACATCACCCTCAAAAACATGGTTATTTCGCGGGCCGGTTCCGAAGGCCTCGTTTGCAAAGACAACCTGCGGGCCGACGTGAAAGTGAACTTCTTCGTGCGCGTCAACAAAACCCACGACGACGTGGTGCAAGTAGCCCAAAGTATCGGTTGCCGCCGCGCCTCCGACCCTATGGCCCTGGAAAACCTCTTCGACGCCAAATTCTCGGAAGCTCTGAAAACGGTGGGCAAGCAGTTCGACTTTATCGAGCTCTACAACTCGCGTGAGCAGTTCAAACAGGAAATCCTGCGCATCATCGGCACCGACCTCAACGGCTACGTGCTCGACGACTGCGCCATCGACTACTTAGAACAAACCCCGCTGTCCTCGCTCAACCAAGACAACATTCTGGACGCCGAAGGCATCAAGAAGATTGTGGCCCTGACCTCGGAGCAGAAGATTCAGGCCAATTCCATTGCTCGCGAGATGCAGAAAACCATCAAGAAGCAGGACGTGGAGGCTCAAGAAACCATCCTGCAGCTCGACAAGCAGCTTATCGAAAACCAGGAAAAGCAGAAGCGCGAAATAGCCAACATCAAAGCCCGCGAGCTGGCCGAAACCGAGAAAGTGCAGCAGGAAGAAAAGCTGAAGTCGGAAAAGGCCCGCATTGCTACCGAAGAGGAGGTGGGCATTGCGCAGCAGAACCGCGACCGGCAGGTGCTGGTAGCCGAGCGCAACAAGCAGCGCACCGACGCTGTGGAAACCGAGCGAGTAGCCCAAGCCAAAGCGCTGGAAGCCAACGAGCGGGAACGGATTGTAGCCCTAGCCCAAATCGAAAAAGAAAAGGCGCTGGAAGAAGAGAAGAAGAACATTCAGACCATTATCCGCGAGCGTATAGTAGTGGAAAAAGCCACCGTTCAGGAAGAAGAGAAAATCAAAGACACCCGCGCCCAAGCCCAAGCCGACCGTGAAAAACTGGTAGCCGTTACGGCCGCCAAGCAGCAAGCCGAAGCCGCTACCGTGGCCCTTGTGGGCAACGCCGACATGGAGCGCCAGGCCGCTGAGTTCCGCGCCAAGCAGGCCCTCATTGATGCCGAAGCCGAGAAAGCCGCCGCTGAGTTCAAGGGCCAAGCCATTCGCACACTGGCCGAAGCCGAAGCCAGCAAGGCTACGGCCGTTGGTCTGGCTGAAGCGCAGGTGATGCAAGCCAAAGCCACTGCCCGCCAGAAAGAAGGCGAAACCGAAGCCAACGTGCTTCAACTCACTGCCTCCGCCGAAGCCCAAGCCATCCAGGCCAAAGCCGGTGCTCAAGCCGAAGCCGACGAAAAGCTTGGCCTGGTAGCGGCCAAAGTGAACCGCGAAAAAGGCCTCGCCGACGCCGACATCATCCAGGCCCGCGCCGATGCCGACCAGAAGAAAGGCCTCGCCGAAGCGGCCGTTTCGGAGCAGAAGTTTGCGGTGGAAGCCAAAGGCATCGAAGCCAAGGCCGACGCTATGAAGAAGCTCGACGGGGTGGGCAAAGACCACGAGGAATTCAAGCTGCGCCTCGACAAAGAGAAGTCGGTGGAGCTGGCCCAAATCAGCATCCAGAAAGACATTGCCGCCTCGCAGGCCGATGTTATTGGCGAAGCCCTCAAAGCCGCCAAAATCGACATCGTGGGTGGCGAGACGATGTTCTTCGACCAGATTATCGGCTCGATAACCAAAGGCAAGATGGTGGACCGCGCCGTGCACAACTCCGAGGTACTCGGCACCGTGAAAGACGCCTTCTTCTCCCTCGACGGGGGCGGCGACTTCAAGTCCAACCTCCGCCGCTTCATCGACCAGTTCGGCCTCAGCTCCGAGGATATGAAAAACCTCAGTGTCTCGGCCCTGCTCCTGAAGCTGATGAACAAAGCCGGCGACGATGCCACCCGCAGCACCATCACGCAACTATCCAGCACCGCGCAGGCTTTAGGTATCGGCGACAAGCCAGTAAAGATGTTGGAGCTGAAGTAAGGGGTGACTACCCTTCAAGCAAGGATTAGTAACTAGCTCCCCTCAGATGAGGAGGGGAGCTAGTTTTCAGTTCTAACAGAGTCACTCTACATGCTTTTACGCCCTACGACACTTTCCTTACTGCACATACCATTAGCTGTGCTGTTGGCTAGCTGCAACTCACCTGATTCCAGCAAGTCACACCAAGAGGAAGCGGCTACTAGCCCAGGCGCGGCCGACCAACCACCTGCTCCTGCCGCTGCGCCGCCTTGCTTGGAGCGTATGCAAGGGTTCCTGCGCTGGTATCATCGACGGTATACCGCAGAGTTCGACACTACCACGGATTTCATCAACATACCGCTCACCGGCGACGAAGATGCCGCTACGTTGGCCAAAATTCCCCGCAGTAATATCAGTTCCACGAACTACATGCAGCTAAACCACTCTAAGTTGGCTGTATACATCGATACGCTTCGGCGCTCCGGCTATTTCTCTGCCAGCTACCTGGCTGCTAAACAGGCCTCCATCCTGAAACGCGGGCAGGAGCTGGAAGCCGAGAAAGTGACGGAAGGGTTGCTCGAAGGCTTTGACTCCGACGAGGTGATCCATACGCAAGACATCTATCAACGCGAAGACATCAGTAAGCTGACGGCGTACCAGCCTGCTGGCCTCAAACCCGGCACCCAAGCCTACCGCCTGCAATTATCCTCACTTGGAGAAGAAAATTTCAGCTGGATCTTCTACGTCAAACAAGAAAAAGGCCGCTGCGTCATCGACAGCGTGCATACCACTGAGTAGCCACAGCTGTCTTACCGCCTACCTCAGTTCTACTCTATTCAACCACCCTAGCTCCGCCTCAGCTCAGAAGGAAAGCCAGGCTTCACTCCTTGTTGTACGTTCATGCAAGCACCCAATTCTAGCACTCCGCCAACTACAACCCGGCAAATAATAAGCCTCGTCCTCGGGCTGGTTCTCGGTATTGCCTTCTTTGCGGGGGTCGTCTACTTCGTTAAAAAGGATAGGGCCGAAAAGCGGGCGTTAATTCTGAAAAACCCGGGGTATGTCACGGGCATCATTACCCGGGTGAGAACCCACAAGGGCCGGCGCGTAACCGTGCAGTATACCGTTGGCAGCGCCGAATATTCTCTCAGAGCCAGGGTGACCAGAAGCTTTCTGCGCACCCACGCCAAAGGCGATACTACCGCTGTCATCTATTCTAGAGCCGATCCGTCCAGTGCTATCCTGAAGGCCACGTTGCGGCCCTCAACCAAGTAATAAGCAGTTCTTTTCTCCTGGCAAGGGTTTGTGCCTTGCCCTCCTATGGAAGCTCAAGCTACCCAACTCGAAACCGGCACCTACGAAATCCTGCGCAACCGCTTGCAGAAAAGTAGTGCGGACCTGCGCCAGCGGCTGGACGCGCTGAACACCGAGCGCAAGCAGGTGTTTGGGGCCGTGGATACGCGCTTGCTTGGTACGGGCCGCATCACCACCGACAACAATTGCGTGCCGTGGGACATGGTACCGGTGGGGCGCCGCTTCCTGTTTGGGTATAACGTGGTGTTGGGGCTGAAGGCGGAGCCGGATTTGGCTGATGTGTTTGGGGTGTACGAGTATGCCGAACACGACTTCCGGCCGCAGGGGCTGGAGCTGTTGCAGACCCCGCAGTTTCTAGAGGAGTTTCGCAACCTGTACCGCTACTACAAGAACACGCAGTTCGTAAAGTTTGCGCAGATCGGGACCCACCTATTCATGGTGTTCCGCATCGGCAAGAGTGCCACCGACGTGAAGACGTTTAAGTGGCTGCTGCAGGGCGACACGCTTACCTACCTCGACAACCGCTCCGACCACGAGTACACCTTCCCGCCGCAACACGAGTTTCAGTGGAAGCGCGCCACCCGGGACATGCAGCGCGGCGGCAAACACCCGCACGTCAGCATCGAGGATAAGGTGTTTGTGGAAACCATCGGCGGCGACCTGACCATCAAGGTGGAAGACAATACCGCCACCGGGCAGGGCATCCTGAGCGAGCCAGTCGACAACAAAGACCAGACGCTAGATGACTCGGAAATCTACTATGCGGTAATTGGCAACCTGATCCTGCTCAAGATTCGACCGTACCAGGAGCAGCAGTACCGCTACTTCATTTTCAACCACCGGCTGCAACAGGCGCAGCGGCTCGATGCCTTGGCCGATGCCTGCGTGCTGCTGCCTGACGGGCAAGGGCTGATTTTTCCGCACGGCTTCTACCTGCAAACCGGCGACAACAAGCTGTTCGACAACGGCTTGCGCGACATGCTGTTCGAGAAGCGGCTGGCCTCACCCAACGGAGAGGATTTCCTGTACGTGTTCTACAACCGGGAGAGTGGCGCCTACTTGCTACTCAGCTACAACCGCATTGCCCAGCGCGTCGACAACCCGATTGTGTGCCACGGCTACGCGCTGTTCGAGAACGGGGAACTGTGCTACTTCCGCGCCGACGATGAGCCTAAGAAGCACCACGCCGTACAAATCTGGCAGACGCCCTACACCGGTCCCGACTTCCAACTACCCGTCACCTCCGATTCATACCTCTACAAGCTCGGTAACAAGGAGATAGTGCGGGCCATGAGTGAGGTGCAGGAAGTCTTGACCCTCACCGGCAAAGACGACAGCTACGCCGGTCTCTACCTCGACCTAATCCGCCAGACCACGGCCCTCACCGACTCCTACCACTGGCTGCGCGAAACCGCTGCCCAAGCCCTGGCCGAGCCGCTGACGGAAATCCGGCAGACGGCTTCGGCGGCGGTGGCCGAGTTCGAGAAGGTGCAGAGCATCCGCAAAAACACCAGCCAGCAAACCCAAACCGTCTTTCAAAAAGCCGACGACCTGGCCGGCCGTATCCGCCGCGCCGCACCCGACACCGTAACGGAGTTTGTACAGCTGCTTGGTGAGCTGCGGGCCGTGCGCGGCGAGGTGATTTCCTTGAAAGAGCTGCGCTACGTGGAGCTGCCCGCCGTGGAAGCTCACGCCGCCACCCTCGAAACGCTGAGCAAAGAGGTAGCCACCCACACCGTAGAATTCCTGCTGAAGCCCGACGCGCTGGCGCCCTATGCCACCCGCGTGCAGGCCATAGAAGAAGGCGTGGCGCAGGTGCAGAAAACCGTGGAGGCCGACCAGCGCGAGCAGGAAACGGCCGCCATTGCCCAGGAGCTAGAGTTGCTGATTGAGGTGGTCGGCAACCTGCCTATTCCGGACCCGACCCAGACCACGGCCATCATCGACAACATCTCGGTGGTATATGCGCGCTTCAACCAGATTCGGGCGGCGCTGAAACGGCGGCGGCAGGCGCTGGCGGGCACCGAGGCACAGGCCGAATTCACGGCGCAGCTCAAGCTGCTCGACCAAGCCCTCACCAACTACCTCGACCTAGCCGACGTCCCCACCAAGTGCGATGAGTACCTAACCAAGCTCATGGTGCAGCTAGAAGAGCTGGAAGGCAAATTCCCGGATTTCGACCAGTTCCTGAGCCAGCTCGCCACCAAGCGCGAACAAGTGTACGAGGCCTTCGAGAGCAAGAAAGTGGCCTTGGTGGCAGCCCGCAACCAGCGCGCTACGGCTTTGCTGCAAAGCGCCGAGCGGCTATTGAAAGCCGTGCAAACTCGCCTCGGTCGTCTAGAATCGGTGGCTGACATCAATGGCTATTTCGCCGCCGACTTGATGGTGGAGAAAGTGCGCGGCACCATGGAAGAGCTGCGTAAACTCGGCGACGCCGTGAAGGCCGACGATGTGCAGTCGCGCCTGAAAACGCTGCGCGAAGATGCCGTGCGCCAGCTCCGCGACCGGGCCGACCTCTACGCCGACGGCGGCCAGACCTTGAAGTTCGGTTCCCACGCCTTCACCGTGAACAACCAACCGCTTGACCTGACAGTGGTGCTTCGCGACGGCGACCTGCACTACCACCTTACCGGCACCAACTTCTTCCAGAAGATAACCGACTCGGCGCTGCTCTCGGCCCGCCCGGTGTGGGAGCAAACCGTGGTATCAGAAAATGAGGATGTGTACCGGGCCGAGTTTCTGGCCTGGCGCCTGCTGCAAGCCGCGCAGCACCCCACGCCAGCCAACCCCGAAGCAGGCCGTGCCGCCGTGCTGTCCGTAGCCGAACTCTCGCACCTCAGCCAGCCGGAGTTGCTAGCCTATGTGCAACAGTTCATGGCCTCGCGCTACGCCGAAGGCTACCTCAAAGGCGTGCATGACCACGACGCCGCCCTGCTGCTCACGGCCCTGGTGCGCCTCACCCGCACCGCCGACTTGCTGCGCTATCCGGCCGAGACTCGCGCCGCAGCCAGCCTGTTCTGGCTCCGCTTCTGCCACCCCGACCAGCGCGCCCATTGGGAGCGGCAGTTACAGGGCATTGGGGTGCTGCTGCAAGTCTTCCCCGATTCGCAAGAGTTCGATACGCTCAAAACCGAGCTGCAAACCGCCGTCGAGGCCTTTGCCCAGCAAACTAGCCTCTTCACGCCCGACCAAGTGGCCGAAGCCGGCGACTACCTGTTTCATGAGCTGACGCACACCGGCAGCTTCATCATTGCCGCTGAAGCCGCCGAGCTGTACCAGCAGTTCCAGAAGTCGTTGCAGGAGCGGCAGGCTACCGAGCTGTTTCAGCAGTCGGCGACGGGCTTGCGCGACCAGCCGGCGGCGCAGCTGGCTTTGGTTCGGCAGTGGCTACAGGCGTATTTGCGTCAGGTACCCGCGGCTGGTTCGCTCACCGATTTCTGCCCCGAAACCGCCGTACTGCTGGTCACCGACACCTACGACCCGGCCCGCGTGGTGCACACCCCTGCGCGAAACGTTGGCTGGCTTCCAGGGCGCCCACCCGCGTATCATCACCCCTGACACGCCCAACATCCCAGACGGTAAGGCCGCCGCGCCCACCTACTACCTCGACTTCCCCAATTTCCGCCGCCGCCTGCTGCACTACGACCGCACCACGGTGCCGCAGTTCGAGGCGTTCCAGGAAACCAAGAAGCAGTTGCTCGCGCAGGCCACCCACGAACTGCGGCTCGAAGACTTCCGCCCTCGCGTGCTGACTTCGTTTGTGCGCAACCAGCTCATCGACAAGGTGTACTTGCCTCTTATCGGTGCCAACCTAGCCAAACAGATTGGCGCGGCCGGGGAAGGCAAGCGCACCGACCTGATGGGCTTGCTGCTGCTGATTTCGCCGCCCGGCTACGGCAAAACTACCCTCATGGAGTACGTGGCTAACCGCCTCGGCCTCATCTTTATGAAGATCAACGGTCCGGCCATCGGGCACGCCGTAACCAGCGTGGACCCAGCGCAGGCGCCGAACGCCGGGGCGCGGCAGGAGCTGGAAAAGCTGAACCTGGCCTTCGAAATGGGCGACAACGTGATGATTTACGTCGACGACATCCAGCACTGCCACCCCGAGTTTTTGCAGAAATTCATTTCGCTCTGCGACGCGCAGCGCAAGATCGAGGGTGTGTACCAGGGCCGCACCCGCACCTACGACTTCCGCGGCCGCAAGGTAGCCGTGGTAATGGCCGGCAACCCCTACACCGAAAGCGGCGACGTATTCCAGCTGCCCGACATGCTAGCCAACCGCGCCGACATCTACAACCTCGGCGACATTCTCACGGCCGGCTCCGAAGAAGCTTTCCGCCTCTCGTACCTCGAAAATGCCCTCACCAGCAATACTGCCCTGGCTCGCCTCGCCACCCAGAGCCCGCAGGACGTGCCCGCCCTCATTCGCCTCGCCGAAACCGGCCAGTCGGAGGGCGTCTCGTTCGAGGGTAACCATACGCCCGAGGAACTGAACGAGTACGTGGCGGTGCTCCAGAAGCTGCTGCGCCTGCGCGACGTGGTGGCCCGCGTGAATGCCGCCTACATTGCCAGCGCCGCCCAAGCCGACGCCTACCGCACCGAGCCGCCGTTCAAGCTGCAGGGCTCGTACCGCAACATGAACAAGCTGGCCGAGAAAGTGCGCCCCGTCATGAACGACCAGGAAATAACCGACCTGCTAGCCGCCCACTACGAGAGCGAAGCCCAAACCCTAACCAGCGCCACCGAAGCCAACTTGCTCAAGCTACGCGAGCTGCTCGGCTGGCTCACCCCCGCCGAAGACACCCGCTGGCAGGAAATCAAGGCCACCTTCCGCGACAACCTGCGCAACTCCGGCGCCGGCCAGCTCCTGCAGATGCTGGATAAGCTGGAAAACATTGCTGGGGGCTTGAGTGGTATTCGGGAAGTGCTGAAACGAGAGTAACTATGTTTGGGCTAGATCATACCGACAATGAATTTCTTACAGTAATGGTAGTGGGACTAAGCTTTTTGTTTGTTGCTCTAACCAAGCTTCAGCAGAGAGTTAGGCTCAACAAAAGCGGTGTTGCCACCGAGGGCGTGGTTATTCGGGTAGAGCGTGAAGGTCACCGCAAGCCCTGCTATTACCCAGTAGTTCGCTTTCTAACGCCGCAGTAGGAATGGATAACAGCTCGTTATGATATAGGCACTAACCCAGCTAGCTTCAATGAAGGTGATACTGTTCAACTCCGGTTTGACCCCTCCAATCCTACCTGCTTCATTATCAATTCCGATAGTTCTAGTTTCCTGCTTTGGCTATTCGCATTAATTGGTACTGGGCTCACTGCCTATGGAGTTGTTCAGTACATCAATGCTTAAGCTATCTACTTAGCTCTCTAACTTCCGCAACTCCGCTGTCGGCCAGTTCTTCTTGAGGCTTGACAAGCTGGAGTGTATTGCAGGGGGCTTGAGGGGAGTTCGGGAGGTGCTGAAACGGGAGTAACTGAAATTATGTCTGCTTATGCAAGCACCAGTAGAGCGCGTATCCCATAATTATTATCGGCTGCTTAGTACTCTTTTGGGACTGAGGCTATGGTGGAAACGTCAGCGGCTGTGTACTACAATCCTAATAATCCGCAGGATTTTGTGCTTGACACTAATGAACACAGCACCTTGCCCTTTCTCTTTATGACTATGGGCGTAGTATTCATAGTAGGTGGAATCTTCCAGTCTTGAAATTATCAGTATTGCGGCAGGCAAGAAGCCCACAAAAGCTTCAAAGAGCACCATGATCCACTTCTGTGACTATTCCAACTATACCTTCTGACCTGCAAGCCGCGTTGTGTTTGTTGCTAATAGGCGGGTTGTTTCTATTCAGGTCTGGCAGCCTGAGTCAGAAACGACAAACCCTACTTATCAATGGTACTGAAGCCACTGCTACCATCGTTTGGCTAGAAGACAACCCGCACTCCGATAGGCGCACCTATTATCCTGTCTTTCGCTTTCAAACGCGGAAGCAAGAAACAATTACGGCTTGCTACTACCATAGCAAAAGGCGAAACGGCTATAGAGTAGGCGAGCAGATGCAAATACTTTACGATCCTGTTGATCCAACAAAATTTCTGGTTCCACTATTTACTGAAACGGAAATATGGATCTACCGAGTGCTAGGCTTTGGCGCAGGCTTGCTTGGTTTGGTGACAATCTTACTCTATGCGATACTCTAACTGAAAACCTATCTTCCGCGACAACCTGTGCAACTCTGGCGCCGGCCATCTCCTGCAGATGCTCGATAAGCTCGAAAGCATCGCCGGTGGGTTAAGCGGGATTCGGGAGGTATTGAGGCGGGAGTAGGCTTTATGAAATGTTTGACAACTTGGTTGCTATCCTCTTCACTGTTATCCTACTGCTTATTATTGCTATAGGCGTTATTGTTGTTTCGGTAAATCTGTATTACACAAAAGACACACGAATTACCTTTCAAAACAGGATAACCATATTGAAGCGCGGGGTAGTAGCAGAAGGTACTATTGTAGCGGTGGAAACAGCATGGCCCAGCTTCTTCCATGAGTATCCAATAGTACGCTTCAAGACACCGCAGGGGCGTCAGGTGACTTTGCGCTGCCAGGAGTATACTAAAGGACCCGGTTTTAGGAAGGGACAAAAAGTGGAAGTACGGTTTTTGCCAGCTGCTCCTGAAGCCTTTATTGTTGTTACCGGCTTAGATTTCTTGTTGTAAGAAAGCGAAGAGTTCAGGAATACTCCGGCCAGGTGCTCACGAAACCAGAGGTTTTAATGCGGGTGAGCTAAGTGACATCTTACACGAATTAAATTCGAAATTGTCGACAAGCCGACCCAACCGCAATGAAACTGAAATTCCTTGCCTTCCTGCTGCTTTTCCTGCCTCAACTCCTGCAAGCACAAAAAGCGGCGTTGCCCGATTCAGAACTGACAACTCTTATCGATAGTGCTGGGATACCGGGCTTGTCGGTGGCCGTTATCAACCAAAAAGGCGTGGTCTGGTCCAAGGGCGTCGGGGTGCGGGAAGCTGGAAAGCCGGAGCGCGTTGATGAGAATACTGTTTTCTCGGCGGCCTCGCTCAGCAAGTGCCTGTTTGCTTATCTGGTGCTGAAGCTGGCTGACGAAGGCAAAATCAACCTTGACAAGCCCCTGTATCAGTACGTACCATTTCGGGCCATCGAGCACGACGAACGGCACAAACGCATTACGGCGCGAATGGTGTTGAGCCACCAAACCGGCCTGCCCAATTGGCGCAGCGGACAACTTAATTTTCTCTTCGACCCTGGCACCCGGTTTGGCTACTCGGGCGAAGGCTTTGTGTACTTGCAAGGCGTGGTGACAACCATCACAGGCAAAGAGCTGGACGAACTGGCGCAACAATACGTGTTTCGCCCCTTGGGTATGAGCCGCAGCAGCTACCGCTGGCAACCGGCATTTGAGGCCAACCACGCTACGCCGCACAACCGCTTTGGTCAACCAACCGCCCTCAGTCGATACAGCGAATCCAACGCGGCCTTTTCGCTTATGACTACGGCCGCCGACTACGGACGGTTTATGGTGGCCCTGCTTACCGGCCAAGGCCTGAAACCCGCCACTGCGCAGGCTATCTTCCGCCCTCTATCTACTCCCAAACGCACTCTCGACGACACCCTTCAGGCCTCGCCCACCATCCGGTGGGGACTAGGTATTGGGCTGGCGCAACAAGCCGGCAACGAAGGGTTCTGGCACTGGGGCGACAACGGCGACTTTCGTTGTTTCGTCTACGTATCGCGGGCCCGCAAAGAGGGCGTGGTGTACTTCACCAACAGCCGCAATGGCCTAAGCATCGTATCAGACGTGCCAAGCCGGGCGTTGGGGCTGCCAGTGCGCGATATAGCAGATTTCCTCTACTACGAGCCCTATCGGAGTCCGTTCGTTCAGGTTAGCCGCACTCTTCTGAAACAAGGCGTTATAGCCTCAGCGAAGCCTTTTCTAGATACCAAGGCCAGTGGCAGTACCCGACTCGGCACGGCCCAATTGTCGGAAGAAGATCTGCTTCGAATGGCCGATGAGCTAAGCAATACCCCGCAAATTGCCCAGGCAGTTGAACTGCTGGAACTAGGTAGCACGTACTACCCGCAGTCGGCTGATATGGTGAAAGCTAATGCCTTCGCACGCCTAAAACAGAACGACCGTCTTAAGGCCAAAACTGCTTTAAGCCGCTATGTAGCCATGAAACCCGACGACCAAGCTGCCCAACATATTCTTACCCAACTTACCGAACCCACCAAAGGCAACGTAACGCTCCGGCTGCCTGGCTTCCCAACGGCCCGCCTGATTACACTGGCTGGCAACTTCAACAACTGGCAGCCCCTGCACACCTTGTTTCTAAAAGAAGGCAACGAGTGGCGCTGCACTTTGCAATTGCCCAAAGGCACCTACCACTACAAGATTGTGGTGGATGGCAACTGGCAAACCGACCCCGCCAATCCCAACACTCAAGACGACGGCAAAGGAAATATCAACTCTATTCTGACGGTAGCCAATAAGTAAACAAGCCAATAACCCCAGCGCAAACGAACCTTGTTCCCCGCAACCAATACAGGCTGCGCAATAAGCAAGCCTTCCGCGACAACTTGCGCAAGCTAGGCGCCAGCCGCGTGCTACCGAGAGTAAGTGAATACCCAAGCTTCTACCTATGGGTGAGCACGAAATCTATCTGACTTTCGGTGTCGCCGCCGGGACATACTGCTTTTTCTGCCTATCGAGGATTGGTTTGTCACTGGGATGATGCTTAGTGCCGCTGGGGTTGTAAGCAGTGTTCTGATGTACCTTGCTTGTGTTAGGAGCTGACTAACAAGAAAAACGCCCCGGCAACTGCTGGGGCGTTTTGCATACTTACTCTTTGCCGTTTCTACGGCAGAGTTGATATCATTACGGCTGGCCGCCGCCGCCAGTGGCTCCGTAGACCTGACCGGTAGCGTAGCTCGCCATTGGGTCGGCTAGCTGCACGTAGATAGAGGCTAGCTCGGCTGGCTGTCCTGGCCGCTTCATGGGGGTATCGCCACCGAATTTCTGCAGCTTTTCTTGCGTAGCGCCGCCGCTCACTTGCAGAGGCGTCCAGATGGGGCCGGGCGCTACACCGTTCACGCGGATGCCTTTTGGGGCAAGCTGCTTGGCCAGGGAGCGGACGTAACTGGTGGTGGCTGCCTTGGTTTGGGCGTAGTCGTAGAGGTCGGCGGAGGGGTCGGTGGCCTGCTCGGAAGTGGTACCGATGATGGTGGAGCCGGGCTGGAGGTGGGGCAGTGCCGCCTTGATAATCCAAAACGGGGCGTAGATGTTGGTTTTCATCGTCGCGTCGAAGTCTTCGCTGGACAGGTCCATGATGGACTGGTGCTGCTGTTGCCGCGCCGCGTTGCTGACCAGGATGTCTAGGCCGCCGAGCTGGCGCACGGCCTCGTCGACTAGTTTCTTGCAGAAGGCTTCGTCGCGCAGGTCGCCGGGAATGGCTACGGCTTTTTGGCCGGCGGCCTTGATGAGGGCTACCACTTCTTTGGCATCGGCTTCCTCGGCGGGCAGGTAGTTGATGGCCACGTCGGCGCCTTCGCGGGCGTAGGCAATGGCGGCGGCGCGGCCCATGCCGGAGTCGCCACCCGTAATGAGGGCTTTGCGGCCTTTCAGGCGGCCCGAGCCTTTGTAGCTTTTCTCGCCGTGGTCGGGCAGAGGCTCCATTTTGCTGGCGAGCCCCGGCCAAGGCTGCGACTGACTTTTGAACGGAGGCTTGGGGTAGGCGGTGTTGGGGTCTTTCAAAGGTTCGGCGGCCGCATCAGCGGCGTTAGTGGCGGCATCGACGGATAGTACGGGGCTTACGGCGGCAACTGCTAAGCTGGCTCCTAAGCCACTAATTATTTGGCGGCGGCTAAGTGTGGTTTCGTCTTTCATGGGTTGTAAAGGGCGTTTCAGTTTTTATGAAACGAGGCCTTTGCGTTTTAGTTAGCCTAACTCTATAGGAGGATTGCACGACGGTTCAGCTAGTGGTAGGACTTTAACTTTCAGGCAATTGAACTGTATAGCTGAGCAAGCTTGACGTATGCCAGACTAGGTTAAGCATATCGTATACTCTCCTGACTTTCTTTATTGGCCTTTGTCAAGAAAAGCCCAGAGCCCAATTTTCTGTCCTGCGTAAGTGACCGAACAACCATAGCTCGCAGCCATTTGGTCTTAGCACCACTGCCCAGAGCGGCGGCTGGTTCTTCCGCGGGTGCGGGACCATAAAAACCCGTAATGTTGATTCTAGAAACCCGTCCCAACTCCCGGTAGCATGACGTTTACATCCCTGCTGTCTATCTGCCTGATGCTGCTAAGCTCAGTTGTCTCTTTCGCGCAAAAAGCTCCCTTGCGTGTGGGAGTGGTCGGCCTGACCCACACCCACGTACACGGAATATTGAGCCTGAAAAACCGCAACGACATCCAGGTGGTCGGGATAGTGGAGCCGAACCGCGACTTGGCGCAGCGCTACGCGCAGCAGCACGGCTACTCCATGAGCATCGTGTTCAATACCATGGACGAAATGATTGCGGCCACCAAGCCCGAGGCCGTTACAGCGTTTGGCACCATTTACGAGCATCTGGCGGTGGTGCAAACCTGCGCCCCCAAGGGTATTCATGTGATGGTGGAAAAACCCTTGGCCGTTAGCCTCGACCACGCCCGCAAGATGGAAGCCCTAGCCAAAAAGCACCACATTCAATTGCTTACCAACTACGAAACCACTTGGTACCCCACCAATCACCAAGCCTACGAGCTGTTGAAAAAAGGTGCCGTGGGCCAGCTAAGCCAAGTGGTAATTCGGGACGGGCACCGGGGCCCGAAGAAGATAGGCGTCAACGCCGAGTTTCTGGACTGGCTGACTGACCCGGTGCAGAATGGGGGCGGGGCCCTGATAGATTTCGGCTGCTACGGCGCCAACCTGATGACTTGGCTGCAAGATGGCAAGAAGCCCACCAGCGTAACGGCCGTTACGCAACAGTTCCAACCCGAAAACAACCCCAAAGTAGACGACGAAGCCACCATCCTGCTCACCTACGACCACGCCAAAGCCACCATTCAAGCTTCCTGGAACTGGCCCATCGGTAGAAAAGACCTAGAAATTTACGGCCAAACTGGCGCCATCTACGCCGACAACAAGTATGATCTGCGCGTGCGCCACGCCGAGGGCTACGACCAGTTCCGGGAAGAAGCGCACCGGCTTGAAGAACGCAAAGCCCCCTACGACGACCCGTTTGCCTTACTAGCGGCCGTAATCAGGCAGGAAATAACCCTCAAGCCGTATGACTTGTCGTCGTTGGAAAACAACATGGTGGTAGTAGAAATTCTGGAAGCCGCCCGCAAGAGCGCCAAAACTCACAAAACCGTTAAGCTTGATCAGTAAAGCGCAAGGCCCCGGAAATTCTGAAATTCCCGGGGCCTTGCGCTTTACTTGTTATAACCCTGGTGAGCTATTCCTTCAGCTAGTGGAGCTGCTTAAGAAAACCCACTTCGGTTGTTCGCCTGTCATCCTGAGCGGAGCGAAGGACCTTGTCACGCCAGAGCAAGCCGTTCTTACGTGACCGTGTCTTTCGCTCCGCTCAGGATGACATTTTTCAGTCAGCTTCACTTGATGAGCCGGGCCAGGGTTGCTTGCAGCTCTTCGCCTTTCAGGTTAGCGGCCACGATTTTACCGGTAGGGTCAATCAGAAAGTTTTGCGGAATGGCTTGCACGTGGTAGCTCCTAGCAACCTCGTTCTCCCAACCACGCAAGTCCGATACCTGCGTCCAAGCCAACTTGTCGTCCTGAATGGCTTTCAACCATTTGGCTCGGCCCTTTTCGTCGTCGAGCGACACTCCTAGTACATCGAAGTTCTTACTCTTAAAGGCATTGTAGACTTTCGTAACGGCGGGGTTTTCCTGACGGCAGGGGCCGCACCAAGAAGCCCAGAAGTCGACCAGCACATACTTGCCACGGTAGTCGGCAAGGGAAACCACTTTGCCCTCGGGCGTTTTCTGGCTGAAGTTGGGTGCCTGCACCCCAATGGCCACGTCTTTGAGGTTTTGAACCAGCTTGCCGTATTGAATGCCGGGCGCGCTGTTTTTGAGCGTTGGACTCAAGGCATTATAAAGTGGTGCGACCTCTGCGTATTGAGGTGGCTCCATCATTCCTAGCTGTGGCAACAGGCTTAGGCTTACCCAGGAAGTAGGATTGGCTTTAATGAACTCCTTTTGTCGTAAGACGACGTCTTTGAAGGCATTCTGACCTGCTGTGCGTATGCGCTCCTGAAACGCCGGGGTTTTTCGCTCTGCTTCCGAAGCCTTCCCGTACTCGGCTCCTAAAGCGTTCATCTTATCAGTAATAGGCTTCAGCGAAGCTTGTAGCTTGTTGTAATCTGCCGTCAGCTGGGTGCCCGTAAGTTTGGCATTGGGCAGCGAATCGGGGCTGGTCACTACAATGGGCCCCGGTTCCAGAAAGAGGTCAGTTCGGTTCGAAGAATTGAAAAAATCAAGTGTTGGCTTCCCATTCCGATGTACAATCAAAGTCGCCTGTTTCGGAAAGTCGGTTGTTCCTTTAAACTCGAAAGCGCCGTTTTTTAGCGCGGTAGAGTCCATTAGCAAGCCGGCACTCGTTAGATAGATTTTAGCGGGGGCACTCTGTTTGCCCATAGTGCCTTTGATGGTATAGGATAGAGGCGCTTGGGCGTAGGCCAGGCACGGCGCAAACAGCAGTAAACCGAATAAATGCTTTTTCATAAGGCGTTGGTAGTGAGTGGAAATAATAACTAACTTCAATATAGCGTGCTATAGTATTTGCAGGCACATAAAATTCTGTCCTCAAGCAATTTACTTGCTACCGGCTTAGCAGCTCGATATGCGCCAAGTGGTGGCGCCCGTGCCAGCTGTACTGCACCAGGGCTTGGTCGAGCGTATAGGTTTGCTGATAGAGCGGGTGGTAGAAAGTGCGCTGCCATTGCTCGTCAGTGAGGTGCCAGAGCAGCGTTACCCAGCGCGAGTGCAAAGCCTCCAGCAGCATCAACGACACCGTAACGGGCGAGGCGTTGATGTCGGGGAGAGCAGCCCAGGCGTTCATGTCGAACGGCCGGATGGTGGGATTGTCTTCGGTGAGGGCCAGCCGGAAGCGGATGTCGAAGTTCATGTGCACGTCGGCTACGTGGTGCAGCACTTGCCGGCCCGTCCAGCCGCCGGGACGGTAGGAGTTTTCCAGGCGCACACCTCCGGCTTTGCGAGCCGCTACGGTTAGCTGCCCCGGCAGCGCCGCCAGTTGCTCGATATAAACGGCGCGCTCAGCGGGTGTCAACGGGCCTTCGGGCAGCACCGGCCGGCCGATAGGATACTGTAAGTCAACCAGGTTGTTTTCCATAGGCAGCAAACATAAAACAACGCCTGAAGTTGGCCTATTACAGCCGAGCCACCTTTCAGCCTAGAGAGCTTATATCGATTAGGGTCTATGTTTGTCAATAAGTAAACCTCTATATTCCAGCGTCCATACTGGTTTATACTTCGGTTGCTTATCGTGAAAAAGCTACTTCTGCTTCTGCCGCTGCTATCGGCTCTGGCTAATTTCTCTGTGCAAGCCCAGCGGGTGTCTCAGCCTGTTACCACCGTAGCCCAACTCACCGATTCCATTCAGCGCATTATGCGCCGGGAGCACATGCCGGGTCTGTTGCTCACGCTCGTCGCCCACGACACGGTGCTGTTTGAAGGAGGACTAGGCTACGCCGATCTAGAAAACAAAAAGCCGGTCACGGCGCACACGCTGTTTCGGATAGGCTCCGTTACCAAAACCTTTGTGGCGGTGGGGCTGCTCCAACTCGTGGAGCAAGGCAAGCTCAGCCTCAACGATGAAGTGCGCAAGCTAGCCCCCGAAATTCCCATCGACAACCCCTGGGAAGCTACCGACCCGGTGCGGGTGGTGCACGTGCTGGAGCACACCGCCGGCTTCAACGACATGGGCCTCAATCACGTGTATAATTCCACAGATACCGACCCGCGTGGCGCGGCGGCTGTGCAAGTATTCAAGCCCGAGCTGCGCTGCCGTTGGCGGCCCGGCGAGCGGATGTCGTACTCCAACCCCGGCTACGAAGTGGCGGGCTACCTGCTCGAAAAGCTGAGTGGCCAACCCTACGACCAGTACCTTGCCCAGCACCTGCTGCGCCCCCTGGGCATGCCCGACGCCACCGCCGAGCTGCGCCCCGCCGCCAACCCCAAACTGGCCCGCGGCTACTCCTACGACAACGGCCACTACAATCGCCTGCAGCCCCTGCCCATCTACGCTGGCCCGGCAGGCTCCATGAGTGCTTCCGCCGCGGACATGACGCGCTGGGTGCAGTTCTTCCTGCACGACTTCCGCGCCCCCAACGGAACCGCCCTGCTTCAGCCTGCTTCCCTGCGCGAGATGGAAACTTCGCATAGCCCCCTCGGAGCGCGGGCGGGTTTGCCCACCGGCTACGGGCTGGCTAACCAGCTGATGAACCGGCGAGGCAATGCTTCGTTCCGGGGGCACGGTGGGGGCATCTACGGGTTCCGTTCCACTTTTGCCTACAACCGAGAGCTAGGCTTGGGCTATGCTCTTTCCAACAACGGCGAACAAGACACCGGCGCCATCGACAAACTGGTGCGCACGTTTCTGCTGCGCCACTTACCCACGCCGCCTACTCCGCGCCCCGTACCGCTCGATGTGGCCGCCGTGGCACCTTACCTAGGCCATTACCAAAACGTAGCGCCCCGCAACCAACTCGCCGGCCTCGGCGACTATCTGCTCAGTGACAAGCAGTTGGTGCAGCGCGGGTCGCTGTTGCTGCTCCAGCCCCTTGCCGGTGCGGCCGATACGCTGCTGCCCACGGGGCCGCTCACGTTTCGCCGCCCCAAGGACCTAGTGCCCAGCATCGTGCTTACCCACGACCACGACGGCCGTCGTGCGCTGATTTCCTCGGATGGTTTTTCGCTGGAAGCAGGCTCTTTGTGGTGGCTGCGGCCGGCGCTGTTTGCCGTTAGCTTGCTGCTGCTTATCACGGGTATTCTGGCGGGGCTGGTGTGGCTAATCTTCGCCTTGCGCCGCAAACTGCCCCGCGTCCAGGTGCTGCCCCGGCTGCTGCCCCTACTGGCAACCGCGGCTCTTATCACCACCGTGGTTGCTTTTGTCGGCGTGGCTAGCAACATCACCGGGGCCGGCAGCGTCAACGTAGCGACCGTGCTACTCGGCGTTAGTCCGCTGGCGTTCTGCGTGTTCACCCTCGCGGGTCTGATCCTTACTATTCGTTATTTCCGCCAATTTCGGAGCCGCGTGGTGGCTTGGTACCTGCTGTGCACCTACGGCGCCTTGGGCTGGCTGGCCACCGCATTTGCCACCTACGGCTGGATGAGTTTGCAGATGTGGGGCGTGTAGGGCACACGCAAACCGGCCCCTATAGCCGAGCAACAAGCGCCCTATATACCTCCCTTCTCAAGCAGGGCATGCTAGGGCCTTGGCTTTGATTGCCGCTTGCCCGTCAGCCTGATCTTGTAGGTGCTCCCAACCCGTATGCAAACTGCTGCGTATTTTTGCCCCGATGCGGTTGTTGGCTCTGTTTTTCTCGCTCTACTTTCTGGTACTCTCGTGTCGAGCCTGTGCTGACGAAGCAGTGCGTCCGGGCACCGAGCAAACCTGTATTTCAGCTAGCCAGTCGGGGCATTGTCCCACCGATTCGGTGGGCGACTGGTGCCCTCCCTTGTGCCAGTGCCACTGCTGTCCGGGCTTTGCGCTGCCTGTTGTACCGCCGCTGCTACCCACTAAGAGTCGGGTTGCCGTTATGGCGCGTGCCTATGCGGCCGCGCCTGTGCCTGGCTTAGTGGCCCACCTGCCAACTTCCCCCTGGCAGCCCCCGCAGGCAACCTGCTAAACTATTCTTACCCACCCTGCTAAGAGTGCCGCGCTCCAACTAGTGCGCTGTAGCTGCTTGGCTTCCTTTTGTTGAAGGAATTGCGCCTGAGGTGCGGCGGGGCAGAAGTGTACTATACTTCTTGACAAGCTTCGCCGGCGGCGAGGCTTACGTATTTCCGCTTGCCCGCATGGGAAGCGGCTAAGAGAAGTATGGCGAAGCTTGTTTCCACTATCCAGACTCTAAACTTCCAGCCTTTATGTTCGACCGGCTGATTTATTTTTCCATTCACAACAAGTTGGTTATCGGGCTGCTAACCCTGGTCTTGGTGGTCTGGGGCGGCTACTCGCTGCTGCGGCTGCCCATTGATGCTGTGCCTGACATTACCACCAACCAAGTAGTCGTTTACACGGTGGCGCCTTCGTTGGCCGCCAACGACATCGAGCGGCTGGTGTCGTTTCCGGTGGAACAAAGCGTGGCTACTATTCCGGGGCGGGAGCAAGTCCGTTCGTTCTCTCGCTTTGGCCTCTCGGTGGTCACCATCGTATTCGCCGATGATGTGGACGTGTATTGGGCCCGGCAGCAAGTAACCGAACGGCTGCGCGAGGCAGAAAGCCAGATACCTCCTGGCGTCGGCCGCCCCGAAATGGCGCCCGTCAGCACTGGCCTCGGCGAAATCTACCAGTACATCGTGCACGTGAAGCCGGGCTACCAGAACAAGTACTCGGCCAGTGACCTGCGCACCATCCAAGACTGGATTGTGCGGCGCCAACTGCTCGGCACACCCGGCGTGGCCGACGTCAGTAGCTTCGGCGGCCAACTCAAACAGTACGAAGTAGCCCTGGACCCCGAGCGGCTCCGCTCGCTCAACGTCACGGTGGAGGAAGTGTACCAGGCCGTGGCCCGCAACAACCAAAACACCGGCGGCGCCTACCTCGACCGTAACCCCACCTCTTACTTCATTCGCACGGAAGGCCTAGTCACCAATCCAACCGACATCGGTAACATCGTGGTGCGTAGCACCAGCAATGGCCTGCCGGTATTGGTGCGCGATGTGGCGCAGGTGGGCTTTGGGTCGGCGGTGCGCTACGGCGCCATGACCCGCAACGACGAAGGTGAGGTAACTGGCGGGTTGGTGCTGATGCTAAAAGGGGCCAACGCCAACGAAGTCATCAAGGCCGTGAAAGAGCGCATGGTGACCATCGAAAAAAGCTTGCCCGCCGGCGTCACCGTAGAGCCGTTTCTGGACCGCTCCACGCTGGTCAATCGGGCCATTGCCACCGTCAGCCGCAACCTAGCCGAGGGGGCGCTTATTGTGGTGTTTGTATTGGTGCTGTTTCTCGGCAACTGGCGGGCTGGCCTGGTAGTAGCGTCGGTTATTCCGCTTGCTATGTTGTTTGCCATCAGCATGATGTGCCTGTTTGGCGTAACGGGCAACCTGATGAGTTTGGGCGCCATCGACTTCGGGCTGATTGTAGACGGGGCCGTTATCATCGTGGAAGCCATTGTGCACCGGCTGGCCTTGCACAAGCTAGCCACCGACACCGACAAACTGCCCGCCGAAGCCATGGACGAAGAAACGTACCAGGCTGCCTCGCGTATTCGCTCGTCGGCCGCCTTCGGCGAAATCATCATCCTGATTGTGTACCTGCCCTTGCTGGCGCTTGGCGGTATCGAGGGCAAAATGTTCCGGCCCATGGCCGAAACGGTGGCCTTTGCCATCCTCGGCGCCTTCATCCTGTCCTTAACCTACGTGCCCATGATGTCGGCCCTCATGTTGAGTCGGCACACTGATTCTCGCCCAACTTTTTCCGACCGCATGATGACGTTTTTCCAGCGCCTCTACCAGCCAGTGCTGGCGTGGGCCTTGCGGGCCCGGGCCGTGGTGCTGCTGGCCGCGGTGGCGCTGCTGGTGGGGGCGGGGCTGCTGTTTCGCACCTTGGGCGGCGAGTTTATTCCGCAGCTTTGGGAAGGCGACTTTGCCGTTGAAACCCGCACGCTTACTGGCAGTTCCCTGAGCTACACCATCGAGAAGGTACAGCAAGCGGCGGGCATTTTGCGGCAACAGTTTCCAGAGGTGAAGGAAGTGGTAACCAAGATTGGCGCCGCCGAAATTCCCACCGACCCCATGCCCGTGGAAGGCGCCGACCTAATGGTAATCCTGAAAGACAAAGCGGAATGGACCAGCGCCGACAACCAGGAGGAGCTAGCCGAGAAGATGGCCACGGCCGTTAGCCATATTCCTGGCATGTCGTTTAGCTTTCAGCAGCCTATTCAGATGCGTTTCAATGAGTTAATCAGCGGCGCCAAGCAAGATGTGGTAGTCAAGATTTACGGCGAAGACCTGGACTTGCTGGCCGACTATGCCCAACAGGCCGGCCGCTTGGCGCGCCGCGTGACCGGAGCCGAAGATGTGTACGTGGAGCGGGTAACGGGGCTGCCCCAAATTGTGGTGGAGCTAAACCGCAACCGCCTCGCGCAGTTTGGCCTCAACGTGGATGATGTGAACCGCACCGTGCAAACGGCCTTCGCCGGCCAAACGGCCGGGCAAGTATTCGAGCAGGAGCGGCGCTTCGACTTGGTGCTGCGCCTACGCGCCGACCTACGCGCCGACATCAACAGCGTGCGCCGGTTGTTTATAGCTGCGCCCGGCGGGCAACAGGTGCCCCTGGAGCAAGTAGCCACTGTGGAGCTACGTGAAGGTCCCAATCAAATCCAGCGCGACGATGCCAAGCGCTACATCACCGTGGCCTTCAACGTGCGCGGCCGCGACGTGGAAACGGTAGTGGGCGAGCTGCAAAACACGCTTGGCCAACAATTGAAGCTGGCACCTGGCTACCACCTCACCTACGGCGGCCAATTCGAAAACCTGCGCCAAGCCACTGAACGCCTTGGTATTGCGGTGCCGGTAGCCTTACTCCTAATTTTGGTGCTGCTCTATTTCACGTTCCGGTCGGTGAGCGAGGCGCTGCTCATTTTTACGGCTATTCCGTTATCGGCTATCGGTGGGGTGGTAGCGCTGTGGCTGCGCGGCATGCCGTTTAGTATTTCGGCCGGAGTGGGGTTCATTGCTTTGTTTGGCGTGGCTGTGCTCAACGGCATCGTGCTGCTCGGCCAGTTCAACCAGCTCAAAGCCGATGGCGTCATCGACCTGCTGGAGCGAATCAAGTTGGGCACCGAAGCCCGGCTGCGGCCAGTGCTGATGACGGCTACTGTAGCGTCGTTAGGCTTCCTGCCAATGGCCTTGGCTACCTCGGCCGGGGCGGAAGTGCAGCGGCCTTTGGCCACGGTGGTTATTGGCGGGCTGGTATCGGCCACGCTGCTCACCCTGCTGGTGCTGCCGGTGCTGTACTATCTGCTCGAAAAACGGCTGCAACGTGTCAAGCCTACCCTGCCAGCGCCCGGCCGAGTAGCTACCTTGGGCGCTAGCCTACTGCTTGTGGTACTACTGGCTCCCATCAGTCAGGCGCAGCAGAATCCGGGGTTGTCGGCGGGGCAGGCAGTACAGCAGGCGCTGCAAGCCAACGGCACCGTGCAAGCCGCCGAACGAGCCCTAGAAGCCCAACGCGCCGTGCGCCGTACCGCCTACGACATAGGACGCACCACCTTCCAAGCTGGCTACGGCCAAGTCAACTCGCCCCTCCGCGACAATGTGTTCAGCGTCAGCCAGTCGGTTGCGCTGCCGAGCTACTACCGTTCCCAGGCGCAGCTCGCCGAAACCCAGATTGTAAACCGGGAGCTGCAACTTGCGCAAGTGCAGGCCGAACTGCGGCGGCAAGTGCGCCTCAGCTACCAAGCGGCTCTGCACGCCCGGCACCGCCTCCGGGTACTGCGCAGCCAAGACAGCGTTTACACCGAGTTTCTGCGCGCCGCTCAGCTGCGGTTCAAAACCGGCGAAACGGCCCGCATCGAGCCCGCTACTGCCCTTATCCAGCAAGGCGAAACCCAAAACCAGCTCGCCCAAGCCCGCGCCGACTTCCGCATAGCCAAACGCCAGCTTCAGGCCCTGCTGCAAACAACTCAGTCTATCGTCATTGCCGACAGTGTTTTACAACCTCTGCCCCTAACAACGCCCCCCGCCGACACTGCCGCCCTAGCCGCTACGCCGGAAGGTCGGGTGCTACAACAGCAAGTGGCAGAGCGCCAAGCAGAAACGAGGGTAGAGCAAGCGCGCGGCCTGCCCGATATAGTGGTAGGCTACACCAACCAATCGTTGCGAGGCACTTACACCGAAAGCAGCACTCCCCGCACCTATGGCCCCGCCGACCGGTTTCATAGCGTACACGCCGGCGTGGCAGTACCCATCTTGCGCGGCCCCCAAAAGGCCCGGGTGCAAGCTGCCCGCCTGCAAGCACAAACTGCCTCCGTCACCTATCAGCGCTACCGCGCCGAAGTAGCCGCCCGCCTCGACGAGCTACAAATCCGCCGAACAGAGCAGCAGCGCCAACTAGCTTTCTTCGAGCAGGTTGGCTTGCCGCAGGCCGCCGTCATTACCCGCTTGGCTACTCGCGCCTACAAAGCCGGCGAAACCACCTACTCCGATTACCTTCTCAACCTGGAGCGCGCCCAGCGCGTGCGCACCGACCACCTAGACCTCCTGCTTCAGCACAACCAAACTGTAGTGGAGCTGGAGTATCTGCTAGGGAAGTAGCACCCCGCCTATTAGGCCCATTATGTACCCATCAATTCGTTGAAACGTCATCCATGAAATACTTAACCATGCTCCTGCTGCTTCTGGCAGTGGGCAGTTGCGGAAAAAAGCAAGAAGCAGCAACCGAGGCGAAAGATTCGCCGGAAGCTTTGGCAGAAACAACGAAAAAGCAGGAGGGTCCCGAAGCCGCACCCAATGAAGTGGTTTTGTCGGCTGAAGAGCAAAAGTTAGGCGGCATACAGGTAGGTAGCATCAGCCGGCGGGCATTGGGTCAGGGCCTGAAAGTAAACGGCGTGTTAGACGTGCCGCCCGATCAGCTAGCTTCCGTCAGCGCCCCGCTCGGCGGCTTCGTCGACCGGACCGCCCTGCTCCAAGGCACGCGCGTCCGCAAAGGGGAGGTGCTGGCTACCATCCGCAACCCCGACTTCGCGCAGCTTCAGCAGGACTACCTCGAAACCCGGAGTCAACTCACGTATGCCAAAGCCGAGTACGAGCGCCAAGCCGAGTTGTACCGCCAAGAAGTAGCCCCCCAGAAAAACTTTCAGAAGGCCCAAGCCGAATACCAGGGTCTGCAAGCCAAAGCCGCTGCACAGGCCGCCCGCCTTCGCGCCTCCGGCCTACCCGTAGGCGGTACCATCGTCACGACGGCGGCATTACGCGCGCCCGTGAGTGGCTTCGTGAAAACGGTCAATGTCACCGTAGGGCAGAGCGTAACGCCCACTGATGTGCTGTTTGAAATCGTGGACCCCGAGCATTTGCACGTTGAGCTAACGGTTTTCGAGAAAGACGTGCCCCAGGTCCACAAAGGCCAACTGGTACGCTTCAGCCTCAGCAACGACCGTCCGAGCACTGAACGCACCGCCCGTGTCTACCTAATCAGCCGCGCCATTAGCGACGAACGTACCGTGCGCGTTCATGCCCACCTCGACCAGGAAGATCATGCCCTGTTGCCAGGCACCTTTGTGCGCGCCGTCATCGAAACCAACCGCGCCACCGTGCCGGCTGTACCCGAGAAGGCAGTGGTGCAGTTTGAAGGCCGACATTACGTGTACACAGCCATGCCGCAAGCCGGGCACTACCGCATGGTGGAAGTGCAGCCCGGCCTTAGCGAAGACGGCTACACCGCCGTTCAACTCCCTGCCACCACTGCATCCGACTCCGCACGCTTGGTGATAGAAGGCGCCTATTCCTTGCTCGCCAAAATGAAAAATTCCGAGGAGGAAGAGTAGCTAGTCTACGATTAGGGGTAAATACACAAGAAAGGCGGGCTGCATTTCTGCGGTCCGCCTTTGCTATAAGGATGCAATACAAACAGATGGTCTCGCCGGAGTGCTCAGCTTAAGCTGCTGATACCACGTTGGGCAAGCCAGTAGAGTCTTTATTTCTTGGTGGCTTTCATGATCCAGTTCGCTACGGCAGCCACGGTCACGGTACTCGCTGCCGCTACGGCGGCTACTACTTTGTGGCCGTCGGGTGTGGTAGGCGAGTTCACGAGGTCTTGAAACCGCTTGAGCGGATTGTTTTCACCGGATTGCTCGTTTGTGGCTTCCACTGCCTGTTGCGCGTTGGTGGCTTGTGTGTCGTCGCTTTGCTGCGAGTTATCGGGAGTTGAAGAGTCGTTCATAGGAGTAGGAGAGGGTTGGGATTGTAAGGTTAAGCGGCCTGCATCTCTCACTAGGCGTGAGGCCAGTAGCAGCAAACCGCCGCCAAGTATTGCCACTACTACATACTTCACGTCAGTACCAATGGTGATGTAGATAAACAAACGCGGGGCAAGTCGCTAGGGTTGTTGATAATCAAGTCAGTAAAGGAATTTATGTCTCAAGCTGAAGCATGCATTAATCACAACTTCTAGAACTAAAAGCTCCGTTTTTACTTGATAAACAGGGGATTATCGCCAAGGCTTGTAGTCCAGCTTTACGCCTTTAAGTGGACTGTTAAGTAATAAGTGGCCACCGAGCAAGAAAAGTGAAAGGCTCCTGAGAAGACCTTAAGAGGGGTTCTTGCCAAGATTAGTTTGGGTCTTTTTTTAGGGTATGTGGTAAATTTGTAGTGTATGACACTACCTGCTATTTTCCGCCTAACTGTAGGTAAAAGAGTTTTTGGCTTGGATGCGCTGCGCGCCTTCGCCATCCTGATGGTGATGGTTCAGCACAGCTCCATGTGGGTTTCCCCGCGCTTCACGTTCTTTCACGAGTTTGTGCGCCATTACGACGGCGTAGCTATTTTCTTCGTGCTATCGGGCTTTCTAATTGGTGGCATTCTTATCCGGACGCTAGAAACTAACGGCGCTAAACCAAGCAAGCTGTGGGACTTTTGGGTGCGGCGCTGGATTCGGACCATACCGCCCTACTTCTTGGCGCTGCTTGTGGTGATGCCCTTGGAATTGCGCCATAGCGACTTCTCCGCCAGCACGTACGAGCCTTACTTTGTGTTCCTGCAAAATTTCAATTGGACGCATCCGCCGGCATTCTTAGAGGCGTGGTCGTTAGCAGTGGAGGAATGGTTTTACCTGTTGTCGGCTCCCATGTCTTTCCTGCTTACCAGCCTGCTCAAGCCCCGTTTTGGGGTGCTCCTGGCGGCTGGCCTGTTTCTAGTCGGCTCTACGGCCTACCGCTACCATTACTTGCAAGGCTACCAGCCCACCACGTGGCAAGATTGGGATGCCCACTTCCGCAAAATCGTGTTGCTGCGCCTCGATTCACTTATGTATGGCGTACTGGCGGCTTGGGTAGCCTATTACCATCGAGCCGCTTGGTTACGCACAAAGTGGCCGCTTTTCATGGTCGGTTTCATAGGGCTAAGCTTGATTGCCAACCCCGTCAGCCCAACCGATCTGACGCTGTTTACTTGCGTGTTTTCTTTTTCCTGCGCTTCATTAGGCGTTGCCTGTATGCTCCCCGTACTCAGCGAGTGGAAGCAAGCCAATGGGCTAGTAGCCAATACGCTGACGCATATAAGCCTGATTTCTTATAGCCTCTATCTGCTGCACGGCACCGTGGTGAATTTCAATATCGCCTTACCACTCGCTACCACGCTGCCGCTACCTCATGGGCTGAGGCCGCTGTTGGGGCTTGGCATTCTGTGGGTGGTTTCTTTGCCGCTGGCCACCCTGATGTACAAACACTTTGAGGTGCCCGTTATGAACTTGCGCACTCGTCTAAAATAGCCCACACTCGTGCTACGGCTGATAGCCTCTGTTTCTCGAATCCATTGAAGACAGGCTAGGAGCCCGAATACTCAGCAGCTAGTGACTTGCTAGAGGCACGCCTACCCATGTTCACGGACGATATATCGTTTTGTTGAGGCTGTGTGTTCTATCGTTGTTGCTATGTCCCTGATTACAAGCTCTGGCCTCTACTTCCGGTTGTCCTGCGTCTTATTCTGCTTCGCTTACCGCAAACAAAAAACCCCGTCTCTGTGGAGAAACGGGGTCTTAGTGGTAATGGTTGGAATCGAACCAACGACACCAGCATTTTCAGTGCTGTGCTCTACCAACTGAGCTACATTACCAGCTCTTGGTGTCCCCGAGGCCCTTTTCGCCGTTGGGGAGCACAAAAGTAGTAAACCAAAATGAACCTGCAACACTTATCATAAAAAAATCTTTCCGGCGGAAAAGCCGTAAATTGTTATGCATAACGAGTATATTTCCACCTGAATTCCAACCCAATTTCCCCTCCCGTGCATTTCTCCATTCAAAACTTCCTCTTCCTGCTAGTCGCAATAGCGGGCTTCGGCCTGTTTGCGTGGCAGGCCCGGAAAATCCGCGCCAACATCTTGGTAGGGCGCGACCGGGACATGAGCGGCAATGTAAGCGAGCGGCTCAACAAAACGCTGTTGGTTGCTTTCGGTCAGTCTAAAATGTTTAAGCGCCTCACACCAGCCTTCTTACACTTGATTGTGTACGTAGGTTTTCTGGTAATCAACATCGAGGTGCTTGAAATCATGGTGGACGGCATTTTCGGTACCCACCGTTTCCTGCAGTTCCTCGGCCCCGTCTACGATGTGCTCATGGCCACCAACGAGATACTAGGTGCGCTAGTTATTCTTGCTGTGGCAGCCTTTTGGTGGCGCCGCAACCGCAAGCCGCCCGTGCGCCGCTTTCAAGGCCCTGAGCTGCGCGCTTGGCCCAAGCTCGATGCCAATATCATTCTGTACATAGAAGTAATTCTGATGGTGGCCTTGTTCACGATGAACACCGCCGACCTCAAGTTGCACCAACTACGCGGGGCCGAGATGCCCGGCACTTTCCCGATTAGCAGCCTGCTGGTTGGGCTGTTTCCGAGCAACGAGGCAGCGCTACACGTCCTAGAGCGTGTAGGCTGGTGGGCGCACATCGTTGGTATTCTGTGCTTTCTCAACTACCTGCCTAGTTCCAAGCACTTCCACATCATCATGGCCTTCCCGAACGTGTACTACTCACGGCTAGTGCCGCAGGGGCAGTTCTCGAACGTGGAAAGCATCACCCACGAGGTGAAAGCCATGATGGACCCAAGCTACGAAGTGCCGGCTCCTGCCACGGCCCCCGACGGTTCGGCGCTGGCGCCTACGCCGTTTGGTGCCAAGGACGTGAACGACTTGGCTTGGACCAACTTGCTGAACGCCTATTCTTGCACTGAGTGCGGCCGTTGCACCTCGGTATGCCCGGCTAACATCACCGGCAAGCTGCTCTCCCCGCGCAAAATCATCATGGATACGCGCGACCGGATGGAAGAGAAGTACAACTCGCCGCTAATTTTCAGCCCCAACCTCTACGGGCAGGAAGCCAAACACGACTCGCAAGAGGTGCTGGACAAAGACAACCACACGCTGCTGCGCGGCTACGTAACACCCGAAGAACTGTGGGCCTGTACCACCTGCAACGCTTGTGTGGAAGCCTGCCCCGTGAACATCAACCCACTGGAAAGCATCGTGGAAATGCGGCGGTTCCTGGTGCTGGAAGAATCGGCAGCTCCGAACTCGCTGAATGTGATGTTCAGCAACATCGAGAACAACGGTGCCCCGTGGGCCTTCTCGCCTTCCGACCGTTTCAACTGGGCCGATGACCTGTACGTGGCCGAAAAGGAAGCTGTAACGGCTTAAAACCAGTTCGTCATGCTGAGCTTGTCGAAGCATCTCGCTCGTGTAGTAATCTCAACGTCAGCACGCGAGATGCTTCGACAAGCTCAGCATGACGTTCAGAATCATAAGGACACGATATAAACCACTGATTATAATGGCTGAACTAACTGCCAAACGACAAATAAATGTGCCTCTCATGGCCGACCTCGCCGCCCAAGGCGAAACGCCCGAAATTCTGTTTTGGGTGGGCTGTGCCGGTGCTTTCGACGACCGATACAAGCGCGTAACCCGGGCCTTTGTGCGTATTCTGGAACACGTTGGGGTGAAGTACGCTGTGCTAGGCATGGAAGAGTCCTGCACCGGTGACCCCGCCAAACGGGCTGGCAACGAGTTCCTGTTTCAGATGCAGGCCATGCAGAACATCACTACGCTCAATGGCTACGGCATCAAGAAAGTAGTAACGGCTTGCCCGCACTGCTTCAACACCATCAAAAACGAGTACCCGGCGCTCGGCGGCGAGTACGAAGTGATACACCACAGCACCTTCCTGCAGCAACTCATCAACGAGGGCCGCGTGAAAGTGGAGGGGGGCGAGTCGTACAAAGGCCGCCGCATCACGTTCCACGACTCTTGCTACCTAGGCCGCGCCAACAACATCTACGAAGCGCCCCGCGCGGTGCTCGAAGCTCTGGATGCCGACTTGGTGGAAATGAAGCGCAGCAAAGCCAACGGCCTCTGCTGCGGTGCTGGCGGCGCCCAAATGTGGAAAGAGCCAGAGCCCGGCAAAAAAGACGTCAACATCGAGCGCACCGAGGAAGCCTTAGCTACTCTTGATGGCAATGCCGCGGCCCTCGATAACCTCTACGGTGTGGAAAGCGGTAATGCTGGTGCGACGCCCGCGCCCAAGACTAATGGCCAGGGCAGCATCATTGCGGTAGGCTGCCCCTTCTGCATGACCATGATGAGCGACGGTGTGAAAAACAAGGAGCGCGAAAACAACGTCCAGGTATTCGACTTGGCCGAGCTAGTGGCTTCCGCCGAAGGCCTGAACGCATAATTCCGTTGCTAGCTGGAGCTTACCAAATGCCAGATCAACGACTTGATAGTTGGCACTAGCAACTCAAAACAACCCCGCTGGAACTTACCGGCGGGGTTGTTCTTTTATAGAAAATAAATCAGTGAAGTTTGTCGTTTAATAAGAACGTCAGGCCACCTGACATCGACTCTTTCCCATGTACGTTCCTTTCAGCCTTTTACCCGATTCGGCCCGCATTTGGATCTACCAGGCCGACCGGCCTCTGACTGCTGCCGAGGTGGCCGCAGTGCAGCCTGCACTACACCGCTTCGCCGACGAATGGACCAGCCACGGCCGCACCTTGCAGGCTTCGGCTGAAATTTTCCATCAACAGTTTCTTATCATCGGGCTCGATGAAGCCGTGGCCGACGCTAGTGGCTGCTCAATCGACGCTTCCGTGCGGTTTGTGCGTGGGGTGGAAGACGCTCTCGGCGTTTCGTTGCTGGAAAAGTCGCGAATGGCTTTTTTGGTGAATGGGCAAGTGCAATTGCTTGACCGGCGGGAGCTGAAAGCTGCTGTGGCGGATGGCCGCTTAGTGTCGAGTACGCCTTACTTCGATGCTACGGTGGCTCGGAAGGCAGAATTGCAAACGTCTTTCCCGGCAGCGGCCAACCAAACCTGGCTTTCCCGGTACTTTAACTAAGAAGGGGAAAAGTTTTGCTTTACGACTATAATCCTTTTTAAACGTAGTATTATTAGGCTTACGAAGCCTCTGGTTATCATGGCTCGTCTTCACTTCCATCCTTCATCCCCAATGAGGAAATTTCTACTAGTCTGTGCCGCCGCTAGCTCCGCCAGTCTGCTGAGCGGTTGCGCAACCACCGACAGCCTAAGCAAGGCCGACAAGCGCTTTGCCCGTGGCGAGTACGAAACGGCAATACAGCTTTACAAGGCGGATGTTGCGCGCGGTAAAAACGCGCCCCTAAGCAATTATCGTATCGGGGAATCCTACCGCCTTTCCAACCGGGTAGAGCAAGCCGAGAGTTTCTATAAAGCGGCCATCGACGGCAAGGTGAAGGCCCCCGACGTAGTGTTCTATTATGGTCAGGCCCTGAAAGCCAACGGGAAGTTCGACGAAGCAGCGGCGCAGTTCGATGCCTACATGCAGAATAGCGCCGGCCGCAAACTAGCCCCGCTAGCCGAAATAGAATCGAAAAACGCCAAGATGGCCAACACCATCGTGGCCATGCAGACTAACAATGAGGTAATGGCGCTCGACCAGGTGAATACGCCTGCGGCCGAGTTTGGCTCTACGCTCATTCCCGATACCAAGGAGTTGGTTTTTGCTTCCGGCCGCGAAGGCAAGAAGTACCTTGGCAACGGCGAGAACTTCAACGACCTGTACGCCGTCAAGTTCGACGACGCCGATAAAATGACCGGCGGTACGGTTCGCAAGCTAGATCCAATCTTCAACACCGAAAACAAGCACGAAGCCAGCGCCACGTATACCCCCGATGGTAAGGTGATGGTGTTTGCCCGCTCCAACGATGGCTCGAAAAAGGGCCTGCTGAGCGTGGACCTGTGGATTTCGTATTTCAAGAATGGTGCTTGGTCGGAGCCCGTGCTGGCTAACATCAACGACCGTACCACCGACGACTTTGCCCCGGCTTTCGCCCCCGATGGACAAACGCTGTACTTCACGTCTAGCCGCCGCGGTGGCTTGGGCGGTAATGACCTCTACAAAGCAACGCTCGGCCCAAATGGCCGCTTCTCGCCCGCCGAAAACCTTGGCGACCAAATAAACACGCCCGGCAACGACAACTTCCCCGCCGTAGCCCCCGACAACACGCTGTACTTCTCTTCGGATGGGCAGCCGGGCCTTGGCAAGCTCGATATCTTCATGGTGGACAAAGGCAAAGTTGTCAACCTAGGAGCGCCGGTGAATAGCTCCGGCGACGATTTTGCTCCTTATTTCACGGGCAAGGACATTGGCGTGTTCTCGTCGAACCGGGCCGGTGGCAAAGGCTCCGACGACCTGTACATGTTCCGCAAGAAGCCGCTCAAGCTTGTTACCTTCATTGTGGACGGTACGCTGGTAGAGCGCAACGATAAAACCGGCGAGACTCTGCCCGTAAGCAGCGAGGCCGTGACGCTGTTCGGTAAGAATGGACAGAAGCTGCAAGAGGTAACCACCGACCCCAACGGTAAATTCACGATGAAGCTCGATTCGGCAGCGGCTAGTTATTCGCTGATTGCTGATCGGCCAGGCTATTTCGCCGCGCGCAATTCGGTTAGCACCATTGGCCGCAAGCCAGCACAAGACCAGCTACGGGACCCGATAAACGAAATTGCCGTGCCCGTAACGCTGACGCTGACCAAGATTGTGAAGAACAAGGCCATTGTCGTCGACAACATCTTCTACGATTACGACAAAGCGGACATCCGTCCCGATGCCGCCGTTGAACTCGATAAGCTGGTGTCGACCCTGAACGACAACCCCAAAATCACCATCGAGTTAAGCTCCCACACCGACTCGCGCGGTAAGGATGCCTACAACCAAGCCTTGTCGCAGAAGCGGGCACAGTCGGCCGTGGATTACATCATTTCCAAGGGCATCGATAAGAGCCGCATCACGGCCAGAGGGTATGGCGAAACGCAGCCGGTGCTTAAGAATGCCAAAACAGAAGAAGATTACCAGCGCAACCGTCGCACAGAATTTAAAGTCACCAAGATTGCCGAGTAACAACGGCTAGCACATTTTGAAAAGCCTCCGCAGCCAGATGGTGCGGGGGCTTTTTGTTGCAGTTATGCTACGGCAGTTTACAAGGGAAAAGTAGCGCATGGTTCCGCTTTGCTATTCGCTGAAAAGGGTGCCTGTGTGCTGGCAAAGGCTTGGTTCAAGATGTGGCACAATCCTTGAATTTATGGTAAGCGCGAGGGCAAATGGACTGCTCTCGTGCAACGTACTACTGCCATGAAAAAGGCGTTACTTTTTTGCCTCAGCTTAGTTCTGCTAGCTGCGGCGCAACTCCAGGCCGCTCCGGCCAACGTGACTTTTACCTCTGAGCGCGGCGTACCCTTCAACCTACGCTTCGATGGCCGCGCCCTTACCCGGGGTGGCGCCCGCCAAGTGCACATCGACCGGATTGCGCCTGGCGTGCATTGGGCTGAATTCGCTATTCCGGTCGGCTATGGCCGCTCAATCAACTACCGCACCCGCGTCTTCCTTGACCCCGGTTTGGAAACCAGCTACGTCCTGCTGACCCGCCCAGGCTTTGCTCCTGAGCTGCGTAAAGTGGCGGCAGTGCCTATGCGCGGTGGCTATGGCCCCGGCTACGGCGGCTACCCCAACAACAACGGGCCCCGTGGCAACCAAGGCGGCTACCAACACCAAAACGACAGGTACGACCAAGACGACTACGACAACCAGCCACCAGCAAACCCTGGCAACGGCGGGTACAACAACGGGGGATATAATAATGGTGGGTATAGCAATGGCGGCAACGGAGGCTACTCTAATGGCAACAACGGTGGAGGGTATGGCAACGGCCACGGTGGCTACAACCGCACCCTCAGTCCGCAAGACGTGGACGGCTTGGTGAATGCCTTGCACCGGCAGTCGTTCGACAAAGACCGGATGCCCATAGCTCAGCAAGCCCTCAGCGAAAGCTCTATCCGGGCCGAAGACTTGGCTCGGTTGATGAAGGAGCTAAGCTTCGAAGACTCTAAACTAGAGCTAGCCAAATACGGAGCCAGTCGCGTAACGGACCGCCAGAACCTGTACCGCCTCAACGACAGCTTCACGTTCTCGTCGTCGGTTAGCAGACTACAGGAGTTTCTGGCTCAGCAACAACAGCAATACTAAATAGCAAGCAGCTACAATAAAAAAGGCTTCCGTGCGAACGGAAGCCTTTTTTGTGTGTTAAGGGGAAGGTGAAACAGCCGCTTACCGCAAACGGTCCATGCTGCGCACCAGTTGCTCGTCGCGGCGAATGAAGCGGTTGGCCAGCAGGTTGAGCATCAAGGCCAAAGTAGGGAGGTAAAAACCTGCTTGGTAGGTGCCGAGCATCTTAATGTTCAGCATCTGCTCGCCTAAGTTCGAGAAGTAAAAACCCGCCCCAATTGTGCATAAGATGAGCAGCAGGTTCAGCATGCCGAGCTTGAGTTGCAGGAAGCGGTTGCGGAATTGGAAAATTTCAAACAATGCTACTGCGGCGGATACCACGGCAAACACGGCAATAAGCCATACGTTTGCGGGTGCTGCCAAGCCTGCGCCGGGCTTGTTGTAAGCGAAGCTGGTAGCCGTTAATACCAACTCTTGCCCTGTATTAGGGTCGGCTTTATGCCAAAGAGGAAGGAAAAGTACGGCAATCATGCAGAGCGCCAGCAGCAGCAGGAATACGCTTTGGATTCTTTGTATCATCTTTGTGTTTTGACTGTTTAAGCCACCCTATGCGGGTTGGCCGGCAAAAGTAGCCAACAACAATTGGAATAACTGCATTCAAATAGACAATGCCCACTGCTTATATAGTTGACGCCGTCCGCACCCCGATCGGCAAATTTGGGGGTGCGCTGAGCAGCGTCCGCCCCGATGATTTGGCCGCGCACGTCCTGCGCGAGCTGCTGCGCCGCAATCCAAGTGTGGATAAAGCGGCCATTGAAGACGTAATAATGGGCGCCGCCAACCAGGCCGGCGAAGACAACCGCAACGTAGCCCGCATGGCTGCCTTGCTCGCCGGACTGCCTGTCACGGTGCCCGGCGTAACGGTGAACCGCTTGTGCGCCTCCGGCCTACAGAGTATCATGGATGCCTCGCGCGCTATTATGGCCGGCGAAGGCGACGTGTATTTGGCGGGTGGCGCCGAAAGCATGACCCGAGCCCCCTTCGTGATGGCCAAGTCGGAAACGGCTTTCGGGCGGGAGCTAACGGCCCACGACACCACGTTGGGCTGGCGCTTCACCAATCCCAAGTTGAGCAAGATGCACCACCCGTACGCCATGGGCGAAACGGCCGAAAACGTGGCGCGCAAATATGGCATCACTCGCCGCGAGCAAGATGAGTTTGCTTTCGAGTCGCAACGCCGCTACCACCGGGCCGCCGAAAAGGGACGTTTCCGCAAGGAGATAGTGCCGGTATTCGTGGCTATTCCGAAAGGCGATGCCGCTTTGTTCGACACCGATGAGCCCCCGCGCTTGAGTACCCTAGAAAAACTAGGCACGCTGAAGCCAGCCTTCCAGCCCGTTGACGGTACCGTAACGGCTGGCAACTCAGCAGGTATCAACGATGGTGCCGCCGCCGTAATGGTGGTGAGCGAAGAAGCCGTGAAGCGCTACAACCTTAAGCCAATGGCACGGGTAGTTGCCTCGGCCGTAGCAGGCGTCGATCCGGCCTACATGGGCTTGGGGCCAGTACCCGCAACGCGCAAAGTACTGCAGCGGGCTGGCCTGTCGTTGAGCGACATTGGGCTGATTGAGTTGAACGAAGCATTTGCGGCGCAAAGCATTGCTTGTATCCGCGACCTAGAACTGAACCCTGATATCGTGAACGTGAACGGGGGCGCCATTGCCATTGGTCACCCACTCGGAACCAGCGGTTCGCGCCTCACGGCCACCCTGCTACACGAAATGCAGCGCCGCCAAGATGTGCGCTACGGCCTCGTGACGATGTGCGTGGGCGTAGGCCAGGGAGCCGCTGCTATTTACGAGAAGATATAACTTGAAAGCCCTCCGAGGTAGTAGGCAACCTGTTTCCCACGAACAGTGTGCTTGCGGCTTTGGAGGGCTTTCTGGTTATAAGATACGCCCCTACTCATGATCGACCCACTTCTTGCTCCCACTTTAGAACTGCCGCAAGTGCAGGCGCGGCTGCGGCCGTGGTCTTTTGCCGATGCGCCAGCCTTGGTGGAGTATGCCAACGATCAGCGCGTTGCGCAGAATCTGCGCGACACGTTTCCGTACCCGTACACCATGCAGGACGCCGAGTTCTACCTCAGCCTGATGGCCGATCAGCAGCGCGACTTGCACTTGGCGATTGAAGCCGACGGCAAGGCAGTTGGCAGTGTTGGAGTACACTTCAAAACAGACGTACGCCGCCGGTCTGCCGAAGTGGGGTATTGGCTGGGGCAGCCGTATTGGGGCCGCGGAATAATCACAGCCGCATTGCAGTTGGTGTCAGACTATGTATTTGCGCACTTCGACGTATGCCGCCTCTACGCGGTGGTATTCGAAACCAATCCGGCGTCGGCGCGGGTACTGGAAAAAGCAGGGTACGAGTTGGAGGCCGTCATGCGCAAGAGCGTGGTGAAGGACGGACGAACCCTCAATTCTTTGCTGTACGCAAAGATCAAGGAAGAGTGAGGCGTCGGCCGCTGAAGCAGTTTGCATCAGAAGGCTAGCAACCGAATCTGTAGCCCCACCTCTTAATTTTCCATTCCAGCTATGCGCTATTTTCTTCACCTTGCCTACGACGGTACCCGCTACCACGGCTGGCAGGTGCAACCCAACACCCTCACGGTGCAGCAGGAACTGGACCGCTGCTTGTCGCAGGTGTTGCGGCAGCCAGTGTACTCGCTCGGTAGTGGCCGCACCGATACAGGTGTACACGCCAGCCACCAAGTAGCGCACTTCGAGGCCGACTTGCCGGAAACGCTGGACCTGGACACCGCTTTGTACCGCCTCAATCGGGCGTTGCCGCCGGATATTGCAGCCTATGCCGTGCACCCCGTGCCCGACCAGGCGCATGCTCGTTTTTCGGCTGATGCCCGCACCTACGAGTATTACGTGCGCCTCGTGCCCGACCCGTTCAGCGTGGGGCGGGCGCTCTACCTCGACCGGGCGCCGGATGTGGCAGCCATGAACGAAGCCGCCGCTTTTCTACTCGGCTCGCGCGACTTCACGGCTTTCTCGAAAGTGAAAGGCGGCGAAAACCATTACGTCTGTGTGGTGTACGAGGCCGGCTGGCACGCTATGCCTGGCGGCTTGGTGTTTCGGATTCGGGCTAACCGGTTTGTGCGGGGCATGGTCCGGCTGGTAGTGGGTACGCTCCTGACCGTGGGCCGCGGCAAAAGCTCGCCCGCGCAATTCAAGCAAATCCTTTATGCTCAAAATCGGGTAGATGCCAGCGGCGCCGCGCCCGCGCAAGGACTCTACCTAAGTCGCGTGGAATACATGCCCGACGTAGTACCGGTAGAACTTGTGCCACCCGGTTTGCCGTACTTTGTGGGGCGATAAGAGCATCCTTCGTTGCGCTACCTGTGTACATGAGCGAAGTTGCCAACCTAACGGCCATGCTTCAGTAAGTGTAGTATGACGGTTTAATACATAAGGGCTGCAACTTCGTGCCTTCGCTGCTGGTTACAGCTTCTCAAACCCATCTACTTTGGACCCGACTACTCCCGCAACCAAATCCGGCAACATCTTCGACTGGCAGGTGCTGCGCCGGCTCATGGTGTATGTGCGGCCTTATCAGCGCATCTTCTACTTACTGGTATTCCTGACGCTGGCCTCGGCCGTGCTCGGCACCTTGCGCCCCTTCCTGATTCAGCGCATGGTCGATGTAACCATCGAAAGCAACGACTGGCTCGGCCTGAACAAGATGTTTGCGTTGCTGCTTGTGCTGCTCGTGGCGCATGCTCTGGTGAGCTATTTGCAAACCTATTTCGGCGGCTGGCTCGGGCAGTACATTGTGCGCGACATTCGGGTGGACTTATACAAGCACATTCTGAATCTGCGGCTTAAGTTCTTCGACCGGACGCCTATCGGGGTGCTGACCACCCGCAACATCTCCGACGTGGAAACCTTGTCGGATGTGTTCAGCGAAGGACTAGCGGCCATGCTCGGCGACATCCTGCAGCTGGTCTTCATCATGGCCTTCATGTTCTACATCGACTGGCGCCTAACTTTGGTGAGCTTGTCGGTGATTCCGCCGCTGCTCTTTAGCACCTACGTGTTCAAGGAGAAGGTGAAAAAGTCGTTTCAGGAAGTGCGCACGGCTGTGGCCAACCTGAACGCCTTTGTGCAAGAGCACCTGACGGGCATGAACGTGGTGCAGATTTTCAACAACGAGCAGCGCGAATACCGCAAGTTCGAGGCGCTGAACCAGGAGCACACCCGCGCCAACATTCGGTCGGTGCTTTACTATTCCATCTACTTCCCAGTAGCCGAGGTGCTAGGTGCCGTCGGGGTGGGGTTGCTGGTGTGGTACGCGGCACAAGGCCAGATTGAAGGCACAATTTCCAAGGGAGCCCTCATTGCCTTCATCATGTACAACGCTCTGTTCTTCCGCCCGATACGCCAGATTGCCGACCGATTCAACACCCTGCAGCTAGGTCTCGTGAGCACCGAGCGGTTGTTGAAGCTGCTCGACAGCCAAGAGTATATTCCCAACAACGGCACGCTGGCTCCAGCCACGCTGCGCGGCGAAGTGGAGTTCGATAAGGTTTGGTTTGCCTACAACGACGAGGAGTGGGTGCTACGCGACATCAGCTTCAAGGTGGAACCCGGCCAAACCGTAGCCTTTGTGGGAGCCACTGGCGCCGGCAAAACCAGTATCATCAACCTGCTCAGCCGTTTCTACGACATCAACCGCGGCCACATCCGCGTCGATGGCCACGACTTACAGGAGTACGACCTTAGCGCCTTACGTCGCCGGATTGGGGTAGTACTGCAAGACGTATTCTTGTTTGCGGGCACCATCCGCGACAACATCACGCTAGGCAGCAAAGACATCACCGACGAGCAAATATGGGAAGCCGCCGACCTGGTAGGTGCCCGCCGTTTTATCGAGCGCCTGCCCGGCTCTCTCGACTACCCCGTAATGGAACGAGGTGCCACGCTGTCGGTGGGTCAGCGCCAGCTCATCAGCTTCGTGCGGGCTATGGTGTATCAACCAGCCGTTATCGTACTCGACGAAGCCACTTCGTCGGTTGACTCCGAGACCGAAGAACTGATTCAATCCGCCATCGAGAAGCTGATGCAGGGCCGGACCTCGTTGGTTATTGCCCACCGCCTGAGCACCATCCAAAAGGCCGACCGCATCATCGTCATGGACCGCGGCGAAATCAAGGAGTCGGGCCGCCACGAGGAGTTGTTACGCCAAAGCGGCTACTATGCCCAGCTCTACCAGATGCAGTACCGCGACGTGCTTGGGGTGGTAAAAGACGAAAGCTAAACCGACTCTTTGCTGACGGAAGAGGCCAATGATTGGTCCGTCAGCCAACCTTCGTTTCAAATTTAACTCGACTAGATGAACCGCGTTTTCCTGATTCTCTCCTTACTTCTTATTGTCGCGGTTGGAGTGGGGTATTATGTGCTTGGTGGGTTCAAGCAGGCGGAAGTAAAGCTGGAAACCACAGCCCAACCTATTTTCTTGGCCGGCAGCTATTATGAAGGACCGGGCAACAGTGAAGCCTTCGGCGACCTGACGCGCAAGGCATATGAAATTCGTAGTTCCGGCAAGTTGCGTGGCACTTTCGGCAACATCTTCTACAATGACCCAGCTTCGTCTAGCGAAGCAGCCAAAGTGTTTGTCGGTCTTGTGGTTGATGATACCCTGTCGCAACAACTACCAGCCGGCTACCGGTACCGGGCGTTCCCGGCCGGGCAGCGGGTCTTGCACGCTACTATTGAAGCTAGCTACCTCGTAGCCCCCGACAAGCTTTATTCAGGTGTGAAAAGCCAGGCCAAGCAAAATAATCTGACGTTGCAGAATGTGTACTTAGAGCGATTCCCGAATACTGGTCCGGTAGAGGTTTGGGCGGTAGTGAAGTAGGTATAAAGCAAACGAGCCACTTCGCGCATGCGTGAAGTGGCTCGTTTAGCAAACACTTGTTGCTTCCTTGTTAGTTGCCTAAATAAAGAGAGGCACCTACGCTTAAATATTGAATGCCAAAGCTCGCACCAAGGCTGCTGATAGTGCTTCTAGAGCTTCCTTGTCCAGCAGAATCACTATAGGATTTGCTTTTACTGTTATTGTAAGACAAGCCACCCATGGCGAGGTCTATCCCAAACTTTTTGACTTGGGAAGTAAACAAAGCCCGGCATAAGCATGGCGTAACCGCCTCTTGTTTTTGTATTATAGCTGTCATTACGATTAGTATTGCCAGTGTATTCGAAGTTTTGCTTTCCTGTTTGTCGCTGATAGCCTCCAGACAACTGGCCATAAAACCCCGCTTTCTCGCCTAACATTTTATAATAGCGCACAAAAGTTCCAACATTTATTCTTTTGTTAGTCGCCTCAGAGTTGTAGTATAAGAAAGTATCACTACTACTATTATATTCAGTCCTTTTGTCTTTCTGGTTGCCCGTGCCAACCCCAAAATCAAAGCCAAGAGCTAGATTGTCAGCCACAAAAAGGCCAGCTTGAGGACTGAAGTTGAAGCTATATCCTCTATATGTAGCATTTATATAGCCTGGATAATCAATAGAGCCAGTTGAGTTAGATTCATTGTTAGAACGAGAGTAGTTCACAGTAGCGCTGATTAACATCTTGCCGGCTTCTGTCTGTGCTTGCGCCACACCTATAGTCGTTCCTATCAGCAAAGCACTCATTGCTAATTTTTGAATTTTCATTGAGGAGAGAATTGAATAAATTGTTGAAGACATGCCCTCAACGGTATATAGTATGGTATTATTAGTAGCTATTAGATAATAATATTTTTATAACTAAGTATAATAATATAAGGGCTTAGGAGTTGCGTCGATTCAATCCCAATCCTACATCTGGCTTAAGGGCTTGAGCTTATTCTACCCTTGCTGAATGCACCCATTAGTAGAGAAGCGCAGCTTGCTTAGAAGCATCAAGCTGTGCACCTCCATAGCCAAGCTGTAGTCATTACCTAAAGCTGATTTTGGTTGGGACTACTTAGAATAACGGCTTGGTTCGAGCAATTCCTTCATCAGTATTAATACAAGTGGGGTTGAGAAACCTATCCGTATTAACGCGTATTTCTAGCTGATTGGGCTCGTTATAAGAACCTTAAGCACAGAGGTAAGTACAGCTTATCAGCTTCTAAAAAGCGCTTTTCATGGCAGTAAGGTTTGCCACCATTCTCAAAAAGCGCTGAGCTGCCGCCGCCTCACTTCCACCTCCAAAACCTCATTCCTATGCTAGCAATGGATTATCGGGGCCCGAAAAGGGTCCGTGCCACGCAAAAACCAATGCCGGAGATTAAGCACCCGCAGGATGCTATTGTCCGGGTAACGCGCTCCTGTATTTGTGGTTCCGACCTGCACCTATACAACGGCAACGTGCCCGATACCCGCGTAGGCATGACCTTCGGACACGAGTTTACGGGCATAGTAGAGGAAGTGGGGCCGGAAGTAACCAAAATCAAAGTTGGTGATCATGTGTTGGTGCCGTTCAACGTTGCCTGCGGCGAATGCCACTTCTGTAAGCAAGGTATGTTCGGCAACTGCCACGAGTCGAACACGCAGGCAAGTGCCGTAGGTGGCATTTTTGGCTACTCTCACACGGCAGGTGGCTACAACGGTGGCCAAGCCGAGTACGCGCGTGTGCCTTATGCTAACGTAGGTCCTACGGTAATTCCCGAAGGCATGGACCCCGACGACGCCGTGCTACTGACCGACGTTGTTCCCACTGGTTATCAAGCAGCCGAAATGGCTGGCATCCAGACCGGCGATACGGTAGTAGTATTCGGTGCTGGCCCAGTAGGCATTATGGCGGCGCGCTGCAGCTGGCTGTTTGGAGCAGGTCGTGTGATCATCATTGATAAGGAAGACTACCGCCTGGAATTTGCCCGCAACTACGCCAATTGCGAAGCTTATAACTTCGAGAAAGACATGGATGACCCGGTGGTGTTTATCAAGAAAACCACCGATTTCATGGGGGCCGATTGTGTAATTGACGCCGTAGGCGCCGAGGCTGCTGGCAATGCTATGCAGACCATCACGGGTCGTAAGCTGCTGTTGCAGGCTGGCTCGGCTACGGCGCTGCACTGGGCCGTCAACTCCGTAAAAAAAGGAGGGGTAGTATCTATAGTGGGCGTATATGGCCCAACCGACAACCTTGTGCCAATGGGCAATGTATTGAACAAGGGCCTGACAATCAGAGGTAATCAAGCTTCCGTAAAGCGCTTGCTGCCGCGCCTGATAGAACACGTACAGAATGGGGTCATCAATCCGAAAGCATTGATTACGCACCGGATTCCGCTGGAAGAAGTTGCTGAAGGCTACCGCATGTTCTCCGCTAAGCTCGACAACTGCATCAAGCCTTTGATCGTTTTCCCCTCCGACAACATCTAACGCCAACTACCTACCGATGGAAAATACTCTGAAAGATCCACAGAAGCTACCAGGTTGGGGCATTGATGCAAACCCCGAAAACGACCCAACGTACCCCATGCGGGACCCTCGCCTGAACGTGTCGCAGGACTCCGATAGCAAGCACCGTCCGGCCTCCCTACAGCCAGTAGATATTGAGGTGCTACAGTCCATTGAGCGCCCGAATGTATCAGCTGTTTTCGGTGAGTCGTCACCCCCAGTGGGGTTGAGTGGCATGATCCGGCGTTTTGCCTTTAAGTACAGCGAATCACACTACGGCCACTGGCTACCCCTATTGCTAGCCGACCGGGTGAATGTAGTTGAAGGCATTGTTGAAGATCTTGCTCACGGCAAAGTGCCCAACATTTTCGCCGAGAAAGGCTACGCCGCGGAATGGAAGCACAACCGCTCCGCCTTCGTTACCAAAATGGCGACTATTGCCGCCGTGACGATTGGTACTGTGTTTCTACTCTCTTCTGGCAACAAAAAATCGTACAAACCAAAGCGCCGCGGTTATTACAGATAAGTTAAGAGCAGTTTTAGGTTCCTAAAAGAAAAGCCCGCTGAACAGTAGCTCAGCGGGCTTTTTGTGTGACATACTAGAGTCGGGGTGGCAGGATTCGAACCTACGGCCTCGTCGTCCCGAACGACGCGCGCTACCGGGCTGCGCTACACCCCGAGAGTACTCTTGCGCACCGAGCGCACCAGGAACAATCGAACGGAAATGGCCGAAAAAAGCCTCCGGGTGGGGTTCCCAGAGGCTTTTCGAGCAAAATAATCTTCAGTCGGAGTGGCAGGATTCGAACCTACGACCTCCAGCACCCCATGCTGGCGCGATACCAGGCTACGCTACACCCCGAAGGAATTATGATGCAAAGGTAAGCTAGAATCCGGAAGCTGCGCAACTTCTGCTCAATAAAATTCTATAAACAGTACCTCCCTGAGGCTTATTGTTCTTAGTATCAGTGTCCTTTTACTGTTGCTAACTGACTGTGCGCCGTCTTCCATTATGCTCTAGAAATCCATTTGGGCTATAGCCGCAAGCCGCTTTGTTGGGTTTAGTCCTGCTGGCAGCGGAAATAAAGACCATCACGCACTACATACACTGGCGCTTTTCTCAGAACCGGTTGGTAAGAGCAGCGCTACTTGAAAGGCAGATCGTTTTCAACTCGTATTACTACCGCATGCTGCTATGCAGGTAGCGTGCCTAGTTAGGCAGAAGATTCCTACGGCTTGAACCCATTTATAATAGAGATTAGGAAAATCTTCATTATTATAATATTCTGAGGAAATAGGCTGATAACACCTTGTATTTAGTTAATTTTACAAGAAATCAGTTAAGCTCATTTCACCCTTAGTGCGCATATGAGACTTCCTTCTACTCTTGTTTGCTTGATAGCAGCCTTGCTATCCTTCACATCGGCTGAGGCGCAAACAAAGGTTCCGCCAAAGCCAGTTGCCAAGCCGCCGGTGAAAGCCGCCGTTACGGCCGCTAAAACCCCCGTGCCCGTAGCAGCAAAGAAACCTGCTGCCCCTGCGCCAGCCACTAAGCCTGTGGCTGCTGCAACACCCAAGCCAGCTGCCGCTCCTGCCAAGCCCGCAGTTGCCGAGGTAGAGCCGCCAGCCTTAGTCACCGATAAGATGGCGGAGCCGGTTGCCAATACCACGATGCTGAAGGTGCTGGCCAATGCGAATCCCGTAACGCGGCGCCTCACGGTACGCACCAATTCGCCTAATCCCACGCGCGTCGAGATAAATGGCCCTGATGGTCGGCCACTTATCACCCGCGACTTGATCAGCAGCAATGATGTAGCCGTTCTGGACGTAAGCAACCTGCCTCCCGGAGCCTACATTGTACAATGCACCTCGGGTGAGCGTCGTGGCATGAAGCGCATCGTGGTCGGCCAATAGTTCGCCTTTACAAATTGCAAACGCCCATCTGGCACGCGCCGGGTGGGCGTTTTTGCGTCCTGCCCACGTTGTCGGTTTCTGGCGCTTATCTTACGAGCAGTAGCAAGCAGGTTCAAGCGATGCTACCATTCCAATCACCTAAGTACATGGCAGCACTACTTTCTTATTGGGAGCACCAGACCTTCCTACGGGACTATGACGTCGTGATTGTTAGGGCTGGCCTAGTGGGACTAACCGCCGCACTGCATACTCGGCGGCTGCGGCCTACAGCGCGGGTGCTGGTGCTGGAGCGCGACGTGCTGCCCAACGGCGCTAGTACCAAGAATGCGGGCTTTGCCTGCTTTGGCAGTATCTCGGAGTTGCTGGAGCAGGAGGCGCGTGGAGGTACCGCCAGGTTACTTCGGGTGGTGCAAGCCCGGTGGGAGGGGCTGGCAGAACTCCGCTGCTTGGTGCCGGACGAGGTATTGCAGTATCAGCCCGTAGGATGGTATGAACTGTTTCGGCCTGGTGAGGCTGCACTGGCCGCACGTTGTCGCGCTGCTGTTCCTTACTACAACAAGTTGTTGGGCCCTATCATCGGCAGGGATGAGGTATTCCGAGATGCTACTAGCCTACTGCCAAAATTAGGTTTCCAGGGCGTTGATGCGATGTTGGAAAACGTGGCGGAAGGTGCCCTGAATACCGGACAGATGATGGATGCTTTGTTGCGGCAGGCGTGGAAAGAGGGCGTAACTGTATTGCACGGCTGCCCCGCGCTAGCACTAGAGTCCGGCCCTGCTACAGTTTGTGTGCAAACCCCATTAGGGCCGCTGGAAGCAGCTCAGGTACTGCTGGCTACCAATGCTTTCAGCCAACAGTTCTTCCCTGAATTAGACCTACAGCCCGGCCGCGGCCAAGTGCTCGTCACCAAGCCGATAGCAGGCCTGAACTTGCCCGGTACTTTTCACTACGACAAGGGATACTATTATTTCCGCCAAGTAGACAACCGTATCCTGCTAGGCGGCGGGCGGAATCTTGATTTTGCTGCCGAAGCTACCACTGAACCTGGACTGACTCCACTGGTGCAACAGCACTTAGAGCAGCTTCTACGAGAAGTGATTTTGCCCGGGCGTTCTGTACGCATCGACTATCGGTGGAGCGGCGTCATGGCTTTTGGCGCAGAGCTAGAACCACTAGTAGAGGCGCTTGCCCCTGGCGTGTTTGGTGCGTTGCGCTGCAATGGCATGGGAGTAGCCCTCGGCGCAGGCGTCGGAAAACGGGTAGCAGAGCTGATGGCTGGATAGGTGAAAAGTGACATAGGGCAGCTTAGTGGTACTTAGTATTCTTGCTTATCACTTTTCACTGGCTTCCTACGCGGCATCCTCGCTTTGCAACTGCCGCTCGTACAGCGCCCGATACAACCCATCTGCGTCTTGCATTAGCGCCTCGTGGGTGCCGTGCTGCACAATAACGCCGTCATCGAGGACTAGAATCTCATCGGCTAGCTTCACCGAGCTTACGCGGTGCGAAATGATAAGGCTGGTGCGATTATGCATGATGCGCTGGAGGGCATCGAGGATGGCGTTTTCAGTGTTGGTATCGACGGCGGATAGAGAGTCGTCGAGGATCAAAATCTTAGGTTCTTTTACCAGGGCGCGGGCAATGCTGACGCGCTGCTTCTGGCCACCGGAAAGGGTAATGCCCCGCTCGCCAAGCTTGGTTTCGAAACCCTCGGGGAAGTTGATGATGTTGTCGTACACGTTGGCGTCTTTGGCGGCTTGCTGCATCCGTTCTTCGGTGGGGTTGCTGAGGCCGAAGTTGATGTTGTTGCGGATGGAATCCGAAAACAGAAACACATCCTGCGGTACGTAGCCGATTTGCTCGCGCAACGAGTTCAATGAAAAGTCACGCACATCAATACCATCGACCCGGATGGTGCCCGATGTGACGTCGAAGAGGCGGCAGAGCAGCACAGCTACCGTGCTTTTACCGGAGCCCGTGTTACCAATAATAGCCAAGGTCTGGCCCGGTCGAATGCGGAACGATACGTCGTGTAGGGCTTGAATGCCAGTATCGGGATAGGTGAACGAGACGTGGTCGAAAACAATGTCGCCGACGATTTCCTGCTCGATATTCTTCTGCGAGATAATGTCGGTTTTCTGGTCCATGAATTCGTTGATGCGGGCTTGGGAAGCTTCGGCGCGCTGCACAAGGCTACTAGTCCAGCCGAGCGCTGTTACGGGCCAGGTAAGCAGGTTCACATAAATCAAGAACTCTGCGATGCTACCTGTGGTGATAGTGCCCCGAATAACCTCTTGACCACCAACGTACACCGTGACGATGGTGCTCAAGCCCACCAGAAACAAGATTAGGGGGAAGAACAGCGAGTTCACGAAGTTTAAGCTCAGCGACTTCTCCTTATATTCATTGGAGGCTACCTTAAATTGCTGGTGCGAATCTTCTTCCCGCACAAACGACTTCAGCACCCGAATGCCCGAAAAGGCCTCCTGCACAAACGTCGTCATGCCCGACAAGCTGCGCTGGATTTCGTCGCTCTTCTTTTCAATCAGGTTGTTGACGTAGAAGATGCTGACACTCAGTACGGGTAGCGGCAACAGCGTGTAGATGGTTAGCTTCACGTTCACCATAAACATGAGCGGCACGATGAGCACAAACAGAATAACGAGCTGCATGAAGTACATCAGCGCCGGCCCGATGTACATGCGCACCCGCCCTACGTCCTCCGAGATGCGCGACATCAAGTCGCCGGTACTGTGGCGCCGGTAGAAGGCCAGCGGCAGCGACTGGTAGTGCTGGTAGATTTCGTTTTTCTGGTCGTTTTCCACGTGCCGGCTCATCACAATGAGGGTTTGGCGCATGAAGAACAGGAACACCCCGCGCAGCAAAGCCAGCACGATAATCAGAATGCCGTAGAGCAGCACGTTGCGGCCGAACAGCGTGTACACTTCGCCCTGCGAAGAAGTGCCCGCAAAGAGGTGGTACAAGTCGATGCCTTCGCCTACCAAGTCGAAAGCGTAGCGAACAATCTGGGCCGGAAAAATAGCCAGCAGAGTGCTCAGTGCCACAAATAAGACCCCACCAAGGAAGTGCCATTTGTAGCGAAACAGGTATTTGTTGGTAGCGGAAAGTGCGCGCACGAGTGTAGTAAGTAGAGGCAGGAAAACAGCGACCCGGCCGGCCGCGTAGATAGCATAACCAATGGCCGGAACCGGAAATTGAGTTACTTTTGCACCCGAATTGAGGGAGGCACCACGAAGTGCTGCGCCTATTAAACGTCAATCAGTCGAAAGACGCCAACTAATAAGCAACATAGCTTCGCGTTACCGCCCTCAAAGATACAACAACCAAGTTCCGCTCTTTCCTTCCCAAACTCCCACCCAATCTATCCCCATCCCAATGGTTGAATTTCACGAAACGACCGATACGTCGGTCTTCGGTCAGATTGCCGAACATCAGCACGAGCAAGTGGTATTTTGCCACGACCACGAAACGGGTCTGCGTGCTATTATCGGCATTCACAACACGGTGCTCGGGCCGGCACTCGGCGGCACGCGTATGTGGCATTATGCCTCCGATGCCGAAGCACTGCACGACGTGCTGCGCCTCTCTCGCGGCATGAGCTACAAAGCCGCTATTTCGGGCTTGAACTTAGGCGGTGGCAAAGCCGTGATTATCGGCGATGCCCGCACCATGAAGACCGAAGGCTTGCTGCGCAAGTTTGGCCGCTTCGTACAGAACCTCAACGGCAAGTACATCACGGCTGAAGATGTGAACATGACCACCAAGGACATGGAATACATCCGGATGGAAACCAAGCACGTGGCGGGTCTGCCCGAAAGCATGGGGGGCTCCGGCGACCCGTCGCCGGTGACGGCTTACGGAACTTATATGGGCATGAAAGCTGCTGCTAAGAAGGCTTATGGCTCCGACAGCCTGACCGGCAAACGCATTGCCGTACAAGGCGTGGGCCACGTAGGCACTTACCTGCTTGAATACCTACAGAAGGAAGGCGCCAAACTCGTGCTGACCGACTACTACGAAGACCGCGCGTTGGAGGCTGCCGCTCGTTTTGGCGCGCTGGCCGTGAGCCTCGACGAAATCTACGACCAAGAGGTGGACATTTATTCGCCTTGCGCACTAGGTGCCACCATCAACGACGATACCATTGACCGGCTGAAGTGCCGCGTCATAGCTGGCTGCGCCAACAACCAGTTGGAAGATGAGAATGTACACGGCCCGGCCCTTGTGGAACGTGGCATTGTGTACGCACCCGATTTCCTTATCAATGCCGGTGGCCTGATCAACGTCTACTCCGAGGTAATTGGAGGTAGCCGCCAATCGGCGCTCGTGCAAACCGAGAAGATCTACGACTACACCACCCAAGTGCTCACCAAAGCCGAGCAAGAACACACCCACCCCCAAGCTGCCGCCATTCGGCAGGCCGAAGAGCGAATTGCCGCTATCGGCAAAGTCAAGTCAACTTATTAATAGCTGGTTGTTGATTGCTGATTGTTAGTTGTTGCTTGTTAGCGTATCCGGCGCTCAAGTCAAATGCCTACTAATCATCAACTAACAATTGGCAATCAACAATCGATAACCAACTCATGCTCAATCGTCGCACGCTTCGCATCAAGGTCATGCAGGCCCTGTACGCCTACCATCAGGCCATAGGGTCTGATTTTTTACTGGCTAATGACCGGATTGCGGATGCCTTCGCGCCCGACCTTACCTCGCCCGAACCGCAGGACCGCCGGTTGCTGAAAGGGCAGCAGAAAATGGCCGAACTCACGTTCAAGGAGTGGCACAAATCTGGCCAAGAGCCAGAGAAAAGCGACGACGCTGACGTGCAGGACGCCGTGGAGGATGCCATCAAGTACTACCAAAAGGCCGTCGCCAAGGACGCTTCGTTCTACGCGGGTCAGATGGTACACGCCGCCGAAAGCATCCACGACCAGTACTTGCACCTGCTCAACATCCCGGAATCCCTTCTTCAAATTATTGAGGAGGAAAAAGGCCGGGAAGCCCGTAAGCACTTGGCGTCTAAGGAGCCGCTGCTTGATACCACCCGGCTAGAGCAAAACCAAGCTATTGCGAAGCTAATAAGCAACCAGCAACTCATCGACCTTACTATCCGCCGCTCGCAGCGGTGGCAGGGGGAGGACGAGCGGGAAGCGCTGCGCCTAGCGTGGCGCAACGAAATGCGGCAAGACCCGGAGCTACTGAGCTATCTGGCGGCGCCAGTTGGCAATTACACTGAGGACCAGGAGATGCTGAAGCATCTTTATAAAACCTACGTCTTCAAGGGCGAAAGTCTGCCCCGCTACCTCGAGCAAGACGACTTGAACTGGGAAGAAAACCGGCCCATCGTCAAGAACCTCGTACTCAAAACGGTGAAGATGCTCGATGAAGCCGCCAACGAAACGCTGGAGCTCATGTCGTTGTCAGCGAACTGGCAGGAAGACAAGGAATTTGCTGAGAGCCTCTATAAGCAGACCTTGGCCGAAGACGAAAAGTACGAGAAGCTGATTGCCGAATCAACTCAGAACTGGGATGTGGAGCGCGTCGCGCTAACCGACAAAATTCTGCTGAAGATGGCGCTTTGCGAGATGCACCTCTTCCGTGGTATTCCGGTGAAAGTGACCATCAACGAGTACATTGAAATCAGTAAGATCTACAGCACACCCAAGAGCAAGCAGTTTGTGAACGGGATTCTAGATAAATTGGCGCAGGATCTGACGGCTAGCGGTGCTATTCGCAAGTCGGGCCGCGGGTTGCTCGATAACCAGTAGCCGGCGCTGAGTAGCAAGCAACCAGTTGTGAGTGGCAAGGCATAAGTGTTCTTTTCCACTACTGATTACCAACTGTTTATACTCAACCGTCACTTCTGCGTACTAAGGTTCACTTTCCCTGTCTCACCCTCCATCCCTTATACTCACTCCTAATCCCATGGGTAGCAAAACCATAACTGGTCTTATCTGCTTCACGGGCGGCGCCCTTACCGGTGCCCTCGTCGGACTATTGTACGCCCCCGAAAAGGGCCGCGAAACCCGTAGCTGGCTGAGTTACAAGCTGGAAAAGTACCGCGAAAACCTCGCCGACCTCACCGAAAACCTCGTGACGAGCCGTTCGGACATAGGTCCGTCTTCGGCTAAAAGTGAAGGCCAACGCGTCATTCAGGATGCCAAGAGCAAAGCCGAGCAACTCTTAGGCGACGTGGATCAGCTTATCAATCAAATCAACTCGCGCAAGACCATCTAGGTATCCGCGCGGTAGCCGAGAAGTGCTGATGAACTGATTTGCAGAGGTGTTGCTTCACCGTCGCAAATCAGTTCATCAGCACTTTTTTCATTATTAGCACATCCTGGTGTGGTACCTTTGCGAGCGAGTTGCTTGGCAAGCAGGCTCGCTTCCCCATCCCCTCACTTCACTCACTACTTGATGCACCTTATCACCCTCATACCCGGCGACGGCATTGGCCCCGAAATCACGAAAGCGGTAACTGATATTTTCACGGCGGCGCAGGTGCCCGTGCAGTGGGAAGAGCAGAACGCCGGCCAGACCACCTTCGACCAGTCGGGGGAACTGATTCCGCAGGCCTTGCTCACGTCGCTGGAGAAAAACCGGGTGGCCCTGAAAGGCCCGATTACCACGCCCGTGGGCAAAGGCTTCCGCAGCATCAACGTAACGCTGCGCCAGAAGTACGACCTGTACCAGAATGTGCGGCCTTCTAAAACCACCGAAGGCATTGAAACCCGCTACGATGGCATTGATTTGGTGCTGTTCCGTGAAAACACCGAGGGGCTATACTCAGGGTTGGAAGTGTGGGACGAACGCCTAGGCATTGCTGATTCCATTGCCCGCATCACGGTGGCGGGCTCCCGCAAAATATGCCGCGCCGCCTTTGCTTACGCCGCCAAGCATGGCCGCAAAAAAGTAACCCTGGCCCATAAGGCCAATATCATTAAGATGGCCGGCACCATCATGCTGAACGCCTGCAAGGAAGCCGCTACCGAGTTTCCACAAATTGTGTTCGAGGATAAAATCATCGACAACATGTGCATGCAGCTCGTGAACAAGCCCGAACAGTTTGATGTGATTGTGACCACCAATCTGTTTGGCGACCTTCTCTCCGACCTGTGCGCGGGCTTGGTGGGCGGCTTGGGCGTCGTAGCCGGCGCCAACATCGGCGACAACATGGCCATTTTTGAGGCCGTCCACGGCTCGGCTCCGGATATTGCCGGCCAAGGCAAAGCCAACCCAACGGCACTGCTCCGTTCGGCCCTGATGATGCTGCACCACCTCGGTGAGCACCAGTATGCCGATACTATAGAGAAGGCACTGGAAACCACTCTAAAAGACAAAGAAAAATGCACTGGTGACCTGGGCGGCAAGGCCTCGACCAGCGAGTTTGCGCAGGCCATTATCAGCAACCTGGGCAAGTAGGCTAACCAGCAGCAGTAAGCTCTAGCGTAAAGGATTCTTCTACCGTGGAACGACGAGGTAGCTACCACTCGTTCTACTATAGAGGAATCCTTCTTTGCTTATAAATGCGCTAACCAGACGCGAATAAACTGTAATTTTACTGAAACTTTTACGTCGTGCCGCCGGGCTGGTGGCTTCTGAAATTGATATGAAACGCACCTTTTTTTCCTCTTTACTGCTTTCGGGCATCCTACTAGTAAGTGCCTGCAACACAGACAAAACCACTGAAGTAGGCGCTGAAGGCATGAACGCTGCTGCCACTGATGCCAGCGAAGCCGCCGCCAACCCTACCGTCGATAATCCCAATGTGGTGTCGGATACGGAAGTGCCTAACCCGAATGCGCCGGTGATGACCTTCGCCCAAGCCGAGCACGACTTCGGTGACATCAAACCCGGCGACGTAGTAAAGCACACCTTCGAGTTTACTAACACCGGCAAGTCGCCGCTGCTTATCGAAAATGCTACTGCCTCTTGCGGTTGCACCACGCCTAACTGGACCAAGGAGCCTATTGCTCCCGGTTCAAAAGGCACTATAGAAGTGCAGTTCGACAGCCACGGCAAATCGGGCATCCAAAACAAAGAGGTAGCAGTACGGGCCAACACGGCCCCTAGCATCACTAAGGTTAGTATCAAAGCCAACATCCTCTCCGACGGTTCCCAAGGCCCGCTGGCGCAGTAAGTGAATCGATAAGTTGGTGAAATAAGTGAGTTTGATGTTCAGTTGGCGCCTTTGGCGTAGCTAGGGCATCAAACTCCTTGTTTCATTAGCTTCCATCTTCAAACCCCACCATCTCACCACTACACCCTATGCTGCTTACGCTTTTGTTACAAGCCCGCCCCGCCGGGGAGAGCTGGGCTTCTTTTCTGCCGCTGATTGGCATTGCCGTGGTCATGTATTTCTTCATGATCCGACCACAGCAGCGTAAAGCTGCCGAAGCCAAGAAGTTTCGCGAGTCTATTGCTAAGGGCTCCACTGTGGTTACTATTGGGGGCTTACACGGTAAAGTTGTTGACCTAAACGAAGACTCGGTGACCATTGAGGTTGACCGTGGTACGCGGCTTAAGTTCGACCGCTCAGCCATAGCTCGGGAAGTGAGGCCCGCAAAAGAAGTAGTAAAGGAGTAGTGAAGTAAAAGGCTAGAGTACAGAACAGACAATACGCCAAGACGAAAGTTGGTTTTGATTTCAGGTTCTTGCTCTTAGCTTTCCTTTGTCTCTTATTCAGGAAATGAAGTTCTACTATGCCGTTCATTCGCTCTGTCAGTTTACTGCGCTGGTTTGTCAGCCCGCTCCACAAAGAGCGCCGCAGTTACTGGCGGGTGGTGACGGCATGTTTCTTGGCCGCTAGTACCTTCTGGCTACTCAATGCCTTAGGCAAAACCTACACGACGCGCATCGTGTATCCGCTGGCTTGGCGCTACGACGCTACGCGCTACATTCCAGTACAGCCGCTGCCCACCGAAGTAGCCGTAAACGTGACCGGCAGAGGCTGGAAGCTGCTGCGTAAGGAGTTGATGCTGGACGTAAAGCCGGCCGAAATTTCGTTGCTACGGGGGTTGCCAGCTACGCGCTACGTAACGGGAGCCGCAGTGCGCCCCGCCTTGCAAGCTGCTATGGAAGGCTTGCAATTCAACTACTTGGTCAGCGACACGCTGTGGGTTAGCTTCGACCGGTTGGTGAGCCGGGAAATACCACTTACGCTTAGCCCGGCCGCCGATGGCTCGGCACTGCCCTACGCGGCGCGCTTCGAACCGAAAGCTATTGTGTTTCAGGGGCCAGCCAGCCAAGTGGAGGCGCTAGCCAATCCGTATCCGGTACACTTGCCACGTGCCCCCGCTAGCAGCACCAATGGCACATTGCGGGTGCCCATTGGAGGACCGGAATTAGTTAAAACCAGCGTGCCCGAGGTGCGGGTACGCTTGCAGGCGCGTCCATTGGTGAGTGTGCCCGTGCAGGTGGTGCCCGAACTGGCAGGCTTCCCGGCGGGCCGCGAGTATGAGCTACAACCGGCTACCGTGCGGGTGCAGCTGCAGTGCTTTGCCGAAGACACTGCCCGCCTCGATCGAAGCCAAGTGCATGTGCAGTTGCACTTCAGTTCATTCACCGGTCCCGATTCCAGCTTGCAGCCCTTGCTTACTGGCACCCCCGCCGTTACGCGGGGCAGTCGGGTCATTACCCGTGCCGTCCGGGTGAGCCTTAAATAAGTTTCTGGTTGCTTGGCTTATGGCGTACAAGCCAACCAATTAGAAACCACCATTCTTTCTTTTAACTACATGCTGCGCATAGGAATAACAGGTGGAATTGGGTCTGGAAAAAGCATCGTTTGCCGCTTATTCCAGGTATTGGGGGCACCTGTTTATGATTCGGATGCGCGGGCGAAGTGGCTCATGGGGCACGACACCCTGCTGCGCGACGAGCTAACGGCGGCCTTTGGACCCGCTACCTTCGATGCCACCGGGCAACTCGACCGGGTGTATCTGGCGCGGGTAGCCTTTGCCGACCCCGCTCAGCTGGCCCGCCTCAATGCGCTGGTTCATCCTGCCGTTGGGCGCGATTTTGAAGCCTGGTCGAATGCTCGCCAGGTAGAAGGCTACCGGTATCTGCTCAAAGAAGCCGCCTTGCTATACGAGTCGGGGGCTTACCAGCAACTTGACCAGATTATCACGGTTTTTGCGCCGCAGCCTGTACGCCAAGCCCGCGTGCTGCGCCGCGACCCGCACCGAACTCTCGATGATGTACTAGCTATCATCGGAAAGCAGATGAGCGAAGAAGAGAAAGTGCAGCGCGCCGAGCACGTCGTATACAACGACGACGAGCAACTCCTGATTCCGCAGGTACTCGCTCTACACGAGGCGTTTAGCAAGTAAGTTAGCTGTTGGGCTGCGCTACTTATTCTATCGTCACCGGATGATAGGGCTGCGCTCGAATGGCCTCTCCCGGTCGAATAGGTAGCGGTAAGTGACGTGCGTTTTGTAGATGCGGGCTCCAATAGAACGGGTTATGGCCAACATACGAGGGTTGAAGTCGCCAATCCAGTTCATTTCGATATCGGTGTAGCCGGCCCGCATAAATTCTGCGCGGGCGTGTACCATCAGGGCGCTTTCCACTCCTTTGCCCTGCCACTCCGGCACCACGCCGAAGATGACCCCAAACAGTTTTTTATCAGTACGTTGGTCGTAGCGGCGCTTTTCCCACAGAAAGCGAAGCTTACCCCATAGGTTGAAATTGCGGCCCACGTGCTTGAACACCTGATTCAGTTCGGGTAAGCTCACAAAAAAGGCAACAGGCTCCTCGTTGTGGTAAGCAAACCAAAGTAGGCGCTCATCTAGCACAGGCTTCATCTGCTTCACCAAATCGCGCGCTTTCTCCAACGACATAGCGGCTACGCCACTGTGGTTGGCCCACGCCAAGTTGTACACATGGTGAAAGTCACGCGCCAGTTTTTCGGGGTCGCGCTTGCTGGCGTGCCGGAATTGGAAGGTTGGATATTGCTGCGCGTAGCGCACCGCGGCATTGCTGAAACTCTGATGCAGCTGCATGGCCACCTCGCGGTAGCAGGTATATTGCTTGAAGTACACTTGGAAACCGTACGACTCGAACAGTTGCTGATAGTACGGCGGGTGATAGAACATGCCGTAGTTCGGCTCGGTGAAGCCTGACACCAGTAAGCCCCAAAACCGGTCCCGCTCTCCAAAGTTGATGGGGCCGTCCATGGCCTGCATCCCCCGACTAACGAGCCAGGTACGACAAGCATCAAACAAAACGTTGGCAGCAGCTTGGTCGTCAATACACTCGAAGAAGCCCATGCCGCCAGTGGGTAAGGTAGCATCGGTGTGAGCTGTAGCGGGGTTCACGAAAGCCGCCACTCGTCCGATGGTTTCGCCAGTGGTGTCGGTCAGTATCCAGCGGATAACGGCACCTTGCGCTAAATTGGGGTTGCGCTTGGCATCAAAAACGGCTTCAATCTCGTGGTCGAGAGGCGAAATCCAGTTGGGATGGGCTTGATAGATGCGGGTGGGCAGCGCCAGAAACTGACGGATCTGCGCCGGGGTCGTGACTTCGAGCAGAGGCATGAAAAGCAGCGGAAAAACAGGCGAGCAAAAAGCAAAGGCGCCCCAAAGATTACGGATAAGCAGCTTATCTGCCCTTCGATGATCAACAAATTCCAAGAAAGACGCCGTTAGCCAGCACTAGGCTAGTTAACGGCTGTCGTAAGCTGATGACGGAAGGCGTTGGGAACCAACACTATTGGCGGGTGGATTCATCTTCCAGTTAGGGGTTTGCGGTAACCGTTTGAAAACCGATAACACCTTGATACCACCAGCCCGGATAACGTAGACTTCTGCCCCAAGCGAATCGAGGTAGGACTGGGGGTGCCAACGGTAGCCAGCCAAGTAGTAGCGTGCCGTGTTGCCGGGCGTGTACCGCAGGCGCCGTCGCTGCTCTGGCTTTAGAATCAAGGAGTTGTTGTAGAGCGGGTAGTGCCAGAATGCATTGACGGTGAGGGTAGAGGCTGTGTCATGGGTGGCTACCCACTCCAACCCTTGGCGGTAAGCCAGACACCAGTAGTCACGTTCGAAAAGCTTTTCCGCAGTTGGGCCAGTCAGGAAGCTGAAGTACACATTAGCATGCGGGTGCATTTGCACCATGCGCACCGAGGTATGCACTGTTTCGAGGGTTGCTAGACCCAAGGCTGTGCGAGCAGCCAACTGGACGCTACTACGCTGCCAAGCCAGCCTGGCAAGCGTCATAAAGCCTTGCACAGCCCACAATAGCAGTGCCGGGTAGATATAGTAAAGATGCCGCCAACCTTCATACACCACAGTGTGCGTGCTGATAACAACCACTATCGGCGCGAGTAACCACAGGGCCAATAGCAAGTCGGTACGGCCTTCGAAGGTGCTTAGGCCGGAGGCAATACCTTGCTGCCAGAGGCGGCGCAACCAGCTTAGCAGTCCACCACTTGCCGCCAGCGAGTAGGGCAGTGGAATCGTGACGAGCATCCACACGGGTATATAGTGCCACGGCAAGTCCTTGGCAAGGACTTGCTCGCCTAAATAGAAGTTGGTAAAGCCCCAAGGGTAACGCACCGCGTGAGAGGCCACCGAAAGCAGTTCAGGTACGCTCCACGCCCACAGATAAGGCCACCCCGCTATGACACCTACGGCTACACTGCCCACATAAGTACCGGCTATTTTCCAAATGCTGGATATGGCAGCTGTTCGGGTGGCATTGAAGAGAGATTCTAAAAGCATACCTACTGCCGTGAACAGCAGCAATTGTACCCCATGAATGCGCACATCCACAACCAGTGCAGTAGCCAGCCCATGCAGCATGGCCCGGCTCACACTGGGCTGGGCCAGTAAGCGCAGCAGCGTAAACATAGCCAGCGCAAAAAACGACATATACACGATGTCCTTGCCATTGTAGAAAGCCTCGGCAAAAAATCGGGGTGAGAGCACCAGCAACACAGCTCCTAGCAATCCCCAGCGCCAGTCTTGAAATCGGTGCTTTCCTATCTGATACAGCGCCCAAACGCCAACCACAAAAACGCTGAAAACCAGCGCGTGACGCACCAAGTAATAAGAACGGGAGTCATGATCGGTGAGGAGGTAGCTTAGTACAATAGCTGAAATCTCGAAGACCGGGCCATGGTGCGCATCCGGGAAGTTTCGGATGTCGGGCGTGGTAGCGAAGGTGGGATTTTGCTGTATCTGCTCGGCCGGTAGCACCAAGCTAGCAATGTATTTGAGGTTGACTAGCCCGTTGAGGTGGTTGTTAGGCTCATCCCAAGACACGCCATAGTCGCGCACTAGCACAAGCCCCAAGGCAATCAACAACCCGAAAAATGCTCCCACAATAAGTCGAGAAGCTTTAGTTGAAACGGGCATCAGGAGTAGGGCACGCAGAAGGAAGAACAAACAAGTATTAGGTGAACCGCTTGCTAGGTGGCTGGAGTGTTTAGTAACCGAACAACAAGGTATTCAGCGCGGCCTTTACCTGCTTAAGCTGGCTTCAAATTCGCCTGTAAGGTATACTGAAGGCAACCTCTTATTTCGGAGGCACGCTACCGGAGCGCCGGAACACTGATAGAATTCGGATGCCTTCCGCTCGTATTGCGTAGACTTCAGGGCCTAAGCTGTCGGGGTAGGGCTGCGGGTGCCAGCGGTAATTAGCTATAAAGTAGCGCGCTGGTGGTAAAGGCGACCCTTTCGGTACTAAACGAAGCCGAGCTTGTTCAGTTGAAGGCAGCAGCAAGGTGTTGGCATATAGCATATCCTGCACGTCGCTGCTAACCGTAACTGGGGCCGCAGGGTCGTGGGCTAGCACCCATTCTAGCCCTTGCCGAAATGCCAGCCCCCAATAGTCGCGTTCAAACTGCTGTTCCACTACTGGTGCTGATAAATGATTGAAATATAAATGCTCGTAGGGATGTAGCTGCATCATGCGGACAGCAGTCCGGAGGGTTTCGAGACCGAATAAAGCCAGTAGTCCAGCACCCAGCCAACGTACGGTTGGCCGCTTCAAGGATTTTACTACTAGCAGTAGTCCTCGGACAGCTAGTAGTAGCAACGCCGGGTAAACAAAGTATAGGTGCCGCCAGCCATCGTAAAGCGTCGACTTCAAGACAATCACTGACACAACAGGACACAGTAGCCACCCGATTAGCAATAGATCAAGGCGCCCTGCGAACGTGCGCAGATGATGGCCTCGACTACCTAGTAGTTGCCACAAACTGCTTATTAGGCCTACGAAGGCAGCCAGTACATAGGGCAGCGGCGTAGTGATAAGCAACCACACTGGAATATAGTGCCACGGCAATTGCGTGGCTAGATGAAATTGACCTAGGTAGAGCGTAGTGAATGGCCAACTGTAATGGCTTAGGCTGCGGTAGGCCAGCGCGAAACGAGTAAGTGGAGCTTCCCACAAGTAAGGCCAACATCCAATTACACCAAGCGTCGCCACGAGCAAGTACACGGCTAAAATGCCTGAGTAGCGTCGCCGAGCTACAGAATCGGCAGAGCTCGGATACAAGGCCAGTACAACAAAGCCACCAACAGTGAAAAACACTAGGATAAGGGCTGGTAGGCGCATCGCAATAGCAAGGCCAGTAGCTGCACCATGTAGGATTGTCCTTCCAAAGGTGGGCTGTTGGAGTAGACACGCCAGCGTATACATAGCCAGGGTAAAGCAGGCCAGAAACACTATATCCTTGCCGTTGAAGAAAGCTTCGCCAAACATGCGCGGCGAAAGTACCAGCAGCGCCGCAGTCAGTATTCCAGCCACCTGACTGTTAAACCGTAGCCAACTCAGCCGGTACAACGCCCAGGTGCCCAGCACAAAAACTAAAAAGATAAGCAGATGGCGCAGCAAGTAATAGCGGGCTGGTTGCCCATGCGTGAAGAGTCGGCCCAAGCCTGCTACCGGCAGTTCGAATACTACCCCGTGGTCATTGTTGTTATGGCTAGCTAAAGACCTGATCCGCGCTACCGTAGAATCGTGCTGGCCGAAGGTAGGAAACAAGACTTCAGCTACATACTTCCCACTCACGGCGCCATTGTAGTGGTCGGTTGGTTCATCGATTGAAACGCCGTAGTCGCCAACTAAAAGGCAGCCCAATACAATCAGCGCTCCAAAGAAAATCCGTGTTAACCAAGATTGCCACGTGGAGCTCATGTATATAGTCGGAAGCGTGAAGTTTCAACGCGCAAGGTATATAGCTTCCACCTTGGAGTGGGTCTTCGTACCAAAAGGTGAACGACCCTGATAACCTGCTGTATGACTGCGTTTGCAGGGAAGAAACAAGAAAAACTCGTTCTTGACGAGCTAAGCAGGCTTAAAAACAAAAAAGGACAGCCGCATGCGGCTGTCCTTTGTAAATGTGGGAGATACTGGGTTCGAACCAGTGACCCTCTGCTTGTAAGGCAGATGCTCTGAACCAGCTGAGCTAATCTCCCAAAGGTAAGCGTACTATGAAAGTGGGAGATACTGGGTTCGAACCAGTGACCCTCTGCTTGTAAGGCAGATGCTCTGAACCAGCTGAGCTAATCTCCCAAGGGGCGTTTCCCGTTTGGGATTGCAAATATGCAGGACCATTTTCGATTACGCAACTCTTTGTGCGAACTTTGAGTCCAGAAATTCCTTTGCACAGCAGAGAAAAACGTCCAACTCTTTTAGAGTCAAGAAATAGTAAAGGATTGAAAAAACTGCGGCGATACATTTTTTATTTTCTGTTAACTCTGGCGTTGCTGCTTGGCGGGGCCGTAGCGGGCGTGTGGCTAGGGCAAGATCATATCATTGCGCTGTTTGTGCAAGAGGCGAACCGCTACCTGCGCACGCCCGTGCAAGTGGGGAAGATGGAGGTGTCGTTGCTCGATCAGTTTCCTCGGGTGTCTATTACGCTGCATGAGGTGCGCGTCAGTGGTTCGCTTACCCAGGACACGGTACCGCTAGCTCGGGCTCAGCGCCTGTACTGTGCCTTCGATGCTTGGGATCTGTGGCGAGGGCACTACCGGATTCGGGCCGTCACGCTCACCGATGGCCGCGTTTATGTCGGGCATGATGCGCAGGGACGTCCCAACTACGACGTGATTCGCTACGACACCACCGCAGCTCCATCCGATAAGCCGCTGGCTTTTGGGTTGGAGAATGTGCACTTAGAGCGTATCCATACTACGTATGACGACCAACTGCGGCAGCAGCGTTACACGGTGCGCGTTGAAAATATGCAAGCCGAGCTAGACGTGAACGACATGCTGGTGGACGTAACGGCGCAGGGTGACACCCATGTAGAAGCCCTGCAGCTAGGCTCGGATGCGTATTTCCGCGATAAAGCGTTACGGGTTACTACCCGCTTGCGGGTCGACCGGGCGGCGCGGCTTGTTACCATCCAGCCCTCGGAGCTGAAAATAGGTCGCGCTGCGTACGGAGTGGCGGGCCGCGTAAGCTACCAACAGGCCACTGATTTGGACGTGCAGCTCGATGGGCGCAACACGGATGTGCAGTCGGTGTTGGCGCTGCTGCCGCCCCGAATAGCCAACCGCCTAAGTGCCTACCGCAGCCGGGGCGACGTATATTTTGGGGGAACGGTACGTGGCACGCTGGCCGGCAAAGACAATCCACGCCTCGATTTCCGGTTTGGCTGCCGCGATGCATCGTTTTACCACCCCGAGTACAAGCAAGCCGTGGAGCATGTGTTCCTGACGGGTACTTTCAGCAACGGCATGTCACGGTCGGCGCGTACTTCGGAGCTAGACTTGCGTGGTGTGCGCGGCACCTTGCAGGGGCGGCCGTTCAATGGCAGTTTGCGCTACAGTGATTTCCAGGACCCGCGGGTGGTCCTGGACCTGAGTGCCGATTTGGATGTGGCGCGGGTTCTGCAGTTTTATCCGGTAGCGGCCGTACGAAGCGGCAGCGGTACGGCGCAACTAAAGGTGTCGTTTGCGGGCAGTATGCGCGAGTTCAAAGCCAATCCGGCTACGGCAGCCGTTCAGTCGGCGGGGGAGCTTACGCTGCGCGGGGTGCAACTGCGCCTGCGCGATTTCACGCAGCCATTTACGGGCCTGAGCGGGGTTTTCCTGCTGCGCCGCAACGATGTAGCAATCAACAGCTTCACTGGGCGCGTGGGAGCATCGGATTTTCAGATGAGTGGTGTGTTTAAAAATGGCCTTGGCTGGCTGCTGCTGCCGCGGCAGCGGTTGCTGGTAGAAGCTGATCTGAAATCCAAGCAACTGAATTTCGATCAGCTGCTGAGCTTGCGCTCTTCAGCCGGTAAAGCTGCTGCAGCAGCTTCAGCCAAGAATGGCTACGGGTTTCGGTTCCCTGCTAATCTCGCGCTCGATGTGAACATGTATGCGCAACGAACTCGGTTTCGGCGCTTTCGGGGGCAGGATTTGCAGGGTGCTATTCGACTGCAAAACCAAGTGCTGAGTGCGCCTTCTCTGTCAGTGGCGGCAGCTGGCGGCCGAGCTAGCTTCCGCGGGACGCTCGATGCCCGCAACCCCGACTTGCTGCGCCTGAGTTCAAGCACCAGTTGTCAGCAGCTGCCTCTCGATAGTTTGTTTTATGTGTTCGAAGACTTTGGGCAGCAGTTTATTACGGCGCGTCACCTGCGGGGTACGCTCACTGCCTCCGCCGAATCGGATATGTACTTCAGCAGCAACCTAGACCCACTCACCGACAAGCTGCAAGCCGAAGTGAAAGTGACCGTGCGCAACGGAGAACTTAACAATTTCATGCCGCTGCAAAAGCTGTCGATGATTGCCGGGCGCGAACGGCTGCGGCACCTGCGCTTTGCCCAACTGACGACTCCCGTCTACATCCAAAGCCGAACGGTGTATTTGCCGGAAATGGAAATTCGCTCCAACGTGAAAGCCGCTTCGTTGGTGCGGGTTACGGGCACTCACACCTTCGATCAGCAGATGGACTACCACCTGAGTATTCCTATTTTGCCGGGCTTGCTGTCGAAGGTGGTGCCAAATGGAAGCACCGCGGGCCCGAGCTTGCTTTTGGCCATTCAGGGCGACGAAAACAACTTCCGCGTAACCTACGACCGGGCGCGGGCCCAGGCAGGGCGTACCCCGGCCAGCAGTCCGGCAGCTGCGCGCAAGCCTGGCTTGCTTGATGGGTTGTTGAAGCCCACCGCTACCAAGCCGGCTGCAACAGCCGCGCCTGCGCCGCCCACGGAGCCGCGTAAGCCGTTCGAGTTGAAAAAGCCCGAAAAGAAGAAGCCAGCCCAACCGCAAACCGGCGAGTATTTCGAGTTCTAACCTCGGCTAGCGAAGGGAGAATACAGTCTTGCAAAACAAGCACGAGTACTGGTTAGCTGAAGCCCAACAGATTAGAAGGCATGTGAAGCCGGTAAGTAGGCCGAGGGTATGAACGAGCCCGCTGTGGCTGTGCGTTTTCAAGTAGTTAAGAAGGATGAGCGTGTACTAGCAGCAAGAGGTAGTGAGTGCTACTACCTGAATGCAGAGCGCTAAAATCAACCTAATCAGAGCGGGTGCGTTAAGGACACAAATTATATGTCCACCCTTTCCTTCTTAAACACCATGGATGACAACCAACTCCTGCAGAACTATTCCGACCAAGAAAAAGCGGCCTATCTGAGTGTTATTGCCAGCCTAGCTTCTGCTGACCGCGAGGCTTCCGCCGCCGAAATCGAGTTTCTGCAACAGCTAGCACACCAAGCGGGTCTTTCGGGCGGTGCCACGCAGCAAGTGTTGGCAGCAGCCAAAGACTCTACCAATCAAAGCGTACAAGCCAACTTAGATGCCCTGAGAGGCAGTGAGTTGCGCTTCTCTCTGATAACGGACCTGATTAGTTTTGCTCGCGCCGATGGGGCGTATGCCAACGATGAGGAAGCTATGGTAAATAAAATTGCCAGCTACCTCGGCGTTAATCAGCAGCAAACCCAAGCTCTGGAGCAAGTGGTCGACCAAGCGGCCAGCGTACCGCACGATGCCAACGACCCGGCCAAGCAAGGCTTCCTGAGCGGCATTACCGATAAACTTTCCAATGTAGGCATTCCCAAAGGTGCCCTGATGGCGGGCCTGCTTGGCGTTGCCGCTCCCATGGTCCTTTCGCGGGTGATGGGCGGCCGTGGTGGTGCTATGGGCGGTGGCATGCTCGGCGGCAGCGGCTCGATGGGTGGCTTGCTCAGTGGTGCTATGGGTAGCGCCATGGGCGGCAGCTCGATGGGTGGCATGCTCGGTGGCTTGTTGGGCGGTGGCTTGCTGAGTGGGGTACTCGGTGGAGGCGGTGCCCAAAGCTCGTATGGCAATATACCGCAGCAAGGCTCGCACGTAGGCAGCGGTGGTCTTGGTTCCCTGATGTCTATTCTTGGGGGCCTTGGCGGCCAGCCAAACTCTGCTCCGCGTAGTGCTGGCGGCGGAGGGCTCGGCAGCTTGCTTGGCGGCGGTGGCGGTATGGGCAGCCTACTTGGCGGCCTACTCGGTGGCCGCTAATAACGCTTAGCAATTCAATTCAACACCAAAACGCCGGCTGTTCCTGATGGAGCAGCCGGCTTTTTGGTGGTCTGGAAGCTTGCGTAGTAAGTGCGCCTGCCGTTTTATGAATTGGCATTTCTTACGACGAGAGTATGTGCTCTGCCGTGAGGGAGACCATCTAGCTGGATAGAGTAGGAGTGGCTGGATTGAGACTATCCGCTGGGTTAGTTAACTGCACGATGGTGGTGCCTGCGTTGGCAAACTGCCCGCCGTGCTGCTCTACTACCTCAATTAGACTGTAGTTAAGCGCTTCTTTCACGTCGAGGTATTCAATGTAGCTATCCGTGTGCACGAAGTACTGTACGGTCACTTCCCGGGCGGTAGGTGTGAGGGCGGCGAACTTCACTTCGGCCGGGTCCTCCACTAACGGGTGAGCTTCGATAACAGCACGGGCGCTTTCCACAATGGCTCGGAGCTGCTCGCTGGTTGTGCTCTGGCTCAGATTCAGCGTGAAGCTTACGCGCCGGGCGGTGCGCAACGAGAGGTTGTCGAGCGGTTTGTCGATCATGCTCTTGTTGGGTACGGTTACGTAGCTTTTCTCGGCCGTGCGCAACCGGGTACTGCGGAAGCCTACTTTCTCTACGGTGCCCGTGATGCCCCCAACCGTCACCAACTCGCCCACTGCAAACGGCCGGTCGAGGAAGATGGTGAACGAGGCAATCAGGTTCTCTAAGCTTTCTTTGGCAGCAAAGGCCACGGCTAGGCCCCCGATACCCAAGCCCCCAATCAGGGCCGTCACGTTCACGCCGAACACCCGGCTTAGCATCACCAAGAACGTGAAGGTGATAACCAGCACTTTCAACAAGTCTTTGGCGAAAGGAATTAGCTGGTTGTTGAGGTGCGACGGGGTAGCTTCGGCACGGCGCTGAAACACCATAACGGCAAAGTCGATGACTCTGAGCATAATCCAGCCGATACCCGAAAAAACGGCCAATTGAAACAGGCGGAAGAAGAACACCTTCACGGCCGGTTCGTTGTGCGTTATTTCGTTGCTACGCACTGGATAATCAAGCACCTGGAACGCAAAGTAGGTGGTCACCAAAAAGATAACTACCGATAAGGGTTGAATAAGCAGTGCCTGAAAGTGGTGCTCAGCTACGCCCTCGGTTTTGGTGCGGATGAAGCGAAACAACAGCCTCGACAGTAGCCTCGACAGCAAGGTTTTGAAAGCGAAGCCAAACAACAGAATACCTACGCACCACAAATAAGACCGTACATCGTTGCCAAGGAAACGATAGTCCAGAAATTCGTGCAAAGTCATCTTAAAGTAGTTGATGAATAACAAATAGTAGTACAAAACGAATAGGCTAACAGTTGAATTTCCTTAATTATCAAGCTGCTGCCCGTTACCAAAATCGTACCACTTGCATTAAAGCTATACAAGCTGCCGCAAAGCCATTTCAAAGGACTTCTGCGCCAAACCCGTCGTAGCATCGCCTTGCTGACGAGTACGGGCCAAGGCTTGGCGGATTACGCGGGAAGTGTCGCCGAAAATAGCCTGGTCGGTAATTTCGGCGTTGGTTTCCATCAAGTAAGCAAACACGCGGGCCATGCCGCAGTTGGCAATGAAGTCGGGAATGACGGAGGTGTGCTGGTCGGCAAACTCACCAGTCGGACCGAAGAATATTTCCGAATCCTGAAATGGCACGTTGGCTCCGCACGAAATAACTTCCAGTCCGCCCGCAATCAGCTGCTCTACCTGCGCCCGCGAAACCAGTCGGGACGAGGCGGCCGGAATAAAAATTTCCGCTCCGGACTGCCAGATCTGCTGATTGATTTGCTCGAACGATAAGAGGTTATCGGCCGTGAGGGCATTGCCGATGCGGTTAAGAAACAATGCCCGGATTTCTTCTAGTGTGAAGCCTTCGGGCCGCAACAGGCCACCGGCCCGGTCGATGATGCCAGTAATACGCACGCCTTGGCTGGCAAGGTAGTAAGCCGCGGCAGCGCCCACGTTGCCCCAGCCTTGCACAATGGCGCGCTTACCGACCACCGACCGGCTACCCCAAAGCTCGTAGTAGTGCCGTACGGCTTCGGCTACGCCGTAGCCCGTAATCAGGTCGGCCACGGTGTACTTGCGGCGCAGGTCAGGCGTGAAGCTGGCGTCTTCTAGCACTTTCACCACGCCTTGGCGCAGTTGGCCTAGCTTCTGAATCTTTTGGGGCTCGGTGGCGCGGTAGTGCCCGTTCACGATGCCTTCCTGCGGGTGCCAGAGGCCGTAGTCTTCGGTGATGGGAATTACGTCGTGAATTTCGTCTACGTTCAGGTCGCCGCCGGTGCCATAGTACGCCTTGAGTAGAGGAATAACGGCGCGGTACCACCGCTCCAGTACGCCCCGTTTGCGCGGGTCCTGCGGGTCGAAGTTGATTCCCGATTTAGCGCCGCCAATGGCCGGTCCAGATACCGTGAACTTCACTTCCATCGTTTTGGCCAGGCTTTCTACTTCACGCTTGTCAAGGCCTTTGCGCATGCGGGTGCCGCCGCCAGCCGCGCCACCTCGTAACGAATTGATTACCACCCAGCCTTCTGCTTCGGTTTCGGCATCCTTCCACTCAAAAACGATTTCCGGACGCTTATTTTCGAATTTAGCTAGTAGGTCTTTCATGTAAAAAATTTTGGGGTGGGGTAGGAAAAAGTATGTTTCAGTGGAACAAAGGTACGTAGCTCACGTAGAGCCTCCGGTCTCGGAGCCTCTAATGCACTTATTTTGGAACCTCGCGCGTTAGACTAAAGAGGTGCCCAAATTTTTTGTGGGGGATTTTCATTCACAGGAACTCTTTCCATCAGAAATATCGTATTAGTTATATTCCTGACGGAACTGCTCTTTTTCGTTTTTCAGCCACCGTTGTCCATCAGTATGAAACCCTTGCTCTCACGCGTAGAATCCAAAAAAGTAGATAAGGCCGCTGCCATGCTTAAAGTACTGGCTCACCCAAAGCGGTTGGCCATAGTAGATTTGCTTGGCAAAGAGGATAAAATGACCGTAACGGAAATCTACCGTACGCTCGATTTGCCTCAAGCAATTGCTTCTCAGCACTTGATTACCCTCAAAGACCGTGGCATTCTGTCTTCGTTCAAAGTGGGCACTAAAATCTATTACTCGCTTTCCATTCCGAAGCTGCTCGACGTTATCGACTCGCTCGAGGAGTGCTGCGACACGATGTAGTACAAGCGTTAAGCTTGCGCAAACCTGAAAAAGACCGCCATTTGACGGTCTTTTTTCATTGGTGGTAGGTTCATTGATCTTACAAGCATTTTCTGTCTTGTAGCACGCTACACGCGCCTGTCACTCCGACGTAGGAGGAATATGCAGTTCAGTACTTGAACTCAGATTCTTCCTGCGTCGGAATGACAACTTCGTATTGGGCCAAATGTAGATCCAGTAAAGCAACAAGCCCCTGCCGCTAGCTTAGCGGCAGGGGCTTGTTGTATTGGTAAGGGCAATTAAGCTACTGTTGGCTGATTTTCCAGGTCGAACAGGTCGGTGAGGACGTCGATGAGCTGGTCGGCTTCGCCACGCTTGCAGGCGGCTTTCAGCTGAATGACCGGGTGCTTGAGGATCTTCTGCATCAGCGACTTCGTTACCTCATCCATGCGGCGAGCTTCCTCGGGGCTCATCTTCTTCTGGAAGCGGTCCATCTCTTCCTGCCGAATTTGCTCTAGCGCATTCTTCAGCTTTTGGATGGTTGGCGACACCAGCATTTCCTTGCTCCAGTCGTTAAGGCCCGTAATGCTTTCAGCAATGATGGCGCGTACCTGCGGCACGGCGGCCAAGCGCCGCTCAAGCGCGGCCGAAGCTTTGCTCTGGATGGAATCGATATTGTAAACCAGCACGCCCGGTACGGTTTCAACATCACTCTCTATGCTGCGCGGCACCGAGAGGTCGATGAAGAACTTGTAGCTCAGCACGTCTAGGTTAGCTACCAACTCGCGGGTGAAGAAAGGCGTGGGCGCATTGATAGACGAGATAATCACGTCGGCCTCCTTGAGGCCCTGCGCCAAGTCTTCGAAATCCAGAATCTTGAGGCCACACTCGGCGGCCAAGATGGCAGCTTTCGAACGGGTACGGTTGCAGATCGTGACGTCGGTGAAGAACTTGCTGTCGCCGAAGTGGCGGCAAACGTCTTCGCCGATTTCTCCTAAGCCTACAATCAGCACCCGGGGGTTGGCTACATCGGCAGTTAGCTCTTCTACCAGCTCCAGTGCGGCGTAGGAAGTGGAGGCGGCACCGTCGCGGAAAGAGGTTTCCTGCTGCACGCGCTTGTTGGTGAAGAACACCGTGTGCAACAACCGGTGCAAAAACGGGCCGGCCGCATCTTCATCGGCCGACCATTGGTAGGCCTGCTTCACTTGGTTGCTGATTTGCAGGTCGCCTACCACCTGCGCATCGAGGCCCATGGCCACGTCGAAGAGGTGCTGCACGGCCTCGTCAGCAGAGTCGAGGATATCGAAGTAAGGGAAGTACTGGCTAACGTTGGCCAAGTTCTTGAGTTCACCTAGGGCCTCAATGATGGCCGGGCTCTGGTCACGGTCGGCAGCGTAGTACACCTCGGTCCGGTTGCATGTGCTAAGCACCAGCAAATCGGTGAGGGCTAACTCGTGGTGAAGAGTATGCAGAAAGCGGCGGCAGGCGGCTTCGTCCAGCGCAATCAACTCCCGGATTTCCAGGGGAGCTTTCTTGAAGGACAGGCTGACGGCCTTGAAGGGGTGAGGCATAGCGAATGGCAACTGCAATTGCAGGCGGCAAAATTACGGCACAAATCGATATGATGAAAACAGCGAGGAGGACCGTGTGGTTCAGCGAAAGTTTAAATTACCAGTAAGACACTTGTAAGCGACATTTTGCGTTATCAGGCCACTGAAAATAGTTGCAAGCAACGTCAGCTTGACGCGCAGCAACGACGTTTTTGGCCGCTCCAAACTCCTCAGTAAGGCTACTTTATGCGGTGCCGCATCCCGCAATAGCAGGAGTTGTACCTTCGTGTAAGCACCCGTTCTGGTAGACTACTCGTACTGGCACACCAAATGGTTGCTTAGGTCTTTCGTTGCGAGCTGCCTCATCTTTCGTTGCCTTCCTTACGTCCTTGATAGCCATTTACGACCAAAAAACCCGCATTAAGCTGCTCATCATAGCAGTAGCACTGCTCATTGCGGCCGCCACCGTCATCTATACCAACGTGCTGGTGCAGCGCGTATCAGAGCGGGAACAACAGCAAATTGCCCTCTTTTCCAAGACCTTGCGTTACATCACCAACACCGAGGAGCAGTCCAACGTGTCGTTTCTGATGGACGAGATTATCCAAGCCAACAAGACCATTCCGGTTATTGTGGCCGACGATGCTGGTAATATCGTGGATGCTAAGAATGTTGCTATTCCGAAGGGATTGAGCCAGCAGGCCACTACTGCTCTTTTGCAGCGGGAAATTTCGGCAATGCAGCTAGCCCACCCGCCTATCATCATCGAGTTGGGCGCTTCAAAGCGCAGTTATATCTACTACAAGGACTCGGCACTACTGGCCCAGCTCCGAACGTATCCGCTGGTGCAGCTGGCCGTTATTGCCTGCCTTGGGGTTATTGCCTACTTCGCGTTTAGTTACTCACGCCGCTCCGAGCAAAACCGGGTATGGGTGGGCTTGGCTAAGGAAACAGCACACCAACTCGGTACCCCGCTTAGCAGTTTGATGGCTTGGCAAACGTATTTGAGCGAAAGCGAAAGGTTTAAGGATGAGCCGATTGTAGAAGAGCTAGGGAAAGACATCCGGCGGTTGCAGATTATCACGGAGCGTTTCTCCAATATTGGCTCGGTGCCAGTGCTCAAACCCGAAAACATCTTGCGCACCACCCAAAACGCTATTTCCTACTTGCAAAGCCGCGTATCAAAAAAGGTGGTCTTCGAAATAAAGACCGACCTGCCGACCGACACCCCCGCGCTACTCAACATCCCGCTTTTTGATTGGGTAATAGAGAACATCTGCAAGAATGCAGTGGATGCTATGGATGGCCGAGGCAGTATCACACTGCATCTGCGCCGCCCCGTGCGCGACAAAAAATCCATTGCCATTGACATCACCGACACCGGCAAAGGCATCCCAAAAAGCCGAATCGACCGAGTGTTCTTACCGGGCTATACTACCAAAAAACGTGGTTGGGGACTCGGGCTTGCTTTGGCCAAGCGCATCATCGAGAATTATCACCAAGGCAAGCTTTTTGTGAAGTGGAGTGAAGTAGGCCGCGGCACTACGTTTCGTTTGATACTGAAGGGATAAGCCTACTTAGATAGCAGCTATATTATTAAGCTTTAAAAATATTTTATACGTCTTATACAACCATAACTAGCTGTGTTACCCTCTTTGGAATAAAGCAGGACAGTAAAGATTTCCGAAGTGGAAATCATCATTTAATTCAGATCGGCTGACGAAGCTCATTCGGTCCGATTGTTGAGCTATTCTGCGTGTTTCTATCTATCATTTTCACTTTTACCTATGAAGGTATATTCCACTCTCAGTGGGGCGGTATTAGCGGGGTTGTTAACAATTAGTACATCATCTTTTGCTCAACAAGCACCTCTAGCGTGGCAGCGAGTGCAACGCTTGGGTTTAGCAACAGCAGGTGCGCGTGCTGCCGCTACTGATGCTGACGGCAACACGTATGTGGTTGGTGGTTTTTTGGGTACAGCACAATTTGGGAGTTCGACATTCACTAGCCCTTCTGCAAATAGCAGCGAGGGTGACGCTTTCTTGGCAAAGCTAGATGCGCAAGGTGCCGTGCTATGGGCACGACAAATTACAGGCTTCCGCTCGGAGTCTGTGAACGGCGTGGCAGTGGATGCTGCTGGTAATGTAAGCATAGCCGGTACGCTGCAGCATGATGCTATTTTCGATGACGTGACTATGTTGCAAGGAGCATCCGTTGTTAGTAGGGACTTATTTGTAGCGCGTTACGATGCAAATGGAACTGTGCTGTGGGCCCGTAGCTTCGGTGGGCCTACCGACGACGTGGATTCTATGATAGGTAACGGAATTGCTGTAGATGCGGCAGGCAACGTATATGTAGCAGGTGGCCTGAAAGGTGAAGCTACAGTGGGCACCACTACTTTGAATAACACTGCGCTAGAGCACGTGCCAGTGCTGCTAAAGCTAACTTCTGATGGTAATGTAGCCTGGGTTCGTCAAGGCCAGCTAGTCGGTAATGCTTTAACTTCACCATACGGTGGTGCTTCCGCAGTGGCTGTTGATGCCACAGGCAATGCTGTCCTTTGTGGATCTTTTAATGGAAGTTTAAACTTGGAGGGCGTATCGCTGCAAACTGTTAGTACCCAAAGCCAGATGTTTGTAGCGCGCTTTGATGCAACCGGTAACCTGCAATGGGCCCGGGAGAGCATTGGCTCCACAAAAGTTCAACCTAATGCGGTGGGCATAGATGCGGCAGGTAATACGTATGTGGCAGGAGTGTATGAGGGAGCTACTGCATTTGGCTCGCTAGCCCTCACAACATCTGGACAGACCAACGGCTACTTGGTAAAGTTTGACCCGAGTGGATCAGCACAGTGGGCGCGTACCGTTGGTAGCAGTCAATATACCGCTATTAATGGGTTGGCACTAACACCTTCCGGAGACACCTACGTAACCGGACAATTTGCAGGTTCTGCCCTGCTAGATGCGGCTACCACCCTGAATAGCCAAGGCAATTCGGATATTCTTGTGGCTAGCTATAATACACAAGGGAACTTGCGTTGGGCTCAGCAGGCGGGTGGACCTAGTTCTGATATAGGCACATCCGTGGGCGTAGATGCAACTGGACAGGTGTATGTGAGTGGTATGATTGCTGGGCCAGTTACTTTTGGTACCCACATACTCAGTGGTCCGCTGATGCCATTTGTAGCCAAGCTTGGCATGCAGCCATTGGCCACAGCCGCAGCTACTACCTTGCGGAGCTTGACTTTCAACCCGAATCCGGCCACTGAAATTGTTTTTCTGCCCTCGTTGCCCGTCGGAACACAAGTGATGATAACAGATGCTCTTGGTCGTTCCATTCGGAAAAGCGTCACTATTGCTTCCGTTGCAAGCACACAGGTTTCAATAGCTGGTCTTGCCCCCGGTACATACTTGTTGCGTGCTACTGACCCAAAGGGTCTGCAATACGGTGGCCGCTTAGTAGTGCAATAGCTCATTATTACAAGCAAACAGCCCGCTTCTTCACAAAGGGAAGCGGGCTGTTTGTTTAAAGTATAATACCGACGTTGCTACTATTCCTTGGCGGTTATCGTCTCGGAAGCTTCGCGGGCTTTCTTGGCTTCGCTGCGATTGGTGATTTCCACGTAGCTGTTGCCGGTGACGGGCTTGCCGTTGTGCGTGCCTTCCACGCGGCACATTCCTTCCCAATAGTGCATCTTGATGCCCGCAAACAGCTTTAGGGTTAGCTCCTGGTCGGGCATGACGGGCGTGATGGTGAGGTCGTAGCCTTTGCTTGGGATGCGCAGACGCCACTTGCTGGGGTAGCGCAGCCGCGAGTGGGGACTCGTCCAGTAATCGGTGGTTTCCAGCTGAAAATCCTCTTCGTTGAGGTGAGTGTTCTGGGCTTGCGTGCCGTAGTGCGAACCACCCCCGATGTGCTGGCCAGTGCCTCTGTTGTAGAGCTGGTAAGCCATGATTTCTTCTTGGGGCTCGTTTAGCTGAATACTGAACCAGTCCCAACCCAAATCCTTGGTCGTGACGCTGTTGCAGTTCCACTGCCGGTCGTACCATAGTTCGCCTTCCACTTGGCGCGTTTTGCCGGCTATTTCTAAGGTGCCACTAGCCGCGAGGCGGGGGTAGCTGTAGTAGCCCGCAGTGGCAGTGGGACCGTACTTCTCGTAGCCAGTGCCGCTGTGCAGCAGAACCGGTTTGGCGGGAGTGGTAGTCAGGTTGATGGCCTGGTCGGGGTGGGCGGCCATGCGGGCCTGCAAGTGGTAGCGGCCTTCCTGACCGGTTAGGGTCCAGCGTTGGTCTTTTTTCTGGGTGGCCAGGTTGAGGGGTAGGTTGGCAGCCAGCAACTGGGGTAGGCGCTCCACCTTGTAGTCGTAGCGGAACTGCTTCTGCTGCGGATCAGTGAGGGCGAAGTTGACCATTTGCCAGTCCTTCTTGCCCGTGACGTTGAAGTGGAAAAACACGTATTCCACCCCGAACGTCTCGCCGGTGGCTTTGTCGCGCAGGTGGCCGGTGAAGTACCACCACTCCAAGGAGTTTTGTTTGTGCACGGCTTCTTCCTGCGGCAACTGTGCTCGCTCGGCCTGAACGTCGTACTTATTAGTGGGTTTGAGGGAGCAACCGGTGGCGGTGAATAGCAGGATGGAAATAGTAAGGAGCAGGTTCTTCATACCCCGCAATAAGGATTTCAGGGGCGGAAAGGTTTGGTCGAGCTGTGAATTCGAGCAGCATTGTGCACCTGCTAGGTATGGATTTCAGCTTGGGCAGGAGTGTCGCATTCTATTAAATAGGTGGTCGGAAGCTGTGACTAACGGCGCCGAACTGGCCGGGATGTTGCCGAAAGACCACCCATTATTATAGGCATTGGTACTGTGGGAGTTAATAGTTCTAAGTAGATATTCAACGACTCCAGTGAGTTGCGTTCAAGTGCGACGGTAACCCTTTGCTGCGCATAGCCTTGCGCCTGAATAATTAGCGTCAAGAGTAGCTGACTTTCATTTGTTGATGGTAGTAACAATGAAAAACTGCCATCGACTGCTGTGACAGTTTGGATGGTGCTGCCCTCAACATTAACTGTAGCACTGGGCAGCGCCATGCCGTTTGGTAGCCGTATCCAACCTCTTACATTGGTGCCAAGCGGTGGAAGTGGAGACGCCAGCGGCTCGGTGATAGCCGTACTAATATGAACTTGGTCGGGAGCATGTTGCGCTACACTGGTGTCAGCAGCCACCTCCCGCAGCCCTAGCACTGCCGCCGTAGCCGCCACCCATGTCCGCCAGCGGGGAGTGGGCATCGGTGGTGGAAGCAACGGCCGCTGCAACTGGTCTTCCCGAAACCGGCCGCAGGTTGAGCTGACTTGGCTAAGCAGAGCTAGAATTTCGGCGTCGGTTTTCTCTGTAAAGTCCACCACTACTTTGTTGCAAGCGGCGCAATGGCGGCCCTGCGTGGTGGCAGTCATGGTGGCCCAGTTCTCGTGGCAGGGCGTTGGGACGGTGAGTGTAGTGCGGGTGCGCATTGGTTAGTCATTGGGTTCAACTAGTTGATGCCAGACCACACTAGATTCCACACGTGGCCACAGAATATTTTTGATGGCTCCACCATCAGAAGACCACGCCTACTTTAATAGCGGTTTTGCCGGCGGATTGTGGCGCATAATCTTACCCATAATTTGTCCTCGGCCGGGTACCGACTTTAGCCGCACCAAGAGTGGGGCAGCAGCAGGAGAAGTTTTCACGGATACCAGTTGCTGCTTGTGCACGAAAGGACTGCCTTGGACCCGCAACTGCACACGGTTCTTCTGCACAGGTGCCCATTTTTGCAGCATCGTGAAGCTAAAGTTGCCTTGTTCATCCGTGACGGCGCCGTATTTGGTGTCGCCGATGAATATCTCGGCACCGGGCACACCCAGGCCAGTGGAGTCGTCGAGGACGCGGCCTCGGATGGCAACTTGGCCTTTGGGAGCAGTGGCGTGCGTGTCGGCCTGTTCGGTGGGGCGCGGTATGGGACGTAGCGGTGAAAAGGCCGCCACTTCGTCGGCGGCTAATAGCGGCTTTAGGCCCAGCAATGCCACGGTGGCTACCAGCCAGCGGCGCCAGCATGGTGCAGGTGGTGCCGCAAATTGCCCAGCCCGAAAGTAACCGCAGACACTGCCGGCCGTGGGCTGCGCTAGCCAAGCTATAACTTCCGCCTCGCTCATTTGGGAGAAGTCCACAACTTCATGCTGGCAACTGCCGCAGAAGCGGCCGGCGGTGGTGGGCGTCATGGCGGCCCAAGATTTCGGGCAGGGCAACGGAACAGAAATGGCCATGCGTATAGAATTAGGAAATGGAATTACCTGATAGATGCTAGCTCAGGTTAAAATTCACACCAGTGTAAGAAGAATCTATCTAAAAATCAGGCCGGAATCGGAAGGCACGGGGCTACTGCCGCTTCTTACCCAACTCACGCTAGACTAGTCATCCGAGGACTTGATATGCAGCTCCGCCGCATTATTCTGTATCTTTTGCCCTCTCAACCATTATCCTGCTTTGTCTACACCGCTTCCTCCTAGTCGCCTGACCGGCCTGTTCCGCCGCAAAAATCTCGACGACCTATTGCTCAGCCCGCCCGCCGACGCCGACGGCCACTCTCCCGGTGGTGGCCTGGCCCGGCACCTCACCGTCCGCGACCTGACGGCGTTGGGTATTGCCGCCGTTATCGGGGCGGGTATCTTCAGCACCATTGGCAATGCCTCCCACGACGGGGGGCCGGCCGTGTCGTTGCTGTTCGTGTTTACGGCCGTGGCCTGCGCGTTTTCGGCGCTGTGCTATGCGCAGTTTGCGGCTACCATCCCAGTTAGCGGCTCGGCTTACACCTACGCCTACGCTTCGTTCGGGGAGCTGGCCGCCTGGATAATCGGCTGGGCGCTGATCATGGAATATGCCGTCGGCAACATCGTGGTGGCTATATCCTGGTCGGACTACTTCACGGGCCTCATGGATGGCATTGGGGTGCATATTCCCATCTGGCTGACTATGGGCCTGCAGAGCGCCCATAAGCACTACAACGAGGTGCTGGAATTGATGCAGGCAGGCAAGCCCTTGGCTGATGCTACGCCCACGCAACTAGCAGGCTATCAGGCTTGGGCCTCGGCTCCACAATTGCCAGGCGGTTTGCGGCTGGTCATTGATTTGCCGGCCGGACTCATTACGCTGCTCATCACAACAGTGGTATACGTTGGCATCAAGGAGTCGAAGAATGCTTCCAACCTGCTGGTGCTGCTCAAGCTGACGGTGGTGGCCGTAGTTATTGGCGTGGGCGTGTTCTATGTGAATCCTAGCAACTGGAGCCCCTTCGCCCCGAACGGGATTGGTGGGGTGCTAAAAGGTGTGTCGGCTGTGTTCTTTGCTTACATCGGCTTCGATGCCATTTCCACTACGGCTGAGGAGTGCAACAATCCGCAGCGCGACTTGCCCCGAGCCATGATTTATGCCCTCATTATCTGCACGGTGCTCTACGTGATTATCACGCTGGTGCTGACAGGCATGGTGAGCTACACCGAACTAGGCGTGGGCGACCCGCTGGCGTTTGTGTTTCAGAAAGTAGGCCTGAACTGGCTGGCCGGCGTGGTGGCGGTGAGTGCCATTTTTGCCATGGCTTCGGTGCTGCTCGTGTTTCAGATTGGCCAACCCCGCATCTGGATGACCATGAGCCGCGACGGACTGCTGCCCCCGGTATTTGCTCGGGTGCACCCCAAGTTTCACACGCCCTCGTTCAGCACCATTGTTACGGGCTTCTTCGTGGGCGTGCCGGCTATGCTGCTCAACATGGACCTCGTTATCGACCTGACCAGCATCGGTACGCTATTCGCCTTTGCGCTAGTGTGCGGCGGCATCCTCATTATCGACCCGTATGGCAAGTCGGATGCTCGTTTCAAGGTGCCCTACATCAACGGACAGTTCCTGGTGCCGCTCCTGATGTTGGTGGGTATCGTGCTGGTATTCACCTACAATCAGGCCGGCTTGCAGGAATTTCAGAAAGCCTTGAGCAGTGGTTACGACGAAGCCCGCCACTATATTCCGATGCTGGTGTTCCTGCTGTTTTGCGTGGCACTAGCTTGGCTTTCGTTTCGCAAGCGCCTCTCGTTGCTACCTACCCTTGGCCTGCTGACTAATCTGTACCTCATGACGCAGCTCGGTGTGAACAACTGGCTGCTGTTCTTCGGCTGGCTGATTATTGGGCTAGCCTTGTACTTCAACTACGGCTTCAAGCACAGCAAGCTCGGGCTAAAGCACATGCCGGCCGGCCGCTAAATTACCTGATGGTTGCTGCCTTATTGCCAAACCCGCTGCCTGATTCAGGTGGCGGGTTTGTTGTGTATTTCCGCTTCACTATTTCAGTTTATTGCCTCTATTCCAGTTGCTATGCCCGTTGATTCCACGCTTGCTATTCGCCTCGAAGCCTCTCGCCAAGAGCTGCTGGACTTAGGAATGCGCAACCCGCTGCTCAACTTTCGCCTCTCCAAAGCGCAAGGTGTGGCCGTGGTGCAAGAGGAAGCGGCGGCGGTGTATGAGGTACTGGTCCGCCAAGGGAAAGCCATGTACTTTCAGGCGGTGCCCGAACCAGTTAAAAAGGCGAATTCAACACCGAACGAATGGTCTGAATCTAGCCATGAGTTGCCGGAATTGGTTTCCTACATGGCCGAAGCCCCACCGCTGCTTCCCACCGAAGCCGAGCGCCAAGCCTTGCTGGCCGACAACAAGCTGCAAACTGCCGAGCCACTAGTCAAGCTGGAAAGCCGTCTGCTAAATACTTATTACACAGCGCGTACCAGCCTGGAAGAGCAAGGCGTGAACATCTTATATCTGGCGTTGGGCACCCTCACCTGGTACGAAACCGACAGCAGTGAAGAGGCTCGCCAGGCACCGCTGGTGCTGGTGCCCGTGCTGCTAGAGCGGGGTACGGCGGCCGAACGGTTCAAGCTGCGCCACACGGGCGCCGAAGTGGAAGGCAATTTGTCGTTGGAGGCCAAGCTAAAGGCGAGCTTTGGGTTGGCACTACCCGAACTGGACGAAGAAAGCCCTCTGGCCGATTACTACGCAGCCGTGCGGGAAGCAGTAGCCAGTAAGCCACGCTGGCGAGTGGAAATCAACAGTATCGCGCTGAGCTTCTTCTCTTTCGGGAAGTTCATGCTCTACCGCGACCTTGACCCTGCTACCTGGCCAACCCAAGCTACGCTGCTCGGCCATCCGGCCATTGCCGCCCTGCTCGGCACCGATACCGGGTTTCAAGATGCTGCCCCAACCATAGGCGACACCGCGTTTCTGGACACCGAAAGTCCGGCGGCTGAGCTGCACCAAGTGCTCGATGCCGATTCGTCGCAGCTGCTGGCGCTGCTGGCAGTGCACGAGGGGCGCAACCTAGTGGTGCAGGGGCCGCCCGGTACGGGCAAGTCGCAGATCATTGCCAACCTGCTGGCTGAGGCTATTGGAGCAGGGAAGAAGGTGTTGTTTGTGGCCGAGAAAATGGCGGCGCTTGAAGTGGTAAAGCGCCGCCTCGATACCCTGGGTTTAGGAGCGGCTTGCTTGGAGCTGCACAGCCACAAAGCCAACAAAAAAGCCCTCCACGACGAGCTAAAAGCCACGTTGAGCTTGGGCCGCCCAGCCACGGCGGGGGCGGTAGAAGACCAAATGGCGCAGTTGCCCCGCTACCGGCAGACGCTCAACGACTACGCGCTGGCCGTAAATGCCCCACTCGGGCGCAGCCGGCGCACAGCCCAGCAAGTAACTGGCGAGCTATTGCGCCTGACCGAAGAACGGGGCACGGTGGAGCTGCCGCGCATCGCGTTTTCAAACCAGGCCGCCTGGACGGATGCCGATGCCGCCCGCGCCCAGGAACTAGCTGCCCGTCTGCAAGCTGTACTGCAAAAAACGGGGGTGCCCGAAAAGTTGCTCTTCTGGGGCAGCGAACTGACGGTACTGCTCCCCGCCGACCAGCAAGCACTGGCAACGAGCCTAAGCGAGGCACAAGAGGCCGTGGCAGCGCTGCAAACCGCCGCCGAGACTTTGGCTCGCCACCTGGGCCTTCCCCTCCCGGTTGACCGCGCCGCCGCCGAAAAGCTGGTGCCGGCTGCTCGTCATGCGCTACTTGCTCCACCCTTGGTGGGTATGGCCGTGGCCGATGGTGCTTGGTTGCAGCAAGCCAGTTCTCTTGCCGAAACCTTGCGCGCCGGAGCGGCTTACACTGCCCTTTACCAACAATACGAAGCCACCCTACTGCCCGAAGCCTGGACCCAACAGCTGCTCTCGGAGCGTACCGCCCTGCTTTCCTACGGCGACAAATGGTGGAATTTTCTTAGTGGTGACTACCGCCAGGCCCGCAAGCGCCTGCAACGCTTGTGGCGCCCTGCTCTACCCAAAGAGGCTACGGACATAGTGCCAGTTATCGACGCCATTCACGAGGCCGCGCGCCATGCGGCCACAGTAGCCGACGCCGGGCCATTGGGCCAGCAATTGTTTAGATCCGCTTGGCAGGGCACGCGCTCCGAATGGCCAACACTGGTCAAGGCGCAGGAGTATCTCACTCTAACCCACCAACGCATCAGCTGGGGCGAACTGCCCGCTGCCTTACTAGAATACTTGGCGCGCGTCGGCGCTGCAAGCCATTCGCGCACTCGTGGAGTAGCCCTGGCCCTAGGCGATACCAATCATACCGGCGCCGAATTCTTAGCTCCATTACCTTCAAGCGCCTTAGAGTCAGATAGCTATGAAACAGACGCTACGTCTGGCTACCATATCCCGGAGGCTTTGCCGCAGCTTCTGGCGGCTCTCGAAACTGCTCTAACTCGTCAGCGGGCTGCTGTGCAGACGTTGGTTGACAGGTTGCGGCTGAACGAAGTGCGCCGGTTTGGTCCCGATGGACGGTTGCAGTTTCAGCGCTTTGCCCAGCAGCGCGAAATCTTGGCTGCTTGGGCTACTAGCTTATCGTCATTGCAACTAGTTATCGAGTGGAATAATGTGGCCGCCACCGTGCAGGCGGAGGGTCTGCCGGAATTGCTCTTGCTAGCCGAGCGCTGGGTGCCCGCAACTGAATTTTTGGTGGCCGCGGTGCGTCAAACGTGGCTGGAGTTTTTGCAAAGACAAGCCTACGAGCAGTATCCTGCCTTACGCCAATTCGAGCGGGCGGGACACGAAGAATTGGCCACTCGTTTTCGCCAGGCCGACCGGGACTCGCTGCACTACAACCGGGTACGGGCCATGCGCCAGCACTACGAAGGTCTTCCGAATCAGCAGGCCGGTGGGCAGATGCTGATTCTCAAAAACGAGTTTGCCAAAAAGAGTAGGCATAAGCCCTTGCGTCGCCTGATGCAGGAAGCTGGGCGGGCCATTCAAGCCATCAAGCCGGTGTTTATGATGTCGCCGCTGTCGGTGGCCAGTTTTCTGCCACCCGGCGCCGTAGGGTTCGACTTGGTGGTGTTCGACGAAGCTAGCCAAGTGAAACCCGTGGATGCGCTAGGCGCCATTGCCAGAGGCAAGCAGCTAGTCGTGGTCGGCGACTCCAAACAGTTGCCACCCACCTCATTCTTTGATTCGCTGACGGGCCTCGGTAAAGCGCTGGATGAGGAAAACGTAACGGCTGATATTCAGAGCATTTTGGAGCTGTGCAAAGCCCGCCAAATGCCCGAGCGCATGCTGCGCTGGCACTACCGCAGCCGGCACCAGTCCTTGATTGCTGCCTCCAATCATCTGTTCTATGACGATAAGCTGGTCGTCTTTCCTAGTCCGGAGGGCAACGAGCGGTTGGGGTTAATTTACCATCATTTGCCCGACACCTACTACGAGCGGGGTACCACTCGCACCAACCCGCAGGAAGCCGTGGCCGTGGCCGAAGCCGTGCTGCAGCACGCCCGCAGCACACCCAATCTGACGCTGGGGGTAGTAGCCTTCAGTACCCCGCAGCGCCAAGCCATTCAGGATGCGCTCGAAATTCGCCGCAAGCAGCACCCCGAAACCGAAGTGTTTTTCAACCGCCATGCTCACGAGCCGTTCTTTATCAAAAATCTGGAAAACGTGCAGGGCGATGAGCGGGACGTTATCCTTGTCAGCATCGGCTACGGCCGCACTATGGAGGGCTCCCTCACCATGAGTTTCGGACCGCTCAACGGGGAAGGAGGTGAGCGGCGTCTCAACGTGCTGATAACCCGCGCCAAGCAGCGCTGCGAAATTTTCACTAACCTAACCGCTGCCGACCTCGACCTGACCCGCACCACTGCCAAGGGCGTGGCGGCACTGCAAACATTCCTTGAGTTCGCGCAGCACGGTCACCTAAGCCAGCCTCAAGAACTTAGCCGTGAAGTGGAGTCGCCGTTCGAGGAAGTGGTGTACCGTGCCCTCACCGCCCGCGGCTATACTATCCGCCCACAGGTCGGCTCGCAAGGTTTCTACATCGACTTGGCGGTGGTAGATCCTGCCCATCCTGCGCACTACCTGCTTGGTATAGAGTGCGATGGGGCCATGTATCATGCTGCCCGCTCGGCCCGCGACCGGGACCGGCTGCGCCAAGAGGTGCTAGAAGCCGTAGGCTGGCGCCTGCACCGCATCTGGAGCACCGACTGGTTTCGTGATCCGGCGCGCGAATTGGAACGAACCGTGCAAGCCATTGAAGAGGCCCGGCAGGCTTCTGCAAGTGAAGATGCTGGTGCAGAGAAAGATGAAATAGTGGAAAAGGATGCGAAACCTATTGGTATCGTGCGGGAAGAAGCACCGGTCAAGTCTATGCTCGTGGCGGAGCCTTATCAGGTGGCCCAGCTGCCGGCCGCGGTAGGGCATCGGGAGTTGCACCAGCATAATCTAGGCCAGGTAGCCAATTGGTTGGCCTCCGTCGTGCGCATCGAAAGCCCTATCCATATCGAAGAGGCAACCCGCCGGTTGGCGCAGGCCAGCGGCGCCACGCAAGTAGGGGCCCGGATCCGTAAGGTTGGTCAGGATGCGGCGCTGCTGGCCCTGAATCTGCGCCATTTACGCCGACAGGGCGACTTCCTATGGGAAAATACCATGCAGCAACCGCCCCTCCGCGACCGAAGCAACCTGCCTGCCATTTCGCGCAAACTTGCCTTTGTATCTCCCGAAGAGTTGGCCCGGGCCCTACGTACTATGGTGGAGCAAAGCTTCGCGCTGCCGCGCGAGGCGGCCTACTTGTCTACTGTGCGCCTGCTTGGCTTTAGCCGGCTCAGCGACGACATGCGCCAACAACTCGACACCGTGCTGGCTGACTTGATAGAACGCAGTGAGATAGAAGACGTGCACGGAGTGCTGAAGCCAGTTGGGTAGCAACTAGCATCTGTGCTCTTTTGACCTTGCAGCCACTCTTTCGGCGACGTAGGGCTACTGAATTAAAAGGAAAAATTTCGGCATGCGTGTTACCAAATTTCTCTGACGGCCATCCGTCCGAATGGCTATAGCAGGGCTGCAGGCCACCTTTTAACCTGATTATAGCTTGTAGCTAGGGAATGTTGTCTTGGAGAGCCTACCCCATACTTTATATTAGAATTTATATATACTTATCGACTTTAAATTAAAACCCTAGCTTGCTGTATCTCAATAAATACTGTTTGCATCCTAGGTACATGGCACGACTGAAGATTGGAGTTATCGACTTAGTTTGTAAAGGACCAACCACCACCCTGTGGGCCCGCGCCATGCACGCGAACCTAGCCAGCATTATGCCGCAGGTGGTGGCGACGTGGTGCGAAGAAGAAGGCCACGATGTGAAGCTGATTTGCTACACCGGCCTCGAAGATTTGCGCAAGGAGTTGCCCAAAGGTGTGGACTTAGTGTTCATCAGCGCCTTCACCGAATCGGCCTTGCTGGCATATGCGCTCAGCAACTACTTCCGCAGCCAAGGCGCCGTAACGGTACTCGGTGGCCCCCACGCCCGGTGCTACCCGGATGACGCGGTGCAGTACTTTGATTTTGTGCTCGGCTTTACCAACCAAGGCACCATCCAGGAAGTGCTGCACAACTGCCAGCCGCAGCGCCCCGAGGGTAAGCACCTGTCGGCGGGCAAGCAGCCGAGCCACTTGCCGGGTGTGCGGGAGCGGTGGAAGTTCATCGAGCCAACGTTGAAGAAAGCACCGGTGCTAAAAATGGTGCCCATGATTGGCAGCGTTGGCTGCCCCTACACCTGTGCCTTCTGCATTGATGCTACCGTGGACTACCAGCCCATGAGCGTGGACATAATCAAGGAAGATTTACGCTTTCTGCTCACCAAATTCAAGAAGCCCGTGGTGGGCTGGCACGACCCCAACTTTGGTGTCCGGTTCCACGAAACTATGGACGCCATTGAGGCCGCTGCCCCACTCAAGAGCTTCCGCTTCCTGGCGGAAAGCAGCTTATCTATTCTCACCGAAGACCACTTGAAAGTGCTGAACAACCACGGCTTCGAGGCCCTGCTGCCGGGCATCGAATCGTGGTACGAGTTGGGCAACAAGTCGCGCACTTCGCGCATGGCGGGCGAAGAGAAAGTAAAGCGCATTGCCGAGCACGTCAACCTAATGTTCAAGTACGTGCCGTACGTGCAAACCAATTTCGTGCTCGGCCTCGACAGCGACTCTGGCGACGAGCCGTTCGAGCTAACAAAGCGGTTCGTGGATCTAGCACCAGCGGCTTTCCCGGGCTACTCGTTGCTCAGTGCTTTCGGCGAGGCGGCCCCACTCAACCTCGATTACCAGAAAAACAATCGGGTGCTGCCTTTCCCCTTCCACTTCCTCAACAACCACTTGGCCATGAACGTGAAGCCCGCCAACTACGAGTGGGTGGACTTCTACGACAAAGTCATCGACCTCACGGCCTACACATTCTCGAAGAAAGCCATCTACCGCCGCTACATGGCTTCGCCCTCTCGTGCTTCCAAGTGGATGAACACCATGCGGGCCATCTCGTCGGAAGGCTACGGCCGGCTGCGGTTCTTCAAGCAGGTGCGCCAGAACCTGCTGCACGACCGAAGCTTCCGGCAGTACTTCGAGGGAGAGTCGCAGGAGTTGCCAGCCTTCTACAAGCAGATCATTCAGAACGACTTGGGCATTTGGTGGGAGTGGCTACCGAAAGGCGCTATGGACCACAACCAAAATGCTTACCTGCACAAGAAAAATGGCACTGCTTTAACGGCCTAGCTACCAGTAAAAGATGAAAAAGGGGTCGTCATGCTCAGCATGACGACCCTTTTTTGATAATCGATGAGTGTAACTCACTTTGCCCGGTGAATGATGGCTACGCTTGCCAGGATAATTACCATGCCGAGCAGGTGCCAGAGGTTGAAATCTTCGCCATCAAGCAGGCCCCAGCCCAGGGCTACTATCGGAATCAGGTAGGTATTGGAAGACGCAAACAGAGCAGTGGAGCTTTGGATGAGTTTGTTGAAGAGCACCATCGCCACGGCTGTGCTCATGGTGGCTAGCAGGGCAATGTAGCCGAAAGCTGGCCATGCACCCGGTACGGAAGCCAACTTGGGCAGGAAGTCGGTGCCGAGCAGCAGGAAGGCCAGCGCCGGGCCGCCAATAAAGAGCAGCAACAAACTGGTGACGGCCACTGCCGGAATGCTGTGCAAATGGTTTTTTATGATGTTCACGCTCACCCCGTAGCCGAACGTGGCCAGCACGATGTAGAGGCCGTACCAGGCGTTGCCTTCCCCCGTGGGCGTGGCTTCCCCACCGCTGCCGCCTAGCAGCATCAGCACCACTGTGCCTACCAAGCCGAGCACAATACCAAGCACCCGCAGCCCCGTTAGTTTCTGTCCGAAAAAGGCGGCGCCTACCACCAGCGTAAACACCACCGTCAGGGCATTGAGCACGCCCGCTAGCCCTGAGGCCAGCCGAGTTTCGGCGTAGGCAAATAGAAAAGCGGGAATGAGTGTGCCTACTACACCGCTGAACAATAGCCACTTAATTCGGCTTCGGTCTACCTTGCTTAGGTGCTTCAGCGCGAAGGGTAGCAACAGCAGTGCCGCCACACTCACGCGCGCCGCTCCTAGTTCCAGTGCCGAAAACACCACCAAGCCCTTTTTCATCAGGATGAAGGACGTTCCCCAAATGCTAGCCAGTACCACCAGCAGCCCCCAAGCCGAAGCAGGAATCTTGTGGGGTGGGGGAGGGGAAACGGGTGGCGAAGCAGGCGCCGTGGTAACGGCCGGGGCGGGGGAGGTGGGCATAGCGCGGGCAAAATAAAACTCTGTCATCCGAAGGCGGTGACCGAACGACCTTGGCGCGCAACAACAACGCCACAACGGCGACTTGTGCTACCGTAAAAGGTTCTTCGGCTACCGCCTCGGGATGACAGACAAAAAAGGTGCTCGAAATGAAATTACCCTACTAGTACGGGCTCGGCGGCAATAATTTCATCTAAAATGGCATGCACTTCTTCCACCGAATCGGTTTCGACGAGGCGCATGCGCCAGCTTTTGGCGCCTTCGAGGCCGCGGAAGTACTGAGCGTAGTGGCGGCGCATCTCGAAGATGCCCACACGCTGGCCTTTCCACTCGATGCTCTTGTCGAAGTGCATGCGGCACATGTTTACGCGTTCCTCCACCGTGGGCGGCGCCAGCAGCTCGCCGGTGGCCACGTAGTGCTTTACTTCCCGGAATATCCAGGGGTAGCCAATGCTGGCCCGCCCAATCATGACGCCGTCCACGCCGTAGCGGTTTTTATACTCCACCGCCTTTTGGGGCGAGTCGATGTCGCCGTTGCCGAAAATAGGAATGCGGATGCGCGGGTTTTCCTTGATTTTAGCGATCAAGCGCCAGTCGGCGTCGCCCTTGTACATCTGCACGCGGGTACGGCCGTGTACGGTAAGCGCTTCGATGCCAATGTCCTGCAGCCGCTCCGCTACGTCCTCCACGTTCTTGGTCGAGTCGTCCCAGCCGAGGCGGGTTTTCACGGTTACGGGCAAGTGGGTGGCTTTCACCACGGCCGAAGTCATTTCCACCATCTTCGGAATGTCGCGCAGCAAGGCAGCGCCAGCACCGCGGCAGGCGACTTGCTTCACGGGGCAGCCGTAGTTGATGTCGATAAGGTCGGGGCCAGCCAAGGTGCTGATGCGGGCGCACTCGCCCATGGTTGCCACGTCGGAGCCGAACAGTTGGATGCCAATTGGCCGCTCATAGTCAAACACGTCGAGCTTTTTGCGGCTCTTGGCGGCGTCGCGGATCAGGCCTTCCGAGGAAATAAACTCGGTGTACATCAAATCGGCCCCGTTGGCTTTGCACACGGCCCGGAACGGCGGGTCCGACACGTCCTCCATGGGCGCGAGCAGCAGCGGGAAATCGGGCAGAGCAAGGTCGCGGATGTGTACCACGGATAAAGAAGGTTAGCGGATTTTGCGCAAATTTACGACATATACAATGCGCAGCGCTTAGGTCGTTCCACAAGCAGTATCCAGAGCAGACTTACGCACCACGCACATTCGGTTAGGTACCGAACACAACGCACTAAGCACTAAAAAAGATGAAAGGTTTCGTGTCCAGCCGTTTGCACCCTTTTGCCAACTTATTGCTGCTGGTTGGGCTCATGATCCTGGCCGCGTGCGTGGCTGGCTTTCTGATGGCCGTATTAAGCAATTTGCTGTTCGGCGTGGGGCTGCTGGAAATCGGAAACGTAACCAACAAGCCGGATACCTACGCCAACGGCTGGGGCGTTTCGATGCTCACGCAGGGCGTATTTCTGTTTGTTGGCTTTGGCGGGGCGGCCTTAGCGCTGCCACTCATAACTGGCTATTCCTGGCAAGATTATTTTGCGCCGCGCCGTCCGGTGCCTTCCCAGTGGCTGCTGCTGGCCGCGGGTATCATCTTGCTGAGTATACCGTTTATGTCGGGCATAGTGGAGTGGAACTCGAAGGCGCATTTCCCCGGCTTCTTGCAGGGCTTTGAGAAAGATGCCCGCGAGCTGGAAGATCGGGCGCAGGTGCTCACCAAATACCTAACGCAGTTCACCACCTTCGGCCGATTTATCGTGGGCTTGGTGGTTATTGCGGTAGTGCCCGCCATCAGCGAGGAGCTAGTTTTTCGGGGAGTGATTCAGCGTAACCTTGTGCAGTGGTTCAACTCCCGGCACGTGGGCGTATGGCTGGCGGCGGCCATTTTCAGTGCTATTCACTTCCAGTTCTTTGGCTTTGTGCCCCGGTTTGTGTTGGGCTTGGTGCTCGGGTACTTATATGAGTGGAGTGGTAACATCTTAGTACCCATGGCGGCCCACTTCACGCAAAACGCCTTCCAGATTGTGCTGCTCTACATGCAGCAGCGCCAACTCCTCAGTACCGACACCTTCGACCCCGATTCCAACGAAGCTTTGCCGTGGTGGTTGCAACTGTTGTCGCTGCTCCTGACGGGGGCTTTGCTCTGGCAGCTCTACCGGCACACTCTGCGCCCTACCGCCGATCCGCTGCCCACTCAACTGCGCACCCTCAGTGGGGGAGGAGTGGCTACGCATGCTGTTCATACCACTCCCATCATGGGCCGTACCATCAACCACGAGGGGGTGGACGTAACGAAAAGCTAGCTTCGGGCTGTTTTTTGCTAGTGAGGAGCTAGCTCATCGGGGCGGCTGCCCCGCCACCGATTTCCAACCCTCTTCATCTGGCCGTTAGCACCGAGTTAGCGGCCCCTCACGAGTTATTTCACTCACCCAGCAACCTTGCTTCCCTTGTCCGAAACTGCCGCCCCTACTGCCTCTCCCGAACCCACCGTGCCAGGCAAAAAGCCCATGTCCAACCTTGCCCAACGCATAATCTTTGGGGTGATTGGGGCCGCCATGCTGCTGTTCTGCGTGTGGTACAGCGTCTGGACGTTTGCGGTATTTTTTGGGCTGGTGCAGATGCGCATGCTGTGGGAGTTTTACCGCATGATGCGGGTTGCTGGCTACAAGCCGGCAGCGTTGCTAGGCGGGGGGATCAGCGTCCTGATTTTTGCTGGTGTGTTGGGACTTACTGTGTTTGCCCGTTTAGCTGAAGAGGCTGTTCCAGTGGCCGCCGCCGATTTTCACTTGGCGGGCTCTATACTCATCGGCATCATTATTCTGCTACCAGTGCTGCTGCTTGCGCGCGAGATGTATGCATGGCCGCGTATCAACCAGCAAATCAATCCGTTTGCCAACGTCGGTATCAATCTGCTCGGTTTGCTATACGTAAGCTTACCCATGAGCTTTCTAAGCTTGATTGCCTACGGCCCTACCAGCTACGACTACCGTCGTATCTTGGCATTGCTGCTACTCGTTTGGTCATCGGATATTGGCGCCTATGCGGCCGGCAAGACGTTCGGCAAACACAAGCTGGCCCCCAAGATTTCGCCTGGCAAAACCTGGGAAGGCGCCCTTGGCGGATTTCTGCTTACGCTCGGAATGGGCTGGGCGCTCGGCTACTTACTGCCCGAATTGTCGATTACCTACCGCCTGGTAGTGGCCGGTGTAGTAGCTGTCTTTGGCCCCCTCGGCGACTTGGCCGAGTCCATGCTCAAGCGCAGCGTCAATGTGAAGGATTCGGGCCGCATCATGCCCGGGCACGGCGGTTTGCTCGACCGGTTCGATGCCTTCCTTTTTATCCTGCCAGTACTCGCGCTGCTGCAGCTGGTAACAAAATAAAAATGCGCCTCAAGGAAGTTTCAGCACGGTTATTGGTAGCCGCAGCCAGCTGAATTACTTTCTGTTAGCGTACAGATGCAGACATGCTATTGCGTTTCAAGCGTAGTTCATAGGACCTTAACAAGGGTTTTTTGCACCTCGTCGGGCTTCCTCTCGTATGTGCTAATCCCGTTACCTTTGACCCGTTAAATCTCGCGCGCGGCTGTTGCATCCCACCGCTTACAGCTGCCGTTTTTTATTTCTTCCCCACCCCCAACCCCCTTACCCTTACACGTATGGCTGCCACCACGGTGTACAAAGAACCGGCTCCCTTAGTGGACCGCGAAAACCCCCTCGAATCCATGATGTCACGCTTCAACGTGGCCACCGAGATTCTAGGGCTTGATGATGAAACCTACGAAGTGCTGAAAGCACCCGACAAGCAGGTAATCGTGCACATTCCCGTTACAATGGACAACGGCAAAGTGCGCGTTTTTGAAGGCTACCGCGTCGTACACAACACTATCTTGGGCCCCTCGAAAGGCGGTATCCGCTACGACAAAAACGTACACCTCGACGAGGTAAAGGCCCTGGCCGCCTGGATGACTTGGAAGTGCGCCGTAGTAGACTTGCCTTATGGTGGCGCTAAGGGCGGCATCATTTGCGACCCTACTACCATGAGCGCCGGTGAAATCGAGCGTCTGACCCGCGGCTATACCATGGCCATGAAAGACGTGTTTGGTCCCGACAGAGACATTCCAGCTCCTGATATGGGTACCGGCCCGCGCGAAATGGCGTGGCTGATGGACGAATTCTCGAAGACGGTAGGCGCTACATCGCCAGCCGTTGTGACAGGTAAGCCACTAGTAATGGGGGGCTCCTTGGGCCGCACCGAGGCTACGGGCCGTGGCGTAATGGTATCGGCGCTGGCTGCCATGAAGAAGCTCGGCATGGACCCCAAGCAGGCGTCGGCCGCCGTACAAGGCTTCGGCAACGTGGGCTCTTGGGCTGCTAAACTGCTCAGCGAGCAGGGTTTGCGCATCAAGTGCATATCCGACGTGAGTGGTGCCTACTGGAATGAAGCCGGTATCAACATCGACGATGCTGTAGCGTACAAGAATGCCCACAAAGGCCGCCTCGATGGCTTCACTGGTGCCGTCTTGATGGAAAATGCCGACGACCTGCTCACCACCGACGTAGATGTGTTGGTGCCCGCTGCCGTTGAAGACGTCATCACCGAGCACAATGCCCACGACATCAAAGCCAAGCTGATTGTGGAAGGTGCTAACGGCCCAACCGCTGCTTCGGCCGACCCCATCATCAACGAGAAGGGAATTATGGTGGTGCCCGACATCTTGGCCAATTCCGGTGGCGTAACGGTTTCTTACTTCGAATGGGTACAAAACCGCCAGGGCTTCAAGTGGACCGAAGAAATGGTAACCGAGCGCGCCGACCGGATTATGTCGGATGCTTTCGAGAAAGTGTACGCTACTTCGCAGAAGTATAAAGTGCCTATGCGTATTGCTGCCTATGTGGTGGCCATCGATAAAGTGGCGCAGACGTATAAGTTCCGCGGCGGTTTCTAATCGGGCGGTTTCCCTCAATTGCAGTGTTGTTGGCAGTTAACCTCAAGCGTTTCTGCGAACCCACTATATTTGCTTGCCGATAGCCCGGGCCGGTGGCTCGGGCTATCTTTGTATAGTTTAGCAGGTGGTGTGCCCGAGCTCGATAACCAAGGAATTAAGGCTTGCTAGTTCATGTTTCCAACAAAGCTGCTGTATCAGCTACATCAGTCCAATCAGCGCAAATCAGTGATTGAAAAGAGCGTCTGTATCAGCGAAGTCAATAAAACCAGCGCAAATCAGTGATTTATGAAGATCCACAAAGAAGGCCGACGTATCCTGCTCTTTACGCTGCTAGGACTGCTAGCTGTTAATCTAGTTTTGTTTCGCGTGAATGCCCGTCATGCTACCTTCAACCAGATTTTTGCTGGTATCTCGGTGGTAGTATTCCTGACGCTGCTGCAGTTTTTCCGGAGTCCGGCCCGCCGGCTTTTCACCCACGAAGACCTGATTACGGCTCCTGCTGATGGCAAAGTAGTGGTGATAGAGAATGTGCACGAGTCGGAGTATTTCGACGATGAGCGCAAGCAGATCAGCATTTTCATGTCGCCGATCAATGTGCACATCACGCGCAACCCAATATCGGGCATCGTACGCTACTTCAAGTATCATCCTGGCAACTACTTAGTGGCCTGGCACCCCAAAAGCAGCACTAAAAACGAGCGGACCACGGTAGTAGTGGAAAGTGAAGCTGGACCCTTGGTATTGTTCCGCCAGATTGCTGGAGCTATGGCCCGGCGCATCGTGTGGTACGTGAACGAAGGCGACGAAGTAAGCCAGGGCGAGGAATTCGGCTTCATCAAATTTGGCTCACGCGTTGACATTTTCGTGCCCGTCGACACAGAGGTGAAGGTGCAACTTGGCGAGAAGGTGAAAGGCGGCCAAACTGTCATTGCACAACTGAAAACCGAATCGCCAAGCCTGTTTTAAGGAAAGTAAAGTAGGGCTACATCCATTTTGTGTGTAGTCTTATTTCAAGCGTTTAGATAATGCTTCAGGGCCTAACTGTTCATCACATGATGAATTGTTAGGCCTTATTGATTTTATGTCGTTGTGCGCTTGGTAGATGTAAATCAAGCATACCAACTGGCTATATCTGTATAGCACTCAGAAAGATGTAATCAGCGTAATAGGTTTTCGTAGAAAATACTGATCCTGTGTATAGTTACTTGAACCAACAGATTTACGCTAAATGAAAAAACAGCGCAACAAATAGCATCTTTAACTGAAGAGCTTGGATATTGTTATAGTAAGCTATTTCATTGGCGTATCCGTAGCAGCGTGCTGTCATTGTGTGGGCGGGTATTGCTTAGGATTAATATCTGGCAAATAAGAAAGTAGGTAACTAACAGGAACATAAAGCTCCTGAGGGTTAATCAATCGTTTGCACATTATTGCAACCTGTATCCATGTATGATGCTGCATACAGGGTAGTCATCTTAGAAAAAAGAGGCAGCGGATTCACTTTTGTTGCGAATAAAAGAAGTAGATACAAGGAACAGGCATGTCTGCTTGCTGTGTAACGGCAAGCACAAACACAGTCATTCAAGGGAAGCTTGATGTTGAAACTACTGTCAGTCTGCTTAATCGTTTAACCAGGCGCCTTGCTAGATAAGGTTCTGTCAATCAGTGTAGTGCTTTTTCATTCCTAACGCTTAACTATCTTTTTATGGCCAACTCTACTTTCTCTAAGTTGATTTTGCTGTCGCTAGCTTGCATTCCCAAACCTGATTTGGTGACTGCCGGAAGCGTGCCCAATGCTTTTGCCCGCAACCATGCCGACCGGTTGAGAGCAGAACACAGCTTTTGCGCTTATGCGCAATCGTTTGCGCCGTGGGAAGCCTCGTTGGCTAGCAGTTCTTTGGTGGTAGCACCTTTGCCTGTACGTGGCCGCGTGACGGGCCCAAACAAAGAACCTATTCTGGGGGCTACGGTGGTGGTGAAAGGAAGCACTGTTGGTACTGCAACCGATGCTGACGGCAACTTCAGCTTGACCCTGCCCGATGGCAACGCAACGCTAGTTATTTCCTCTATTGGATTTGCTAATCAAGAGGTTGCCGTCAACGGCCGCACCGACATTTCCATCACGCTCCAAAACGATACGAAAGCACTCGATGAAGTGGTCGTAGTCGGGTATGGTACGCAACGCCGACAAGACGTGACAGGAGCTATTGCCACCGTGAAGGCAGAGGACATACGCACCCAAGGAACGAATACGGTGCAGAAGTCTTTGCAGGGCCGCGTGGCGGGGGTGCAGATTGAATCGTCGGGAGGAAACCCGGGTTCGGGTGTGCGGGTGATAGTTCGGGGAGCAGGTTCGCTCAACAACAACGACCCACTCTACATCGTGGACGGGGTGCAGGTAGATAACATCAACAACTTGCAGCCCACTGATATTGCTTCGTTTGATGTATTGAAGGATGCTTCGGCGGCAGCTATCTATGGGTCGCGCGCCGCCAACGGAGTGGTACTCATTACTACGAAGGGCGGTAAGAAGGGCGAAAACCGAATCGACTTCAACGCCTACTACGGCGTGCAGCAGATAGCTAAAAAGATAGACGTGCTCAATGCTTCGGAATGGGCTACCGTCAGCAACACGGCACACGATGCCGCTGGCCTACCCCGGCTCGACATTGCCAAAAACCCGGAGTCTTTGGGTGCAGGTACCGATTGGCAGAAGGAAATCTATCAGACTGCGCCCATGCAAAACTATACGCTCGGAGCCAGTGGGGGCAGCGAAAACTTCACCTACAACTTGTCGGGCGGCTATTTAGACCAGCAGGGTATTGTTAAGAAAACTGATTATGACCGTTACAACCTGCGTCTGAAAACCGATTTTACTAAGGGGCGGGTTCGGATTGGAGAAACGATAATTCTGACTCGAGAATACTGGCGCACTATGGCTGGTGGTTGGGGCGGCCAGGGTGGCAACCCGGTCGGGTCGGCCCTGAAAATGATTCCGGTTTTCCAGGTGTACGACCCGACCGCAGTGGGTGGCTATGGTGGCGCGTATGGGCAGGTAGTGAATATTGCCAGCCCGGTGGCACAGCTGAATCTGGAGGTGCCAGAGACGAGAACTACTTCGGCTATTCTGAATGGCTACGCCGAAGTTTCACTAGTGGATGCCCTCAAATATCGGCTCAACTTAGGCTATACCAATACGTTTGGTGCTCACAACGACTACACCTTTCCTTACAAAGTAGGCGCGTTGTTCAACAACGCAGATGCGGACCTTTACCAGAGCAAAAGCCAGAAAGAATACTTTCTGCAAGAGCACACGTTGAGCTACAACAAAGAGTTGGGTAAGCACAACTTCAATGGGCTGGTCGGCTTCACGTACCAGAACACTCGGTTTGATGTGCAAAGTGGTTCGAAAAGCGGCATGCCCGCCGGCATTCAGGTGTTGGACGCTGGTACCGCCAATATTGCCAGCGGCGGGTATGCGTACGAAAGTGCCCTCGTTTCCTACCTGGGGCGGTTGGTTTATTCCTACGACAACCGGTACGTACTGACGGGCACGTTCCGCCGCGACGGTTCTTCTCGCTTTAGCCCCGACTACCGTTACGGTAACTTTCCTGCCGTGGCACTAGCCTGGAACGTAGTCAACGAGTCCTTCTTTCAGCCGCTGCAAGGCGTGGTGAGCAACTTGAAGCTGCGGTCTAGCTACGGGGTGCTAGGTAATCAGGAGTTTGATAACTACCAGTTCGATCCGACGATTACGTCGAATGCCAACTACGTGATTGGGCAAACCCAGCTACTATGGCCTGGAGCCATTCAAACGGCTTTCGCAACGCCGAATATCAAGTGGGAAACATCGAAAACCTTCAACATTGGGACCGACTTAGGCTTCTTCGAGAACAAGCTGGGAGTATCGGCTGATTACTTTATCCGGCGCAATTCGGACATTCTACTGCGGGTGCCTATTCCACTGACCACAGGTGCTAGTGCCAATGCTCCTTACATTAATGCCGGGCAAATCACCAACAAGGGGGTAGAGGCCGCTTTGTCGTACAACAACAAGGTGGGCGAGTTCACTTATCAAGTGACGGGTACGTTTACGGCCATCGACAACAATGTCGACTTCCTGGGAACCGGTACACAGCAAATTTCTGGCGGCCAGCCTACGCACCACGGCCAGTCAGCTACCATCACGAAAGCCGGCGGGCCGGTGGGGGCGTTTTACCTGATCAAGACGGCTGGCATCTTCAACTCGCAGGAGGAAATTGATGCCCACAGCGTGGAAGGTCGGCTCATTCAGCCCGCGGCCAAACCTGGCGACATTCGGTTTGTGGATTATAACGGCGACGGTACCATCAGCCAAGACGACCGGCAATACTGCGGTAGTCCTAACCCGAAGTTTAGCTACGGTTTCGGGTCTAATTCGTCGTGGAAGAACTTCGACTTTAGCTTCTTCTTCCAAGGCACCTACGGCAACAAGATCTACAATGGTCTACGTGAGGACCTGGAGGGCATGAACCTGGAGTTCAACTATTCGCCAGCTACCCTGAACGCCTGGACTCCGGACAATCCCACCGATTTCCCGCGCGCTGTCATCAACGACCCCAACCTGAATAGCCGCACTTCCAATCGGTTTCTGGAAAGCGGATCCTACTTGCGCCTACGGACGTTGCAGCTCGGCTATACGCTGCCAAAAGGCGTGCTGTCGGTGGCCAAAATTAATAGCTGCCGCTTTTATGTCAGCTTCGACAACTTGTTCACCATCACCAACTATTCGGGCTTCAGCCCCGACTTAGGCCGCTACAACGGTACCGACCGAGATGGCCGGCAGGTAGCGGGCGGCGGCATCCTGGACCGGGGCGTGGATTTCCCGCACGTCGCCTACCCACTGTCGCGCACTTCTTTGCTCGGTGTGCAGCTATCCTTCTAAAAACTAAACTCCTACGACAATGAAAAGAATTTTATATACCTGCTTCGTGGCGTTGAGTTTAACCGCCTGCACGGAAGAGCTAGATCAAGTAAACCCCAATTCGGTTGTATTAACTAATTTCTGGAAAACCGATGCCGACTTTATGTCGGGTCTTGCGGCTACTTACAAGGTTTTTCACGATGTGAACAACGGCTACTACGGCGTGCGGGGTATCGAGCTGAGCAATGGCCGGGGCGACGATTTCTTTATTCGCAACGACGTGAAGGACTTGTATCAGCTTTCTACCTTCACCAACGACCCAACCACGGGCACGCCTTCGTCGATTTTCACGGGTTTTTATACGGGCATCTTCCGGGCCAATCAGATTATCGAGCAGGCACCGCTGTCCGCAGGGCTTTCCGAAGAGGCCAAAAAGCAGTACGTGGCCGAAGCGCAGTTCATCCGCGGCGTCAATTACTTCCTGCTCGCCAGCAACTTCGGGGAGGCGCCTATCGTCACGAAGGTGCCGGTGTCGCGGAGCGAGTACTTCGTTACGAAGTCGCCGGAAGCTGATGTGTGGGCGCAAGCCGTAAGCGACTTGCAAGCGGCCGCTGCGGGCTTGCCTGTTTCGTATCCGGCTGCTTCGGTAGGTCGCGCCACCAAGGGCGCTGCCTTAGGATACTTAGGCAAAGTGTATGTGTATCAGAAGAAATGGGCTGATGCGGAAGCCGCGTTCAGGCAGCTAGCCCAACCCGATGGCACGGCCAAAGCGCCGTTCACGTATGATCTGGTGCCCAAGTTCGAAGACAACTTCAACAAGGCAACCGACAATAATGTGGAGTCCTTATTTGAGATTCAGAACCAAAACGTGGGAGGCTCACAGCCCTGGTCGGGCGAGAATGCCAACGAAGCGCTCGGCGTGACAACAGCTCAAGAATTTGCACCAACCGAAGTGGCGGGTTGGTTCGAGGTTTCGCCTACCGACAAGATTTTCAACGAGTTCCAGAAGGAAAAAGCGGTTGGGGGAGACTTCGACGACCGAATGTATGCCACGCTGGTGTGGGATTACCCGGGCGCAATGTATTACAACAAGCCTTTCAAAGAATTCAAGCTCGTGTTTGGTTACAGTTCCATGGTTAGGAAGTACCAGAACTGGCGCGAAAACAACGAAGGCATCTACATCTCGGAAATCAACGAGAAAGCCTTACGCTACGCCGACATTCTGTTGCTCTACGCTGAAGCATTGACCATGCAAAACCGTCAGATAGAGGCATATCCGTTGTTGAACCGCATTCGGACGCGCGCTAAGCTGGTACCACTGGCCGCTGGGTTGTCGAGCACGCAGATGATGGAAGAAATTCGTCACCAACGCATGCTAGAGTTCTTCCGCGAAGGTCAGCGCTTCTATGACCTGAAGCGGTGGGGAATATTGGAGCAGGAAATCAAGAACAGTGACAAAGTCGGCCGCCAGTTTTTCACGGCGAAGCACGCCTACTTCCCCATCCCACAAAACGAGCTGAATACCAATCCTAGCATCACGCAAAATTCAGGTTGGTAACGCTTTAATCTACTGCAAAGGATAGTAGTAAGTAGCGCCAAAAAGCGGAGTTGCTGTGCCGAATATTTCGGGCAGCAACTCCGCTTTTTCGTTGGAAACTGTGTTGTGTAAGTAACCGAAGGCAAAGGTGAGTTACTGTCTGCGCATCAGCCTCACGTCATCACGTTAGGCCATTGAGGCTGTAATGAAGTAGCGTCATTCTATCGGGCCACGTATGGCTGCGGAGTAGGCGTAGAGGCTGCGAGTGGGTTTGCTGGCGCCACAGCGGTATGCCAGCGCCTAGTAGCTGAGGCACCACAAAAAGCATTAACTCATCTACTAGGCCAGCGGCTATTAGTGGAGCTGCCAGTGTGCTGCCGCCAATCAACCAGATAGTCTTACCTGCTTCCTGCCGCAGCCTTCCAACAAATTCAGCGGGCTCCTCTGTCACAAACGCAACGGACGGATGCGCGGCTTCTGTTGGTGGGTTGCGGGTGAAGACGTAGTTGGTGAGCGTCGGGTAAGGCCACTCGCCAAAAGTGAGAACCTGTTCGTAAGATGTGCGGCCTAGAAGCGTAGCATCAACGGTAGCTAACAGCTCAGCGTAACCGTAATCTTCGCCGGCAGGCGGAGCCGGCAACCAATCTACCGAGCCATCGGGCGAGGCAATATAGCCGTCGAGGCTGGCCGCAATGTAGAACACGACTTTGCGCATGCCACCGACAGTGTAGGTTAAAACCAGCGCGCTGCTAGAACCATCAATTGCTCTAGCGCCTGCTGGTCGTCCTGGTCGAAGTCGTCTAGTTGGTCGCTGTCTACATCGAGTACGGCTACCACGGTGCCGTCTTTAAATACGGGCACCACAATTTCCGACTTCGATTCGGAACTGCACGCAATATGGCCGGGGAACTGCTCTACATCGGGTACCAATAGTGTTTGCGCCTGTGCCCAGCTGCTGCCACACACCCCTTTGCCATGCCGGATGCGGGTGCAGGCAATAGGCCCCTGGAATGGACCGAGCACTAGTTCATTGTCTTTCACCAAATAAAAGCCTACCCAAAAAAAACCGAAGGCTTGCCGTAGCGCCGCTACGGTATTGGCTAGGTTGGCAACTAAGTCGGGCTCACCCGTGGTGAGGGCTTCAATCTGCGGCAAAAGCTGGCGATACTGCTCGGCTTTGGTTAAAGTGGTATCGAGCGTGAGTTCTTCGGCCATGATAATTCAGAAAGTAAAGTGGCAAGTAGGGATGAAGTGACTAGTAACAGCCAACCAGCAAGAAGGATTTCCTGCCTAACAGAAGCGGAGTAGGTGCGCGCAAATGTACTTCTCTTGCTTGTGCACTGCTACCGTTTTGAATTGCTAAGCAGGTCCTCACCGAGTGCTGCCATTCACATACACAAACAGTTCGTCGTCGCCTAGCTTGCGGTGTTCGCGCAAACCGCTTAGGCCGGGCTTTGGAGCCGTTACACCGCCACCTAGCCGGCGGGGGCTCCGCAGCACCCGTATTTCGTCCCACAATCCATCCTTCAACAACGAATTCAGCACTGTTGGCCCGCCTTCGACTAGTACCGACTGTACATTGCGCTGGTGCAGACTGCCTAGAATCTGCGGAAACAAGTCCTCGGCCTCCGACAGCATCACGTAGTCTACGTGGTTTTTGTTGGCTTTTTCGCGGTAGGTGTACACCACGGTAGGCTGCTTGCCATCGAAGAGGTGATGCGTGGGCGGCAAGCTCAAGTTTTTGTCGATAACGACGCGGATAGGATTGGGGCCAGGCCATTCGCGCACGTTCAGGTGGGGATTGTCGTGGAGAGCGGTGCGGGTGCCTACCAGAATGGCTTGCTCTTCAGCCCGCCACTGGTGCACTGCCACCCGGGCTAGCTCTCCGCTGATAGGCACCGGCTGGAAGTACGGGCCAGCCAGGTAGCCATCCGCAGTTTCGGCCCACTTTAGCACCACGTAAGGCCGCTTCTTCTCCTGTGAAGTGAAAAAGCGCCGGTTCAGCCACCGGCCTTCCGTTTCCAGCAGGCCCGTTTCAACCCGAATACCGGCAGCACGCAGTTTTTCGAGGCCGCGGCCAGATACCAGCGGGTTGGGGTCGAGGTTGCACACCACTACTTCGGCCACGCCTTTAGCCACCAGCAAGTCGGCGCAGGGTGGCGTCTTGCCATGATGCGCGCAGGGCTCAAGCGTTACATAAACACGGCTCTGAGCTAACAGACTTTCATCGGTCACGGCGGCCAGCGCATTTACTTCGGCATGAGGGCCGCCGTACTGCCGGTGCCAGCCCTCCCCAATGATGCGGCCTTCGTGCGTTACCACGCAGCCTACTAACGGGTTGGGTCGGGTGTAGCCGGTGCCGAGCCGAGCTAGGTCGAGGGCGCGGCGCATCATCAGGGAATCAAAAGCAGAAGTAGGCATGGCAAGGGCGGGGATAGGACAAGCGAAAGTAACGCTAAGCGTTGGCTTGGCGTACGAGCGAAGCGAGTATCCCGTGGATTCCTTTAGTTTCCAGAAGTTTCCGGTGCTGCCTAAGCTGATGCTACCAGGTTGAAACTTGCCACTCCTCAAGGCAGAACCTATTTCCGCCTTATTTTCGCCCGATGTCTACGCTCCGCCAACTCTCTCTTGCTCTTGCTTCGTCGCTGGAAGCCATCTATCCCGCGCCGGAAGCAGACAGCATTGCTGGCTTGGTGCTGGAGCATTTGCTTGGCATCACGCCGTTGCAGCGCCGGATGCAGGCACAGGAGGTGGTGCCCGAAGATGTAAAGGAGCAGTTGCCCGCACTAGAAGCTCGCCTGCTGCGCCACGAGCCGCTTCAGTATGTGCTAGGAGAGGCCTGGTTTATGGATATGGCCCTGGAAGTGACGCCTGCCACGCTCATACCGCGGCCCGAAACCGAAGAACTGGTACAACTCATTATTCAGGAGTGCAAGCAGGTGCAATCGGTGCTGGACATAGGCACGGGCAGTGGCTGCATTCCCCTGGCACTTTGCCGCGCCTTGCAGCCCACTCAGGTTACGGCCGTGGATATTTCGGCGGAGGCCCTAGCCGTAGCGCGCCGCAACGCCGTGCGCTATGGGTGTGAAATCGACTTTCAGCAAGTCGATATTCTAAGCGAATGTCCGCGGGGCATAGCCCCTCATACTTTGGATATACTGGTCAGCAACCCACCTTACGTACTGGAAAACGAACGGCCCTTAATGCGCCCTAACGTGTTGGATTTCGAGCCAGCTACCGCCCTATTCGTGCCCGACAATGACCCGCTCCTGTTTTACCGCCGCATTGCTACGTTAGGCACTACTCTTCTGAAACCTGGCGGTGGTGTGTACTTCGAAATCAACGAGCAGTATGCTACCCAAACCGTGAGCTTGCTGACCGGGCTAGGCTACACTGCCGTAGCGGCCCACCCCGATATGTTTGGTAAGCAGCGGATGGTGCGCGCCACTTGGCTCGGCTAAGTAGTTCAGAGGCAAGACCTGCCCTGATTGAAATGGTATCTAAGCTAGGGCCAATTGCCTCTAAAAAAGGTGGCTTACTGGAAGGCCGAAAATTTAATGGGGCTAGGCCTAGAAATTAGGGTAAAACCGAAAGAGTTTCACTGGTTTTCCGTGGCAAACTCCTAAAAGCCCTACCTTTGCGGGCTGAAAACCAACGCCCATCTATGCCCGATACGTTGTCCTACTTTGCGCATCCCACCGCCGTCCTCGACGACGGATGCCGCATTGGGGCAGGTAGCCGCATCTGGCACTTTTGCCACCTCAGTCCTGGAGCTGAAGTGGGCGAGGAGTGCAGCTTAGGCCAGAATGTATTTGTGGCGGATGGCGTACGATTGGGGCGTAATGTGAAGGTGCAAAACAACGTGAGCTTATACAGTGGGGTGGAATGTGCCGATGATGTGTTTATTGGGCCTTCTGCTGTGTTTACCAACGTCCTCAACCCTCGCGCTGCTGTGGTGCGTCGGCACGAGTACCAGCGGACGGTACTTGGGCGCGGAGTAAGCATCGGCGCCAATGCCACCATTGTGTGCGGGGTGCAGTTAGGCGAATATGCTTTTGTAGGTGCCGGCTCCGTGGTAACAAAAGATGTCCTGCCCTACGCCTTGGTGTATGGCAACCCCGCTCGTCGGCGCGGATGGATGAGTGCGTATGGCCATCAACTTACCTTCAATGATGCTGGCCAGGCCACTTGCCCTGAAAGTGGGGAGCAGTATGTACTAGCCGACGGGCAGGTTTGTCGTGTCGGCTCCGATTCGTGAAGTTTCTGGTAAAGAATATTAGTTAAGATCCTAAGACCCTACTCTGTGTACGAGCAACTTATTCAGAAACAAGCGAAACTGGCCGTTATTGGTCTTGGGTATGTGGGCTTACCCATTGCCCTCGAATTTGCCCGTAAAGTGCAGGTAATTGGTTTCGATATCAATGCCAAGCGCGTGGAAATGATGCGCAACCACATCGACCCAAGCGGTGAGCTAGAGTCTGAAGACTTCGAGGGATGCGACATCACCTTCACCGATTCGCTGGATGTACTGCGGGAAGCTACTTTCTACATTGTAGCCGTGCCTACTCCCATCGACGAGCACGCGCAGCCCGACCTCAAGCCTCTGCTTGGTGCTTCCACTTCTGTGGGCAAGGTGCTCAAGAAAGGCGACTATGTAGTGTTTGAAAGCACTGTGTACCCCGGCTGCACCGAGGATGACTGCATACCCGTGATGGAAAAGCTGTCGGGCCTGAAATTTCACGAGGACTTCAAAGTAGGCTACTCGCCCGAGCGCATTAACCCCGGCGACAAAGAGCACACGCTCTCCACCATTGTGAAAGTGGTAGCAGGCTGCGACGACGAGTCGTTAGACAACATTGCCAAAACCTACGAAATGGTGGTGAAAGCCGGTGTACACCGCGCCAGCAGCATCAAAGTGGCCGAGGCAGCCAAGATCATCGAAAACACCCAGCGCGACGTCAACATTGCGCTGATGAATGAGCTGTCGATGATTTTCGACCGGATGAGCATCAACACCTACGAGGTGCTGGAAGCCGCCGGCACCAAGTGGAATTTCCTGAAGTTTTCGCCTGGCTTGGTGGGCGGGCACTGCATCGGCGTCGACCCTTACTACCTCACTTACAAGGCGAAAGAGCTAGGCTACGACGCCAAGGTAATACTGAGCGGCCGCACCACCAACGATAATATGGGCGCCTACATAGCCCGCAAAACGGTGCAGATGATGATCCGGCAGGGCAAAGACGTAGCCCGCAGCCGCGTGTTAGTGATGGGCGCGACCTTCAAGGAAAACGTGGAAGACATTCGGAACTCGAAAGTGGCCGACGTCATCCAGGAGCTTAGGAACTTCTCCGTGAATGTCGACATCGTAGACCCACATGCCAGCTCCGACGAGTTGCACCACGAGTACGGTTTCCGTCTCACGCCTGCTACTGAAGTTCGTGATGACTACGATGGGGTGATTGTGGCTGTTAGTCACCAGCCGTACACCACCAAGGACGAAGCGTACTTTAAATCCATTACCTCGGACAACGCCGTTTTGGTGGATATCAAAGGTTTGTTCCGTGGTAAGATCAAGCAAATGCAGTACTGGAGTTTGTAGGTGACTTAGTGAGCTGGTATGCTTGATACTGTGTCAAGCCACTAGCGCATCAATTCACTGTTTTGACATTCACTATTTCACCTCAGAAAATGGAGCGCACAAAGATACTTGTCACAGGGGGAGCGGGGTACATTGGCTCTCATGCTGTAGTAGAACTATATGAAGCTGGTTTTCAGCCCGTCATAGTCGATAACTTCAGCAATTCGCAGGAGTCAGTGCTGGCTGGTATCGAGTCTATTCTAGGCGTGCGGGTGCCAAGCCACAACATCGACTGCAACGATGAAGAAGCGCTACGAGCCGTGTTTGCCGAAGAAGGTAACCTGCGTGGGGTGATTCACTTTGCCGCTTACAAAGCAGTAGGCGAGTCGGTGCAGAAGCCACTGGAATACTACCGCAACAACCTAGTTTCGTTGCTAACGCTGGTGTCGGTGATGCGCGAGTTTGGGGTAGAAGCCTTGGTGTTTTCCTCGTCGTGCACCGTATATGGTGTACCAGATGCCTTGCCCGTTACCGAGCAGACGCCTACCAAAAAGGCCAATTCGCCCTACGGCGCTACCAAGCAAATGTGCGAGGATATCCTTACCGATATTGCCGCTGCGCCTACCAACAAGCTCCGCACCATCCTGCTGCGCTATTTCAACCCAATTGGGGCTCACGCATCTGCCAAGATTGGAGAGTTGCCACTTGGGGTTCCCCAAAACCTGGTGCCGTTCATCACGCAAACCGCAGCTGGTATCCGCGAGAAGCTTACCATTTTCGGCGATACTTATGATACGCCCGACGGCACGAATATTCGAGACTATCTGCATGTGGTTGACCTTGCCAAAGCGCACGTAGTAGCCGTTCAGCGCCTGATCGACCAAAAGGGCGACACGCTCGAAGTGTTCAACGTAGGTACCGGCCGCGGCAACAGCGTGCTGGAGGTGGTACACGCATTCGAGCGCGCTACGGGGGTTAAGCTGAATTACACTATTGGACCAGCCCGCTCTGGTGATGTACCAGCCATTTATGCTGACGTCACGAAGGCTACTGAGGTGCTAGGTTTCCAAACCACTTCTTCTCTGGAAGATGCATTAGCTAGCGCATGGAAGTGGCAGCAGTCGTTGAAAAATAGCTAAGCCAAGAAGCAGTCAGGTAAAGGCGTACAGCACATGTTCGCTCAGCTACTTTGCTGCGCTCTACTCAGTTACTTAATTACTTTAGTTACTCCTGAAAGAATGAAAATCATTATCACCGGCGGGGCCGGCTTCATTGGGTCGCACGTGGTGCGCTTGTTCGTAACCAAGTATCCAGAGTATCAAATTCTGAACTTGGACGCCCTCACGTATGCTGGCAACCTGGAAAACCTGCGTGATATTGAAGATGCTCCCAACTACCGGTTGGTGAAAGGCGACATCACCGACCAAGCCTTCGTGGATCAGCTTTTTGCCAACGAAGAGCCGGATGCGGTTATTCATCTGGCTGCCGAAAGCCACGTCGACCGGAGCATCACCGACCCGCTGGCCTTCGTAAAAACCAACGTTCTGGGCACTGTGAACCTATTGCAGGCCGCCAAGAACTTGTGGAAGCCGCTAGGTTATGAAGGCAAGACCTTCTATCACGTCAGCACCGATGAAGTATACGGTTCTTTGGACTTCGGTCCCGAGATGTTCACCGAAGAAACCTCCTACGATCCACGCTCTCCGTACTCGGCTTCAAAGGCTGCTTCTGACCACTTCGTCCGGGCTTGGCATCATACCTATGGCTTGCCCATCAAACTAAGCAACTGCTCCAACAACTACGGCCCGAACCATTTCCCTGAAAAGCTAATTCCGCTGGCTATCCACCGCATACAGCACGGCCAGCCGGTACCAGTGTACGGTAAAGGCGAAAACGTCCGCGACTGGCTGTTTGTGAAAGACCACGCTACCGCCATCGACGCCGTTTTCCATAAAGGCAAAGTGGGCGAGACCTACAACATTGGAGGAGTAAACGAATGGGCCAACATCGAACTCATTCACTTGCTCTGCGATACGCTCGACGAGAAAACCGGTAAAGAAAAAGGCACCTCACGCAAGCTCATTACCTTCGTAACCGACCGTGCCGGCCACGATTTGCGCTACGCAATTGACAGCAGCAAGATCATGAACGAGCTAGGCTGGAAGCCCTCGGTGACGTTCGAAGAAGGCTTATCTCAAACGGTTGATTGGTACTTGGAAAACGAAGCTTGGCTACAAAACGTGACCAGCGGTGCCTACCAAGACTATTACCGCACACAATACGCCAGCCGTTAATGTGCTGATTGATGGTAAGTTGATGTGATGCCTTCCAAGTATATGTCAAACTTCTCATCAGCACATCTACTCATCATTAACTAGCCTGTTACCCTAGTGTACGACATTCCTTTTCACGACCAGCCGCTCGACAACCTAGCTTTTCTTGTGACGGGCGGAGCCGGGTTTATCGGTTCTAATCTGGTTGAGTATCTGTTGAAGTACGGTGCCAAAGAGGTACGCGTGCTCGACAACTATTCCAACGGCTTCCGCAAGAACGTGGCGCTGTTTGAAGGTAACCCGGCGCTACGGGTTATTGAAGGCGACATTCGGGACCGGCAGACCTGCGTGGATGCATGCCAAGGCATTGACATCGTCTTGCACCAGGCCGCCTTAGGCTCGGTCCCGCGCTCCATCAACGACCCCATCACTACCAACGACGTGAACGTGGGTGGTTTTGTAAATATGCTGGTCGGAGCTAAAGAAGCGGGAATTAAGCGGTTTGTATACGCGGCTTCTTCCTCTACTTACGGCGACCATAAAGCGCTGCCCAAAGTAGAAGACCGGATTGGCAAGCCCTTGTCGCCCTACGCCGTGACCAAGTATGCCAACGAATTATACGCTGACGTATTTGGCAAAACGTATGGTATGGAGATTATTGGGCTGCGCTACTTCAATATCTTCGGCCCCCGCCAAGACCCTAATGGGGCCTACGCGGCAGTTATTCCGCTTTTCATTGATGCGGTACTAGAAGGCAAGCCCCCACGCATGAACGGTGACGGCGGCCAAACCCGCGACTTCACATTCGTTGAAAACTGTGTGCAAGCCAACATCAAGGCCGCATTAGTACAGAATCCGGAAGCAGTAAACCAGGTCTACAACATTGCGGTAGCCGACCGTACTTCCCTCAACGACCTGTTTAACATCCTGAAAGAAGAAGCTGGTTCTACTATCAACCCCGAGTACGGTCCCGACCGGCCTGGCGACATTCGGGATTCATTGGCTGACATTAGCAAAGCCCAAACGCTGCTTGGCTACGATCCGCAAATCCGCATCCGGGAAGGGCTGCAGCAAACGCTGGCGTGGTTCAAGGCCAATGAGGAGTTTATTGCAGTTAGAAACTAGTTGGTAATTCAACCATTCCACATGAAAGGTATCATCCTCGCCGGCGGTTCCGGCACTCGTTTGCACCCGCTTACCCTTGCTGTCAGCAAGCAACTTATGCCCGTGTACGATAAGCCGATGATTTATTATCCGCTTTCGATTCTGATGATGGCTGGCATCAAAGACATTCTTATTATCACCACGCCCCACGATCAGGCGCAGTTCCAAAAGCTGCTTGGCGATGGTAAGAATCTAGGGTGCAATTTCCAATACACCATTCAAGAAGTACCTAATGGGTTAGCGCAAGCCTTTGTGTTGGGTGCTGATTTTATCGGTGACGACAAGGTAGCATTGGTGCTTGGCGACAACATCTTTCACGGCGAAGGCATGGAAGAACTGTTGAAAGCCAATAACGACCCAGAAGGAGGTGTTGTGTACGCTTACCACGTGCACGACCCTGAGCGGTATGGCGTAGTAGAATTCGACGCCGACAGAAAAGCGCTTAGCATCGAAGAAAAGCCTAAGGAGCCCAAAAGCAACTATGCGGTTCCGGGCCTTTATTTCTACGACAACGACGTTATTCAGATAGCCCGCGACTTGAAGCCAAGCCCACGCGGTGAATACGAAATCACGGACGTGAACCAAGAGTATCTGCGCCGTGGCAAACTGAAAGTAGGTATTCTCGGCCGGGGCACTGCTTGGCTCGACACGGGCACGTTTGAAAGCCTTATGCAAGCCGGTGAATTTGTGCGGGTACTAGAGCAGCGCCAAGGACTAAAAGTGGGCTCCATAGAGGAAGCTGCTTACCGTCAAGGGTTTATTGATGCCGCGCAACTTCGCAAGATAGCAGAGCCGCTACGTAAGAGCGGCTATGGCGACTACCTGATGCAGCTGCCAGAACATCTGGTGGTGCAAGAGTAGGTTTCTAAACCACGTAAAGCAAAGGCCCTCGCTACAAAATTGCAGCGAGGGCCTTTGCTTTACGTGGTTCTTGCTAATTGAATACCGCGCCCGCCAGCAAACCTGCTACTACTATCAAATAGGAAGGTACTTTTTCCCAAAGCAGTACCATAAACGTAGCACCAATCAGCCCTAAATTGATAGGGGTATCGGGAAGGGGATGGTAGAGAAGAAATACAGCTGCGCATACCAAACCAGCTGATACGGCATTCACGCCTTCCAAAGACGCCTTCACGACGCGGTACTGCTTGAGCTGGTCCCAGAAACGAATCAGGAAGAAGATAAGAAGAGTGCCCGGCATAAAGATGCCAGCCGCCGCTACCAGCCCCCCGAGTATTTGGCCGCCGAGCCCATATTCACGCATGGACAGCGCCCCGATATAGGAAGCAAAAGCAAAATTAGGCCCAGGCAATGCTTGGGTTAAACCGTATCCAGAAAGAAACTCGGGTGGCGTGAGGTAATGCTTGAACTCCACAAATTCGGCAAACAGCAAGGGCGCTAGTACTTGTCCGCCTCCAAACACCAAGGAGCCGTTGCGGTAGAAGTTTTCGAAGAGCAATACTGGCAACTCTCGTGTGTAGTGACCCAGTACGGCTGCGCCGATCAAAACGCCTATCCACAAGATAAAATTGGCCCATTCAATACGCAGTGGCTGTTTATCAACCACTGGCGTGAGCTTGCGGTAGCGGAAGGTAGTAACTAACCCACCACCTAACAGCAGCAGGGGAAGCACCGTTGGGAGTTGAAAACGGTAGGCCAGCAAGGCCGCAGCTACCATCAAGGCCACGGAGGTCTTCGTATGAATAACCTTCTCGGCAATCTTATAAGCCGAGTAAGCGACAAACCCCACCGCAATAGGCTGAATGTACTGCACTAGCCCGGCCACCTGCTCTTTGTCGAGGTAGCTCATGGCCATGCCTGCCGCCGTCATAATGGTGACGGCGGGCAGCATCCAGACGAATAGCGTGAGGTACGCCAGGTTGGGGCCACCCAAGCGGAAGCCAATGGCCGTAATGGTCTGGGTGGAAGTAGGGCCAGGTAGAAGTTGGCAAAGCGCCATAATTTCTAGTAGCTCGGCCGAAGTCAGGTACCGGCGCTTGTCTACGAGCAGGCGGAGCATCATGGCGGTGTGAGCCTGTGGCCCACCGAAAGCAGTACAGGCCAAGGCAGCGACGTCCTTCAGGAAAATAATGCCGCGTACCCGACGAGTGCGTAGCTTACGTCCTGGTGGCGGACTAAGCTTTACTTCGGCAGGTGGCGGCGCGGGCGGCGTGGAAAGCACTAGTGGAATGGCGGTTTCGGGTGGTCGTTTCGAGTTGCTTAGCCGGGTTAGTATTGGTAAGTACGCGAAAAAAGTGCTGTCTATTTCCAAGATCTACTTGTTTTCTAGCAACAGTAGATCCACTTATTTATCTAACCTCAAGGGTAGAACAAGGTCTAAAAAGACATAGCCAATGCGCTTAGTTAGCCTATGTGGGAGCAAGGGTTAGCTATGCATACTCCCAGGTTATAAAGCTGAATAGCACCTAGGCTATTCCTCCCAAACAGTAGCCGCTGAAGCCATATTTGCTCTTGAAAAGAAATACCCGCCGGCATAACGTCAGCGGGTACTCTTTTCAGTACGAGTCTGCTTTAAAAGCAAACAAGTGATTTAATGCTGAAGATTACTTTTTCTTCAGGCCTAGTTCAATCAAACGCTCATTCAGGAATTCGCCAGCTGTAATGTCGGCTTCCTTTTTCGGGTTATCGGGAGTAACGCAGCTTTCGAGAGCGGCAAGGCTCATCTCCGAGCGAGGGTGCATGAAGAACGGCACCGAGAAGCGCGAAGAATTCATCTTCTCGCGAGGTGGGTTCACTACGCGGTGAATGGTGCTTTTCAACACGCCATTGGTGAGGCGCTGCAACATGTCGCCCACGTTCACCACAATCTGGTCGGGGAGAGCAGTAATAGGAATCCACTTGTCGTCGCGGCGCTTCACTTGGAGGCCGTCGGCGCTGGCACCCATCAGCAGCGTAATCAGGTTGATGTCGCCGTGCTCGGCGGCCCGAACGGCATCGGCCGGTACCGCATCCGGGTTTTCGATGGGGAAGTAGTGAATCGGACGCAGAATGCTGTTGCCGTTGCGCACCTTGTCGTCGAAGTAATTTTCGGGCAGGTTCAGGTACAGGGCAATGGCACGAAGCACATCTTTACCGGCTGCTTCCAGCGTGCGGTAAGTGGTAAAAGTGCTTTTTTGGAAAGTTGGCACTTCCTCGGGCCAAATATTGGCCGGGTACTCTTTCCCGATGGGGTCGTCGGTGTCTTCCACTTCCTGGCCGACGTGATAAAACTCCTTCAGGTCGCCGGTATTGCGACCTTTGGCGTGCTCTTTGCCTTTGCTGATGTAGCCACGCTGGCCCGCCAGTTCTGGGTACTCGTAGCGCTGCTTACGCTCGTCAGGTAGTGAGAAAAAGGCTTTTACGTCAGCATAAAGCGCTTGGGTCTGCTCTTCGGATAGGCCGTGGTTCTTGAGCGCCACAAAGCCGATGTTTTGGTAGGCTTCGCCGAGTTGCTGTACAAAGCGAGCTTTACGCTCCGGGTCACCGGAGCGAAAGTCCGCGAGGTCGAGGGAGGGAATTTCTTCCAGCAATTTGTCTGCCATCTTGGAAAATCACTATACTTTTGAACAATGAATGCGTGTTGCGCAAGGTACTCAAAAAACGAACGTCGTTTGGATGCCGTCAGTTCTTCAAGCTTTACCCTAACAAGCCAATTCTTGATTCTTCTCTTAAATTCTTTTCTATGCAAATTTCTACTCGACTTGTAAGTTCTCTTCTTTTATTGGGACTAGCTGCTTGCGACGCGGCCAAGCAAGTAACCGAAGCGACTTCGGTTACTACCACCAATTCGGTGCCTTCTAGTGCTACCGGGAGCATCGAGAAAAACGGGCTGCGCCTAACGCCTTTCTTCGACTCACCTAAATTTCCAACGGCGCAACTGCGCCTGAGCACACCAGCTGCCGGCTCTACAGTACCAAGCGGGGCAGTACCTTTCAAATACGAGATAACCAACTTCCTCCTAACCAAAATGAGTGGCGGGATGCACTCCGAGGAAATGGCTAACTCCATGAAGGGACAGCACATCCACAACATCGTTGACAACGAGCCTTATACAGCCCACTACGAAACGGGCTTCACCAAAAACATAGTGGATGGGCAGCATGTGGTACTGTCCTTCCTCTCGCGCTCGTACCACGAGAGCCTCAAGCACCGCGGCGCGTACGACTTGCGCCTCGTTACGGTCGGCAATGTTGCTCCTGGCACCCCGGCCTTCGACCTGAAAGCGCCGCACCTTTTCTATAGCCGTCCTAAAGACGTGTACACCGGCAAAGACACCCAAAAGGTGATGCTGGATTTCTACCTCGTTAATACTACCATAGAGCCAGGCGGCACTCAAGTGCGCGCTACTATCAATGGCAACGAGTTTATGCTCGATCAATGGGCACCTTACATGATGGAAGGTTTGCCCATGGGTGAAAACACGGTGAAGCTCGAGCTAGTAGATAGCAGCGGCAAACTGATTCCTGGTCCTTACAACTCGGTTACGCGTAGTTTTTCACTTCAGCCTTAATACCAGTTCTTTATCTGTAGGTGGCTCCGAGGGCCAGATGCTAGTTCTTATTTTGTCTTAGCCTGATAGGCATGGGCTGGGGACAGGTACGCAACAAGGTTGTACCTTCGCGTACCAGACGAGCGGTATAATGCTAATGGGAGTTGAACAACTTGTCTGAACCCCGCCAACTTACGTACTACCGTTACTCACAGCGCTTGTTGTGGGCCGCTATATTTTCTCTTTATGCAAGAAAATCCTGCTGTTTCCTCTACGATTGTCACGCTTCCGAAGGCCCCAACGGGTATTATAGGGCTTGATGAGATTACAGAAGGAGGACTGCCTAAAGGACGCCCCACTCTGATTTGTGGTAGTGCTGGCTGCGGCAAAACTCTTATGGGAATCGAGTTTTTGGTGCGCGGTGCGCTCAACTATAATGAGCCTGGCGTGCTGATGGCGTTCGAAGAGACGGCCGAAGAACTGGCCGCCAACGTAACCTCGCTCGGCTTCGATTTGCCTGCTTTGCAAGCGCAAAAACTATTGCGCGTTGACCACGTTCACGTCGACCGCTCGGAGATAGAGGAAACGGGCGAGTACGACTTGGATGGGTTGTTTATCCGTTTGGGCTATGCTATTGACACTATCGGCGCCAAGCGCGTAGTACTCGATACCATCGAGTCGCTCTTCTCTGGCTTTCCCAACCAAGCAATACTGCGTTCCGAGATTCGGCGGTTGTTTCGTTGGCTGAAAGACAAAGGCGTGACAACCATCATTACGGCTGAGCGCGGCGAAGGCTCTCTCACCCGGCAAGGATTGGAAGAATACGTATCAGACTGCGTTATTCTACTCGATAACCGGGTTATCGACCAAATCACTACGCGCCGGTTGCGCATCGTGAAGTACCGTGGTAGCACCCATGGCACCAACGAGTATCCGTACTTAATTACCGAGAGTGGCATTTCTGTTTTGCCGGTCACGTCGCTCAAGCTCGAGCACGCGGTTTCCGACCGAATTGTATCAACGGGCATTCCCGCACTCGATGAGATGTTCGGGCGCAAAGGGTTCTACGAAGGCAGCAGCATTCTGCTGACGGGTACGGCTGGCACCGCCAAAACTACTTTGGCGGCGGCATTTGCACAGGAAATCTGCCGTCATGACGGGCGTTGCCTCTACTTTGCTTTCGAGGAGTCGCCGCAGCAGCTGGTGCGCAATATGCACTCGGTTAGTATTGATCTGTGGTCGCACATCGAGGCCGGCCGATTGCTAATCGAAGCTTCCCGGCCTACGCTTAATGGGTTGGAGCGGCACCTGGTCACAATTCATAAGTTGGTGGCCGAGTTCAAACCCACCGCCGTCGTCATCGACCCGATCAGCAACCTCATCAATGTAGGCAACGTGGGAGAGGTACGGAGCATGCTCACGCGCCTCATCGATTTTCTGAAAGTCAACGGAATTACGGCCTTGTTCACTTCTCTGATTAGCGGTAGCCTGCAAATGGACACCACTGAGGAAGGAGTTTCTTCGTTGGTAGACACCTGGATTAGTGTACGGGACTTGGAAGGGGTAGGCGAACGGAACCGCGGGCTAAGCATTTTGAAGTCGCGGGGAATGGCGCATTCCAACCAAGTGCGGGAGTTCATCATCACCGACCAAGGCATTCAGTTGTTGGATGTAGTGGTGGGGCCAACCGGCATCGTGACGGGAGCCAGCCGCCTAGCGCGGCAATTGCAAGAGCAAGCACAGGCTGTGGCCGCGCAGCAGGAGCTGGAGCGCAAAGACCGTGAGTTGGAGCGCCGTCGGCGGGTGCTGGAGGCCACTATTGCCAACCTGCGCACCGAGTTTGAATCGGTAGAAGAAGAATTTCGGCAGATCAACAGTCAAGAGCAAGACCGCCAGCAATCGACTGCCAAAGCGAAGCCATCTTCTGCCTCATCCGCTGCTGGCGAGCAGAAGCCGGCTAGCCAACAACCTATTACCTAGACCTTCTTATGGATACTGAATCAGCCACCCCCGAGCAAGGTCAAAACGAAGAGTATTGGCAACTGCGCCTGTACGTAGCCGGCCAAACCGCGAAATCGGTAGCGGCCATAGCCAACCTGAAAAAGTACTGCGCACAACACTTGCAAGGTCGCTATCAACTAGAGGTAATCGACTTGCTCGTAAACCCACAGTTGGCCGAAGGCGACCAGATTTTGGCCATCCCAACACTGGTGCGGAAAGTCCCCGTGCCTATTCGCAAAATTATTGGTGACCTCTCGAACGAAGAACGGGTGCTGGTAGGGCTTGACATAAGGCCTGCGGGAGACAAGGTTGCGCATTAGTATGGAGGAAAATGAAAAGCCACCGGAAAGTGGGGCTGAATACGTGCTGCATCTCTACATTACCGGTGCTACACCCAACTCAACGCGAGCCGTTCGCAACATCAAAGAAATTTGCGAGTTATACCTGAAAGGCCGGCACGAACTGCTGATTGTAGACATCTACCAGCAGCCCGAGTTGGCACAGGGAGAACAGCTTATTGGTATTCCAACCCTCATAAAAAAACGTCCTGGCCTTGTCCGGCGGTTGGTCGGCGACCTGTCGGACCGGGCGCGGGTACTAACGGCCTTGGGGCTGCCCCCGCTTCCGCCTAGCGACCCTGACCCTACCAATGGCTGATTCTACTTCGTCTTCTTCGCTGGACCTGGCTCGTGAAAACGAGGACCTGCGTCATCGGCTGCAAGAAGCCGAAGATCTTATCTATGCCGTGCGTACGGGCGCTGTCGACGCCTTGGCTATTCAAAGCCCTGACGGTCCGCGTATTTTCACGCTGCAAGGCGCCGACGAAGGCTACCGCACCCTCATCGAGCAGATGAATGAGGGAGCCATGCTGCTTAACCACGACGGTACCATCTTGTACTGTAATGCCTGCTTAGCGGGTTGGCTGCAACGCGGGTTAGAAGAAGTGATGGGAGCTTCGTTTGCGAACTTCGTGCCGGCAAGCTTTCAAGCCTATTGGAGTGCGCTGCTGGCACAGAGCTGGACGGGTCATGGTAAGGGCGAACTGCCGTTGCAAATCAAAGATGGCGCATTACGTCCCCTTTCGTTGTCGTTGAAAGTGTTGACTTTCAACGAGGCCTCGGTGGTAGCCGTTATCTTGACCGACCTTTCTGCGGAGCGAGAAATCCGAATTATTCAGGCGCTTGTTACCGAGCAGAATGCGGTAATCGACCGTAAGAACAAGGAGCTGAAGCTACAAGAGGCCGCCCGCTTGATAGTCGAGCAATCGGCGGCTGAGGCCAACCGAATGTTGGAAGGTATTCCTCAGATTGCCTGGACGGCTAATACAGATGGAATAACCACTTATTTCAACCGCCGTTGGTTTGACTACACGGGGCAAGCAGCTAGCCATACCGAGCAATACCAGTGGAAACCATACCAGCACCCCCACGATGCTGTAATAGCCGATGAACGTTGGCAGCACTGCTTACGCACCGGGGAAGTGTTTGAAGCAGAGTTTCGTCTGCGAGGCAGTGATGGTGCCTACCGCTGGATGCTTAGTCGAGCATTGCCTTCTCTTAACCCGCAAGGCCAAATTATCGAGTGGATTGGTACATGTACCGATATCCATCAGCACAAGATGGATCTGGAACGTATCGACTTGGCTCAGCGGCAGTTGCAGGAAAACAATACGCAGCTCACCCGCGCCAACGCCGACCTAGACAACTTCATCTATACCGCCTCTCATGATTTGAAGGCGCCTATCACAAATATCGAAGGGCTCCTGCAAGCGTTGCTGCAGGAGCTGCCGGACAAAGGGCAAGAGGTGCGCCCCATCATGAATATGATGCAAGAATCGGTGGATCGGTTCAAGCGCACCATTGAGCACCTAACAACCATTACCAAGCTACAGAAGGAAAGCGGCTTACCTGCGGATTCTGTTAATCTAGACCGACTTATAGAGGAAGTTCGCCTGGATTTGCTGCCACAAATCAACGATGCCGGTGCTGATTTTCATGTGGATGTGCGAGAATTGCCTGTGCTGTCTTTTACAGAAAAAAACCTGCGCAGCATTATCTACAACTTGCTCAGCAACGCGGTAAAGTACCGCTCGCCGGAGCGGGTGCCGAACGTGCGGATTCAGTGTCGGCCAGACGGCGAGTATGCCATCCTGCAAGTACAAGACAACGGCCTTGGTATGCGGCTAACCAACAAAGAGAAGCTATTTGCCATGTTCGAGCGGCTGCACGACCATGTAGAGGGCAGCGGCATGGGGCTTTATATCGTCAAGAAGATAGTGGAAAACGCCGGGGGCCGGATTGAGGTAGAAAGCCAAGTGGATGTGGGCTCCACATTCAAAGTCTACTTACGAAGGTAAACGAGCAACAAGAAGAAGTGGAAACCAGTTGATACGAAGGCGAACGAAGCATAATAGTTAAAAAGCGGAGCTCTGAGATTTGCTGTTCTCGAGGTTGCGCTGCTCTGGCCAAAGAATTCAAGAGCACCCATATAGCCCCTACTAGCAACGAGGCGAATCATTTTATAGAGAAAATCCACTCATGCCGAAACTTAGCTGTGTCTTGTTAGTCGACGACGACCAGACGACCAACTATTTAAATCAACTGCTCCTGAAGCGCCTAAACGTGACGGATAAGCTAGTAGTAGCGCTCAACGGTGCGGAAGCCTTGCAACAGTTGCAGCTCCACAGCGAAAATGCAAGCGAAGAGCAACCCATATTGGTCTTGCTGGATGTCAAGATGCCCGTCATGAACGGCTTCGAGTTTCTAGAAGCTTTCGACCAATTGCCGCGGCTTCAGAAGCAAGCTATAATTATCGTGATGCTAACCACCTCCTTGCACCCGCAGGATGTTAGTCGTCTGGAAAAGCTTCCTATTGCCGGCCTCCTCAATAAGCCTCTGACCAAGGAGAAGGTAGATGGTATTATGCGCACTCATTTCAATTCACAGCTGCCTAGCAACTAAACAATTAGGAGCGTAGGCACAGCTACACTCCTAATACTCGAATAATTGCACCGCTTACACTTACCTGCCACCAAACTGCAGTTCTTGGCGAGTGTCTATTCGCGCTGGCGGTAGCCTAAGTTGGGAAGCGTATCGGCTTCGGGGCTTAGCTGCTAGCAATGAAAACCCTAGCCTGGCAACACCAATAAGTGTCGCAGCAAAGCGAGACTTTCCCGAAAGGCGCTATAGCCAAGTTACCTGCTCCGCTCGTGTATTGCTTACATCTACTATATACTTGCTCTGGAGCGGGTAGCGGAGTTGCTGGTTGGATAGAGGCAGGTAGCCAAGCGCGTTGTTCGGCTGCTTACGCCCACCCGACCCAGCCAGCTGAAACGAGAGCCGTAATAGCAAGCCGAAAGGGGTAATAGCGGTGTGCGCCAGCAGCTGCATACTACCAATATCCGTAAGGTGCTGCGCCCGTACGCTACTGGCGGCAAACGTATAAAATTAGGGAGATGCCGAGCATGGTACAGACTTGCAGAGCGCGAGATGGTCTGCTCCCTTTTGCTGCTTCAGCAGGTGCACTTACATCAGTGGAGTTTACCTTCATAAGGTACAATTGCCAACTTAGCATAGCAAATCAATGCCAGTGCGGTGCAGAAGATATCTATCAGGTGAAGACAAGCAAGTTACTTCAGCCCCCTTAGTACAGCAACCGTCGAGTAGAATCGGATATTAGTCAAAATTTACATGGTGTAGCATCCTCTATCACTACCTTTGTCCTCGCTTAAATTTATAATAGAAACTTCGCGGCTCTCTCCAACGTCTTTTTAGCTCCAATTATCTTCAGGATCTAGACGTGGACACGGGCTATTGTTTTGCCAGTCAGCTTATGAGAATAAAGAATGTATTGCTGTTGGTGGGGATAATAGGAGGAGTTTCTGGGGGCGTACAGGCACAGCACGCTGTTTGGGCGGGCAAAGTGGTAGCCGTATCATCGCAGAAAGCAGAAGGGAAAGAAGACTTCTCACCAGAGAAAGTATTGGGCGAGCCCAATGCGCAGCCATTAGGTCAGGTCAGCAACGAAGCTTGGATTCCGAGAAAGGAAAGTAACAACGAATTCATTGAGGTGCGCTTCGGTAAGTCGCTTGTTGCCAAGCAGGTCACGGTAGTGGAAAACTTCAATCCGGGGTCGGTATCCAAAATCGAGTTGGTTGATACCCGAGGCATGAAGCACGAGGTCTACCAAAACGAAAGCCCCGGCCCGATTCCGGAGCAGTTCCGTTCTTTGCAAATCACATTTTCGCCGGGTACTTATCGTACTATCGGGGTGGTGGTGACCATGAACACCAAGGCCGTGAATGGGGTAAACCAAATCGACGCCATCGGCATTGCCGACGTGGCGGAAACCATGGTGAAAAAGGAGTTTAAGGGAGAAGCCGAAAGCGTGAAGTTTGATTCGGCCATGGTGAACCTGGGCCCCAACGTTAACTCCAAGTACGTTGATACGCACCCCGTAATTTCGCCCGATGGTCGCACACTGTTCTTTGCCCGGCAGGAAAGCCCGCAAAACGTAGGCGGCGCCAACGACGTGCAGGACGTGTGGTACTCGACGCAGGTTAACTCCAAAAACAATTCCTGGAACCCAGCCAAAAACATTGGTGCCCCCATCAATACCCCTGGCCCCAACGGTCTGGCTTCGGTGTCGTCGGATGGAAATTCGGCCGTGCTCATCAATGTCTACAACGAGGATGGCTCTTTGGACCCCAAAGGGTTGAGTTTGTCTAGACGAACCAAAACGGGCTGGAGCAAGCCACAGAAGATATTAATCGACGACTTCTATAACGACGACCCCGAAAACGTAGATTATTTCCTGGGTACTTCTGGCAAAGTGTTGCTCATGGCCGTGCAACGCAAGGATGGCCAAGGCGAGCAAGATATCTACGTGACGCTCCGTAAGCCCGACGGCAAAACCTGGGGCCGCCCCATCAACCTTGGAGCCAGCATCAATACCAAAAAACCGGAGTTTGCTCCTTTTCTGGCGGCCGATGGCAAGACGCTTTATTTTGCGTCGGAAGGCCACGGCGGCTACGGCAAGAGTGACATCTTCTACTCCAAGCGCCTTGACGACAGCTGGACCAATTGGACCAAGCCTCGCAACCTGGGCCCCAGCGTAAACTCACCAGACTTCGATGCTTACTATGTGGTGTCGGCAGCAGGGGAGGAGGCTTACCTGGTGTCGGCGCGCAACGGAACCGGCAATTCCAAGGACATCTTCCGCATCAACCTGACGCCTCAGTTCAAGCCCGAGGTGGTAACGCTGGTGCGGGGGCAGGTGCTTGACGCGGCAACCAAAAAGCCCGTAACTGCTACTATTCGCTACGAAAACCTGCTTACGGGCGAGGAAATAGGCGTGGCCGAAACTAGCCCCGTCGATGGCTCCTATACCATTGTGCTGCCTTCGGGAGTGCACTACGGTTACCGCGCCGAATCGCCGAACTACCTTGCCGAATCCGACAACCTCGACGTGACGGACCGCCAGAACTACTCCGAGGTGAAGCAGGATTTGTATCTGGTGCCCTTTGCTGTGGGCCAGACCATCAAGCTGAACAATATTTTCTTCTCTCAGAGCAAGTACTATCTGCGCGAGAACTCTTACCCGGAGCTGCAGCGCTTGATCCGTACGCTAAAGGAATATACCACTGTCGAAATCAAGATTGAAGGCCACACCGACAACCAAGGCGACCCGGCCCTCAATCTTAAGCTAAGCCAGGACCGTGTAAATGAGGTAAAGAAGTATCTTGTTTCAAAGGGCATTTCTAGCAGCCGTATCACAACCGAAGGCTTCGGCGATACCAAGCCAATTGCCAGCAACGAGCAAGAGGAAACCCGCAAGCTTAACCGACGCGTTGAGTTCCGAATTACCAAGAAGTAAGGCACCCCTCGGTGTTGCAATTCAAAAGAAAAAGCCTCCTGTGCATTGCTCAGGAGGCTTTTTCTTATTGGAGACGAATATAAATCGGCCTTGTATACCGCTTTGCGGCGCTACCTCGTGTTGGTTTTTGTAATGGGTCGTGCTGCTAGCAACTTGAGCTACGTTACGACAGCCGCGTCTCGTCGCGGCCGGGCTTGCTGCTGCCACTCTGGTTGCCGGGGTTGGCAATAGAGTCGCGCATGTCGGTATCGGACTGGATGTTGCGCATCTTGTAGTAGTCCATGATGCCGAGGTTGCCGGAACGGAAAGCTTCGGCCATGGCCTTCGGAATCTCAGCTTCGGCCTCTACTACACGGGCTTTGGCATCCTGCGTTTTGGCGCGGTTCTCTTGCTCTATGGCCACAGCCATGGCGCGGCGTTCTTCGGCTTTCGCTTCGGCCACCTTCAAGTCGGCGGTGGCTTGGTCTATTTGGAGCTTGGCCCCAATGTTTTCTCCGATGTCGATATCGGCAATGTCAATAGAGAGGATTTCGAAGGCAGTGCCAGCATCAAGGCCTTTGCTGAGTACGAGCTTCGAAATCTTGTCGGGGTTTTCGAGTACCTCCTTGTGCGACTTCGACGAGCCAATGCTGGTCACAATGCCTTCGCCTACCCTGGCCAAGATGGTTTCTTCGCCAGCGCCGCCTACCAGTTGCGTGATGTTGGCGCGCACCGTTACGCGCGCTTTGGCAATGAGCTGGATGCCATCCTGCGCCACAGCGGCCACGTTGGGCGTATTTATCACCTTAGGATTAACGCTCGTCGTGACGGCCTCGAATACGTCGCGCCCGGCCAAATCAATAGCCGTGGCTTGTTTGAAAGTCAGCGGAATGTTGGCTTTGTCAGCTGAAATCAACGCTTTTATAACACTAGGTACATTGCCGCCGGCCAGGTAGTGCGTTTCTAGTTCATTGGCCGTCAGCGCCAAGCCCGCCTTGGTGCTCGTTATCATGGAATTGACAATGAGGGAGGGCGGCACTTTCCGAACCCGCATGAACGCCAGCTGAAATAAGCTTACGTTCACCCCCGAAAACAGCGCCGTAATCCAGAGGCTGATGGGGAAGAAGTAGAGGAAAACCAACAGAACGATGGCCCCAATGATGAGCGGGAAAATGGGAAAGTTCATCTGGTATAGAGTAGCCTTGCTCAGCTAGTTCCGAGCAAGAAAGATGTTTGGCAAGCTTTGGAGTATGCTCCCTAAGTGGGGTAAACCCTTTATGACGTTACAGCTGAAGTGTAGTGAGGCTAAGCTAAAGCTTATGCTACACTTTCCACCACAATTCGATTTTGCTCGATGCGCAGCACACGAACCTCTGTTCCTGCTGGTACAAATTCGCCGCGGGTGGTTACCTCCCGCCGGTTATCTTCAAACAATACCGTGCCTGCTGGCCGCAACGCCGACAGCGCTCGACCAACGGTTCCGGGTAGTACATCTGGTAGCCGCACATCTCGCACATGAGAATTGTTAACATCGTTGAGGGCAACGCGGCTTATGTTTCTCGGTCGCAAGCCAATGTATACGAGCACACCCGTGGCAGCCAACGAGGATATAAGCAGGATATGGCCGGTGTCCGAACCTAAGTCTCTGTAGCCGAACCAAACACCGGCCGCTAGCAGTGCAAAACCGATCAGGCCGACCACTGTAGTGCCCGGAATAAAGATAACCTCAGCCACCAGAAACAGCAGGCCGAACAGCAGCAGCAAGGCAATAGTAAGCCAGTCCATAGGCAATGGCAAGCGGGTCCACATAAGCAGTTCCATAGCAGTAAGTGGTTGGAGGTGAAAAGATACGCAGAAAGATTGCGCAGAACGTATTGGTAAGCAGAGGCAAAACGCTTTGGCCTTCACGACTTATGCCACAGGCAACAATGGATGGCAAGAACCGAAGCGGGTCGCTATTGCTGAGAGAAATATTCTAGCAGCCTTGCTGACTTTCGCTCTCGCGGTGCGTAGGGAAGCCTATGATGAACCAACGCGAAGTAACCGACCAACACAATACCACCTGGACCTGCGTGCAAGCCTATGCTGGAGTAGATAGTAGTGTGGCCGCAGAAGCCACCAAACTCAGCGAAACAGATGCTGGTGGCGTGCCAGTCGTATGCACACCTAGTGGAGGAGCCCAAACGGTGCGCCTTGAGTTAGGGAAAGACTGGTTCGACAACTTATCGGATGAAGAGCTAGCTACGGCCATAACCGCTGCACAATAGTGTTGGGCTAGCTACCAGTAGAAAGCCCCGCTACAAACGGTGTAGCGGGGCTTTCTGATACAGTTGCAAGCAGCAGAAGCTTAGTAGGCGCGTGCAAAGTGTACGCGGCGCTTCGAAGGTTTGCCCGTTAGCATGTCTACCCCGTCTTCGTCGGGTTCGGCGAGAGCCACGCAACGAATAGTAGCTTTGGTTTCCTCTTTGATGCGTTCCTCGGTTTCGGAGGTGCCATCCCAATGCGCTACCACAAAGCCGCCTTCTCCTTCTAGAGCCTGCTTGAATTCCTCGTATGTATCGACGCGGTGGGTATGCGTTTCGCGGAACTTCAAGGCCTTTTGGTAGATGCTCGTTTGAATATCATCGAGCAACGAGGCCACATTGTTCACGATGTCGGCCAGCGGCATATTCATTTTTTCCTTGGTGTCGCGGCGAGCTACCTCTACCGTACCGTTCTCTAAGTCGCGCATGCCCACGGCGAGGCGCACCGGCACACCTTTCAATTCCCACTCCGCGAATTTAAAGCCAGGGCGTTCGGTATCCCGGTCATCTACCTTCACCGATATGCCACGGTCAATCAAGCCCATTTGCATGGGCCGAATGCGCTCGAGCAGTTCATCAAGCTGGCCCGTTTTATAGATGGGCACAATCACCACCTGAATAGGAGCCAACTTGGGCGGGAGCACCAAACCTTCGTCATCGGAATGGGCCATAACCAAGGCGCCCATCAGGCGGGTACTTACGCCCCAGCTCGTGCCCCACACGTGCTCTAATGCGCCTTCCTTGTTAGTGAACTGCACATCAAATGCCTTAGCAAAGTTCTGTCCTAGGAAGTGAGAAGTGCCTGCCTGGAGGGCCTTGCCGTCTTGCATCAAGCCTTCAATGCAGTAGGTGTCCAAGGCGCCAGCAAATCGTTCGTTTTCGGTTTTTACCCCCTTTACTACGGGCAGCGCCATCCACTCCTCGGCAAACTGAGCATACACCTCCAGCATCTGGCGGGTTTCGGCTACGGCTTCCTCAGCGGTGGCATGGGCTGTATGGCCTTCCTGCCACAAAAACTCGGCGGTACGCAAGAACAGGCGGGTGCGCATTTCCCAGCGCACCACGTTGGCCCACTGATTGATGAGCAGCGGCAGGTCGCGGTAGCTTTGAATCCAGTTTTTGTAGGTGCTCCAAATGATGGCTTCCGAGGTAGGGCGCACAATCAGTTCTTCCTCTAGGCGGGCATTGGGGTCGACGCGCAGCTTACCCGGATTGTCGGGGTCGGTTTGGAGGCGGTAGTGCGTTACGACGGCGCATTCTTTGGCAAATCCTTCGGCGTTTTTCTCTTCCGCTTCAAATAAGCTTTTGGGGACAAAAAGCGGAAAATATGCGTTCTGATGGCCGGTGCGCTTAAACATATCGTCGAGGGTGCGCTGCATCTTTTCCCAGATGGCGTAGCCATAGGGTTTGATGACCATGCAGCCTCGCACTGCGGAGTTTTCGGCAAGGCCTGCACGCTTTACCAACTCATTGTACCACAGCGAGTAATCTTCACTCCGTTTGGGCAAACCTTTGCTCATGTTTTAGGGTATCTTTGGTCAAGTAGAAAAGTTCCGATTTGGCCTAAAATTTGTCATATCCAAAACGGCACCGTTTCGCTGCCAAATTACGTTAATAAATAAACTGAAGCCTGACCTGATGGAATGTTTGCTACCCCAAACAACCTTTCGTCGCTTCACTTGCTCTTTCCTTCGCCCGCCTTCCTATTCAAGCAAGCAGCCATGAAAAATCTCCTCCCATCTTTATTGCCCGCCTTGGCCCTGCTTACGTTGGGTGGATGTGCTGGTACTAGCGCCCTCTCCACTACGGAGAACGATGGCGTTTATTATTCGTCTCAGGATCGTACTACGCAAAATGCTACGGCGTCGGTGGCTAACACCGCGCCTGCTACAGAAGCCGAGTCGGGCGACGAAATTTCTAATCCGGACTATGCCGCCGACGGTAGGCAAAGTTCTACTGTAACCGAGTCGACAGAATACTACGATGACGACTATGCGTATTCCTCGCGCATCCGTCGTTTCCACCAGCCTTACTACCGCGGCTTCGGCTACGGCTACAACGACTTCGTGTACGCTGACCCCTTCTGGTACGGCGGCTCACCCTACTACGGCAGTGCTTTTTACGACCCCTTCTATAGCCCCTATGGTTATGGGTATGGTGGACTTGGCAGCTACGTCAATATTAATATTGGCTTCGGCAGGCCATGGGGCTGGGGCTACAACCCCTGGCGCTACGGCCGTGGCTACAGCCTCTTCGACAACTATTACGGGTATGGATATGGCGGCGGTTATGGGTATGGCTACGGTGGCTACGGCGGGTACAACAACTACTATAACGTTAACAACTACTATGGTACTGGTGTAGGCTCGTCGCGTAATGTGCGCTATGGGGCCCGCAATGGTCGTAGCGCAGAAGCAGGCACCGCTGGCCGCACTAGCGTAGGAACCGGCAATGTTACTGGCTCGCGCAGCCGCGCAATTAGCGAAGGTGGTGTCGCTGCCCCTACAGGCGGACGTAGTTCTATGGGCGGTGTTCCAGACAACGGGGGTACGGTTCAACCATCAGGTCGGGGCCGTTCGCGCTCAGCTGACGCTGGTACTCTAGGCGGTGTGCCATCGGAAGTAACTACTGGTGGGCGTTCGGCTGGCACTACGACGGATCCGCAAGTCACTGGTCGTGCTGGCAGATACAATCAGAGCGTAAATACCAACGAGCAGATCAACAACGGAGGCACTATTGCGCAGCCTTCGTACGAGAGCCGGGGGCGTCGTCGGGCAACCGAAGCTATTGGCAACGTGAACGACGGCTCTATCCAGCAGTCCACGCAGCCACAGTACTCGCAGCCACGCCGGACTCGATTCAGCGAACTGAATACCAACCAGAGCAGTGGTGGCCAGACTGCTGAGCAGCCAGTTCGTCGTCAGCGGACGTATGAGGCTCCTCAACAAACCTATCAGCAGCCTACCCGCACGTATGAGGCGCCTCAGCGTTCTTACTCCGAACCATCGCGCAGTTCTTCGTCATTCCCTTCGAGTGGCGGCGGAAGCAATAGCGGTGGCGGTAACAGTGGCGGCGGCGGTGGTGGCCGTGGCCGTGGGCGCGACTAATAAGTCCTTGTTCGGAACCTGATTTGTGATGGGTCCACAGCGGCCCCCTTCTCTTCCCTCAAATGAAAAACTTGAAATATTGGCTTGCCGTGGCTCTATTGAGCCCGGCTAGCCACAGCTTTGCCCAATACGCAACGGACGCACTACGTTTTTCACAAACTCAACCCTCTGGTACTGCTCGCTCTTTGGGAGTCGGAGGTGCTAACGTGGCCGTCGGTTCTGATTTAGGCAACCTCGTTACGAACCCTGCTGGCCTAGGTCTTTTCCAACGCTCCGAGGTCAGCTTTACGCCTGGAGTTGGCATTGGAAACGCCAATAGCCAAGTGTTTGGTACCACTACTTCTGATGGTCGCAATAGTGTGCACGTCGCCAACTTTGGCGTTGCTTTCGCTAACCGCCGCCCCGACAGTGATAGTAACCCTTGGAGAGGTGGTACACTCGCTTTAGGACTGAACCGTATCAATGATTTCAATCAGAGCTTCCGATATCGGGGTTCTTTTGCGGGTGGGCCATCAGGTGCCGGCAGCAATATTCTGAACTACTACGATCGGGGAATAACTGCGGGACAGTCTACAGATTTTGACGACTTGGCTTATGAGGCGTTTCTGACCGATGAAGATCAAGAAGGACGTTACGTACCAGGCACTGATTTTGGCCGGTCTCTGGATGGAGCGCTCAATCAGGAGGAAACCGTATTGACTACCGGTTCTCAAACTCAATTTGATATTGGGTACGGTGCTAGCTACCGCGACCGGCTTTATATCGGAGGAGCTATTGGTGTTGTAAGTACCCGCTTCAACTCAACAAGCACACTAACGGCAACTGATCCGTCGCCGGTTGATGCCAGCGTACGAGGCTCTAGCTTTGGTAGCCTCACTTACCGCGAAGCATTGGAAACTCGGGGAAGCGGAATCAATGCTCGAATCGGCGCTATTTACCGGGTCAACGATGCTGTGCGGGTAGGGGCTTCGGTGCAAACACCAACCTTGCATAGCTTGTCGGAAACGTATTCCTCTTCTTTGAATGTGGTTTACGATACCCCCATCACAGTAGAAGGCAAAACCTATTCCTCTGGTAATGCCGCTACCGACCCTGGTGCCTTCGACTACAGGTTGACTTCTCCTTTCCGAGCATCAGGGGGTGCTGCCGTAGTTATCGGTAAGCATGGCTTTCTGAGTGGCGACGTCGAGTACGTGAATTATAGCCAAGCGCGCTTGAACAACGACAACACCAGCGACCAAGGTGCAAACAATGTCTATGACTTTAGCTCCGATAACGACGATGTCAGGGACTTGTATCAATCGGCAGTGAACCTGCGGGTAGGAGGTGAACTGCGTTACGATATATTCCGTTTCCGAGCAGGCTTTGCGCGCTACGGTGACCCTTACAAAGCAAGTACCCGCGACCGTTCGCAGAACTACTACACCGGCGGAGTAGGCTTACGGCAGAAGAATTTCTTCTTGGACCTAGCTGGAGTTTATAACACAACCAAGCGCTATTACAACCCCTATGTTATGCCGAACCTAGCGGATACTCCCGAAGTTGTAGTTGATGCTAACCGTTTCACTACCACTATCACGGCTGGCTTCCTGTTCTAATAGTTTGGGACAATAACTGCCTCCATAAGATAAAAGCCGACTTTCAAACGAAAGTCGGCTTTTATCTTATGGAGGCGTCAAGTGCTGATGCTTCCTCTTTATTTCGTGATGCGCACCTGCATCTTGATGGCGGGTGTTGGTGCAGTGAGAAAGGATTGAATAAAGATGAGTCCGTACCTAGCTGGACTATCACTAGTTCGAAATGCTAAAACTCTTCCAGTACCTCTAGCTCTTAAAGCATTAGTGCGAGTAGAAATTGTTGGAACTACGCCGCTGCTAAAAAGAGAGCGGAATGCTGCGGTGTCAGCAGTGCTAGCGAAGCGAGCGGAGTCCAAGTCGGTGCTGCGCATTGAAGTAGTCCGGCGACTCAACCAGTTGGTTGGATTGAACAGACGGTTGGTGCGGATGAGTTCAGGATCGTTGGGAGATGCCAAGGCTCTCTCTCCATTAGCTAGCGGCAAATACGCTAAATCAATAAGGTCTTGATTTTCAATACGCCTGCGCAAGGCATTGGGTGGTAGGGTTAAGCCAGACAATAAGGATATACTGTTGCGCGCATAAGGAGTGGTAGGGGCAGGCAATATGACTGTGTAATTATGATAAGTCGCAGCGCGGAGTGAATCGCTGTTGCGTAAAGATAAGGTGAAGCTGCGGCTGTTTTTATTATTGTCAGCATCATAAGCATCAAAAATCCACTTCTCTCGTCCAGAAGTAGTGCGGGTGTTTGCTTTAAATTGAAATGCTATAGACTGACGCTGTTTCCCTGTCAGCATCGTATCGAGGTATACAACTGGATACTTAATCTTATATAGACTATCTAAATTAAAAGCAGTTGACGGATAAACAAAGGGAAAAGGGCTAGGTGAGTATTCTACTGTAATGACTAGCCGATCTAGCTCGGCACCATCATCTCGTTTCTCGGCAAAAACACGGGTCGTGAATGTATCGGCAAGGGCAGACGTGTTAGCAGCAGTGGTAACGGTCCGGCTGGCGGACAGAAAGCGGGTCCCGCCAACTAAGTCAACACGCGGACCCGACTCATCATCGAGACTACAGGACGTTAGCAGGGCAGAAGCACACAGGAACAGAAGCAGGTGAAAACGCATAGTATCGGCAAAGGTCGGAATTTGCGGGTGACGCTCACTTTGTTGCTTGCAACAAAGTGAGCTACAAGCGTTGAATACAGAGCAACAACAAAGTATAGGGCTAACAAATGCTTATTGTGAAGCAGCAATAGGTCTAGATCCTAACGGTAGAAATCCTAACTGAAATATGTTGGTGAAATTATTTTTTACATATGGGTATAAGAAAGATGCAAAAAGTAAGCAGCTCTTGTAAAAATTTCCCGTAGTTCGCGGTATGCCCACGTTTCGGACACCTTGTCTATATCTTTTAGGTACGTATATGCTGGCCGCAGTCAGTGGTTGCCAGCCCGATAAGCCCGCTCGCACCGAGCAAGCTGCTCCTGCCCTTGCTGACACGCTTAATCTGGATTCGCTGGCAAATCCGGTCGGGGCTGTCGATACCACTCCTATTCGGCGCGATTGGCACCGCCTCGACAAGCGAACCAGCCCACAGGCTCCGCTTATTGTGTACCGAAGCGTGCGCCAAGCACCGGCAGGACTAAATACTGCGCCCGCGCCTGGGGAAGCCACGTTGCTAGACCTGACGCGCAAAGCCAGCGAATATTTTCAGATAGACCCCACCAAAGCCGCGGAAGTGCGTGGGCGTACCGGCACGGTATTGCGGCTAGCGGCTGGCACGCTGGTAGATGCCAATCAGCACCCGGCTACGGGGCCAGTGTGGGTGGAGCTAAAAGAGTGCTATACGCCCGCCGAGATGGTACTCACTAATCTTACCACCCTTACCACTGATGCCGAACCACTGCAAACTGCCGGTATGGTACTGGTGAGGGCCACTGCCGCCGGACAACCCTTACAGGTAGCCACTGGCCGCACGATGCGCTTGGAAATGCCTGCGCCTCAAGGCCAACCGCTCCCGGGCATGCGCCTCTACTATGGCCAAGGTGCTACGCCTGTACGTTGGATTGAGGCTCCCGAATCTGCAGTTCCCGCTTCTCTCGAAACCATTTACACCGATGCTCGGCCAATGCCCGCGTACGGCAGCGGTCCAGCCGACATCAACCGCTTGGTGCGGTATCCGCACGAAGCACTGGTCAGTCAGACGCAGGGAGTGGTATTTGCGTCATTTGTGGTCGACGAAAGCGGCCGGGTGCAAAAGCCGCATATTTTGCGGGGCCTCGGGCATGGCTGCGACGAAGAGGTACTGCGGGTGCTGCGCCAAACGTCGGGCCACTGGACTCCTGGCCAGCGCAATGGCGAATTTGTGAAAGTGAAGATGGTACTGCCGATTCGATTCTCGTTCCAGCCCGGCCAACTCACTACCGATACCACCCGCCTTAGCCTAACGGCCAGTACAGCGCCTTCTGAGCCAGTAACCACCGCTGAGGAACCCGCCGAAGCAACTCCCACCGACCGGTATGTATTTCACTGCTCGCAGCTGGGTTGGTTTAATGTAGACCGTCCTTTGAGCGGCAGCAGTACCACACTCGTGGCTGCTCCTGCTCCTGACGAAGCTACTACAGTGCGCTTAGTAGTGCTTGGCACAACTCCTACTGTGGTGGCGGGCGAAGAAGTGGAAGGAGGGTACCAGTTCGGTAAGCTGCCAGCTGGACGCCGGGCCATAGTAGTTGGCCTGCGTTATCAGGGAGGGGTACCATACATGGCTTGGCAAGAAACCACTACTGGGCAAGAAGTTAGTTCGCCCCTAGAGTTCCGCGAAACCACTTTGGAAGAGCTGGAACGGCGGCTAGAACGGCTCTAAGGCCAGAAAGTGCCAGATAAACAAGGCAACACTAAGGGCTTACAATTTCAGCGTGATACTCTGCGGTTCCGTGAAGAAGCGCAGGGCTTCCAAGCCGCCTTCGCGTCCAACACCAGAGTTCTTCATGCCGCCAAAAGGCGTGCGTAAGTCGCGGTGCATCCACGTATTTATCCACACGATGCCGCTGTGCAGCGCGTGCGCTACGCGGTGGGCTCGGGTTAAATTGCTGGTCCAGACGGTGGCGGCTAAGCCGTATTCGGTACTATTCGCCCAAGCAAGCACTTCCTCTTCGGTGTCAAATGGCGTAAGTGTGACGACAGGACCGAATATTTCTTCCTGGTTTACCCGACAGTCGGGCCGCAAGCCTTCAAATACAGTGGGTTGCAGAAAGTAGCCACCAGCGCAGCGACCTTTTAATTCTATGCGTTGGCCGCCAGCTAATAAGGTGCCGCCTTCTTGGTGCGCCAGCTCTATATAGCCCAGTACTTTTCGTAAGTGCGCTTCACTGACTACTGCTCCTTGCTGGGTGCCTTCCTCCTGAGGGTCGCCGATAGTGAGGCCAGCTACTCCTTGCAGAAATTCGGTTTTGAATACTTCATATACTGGACGCTCAATGAAAATACGAGAGCCACACAAGCAAATTTGGCCTTGATTGGAAAAGCTACTGCGCAAACTGGTACGCACGGCTTCGGCCAGGTTGCAATCGGCAAAGATGATGTTCGGGTTTTTGCCGCCCAGCTCCAAGGAGAGTTTCTTGAACAACGGCGCGGCCGTGCGGGCAATATGCGCCCCGGTAGCTGTGCCCCCTGTAAAGCTGATAGCCTTGATGGCAGGGTGCTCGACAATGGCCTGGCCCGCGCTTGGTCCCGTACCATGCACAATGTTGAGCACACCTGCCGGCAGCCCGGCTTCTATGCATAAGTTACTCAGCAGAAAAGCAGTGTACGGCGTAAGCTCGGAAGGTTTCGCTACTACGCAGCAGCCAGCAGCCAAAGCCGGGGCTATCTTCCAAGTGAATAAGTAGAGCGGCAGATTCCAGGGGGAAATGCAGCCTACTACACCCAGCGGATGGCGTACAGTGTAGTTAAGCGCTACCCCTTCCTGAAAATGCGTTTCGGAAGCAAAGTGTTGCGCTGCCGTGCCAAAGAAGGCAAAGTTGCTGGCAGCCCGTGGAATATCAACGGTGCGCGCCAAGCTTACGGGTTTGCCATTGTCCAGGCTTTCAGCCTGCGCCAATAGTTCCAGGTCTCGTTCCAGCAGTTCCGCTATTCGTACCAGCAGGCGGCCACGCTCTTCAGCTGGCAACATGCGCCAGGTAGGCAAGGCAGCCTCTGCGGCGGTAACTGCCCGCGCTACATCGGCGGGCGAAGAATCCGGAATTTCAGCGTAAACCTGGCCTGTTGCTGGCTCAATAGTAGGCAAGTATGTGCCAGCGACTGGTGCTACAAGCTGACCGTTGATGTAGTTTTGGAGTTGCAACATGGCGGGAGTGAAGGCGAGACCACGGCAAGGTAGAAAAGCTGGCTTGATTGAATAGTTACTTTTGCTGAGAGCTACCCCCTTGTATAATTGCTTTTTGCTTGATTTCGATTGTCTTCTATGAAAAATTGGTTGCGCCTGATGCTGGTCACAGGCTTCTACGCGCTACTGTTCGTGCTGTTTACTTGGCCGCTCGCTACCCATTTCACCACGGCTTTTCCTACCGTAGCAGGACATGACTCACTTCTCTACGCCTGGAATTTCTGGTATTTCCGCGAAGCCGTAGTCAGTGGCCACAATCCGTTTTACACCGACTGGCTGCTATATCCGTGGGGCGCGTCGCTGATCATGCATGCCTACATGCCGTTGCTTGGGGTACTGAATTTAGTGCTCAACAATGTTCCGCTCACGATTAATATCGGGCTGCTGCTGAGTTACGCGCTTTCTGGTACCGGTGCTTATCTGCTGTGCCGCCGCTGGGTACGAAATCCGGTATTGTGCCTGCTGGCTGGAGTTATTTTTGCCTACTCACCCTACAAGCTAATCCGCCTACCCGAACACTATACGCTGGTGTTGACGGCCACCGTGCCATTTTACGTCATGGCCTTTCTTGACGCTTTCACTTTTCGATTAGGAAAGCTATTACCACAAGTGCGTAGCCGTCGAGCCGTGGTTTGGTGTCTCGTTTTGGGCCTGGTCACCTTGCTCAGCGACTATTATGTTACGTTCGGGTTGCTTTATTTTTCAGTGGCTTACGCCTTGTGGTATAAGCTACGGCTAGGCGAATTGAAGTGGCGCCGTTGGCAAACGTGGGTCCGCGTAGTATCAATGTTGCTGCTTAGCCACGTCTTCATCAAGTTACTACGCATCTTTCAAGTGCCTGATATGGACGGGCTGTGGTGGGCCGGCGATGCAGTAAGCTATTTCATGCCGCCGCCCACCAGCCGGTTTCTGGATTTCGAGTGGGCACAGCAGCTACACCTGAATCAGCAGGTATTCAATATGCCGGGGTCAGTGGAAATGATCCTGTTTATAGGCTTCTTGCTGCCAGCACTAGGATTGCTGATGATGGTATGGCCACATCGCCCAGCATCGGCGCGGCATCTCGACCCTACTGGGCGGCCTTTGGTTTGGGTGTTAATCTTCTTCGTGATGCTAACCTTACCTACGCTACGCATCAATGGCCATGAAACCCTCAATCTGCCTACTAGTGTGCTGCATTACATTCCTTTCTTCAACAACATCCGTTGCCCAACGCGCTGGGTAATGATGATCGGGTTATTTCTGCCACTAATCGTTTTTAGTGCCTTAGAAACACTATGGCAATTTCGTCTGCCACCCGCACGGCAAGCCATGGTGAGTGTAGTTTTGCTGGGTCTGATGCTCTTCGAGTACTGGCCGAAGACCATGCACTTCACAACGACCGATGTGCCAATTGTGTACGACGAGGTGGCCAAGCTGCCTGGAACTACGCTTTTTCCGATTCCCTTTGGTGTCAGCGACGGATACCGTATGATTGGGCAAGTGCAGACCGAGCAATTCTTTTATCAGGCGCGGCATCGCAAAAAGATGCCCATAGGCTACTTCGCCCGCGTTAAACCCGAGATTTTCGCCGCCTTTCAGCAGGATACAGTAATCAAGCGGCTTATTACGCTGCAAACTCACCCCGATACAATACCGCCGGCCCCAGCAACCCCAACCCAAGCTTCTGCCTTTTTGCGCAGATACCAGCCTGCAGCCTTTGTCATCGACCCTATCTATCGTGATAAGCCAGTACATCTTTATCTACGGCAGCTCTTACAGCCCTATGGCTACCGTGAGCAGCTGGTGGGCGACTACGTGCTAATTACCCCTTCCACTAAGTAGAGTAATAGCATACTGCTAGCGTAATTCCTGGGTAGAGTGCGGTTCTTTCCTAGTGATGTTGGTGTCGGAAATGATATACAGAGGGCGCTGCCGCACATTGGCAGACAGCCGGGAAATGTACTCGCCAATAATGCCAACGGCAATCAACTGAACTCCACCCAAGAACAGGATGCTGGTCATTAAGGATGGCCAGCCTGGCTCGTATTCGCCGGTTACGAAGCGGGCGTAAAGTGTATAAATCAGCACTGCAAATGCCACCCCTGAAACGATAAAGCCACTAATGGTAGCAGCTTTAAGGGGCGCATCAGAAAAGGCGGTGATGCCATCCAACGCCAGTCGTATCATCTTGCTATAGGTATACCCGGTTTCGCCGCCAGCCCGTTCGGCCCGGTCGTATTCGACGTACGTTTGGCGGTAACCAATCCAGGAAATTTGTCCCCGAATGAACTTGCTCTGCTCGGGCATAAGCTTCAAGGCATCCACTACCTTGCGCGAAATAATGCGGAAGTCACCCGTGTCTACCGGGATGGAAATGTTCGTGATTTTGGCTAGGATGCGGTAGAATAGCTTAGCAGTAAACTTCTTAGCAGCACTCTCGCCTTGGCGGCTACGGCGTTTTGCATATACCACTTCGTAGCCTTGGTGTAGCTTCTGATAAAGCGGTACGATCAGTTCTGGCGGATCTTGTAGGTCGGCATCAATAATAACTACCGCATCACCGGCCGATAAGTCTAGTCCGGCTGTTACAGCTATCTGATGCCCAAAATTGCGACTGAAATCGATGTAGCGCACCCGCTCGTCGCGCACTGCTAATTCCTGAATTAGTGCCAGTGACCGATCCAACGAGCCATCATTGACGAATAGCAACTCATACCGTAAAGCCATTGGATCAATGACTTCTCGCAATCGAGTATACAGAGCTACAATATTATCTTCCTCGTTATAGATGGGAATGACAACGGAAAGATCCATGGTAAGAAAAGTGGTTGCGTAGAACGAAAGATCTTACTGCGCCCTAAGCATATTTATACAAGAGTGACGATAATAGCCTAACTATCAACAAGCAGTAACACACTAGAGAGCACAGTCTATTGGCCGCAGCTTAGTCCTCTTTTGCAGACATATTTACCAACCTCGATACAAAACCCATTGAGTGGTAGGGGGAGGATAAGAAAAAGTTAAAAAATAGCTTAAGCTTTGGTCGCTAGCGTGAATACGCTTACGCCTACTGGTGCATCAATAGCCTGCAAAACACGGTTTTCAGCCTTAAGAAAAGCAGTTAACAAGGTGTTAACTAACGGGGGGGCAGCAAAAAGGTCATCTTTGGCCGGTCTGTTGCTTGTAGAAGTAAGCCGCTTGAGTATTCGCACAATCGTAGCTGGAAAGAACAGGGATACGTTCCAATAAGAGCTACGATTGATCTGTAGCCCGGAAGCGCGTACTCGGGCAGTTAATTGAGCTGCCGTATAGCGCCGGAAATGCTGGTTTACTTCGTCGTGCTTCCCCCATAGGAACTGAAAAGCAGGTACAAAGACAAGTAACCGCCCACCCGGACGTAATACGCGCGCCCATTCGCGCAATGCTTGGCCTTCGTCTTCGATATGCTCCAGCACGTCGGAGGCTACTACCAAATCAAAAGAAGCATCTGGGAAAGTAAGGTGGGTGCCATCCATGCACCACACATTTGGTATCCCGCGTTGTTGAGCTACGGCTATACCAGCCTCGCTTACATCAATACCAGTCAAATCGGTATACCCCGAACTGCGCAACCGTTGTAGCAGGGGACCACCAGAACAACCTATTTCTAGAATAGCAGCGTTTCGAGGAAGCTGTAAATCCTGAACCAGCCGGAACACCATATCGCGCCGGGCCTGAAACCACCAGTAGTTTTCCTCGATTTGATGATACTTTATTTCGTACTCAATGTTCATGAGACATTGCAAGTTGCCAAGCACACCAATAGGGGGGCAAGGCTAGCCTATTACCTGTTGTGTTAAAAGAAAAAGCCACAATTTGAAAGCAGTTGCCCGCTAATTGGGTAAGGTGCAAACCTACTCTTACGTCAGGGCCCTGGTTTTTTAAGAAAGTTGCGGCTGTGTAGCACAAACAGTAGAGTAGCGCAGAAAATTCATGGAAGTGGATTCCGCCTGTCGCTGAGTAGAACTAAGTAACCAACAATGATATACTGCTGATTATAAGGCTTTTGCTACTTAGGCTTTTGTACTACCCCCAACACTGATTTACCTAAAGAAAAACCCGTGAGTCGATCAGCAAACCTAGAAACCGGCACAATCGTACGATCCCAGAATTTTATTTGAGCTAGCGTTGGGTAGCTCTGCCGTAGCATCAACTTGTTGGCTGCCGAGGCCAAAAGCCCTACGCTATCTAGGTACACCAACTCGCGAATCTGGCTGCCAGCAGGCAGCACACGGCGCAACATAGGGCGTGAGTAACGGCGGAAATGACCAATTGCCTCATCAAATGGACTGAAAAGCCATTGATGAGCCGGCACGATAATAAGGATGGCTCCTCCGGGTGCTAGGCGTTCATAAGCTCTTCGCAATTCAGCAGCATCGTCTTCAATATGTTCGATAACATCAATGTAGAGGATGGCGTCAAACTGACTATCAGTTGCCGGAAGATCCTCCAGCGTGCCTACATGCAAGCGGCAATAAGCTGGTAGTTCGCGTTGCGCCATCATACTTTCAATGCGGCTAGCGAGCGAAGCATCAGGTTCTAAGCAAAGCCAATCGGTCTGTTTTCCGTCGCACAAGGTACGGGTAGTGCCTCCAATGCCCGCTCCTACTTCCAATACCTTGCCCCGTAGGAATGGGCGTAAGCGCGCTCCATAGTATGCCTTCCAATGAGTGGCATGTTCAAAAAGGGCTAGCTCGTCTCCTATGTAATGAGTGGCGTCATTGGTGGGTGCAGGCATAAAATAAGATGTATGAAGGTTGGCCTTGTCGCCCGCAACACATGAAGGCTGAGCGGCAAAGGTATTGATTGCCGGTTGCAATATAGGTTCCATAAGCCAGCGTATCATACCTTTGCAGTCATGCTTACTCCGCTAGTATCTGTTGTTATTCCGATTTACAACGAAGAAGCTTTGATTGATACATTGGTTGCTAGGTGCGTTGCTGCCTTGGCAACTATCAGCCCTAGCTTCGAAATTATCTGCGTCGACGACGGCAGCCGAGACCAAACGCTACCCCGTTTGTTGGCAGCCCGTATCCAAGAACCACGGTTAAAAGTACTTTCGCTTTCCCGCAATTTTGGCCACCAAGCAGCCTATACGGCGGGTTTACATGCTGCCCAGGGCGAATTTGTGGCTATGATGGATGGCGACTTGCAGGACCCGCCTGAACTCTTGCCGCGGATGTGGAATCTGTTGCGCGATGACGCCCATGATGTTGCTTACGGACAGCGCACCGACCGTGCGGAAGATTGGGGTCGGCAAGTGCTTATTAAAAGCTTTCATGGCATATTCCGGAATTTCTCAAAGTTGAAAGAAGCCGACAACGTCGGTAATTTCTCGATGCTAAATCGTCGGGCTCTAACCGCTTTCTTGTCGTTACAGGAAAAAAATAGGTACCTGCCTGGCCTTCGCTCATTCATTGGCTATCGGCAAGTGAGCGTGCCCTATTCGCGCGATGCCCGCCCAGACGGCACACTGCCTAAAATGTCGTACAAACGGTTGTTTGCATTAGCCCTGGACGCGCTATTTTCCTTTTCTGACCTCCCCATCAAAGTTTGTCTTTACTCCGGGTTGTTTGGAATGATGGTGTTTATGGCAGCAGGTATTTATGTGTTGATAAGTAAAGCCGCAGGAGTTGCATTATTAGGCTGGTCATCGTTAGGGTTGAGCTTGTATTTCTTGGGTTCTATTCAACTGCTTTTTTTAGGAATTATAGGCGAATACGTATTCCGGATCTATCGCGAAAACCAGAATCGTCCGCTTTATTTCGTGCAGCATTATTACCATGATTGACCTCTCTATTACTTCCCCGAGTCGGCGGTGGCTGGTACCAGGGTTCTTTGTGGTAATACTGGTACTAGGGCTATTCATATTTCCGGATTATGGTCTCTCAATGGATGAAGAGATAAGCCGTAATAATGGAATGGTCACTCTCAAGCACTTAGCCCTCCAACTGAATCCAGATTGGGTAGCGGCCAACCCTGAATTCGAACGTTTCCCAATTCCGCTGGCTGAATATTTTGACCGTGATTACGGCGTCGCATTCGAAGTTCCGGTCACTTTTCTGGAACGCCTACTGAAGCTTGACGACGTTCGACAGCAATTTTTATTTCGGCACCTGTGCACGTTTTTGGTGTGTTTCGGGGGGATCATAGCGGTATACCAACTGGCAACAAGACGCTTTCGTGATTGGCGAATTGGTTTGCTGGCAGCAGGTTGGCTGGTGCTCTCACCACGGCTCTTTGCCGAGTCCTTTTACAACGATAAGGATGCGGTGTTTATGGCTTTGTTTGCCATTGCTACAAACACAGGTGTTCGGTTGCTGCTGCGCCCCACCACTAGCCGCATTTGTTGGCACGCCCTGGCCTGTGCAATCACCATTGACGTCCGCATTATGGGAGTGTTGCTGCCTATGGCTACGGTAGCGCTGCTCGTTTGGCGAGGTGTGCTGAAGGAAGTGACTTTGTTTCAAGTCGCTAAGACTGTGGTTGTGTATGCGGTGTTGCTGAGCGGCTTAGTGGTGTTGTTTTGGCCTTATCTGTGGCCTAGCCCTTTAGAGAATTTTCTAGCTGCCTTTGAAAAGATGAGCTCTTTTCGCTGGACCGGCACCGTACTCTACCAAGGTGAAATGGTGCCTGCTACCGATTTGCCTTGGCACTATGCGCCAGTATGGATTGGTATTACTACACCAATACTCTATTTGGGTGCTGGGCTCTTAGGCATTCTGTTGGTTGTTTGGAAAATAGTACGCCAGCGCTGGCGACTCTGGAGCAATGAGCAACAACTTCAGGATGTGCTCTTTTTGGGGCTGAGCATAGGGCCTCTAGTTGCGGTAGTTGTTCTCCATTCTGTTCTCTACGACGGTTGGCGTCAACTCTATTTCGTTTACCCGACCTTTCTTTTGTTAGCCATACGCGGATGGGTGGCTGTTCTGCAGTGGACGAAACGTCGAATACTCTGGTCTCGGGCTTGGCGTAGCGTTACTGCCCTGAGTTTGGTGTTCGTAGCGTGTCAGATGATTTATGATCACCCGTTCCAGAATGTATACTTCAACATGCTGGTGGGCCCAAATGTGATGGAGCGATTCGAACTCGACTATTGGGGCCTTGGCTATCAGCAAGATTTGGCATACATCGCCGAGCATGATCCCAGGTCGACAATCACTGTATTTTGTATACAGCCTACCCCAGCGCCCCTGGCCCGCATGATGTTACCTGATGGTCAGAGAGAGAGACTAACATTAGTAGATCGGCCTGAATTGGCAGACTACTTTATTACCAGTTACCGCGGGCATCCTGAGCCATATCCATACCCTGAAATTTACCAGATCCGAGCCGATGGACGGCGCATACATTCTGTGTTTCAATGGCGGTGGTAAACACTATGCCAGATGCTTTTTTGCTGATGACAATAGCTGTAGCTAAGGCATAGAAGGTATTCTTCCAAAAAAGCAAGCTGTACCAATATATTCGGAATCAGGGTACACTTGATAGATAAGCTTAAGTCAGAATCCTGCTGTTCCAAGATGGAATATGGCGTTATTTGCTTCGCTGAGCCAATCCCTTGGTGCTAAAAAACTGCTAGTTTTGAGCACACAATAACTTTTAGATATTTTTAAGCATGAAAAATCTGCTTTACGCAAGCTTGGTGTTGGCTCTTACTGCTTGTGGCGACAAAGCAACGGAAGTTCCTGCAAATCAACTGGCAAGCAACGACTTCGAGTCGGTAGAAGGTTGGATGGGTGACAATACTCCACCTTCTTTAACCAGAGAAAAAGCTCATTCTGGGCTGTATGCTATCAAGGTAGATCCGAGTAACGAGTTTAGCATGGGGTACAACAACCTATTAGGTAAACTCAGTCCAAGTAGAATAAGCAAGCTTAAGCTTCATGCTTGGGTAAACGTGCCAACTGCGGGTTCAAATGTGCTATTAATCACACAGATAACAGATCCGGCTAAGCCTGGAACACCGCCCATCATGTGGAATGCTACGAAATTGTCGGAGCAGGCAAAAACTCAGAACAAATGGGTGGAGATAAACAAAGAGATTGAGCTTCCTGCCAACGTCATGTACACAAACCGAATTCAAGTGTATTTATGGCGCCCTGCTGGCTCAGAGACAGCATTTTTGGACGACTTAAGCATTGCAAAAGTCAATTAACGGCGGCTTTAAGACCTGAAATGGACTTAAGCTTGGAAGTGAAATAAGTATATCATCTGAAGTGTAGTGAGGTTGCTTCGCTTGTGAGTAGCTTACTAACCGCATCTTGTTAGAATAATAAGGCACTGCTAATCTGGTTTTTGTTCCGGATCAAGCAGTGCCTTATTAGAGTTAGGTGTTTGCTATACCATAGAGCCGCTCAATTGCTAATTCAGGCTGGCAGTTCTTTCACAATAAATTTTCTGGTTCATGATCCGACGCAGTACGCATCCCTATTCTTTAGTTACTCTGCTTGTACTGTGTATTTTAATGGTTCAGGCCCGGTTATGGGCTTCGCACTGGGATACGCGCAATGTGCTAGCTATTCTGACCTGGGACGCTATGGGCTATTACCTGTACTTGCCAGCAAAATTTATCTATAACGATTTATCGCACCTGCGCTTTGTACCTGATATAATTCGGGATTACGCTCCTACCACTAGTTTTTACCAAGCTTTTCCGGTTCCGGGAGGCGCCGACGGGACTATGGTAATGAAGTACCCGATAGGCATTGCCATTTTAGAGTCTCCTTTTTTCTGGTTAGGGCACTGGGCTGCTGGTTATACAGGCTACCTCCAAAACGGCTTTTCGGCTCCGTATCAGGTAGCTATTGCGTTTAGCGGGCTGACATACGGATTTCTAGGCCTAGGATTACTACGTCGGGTGTTGCTGCGCTTTTTCTCTGACGTAGTAGTTGCTCTTTCTTTTGTGGTTTTGGTGCTAGGTACCAACTACCTGCAGTTTGGGGTGTTTGACGCTGCCATGCCTCACGCCTACAACTTCATGTTGTTTGCCCTACTGCTTTGGCTTACGTGCAAATGGCACGAACAGCCCCGCCGTTGGCTTGCTGCTGCTATGGGACTTACGCTAGGCTTGACAGCCATTGTGCGGCCCTCCGACATTGTAGTGATAGTGGTGCCACTACTGTGGGGAGTGAGTTCCTTGGAAACTGCTCGTGCGAAGATCCAACTGTTGCTTAAGCGCTGGCCCGATGTAGTGCTGTTGGGGGTATTTTTGTTGGTAGGCGTATTGCCCCAACTGCTGTACTGGAAGTGGGCTACTGGCTCGTTTATCTTTTACAGCTACCAAGAGCAGACGTTTAGCTTCTTGAAGCCACATACGTTGAAAGTGCTGTTCAGCTTCCGGAAGGGCTGGCTGATTTATACGCCCTTAATGCTTATTCCACTAGCTGGATTTTGGGTGTTATGGCGTCAATATCGAGGTGTAGCTGTTGCCGTAGTTGTCTTCTTCCTAGTGAATTTATGGGTGGTATCGGCTTGGGATATTTGGTGGTATGGGGGTAGTATAGGGCAACGTGCCTTAGTACAGTCCTATGCAGTGTTGAGCCTACCGTTAGGTGCCGCACTAACGTGGGCTTTAGCACCAAGTCACCGTTCGTTGACAACCTGGTTGTTGGCTCCCGTGGTGGTATTGCTTATCGACCTGAATATGTTTCAGCACTGGCAATACATGACGGGCATTATTCATCCCGAGGAAATGACGCGTAGCTTCTATTGGGCCATCTTCAACAAGGCCGAAGTCACGCAAGATGATTATGCGTTACTGAACGTAGACACCCGCATTCAGCAAGTGACTCGGCACTACGAGCGCCGTACTATAGGATTGCTAGACTTCGAAAATCAACGACCATCCGATACTACTGGCGTCACCAATGCCCGAGGGTACGAGAGCCATCAGTCGGCTAATATTGGCGGAAAATATCCATACAGCCCTGCTCTAATCTTAAAGCTGAGCGATGCTGGTCTAACAACTGGACAATGGGTGCGAGCCTCTTGCCAAGTATATTCCGACTGGGGCGCCTGGAGCGACAAACTGGTGCTGACCTTGGAACGCGACGGCAAAGTAATCCAGTGGAATGGGGTAAGTCTCGTTACTCGAAACTCAGTAAACAAGGCTTGGAACGCCGTGTGGTTTGACTTGCCGTTGCCGGCTGATGTTCGCCCTGCTGATGAATTAAAAGTGTATGGCTTAAGCAGTAACGGTTCTCCCGCACAGGTCGATGACCTACGACTTGAATTATTGACTCCAGTCGCAACTACTAGTCGCTAACACCTATCATCAATACAGACCTCTGGCTTATCCTGAAATTATCTGCATGAAGTCACTCGCTTGTTATTTACTGGTTGTCACAATAGCATTAGTAGCGATTTTTCAAGCCGAAAAGTGGAAAGGCCACGATGTTATCATTTGGGATATGGCAGGTTACTATCAGTACCTGTCTAGTTATTTCATTTATGATGATATGGGTGATGGATCGTATACAGCCGTCACGCGGGAATACTATCGCCCCACCATTGACAGCCACTACGGTTTGATACCGGCGCCTAATGGCCGCAACGTAATAAAGTATACGCTGGGCTTATCGCTGTTTTACGCGCCAGGCTTCTTTGTTGCACATGCTATTGCCTTGCTCAACGGATCGGCAGCTGATGGCTACGCCTCTGTGTACCAAGAGGCTCTTGCTATAGTCTGTTTAATCTATGCCTTGCTTGGGCTGTGGATATTGCGAAAAGTTTTAAGCCAGTTCTTTGAAGACACTACGGTAGCGCTTACAATTCTTGCTATTGGCTTGGCCACCAATTTCCTCAACTACGCCACCTACGAGTCACCTACGTCGCACGGCACGCTATTTATGCTGAACGCAGGCTTGCTACTGCTCACGCGTAAATGGTTGGCAACATTCCGTTGGCGCGATGCCATACTAATAGGTATTGTATTAGGTTTGGTGGGCTTAGTGCGGGTTACAGAAGTATGGATGTTGCTGGTACCGGCTTTATGGGGCCTTACATCGTGGAGCGCCCTGCACGAACGTGGACGGCACTTGTGGCAGTATCGAAACCAAGTAATAGTTATGGCTTTGCTGTTTCTGTCAGTATTGTCGCTGCAGTCTTGGTTTTGGCATAGCGTAGGGGGGGCATGGTTTATCGACTCCTATCCAGGCGAAAGATTTGATTTCCGTCATCCTCATATACTCTTAGGCCTATTTAGTCCCCGCAAGGGCTGGTTGATTTACACGCCAGTCATGGCTTTGGCTATCCTAGGCATTTTCTTTATGCGGCGGCAGGTAAAAGAAGCATTGCCTGTAGCGCTAGTAATGATACCACTGGTGCTCTACGTTACATTCAGCTGGGAAGAGTGGTGGTATGGAGGCGGATTCAGCGCCCGGCCACTCATTGGTATCTACCCACTGTTGGCATTACCGTTAGCTAGCTTCTTCGATTGGTGCCGTCGTTCTAACGGTAAGCTCCATAGTGCTGCGTTTATCTTGCTGTTGTGTATCGTTCTCAACCTTACACAAACTTGGCAGTATCATTTAGGCATTCTGCATTGGTCAGATACCACCTGGGAAATGTATCGGGAGCGTTTCTTTTGGCTAACCTGGCCTACGTAAAGAAAGTGTTCTGTCTTATCACATATCGTCTAGCGCATCAGTGCCTGCTTAATCCAGATTACAGGGATTTTTAATTGTTTGCATGACTTTAGCCGACATGGCAAACACACAACTGTAAAGTCAAACAAGAGGGCAGCTTAGCGCTACTCTTACCATCACTAGTACCTTGTCAACTAATTGAACCAGTCATTAAAGACACTTCTTTTTGCCAAGCAATAGCAGAAGAAAAGTGCTTAGACTGGTATTCTCGACTTACTCCACACCTTTTGCTCTCAGAATAGTATGTTGCGAAACCCTTCTGCCATTTGTGTGCTTACCAGCTTGATGCTGGCCGGCTGTTCCCAAAGCCAAGATGCTGCTTCCAGCAATGAGTTAACATCCAGCGATTTCGAGCATTTCGACGGTTGGCTAGGGAATTCCGCTGGCGCTTTAACAAAGGATCAAGCTCATTCTGGCAAGTACAGTACTGTGGTGGCGCCTGGGCAAGACTATAGTTTGGGTTATAGCAATGAGCTTGGTAAGCTTTCGCCTAACTGGCCTTCCAAAATTACCGTTGGGGCCTGGATACTGTCGGCTGGGCAAACGAGCGCGAAGATGGTAATAGAGGTGAAACCAGGCAACGATAATCGTCCGCCATTGGTGTGGGAAGGTGTTGACCTATCCAAGGCGGTGACTACATTCAACAAATGGCAATATGTTGAGTCTACAATCACGATGCCTGCGGCGGCCAAGCCCACGAGTTTGTTGAAGGTTTACTTATGGGGGGCCAGTACTAGGCAGCCAGTGTACCTAGACGATTTGAAAATTTCTCTTGCCCAATAGTATGCAAGGCTAATTCAACACCTCTACGGGAATGCGTAAGCGCACTGGCCAATCCCGATAATTTTTACTGATTAAACAGATTTCGAAGGTGTAGTGCCCTGGTTGCTGGGGAGTTTGCAAAGCAATTGTTTGCATCCAGGGCTGCCATATGTCGAGCTCTAAAGGGGTTTCTAAAGGAGCAGCATCTGTCGGCCAATCATGGGGCTTGTAGAATGCTGTGCGGAGCAACGTTGGGTGTTCTACCTGTATTCCTGAGTGCAGAGGTTGTAGCTCCGTTGGAACGCTTACTCTGATTTGCACAGTATGCTGCCGATTCGCTCGAAGAGTCTTTGGCAACTCATTCACTAGTGCAAGGCTAACTCGTTGATGAGCTGTGATATAGGCGCCAAGTGCTGCTGTATCAGCAGGGGGCTGCGTGTTGAGGGTGCGGTAAGAAGTCGCCGGGAACCGACAATAGTTGGTCGGAAAGTTACTCGGGCTTAGCATTTCGAAGGGACCATGTAAGACAGTTGTCCCCCCCTCGGCTTCTAACCTTCTCAATTGATTGCTATCCTGTTCAGCACGCACCGTTTGTATCGAGTCGGGACCATGGCAGCCGCTGACCATCATTGTTTCGCACGCCAAAGCCCAGGAAGGCCAGCCAGTCCGCAGCTGATACGGATCTACATTGTTGGCGTACATAAGAAACTTGTGCTCTGGAAACTGGCGCGTATACGTAACCAGTTGGATCAGCCAGTCCCGGTACGCAGTGTGTGGAACATGCCGTTGCCATACCAAACCGAGTCGGGCAACTAAAACAAGCCCTAATAAAGTAGTTGCCCACGTTGCACCCCGCCCCTTCCATTTAGTTTCCAGGGCTGGCAATAGCTCTAGCGCAAAAGGAATAGCGACAAAAAGCGTAAGGGGCAAATACAGGTTTTCTAGATACGTGTCATCGCCATATTCAGGGTAGGATACATTGATAACAAAGGCGTAGCCTATCACTGAAACCCATACTAATAACAAGCGCAACCACGCCAGCACATTTCGTTGCCGGGCATAAAATACGGTGAGTGCAAGTAGCAGAGAAGGTAGCGCAATAAAGCTCTGACTACAAAGACGCCAGAAATTGGTGAAGCTAATTAGGGAGAAGTAATGTGGAAAGTATTGCGTTAGATTAGGCAAAAAGGTCATGTGGGTGGCCTCGTACGAGCCCGGCGGAATCAGCATAGCCCGTAGCTCATACATGGCAAGTGCCAGTAGTAGTAGGCCATAATATCCCCAATCTCTGAACCGCTGGTTCAATAGCCAATCATAAGCCCAAATGAAAAGGAAAGGCATGATGCTAAGGGGGTGCCCAAACACAAATACAGGCACTAAAGCAGCTAACGCCAGCGTACTAAACCGCCATTGAAGCGGTGCTTGCCGTGCAACGCCTCCGTAAAATAGTAGTAAGGCGGCAAGTGCTTGCGGTAGCTCAGATTGGGCCCAATAAAACGTGCGCGAAGCCAATAGCACGTAGAGCAGCGCTACTACCAAGGCTACCTGTTCATTGCGAAACCAGTAGGCGCAGATAAGCAATACTGTTAAATAATAGACGATAAAAACAACTGAGTACAAACGCAGTACAGCATCTAGTGGCCAGCCTGCTTTAATGGCCAGCAAAGTCGGCAATTGAGTGGCAATGGCTACAAAGCGCCGATTCTGGATAAATAAGGCTTTATCTTTTAAGTAGTAAAACAGATGGTACGCTAGGTCGGAGTAGGCAGCCCGTTCTAAGTAAAAGTGCCATGCAAACAGCAATAAAACGAGCATAACTGCTACAGCTAGGCGCAACGGGCCACGAGTAGCATAATGTTTAGGGAGCAACATATAACAGTTGTGAAGAGACGCCAAAGACGCTCCCTAATAAGAAGTAGCAGGAGAGACTGGCGACGTAAACTTAGCCAAACAAGCCGTACTTCACGATACAGTAGATGGCACGGAACCCGTCACGCCAACCTATCTTCTTCCCCTCTGCGTAGGTGCGACCATAATAGCTGATGCCTACTTCATAGATTCGCACGTCAGGTACCCGAGATACTTTAGCCGTTACTTCGGGTTCGAAGCCAAAGCGTTTTTCCTCTAGCTTCAAGCCCTGGATAATGTCGCGTCGGAAAAGTTTGTAGCAGGTTTCCATATCGGTCAGGTTCAAATCCGTGAACATGTTCGAAAGGAAAGTAAGTACTGCATTGCCGATGCTATGCCAGAAAAAGAGGATGCGGTGGGGCTTGCCTCCCATGAAGCGTGAACCAAATACCACGTCAGCAAAGCCTTTCAGAATAGGCTTAAGCAACAAATTATATTCTTCAGGGTCGTACTCTAGGTCAGCATCCTGAATAATTATGTAGTCGCCAGTGGCTTCGCGAATTCCAGTGTGTAAGGCAGCGCCTTTTCCTTGGTTTACAGTATGTTGGAGCAGCCTCAATCCCATGTCAGGGTAATTGGTTGCATATCTCTGGATAGCTTCCACTGAATTGTCGGTGGAGCAGTCATTCACCAGAATAATCTCCTTCTGAATATTGTTAACCAGTTTCAGCTCGCGTAATAAATCCAAAATCTGATGGATTGTACGGCCCTCATTATAGACTGGAATTACGATCGATAGCTTGTTGAAAGTGACCAAGGTGTTTAGGAAGTATTAAGAAAGTCAGGAAAAATAGAATGAAAGCAGTAATAATAGAAAGGAATCCTTTAAATATCTATTAGAATAGATTAAATAATGAATATCAATACTGATAGTTAGCTTTTTATAAGTACTATTTTGGACCTTTCGTACGCTTGCTAACTCACAAGTTGCCCGTTCGTCCACCATCTACCGGAACGTTGGTTCCGTTGATGTAGCCAGCCTCTTTTGAAGCAAGAAATACCACAGCAGCAGCTACCTCTTCCGCCTGTGCAAACCGGTTTGCTGGAATCAGTTTGCGCATGCTTGCTTCTACTTGTTCTACAGATTGCCCGGTTTGAGCAACCTTCTTATCGATGAGGGAAGTATGGCGTTGTGTGACAGTAGCACCAGGCAAAACGTTGTTCACTGTAATGCCAAAAGGGCCTACTTCATTTGCCAGCGTTTTCGCCCAGTTAGCTACTGCTCCGCGAATAGTGTTGGACACACCCAAGCCCGGTAGAGGCTGTTTCACAGAGGTGCTGATTATGTTGACGATGCGGCCATAGTTCCGCTCACGCATAGCAGGCATTAGAGCCTGCGCTAAGAGGTGATTGCAAATTAGGTGTTGCTCAAATGCTGCTCGAAAGGCATCGACTGGCGCTTCTATGATGGGGCCACCTGCCGGACCACCGGTATTGTTAACGAGTATGTCGAAGCCTGCTGCGTGCGTGACTAGGTATTCAGCGAGCCGCTGAGCAAGTAGATTAGGCTCCGAAAAATCGGCCACTATGTAGTCGTGAGACTGCCCTGTAGGGGTGGGTAGCGCGGTGGCTACCTCGCGCAGACGAGCTTCGTCGCGTGCTAGCAGCGTGACTGTCGCTCCATTGTTTGCCAGAGCTTCGGCCACGGCACGTCCGATGCCTTGGGTGCTACCACCTACTAAGGCTCGTTGAGATGAAAAGTCGAAATTCATGGTAAGAATACCTAAGTACGGGCTAAAACTAGGCAAATACTGCCTTAAGCGCACAACGCGACGAGGTAGAGGAGGGTCTTGTGAATGCGAATCGACCTAACTTGCTATGGTGGGAGCGTCGCGGTAGCCCATCTAATTCGTTTGTGCTTTGCTGCTCAGCTGTTGCGTGCAGAAGTAAGGGTTACGCTGCTGTTCACTTTTCGTGAAACTCGTCCGGCCGTTTCCTAGCTGTCTTGTGTGGAAGCTGCCGTACTGGTTAGCTAGTTTTGCGTAAGTTCAATGATGTTGCAGGAGCCAAATACGCTAGCAACCATTTCCTACTTAATCATTCCATGCCATGCCTGTTGCTCGGCCTTTTAACTTCCAAAAGTGGATCGATGAACACCGCCACCTGCTTAAGCCGCCCGTCGGCAATCAGCAGGTGTATAAAGACAATCAGGATTTTATTGTCATGGTTGTGGGTGGCCCCAATGCCCGCAAAGATTACCACTTCGACGAGGGCGAAGAACTCTTTATGCAAATTGAGGGCGACATTGTGGTGAAGATTATCGAAGACGGTAAACCGGTAGATATTGAAATCAAAGCCGGGGAAATGTTTCTGCTACCGCCGCGGGTGCCGCACTCACCACGGCGACCAGCCGGTACGGTAGGGTTGGTACTAGAGCGCTACCGCACAGCTGGTGAGCTAGACGGTTTTCAGTGGTACTGCGAAAATTGTGGCAACAAGCTCTACGAAGAATTTGCCGAAATCACGGATATCGTGAGCCAACTGCCTCCCATCATGAATCGGTTCTGGCAGGACGAGCACAAACGCACATGCCAGGTGTGCGGTACCGTAATGGCACCGCCTGCACCGGTAGCAGCTCCTGCTGAGTGATGTTTGCTCTTTTATCTTACGTGTAGCCGCGGCAATGCCTTCACCTCTTCCTTCCGCCGCCCCGCCTTCGTTGTTGCCTGCAAAGTCGCTTACTGTCGACATTCACACCCACATTTTGCCCGAGCAGTGGCCTGATCTGCGCGAGCGGTACGGTTACGGGGGCTTTATCCGGCTGGAGCATCACAAACCGTGTTGCGCCCGCATGATGCAAGACGACAAGTTTTTCCGCGAAATTCAGGACAACTGCTGGGACCCTGCCGTGCGTCTGCGCGAGTACGACGGATTTGGTGTGCAGGTGCAAGTACTCAGCACGGTACCAGTTATGTTCAGCTACTGGGCCAAACCACTGGATGCACTAGACCTGAGCCAACTGCTCAATGATCATATTGCTGATGTGGTACGGCGCTATCCAGCGCGGTTTGTGGGCCTTGGTACCCTGCCCATGCAGGCCCCTGATTTGGCCGTAAAGGAACTGGAGCGGTGTATGAAGATAGGGTTGGCTGGTATCCAAATTGGCACCCACGTCAACGATTGGAATCTGGATGCCCCGGAGTTGTTTGAGGTGTTTGCGGCGGCAGAAGAACTGGGTGCGTGTGTATTCGTGCATCCTTGGGATATGATGGCTCAGCAAAAAATGCCGAAGTATTGGCTGCCTTGGCTGGTGGGCATGCCTGCCGAAAGCACGTTGGCGCTTTGCTCACTGGTATTTGGAGGCGTGCTAGAGCGGTTGCCACGCCTGCGGGTGGCGGTGGCGCACGGAGGCGGCTCCTTTGCCAGTACCATCGGGCGCATTGAGCATGGCTTCAAAGTGCGCCCCGATCTGTGCGCGGTCGACAACAACGTAAACCCACGCCACTACCTGGGGCGCTTCTGGGTGGACTCCTTGGTGCATGACCCACTCATGCTGGCCTATCTGATAAAAACGCTGGGAACCGACAAGATTGTGCTTGGCACCGACTACCCATTTCCGCTCGGTGAACTAACACCCGGTGAGTTGATAAATTCTATGTCCTGTCCGGCTGCTGTAAAAGCTCGGATGCTCGGCCAAAATGCCCTTGATTGGCTAGGCCTGCCTGATTCGCATTTAATGGAAATTATGGCGGCAAGGTAGTAGTCTATCGGTGTACCTTTGCCTTTGATGACCTCTTTTGAACCTACTCCCGACTTCGCCGCTCAGCTAGATGCGCAGGACACGCTGCGTGAATTTCGCAACCAGTTCCATATTCCGCCGGGACCTGATGGGCAAGAAAGCGTATATATGTGCGGCAATTCTCTCGGATTACAGCCACGTACTGCTCGTGCTGCTGCCGAGCGTCAATTCATGAACTGGGAGGAGATGGCCGTGGAAGGCCACTTTCGAGGCGATACGCCCTGGATGAACTTCCACGCGCGGCTGGCCGAAGCTACGGCGCGTGTAGTGGGAGCCAAGCCGCTGGAAGTGGTGGTGATGAATAACCTGACTACCAACTTACACCTGCTGCTTGTTTCCTTTTACCGGCCCACCATCTCCCGGTATAAGGTGCTGATGGAAAGTGGCGCGTTTCCTTCTGACCAATACGCTCTAGAATCGCAGGTGAAACTGCACGGCCTCAGCCCCGACAATACTATTGTTGAACTGGCGCCGCGTCCCGGCGAGCATACCTTGCGTACGGAAGACGTTGTGGCCAAGATCAATGAGTTAGGTGGTTCGTTGGCTACCGTTATCATGGGTGGGCTCAACTACTACACGGGTCAATTCTACGATATGGCAGCTATCACGCAGGCTGGGCACGCAGTAGGGGCCAAGGTTGGTTTCGATTTGGCCCACGCCGCTGGCAACATCCCGCTGCATCTGCACGATTGGGACGTGGACTTTGCTTGTTGGTGCACTTATAAGTATTTGAATTCGGGACCGGGTGGGGTAGCTGGCGCTTTTGTACACGAGCGGTTCGCGGATCAGCCAGAATTGTTGCGCCTAGCCGGTTGGTGGGGCCACGACGAAGAAGAACGATTCAAGATGCGCAAAGGCTTTCGACCCATGCGCGGGGCGGCCGGTTGGCAGCTTTCCAACAGTTCGATTTTGACCATGGCCGTACACGAAGCTGCTTTAGCGGTGCATGATGCTGCCGGCGGAATGGCAGCCCTGCGTAGTAAGAGTGAGTTGCTTACGGGCTATCTGGAGTTCTTAATCAAGCGTCTGGAATTGCCAGAAACTCAGCTTGAAGTCATCACGCCCACAAATCCGGCCGAGCGAGGCTGCCAGCTCTCCTTGCTGGTGCATCGGAATGGGCGTGAACTATTTGACCACTTGATGGCGGCTGGTATCATTGGCGACTGGCGTGAGCCCAACGTGATTCGGCTGGCCCCAGTACCGCTCTACAACTCATTTCAGGATGTGCAGCGAGTGGGTGCCGCGCTTGCGGAATGGGCCGCAACGCAACGTTAAGCATCATTCGCAAGTCGTTGATGCCCATTGCAGCTACTTGTACAGTCGTACGAGTAGCCAAGCGCAAGTGTTAGAGCAAGAGATAATTGATGGCAGCGTACAACATTTCGGGCATTATTCATCAAGCAGTGGTGTTTTACGTTCTATTACCTAACTCCTGTCGTTTTTCTATTGAAGCATACTGCCATGGCTGATGAATACGCGGAGAAAATGTCCCGCAAACCTCTTTCTGAGCTGTTGCTTTACGTGCAAAACCGCGCTGAATACCGCGAGGATGCTGTCTTGGCGGCCCTCGACGAACTAGAACGGCGCGGCGAACATCCTGCTGAGGCGGCCACTCTTCGGTCCGAATTGGGACCTATTGTTGAGCAGCAACGGCAGCAGAGGGCTGCAGCTGTCATAGCTAAGCCAAGTGTAAGAGACGATGCTGATTCGGCGCAAGACGAAGAGGAAGCACCAGCTCTCTACTCACCGGGCACTATCGTGTTGTTTTCAATTCTGCCCATATCGATGATGATAGGGGGCGGGGTTCTGTTAGGCATCAACTTATTTCGGCTGCGGCGCATGCGTGCCCTTCTGGGCTTGATCGTGTTCATTGTCGTGTACATGATGGTTGGCTCTCAGATTCTGACGTGGGCTATTCTACAGCAAGGACTAAACCCGTTTCTGGGTAGCTTGCTTTTCAACGTTCCTGCTGTACTAGCTTACCTGTTGTGGTTCTGGCCGCGCTATGTACATACCGACAACTACCGTAGCAAGAGCATTTTACCGCCCATTTTGATTTGCTTTTTGATTGTATGGGGCCTGCAATTGGCAATGCCATACATTGTCAAGCAGCAGCCCAAGGAAGTGCAGGCGAAAATGGAGAAGATGATGGAACGGTAGCTTGCCTTACTGCTAGAAGTTGTGCCTCTCACCCGTATTCCACTACCGCACGCCGACGTACTGCTCGACCCCAATTTTCTCGCCCCCGATGTGGCAGCTAGCTTGCTAGAAGAGCTAACTAACACCATTGCCTGGCGACACGAACCGATCAAGCTTTTCGGGAAGGAAGTAATGCAGCCCCGCTTAACTGCTTGGCATGGCGACCCAACTGCCCGCTATTCCTACTCTGGTATAGCGCTGGATCCGCAGCCCTGGACGCCTGCTTTGCAACTGCTGCGGGAGCAAGTACAAGCTGCTACGCAGGCCCACTTCAATAGCGTCCTGCTCAATCTGTACCGGACCGGTCAAGACAGTATGGGGTGGCATGCCGACAATGAACCCGAACTCGGACCCGCGCCCATTATTGCGTCTGTAAGCTTGGGCGCCACCCGCCGGTTTCGCCTGCGGCCACGCGACCCGCAGTATTCTTCTCATAGCCCTATTTCTTTGGATTTGCCCACGGGTAGCCTGCTGCTGATGCGTGGCCCTACTCAGCAGCATTGGCTACATGCAGTACCCAAAACGGTTCGTCCTACCGCGCCGCGCCTAAACCTTACATTTCGGTTAGTGATGAACGGTTGACTTTTGCCAACTAAGCCAGCAAGCACAAGGCATTCTAGGGATGCTCTAAATCAGATTAGGCACTACGGCAGATTACTAGATACAAAAAGGGCCGCGCAAGTTGCGCGGCCCTTTTTGTATCTGACTACTTATCAGTTATTTGAGGTTGACAAGCAAACCTGCAAATACCAAGCGTCCAATATTAGGAGCACCATACACTTGCGTGTTCGTCTTATCTAAGAGGTTTGAGCCGCCTACTTGGAACGTAGTGAACAGCTTTGGTACCTCGTAGCCTACGTACGCATCCACAGTACTGTAGTCCTTCAGCTCACCCACTGCAAAAGGCTGCTCGTAGAGGTGGCCCTGCGCCCAGCGGTAGTTCACCGCATAGGTTACATGCCGCGCTACTACACCGTTAGCACCTACATTGTACTTGTGCTTGGGCGTGTTGAAGAACGTTTGAAAGTTCGCGGGCAGGTTGCTACGATCTAATATGTTGAGAGAGTAGTTTGCTGTCAGCGTGAGCGGCGCCATTACGCTGTAGCTTGCACTCACGGCAGCACCCTTCGTGCGCACTTCCTGGCTGGCGTTGGTCCAAACCTGCAGCACGCGGGTTTGGGAGCCTTGGTCCTGGAAAGGTACACCAGCTGGCGTTAGTCGCGGCCGGGCAAACTCAGCGGCTAGCTGTGTGTCTGTTGGGCGGCTACCGTCGCGGTTGCCAATGAAACGCTGAGCGCCGATGAAGTCATTGTAGTAAGACTGGAAGTAGTTCACATCAAGCGCTAGCTTCTCTCCTATAGTGCCTTTGTAGCCAACTTCATACGTGCTTAGGCGCTCTAGTTTTAAAGGGGCAGCCTCAAATTCAAACGATGCCAACGACGCGCCAGGTGTACCGAACTGCTGACCAGCCGCATTAGTAGTGCTATAGCCTTGGAAGCCATTGTTTACGTTGCCGAGCAGTACTACCTGGCCTACGTCGAGGCGGATATACTGATCGAGCTGAGTGGGGGAGCGGAAAGCGCGGCCGTAGGAGGCGCGGAAGTTGTGCTGCTTGTTGGCGCCAGCTGAATATACGGCCGAGGCCCGCGGCGAGAAAGCAGGCTTGAAGTTCTTGAAATCATCGACGCGGCCAGCAGCGGCTAGCTTCAGGCGCTCAGCAAACAGCTTGTGCGTCAGTTGAGCATAGCCACCCAGCTCGTGGTTTTGGATGCGCCTGTTATCATCGGAATACAGGTTGCCATTTGAACCTAGGCGGAACTTGCGGTAAGCTGCGCCCATAATCAAGTCGGTGTTTTTGGCGACTGGCAAGTTGTATTGCGCGTTCCCTTCGTTCAACAAAGAGCTTGGGTTGAGCCGAGCCCCACGGCCTGGCGTGGCATCGTTGATGATTTGGGTGCGTAGCTCCTGAAAGCGAGGATCAGTGGAGCTAAGCTGAGTGGCGTTGGCAGCCTGCTGAGCACGGTCTAAAGAGCCCGTTGCACGGAAGGTGCCTATATAGGTTTCATAGAAACGGCTGGCATACGTCTCAGTTGGACGAGCCGTGTTGCCAGTAGGAGAGGTTTGGATGAAAGAGCCCAAGAAGCCTAAATCATACGATTTGCCTCCGAAGTCCTGCACCGTTTGACCACGCAAAAACCAGCGTGTGCCTTTGATTTCGCCGTGCAGCTGATTGCTGCCGAAATCACGGAAGCGGTAGCGGCTACTGCTCTGATAGCTGGACGTGCCGCGGCTGTAATTGAAGCCCACCGTCATTTTTACGCTGTTTGTAAGCAGGTACGAAAGCGAGGGGTGAATCTTCAATGACTTGGCCTTATCGTCTTTACCTAGCAATTCTTGCTCGGTAAAGCCGGGCATGAACACAGTCTTACCACGCAATGCGGCCGGGGTGCTAGCGTAACTTGGGTCGGATGGGTTGTTGGTGAACGTGAAGCCCCCCACATCACCGTAGCGGTTGACGGCGTCGTAGTTCAGATTAGAGCCTTGTTCGTTGTTGCGACGCTCCACAAGTTGGCTGGTCGCAGCGTAGTTGCTGGCCAACCAGTCGTCGGCTGTCAGGTAAGACCCTACTACTTTGAAGGCGAGTCTTTCGGTTAGCTTTTTGGCGTAGCGTACCTGGCCGTCGAAATAACTGCGTTGGCCCCCACGGAGTCGTACGCTCAAGCCCTCACTCACAAACGGGTCTTTCGAGTTGAGTAGCAATACGCCGTTGAAGGCATTGGCTCCGTACAGTGCTGACGCTGGCCCGTGGATAATTTCAATGCTTTCTACGTCTAGCTCCGACAAACCCGTCAGGTTGCCAGTGTTCACGTTAAGGCTAGGCGACTGAGTATCAAAATAATCTGTCAACTGAATCAAGCGCTCCGACTTACCCGAGTTAAAGCCTCGGGTGCTCAGCGAGTTCATTAACAGGCTACTGCTGTTTACATCGATGCCCTTGTACTGGTTGAGACCCACCTGTAAATCGGCAGTTGGAATACGCTCTACTTGTTGCGTATTCAGTTTTTCAACCGTGACGGGCGCTTGCAAAATGCCTTCCTCTACCCGGGAAGCCGAAGCAATTACTTCGTTGGTAAGGGTGGTGTTTTGCTTCAGCTTCACCTGCACCGCGTTGTCTGGCTGCGACAGAGACACCTCACGGCTTTCGTAGCCTACAAACGAAACGGACAGGACCACTGGAAGCTGTGAGAAATCAGCTTTAAGTATGAATTTGCCTTCGTTATTTGTGCTGCTTCCTATAAAAGTGCCTTTGATAAATACTGTTGCGCCAGGTATTGGTTCGCCCGCTTCATTCTGAACGATTCCGCTGACAGTAACTGCGTCTTGTGCCTGAACAGTAGTGGCTGCAAAAGCTGTAAAAGCCTGTAAAGCAGCAATATGGTAAAATTTAGCCATTAATTAAATGAGCAAAAGGTGAGGTTTGATAATAGGTCGGCATCCAAATATTTCGTAAAAGTAAAGTCGTTACGGCTTAAAAGCAAGGAAGTTGTATATTAGAAAAGGTAAAACAATTGCATTGTGTAATAGCTGAATATATTTTATAATAATATCAATAAATTGCTTGTTCTAGAGCTCTTGCATAATTGATGCCAATAAAAAACCGCCTGAAGGCGGTTGTTGCTAAATAAGCATCAAGAGCAGGGGTATTTCCTTTGGAATTAGTACCGGATATCAGGGTGTCCACCTAGGTTAGAGCATTCGCTGTTGCCAATTAAAAATTCGCCGATGCGAAATACTTCCCCCGATTCCTGCTCAGCTGATTCGGGTGCATGGGTAGAAGCCGAGTTGCAATCTTGAAGGTCGAATACAACAATAGGCATGGTAGTGGGTGGTTGAGTTGGAGGGAGTGAATCAGCCACAACGAAACAAGAGTATAAGATGAAGGGCTTGATTGTTGAGCTTAACGAAGAAGAGTGTGGTCAGCCTTTAGGGATTGTTCAACTGCTTCGTTTTATAATTCAAATCTAAACGGCGTATGCGTGCGCAGCCGCGGATTACGATGACCCGGTACGAAATCAAGTCGAACCATTAGGTTTATCCGATGAACTGCTTTTCGCTGGAGATGCCAAAATCGATGTTGAACAACTAGCTTCGCCGCTCTTACCGTATAGGTCATCTCTATGTCTGACGCCACCACACCTACCGCCCTACCTGCCGGAACCTCTACCGAACAACTCACGCTTATGGGCGCGGGCTTGGTGGGGTCGCTGCTTGCGCTCTATTTGGCCAGACACGGCCACCGGGTAGATGTATTTGAGCGCCGCGCTGATCCACGGTTGGCGGGGGCGCTGGAAGGTCGGTCCATCAATCTGGCCTTATCCGACCGTGGGTGGCGGGCTTTGGAAGGCGTGGGCATTGGCGAGGAGGTGCGTCAGGTGGGCATTCCGATGTATGGCCGTATAATGCACGACCAGCGCGGCCAACTCACCCATCAGCCGTACGGGCAGGATAATCAGGCCATTTACTCGGTATCGAGGGCTGGCCTAAACCGCAAACTTTTGGATTTAGTGGAAGCTGAGCCGGGTGTTTCCCTGTACTTCAACCAGCAATGCCTGAATGTAGACCTGCGTGAGCATACCCTTGAGTTGCGCGATGCTGTTACGGGAGAAGAACAGGTACGCCCATTCCGCCGGTTGTTCGGTACTGATGGAGCCTATTCGGCCGTGCGGGGAGCAATGCAGAAAACCGACCGCTACAATTATTCCCAAAGCTACCTTGAGTACGGCTACAAGGAGCTGCATATTGCGCCCGGACCCGATGGCACTTGGCAACTCGAAAAACATGCCCTGCACATTTGGCCGCGCGGTCAGTACATGATGATTGCGCTGCCCAATCTGGATGGGTCGTTCACGTGTACGCTGTTTTTTCCTTACGAAGGTCAGCACTCCTTTGCGGCGCTGCAAACACCAGCGCAAGTGCAGGCTTTCTTCGAGGAAGTGTTTCCGGATGCCGTGCCGCTTATGCCCGAACTGAGTGCCGACTTTTTTGAAAATCCTACCGGTTCTCTCGTCACTGTACGCTGCTTTCCGTGGGCTTTCCAGGATGACGTACTTTTAATTGGGGATGCTTCGCACGCCATTGTGCCCTTTTATGGGCAAGGCATGAATGCTGGCTTCGAAGACTGCTCGGTCCTCAACGCGCTGCTAGACCAATATGGCACCGATTGGCATACCATCTTCCAACGGTTTCAAACCATGCGCAAACCCGATGCCGACGCCATGGCGGACTTAGCCATCTACAACTTCGAGGAGATGCGCGACCGGGTAGCTGATCCTCGGTTTCTGCTGCAGAAAAAGATAGAAAGCAAGATTTCGGCGCGGTACCCAGGCCAATGGCTCCCGCTGTACTCGCAGGTTACGTTCTCGCACATTCCATACGCCGAAGCGTTGGCTAACGGCCAGCGGCAGGAACGCATTATGAGCCGCTTGATGCCCTACATCCAAACAGAAGCTGATTTCGAGCGAGATGAAGTGCAGAAACAACTACGTGAGGAAATGAGCAAGCTAAACTAGTGCCGAACTGCCCTCAGCAAGCTAATTCGGCTCCAGCTCACACCTGAGCTGGAATATGCGCATTCAGCACCAGTCGGACGCTTAGTACTGTGCCCGCTATTAAGATACTGGTTAACAGTTATCTAACATTGGTACTAGTAGGGGCGTCCTGACCATAAAGCACTGCCATCAACTCAACTGCCCCGCCGGCCCCTACCCCATAGGTACTTATTTTCCAGCGCAACGAGACGAGCGGGGTAAGCAAACGGCAAGGGTCATACCGAGGAGCATATAGCACGATAAGGCATCAGCGGCTTCTAGTAGATTATACACAAGCATCGTGGCTGCGCCGAAGCTGAGAATAGGTAGCTAGGAAGCAGTAAGAGATGATATGTAGCTGAAAAAAGCAATAGAGTGGTTCAAGGAATCAGTAGGACCCTACTAAGCTGAAAATGATAACCAAAGCCACTGAACTAGCTGGCTATTGTGACTGCTTATACTATCTTTAGCAACCTCGTGCGTATGGCGTGTGCCGTATTGCTGTCAGAACAGATTTTTCACTTCACTCTATGGTATAATGCGTACACTATTGGGCCCCCGCGGGCGACAACTTTTACTTGGATTGGCCACAGCCGGTACCCTCGCGGGGGGTACCTGGTGGTGGCAGCACCAACCTAGCAATGCAAGCTTGTCGCAAGAGTTGCGCGAGGGGCGGGAATTTGAAGAAGAGGAGGAAGAGGAGAGAGACAAAGAAGATCGGCCAGATCTGGCAATCGAACAGGAAATAGCGCGGACTATGGATCCCGCGACGGGTACCGTGCCACGTGAACGGTTGGTGTTGGCCCAGAAATATGCGCAGCGGTTGATAGCCGAGCGTGCCAACCAGCGGCCAGCTTCGGGCAGCCTTACTCTAACCCAATGGGCAGAACGTGGGCCAGCCAACGTAGGCGGACGTACGCGTGCCCTTCTGGTAGATGCCGGCGACCCGAGCGGCAATACTGTGTGGTGCGGTTCGGTGGGTGGTGGCCTCTGGAAAACAACCAAGGGCCTCGACCCGAACGCCACTTGGCAAAGCGTAGACAACTTCTTTTCCAACCTAGCTATTACAGCATTAGCAGCGGACCCCCGCAACGCCGATATCATGTATTTCGGCACGGGTGAAGGCTTCACAAACGCCGATGCTATTCGGGGAGAAGGTATTTGGAAGAGCAGCAACCACGGGCGGACTTGGGAGCAACTACCTAGCACCACCGGCGTCAATTTTCAGTACGTTCAGAAGCTCTTGGTTCACCCCACCAACGGCGACTTGTACGCGGGTACGCGTGCTGGCTTGTTCCGCAGCTCCAATGGTGGCTCCACCTGGACGAAAGTGCTAGGCGCAGGTGTCGGAGCCGTGCTCGACCGCATTGCAGATATCGAAATTTCAGCCAACGGAACGCTGTTTGCTACCGTGGGTATCGGAGCAGGGCAGACCGATGGTATTTATCGTTCGCCCTCCGGCGACGCTACTACCTGGACCAAGCTCAACACACTGGCAAACTCCGGTTTGCCTACCACGGGCTACGAGCGCATCGAGTTGGCTTGTGCGCCAAGCCGAGCCCGCCGCGTGTACGCCATCATGGAAAGCGCCAGCACGGGCGGAGTGCTCAATCTGTACCGCTCCGACGATGGCGGTGATACTTGGGTAACCATGACCCTGCCCGGTGGCAATGCCACGGCGCTGGCTAGTAGCCAAGCTTGGTATGACCTGCTGGCTGGCGTATCGCCAACCAACCCCGACCTGATTTATGTGGGGGGCTTGGACGTGTTTCGTTCGACTACGGCAGCCGATGATCCGGTTATCTGGACGAAAGTGTCGAACTGGACGGCAGCTCGTACTTCGGCAGGCTACTTGCACGCCGACCACCATGCCATTGCCTTCGCCACGCCTGACATCTGCTATTTCGGCAACGATGGTGGCGTGTCCGTGACCATGAATGCTTCGGTGGAAGCCCCGGCTCTTCCTGTGTTCAGTACGCGTGTAGAAGGCTTGAACATCACGCAGTTCTATGCTGTTGCGGTACACCCTACCAACGTAAACTACTTCTTGGCTGGCTCGCAAGACAATGGTACGCAGCTCTTCAACGGTGCTGGCGTGGTGGGTACTACTACTGCCACGGGCGGTGATGGCGCCTTCTGCTTTATCGACGAAGACGAGCCGCAGTTCCAGTTTACAAGCTACGTGTACGCACAGTACCGTCGCTCAATTAACGGGGGAACCAGCTTTTCCAACCATAATATCAGCGCCACGCTTGGGTCCTTTATCAACCCTACCGACTATGATAGCCGCTCCAATACTATGTATGGCGGCTACGGTGCCAACCAAATGTTTCGCTGGCTAGATGCTACCACTACGGCCGGAACTACGGCTACAGCGGTGCCACTGCCAGGGGCTGGTACTGTTACGCACGTTACTGTGTCGCCGAGCGTGGCAAACCGAATATACGTGGGTACCAACTCGGGCAAGGTGCTACGTATCGATTCCACGCTGAATGTGGCGCCACGAACACCAGTCATTACGGAGATTCGGGTGCCGGCCGCTAGCCCTGCACCAGGCTCCGTGTCTTGTGTGGCAGTAGACCGTGGCAACGAGCAGCACTTGGTTGTAACGTATTCTAATTACGGCGTAAACAGCGTGTGGGAAACCACCAACGGCGGCACAACGTGGCGCAGCGCGGAAGGCAACCTACCCGATATGCCCATCCGGTGGGCTTTGTTCGACCCCACCGATGGTACCCGCGTCATGCTGGCCACCGAACTCGGCGTGTGGGTCACCGATAACCTTGCCGCTACCACCGTAACTTGGCAGCCAGCCAACAATGGCCTTGCCAATGTTCGGGTAGATATGCTGCGTATGCGCACCTCCGACAAGCAAGTGGCTGCCGCCACCCACGGTCGGGGTCTCTACACCACCGATGCGCTACGCGTACTCGGCACCCGCGGCGCGGCCTTAGCCACTAACGGCTTCGTGCGGAATGCCTATCCGAATCCTTTCCGCGAGAAGCTGAGCGTAGAATTGGACCGCCCCGCTGCGGCTGGTACCGTGCTTACCCTCACCGACATGCAAGGTCGGGTAGTACACCGCACCACTTCTCGTGCCGCCGCACAGCAGCTCGAGGTACAGCCGCCGGCTAACCTGGCTTCTGGCGCCTACATTCTGCAAGTGAAAGGCAATGGCCAGACAGCTACCCGACGCGTCGTGAAGCAGTAAGATGTAACTAAGTACTACGAAAAAGCCCCGAAGCACATTGCTTCGGGGCTTTTTGATTTAAACCGTACAACTCAAGTGAGCGGAGCTGACAAACCAGTTCTTTATAGTTCCTTGCGCAAACGAGCCACCGGAATGTTGAGCTGCTCCCGGTATTTGGCGACGGTGCGGCGGGCGATGTTGTAGCCGCGGGCATTAAGCATCTTCTCGAGCTTATCGTCAGAAAGGGGCCGGTCTTTTTTCTCGCCCTCAATGATTTCCTTGAGAATGTGCTTCACTTCCCGGCTTGATGCATCCTCGCCTGAGTCGGTAGCAATGCCCTCGGAGAAGAAATACTTGAGGGGATAAATGCCGAACTCTGTTTGCACCGATTTCGAGTTGGCTACCCGGCTCACGGTACTGATGTCCATGTTGATTTCCTGCGCAATATCCTTCAGAATCATCGGGCGCAGCTTACTTTCGTCGCCTTCCTGAAAAAACTCCCGCTGGTAGCGCACAATAGCATCCATGGTCCGGAGCAACGTGTTCTGGCGCTGCCGAATAGCATCAATAAACCACTTGGCTGAATCCAGCTTCTGCTTTACAAACGTGACGGCCTCCTTCAGCTTCTTGTCTTTCTTGGCGCCCTTATCATAAGCCCGGAACATCTCGGTGTAAGCCGGAGACACCCGCAAATCGGGGGCATTGCGCGAGTTAAGCGTGAGGTTAAAAACGCCGTTGTCGTTGGTCAGGATGAAGTCGGGAATGACGTATTGCGCCTTGCCGCCACCTACCGGGCCGCTCCCGCCGGGCTTAGGGTTTAGCTTCAGAATGAGCGCAATAGCATCCTTGAGCTCGTCGTCCTCCAGGTCCAGCCGCTGCTGAATGCGTTGGTAGTGCTTCTTGGTGAACTCATCGAACATTTCGTTGAGAATTCGTTCAGCATGCTCGGTGATTTCGTCTTGGGGACGGCGTTCGAGTTGCAGTAGTAAGCACTCCTGCAAGTCGCGCGCGCCAATACCGGGTGGGTCGAAGCTTTGCACCAGATGCAGCACTGCTTCGATTTCAGACACTGACGCCTCAATATTTTGTGAGAAAGCCAGGTCATTGGCAATCGCCGACAAGTCACGGCGAATGTAGCCGTCGTTGTCGATGGAGCCGATCAGCTGACGCCCAATGGCTTCTTGCTTTTCGTCGAGGTCGGCAAAGCCTAGTTGGTCGATTAGGCTGTCGATAAGGGAGCCGCTGGTGTCGGCCAAGGGCATTTCCCGGTCGTCTTCGTCTTCGCCGGGGCCGTCGCCCTGCATCTTATAACCCGCTATTTCGTCGTCGTTGAGGTAGTCGCTCAGGTCGAGGTCGTCGTTGCTGGTCTCGCTCTGCTCCAGGGGCTCGTCCTTGGCGGACAAATCTATTTCGGGTTGTTCTTCGGTTTGGTTGTCGTTGTCGAAGTCTTCGTCCAGCGTATTGTCTGGGTTATCAAACTCGGCATCGGGGTCGTCGAAATCATCGGCTTCATCGGCCGAATCGTCATCACGCTCCTGGTCTTCTACTTCGTCGTCGGCATCGTCACCTTCTTCCAAAGCAGGATTAGCTTCTAGCTCTTCCTTGATGCGAGCTTCCAGCTCCGCCGTCGGAATTTGCAGCAGCTTAATGAATTGTATCTGTTGGGGCGACAGCTTCTGCGAGAGAAGCTGCTTCATGTCCAGTCTTTGCATACTCAAAAAACTCGTACGCCCTGTTAGGATGGAAACGGAGGCGGTTAGGTCAAATATAGGCCTTTCTGTACTTGCGTTTCAGGTAAAATGTTGGGCTGACCGTTGCCGCAGCCAACAAATAATCTGCCCGAATACACAACGATAAGAAGGAAGCAAGGATAAATAGGGCGTAGCCAATTTCGGGCCTTTACAGCCTAAAAAAGTCTCTCTTGCTAAAGGTAGGAAGCACACTGTGCCATCAAGGTTGCACGGAGGCCAAGGCGAGGTGGCTGAACTTGCCGACTACTTATCTAGAAGGGTTTTCACTGCCTTTTCAAAAGTCCTACCTTTACCGATTCTATACCGAGTATCAACCCCGAGAAGTAACGATTCAATGTCCGACCTCCGAAAGACCAGCGTACAGGATCTGCTCCGCAGCACCGACCTGGACCGTGAAGTGCTAGTACGCGGCTGGGTACGCACCCGCCGTGGCAACAAATACGTGCAATTCATAGCCCTCAACGACGGCTCTACTATCCATAATCTGCAAGTGGTAGCCGATGCCGAGAAGTTCCCGGAGGAAAATTTGAAAGAAGTAACCACCGGTTCTTGCTTGGCTGTGCGCGGCAAGTTGGTGGCTTCACAGGGCAAAGGGCAAGCTGTGGAAATTCAGGCTTCGGAAATTGAAGTGCTTGGTACGAGCAACCCCGAAGAATACCCTTTACAAAAGCGTGGCAGCGACCAGAAAGGCATTTCGCTGGAAGCTCTGCGGGAAATAGCCCACCTGCGCCCCCGCACCAATACATTTGGGGCCGTGCTGCGCATCCGGCACGCTATGGCGTTTGCCATCCATAAGTACTTCAACGACAACGGCTACTTCTACGTCCATACGCCCATCATCACCGGCTCCGATGCCGAGGGTGCTGGCCAGATGTTCCGCGTAACCACGCTGCCCGAGCAGAACCCGCCGCTCGACGAAGCGGGCCAAGTGGACTACAAGCAGGATTTCTTTGGTAAGCCTACTAACCTTACCGTTTCGGGCCAGCTCGAAGGCGAATTGGCGGCCATGGCTCTAGGGAAAATATACACGTTCGGCCCCACCTTCCGCGCCGAAAATTCCAATACCGCCCGCCACTTGGCCGAGTTTTGGATGATCGAGCCCGAAGTGGCCTTCAACGACCTGCACGATAACATGGATCTGGCTGAGGACTTCCTCCGTAGCCTGGTCCGTTACGCTCTAGAGCACTGTGCCGACGACCTCAAGTTCCTCAACGACCAATACGACAAGGAACTGCTAAACCGGCTGAAATTTGTAATCGACAACGAGTTCCAGCGCCTGACTTACACTGAGGCCGTTGAAATCCTGAAGTCGGCCAAGCAGAAGTTCGAGTTTCCTGTTGATTGGGGCACCGATTTGCAGTCAGAGCATGAGCGGTATCTGGTGGAGAAGCACTTTAAAAAGCCTGTCATCCTCACCAACTACCCCAAGGAAATCAAGGCGTTCTACATGAAGCTGGACGACGACGGCCGCACCGTGCGTGCCATGGACGTCCTCTTCCCCGGCATCGGCGAAATCATCGGCGGCTCGCAGCGCGAGGAAGACCTGCAAAAGCTTGTCACTCGGATGCGCGAGATGCACGTGCCCGAAGAAGACCTCTGGTGGTACCTCGATACCCGCCGCTACGGCACCGCCCCACATGCAGGCTTCGGCCTAGGCTTCGAGCGCCTTATCCTTTTCGTCACCGGCATGTCCAACATCCGCGACGTTATTCCTTTCCCGCGCTTCCCTAAGAGCGCCGAGTTTTAAAAAGTGAAATTTATTTAAGTGAAAAAGGCGGCTGTAAGGCCGCCTTTTTGTTTCTAGCAGTAATTCCGTAGCTCCTTGTCATCCACAGCCACCAGGGCATCCAAGCGCAGCTCAAAACCGTCGGCAAGGCGGAGGTACTCGACTTTGTCTTTGATATAAAGGTCTTGTATAGTGCCAGTATAGGTACTCGGGGGTGTATCAGGTTCGGTGCGGTAAGTGAGCGTGCAGGTCTGGCCGGTAGTAGCGCGAGCCTCTAGCTCATCGTAGAAAGAACAGCTGATAGGTTGGTAGGAAGTTGGCATGGCGGTGGGAGTGTGGTTGGCTATAAGCTTAGTACGGAAATCAGGCTCAATTTGATGGCAAGCCTGAATCAAGGTTACGGGAAATGGCACTACATCTTCTTTACCTCCCAATGGGTTCGGTTGTATTACATGGTATTCGGCTTGCAGAACTGACAGCAGGAGCAAAGCCAATAAGCAGTGTGAACAGGCGTTGCAGGGGTACTTCTGATACTGGTAGAATAAGACCTCTAAAGCTTGAGGCGTTAGGAGTTATTGCCGTTGTAGTTCATACTCCTCAAGGGCCATTGTACGAAGCAACTGGTCGTAATTACCATTGTTGGTGTTAGCTTGTTGCCACAGCTTATCTTGCACTGCAGGCGACTGTTTCAGCTTCTGCTCGATGGCTTGGATGCGTGCTTGATCGGCAGCAGTAAATGGAAAGAATAATTCGTGTGCAGTGGCAGTAAAGCCATAGTCGAAGCTGGCTAAGTTTTGTTGATTAAATAAAAGCAAGACAACATCTTGCGCTAGTACTTCTGCTTTATAATCCAGTAGTTTCACTTGTTTGTCGGAAGGCATCTCACTTCGGGCTCCAACCTGTACTTCCGTGTTGTAGTACCAGAACTGTGTTTTCTCGTTGAATAAGTTGGGTATGTACGGGTAAAAGCCAATTAGGCCCCATCCGAAACTGTCGCCTATCAACAGCATGCTGGGTTTCTTCTGACCTGGTTTTGGCAATTCAAATTTTATATCGGGATACACCATTTCGAATTCAGAGGGCCGATAAAGCAGATTCAAGGATCTGGTAATATCATCGTCGCTATCCTGGGGCTCATGAGTAATTGTGCGGCTGACAACCTGGTAATCAGGTAAATTAAAGTGTCCTCGCTGCTTGATGTAGCGGAAGAGCGTATCGGCCGCTAGCGTAATGCCATAGCCGCTCCAGTGAATGCCGCCCCGCGTAAATAATGGGTAAGAAACTGTGTCTTTCCACTGCTGAAACAGAGCCGCTAAATCAATCAAATTCACGCCTTTCTGTTGCATCTGCTGCACATAAGCCGTGTAGTTAGATTGCGTGCGGGGCAACTTCTGAAAGTAAGTGGGGTGGTATTCGGGGTAAAAGTTTGCCTTGGAAGGAGCAATAGCAAAAACTAATAGTATACCTCTACGAGCTAGGGTATCCTGCACAGCTTTGAGCCGGCGCACATTGGCCCGGATATGTTGGTCGCCTTGGTAGTCTTGGCCTGCGTAAGATCGAATAGCCGCCTCATCCAAGAAAACATTGTCTTTTCCGATAAGTACTTGGTTGGCCTTAGCGGTATTGAAAAAGGAGTAAGCTACCTGATTGCGTAAGCGAATTAGCAGCACACGAAAGCCAAGTCGGTCTTCGGTGTATTTCTCCAGCGCCAACTGATAACTACTGTCGAGCAATTTCGACCACTGAAGCTCCGGGTAGGGAGCACGTTCGGCATAACCGCCGAGCCTACCCATCTTGAATACGGGAAAAACGGTTTGGAACCCCGGCAAAATCAATACGATTAGCACTAGGCTCAGGAAAAAGCCCTTTAAAAGTTTAGGTGCGTAAGCTTTCAATAGTTTGGCCAGAAGGTGCTCGGTCAGAACAAGAAACAATCAACAGAAAGACAAGGCCAAGTGGAAAATCCCCACAAATTAGACGTAGTGCCTAAATAGGCATGGGCCGAGCTTGCTGGAAGAAAGTACTTAAAACCGGAAATAAATAAAGGGATTAAACGAACTGCCAAGGATGGCACCGGCACTCAGTATAAGCAATGCCGCCGTAGCCAAAGTAAGACTAGCCGCGCGGGGCAAGCTAAGTTTTTCGCCAAATAGCATGCTTACCTCCCAGCGTTCCACACGCGGTAGAGCAGCCATAAACGCAAACAGGCCTGCTAGCGTCAGCGTAATCCAAAATTCGTTGTTGAAGTAAGGTAGTTCGTTTAAGCTTCCGCTAAACATACGCTTCACATAAGCCAAAGCCCCTGCTAGCGTTTCAGCCCTGAACAGCACCCAACCTACTACTGTAACCAAGAAAGTAGGAACAATACTAAGAACACCTAAACGCTTGGAAATGCGCAGCAGAAACAGCCGATCAAGCACTAGAAACAAACCGTGGAAAGCGCCCCACGCAATAAAATTCCAAGCTGCTCCGTGCCAGAAGCCCGAGAGAATAAACACAGTCCAGAGGTTGATGTAAAGCCGGCTAGGTTTTACCCGGTTACCACCCAAAGGGATGTACAGGTAGTCGCGCATCCAGCGGCCTAACGTGATGTGCCAGCGTTGCCAAAATTCGGTGATGCTACGTGAAACGTAAGGGTTGTTGAAGTTTTCTGGAAACTGGAAGCCCATAATCCGGCCTAGCCCGATAGCCATATCCGAATAGCCCGAGAAGTCGAAGTAGATCTGAAAGGTGTACGCCAGTGCCCCCAGCCACGCCAACGGCGCCGATAGGTCGTCGGGATTTAGCCCGAAAATACGGTCGGCTTCTTGCCCCATGATGTTGGCAAAAAGTACCTTCTTTGCTAAGCCAATCCCAAAGCGAAATAGGCCCGCTAGCTTATGGTCGACGGTATCAAAGGCTCGTCGGTCGGTGAGTTGGCCGGCTATTTCGTGGAAGCGCACGATAGGGCCAGCTATCATCTTTGGGAATAGCATGATATAGAGCATGAAGTCCCAAAAGCTGCGCAAAGGCTTGTTCACGCCGCGGTACACATCAATGGTGTAGGTAAGCTTTTCGAACGTGAAAAAAGAAATACCAATGGGTAGCACCACTTTTTCCCACGTCAATTCCTCCCCACCTAAGGACGTTTTAAGAGCACTAAAATTTTCGAGAAAGAAGTTAGCGTATTTGAAGTAGAACAGCATCGCCACATTAATGATGATGCTCATAATCAAGTAAATGCGCTTCTGCCAGCCTTCTGCCCGATCCATAAGACGAATCAGAAAGAAGTTGACTACAACCGAAGCCACAAACAGCGCCAAAAAATGGAGCCCTCCCCAAGCATAGAAAGCTATACTGGCCACCAATGCCACTGTATTCTTAAAGCGAGTAGGAGTAAGGAAGTAGAGTAGCAGAAAGCCTGGTAAGAAGTAAAACAGGAAGAGTGTACTACTAAAAACCATATGATGAGGAATAGGCTGAATGCAAACTTCCTCGAAAATAAGGCTTTGTTGTTTGGCCGAACACAAAAATGCGCCGGACCCATTGAAGGAGTCCGGCGCATTGGCATCAAGAACAAGTGGGTTTAGTGCTTGCCGTGGCCTTTGCCATGGCCGTTATTTCCTTTGTTTTTGCCTTCTACTACATACACTCCACCTGGAGTTGGAGCAGCACCTAGCTTTTTGGCTTGTCCGGGAGGCAGGCCTTTACCTTTTTCCAAGCGCTTCACTTGGCCGGGCGGTAGGCTAACGGGATATAACGTGCGGTGCTGGCTGATCTGGCCCCATGGCTGTGCGCCTACATAGTCGATAACGACGGGGTGAAACGAGGAAGGCGTATAGCCGTCGACATTGACTACGCGCACCCACTGGTTGTCGCGTTGCACCACGTAACGTTGAGCGCTAAGGTCATAGTAGCCCCCAACTTCTGGGATATAATAATACTGCTTGCCTGCCGGTATAGCTGGACCCCAAGAAGGCCGTACAGCATTGCCGCGGCCTTGCGCCTGCGTGGTATAGGATAGGCCTGTGAGGGACAATGCCAAGGCAAGTTTCAAAACAGTTTTCATGATAGTAGGATTAGGATTTCGTTGTGGTAGCTGAATAAAAGCAAGAAAGAGGCCAAACTACGGTTGTGCTCATTTGTGCATGTCGCCAAAACAGTTGCGGATTGTAACCGACATAGCAAAAAAGAGCGTCTTCAGAATGAAGACGCTCTTTCGAAAGTTGCTTAGTAGGAACTGACTTACTGGCCCCGACCTCTACCATCAAAGGTGCCTCGCTCGTCGCGGCTTCTTTCAAAGCCACGGTCGTTACGACCAGAGTTGTTTTGGTTGTCCCAGTTGCCTCGCTCATCACGGCGGTAGTTGTCACGGTCATACCGGTCGTCGCGGCCGTAGTTACCGCGGTTGTTACGGTCGTAGTCGTTGCCGCGGGCGTAGCCTCGGTTGTTGTAGGGCGAGTTGTCGTAACGGCCAGGAGCCTGGCGGTAGCTTGGTGCCGGCCCATAGCTGCCCCGGCCGTTGCCATAGTAGCCATTGTTGCCGTAGTAGCGCCCTGGCTGCCAGCCCCGCTGGTTGCAATACGCCCGGTGGTCGCGGATGTAGCCCCAAGGCTGCCGGCCCACATAGTTGATTACAACAGGGTGGAAAAAGCGCGGATCGTAATTGGCGTAGTAAGTCGGCAGATATGGTGTGCTAACCCAGTAGCCATACGGGTCGAGGTACACATACTGCTGCGTGTACAAGTCGTAGTAGCCATCAATTTCCGGGATGTAGTAGTACTCCACGCCGGGGCCAACCACTGGGCCCCAAGCAGGACGTCCTACGTTGACGCTTACCCGCACCTGTGCTTGAGCAGCGCCGCTTTGCAGCAGCAACCCTAGCAGCAAAAGCAAGCCTGATTTTATTAGGAGTTTCATGCAGTCAAAAGGAAAATGTTTCTGATACATACCATACAATAACAGCGCCATTTCTCGGATTTGAGCAACGTAAACCACACAATTTCAGCGCGCAATATAGAAGTTCAACTAAGCTGAGACTTTTAAGCTAGCATTGTTGTTATAGGCAGTCTGCCCACACCTATAGTCGGCTGATTATCCCGAATTATGTTAGCCAAACCCCTTGGCAAATAAGCTATTCGGGATAGTAAGAAGGTCGGGTTTTACCTACCTTTGCAGACTTATTCGCATCGCTAGTGCATGGCCAAAAAATCAACCGCGGCATCGACTGCTGCATCGCCTAAAGCTCCAAAATCACCCAAGGCCCCCAAGGCTGCGGCGGCACCACAGAAAGCATCGACGGTGGCGGTAGCTCCGGTTTCGTTGCCTGCACTGGCGCCCCCAGCTTTTGCCGACGGGCAGCTTGCTGGTTCCGCTAGCAGCATCGAGTCGCCCTTCATTGAAGTATACGGTGCCCGGGAGCACAACCTGAAGAACGTTTCCATTCAGATTCCGCGCGGACGGCTTGTGGTTTTCACTGGCATATCCGGCTCGGGTAAGTCGTCGTTGGCCTTCGATACGATTTACGCCGAAGGGCAGCGCCGCTACATGGAGACCTTCTCGGCCTATGCCCGCAGCTTCATGGGTGGGCTGGAGCGGCCCGATGTCGATAAGATTGAAGGGTTGTCGCCGGTTATTAGCATCGAGCAGAAAACCACCTCACGCAACCCTCGTTCCACGGTGGGCACCATCACCGAGATATACGACTTTCTGCGTCTGCTCTACGCCCGCACGGCCGAAGCCTTCAGCTACGCCACCGGCGCCAAGATGATTCGGCAGAGCGACGACCAGATCATCAACTACATTCTGCAGCACTTCGACGGCAAGAAGCTGGTGGTGCTGGCCCCCGTGGTAAAAGGCCGCAAAGGACATTATCGCGAACTGTTCCAGCAGATTGCCAAGCTCGGCTTCACGAAAGTGCGCGTCGATGGCGAACTGCTCGACCTCACTGCCAAAATGCAGGTGGACCGCTACAAGATTCACGACATCGAAATCGTAATCGACCGGCTGGTGGTGAAGGAAGAAGACCGGTTCCGTTTGTCAGGCTCAGTGCAGAATGCGCTAACTCACGGCAAAGGCACCATGCTGGTGCTTGACCCCGACGAGAAGAAAGCAGACAAGAAAACGCAGTTCTTTTCGCGCTTTCTCATGGACCCCGTCACGGGCATTGCCTACGACGACCCGGCGCCGAACACGTTCAGCTTCAACTCGCCCTACGGTGCGTGCCCGGTGTGCAACGGCTTAGGCGAAGTGCAGGAAATAACCGAGGAATCGGTGATGCCGGACCGCAAGTTGAGCGTCAGCCGCGGCGGTATTGCCCCGCTCGGCGAGTACCGCGACATCTGGATTTTCCAGCAGCTCAGCGCTATCCTGAAACGCCAGAAGTTTAGTTTGAGCACGCCTCTAGAAAAGCTTCCCGACGACCTGATTGAGCGGCTACTCTACGGCATACCCGAAGACGACGAGGCTGACCCTAAGAAAGCCAACTACGCCGAGCCGTTCGAGGGCATCATCCCGTTTTTGCGGCGCCAGATGGAGTCCGATTCCGAGAACATCCGGGAGTGGATTCAGCAGTATACCCAAGCTAAGGAATGCCCCGAGTGCCACGGTTACCGCCTCAAGAAAGAGTCGTTGCACTTCAAGATGGACGACAAGCACATTGGGGAACTGTCGGTGATGGACCTGAACGAGTTGGCCGGTTGGTTTGAAGGCCTAGAAACGCGCCTCACTGACCGCCAAAACCTGATTGCGCGCGAACTGCTCAAGGAAATTCGTAAGCGCATCGGCTTCCTGCTGGAAGTGGGCCTCGACTACCTGAACCTGCACCGCTCGGTACGAACCCTGAGCGGCGGCGAAAGCCAACGCATCCGCCTCGCCACCCAGATTGGTACTCAACTCGTGGGTGTGCTCTACATCATGGATGAGCCCAGCATTGGCCTGCACCAGCGTGACAACGAGCGGCTAATCAAGGCCTTGCAGCACCTACGCGACATCGGCAACTCGGTGATTGTGGTGGAGCACGACAAGGACATGATTCTGCACGCTGACTACGTGCTCGATATTGGTCCGGGCGCGGGCATCCACGGTGGGCACATTGTGGCCTCGGGTACGCCGCAAGAGATATTCAATTCGGGTAGCCTCACGTCGCAGTATCTCAGCGGACAGAAGCACATCGAGTTACGCAAGAAAAAGCGGGTTGGGGAAGGCAATGAACTGGTATTGAAAGGCGCCAAGGGCCACAACCTGAAGAACGTGACGGTGAAGTTTCCGCTTGGGAAGCTTATCGCCATTACGGGCGTGTCAGGTTCGGGCAAGTCGTCGCTCATCCACGATACGCTTTACCCCATTCTTAATCAGCACTTCTTCAACGCCAAGCGTGAGCCGCTGACTTACGGCAGCATCGAAGGCCTAGAACTGATTGATAAGGTAATAGAGGTAGATCAGTCGCCGATTGGCCGCACGCCCCGCTCGAACCCCGCCACCTACACCGGCGTGTTCACGGAAATCCGGCAGTTGTTCTCGTCATTGCCGGAGGCGAAGATTCGCGGTTACGGACCGGGCCGCTTCTCGTTCAATGTGAAAGGCGGACGTTGCGAAACCTGCGAAGGTGCCGGCATCCGGACCATCGAAATGAACTTCCTGCCCGACGTGCACGTGCCCTGCGAAACCTGCAAAGGCCGCCGCTACAATCGTGAAACGCTGGAAGTACGCTTCAAAGGCAAGTCCATTACCGACGTGCTTGACATGACGGTGGAAAAGGCCGTGGACTTCTTCGAGTTTCAGCCCCGGATTCTGCGCAAGATTCAAACACTGAACGAAGTAGGCCTTGGTTATCTCACACTAGGCCAGCAGGCTACCACGCTTTCGGGCGGTGAGGCGCAACGTGTAAAGCTAGCCACCGAGCTCAGCAAGAAGGACACTGGCAAGACGTTCTATATCCTTGATGAGCCCACCACCGGTCTGCACTTCGAGGACATCAGCCACCTCGCCGATGTGCTTCAAAAGTTGGCCGATAAAGGCAACACCGTCCTTATTATCGAGCACAATCTCGACCTGATCAAAGTAGCCGACCACGTTATTGACATCGGGCCCGAAGGCGGTGCGGCGGGCGGTACCATTGTGGCACAAGGCACGCCTGAGCAAGTAGCAAAGTCGGGCAAGGGCCATACCAGCCGCTTCCTGGCCGAGGAACTGCGTACCAGCAAATACGTGGAGGCATAGAACCAGAAGATAACGCTGCTACAAAACAAGAGCCCGATACGCTAGGCGTATCGGGCTCTTGTTTTGTAGCAGCGTTCAACTGTTCGGCAATAGAAAATCCGCTACTTCAATTGGGTAGCGGCTTTCCTGCTGATTTCGTGAAAGCCGAAGCTCGTCCTACATCATGCCCGAGTGTTCTTTCGACATGGTTAGGTGTTTCTCGATAACGGGCGTCGTCTTCGTAATGAAGGTCTGCAAATCCGTGTCTTTCGTCATGGCCTTGTGCGCAGCCATTGTATTCAGCGTCTTCTGGTGGTCGATTACCATCTGATCCATGAACTTCTTCTCTAGCTCTTTGCCCGAGAGCTTGCGCATTTGCTCGGCTATAGCCTTGTGCTCGGCGTCCATGTCGGTGGGCAGCGTCACGTTCTTTTTCTGTGCTATAGCCTTCAGGTTGGCTGTCGAATTGGTATGATCGGTGATCATCATGTCGGCGTGAGTTTTGGCCATGCCGGTTGCGCCCTTCTCTAGTACGAGCTTGCTGAGCTGCATTTCGTTTTGGTCGCTGTGCGCCGCCGACTTCATAAAGGTTGGGTCGTCGGTATGAGGAGCAGTCGGACCATTAGGGTCAGCCATAGCCCCGCCACCAACCGCACCGGCTGAAGCACTATCGCCGCTCATGCCGCCAGTAGCGGAAGAGTCCATAGCACCGGCTTCGGTGTTGGTTGGGGCGCTACCCGTTGCGCTGTCGGCGGTAGTAGCGTTAGTGTCGGCAGATTGACTACAAGAGCCGAGGGCCAAAAGGCCAAGGCAAGAGGCACTAAAAAGAAAGCGTTTCATAGCAGATGCTGTTGAGGTGTTTGATGGTAGAACGTACTCGCTTTGACGAGCTTAGGTTATGGTCGAGCTTGGCCAGCCGAGTCAGCCGACATTGCCGAGTCAGCATCTGCCGACACTGTCGGGCCCGCGTCATTGTCGATTACGGTAGCATCAGCTTCCACTCCGCCTTCATCGGCCGCTTTGTCAATATCACTCACTGCTTCGCCGGCAGTGCCATCCGTACGCTTTTCGGCGTTGCCACAGCTACTAAAAGAAAGGATTGCGGCCAAGGCCAGCAAAGAAAGAAAGTTGGTTTTCATGGTGTAGTGGTAAGTGGTATGTGAGAGGAGTTATTTAGGCAACTTGTCGGCCGCTTGCTCGGCGGCTTCCCGGTGTTTTTTCAAGGCAGGGAGGTATTTCGCTGCAAAGGCTCGGATGTCACCATCGTAAGCTTCGTCGCTCATATCATCGAAGTCGTTGACGGCACGACTGTGGCTGTCTTCCAGCAGGTCGAGGTATTTGCGGTCGAAAGCCGGGCCATTGAGGGCCGTTAATTCGCCTACCCGTTCTGCTTGGTCTTTGCCTAAGCTGGCGGGCAGTACAATACTCTTGCGGCTGGCTACGGCCTTCAGGTCGGCTTGCATGGGCGCATGCTCCGCAACTATGGTTTGCGCCACGAATTTCACATCGGGCGAGGTGGCTTTGCGCTGTGCTATCTGGCTCAGCTCTAGATCCAGCATACTGCTGCTGGCAGCCGTTACCATAAATTCCGCATCGCGCTCCTGCTTTTCGGTTATTGCTTCATTTCCGATGCGCTTCTCGTTCTGAAATTTGGCTTCAGCAACCGGATCTTTGTTGCTTTCACCTCCCGAACAAGCGGTGAACAATGGCAGCGCTGCCAGCGCTAAAAATTGGAAACAACGCATGATTTCAGGCTTTTGTGCAAGTGACAAGTGTGTGGATATACGGTAAGCTCCGCTAGCGGTTGGGGTGCAAGAGGAATTGAGCTTGCAAAGCAGACCCAACTGTGAAATTGAACCGCGGTAAGCACTAAGTAGAATGCCGCTAGCCGATAATGTAGTAAACAACAAACCGCAAGGGGCTCGGTTGAAATCGAGTTCCTTGCGGTTTGTTGTCAATGATGATAAGCTACAGTTCGGGTTTCAGGAACTGCGCGAATCCTGTTTATTTTCGCGCTGCAGCAGCACTTCCGCCAATAGTAAATCTTCAGGTGTGGTAATCTTCAAATTACAATAATCACCGGGTACAAGCCGAATAGGGTGCAAGTCTTCTACCACACTGGCATCATCGGTGAAGGTGGGTAGCTCAGGCAGTTGGTAGGCGCGGCGGAGCAATTCTATTTCAAAGCATTGCGGCGTCTGTACCAATCGAAGCCGGGTGCGGTCTAGCGCGTATGACCCCTGCTGACTCAGCCCTCTTACTGAATCTTTGGGTGGCACAGCGGCTATAGCTGCTCCGTGCTCGGCAGCAGCCGCATAGGTATTTTCAATTACCGCTACTGGCGTCAGCGGGCGTACGCCGTCATGCACGGCCACTACGCCATGATGGTATTCGGCTAACTGCGCAAGGCCCTTGCGCACCGAAGCCCACCGCGACGCACCACCCGCCACCGTAGTATGCGGAATCTGCACCTTATGGGCCGTACACAGCTGTTGCCACGTCTCGAACTGGTCGAGTGGAAGCACCACTACTATAGCGGTTACCCCCAATGCAGGCTCGGCGAACCGGCGCAACGTATGCAAAAGCACGGGCTCGCCATTCAAATCCAGAAACTGCTTCGGCCGGTCGGCTCCCATGCGTGTGCCACTACCACCGGCTACCAGAACGGCAAAGCGCGGTACTGCCGCAGGAGTATTGAATAGCGGAGCAGCGTCGGGAGAAGTAGCAGGCATAGTATTCGTGGAATGGATGGGTAAGGGAAGCACAAAGAAAAGCCCCACCACCGAAAGGTAGTAGGGCTTGGTTTTACTGAGCTGCTTGTTGCTTACAGAATAAGCATGGCGTCGCCGTAGCTGAAGAACTTATATTTCTCTTTGATTGCCACATTATACGCCTCAATCAGAAGCTCATACCCTGCAAAGGCAGCGGCCATCATCATCAGGGTGCTCTCCGGAGTGTGGAAGTTGGTGAGCAGCGTGTTGGCAATTTTGAAATCGTACGGAGGGAAGATAAACCGGTCGGTCCAGCCTTCGTTGGCCTTCAGGCGCGAGTTGGCCGACACCGACGATTCCATGGCGCGCATTGAGGTAGTGCCTACGGCGCACACCCGCTTTTTGGCATCGAGGGCGCGGTTTACAACGGTGGCCGAAGCAGCGGGCACAATGAAATTCTCGGAATCCATCTTGTGCTTGGTTAAGTCTTCCACATCTACTGTGCGGAAGGTGCCCAAGCCTACGTGCAGCGTAACCGGAACTACTTCTACACCTCTGATTTCGAGGCGCTTCAGTACTTCGCGGGTGAAGTGCAGCCCGGCAGAGGGAGCTGCCACGGCACCCGTGTGCTTGGCATAGATAGTCTGGTAACGCTCTTTGTCGGCGGGCTCGGCGTCGCGGGTGATGGATTCGCGGGGCAGGGGAGTTTCGCCTAAGTTGTGTAGAGCCTTGTAAAACTCTTCGTCGGAGCCGTCGAACAAGAACTTGATGGTCCGGCCGCGGGAAGTGGTGTTGTCGATAACTTCGGCTACTACTTCGCCTTCGTCATCGAAATAAAGTTTGTTGCCAACCCGGATTTTACGAGCAGGGTCCACCAACACGTCCCACAGGTGAATTTCTTTGTTCAGCTCACGAAGCAGGAACACTTCGATCTTAGCGCCGGTTTTCTCTTTGTTGCCATAGAGGCGAGCCGGAAATACTTTCGTGTCGTTCACCACGAATACGTCGCCTTCGCCAAAGTATTCAATAATGTCTTTGAACGTGCGATGCTCAATCTTGCCACTGTCGCGGTGCACCACCATCAGGCGTGATTCGTCGCGGTTTTTGGCCGGGTGTTGGGCCACCAGGGCTTCGGGCAAATCAAACTTAAACTCGGAAAGCTTCATAGAGGCAGGTAAGGCAAAGGCAATAGCTAGGGAAGCTAAAGAAAATTTGAGTCGGCGAAAGTACGTAACCTAGCTTGATTTATCGTTACTTTTCGCCCGAAAAGGTGAAATTGTGAAGATGTGAAATGGTGAATTCGATGTTCTATCTACGCCATTTGTGTTGACTGTAAAAACTAAACTCGCCATTTCACAACTTCACTATTTCACCTTATGAAAGTTCTGCGCCTGACTTTAGAAAGCTTCCGCTTTGCGTGGCAAGCACTCAAATCTAATTTGCTGCGGACGGTGCTTTCACTGCTTGGCGTGACGGTGGGTATTTTCGCCATCATTGCCGTGTTCACCGTAGTCGATTCGCTGGAAGCTAACGTGCGCCAGAGCATGAGCTTTGTGGGCGACAAGGTGATATACGTGATGAAAATGCCGTGGACTTTCGACCAGCCCGATTATCCGTGGTGGCGCTACTTTCAGCGGCCGGCCCCAACCGTACGCGAGTTTGAACTGCTACAACGCAGCCTCTCCAACAACCAGCGCGGAGTGGCTATTTATGCCGCAACGGGCGGCAATACCCTACGTGTGGGCTCTAACAGCATGCAGGACTGCGCACTCATGGGCGTCACCTACGACTACCGTAACGTATCCGACTTGCCCATCGAGGAGGGACGTTATTTCACCACGCAGGAAATGGAATCGGCTCGTAACGTGGCTATTATCGGGGCCGATATTGCTGCTAATCTATTTCCTAATGGCTCGGCGTTAGGTCAGGAGTTTAAAGCCAAGGGGTTGACGTTTACGGTAGTTGGCGTAGTAAAAAAGGAGGGCAAAAAGATTCTCGATACGCCTAGCAACGACACCAACTGTGTTATTCCGTTTGGCGCATTCACCAAGCTGTTTACCTTAAGTACCAATGGCCTAACGGGCGTCACGCCTACTATTGCGGTGAAGGGGCGCGAGGAAGATGCCGGCCTGCTAGACCTGGAGTATGAAATGAAGGGGTTGATGCGCAACATTCGCACTCTCAAGCCTCGCGAGGAAGACAACTTTGCCCTCAACCGTCCCGAAATGCTGACCAATATGATCGGCAAACTCTTCTCTGTTATTGGGGTCGCGGGAGCTGTCATTGGGTCGTTTGCCATGCTGGTTGGAGGGTTCGGCATTGCTAACATCATGTTTGTATCGGTGAAAGAGCGCACCAACATCATCGGCATTCAGAAGTCGTTGGGTGCCAAGAACTACTTTATTCTGTTTCAGTTTTTGTTTGAGGCCATTTTCCTGTGTCTCATCGGAGGCGCGGCCGGTATCTTTCTGGTTTGGCTCATTACGCTGGTGCCGCAGGACATTACCCCCATCCATCTTTCTGGCTCTAACATCACGCTTGGACTCACCGTATCAGTGGTGATTGGGGTGCTGGCCGGTATTATTCCGGCCGTGCTGGCAGCCAATCTGGACCCCGTCATTGCTATTCGGAGTAAATAGCGAGTCCCACCTAACTTTTCATGAACTAATATCCGCTGGTCAGGCGTCGTATTATCCTGAACCACTCAGGCACTCTGCGTGCTGCTTTCGGATTAGAAATTTCTTTAGAAGAGCTTTAAAGCTTGATTTCGTAATACGGCAGGTGCCTCGGCAATGCAGCAGCCAGCGTAGATTACAGCTACAGCGTGGTGTTCTTTTTCGGAAGCACAACCATCACGCTATGTTAACAAAATGTTAATTTGCACGCCTGTACTTTTAGCCGCTCTATCTGCGTGGGGCGGCTTTCCTTTTTCCAAATTCCCCAACCTTAGCAACCTGGTTTCTCTACCAGCCTTGCCTTTTATGAAAGTTTACTAGTAATGTCTAAGCTCAAAAAAACCAGCCGTACCAAAGCCTCCGACGAGGCCCTGAATGCCGGTAGCGGCCAAACCATCCGGCAGCCGGATGTCAACAACAACAAAGTCAAGAGCATCAGCGACATCCGCGAGCAGACCCATGGGGTGCGGACGCTACAGCTAGACGACGAGCAGCGTATTCGCAAAGCTTTCGTCGATAAAGACTGGAACGAAATCAAGATTGCCGACTCTTGGCAAATCTTCAAGGTGATGGCCGAGTTCGTGGAAGGCTTCGAGAAGATGTCGAAAATTGGGCCGTGCGTGTCTATTTTCGGTTCGGCTCGGACCAAGCCCGAGAACCCCTACTACCAGATGGCCGAGGAAATTGCGGCTAAGCTAGTGCGCCACGGCTATGGCGTCATTACGGGTGGTGGTCCGGGTATCATGGAAGCAGGCAACAAAGGAGCCCGCTCTGAGGGAGGCCGCTCGGTTGGTTTGAACATCGAGCTACCATTCGAGCAGTTCAACAACATCTACATCGACCCAGACAAGATCATCAACTTCGACTACTTCTTTGTGCGCAAGGTGATGTTCGTGAAATATGCCCAAGGCTTTATTGGCATGCCCGGTGGCTTTGGTACTCTCGACGAACTGTTTGAAGCTATTACCCTAATCCAAACCAAGAAAATCGGCCGCTTCCCCATCGTGCTGGTAGGCACGGCCTACTGGAAGGGTATGTTCGAGTGGATCGAGCAGGTGATGCTAAACGACGAGCACAACATTTCGCCCGAAGACTTGCACTTGGTGCAACTAGTGGACGATGCTGCGTCGGCAGTGAAAATCATCGATGATTTCTACTCTAAATACCTGCTTTCGCCCAATTTCTAGTATTATCCTTCTCGCTTCAAAAGCCAGCTCATTCTTAGGAGGAGCTGGCTTTGTTGTTTATATTCAGTGTATTATATGCATTCTAAACCAAACTTGTTCACGAGAAAATTGGATAAAACCAAATAAATGGTATTTTAGAGTTCACGCTACATCTATCAAAGCTATGCAACCAACTTCTACCACCCGTGAAGTCCGCGACATATATATTGTACCACGGTGGGCAGGCGCACCACATGACGATTGGTATCCTTGGTTATCCGAGCAACTAGAATCTATTGCCGCCGAAGATGGGTTCGATTACCGCATCCATAAGTTGGCCATGCCTTCTTGGGACCTGCCAGTTATCGAAAAAGCGGTGGACTATCTGCAGCAAGTGCTACCGCCCGCCGCATTGAATTCCAATGTGATACTGGTAGGGCACAGTGTAGGCTGCTTGGCAATTTTACACTACCTAGCTAATGTAGCTAAAGCAAACCCCAAAGCGCAGCAGGTGGGCGGAGTATTGTGCGTAGCAGGCTGGTTTTCAGTGGATAGCCCTTGGCAGGATATTCTGAATTGGATGGATGCGCCCATCGACTACGAAGCGGCGCGGCGGCTTATTCCGCAGAACAAGCTGATTGTATTGCTCTCCGATGACGACCCGTATACCTCGGGTTATCAAGAAAATGAACGCCTTTGGGTGGAACGGCTGCATTCGCAAGTGAGCATCTTGCCAGGCCGGCAGCATTTTAGCGCTCAGCTCGATTTCGACGTGCGCGACGCGGTCCGTGACCTTGCGGGCGCGATGCCTGCCTTGGCTTCCTAGCTAGCCGAACAACTGTACGGCTGCTACACTAACTTGCAACAACTACTTTGTTTAAGCGGTTACTCCCTGTGGCAGCAACTTTCGACTACGATTACCTAATAGCGGGCGGCGGCGCAGCGGGGCTTAGTTTAGCGTACCATATCAGTCAGGACCCTCGACTGGCCGACAAACGGGTGCTGCTAATTGAGCCGGAAACTAAAAACCAAAACGACCGGACCTGGTCGTTTTGGGCCGATGCTCCCACGCCGTTTGATGGTATTGTGGCGCACGAGTGGGAGCAGATTGCCTTCAGGAGCCCGCAGTTCGAGCAGGTTTTCAAGCTGGCGCGCCACCGGTACAAAATGATAAAGGGGCTAGACTTCTATAATTTTGTAGGACAGACGCTGGCTGCTGTGCCACAAATAGTGCGTGTGCAAGGCACAGTGGAAAAGCTAGAGGATACTCCTACTGGCATAGTGGCGCAAACCAGTGTGGGGACCTTCACGGCCCGTTACGCCTTCGATAGTCGCCCACCGCAGTTCCAGAAGCAGCCCGATAAGTACCGCTACCTGCTCCAGCATTTTGTGGGATGGGAGGTGGAAACCACGCACGATGTCTTTGACCCGAAAACGGTGGAGTTTATGGATTTCCGAGGCGAGCAGCAGCAGGAAGCCCGCTTCATGTATGTGCTGCCTTTTAGCAAACGTCAGGCTTTCGTAGAGTACACGCTGTTTTCAGCCGAGCTTCTGCCTAAAGCAGCATATGAAGCGGCTATGCGGGAATATCTGCGGGAACTGGGCGTAACCGAGTACCAGATTGGGTACGAGGAAGTAGGCGCTATTCCTATGACCGATCATCCGTTGGCTTCCGCAGCGGGGCGCCACATCATTAATCTTGGCACTCGGGCGGGGCGAGCTAAACCAAGCACCGGGTATGCCTTCAAGCGGATACAGGCCCACTCAGCGCACTTAGTGCAGGCACTGGCTACCACAGGGCAACCACCGGCCAACCTCACCGGCGACCAATGGCAGTTTGGGCTATTCGATACGCTGCTCCTCGATATTATGCAGCGCAAAGGTGAACAGACACGTGACATTTTCACGGAGATGTTCACCCGCAACACTCCAGAGCGCATCTTCGATTTTCTGGATGAGCGCACGTCGTGGAAGGAAAACTTCCAGGTAATGAATTCTGTCACGCCTTGGCCGTTTCTACGGTCTATTGCCCATGTGTTGCGTGGCCGGCCAGGACAGCGAGTAGCTAAATAGCAGTTTCACTCTACGCTACAGTCTGCTGCATTCTAGCAGTAGGTCATTTCATGTGCTATGCGTCGAACCAGTACACCGAGAATGCGGTGCCTTGCCCCACTGTGCTGGTTACTTCCAGGTGCCCGCCCCGGCTGGTTATGATGCGCTGCACCAGATAGATGCCTACCCCGGCCCCGGCTACGTGAGGATGTTGGCGCGTGAACGGCTGGAAAACCGGCGTTGGCATATCCGGCAGTTCCATGCCTAATCCATTGTCATGTACGGTCAGAATGGGCTGATTTGTATCGGAAAGGTTGCTCTGTACCTTGATGTGCGGCGGACGGCCAGGGTGGGAAAACTTGAGGGCGTTGCTTAATAGGTTGTGCAGCACCGAGCGCAGGTTGGCCCGGCCATAAGTAAGCGTAGGAGCAGCTTCAAAGTCTAGCTCTATTTCCGCTTGCGACTCCAGTACTTGAGCCCGTAATCCTAACAACACCTCGTCGGCTACGTTGCGCAAATCCAGCGACTCGGTAGGTGCGGAGAGGCCCCGCTGATCCTGCACCGTAGCAGCTAAATCTTGTAGCGTGAGGTCGAGTTGACGCAGGGCCTCGTCTACCATCGTCAGGATTTGGCTTTCCTGCGGGTCATCAAACGAAGCACTGCGGCGTAGTTCATCGAACAAGCCGCGCAGGTTGAACAAAGGCTGCTTGAGGTCGTGGGAGGCAGTGTACACAAACGTGTCTAGGTCGCGGTTGGTGCGGGCTAGCTCGTCGTACTGGGTTTGGAGCACTTCGCGCAGGCGGTGCTGGTCGTCTACATCGGTGCAGGCGCCAAACCAACGTAGGCCCCGCGCGTCGGTTAGCTGCCGGGCCCTGATAATGTGCCAGCGGAAGCGCTCATCGTGCCGGCGCATTCTGAACAAGCCCTCGTACGACTCGCCAGTAGCTATGCTGTGTACCCACCGCCGGGCGGCATTGGCCTGTTCGCTAGGGTGCAACAAATTGATCCAGCCAGTAGGCCCGAGGTCCTTGCTTAACAGGCCGGAGTACTCCTCGGAATATTGGTTGTAATAGTCTACAAATCCTTCGGCAGTAGCCGTCCAGATAAGCTCGGGAATACTATCGGCCAGAAACCGTAGTTCGGCCTCGCCACGGCGCAATGCTTCGGCTAGTTCACGCTGGTCGTGCACTTCGGTAAGGGCGCCATGCCAGAAAACAGGCTTATCGGGAGCGTGCAACTCGGGCAAGGCTCGGCTCAACACCCACCGGTACTGGCCATCGTGGCGGCGCAGACGGTATTCGTAGCTCCAGCCGATACCCGCAGTGCGGGCAGCGTCGGTCTGGTACAAGATCCGTAGCCTGTCGTCGGGGTGGATGAGCAGCGGCCACATGGCATTGAGGTCAGCAGTCGGGGGCTGACCCGTAAAGTAGTACCACTGTGGGCTTACGTACTCGTAATTGCCTTTGGCATCAACAGTGAAAGTAATCTGGGGCACAGTTTCAGTTAATACCCGAAGGCGTGTGTCCAGCCGGCGAGTTTCAATGGCCAATTCATGCGTCCTCTGCCGGGCCTCTTCCTGCCCCGTCACATCTACGGCAAACAGCAACAAACCGGTTACTTCTTCCCCTCCTCCTTCGCGAACAGGCTCTAACGCAATATCGAAATAGCGGGGACGACCCGGTTCGTCCCCTTCGCTCGATAAAGCGAGCCGGTAAGCCTTGGCTACATACGGCTGGCCCCGACGGTAAACTTCCTGCATCACTTCCAGCAAATCGGCTGGTAATGTGCCGGGGCACTCGGTTATTGGAAAACCTTCCGTGACGGATGCACCTAAAACCTCTTGCATGGCTTCGTTCACAAAGCCGTATCGCAACTCGGGACCTTGCAGAGTAGCGACACCAGCCGGCATATGCCGCAGAATGTCTTTTAATTGCTGCTCACGCATAATCAGGAATTGGGAATACAAAGAGGGTGCGCCATCATCATTTGATGCGGAACAAAGCTAAAGCCGACTCACGTAAAGGCATCTATGCTTGTGGCAATACTGAAGTGGCCGCGGCGTCGGCACCGAATACCGCTAATCGCACTAAATCTATTAGTGTGGCGTCAGCAATTGTCAGAGAAGAAGGAACTGGGGGCACTCGGTTAGGTAGCAAAAAGCCCTGCAATTGCTCGAATCCGGCCGGCTCTAAAGGATGAAAGGCCATCGACCATTCTGAAAAGCTACGGATGTTAATTGGCTTGTCGACTAGCTTCATAACATTGGAGTGCCGACCATCGCGGGAAATTTTCTCGAACAAAGGCTCTAATACTTCTGCTTCGCCTTCAATCAGTTGCGCAATATTACCGTGGCTGTAAAATAACACGCCCGTTACGTTGTGCTGGGCATTATCGCGGCGGCACTGATCTAGCAAGAGCTGCAAATCCTGGTCGGAGAGCGGGCGCACGGCCCGGCTGATATAGATAATGTGAATCATGCGCGATGAACTGTGGAGCTTTTACTCCGCGAGGTTGTACGAGGCTCCACCGAATAAGTAGAAACTCGTCAGCAAAATATCCAAAAAACGTGACTCACTTTCAATCAAGCTGGCTGACATAACGGGTGGTACAGTGATAGAACAAAGAACTCATCGGGAAGACAGAGGTTTTCAGAAACTTGCTTGCTACCAACAATTTCCTCTCAATGCTTGCTACTGTCGCGGTAAGATGCGTAGGTAGTTAGCCAACCAGAAGCTGAAGATGCAAGTTGCAAATGTAGGAAGCTTGGGTTAGCTACGGCAAAACCCGTGGCGCAGCTTGCCTTCATGCAGTAACGACTGTGCCTTAGAACAAATCCGATAGCGCAGCCTTACACCGGTGATGCTTCCAGAAACTCCTTGGCAGTCCGCACAGCATCGGCTGTTAAGGGCTCCAAGCGCGGCTCGGGAGCTGATAGGTTAAGCAAGTAGCCCGATAAAGCCAGCAAATTGTCGAGGTCGTGGGTGATGCAGAGCACAGTCTTGTGCTGTTCTTCCACCCAGGCTTGCATCAAATCGAAGACCCGGCGCCGGTAGTAGACGTCGAGTTGCTGCGTGGGTTCGTCGAGGAGGTAGAGGGGAGCCTCTTGCAGATTAAGCTGCGCCAGCCATACCAACTGTTGTTCTCCGCCCGAAAGTAAGGTGAAGTCTTGTTTAGCTAAGTGGCTGGCGCCCACGCGGGCAAGCGCAGCATCGGCCGATTGGTAATCAGTTGGAGAATAAGCACTAAAGAAGCTGTGTTGACGGTAGCAGCCCATTACCACTAACTCGCGCACCCGAATCGGAAAGCCCACAACGGTCCGTTGGGGCAGGTAAGCGAGTGAGCCTTCTGCTGCCGGCCGCCGCGTAGTGCGCAACTCACGGCCCGCCAACCAAATATGGCCCTCGTACGGTAGCTGCTTGGTTAGGGTCCGAAACAGCGTGGTTTTGCCGCATCCATTATGGCCCACAATCGCCACAAAGGAGGGAACTGGCACCTCCAAAAAAAGATTGCGGAGCAGAACGCGTCGTTCATACCCCGCAACCAGATTTTCTGTGCGTAATGCAAATGGTTGTTGATTGCTGGCGACTGACTGTTGGTTGTTCAACTAACTAGGAAAGAAAGTTTTCAAGTAGCAATCAGTACTCAACAAACAGCAATTAATATTCGTCTTCGTTGAACATGAAGTCTTCCTTGGTCGGATAATCCGGCCATACTTCTTCGATGCTCTCGTACGGCTGCCCGTCGTCTTCCAGAGCCTGCAGGTTTTCTACTACCTCCATGGGCGCACCCGAACGGATAGAATAGTCAATGAGTTCATCCTTGGTGGCGGGCCAGGGAGCATCTTCCAGGTACGAAGCGAGTTCCAGCGTCCAGTACATAAGCGTGTGTGGTACTTAAAATGGTGGTCAAAAGAAAGGTAACATCGGCCATCAAAAATCCGGCCGGAGCATCATAACTGACAACGTGACTAACTGCGTCTTGTTGTAGTTGGCAGCAACGTAAGATAGCCGTGAAGGTTGGGCTACGCAACTAAGCGCTGGCGCAACATCTCGATTAAGTCGTTTTTTGTGCGGATTTTTCGTTCGAATGCGCGGATTTTGCCTTGTAGCATCTGCCGGAATGCATCATTGGCGGGGGCGGAGCTAAGCTTTCCTAGGTTTTCTTCCAAGGTCAACTGCTCTTGCTGGTCGTATTTGATGAAGTCGCGCAGGGCCTGAACGCGCATGTTCACTTGCTCGTCGGGTTTGGCAGTGGCATTCTCGGGACGCTTGCGGATATAGTGCTCTAGCGCACTTAGCTCGAACACCCGGTCGCAAGCCAAAATAAACTGCTCCCACACCCGGTCCGACTCCGGACCGCGCACAGGACCAACCTTCTTCCAGGCCGCCTGCAACTCTTTGGCACGGGCCACCGCCTCCGACATCGGCCGGTTGAGCAGTTCGATGGCCTCGGCTACCAAGGCACGCTTGCGAGTGAGGTTGTCGTCGGTGGAGCTTTCTCTAGTCTCGTTGCGCTTGCTCTCGATGTGTACTTTCAGCCGCTCGAAGAAGTGGTTGTGCGCGGCTCGGAACTGCGTCCAGAGGTCGTTGGCTTGCTTGCGCGGTAAGGAGCCACCCACTTCTTTCCAGTCTTGCTGCAGCTTTTTGAGCTTGGCCGTCGTGCCTTCGAAATCGGTGGAGTCTTGCAACGCCTCCGACTGCCGGATCAGGCTCCGGAACTGGTCGGCGGCGCGGTTGGTCATGGCCTTCTTCTCGTTCTGGAAGGCTTTGCGCCGCACAAAAAATTCGTCGGCGGCCACCCGAAACCGGTTTTCCAGCTCGTCGGTCAGCTGCTTGTCGACGGGGCCAGTCTTGATCCAGGCTTGGCGTAGCTCTTGCAGCTCGTCGCCGGCGGTAGCCCAGTCGAGGGCATTGTGCAGGGCTTCTACCTGCTGAATAAGGCTGATTTTAGTGGCTAAGTTTTTCTCGCGGTTGCGGGCTACCGTTACTTTAATAGCTTCCTCGGCCTCGGTGAGGCGACGGTGCAGGCTCTCAAAGTCGCCGAGGGCGTCGTAGCTGGCTACTTGCTCCTTGAGGTGCAGGGCCTTCATCAAAAACGACCCCTTATTCTCGGATTCTTCGATTTTCTGCAGCAGATCTTCTACTTTGCCCCGGAATAGCTCGAAGCGGTTGGCAAAATACAGCAAGGAAGCATCAGCAGATTCTTTGACTTGCCCCACTTTGCGGGCTGGCAGATTCATAAAGGATTTGAGCCACACCTCGTCGCCCTCGATGTAGCCGTAGCGGCGGGCTTCTGCCAGCAGGTGGTCTTGTTGTTCCATAAACTCAAATAACGCGAAGGCGAATCGGTGGTGGTGGGATGAAAGAGCGCGGTAGTAGTACCTAAAATCGAAAGATGTGCAAGTTTACGTCTTGTTGCAATATATGCTGCATTCCGCATAGGTGGCAAACCAAGCAGCAGCTGGTTACCTTTGGCAAGCTTGGCATTTGCGAAATACCCGTTCAGCCGAACGTAAGGCCGGTTCGGAAGGTTGAGCGGACTCTTGCCGTATGGTGCCAATCCTCTTAAAAATAGCACTTTTGAAAATGAGTTGCGAGTTGTTGATGGCTAGCTGCCAGTAAAGTAGTAGGCTTGTGTCCAACAACTCGCACCTGACAACCAACACACCACACTTCCCTTTCAGCATAAGCTCATTCGCTACCTTTCTGGTGTAAGCAGAGCTTATGGTTTATTTCAACTCCTTTCCGCATGAGCGACCAGCCCACCATTATCTTCTCCATGGCGGGGGTAAGCAAGATTTACCCGCCCCAAAAACAGGTTCTTAAAAATATCTACCTCTCGTTCTTCTACGGTGCCAAAATTGGGGTGCTCGGCCTCAACGGTTCCGGTAAGTCGAGCTTGCTGAAAATTATTGCGGGCGTCGACAAGCAGATTCAGGGCGACGTGGTATGGTCGCCGGGCTACTCGGTGGGCTACCTAGAGCAGGAACCCCAACTCGACCCCACCAAAACCGTGATGGAAGTGGTGCAGGAGGGCGTAGCCGAAACCGTAGCGCTGCTCAAGGAATTCGACGAAATCAACGAAGCCTTCGGGGCCGAAGATGCCGACTTCGATAAACTGTTGGAGCGCCAGGGCACCGTACAAGAGCGCCTCGACCAACTCGACGCCTGGAACCTAGACACCAAGCTGGAGCGCGCTATGGACGCGTTGCGCACGCCGCCCTCGGAGGCCATTATTGGCAATCTGTCGGGTGGTGAGAAGCGCCGTGTGGCGTTGTGCCGCCTGTTGCTTCAGGAGCCCGACGTGCTGCTGCTCGACGAACCTACCAACCACCTCGACGCCGAAAGTGTGCTGTGGCTGGAGCAGCACTTGCAGCAGTACAAAGGCACCGTCATCGCCGTAACCCACGACCGGTACTTCCTCGACAACGTAGCCGGCTGGATTCTGGAACTGGACCGTGGCGAAGGTATTCCGTGGAAAGGCAACTACAGCAGCTGGCTGGAGCAAAAGTCGAACCGCTTGGCGCAGGAAGAGAAAACCGAGAGCAAGCGTCAGAAAACCTTGCAGCGCGAGCTGGAGTGGGTGCGCATGGCCCCCAAAGCCCGCCAAGCTAAGAGCAAGGCCCGTATTGCCGGCTACGACAAAATGGTGAACGAAGACGCCAAGGAGAAAGAGCAGAAGCTGGAGCTGTTCATTCCGGATGGCCCGCGCCTCGGTGGTCAAGTAATTGAGGCTGAAGGTCTAACCAAGGCATTCGGCGACAAGCTGCTGTTTGAGAACTTAAGCTTTAATTTGCCGCAGGGTGGTATTGTGGGCATCATTGGGCCAAACGGCGCCGGCAAAACCACACTCTTCCGCCTGATAACTGGCCAAATGGCTCCCGATGCCGGCAGCTTTGTGGTAGGACCTACCGTGCAAGCCGCCTACGTGGATCAGCAGCACGAAAACCTGGACCCCAACAAGTCGGTGTTTGAAACCATTTCGGGCGGTACCGAAACCATGCTGCTGGCGGGCCGGCCGGTTAACTCGCGGGCCTTTGTAAGCAACTTCAACTTCCGCGGCGGCGACCAGGAGAAGAAGGTAGCCATGCTGTCGGGCGGCGAGAAAAACCGTGTGAACCTTGCCACCACGCTCAAGCAAGGTGCTAACCTGCTGCTGCTCGACGAGCCAACCAACGACTTGGACGTAAACGCCATCCGGGCCTTGGAAGACGCGCTGGAAAACTTCGCTGGTTGCGCCGTTATCATCAGCCACGACCGGTGGTTCCTCGACCGCCTAGCTACCCACATCCTGGCCTTCGAGGGCAACTCGGAAGTGGTGTGGTTTGAAGGCAACTTCTCGGACTACGAGGAAGCCAAGAAGAAGCGCCTCGGCGACGTAGAGCCCAAGCGCGTGCGCTATAAGAAGCTCGGCTAAGTAGTATCGTTAGCAAACAAAAAAGAGGCGGCCGGAGGTACTTCCGGCCGCCTCTTTTTATTTAGTGTGGGTCTGTCCGCTGCACGTGTTCCTGTGGCTTAGTGCGGCATATGATGGATTTTCGACTCGTCTAGGTCAAGCTGCGCTTCCTGGTGACGGAGCATCTCTTCTTCAAACACATCCTCGCGGCGCAAGACAAACAATTCCTCGCGCTGCACTTGCAGCACGTCGAGCAGCACTTGATGGTAGCGTTGCAAGGCCAAGCGCTTGGATTCGTCGTAGTCGAGGGATTCTAGTAGCGTGCCTGTGCGTTGGGCTTCGGCCTGCATGCGGTGCTGGAGGGCGCTGATCAACTCGTTGTCTTGGATATCCGACTCGTAGTTGCTGGCTAGATGGGCCAGCGCGACACGCCGTAGGCGGAGGCGGATGCCGGCTTCTTGCTCTTCGGGTGGGATACGCTCTTCCTTTTCTGCTACACCCGTAAAGCGAATGATGGCCGGCAATGTGAGGCCCTGAAACACCAGCGTGACGAGAATCACAATAAAGGTGATAAACAGAATCAGGTTGCGCTGCGGGAAGGCTTGGCCGTTGCTTAACAACAAGGGCACCGATAGCGCCGACGCCAACGACACCACGCCCCGCATTCCAGCCCAACCCAAAATCAGGGTGCCTTGCCATCCAGGGCTAACCTCGGAGGTACGAATACTGCGGAACAGCAAACGCGGTATAAAGGCGGCTGGGTACATCCACACAAGGCGGATAACAATAACGATGACGCTGATAGTGAGGCCATACATAATGGCCTGCTGAATAGAATAGCCATCCAGCCCTTTTACTACCACCGGTAGCTCCAAGCCAATCAGAATAAAAACCAGCCCGTTGAGCACGAAGCCCACGCTGGTCCACACGCTGTTTGCTTGCAGGCGGGTATCGGCATCGAACACTCGGTGCGAATGAAACGACAGTAGCAGCCCCCCACTGACCACGGCCAGTACTCCCGAATAGTGAAATTCTTCGGCTAGCAAGTACATCACGTAAGGCGCAATGAAGGTGAGCACCGTGTTGATGCTGGGTGTGGTGGGGAAGTAGCGGTGAATCAAGTAGAACAGATGCGCCACGGCCAAGCCAATGACCAACCCCATGCCGCTGACCAGCAAAAAGCTAGTAGCTGCCTGCTGCCACACAAACGTACCCGACACCACGGCTGTCAGGGCAAAGCGGAACACAATCAAGCTGCTAGCGTCATTGATCAGGCTTTCGCCTTCCAAAATACCCGTCACCCGGCGAGGTACCTTGATGCCCTTCAACACGGAGGTGGCGGCTACCGCATCGGGCGGGGAGATGATGCCCCCTAGCAGAAACCCCAACGAGAGCGTGAACCCCGGAATCATGGCCCTCGATACGTAGGCGACAATGGTGGACGTGAAGAACACCAGCCCGAAAGCCAGCAGCAGAATGGGCCGCCGCCACCGCCAGAAGTCCTGCCACGAAGTATCCCAAGCAGCTTGGTAGAGCAAAGGCGGCAGGAAAATCAGAAAAATAAAATCTGGATTGATGGTGATGGGCGGTAAGCCCGGTATGAAGCTGAGGACCAAACCAGCCAGCACCAAAAAAATGGGGTAAGACATGCGCAGCTTCTGGCTCAACATGACGAGCAGCAGCATGGCAAACAGAAGGCCCAGCACTAATAGAATGGTTTCGTGCAGCGTATTATGGTGCATTCGGTAGAAGGAGCTAAAACGGAGCGGCCCATTACGGACCGCAGCCGGAAGGTAGCCGCTCGTCAGCAAAAAGTCTACGAACAAGGCCGACTGCCGCCTTTATCTCCTGCTATACTAGTTGCCTTGCTAAAGCAAGTGTGCACGGATAGTGTATACAATCAAGGCCCGCTGGTGTACACCAGCGGGCCTTGATTGTGCAACAGGTAGGAATCAGTCTACTTATTGATTGGCTGCGTCGTCTATTTTACCGCCATCATTGGCGGTGCTAGGGGTTGCGCTGCCGTTGTTGTAGGCTGTGCGGTCTTTGGTGTTGTGCTGGGTGTGGTGTTTGCCGGTGTTGTCGTCGCCACCGCCGGTGTTTTTAGATTCGGCATTGGGTTCGTCGCCGCGGTGGCTGCTGCCTTTGGCGTCGCGCACTAGCTCGCCGCCGTCGTTGCCGTGGTTGCCGCCGTGGCGGCCGGTGGTATCGTTGGGTTTGTCGGGCGTGAGGCCAGCTGCGCCTTGTTGCTGACCGGCAACGCCGTTGGCATTTTCAACGCGGGGAGTATCGGAGCCGTCGTTAGCTATCTGGGCTTGGGTGCGGCGGTGCTCGTTCTGTTCCATGAGTAGGGTGGTTAAGAGGATAGGAAGGAAATAGTAAGCAAACTCCTTGGCTATACGTGCTGGTTGATAGGTAGTTAATAGTCGAGGTTGTCTGGCGGTGCCGCTAGCTCGGCGGTTGCACCGCCGTTTCGGTGGTTAGGCAGTCCGTCGCTTCACTGCCGCATACTGCGACACCACTAACGGGAAACCCACATGCATACTAACGTTGTCAACAGCTGGCAACTATTGCAGGGCCTGTGTTAGCAGGGCATGAGCCTTCTCGGAGCCTACCCGGTGCAGCACCTTAATTTCACCACCCTTGACGGAGTTGTAGGAGCTAAAGAAATGTTCGATTTCGTGGAGCATCTCGTCGGAGAGGTCGGTTATTTCCTTGATGCCTTTGTGCAAGCGGGCATTGGCCGCTACGGCCAGCAGCCGGTCGTTGCGCACCCTAGAGCCATCCTCTTCAAGCTGCTCAATTTCGAGCGCCCCAATCAGGCGGGCCTCGACTACGCAACCCGCAAACGTGGGTGCATCGAGCAATAGCAGCACGTCGAGCGGGTCGCCGTCTTCAGCCAGCGTGGACGGCACAAAACCGAAATCATACGGGAAGCTGTGCCCTTCCGGTAGCACGCCCTTCAGCACGAACACCCCTAGGTCAGGGTCAAATGCCACTTTGTTGCGTCCGCCCTTAGGCGTTTCAACCACGACATGAACAAGAGTACGCGAGTGCGCTACAAGCGCCGGCAGTTGGTGGAGAGAAGCCATGAGCAATACAAAAGGTTAACAGGCTCTACGGCGCGGGGTAGGGGCAATGTTATAGTCGGGCTATGGGGTATACTTCCCAAACAACTAATAGGGTCCTGCTTATCTTGTACCACGCATGACCGACCTCACGCAATACCTCGTCCGCTTCCGCAAGCTCAAAACCAGCCGGCTTGGCGGTGAGGAAGCTCCTTATAAGCCAGCCCTTCTGCTGGCAGTGCTCGAAGGGGTAGAGAACGGTACTATTTCTGACAACCGCATTGTCATTACGGCTGAATTGCTGGCAGCATTCCAAAGCAACTGTCGTGACTTAAGCGTTTCTGGCCGCTTCCGGGCCAATAACTTCGCTTTGCCGTTTTATCACCTCAAAGGTGATAGGTTTTGGCACTTACAGCCTTTTCCGGGCTATGCGCTACTCCTTACATCTTCCGGCTCGCCTCGCAGCTTGGGGCACCTGCGCGAAACCATAGCCTATGCCGCACTCGACGCGCCCTTGTGGCTACTGCTACAGGAAGCTGCAACCCGCCAGCTCTTTCGTGACGCGCTGCTCGACCGGTATTTCCCACAAACCCGTTTCCGTTATCGGCCCACCGCAGGCCCCGATGCTTTACAAGATCTTGGCCGCCAAATGCTGGAAGAGCCTGTGGCTCTCTACCAAACGCTGGTTAATGTCAACGATGAAGTGGAAACAGCTGTACGCAGTGCGGTTTTCAAGCGTGAAGTGTTGCGCGTGTACGATTACACCTGCGCCATTTCCGGCCTTAAGCTACTAAACACCCGAGGCACTATAGCACCTTTGCTCGATGCCTGCCATATCATTCCCTGGGCCGTGAGTCACGATGACACTATCGGCAACGGCATAGCTCTCACGCCCACTTTGCACCGCGCCTTTGACCGCCATTTACTTCGCATCGATCAAGATTACCGCGTGCAACTAGCTGATGGCTTTGAGGAGCTAAATGGGTCCTTACACGGAATCAGCCAGTTTGAGGGCCAGTACCTTCGCCTGCCCCCTCAGCCAGAATGGTGGCCCAGGCGTGAAAGCTTCCGTGAGCGGCTAATTGGGCAAGCATGAGTAGAGAAAACTAAATTTCTCGCCTCGAGAAATCGGTCCTCTAGCCCAGTATTGTGCTGCACTAAACGCCTGATTGCTTTGAATTACTGTACGCCTTTTACTTGCATGGGTAGCACAAATACCGACTCCGAGGCCGTGATAAATAAGGTCTTTCGGTCTTTGCCGCCGAAACAGACGTTGCCAGTCCACTCGGCGGGCACGGGGATGTGCTGGATTTTTTGACCAGCGGAGTTGTAGACCGTCACACCTTTGCCGGTGAGATACACGTTGCCTTGGTTGTCGATGGTCATGCCGTCCGAGCCTTGCTCTACGAACAGCTGGCGGTTGGTTAACTTGCCGTCGGCACCGATTTGGTAGCGGTAAGTTTTGTTGGCTTTGATGTCGGCCACGTAGAGCTGCCGGCCGTCGGGGGTGCCGATGATGCCGTTGGGCTGTTGCAGCTGATCGTCGGCTACTTGGGGTTGCTGCTGGCCTTTGGGCAGATAGTATAGTTTCTGGCCGCCGAGGTTAGGGTCGGGGGCTTTGCGGGTCCAGTAGTCGCGCTGATAATAGGGGTCGGTGAAATAAATGGCCTGACTGGTCGGATGAATCCAGAGGTCGTTGGGACCATTGAAGCGGTGACCTTGCACGTCTTGCAGGAGCACCGTTACCTTGCCGTTTGGCGCTATCGACCAGAGCTGATTTTGCTCGTCGGCGCAGGCCAACAGGTTGCCTTGCTTGTCGAAGTAGAGGCCGTTGGCGCGGCCTGATTTTTCGAGGAAGACGCTAAGCTTACCGTCAGTGCTGTACTTCCAGATTTTGTCGTTGGGCTGATCCGTGAAATACACGTTGCCGGCTTTGTCTACGGCGGGGCCTTCCGTGAATTTGAACTGCCTCGCCACCAGCTTTGGGGTTGCTTCGCCGGCCACTATGCCCGCGCTAGGGTTGCTTTGAGCCATGACTGCGGAAACAGCGAGCGTGAAACCAGCCGTGGCCACGAGGCCAGCGAGCAGAAAGCTATGGCGGAAAGTGAAGGGGGGCATAAGCGGAAAAAGAGCAGGCGTGGTGGCACAAGGTAAGCCGTAAACATACGCTACACCGATAGTCAGGTTGGAGCTGTTCCAGCGCAGTTAAGTCAGAAAGGTAGTTTTTCTGGTCGCCTTACCGGAAATAACGGCCGTGCTTAAGATGGCAGCTTTGCTTGGCTGCTAAGTGAATACCCTGCTTTTACCCAAGTAAAGCAAGCTGCTCTTGAGTCTGATGGCACAGTAAAGATCATCAGGCAGCAGCTTAGTGACGAGAGCGGAATAGAATTAAAACAATATTAATTATTGTGAACAGTAAACCCCCCTGCAGCAACTTCAGTTATAAGAGTTTTCTGTATTGCAGTTAGACAAAAAGAGCAAACTGCGCCATAAGGATACGCGGATAGTGTTGCCAGACATCTTGTTTTGATAGGTTCCTATGCTCACGGACAAAAGAATTCCATTCAAGTACATATTCAAGCAGATTCGTGCCGACGTCGCGCGGGTGTTTTTCTTTTCCGTTTCTTTCCAGCTACTGGAATGGTTTTTTGCCAAGTACATACCCCTAGTGCCGGGCTTGCTGCCCACTATTTTGGGTAGCGCTATTTCCCTGATTCTGGCATTCAAAATCAATCAATCCTACGACCGATGGTGGGAAGCGCGTAAGGTATGGGGCGCCATCGTCAATGATTCTCGCTCGCTGGTACTCCAACTGAAAGGTTTTCTGGAGGATGACTTGCTTGGCTACGATGCCGCACAGGAGGTGATCCGCAAAATCGGGAATCGGCAGATTGCATGGTGCTATAGCTTGGGGCAGTCGTTGCGCGGCCTAAACCCGATGGCTAATCTAGAACACTACGTATCAGCCGATGAGCTAGCCTACCTGCGGAAGCACAACAACAAGCCTTTGGCCTTATTGGCCTTGCACACCGAAGATTTCAAAGTGTTGCGCCGGCAAGATGCCCTCCATTCGTTCGAGCATGTGCAACTCGACAACACACTGGTCCGGCTCTGCGACTCCATGGGTAAGGCCGAGCGCATCAATAGCACGGTGTTTCCGGTAACGTACCGGATGTTCATTCACTTGTTTATCTACCTGTTTCTGATTGTGTTGTCGTTGGCACTGGTCGAAACCATTGGTTTGCTGGAACTACCAATTCTGCTGGTTTTTGCGTCCTCGTTCTTCTTGCTTGAGAAAACAGCTACGTATCTGCAAGACCCCTTCCGCAACCGCCCCACCGACACGCCCGTCACAGCCATTGCCCGCACCATCGAAATCAACATCAAGCAACTGCTGGATGAGCAGGAGGTTCCGAAGCCATCAGTACCCGAAGCCTTCTACCTGATGTAGCTCGCCAAGCTTGTTGTGCACCAACGCTCAACCGTACCGGTGAGGTAGCCTTACCCAAGAAAACCTAAGCTGTTTTATTAGAAAATTATCCTGAGTTGATAGGTAGGGTGAAGAGCTGAACGAAGAACTAGGCAGCAACTAATTAGAGCAAATTCATAATGAGCCAACCAAGGTTGTAGTACAAGAATTATATATTACCAATAAATTATCTGTTGCTGTTTTATAGGATATAGCTAACCTTGAAATGGCTTTTGTACATAAAATAGGCGTAAATTATAGGATTCCTTGGCTGGTAGCCAAAACATTGGTAGCTTACTCTGCTTAATAAAGTTGTATTCGTTTATACCCACTCATTTTATGCAGCGCTTACTACCTTTCCTCTTAAGCTTTGTTTTGTTAGGTATATCAGGCACAGCCTTGGCACAACAGCCCGCTACTGCGCCGGTCGATTCAGTGGCGAAGCCCGCCATTCCAACAGGGTGCATGTCCTTAACCGGCCTAGTAACCGACGAGAATTTTCAGCCTTTAACGGGTGCTACGGTACAAATACAAGGCATCAACGATGCATTCAGCACCAACTCCGAAGGCCGGTATATTCTTACTTCCAAGAAACCACTACCGCGTCCCGCTCGTCTGAAAATCAGCGCAATAGGGTACGAGACCGAAGAATTTGCGCTCAACACGTGCATTCCCCCCGATGTAGCTTTGCGCCTGACACCCGGCACCCGCTTCAAGCGTGACGGCCGCATCAAAAAAACGAGCTCCACGGGTAAGGTGAAGTGGTAAATCAGGTTGCGGGCAGAGCACAACGCCTGCCTGCGCTTTTCTATAAAGTGCCAATTAATTGCGGAGGTAGCCTATTGGTAGCCAATGGCTTATCAGGTGTGGCTACCATCAAGGCGACGTCATAAACTAATGCTGCTGCATAACAAGCGGCAGCACTAGCTAGATACGGCTTTCAAATAACGATTTAGTATCACTAGGTTAGGCAAGTGCCGGTAGCCTACTTAGCAAGGCACATACGAGTAGCTATTGCCTGTGCTACTGCGGAACTTCACGCCACGCCCACCCAACCTTCACGAACAGCTTGCACTACTAGGCCTACCAAGGTTTTGGCACCCGTTTTTTGCAACAGGGCCCGGCGGTGGCTTTCCACGGTACGTACGCTTAAGCACAGTTTGTCAGCTATTTCCTGGTTGCAATAATCGGCTACTACCAGGCGCAATACTTCCACTTCGCGGTTGCTGAAGGGCGTGGGTGGCGCCACGCGGGTAGGAGTTATGGAGGGCGGGAGTGTCCAGCCCATAGCACCACTCACAAAGGGCGTAATAGTAGATAGGAGCGCCGTTGGGGCTACCGTGTGTGGCAGCAAGGTTACTGTTCCGGCGAGCAGCAACTGTTGGCGCTGAATTGGAGTGAGGCGGGGACCAGTGAGCACAAGCAAAGGCTGGCAACTACGAATGCTCCGGATCTGCCGGATCAGCTCCGAGACGGGCAGGCCGCTTAGCGTACTGTCGAGCACAATCAGCGCGTAGGATTGCTGCCGTACCAACTTAGGTAGCTGGCTGGTATCAGCCGTGACGCTACAGGAGAGCAGTGGCCACTTGTCGTGAAGAGTGGATAATAGACCTTGCCGCTGCAAGGATGGCGGGGCCGCAACGAGTACGTTGGCAGAGTAGAAGTCGGTGGGGGAAAGCATGGCTTGGCGGAAAGATGTAGAATAGGCACACAGTAAAGCAGCTGCCCGGAGGCGGCTAATGGGTAGGAATGGAATAGGTGTGATAGAAGAGGACAGCACTGGTTTTGCCTCCAATTGCCGTCAGAGCAGATGATCGAAACTAGTGGATGCAGGAGGCGATGTCAATACCTACTTCTAGGTATATTATAAGTAAATATTAGATAGATTAATATAGAGTAAATTAGCTATTAGCAGGTTGCCATTGCCTAGTAACCTTGCCTATCAGTCTTAAATAATCCGCTTCACTTTCTTTGTAATGCGTTATATGAGAAGTGTTTATGCACTATGCCTCCTGTTCAGTTTACTGCTTCTCATGAGTTCTACTGCCTCCGCCGACTCGTCAGCTCAGCCGCCCGCTTGGGCGCGCGATGTTATCTGGTACCAGATTTTTGTGGAGCGGTTTCACAACGGCGACCCAACCAACGACCCGAGGCCAGTGAATTTTGCAGGTTCATTTAAGGTGCCCGCCAATTGGGCGCCTACACCCTGGACCGGTAACTGGTATGAGCCCGATGCCTGGGCCAAAGCGGCAAATCTAAACCACAACGACAACATCAACTTGCGGCGCTACGGGGGCGACTTGCAGGGCGTGCTCGATAAGTTAGACTATCTGCAAGAGCTAGGTGTGACGGCGCTTTACCTCAACCCCGTCAACGATGCGCCCTCCCTGCACAAGTACGATGCCCGCAGCTACCACCACATCGATGTAAACTTCGGCCCCGATCCGGTGGGCGACAACCTGTTGATTGCCCGCGAAAATCCTGCCGACCCCGCCACTTGGCAGTGGACCGCTGCTGACCGGTTGTTTCTGCAACTGGTGCAGGAAGTGCACCGCCGGCGCATGCGCATCATCGTCGATTATTCCTGGAACCATACGGGCGTGGAGTTTTGGGCCTGGCAAGACATCCTTAAGAAACAGCAGCAATCTGCCTACAAAGACTGGTACGACATCGTGCGCTTCAACGACCCCGCTACTCCCGGCAACGAGTTCGACTACAACGGGTGGCTGGGCCTCAAGAGCTTGCCGGAAATCAAGAAAGTAAACATCACCACGACCCGCAAAGCCGGCCACCCGTACGAGGGCCAGCTCAATGAAGGGGCTAAACAGCACGTCGAGGCCGTGACGCGTCGCTGGCTGGCGCCGGATGGCAAGCCCGAAAACGGCGTAGACGGCTTCCGGCTGGATGTGGCCGACCAAGTGCCGATGGGGTTTTGGCGCGACTACCGCCCCTTTGTGAAAAGTATAAAGCCCGAAGCCTATTTGGTAGGCGAAGTTTGGTGGGAGGAATGGCCCAACCGCCTCATGAACCCAGTGCCCTACCTCAGCGGCGACGTGTTTGACGGTGTGATGTTCTATCAAGTGTATCGGCCGGCGCGCTGCTTCTTTGCGGCGGTGCCGGCTCCGCTTACGGGTCGGCAGCTGCAAGACAGCCTGGAGCGCCAGTGGAGTCGCCTGCCCGCGGCTTTTCCCGCCGCCCAAATGAACGTGTCGGCCAGCCACGATTCGCCGCGGCTGCTTACGTGCTTTGCCAATCCGGGCATCTATAAGTATAAAGCTACTCCCAACGACAACCCCGCCTACCACACCGGCCGGCCCACCCCCGACACCTACCAGCGGGTGCGCCTCTACTTGCTCCACCAGTTCACAAGCGTGGGTGCCCCGCACATCTGGAACGGCGACGAGCTAGGCATGTGGGGCTCCGACGACCCCGACTGCCGCAAACCGCTGTGGTGGCCAGGCATGAAATTCGCCCCCGAAACCCGCACCAACTACCAGCCCGGCCCCAAAACCTATGACGCCGCTAGCTTCAATGCGCAGCATTTTGCGTACTACAAGCAGCTAATCCGAATGCGCAAAGCCACCCCTGTCTTTGGCTCCGGGAGTATACAGTTCTTGCCTACTGCCGGGCACACGTTGGCGTACAGCCGTGGCACTGGCCCCGAAACAGTGGTTGTGCTCTTCAACCTCGAAGCCAGCCCTCAGCAATTTCGGCCTCTTACCCCCGGCAGTTACCGCAACCTGCTCGACAACAGCTCCGTGACGGTGGGTCGTGATTTTGCGTTGCCGCCTCTTAGCGGCTTGGTGCTACAAAAGAGTAAAGGGTAGGGCTGCTATCTAAAGCGCGTTAAACGCTAAGTACGAGGCTGTTGTAGTAGGTCGTTGTTAATTCAGCAGGACAACTGGTGCGGCTTAGGTGCAACGACAAACAAATACGTTAGGCGTAGCCACTGCGCCTAATTAAACTTACAGTGAAATTTCAGTCAGAGGTAAAGCGGCGAAACACATTCTGCTGCTTCACTTCGCCGCTAAGGCTGTACCAAGAAAGCCCGTTACGTATGCTGCCTACAGCCCATTCCTCTGACTATCTGCAACTCGTCTATCGGCCCGACTTGCGGGTACTGATCTGCCGTTGGATGCAGCAGACTACACCCCAAGACTTGCGCGCTGGCTACGGCCTCATAATAGACGAGGGCGCAAGCCAGCGCTGCGCCTACTGGCTGATTGACGCTCGGCGCCGCGAACACACTGCCAACCAGCAGGATACGGCTTGGATATTGGAAACCTTCTTCCCGCAAGTAGCAGCGCGCCTGGGCCAGCCGGTATTCATTGCGTATCTATTTGCTCCTTCCCACCTCATCGACATCGAAGCCAACAGCGCCATTCCGCCGCTAACCTACTTCGACAACCGGCCCTACCACATTGGTCGGTTTATAGAGGAGCGCACCGCTCTGGAGTGGCTAACGGCTTGCCGAACAGGTGCCGAAATCTAGGATGGCCATACCGGCTATCAATTCGTTTGCGTAAGCTGCACTATATTTACTTTTCTTGTGGCCTTTTCTACGGCGTTTAGCGGGTAGGAACGGCATACAGTTTTTGGAGTAGGGCGGCAACTTCCACATCAAGATTTGGTTTGTCTGAAATCTGGTAAGCGCCAGAGTAACTTCTACTTTCCACCCATTTTCACTTTCGGCTGCAATGCCCGACCACGTCGTTCAGTTTCAGCATCTGATAGAAGAATTTCCTTCTGTCTTCTTCGTGTTCGACTTAGCCAGTCAGCGTATCACGTACGTGAACCCGGCTTATGAGCGGATGTGGAACGGCCACCGGGAGCAAGTAAACGAAGAACTGCCCGAGTTGCTCGCGCGCCTGCACCCCGACGACCGTGACTACGCGGCCGACTGCTTTGTGCGGCTCAGCCAAGGCCTTTTGCGCGAGAATGTGGAACTGCGGCTGCTTGGCCCTGGGGAAGAAGTGCAATGGCTTTGCGTGCGGGCCTCTTACCGCCCCGATAGCGGCCAGAGCACCCTGTCGGGCTTTATCGACGACATTACGGTCGAGAAGGCGTATAATCAAAACGCAGAGAAGTTTAACACCAAGAAAAATTCCACGCTCGAAATCCTCTCGCACGACTTGGCGGGTCCGCTGCGGCTGATGCAGAGCCTGACCGGCCAACTCAATCAGCAGCTACAAACCTACCCCGACCCGCACCTGCACGAGTTGTTGCGCGTCATCACGGTTACTTGCCGCGAGAGTGTGGACTTGATCCACGACTTTGTGGACAACGAGTTTTTCGAGTCGTCCAACGTAGAGTTGAAGCGGGAGCGGATAAACCTGGTGGAGCGCGTGGGCATCATGGTCGACAACTACTCCCGCACCGAGCTAACGCTAGGCCTGACGTTTACGCTCGAGTCATCGGCCCCGGCTATCTACGCCAGCATCGACGAAAACAAGTTTATGCAGGTGCTAAACAACTTGGTGGGCAATGCCATCAAATTTACCCCGTCGGGTGGCCACATTCGGGTCGGCCTAAGCGAAAGCCCCGACCATGTGCTGGTAACCGTTGCGGACGACGGCATTGGGATTCCTGCTGACGTGCAGGACGCATTGTTTGAAAAGTTTACCAGGGCCCGCCGGCCGGGCTTGCGCGGCGAGAAAAGTACCGGCCTTGGCATGTCCATTGTGCGCACCATTGTGCTGCTGCACGAAGGGCGCATTTGGTTTGAAAGCCAAGAAAATCAAGGCACTACCTTCTATATCGAATTGCCTAAAGGAGTGTGACTTGCAAGCTATATGCTTGGCCGCCAAGGCTAAAACGGTTAGGCGGCCAGGGTAGAAAATAGAATAGGTAACTCTTAATTCCTCAGGATACGTACTTTTGAAGCGTACAAGTAAAATGCGCCTAGCGCAGCAGCCACTTCCTCACACCACACTATCACCCGGAGTATGAGTAGCGATAATCAAAAGCAAATGCTGTTTCAGGACATGGAAGAACGCCTCACGCGTTTAGGCTTCTCCATCGACAAGCAGGACCAGACCCGGCCATGGGGTGGTTTTTTCGTGATTGACGAGACGCAGGCTCCTGCTTTCGCCGATACGTATTTTGAAGGACTGCCCGTAGATGATTTGCGCATTTCTGGCAAGCTGAGCCCCAAAATTCTGATTGTGGCCCCACAAAAACGGTTGTCGTGGCAGTACCACCACCGCCGTGCCGAAGTGTGGAAGGTGCTGCAAGGCCCCGTTGGCGTAGTAACCAGCAACACCGACGAGGAAGGGGAACTCAGAATCTATGAGCCCGGCGAGCTAATTACGCTCAAGCAAGGCGAGCGGCACCGCCTCGTTGGCCTCGATTCGTGGGGCGTGCTGGCCGAAATCTGGCAGCACACCGACGCTTCCAACCCTTCTGACGAAGACGATATCGTGCGCGTGCAAGACGATTTCGGCCGCTAGAATAAGCTTCCTTTCTGTCTCAACATAGTATGCCGAGGCTACGCAAGCAATTGCCCATGTGGGCGTATTGCTTGCGTAGCCTCGGCATCATGCGTTGGTAGAAGGCTGGTAAACGAGAAACAGAAACGTGCTGGAAAGTCACCTCGACTACACCTCTGGCGCGGCGGAAGCCGTAGTAGCTGAGGGCGGGGCAATGGCATTCCGCTTTTAATTTCTTGTGGTTCTCTGTTTACCTGCTGTTTTCGTGTCCAACGCGCCTGTACCTACCGCTACTACTGCCGAGCCGCCCTCTTCAAAAGTTGCTATTGTAGCGGCGCTGGCGGCCAACCTGGCTATTGCCATCATCAAATTTGTAGCGGCCGGCTTCACGGGTAGTTCCGCCATGCTGGCCGAAGGCATTCATTCGGTGGTGGATACGGCCAACGAATGGCTGTTGCTGCTCGGCTTGCGCAAAAGCCAACGACCGGCCCACGAAGGACGGCCCTTCGGCTACGGCAGAGAGCTATACTTCTGGTCGTTTATCGTTTCGATCTGCATTTTTGCAATTGGGGGCGGCATTTCGGTGTATGAGGGCATCGAGCACCTGCGCCACCCAGCCCCTATGGGCAACCCCATGTGGAACTACGTGGTGCTGGGCCTAGCTTTTCTTTTCGATGGCGCTTCCTTTCTGGTGGCTCGCCGCACTTTCAATGCTCAACGGAAAGGGCGGAGCTTCTGGCGAACTTTCCGTAGCAGCAAAGACCCCTCTACTTTCGTGGTGCTCTTCGAAGATGCTGCCGATCTGCTTGGCCTGATGGTGGCCTTTCTAGGCGTCTTCCTGAGTCATTATTTCAACAATCCCTCGCTCGACGGTGTGGCGTCGCTGCTCATCGGTGTGATTCTGCTGGTAGTTGCGGGCCTGCTGCTGCGCGAAAACAAAAGCTTGTTGCTCGGCGAACCTGCCGAGGCAACCATGCTGCAAGACGTAACTACTTTGGTAAATGCCGATGCTGCCGTAGTGGCTACCGATACTCCGCTTTCTTCGTACCTGAGCCCGCACGAAATTCTGCTGGTGTTGCGTGTAGAATTTCAGCCAACCCTAACGGCTACGCAGCTCACTGAAGCCGTTGGCCGCCTTGAATCTACCGTTCAGGAACGTTACCCGGATGTGCGGCACGTATTTGTGGAGCCTAGCTTTGTGGAGCAAGCTGCGGTTAAGGTTTAAGCTGTGTGCTAACTCGTTAGGCAACCACTTTGCTGGCGGCAGGGTCTTCGGCGGGTACTGGTTCGCGCCGCTTGCCCAGGATGTAGCGCGAACCCCGTTCTTGGCTGAAGTAACTGGTCGTCCAGTTCATGAACACAGCTAGGCGGTTGCGGAAGCCTACTAAGGCAATCAGGTGCACAAATACCCACATCAGCCAGGCAAAGAATCCTTGCGTTTTCCATTCCTTGCCTGCGAGCTTCAGGTCGGCTACGGCATGGTTGCGCCCAATGGTGGCCATGGCGCCCTGGTCGTGATAATGGAAGGGCCGCATTGGCTCGCCGGCTAGCTGGCGCGTTAGGTTCTCGCCGAGCAGTTTGCCTTGCTGGATAGCCGGCTGCGCTACCATGGGGTGCCCCTCGGGATATTCTTCGGTAACCATGGCGGCAATGTCGCCGATGGCGTAAATATTGGAGTAGCCCGCTACCCGGTTGTAGACGTCCACTTGGTAGCGGTTGCCTTTGCGGATACTCTCGGGCCGGATACCCTCAATGGGTGCGCCGGCCACGCCCGCAGCCCAAATCAAGGTGCGGGTAATTAGCTTTTCGCCGGTGTTGAGCGTAACGGTGTAGCCGTCGTACGACTTCACTCGCCGTTCGAGCAGCACCTTCACCCCAAAGTTCTCGAGGTACTCCTGCGCCTTTTGCGCAGCTTCCTTGGACATGCCCTTGAGCAGCGAATCGCCGCTTTGAATCAGGCAGATGTCCATCTGCCGGAAGTCGATATCCCGGTAGTCTTTGGGGAAAATGTGCTTGCGCAGCTCACTTAAAGCACCAGCCACTTCCACACCGGTAGGGCCGCCGCCCACAATCACAAAGTCGAGCAGGCTGTTGAGCTGCTCCTGGTCGTCGACCTGCAGGGCTTTTTCGAAGTTGGAAAGCACGGTGTTGCGCAGCTCTACTGCGTCTTCCACACTCTTGATGGCCACGGAGTTCCGCGCCATTTGCTCGTCGCCGAAGTAGTTGGTGGTGGCGCCGGTAGCAATAACCAGGTGGTCGTAGTGAATTAAGCCAATCGAGGTTTTCAAGATCTGCGCGGCGGTATCCACGTGGAGCACCTCGGCCATGCGGAAGCTAAGGTTTTCTTGGTCTTTGAGAATCTTGCGAAACGGCGAGATAATAGCCGATGCTTCCAGGCCGGCCGTAGCCACTTGGTACATCAGGGGCTGAAAGGTGTGGTAGTTCTGCTTGTCTACCAGCACCACTTGCATGTTGGTGTTGCGCAGGGCTTTGGCGAGCTCTAAGCCGCCGAAGCCGCCTCCCACAATTACCACCCGGGGTTTGCCAACGTGTTCTATTTTGGCTAGTTCTTCCATTGAGCTGCGCATTAGTTGCTGTTTCATACTTAACAGCTAGCAGAATAGTTGTTTGAAACCGGCCGGCAGTTTTCTGCGCCGACCTTTCAGCTAACTACTCCTCGCAAGTACAAAACGGTGCATAAGGTACGGGGTCAGGTTGCTTTTCAAACTATAGCTTGGCAGCAACTCCACCGCCTGACTGCTATGCGTGGTGTTTTGGGTTAACTACTAGGGGGTTAGGAAGAGGCAAAAACAGCAGACTTACGGCCATTGGTTTTTTCAAAGCTCAACTGTTTATCTTTGCCTTCGCCGCACCAGCTCAATCGTGTTTGCTGGTTTGTAAGGGCAGTGTATGCAGCTTCAACCAGTTCTTGCTACCGAGGGGATTGCCATTAGTTTTGATTTCAGCAACCAATGGCTATATGTTGATTGGCAAGGGGAACACAACCAAGAAAGTTCACAGAACGCCTGCATGCTAATGCTGGAGGCTCTACGGGCATGGCCTTGTCACAAAATCCTTAACGATAATTCCAATATCACCCGTACTACCGTGGAGCTGTCGTTGTGGGGCGCCTGGTGGCTGGAGGAAATGCTCCGGGCTGGGTTGCAGCATATTGCGTGGGTTTTCCCGCGCGACTTTGTTGCCCGGCAAGCTTCCGAAACCGTCCTGTCGAGTATTGAGCGCCCCGTCATTGGCACTTTCGATGACGTGGCATCGGCTTATATATGGCTGCAACAGCAGCACCCAGGGCTGCACTAAGTTGGTGTGAGGAAAGGGCGGCAGAAGAAGAGTAATTGCTGGCCAGCCCTGATTTCATATTGATTCAACAGCAAGTAATTCAGGTAGATCCAAGCTGGATCTGGGGTGCAGATTTACGCGTTATGTGACCAACAACGGTTCTACTTTCGTACTTTAAGGTACACCATTCCCACCTTGTGCCGTGCGAAACTTGTTGCTTGTTTGCTTCTGCTGTTGCTGCCTCTGTTTGCCGGCAGCAGCCCAACTACCGCCCACTCCCCGGCAGCTGTATCCTGGCTTGTTTGAGGCCGTGCAGCTAGGCCGGATATTTCCCGATAATAAAACGTTCGTGGACATGGTGCCCCGCCGCGATACGCCCGCCCGCATCGTGGCGGACTATGAGCAGCAACGCACCCAGCCGGGCTTCAACCTGGCAACCTTCGTGAAGGATCGTTTCCAGCTGCCTACCACCGATACCACCACCTACCGCAGCAACATAGCGACGGGCCTGCGCCTGCACCTCGATACGCTGTGGCGGGTGCTCCAACGCCGCCCCCTCGATTCGGTGTCTCGGTATTCGTCGTTGCTGCTGCTGCCGCGGCCGTACTTGGTGCCGGGCGGGCGGTTCCGGGAGGTGTACTACTGGGACTCGTACTTCACGATGCTTGGTTTGCGCGAAGCCCACCGGACTACCCTGATCCGCAACATGACCGACAACTTTGCCTACCTGCTCAACCGCTACGGCTTCATCCCCAACGGCAACCGCACCTACTACCTTACCCGCTCGCAGCCCCCGTTTTTTTCGTTGATGGTGCAGTTGCTGGCTCAGGAGCAAGGCGACTCGGTGTTGGTGCGATACCAGCCGCAACTATTGCGCGAGTATGCCTACTGGATGGCCGGTGCCGACTCGCTGAAACCCGGCACCGCTACGCGCCGCGTAATGCGCATGCCCGGCGGTGAACTGCTGAACCGGTATTGGGACGAAAGTACCGAGCCGCGCGAGGAATCGTATGGCATTGATGTGGATGCGGCCCGCAAAACCACCCGCCCGCCCTCACAGTTTTACCGCGACGTTCGGGCCGCGGCGGCTTCCGGTTGGGACTTTAGCACCCGTTGGTTTGGCGCCGACGGTACGTTGGGCTCTATCCGCACCACCGAGCTAGTGCCTGTTGATTTGAACTGCTTGATGCTGGCGCTGGAAGAAACGCTGGCCCGCTCTTATACCGCACAAGGTCAGAGCAGTGCGGCTCGTACTTGGCTACAGAAAGCCAAGCAACGCCGCAATGCCATTCAGCGCTACCACTGGAACAAAGCCGTTGGGTGGTTCACCGACTACGATTTCACGCAGAAGCGCCCTGCTGCTATTCGCACCTTGGCAGGAGTGTTTCCGCTGGCTTTTGGGGTGGCTACTGCGCGCCAAGCCAGCCAAGTGGCGGCTGGTCTCAAAGCTGATTTCCTGAAAGACGGCGGACTGCTTACTACCCTCAACACTAGTGGGCAGCAGTGGGACTCGCCTAACGCCTGGGCGCCGCTACAGTACATGGCCGTACAGGGCCTCACCCGCTACAACCAAAAGCCGCTTGCTGATACGGTTACCGTCCGCTGGGTGCGCCTGAACACACGCGTGTTTCAGCAAACCGGTAAGCTGCTAGAGAAATACAACGTTACCAATACGCACTTGCCCGCTGGGGGCGGCGAGTATCCTCTGCAGGACGGCTTCGGCTGGACTAATGGCGTGCTACTCAATCTGCTCAACCGCTCTGCCCGTCCGCAGCCCAACAACCAGTAGGTCTGGCAGCTAGGGCTGCGTGAGTAGCATAGGTTAGCTTTTTATCCTTGCCACCTGTAGAAAGCTGAAGCTGGTTCCTTTACAGCCCGGTTATCAAATAACTGAGAGGAGAGCATTACGAAAGCTATGGCCGAATTACCTGCGCCTCATCAACCCGAAAACCCGGCCCCCGATCCGTGGGCAACGCTAAAAGCCCATACGGCTGCTCGCATAGCGCTGGGCCGCACCGGTACCAGCGTGCCCTTGCGCGAGGCGCTGGCTTTTCGGTTGGCGCATGCACACGCCCGCGACGCTGTGTACTCCGCCTTAGCCCCCGACAAGCTACTCGCAGACTTAGCGCCCTTGCAGTTGCCTATTTTGCAAGTCCATAGCAAAGCCCACGATCGGCAAGAATATTTGCAACGCCCCGACCTGGGCCGGCAACTACACGATGATGCTCGGGAGGTATTGCAAGAACACGGCATTCAAGACCACGATGTGGCTATTGTGCTAGCTGACGGGTTATCAGCAGAAGCGGTGAACGCACACGCCGTACCGCTGCTGCAACGCCTGCTGCCAAAGCTGCAACAGGCGGGGTTTCAGGTAGCGCCGCTTGTGCTAGCAGTGCAGGCCCGCGTAGCCATTGGTGACGAAGTAGGTCAGCTACTGCGGGCGCAACTCGTCTTGATCCTGATTGGGGAGCGGCCCGGCCTCAGCTCGCCCGACAGCCTAGGCGCTTATTTCACGTATCGCCCCCGGCCCGGCCTAACCGATGAAGCGCGCAACTGCGTTTCCAACATTCGCCCCGAAGGCCTCAACTACGATCTGGCAGCAGACCGGCTCTTTTTTCTTATAAGCGAATCGCTCCGACGCCAGCTGTCCGGCGTCCAACTGAAAGACGACACCCTGTTGCTCACGCAGTAATGAGTGTTGGTATTGGCTTCGTTTTTAAAACCAGCATGGCTTTGTCAGCAACCAGTTGATTGACTTTTAGCTACCGGGAGTTGTTGGTGCTGGTAGTTTTATAGAGGTACCAACCTTTCGCAATGGGCTTGACGACAATCAGCCGGTCGGGGTTCATCTTGGGTACGTCCGCGGCTTTGGGTTGGTACAGAAGTCCAACGGTGTTGTCGATGCGGCCCCCAATGATGAACTCGATGCAGGAGTTGCAGTCAGTGTCTTGCTGCGTGACGCGGCTGATGTAGAGCTTGCGGAGCAAGGTGCGCACTTCCGGGTCGGTGTTGGCGGCTTCTTCGTTGGCCGTCGCCGTGTCGGCGGAGAGGTACTTGCGCGTCTGGACTAGGCGGAGGGCTTTCTGGAAATCCCCCTGGTGGTGCGTGAAATGGTCGATGATGTCGGCGTCGGCGCCAATCCAGAGCTTGAGGTTGCCTACCGTAAAGTCGTGGTCGGCGTCGGGGTGCTTCTGGTTGTATTGGGCTATTTCGGTAGGCGGCATGGTGGTGAGCAGCTTCAGCATGGGGGGCCCGAGCTGCGTCATCGACAAGCTCCGGATGGCTTGCAGCTTCCAGGCATCATCTTCTTTGGCAAAGTGGAGGTAGAAGTCGTTGCGGCTCAAGGAGTCACGGAGCTCCACCGCTACTACGGCGGTGCTAGCGCCCTGTTGTATCAGCTCACAGCTGCGTTGTAGGCGGGCCGGAATCTGCTGGCCAAGCGTTTGGTTTTTGGCTTGCTGCTCGGCTTCGCAGCACAGATGTTCCTTCATTTCGGGCCAACCGTCCTTGTCCACAAATTCGCGGGCAATTTGCAGAGGCTCTAATGGCAGACTCGCTAGTACTGCCTGCGGTAAGCACAGTAGAAGGAAAAAGAAAAAACGCTTCATCGAATAAGCCAAAACAACTGTCTAATAGCCTGTAAACGCAGCATGCTAACTTCCAAGGTAAGCAGAATGCTGGTATTGGCGCGCTTGCTGATGAGGTCGATGGATTCAGGAAAAGACCCTCAATCCAACCAACACCGTGCGCTTAAGCACAACCGTAATAAGGGCCGAGTGCCCGTGCTAGGGTCTTTGCGCTTGAGTTGTGATGCTGCTGCGCCAATACATTTTATCCAACACCGCATCCGTGCTATTAACTCCCTAAGAGGTAAATCCTCTCGGCGCGGTGCTTTCTGGCAACGTTGCCGACATCGATTGCGCAAAGAAATGTGCCTGCTACGGTCCTTGCGGCTTGCTATTTCAGTAATATCAAGCTGCACTTATGGGACCGTCAGCGGCTTGCTGCCCTGTTTGGCTTCTACTTTTTACTTGCGCTATCAGTCCGCTGTTATGTCTTTTGTTTCTGTGTTTCGCCGCGCGTATCGGGGTTATTATCTATCGGCTATAGTGGTTGGCTTGGGAGGCGTGGCAATAATGGGAGCCGGTCCGGTGGCGGCACCGCCGGTAGCATTTCCGGGTGCAGAAGGAGCAGGCCGTTATACCTCCGGTGGCCGTGGCTCGGTGGCCGTGCCAACTACCGTTTTCGAAGTCACCAACCTCAAGGACGACGACCAGCCGGGCAGCTTGCGCTACGCGTTAACCAAAGCAGCTGCGGCGCGCACCATCGTGTTTCGGGTGTCGGGTACTATTCACCTGGCTTCGCCGCTCACCATCAGCAAGTCCAACACCACCATTGCCGGGCAAACGGCACCTGGCGACGGTATTTGTTTAGCGGATTATCCGGTGAGTTTGAAGGCCAACAACGTTGTTATCCGGTTTGTGCGCTTCCGCATGGGCGACAAAAATCAGAACAAGGGGCAGGTAGATGGGGCCGGTGGCGACGATGCATTCGGCGGGATGCGCAACAGCCGCGTCATCATAGACCATTGCACCATGAGCTGGTCGACGGACGAGTGCTTTTCGGTGTACGAAGGCGACAGCACCACCTTGCAGTGGAACCTAATTAGTGAGCCGCTCAACTATTCCTACCACTTCGAAACCGGCGACAAAGATTTCGAGCAGCATGGTTTTGGGGGCATCTGGGGCGGGCAACACGCCACCATGCACCACAACCTGTTTGCGAGCTGCAAAAACCGCACGCCCCGCTTCAATGGTAGCCGCTACACCCATGCCGCCGACTACGAAAACGTGGATTTCCGCAACAACGTGCTCTACAATTGGGGCGAAAACAATGTGTACGCGGGAGAAGGCGGCAACTACAACCTAGTCAATAACTACTACAAGCACGGCCCCTCCACCAAAGACAACGTGAAGGCGCGGGTATTGAATCCTTACAAGCTTGAGAAAGGTGCCAACCCGCTGCCCTACGGCAAGTTCTACCTCGCCGGCAACTACGTGGACGCCAGCGCCGATGTAACCCGCCACAACTGGCTCGGCGTGACCATGAACGGCGGTACTGCTGCCGATACAGTGCAGGCCAAAGCCACTGTACCTTTCGACTTAGGCCCCGTAACCACCCAAACCGCCGCCGAAGCTTACAAAGCGGTGTTGCAGCATGTTGGGGCCAGCCTGCCCAAGCGCGATACGCTCGACCAGCGTATTATTCGCAACGTGGTCAACCGCACTGGCCGCATCATTGATGTGCAGGGCGGCTATCCACACGGAACGCCGTACACTATTTCCCAAAAAGCGTGGCCAACCTTGGCTTCAAAGCCAGCTCCCACCGATACCGACCACGATGGGATGCCCGACGCCTGGGAAACCAAGCAGCGCCTCAACCCCAAGGATGCTGCCGACCGCGCCAAACTAGATGCAAGCGGCTACACGATGTTGGAGGTCTATTTGAACAGCCTCGCCACGCCAGTTGCCGCTGCCAAGTAAGGACGAGGCTGGCTTTGTGTGAGGCGTTGTGTTTCCTTTGCACAAGTTCAGTTTTCAACTGGCACCTCTCTCCCGCCGGAGACATAGGATCTGGTACACTGAGGTCAAAAGCAGTTAAACTTCCTGCCGTTAGCTTTCCGGTGCTACCAATTCAGCTCTTACCTCTAATTCTGTTACTTCCCGCACTTCGCCGGGCGCTAAATCTGCCAGACAGATGCTGCCGATGCGCATCCGCACCAGCCGCAAGGTGGGAAATCCAACGGCGGCCGTCATCTTGCGCACCTGGCGGAACTTGCCTTCCGTGACGGTGATGCTTACCCAACTGGTTGGGCCGTGGCGGTCGGAGCGGATATGGCGGGTACGGGGCGGTATGTTGGGCGGTGCCGTCAGGCGGTAGGCGGCGCAGGGAAGGGTTTGGTATTTGCCATCGGAAAGGCCAATTTCTACTCCTTGCTGAAGTTGCGTTACGGCTTCGTCGGTGATGAGGCCATCTACCTGGGCGTAGTACTCCTTCTCTACATCTTTGCGCCGAATTACCTCACTCACGCTGCCATCAGTGGTGAGCAGGAGCAGACCTTCGCTGTGCTCATCGAGACGGCCAATGGACATGGTGCCCTCGGGGAAATCGTGCAGCTCACCTAGGAAACGCTTCTTGCGAGCTTCGCGGGCGTTGTTGCTCATGAACTGGCTGAGGTAGCCGTAGGGCTTATGAACAAGGAAATGACGATGGAGCATGAGCAGGGTCAACAAGCCAACTAAGCAACAGCTGCCTGTGTGCAGCCAAAGAGCCCAAAGGTACGAAGGCTTATGCCGCCCGCTTGTTGGAATTGGTCTTCGGCATGCTGCTAGCCCTTAGCCAATGCAGAAACACGGTCATATAAGCAGCTCGGAGTACAGCTCTATTCTAGCGTGAACAGGAAAGAGCCTCCTCCTTGCTTGAGAAGCATCTCGTGGCGAGCCGGGGCAAATTCCATCCGGACGCCAGCGCCATCGAACGTGAAAGCATCTTTGCCTACTGGGGTGAGCGGAAAAGGCATCTGCCCGGTGGGTTGCGCTTGTAGCGTATTTCCCGTCGCTGACACTGTGATTTTCAAGGGGATTTTGGTGCTGGTGTAAGTACCTGCGTATTGGGCAAGCTCGGCCGCCGAAAGCTTGATGGCCGAAGCCTTGAAGTCGGGAATGCGGTAGGGAGCACCGAAGTAGGTGTTGAGCACTCCTATCATAATATCGTTCAAGGGGTAAGCTTGGCCGTTGCTGGAATAAGCGACGGCCAGCTTTTCGTCGGGGAAATACGCCAGCATTGTCGAAAACTCGTCGATACCACCGTTGTGACCATACGCGCGCTTGTTGCCTATCGGGAACTGAATCAGGCCGTAGCCATAGCCATCAGTAATGGTTTTCATCTGGTTCAAGCTTTTTTCTGATACCAGCTTACCGGTGAATAGGGCTTCAACGAAACGGGCTAAATCGGTAGGCGTTGACACAACGGCACCAGCGCCGCCAGGGATGCTCATGTCGGTTTCGGTGGAGGGTTGCCAAGTAGCGACGAAGCGGTAAGAGAAACTTTCGTGGCGCTTCGGGTCTATTTTGCCACCGTAGTAGGTGTCTTTTAGCTTGGCTTTAGTGGCAATACGCTGTTGCAGCGCCTGATTGAAGGTTTGCTTGGTCGTTTTCTCGATAATGTAGCCTAGCAGCACATAGTTGGAGTTGCTGTACGCAAACTTGGCGTTGGGCTCGAAATCGGGCTTGCTCTGCCCAATAAGCTTCACCATCTCGGCTTGCGTTTGGGGCTGCGTGAGGTAGGTCAGGTAAGCAGCGTCGCTAGTGAAGTTGTGCAGGCCGCTGCGTTGGTTGAGCAAATTGCCAACAGTAATGGTCTTGGCATTGGGCAACTCCGGAAAGTACGTGGCCAGCGGCGTGGTCAAGGCCAATTTGCCTTCGTCGATAAGCTGGAAAACCATGGTAGCCGTGAACATCTTCGAGACTGAGCCGATCCGGTAGCGCGTGGCGGTGGTGGCCGGCGTTTTGGTAGTAGCACCAATGCTCTCGTACCCAATGGCCCGGCTATACACCACGTTGCCGTTTTGCGAGAGAGTCAGGCTGCCCATGGCTTTGTCGTGGGTGGCTAGGGCCGTGAACAAGCTGTCGAGCTTGGCTTTGTTCAGAGTTTGGGCGGAACTACTGTGGCATAAGCCGCTTAGAAGCAGCAACAGGAAGCCAGCGTATTTCTTGGTAAGCATAGCGAGAAGTAGTAGAAGCGTAAAGGTTTAAAGCGTGTATCGTCAGAGCTTTCGCTGCATTACAACTTATTGGGCGATGCGTTCTTGTTGCTGAGAATTGCTGTCCAATGGCTTGATTACCAAAATTTCGCATTGCAACTAATGGCCAGAGTTACTTTTTGAAATAAGCCAGCAGTTCGGCTTTGTAGGAACTGCCAATCGGAATCAGGGTAGCGTCCAGCAACTGCACATGGTCGGGCTGGAGCAGGCGAATGTGGGCAGCGGCTACAATAAAAGAGCGATGCACCCGCAGGTAGCTCGGGCCAAGAACTTCCACCATTTCTTTCATGGTTTGGTGGAGCAAGTAGGTCTTGGTGGCCGTCATCAGCTTCACGTAGTCTTTGCAGCCTTCCACGTACACAATGTCGCGGTGCGGCACTTTGAGCAGGCCTTGGCGCTCCTTCACCAGCAAGTGCTTTTCGGCAGTGGTGTCGGCTGGCGGCACCGGTTGCAAGGCGGGCAGGCGCGAAATGGCCTTCACGAACCGCTCGTATGAAAATGGCTTGAGCAGGTAATCCAGCACATCGAGTTCGTAACCCTCGTAGGCATACTCGCGGTAGGCCGTCGTCAGGATGGTTTTGGGTGGGTTACGCAGGTTCTTCAGGAAGTCGAGGCCAGTCATCAAGGGCATTTCGATGTCCAGAAACAGCAAGTCCACCGGCTGCTGCGCCAGGTGCTCGTAGGCTTCCATGGCGTTGCGGCATTTGCCCGTGAGCGTAAGCCCCGGCGTCTGGCCGATAAACTGCGAAAGTACCTGGTGGGCCAGCGGCTCATCATCTACAATCAGGCAACGAACGGGAGCAGGCGTGGTGGTCATACGTGTATTGTAGAGAGTGTGAAGCGAGGTAATGTGGACATGGCGCAGCTACTTAATCTGTAGTGTCAGTTCGGCGCGGTAACGGCCGGCGTGCTCGGTGAGGTGCAGCTCGTGCGTGCCAGGGTAATAGAGGTTGAGGCGCTGCCGGATGTTCTGGAGGCCGATGCCGCCGCTACGTTTGGTGGTAGTGGCCGGGGCTGCGGGCAGCATGTCGTTTTCGATGAGGAAGTGCAGGCGGCCCGGCTGGCTGCTGAGGGTGGCGTGCACGCTGGCTTGGTCGGAGTAGTGGTGTCGGCCGTGCTTGAAGCTGTTCTCCACCAGGGGTAGCAGTAGCAGCGGGGGAACTTGCGTGCCAGTAGTTGAGCCAATGGTAGTTAGCTGGATGTGGGCACCAGGATATTTGCGCTGCTCCATTTCAAAGTAGTTTTCCAGAAATTCCACTTCCTCCGGCAAGCCGATGTACTCCTTGCCGCTGTCGTAGAGCACGTATCGCATCAGCTCGGAAAGCAGTAGGATAAAGCGCGGGGTTTCTGGTGAGTTAACTAAGCTTAGGCCGTAGATACTGTTGAGGGTGTTGAACAGAAAGTGCGGTTGCAGCTGACTTTTTAGCTGCTCTAGTTGCAGCGCCAAGTGGTCCTTTTCGAGGTGCCGCCGCCGGTATTCCTGCTCGAAGGCCAACCGGACAAACGCCACGCAGCTGAAGGCCAGCAAATCGGTGAACAGCAGCCCGATATAGGTATTGCGCAAGGCCAGCAGCTGCGCCGCCGCCTCAGTATAGGTGTGGTGGTAGAAATCAGCCAACAGTGGCGGATTGGCCATAAACTGGAACAGCCAGCTAGCCACGGCCACATTCAGCTTGATGCCCCACCACATGTATAGCACCGAGCCCACGCCTAGCAGCGCGTAGCGCCGCTGCCGAATCAGCAACGGTACTAGCCCGCGGTAATACGGTAGCACGTACAGCGTCGCCAGCAATGCAAACAGAATCAACTGCGGGTAGGGAAAATTAGCCTGCGCGGTAGGCTTGGGCCGCACGGCCTCCATGTACACGTCGTACTTGTAGAGACCCACATAGAGGCCCCAAATCAGGATTTCGAAGACGAACGGGAAACGACTGGGCCGGTCGGCAGAGGTGGTTTGCATGGCAGCAAGTTCATGGTTTTTCCTGCTGCCCGCCGCCTCATGGTGCGGCTATTTCGACTAAACGGGTGGTTTTTTCGACCAAAAATCCGCGGTCCGCAACTCGTCGTTGCCAAGCCGGGCTTGGTCTAATAACTCTTCAATCCAGCTCGGGAAGCCAGTTGCTTTGTGTCGTTGCCGGTCGCTATTCGACGGCCTTACTAGACACTCACTTGCTTTCCTATCATGAAAAAGATCTTCCGCTCCCTGCTGGCCACGGCCCTGCTGGCCACTGCTACGCTAGCCACCCACGCTCAACCTACTGCCGCCCCTGCTGCTCCAGCAGCCGCCGACACGGCGCTTATCACCCTCGATGCCCGTTTGATTAACCCCGTCAGTACACAAAGCTACGAGGCGTTCCGGGCAGCAGTGCAGCCCCTGGTCAAGCAAATGGCGGGCAAAAAGGTGGTGGCCATGGGCGAAGGCACCCACGGCACGGCCGAGTTCTACAAGCTTCGGTTCTGGCTCACCCGCATTCTGATGGAGGAGCATGGCTTCACGCAGGTGGCTCTGGAAAACGACTACACCGACACTTATCAGCTCAACGAAGCATTGCGGCAGCCCAACGCCGCCGTGGCGCCCCTAATGAGAGCCCACCTGTACAGCATCTGGCAAAACCAGGAAACAGCCGAACTGCTAACCTGGCTGCAAACCCACAACCGCACGCATCGTCGGCAGTTGGCGCTACGCGGCATCGATGCTGCGTACGTGATGCCCGAAGCGCTGGCCCTTAATGCCTTAGCCGCCCGCTACCCCAAGGCCGGCTTGCAAACGCTCACCGCGCAGCTAACCAAAGCCGCTCAACTTCAGGATTCTGTGTGGGCCGGCATCAATACGAAAGGCTATAAAATGCCTCGAAAGCGGTGGCTATCGAGCGGTCTAGAAGGCTACTACGTGGCCGAAAAAATTCAGAAAGCGCTGCCTGCTGCCCGAATGCCTCGTCGGCAGCGGGAACTTGCGAAAGGACTTGTACTGGATGCGAAAATGGCTTTTGATGTGTTTTACCAATTCACCATCAACAAGCGTGACTCTTCCCGCGACAGTTTGATGGCGGAGATGACCAAGTTTCTGGTACGGGGCAAAAACAACAAAGTGATTGTATGGGCGCATGATGCGCACGTATCGCGCAAGATTGCCATGGCCGAAGACCCCGGCAACGGCGGGGGCACAGGAGCGTTTCTGGAACGGATGTTCCCTGGTCAGTATTTCGTGCTTGGCACTAGTACCGCTACGGGCACCTTTGCCGCCACCACCGATGGGCACATCACGCGCACTAGTCCGATGGCCAGCTATCCGCTCGAAAAACCTTTGGCCGGTTCTTGGGAAGCTACACTAGGTGCCGTAAGTGCCCCGGTTTTCTTTCTGCAAACCCAGCAGCTCGGAGTGCAAAACTTGAAGCGCCCCCACCGTTTCGTCGGCTACAGCCCCCAAAGCGGTAAGGATACTTACTCGCAGTTCAAGCTCACAGAAGCCTACGACGCTCTGCTTTTCGTGCGCCAAACTACGGCCGCTACTCCCCTCCGCTAGTGCGCATTTCATACTTTTTATTCTCGTGTTGAATTCGCTAAAACAGAAAGCGGCGGTTGCTCCAGGGCAACCGCCGCTTTCTGTTTGATGCAGGGGCTTAGTCGTCAACGCATAAACTCCTGACGCATCATCTCCATAGCATCTATAATGCTGAAGCTATTGGCGTCGTAAATCAAGAACTTACCACCGCCAATGCCCCGAATTCGGCCAGTCTGTTCGTAATGTCCGAATCGTTTCACTTTATCTTTTCTATTCCACCAAAAGAAACTCGTTCTATCCTCGTAGGAAGAGCAGAAAACGACATTGCCACGGTCGAAGGTCAATGCGTGGGCCCCTTCGAAGTCAGTAAGAGTTGCCTGTTGAGTCAGCCGGTAGTCAGTGAGGCGAAGTTCGAGAAGAGGAAAGCCGGTGTAAGTGTAGGCCAAGATAGAGTCCTTGCCCAGCTTGCACATGCAATAGCAATCCAGAATAAAGCCGTGGCCGCCGGACGTATGACCGAAAAGCTGCTGGCCCGTAAAGTTAAATACCGCTATACCGTCTCCGCTAGGAGGCTTCTCACCCGCGGCTTGGTCGAAGTAGGAAACAACAATCTGGTCAGCTTGAACCAGCACGTCGGCTTGGTATTTGCCAGCATCAAAAGTTAGGAGTTTGCGGCCCGTATAATCGAAAATGTGACCCGTATCTGCTACACCTACCTGATGGCCGATTAGCAGAAACCGCTCGGCATCTAGTTTCCGAATACAGGCGTATCGAAACTGCTGCGTGAGGGCCAACCGTCCGCCATTGGTCCAGACTTCCATGTTACTCATAAGGGCAATAAAGTTGCCGTATTCATCGGCATCCAAATCCAGTATCTGGAGTTTGCCGCAGTCGAGTGGGTAGGTGGTACTTGACAATTGGATTTAAATAAAGAAGCAGAAAGAGCTGCCCGAAGAACTGCTCTTTCTGCTTCTGCAACACAAGTAAGGATGATGGCTAGCGTCCGCTGCGGGCGCGGCCTTTGTTGCGCACGTCGGAGGCGCCGGAACTGCGGGAGGATAGCTCCTCATCAACAAACACGTAGGCATCACTGGCGCCGGAGGCATCGATGTCAGCCTTGTCGCTGCGCAGGTCAGAGGCGCGGTAGTCGCTGCTGCCGCTGATTTGTACTTGCTGGCGCTTTACGCGCCCGTCGAGGCGGATGTCGGAGGCGCCGCTGGCGTCGGCAGTTATAGAGTTGGCGTTGAGGGTGAGCGTAACATCGGAGGCGCCGCTGGCATTGATATGGAAGTCATCGGCCTTGATGGGCGTTTCGCCTTTCACGTCGCAAGCGCCGCTTACCTCGATGCCTTCCAGCTTGGGCGTGGTAACGTACACTTTCACCGACTTGCTACGCATCAACTCGCTGAGAGAGAATTTTTTGTCGCGGTAAATTCGGAGGGTGTTGCCCGATACTTCCGTTTTGATGTAGTCCAGCAGTTCTGGCGCCGCATCTATTTTAACTTCGGTCGTTGACCCTTGGCGCAGGTAGACGTCTATTGCGCCGCTGGCCTTCACGATTTCGAAGGTGCCGACTTGCCGCGCTTGCTGGGCCTCCGACGTAGAACAAGCAGATAAACTAACCAGCGCCGACACGGCCAGCGCATTAAGAAGCGTAAAGGAGTTCATCGGATTCAAGCTTACAAAGTGAAAGGAGGACTACTGCTTTCGTAGATGCGCAATGCATGCAAGCCGTTGCCTGCCACTGCATATATATTGATTTATGAATTGATTGCAAAGCACTTTTTCGGGAAACCTTACAGCCACTCTTGAAGGCTACAAGTCATAGAAACAGGTAGCCTCGGTAGAACACCGCCGCGCCACCATGACTGATGACGGACGCCGTTCCACCGAGGCTATGCTCTTGCCAACACTTCGCTTCTAGCTACGACACTTGCGGCTGGGGTTCCCGGACTCGTTGCACCAACGCCACCACCACGGCCCCGAGCATGGCCACCAGCCCAAACGACCAACGCAAATCAGCCGCCTTGGCCACGAAGCCCACTACCGGTGGCACCACCAAAAACCCGAAGTAGCCCACCATCGAAACGGCCGCAATAGCCGAACCCGAACTTAGTGCCGAGGTGCGGCCAGCCATGCTGAACACCATCGGAATGACGCAGGACACTCCCAGGCCCACCAACACAAACCCAAAGCCTGCTACCAGTGGCACCGGAACCAGCGCGGCTAGTCCCAAGCCGCAGGTCATGAGCAAGCCGCTGTAGTGCAGCATCGGCTTCACGCCGTAGCGGTTGGCTAGCCAGTCGCCGCTGAAGCGGCCGGTAGTCATGGCCACCATGTACACGGCAAAACCAATGGTGGCCGTTTCTTTGGACATGTGCACGGCCTTCTCGAAATAGATGCCGCTCCAGTCGTACATAGTACCCTCGCAGGCCATGGAGGCAAAGGCAATAATCCCGAATTTCAGCAAGGTTTTGTCGGGCAAGGAGAAGCCGGCCTTGCGTTTCTCTGGGTCGGGGCTAATGTCGAGGGTGTTTGGGAAAAAGTACACAGCCACGGCCGTAAGCACTATTCCCACCACCAGAAAGTGGTACTTCGGCAACACCCCGGCAGCTACCAAACCAGAACCCACGGCCGCGGCAGCAAAGCCGGCCACGCTCCACACCCCATGAAAGCTGGCAATAATGGACCTATCGTAAAGGGCCTGCACCCCCACCGACTGCGCGTTCACCGAAATATTGAGCAGATTGCGCGAAGAGCCGAAGCAAAACAGCAGCGCGACCAACTGCCAGGTTTCCTGCGCGAAGCCGAGCAAGGCCAGCGCCACATTGTAAAGCACTGCGCCTACCAACATCACTTGGCGGCTGTTGAAGCGCTGCAAAAGAATGCTGGTCACGGGCAACGTGAGCATTAGACCCATTGGCAAGGCAAACAGCACCCCGCCAAGTTCGGCTTCATCAAGCCCCAATTGGTGTTGGATGGTCGGAATACGCGAAGCCCACGTTGAAAAGCCGAACCCCGATAGAAAGAAAAACAGCGCAATAGCAATGCGCGCCCGCTGGGCCGTAGGACTCTCCGAAACTTCTGTTTTTATCATAATAAGCTGCCGACTAGGCTGTAAAGCTACTAGCCGTTTGCCGCCTTTCGTTGGGAGGGAAGCTCACGGCTGCGCATCACGAGCCTCTAGCTACTGTGTAGTGCCACCAAAAGCGGTTACTGCGGCAGGGTGATTTTGAAAATTTGAAACGGCTCTGTCCGCTGGGAGCGGGGAATGTGCAGCTGCGAGGTAGTGACGTACAGTCCGCCATCGGGGCCAAACGAGAAGCTGTCGGGCCACTTAAGCTGTTGGTCGCGGGTTACAATCTGAAGCTTGCCATCGGTGGTAAGCCGCGTTACGGCATTGAGTTCGATAGACGTGAAATACAGGTTGCCCGCCGAGTCGAAAATCATCCCATCGGTGGGGCCAGTATCACCTATTAACTCCACGCGCTGGCTTAGCTGCGCGGCCGGCAACGCCTCGTCGCGCAGGTATTGGGTGCCAATGCGGTAGAGCGTACGGGCCGTGAGGGCGTGGTAGTAGAGGTATTCGCGGTCCGGCGAAAGCGCAATGCCATCGGAGTCGAGGGAGGGCAGCTTTCCGCTGCGGTTGCGCCACACCCGGCCTTCAACCGTCAGAATCAGGTTCTCGGATTTGGTTGACGGATTGTTGCTTAGCAAGCGTCGGCTGCGGCCCGTGGCAAGGTTCACCACAATGATGGCGCCTTGGTTGGAGTCGGTGATGTACGCAAAATTGCGTTCTGTATCCACTCGAACGTCGTTGAGGTAGCTGGTTGGGTAGGCCACCGTTTCATCGAAGTCGATGCGCTGTACGAGCTGCCGGGTGTTGGAATCGAACTTCAGCAGCTTGGCGCCGCCGCGCACCACGCCTCGCATCTGGGGCGAGCCTGCGTCGAGCACCCACAAGAAGTTGTTGGGGTCGGTGTACACACTTTGCACGCACACAAAGCGGTTCTGGGCTGGCAACGAGGATTTCCAGTTGTTCCAGGTGGTGTCAGGAAAAGGAATAGCCTGCGTGTTGCGAATCTCGGCCACTGAGTAAGGGACGGTATCGGTTTCCATCCGCGGGAAGTTGGCGAAGATGCGGCCGTCGCGCATCACGGCCACGCCAGTCCACTGAACTTGCGAAGTCGCCGTTTGGGCCAGCGTGGCGCCCGGTAGGGTAGGAGTGTCGGGCTGCTCGTCGTTGTCGTCGTTGCAACTGGTTAGTAAGGGCAAGCTGGTCAGCGCAACGAGTAATGGAAGTAAAAAGCGTTTCATAGCAAGAGTAAGAACAAAGAACTGGAACGCTTCCCTACGCAAGGCGAGCAGTAAGAGGCCGGATGAAATACTCGCTTCCTTCTGATTTTAAGTATTCATACTCAGTGAGTTTGCGGCAAATACGGAAAGTTCAGCTTGTCCCCTTTCGCCATTTGTCTTGTCCTCAACACAGGTGCAGCGGTGTAGCTGAGCGTCGTGTTTCTGCTGCCTACGCCGTTTGCTGAAATCCTTACGGAAGCCCATTTGCGCTGCTTAGTACTCAGTGAGTTGCACGGTCGGCTATGCGGCATCACAACCTCACTTGAAGCTGCACCGTAACAGCCGGCACTATAGCTGCTCCGCTATATCCAACTTCATTTGAATTTTACACTTATGCAGAAGACCCTGCTTTTGTTATCGGCCGCTGCCACCTTCACGGCTGCCTCATGCACCCAAGACAAACCCGCTGCTGTCGATGCTGCCACCACGCCGTCGGCGGATACGGCCGTAGTGGCAAGCCGCGACGGTGCCGACACCGATACGGCAACCTACCGCACCGATGCCGATGCTTTGGCTGCCCGTGTGGCCGAAGACCTCAAGCTGACGGATACGGTTGTGGTAACGCGCATCGAGAAAACCTACTACACCCGGGGCCGCCGCCTCAACGAGGCCACCACCCGCTACAGCACCGATACCACCGGCCGCTACGCCGCACTACGCGCCATCAACGACGAAACCGACCAGCAGGTGCGCACCATCATCCCCGGCCAGTACGACACCTACACCGCCAACCGCGCCACCTACTACGATGGCACGCCCTACACGGCCGCCGCGCCAGCTACTGCCTCAGCGGCAGAGGCGCCTGCCCGCCGCCGTGGCCCAGCCATTGAGAAGTACGAGAAGAAGGCCAACGGCGAAACCAAAATCAAGTACGCCAATGGCAAAACCGTGAAAATCGACAAAGACGGCGACACCAAAGTGGAGTACCCGAACGGCACGAAAGTGAAGCGCGACGCCGACGACGGAAAAGTGAAAGTGAAAAACTAAGAAACCTGCGTAGGCCCTATTTGCACCGCTAGCCTGGCGCGGGGTATTTACCTGCTTTGTACAGCCATGTTCAGCAGCGCTTCTTAGTGGAATTCAGTAAAGACCAGCCATTTAGGTATCTGCTAGGCTATACTTGAAAGAGGTGTATGCTTTAGTTAATAGCTGAAATATATGTTCAATAAAAACGGCGCTGGTATTTACCAAGCGCCGTTTTTATTAGTAGCAGGAGCAACTGAGCTTTATTCTCTATAAATAAGTCTAGCACTTACGGCTGGCCGCTGAGTGCAGTTTGCGGTTTGCTGCTCGGCGAGTGTAATAGCTCTAGGGTATGGCTGAACATACTGGCATCACCCCACTGGCCGTGGCCGGGCACCACCAGCTCTGCCTTCGGGTAGCGTGTTGCCACCGCGCGAACTGCCACCGGCCACTGCTTCAGGTTGGCATCATCGATGTTGCCGAGGGTGGTGGCGTCGGCACCTTTTATCAGGCAGCCCCCGAAAAGCACGTGCTGGTTGGGGAGCCAGGCCACCATATTATCGGGGGAGTGACCGGGGCCGGGATAAAACAACTCCAGCCGGGTACGACCAGCCCGGATTACGGTGTAGGGCTTGATAGCTGGCGTGGGTACCCCGAACGGCAGCGTGGCGGCGTGCTCGGCGGTAGGTGGTGTGCAGTACACCTTGATATTGTTGGCTTCTAGCACGGGCAAGCCGCCTAGTCGGTCTTCGTGCGCGTGGGTGATAACCACTAGGCGCACCCGCTGGTGCAAGGTATCGGCCACCCAGCGCAGCAGCTCCATGGTTTGGTCGGGGTCCCAGGCCGTGTCCACTACCAGAGCGCCGGTTTTGGTTTTGATGATAAGGCCGTTGGATGGCACGGGCACCGGGTTGCCAGGGTAGCGCCGGTAGGAAGTGTGCACAAATACATCCGGGGCAATGCGCTGTACGCGCAGGTGCAGGGGTTCCAGCTTAGGGCGAGGGGGCGCGCCGGCCGACAGCAATACTGAACAAACTAAAAAGAAGGTTGCCAGACCAAGCTGGCGCAAAGGGTACAGGAAGCGTAAAGGCAAAACGGGCATTCAAAAAAGGAAAGACAAGCTGTCTAAACGTTCTGCCCACATAAATAGTGCACTGCCTGGCGGAGTTGGCTCACGGTCAGAACAATACTTTGTTTGCGCGTTTAGAGTACTGGAATTGTCGCCGTGAAATAGTGGCCGCAAAGTCTAGGCTAGAAGCTAACAAAGGCGCCGAACTTTGACTGGTAGACAATAGTTGGCAATTCAGTAAAAGCTGCCAACCTTACGTAGCACCTCAACCCACCGCTCGGTCCACAACCTCTTCGTATGGAACCTCTTGTTGCCTCCCCTTATTCTTCGTCCGAAACGCCCGACTTGCAGCAGCTTTTCAAACGGCAGCAGGCTCGTTCGGAGGCGCTGCGCCGCGAAGATGCCGGCCCAAGAGCCGTGCGCCTGCGCAAACTAGGCGAGTGGATAGAGCAAAACCGCACGGCTATTCAGGAGGCGCTGTATACTGACTTCCGCAAGCCCGCCACCGAAACCGACGTTACCGAAATCTGGCCGTCGCAAACCGAGCTGAAGCACACGCTCAAACACCTCAAGCAGTGGACTTCCATTCAGCCGGTAGATACGCCGCTGGCACTGATGGGCGCGCGCGGCTGGAAGCAAGCTGAGCCCAAAGGGGTGTGCCTGATCATGGCACCTTGGAATTACCCGTTCTACCTCGCCATCGACCCGCTTATCTCGGCCTTGGCAGCAGGCAACTGCGCCATCATCAAACCTTCGGAAATGACGCCTAGCGTGGCCGCCTTGCTCAGCCGCATGGCCCGCGAGGTGTTCGATCCGGCAGAGGTAGCCGTAGTGGAAGGCGACAAAGAAGTGGCTACCAAACTGCTCAAGCTGCCCTTCGACCACATCTTTTTCACGGGCAGCCCCCAGGTTGGTAAAATAGTGATGCGGGCCGCGGCCGAGCACCTCACCAGCGTCACGCTGGAGCTAGGCGGCAAAAGTCCGGTCATCGTGGATGAAACCGCCGACCTGCGCGATGCGGCCGAAAAAATAGTGTGGGGCAAAGGCATCAACGCCGGCCAAACCTGCGTGGCCCCCGACTACCTGCTGGTGCACGAAGCAGTGCAGGAGCCCCTACTGGCCGAAATGCAAGCCGTAGTGCAGCGCTTTTACAATGCAACTGGCCAAGGCGTAGCCACTTCCGATTCATTTGCGCGCATCGTGAACCAGCACCACTTCGAGCGGGTGGCCGGCATGCTGGAAGACGCGCAACAACACGGCGCCACCGTAGCCATGGGCGGCCACGTCGATGCGCGGCAGCGCTTCATCGAACCCACCGTATTGCTGAACCCCGCCGCCGACAGCCGCGTGATGCAAGAGGAGATATTCGGGCCGCTGCTACCTATTCGCACCTTCCGCACCCTCATGCAAGCCACCGACGAGGTGAACTCCCGGCCCCGGCCGCTGGCGCTGTATGTGTTCACCCAGAACAAGGAAAACCAGCGCTACTTGCTGCGCAATATTCCGGCGGGCGGCGCGGCCGTCAACGAAACCATTCTGCAACTGGCTCACCCAGAGCTGCCCTTCGGTGGGGCCGGCAACAGCGGCATCGGCCGGGCCCACGGCTACGCGGGCTTTCTGGCCTTCTCCAACGAAAAATCGGTGCTGAAGCAGCGCACTGGCCTTACGGGTATTAAGAGCTTCTACCCGCCTTACACGCCCAAGGTGCAGCGCATGGTGGGCTGGCTGCTGCGCTGGCTATGAGAAGACGAGGTGAAGTAGCGAAGCGGTCTGTTTAACGTGCTGACTGCCAAGCTTGCGTAGCCAAGGCAGCTGATGTGCCAGTTCGCTGCTTAACGCTACGCTATTTGTATGCAAGCCGAGTATTTGTGGCGAAAAGGTCTTATATTTTCCAGACCCGGTCGGCTATCAGAAGCTGGCAAATTCCCCGCCTCGCCTTTTCAAATAGTATGCTCTTCACCGAAGCCCAGCGCGTTACGCTACGTGCCCTTGCCGATACCTTCATTCCATCCATGGACGGACCCGCCGAACACGCCGCTTACTGGCAGCGTCGGGGTTCCGACGGAGTGGACCTCGATAAGATAGGGGAGGTGCTAGACGAGCAGCCCACCGGGGCGCAAGCCGAGTTTCTGAAGCTGCTGGACTTGCTCGATACCGTGACGCTGGGCTTGACCTGGTTTGGGCCGCTGCGGCCGTTCAGCCACTTGCAGCCCGCCCAGCGCGAGAAAATGCTGCAAAGCTGGTCGCAGAGCAACTTGCCGCAGCTGCGCAAAGGCTTTCACGCGTTGCGCAAGCTGTTTGTGTTCTTGTATTACGGCAGCTCCTCGGCTGAAGCGGGCAACCCGGTGTGGGAAAGCATCGGCTACGCGGGCCCCCTGCCTTCTGATTCCGTGGTGGATACCACCAAACCCATCCGGACCTTGCAGCCGACTGAAGATGTAGTCTACGACTGCGAGGTGCTGGTAATTGGGAGTGGCGCGGGTGGGGGCGTGGTAGCAGGCGAGCTAGCCGCCGCTGGCCACGATGTGCTGGTGCTGGAGAAAGGTCCGTACTGCCACGGCTGCGACTTCACGCAACGAGAGGTTGATATGCTCGGCAAGCTCTACGACGGTAAAGGCGCGCTCAGCACCCAAGATGGCGGCATCAGCTTGCTGGCGGGGTCCTGCCTGGGCGGGGGTACCACCGTCAACTGGGCCGGCGCCTTCCGCACTCCCGATTACGTGCTACAGGAGTGGGCGCGCGAGCATATGGTGCCGCATTTCACGTCGTCTGATTTTCAAAGAAGCGTAGATGCCGTAAGTAAGGCGCTGAGTGTGAATACTGACTACCCGCGCCACAACGGCCAAAACCAAGCCCTGTGGGATGGTTCGACCAAGCTGGGGCAGCACGTAAAGCTGATTCCGCGCAACGAAAAGGGTCTCACCGATTCTGAAGCGCACTTCCGGGGCCTGGGCTACAGCACCATGGGCGACGCCTACGGTATCAAGCAAGGCACCCTGAACACTTATTTATTGCAGGCGTTCGAGCACGGCGCCCGGCTGCTGGCCGACACCCGGGTGGAGCGCGTGACCATAGCCAACAACCGGGCTACGGGTGCGGTGGCCGTACATACCACGGCCGATGGCCGGGAAGTAAGTGTAACGGTGCGGGCCCGGCGGGTGGTAGTGGCAGGCGGCGCCATCCAAACGCCAGCCTTGCTGTTGCGCAGCGGCCTGAAGCACCCACACCTGGGCCGCCACCTCAATTTGCACCCCACGGTGGTGGTATCGGCACTCTACGAGCAGGCCATGAACCCGTGGTTTGGCCCCAGCATGTCGGTGGTGAACGACAGCTTCACGAAACTGGGCGGTACCAACTACGGCGCCAAACTGGAAACGCCGCCCGCTCACGCCGGCCTGATGAGCATGGTGCTGCCCTGGCTGTCGGGGGCGCAGCACAAGAAACTGATGCAGCAGGCGGCGCACATGGGTTCGTTTATCGTCTTGACTCGGGACCGGGAAGGGGGCCGGGTCAACATCGACAAACACGGTCATGTGGTGGTCGATTACGCTCTCAGTGAGTATGACAGGGCGCATATGCTGGCAGGTGTGCGAGGGGCAGCCGAAATTCATGCGGCGGCCGGGGCACACACCATCTTTTTGCCGCACGGTACGTTGCCTACGTTGCACGCGAAGCAAGGCCAGATTCAGAATCCCGAAGTGCTCGAACGGCTGCCTCATCTAAGCTGGCGACCCAACCAGTACGGCCTCTACAGTGCCCACCAAATGAGCACTTGCCGCATGGGTGGCGACTCGTTTACCCACCCCGTTAGCCCGACCGGCGAAACGTACGAAGTCCGCAACCTGTTCGTGGCCGATGCATCGGCATTTCCGGCTTGCAGCGGCGTAAACCCTATGCTCACCACCATGGCGCTGGCGCACTTCACGGCGCAACACCTGAAAACCAGTGGAGTAACGGGCTCAATGGCTGGCTCTTCTGCGGCGGCGTCTGTTGCGGCTGCGGCTTCCTGAGTGTCGAGGTAGAAGATATAGAGCATTCGAAATAGACGAGTGGTGCGGTTTTCGCGTATGGGGTCCACACACACTCATACTTTTTCTGCTCTATGTCCATTTCTCGCCCTCTTCTCGCCCTGTGCTTGCTGGCTTCCCTGGCCACTGGCTGTGCCCGTCGCAACAAGAATATTCCCGAAGCTAAATCAGTAAGTGTAGCTCCTGCTTCCGCCCCCACGGTAGCCCCCACCGCCGCCCGCGACCTTACCGACGTGATGACCGACGAGCTGAAGCTGCGCCCCGACCAGCAGCAGAAAGTACGAGCCATCCTGACCAGTACCGCCGAGCAAGCCAATGCCGCCCAAAAGCAGTACGCCACCAACCGGCCAGCCCTGATGGCCGAGCTAAAGCGCATCAATACGGCTTCCAACCAACAGATGCAGCAGGTGCTCACGCCTACCCAATACCAGCAGCTCAAAACCAAGCAGCGCCAGATGCAAGCCGAAATGCAAAGCCGCAAGTCGGGTCAGTAGGCTTCTACTTTGGTAGCCGCTGCGGCGAGTGCTATATAGGTGCCAGCTGCTCTGCGTGGAGGGCTAAGTTGCTATGGGTTAGCGCACTTTCGCCTTCGTCAAGAGCCGTGCAAACAACCCAGGGGTTAGTCGTTTCAGTAGTACGCCCAGGGTTTCGCGGCCCCCGATATACACTTCGTTTTTGCCCTTTGCCACGGCGCGCAAGGCGTGCCGGGCAAACGTGGCGGGCGCCATGCCGCGGTTGGTAGCATCGTCCATGGTTCCGAGGGGTGCCCCGTCGCCGGTAAGGGCATTAACGGAAATGTTGGTTCGGATAAAGCCCGGACAGATGATAGTAACACCTAGTCCGGTATCCGTCAGCTCGGCCCGTAGTGAATCAAAAAAGCCGTGGAGCGCATGCTTGGAAGCAGCGTAGGCCGACCGATATGGCGAGCCAAACTTGCCCACTAGGCTGCTCACCACTACTATCCGCCCGCTGCCCTGTTGGAGCAAGTGCGGCAGCACCGCTTTCGTCAGCGCAACTGTGCCGAAGTAGTTTACTTCCATGAGCTGCCGGTCTACGGCCAGAGTGGTTTCCAAGGCCAAAGAGCGTTGGCTCAGGCCCGCATTGTTGACCAACACATCCAAGCGGCCGTAATGCGCTAGCATTAGTTCCACCGCTGCCGGAAGGCTAGCAGCATCGGTTAGGTCCAGGGGAATCACCAGCGCCTGAGCGGGTGCACAAGCGGCTTGCACTCGTTCCAGCGCCTCCACATTGCGCGCCGATAGCACCAGTCGCGCGCCTTGCCGGGCAAATTCCAAAGCCAGTGCCTCCCCGATACCCGTGGAAGCCCCCGTAATCTAAACCACTTGCTGGCTAAACATCATATGTATTGATAAGAACAGGGAAGGCCGCAAGTATTGCCGTAGCGGTAGTTGCAAGCCTATTCTACGTCCACGTAGTCCGGAGTGCCGCGGTAACTGCCGCTACCCGCCTGCGACAGAAGCAGCCATTTCTTCTGGGCTTGCCTGGATTTTGTGAAGAAGGAAGGATTGGTTTTGTATATCTCGTAGCGCTCCAATTTTATTTGATTCAACAAGTATTGTTGTTGCAGGTCATTTCTAAATCCCATGAGTTGAGCAAGCTGGTCTCTTACTTCAGGAGTGCGAGGTAGGCGGGTAAGGCTGTCACGGCGAGTTGTTTGGCGTCGTTGCTCTTCAGGAGAGTTCTGGCTGTTACGCCTCATAATGGTTAAAAACTGCTCATTCAAAGCCATGTACTTGCGCACGTGGTTTCCCGGGTCCTGTAGTTGCAGCGCCTTGTATGGCTTCCCTTTCCTGGCAGGCGCGGTAGCTCGGTCACACCCGAAGAGAAAGAGCAACCCAACTAAGCAACCAGCAGCCACCGAAGCTTGGCAGGATTTGCTAAGGGTGACGAAAATAGCTTGCACTGCGTGGAAAGAAGTAGCGGAATTCATAGCCAAGGCAACTGTATGTGAAACGCTAATAGATTTTTACGCAACCAATTCAGGCAAAGCGAAACAGAATGCGTCTTTTCAGGTGTGCACATTCATAAGATAGAATAAATAAGATACTTAACTTCAGGTAAAACGCCTAGCATCAGCACAAACTGTGCTCCGCTTCAGGCGCTTAGCAGCCCGCCCGCAACATTCCACGCGGCTGGGCCGTTCGCACAGCTTTTCCGTCCACCTTAAGTATTCTACCTGTGCGCCGCCAGTCAGCTCTGCTCCATTTCAACCCCAAGCTCAGCCTCAACGCCGACGGCAAGCACGTCCGCGACGGCCTCTCCACGGTATTACGCACCGGTGACAACATCTGGGTGAGCTGCGACGAGCGCACCAGCATCGAGCGGCTGCGCCTAAGCGCCCCAAACGAGTTCAAGGGCCACTGCCGCTACGAGCTAAGTGAGCTGCTGGATCTGGGAGAAGACGCCGAAGAGGAAATCGACATCGAAGGCATGGCCGAGTCCGACCACTACCTCTGGGTGATTGGCTCGCACAGCCGTAAGCGCAAGCAGCCCAAGCCCGAAGACGACGACATGGCCAAGCAGATTGCCCGGTTGGCCGAAGTGAAAGAAGAGCCGAGCCGCTACTTGTTAGCCCGCATCCCCCTGCTGCAGAATCCCACTACCGGCGACTATGAGCTGTTTCGGGAGGCCCCGCACCCCACTGAACCCGGCAAAACGCTGTGTGCTGCCCAGCTTCACGGCTCCGATACCAGCAACGAGCTGCTGGAAATCCTTGCCCAAGACCCGCACCTGAAACCGTTCATGCAGATTCCGGGCAAAGACAACGGCTTCGATATTGAGGGGCTGGCCGTAGCTCCCGACGGCCGGCTGTTTGTGGGTTTGCGCGGCCCCGTGCTGCGCGGGTGGGCCGTGGTGCTGGAGTTGCTGCCCCGCGAAGACAAGCACGGCCGCCTGCGCCTCGCCGAGCTAGCGGGTGCCACCGAGAAGTATTATAAAAAACACTTCCTAGCCTTGGGCGGCATGGGACTGCGCGAGCTACGCCAGCGTGGCTCCGACCTGCTACTGCTCGCCGGCCCTACCATGGACCTCGACGGTACCATTGCCGTGTACTGCTGGCCCGACGCGCTCCGCTGCGAGGAAGATAGCCTTGTGGGCCCCGATAAGTTGCAGCGTCTCTTCGATGTGCCCCACGGATTCGGCCCCACGGCTGGCAAAGACAAAGCCGAAGGCATGGCCCTGCTCGACGACAAACACGTGCTTATCGTGTTCGACAGCCCAACCGACGACCGTAAACCCGCCGCCCACCAAGTTGTGGCCGACGTGTACCCTATCTAAAGCGAGCTGTTTGGCTTGAAATTGAATTTGGCAGCAACGGTTTGTTATGTTCTATTTCAGAGTCTACCGTTGTCGAGTGCATAGCCTGTCATAAGGTGACACCTGGTATTCGTTTCTTTGCCAGCGCATACTTTTACCCGACTCATAGCCCCGACCTCATGCCTTTATTGCGCACTCCCGAAACCACGCATCGTATTCATTTCCAGGACTGCGACATGATGGGCCACCTCAACAACGCCCGCTACCTCGACTATTTCCTGAATGCGCGCGAAGAACACACCACGCAGCACTACGCCCTCAACCTCGGAGCGCTAACGCGGGAGCTAGGAACCAGCTGGGTTATTACTAAGCACCACATCAGCTATCTACGCCCCGCCAACCACGGCGAAGTAGTGCTTGTGCGCAGCCAGCTCATCCATTACGACAACTCCAACCTAGTAGTGGAAATGCAAATGCTGAGCGAAGACGGGCAACGCCTCAAGGCGTTGCTTTGGTCGGAAATGGCCTTTGTGTCGGTGAAGTCGGGTACCCGCACCGAGCACCCCGACGACCTGATGGACATGCTGGAAGAACTTGATGCGCCTGGCATTGAGTACGACCCCGACGGCTTCGATGAGCGGGTGAAGCGGGTGCGCAAACAGCTCAAGCAACTTCGCCAAGAGTAGCGCGCCAAGAGGAGTGCATAACTCGGGCAGAAAGGCGCCTAAGGTAAACCTGCTACAGAAGCTGGGCGTAAGAAAAACCAGCGCGGACATACCGCCGCCTCGTTTTTTCTAAAGGACACATAGCATGAGTATCTTCAGCAGCGACAAACTAAAAGGCAAGAAAATAGCCATCGTAGCCACCGATGGTTTCGAGCAAGTAGAGCTTACCGAACCTAAAAGCTACCTCGAAGGCGAAGGCGCCGAGGTAGAGGTTATTTCCTTGAAAAGCGGCTCCATCAAAGGCTGGGACAAAACCGATTGGGGCGACAAAGTGGACGTGGATAAAGTAATTAGCGAAGCACGCGTAGCCGACTACGACGCCTTGGTGCTGCCCGGCGGCCAAATCAACCCCGACAAGCTACGCGTCGAGCAAGACGTGGTGAATTTTGTGGGTGAGTTCATGCGCTCCGGCAAAGTAGTGGCCGCCATCTGCCACGGCCCCTGGACGCTCATCGAAACGGGCCTCGTGCACGGTAAGCGAATGACCAGCTTCCCCAGCATCAAAACCGACCTTAAAAATGCCGGCGCCCAGTGGGAAGACTCGGAAGTGGTAGTCGACAAAGGCCTCATCACCAGCCGCAACCCCGACGATATTCCTGCCTTCAACAAGAAGATAGTAGAGGAAATCCTGGAAGGTGCCCACGCCCCCCGTAGCTAGCCTACGATTCCCGCTGAGCCGGCGCAACAACGGCTCCATGACACTGCAAGACCTTGCCCCACTGGGCAAGGTCTTTCTGCTTTAGGGCAGCAGCTCCAGCAACCGGGCTGCCTGTTGATGATACACAAAGTAGAAGCCCAGGTCGAAGAGCAGCAAGAACGCGCCTTGGAGCCACAATGAACGGCCAAAGCCAAGAAGCCGTTCAGGGAGTTTAAGAGCGGTGGCCGCCCGTGCTCGGAGCCAGCTCCCCACGCAGACATAAGCTACATCAAGCCCCGCGTTGAACAGCAGAATCTTCTCGAAGTTGAATTGCGCCGTGAGGCTGTCTGCCAGCGTGAGCCCTGCTACCTGATTGGGGTGCGCCTGCAACATTCCCCAGACTGCCAGCACCACGTTCACGAAGTTCCAGCCCAGGTTCATCTGGTGAAAGTAAACGGCCTCGGTCCGTACACCCGAGCGGTTCACGTAGTAACCGCTTATCAATAAGTTGAGTAGGGCCCAGGTACCGAGCACAGCCATGCCACGCTCGGCAAGCAGCTCGCGGCCGTGGTTGATGGCAGGCAACAAATCGAGGAAAAGAAAGGTCATAGGATAGCAACGTACAACAGCCCAACAACAAACAAAAGGGAAGCCGGTGCGGCTTCCCTTTTGTTTGTTGTTGCAGCAAGTAGATAAGATTAGTTGGTGAAGCCTATGCCCACGTACACCTGGAAGGCTCCGTTCTTAACGTTGCTAAAAGCTTGTCGGCCAGAGGCGCTAGGGTCGTCGTAGATCTTGGCTAGCCCCAAATCATAGCGGGCGCCCACGCGGGCCGGACCTACCCGGGCTTCGAGGCCGCCTACTACGCCGTAGTCGAGGCTGTGAAAGCCGGCCCCGTCTATGCTTTTCTCGACATCCTGGTCCTTAACTCGCACCAGCAACGAAGCCTGTGGCCCCACATGCACACTCACGTTGTCGAGGAAGTTGTACACGAACAGCACCGGTACCTGAACGTAGTCGAGGCGCGTTTCACGCACCGGGTTGTTGGAGCTGCCGGTGCTGCTGGCCCGGTCGTCGAAGCCTTTGCGGCTGAAAAGTATTTCGGGCTGAATAGAAACCTTGTCGTTGAGGCCGAATTGGGCATACACGCCCACATGGTAGGTCTTCAGGTTGGATAGGTCGCTGTAGTTCTCGGTGTCGCTGCCGTGTAAGTCAATCAGGTTGAGGCCGCCTTTGATACCGAAGCCGTTGTTGCGTGAGTCGCTGGTAGAAGGGGCGTAGTCGGTGGAAGAGCGCACGCCGTCAACACTTTGCTGCGCCATTGCCGCAAAGCCGAAGCTGCAAATAGAGAGTAAGAGAAACAGTTTTTTCATGGGTGGCATCAGTTAAAATATGAAGCTGGGCCAACCCATAGGGGTGGAGAAAAGTGGGCCCAGCTAAGGGCCTATACTAGGGGCGTTACGTAAGGTTGCGCGGCATTTATTTTCATGCCATAAAAGTTTTCGCCAAGTAGATAGCATCTCTAAGAACAGTTACTATCTTTGGCTCTTTACGGCCGCCGCCAGCCGATTTGCGGGGCGTTAGCTCAGTTGGTTCAGAGCACTACCTCGACAAGGTAGGGGTCACTGGTTCGAGCCCAGTACGCCCCACGCAAATCGCACCGAATCCGAAATAACCGTCTGAAAAGGCGGTTATTATCGTTTTCAGGCAGTTAATCTTCAGGCGCTAGAGGAAGAAGTGACAAGTGCCAGAGGGGGAGCAAGGAGACAGGCAACAAGCAACAAGGACACGGAACCTGCTTAATTTCTCTTGTCACCTCATCCATATTCCTCTGTTGCCTGTTGCCTCATAGTCTCTCCCTTGTTACTGCATGCTTTCTATTGCTTGGGCACCACTCTACGCCCATCCGTTGCCCGATAACCACCGCTTCCCGATGCTGAAGTATGAGTTGCTTCCCGAGCAGCTTGTGCGTGAGGGCACGGTACCCGAAAGCGCCTTTTTCGCCCCTTCGGCACCACCCACCCCCGATATTCTGCGCACCCACGACGAAGAGTACTATCAGAAGCTGCGCACCGGTGGCCTAACCCGCCAGGAAGAACGAGCCACTGGCTTTCCGTGGAGCCCGCAGCTGTTTAAGCGGGAAGTAACTATTCTGGGCGGCACCCTCGAATGCGCGCGTCGGGCACTGAGTAGTGGTATTGCGCTCAACATTGCGGGCGGCACCCACCACGCATTTCGCAACCGTGGTGAAGGATTCTGCTTGCTCAACGACCAAGCTGCCGCCGCCGACTACCTGCTCGCCAACCCTGCTCTGGGCGTTAGCAAAGTGCTTATCGTTGACCTCGATGTGCACCAAGGCAATGGTACGGCGGCCATCTTTCAGCACGAACCCCGGGTATTTACCTTCTCGATGCACGGCGCCCGCAACTACCCGCACCGCAAAGAGCACTCCGACCTCGACCTACCGCTGCCCGACAACACCGATGATGCCGCTTACTTGGCGTTGCTCACTAGCACCTTGCCGCGCCTGCTCGCCGAAGTGCAGCCCGACTTCGTGTTCTACCTTAGTGGAGTCGACGTCCTGGCTACCGACAAGCTCGGTCACTTGGCGCTAACCCGCGTAGGTTGCCGCCAGCGCGACCAGTTTGTGCTCGAGCTCTGCCACCGTCACGCCCTGCCCGTAGTTGTGTGCATGGGAGGCGGCTACTCGCCGCGAATAGCCGATATTATCGAAGCCCACGCCAACACCTTCCGCATAGCCGCCGACCTGTGGAGCTGAACCGGTGGTTTGTGGCCTAATGACCGCGCAAGTAGTTTTGATACTGTAGGCAAAACGGCGCTACATATCTGCACCGCTTACCATATTACCACTTGCCAGCGGAAGGCCCAGCGCCAGCGCAAGGTGTAGCGCTTGATGCCTGCCTGCTGCAACAGCCGCTGCCAGTCTTGCCGGCTGAAGGAGCGGGCTACCGACAACGGGGCGTCATTCTGTACCAAGTGCGAGCCACCAAACAGCCGCGTAATCCATTTGATGCTGTAATAAGCCAGCGGGTGCCGGTGCAGGTCGTTAATGATAACGGCGGTAGTGGCTTGGGCCCGGCACTGCGCAAGTAGCTGCACCAGAGCCCCGTCAGGGAAGTGGTGCAAAAACAAACTGCAGGTGATGACATCAAACGACTGTTGCTGAAAAGCAGGCGAAAAGATGTCGTGTTGCTGGAAGCTGATTTCAGGGAATTCGCGCGCTTTATCAGCGGCGTACTCAAGCATGAACGCATTGACATCAATGCCAATTAGCTCGACTAGGATCTTATGGCGGCGGACCCAGCGGGCCATGTGCCGTAGGGTATCGCCGCCGCCGCTACCGAGGTCAGCGAGGCGTAGCGGCCGTCCTGTTGGGAACTGCGGACGCAGGCGTTCCAAGGCATTCAGCACGGGAGCATAGCCGCCAAGCCAGGTGTTGATGGTTTCGAGCTCGTCTAGGTTCTGGCGCAACGCCTCCGTGGCCAGCGAGTGGTCGTCCATCAGCTCTTCTTCCGTGGCCCGGCGCGTGAAATCTGGCATTTTCAAGTCGTTGTGTTGCTCCTTACACAGGTCCTATTCTGCCACCTACACCACGCGCAAGAGCATGGCTTCCAGTGTCAGGCCTGGCCCGAAGGCAAAGCTAAGAACAGGCGCCCCTACGTCGGAAGCGGTGAAGCTATTCAGCAACTCGCGCAACACAAATAGTACCGTAGCCGACGACATGTTGCCATACTCTCGCAGGATATGGTAAGCCGGGGCGTTATCAGCCCGCGTCAGGTTGAGTTCTTTCTCGATAGTCTCCAGAATGCGCCGCCCACCCGGGTGAATAGCAAAGTGCCGAATATCCGCAAGCTTGACCGGCAGATGCCGTAGCAAATCATCGGTAAGCCGCCGGATACCGCGCTGTATCAGCTTGGGCACGTACGAGGATAGCGTCATTTCGAAACCAAAGTCGTTGACGTGCCAGGCCATATCCGCGTGGCCGTCGGGCTCAAGGCCACAGTGAAAGGCTTCTAAAGCTAAGTGCGGCCTTGTGCCCGAGGGGCGGCCAAGCACCAGCGCAGCAGCGGCACCATCCCCGAACAACGCATTGGAAACCAGATGGTCTTCTTCGTGGTGCTTCTGAAAATGCAGGGTGCATAGCTCGGTGCACACCACCAGCACCCGCGCCTCTGCATCGGCGCGGCAAATAGCATCGGCTAGTTTGAGGGCGTTGAAAGCTGCGTAACAACCCATGAAGTTCACGCAGGTCCGCTGCACATTTGGGCGCAGCCCGAGGCGGTTTACCAATTCAATATCGAGGCCGGGAGCGTACATACCCGTGCAGCTCACCGAAATTAGGTGCGTGAGCGAGGCGGGCGCAATTTCAGGAGCGTTCTGGAGGCAGCTTTCAGCCGCGGCAGTTGCCAAGGGCAGCGCCTCGCGCCGGTAAGCTTGCATGCGCGCGCCTACCGTGGGAAAGGGCTCTAGGTCTGGGGTGTTCGGGAAAAAGGTGAAGTCGCCGTTTTGGCGCCCATAGTCGGGTAGGGCTGTATACCGATGCCCAATGCCCGAAACTCTGTATAGGGCCCGCAGCTTGCGGGTGGCCGCTTCATCGAATTGCAGGGCCTTCGCCATGAATTCGCCAATGGAAGCCTGCGGAAGACGGTGAGTGGGGTTGGCCGTGCCAATGGCACTAAGGTAGCTGGTCATTAAGTGCAGTATACGGAAATACTTGGGCGAGAGACTGAGGAACTATGTGCAGTATCCTGGCCAGATAGCCCATCGACACCAACCAAGCAGCAAGCCCTTGACACTAACAGAAATGTCAAGGGCTTGTCTACGGTCGAGATATAGCATGGGCGGCAACGGGTAGTTACTCGCTAATTCCCGTTAGGGCCTTGCTAGCCACTAGCCATTAGAACTCTTGGCCGTGGGTGCGGCGCATCAATGCCCTGACGCCACCCGGCCAGTGCCGTAGGCTACCTACTACGGCTTCGCTGAGCAATGGCTTGCCAAACAGACCCTGTACTAGCCGGCCCACCTGCAGCCGCTGCCCAAACTGCGTTTGCCAGTCGCGCCGGTAGCGGGCCTCCAGAGTAGCGCGGGTAGTTCGGCCCTGCAAAAAGTCGTGGAGGTGGGCACTGGCTAGCTGAGCCCCGTGCATGGCCATGGCCATGCCGTTGCCACAAAGCGGCGTAATCAGGCCCGCGGCATCACCACACAGCAAGATATGGTCTTCCACGCTGCTCTTAGGAGCAAAGGAAATCTCATTGATGACCTCGGGCTGCGGATACAGAAATTCTGCTTCGGTAAGGATAGCCCGCAGGAGTGGGTTGGCCGCCAGCACGTTCTGCTCCAAGGCCGCAATAGTGCCTTGCTGCTTCAAGTTTTGGCGGGTGGTGAGGTAGCAGAAACAGTAGCGCCCATCTTCCACCGCCGAAATTCCCGCGTACCCATCAGCAAAATTATGCAGTGCAATCAAGTCAGGTGCATAGTCGAGCCGCAGGTGGTGCTTTACGCCGAGGTAGGGCGAGCGTTGTTGGAAAAAGCGCCGCTCCCGGTCGAGGGCACTACGCTTGCCGTAGGCGCCAAGCACAGCACGAGTCGTTAGCGTGCGGCCGTCGGCCAACGTAGTGGTGTGCGAATCCGTGGTTGGGTTGTACGCTACTGCCGCAACCGTAGCGCGCTGCAGCACCGTAATGCCGCGTGCTTCGGCAAGTTGAAACAGATAATGGTCGAGGGCGAAGCGGCTGATACCGAAGCCACCAAGATCGAGCGGTGCCGACAACGTGCGGCCAGCCGGCGACGAAAGTAGGAAGCGTGTTATACGGGCCGGCCGCAACGGAGCAGGATCGGCTTGGAGGCGGCGCAGGTACGGCAATACTTCGTTGGAGACGTACTCGCCGCACACCCGATGGAAGGGATATTGCTTTTTTTCGACCACCGTCACCGCATGGCCCCGCGCCCTTAAGTCGAGCGCTGCTGTAAGCCCCCCAAGTCCGCCACCTATAACAAGAACGTCCAACTTTTTTTGTCCAGAAAAGAGGTGAATAATCGGTCTAGAAACAATGATTAGTAGCGAAAGTGTTATATTTTAGGTGCTTAATTAAGATTGCCCCGGTATCTTTGTAAACCAAATCAGATAGACAACGTTTTATGGTACTATCTGAGCGCGCTGATTTTTTCTGCTCTAATTCCCCTTATGATGAGACGCTTACGCTACATTTTTTTAACGCTACTGCTGGCCTTTGGCCCCTTGAGCAGCAGCTTGCCTTCTGCTTTCGCCAAGCCCGGCGTTGCGGGTACTAGGCCTACAAGTAAACCCAACGAAGAACGGAATCTATTGGTGTATCCTAACCCGAGCACTGGTATTGTTCATATTGCCATCAATGGTTTTGAGGGCCGTAAACTTGAGCTACGTGTGCTAAATGTAATTGGCTCGGTTATCTACCGCGAAGCCATTACGGAGCTCAACGACCGGTTCACCAAAACACTCGACCTAAGCAAGTTTGCTACTGGCTTGTACTACGTACGGCTCGAAGGCGACAATGCCAGCCAAATGCGCAAGCTAGTAATCCGCTAGAGTGCCGCTACCACGTTGGCGCTCAACCAACAAAAAGCCCCGTCTGCAAGCAGATGGGGCTTTTTGTTGGTTGCTCCTTGAGAGCAAGCAGTGTATTACAAAAACTAGCGGCTGTTTTTAGCGCGCACGGGTACAGGCTTCAATGAGGCTTTCAATTGGTCGAAAGTATTCATTGCAAGTAAGGCAGTGACAAGTGCAATGCCCAAAAAGATCAACAGGGACATACGAATTGAATTAAAAGACGAAAGAAACACAACAACCAACTCAAGCTGCAAAACCGCACAGTACCGTTGTTGGCATCTGTAAAGCTAACCATAAACACGGATAAGTAGTTGCAGTATAATTATGTGCTTTTCATAAGTTTTGCACTACAAACTTGGCGTCAACTCCAGCGCCACCCATAAGTGCCGAGCCGCGACTATCCAACCAGGGCAAACCGAGAAAGGCAATTCCCGGCGCGTCGGTTAGTCCCCGCTGATGGCGTGGTGCTCCCGTAGCATCGAAAATAGGCAGCTTAACCCAGTTGTAAGCCGGTTGAAAACCAGTGGCCCACACCACAGCCTCCAATGGGGGCGTAGTTTTGCGTTGAGCCTGTAAAGCTCCTTCGGGCGTAGCCCCCGTGGCCCGGCCAATAAATTTGGCGTTGGTGTAACTCCGTAGTCGCTGTAAGTCGCCGCTTACTATCGGTTCGGGACTGTTCATCATAAAGCGGCCTAAAAAGTTGGAGCGCGACAGACGCAACAGCCCCGTACTCTTTAGCAGCACCCACATCAACTGGTTGTTGGGCATAGCGCCGGTTTTCTCGTCAAAAGCCACATAAACCGGCTGGCCGGTAGAGGCTAGGTCGGCTGCTATTTGCAGCGCCGAGTTACCGCTGCCCACTACGGCTACCGGACCCGCGCCTGCAATTTGGCTAGGCCGGTGGTACTGACTGCTGTGGATCTGTTGTACCTGCCTCGGCAAGTCAGCTGCGAACGAGGGAATTTTGGGCGCCGTATAAGCACCCGTGCTGATAATAACGTGTTGGGCATGATACGTAGCCCCAGCCGCCGTCTCGACCATATAGCCAGCAGCAGTAGCGGGTACCAAACTAACCGCTCGCTGGCCTAAGTGAATCGGGAAGTGGAAATGGGCAGCATAGTCGCGCAAATAAGCAGCGGCTTCGTCCTTAGAAGGGTAGCGTAGCTTAGAGCCAGACCATGGAAGACCAGGCAGGCCACTAGCCCAAGCCGGCGAAAAGAGACGCAACGCATCGAAGCGAGTAGCCCATACCTCACCTATAGCCGCGCGCTCATCCAGCACTACGAAGTTTACGCCCTGCTTTTGAAGGTAATAGGCCGCAGCCAAGCCGGCTTGCCCTGCTCCAACAACAAGGGTATGAACTTCAATATTTCTCATGCCTCGTTATTGAACCCCACAATCAGCGAAAGGTAAAGCTTACGGCGCTGCTGCATAGTAAGTCATAAACTTGCTATTAGCAGCTAGGGTTATAACCCCGGGAAATCTTGCCGTAGCCCTTCCATTACCTTCTCCGTCACGTTGCGAACCAATGCCACGAGCTGCTGAATCTCTTCTGCGGGTAGTGGGGTGTCGCGGCATGCTTCTAGCCGGCGGATAGGAGCGTGTAGTTGGCGGATGTGCAGCCCATCGAGCGAGCTTTTCAGATTGTGCGCCGCGGCCGAAAGCTTCTGACAGTCGCCGGAGGAAGCGTACTGCTCCATACCCTCCACGGCCGGCGGTGTGGTCTGAACGAAAAGCTGCGCCAGCCGCCGGACAAACTCCTCGTTGCCATGGGCCAGCCGCCGGATGCCGCTCAGGCTGTAAAGCGAGGCCTCCGGAGCCGCCTCCTTAGGCGCTTCGTCTTTGGTAACAGGCTGTACTGCTGGTCGCTGACCCAGCGCGGCGGAAATAGTTTGAAACAACTCCTCTTCGCGAAAAGGCTTGGAGAGGTAGCCGGAAAATCCGGAAGCCAAGTAGCGTTCCGCCTCGCCACGCAAGGCGTGGGCCGTGAGAGCCAAGATGGGCGTTGCAGCGCGGGCCGGTTCGGGGTGTTGGCGCAGTAGCCGCATGGCCGTCTCACCGTCCATGCCTGGCATCTGAATGTCCATCAACACAATATCATAGAAATTACGCCCGAACAAAGTCAGCGCCTCCGGGCCGGTGCTGGCCGTATCTACGCTCCAGCCCCAGTTGCGCAGCAGTGATTCCACCAGAAACTGGTTGATGGCATTGTCTTCGGCGAGCAGCACCCGGCGCGGGCCTAGGCTCCGGAAGTCAAGGGCAGGGACGTGCGGTTCTTGGGTAATGGTAACTTTTGTAGAAGAGAATGGCAGCGTAAACACAAAGGTGCTGCCCTCATGCAACTGGCTTTCGGCGGTCATGGTACCGCCCATCAACTCGACAAGGCCGCGCGAAATACTCAAGCCAAGGCCCGACCCCCCGTATTCGCGGGCTGTGCTAGCGGAAGCCTGCGTGAAGGGCTCGAACATATCCTGCAACTGGTGCTCCGGAATACCTGGGCCAGTATCTTGTACCGAAAACTGAAAGAACTGCTTTTCGCCCGGCTCACTTAATTGGCGGCACGTTAAGCTTACTTGGCCTCGCTCCGTGAACTTGACGGCATTGGATAGCAGGTTAAGCAAAATCTGACGCAAGCGGTATGGGTCGCCGAGAACCGTGGTAGACACATCGGCGGGCGGGAGGTTCAGCGTAAGGGTAATGCCCTTCTCCTGTGCCCGCGGCAACAACGACTCCTGACTGGCCTGGAGCACGTCGCGCAGGTCGAACGGAATAGTTTCCGTCCGAATCTTTCCGGCGCCGAGCTGCGCCATGGCCAGCACATCGTTGATTACCACCAGCAAATGGTCTGCGGAGTGGCGAATGTGGCCTAAATACTGGCTTTGCTGGTCATCGAGTGGCGTCTTGGCTAGCAACCCCGCAATGCCAAGAATGCCATTAAGCGGAGTCCGAATTTCGTGGCTCATGTTGGCCAAGAAGTTCTGCTTGGCTTGCGCGTTTTCTTCGGCCGCTTCTTTAGCCGCTCGCAGATCCAACTGCATGCGCTTGAGCTCTGTGATGTTGCTGTCAATGCCTAGCACCTGCACGCTGCCGTCGGCCAACACAAAGGGCCGCTTCACGCTGTAAAACCACACGAGCGTACCATCGGGGCGGGTGAAGGTTTCCTCTTGCGCCAGCTCTTTGCCCGTGCGAATCACTTGCTCGTCTTGGCGGCGGTAGCGTTGGCTGTCGGCCATACTTATGGGCCGCTGGCCAAGCTGTGTGTTTACCACTTGGGCCGGGGTCATGCCATACAACTCGGCCGTGGCTCGGTTGGCCAGCAAGTAGTGACCCTGCGTGTCTTTTAAATAAATAAGGTGCGGCGTGGTATCAATTACTTGGCGGAACAGCCGGTTTTGCTCGGCTAAGCGGCGGTTGGCAGTGCGCCGCTGCTCGTCGGCTACCTTCCAGCGAGTAATGTCTTCTGCCGTGCCTACAATTTGTCGGACCCGGCCTTCCTTGTCGCGCTCGAATGGGGTTGTGGTGAGGCGTAGCCAGCGTACCGAGCCGTTGAGGTGGGTTAGGTGATACTCCTGCGTAAGCACTTCCCCATCTTCGGCATCGCTCATTTGCATGATGTGTTGCCGCAGCTTCTGAGCTTCTGCTTCGGGCATTAGCTTCAGGAAAGCATCGTCGCCCATGGCCACAATTTCGGCTTCCGTATACCCCGTAATGGTTTCGATATAGCGGTTGCAGTAAACTGTGCGCTTCCTCGGGAAATCGTAGATGTAAACTAGGTTAGGAATGGTATTGGCAACTTTTTCCTGACGCAGCCGAGTGCGCCGCAACGATTCTTCTGCGGCTTTGCGCTCCGTCATGTCTTCGGCGCTGCCTATCAACTGCCTAACTGTGCCATCGGCGTCGCGCAAAAAGGCGCTACCCCGGATGCGCATCCAGCGCCAGCTGCCGTTTTTGTGCCGCACCCAGAACTCGTAGTTGATCGTTTGATCGTCGGTAAGGGTGGCAACCCGCTCCGGCAAGCTCAGCAGTTGCTGCTGACCGTCCTCATCTAGCAAAAAGGGGACAACGCCGCTTCCCAGGTCCAGCACCTCCTGTTCGGAGTAGCCCATTACCCGCTTTACCTGCTTATTGACGTACACGATGCGCTGCTCATGCACATCGAACAGCAACACAATAACCGGGAGGGTGTCGTTGATGCGGGACGCAAACAGCTGGCTGTGCCGCAACTCTCTTTCGGCCTGGCGGCGAGCCGTAATATCCGTGAGGTAAATATTGGCGGCCTCTTCACCTGCTAGTGGCACTACAGTCCAGAGGTAATGCTGGTCGGCGAGGCCATGTTCTACCGCGCGCGGCGTGTTGTCTACCAACGCTTCTGCTACCTCTTGCCGCATAAAGTCATACGTAGCGCGCCACTTTGGAAGGGCCAGCGCCTCTAACACATGGCTGGCCGCCGGGTTGGCGTAGCGCGCTTGCCCGTCGTTGCCAAAACAAATAATGGGTGCCGGGCTTTGCTCGGCTAGTTGCGAGAGTTCCCGCACCCGCGCCAGTACTTTTTGCTGTTCGGTTACGTCCTCATAGCTCCACAAGTGCAGCACGGTATTACCGTCTTGCATCAACGGCAAATACTCTCGTTGCAGGATGGTGCCATTGGTGAGCGGAATCAGTTCCGTAACGCGCTGTTGGCTTAGCATTGCCTGCCAAGCCTGCTGCCGTACCTGCTCGGCATTGCAAAACTCGGTTCCTTGCGAAAAGAATTTTTCTTGCTCTAGCCCGATATACGTAGCAGCAGGCTCTGGCAAGTTCAGTAGTTCACACAACCGCTCGTTCACGAGCACTATACGCAGGCTTGCATCCTGTGCCAGAATGCCCGAACTCATCGTTTGGAGCAAGGCTTTTAGCTGGCTAGCTGCTTGTTCACTTTGCTGCCGCAACTGTTCCCGCAGTTCCTGCAGTTGTTGCTGAGCAGCTTGGTACATAGTTCGTGCCTGCCGCAATTGACGTTGCTGCTGACGGTATGCTATAGAGGTCATAGTATATAGTCACTGAAATTGGTGCACCTTATTTCTATTATACGATAACGAGGTACACGTAGAGTCAGGCTCCGCTAACACTAGGGCAAAAAGAATTTTCCCGGGGTAGCGGAGCCATTACAAAAATAGGCGCTGCCCGGCAATAACTATAGAGCTAAACCTCCACAGGAGAATAGAATATCACTAAATAATGGGGGCGAATCTACCGAAGCCGGACTTCGTTGTTTTGCGCCATTCGATAGATGGTAGATTTCCCAATTTGCAACTTAGCGGCCACCTGCAAAATATTGCCTTGGTGCGCATCGAGGTACCGCTGCACAATGGTAGCTACTTGCACCCGCAACGACTCGTTGCTCGTTGGTGCCGGGCTAGTGCCATTAGAACTGGCTTGGGCACGGAGCGACAAGTCCTGGGGCTGAATGGTGTCGTTTTCAGCTAGCACGGCAGCTAGTTCCACCACGGCCTTCAGTTCGCGCACATTACCCGGAAAAGGGTAGTGCAGCATCAACTCCTGGGCTTCGGGCGAGAAGGTGCAGTGCGCCATTTTGTTTTGGTTGCAGAAGTCTTTCAAGAACGATTCGGCAAGCATCAAAATGTCTTGGCCTCGCTCCCGCAACGGAGGCAGCACGATGGGTAGCCCAAGTAAGCGATAATACAAGTCCTCCCGAAAACGACCATTCTTCACTTCTTCGGCCATGTTGCGGTGAGTAGCCACCATCAGGCGCGCATCGAAAGGAATAGGTTGGCCACCGCCTACACGCTGAACTTCGCGTTCTTGTAACACGCGCAAGAGCTTGGCCTGCAGATCCAAAGGCAACTCGCCAATTTCGTCGAGAAAGAGGGTGCCCTGGTGCGCTTCTTCAAACCGGCCGATCCGACGGCTGATGGCCCCTGTGAAAGCGCCCTTCTCGTGCCCAAACAACTCACTCTCTAGCAGTTCGTGCGGAATTGCCGCCACGTTTACAGCTACAAAAGCGCGGTTGCGCCTAGCCGACTGATAGTGGATGGCTTTGGCTACCAGTTCTTTACCGGTCCCGGTTTCGCCACTAACTGAAACGGTGATGTTGGTGCGGGCTGCCTTTTCGATAAGCGAGGCTAGCTGTTGCATCTGTGGACTCTCGCCCAGGATGGCACGGCTAGGATCATACTTCAGGCCAATTTGCTCGCGCAATCGCTCGTTTTCGCGGCGTAGTTGCAATTGCTTGCGCACGTTGCCTACCACGTTCCATAGGCGGTCAGCGGTTTCTTCGTCTTTAACTAAGTAGTCGTAGGCGCCCTGCCGGAGCAAGCCAATAGCCGTACGAACATCTTCTTGGCCGGAAATGACAATAACGGCCACGTCGGGTAGCCGCTCCTTGATTTGGCGTAGCACTTCGTCGCCCTTGCCATCGGGCAAGTTGTAGTCGAGAGTGATGAGGTCAGGCTGCTCGTTGAGGTGAGCAAGGCAAGCTTGAGCAGTAGTAAAACGCTGAATCTGATAATCTGGATTCTGCGCTAATTTATATTCGAGCAACTCGCCATACCAGGCGTTGTCCTCTACTATAAAAATGTTAACAGGTAATGATGTAGGCATTGTGGGAGGAAAAGCTTTACCAGCTAATAGTGAAAGCAATCGGTCTGTAAACTGTCAGCAGACAGGCTTAGGGGTGGGAGGTAACATTACGATTGTGGAAGTTTCCGTAGCTGGGGGGTGGTGGGAAAGTGAAGCAGGAAGTGTGCGAGTATAACAGGGAAAAGTGGGCTTTACCATATTTTCCCGAATTAGGAGATGGTGTCTAATAAGGAGAAAATATATGATAAAGCATATGTACGTAAAATTCTGACAGTCAGATACGTTTATTATTAATTGTAATCTGGCAACTCACTTGTATTCTATAAAGGGCTGGACATCAAATTTATAGTTCCTACCCCTATTGCAATGAAATACGGTCTTTACTATCGCATTCTACCCATTTTGGTATTGTGCCTGTTTGGGAAGTCGCAAGTCCGGGCTCAACAAACAAATACTGCCTATTACGCTAACACGGGCCGCTCTAGCTTTAGCCGCACATGCCCTCTCACTATCCTCAGCGGTGCTACCTGTGGAGGCATTAGCAATGAAGCTGGCGCTGTAGACGCAAATTTCGACACTTTTGCCACATTACGCTCTTCTATTTTGCTTGGACCCGTTGCGCTACGGATGGATATGTCCGGCATCGTGCCCAAAAACCACCGGGCCGGTGTAGTAATAGGGGCTGCTACAGGCTTATCGGCTATCGGTACGGTGAAGGTACATACCTACTTAGGAACCAGCCAGAAACAAACTTTAGATGTTACCTCTCTTGCGCAAGCTGTACTAGGCTCGGCGCAGCCAGGGCGGATTGAGTTTTTAGCTACCGAAGCATTCGATAAAATCGAACTTGAAGTTGGCTCTTTGCTTAATCTGAGCTACGACGTGAAGGTATACTATGCGTATGGCATCGATGCCAATCTGGTGGAAACTGCTAGTGGGGTGGTATCCCGTTTCGCAACGCCAACTCAGGGTGTTAACTACAGTACGGCCGTAATCGATAATAACATAACGGTGTGTGCTAACTCGGGCGTGCTAAACCCCCAGCATGCGGCAGATCAGACGTTGGCCAACTATGCTAGTTTCACCACCTTGGCCGGGGTAAGTTGTCCTAGCACGCTACGTGTGAAGTTGGAGGCGCCTTCGCCTGCTGGCTATTACGCGGGCTTTGTAGTGGGCGAGCAGGGCGTACTTGACTTGAGCGCCCTGACCGGGTTACGTATCACCACTTACAAAAATGGTATAGCACAGGAAACGGCTACTGGTGCCCAACTACTGCAAATAACCGTGCTGCCAGATGGCAAGCAACAGGTAAGCTTCCCCACCACATTGGCCTTCGACGAGGTGCAAATAACGCGCTCCTCAGCTGTTAGCGCCCTCGATAACCTAAGCTTGTATTACGGCTTTGGGTTAGAGCCTAGCGCTTTCCGGGACCAAACTCCGATTCTATCCAACTTCTCAAGTGGTGCCGGTCAGTTTGATGTTTCTTCTAACGGTGTTGTGTGTGTGTTATGCGCCAACACCAGCGTCCTCAACCCCGAGCGAGCTGCCGACAACAATATGAGTGTCAACGATTATGCTACTATGCGTACGGGCTTGGCTGGGGCCCTCACCTCTACAGCTCTTCGCTTGAACTTGAATGGAGCAGGAGCGGCAGGCAATTCGGCGGGAGTAGTGCTTAATCAGGGTAGTGGCTTACTCAACACACAACTACTCAACGGTATTACCTTGCGTACCTACGGCGGCCCCAATGGAAATCAGTTGCTAGAGACGGCTAGCGGAGCAAGCTTACTTCAACAAGGGCTACTGCCAGATGGCCGTACTGAGGTTTTCTTCCGCACCACACAAGATTTCCAGCGCGTAGAAATCGAGGTGAACAATGCTGTTAGTGCCCTCGACCAAACGCGGATTTATTATGCATTTGCACAAGACCGGCCTCTAGGCTTTCCTACTACCATCAACGCGCTGGCCGCTCCTTTGCCCGTGACGTTAAAATTCTTTCAGGCCAAAGCTATTGGACGCAGAGTAGAGCTGGCATGGCAAACGGCTTCGGAAGCCAACAACAGCTACTTTGTAATAGAGCGTACCCAGCAAACGAAAGGTGGCTTCACAGTTGTGGGCCAAGTAGCAGGAATTGGCACGAGTGCCAACGGAAAGAGCTACAGCTTCGACGATGAAACGACCGCCACCTTAGGTGCTACCACGCTGTATTACCGCCTCCGCCAAGTAGACACCGACGGCAAGGAAAGTTTCTCGCCAGTAGCGGTAGTAGAATTAAGCGAGCCCGCGACTGCGAAGCTAGAAGTGTATCCTAACCCTGCTGCTACTTTCGCCGAAGTGCAGGTACGTATTTTCGAAAGCAAAGCGGCTTCCCTAGCGGTCTATAACATGCACGGAAACTTGCTTCGGCAGATCTCAGTTACAGAATCGACTGTGCGATTAATGGATACCTCACTACCGGCTGGGCTTTACCATCTGGTACTAACCGGAGCTCATGGCCAACGCCTTGGCACCCAAAAGCTGGTAGTTACAGGTCGATAATTACATAGCATCTTGAAATTGTACTTTCAAAAATATAGTGTAATAAAATGCGTGTTTAGGCCTTGTTAGATACATATTGACTTCTTATATTGCAATATGTTTTAACAATACGAGCTGCTTAAACGAGCTGGCTAACCCTATGGAAGTAGAAGAAGAGTTCCTGCAAAACGCCACCACCATGCTCGGCTTCGCTGAGGCGGAAATAAAACAGTTTTTGGCTTGGACTGGCAAGCGTAGTCCGTACAACCGCACGGCTGAGGAACTCAGAGTTAAGTTGCAGGCGGCTGCATCGGACCTGAAAAATCTAAAGAAAGAATACAGCAAAAGATCATCGGGCAAATCGTATGGTATTGCTCAGCCGATTACTGCCTTCAACGGTATTCCGGCCACCGAGTAAATTCGGTATCCACTACATCGCAAGGCCCCTGCTGGTTGCTCCCGGCAGGGGCCTTGCGATGTAGTAGCAGTTAGGTATGGGCTGTTTGTTGACTGGTTACCCAATTGAGGAGCGCAGTAGGAGGTAGGCACCGCGCTAAGTCGGGGATATAGTCTGCGGTAGGGGTGGTGTGAGACAATAGATAGTCAATGGTAATATGCTCATAACGTTTGGGCATGAGTAATTAACAACCTTTGCCGCGTCTATTCCGCTCACTATCACCAACCTCAACAACTTAGCTCATGCATCGTACGCTTTACCGACTCCTAACGATTAGCTCACTTGCTGTACTAGCGGTTTCCTGCGCCAAAGACGAATCAGTTACTCCCCAGGTCGACACGGTGGTTCAGTCGTCGGATGTGCTGGCCACGCGCGACGGCAACTTGGCAATGGGTAATCCTAGCGGCGCAATAGCCAGTACTACCCAGTACACCAACTACTTGCTTGTAAAGCCGCAGTTTACGATGTCATACCACCGCGACCGGGCCATCCCCAACTGGGTAAGCTGGCATTTGAGCAGCGCTTGGTTGGGTAGTACCCGGCGCCAAGACAATTTCGCACCCGATAATTCGCTGCCTACGGGGTGGTTTAAAGCAATAAGCAGTAGCTATAGCGGCTCAGGCTTCGATCGGGGCCATAACTGTCCGTCTGCCGATCGTACTGGCTCGGTTGCCGACAACACGGCTACATTTCTGATGAGTAATATGATGCCGCAGGCTCCCAACAATAACCAACGTACTTGGGCAGGCCTCGAAAACTACTGCCGCACGTTAGCCGACGCGGGCAATGAGTTGTATATCATCTGCGGCAGTTATGGACGCGGTGGAACCGGGGCTAATGGCTACGCCACTACGGTGGCAGGCGGTAAAGTAACAGTACCCGCACGTTGCTGGAAAGTAATAGTGGTGCTGCCTAACGGCTCATCTGATGCTAGTCGTGTTAGCACCAGCACTCGAGTCATCGCCATTGATACGCCCAACGACAACAACCTGAATACCAGTTGGGGTACCTACCGAACTACCATCAACGCCATCGAGCAGGCAACAGGTTACGATTTACTCTCAGCGGTAAACGCCACAGTACAGAGCACTATTGAAGCCCGCGTGGACGCCGGGCCCACAAGTTAAGTGCTTGTTCGTCAGAAGGTCATAACTTGATTTGTTCTATTTCACCAGTTGTTTGCCGACCATCGGCAGAACTAGTTTAGTGGCAAACCCAGTAACAGCTAGCAGATATTAACATTTTATTATCCAATTCTTTATCCTAACTTATCATCGTTTGAACACGTACTTTTGTCGTGAGTGAAGTAAATAAGAAGGTGAAAAAACTAGAGAGCCGCGCTGCAACGCGGCTCTCTGCATTTTAAATTCGATTTTATAAAGTAGGTGCCATTCTTAATATTTTAGTAATCAACTCATAATGCGATACTAATTTGTATTTCGGAAGTTTGAGAAGCTACCCTATCTGCTTCTACCCGAAATATTCTATATGGAATTGCTCCCCCCTTACTACTTGTCTTTACCAGGAGCTCTGCGCCGTTCGCGCGAGTTCCTGCGTCCATTGTGGGAGCAATTTGCCCATCTACGTGACTTACAGCAGCTTTACGAGCAATGTCGCCAGCACAATGGACTTGCTTTTGTTGAGCAACTACTGCTGCAACTTCGCATCACCGTTCAGTATGATGCTAATGAATTGAGGCGCTTGCCTGCTGGGGCTTTCGTAGCCGTAGCCAACCATCCGTGCGGGCTAATTGATGGCATGGTACTGTTGCACGTGCTAGGCAAGGTGCGGCCTGAACTGCGTGCGGTGGCCAACGAGCTTCTAGCTCCGTTGCTGCCGCATTTGGAGGCACAATTAGTATTGGTTAGCCCCGAGAGGGCCGCAGCTGGTCGGAACGTGCCGGGAGTACGTCGCCTATTGCGCCACTTGCACAACGACGTGCCATTGCTCTTCTTCCCCGCAGGCGAAGTTGCCCACAGCTCTATTCCTTTCCGCCCAGCCATTGATTCTGCCTGGAACCCTACAACTGGTCGGTTGCTAGACGCGGCTCGGGTGCCAGTGGTGCCAATATGGCTGAGTGGGCAAAACAGCACCGGTTTTAGCTTATTAGGGCTTGTGCACCCACTGCTGCGCACGGCCCGGCTACCAGCCGAACTACTCAATAAGCGCGGTCAAACCATTCAGGTAAGAATTGGGCTGCCCGTGAGCCCAGTGGTTTTGGATCGGCTACCGGCCACCGACCGCCTAGCGTATCTTCGGGCACGTGTGTATGCGCTCGGCAATTCGGCAGAGCGCTACCTGGCCGCCATGCTGCCACCGCTGCCTGTGCTGCCCGTCATTGCCGAAACTTCGCCAAGTCTTATTGAGGCCGATATTGCCGCTTTGCGCCCAGATCGGTGCTTGCTCGTGAGCGGCCGGTGGGAAGTGTATGTGGCGAAGCGCTGTGAGATACCCAATGTGTTGCGTGAAATTGGCCGCCTGCGGGAGCTTACATTTCGGCGCGAGGGGGAAGGCACCCAACAACCCACCGATCTCGATGCCTACGACCAATATTACCGCCATCTGTTCTTGTACGACCGTCAAAAGAAATTGCTTGTTGGCGCCTATCGGTTGGGGCTAGGAAGGGCGATTTTGCGGCAGTACGGCCGTCGAGGTTTTTATCTGCATTCCTTGTTCCGGTTAAAGAAAGAGTTGAATCCGCTGTTGCGTCAGTCGCTGGAGTTGGGCCGCTCGTTTGTGCGGGTGGAGTACCAGCGGCAGGCGCTGCCATTGTCGTTGCTCTGGAAAGGTATTGCCGAGTACCTAGCCACCCACCCCGAGTACCGCTACCTGATTGGTCCGGTCAGCATCAGCAACCGGTTCTCAGCTACTTCGAAAGCTGTGATGGTCGACTATCTAACGCGCCACTTCTTTGATGTGGAATTGGCGCAACACGTGAGGCCACGCAAGCAGTTTCGGTACAAGCCCTTGGACACAGGAGAAGCACCCGAACTGCTTCAAACCGGGCTTACCAGCTTGCAGGATTTGCAGCAGTTCATTAGTGGGTTAGAACCCGGGGGAAGTGGGGTTCCGGTGCTGCTGCGTCAGTACCTCAAACAAAACGCCCGCTTGCTCGGCTTCAACCTCGACCCCAACTTCAGCAATGCTCTCGACGGGCTTTTGCTGCTTGATGCGCGCGAACTACCCGCCCGGACCCACCGCCTTCTTGAACGCTAAAAAACAAAGGAGCCAACGTGGCTAACTGCATAAGAATTACAGTTAGCCACGTTGGCTCCTTTGTTTCCACTACTTGTCCCTTAGCCGCTTATTCGACGGCGCCAGCAGCGGGGCGGCTGTTCATGTACGAACGAAACGACATAGCTATTTCGCTGGCCAAGGAATTAGATTGAGCCGTTATACGCCGGTCGTTGTGGGTGCGCTCGTTGTTCTTGTCCATGGCAAGCTGCGTCACATACTCCTCGACCGACAGCATCTCGTCGGGCTTGCGAGTATCCAGAATCACCCGAAAGAACCCTACGCTGTACTCGTAGCCGCCAGTAGGAAGCGCATGGAAATTAAATTCGAAAAGAACTGGGTGCTCCTGTAATTGGCCTGAGGTAGAAGTGGTCTTGACTTTTACAGTGCCCGTCATTCGTACTTCTCCTTTGCTGGCATCCGCTTTAAGCGTGGCTTTGGGCGTGTAAGCAAAGTGATTTTCACTCCAGTCTATGGTGCGCTTGTAAAGTGCCGACGCTTCAGCTTCGTCGTCCACTACTCTTTCAATGTATTGGATGGGGCCGCCCGACGTAGAATCTTGTGCATAAGCCGCTTTCGAGAAAAGCAACAGGCCAACAAATAGAAAGCTGAGTAAAGAATGTTTCATAGTAAAAACGAAAAGTCGCAAGACTGTAATTGCAAAGTTACCGTTTAAGAAGCGGATTGAATTTATTGGAGTTGGTTATCATTTTGTTAATGCGCCGCTGACAATTCAGTTAATGGTGCTTAATAGTGGAGTTGCACCTTGGTTATTTCTGGTCATGCGCTATACTATACTATAATAGCACGTATGATTTTAAATTGTACAAATCTAATGAGCTGTTTTGGGCTTTCAAAATGTGGGTTAGGCTTTGCAAGAATCTTTCTTAAACCATGAGAAGATTCTGTGGCTAGGTGAATGAATAATGAATGCGTATGAAAGTATTGATATTCAAGTGAATGTACATGATTTTGGGTTTTTGAATTACTTGCGTTTCTAGGCCCTCACAGGGGGTAAAGTACTGTTAGAGCATTAAATAATTAATCAGATTGTTTGGTGGCAGTAAAATGGTTTGGTACTTTTGCGACGTGCTTCACCTAAATCAAACTTGCTTGATGAAGCGCGGGACCGAGCGAAAAGCTATCCTGCGAGACAACCGAAAGGTTGTTTCCGCCATTGACTCTTTCGCTTTTCTAGTTTTAAGCCCGTTTGCCGCTCCGGTTTCCGAAGCGGTTTTTTTGTGCCCAATCCATTTTGGATGCTCGGCAAAAAGCACCCACACCCGCTCTTTTTAGCTCTTACTTCACAGTCAGTTAAGCTTAATGGATACCAACACCCTTGCTTCCAAAGTAGCTGCCGCCACCCGCGCTGGCAACCGCAACTTGAGCGCCTATCCTAAGTGGATGGCGGTGGTCAACGTATGGAATGCCATGTTGCGCGGTGCCCGTAAGTACGGTGAGCAGGAAGGCTTTGTAACCATCCACAGCATGTCGCACACCGTAGGCGTAACGTGTGCTTGTCGCACGTGTGCAGTAGTCTAGTGCTAACTTAGGTGCCGCTACTGAGCGGTAGTAAGGCAGGGTGTTTCGCTGAAAATGGCTCGATGCAAGTTGCGCCGTTAAACCACTCTAGGTTGGGTTGGGCCCTGGTAGATTTTCACTACAACAATATTTGAAATAAAGTCCTTCGTGTCCCGACGGACTTTTTAATTTCTACGCTATGCAACTCGGTTCCCTCACTTTGCAAAATCCCGTTTGTTTGGCCGCTGCCAGCTGGCAGTTACCCGACGGACTCGGGTATGAGCGGTTGGGCGGCATCTTCACTCGAACCGTCACCATGGAGCCCAAGCCTGGGCTGTATGAGGAAGGTGTCTGGCAAGTAGCCGAGCAGACCCTGCTCAACGCAACCAACATGCGCACCGAAAGCGCAGAAATTCTGGCCAACGAACACCTACCCCATTTGCGCCGCTTTGGCGTGCCCGTGTTTGTAAGCATTACGGCACCGGGCATCCCTGGCTTCCGCAAGATTGCCCGGTATCTAGCCCGCGAAGTAGGCGACCAGATAGCCGGGGTGGAGGTGTACATAGCCTCGCCCGACACCGCCAACGGACAAGACCTCACGTCCAAGTTTGTGCGCGAAGCCACCCAAGCAGTGCGCAACGAGCTAGGGCCCGCTGCCGCCGTGGTAGTGAAGCTACCCCCATGGCCCGAGCATATCCGCAGCCTCGCGCTAGGTGCCCAGGAGGGCGGCGCTACTGCGCTAGCCGCTACCAACCTGCTCAGGGCCCTACACCTACCTGATGATGCCACGGCCGAGCCTCTAGTAGGGGGCTTGTCGGGCGAGGCATTGCGGGCCGTAGCCTTGCGGTGCGTGTGGGAACTGGCCCATGATGAGCGGATTACGCTACCCATCTTCGGAACGGGCGGGGTATTTACGGCGGCCCACGTCACGGATTATTTGCGGTGCGGCGCTTCGGCCGTGCAGATTGCCAGCGGCGAATGGCTGGAGCCTGGCCTATCAGCCCGGTTGGCGCACGAGTGTGCCCACGTAGTGCCTAACCCGAATATGGTAAACCGCTAAGCTTCAATCAGAGCAGTCACCTTCTCAGTTACCACCCAATGAACAAACTCACTGCCCGCGTTCAGCAAGTTAACTCCCTGCTTTGTGTGGGGCTCGACCCCGTCGGCGACGACGCGCAAGTGGAAAACCGCCTGGCCGAAGTCATTGAGCAGACAGCGGAATACGCAGCGGCCTTCAAGCCCAACCTGGCTTTCTTTCTGAGCCGGCCGGGTGGAGTGGAACTGTTGCAGCGCACAGTGCAGCGGATTCCGACGGAGGCACTGGTGATTCTGGACGGTAAGTTCGGCGACATTGCTAACACCGCCGACCACTACGCCCGCTTCGCCTACGACGTAGTCGGGGCCGATTCGGTGACGGTCAACCCCTATATGGGTGATGATTCCATTGTTCCCTTCGCCCGCGAAAGCAAGATGGTATTCGTGCTGGCCAAAACGTCCAACAAGCCTGCGCACTCCCTGCAAGATATAACCCTCACCCAGGGCGGCACCCTCGCCGACTACACCACCGGTGTGGCGCAGGAACTCAACGAGCAGCACCACAACATCGGGCTGGTAGTAGGCGCTACCAATGCCGAAGCCGTAGCCCGCATCCGGAGCATCAGTGCCCAGCAGTGGTTCTTGGTACCCGGCATCGGTGCCCAGGGCGGCGACTTGGCAGCCACCTTGAATGCTGGTTTGCGCGCCGACGGGCAGGGTCTGCTGATTAACGCCTCGCGAGCTATCTGGCAAGCCTCAGATGCCGCAGCCGCGGCTAAAGAACTGGCCGCTCAAATTAACCAGCTGCGGCCGGTAGGCGTCTAGCTTCAGTTGGAATGCTGAGTGCCAGCCGTTGTAACTTCTTGAATTTATATACCTGAACACCTCTTGACTACCACCCTTACCCCCGAAACCCTAGAGCAGCAACTAGTGCAGGAAGATGCCCTGTTGCGCGGCCACTTCCGGCTTTCCTCCGGCTTGCATTCCGATACCTACGTGCAGTGCGCCCGTTTCCTGCGCCGCCCCGATTTGGCCGGACCGGCCGCGGCTGAGCTAGCAGAACAGTTGCGGGCCGCTGGCTTGCAGCCCGATGTGGTGGTAGGTCCGGCCATGGGCGGCGTGGTGATTGGCTACGAGTTGGCTCGCCAACTCGGCGTGCCGGGCATCTTCACGGAGCGCGACGATTCCGGGCAGATGACCTTGCGCCGGGGCTTCACGGTGGAGCCGGGGCAGAAAATAGTTATTGCCGAAGACGTGGTAACTACCGGCAAGAGCACCAACGAAGTAGCGCGCGTGCTGGAAGGCTTGGGCGCGAAAGTTTTGGCCGTGGTAAGTTTAATTGACCGGACGGGTGGGAAAGCTGAGCTAACTTTTCCGAACTTTGCACTGCTGCCGGTAACGGCGGCCACCTACGCACCCGATGATTGCCCGCTGTGTCGGGCAGGTATTCCGGTGGTGAAGCCCGGCAGTCGGCCGGAAAAAGCGTTTTCTTAAACCTACTTCGGCGCAACCGGCGCAGGAGCAAGGCATTTTCGGCGTACTCTGCGCGGGTATGCTTCCTCACGGCTGCCAGTTGCGGCGCGTGGGAAACCCGAAAAATAGATAACCCATTTCCTTTTGGACTCTACCCAAAGAACTATTCAGCTTCTGCTCAAGCCCGGCCAACATGATGGCGAGGGCCAACGTGTGGCAGAAGTTGCCCAACGTCACCTTGGCCTCACGACTGGCCGGGTGCAAAGCACCGCCCTCTACACGGTGCGCTACCCCGTAACCGACGAGCAGTTGCGCGACTTCGCGACCCACTGCCTGCAAGACCCGGTGCTGCACGATGTGGCGCTCGACGAGTTCCGCCATGAGCCCACGTACAAGAGCTACATCCTGGTAGCCAAGCTGCCCGGCGTGACCGACGACGAAGGCATATCGGCGCAGAATGCCCTCGGCGACTTCCTGAACCAGCCCCTCGACACGCACACGCAGCACATCTTCAGCAAACGGCTGTACTTTCTGGAGCACGAGTTGCCCGCCGCCGACCTGCGCCGCTTAGCCGAAGAACTGCTCGGCAACAAGCTCATCAACCGCTTCGAATCCGGCCCCATAACCGACATCCGCGACTACACGCCGCGGCCCGGTGGTGGGGCCGAATCCATTACCAACCTGGTGCCGCTCACCAACTTGGCGGACAGCGAATTGGTGCAGCTGTCGAAAGACAACCTGTACGCCCTCAACCTAGAGGAGATGCGGGTGGTGCGTGACCATTATGTGGCCATTGCCCCCGAGCGCCAAGCCGCTGGCCTGCCCGCTGACCCCACTGACTGCGAGCTGGAAATCATTGCCCAAACCTGGTCGGAGCACTGCAAGCACAAGGAGTTCAGCGCCGTTATCAAGTACAAGGACGCGGACACCGGCGAAGAGCACGAAATCGACGGCCTGTTCAAGACCTATATCAAGAACGCCACCTCCGAAGTAGACCGCCAGTTGCGAGCCAACGGCAACGACTGGCTGATTAAGGTGTTCAGCGACAACGCCGGCGCGGTGCGTATCAATCCCGAGTCGTTGTTTGTGTGGAAGGTGGAAACCCATAATTCGCCTTCGGCCATCGACCCGTACGGCGGGGCCATTACCGGTATCTTGGGCAACAACCGCGACCCATTGGCGACTGGTATTGGGGGCGCGCGGTTGCTGTTCAATACCAACGTGTTGTGCTTCGGCAACCCTGAGTTCAACGGTACACTGCTGAGCAACCAACTGCACCCACGCCGCATTTTTGAAGGCGTGCGCAAGGGCATTGAGGACGGCGGCAACAAATCGGGCGTACCAACGGTAAACGGCGCCATCGTGTTCGACGACCGGTACGCGGGTAAGCCGCTGGTGTATTGCGGCACTGGCGCCGTGATGCCGATGCAGCTGGCCGGACTGGACTCGTGGGAGAAGAAGATTGACGCACAGGACCGCATCATCATGGCTGGCGGCCGGGTGGGCAAAGACGGTATCCACGGCGCCACGTTCTCTTCTATCGAGCTAGACGAAACATCACCGGCTACGGCCGTGCAAATTGGCTCACCGATTACGCAGAAGCTGGCCATGGATTTCCTGGTGCTGGCTACGCGCCGCGGCCTAATCAAGTGCAGCACCGACAACGGTGCGGGCGGCTTGTCGTCCAGCATTGGCGAATTGGCCACCATCAGCGGCGGGGCCGTGGTGGAGCTAGAGAAAGTGCCACTGAAATATCCGGGGCTGCGGCCGTGGGAGATTTTCGTGAGTGAGTCGCAGGAGCGTTTCTCGCTGGCCGTGGAGCCCGCTAAGATGGACGAGCTGCTGGCGTTGGGCCGCGAAATGGAAGTGGAGCTGACCGATATCGGGTACTTCACCGCCGATGGCTACCTTGACGTACGCTTTGATGGCGACTCAGTGGCCCGCCTGAACATGGAGTTCCTGCACAACGGCGTGCCGCGCAAAGTGCTGGAAGCCGAGTGGAGCAAGCCCCAAGCCGCGGAGCCAACGCTGCCCGCCACTACCGACTACACCGATGTTCTGACTCGTCTGCTCGGTAGCCTCAACATCTGCTCCCGCGAGTCGGTGATTCGGCAGTATGACCACGAGGTGAAGGGCCGCACCATCATCAAGCCGTTGATGGGGGCCACGGGCCAAGCCCCACAAGATGCCGCCGTGGTGCGCTTCAACTTCGAGAGTTGGGAAGGTGTGGCCGTGAGTAACGGCATCCTGCCCCGCTTCGGTGATTTGGACGCCTATCATATGTCGGCTGGTGCCTTCGATGAAGCGGTGCGCCAGATTGTAGCCGTGGGTGGCAAGCTGCCCAACTTGAGCTACGGCGACAGCAACTTCTGGTCGGTGAACGACAACTTCTGCGTACCCGATTCGGTGTACGACGCCACCACCAACCCCGATGGTAAGCTCAAGCTAGCCAAGCTGGTCCGGATGTGCGAAGCCCTGCGTGACGCTACGGCCGCTTACTGCATCCCGCTCACCAGCGGCAAAGACTCGATGAAGAACGACTTCAAGGCCGACGGCGTGAAAATCTCCGTGCCGCCAACCGTTCTGTATTCAATGACGGCCAAAATTGAAGACGTCCGTCAGACTATCACCTCGGACTTCAAGCAGGCCGACGACGTTGTCTATCTGCTAGGCGAAACCTACGACGAACTCGGCGGCTCGGAGTTCTACCAGCTGTTCGGCGAGCTAGGCGCCAACGTGCCGCAAGTGCGCTTCGACAAAGCCAAGGAGCTCTACACCCTCATGGGCCAAGCCAACGACCAACACCTCATCCAGTCCTGCCACGACCTGTCGGATGGTGGCTTGGCAGTGGCACTGGCGGAAGCCACGTTCGGCCACGGCTATGGTGCTACGGTTGATTTGCCGGAAAGCCTGCCGGTACACGTGCAGCTGTTCTCGGAGTCGCACTCCCGGTTTGTGGCCACGGTAGCACCCGAAGATGTGGTGGCTTTCGAGCAGCACTTCGGAGCCCGCGCTACTCGCCTCGGGGTAGTTACGCCAGACAGCCAACTGACGGTGCGCCACGCGGGTCAGCCGGTACTTGCGGCCAGCACGGCCGTACTGCGCCACGAGTGGACCAACGGCCCGGTGAACCGTATCATTGGCTTCGGCCAGCCAGTAGGAGAGGAGTCGGCTCGATGAACGACCAACACATGAACGATACCAGCCAGAAAGTCCAGGCCCTGATTCTCACGGGCTTCGGCATCAACTGCGAAGAAGAATACGCCGCGGCTTACCGCTTAGCGGGCGCCGAAGCAACCATCGTGCACCTCAACCAAGTGCTGCACGGCCACGTCAGCATCCACGACTACGACATCCTGAACTTCCCCGGCGGCTTTTCCTTCGGTGATGATTTGGGCTCCGGCGTGGTACTGGCCAATAAGCTGCGCTACCGCAAAAACGCCGAAGGCCGCACGCTGCTTGATGATATCAAGGAGTTCGTGGCCAATGGCAAGTTTGTGATGGGCATCTGCAACGGCTTCCAGGTACTGGTGAAGCTCGGGCTGCTCCCCAACCTGAGCGGCAACGTGACCCCCGAAGTAACTCTGACGCACAACGCCTCGGGCCGCTACGAAGACCGGTGGGTGCGGCTGAAAGTCAACCCGAAGTCGAACTCGCCTTTCCTCAAGGGCCTCGACACCATGGAAGTGCCTGTGCGCCACGGCGAAGGCCGCCTCATCATCTCGGGCACCGACACGCTGGCTCATATCGAAGAGCAGGCGCTCAACTGCCTGTCCTACACCGATTTCGACGGTTCGCCAACCGACGTGTACCCGCACAACCCTAACGGTGCCGACCTCAACTGCGCCGGCCTGACCGATACCACCGGCCAGGTATTCGGGCTGATGCCGCACCCCGAGGCGTTCCTCTCCTTGTATAACCACCCCGATTGGGCCCGGCGCAAGCGCCTCAACCTCGGTTTGAGTGAGGAAGGTGACGGGCTGCGCTTGTTCCGCAACATTGTGGAGCACGTGCAGAGCCAGCGCCAGACCGCCGTTTCGCCGCAGGAAGCCAGCCAGTTTTCATCTTAAGATTCCCTCGCAGTTCATCGGCCTTCCCGTTGACACCTTTTCTATGAACACCCTCAACCACTTCGATACCCCTCAGCTCGAGCTCCTGCACCGCGGCAAAGTCCGTGATTCGTACCGGGCCCCCTCGGGCGAGCGGCTCATCGTCGTTACCGACCGTTTGTCGGCCTTCGACTCGGTGCTGGAAACCCCGATTGCCCACAAAGGCGCGGTGCTGAACGGGCTGGCGGCTTTCTGGTTCGACAAAACGCAGCACATCATTCCCAACCACGTTATCAGCCTGCTCGACCCCAACGTAACGTTGGCCAAGGAAGCCGAGCCGATTCGGGTGGAGATGGTGGTGCGCAACTACCTCACGGGCTCGATGCTGCGCGGCTACCTGAATGGCCAGCGCACGTTCTCGGGCGTAACCGTGCCGGATGGATTGACCAAGCACCAGCAGTTCCCCGAGCCGATTGTAACGCCGACCACCAAAGAGGAGTCGGACCGTGAAATCACGCCCGAAAACTTGGTATCGGAAGGGTGGGTATCGGCTGAGCTGTACGAGAAGATGCGGGTGAAGGCGCTGGAGCTGTTCAACTTCGCTTCGCAGTGGATGGCGGAGCGCGGCATCATCCTGGTGGACACCAAGTACGAGTTCGGTTTGCTGAACGGTGAGCTGATTCTGATTGACGAAATCCACACGCCGGATTCGTCGCGGTTCTGGAGCGCCGAAGACTACTCCAAGAACCCGGAAACGGCCGAGCAGATGGACAAGGAGTACGTACGCCAGTGGCTGATTGCCAACAAGCAGGACGGCCAGTACCCCCGCGCCCTCACGCCCGAAGTATCGGCCGAAGCCACCCGCCGCTACCTCGATATCTACGAGCGTATCACGGGTGCTCCGCTGCAAACCGGCAACGGAACCACTACCGATGGCGACGTACAGGCCCGCCTCATAAGCAACCTAGTGCGCGCCGGCATCATGAAAGATGCCTGAACTTTCTTAAGCCGTCATGGAAACCGCCGCTACTCCTAAGCAAATTGTGCTAGCCTACATCGAAGCGTACAACCGCTTCGATGTGGACAGCATGGTGGCGGACCTACATGACGAGGTGGTGTTCAGAAACATCACCGGCGGCGAAGTAGACCTGACGACCACCGGCAAGGAAAGTTTCCGGCAGCAAGCCGAACAGGCCAAGCAGTATTTCTCTCAGCGGGAGCAGCGCGTCACCGATTGGCAAATAGCTGACAACCGCGTGGAAGTGCTGATTGACTACACCGGCGTGGCAGCCATCGAATTTCCGAACGGCTTGAAACCCGGCGACACCTTGCGCATGCAGGGCAAGTCGGTTTTCGAGTTGGAAGACGGCAAGATTCTTTCAATCGAAGACATTAGCTAATCGGGATGAGCGGCCAGAAAGACGCGTTGCAGGTGGAAACCCAAGTCTTAAAGGCCACAGGGCCCGAGAGTCTGGTTCAGCTTGCTCGGCGTCCGGCCACACCCGCAGATTTCGAGGTTACGCTAGCTATTAAGAAGCAAGCCCTTGGTCCTTATATAGAGCAGGTGTGGGGATGGGAGGATGAGTTCCAACAAGCCTTTCACTCCGAGAACTTTAAGCCCAATAGCACCACGCTGCTCCTACACGAAGGACGAGAAATTGGCCTTGTGGAAGCGGCAGAAGAACCTGACAGCTTTTTCATTCAGAGCTTACTACTTACACCTGAATTTCAGGGTAAAGGAATTGGCACTGCTCTTTTAAACGAGTTTATAACGAAGGCTTTGGCAGCTAATAAGTCGGTTCGCCTGGATGTATTACAGGTGAACAAAAGCGCATTAAAGCTGTACCAAAGGCTTGGTTTCAAAATACAGAACATCACAGAACTGACGTACCAACTGGTTCTCTCGGCACAACATGAAGTCAGCAACTCCTAAAACCATAGTACTCCTCGGCGGCGGGGCCCGTGAACACGCCATGGCGTGGAAGCTGACCCGCGACGGGGCCACGGTGCACGTGCTGCCCGGCAATGGCGGCATTCCCAACAGCCACCCCGACATCAGCGCCACCGATTTTCCGGCCGTGCAAAGCTTTTGTGAAGCCCACGACGTGAAGCTGATTGTGGTGGGCCCCGAGGCGCCGCTGGCGGCAGGCGTGACGGACTACTTTGCTGGTTCCGACATTCGGGTGTTCGGGCCGAGCAGGGCGGGAGCAGTGCTGGAAAGCTCCAAGGTGTGGAGCAAGAACTTTATGCGGCGGCACGGGGTGGCCACGGCCATGTCATGGCAGTACCGGAGCGACCAGCTGGACGAGGCTCGCGCTAAAGCGGCGGAGCTGGACGGGCAGGTAGTAGTGAAGTACGACGGCTTAGCGGCTGGCAAAGGCGTGTATGTGTGCTCCTCTATTGCGGAAGCCGAGCAGGCCCTTACCGATTTGCAGGCCGAGCACACCGGCTGGTTTAGCTTCCTGCTGGAAGAAAAACTGACTGGCCCCGAAATCAGTATCATTGGTATCACCGATGGCAACCGGATTCGGTTGCTGGCACCTTCGCAAGACCACAAGCAACTGCTGGCCGGCGACAAAGGCCCCAACACTGGTGGCATGGGCGCCTACTGCCCCGTGCCCTTCGCCGACGACAACATACTGGCCGCTATCCGCACCGACATAGTAGATCCGACCTTGCTCGGTTTGCAAAGTGAGCCGTTTGATTTCAAAGGCTTCCTGTATTTCGGCATCATGCTTTCGCCGCAGGGCCCGAAGCTGCTGGAATACAACGTCCGTCTCGGCGACCCGGAAGCGGAAGTACTGCTGCCTGCTCTGGAAAGCAGCTTGCTCGAACTCATTGAAGCTACTCTCGATGGCAACCTGGCCCAAACCACTGTTTGGCAACGGCCCGGTTACTATGTGGGCGTGGTGCTGGCCTCGGGCGGCTATCCGGCCGCGAAGTTTCCTACCGGTTTCCCCATCACCGGCCTCGATGAATTGCACCCCAACATTCTTGCTTTCCACGGCGCCACCCGTCAGCAAGGCGGCCAGCTGGTGACCAGCGGCGGCCGGGTAATGGTGCTAGTGGCCCATGGGCAGGAGCTGGAAGAGGCAGTGCAGCTTGTGTACAGCGAAGTAGGAAAAGTTAACTTTCAAGATGCTTATATTCGGAGTGATATTGGCCAACGGCCCACTCCCGAAATTGCTTTCAATCAAGTACGTTGAGCCAGTTACCAAACCATAGCGCTGCTGAAACGTCGGCTCCCGGCTCTCTTCTCGTCAAAGAAGGGGAACAGTTGGACGCACCCAAACGCTTAGCCATTTTGCTTTCGGGCCGGGGCTCCAACATGGTGGCCTTGGTAAAAGCTGTGCAGCACGGCGAGCTACACGGGCTGGCCGAAGTAGCCGTCGTGTTCAGCAACAAGCCCGATGCCCCTGGTCTAGCCACGGCGGCAGAGCTAGGCTGCCCAACAGCTAGCCTCGCCTCCCAAGGTCTCAAGCGTGCCGAATACGATGCCGAGGTAGTGAAACTGCTGCAAACCTACCAACCCGATTACGTGGTGCTGGCCGGCTACATGCGGATTTTGTCGCCGGTGTTCATTCAGGCGTTTGCGGGACGCATCCTGAATATACACCCGGCAGATACGCATCAGCATCAAGGACTTCACGCCTACGAATGGGCATTTAATAACAAGCTTTCGGAAACCAAAATCACGGTACATATGGTTGATGAGGGCCTCGACACAGGTCCCATCCTGGCTCAGCGCACAGTGGATTTGCGCGGGGCCGACACGTTGTCGGAAGTGGAGCGGCGCGGGCTGATAGTGGAACACGAACTGTACGCTAACACGCTTGCTAAGCTGCTTCGCAGTGAATTAAAAATTGAGAGTTAAAAATGAAAAATGGTCATTAAAGACCGTCATGCTGAGCGCAGCCGAAGCATGACGGTCAGAGAAGACACAGTTCACCGCTCAATTTTTAGTTTTTAACTCTCAATTTCTAATTGAACTCGCCATGTGCGGAATAGTAGGTTTTTACGGCCCCGATAACGTTGTTCAGGACATCGTGATTGGCCTCACCGCCCTCCAGCATCGGGGGCAGGATGCCGCGGGTATCGCCACCTTCGACGATAATTTCCATTTACATAAAGGCAACGGTCTCATCAATGACGTGTTCAAACCCAAGCAGCTCAAGAAGCTGAAGGGCAACATCGGCATTGGGCACGCGCGCTACACCACCCAAGGCTCCAACGATACCGAGCTGGCGCAGCCGTTTACCACCAGCTACCCCTTTGGGCTAAGCATGGTGCACAATGGCAACGTTATCAACTTCCGGCAGGTAGCCAAGCGCCTGCACGAGAAGTACCACGTGCTGCCCAAAACCAGCAACGACCTGGAGCTCATCATGTACACCTTTGCGTCGGAGCTGCGCCTCAAGAATCTCGACCGCCTTTCGGTGGTAGATATTTTCGATGCCGTTGAGACCACGCAAGAGCTAGTAAAGGGAGCTTACGCCACCATCACCATTATTGCCGGCCACGGCCTGCTGGCCTTCAACGACCCGTTGGGAATCCGGCCGCTGGTGCTCGGCCGCCGCGAAACGCCGCGGGGCCCGGTTTATGCCTTTGCCTCGGAAAGCACTTGCTTCGACTACTTGGGCTTCGACTTCATTAAGAACGTTGGGCCAGGACAAGCCGTGTTTATCGACAACGACTTCAAGGTTCACTACAAGAACCCGTACAATCAGCCTAAGAACTTCTGCGTTTTCGAACACATCTACTTTGCTCGCGAAGACTCCACTATCCACGGCCGCTTGGTGGCCCGGGAGCGGGTGCGCTTGGGCAAGATGCTGGCGCGCAAGGTGATTGAGTCAGGTATCCAGCCGGATATGGTGATTGACGTGCCGTCGTCGGGGTACTTTGCGGCGTCGGGTTTGGCGGAGGCTATCGGCGTGCCGTACCGGCGCGCCCTGGTAAAGAACAACCACATGGGGCGCTCCTTTATCGTGAGCAGCCAAGCTGGCCGCGAAGACGTGGTAAAGAAGAAGCTGAACCCCATCCGGGAGTTTGTGGAAGGCAAGAAGGTAGCGGTAGTCGATGACAGCATTGTGCGCGGCACCACTTCGCGGCGCATTGTGCGCATTTTGCGCGAGGCTGGTGCCAAGGAAGTGTACTTTATTTCCAGCGCGCCGCCCATCGTGAGCCCCTGCATCTACGGCATCGATATGGCCATGAGCACCGAGCTGATTGCCGCCAACTACACCGAGCAGGAAATCTGCCAGTTCATCGAGGCCGACCGGGTTATCTACCAGTCACTGGAAGATTTGCAGGAGCTGTTCTCGGAAGAGAAAGGCCACGGCGGCAGCTGCTTCGCGTGCTTCACCGGCAACTATCCTACCGGCGACGTTACGAAGTACCTGCGTCACATTCAGGAAGAGCGCCAGAGCCACCGCAAGAAAGAGCCTACCGAAGCCATAACTTCTGTAAGCGCCAAGGCTCCTGAGCCAACCGAACATTAAACCAAAATTCTTACTGTCTGGAATCTGTCATCCGGAGGCGGTAGCCGAAGGACCTTATGCCCACGGAACAAGCCGCTGCAATGGCTGACGTCGAGGTGTGAGAAGGTCCTACGGCTACCGCCTCCGGATGCCAAACGAAACAGACAAAGCATTCCCATTGACTTTACCCCGCCATGAGCCAGACTTCTGCCGAACCCAACATTAAAGAAACCGCCGGCTACTCCATTGAAGAAGGCAATGCCGCTTCCAAAAATGCATACCATTGGGCGCAGAAAACCTTCGGTACCCGCGCTGGCAAGCCAGGCGAGCCAGCTCAGGACTTGGCCGGAGGCTTCTCCAATGAAATCCGCTTTGGCAGTGAGCGGCTGGGTATCGGTTCTGATGGAATTGGGACTAAGATTGAAGTAGCTGAACGTACGGACCGCTACGACACGCTAGGCTACGACCTGATTGCCATGGTGGCCGACGACTTGGTGGTAGCGGGCTTCATTCCCACCAACCTGTCGAATATCATCGACGTGAACACGCTCAACTACGAGGTAGTGGATGAACTCATGCGTGGCCTGCACGACGCGGCACAGTTCAGTCAGATTGCTGTAACGGGTGGCGAAATTGCCGAATTGGGCAACCGCATCGGCGGTTACCCTGGCGCCCGCATGAACTTCAACTGGTGCTCGACGGCTGTGGGCGTGCTGCATCCTAGTTTGGAGCGTCCGCTCAGCGGAGCCAATGTGCGTGCCGGCCAGGCGGTGGTGGCGCTTCGCTCGCCTTCGTTCCGCTCCAATGGCTACTCGCTGGCCCGCCGGGCCCTCACCAAAGCTTTCGGTGAAGCGTGGCATACGGCTCCCTACACCGGCTCCGATGCCGCCGAAATGGGCAACACGTGGGGTGAGGTGATGCTGGCTCCCTCGCTTATCTTCTCGCCTGGTGTAGGAGCGGTACTGGATGCAGGCCTGCCCCTGCACGCCGCCGCGCACATCACCGGCGGTGGCATTGCCGACAACTTCAAGCGCGTGCTCAAAAATGGAGTGGGGGCTGAGCTAACGAATCTGTTCGAGCCGCTGCCTGCTATGCAGCAACTGGCCGAGCTGGCCGGTATCACGCCCACAGAGGCTTACCTCTATTGGAACATGGGCAACGGCATGCTGCTTGTGACGGACGAAGACCAAGCCGAAGCTGTAGCTGCCCAACTTCAAGCAAGTGGCTATCAAGCCCAAGTAGCTGGCCGCATTACCGCTGAGCCGGGTGTCCGCTTGCGGGTAGGAGCTGGCGAGTTGAGCTACGAAGGGTAAGCCTGCACCGAGAGCCTGTATCAGCTGAACTAAGCTAGCAAGATCAGATAAGATATGAGTATCTGACACGGCTAGTAAAGGCAGTAAGTTTGATTACTAAGAAAATTGTCTCTCAAAGAAGAAGCCTGACATCTACTAGATGTCAGGCTTCTTCTTTTACATGGCATGAGCACTTGCAACAGGCAACATGTACAAAGAGAGTACGAAGCTTTAGAAAAGCACTGAGCCTATACTACGAGGTTCAATTTTTAGGGGTGTTTTTGGTTTTTATTGCAACAATCGGCGTGATATACCTAAAATTTCATAGGTATATGCTGTATTTAATATGACGTTTGTATATATTGGCCTTAGAATTATAGGGGATAGTAGAATGTGTTGCACAAACTGTTATTGTTTTAGCTGCTCTAGCAAACTAGGCGCTCTAGCTTAACAGTAACGCTGGTACTTCTAGCAAGCGCTAGAAATGACGGCTACCGACTCACAACCCAATTGCGTGAGTCAATAGAAGAAGCGTTTTCAAGGAGAGTAATAAGTGTGCTTCCCGAACTAGGTACGGGGTGTGGTAGAACAAGCAACTGCTACGCCGCATCCTGTTTTTTCGGGGAGTAATGATGAAAGTAACACGCACGCATGAGTGGCTTATGCCGGTATGCCCATTCGCGCTACACTTTGCCATTAATCACTCATAATCCGAATAGTATGCTGCTTTTTACCGCTGCCATTGCTTTGTGCGCACCGCTTGCCTCCCAACCGGGGGATTCTGTTAAGACTTCCTCGCCAGATTCCGTTAAGACTTCGGCTTTTAAGATTTCCGGCTACGCCGACGCGTACTATCGCTACAACTTCAACAACCCTGGTGAGGCCCCTTACAACAACCTGACGAGCTTCACGAACAGCCACAAATCCTTTGAGCTGGGTATGATTTCGGTGAAAGCCGAGCACACCATTGGTAAAGTAGGCTTGGTGGCGGATTTGGGCTTCGGGCGGCGGGCCGAAGAATTTTCTTATAACGACGACAACACACGCTTTGCCATCAAGCAGCTGTTCATCACCTATTCGCCCACGGCCAAAATCAAGCTGACGGGTGGTAGCTGGGCCACCCATATTGGGTACGAATCGGTGGACCCGTACCTGAACAGGAATTACAGCATGAGCTATATGTTCTCGTATGGTCCCTTTTTTCATACGGGGATAAAAGCCGATTTCGGGCTTGGCGAGAAAACAAACCTAATGGTGGGCGTAGCTAACCCAACCGACTTGAAAAGCGCCAGCAGCATGCCCAAAACCTTTATTGCGCAGTTGGCCACCGGTACACCTGACGACAAGATAAAGGCCTATTTCAACTACCAGGGAGGTGCGCAGCACGATTCGCTGCGCGTGCAGCAAGGCGACTTAGTACTAACATACGCTCTGTCCAGCCAGCTCAGCTTCTCCTACAATGGCACCGTGCAGTACCGGCAGTTCCGGGGCGAAACCGGCTGGGGTGACTACAACGCGTGGTGGGGCAGCGCCTTATATGTGAATCTGGACCCGGCGCCCTGGTTCGGGATGACCTTACGCGGCGAGTACTTCGGCGACAAAAAGGCTCTAATAGGATTCAATGGAAACGTGTTTGAAACCACGCTTTCCTCGAATTTCAAGATTGATAACCTCACTATCATCCCGGAACTGCGCCTCGATAATGGCGATGTAGAGTCGGATTTATTTATCAATAAATCGGGCAGCCTCAAGAAAACCACGGTGAGTGCTTTGCTGGCAGCCGTCTACAAATTCTAGTTGGCAAGGCAAGCAAAAGCCTGCTTCAGCATGGCGTAACCCTCACACAAACAGTTCATTTCACCTGAAAAGCCTGTAGTACATTACCCAATTCACTGACCATGGAAAAGTCATTACCATCTAAATTCAATTACGGGACGCTGGCACTCCTCGTCTTATTCGTTCTGGGGGGCATTGCGGCGTTTGTGAAAGTGGAACACCCTGCGGCAGCGCCGGACACCATCAACGGGGCTGATGTGGCTTGGATGCTGACGGCTTCGGCCTTCGTGCTGCTCATGACGCCGGGTTTGTCGTTCTTCTACGGCGGCATGGTGCGGCCCAAAAATCTGATTTCCACAATGCTGCAGAGCTTTGTGGCCCTCGGCGTAATTTCTTTGGTGTGGTATTTCGTGGGTTTTTCGCTGGCTTACGGCGATTCGTTCGGTGGCATCATTGGTGACCCACGCACGTTCCTGCTGCTAAAAAATGTGGGAACGGCTACGCACCCTACGTTGTCGCCCACCATTCCGCTGATTCTGTTCTTCGCTTTTCAGCTCAAGTTTGCCATCATCACGCCGGCGCTTATCACCGGTTCGTTTGCCGAGCGAGTGCGGTTCAAGGGTTATTTGGCGTTTATCATTCTGTTCTGCCTCTTCATCTATTGCCCGCTGGCCCACTGGACCTGGCACCCCGAAGGCTTCCTGCGCAAGTGGGGCGTGCTCGACTTCGCTGGGGGTACGGTAGTACACATTTCGGCGGGGGTAGCGGCTTTGGTGGGGGCCTTGGTACTTGGTCCGCGCAAAACGCACCGGGGGCAGTCTTTCTCTACGCCTAACGTACCCTTCGTGCTGCTCGGCACGGGCTTGCTGTGGTTTGGCTGGTTTGGCTTCAATGCCGGCTCGGCCCTTGGTGCTAATGAAATGGCTTCGCTGTCGTTTGTTAACACCAACTTGGCATCGGCAGCGGCGCTGGTAGCTTGGATGCTGATTGAAGTGGCCCGCGGCGGTAAGCCCACGGCTATGGGCGCCTGCATTGGGGCAGTAGTTGGCTTGGTGGCCATTACACCTGCCGCCGGTTACGTAGACTACGGGCAAAGCATCCTGATTGGGGTGGTGGCTTCTACCATCAGCTTCATGGGCGTGCATTGGAAAAACAACCGCACGAGCATCGACGATACACTGGACGTATTTCCCTGCCACGGCCTGGGCGGTATCGTTGGGATGTTGCTGACCGGTGTGTTTGCGGCCAAAGTGGGCTTGGTAAACGGCACGGCCACCATCTTCAACTATCACCTGATAGGCCTGGCTATCGTGATTGGTTACACGGCCATTGTATCGTGGGTGCTGCTAAAGCTAACCGACGCGCTATTCGGCCTGCGGGTGAAAGAAGCCGACGAAGAGCTCGGCCTCGACTTGAGCCAGCACGAGGAATCTACTTATCACGTGGACGAGGAATTCGAGAAAACCTACCGCAAAGAGCTGGTGTAGCGCTTATCGAGAAGTACACGCGCTGAGGCAACCTCAACGGCCGTTGCTACGGCCATCACTACAACAAACTTAGCTATCAACACAAAGCCAGCATTCCGCTCGGAGTGCTGGCTTTGTGCGTCTAGTTGAATTATGGCTACAGTTGCGTAGTAAGGCCGGTCGGTTTGCCTTGCATGGCTAAGTTGAGGCTGTCGAGCACTGCCCGTAGATGCGTATCAATCTGCGTGAGCTTTTTGTCTCGGCTCTTGCGGGGCCTAGTATACACGAGCGCCTCAATGGGGGTGGTTACTGGGTCGGGTGAGCTGTACTTGCCTTGGCGGGCATTCTGGGGCTGCGTGTGCGTGATGTTGTCGAGTTGGTAGGTGTAGCTACCATCTTCGACCGCAACCGCCAGTTGGAACCCAAACGATTCCTGTCCCTTCTTGATTCTACCGCGGAACTGTAGGGCGCCAGTTTCCGGATTAATGTGGTGGGCCGACGCTTTGTAAGTTGGAGCCACTTTCGACACCCACTGTTTGGCCCGTGTGAAAAGCTGATCTTTAGTAGTGTCGGTTACTGGTATGACGGCGGTGTAGACTGCCGTATTGGTCGTCGTGTTTAGGGGAAGCGGCGAAAACCTAAACGGCGCTTCTTGGGCACCTGCTGTGCCGCCTAGCAGCATCAGCAAGAAGAGAAGGTAAACTTTCATGGGCGAGAGAGGGAAAGAGGGTGGGGGCAGACATGTGATAGAGCGTTTGCAGCTTTTTACGCATCACAGAACAGGAGGTATACCATAAGCCAGCACTTTCAACAAAGCGGCTAGCTCGTGCTACTGGTGTATAGTTTAGCTTCAGAAGGCTAGCTGGCAGTCCTGAAGGTCAGCCAGTTTCCACCAAATTTTTAAGAACTGCTTGGCTACACGACATAAAAACAAAAACGGTCTGACAGCTACCCAAGTAGCCATCAGACCGCGCAAAAGTACGTCAGGGCGCTTATTTCGCCACAGGTTCTATATCAAAGCCCGCTTGCGCTACGGCTTTCATTACTAGTTCGGGAATGACGTTTTCGCCTTCCACCGTCAACACTTTATCGGGATTGTTGGTGTCAACGTTCCACTTCTTTACGCTGGCTTCGGCGTCGAGGAAAGGCGTAACGGCGCGCAAACAGTTGGCGCAGTTGATGCTGGTTTTGAATTGTAGGGTAGGCATGATGGATGGCTAGTTGAACCTAACTGACTGGAAGCGGCTAGGGGTGTATGAAGTACTGCTAAAATAGAAAAGCACAGCAAAAGTAGCTGCGAGTGCAGGGTTGAGAGGTATACGCTTTGGTTGCCGAAGTGTAGAGTTTTGGTGTATTTAGCTAGTGGTAATTACAACTTATACGTCAGCTCGAGCAAATACAAAAAATGGATAACAATGAATTTTGGTGGTTGATTGACAAAGCCAAGGAAAAGTCAAAAGGCAACCGAACACTACAAGAGCAATTGCTTATTAGCAGCTTAACAGAATGCCTGCTTGACGAGATAGTGGAGTTTGAATGTATCCTTCGTGAGTACTTAATTGAGGCCGATGACTTCAAAATCATTGCTGCACAGAAAATTATTGATGGATACGTAATAGATGATCCTTACTTATATTTCCGCTGCTGGCTAATCGGGCAAGGGCGAGAGGTATTTATGAGTGCGCTTCATGACCCTGACACGCTAGCAGATGTCATGGACGAACCGTATCAGGACTTTGAAGAATTGCTTTACGTCGCTACTGCGGCATACGAGCAACGCACCGGTAAAAAAGAAAATGATGATAAAGAGGATGTCTTCCCTAGAGGAGTAGCCTCTGCTCGTGGTCTGGATTATGACTTTGGCTCTTTTACCAAAGGAGATGACTGGACTGAAGAACAACTACCAACTATGTTCCCTCGGTTGTGGGCTAAGTTCAATACATAAGTCTACACGCCGAATGCAGGTGGCAGTAGTATGCTTACTGTCTTAGAGTTGCATCTCGGTACCCGTTGTAGATTATCCACTATAAAGACATTGAATGAAGATCTATGAATTGCCTGAAACCAGAGTTAATCTCGTAACAATTCCGCCTATCAGTTTTATAGAGGGCGAGTTCGTCAGAATAGAAATGGGGTTTCTTGAGTATGACTTACGGCAGGCAGTAGCAAAGTGTATACTGAAGAATGCAGTACAAGCTAAAATTCGCCCTGTTCGGCCACTGCAAACACAGAACCTCTTTAGATTTTTCAAGCCCTGGAAAGTAGCCGACTATTTCAGAGCAGTAGGCCTAACAGATGAGCAAGCACAGAATTTTTTCGCTATAGAAAACAAGCATAACGAATCCATAAAGATTGATTCAGTATTGCAAGAACTGAGGTTTCAGCAGAAGCAAGTAGTTTTCTTATATGCTATGTCTTGCAACAGTGCACCAATCTTTATTCATACTAGTGGCTTTTATGCGTCAGTTCTTGCCCTGGCCTATGATGTAATAAAGCGTCATGTGATGCGAGGCGGCACTTGTATTGAACTAGCATATCCACTATTCCAGCATGAGGATAGCTTAAGAACTGCTATTGTAGAAGATCCACGAACAATCACGCTAAGATGAAAAGCAAAAGGGCTTGACTACCTGATTGGTCAAGCCCTTTTGCTTTTCATTCTGCTGCTTTCCTACGCCGGCCGCAGGGGGCGTTTTTCCAGAATCAGGTTGGTGCGGAAAGTGTTGAGGCTTTCCTCTAGGCCTACGGGGTAGGTATGCGGATTTAGGAACCGGCGGATGCTGGAGTCGAGGCTCTGCACTTCGCGCTGGGCGTGGGCACGGCTTTCGGCCAAGGTAGGCAGGTCGAGTATGCGGCGGCCCTGGCGGAACACGGGCTCCAACAGTTCCCGGAAGTTGGTGGAGCGGATAGGACGGCGGCGCGTTGGGTCCAGCGGGTCTACGATGGTGAGTTGCTCGGGCAGAGGCTCGGTGGTATTGTAGAGCATGTCGGCGCGGGGGTGGCCCTTGTCGTTGAGGTAGCGCCGCACTTGCAAGATGCCGGGGATGCTGGTTTTGGCGAGCTGCTCGGAAAGCTTCAGGGTGAAGTCCCAAGCCGTATTGTCGGCGTTGCGCAACGCGGCCAGCTTGTACACGCCGCCAAGCGCGGCTTGGTTGTAGGCCGTAACCAGCTGCGTACCAATACCCCATGTGTCGATACGGGCGCCTTGCAGCTTGAGGCTGGTAATGAGGTTCTCTTCGAGGTCGTTGCTGGCTACGATGCGCGTCTTGGGGAAGCCAGCTTCATCGAGCAGCGCACGGGCTTCGCGGCTCAGGTAAGCCAAGTCGCCAGAGTCGAGGCGGATACCACCTAGCTCGTGGCCGTTGGCCCGCATCTGACGCGCCACACTGATGGCATGCCGCACGCCTTCCAGCGTGTCGTAGGTATCCACCAGAAACACCGAATCATCGGGGAAGGCATTGGCGTAGGCGGCAAAGGCCGTTGGCTCGTCCTCGAAAGCCATTACCCAGCTGTGCGCGTGGGTGCCCTTCACCGGAATGCCGTAGCGCTGCCCAGCCAGCACGTTCGACGTGGCATCGACGCCACCCAGGTACGCGGCGCGGCTGGCGCCTAAGCCACCATCAAAGCCTTGAGCCCGGCGCAACCCAAACTCCAGCACCTGGTCGGTAGGGCCTGCGGCCTCGCGGATGCGGGCGGCTTTGGTGGCAATCAACGTCTGGAAGTTAACCAGCGTCAGCAAGGCCGTTTCCAGCAGCTGCGCCTGCAACAGAGGCCCGCGCACCCGAATTAGTGGCTCATTGCCGAACACTACGGTGCCTTCGGCAATGGCTTCCACGTCGCAGGTAAACTTCAAGTCGCGCAGATACTGTAGAAAGTCGGTGGGGAACAGGGTCGCGCCTTGGCTGCCTTTCAAGCTACCGAGGTAAGCTAGATCATCTTCCGAGAAACGAAAATTCTCCAGCCAATCGACGGCCAGCGCCAAACCAGCCGCTACGGCGTAGCCGCCCTCAAACGGAGCTTTCCGGAAGTAAAGGTGAAACACGGCTTCCCGGTCCTGCATGCCTTGCTGCCAGTAGCCATAGGCCATGGTCAGTTGGTAGAGGTCGGTAAGGAGGCTGAGCGAGGGCGTGTAGAGGCCCGATAGGGGAGCAGGATTCATCGGCATAAACAACAAGTGGTGCCCCAAGGTACGGGGAGTAACTATATTGGCGCCTACCTGTTTCGCCTGCAAGCTGCACCGGTCTACCTTTAGCGCCGCGTCGGCCCCTGACAGGCGGAAATTTACCGGTGAAGTTCAGGCTTGAGAGTCTAGCAATATGAAACACGTTTTAACACTTCTGGCCTGGGCCGGTATGGTGCCAGCGGCTTTCGGGCAAGGGCAACTTGCCAAAGTCACCATCTCAGGAGCCACCGTTGAGCGGGTGGAGAGAACCTTAGCGGCCGATGCCATGCAGGGTCGAGCGCTAGGTACCATGGCGCCGCAGGCAGCGCGTTTCCTGGCCGCCGAATTCAAACGAATCGGGCTGAAGCCGTTGCCCGGCCAGACTTCGTTTGGGCAGTCATTCAAGGTGTATGAAACCCGCACGGTACAGGTGCGGGCGGTGCTCAACAAGGTGCCGGTAGCAGCAGAAAACGTGCTGCTCCTGTCCGGTCAGCCCCAACTGCGCTGGACCAATAGCCCGTCCAATGCGCCCCGCGTAGTACGGGTGGGGCCTGCTGCCGATTTCCGGAAAGAGGTCATGCCGCTGCTCGAAGCGAAAGAAAACTTGCTGGTGCTTCTCGACCCAGCGCATGCCGAGCGTTTTCAAGCGCAACGCCTGCGCTTCAATCAAAACGGACGATTCAGCCTCAGCCAGCCGAATCCTACAGCAGTAGTGCTTGTGCTGCTAGCGGCGCCCCTGCCCGCGGCTCTCACGTTTCAGGTGGACGGTACCACCCGCATCAAAGAGTTGGAAGCGCAGAATGTAGCGGGCATGTTGCCAGGCCAAGACAAAGCCAAGGCTCCCGAACAAGTGGTTTTCTGTGCACACTACGACCATATTGGCATCCAACCCGCTGTGGCCGGCGACTCCATTGCCAATGGCGCCAACGACAATGCCAGCGGCACCACCGCCGTGGTGGCGCTAGCCGAGTATTATGCACAGCAAAAGAGCAATGCCCGCACCCTGGTTTTTGTAGCTTTTACTGGCGAGGAAGTAGGAAGTCTAGGAGCCCAGTACTTCAACCAGCAAGTGGAGGCCAAGCAGATAGTAGCCGCTTTCAACCTCGAAATGCTCGGCCAGCGGTCTAAGTTTGGGCCGGGCACAGCTTTCATCACCGGCTTCGACAAGTCCGACTTTGGCGCTATTCTGCAGCGCAATTTGCGGGGCACCCCGTTTCGGCTCGAACCCGACCCGTACCCAGAACTAAACTTGTTCTACCAATCCGATAATGCCACGTTGGCCCGGGTGGGTATTCCGGCTCATACCATCAGTACTGCGCAGCTGCCTACTGATAAGTTCTACCACTCGGTTGATGACGAAATTCAGACCCTAGACTTGGCTAACCTCTGCACAGTTGTTGAAGCTATAGCACGTAGTGCCAGTAGCATCATCAGCGGTCAGGATACACCCACGCGTATAGCAGCAGAAGATAGTGCCACCCGCTAGCAGGCAAGGCCTCCTTAGCGGGCTTCGCCTTAGGAAGTTCGTAGTTCACCTTCTCCAACTCGGTTGGTTGCCGTATGCCTCGCTCCACACCCGCTACCCCTCCAACGCTGTTGCACCGCCTTGGCTTATTGCCTACCTGGTTGCGTCTATCGTTGGGCTTGGTGCCGGCAGCAGCTGCGTTCGTGCTTAGCCCGGTTTCCTGGCATTCCATGACGCGTCTGATCACTGCCTGGGATGCCTTTTCGCTGACAAACTTGGGGCTAGCCTGGAGCATAATTGCAAGCGCGGAAGTGAACCACATTCGGCGCATTGTAGCGCGCGAAGACCCTGGCCGCCACCTTGTCTTCGTCCTGGTACTGGTGGCTGCGAGCAGCAGCCTATTAGCGGTCATCTACCTGCTTTCCTCGGTGCATGTTATAACCAAGGGCTACACACAATATTTGCACGTCGGATTGGCAATTGTGGGCGTAATGCTGAGTTGGCTACTTGTGCATACGATGTTTACGCTTCGCTACGCGCATATTTTTTATGGGGAGGGCGCCGGAAAGAGAGAAGGCGGACTACAGTTTCCGGGGGAGGAAAAAGAGCCTGATTACTTCGACTTTGCTTACTTCTCGTTTGTCGTGGGCATGACCGCCCAAACGGCCGACATCAGTATCACAAGCCAAAAGCTAAGACGACTTGCTTTACTTCATGGGTTGCTTTCCTTTGGCTTTAACACTGTAGTGGTAGCCCTCTCTATCAGTGGTCTAGCCGTGCTAATCTAATAGAGCGAAGCGCTAGTTTGCATACGACACACCAGCCCACCTGAGGCCTGCGGATACTTTAGAGAGCCTAATATAATTCCTGTATAAATATAATTATTTTGATGGTGCTAAATCGTAAAGCACACTTAAAAACTGCGGTTTTTATTTTGAGTGACCTTAAAAAATTACAAACGTAGATGTGCTACGTTTAGCAACAGTTAAGCCCTCGAAGTAACTCGAAGAGAGTTCTGAGTAGGTAAGGACTACAGAATGCCTGCTGTTAAGCGGCAAAGAGCTGACGAGTAGACTGCAAGTTGCGGCAATACAAAGAGGCGTCGAGCAGCGTGGCTAGAATAGTGGGCTGCGCTGAAGCTGGTAGTTGCAACACAGCTTGCTGTGTATCGTGCTCTAAATGGCACAGAATTAACTGAATATGCTGGTGGCGCAACCGGACGCAGAAATCTCCTAAGAGCTGGATAATAGCTTCCGATGGATGGTGAAATTCGCTGCAGTCCACCCATACGTTGATTTTGCCACTGTCTCGGGCGCGCTGCAAAGCTCGTTGCAAGGCTTCTGGCTCGATGCTATGCTGCTCGTCAGTCAGAATTAGTAAATAGCTGTCAGGCAGAATCTCCCGATATACGTTCATCATGGCTAGAAGCTTAATAAACCAAGTTTCGGCGAAGCCTTTACTAAAGCAGAATTTGGTTTGTGCTATCAGTGAAGGTGTTATGATGACTGCTGCCTATTTCGCTGTCATTACTACCATTTTCTATCCTCACCTCTACAACAGACCTTTCACTAATACTGTAAAGCTACAATATTCATAAATAGCAAGCTATAAGTTTAAATACTGATTCTATCGGTGAGATTAATACTTATTTCAGTATAGTTGACTGTGCTTACCTGGGACGAAGGTAGTGGGTGATATCGATATGCCTGAAAGCACCGTATACCCATGGCTTATTAGCTAAGGGTTGATATGAAATGTTAACTCTACTTCTTTAGCTAAAGTGTTTGCTGCTGCAACCGCTTGCCTCCTTGCTGTTACTTTGTTTTCTCCTACGTTCTTGCCGCTATGATCCGAGTTTTGCTAACTGACGACCACACTATCTTGCGCGACGGTATTCGGGCATTGCTTAGTATGCAGTCCGATTTAGAGGTGGTGGGCGAAGCCAGCAACGGTCAGGAGCTGCTCGACTTGTTGGCTGTGACCCCTACCGACGTTGTTTTGATGGACATCAACATGCCCGTCATGGACGGTTTTGCTACCATGGAGCACTTGCGCGAGCAATACCCCGAGGTGCGAGTGCTGGTACTCTCCATGCTCAACCACGAAAACTACGTGCACCGCATGATAGAAGCGGGCGCCACTGGTTACGTGCTGAAAAATGCCGACATCGCCGAGATTACCTACGGTATCCGGACGGTAGCAAGTGGCAGGCCCTTTCTATGTACTGAGATTGGGATGGATATGCTCTTCAAGATAGTGCGCAACACAACCTCCCCAACCGACACAGTTCGCCCCAGATCCGGCGACCTATCGAAGCGAGAATTGGAAGTGCTCCGCCTTATCTCGGAGGGCATGACCAACGCCGAAATAGCCGACAAGCTGTTCACCAGCAAGCGCACCATCGAGACGCACCGCCAAAACATTATCGAGAAGACGCAGGCAAAGAACACGGCAGCACTTATCAAGTACGCCGTATCCAATGGCTTGCTGGGTGAGTAAGTTTCTGTCCGTTAGCTAGCTGGTATTTCACCCACGAGCACCTCTGTCGGATACGTGCCGGGTGCGTATTCAAGTTGCTGTCCGAGCCGCTCCACCGCCGATTGAAACGATTCTTTGGCTGTGCCGAAGCCCTGCAACGATTCGGGGGAGTAGTGGTAGTTCCGATAAACTACATCGGGCGTTTCGAGTTTTGCCACTAAACTGGCTGCTTCGTGCTCGGGAATGGAGGTAGGGCTGCCACGCCACAGAAGCCGATATCCTGGCTCCTGCGCGAGTTCATTCTGCTTGAAGTAAAGCGGTACACCGTCGGGCACGGCATACAAGTACACCCGACCACCTTGCGGCGTCGGGCACAAGAAAAGGGATTCCATTACGGTAAACTAATGTTGCAAAAGGTATTGGTGTGGTACTCAGGGCGTACGGCAGCTACGAGGGGACGTAAGCAACCGGTTCTTTGATTAAACGAATTGAATATTAATATTCCAACTCACCAAATTAATTATTTCGACTATAGGATAAATGCAAAAAAATACCCTCTCTGCTGACAGCAAAGAGGGTGGTAAGTAGCCCCGGCGAGAATCGAACTCACATCTAAAGTTTAGGAAACCCTTATTCTATCCGTTGAACTACGGGGAATGGGTAAAAAACTGATTTTAAGGCTTTTATTAAGAAGTGTAAAAGCTTATTTTAGAATTTTTGGAGCCATTGTTTTACCATTGTTTTACTCTTTTTAAGAAGTGAAGAGTAGATTCAGCCATGAAATCTGTCTCTGTAGTCCTTTGGAAACGTCATAAAAATGACCGATATGGTGTGCTGCGCTTGCGGGTCATTGATGACCGAAAAGCTAGTTACAAATCATTGGGCATCAAGGTTCTTACTACTCATTGGAATGAACGGAGCCAGCGGGTACGCAAAATCGAAGGGACGGATTACGAGCAAATTAATCAGCGAATCGAAGAAAAGCTGGCGGAGCTGGGGACAGTAGATAACGTCGCGGCAAAGGTGTCTGGCAGTAAGGACAGCTTTTTAGAGTACGCCGAACATTATATCACCACTATCACCACCTACGGGAGTCGGGTGAAGTACGAGGTGGTGCTGAATAAGCTTAAGAAGTACCGCTCGCAGGTGTTGTTCGCCGACCTGACCCCCAGTTTCATCCGCAGGCTACATGCTCATTTAGCGGATTCCCTCAGCCAGAACACCGCCAACCACTACATGAAGCTGTACCAGCATCTGGTGAACATGGCAATCCGGGAGCAGCAGTACAGCTACACTGTACACCCTTTCCTGACTATCAAATACAAGAAAGAACGGCGGCAGACTGAGTGCATGACCGAAGACGAGTTAGCCGCGCTGGTGCGCGTAGAAGTGCCTCAACGGTTGCTCCATGCCCGCCGGGTGTTTCTATTCCAACTCTTCGCAGCTGGTATGCGGGTAAGCGACGTACTGTTGTTGCAGTGGAGTAATGTATCGGGGTATTACCTGAGCTACCGGATGTTTAAGACCGGTAAGTTCATGCAAGTATTTCTCAACTCGAACATGAGAATTCTCTTAGCGGAACATACAGGCAGCAAGCGCGAGCCAAGAGGCTTCATATTTGATTTCCTCGACGCCGAGAAGTTTCCCGCGGCGATAAGCTCAAGTTTAGTGAGTGAGGAGCAGTATAAGCTTATGCACCACGCCAAAGTAGTTTACAACCGCCACTTAAAGGAGCTTCAGGCGTTGGCAGGTATTAAAACCAACCTTACGGCGCATATCCCTCGTCACACCTATACCAACCTGCTGCTTACCGACCGAGGAAGTTACGACGTTTACGATATTAGCAGGAGTCTGGGACACAGCTCTTTGCAAGTCACCGAGAAATATATAAGTACGTTCAACCGCGAGCGTGGAAACCACATTAGCAAACAAATTAGTGACCGGTTTAGTCTTGGTGTAATTCGTTAGTGATTATACTTTGGTGATTCTTAGTATGCGATAACTTTTCACCTTGACTGAGCATTCTTAATTGAGTCGAACAGAGTTTTATGTGTTATAAACCTTTTTCTATAATGTCCTTTATGTTTTGCATTAGTGATGTAATGTTTTCACTATCGTTGTCTAATCCGATTACTCCCTGAGCTTTGTTTAGTGAGTCTACTTCTAATTCATTTAATCTAAAAAAATCATAAGTGTATTGTCCCTTGGCGTCTCGTATGAAGTATTTTATAATCTTAATATTGTTGACGACTTGGGCATTATATGTTATATGATGGAAATAGTTATCTAGGTTAGGGTGTGCAATTTCGTACGCGTTAGAATTTGTATAATTAGACATTATCGTTGACTCATCTACAAAGTCAGTTCTCTCTCTTTTTACATTCATATTGCACCTCTTGCAAGATACACTGAGATTTATTTCATCAAATATCAACTTTTTAAACTTGCTTTTTGGTAAAATGTGCTCAATGTCAAGGACCATACTGAATTCTCCGTCAGTACCCCTTCTGCAATAGCAACACTGTTCATTATTACTACCACGATAGTTATCTTTGAACTTTCGTTTTGATGTTTCTAGTAATTTATTTTCCCATATATCACCTCCTTCTCTAATTGCTTTGAATATTTGTTTAATGTCGTTTGCATCTAGTAAATGTCTAAGGCTATTTAAATTCATGGAAATATAATTTAATGTCCTTATTCTCGTATTTTATTGTTGTTATCGTTGTCAAAATTGGTATTGACTTGTCGAGCCATTCTCCTAACTGATTTTAACACATTCTTTTGCTTTTCATCGTATGAGTCGCGCTCAATTCTATTAATTTCTTCATCAAATTCTGAAAAACTCATCTTGCCGTTATTCAAAACGTTAAGTAGTCTGACAAGCCTATCTGATAAAAATCTATTTTGAGGGGTGGCTAAATCAAAAAATTTATAAAATGTTTCCTCTAAATTAACCACTCTTTTATCTTGCAGTTCAAGATTTGAATTTTCAATCTTGTAGACATATAAATCGTTGATAAGAAGTTCTGCACCATTGACAATAATGGGTGAATGAGTTGCTATAATTATTCTTGGTTGATATCTATAGAATAAATCTAATAATTTTTTAACGTACTCTTTTTGCCATTTGGGGTGCAAGCTATTTTCAGGCTCGTCTACGATGATTACAGTATCTCTTGTTATAGTAGAAGATACATAGACTATAGACGTTATCAAAGATAGTTCGCCCGAACTGGCACTCATCATTGACATACTTTCACCATTCTTGCTTAAAAAAACATCAATACTGCCTATAGCCCCTATAGCTTTGAGTTCTGCTTCCCATACAAACAATTCAGTAAGAGAATAATTATTACTATAAGAATAATCTCCATCTTCAATATCTAACCAAACTGGACTTGTATTTCTGTTAGTAGTGTAATAATCGTTAGAATTGCTCCTACGTAAATAAGACTCTATAGTGTATGTAATTTTATCAATATCAGATGAAAAGAGTGATGAGCCCATCAACAATGTGTTGTAATTGTCTGATAAAGAATTAATAAAAACTCCGATTTTTGCATCAAAACCAACATATTCTAAAGTGATTAATGAATTTTTATAAACAAAAAAATCTGCTTTAGCCATATTTATAATAGCGTTTTTTAAAATTGTACGTGAATGGGTACGACCAGAACGCCATCTCAAGCAATTGAAATGCAAATGTCTTGAATCAAATTTGTCGAATATTGAATTAGCAATAGCTATAACGTTCTTTCCATTGCGGAGAAAATGTTTGGATAGTGAATTTAAGAGTGTGCTCTTACCACTGCCATTCTCTCCAACGATTATACTAACATCATCGATGGTTGGTGCGTTTTGTAAAATACGTTGTGGAATACCACTTAAATCAATATTTTTCATGAAGCTATGCTCTTTAATGCAAAAAAATTAGAGGAAGACGGGTAATTATTATTTGTGCTGCTGAATATTTTCTGCGGAACTTGTTGACAGCCTAAAAGATACATTAGTTGATAAGATAACAGCGCGTTCACTATTCGGTAAATGATATCGAATGCAATGCTTGAATGTATGATTTTATATTAAACTTTATAAAGTATAATCGGATTCACATTTAAGGAAGTATTAAAATATAATTATCATCAATCTCGAACTTATTAGATTTGTTGTAAACAGTTATATTTTTTCCTATTATTTTATGTCTAATATTTTCAATTAGCTTACTAGTAATTTTGCTTCTATTATTTATAGATAAAGCTATTTCTCGCACTTCAATCGTGCCCCAGCCAATGTCATCGACTCTGCGAAAATAGATATTTAGTTCCCTTAGCACTTCAGGATAATCAATCCTATAGGTGCCATTTCCGCCTGCCGTAGCACCAAATGGGGCTGACATACCTTTGCTAATTCCTGAAACAATTCTTGTTAGAGAATCAGTATTATATTTTATATCTATAATCTTTGCCTCAAATTCTTTTTCCTCGGGATTATTAAAAATTTGTTGCGTTAAGGAAATATCGAGAGCGTTTAAGCCTTTCTCAGTCTGGCTAGGTTTAAAGCTCACTACATAGCATTTTCTTTCCAGCCAATCTGTGTAGTAATAATCAGTTAAATTGTTTAAGAATAGCTTGCTTTCCTTTATGTTTTTTATGTGAAAAAAACGTGTGTCTTCATTTTCATCCTTTATAAAACCGAAGCCTTTGTCTTCAATGTACTTAACTATAATTCCTTTCATTTTATCAGTCGTTATTAGATTTATTTAAAACATCTATCTTACTTGTGTAACATGTTTAGAAAAGCATTAATATAAATATTTTTGATTATATACAGACTTATTTATAACACGATTTTATAGCTGTTTTTTGTAGTCATAATCAAGTGTATAATTCTCTGGAGTTCATATAAATGTATGGTCTTAACAGTTGCCTTAATTGTAGTCGACTAGGTGGAGCTCCATCCCACTTCAAAGCGCGGGCAGAGCGAAGGACCCAATCCTATCATCCAATATTCTACCTTTCATGTGAATGCGTTCAAGAAAGACTCCGTTGTTCGTGAATTGATAAAACTCTTCTAGCTCTTGCCACACTCTTGTGATAAGTGACTTATGCCGAGGATGAAAATGGTGACGTACTCATATCGGAGTAAGCCATTGACTTAACTCTTGTGATAAAGAACAACGCAGGTATCCGTCAGCGCCAACGTTGTCGGTGCCCATAGGTTGCTGACTGCTTCCTACCTGCACGAAGATGGTGCTACACTGCACCGATTCTTCGTCTGCGCAAGTCGGTAGATGTTTGGGGTGTTGGAAGGTGCCTCTTACCGCCTGCTCAGTTACTGTATGCGGGTACAGCAGTACTGTATGTTTCGCGTTATAGTAATGAGCATAGGCGAAGAGCTGCCGTAAGTCCGATTCCGCTGGACGACCGTGCGGGCGCTTCCATTTTGCATCGAGGACAATATTTCCCTCATTAGGTACTTCGATGAGAATATCCGGTTGCATCTGGCTCGTAGTGCCATCTTCGCCTTGCCAAAGAACTTGGTAGCCGGGTTTATGCACTGTCCATCCCATGGGCGAGTACAAGCGTTGTAAGGTTCGCAGTAAGTATCGTTCCCAAAGCTGGTTCATGTTGAACAGTAATGCCACCAAATCATTAGTACCGCCGCGTAGGTCAGGACGGTGGTTCAGCAGCAGCAGCCGGGCTATGACAAGTGCGGGACGATACGCTTCCGTTTTCCGATTAAAAGAAAGTCGGGCGAACGTAGTTGCTGTAACCTTTAGCGTAGGTGCTTCTGCCCACTGCAACATTGCCTGTGCCGTACGACCACGCAAGGTGGTAGAACTTGTAAGCCGAGGCAATAGTAGCAAGGCTTGTCGGATGAGCTGATTGTGTAAATGCAAGTGGTCGTATGTCTGGTGGCGAGTATAAAATCGCTCTTGGTGCACCAGATTCTGTGCGAGATGCCTACCGAATTGAATAGCACCTCGCAACGCGGTTTGCTGCCCTTCGGTGTGGCGGTATCGCTTTACCAGCCCTCGGTGTAGTAAGGCTTCAATCTCAGTTAGAAAGAGGTCGAGGTAGATGTCGAGTAAGCTGTTCTCTTTCTCCCTTAACAAAGCGTTATTAAGCGAGTCCATCGGTAGCGTACCCGATTCGCGCAGCATCCGCAGCAAAATGTCGCGCCACTTTAGGAAGGTCGTACCGCTGGCAGTGTCTACATCTTCTACCTTAGGAAGAATTTCGAGAGTTAAGTCGCCAGCTTGAATGACGCCGACATAACTTCGAAACTTGACGCCGTCGTGACGCATATCATAGTAACGGTGCGCGGCATACTCGTCATGGTAGCGGAAGAGTTGTTTCCAATGCCGAAGTTCAAATGTCACGCCCTTGCGCTCGTCACCGATACTCAGGGTACTGTATTCTAGTACCTGCATAATCCTAGACATACGCAGGTAAGATTAAGCGTAAATACTTTTGAATGCGTGTGCGTCAAGTGTTCGTACGTCAGTCAACTTATAGACCGGCTTTTCGCTCAACTCACTGATGCTGTACGAACCAAATGGCATTAGCTTATAACCCGAGTTTATTTGATTCTGGTTTACTTGTCTAATGAAAGCGCTGCCGAGGACCAAGCCAATTTTACCCCAGTCGCCGAAGAAATACTCTTGCAGAAGAGGAAGGATTTTTTGTTGGAATGCCTCTCGCAGTTCTTCCAATGAGAATACGTGTATAAGCAGTGCGTGACCAATGATGTGGTCGAAGTCTAGAAGCTGCTCTAATCGTGCATTAATTGCCCGTAATAATTTCTCCAAATCAATACCCGTTAGCGGAATATTAAGCAATAATTCTGCAGTGATGTCTGGAGTTGCCCCATGCTGCTGGACCTGCTGCCAGAAAAGTTCTTGGTTTTGTTGCGCAAGTGACTGGCAGCCTAACAGCTCGTAAAGCTCTGTCTCAGCACTTAGATAAGGTTCCTCGTCCCAGCCGCAGTTCTCGTGCTTTTTCTGGCACCATAAGCGTACGATTATCTGATGAGGACTGAGCAATTCTGGACGCGGAAGCATCTCAGTGAAACTGAAACGACGCCGTAATGCTGTATCTAAAGCCTCCACGCTTCTGTCGGCAGTGTTCATAGTGCCAAGCACGTAAAGATTTGCTGGTACGGAGAATTGTTCCTGAGAATATGGTAATACCACTGTGAGCCCTTCTGGACGTCCAGCCCGCTTGTCGTCCTCTAGTAGAGTAATGAGTTCTCCGAAGATATTGGCGATGTTACCCCGATTTATTTCATCTATGATAAGGACAAATGGTGCACCGGAGTCAGATGATGAGCCATGATTGGAATTAGCGGACTGATAGTTCTCATAGTCCTTTAAAGCATTAAAAGCCACCCAAAGGAGTGTTTGATGAGAGCCACCAACTTTGTCGCTAATATCTTGCTGCAGGTTTCCAATTTCCCCTATCGAAGAATATAATTCGTAAAGCTTTTGAATTCGAAATTTATCAACGTGATAAGGACCTTCATCATCTTTACCCTTAGGATACCTGAAGGATAATCTACCAGTGTGCTTCTCAATATCTGCTAGCTCAACTTCAGAGTGGCTTTTTGTGGGAAGCAATACGGGTCCTGAGGTTGTGCTGGTGCGTTCATTAAGGTAATCAAGGAAGCTAGCATACAAATCATCAAATGGAATGGATGAAGGCTGCCTTCTTCTGTCATATGCGTATGTTCGAGCAGTTTCACACATCTGACGAAAAATGCCTTTCCGCACAGCGTATTGCATCGCTTCTGCGGGAGCCTTAACCATATGTTGTGGCTCAAATTCCCCTGAATCTTCCTCTAATTGCAACGAGTTTGTATGGCTTATAGGTAATACAGGCTTAATTCCTTCTACAAAGTCCTCATAGGTAAACGCTTGGTGAAAGGTAACGAAAGCGATACGGGATGAGTGCAGGTATCCATCGAACTTTTTCCGGAGTTCAGCGCGCTTTTCAGGCGGAAATTGCAATTCAAGTTCTGCGTCGCTGATGCCTTCCAGAATTGCTACGGTACGAACCATCGTGTGGTATGTCTTCCCTGTGCCGGGAGGACCATATAGAATCTGGTTGAGTGGGGTTTGGGGCATTACTGGCTTTACTGTAGTTATGGTATCGGTAGTAACGGGGGGTGTAGCTCCTGAGCTAGGAGCATACCCATTCAGCCAGTTAGCGCGTTTTGCTTTAAGCCGTATCAGATTATTTTCAAATTCGTCTTGGGCGAGCCGCCCGGCAATCCATTCAAGCTCGGAAATATACGTTTCTGATACAGCGGCATCGACCAATGGCGCTGTGGTATCTATGAGCGCTAGCAACTCGTTTACTACTTCATCTGTGCTATTGAGAGTACTAGCAGATATGTATGTGAGACGCTGTATCCGAGCTTGAGGTGCAGAGGAGTTCCACTGAATATTCTGTCGTTGGAGAGCAGCTCCAAATACTAAGTTTGAGGTGTTCTGCTTGCCTACTGCTGTATTGGCGAGTTGATAGTGTAGATAGGTGCGCATAGTTCCGTCACGATTCCAGCCTACAACATAGTCTAGTAAATCTCCTGTTGCACTGCCATCGTTGACAGGAATTCCCCATAAGGTGAAAGCAAAGTAGCGCGACTTTTTAGTGCCGATGAAAAGCCCTTTGTTAACTTCATCTGCAAAGTCACTTCGCCTTACAGAGAAAGTAAAGCTCGGGTCATCACTATGACGGCAAAGCAGAGCTTTATACACAGCTATTTGTACCTCTGTGTAACTTGGTTGCAATTCAGTATATGTCATCCTTGAAAAGTAATCCCGATTGAATAGGACGCATTAAAGTAGTACAGGATTCAAAACCCCAGCGAGCGTATCAAGATGCATCGCGTTACATTATCAACTTGGTATCAACTATATAAAAGTCAATAATAGAAGTTTACCGCTATGGTACCCCCTATCGGGAGGCTATGGCACTAAGTTATAGAACCTTGGTACTTACTACTAATAGTTGTATATCTATATGAGTCAATCCTACGAACACATAGAAGAATTTTCCATTCAATAGCCTTAAATGAAGTATGTTTGTTATTGTGGTTGTCCAGAAATAGGAGGCTTACTCGTATACTCAATACACACTAGCACAGTAAACAACCAACTTCAACTTAGTTTCTTTATTTTATATCTAAATTGTATTATAATGAGTAGGATAGTAGAATTTATAGCTGACGAAACCAATGGTAAAGCCTATAAATCACATAAGTTCTGCTTTGATGCCGAACTGAAACTACCATCATTATCATATGAGGACCCCAAGGAATTTACAATCGAAAAGCAAAAACTTGGTGAGACAGACGATAAATTAAAAACGACAAAAGACCTAAGTAACTTTGCAAAACAACTTTCTATAGAAAAGCCCTTATTTACCTATTTTCTAGATGGCTCGCGCAGAATTTATAAAGTAGATGATATTGAGTACTCTCAGCGGCTATTTCCAGTCGTGGCAGGGCAGGTCGGTGTTGCTTGCTGTCAAAGACTATCTGCAGGAGAGTTTAAAAAGGTAAACTTAAAGTGTTTTCCTGTTTTGGCGCTGCCGTCAATTGCAGTAACTGGTCAAAAACATGAAAAGCAGTACATCGGGCATTTGATTGACAAAATCAATAAGCTTGATAAAATGAAGCGATTTGGCGTGGGAATTCATGATTTGTTAATATATAAATCTGATTTGAAGGACGGGGAGGGTGATGATTATATGGACAGAGGTACTGCTAAGATTCAAGATAAAATGATTGAATGCGAAAAGCAGATTGTCGATGAATTAGCTAAAAAAAACTTCCTTAATGAAGATAATTATTTAATTAAGGACGGCACATTGCAATACGGGACTGCTACCAATAGCAATTTTAAAGAACTGGCTGTTTATAAAAGTAATTATAGATGTGTAGTTGGCGTTTCAAAGTCATTTAACCCTGAGTTTTCGAAAAATCATAAAGGCAAAAGTAATGCATCTGCGATTGCACAGTTGCCATTATTTCATAGAACTCCTGCTATTAGATATTATACCAGCAGAATAGGTGATGTGCATTTTTGTATTTGGTATGTCAGGATTCGAGAAAAGAAGTATACAGACAGCCCTTTTTCAGGTATATTAAAACTAGAAAAAGTTCTCGTGTCAAACGATGAGATTGAATATGGATTGCAGTCTAGTGAAATAGATAGAATTACTGCTAATATTATAAATGAACGTAATCCTGTGTGTTACGGTAAGGACCAACGTTGGGCAAATCACCTTTATCCGGTTTACCTAACAGAGAGTTATATCAAAAGTCAGTATCTCGGCGACGTGCATTTTCTAAATCTTTTTTAAGGAAAAATGACTAAACAAATTGGTAAAATCATTGCAACTGAAAAATCGCCATCTACAGTTGATGAATTTTATTTCTGGACAGTAAAGGATTTGATTCTTAATCCTTTTGATGTAGTTAAAATCAACCACCTCAAAGGTTCAACGACTTTTGGTGTTGTAGAGGAAATATCCCATATCACCGATGGCGCTAGCTATCTTGCGGGATTTATATCAAGTGATTTTGGTGACGTAACAGCAAAGCCTAATACGGAACGTATTGGCATGAATTACATAAAGACTAGAGTGGTAGGGAATTCTAAAGGTATATATACTCCTGTTCTAGATGGTTCGTCAGTGTCATTAGCCGATGCATCTGATGTAAAAAAAGCACTAGGATTGTCAGATACTAAAAATCCGCTTCCTTGTGGTTATATCAAAATGTATGAGGAAGATACATTGACTATTCCTGTCAATTTAGATGCGAACTTCATAATTGGTCCTGAAGGTGCTCATTTAAATATATCGGGTATCTCTGGTCTTGCTTCGAAAACATCTTATGCAATGTTTCTACTGAAAGCAATTCAGGATAAATATGAAAAAGGAAATAATAAGGACAGTGTCGCATTTATTGTTGTCAACGTAAAAGGACGCGATTTATTAGCTTTGGACGAGCCTAATGAAGAACTTGATGAAAAGGATAAAGCAGACTATGAGCTTTTAAATGTTGGCAGTTCTCCATTTAATAACGTTAAATATTATTACCCATTCGATAATAATCAAGGTAATTCAACTTATGGGAAAGATTTTGCAGGTCAAAAGAAGTTAGGTAAAGCATTTAAATATAAGTATACTTTTGCAGAGGATAAGGAAAAGATAGATATGCTATTCTCTAATATTGATGACCCTAATGGTACAATGGAGAGTATTGTAGCTCACATAACTTCTCAAAGCAGCGAGTTTGCTAATTTGCAAACTTGGACTGATTTTAAAGAGAAATTAGCTGAGTACAAGCAAAAAGGCGACACTGGAAAGGATAAAGAGATTTCCGTGCTAAGTTGGAGGAAATTTAGTCGTCATTTTAATCGTGTGTTGGAGAAAAGCACTATTTTTAATGATAATGTAGTCAAAGATAAAAAAGAGGTGCGCCTAACAGAAGAGATAGAAAATATTTCTAAGAATGATGTATTAGTGATTGATATTGCTAAGCTTGATGAAGAAACACAAGGATTTGTGTTCGGCGATATAGTTAATGCTATATATGAATTGAAGTTAGGTCAATTAAATGATAGAAGCGAGGAAGATTTGCCCTCTAAAATTATTGTGTTTATTGACGAGTTAAATAAATATGCTTCAAAGGAAAGTCCGAAAAACTCACCAATCCTTCGTAGGATGCTAGAAATTACGGAACGCGGTCGTTCATTAGGAATTATTTTATTTGGGGCAGAACAGTTTAAGAGCGCTATCCACGACCGTGTTAAAGGCAATTGTTCCACACACGCATATGGTCGTACCAATGCTATTGAAGTGTCGAAGAGTGACTACCAGTATATTCCTCCTGTGTACAAGTCAATGATGACAAGATTAGAGCAAGGAGAGTATATTATCCAGAACCCTGTTTTCCGTTCTCTCTTAAATATTAAATTCCCCAAGCCTGTTTATAAGCAATTTAAAAATGGTTAAAAATTCTACACCCGTAATTGGAAAATTTGTTCTAGAGAACCTGACAACAGGAATGTATAAGGACAGTTATTGTGTTTACCGAGAATATATTCAAAACTCAGCAGATGCAATAGATAAAGCAGTTTCTTCTAAACAACTTGTTGAGAAGGATGCAAATATATTTATTGAAGTACTAAAAGAATCAAGGAAGATTACGTTCCATGATAATGGTACAGGTATATCACGCGAAAAAGTTGCGGATGTGCTCTTGAACATCGCTCAATCAGAAAAAGTAATAGGTAAGGATAAAGGGTTTCGCGGAATTGGGCGATTAGGAGGCTTAGGGTATTGTGATAAGCTAGTGTTTGAAACTTCATTTGCTGGGGAAGAAACAAAGTCAATTATCACTTGGGACTCGAAACTGTTAACTGAAATAATACAAGACCGAGACAAGAAAGAATCTGCGGCTGATGTAATTGATGCAGTAACGACACTTGACTTGAGTCAATATGAGGAAAGTGGCATGCATTATTTTAATGTGATAATGTACGGTGTGCGTAAAGATGAACTGCTTGAAGTTGCAGATGTAGAAGAATATCTTAAAATGGTTGCGCCATTGCCTTTTGATAATGGATTTATTTTCCGCACTAAAATTAAAGAAGATGCCGCTGCTAACGGTATATTATTTGATGAATATAATATTTTTTTAAACAATGATAAACTTTATAAAGGTTATACTACAATGATTTATGACATGAATAAAGGGAAAAAAACAAAAATAGGTGAAATTAAAGATGTTTATTTCTTTCAACAAAATGACAATAAGGGTAAGCTTCTTTTCTGGGGGTGGCGCAGTATTTCCGATATTCAAAATGCTTATTTAAAGCCAGTTAATTATTCAAGAGGGTTGCGATTGCGAAAAAATAATATTCAAATTGGGGATGAATATATATTTGCAGAACTTTTTCCTGAGAGCCGCTTTGCTTTACATATAGTTGGAGAAGTCCATGCTTTACATCCATCTCTTGTTCCTAATGGTCGTCGAGATGATTTTGAAGATAGTGTGTTATATAATGAGTTTAAGAATAAACTCAAGCCTGTATGTGCAACTATCAAGAAGCTTTCCTATGATGTATCAAATATTATTAATGCAAAGCGTAAAATTGAGGATGCAAAACAGGCAGAAGCAGATTTAGAACTTACGCGTTTAAAAGGCTTAATTAGCGATGAGCAAGATGAAGTTGAGGTAAAAGCTCTGGAAACTAAAAAGTTAATTGCTGAAGGTGCGAAAAAAGAAATTCAGAAATATGAAAAAATAGCTGCTGCTAATACTGATGAGCCTTTGACTAAGGTGTTCACTATCCTTGTTCCAAAGGATAGTGAAGATAAAAATTCCTCTAGCGTAGCTAAAATAGAAAAAAAGGTTTCTGATAAGCCAATTTATAGAGTCGATGGGCTCAGTAAACTAAACAAATCAGAGCGTAAAATTGTTAGTCAAGTCTTCGAGGTTGTTAATAAAGTTTTAGCAAAAGACTTGGCAGAAAACCTCATCCAGAAAATAGAGGAGAAGTTCAAATGAGAAAGATACTGCTAGTAGAGCCGAACTACGCCAACAAGTACCCGCCTATTGGTCTTATGAAGATTGCAACATATCATCGAGCGCTCGGTGATAATGTTCGCTTTTTTAAGGGTGATTTGAAGGATTTAGTTATTCAACAACTCTACGAGGAGTGTTTGGATGCTTTGATAGAAATTGACAGTGAAATTAATTGGCAATTAAAGCAAGCTGACATAAAAAAATATATTAAAACTAAAAAATCAAACCTGCTTTTCGATATAGGTACTCAAAATAGCAAGTTTGAATTTTTACTTCAACACAGGCTTGAGGATTTTGCCGATATTTTCAAAAAGAAGAGATACGAAAAAAAACCTCTATATGACCGTATATACGTTACAACTTTGTTCACTTTCTACTGGAAAATAACAGTCGAAACAATTCATTTTTGTAAAAAGCTTGTAAAAAATGTTAATGAGCTTCATGTTGGGGGAGTTCTTGCTTCTCTCTTGCACGAAGAACTAGAAGCTGAAACAGGAATAAAACCCTCCCAAGGGTTACTTGACCAGCCGGGTATGCTCGACCCCAATAATCCAATAGCAGCTAATTTGGTTATTGATAACTTGCCGCTTGATTATTCTATTTTAGATGAGATTGACTACGAATATCCAACTCGTAGTGCGTACTTCACCTTCATGACAAAGGGGTGTACTCGTAAGTGTGCCTTTTGTTCCGTTCCAATTTTGGAGCCTACTTATAAACCTAAAATTGAAACTATTGACAAGTTTAATGATATAAAATCTCGGTTTGGTGACCAGCAAAACTTATTGCTAATGGATAATAATGTTCTGGCTTCACCTAAGTTTCTAGAAATTATAGAAGATATAAAAAGTATGGGCTTCTATAAAGGAGCTACTTATGTTGAACCTAATCAATTAGATATTGCGATACGCAACCTTGCTGATGGCTACAATAATCGTGGTTCCTTAAGACGTACACATCGACTTGTTAATGCATTGGTAGGGCGGCTAAAGAAAGATGTTGCCCAAAACTATTACAATCTCCTTACTGAATACCATGTGGTAGATTTTGAATCTACCACAATTGAAAACTTGTTGACTTTGTACCCCTTAATTAAGGATACATACGAGAAATACAGGTCCAAATCTCCAAAGATGCGTTACGTTGACTTTAATCAAGGCACTGATTGTCGTTACGTGACTGAGGAAATTATGGAGAAGCTAAGCGAAATCCCTATTCGTCCACTTCGAATAGCTTTCGATTACATAGGTTTGAAAAAACAGTATGTTTCTGCTGTTCGATTAGCTGCTAAGTACGGAATACGAGAGTTGTCTAATTATATTCTATATAATTTTAAAGATAAGCCGGAAGACCTTTGGCTGCGTTTAAAAATCAATATTGACTTGTGTAAGGAGCTTGATGTAGCAATATTTTCCTTCCCAATGAAGTATATCCCTTTATTTGGTGAAGAGGCAAAGCATAGGGATTTTACTGGGCAGCATTGGAATAAAAAGTTTGTTCGCGCTATCCAGTCCATTTTGAACGTCACAAAAGGAATAGTCGCACCTGCTTCAAAAGGTGAGGCTCGCTCATTCTTCGAAAAAGCCTTTGGAGAGTCTTTAGAAGACTTCTTCGATATTCTTTATATGCCAGAGACTTATATAGTCTATCGGTATGTTTTTGAGAATGACCTACAATACACACCTATATGGATGTCAGAGTACAAGAGCCTAAATGTAGATGACCTTGCTACTGCTCAAGCTATTATTCAGAAAAATATTTTTACACCTGAAGCAATAGATACATACTATCCTTCAGATGAGGTAAGACATTTCCTACGTCATTATACGATTCAACGTGGTAATATTGAAGCTGGCGACACTGGCTACAAAAAATTGAAGAATCAGTATGACAAGCTTATAAAAGGGGACCAGTTTATAAATCTTACTCTCACTTACGATTTTGAGGATGATGTAGCAAAAGTTTCCAAATAAATACGGAAGTTATTAACGCGACCCTCTTCAATAATTGCAGGCTGAAGGTTTTCCAAACGACCGTTTGGAAAACTTTCAGCCCATCATTGATTAAAGAGGGTCATCATCAGTAGTAAGCTCCACCGGAGTTAGGGGCAGGGGAGAAGAATTACTGGCATAAAGGGGAAGTACATCTTCTCCTAGTAGCAATGCCAATGTATAGCGGAGGCGGGCAGCAACGCTCTCCTGCTTGTACAACCACTCTAAGTACCCTCGATTTGTCCCGAGCATGTCTGTTAGCGGTTTGCCCTTGAACTTGCCGAATGGCATAGTCTCCACGAGGGTGCAGGGATTCTTCAACCAGTCGAAAAAATCATCTCGGCGGACAGTATACCAGAGGGGCGTACCAGCAAATCGGTACGAATACAAAGTGTACCCCCAATTATCGGATTGGCTTTTGAGAGACAAGTACATCTCCGGTGTATTGGGTTGCACGATAAGCACCATGTGTTCTACATCTGAATAGTAGTACATGACCCGATGTTTTCGTAGGGCATTTTCAACGGCGCGAATGGCTGCGTCACGGCGCTGCTTGCGTTCCTTTTTCAAGGTGGCTTTAACGCATTCGCAAAAATCTTTGGTTAGGCAATTAGGACAAGTCATAAGGAGAAAGCTTAGAAGTGGAGAAGGGTGTCGTCTAGGATAAGCATCCATAGCGAAGCATTAGCTGTGGTTTCTTTTCGGCTTAGGCACCAATTTCATTAGCCAACTTTTTCATCCGGCGAATCCAACACTTCACCTCTCTTAAGACTTGCTGGGGCGTTTCGCCGGGTTCACTTTGCCCTAAAACGACGCGCTTGAGGGCAAAGCTCAACCAGAAGAGCTTGGTTTGCTGTCGTGCCCGGACGAGTAAGTCTAATTGCAGCAGGCGACGTACTTTCCTGTTTTTTTGGAAGACGAGCAGGCGGTCCTGCATGTCGAGCAATTCACAGCCTAAGGCGTGGGCTTGTGGGTCTGCCATGTGAGGGTAGGTCGGGTACCCAGTTTCAAATCGTAGCATTGTGTAAGGGGTTATAAGGAAACCGTTCGTCGATTTCACCCCTTATATTCTGCCGCTGCATTTTGTTGAAAATAATTTTTATCGATACAATTAAAATTAAATCGAATAATTATTTATGTAGAAATATATCGCTTGTTTTGAGTATAAAGCGTTGATATTTAAAGTATTATGATGTAGAAATGTGCCTGTAAATATTTATGCCTGTGTTTTTTTAATAATTATTTACTGCATTGCTTTGGTGGTAAAATTAATTTATGTGACGTAAGAACATGCTGGCGTACAGGGCTTTATTTCGCGAAATATTTATTCGTGGGGTCCAACTTTTTTCTACAAACCACTATAATTCTCGCCAAGCTCGTCAGGGGTTATCTGACCGGGGCAGCGGGAGTTTTTACAAGTGATTTTCTCCCGCTGCGTTCCAACCCGCCAAAAAATTACTTCTGGCTGTGGAACGCCGGTAAAAAAATCACTTTATGGCTATTCACCACAAACTGCTGGTGCCCACGCGCATCAACATTCCTCAGCTCCTTGCCGCCCTCGGCTACGACCAGCGGTACATCAATGACCATCAGGACAAGTACCACTACATCCTGCACAAAATTTTAGAGCAACGGATATTCGATTCCAGCATTGAGGCAGAGGGCTATTCGCCCCTGCATCTGGATACGCTCCGCACCTTTCTTGGGCGCCGGTACGCGGACGCCATTCTCAATGAGTTGGTGGTGCTCGACATTGTCCAATGCGACTTTATTAAGCTGTATGGCGAGAAAGGGCAGAAAGCCTATGGCTACCGCATCAACCCCGCGTTGGCTTCCAAAGCAAGCTTGCAGCCTGTGTCGAAAAAGGTCTTCGACAAAAAGCTCCGCGACGCCGCCTACCGCTACAAGCAAAAGTGGTCCAAAACCATTCTGTGGAAGAACCTTACGCAGCTTGGCATTCGGGACAAGGAAGCCTACGCGTTCATCGACGCCAAATTGGAAACCTCGCGGATGATGTTGCTGGAATACGAGAGGGCGCTGACACAGGTAATTGATAGGAATAATACCGCGCAGGTCAGGGATGTATACCGGGAAGTATATAACTCCTATTCGGCAAAGGAGGACAGGTTTAAGGCAAAGCACACCACATCTTCCTCCTCTTTTCCTTCTTCATCAGTTTACTCTCTTATTCCGGTACAGTTAATAGAAAAGGAGCTACAACTTAAAAGCAATCAAGGGATTACGTTGCGTAACTATCTTGAGAGCTTATTGCTAAATAAGTATAACGCGGACGAGCAGAGTATCCGGCTTATTGCTGAAAACGGGTATTTCATCGAGCAGCCTGACCTCACCAGCCGCGTTTTCACCAACCTGAGCAATCTGAGCGGGGAACTACGCCAGTTCCTCTTTCACAAGCGGCTTCCCGGAACGCTGGTGAATCTCGACATCCGCAATAGCCAGCCTTACCTCTTGTCGCTACTGCTCGCGGACCAATACGCTGGGCATTCCCTGCCGGCGACGGTGGCGAACTACATCAACTTGACGGCTGAGGGTAAATTCTACGAACGTATGATGGAGCTAGTGGGAATGAATCCAGATGCCATCACCAAGCGCAGCCGGAAGGAATTCAAGAAGACCTTCTTTGCCAAGATATTCTTCTGCTCAACCCATTATTCTCGGCGGACTCCCGAGGGAAAGGCATTTCGCCAACATTTTAGAGAAGTAGCTGACATCATCGACGCTTACAAAGGAAAAGCGCACGAACAATTGGCAATAACCATGCAGCGTCGGGAAGCAAGTATTATTCTAAAGGTTATTGGGTCGGAATTACAAAAGCGGGGTATTTGGTTTGCCACCATTCATGATTCGGTAGTGGTGATGCCAGAGCATGAGGAGCAGGTAAAAGAACTAGTACGGGTCTCTTTCAAGAATGCGGTGGGAGTAGCCCCAACTGTAGAATCCGAGTACTTGAGTGCGGACGTTAATCCTGTCCGCGCAAAAGGATTGGCGGATGCGGTACTGCTGAAGCAAAGCGAAGTGCTCCTCAACGAGGCGGTAAGGGAGGATACTATTGACCTCCATACACTCGCTTCGCTGGTCAACGACATTTCAACAAGCTGGAATAATTTCTTTGATGATTAGAAGGACTGGTATTTTCCTTTCAGCATCCTAATTATTATCATCGAGAAAAGCCGGGGTCAATTAATATATGAGTGGCTGATGGGACCTTGTTTCATTTATGTTATAAATGAAACAATCATTATTTTGCAAATATCTGTTTTTTAGGGCTTTATGTGAAGTGGGGAGCCCTGAACAATAATGTTGTTTCAAAAACAGTTCAGGTCATATATAAACGAAATTACATCCAGACCCAAAGCATGTCATACACCAGCCGCAAAACCGAAACAGCGCCCTTAGCGTGGGGTGAGTTTGAAACACTCATCGCCAAGCTGGTCACGGATATTCAGGTACGGAGGAAAAAAAACCGCGCCCGGATGTTGATGGGAGCTGCCCTCGGGACATTTTGCGGCTTACGCGCCGGGGATGTACTAAAGCTGCGTTGGCAGGACCTCGTGGGAAGAGCCACGCTCGTACTGCAAGAGCAGAAAACCGGTAAGCAGCGGAATATCACTCTCAATCCCCGACTTCAGGAGCTTGTTGGATTTGCTTACGAAGCAGTAGGTAAGCCTGAGGGGCAGTCCTACATCATGAGCAATGGGCGGTCAGAGGGAAAAAAGCCCATATCCATTCAGTTTTGGAATAGGGAGATAAGCCAGATACTTCACGAGTACGGGATTCACACTCTCAATCCTTCCTCGCATACCTTCAGGAAGACGTTTGGGCGCAGGGTGTTCGAATTGAACAACCGGAGTGAAGAAGCCTTGATTGTATTGAGTCAGATTTTCGGGCATACATCTATCTCAATTTCAAGACGCTACATAGGGATTCAACAGGAGCGCATAGCAGATATCTATCTCTCTATTTAAAACGGGAGATGGCGGGAAGTGTAAGAAATTATAGCGTGGCTTCGGTTCCGATATTCGGCGAATGTCGCCGAGATTCAGACTAAGACATGTTATTCTCAACGAGTACCGGTGCGAAGTACAGCCGCACGCGGCTACTGCTTAGTTCGACCCCAACCTGATGGAAGGTGCTGTCGTGCGCAATTGACGCATGAGCGCGCAGGATTTGCTCTACCATGACCCCGAACAGCACAATGCCGAGCTGTTCGGAACGTTGTACTACGTCGAAGCTGGCAGCCGAAGAAACTGGTTCGCCACATCGTCCAGCAGCTCAGCGAATCGCCGCCCCACTACGCCGTTCAGTTGACCAGCTCCTACGCCTACATCGGCGTGTGCGCCGAGAACTAGCATTTTACAATGAGGGTCAGTAGCTCCCCAGAACCCTGTAACCCCTGCGAATACGCGCAGTACCACCAATGCCCATGAACAAGTCCCGCCGCTGGTTGCGCAATCTAATGCTGGGAAGCTTGGTTTGCATTGGGCTGTTTATTGCCATGCTCGCCACGCCGCTGGGGCGGGTATTCGACCGAGCCATCAGCGGTCACTACAATGGAATGACCGTTCGCTACCTGCGCGACGGAAAGCTTAGTTGGGGAGAACGGGTACAGTTCATTGCCTTGTACAAGCTCATCGCCTACGCGGGCTATGTTGTGTCGCCGGAGGGTTCCGCCGTTATAAGCCACTTTCTCTGGGAAGGCAAGGGCAAGGACCTATACCTCACCAACACGTATATCCGAACGTCACCCGTTATTACCGAGCAGTTAGCCACCATGAAAGTAGGAGAAGTCCGGCGGGTAAGCTTCAAGATGGCGGCGGATTATCGCCTTGCTTGTGCCCTAAATCCACTGAATCTACGCAAGGAAAAAGACCGCGTGGTAATCTGGCAGCGCATTGTATTTGCTCACGAAAATCGCACCTACACTCGCCTCGAGTACGGCTTGGGCAGTATTCTCCTGCTTGACGCTGCTACCCATACGCTGAAGCCCACGCCTTTCACAGCCTACTGTAGCTGGAACTATTAATGGAGTATCGGCTCCCAAGGAGTTGAAACCCGGAAAATTTAGTTCTGGGCTAGCTCAAAACGGACCATTTATGAGTGAAATATGTCGAAATAATACCCTACACACGCTACACAGTGGGCGACAGGTTTTCACAATCACAAAAAGTAAAATAATTAATGCCGTTCACCACGACATCAAATAGGGGTAAATACCGGCAAAGTGTAAAAACTTATTTCTACACTTTGCTATGACCACGCTGGCGATGCGATGGAGCCGGGATGCAGTCGGCGAACTCCTTCTAAGTAACAAGGAGGAATTGCAGCTACCAGTTTTTTGCGACGCGTGTGGCGATTTAACTCTAGGGGTGCCGAAACTGGTATTTCCCCGAAAATATAAAACTATCGAAGTGTTCTTGGAGTGTCCGATACATGGACTGACACTGCCTGTGGTGCGAGTTTCTGGTTTACCAGAATCCTACCGGCTTTTCCACATAGCAGTGAAACACGCGGGCTTTATACCCTCCACGATGACGGGCGAAGTGGTGGCACGAGTGAAAAAGCGAACGGACTACTTTTTTGTAGTTGCTAAATGTCGGCGCGAAGCATTCATTCGGGCTCGTGAGCGGGTACAAACGCAGAACAAGCTGGGTATTGCTCGTTATTTCGTTGATGGGACTCAGTACTGAAGATATTTATTGAGCTGAGAGGCTATTTGCACAAGCTGCACAATAGTGGCAAAAGTATATAACCGGTCTCACGTTCTTGGCAGGCTTTCGGGTTACAAAAAAACAGAGGCTACGTGGCACATGACCACATGGACCCAGCAGCTTCGCAGCTCGACACCATTAACCCGTCATTTCGCTGTGGTTGTAGTGGACATGACAGGTAATGAACTTGAACATATACCTATCACGGCGCAGACATATACCGCACTGAGGCGCATTCTGCACGACTCGCCAGATATAGTACGAGTTTCCCATACACCCGGTATCGGCTACGAAGACGGAGTACAACTGCTGGCACTAAAGCGGGATGCCCGCCAGTTCCTTCAACAGGCGGAGAAGCAGCGCGGGCAGTTAACGCAGAATGTAAAGTACGTGCAGAATACGCCGTACATATCCCTGTCACAGGGAGACGAATACGTCAGCCGGGCGCGTACGTGTCTACGAGCTTTGGAGGTCTTAGAAATTGTGCAGCAACACATTCAGCAGGTAGGACCGCCGCTGTTTCAAGTAATGGTCCAAGAGGTTGTCCATTGGGTCAGCAAGCTACGTGCAGCCGTAACTGAGGCTGACCTGCTGCTGGCAGAGTTACCGGTTCCTCAGCCTGCCACAGATGCCGGTAGCGTAAGCTCGGCGACTGAGAAAACCTTCCTGAGCGGGTTCGATGAAGAGGAGCTGGTGCAGGTTCCATACGGGCTTCGTTTCCCGGACTTTCCACTGCGCAAGCAACTCAAACCATTAAACGCCTCATATCTGCGCCTGTTAGAAGGATTTCACCTTCTGGTGCAGGGTTCCGAGTGGGAACGGGGGCTGTATGAGCGGTTTGAAGTAATGGAGCTAGAAACAGTGCCCCAAAAAGCAGGGGAAATGACTAAGGGAGAAGTCATGTACCTGTATTTCTTGTCCCGGTATTACACAGGCAGTCGGACGATTGATGATGCCTTTGTAGAGCATCTGAGAACGTGTCTGTCAGTGCGTTTTATGAAACACGAACTTCTGCGCCATCTCGCCGACTTGTAAGTCAACTTCAAACAATCGTTCCTAGCCAAGGGCTACCAGTTGAGATGGCTCTTAGTCCGGGAACATTAGCAGAGATGGAATGCCGTTGCCTAGTCCCATCCTTCTCACAGCATACTTCCCCGTGACCTGATGGTCACTGCCTCCTACGCACCGCAGCGGCTGGTTACTTAGAAACATCTGCTGCGGTGCGGAACACTAGTTAGTTAATCTTCAATCAAGAAGGTCACATAACACCTGAAGCTTATCCTTAAAGGTCTCGGCATCAATCAAGAACTTCTTCACAGGCGCGAAATAATGGTCATTATCAAGGTTTAACGCTTGGTTCAACTCCTCATACTGTTCCGGCGTTATGGCATAGCTGCGCTTTAATCTGTAGCGATTTAATCCTACACTTTGCACAATGCTGATGTTGGATTCGGAGTAAACACTCTTGTCAGGAAAATCAATAATTACTTGAGGACCTCTATCTACCTCTATAAAATATTTATTGTTTGCGTAATGGCGTTTGAGACAGACCATCAGTGCTTTACGGTTGATGTAGACGGAATCTTGCATGTGCAAAAGCAGGCTAGTTGAGAATTTCAGGAGGTAATTATTTCCTGATTTAGCCGTGATAGGATAGCTCTTGCTAAAAGTTTAAAACTATCAGATATACCTAGCCTATAAAGCCGAATCAAATCATAAATAAATTCTCTAAAATGAACACAGACCCGTGCCCAAGTTCTCAAGATGCCAACCAGTTAGCTTCAAAAGTTTTTCTTGATTTCGAAGATGACTTGATGCTGTTTGTTGACCTGCCACCTGCCACCTTATATCAAGCAACATGGCAGTTTGCTACTTATCACCTACGCCGAGGCTTGAAGGTGGACATTGCCGAGCGCCTGTTGCCCAAAAGTGTTGGGGAGCCAGAATACATGATTGAACTGTACGATGAGCAGCGTAGTCGAAGATTTTGTCACATCTTTTCTACCCGTAGTGGAATGTTGCTATACCAAGCATACGTGGCGCAGCAATCAGAACAAGTGAATAATTGAAGTCCATACTTCTATGGCTGCACAAGAAAGACTAAATCTTAGGTGCTACGCATGGAATTGCGGAGAGGCATAAAGCTGGTTGATAGCTCTCAAAGAGAGAGGGCGCCTTCAAAAATGTTTTACCATTTGTTTTACCATCTCGCATTCCACTCAAAAAGTTAGAATAGCTGGAACCAGTAAAACCAACAAAAAACCCCTTCCAAAACAGATGGAAGGGGTTATAGTAGCCCCGGCGAGAATCGAACTCACATCTAAAGTTTAGGAAACCCTTATTCTATCCGTTGAACTACGGGGCCAGTATATGTGCCGGCAAAGGTAATCCGAATCGGAAGATAGCCCAAGCCAGAAGCAAGTAAGATACTAAACCAAGTGAAATAAAAGGGGAGTAAAGCCCGCAGATACAGATAGATCCACTTACTTTACTCCCTATGCTGTTCAGATACTTATAGAGAAAAATTACATTTTGTAAAGCAGCGCAATACCGAAGGAAAGCGAGGTCAGAATCAAACCGACCATGAAGATGGTGTAGCTAATGCGCAGCAGCCGGTATTTGCGGGTCAGTACATCGCCGAGGTAGTAAATATCGGTTACCATGTTGGTGTACAAGGCATCTTTGTCGCTCATGATTTGGTTCATGCCCGAGTGAAAAGAATCGAGGCTGAGCTTGCTGAAGTTGCCGAAGAAGAGCAAGTTCACGCGGCGGTTAGTGGCAATCTGAGGGCTCTTTTTCAGCCACTTGAAGCTCGTAACATCAGGTTGGGCACACAAAATGGCCGTCACGACTGAGCCTAAAGCCGTAGCGAGCAGCAAACCAATAGGAATGGTCAGCACCGGGTTGTTGACGATGGTGGGGCTGAGCACCCCCGACTTGGTGCCGGCCTTGGCCCCCAGGTAGGTGATGATTACCGAAAGCAGCACCGCGTTCAAGCTAATCATCATGTTGGCTTTCTTGTCGGCCATGTCCGAGAGCTTCATGTGGTTGCTGTACATGGTCCGGAACATGGTTTCGACGCCACGCTTGGGCTCGGCAAACGTGCCGGTGGCTTCTTCCTCTTTCTTTTTCTTTTTCTTCTCGGTTTTCTTGAGCAGGTCGCGCTGCTCTTTCACGTTGGCCTTGAACTGGTCTTGGTAACGCGCTTTGGCAGCGGGCGTCAGAAACTTAGCCGAGGTTAGGAAGTCGAGCTGCGACTCGGCCCACTCTACGTTGGAGTAGGTTTTGCCCAGGGTGGTTTCCCATTCGGCCCGGAGCAGCTCGGCGTTGGCAAAAAAGTCTTCGCGGCCCATGCCGCTCATGTCGGCATCCTTGAGCAGCTTCTGCAATTCCGTGTCACAAGGCTCGTCGCGGTGCGTACCCCGGATGATGTCCTTCACTATCTGGATGCGCGGTTCGGGGTAGCCCTGCTGGCGCAGCCAGTTTTCGGCCATTACCATACTGCGGTATTCGTGGCCGTCGTTAGCTTCGATGTAGCCGGTATCATGAAACCAGGCGGCCAACAACAGGGCCTCTTGGTCGGGCGCATCTAGGCCGGAATCCTCGCCCAAGGTGCGCGCTTCCTTTACCACCGAAATAGTGTGCTTCAGGGAGTGATAAACAAGCTGCGGCGGAAGCTTTTCTTCCATCAGCTTCGTAACAAAGGCTTTCGCCTGTTTCAGAATTTCAGATCGGTCGGCTTTAGCCGGTTGGAGCGTTACGGTAGGTTCCATTTGAAGGGCGGGGTGTGAGCGGCGGTAGCGGGGCAGCACCCCTAACCGACTTTGAACGCGAATTGCAAGTTGAGGTTTTTACACGCTTATCTCAACCGTGAATCATAGGTTTGCGTAGGGCAGGCATTCCCGGCTTACTGAGGCTTGACCTCATGCAGCCGTTTCAGTAAGTTACTCGTAATTCTGATAACTGCGCCCACTAATGCTTGGTTTATGCGTTAGGCACCAAGCTTGCTTTCTCTCTCTATTGCCTCTATATGAAGCGTCTTTTCTTGTCTTGTGGTTTAGTCTGGCTGTTAGGCGGCGCCACTGCATGGGCACAAAAACCTACGCAAACTCCGCACCCCATCCGGCCGAACTATACCAGGGGTGGTGAAAATTGGAAATCAAAAACACCCCCCGACAGTTCCCGAATCAATTATTCTGTCTTCCTAATCGGCGACGTTGGCAAGCCAGAATCCTCGGAGAAGGGCGGTGAGCCTTCTCTTAACTTTATGCGCAAGCAGCTTTTGGCCGCCGGCACCAAAAGCACCGCCATCTACCTCGGCGACAACATTTACGAAAACGGGATGCCCGAGGAGGGTGCCTCCGACCGCGAAGAATCGGAGCGCCGCATTGTTGATCAGCTGAACGTGCTGCGCAACTACCCCGGCGAGAAATACATGATTCCGGGCAACCACGACTGGAAGCAAGGCAAGAATGGGGGCGTAGAGCAAGTGAACCGCGAGCAGCGTTTTGTGGAGAACTTCATGTCCAAAGATTCGGCGGCTTTCTCGTACACCGGCGACTTCTTCATTCCGCGCGACGCGTGCCCCGGACCATTTGAGGTGCGCCTGCAAGACAACTTGGTGATGATTGCCATCAACTCGCAGTGGTTTTTGCAAGGCGAAGGCGAGCGGCCATACGGGTCTAATAGCGGCTGCGGCGTAGCCAACGAAACCGACTTCTTCACGCAGCTAGAAGACATCATCGAGCGCAACAAGGACAAGAATATCATGGTCATTGGGCACCATCCCATCCAGTCCGATGGTATTCATGGCGGCTACTTTACCCTGGCCGACCACTTGTTTCCGCTCTCGATTGTGGCGAAGTACGCGTTTATTCCGCTGCCCGTGGTGGGGTCGGTATATCCGTTTGCGCGTAAGTACGGCGGCGTTAGCCAGGACATCCCGCACCCACTCTACCAAGCGTATAAGAAGGGACTGGAAGACATTTTCGCCAAGCACCCAAACATCGTGTACGCTTCGGGGCACGAGCACAACCTGCAGTATTTCCGGATGCCAACCTACCACCAGATTGTGAGTGGTTCGGGTTGCAAAACGCAGCACACCCGTAGCGGCAGCGGCGCCAAAGCCAACTTCTCGGACAAAGAGAAAGGCTTGGCTCGTGTAAACTACTACGACGACGGCCAGGTGTGGGTGGAATATTGGATTCCGAACGGCCGGGGCGAAACTGCCCGGCTTGTATACCGCACGCCCCTGTACGCGCAGCCCGTAGCTGCTGCCACCGAAGTGGCGCCAGTAGTGCCCACTGGGCCCCGGCCTAATTTCAAGGACAGCACCATTACGCTGGCCGTCAACAAGCGCTACGCCGACCGCAGCAGATTCCATAAGTCGTTGTTTGGGCAGCACTACCGCCAGGAGTGGGCCACGCCCGTGAAGTTTCCGGTGTTGGATCTTGCCACCGAGCAAGGCGGCCTTACGCCCTACAAGATTGGGGGTGGCAAGCAAACGGCCTCGCTGAAAGTGCGCAACGAGGAAGGCCGCAACTTCACCATTCGCAGCCTCAACAAAGACCCCGGTGCCGTACTACCCGAAGCCCTGCGCAGCGGAGCCGCCGCCGACATTCTGCAAGACCAGATTTCGGCTCAGCACCCGTACGGCTCCATCGTAATACCACCGTTGGCTACGGCCGCGGGCATTCTGCACACCAATCCCGAGCTTCGCTACATTCCGCAAGATCCGTTGCTTGGGCAATACCTCGAGCGTTTTTCCAACACGCCGGGCGCTATTGAAGAAGATGCCAAAGACGACCAAAGCAACGTAGCCTCGCTCGGCAATGCCGAAAACTTGGTAGGCACCGACAAGGTGTTCGAGCGCCTGGTAGAAGACAACGACAACCGCGTTGATGAAAAGGCCTTTGCCCGCTCGCGCCTCTTCGATATGTGGATTGGCGACTGGGACCGGCACGAAGACCAGTGGCGGTGGGCCGAGAAAAAAGACAAGGACGGCGACCGGAAGTTCACGGCCGTACCCGAAGACCGAGACATTGCCTTCTTCAAGGGCGACGGTCTGTTTCCGTACCTCGCTTCGCGCAAGTGGGCCATCCGCAACTTCCAGAACTTCGGGGCCGACTACGCCGACTGGAAAGGCCTCAACCTGACGGCTCTCAGCAACGACCGGGTGTACCTAGCTTCCGTCACGAAAGAGCAGTGGGTGAAGCAGGCCGAAGAGTTGAAGGCAGCCCTCACCGACGACGTTATCGAGAAGGCGTTCAAGCAACGGTGGCCCAAGCAGATCTACGACCTGCACGGCCCTGAAATCGTGGCCAAGCTGAAAAGCCGCCGCGAGCTGCTGCCTGAGGTAGCGGCCGATTACTACGAAATGCTGAGCAAGGTGACGGAGGTGAAAGGCTCCAGCAAGCGCGAGAAGTTTGAGGTGGAGCGCCTGCCCGACGACAAAACCCGCGTGACGGTACGCAAAATCACCAAGGAAGGTGCCCTCGGCAAAACGCTCTTCGACCGCACCTTCGACAACAAGGTCACCAAGGAGCTGCGCCTGTATGGGTTTGAAGGCAACGACGTGTACGACGTGAAAGGCGACGTAAAGCGTGGCACCAAGCTGCGCATTATTGCCGGCACCGACAAAGACTCTATTACGGACCGCTCGAATGTGGCGGGCCTCCGGCACTACACGCACATCTACGACGCCGATACCGGCAACGTGATTACGCCAGGCAAAGACACGCGTCTGCGCACCGAGCCAGGCATTGATGTGAGCCGCTACGATGTTCGCAACCGCTCCGACCGCAAAGACTACACGCTCAACTACTTCGGTCCAACGGCGTATTTCGGCTACAACATCGACGACCGCCTGTTTGTAGGAGGCGGGGCCGTGTACCGCACCTATGGGTTCCGGAAAGAGCCGTACGCCAGCGAGCAAAGCTTGGCCGCCAACTATTCGCCTTCGCAAAAAGCCTACAATGTGCGGTATGCCGGGCATTTTGTGGATGTGATTGGCAAGTACGATCTGCGGGTAAATGCGCAGTTGTATGGCCCCCAGTTGCTTTACAACTACTTTGGCCTCGGCAACGACACGCGCAACATCCTGGCGGACGACAACAGCACCCGCGCCCGCGACATCAACGACACCTATCGGGTGCGCTTCTCGCGCTTGTACATTTCGCCGGTGTTGGAAAAGGATATTTTTAGCTTCCTGAAATTCGGTATCGGTCCGCAGTACGACCAGTTCCGCGTAAGCAGTGACCGGTTGGGCCGCGAAATAGCTAATAACCTCGATGAGGACGGTAATGGCATAGAAGGCACAAGCGCGGTTGGTATCCGCTCTTCCGACTTCCAACTTAACCGCTACTTAGGTGGTCGAGCGTATCTGAATATTGATGCCGCGTCGTCGCCGAAAAACCCGCGTATTGGTTTGCGCTGGTACAACTCGGTGGAGTACAACAAGCAGCTCAACTCCGAGAAGCTAAGCTACGGGCGGTTGGCTTCGGAATTCCGCTTCTATCTGAGCCCCAACTTCCCGTTCCAGCTAACCTGGGCTGGCCGCATTGGCGCCAACCGCAACCTTGGCGACTACCGTTTCTTCCAGGCCAACACCTTGGGCGGCACCACCAACTTGCGCGGCTACCGCCGGACGCGCTACTCGGGCCGTTCCAGCACGTACGCCAATGCCGAGGTGCGGATTCAGCTCTTTGAGTTCAACGCCTACCTGCTGCCGGGTAAGTTCGGTATCATGGGCCTAGCCGATGCGGCGCGGGTGTACACACGCTATGACGTGAAATCGGGCCTCGATGCCTACCACACTGCCATAGGCGGTGGCGTGTGGGTCGACATTCTGAAACAAGCAGTTATCAACGTAACGTACTCGAAGGGCGAAGAAAATTTAGTGTTCTTAGGCTTTGACTTCTTGTTCTAAGAGCAAGTGCCAGCGACGCTTGATAAGCGCAAAAACGCTGATTTGTTGACAAACAGAAAACAAGAAAAAAGCTGGCCTAATCCGGCCGGCTTTTTTCTATAGTAAAGGCAGCATTGTGGAGCGCAATAAGAACTGATTGGCAGTAGCCTTTTTGCTGCATCATGCGTTAAGATTGACCGAGCTTAGTTTCTATTCCACACTTGTAGCGTATGTCCTCTACTCTAATATTTCGGGCGCGGATGGTGCGCAAAGTTGCCTTCACCGGGCTTGGTTGCCTACTGCTCAGTGGGGCCGCACTAGCGCAGGTGACGCCTCCAGCGTCGCCTACGCCGGTATTTCCGGCACCGGCTCCTTCCCCCACCGATACTTTGCCTTCCAACCAGGTAGGGCGCGACCAGGAATTTGCTACGCCTTCGGTGGTAAACCAGGGGCCAACGAAGGGCATAGTTTTCCACTATGAGCGAATGCCGCGCTTTGGCGTGACGTCGACAGCCAAGGTGGAAAACTTACCGAACTACTCGGCCGACGCCAGGAAAAACGCTCGACTTATTTTCAAGGGGTACATCCCGATGCTCAACCATCCGCACTTAAAGCTGATACTAGGCATCAACTACGACCGGGAGGAGTTTCAATTTCGCAATACTCCCACCACCTATGAGTTCTACGACAACATAGAGAACAAAGCGCTCAAAAGCTTAGGGGCACAGCTAGCCGTTATTCGGCCGGTGAATGCGGTAAACTGGTACATCTTCCGAGTGAAAGGCGAGCTGAGCGGCGACTACACATCGAGCGAGTTAAACGTGAAAGACTACCTGCGCGTGTCGTCGGAGTTTCTCTACGGCTGGAAGCGGAGTCCAGAGTTTTCGTGGGGTATAGGGGTGCAACTAGGCTATACGTTCGGTCGGTTTAGTCCCTATCCGGCGGTACTCTACAACCGTACCTTCAACTCACATTGGGGCGTAGAGGCCATCTTCCCGGCTCGTGTGGCAGTTCGCTACAACGTGTCGCCCCGCTCCATCTTCACGGCTGGATATACCGTCGACGGCTTCAACTACATTATCAAGCTCAACAACCCCTTGGTGCGCCGCCTAGACAATGGCCAGCCTGAGCCCGGTATCGACCCTCTGCGCACCTTGGAGCTGCGCGAAACCGAAGTGAAATTCCGGGGCCGTTGGGAGCGTGAGCTGTACGATTTCATCTGGCTGGGCGTAGAAGGTGGCTACCGCTACAACTACGCCTTCGACGCCTTCGACCGCACCAACGACGACCGGGAAAAAATAATCGACAGCAAGTTCGATTGGGCTCCGTATGCCAGCCTCGAAATCTTTATTGTGCCTACCAAAGGGTTGCTGGGCCTGTTCGGAGTAGGCCGATAAAAGGAGTTCTAGCAATTTCTGAAGGGCGCGACCATACCAAGAGCAGGCAAACAAAGAACGGTCATGCTGAGCGCAGCCGAAGCATCTCGCTGGAGTAATATCATTTACCACACTAGCGAGATGATTCGGCTGCGCTCAGCATGACCGTTTTATCTCCTCAATTCAAGCCTTGAGAGTAACGCCTCAGCTTTTTTCTGGTTTGGGCTTGCTGCGTTTGCGGCTAAGCTTCTTCAGATACGCATACGTGTCGTCTTGGGCTCTGACGCGGGGCGCTTTGGGGTCTTCCGAGCCCACGAAGTTGTTCTGCCAGTCTCTGGACTTTACGTTGTCGTGGCGCTGAAGGTCGAGCAGGTGGCGGATTTCGGCGCGCAAATCTTCCTGTAGAATAGGGAATGCAACTTCTACGCGCCGGTCCAGGTTGCGGGCCATCCAGTCGGAAGAGGCTACGTAGATCTTCTCTTTGCCACTGTTGCCGAATACGTAGATGCGGGCATGCTCTAGGTACCGGTCCACTATACCCCGCTGACTGATGTTGAGGCTCTGGCCTTCAAGGTTGGGAATGAGGCAGGAAATACCCCGAATTAATAGTTCCACCCGCACGCCGGCTTCGCTGGCTTCGTATAGCTTCAGAATCATACGTTCATCTTGCAAAGCGTTTAGCTTCAAGATGATGTAGGCGTCCTTGCCGTGTTTGGCCAACTCTATTTCGTGGTCGATTAGGGCATTCAGCCGCTCCCTAAGCTCGAACGGCGCTACCAGCAACTGCTTGAAGCTGCCCGCCTTGTTTTGCCGGTCGTAGAAGTAACGGAACACCTCGGCTACCTCGCCGGTCAGGCGGAGGTCGGCGGTGAACAGGCCGTGGTCGGCGTAAATTTTGCTGGTATTCTCGTTGAAGTTGCCGGTGCTTAAGTAGGCATAGAGGCGGTTGTGGCCTTCCTCGGCGCGGGTTACCAGGGCCAGCTTGCTATGCACCTTCAGCTCCGGAATGCCATATATAACGTTGGCACCCGCCTTCTGTAGCTTTTCGGCCCAGTACATGTTGCTTTCCTCGTCGAAGCGGGCTTTCAGCTCCACTACTACCGTCACCTGTTTGCCGTGCTTCACGGCCTTGAGCAGGGCTTTTGCCACTTCGCTCTTGCTGGAAACCCGATAAAGCGTGATGCTGATGGCGCTTACCAACGGGTCGTTGGCGGCTTCGAGCAGAAAGCGCGTAACGTAGTCGAAGGACTGATACGGTAAGCTCAGAAGGTGGTCGCGCTCGGCAATGGCCGGAATCATGGGGCCGGTGCGGGGTAGGGTTGGGTGGGGCAGGGGCGGGTGCGCCTCGTACACCAGATGGTTCAATCCTAAATCGGGGAAGCCGAAAAAGTCGCGGAAGTTGTGGTAGCGGCTGCCATCTACCAACTCGTCGGTGCCAATGCCCGTTTTCTGCATCAGCGCCCTCATCACTTCTTTGGGCATGGCCGGGTCGTAGAGCAGGCGAGCCGGATAGCCGGTTTCGCGCTTCTGCAAACTGCTCTTGATCTTCGCCATCAGGTTGCCCGATACTTCCTCCTGAATGTCTAGTTCGGCGTCGCGGGAAATCTTAACGGAATGCACTTGCACCTTGTTGAACTTCGGAAACAACGTGTGGGCGCAGCACCGCACTACGTCGTCCAGAAACATCACGTATCGTTCGTCGCCTTGATTGGGCAGCACCACAAACCGGCCGCCGTGGCGCTTTACGGGTAGTTCCATTACCAGTACCCGCTCATCGTCGACGTGGTGCTTCTTCTTTTTCGAACTGCCTTCGGTGGGTTCTGTCAGGTAAAACGTGAGGTATACCGTTTGATCTTTCAGGAAAAGATGGTGCAGGTTTTCGTCGAGGATGACGGGCGAGAGTAAATCCTGCACGTGCTGCTCGAAGTACTGATGCACCCACTGCCGCTGCTCGTCGGTGAGGTCATGCTCCGACACAAGATGGATGTGTTGCTCGCGCAAGGCCGGCTGTAAACTGTTGCGAAAGGTGTCGCCGAATTCTTGCTGCTGGCGACGCACCTCTTCCAGTAGCTCTTTGAGTTGGGCGGTAGGGTCGTCGGTCAGTTTGGCGCGGGTTTTCTTTTTCAGCTTCACCAGCCGCCGCAGCGTAGCCACGCGCACCTTGAAGTACTCGTCGAGGTTGCTGGAGAAGATGGCCATAAACTTGAGGCGCTCGAGCAGCGGTACCTCGGGGTTTTGGGCTTCCTGAAGCACGCGCCGGTTAAACGCCAGCCAGCTTAGCTCCCGGTTTAGCAACACTGGTTTTTCAGCGGCTTTCTTTTCGATTTTTTCCATGATTAAGAAAAAGCGTCACGTACAAGAGCGTCCTCCTTTACCTGGCATCCCCAAGGAAAGCCTCCTTACTAATTGCAGTTCGCCTAGCATTAGCTAGTAGGCGGTGACATGCGCATCAGAAAGCGATTATCAACTATGCACTTTACGGAAAAAAGGCAACTTCCAACAGCTTCTTACATGAAGTTATCTGCTTCGTCTGCCGTTTCTACTCGATATCCCGCGGCTTGTCGCGCGGCCGGTCGAAAAAGTAAAACTCGGTGTTTGCCTGATCTACGTCGGCCCACCGCTCGGCCTGGGTGTGCAGGCACACGATACCCGCTGTGGGCATCTCTTCGTGCAGCGCCCCCGGCGAGAGTAGATTGGCAAACTCGGAAATAGTGTTGTTGTGCCCCACAAGCAGCACCGAATCGGCCTCGTCGGGGCAGGAGCGCACAACGTCTAGCAGCACCTGTACATCAGCGTGGTAGATTTCGGGCCGCACCACAATTCGCTCGTGGGGGTAGTCTAATTCCTTGGCTACCAGCGCGGCCGTCGTGAGGGCGCGCACTGCCGCAGAAGAAAGCAGCAAATCTATCTTGATGTTGCGCTTAACCAAAGCTTGGCCCATACGGGGCGCATCGTCGCGGCCCCGGCCATTGAGCGGGCGCTGCTCATCCGTTAAGTCTTCGAAGCTCCAGCTGGATTTGGCGTGGCGCATCAGATATAGGCTTTTCATGCGGGCAGGGTGAGGTACAATTAAAAGCACGCCTCTTTACTACGAGGCTCGCAAAATGGTTATTCTAGAAATGAAGCGCCACAGGAAAACAAGGATATCTGTGTGCTTTTCAGAGGATTAAAAAAGCGCTACCCATTTAGCCAATATTTACGAACCACAGGCAGGGCAAGACGCTAGGCTTCGGCTACTCTCAAAGATCCTGCCCCGTTTAGAGATAGACGCGCTTCACAAGCTACGTTTCCGTATTGCAGGAAGAGCTTCGGGGCACTGCAGGTAGGCCAATACTAGAAAAGCCCACCGAGTGGCGGGCTTTTCATGCGGGTGAATGAGGGAAAATGTTAGGTGTGAAAAGCTAGCAATGCTGCAACACCGCTAGCTCCGAAAGCAAGTAAGCTATTCTTTCTGGAAACGCTGCCGGATTGTTTGGGCACCGTCCGACATCACCACTTGGTAGAGGCCCTGGGGCAGGCTAGCAACAGCTACGCGACCTTGGCCATCGTAGCGGGCTTGCTTCATTTCGTAGCCACTCAGGTCGTATACTTTCACCGTCCAGGTTGCTGCTTGCTTTTCCGGTACCGATACGTTCAAGGTTTGAGTGGCCGGATTAGGGTACAAGCGAACGGCTGCCTTACCGGCTAGCTCGCTGGCAACAGCCAGTTGGCGTCCTGCCTTGGCACCCGGCGAATTGAGCAGCGAAGCACGGCTTCCGCCGGCATCGAACAGGGCGTTCATCCGGGCAGACTGACCAGCCGAAAACATATACATGCACGCATCGTCGGTGTAGTCCATGTAGTTCATCGACATGTCCCCCTTGTTGTTGCAGGTTACGTGCGGGTAGTCGGGGCAGCCGTAGTTGCTGGTTTGCTGGGTCGGCGTGTCGGCCACCAAGTCGTTGCCGCAGCTAGCGTCGCCCCAAATGTGGCGCAGGTTCAACCAGTGTCCTACTTCGTGGGTAGCCGTCCGACCTTTGTTGTAGGGAACCGCCGAACCGCCCGGCAACGACGAATACAAGACCACAACCCCGTCGGTGCTGGCTTTACCTCCCGGAAATTGCGCGTAACCGAGCAGTCCACCACCTAGGTTGCACACCCATATGTTGAGATAGTTGCTAGCGGGCCAGGCATCATCACCACCGCGCTTCGAGTTCTTCACTACGTCGTTGGTGCCAAACGAAGTGACTTTGGTTTGCTTGTGAATGATGCCCGTGGTTGGAGCACCGTTCGGGTCTTGTTGCGCCAGCACAAACTGGATGTTGGTGTTGGCCGCTAACGGCTTGAAAACGTCTGGTACCAGCCTAGCATCCGAGTTAGCCTTAGCGAAGTCCTGGTTCAGTACTGCTATTTGCGATTCAACCTGCGCATCCTTTACGTTCTCGGCCGCCGTGTTGTAGAGCACGTGCACGACTACCGGAATCGTAATTACGCCCGTTGTCGAGCGTCTGGAAGTTGAAGTAGCTTCAAACTTTTTGGTTTGGTCTTCCACTGCGGCCATGCGCTTTGCCAGCGTAGGATCGGCCGCCATTTGCGCTTTCAGCACGTCCATAGTGGCGCACTGCCGGCCCGGTGTTGCCTTGCCGTTATCAAGCGCCAAGCGAAACTCTTGCGCAAGAGTTGAAGATGTTAAGCCCAAGAAAGAAAGAGCTAACGCGTAAAATTTTGCCTTCATGCGAATGGTTTTGGAGTTGAGTATGATTGTGCGGAGAGAATAGGATGAAATATAGTAATAATAGGCTGATTTAAGGCAGATCAAATAAGATATTTTTAGAAACCAGCCGCCCCCATCTAAGCCACCATAGAAAGCTATATTATGGAAAGATTGAAAACCGCTAACCAAGACCCTAGCGCATTCCAGTCGTTGTGCAAGAGACAATCAGTTAGTCGGCCATTTGCCTCACCCAAGACCAGCTGATGCGGACAGATAGCACACAAAAAAGCCCTGGCAAGTTGCCAAGGCTTCTGTTTGTAGTGAGGTGAGCTATTCGCCGTCTACGTGGTCTATCACGGTATTGGGGTAGCGCTGGTAGTGAATCTTGGCTACATGGCGCGTCAACAAAGCACGTAGCTCTTCGATATTCTCCCGGTCCTTGGCTGAAATAAAGATGACTGGGTCGTGCATTTTGGCCATGTACGTGTCCTGTAGCTGCGCGAGCGTGGGGCGGCTGGGCGCATCTTCATCTTCGTTCATGCCCTCGAAGCCTGCCTGACGTTCGGTTTCAGTATCGTTCCGGTATTGGTCAATCTTATTGAAGACCAGTAGCATCGGCTTATCGGCGGCTTCAATATCCTTGAGCGTTTCGTTGACTACCTCGATCTGCTCTTCAAACGAAGGGTGCGAGATGTCCACAACGTGCACTAGTAAGTCGGCCTCCCTGATTTCGTCGAGCGTGCTCTTAAAACTCTCGATGAGGCGCGTTGGAAGCTTGCGGATAAACCCAACTGTGTCGGAGAGCAGGAACGGAATGTTGTCGAAAGAAATCTTGCGCACCGTGGAATCGACGGTAGCAAACAGTTTGTTTTCGGCAAACACGTCGGAGCGGCTCAGCAGATTCATGATCGTGCTTTTACCCACGTTGGTATATCCTACCAGCGCCACCCGCACCACCCCGCCCCGCGACTTGCGCTGGGTGTGGCTTTGCTTGTCGAAGTCCTTGAGTTTCTCTTTCAGCAGCGATATCCGGTCGCGCACCACGCGTCGGTCGGTCTCGATTTCCGTTTCACCTGGTCCGCGCATACTCACGCCACCACCACGCTGCCGGCTCAAGTGACTCCACAAACCCGTCAGGCGGGGCAGCAAATATTGGTATTGCGCCAACTCCACCTGGGCCCGAGCAGTGGCTGTTTTGGCCCGCGTAGCAAAGATGTCGATGATGAGCAGTGAGCGGTCCACAATCTTGACCATCAGCTCTGCTTCCAAGTTGCGCAGCTGCGAAGGCGACAGGTCGTCGTCGAAAATAACGACGCTGATACCGTTGTGGGTGACATAGGCTTTGATTTCGGCTAGTTTGCCTTCCCCCACAAAGGTGCGGATGTCGGGTTTGTCGAGGCGTTGTACGAAGCGTTTCTTCACTTCTACTCCGGCCGTTTCGGCCAGAAACTCCAACTCATCTAGGTACTCTTGGGTGCGAGTATCCGACTGCCGTTTGTCGGGAACGGCTATCAGCACGGCGGTTTCCCGTTGCTGAGCCGTTTCATAGGTGCCGGTATTCGGGTTACGTGTAGGTTGATTGCCTCTGGGGGCATCGGTAGCGCCGGGGTGGCGGGTGCTGTTGGTTTGCTGGCGCCCACCGGAGTTAGATTTCTTTGCCATGTAGAGAGAAAGGAAGGGGTAGGATGGAATAGGTAATCAATAACGCAACTTTCTATAAACACGGAAGCCTAACTATTGCATTAGCGTAAGAAAGGGGTAGGATGCACTATCTGCACTTATACTGTTGTAAATAACGCGAGTTGCGGTCTAGCTTCGCTATAAACCTGATTCACGTGCCAACGAAAGCTGAACATGGGACGTGAAACCGAAGTAGGGCGGCACATTGGCTCGCCCTATTAGCTTGCTTCGTTCAGGGGCTTACTTCAGAGTCAGCGAGTAAGCTACTACTTGCTGTATCTGGGCCGTCGTTAGTTTGTCTTTGAACGCAGGCATCTTGCCGAGGCCTTGCGTCACCTTGTACACGCGGCCCATGGTGTTGAGGTTGCTTTTAGTGAGGTCGTAGGCTCCGTTCAGGCCTAGGCGCCCGTCGGGTCCGTGGCACACCGCGCAATTTTTATTGAACAAGACTTTGCCATTCGCCAGGATACCTTCTCCGTCGGTTTCGGGCTCGGCCGGAGGCGATGCAATGGCGGCGCTAGCGGTGGCCGCTTGCAGCGCGTCGGCTTCAGCTTCCGAAAGGCCAGGTTCGTCGTCAACGAGCGTATCGACGGGCGGCGCGGCGTCAGGTGTGGGCGTGGTTTCGGGGCGGCCAAGTGCGGCCGTGCTAGCGGCAGTGCGGGTCGGGCGCCGCAAGGTAAGGCTGCCGGCTTGTGCCACGCCGTACAGATACAGAAGGCCAAGTAGCATGCAGGCTATGCCCGGCTTGTACTGCCGACGCATGGCTGCAATGGCCAGCGGTACCAACACCACTACCAAACCGAGTTCCACCCACAGCCAGCGGGGTGCCGCTCCCGGGTACAAGGCCACCAGCCAGAGCCCCGACCCCAAAACCAGCAGTCCTAACAGGGAGTCGACAATGCGGGTACGGGCGCGCAGGTTGCGCAAGTCTTCCTGGCGGCCCAGAAATAGCAGCGCCGCTTTGGTGGCGTAGAAAAGTAGAAAAGCAAGTAATACCAGCAGGTGCAAGCGTAAAAGCAAAACGGAAAATGACACGCGCAATGAGGTGGTGAGTGGTGAAATACAAAGTCTCTGAAGTACTCAACAAAGGTAAGGCCCGAAAAAGCGTGCCGCGGACCGAATTTATCTGCGGCGGTATGGGCTCTGGCACCACCTTTACGCAGCAACCTGCCGAAGCACTTGGGTCTGCGTAGCGGCTCTTGCTTTCTAATGCCCGTATCTTTGCTTTTCAGCATCCTACTTCATTACCTCTCCATCTCACTGTTTTACTGTCCGTGCGCGTTGCCATTGTTATCAATACCTCTTGGAATATCTGGAATTTTCGGCGCAGCTTAGTGAAAGCCTTACAGGCGGCTGGCCACGAGGTAATAGCTATTGCGCCCCCTGATGCGTATTCCGAACGTTTACAAACCGAACTTGGCTGCCGCTACGTTCCCATCCTGATGGAAAACAAGGGCACTAACCCCGTAAAGGATGCCCAGCTAACCCGCCGCTTCTATGGCATTTACCGGCGCGAACAGCCCGACGTGGTACTCCATTACACCATCAAGCCCAACATCTACGGTGCCTTAGCCGCCCGGTTGGCAGGCATTCCAAGCATCAACAACGTGTCGGGTTTAGGAACGGTGTTTCTGGTGCCCAACTTTGTGAGTAAGGTGGCCTTGCAGCTCTACCGCTACGCCTTCCGGTTTCCGCGCAAAGTGTTTTTCCAGAACGGCGACGACCAAGCGCTGTTTCTGCAGCATAAGCTGGTACGCAAAGAAATAACCGACGTGCTGCCTGGTTCCGGGGTCGATACCAAGCGTTTCCGGCCGGCCGCCGAGTTCCAGCGCCAGCAGCCGTTCGTGTTCCTTATGATAGCGCGGGTGCTGTATGAGAAAGGGGTGGAAGAATATTTCGAAGCCGCCCGGCTGGTGCGGGAAGTGGTGCCGGGCACGCGGGTGCAACTGCTAGGTGGCATCGACGAGTCGGGAGGAGTGGGGGTGAAGCGGGCCGTATTCGAGCAGTGGCTCACGGCCGGCAATATCGAGTACCTCGGCACTACCGACGACGTAGCTGCCTATATCCGCCAAGCCGACTGCGTGGTGCTTCCCTCGTACCGCGAAGGCACGCCCAAAACCTTGCTTGAAGCCGCCGCCATGGGCAAGCCCATTGTCACGACTAACGTGCCGGGCTGCCGCGAAACCGTGGAAGATGGCCAGAACGGTTTGCTCTGCGAAGTGCGCAATGCCCCCGATTTGGCCGCTAAAATGCTGCGCATTCTGGAGCTGCCCAATGCCGAGCTAGAAGCTATGGGCCGCGCTGGCCGTCACCTTGCCGAGTCCAAGTTCGATGAACAGATTGTGCTCGACAAGTACCTAACGGAAGTGGCTTCGATAGCAACTAAACGCCGCTAGGATCAAGCAAACCAGTTAACTTGCTCCCCACTACAATTTGATAGATCAGAATTAGTAACCTTTTCATATGGAAATCAAGCAGCACGCCCTGGCTGGTGTCGTTGAATTTATTCCCCGCGTCTTTGGTGACGCTCGTGGGGCTTTCTTCGAATCGTTTAGCGCCCGGGTTTTCGAACAGGCCGGTGTCAGTCACGAGTGGGTGCAGGATAACCAGTCGAGTTCGACGCGTGGCGTCCTCCGTGGGCTGCACTTTCAGCGCCCGCCGCATGCGCAAGCTAAGCTAGTGCGCGTTGCGCAGGGACGTGCCCTCGACGTCATCGTGGATTTGCGCCGCGACTCGGCTACGTACGGACAGCATTTGGCGGTGGAACTGGATGCGCAGCGCTACAATATGCTTTATGTGCCCGTCGGTTTTGCCCACGGTTTTATAGCCCTCGAAGATCATACCCTGTTTCTTTATAAGTGCTCTGACTATTATCAGCCAAGCGCCGAAGGTGGACTTCTCTGGAACGATCCTACCCTCAATATCAACTGGGGAATAGATTCACCTAATGTATCAGACAAAGACCAGGTACTCCCTGTGCTACAAGGCTTTGATAGCCCTTTTTAGACTATAGCGCGTTGCCTGGACATACCTACACACGAAAGGCTTGCCAAACGGTAAGCCTTTCGTGTGTAGGAAAGAAGTGAATAGTGATTGAGTGCTACGCTAGCTGCAGTTTAAACGAACTCTAGCAGGGTTTCCAAACCCATACCGCGGGAGCCTTTAATGAGGATTTGACGGTTTTGCAGAGCCTGGCTTTGTAGCCAAGTAGCCGCCTCAGCTTTGGTCGCAAAATAGTGGTTGTGGCTGCCCGCGCAGGTGTTGTGTGCGTGTGCCATTTCGGGGCCTATCAACACTGTTTCGTTGAAAGAAAGCTCGGCCAGTAAGTTGCCTAGCGCGGTGTGCTCGGCTGCGCTTTCCTCGCCAAGCTCGAACATGTCGCCCAAGACAACCACCTTGGCAGTTTTGTCGGTGGAAGGGCGGGCGGCAAAGCTGCGTAAAGCGGCACTCATGCTGCTGGGGTTTGCATTGTAGGCATCGAGCAGTACCTCGTTGCGGCCTGTTTGGATGAGTTGCGAACGATTGTTGGTGGGAGAATACGAAGCCAAGGCGGCCGCAATATCGGGAGTTGGCACTCCGAAGAACTGCCCAACCGCAGCAGCGGCTGCTAGATTCGGGAAATTGTAGTCGCCGGTAATGCGCGCTTCAACTTGGGTGCCGTCGGGGAGGCGGAGCGTTACGTTGGGGATGGGACTGACTAGAGTAATCGGGTACGTATCGGTGGGGCCGGGGTAGGTGACGCGGTTCGGTACCATGGCACCCAGCTCTATCAATCGGGCATCCAGGGTGTTGACGAAGGCGGTGCCGTTGGTGGCGGTTAGAAAGCGGAATAACTCGGATTTGCCTTGCGCAATACCTTCCTGGCCGCCAAATCCCTCCAAGTGAGCTTTGCCGATGTTGGTAATCAAGCCGTGCGTTGGTTCGGCAATGTTGCTAAGTAATTCTATTTCTCCCCGGTGGTTGGCGCCCATTTCCACTATAGCCAGCTCATGCTCGTCGGGCCGGATGCTGAGCAAGGTGAGTGGCACGCCAATATGGTTGTTGAGGTTGCCGCGGGTGTATTGCACGCGCAGGCGCCGGCTCAATACGGCGTACACCAGTTCTTTCGTTGTGGTTTTACCGTTCGAGCCCGTGATGCCCAACACCGGAATAGTTAGCTGCCGCCGATGATGGCGGGCCAGGTCCTGGAGGGTGCGCAGTGGGTCAGGCGAGTAGGTGTACCGGTCGGGGTGCTGAGCTGCCAGAGCGGCATCGACGACGACGGCGTGGCGGGCACCCCGTTCCAGCGCCTGCGGGGCGAAGTCGGCCCCGCGGAAGGTGGGGCCGTTCAAAGCGAAGAACAGCGTGTCGGTCTGGGCCTGCCGCGAATCGGTGCTGACCGAAGCACAAGCGCGGAAATGGTCGTAGAGGGCCGCTATGTCCTGCATGATTGTTGTAGTAACTTAAAGCTGAATTGGAGTGTTGTTCTGAAAATATCCTGCCCGCTTATGTCCTTACGCCTTACTTTTTTGCTTTTTGTGCTGTGCAGTTGGCTAACCAGTCGTTCGGCGGTGGCGCAATCTACTGCGTTTGGTTTCGAACTGCGGTCAGTGGCAAAAGTAGTGCAAGGCACCGATACCCTGCGCAACGCCTGGGCCGGCGGCCTCGACTCGCCCCAGTTCTCGAGTATCGACTTGAACGCCGACGGGCAGCAGGACCTTTTCATCTTCGATCGACGTCTGCGCCGGGTACTTACTTACTTGAACGTAGCCGCCGCTGGCGGTGGCCGACAGTGGCAGTACGCCCCCAATTACGAAACTCTCTTTCCGGTGGGGATGCACAACTGGGCCATGTTGCGCGACTATGATTGTGACGGTCGGCCCGACTTGTTTACCAATGGCGAAAGCGAAGTGGATATTCAGGTTTACCGGAACGTGGCCGGTACCGGTGGCCTGCCTACGTTTCAGCTTACCACCTCGCTGCTAACTGCTCTTTTTGGCAATACGCCTATCAATATCAACACGGGCGTAAATATGCCCACCATTGAAGACATCAATGGCGACGGTCGGCTTGACATGCTGATATACGATTGGGCTACCGATAAATCCATCACCTATTATCAAAATATAAGCACGGGTGGGTGTGGTGGGCTGCAGTTTCGACAGATAACCGACTTTTGGGGCAATATTCAATCTTGTCTAATCACCTGCGGTTCGTACAGCTTCTCGACTACTACCCCGTGCCGGCCCGGGGGCGTTCAGCATTCATCGGGCAGTAATATATTGGCTATTGACCTGGATGCAGACGGTGACAAAGACGTGCTGATCGGCCGCGACTATTGCCCGGAGTTGGTAGCCATTACTAACCAAGGCACACCGCAGCAGGAGGTTATGACCAATAGCAGCCTCAATAGCAGTTTCCCAACGGGCACTACCCCCGTGCGCATCACCAACTTTCCGGCGGGTTATAGCTTAGATGTGAACTTCGATGGCCGACCCGACTTGTTGGCTGCGCCCAACCTGTTCGATAACTTGGATACCGTCGAAACTCGCCGTTCGGTGTGGTACTACGAGAATGCCGGAACCGGAGCCGCTCCTAACTTTCAGTTTCGGCAGCAGGACTTCTTGCAGCGCGACATGATAGAGGCTAGCTCGCAAGCCGCCCCGGCGTTCTTGGATGTGGATGCCGATGGGCTGAAGGATATGCTGGTGGCGGGCACCCGCCGCGACGCACCCGGCAATTTCTTTGTGGCTACTGTGGCCTACTACCGCAACGTGGGCACGACCTCCCGTGCTATCTACAAGCTCGTTACCACCGACTATCTGAACCTCTCGACCAAGAAGTTTGGGTTGCTGCGCCCCATCATCGTTGACCTGAACCGCGACGGAGCGCTGGATTTTGCTTGCACTGGCTATTATGCTGTTGGGCGGCGCAGTTTCCTTGGCTTCTACCTCAACCAAGCCAGCGCAAGCCAAGCACCTAGCTTCGATACGGCCACGCTGCGCTCCATCAGCAATGTGCCCAACAGCCAGGACGACGCAGCTGCTTTCTTTGATGTAGACAATGATGGGTACGTGGATCTGCTCTACGGTACCAATTCCACCTCAACGGGCCAGAGTTTGCGCTACTACCGCAACAACGGCAGCAGCACGCTCGAAACGGCATTCACTATGGCCAACGCCGACTACGGCCAAATTCGCTCGACCGGCAATTCTCGCCCCGTCAATCTGTACCCGCTGGTAGCCGACTTCGATAGGGACGGTACTTCTGATTTGCTTACCGTAGATGCGTCGGGAGTTATCCGGCTGTTCAGCAACCTGCGCAACCAAAGCAGCGTGTTCCTCGACCGGACCAACCTGTTTTACAACCCAGCTCGCGGCACCTACGACAATGCCCAGCTCGGAGTCCGGGACCAAAACCACTTCACCCTGGCTACCAACGATGTGGATGGAGACGGTGGTTTGGAGCTGTTCATCGGTATGGAGAGTGGCGGGGTGTTGGCTGCTGCTCCGCGCAACCAAGTGCTGAGCACCCACGGAGCGGCAGCTCAAAGCTTGCCGCTTACGCTTTATCCAAACCCCGCGTCGGGTAGCACTGCCGTGGAAGCCGTCCGTCCCGTTCGCTTGACCTTACTCGACCTAACGGGCCGCACGGTGCGCACTATTGCTACTCCTGCTCGTCGTCACGAACTCGACTTGCGCGGCCTAGCTGCTGGCCTCTACATGGTGCGCTGCGAAACTACTGACGGCCAACTGGGTATGCAGCGGCTGGTAGTGAAGTAACAGGCTGATTAACCCAGAAGCGACAAGCTTACCAAGCAAACAAGCCCTTGATGCTCGTGAAGCACCAAGGGCTTGTTTGTATAGAATACTGAATTTAACCGAAAGAAAATAGTAGCGTCGTCTCAATACTCTTTACGGTGCTACCTATCGAGCTACCAGCTGCGTAAGCTCGAAAGTATCAGCATCTTGAAGGGCGGGGAACCGCTCACGAAAGGCTTCTAAATCGGCGCGGCGGAGGGCGCGGGTGATGCCCGTTTCCTGATTGCCTACTTCCACCAGGTATTCGCCACGCATGTCGAGCAGGGCCGAGTCGCCGGCGTAGGCGAGGCTGTTGCCGTCGATGCCGACGCAATTCACCCCCATGGTGTACGCCAGGTTCTCAATGGCCCGGGCGCGGAGCAAGGTCATCCAGGCAGTACGGCGTGCGGCGGGCCAGTTGGCTACGTAGAGCAGCAGATCGTAGGGCTGCGTGTTGGAGTTGCGGCTCCACACTGGGAAGCGCAAGTCGTAGCACACTAGGGGGCAGATGCGCCAGCCGCGCCACTCTTCTACTAGCCGCTCGGTGCCAGGCGTGTAGGTGTGGTGCTCGTTGGCCATCGTGAACAGGTGGCGCTTGTTGTAGTAGCTTGTACTGCCATCGGGGCGCACCCAAAGCAAACGATTGTAATAGTTGCCTTGCTCTTTGATAATGATGCTGCCCGTAACAACGGCATTGCGGGCGGCCGCTATATCGCGCAGCCAGGCCAGTGTGGGGCCTTCCATGGTTTCTGCCAGGGTGGCTGCTTCCATGCTGAAGCCGGTAGTAAACATTTCCGGCAATACAATGAGGTCGGTTGCAATGGATATCTCGTCGATATGCCGATGCAACTCGGCGCGGTTTGCCGCAGGATCGTGCCACTGCAAGGAAGCCTGCACGAAGGAAACAGTTAAATCAGACACGGTAGTAGGGCAATAGGTAGGTGAGAGGGAGCGGCATAACTATTAAGAAATATAAGGTTGCTAAAAGCAGATATAGTATACTTTAGAAAATAAATTCCGGCTCATTAGAACATAACTATGTAGCTGGGCTACGCTATTCGGTAGACCATAGGCACGTAACGTGCGGAAGGGGCATTAATTGTCTGGCTCTCGAAAAGTCCGTTTTACAGCTCGCGCAACCGGGCAGCAGCGGCCCGTAGGGTTTGCTCTTGCTTGGCAAAACAAAACCGGATCAGCCCGTCGTCGTGGCTGTTGTGGTAGAACGCCGAAACGGGCACTACCGCTACCCCAGCTTCGCGGGTTAAGCGCTGCGCAAAGGCTACATCGGATTCGGTTGGGGAGATGCGGGCGTAGCGAGCAAGCTGGAAGTAGCCACCCGAAGCAGGCAGCAAATCGAAGCGCGACTCCGCCAGCAATTCGCGGAATAAGTCGCGCTTGGGCTGATAGAAGGCGGGCAATTCCTGGTCGTGCGTCGGGTTGGCTTCGAGCACGTCGGCGAGGGCATGCTGGGTGGGGGTGCTTACAGCGAAGGTTAGGAACTGGTGTACCCGGCGCAACTCGGTGGTGAGGGCGGGTGGCGCTACGCAATAGCCCACTTTCCAGCCGGTAGCGTGGTAGGTTTTGCCGAACGAAGACAGCACAAACGCCCGCTCGCGCAATGCCGGGTGCTGGAGCACGCTACGGTGCGGCATGCCATCGAATACCATGTGCTCGTACACTTCATCGCTGAGCACCAAGATGTTAGTATCGGCCAGTAAAGCAGTCAGCGCCTCTAAATCTTCGGCAGTCAGCACGGCGCCGCTGGGGTTGTGGGGCGAGTTGAGCATGACCAAGCGCGTGCGGGGCGTAAGTGCCGCTTTCACCCGGTCCCAGTCGGGCTGAAACGTGGGGGCCTCAAGCGGAACATACACCGGTACGCCCCCCTGCAGCCGAATAGCAGGACCGTAAAGGTCATATGCGGGCTCGAGCACCAGCACCTCGTCGCCGGGGTGCACAACAGCGGCCAGTACGGCGTATAAGGCTTCGGTGGCGCCGCAGGTTACGGTAATTTCGGTGGCGGCATCAGGGGCCGGTACTTGGTAAACGCGCGCAGTTTTGTGGGCAATGGCTTCGCGCAGACGGGGCAAGCCGGGCATAGGGGCGTATTGGTGGTGGCCGGGGGTGCCGGCATGGCGGGCCAGCGCCTCTTGCAGTTCCAGTGGTGGGTCGTAGTCGGGAAAGCCTTGCGCCAAGTTGATGGCACCGCACTCCTGCGCGAGCTGCGTCATCACGGAAAAGATGCTGGTGCCCACATCGGGCAGTTTAGACTGAATGGTGGGCAATGCCATAAGGGGGAGCAAGTGAGAATTAGGAAGCCCAAAATACAGACTGGCAGTGGAGAACCCGCAAGTGCTGCTCGAGCTACGGCTGCTCCCAAGCGTTTATGAGGCGGCTGGGAGTAGTGGTAGCGTGGGCAAGTACACCCGAAAGGTGGTACCTTCGTCTACGGTGCTTTCCACTTCCACCCGGCCGCCAGCCTGTTGCACCAAGCGGTTGACGAGGTAAAGCCCCATGCCAGAACCCTCTACATGGTCGTGAAAGCGGCGGAACAGTTGAAACAGCTGGCCTCTGAACCGTACCAAGTCAATGCCGATGCCATTGTCGGTCACAACCAGTACTACCTGTCCTTCGTGGAGGCCACTGCTGATCTGGATACGGGGCGGGCGGCCAGGCGCTGCGTACTTCAGGGCATTGCTAACCAAATTGTAGAGTATGCTCTGCAGATTGGGGCGCACAAATTCCACTACGGGCATCGCCTCGAAATTGGTAGTAACCTCGGCGCCAGCAGCAAGTAGCTGATACTGTATGCTGGCCAGCACCTCCGTTACGAGAGGCGCCAGCGCAATTGACTCGGTGGGCAGATATTGCCGCTGCTTCTGTACCTGCACCAACTCCGATAAATCACGAATTGTATCGTCGATCTGTTGAAGTGCCTGCTCGAACATGCCAATCAGCTTCACGGCATCAGGGTCGCGGAAATAGGCAGTGCGCGTCAGTTCCTGGAAGATGCCCGCCATATTGTTGATAGGCTGCTTCAGGTCGTGCGAGGTGGTGTACACAAAGTTGTCGAGGCTGGCGTTGGTGCGGATCAGCTCGGCGTTTTGGGCTTGCAGCAACTCTCGCAGCTCCCGTTCCTCGTGAATGTCGGTGTTGGTGCCGTACCAACACACCACACGGCCCGCCGCATCAAACTCGGGCACGCCCCGGCTTAGCTGCCAGCGGTACTGCCCATCGTAGCGCCGCAACCGAAATTCGTAGCTCCAACTCTGCCCTGCGGCCAGAGCAGCTTGGTATATCGGGTGAATTATTGGCAAGTCTTCGGGGTGCAGCAAGCTGGGCCAGGTGTCATCGACGGACGTGGTAGCTGGGTCGTAGCCGGTGAAGGTGTACCACTGCGGACTCACGTACAGTGCGTGCCCGGCAGAGTCGTTGATAAACATGATAGCCGGCAACGACTCGGTCATGAGGCGCACTTGCTCGTCGCGGCGTCTGATTTGGGCTTGCAAAACCTCTGACTTGCGGCGGTTGCGGACCTGCTCGGTTACATCCAGTATGAAAGCCAATACTCCCTTGATCTGGAGCTTATCGTCGAATAGAGGCTGGTAGGTGAACGTAACGTAGCGCCGCCGAAAATCAGTGTTAGTTGAGTCTTGCAGAGCAATGAGCGTTTCAAAAGCCATGTGTGGCTGGCCAGTCTGGTATACGCTGTCGAGCAGCGCTACAAAGCCCTGTTCTTCTAGTTCGGGTAGCAACTCTGCAATTCGGCCCCCCACCGTGGCGCGGCCACCTACAAAGGCAGTATAACTGTCGTTGAAGAAGGTGAAGCGGTGTTCAGGTCCTTCCAGCGTGGCAATGCAGGCGGGCGCCTGACTAAGAATTTCCAGCAATTGTCGGTCTTTCTCTTCGAGCCGCTCCCGAATGCGCCGCTGATCATCAATGTCGGTATTGGTGCCTACCCAGCGCTGGATGCTACCATCGGAGCGCCGAATAGGTACGCTTCGGGCTAGAAACCAGCGGTACTGCCCATCGTGGCTGCGCCAGCGGTGCTCGGCTTCGAAGGTGGCTCCCTGCTCGATGGCCACCCGCCAGCCCTGCACCGTAGCGGCCAAATCGTCGGGGTGAAGATACTTTTGCCAACCGATGTTGCGTAGTTCCTCGAATGTGGCGCCCGTGTAGTCGAACCAACTTTGGTTGTAGTAGAAAACTCCACCCTGGGGCCGCGAAAGCCAGGCCATTTGCGGCAGCGCTTCCAGGGCCTGCCGGAATTCTCGGTCCTGGTGGCGAGCCTCTTCCAGCAGTTTTGCGGCTCGTTGCTTGGCGCGCACTTGCTCGGTTACGTCAATAGCAAACACTAGAACGCCCTGAATGCGGTTTTTTCCATCGGTTAGCGGTTGAAACACGCCGTTGAAAAACCACTCTTCCGAGTTGTTGAGTGGCGTTTGATGCTGGAACGGCGCTTCGTGTAGCACGTATGGTTCGCCCGTGGTGTACACTCCATCAATCAGCGCCATAATGCCCTGCTCTACCAACTCAGGCGCTACCTGAGCAGCGGGCTTTCCTAATTCAATTTGCCCGCTGAAAAGCTGCTGAAACCGCTCGTTCACGTAGCGGTACACGTGGTCGGGCCCGGTGAGGGTAGCAATGTAGGCAGGTACTTGACTTAGAATTAGTTGGAGCTGCTGATCTTTCTCTTCCAGCAACTGGTGCGTCCGTTTCTGATTATCGATGTCGGTACTGGTGCCAAACCAGCGGACGATGGTACCAGATGCGTCGCGCTGTGGCAGGGCCTTGCATGAAAACCAGCGGTACGTCCCGTCTTTGCCCCGAAATCGAAACTCGGCTTCGTAGGCTTGGCCGGTGTCGAGAGAGTGGCGCCACTGCTCTTGTATCGGCTGTTGGTCATCGGGATGGATCATGGCCAGCAAGTCCCGTGCAATGCCGTCGGCAACAGTGTAGCCGGTGTAACTTATCCAGCGGGCATTGAAGTATTCGTACTGCCCGGCCGCATCCGTAATCCAAACTAGCTGGGGAATAGAGTCAGACAAAAAGCGGAAATACTCCTGAGGCAGCTCCAGCTCGACGGTCACTGGCTGCGCAACGGCAGTAGCCGGGGCGGCTTGCTGCAATTGGCAGAGCAGGTAGCGCACCGGGACCTCCGGCCCCGACCGCACCGCCGTCAGTAGTAGATGCCATTTTCCCCCAAATTCAGCTTCGGGTGCTTCTGAAAACGGCAACACTACCGGCAACTGATAAGGCGTAGCAGAAACCTGCACCGCTCCTACGGCAGCTTCCCAAGCCGCCAGCTTGGTCTCGTATCCAAACAACGCAGGCGCCTCCCGGCCAATTAGTGGCGCCGGTAGCCCAACAACCGCCCGACTTGCTGCATTAGCTGCCACCACCGTAAAGTCGTGGGGGTGCAAGGCCAAACAGGGAGTTGGCACTGCATCGAACAGCAATTGGAAGTCTGGTATATCGGCCATGGGATTACCAGAGCGGACAGTACCAGTCCCCTTCGGTAGTCCAAGGTAAGGTTCTGGTTGGAACTTCGCTACTGCTAGTAAAACACAGGAAACCGCACGTACACAGCTTGTAAAGATTAACTGCAAATAGTAGCTGCGGTTGCTGCAATCCGGGGCTGCGAAACGAGCATTACATGCAGCTGCCTACTTCCGGGCGGCGAAAATACTTATAAACAAAGAGCCGGCCCCTTAGGGAGCCGGCTCTTTCATGCTGTGCTTTACTGGAAAAATCACTCGAAAAGAGGGAGAGGCAGCCTAGCTTAAAGCGGATTTTTGAGCAACTGCGGGTAGGCCTTCCGGAACTTCATCACCTTCGGTACCGATACCGACTGAATGTAAGGATTGTCGGGGTGGAGGCGGAAGTACCCTTGGTGGTACTCTTCGGCGGGCCAGAACTTGGTGAGCGGTGCTACCTGCGTCACGATAGGGTTGGAATAGTGTTTGGACGCGTTGACGCGCTTGATAGTAGCTTCGATGAGTTGCTTTTCCTGCGGCGTGCGGTAGAAGGCTACCGACCGGTACTGCTTGCCCGCATCGGGACCTTGGCGGTTAAGGGTTGTCGGATCGTGGCCGGCCAAGAAAAACACGTCAAGCAACTGCTGGTAGCTGATTTGCTTGGGGTCGTAATATACTTCGAAGCTCTCGGCATGGTCGGTTTGGCCGCTGCCTACTTGCTCGTACGTAGGATTCTGCTCTTTGCCACCTGCGTAACCCGACACCACATATTTCACGCCGCGCAACTCCTCGAATATTTCCTCGGTACACCAAAAGCACCCTCCGGCAAAGGTTGCGATGCCCAACCCTTTGGCTTGCGTAGCGGTGGGCAAACCGCCTGCCGTCGAACGCGTAAGAGTCTGCGCATCAGCAGACTGTTGCTGCCCGCATGCCATGGTAAAGAGCAGCAAGCAAATCAAACAAGACTTCAGTTTCAACAAAGACATTGGAACAATAAAAAAGCGTGTGGAACTCGACGGCAGATGTACGCAAATCAGCGCTACTTGGACGTTGGGCAAGTACTCTGCTTTAGAACAGTAGCATGCTAAAGTCGCGTTCCACCCCATAAGTTTTGGTCCAACCTCGGAACATAGGATTCTGTCTACATTTGCACCCCTTTAGCCCGCTAGCGCACCCACTTGCACGTCCCCGATTATGGCGCAACATCTACTCTTTCAAACTTCTTATATCTCGATTTTCTACGATTACAACCACGATTGGCTTTACGTGGACTGGACCGGCGACCAAACGCTGGAAACTGTTCAGACGGGCTGTATGCAAATGCTGGAGTGCATGCGCGACGAACGATGTCACAAAGTTCTCAACGACAACACCCGCGTGACCAGCATGTGGTCGGATGCAGCGGAGTGGGGTGGCCACGTCTGGTTTCCAGCCATGGCCGATGCCGGGTTGGAGTACTTCGCGTGGGTGTATTCACCGAATCTATATAGCCGCTTGTCCACCGATCTGACGTTGCAGCATACTGCCCGCCCCTTGATTCTGACTTTCGATAGCCTAGAAACCGCTTCAGCTTGGCTAGAACAGATGTAGCAACTGCTATTGCACAAGCTCGATCAATAACCTAGCAAAAAAGGATATGAACTCTTTCTAACTTATTTTCGTATCTTGTATATATTCTAAAAAATATTGAATATGTCAAAGTTCAAGCCTCCGCCATTTCCGGCAGGCGCATCGTATGCCGACCCTCGGGTCCGGGAGAAGATGGCCGCTTGGATGAAGGAATTCCATCATGAGCAGATGACAGCTATTGGGGGCAATGAGTTGCTCCGGGTATACTGCCAAGCACTCAACAATTGGGTCTTGAACCCCACTACCAACTCACACGACATCGAGCTGTTAGTTGACGAAATCTGCCACACAGCAAGTTTAGAGGACTCAGACAGCTAAAAAGCGGAGTGTTAGGATGAAGCGCATAAGCTTGCCTGCATTCCGCTTGCCTTTTTATCACCTTATCCTGAGGCAGGATAGAAAACAAAACGCTGGCTGCTATCAGCTACCTACAACTGCCTTTTTCTAAGCCTAGTTGTAGGTGACGAGCATGTAGTTTGCAGGAACTGCTGTCTTACTCGGGTACAGTTTCGCTCATAATCGCACACCCTCACCGCTGGTTTGACCACAAGCAGTTGTTGTAGGCTATAAGCGAGTTGCATTATCTGCCTACTATTTGCACTTAGCCATCGTGCATGCAGGCCTTTGCACTCTAGCAGAATGCTTGAGTGAAAATGAACTTTACAAATCACGAGGGGAGACAAAGCCTTGCACCCTGTAGAACAGGACGGAGACGGTAAGGCAGAAAATAGGCAAGCTTACTTGCGGCAGTAGTACCACCCACGAGCCAAGCGGCCCGACGCGCGTCTGATTTGCATACTAAAACATTAGTGGAATGCCGAAATGGCTATTTAACAAACACATTTATACTCATATACGCAAGCGCTGAGCAAGGAAGTTACTCATTGATGAGTATGAATTAGGTAATAATAAACAGGATTTTATAGCTAAACGTCAGAATGATAAGTAATTCGATAATCTGTATTATGTCGTAAAAAAATTCAGCGTTAAGCGTAAAATGATAGATATACAGGGAGAATGCTAGTGCTTTGGGGCGGTTTCAGGAAAAAACCGAGGTCTACAGTGCAAGTGTCCGGCAATAAGGCTATCTTGACAGTTCATCAGAATTGGCACTTTTTGCGGTTACCGCAAGTTGGCCTTGCACTGTCTTCTATTTCCACAACCGCACCTTGCCCATGCGAGTACACCACCTTGCTCTTTTGCTAGCTGTTAGCAGCCCACTTGTAGCTACGCCGTCTATTGCCGGAGACAATCCGGCTGGTACCTCGTCCGTTACTGTAATCGTGTCGGCGTTAGCATCCACTAAATCGGTGGTGAAGCTGTATTTCTATAATGTGCGAGACAAGTTTCTGCAGCACGGTGGCTATGCCTTCATGCGGGCTATTCAGCCTGGGGGCCAGCAGCAAGTAACGCTGCCCATCAACTTGCCCAACGGCGAATGGGCCGTGGCCATCACCCAAGACACCAACAACAACGACAAACTGGACAAGAACTTTGTAGGTATTCCAACAGAGCCTTACGCCTTTTCCAACAACGTTCGCCCCAAGTTGGCCGCCCCAGATTTCAATGACTGCAAATTTGTGGTGAGCGGCCCCAAGGTGGTAAACATCGTCCTCAACAAGTAAAGCTGCGTCAAGACCAACAAGTTGGTTATCGTCTTGTGGAAGACACTCGCTAGAAGCCCGGCCCGCGTTAGTGGGGTGGGCTTCTGCTTTGAAAGGCAAGGAAGACACCCGCAATAAATGTAGGCCTCCCGGACTGCAGTTAGCGGATTGTAGCCTAACTTCTCGCCTTTATACCCCCGTTATAACCCAATGCGCACCTTTCTGCTAGCTGCTCTGGCAACTCTGGCTTCTTCCTTGGCGGGCCGCGCCCAAAGCTTGCCGGTTCTCGACCAAAACCCACCCTCCTTGCACTGGCAGCAAATCCAGACGCCACACTTTCGGGTGTTGTATCCAGTGGGCTTTGAAGCGGCCGCCCAACGCACGGCGCAACGGCTAGAGCAGGTGCACGGCCCCGGCGCCGCCACGCTCGGCGTGAATCCGCGGCCCATTTCGGTGGTGCTGCAAACGCGCACCAGTGTGAGTAACGGGTTTGTAACTTTTCTGCCGCGCCACGCCGAGTTCTACGCCACGCCCGAGCAGGGTATGGGCTTGGGCACCAACGACTGGCTCGACCAGCTGGTGGTGCACGAGTACCGGCACGTTGGGCAATTCGAGAAAGGCCGGCAAGGCATTGGCCGGCTGCTGGGTCCGCTCCTCGGTGATGGCGCGCTTGGCGTAGCGGCCGTGGGGTTGCCGCAGTGGTTTTTCGAGGGCGATGCCGTGGGCACCGAAACCGCCCTGACGCGCAGTGGCCGCGGACGCATCCCGGAATTCGGAGTAGGAATGCGCGCCAACCGGCTGGCCGGGCTGCGCTATAACTATCAGAAAGCCGCCAACGGCTCGTTGCGCGACTACGTGCCCGACTGGTACGTGCTAGGGTATTATCTGACTTCGTACGCCAAGACTCGCTACGGGGCCGATGTGTGGGAGCGGGTGCTAACGCGCTACAACCGGTTTCCATTCTACCCGTTCTCGTTTTCCAACAGTTTGCGTCGCACCACCGGCCTGCGGGTAGAGCAGCTCTACACCCGCACCATGGCCAACCTCGATTCGACGTGGCAAGCGCAGCAGCAGGACTTGAAGCTCACCGAGGCACGAGACTTGGCTGGGCAATACCAAGGCCGGGTGTTTACGCAGTATCAATACCCGCAGTACGTTAACGACAGCACCGTAGTAGCTCTGAAGACCGGGCTCGGCGATATCGCGCAATTGGTGCTGCTTTCAACGAAAACCGGGAAGGAGCGGAAGCTGTACGTGCTGGGACCTCTGAATCTGCCGGAAATGTTGTCGGTGGGTGGGGGAAAAGTGGTGTGGCCAGAATATCGATTTGATGCGCGTTGGAGGCAGCGCATCTACTCCGAGCTAAAAGTGCTGGACTTAGCCACTGGGCAAGTAGCACGGGTGGGCCGGCACCACCGCTACACCGCCGCATCGTTGTCGCCGGACGGTACGCGGCTGGTTGCCGTCGAAACCGATTCCAGTTACCACCATTCGCTGTCGGTGCTTGATGCCCGCACCGGCGCCGTGCTGAACATCTTGCCCAACCCGCAGAACGACTTCTACCAACAGCCCCACTGGACGCCCGACGGCCAGCGTATAGTGGCCGTGACGCTGAAGCCCGCTGGCAAAACCTTGGAACTGCTCGACCCGGCTACCGGGGCGGCCCGCGCCTTGCTGCCCGTGGCCAACGTGAATGTCAGCAATCCGCAGCCCTGGGGCGAATACGTGCTTTACAACTCGCCGCAGTCGGGCATCGACAATGTGTACGCCGTGCATACCGGCACCGGCCAAACCTATCAGGTAACTTCCCGGCCGTTGGGGGCCTACCATGCGGCACCCGCGCCAGATGGAAGCCACTTGGCCTTCCACGACTACCGTGCCACCGGGGCCCGGGTGGTGGAAATGACGCTCAACCCCGGCGCTTGGCTCCTGGTCCCAACGGCTACTACCGCCGTGCCTGGCCCCTATGCCACAGCCTTGACTGCGCAGGAGCCGGGTGCAACTACTTTGCTGCCGTTGCTCGCCGGTACCGCCCCCGCCGATACAGCGCGCAACTACCCCACGCGGCCATACTCGGTGCTCCGCAATGCCTTCAATGTGTTTGGCTGGGGCGTGGTGCAAAATCCGTCTGGCAATAGCGTTAGCCTAGGCGTTCGTTCGCAGGATGTGCTCAGTACTACGCAAGCCATTGCGGGTCTGACCTACGACCAAACCGAGCGTACTGGCGCCGTCTTTGGCGGCTTGAGCTACCAAGGGCAATACCCGGTGCTAGATGCCGATGTCACGTACGGTGGCCGCAATGCGGCCCGGTACATCGACCGAGCCCGGGGGCCGGGTCAGCCCCTCGATAGCCTTCGGCGCGACCAATGGCGCTACACCCGCCTAACGGCTGGTTTGCGCTTGCCCCTCACGCTCACCCGCTCGAAATACCTGGAAGCCCTGACGCTCAGTAGCTACTACCTGCACGAGCGGGTGAGCGACTACGACTTGCCGGTCCGCTCGCGCAGTGAGCCTGGTCCTAACCGACCCGTACACGCCGTGCAAACCACGCTTAGCTATGCGCGCCAACTGCGGCTTAGCGCCCGTGACGTAGCGCCGCGGTGGGGCGGCTCGTTGCTACTTACGTCCCGCCTAACGCCCTTCGGCACCGGCCTGGATGCCCGGCAGTGGGCGGGGCAAGCCAGTGTGTATCTGCCGGGGTTGGCCAAACACCACGCGCTGCGGCTACGGGCCGGCTACCAATGGCAGCAGCAGCGCCAATACCAGTTTGCAGCGGCCGTTTCATTCCCGCGGGGCGAAGGCTACGTGAGCTTCGATAGGATGCGCGCCGCTTCTGTGGACTATTACCTGCCTGTGGCTTACATGCACTGGTCGGTGGGACGCTGGCTGTACGTGCAGCGCATACGAGCCAATGGGTTCCTGGATGTAGCTCAGGGCCGAAGCGTAGGTATTTCCGGTGAGCGGGACTACCGCAACGTGGGCCTCGATACATCGGTGCTGTTCAACGTGCTGCGGCTACGCACACCCCTAGAAGCCGGCGTGCGCGTGGTAGTGAATACCTACACGCAGGAATTGATAGTGGAGCCCTTGGCGTTCAGCATTCGGCTATAATGTCGGTGCTCCGAAGCTGTGAGGTGAGTTATTTACCATCTAGTTGTTCGACGGCTAAGGCAAAGTGTAACTCCAAAGGCGGCACTATTGCTGCGGTAGCCAATCCGTCGATTCAGAGCTGTTAGCTGTCGATTGAAGCAGAGTGCAGTGAAAGGAGCGGGCGAAATTCACCTATCCAATCAGCTAGGCCGGTAGTATATCCGAAGGAGGTAAGTACTTCTGCAAGAGGCTACTGGTAGAAATTGGCTTCTCGCACAGCCACGCCAGCATCAGTATGATCCAGCAGACACCGGGTAAGATCTTTGTAGCAGACCAGCGGGGGCTTGTTGAAAGCAGTGAGTTTCGCTGCTACAGCACGTTCAACTTCAAGGCGTATGTGCACAAGCATAAGGAGCCTTTTGAAAATCTGTACGTTGTAAACGAGGAAACGCTAGGCGGTGGGCGGCACCTCGAATACACTGCCGAGCAAGCTTCTTATATCCTGCTGCTTCCGGTAATTGGTGAACTGGTGGCAACTACTACGGCCGGTAGCGCCACCGTAGGAGTAGAGCAACTCCAGCTGCTAACAGTGCCTGCCAATACCACGGTGCAGCTAACCAATCCGTACGAAACGGAACTGGTTACTTTTCTGCAGTTGTGGGTGAAAGCCGAGCGACCTATAGAGCAAGTTGGTAGCCAGGTGTTTGCATTTCAGTTGTCGGCCGTTGAAAACCAGCTAATCCCGATTGTGCCCGGCAGCGAAGCTGGCTTGACGCTTCCTTTTGCCGTGCATATAGGCCGCTTTGCGGGACGTCAGGAAGTGGTGTATCGTCTTGAAAACCAAGCGTCGTTCTTTGCATTTGTGCTGGCTGGTGCCTTCGAAGTGCAAGGCCGGCTGCTGCACGAAAAAGATGGCTTGGCTTTGTGGGATACCGAAGAAGTGGAGGTCGAAGCACTCAGCAACAACGCCTTACTGGTAGTCGTCGAGTTGCAAAAGCAGTTAATGACCCCGCACGCCAGCTTAGCCTAAAGCGTACTTTAAAAAGCAGGCTGCTCTATCCTTTCCTTTAGAGAAGTAACAAAAACCATCCGCTCCGCGCTGGTTTCATGCCAAAGCGAAGCGGATGCTTTGCATTAAGGATATTACTTCCAGCGACTGACGAATTGGTCGAAGGCTTCGCGGTAACTGTCGCTGACGGGAATGGTTTCGGTGCCGATATGCACCGTGCCCCGGCCGATTGACGCAATGTGGTTGAGCCCTACAATATAGGAGCGGTGAATGCGCATGAACTGCCGCGGCGGTAGGCGCTCTTCCAGTGTTTTTAAGCTAGTCAGGGAAAGCAATGGTTTTGGCTCGCTCTGCCGGTACACTTTCACGTAATCCTTGAGCCCCTCGATGTATAGAATATCGTGGAAGGGCACGCGCACTAGCTGGTATTCCACCTTCAGGTAGAGGTAGTCGTCGGGGGCATCGGGGGGTGCGGCGGGAGCCGGGGCAGCGGGTTGGCTCACAGGCTGGCTCAATTCCGCGTACGATTTGGCTTTGTTGGCTACCCGCAAGAACTCTTCGTAGGTGAACGGCTTAAGCAAATAATCCAGCGCATCTACTTTGTAGCCTTCCACTGCATATTGGTTGAATGCCGTGGTGAATACCACCCGCGGGCCGGGCTGGCCCGGTTCCCGGACCAGCACCCGGGCCAGTTCCAAACCGTTCAGGTCAGGCATCTGAATATCAAGGAACAGCAAATCGACCGGCGTGGTTTGCTGCTGCAAGCCCCGCAGGGCAGCTACCGCGCTGCCGTAGCTGCCAACCAAGTTAAGAAAGGGCGTTTGTTCAATAAAATGGCCTACCAACTTAAGCGCTAACGGTTCGTCGTCAACGGCAATGCAATTGAGTTTCATGGCTGCAGAGAGAGGGTGAGGTGCACATAGTATTCGTGCTCGGGCGTGCGTGGGGTTACGGTCAGGGTGTGCCGGTCGGGGTAAAGCAGCGCCAAGCGGCGGCGCGTGTTGGCCAGCCCGATGCCCTGGTTTTCATCGAGTGCCAACGGGCGGTCATCGAAAACCGAGTTGCGCACCTCCACGTCGAGCGTTTGGGGAGTTGGCTGCCGTACCACAATGCGGATGTGGCTAGGCGCCAAGGCACTAACGCCGTGCTTAAACGCATTTTCTATGAACGTGAGCAAGAGCATAGGTGCAATGGGGGCCTCGTGGACTATGTCCGGCGTTTCATACGCCACCTGCACATTGTCGGTAAGGCGCAACTGCATTAGGTCGATGTAGTCGCGCACGAAGAGCAGTTCCTGGCTGAGAGGGGCTGTGCCGTTCTGCGTGTCGTAGAGCACGTAGCGCATCATGCGCGAAAGCCGGTGGATGGCGTCTCGGGCCTGGTCGCCGTCGAGTAGCGTGAGGGCGTAGATGTTGTTGAGCGTGTTGAAGAAGAAATGCGGGTTGATTTGTGCTTTCAGCCACGCCAACTCGGTTGAGAGTTTTTCCTGCTCCAGAGCCTGCCGGATCTGTGCTTCTCGCTGCCCGCGTTGCACGGCCGCTACACTGGTGCCCAAGCCCAGTACCAGGAGCGTGGAAAGCATCACCGCCGGGTTCACCCAGTCTTGCCGCCAGCCCCAGCGCCGCAAGTCGCCCGGACGGCGGCCTCTTCCATTAGGTGGTGGCCCGGGCCGATGAAAATCCGAGTTGGGCGGGGCAAAGTTTGCGTTAAGACGTTGCGTACGGTAGCGTTTTTCCAGTTCGTTCTGCAATTGGCGGTAGGGCAGCGCCACGCCTAGCACCACTATTACCAAAAATGCTCCGTAGCTAAGTAGCCGCCGCCCGTATAGCAGCCGTGGCACGGCCCAATAAACGTTGAGGTAAAACACGCCCAGCGACACAACAAAAAGCGCCGCTTGCAGCAGGTAAAATTGCGTTTGAGGAAGCCGCCCCGGCGGCTGCAACACGAGCAGCATCCCGAGCAGCATCCAGGCAAGGGCATGAAGCAGAAAGGTTTGAGCCTGACGAAAAGTAAACAGGGGCATGGAGCGGATGGTAAATACGTACTTTAAAGGTAGCGGCTCATGCTCCGGCCGTCAGCCGGTAATCGGCCAGCGTCGCATAAGTCTATACCGATAGCCACCCCGAACCGTTGGTTTCGCGCGGCCAGGGTATCAGTACGTAGAGCTGAGCTTTGGTAGCGTGCTTTCCCGCGCTCCAGTGCCTACGACTTCCGGAAAGGATGCCGACCATTGGCTAGGCGCTCGGCCAGTTCCACTGCCCGCCGCGCTCGAGTCTCGGCCTGCTTGGCAGTAGCTATGTGTTGCGCCATAGCGCGGCGGTGGCTGGCTGAGTAGGTATTGAACCCCGTTTCAGCCTCGGGCCAAGTCGCTAAAGCTTCCAGTAGCTCCTCGGGCAAATCAACTGCCTCCGGATTCGGATCGGGCGCCAGACAAAGCGTGACGTGCTGGCCAAGTTGCACCCCGGCTGCCTGACACATGTCTTTGTTGATCATCAGGTAGCGCCCACCGCCCGGTAGCGGCAGCAGCCCACGCCGCACCGGATAATTGTTGATGGTGCCTACCACTCGCTTTATTGTCTTACCACCCAATGCTTCCACCACCAGCGGTGGCACAACCACAATTTGCGTCGGCATGAAGCTCGGCCCGCCGGGCTCCAGCAGGGCCTGAAACGTGTGAGAAGTTTCCATGCGTTGAAAGTAGCAAAGCTTGTTGGTCGTTGCGCTATTCAATAAGCAAGGCGTGCTTCCCACGAAGCTTACTACTCCTGCGAAAACTAGTGCCCCTCGCTTGGTGGCTCCAGCTTACCACTCCACTTGACCTTATTGCTGAAGTTCTTTCAACTAAGCATTAGCCAAAGCCCGGTCGAGGTGTACGTAGCCCCCATCGACGTGGATGATTTGGCCTGTGGTATGACTAGAGCAGGCCGACAACAGGAAGGCAGTGGTGTTAGCAATTTCCTCGGCCGTAGTCATGCGATTTTCCAGTGGAATCTTGGCCGTGATTTCGCGCAGTTTTCCCTCCGAGTCGGGTAGGGTCTTAATCCAGGTTTCGTAGGCGGGCGTCCAGCATTCGGCAACCACCACGGCATTCACTCGAATACCATATTTAAGTAGTTCTACGGCCCACTCGCGCGTGAGGGCATTGCGCCCGCCGTTGGCAGCCGCGTAAGCCGACGTGTTACCCTGGCCAGTTTCGGCCGTCTTCGAGGTAATATTAAGAATAGCGCCGCGCGACTTTTTTAACTCCAGTAAAGCGTAGTGAGCCATCAGATAATAATGCACTACGTTGCGGTGCAAGCTCTGCATGAAGGCTTGGTAATTACCGTTTTCTAATCCTACTCCATCATTCACCCCCGCGTTGTTGACGAGCCCATCGATGCGGCCAAACTGCGCAACCACGGCCTGCACCGCCCGCTCGCACTCCGCCGGGTCGGACAGCTCAGCCGTCACGTAGCCGGCTTGTCCCCCGGCCGCAACCACCGATGCTACCAGTGTCTCGTTGTCGTTGGCATTGCGGCCTATTACCACCGGAATAGCTCCCTCGGCAGCCAGTACCCGCGAAATACCTTCGCCAATACCCTTGGCGCCACCTGTTACGATGATGACTTTGTTGCGCAATTGTAAGTCCATACTTCCAAGACCAAGCAGATGAGTACTAAATAACCACAGATGCGGGGCAAACCTCCATAGCTGTGCCCTCGCGAGGCTTTGGCCATCAGTCCGACTTGATTACGGCCAAACATAACGCTTCCAAATGCGAGGAGCAGCTTTCAAGTCAACGCGAAAAACGGCGCCAGTCGATACGCAGCACAATGTTTCTTGCTGAAGCAGCCACTAAGCCTTCAATAAGTTGAGTGGCTGCCGCATGAAAACAGATGCTTGAAACCTAGCTCTTAGTATAAGCTACCAATTCTTGACGCGAGGTGCCAAGCCCATCAATGCCGAGTTCTACTACGTCGCCTGGCTTCAGGTACACGGGCGGCTTAAAGCCCAGGCCTACTCCAGCTGGCGTCCCCGTTGAGATAATGTCGCCGGGCAGCAAGGTCATAAACTGGCTGATGTAAGAAACCAGAAATGGAATGCGGAAAATGAGGTTGGCCGTGGTGCCATCCTGCATCATCTCGCCGTTTACGCTCAGCCACAGGCGCAGATTGTCTACGTCACCCACTTCGTCGGGCGTGGCCAGAAATGGCCCAACAGGCGCAAACGTGTCGCAACCTTTGCCCTTGTCCCAGGTGCCGCTGCGCTCCAGTTGAAACTCCCGCTCCGACACGTCGTTGTGCAGCGTGTAGCCCGCAACATAGTCGAGCGCATCAACTTCTTCCACGTAAGAAGCGCGCTTGCCTATCACCACCGCCAACTCCACTTCCCAGTCGGTTTTAGTTGAGTTTTTGGGAATCATGATATTATCGTTTGGACCAACAAGCGCTGTAGTTGATTTGAAAAACAGCACCGGTTCGGCTGGTGGCGTAGCGCCGGTTTCCCGGGCGTGGTCGGCATAGTTCAGCCCCACGCACACGATTTTGGAAGGCCGTGCCACGGGCGACCCTAACCGCTCACTCGCCGCAACAGCAGGCAACTGACCGGCATTGGCCTGCACGAAATCTGCCAGTCGGCTTAAGCCATCGGTGGCAAAGAAAGCCTCGGTATAATCTTCCCCGAAAGCGGATACGTCAACTAGTTGGTCTTGCAGTATCACACCTGGCTTCTCTTGGCCTGGCTGGCCGTAGCGAATTAGTTTCATGAGGTTTGGTTGGTGATGGAGGGTAAGGGTTGAGCTGCCTGCTAGGCAGAGGCTAGCCGCTGAAAGCTAGCAAGCCACAGTCAGTTATTGAGTTTGGTGAAGCCGCCGTCCAAGGGGTAGTCGCAGCCGGTTACAAAACCAGCTTCGTCGGAGCAGAGGTAGAGGGCCAAGGCCGCTACTTCGTCGGGGGTGCCCATGCGCCCGATGGGCTGGCTGCGCGAAAGCTTGTCGAACATTTCCTGCTCTTTCCCCGCATAGTTTTTGGCAATAAACCCATCGACGAAAGGGGTATGCACGCGCGCCGGCGAGATACTGTTGCACCGGATGTTGTGCGCCAAATAGTCGCGGGCCACCGACAAGGTCATGGCGAAGATGGCGCCCTTGCTCATCGAGTACGCAAACCGGTCGCTGATGCCTACCAAGGCGGCAATAGAAGCCAAGTTCACAATGGCGCCCCCGCCGTTGGCTTTCAGTTGCGGAACGGCAGTATACAAGCAGTTGTAGGCGCCCTTCACATTCACATTGTAGATTCGGTCGAAGTCCGCTTCCGTCGTGTTTTCCAAGTTGCCCACGTGCGCGATACCCGCGTTGTTGACCAAAATATCGAGCGGGCCAATATGGCTGAAGATGGGCAAGACCTGAGCTTGCTGGCTGATGTCGGCACTGTGTACAGTGGCACGGCCGCCTGCTTCCTGTATTTCGGCTACCACTTGCTCGCCGGCAGTTGCATTTAGCTCTATAATATGCACCTCGGCTCCCTGCGCGGCAAACATCAGCGCAATGGCTTTACCAATGCCGCTGCCACCGCCTGTAATAACTGCCTTCTTCCCAGATAAACTGAACATAACGGATGGATTCGGTTTGCTACGTGAAAGAATGAACTATGCGTGCAGTCATTTGGCCTTTAGCTGCGCCCGAAGTTATTGGAAACTCTAAATGAACCACTTTCAAGCTTTGTATTAACTCATTCGGTGCCGTGACCAAAGGGTGCCAGTAAAAATGAGCAGCCAGATTGAGGGCACTCTCCTGTAGTGTCAGGGCTTCCGAAGCAGGAAAACAGAAATGGGGTAGAAACACAAAGGCCCCAATCTCTAGAAGGTTGGGGCCTTTGTGTTTCTAAATCCTTTAGCTAGATAGCTAATTATAGACCGTATGGTCGTAAAGCCTGAAGCAAATTTTTACTGTGGATAACCTGGATTCTGCGTCAGAAGTGAGTTAGTGTTGCGTGCTTCGGCTGGGATAGGCAGCAATTGGCGTGCTTCTGTGAAACTTGAGGCAATGTCAAGAATACGAGCCTCAACAATGCTTAGTCGCCAGTTAACGCGGGTAGTACCTGTTGGCGTGGTCGTTGGTGAGGGGCCATAATAGGAGTTTACGGGCGGGAATGTGGGACCAGTTGTAGTGTAGTAGACATACTGGGGAATGTTATCGTTAGGAGTGCTATCAATCCAATCACGTAATGTAGTCTTAATTTGCTGAAACTTAGTGCCTAACATGTTCCAGCGAATCAGGTCATATTTGCGGATACCCTCACCACCAAATTCGAAATTGCGCTCATCCATAACGGCAGTGCGAAAGGCTCCATAGCTAGCAGGTGCGGCTGGTGCGTTGCCAGTGTAAGCACGGCGGCGAACTTCTTGCAAAGCAGTTTGTGCAGCAGTTGAAGGAGCTCCTAATGATTCATTTTCGGCCTCAGCGAACATCAACAACACATCTGAGAAGCGAATCAGAGGCCAATTATATTGCAAGCTTTGAGATGCACCTGCTTTCAGCGAAGTATTATTGCTCCATTCCCGACGAAACTTACCGTCATAGGCACTAATCAGCGTAGTAGGAACCCGCTTGGGCGTAGCATCGATAGAGTAGGGCGCAATAGTTACGTCGCGGCGCAGATCGTTTGGCGCGAAGGCGTAGAAGTAAGTGGGTTGTACCACGATGGCTCCTTGCGTGGTCGTGCCATAGGCTGAGGAAGTAGCTGTTACCCGCGGGCCATTGAAATATCCTAACTTGCTATCAGTAGTTGAGCCATTGACAGTACCGCCCATGGCCACCTGAAATAGTATTTCGTTGGCAGCATCGCGTCGGTATTCGGCAATTGCACGGAAGGACTCTTCAAAACTAGTGTTCAGGGAATGCTCACTACGTTGAGCCATTAACTCTCGGCACTCTGTACGCACCGTATCGTAGAACTGTTTGTAGTCAGGAGCGCGCTCCATACGTGAGGTTTTGGGATCGAAGTAGTAGCTAGCGCGGTATAGCGCGAGGCGTGCGCGCAGAGCTTTAACAGCCCCTTTCGTAATGCGCTCATCGGCGGCTACTGTCGAGCGCCATGGTACTAGCTTCTCAGCCAAGTCCAAATCTGAAAGCATCTTATCGAGAATAGCATTACGGTCGGTGCGCGGTATATTAAAATCTTGGCCCGTTACGGTTGGCTCGTAGGGAGCTGGCACATCGCCCCAGTTGCGGATCAATTCGAAATAATATTGCGCGCGTAGTGTAAGGGCTTCGCCATACAGTCGCTGTATAACAAGCTGATCGGTACCGGCCTGGTACTGTTCCATACTTGGAATGTATTTAATGCAAATGTTGCACCGCTCAATACCCCGATACATAGCGTTCCAGGCATTGCGCACATCAGTATTGGTTACGCTGGCATTGTAGCGCGCAATACCACGCCGTCCTTCACCAGCATCATCGCCAGTTGGCGAGTTCAGGAAATCTTCGGAGTCGTAAGGAAAATAGCCGCTGATGCGGTTACCGTAAGCCACATCGCCAGCCATTGGAGCGTAGGCCCCAATAACCGCATTATAAGCGCCGCTTACCGTACTAAATACGGATTCGGAAGTTTCAATTGATGTAGGCTCAACATCCAGGTAGTTGCACGATGTTACGCTTGCCAAGCAGGCAATACAGAGGGCAGCAAAGGTGGAGCGAATTATACGTTTCATGTGAAGGTCTGAATGGAGCACTAGAGAGTGAGGTTCAAGCCTGCTAGGAAGGCCTTGCTGCGCGGATAAGCAGCATAATCAACACCAGGAGTTAACGGTGACGAGCGGCGAGTATTAACCTCTGGGTCGAAGCCGCTGTAGTTAGTGAAGGTGTAAATATTGTTCAGCGTCACGTAGAAGCGCAACTGCTGCACTTTAGCGCGCATTGTGAACTTCTTGGGTAATGTGTAGCCAATCGTAATGTTGTTTACACGCAGGAATGAACCATCTTCAATGGCCCAAGAGTGCGGGAACAGAGTGCGTTGCGGCGACCAAATTTTGGCGTTCTGATTGACCCGGCGTGTAGTTTCCAGATCTGTAATAATTACTCCATTTTCATCGATAGTACGGTAACGGTCCTTCATGATGCTCAGCCCATTGCTAAGCTGAGTATTAGCAGTGTAAGAGGTCAGCTCAATCTTGTTAGCGTTGTAGATGTCGTTGCCATACACCCAGTTCAGGAATATACTGGCATCGAAGCTCTTATATGTGAACTGCTGGTTCAGGCCGCCAGTGAATTTGGGGTTGGCATTGCCAATAACAGTGCGGTCAGCAGCCGTTACCTCACCGTCGCCGTTAATGTCTTTCAGCTTGATAGTGCCTGGCGTTACTTGCTGGCCAGCACCGCTGAAACCCGTTACACCGCGGTCAGAGGGTATATCTGACTTAAGTACCCATTGCCCATTGACATAGCCAGTGAAATCATCGGCCGTATAGAAACCATCAGTTACGTACCCGTACATCTGGCCCACTGGCTGGCCTACCTGTACCAGATAATCAGCTGTGATGGCCGTACTAGCCCAACCCGAATACTGCGGCGGCAAAGCGTCTACGCCACCTAAGCTTTCCACTCGGCCTCGGTTGAACGACATGTTGGCATTGGCTGTCCACGAGAAATTTGTTCCCTGAATTACCGTACCCGTAGCTTGTAATTCTAAGCCGCGGTTAGAAGTGGAGCCGCGGTTGATTTGCTGCGTAGCATAACCCGTTGTGGCTGGAATAGCCAAGTCGAGTAGCAGATCCTTGGTTTTGTTGTAGTATACGTCGGCGGTAAACTGCACTCGGTTGTTGAGTAAGCTTATATCCAAGCCCACGTTGCTCGACGTAGTTGTTTCCCACTTCAAACCAGGGTTAGCCAATGAAGTGGCTGCTACACCTGGCGTCAGTACATTATTCAGCGCGTAGTAAGTATTTACTGGGTTGCCACCTACCGTGCCGGATAAGATACCAAACAATGGGTCATAGAGGAAGTCGTTGATTCGGTTATTACCCGATAGACCATGGCTTAAGCGGAGCTTTAAATCTGAAACCAGCGACTCAAATGGTTGCATAAATGACTCACGTGAGATGCGCCAAGCGGCTGAGGCGGCGGGGAAATAGCCAACTCGGTTGTCACCCTTGAACTTGGAAGAGCCGTCAGCACGGAACGTAAATGTGAACAGGTATTTGTCGTCGAACGAGTAGTTCAGACGACCGAAGCCCGAAAGCAAGCGCGAGTTTTCGCCTACACCAGTAACAGGTGCTGGCTGGGGTGTACTAGGGGCACTAGGGTCGCGTTGAGCAATGTTGTCGAGAGCCCGTTCCACTGATACAGTCAACGGCAAGTAGTAACTGTTGACGTTCAGGAATGCGTTCCGGCGGTAATATATCTCTTGTCCTAACAACGCATCCAGGGAGTGCTTCTCTTTCTTGAAGCTATAAGTCAGAACGTTAGAGTTATTAAAAGTTACCGACTGCCCCGTGTTAATTGACACGAAAGGTAGGTTGGAGAACTGCCGGATAGTAGGCGAGTATTGACCATTGAAATTCTCAACGCGGCCATTAGTGTTGTCGAAACCAATAGTTGTTCGAAAGGCGAAGTCCTTCGTGAAGTTATAAGTAGCGTTGCCGCTCAAGTTGAACACTCGGCGCCGGTCGCGGCGGTATTCGTTGTTGATGGTTAGTACCGGGTTCGATAGTGAGCCAGATGAGCTAAAGAACTCGTCGTCAGGATTTTCGTCAATATTAATACCAGATGCTGCTTGATTGGCAGTGAGCAGTGGCTGGTATACGATGGTATTGCGTAGGCGTGTGTTTGTGGTTGAGCCATTGCCTTGGTTCGAAGTGCCCGCGCCAATATTCACTTGGTCGGTAAGTCGGGTGCCGAAACCGAAGTGGAACTTGTCACTAGCCTTATTGTCAAAACGGAAGTTGAGCAGGTTACGTGTGAAGCCGGAATTGATTTGGATACCGTCTTCGTCGTTGCGGGTTAAGCTCAATGAGTACGTGGTCCCTTTAGAGCCTCCAGCCACTGTTAGGTTGTGAGTTTGCTGGAAAGCATCGCGGCCAAATACTTTGTCTTGCCAATCGATAAAGTCAGCACTACGGGCAAGTCCGAGCGTGTCATAGCCTTGTACTTGGGAGTAGTCTCGTACGTCTCGGAACGTGGTGCTACCAAACCGGCTCTTAAAGGACTGTAGTGCTGAGCCGCCTGAGATAGTAGCTTTTTCGTACGCGTAATCCACATAATCAGCAGGCTGCAGTACATCTAATGTTTTAGTGATGCGGCGAAAGCCAGCAAAGCCGTTGTAGGTAACAGTTGTTTTCCCCTCCCTTCCACCTTTCGTCGTAATGATAACAACCCCGTTGGCGCCGCGGGCTCCGTAGATAGCTGTAGCTGCAGCGTCTTTCAGCACGTCAACTGACTGAATGTCCTGTGGAGAAATAACCTGCAAGGCATTCTCTACTTGCACCCCATCTACCACATAGAGTGGCGAGTTGTCTTGCGTTATCGAGCCACCACCCCGCACCCGAATCTGCACGTCGGAGCCAGGCTGGCCTTCGGAAGGAGTAAGCTGCACCCCCGCCAAACGCCCAGTTAGTGCTTCTGCGGCCGAGTTTACAGGGATATCTTTGATTTGAGCAGCCCCAACGGAAGATACTGCCCCAGTCACTTCGCTCCGGGGTACTTCCTGGTAGCCGATTACTACAACGTCCTTCAAGGTTTGCGTATCCTCCAACAAGGTCACGTTTACTTGCTCCTTGCCGCCCACTGGTATATCCTGGGATACGTAGCCGATGTAGCTCACACGAATGGTCGGGTTGGTTTCGGTAGCGGGCAGTGTTATCAAGAAGGTGCCATCACTGTTAGTGGAAGCGCCAGCAGTTGAACCCTTTACTACCACGGTTACCCCGGGAAGCCCTTCACCTTTTTCGGATTTCACAACGCCGGAAATGCGCCGTTGCTGCTGAGCCCACGCTGTCGATGCCGCACAGATCATTAGCGGCCACAGCAGTAGTTGTTTTTTCATCATTTTAGAAGTAACCGTGGGAAATTTGAAAACAAGCTTAAAGGCCTTTCGGCAATTGGACTGTTGGTCTTGGTTTAGGGTTTTCCGTTGAATTCAATAACCCCGCACATTTCAAGATTAAACCAGCAGCACAATTTGGATTGTCAGCTTATTATTTGGTTTACTAATTTTAACTGAATGCTACTGCATTAAGAAGATAGCGCATTTCTTTATTTATGCAATCGTTGCCGGGAACGTTCTCACTATACTGCCAAATACGCTTTTCTCTAGCTGCCTGTACCTTATATTTTCTTGTCTATAAATATAGAATTGATGATTTAGGATAGTGTGCAGCTTGTTGTGAAATATAACTATTACAATATAAGCTACCTTCTGTTCAATAAAAAGCTTGTGCTCTGCTAGAAGCAATTGCCGCTAGGTGAACCACGAGAGTCTTGAAAGCTGCTGTTGCTCTAGACGGACATAGCGGCAACAAACCATTGCTGTTTTCTTAAGTTGAAGAAGTTGGAATGCGAAGCAGGATATGCTAAGTGCGCAAGTAGTTCAGCAGAATAAAAAGCAGCACTTGAAAGTTCGGCTTGCAAGCAGCCTATACGATAGGTGCCGGCAAGCCTAGGTAATGCTAACTTGTTAATGAGGTGTTGCTAGGGTTCGAAGGGCGAAAGCAAGGGCAAAGGGAGGGGTAGGGGCCTAGGCAGCAACTTGCTCACCTTGCTTTCGCCTTTTGATTTAGCTTTAGCAAGGTCTGAATTGCTTACTGCGCACCCCCTTGCTTTAGGTGTAGCAAGCTGCTTAAACTTTGATTCCGGCTGATTTCGCCCCAACTTGCCTGAGCCGTAGCCCCAGATGCGGCTTTCTCACCCAAGAAATTCTCATGCTCAAAATCAACAAACAGGACGCCCTCGATTACCACGCCCAAAATCCCGCCGGCAAAATTGAAGTGGTTCCTACCAAGCCCGTCAGCACCCAGCTCGACTTGGCCTTGGCCTATTCACCAGGTGTAGCAGAGCCCTGCCTAGCTATTGCTGCCAACAAAGACGACGTATATAAATACACCGCCAAGGGCAACCTGGTAGCCGTTATCAGCAACGGTACCGCCGTGCTCGGGCTGGGCAATATCGGGCCCGAAGCGTCGAAGCCGGTGATGGAAGGCAAGGGCGTACTGTTCAAGAAATTTGCGGGTATCGACTGCTTCGATATCGAGATTGACGCAACCGACCCCGACGAGTTTATCCGCATCGTAAAGGCCTTGGAGCCTACGTTTGGCGGTATCAACTTAGAAGATATTAAAGCCCCGGAGTGCTTCCGCATCGAAACCGAGCTGCGCGAGAAGATGAACATCCCGCTCATGCACGACGACCAGCACGGAACGGCCATCATTACCTCTGCAGCACTGCTGAACGCGCTGGATATAGTCGGGAAAGACATCAAGAAAATCAAAGTAGTGGTTAGTGGCGCGGGCGCGGCGGCGGTGTCGTGTTTGCGGCTGTACCTGGCATTGGGCCTGCAACTGAAAAATGTGGTGGTGTTCGACAAGGATGGCATCATCAACGAGGCCCGCACCGATTTGGCCCCGCTGCAAATGCACTTTGCTACCACGCGCTCCATCAGCACCATGGCGGAGGCTATGGAAGGGGCTGATGTATTTTTAGGGCTATCGGCGGCTAACGTGCTGCCTGCTGACCTGCTGCTGCGCATGGCCGACAACCCCATTGTGTTTGCGCTGGCAAACCCCAACCCGGAAATCGCCTACGATCTGGCCATGGCTACGCGGCCCGACATCATTATGGCTACGGGGCGCTCCGACCACCCCAACCAAGTAAATAACGTGCTTGGCTTCCCATATATCTTCCGTGGCGCGCTGGATGTGCGGGCCACCGAAATCAACGAAGCTATGAAGCTGGCCGCCGTGCAAGCTTTGGCCGAACTAGCCAAAGAGCCCGTGCCCGATATGGTAAACCGGGCCTACGGCGACAACACGCTGGCTTTCGGACGTACCTATCTGATTCCGAAGCCCCTGGACCCGCGCCTGATTACAGCCGTGAGCCCCGCCGTTGCGCGGGCGGCCATGGAAAGCGGTGTGGCCCGGCGCGACGTGGAGGATTGGGCTGCCTACGAAGACGAATTGCGCGGGCGGTTGGGCGTGAACCAGAAGCTGATGAACCGGATTACGTCGTCGGCCCGTACCAACCCCAAGCGCGTGGTATTTGCAGAAGCCGATACCTATAAGATTCTGAAGGCCGCTACTATCCTGCACGACGAAGGCATTGCCCGCCCAATTCTGTTGGGGGCGCGTGAAAAACTTGCGTCCATTGCGCAAGCCAACAACCTGGACTTGAGCGGCTGCGAGATTATCGATATTCTGGAAGAAGATGCGCAACGCGAAGAGTATGCCGTGCTCCTGTACCAGAAGCGCCAGCGCCGTGGCATTACGCTCTACGAAAGTCGCCGCCTGATGCGCGAGCGGAACTACTACGGCTCAATGATGCTAGAAACCGGTGCCGCCGACGCCTTTATTACGGGTCTTACCAAAGATTACAGCAAAAGCATTGTGCCCGCGCTGCAAGTAATAGGCGTAGAAGACGGCGTAAAGCGGGTGGCTTCGATGTACATCATTCAGCACAAGAAAGGCCCGTACTTCTTCGCCGATACCACTGTCAACATCGACCCAACGGCCGAGGAAATGGTGGACATTATTGGCCTTACGGCGCAAGCGGTACGCTTCTTCGGAACCGAACCGCGGGTGGGCGTTATCAGCTATTCCAACTTCGGCTCCAACCCTGGCACGCTGCCCGACAAGGCTCGGCGGGCCACCGAACTAGCCAAAGCCCGCTACCCCGACCTGATTCTGGACGGCGAGATGCAAGCCAACACGGCCCTCAACCCGCAATTGCTACAAGAGCAATACCCGTTCTCGATTCTGGCCGAAAAGGGAGGCGCCAATACGTTGATTTTCCCGAACGTTATTTCCGGCAACATTGCCTATAAGGTGCTACAGGAAATAGGTGGCGCCGAAGTAATAGGACCAGTGCTGATGGGTATGCGCAAACCCGTGCACATCCTGCAGCTTGGCGCGTCGGTACGCGAAATTGTGAATATGGCCGCTATTGCCGTTGTGGACGCTCAGCAAGCCAGCGGAGCATAAGCTTCGTGTAACGTGTAGCGTAACACGTTCATCGTCGTGACGCTGGTCCGGCCGCCTACCCACCTGTAGCTTCTCATTCTGTTCACGTTAGTTGTTGTACATGAAGGAAAGCAATGTGGGTTGGCGGCCGGCCAAGTTACTCGGCATTACAGGCTTAATGGGCACACGTATACACAACCGGTATGATGAAACTTGGGGCAAGCGTGTTCCAGTAGTATGCTTTCCAAGCCAGACATCTGTTAAATTCAGAAACTCTAGAGTAGGCTAAGTAAGAACTAAATCCTCGGTTCAACTTAGGCAACTGCCCCGAAATAGCGCCCAAAAACGCCATGCTCTCGACATTGCCAGGAGCGCCAACTGCTGCCTTTCCTTGGTAGCACAACAGACGATAACGGTACTACGTGGCTGATCATTGGTTCAACAAACTGACCGGCTACTAGTGTTCGTCGGTAAAATCCAATAATTTTAGCCAATAATGCCTGCCGATTTGGGATAGAAAACTCGGCTGTTGGTGTTTTGCCTGACCCTACTACCAAAACCTCTCCTATGATTGCTTATATCGAAGGCCAACTCGCATACAAAGATCCTGCACAAGCCATCCTTGATGTGAATGGTATCGGCTACGAAATCAAAATCTCGCTGGCTACTTACGGTAAGCTGCCGGCCGAAGGCGAGAAAGCCAAGCTTTACACCTTCCAGCACATCAAAGAAGACGCGCACACGCTTTACGGATTCTTAGACCCCAACGAGCGGGCGTTGTTCTTGCACCTGATTTCGGTGTCGGGCATTGGACCGGGCACGGGTATCGTGATGGTGAGCAGCATGAGTGTAGGTGAAATCCGGCATGCCATCATCAACGAGGACGTACGCGCAATTCAGAGCATCAAAGGCGTGGGGCCCAAAACGGCACAACGCGTTATTATCGATTTGCGCGACAGATTACGCAAAGATGAATTATTAGCCAAAGCCGGGGTAGATACGGTACCCTTAGCCCGCACGCACAATACCAACCGCAGTGAAGCGTTGTCAGCTTTAGTCACGTTAGGCTTTGCCCGGTCGGCCGCCGAAAAGAACCTGGATCAGATTCAGAATAAACACGGTAACGACCTGAGCGTGGAGGAATTGATTAAGTTTGCTCTTAAGTCGAATTAGCGTTTTAGGCTGCCAGTATCTATTTTCATTTGTAACACTTGAACTCCGGTAAGAAGTCCCTCACCGCCTCTTTGGTTGTTGTAGTGTCGTTGTTGGCCTGGTGGTCGCAAGCTGAGTCGATGGGAGATTCCACCTTTGCCATGCAGCAATTGTGGACTTCCTGGCTACCAGGTGCTGTATCACAAGGCGCAATGCCATGGCTGATGCCGACGCCGGATACCCCGCGCGTCGTCTTGCCCGACACCAGTCGCTACCGCCCCAGCCGCCGGCCCAAAGTGGCGCCTGCCGACCGTGCGGGTACGCCATTTTCGCCCCAACGCCGCCAGTCGCCGCTGATTTTGGGTTTGCCTTCCAACATCAAGCAACAGATAACCCCCGACGATAGCCTCGAGTATTTCGATGTTGAAGAGCAGGTAGGTCAGGATGTTGATTTCCGTGAACCTAGCCGACTCAGCTTCAAAGAATACTCGGAGTGGCAGCAACGTCAGGCTATACGAGACTACTTCCGAAATCGTTCGGCAGGTGGCGTAACCGGCGACTCCAGCACGGCCAACGTGCGGCGTCTTATTCCCAAAATCTACCTCGGCCCAATGGCCGACCGCATATTTGGGGGTAGCTACGTGGATATCCGGCCAGCTGGTGCCGTGACCTTGCGTATGGGCGCCCGCTTCAACCGCAACGAAAACCCGACGCTCACGTTGCGTCAGCAGCGCGTCGGCGATTTTCAGTACGACCAAAACCTAAACCTGAACCTAACCGGGCAGATAGGGGAGAAGCTACGCCTGACCTTCAACTACGATACCAAGGCAGCATTCGACTTCGAAAACAACATGAAGCTCGACTACACGGGCTTCGACACCGACATCATCAGGAAAATAGAGCTCGGCAACGTGAGTTTGCCGCTTAATAACTCCTTGATTCAGGGCGGGCAAAACCTGTTTGGGGTGAAAACGCAGCTCCAGTTTGGGCGCCTAGCCGTAACGGCCGTAGCTAGCAACCTGCGCGGCCAGGCTGACGAGGTGCGGGTGCAAAACGGGGGCCAGAGCCGACAGTTCGAGTTGAAAGCCAGCCAGTACGAGCGGGACCGGCACTTCTTCCTAAGCCAGTTTTTCCGCGACCGGTACGACCAAGCACTTAAAAACCTACCCACGGTTCAGAGCGGTGTTGAAATTCGGCGCTTAGAGGTGTACATCACCAACGACAACCGCCAGAGTGACAACCTGCGGAATGTGGTGGCCTTGATGGACTTAGGCGAGCCTCAGCGTGTTTACCGCCAGGGCTTTTTACTGCCTAGCGTTCCTTTTCCTGCCACGGCCAGCAACACAAACAACGGCGAGTTTGCTGCCCTCCTAGCTGGTGGCGCCACTGCCCGTGGTGAATTAACAGTAGACAACTTCCTGAATACGGCAGCCGCGAACAAGCCCGCCCTGCTCAAAAACGTGGACTATGAGCACGTGCGGGCCCGCAAGCTCGACGCGCGCGAGTACACGTTCAACGCGCAGCTCGGTTACATTTCCCTTAACACACAGCTGCTACCCGAGCAGGTGTTGAGCGTGAGCTACGAGTACCTCTACAACGGCAAGACGTATAAGGTAGGGGAGTTGGTTGACGACTATTCCAACGTGGGACAGGACCAAGTTATCTTCATGAAGATGCTGAAGTCAACTAATCCATCTGTTGGACTGGCTGACCCTAACCAAAATCCGCTCAACGAGAACCTAAAGACGCGCAACCTGCCGACTTGGGACTTGATGATGAAGAACGTGTACTCGTTGAACGCTTCGCAGCTCAACCGGGACAACTTTCAACTGCAACTCATCTACAAAGACGATGAGACGGGGGTAGACTTGATTTCGCTGAAGGAAGGCATCAAGATTGCCAATCGACCGCTGATTGAGGTGCTGAACCTCGACAACGTAAACCCCAATAATGACCGTAACCCCGATGGTAACTTCGACTATTTCCCGGGTATCACCATCGACCCTGAGCTAGGCAAAATTATCTTCCCGGTGGTTGAGCCGTTCGGTAGCTACTTACGCAACCAGTTCGACACGGTAACGGTGAATGAGCGGCCGCTCATTCAGCGGTATGTGTACCAAGAACTGTATCGGCAGGTACAGAGCGACGCGCAGCAGCGACAAGACAAAGACAAGTTTGTAATACGCGGCCGGTTTCAGGCCACGGCCACCAACGAAATTAGCTTGCCGGGCATCGGTATTGCGCAGGGCTCGGTACGGGTATATGCGGGATCTATACTGCTAGCAGAAGGAACCGACTACCAAGTGTTCTATGACCAGGCTATGGTCAAGATTCTGAACCCGGCCTACCTGAATTCGGCCAACGAGTTGCGAGTTGAATTCGAGAAGAATGCCTTGGTGCAAGTGCAGCCCCGCCGCTTGCTCGGCCTCCGACTCGACTATCGGCTTAACCCGGACATTAACTTCGGGGCTACCGTACTGCAACTGCGCGAAAACCAGGCCCCCGGCATCAACCGCGTGAACATCGGTGACGAGCCCGGCAACAACACCATTTACGGGTTCGATGTGAATATGCGCCGCGAGTCGCGGGCCATTACCAAGTATTTGGACATGTTGCCGCTGATTTCTACCAAGGAGCCTTCGTCGGTGGCTCTCAGTGGTGAGTTTGCGCAACTGCTGCCCGGCAAGTCCAAGCTAGGCAGAGGTGAAAATGGTGTGTCCTATCTCGACGATTTCGAGAATGCTCGGACGCCTTACACGTTGGGCGGCTTGACGTCGGCCGTGGCATGGCGCCTCGGTGCTACGCCTCGTACCTTCTCTAACTTCGACGCTAGCACCAGAGCTGCTAGCTATCAGCGCGCTAAACTAGCATGGTACACCATCGACCAAACTTATTACACCGGTGGCGCCAACCGTCCTAATAACATTCGTGGTGATATCAACAAGAACCATTATGTCCGGGGTATTCAACGTACCGAAATTTTTCCTAATCGGGATGCCGGAGCTATTAACAACGCTTACGAGTACTCGTTCGACCTAGCGTATTATCCATCCGAACGAGGACCTTATAACTATAACCCAGCTGCGGCTAATGGTCGTCTTCCTGGCCGAGCTGAAAACAACTTCGGCGCTATTTCCCGCGAAATCACTTTTGATACTGACTTTGATAACGCCAACGTCGAATATCTAGAGTTCTGGATGATGGATCCATTCATCAATACTGATAATGGAATAATAGATGACGGTGTAAACGATCCTTCCTACGCACGCGCCAACCCCGGTGGCAAGTTGCTAATCAACCTAGGCTCAATATCGGAAGACGTAATACGCGACGGACAATACGAATTCGAAAATGGATTACCTACCGATCCGAATGATCCCAACAATCCTACTCGTCCTACTGACTGGGGCCGAGTTACACGGCAGCAATTTCTAACTGATGCTTTTAGTAGTGCCGGTCGAAACCTGCAGGACGTTGGTCTCGAAGGTTTAGATGACACAGAAGAAACAAGGTTTTTTGGAACTGCTTTTGGTGAAGACCCATCTGGCGATAACTTCCGTCATCACCTCGACCCTGTCTATGATCAAAATGGTGTAACTATTCTAGGTCGTTACAAGCAATACAATGGCTTGGATGGAAACTCGCGGGAAAATAGCCAGCTTAGCTCCACTGCTTTTCCAGATAAAGAAGACCTCAACCGCGACAACGTAATTTCCGATACCGAAAGCTACTTCGAGTACGAACTGGATTTGCAAAACGGACAACTGGCAGTTGGCAGCAACTACATCGTAGATAAAGTCACAACCAGTGATAATCCTGCCAAAGAGGAGATATCGTGGTATCAGGTTCGAATTCCGCTTCGCTCTAATTACCGGGTACAAAGCGCCGCCAATGGAGTTCAGCCTAACTTCAAATCCATTCGGTTCTTGCGCATGGTAATGACGGGCTGGCAGAATCCGGTGGTGCTACGTCTAGTGCAGCCTCAGTTCATTGCCAACCAATGGCGCCGCTACCTTGGTCCTATTGCGGATCCTAATGTGCCAACCATAGACCCGAAGCAAACGGCCTCCGCTGGCTTCAATATCAGTACAGTAAGTTTAGAAGAGAACGGGGGTAGCAGTGCGCAAGGAACAGTGCCGTACGTACTGCCACCAGGTATTGTGCGCGACAAGGAATATGGCTCTAGCACTGTCAACCGCCAACAAAACGAACAGAGCTTACGCCTGTGCGTGGAAGACCTGCGGGATGGATATGGAGAGGCTGCGTATAAAAACTTGAGCCTGAACCTAGTGCGTTATAAAAAGCTTCGCATGTTCCTGCATGCACAAAGCGAGAATAGCTCCGTGCGCGATGGGGAAGTTCAGGCATTTATTCGCCTCGGTACCGATTACAACCAGAACTACTACGAGTACCGCAAGCCTCTGGTCATTACGCCAAATGGTACAGGAGACACTAAGCTTATTTGGCCAGATGAAAACCAAGTCGACATTGATCTACAGCAGTTTATTGACGTCAAGGCTGAGCGTAACCGACTCAAGTTACCTTACAATGGCACCTATACAGTAAACAATCCCGACGGTTCTACTATTACAGTAGTTGGTAACCCTGATATCAGTTCGGTGCAGGGGGCTATGATTGGTATTTTCAATCCGGCCAGCGACGACCGTCCTAAATCGGTGTGTTTGTGGGCCGATGAACTGCGGGTGTTCGACTTCGATCGGGAGAATGGCTGGGCTGCTACGGCGCGCTTCAATACCAAGCTGGCTGACCTCGCTAACATCACGGCTACGGGTAGCTACACGTCGGTTGGTTTTGGCGGCTTGCAAGACAAACTGCAGCAACGGTCGTTGGAGGAGGTTACCCGGGGTGACGTGAATGCAACAGTAGCAGTTGAAAAGTTCTTCCCGGAAAAGCTCGGTCTGCGAGTACCCGTACTGATGCAAGCCGGCCACGAAAGCCGAGCCCCTCAGTATGACCCCCTTGACCCCGATACTAAACTTGATCAGTCATTGCGCAAGTTTAAGACCAACGAGGAACGAGCTGAGTACCGAAAAGAGGTTATCGACCAAACCAACAGTCGAAGTATTAGTGTGCTCAATGTGCGCAAGGAGCGCACCAACTCCGAGCGAAAACCGAAGCCCTACGATATCGAAAACATAGCGCTCAGCTATTCCTACACCGAGCGCACGCACACCGACATCAATACCGACCGGGACTACACGCGCACCTACAACGGGGCTTTGGCCTACATTTACCAGGCTACGCCGAAGATCTATACGCCGCTGGCCAGAGTGAAAGCGCTGGATTCGCCGTACCTGAAGTTCCTGCAGGAAGTGAACTTCACACCATTGCCAAGCCGCTTCTCATTCCGCGCAGATATCGACCGGCGCTATAACGAGCGGTTCTTACAGCGGGCTCTTGAGCCTGGCTCCGTACCGGTGCAGTCCGGCCCTGGTATCTTCCAGAAATCGTTCTACTTCAACCGCATCTACGATCTGCAATGGGCCCTCACCAAGGGCTTGACATTGGACTACACGGCCAACAACCGCGCCGTAGTAGACGAAGGCGTGGGTAGTACCATCGATGGGTCGGACATTGCCAGGCGCAACCGCGAACAGCTTCGCGACAACCTGTTCCGCCGCGGCGGGCGCACCACCAATTTCAACCAAACCGTAGCCCTAACCTACCGGTTACCGCTCGACAAGTTCCCGCTTACCGACTGGCTGTCGGCCGATACGCGTTACGCGGCCAACTACACGTGGCAGGCGGCTTCCACGGCGCTACGGGCACCTAATCCGCAGTTGATTAATGGTATACCTGACCCTAACGATACAACTACTGTCCCGTTGAACTTAGGTAACACCATTCAAAATAACGGTGAGTTGAGTGCCAATGGTAAGATTGATCTGGTGAAGCTCTACAACAAGGTGCGCTTCCTCAACATCATCAACAACGCTCCACCACCTGGCTCCGCCAACAAAACAGGCCCGCTTGCTCCTGGTGTAGTGCGGCGCCCCGGCGATCCGCAGGCTGCCCCTACCGATACTGCTAAGGGTCCGGAGTTACGTTTCCTCAAGGCGGTGCTCCGCTCCCTGATGACGGCGCGCTCCATAAACTTCACGTATTCCCGGAGCAACGGCACATTATTGCCGGGCTATCTGCCGCGCACCAGGTTCTTCGGCCTCAACAGCGACTGGGATGCCCCAGGTGTGCCTTTCCTCGTAGGAAAGCAGTATGATTTAGAAGATCTTTTTAATCGTACCTACTCTCGCGGCTGGTACACCGACCGGAGCGACTTGCTTAATACCCCTCTCAGTTCGCTTTATACCGATAACCTAGTTTACCGTACCGCACTGGAGCCCTTCCGTGACTTCAATATTCAAGTGGAAGGCCGCACACAGAAGGTAAGAAACCGGGAAGTGTTCTACCGGACATTGGTAAACGATTCTACTTTGCTGCCAGTACCTGGTGCTATCCCCACAGCTAGTAATCCGCTTGGTTCGGGCTCGTTCAGCGTATCCGTTGTTACCATCCAAACCTTGTTTGGTGACTTGTCGAAGGAAGGAACCATATCCAAGTCCTTCGACCGGTTTGTGCGCAACCGGCAGTTTGTGCAAGAGCAGTTGCAGAATAACCGCGTACTTGATCCAAATACAGGGCAACTCGGCAACTATGGTTATAACTCGCAAGATGTGCTGATACCAGCTTTCTTGGATGCTTACCGCGGCAAGTCGTCGGATGGGTACAAGGCCAAGAAATTCAACCCGTTCGCTCAGATACCTATTCCCAACTGGCGTATCGATTATAATGGCTTAGCAGAGTTGCCCTTCATGAAGCGCTACTTCCGCTCTATTTCTCTTACGCACGCCTATTCTTCGGTGTACAGTGTGGGGAGCTACACTACAGCTACCGGATACACATCTGTACCAGGAGAGAATGAGCTGAATCCATTAGGTCTTAGCTCGCTGACGAATGCTTCGGGCCAGTACATACCATATTATGTGCTCGGGCAGGTAAGCATTGCTGAGCGTCTCACGCCACTTATTGGGGTCAATTTCCAAACGTTGGAGAAGATTACCGGCCGTTTAGAATTTAGAACGGAGCGGGCAGTAGCCCTCAATACCACTAATGCCCAGGTAACCGAGCTGCGCACACAGGAATTGGTAATTGGCTTTGGCTACGCTACCAACCGGCTTCGGCTACCATTCCGAGTGGGAGGGGAGCAGCGCGTGTTGAAGAACGAGCTGACTGCCCGTCTCGACCTAAGTATTCGTGACAACGTCACTATTCAACGCACAATTGAAGACGTAGTGGATCCGGCAAACGCTACCGCAACTCTGCCTGCCTACGTTGGCAATACGGTTAGCTTGCCTACCAATGGTACTAAGCAGCTTCAGCTCCGGCCTACAATCGATTATGTGCTGAACCAGCGTCTGAACTTGCAGTTCTTCTTCACGCGTACGGTTACAGACCCGCGCGTTCAGAATTCCTATCGGAACGCCACTACCGAAGGTGGCCTCCAGTTGCGCTACAGTTTGTCGCAATAAATAATTTAGTTGTTTAAATCAAGAAGTGGCCGATCTGCTGTGTTGTTGAAGCGTTTCGCATTAACCTACCAGCAAACCGGCCACTTCTTGATTTCAGACCTCGCAATTTCACCACTTCACCGTACTTTTGAGGTACCGCATTAGAAGCGGCTATCTTTTCCCTCAAATCAGCCCTCATGAATCTGCCTGCCAACCTGAAATACACCAAAGAGCACGAATGGATCCGCGTAGAAGGTGACGTTGCCTACATCGGCATCACCGACCATGCCCAGAAAGAGCTCGGAGATATTGTATACGTTGACATTGACACGCTCGACAAAGAAGTTGCTCAGGATGAGGTGTTCGGCACGGTAGAAGCTGTAAAAACAGTGTCCGATTTATTTAGCCCTATTTCGGGTACTGTGCTGGAGGTAAACAGCCATCTTGAAGGAAACCCCGAAGCCGTAAACTCTGACCCTTACGGCGATGGTTGGATGGTGAAAATTGCAGTAGCCAACCCTGCCGAGCTGGATGGGTTACTGTCGGCTGAAGCCTACGGCGAACTAGTAGGTGCATAAGCAAGCTATTCGTGTCAAATAGGGTAGTAACTGCGCCGCCTGTGCCCCGTGGACGCCCCCTTGTGGGCTTGCCGCTGGCGTGGGCGGCGTTTGTTTTGGTACTGACCCTCACGCCAGCCGAGGACATGCCGGAGCTGCCGCCCTGGGAGCTCATATCGTTTGATACAGCCGCGCATGCTTTCGTTTTTGTGGTCCTGGCTGTTCTAGCAATTTTCTCGGCACGTCGGCAACAGGTTTGGCCGTGGCTGCGCCGTTGGGCTTATTTGACGGTTTTCTGGGGAAGTATAGCTTACGGTTTGTTGATCGAGTTGCTACAAACAGTTATGCATATGGGCCGGCACGGCGAATGGTCCGATGCGCTAAGTGATTCTATTGGAGTTGGGGTGGGGCTATTGTTTGCCTACGCTACGCGTCGTTGGTGGGAATAAAGGCAGCTGCACTTCGAGCTCAATTTTCAAGTAAGTTGCCTGCGTAACTGCTATGAGCTTGCGTAAGGCTTATGTTATTGGCCGATGAGCAACTCAAATTCAATAGGTAATAGGTATTCCAGCGGCTTTCTTTACCGCATCCGTGCTTCTACGCAAAAGGGTGGGTTCTCAGTAGCTCACCTTTGCAATCAGGTGCTTACAACGGCTGCAGCCTTCCTTGTGCTTAGCACCATAAGGCCATTTGCGCCGGTACTAGCACAGGATATGCCGCGCGTGCGCCGCACCATTCAGGACCTAACGGCGCCAGACATGCAGGGCCGTGGCTACGTTCGCAACGGCGACCTGAAAGCGGCCGACTATATACGCAGCCGTTTTCGCCAGCTCAACCTCCAGCCACTAACTCCTAACTACACCCAAGCTTTCCTACTCGATGTCAATACTTTTCCTGGGCAGCTGAAGCTCAAGCTTCGCTCAAAGACGGGGCATTTTGCTTTTCCGTTGTTTGGTGGCTACCATCACCTGCGCCCCGGAGTTGATTTTATTGCATCACCCAACTCAGGCAGTGGCCGTGTTGGCGGTTTCTGTTCAGCTGCGGTTGTGACACAGCTTGATACCACTGTTTTTTCGGATCTAGCTGCCCAGCAGCGCTTCTTGCAGAAACCCTTGCATAGAAACGGTATCGCAATCAGTGCTCGCTATACGCGGCAAATTAGTACGCTACCTATTGCTTTGCGTCAGCATCTGGAATCGGCTGCTTTCATGCTGACTATCGTGCCCAAGCTCACAGCGTCTTTAGCGCCCACTCAGAGTCAACAGCCGAGGCTGGATGTACTAGAATCGGCTTGGACTAAGGCTACAACTGCCACTCACGGCAAAGAGTCGCCTTCCGTTGCGTTACGTGTTGATGCAGAGCTGAAGCAAAATTACCAAGCCCAAAACCTGGTAGCTTACATACCTGGCCAGATCCGTCCCGATTCCTTTCTGGTTGTTACTGCCCACTACGACCATTTGGGGACTATGGGCAAGCACGCCTATTTTCCTGGCGCCAACGACAATGCTAGTGGTACAGCAATGTTGTTAGAGCTTGCTGCTTTTTATGCCCGTGCTGAAAACAAGCCTGCTTATTCGGTTGTGTTTATTGCCTTTGGGGCAGAGGAAGCCGGTTTAATAGGTTCTAGCTTCTTTGTAAATCATCCCTTAGTACCTCTCGATCGAATTCGGTTTCTAGTGAACCTAGATCTGCTTGGTACTGGCTCGGAGGGAGTAACCGTTGTGAATGGTCGCGAACTGCCTGGCCAATTTCAATTGCTCCAGCGCCTCAATGAAGCTCGTCAGGCGGTGCCTAGCTTAGCTGCTCGGGGACGAGCGGCCAACTCCGACCACTTTCCTTTTTCAGAGCGCGGAGTGCCGGCGTTTTTCTTGTATACACGCGGTGGCATTGCAGCCTATCACGATGTGCAAGACCGTGCCGAAACGCTCCCTCTAACTGCTTTCGCTAGTGTCTTTGTCCTCATCAGTGATTTCCTCAACGCACTTGGCGCTCATCCAATCTCGAAATAGCGTGGCAGATAGTCTAAGTGGGTTGTAGGAGGCGAACCCACTTTGAGCCTTGTTAGATGTATAAAAAGAACGCCCGGAATCAGGCTGTGATTCCGGGCGTTCTTTTTATAAGAGATAGAGCAGTACGACTGTAGGCTATTCGTTTGTTCTGAAAGAACTCATGATCTGCTTGGCTACCGTTTCCCACTCCGGCTTTTGACGGTCGGCACAAGTGAAAGTGCACATGAGAAGTTTGCCTTCTACGTCGGTGAAGAAGATAAGCTGATATACTTCGTGGCCAAGCTCAGGCTTCATCAATTCGAGGTAACCCACTTTACGACCGCTCACTTCTTTAATGCCGTTACCAAACCACTTAGCTTCTTTGAACTGCTTAGTGTAGGTCTTATAGAAGTTAGCAGCATAAATGTCGATCATATCCTGATCGGCAGTATTGTCCGTGTAAGTAAAGGCTAGGCTAGCCTCTTTGCTGTTAGTATAGATTACACTTGGACGGCTTTGCGCACGAGCATAGTTGAAATCCATTTGCTGCTCGCTCATGACTTCAAATCCTTTAGGGATTAGAATCTCTACTCGCTCACTTAGTACACGCTTTTTGATAAGTTCTACTTCAGCATAAGGACGGAAAGCCGCCAAAAGAAGAAGCAAGCAAAGCGTAGCTGGGAAGAGTACTACTTTTTTCATAATAAATGATTGAAAAAAGATGAAAATCGGCTTGATGGTTATCTCGAATACCAAACGTTTTATCTGTTTGGATAACACAATTTACGAACGATTTATGGACTTGCAATAGGGTGCTTAAAAATAGTTTCTTGTAAATAACCTGGAACAAGCTAAAAACGCCCTAAACAGGCTTTAAACCGGATAAATAAAAAATCAACCTTTTATATACTTAAGAGCTTTTCGTTATACGTGGTTGCAATAAATCAAAATCATATGAGAAAAATTACATGATACATTTTACAGGAAAAGTGCAAGATTGTTGTCAATTCAGTTAATTTGCACTTAAAGAATATTATTGATCTGTTCCTTTATTTTTTCAAGTTCTTCTTTCATGCCAACTACTAAGTGTTGTACAATAGAGTCGTTGGCCTTTGAGCCAATTGTGTTGATTTCGCGTCCCATTTCTTGCGAAATAAAGGCCAGTTTTTTCCCCGTTGGCTCTGGCAAATACACAGTTTCAGTGAAATAGTGCAAATGGCTGACTAACCGTACTTTTTCCTCAGCGATATCTAGCTTCTCTATATAATATATAAGTTCCTGTTCGAATCGGCTCTGGTTGAACTGCTCGCTGCTAGCAAGGTCGGCGAGGTGTGCGCGAAGTCGTTCGCGCACTTGCTCTACCCGGTTAGGATCGTGGCGCTCTATCTCTGCTAGTTGAATGCGTATACTATCTAAGTAGCCTAGAATCTCGGTGGTGAGAGTCTGTCCTTCTGTGCGGCGAAACTCATGAGTCCGGTCGAGAGCTTCTTGTAATAAAGGCTGTAGCTCTTCCCACGCTACTTCTTCCTCCTGTTCGGGGAGCGATACTCCTTCAGCAGGCAGGCGCAAGCTTCCTGGTAATGCCTTGGCAATACTCGCTAATACTTCGACCGATACCCCTATCCGGCTGCTTAGCTCCACCAACTCTTGGTAAGCGGCCGTCAAAGCAGCTTGGTTGACTATACCCGTCTGATTGTTGGCAGCCCGTACTCGGGTGAAGTCAAGGTTCAAATTCACTTTCCCACGCACTAAGCTTCTAGTAACCAAGTTTCGAATTTCTAGTTCTCGATCTTGCAAGAAGCGGGGTAGGCGAAGTGTTAAATCCAGGGACTTTGAATTCAAGGATTTAATCTCAACAGTAGCAGAGTAAGAGTCAGTGTCGCGGTGAGCAACACCGTAGCCGGTCATGGATTGAAGCATGGTCGAAATGGTAAAAGGGGCGCAAAAGTAGTAGTTTCTTTCAGGTTCAAATGCGCTTAAAGGGCGCGTAACACAAGGGTAATATGGAGGCAATCTTGGCGTAATAGGAGCCCGGTAGTTTTGTGGCGCCAACGAAAATTTACTGTATGCGTCATCTTTTTCTCCTGTTTATAGGCTTGTTGTTCAGTACGCTAACAATGGCCCAGCAAGGCTCTATCGTCGGCAAGGTTACCGATAAAAAAACCGGTGATGGTGTAATTGGAGCTACCGTTATTGTGACAGGCACGGTGCAGGCCGCGCCAGTTGATGTTGAGGGTAACTACGAATTAAAGCTTGATCCGGGTACCTACAATATTACAATGACCTACATCGGCTATAAGCCGCTGACTTTTACGGGCATTGCAGTAACAGCCGGTAACAAAACCACCCTGAATGGGTCGATGGAAGAAAGCGCCACTTCTCTAAAAGAAGTGACTGTAACGGGCCAAAAGCAGACCGGAACAGAAGTGGCTCTCATCCAAGACCTCAAGAAGAGTGAGGTGGTGGTGAGCGGTATGAGTAACGACCAGATTGTGAAGTCGCTGGACCGCGACGCGGCCGAAGTCGTGAAACGTATTCCAGGCGTTACCATTCAAAGCAACAATTACATCGTAATCCGCGGCTTAGCAGAACGCTATAATACGGTGCTACTGAACGACGCACTGACGCCTTCGGCCGAGGTGGATACCCGGTCGTTTTCATTTGACATTTTGCCTAGTTCGGTTATTGATAGGCTGCTGATTTTTAAATCTGGCTCGCCAGAACTGCCCGGCGAAATGGGGGGAGGCGTGGTGAAAGTGTACACCAAGAATTCAGTGCTGGAAAACACTACTAGCTTAACCGTTTCGGGTTGGGTTCGTAGCGGAACGACCTTCAAGAACAACTACCTGACCAACGACAGAAGCAGTACCGATTGGCTTGGCTTCGATGATGGCAAGCGCGAGCAACCCGCGCAGGTTCCAGATGAACTCGTTAAGCGCGGCATCACACCGGCCGCTCAACTAACGGATCTCAGCCGCTCGTTCCGCAGCACGACGTGGCTGCCTACCATCACGCGCGCCCTTCCTGATTTACGTGCTTCACTAGGTCTGACTCGAAAATTTGATATAGGGTCTACTTCCCTTAGCAATGTTACGTCGCTCTCGTATTCTAAGGCCCGTGAGCAATATCACATCGAGCGCAACCGCTATTTGATTGAACTCGACGAGAACACGCAGCAACCCCGGGCTTATTACGAGTACGACGATGAGCGGGCGCTAACCAGTTTGCGGATCGGATTGATTCATAACTGGCAAATGCGCCTCAGCGACCGTAACCGCCTCGAGTTTCGCAATTTCTTTAATCAGTATGCCACCGACGAAGTGGTACACCGGGTTGGCGCTAACGCCGACCAGATTGAGCGCGACGACTACTCGCTTCACTACCAAAGCCGCACAATCTACTCTGGCCAGCTTCAGGGCTCGCACGACCTCGGGGAGAACAACCACACTACTTTGACTTGGTCGGGAGGCTATAACTATGTTTTCCGCGACGAGCCCGACTACAGCCGGTACCAGAATTCGCGCAGTACTGAGTTCGAACAGCCCTTTTCCGTTAACATCCCCCGCGAGGGCAACATCACGGAAACCAGCCGGTTCTTCTCTACCCTGAAGGAAAACACTTACATGGCCAGCGGCCAATGGGAGCGCCGTTTTACGGGCCGTGACACAACGCGAGCCAATCAATTTAAACTCCGGGCCGGCTTCTACACCGAGCAGCGGGAGCGGGATTTGCGTAACCGCTATTTCTCGTTTATCCGCGGACAGAATTTCAACCGGGGCGACTTGATTGGGCTGCCAATCGATCAAATCTTCGCACCTGAAAACTTGGACGCTACTACAGGCTTCACTGTTGATGAAGGAACTAAGCCCCAAGACCGCTACAACGCCGAAAACACCCTGGTTGCGGGTTATGTCGGAGTAGTTGCCCCAATCTCCGACAAATTTAGCGTGTCGGGCGGCATCCGTATCGAGCATAACCGCCGCAAACTCAGCAACCAAGTGGAGGACTACAAGGAAATCAAGACGATTCCTATGCCCTCTTTCAATGCTACCTACAACTTCAACGAGCGCTCGTTGTTGCGCCTAGCGGGCAGCCTTACTGTAAACCGCCCCGAGTTTCGCGAAATTGCTTCCTTCGAGTATTACGATTTCACGACCAACTCTATCATCATTGGTAGTCCATCTTTAAAGACCGCCACTATTTACAACGGCGACTTCCGGTATGAATTTTATCCGTCGCGGTCGGAGTTAATATCGATTGGCGCATTCTATAAGTACTTCAACAATGCTATTGAGCAGATAACGCTCAATTCTACGGGTACGCAACTCTACCGCACCTTTCAGAATGCCGACCAAGCCTACGATGTAGGGGCTGAATTAGAAGTGCGCAAGGGGTTGGCCGAGGTTGCCTCTAATTCATTTCTGCAACGCTTGTCTTTCGTGGCCAATGCCTCTGTTATCTACAGCCGCGTTAAGTTGAAGGTGACCGAGGAAAATGAGGGCTTTGCGCTTAGTAACCGACCACTCCAAGGCCAGTCGCCGTTTGTTGTGAATTTGGGTGCATTCTATCAGGATGATGACGCTAAATGGCAGGTGTCGGCACAGTACAACGTCATTGGTCAACGCTTCACCTTCATTGGCGACAAAACCCTCAACTACTCGGTGATTGAGATGCCCCGCCACGTCATCGACCTCTCGGTTACCAAAGGCATTGGCCAGCACCTGCAACTCCGGGCCGGTATTCAAGACTTGTTGAACCAATCCTATCGGCAGTACTATGATTTCAACCGCGACAGCAAAATTAGTTCTAATGAGCGGGGTTCCTTCGGGACCTATCGTCGGGGCAGTTACTCGACGCTTGGCTTGACTTACAATTTCTAATCATAAAGTAACACAAACCTAACCTGAACCATACGCCCATTTTCAATCAATGGGCGTACTGGTTTTCAGCCCCTGGCCTCTTATTCCCTTTTCCTTCATCACCTATCTCCCCATCATGAAGAAGCTTGTACTCCCCATCCTTTTGGCTGTGACGGCTGTTGTTTCCACTGCTCCGCTGGCTCTGGCTCAGGCAGTATGCCCTGCAGCACCAACTCCAATCACCGTTCCAGGCACCATCAGCTCGGATGTTACCTGGACCAGCAACAACGTGTACTTGCTTACTGACCGCGTATACGTAACCAGCGGCGCGACACTCACTATCCAACCTGGTACTATTATCAAAGGCACGGGCTTAGGTACGCTCGTCATTGAGCGGGGAGCCCGCCTGATTGCCGATGGCACAGCTGCCCAACCCATCGTCTTCACGTCCAACCAACCTGCCGGCATGCGTAACACTGGCGACTGGGGTGGAATTGTGATTCTAGGTCGGGCGCCGATCAACCAACCCGGCACGCCCATTATCGAAGGCGTTCCCGGCCGGTCTTTCGGTGGCACGGACCCCAACGACAACTCTGGTATTTTGCGCTACGTGCGTATCGAGTACTGCGGCATTGCCCTAACGCCCAATAACGAAATCAATGGTTTAACAATGGGTGGTGTTGGTGCCGGTACCATCATCGACTACGTCCAGGTGTACGCGTCGGGAGACGATTCTTTTGAGTGGTTTGGCGGCAACGTGAACGCCAAACACCTAGTTGCCGTTTCCGCCGTAGACGACGACTTCGATACTGACTTCGGTTACTCTGGTAAAGTGCAGTACGCCGTGTCGGTGCGCAATCCTGCCGTGGACGACGTCTCAGGTTCTACTGCCTTCGAGTCGGATAACGACGCTAACGGCTCGACCTTAACGCCAATTACTTCCCCTGTGTTCTCTAACGTGAGCGCCTTTCTGCAAAACGTACCAAGTACTACTCGCTTCACCCGCGCACTGCACCTACGCCGCAACACGCAAATCTCTATCTTCAACTCGGTATTTACCGGCTGGCCCCAAGGTCTGACCCTCGACGGCGGACCAGCGCAAACCAATGCTACCAACGGATCGTTGGTGCTGAAAAACAACGTATTTGCTGGCATTGCGTCCCCTTACACACAACAGTCGGGTGGTAGCTATAACGTACAGGGCTTCTGGGAAGCGGCGGCCAATGCCAACCAGACGTTGTCTACTATTGCTGCGCTGAATCTTAACGCCGATAATTTCAGCTTTGCTAATACCAACGGCACCCCGAACGGAGTGCCCGCTTTTAATTTGCCCGCCAATTCGCCTTTGGTAGGAGGAGCTGCTTTCTCGGATGCTAAACTCGGGGGTGGGTTTTTTGATAACGTTGCATACCGCGGCGCCTTCGGACCGGCAGGGACAGCTAACTGGGCTGCGGGCTGGACTAACTTCAACCCCCAAACTACGTGCTACAACCGTCCTGGCCTCACGCTTGCTAACAAGCAAGCAGACGAGCAGGTACAAGGTTTGAGCGTAGCGCCGAACCCAACGGAAGGTGCTGCCAAACTCACATTTGAACTGAAGAAAGCTAACGTTGTAACTGTACGTGTACTGGATGTAACGGGCCGTACTGTAGCAGTAGTGCGCAACGGGCAGAAGCTGAGCACTGGCGTGCAGAACGTCGAGTTGCCTACTTCTTTGCAGGCTGGCTTGTATGTTGCTTCGGTTACAACTGGCGAAACTACACAGGCTGTGCGCTTTGTAGTAACAAAGTAATCTTTTAAATAGGAGTGTAAAAAGCCTGCCTCCACAGAGGCAGGCTTTTTCATGTTTGTACCTGAAGCATTTTCACAGTGTCTGTACAAGCTGACAACTGCCCAGAATACCTAGATTGCGGTGTTTGCGTGCTGCCGCTCCCTAATAGTCTCGTGAGCTTGTTAGAAAATAGATCAGCTACTTTATTATTGCTTGCATGAGGCTTCGTGTTCTGCATTTGCCTAAGTGGTACCCTAACCGCTACGATAATCAGGACGGTGACTTTGTGGCTCGGCACATAGAAGCTATTGCACGGGCCACAACCGATGAAGCGCCTCTGCAAACTGCGGTAGTATTTGCTGCGGTGGCGCGTGGTCCGCTGCCCTCGCTTATTGATGCAGAAGTAGATCTGGACGGTGTTGTACCTACATGGCGCTATTACTACCGTGCGCGCTTCACGGGTTTAGAAGGACTTGATAAGGTTCTGAAGCTGTTGTTATGGCTGATGTGCATCAGGAAGGGAATGCGCGCAGTGCAGCAGCATTGGAGCGGACAAAAGCCAGACTTGGTGCATGCCCACATTCTACTGCGCACCGGGGTGGTGGCGTTGTGGTTGAAGTGGTGGCAGCGGATTCCCTATTTGATTACTGAAAATTGGACCATCTTTTTGCCCGCTAATGCTTGGCGGTTGGGGTGGCTACGGGGGCGCGTGGCAGCGCTATTAGTACGCCAAGCCGCTGCCTTCACGCCCGTATCAGAAGACTTACGCAAGGCACTCATCCAACTCGGGGGCGTCAACACGCTCACGGTTATCATTCCGAATGTGGTGGACACCGACTTGTTTCATTTGCCGGCCAAGCCAGAAGCGCGGCGGGGGCTGTTGAATGTTGCGGCGTTCAATGAGCAAGCCAAAAACCTGAGCGGTATCTTACGCACTGTATCCCGCTTACGCATTACGCATCCGGCCTTAAATGTTCATCTTCGCATTGCGGGTTATGGAGCGGCCGAAAGGCAGATGCATCAATTAGCAACCGACTTAGGGTTGTTGGCTGACGGCACGGTGGAGTTCCTAGGTAAGCTAAGCTCTTCTGAAGTAGCCGAGGAAATGCGTCGGGCTCAAGCTTTTGTGTTGTTTTCCAATTACGAAAACTTGCCGTGCGTACTCATCGAAGCGCAGGCCAGTGGATTACCAGCTGTAGCTACCGCTGTAAATGGGGTGCCCGAGCTATTACCCCATGATGGCTCTAAAGGCCTGCTGGTGCCGGCAGGAGACGAAGAAGCCTTAGCGCAAGCACTGCTAACGGTCTTGCAAGAGTCCGACGGCCGTTTTGATGCGACGGCTTTGCGGGCGGCTGCCGTCGCGCGGTTTAGCTATCCGGCCGTTGGAGCGGCTTTCCGTCGGGTGTATGAGCAGATCATGCACGAGCAGTAACGCCGGCGGCGGATACCTAGCTGTTACGCACCTATCTTGCCTTGGCCTTAAAGGACTGAAACCGCAAATAGTAGCTAAAAGTCAAGGCTACTTTCGCGTTACAGCATCCTACACTTGTTTTGTTTCCTTGAATGCTGCGACGCGTCATCCAAAACTTTGCAACTCGCCTAGGTACAGCTCTGCTGAGCTTTGGGGTGGTATGGCTGACGGCCCGCTACTTAGGAGCAGCCGGAAGGGGGGCAGTAAGCCTATTTGTTACCGACTGTGCAGCGCTGTTGCTGTTCATCGGATTGCTAGGCGGGTCGTCTCTGATTTATTTGGTGCCCCGGCGCAACGTGTGGCATCTGCTGTTGCCCGCGTACGGTTGGGCCCTGGTAGTTTGCTTGATAGGTACAGGCGTAGTAGCACTGGTGCGGGAGGTGCCAGCCGCGTATCTTGGGCACTTACTGGCACTAGCGCTGCTGCAAGCTTTCTTTTCAATTAATACATCCTTGCTGCTCGGGCGTCGTCGGGAGGCTGCCTATAACGGTTTGTTGGTGGCGCAGGTGGCCCTACTAGCCGGCGGACTGCTGGTAGCTTTTTGGGGGCTGGGCTGGCGAGTGGTACCGGTTTACTACTATGTGGCCTACCTAGCTTACGGATTGCCCCTCGTAGCCAGCTTATGGGCATTAAGCAAGTTTCCCGACCGATTAGTCGGCGAGCGGCGGCTACGAGCTACGGTGCGCGAGCTAGGGCGCCACAGCCGAGGAGCTCATTTTTCCAACATTCTGGCCTTTGCCAACTACCGGCTCGGCTATTACTTCGTAGCCCATTTTGCCGATGCCCGGGCCGTGGGTATACTTTCGGTGGGAGTGGCGCTAACGGAGGCCATCTGGCTGATTCCGCGGAGTACCGCCTTGGTGCAATACGTCGATTTGGTGCATGCTGGCAAAGAGGCAGTGCCCGCCGCAGCCTTGCGCGTTTCACGGCTAGCAGTGCTGGGTACTGCCGGGGCCATCGGGCTGCTGGCCTTGCTGCCGTCTGCTGTGCTGAGTGCAGTGTTCGGACCAGAGTTTGGTGCGGCTCGCCCTGTTATTCTGTTCCTAGCGCCAGGTGGTATAGCAATGGCGCTCCAGATTCTGTGTAGTTCCTATTTTGCAGGATTAGCCCGTTACCGTATCAATAACACGGCCTCGGTTCTCGGTTTGCTGGTAACGCTGGCAGCTTGTATAGTATTAATTCCTTGGTTTGGTATCCGCGGCGCGGCACTGGCTAGCACGCTATCCTATTTGGCGTCCACAGCCTTTTTGCTGTATCATTTCTATAGGGCTACTGGCGCTACACCTTGGGCTTTTCTTCCGAGTTTCACTGATGTAACCTACCTCTGGGGTATGGCGCGGCGTAAAATGTAAGCGGCTGACATATTCGTTGTGTGTATTTCTGCTCTAAGGCGAGCATTAAGTAGGAAATCAGGAAGCTGATGGCGGCCCTACCTTTATCGTCACCTCGAAGGAAGGAACCGGATCAGCGAGCGGATCAAGCGTGTACGTCGGCAGTGGCACCGGCGAATACAAGGCGCACAGCGTGTTCTCGACCTGGACAAGGTGGCCAGCAGCGGTAGCCGGCAGCCCATCTAGAATGCCAGCTAGAACCTCCCAGCGCGGTTGGCCCGGTTGGCGATTGGCATCGTGCCATATCACTACTGTATTCGGCCCGACCAAATGCTCGAACACACGGTGGGTATCAGTCCGCACGGCTTCGTAGCGATGGTCACCATCTATAAATACCACATCAAAATGCCCCAAAGGAGTTAAGTCGAAGGTGGCGGAGTTGCCGTGTAAGTGGGTGACGTTCGGCAAGGGCCGCGAAAAAAAGCCGTGCAATTCAATATATCGTTCGCTCAGGCCCATACTGCGCATTTCCACTGCCGATAAGTTGAGGGTGTGTACTGAGGCAGCCACCTCGGCTACGTTGGCAGCACTCTCGCCGCGCCACGTCCCAATTTCGAAGTAGCGGCAGCCTGCTGCGCGGCTAGCTACAGCGCGGAGTAAGAGCAGATCAGTAGGGAGCGAGCCTCCCTCACGAAAAGCAAACGGCCGTACAGTTTGCCCGCCTGGCGATAGAAAATAGGTGAGGGGCACTGCTGGCAAACCAGTAGGAGTAAGACAGCGCGTACGATGCATCATGGCCTGCTGCTGCCAAGTGGTTTCGTCGGCAGCTAGCACATGGTTGAGTAGCCACGGATTACGGGCTAAACGGGTAAGGCCTTGCAGAGCTTTTTTAATACGGGTAGTAAGCACAGGTCAAAAGTATAGTAGCAGCAGGCAAACCTATGCAGGTGGCAAGCAAGCACACCAAGTTTGTGTTCATGGCCCCCTCTCAATGTGTTATGCAAAGCTAGTTCGCATCGACGTCATGCACGCACGTTGAAGCGGACTTCAATGCCGTTAATGTGAAGTATATCTAGATATTAGAACTAATCCGAGTTAGCTGAATAGGCAGTTGTCTGACATATGCATCTGCTACTGCAAAACCTATAATTGTTACTTAATTGTGATTAACAGAATTGGGTTGATTGGCCTATCCATCTTAATTAATATAATTTATCAGTGTAACAAAGCTCGTTAAGCAGACAAGTGTATTTACATGATAAGTAATAAGTATAAATAGTGTGAATTGCGAATGATAGGTGTTAGGTGAATTCATTATATCATCAGCAATGTATAAGGTTTGTCTTTAATTATGTATTAATGCTTAATAAGGGGTTAATACGCCACATTTATGGTATTATATAAAGACAAGCAAAATGTAAGATTTTTATTGACTGGCTAGTTTGGTCGGTAAAATCATATAGAATTAGCTTTGTTATTGTACTATAAGATAAGTTTAGTTCAATTTTAGTTGATTTTGCAGTTTTTGTGCAAAAGCCTGTATACCTTCCTTTCACGGTGTTAGTAATAATAGCACTGTATCAAGGGATCAAAGTTGTTTTCAGGCCTTTTAAGCTTTTGTATGCAAGTTTCTACTCACTTACGTACTCGGTGCTACAGCAAATTCCGCGCTGTGGCGGACTCCCAGAAAAAACTATGGCTAACAGCGTGCTTACTCGTTCTCGCTGTTGTCACTCGAGCTCAGACTCTGACTCTTCCCATTGAAGTTCTAGGTGCGCAAGGCGTTACCCAGACTGTAAGCGTAACGGTACCATCGGGCAACACGGCTACTCACTTGTGGCTCCAAGCCAACAACCTCTCCTACGATAACAAGGCTAGCGTCCGCATCAACAACGGCGCTTGGATTAACCTCAATAACACTACCTGCGACGTTGCGGAGCCTGGCAAAAGCTACGGCGGTATCGGCGGCGGGCATAACACCATCAAGCTTAAGTTGGCCGTGCCAGAAGGATTGGTGCAAAACGGTGCTAACCAAATCAGCTTCCGCTTCAACCAGTCTGATGGGGTAACAATCGGGTACCGTGTTATCAGACTTAATTTCCTGAATGCCGGGGGTACGCGTCTGATGCCTGCTAGCTCCTTTGCCGACGAAAATCCAGCCACTTGGCAAGCTCCTCGTCCGGGCGCATCGGATGTTGCTGCTGGTCAGCAATTGTGGAGAAATGCTTCGCTCAACGAGTCGTATTTGCCAAATGCCCGCGTCCTGCAAGCCAAGTGCGCCGACTGCCACGCGCAAGATGGCCGCGACCTGAAATACTTCAACTACTCTAACCGCTCTATCGTTGAGCGTGCGAAATACCACGGACTGTCTGTAACGCAAGCCGAGCAAATTGCTTCTTACATCCGTTCCCTCACGGCTCCAGCTCCGGCTACCGCTCGGCCTTGGAACCCACCTTATCAGCCAGGTCCTGGTCAAGACTCCCGGCCACTGGTAGAATGGGCCGCTGGTGCCGGCATCGACGCCGTACTCGACAGCGACGCCGAAAGCTTGCCTTATATCTTCCCGAACGGTGTTAACGAAGCTGCCGTTGCTACTTCTGCTACGCTCAACATCCGCGAAATCCCGGTGGCTATGCAGTTTCTGGACTGGAAGCACTGGTTGCCAATCATTCACCCAAAGGATGCCTGGGGCGACGAGTTCAACAACTCCAACCTCAACAAGATGTACAACGGTCAGGGTTCGGGCAACACCGCTATAAACCTGCGCCGGAGCCTAGCTACTGGAGACCGAGGCTACCGAATGGGTGGCATCTACATGCCCGGTATGCAAACCGATATGTCGGACTGGCAGCACGAGCGGAATATGTTCTTGGTACCAAAGGTGGCCAGTGGTGTAACTTGGAACCGCGAGCACGCCATAAAAGTGTACTCCACTGCTCTGTGGCAGACGGTTAAGTTCTGGGAATTGATGCAGGAGTTCAACTTGGAAGGTATGGGCCCAGCGCTGTACGGCAACAAGAGCGAAGCCCGGACGTGGCCTGGTCTCGTGCGCCACGTATTCGAAACGTCGCCTCAGCGTTTGAACATTCCATTTGGCCGTGACGATTTGTCGCACAACAACAAGGCCGTCAATAACGTGTATGCTTCTAATGCCTGGTATCATACGCAAATGGTACTCAGCAGCGGCAACCGCCACAACAACGGTTTTTATCCGGTAGACTGGGGTTACCTGTACGGTTTGGTAAAAGACTTGAACCTTGCCAGCAACGACCGAGTGTCGGAATTGTCTCGGATGCTCCTGATTGTGGTGAAAGCTGCTCAGCAGGCCGACAATGGAAACGGTCCGGACCGGCCGTTTGAAGGCTGGAACATCATGCGCAACCATGCTCCTTCGGTGCTCATTGAAGATCTGCAGGAAAACCTGTGGGAGCACGTCAGCCCAGGCATGAAGAAAGATATTCTGGAAGCTTATCTGCGCACTTGGTTTAAGAAGAGCCGCTCGTATCCTGCTTCGCAGTACGCACGGGGCTTCGACCCCTTCGACGCCTCCCCAACCAACTACGTTCCCGTAATTCCACCTGCTGGCGGTGGCAACTCTGCCGACAAAGTGTGGTATATGATTCCGCAGATGCGCCGCGCCGGAGTTGACTGCGGTTTGCTCAACGAAATTGCTGATTGGGCCAAGGTGATGTGGCCCGCTGGCAACTGGGCTTCGCTGAAAGTAAACAACTGCGCTCCTTCGGCCGTTTTGCGTGCCCCCGAGAATCCAGCGCATACGCTCTCCGGCCTGGAGTACGGCTACTACGAAGGCAACTTCACTACCCTGCCGAACTTCGACGCCCTACGGCCTACTCGTTCTGGTGTTGCTTCCGAGATTAGCTACGCCCCCATTCTGCGTCAGAGCAACTTTGCGCTCCGCTTCCGTGGCTACATCGAGGTGCCTACCGACGGTTTGTACCAGTTCCTAGCCAACTCCGATGATGGCTCCCAAATCTACATTGGTTCGCAGCTAGTAGTTGACAACAACGGGTCGCATGGTGTAGACGAGAAAACCGGCACCATCGGGTTGAAGGCTGGTAAGCACGCCATCACAGTAGCCTACTTCGATGGCGGCGGCGACAAGGTGATGAACATCCGGTATAGCAGTCCCAATGGCACAAGAGGTAACATCCCAGCCAGCGCTCTATCGCGCATCAACCCGAACGCCCCACTGGCAGCAAAAGGAGCAGCCAATATGGAAATCAGCGTGTATCCTAACCCAACTCGGTCTAAGTTGACTCTGGAAGTGCCTAGCCGCAACGCAAGCTATCGGGTACTCGACCAGCTAGGCCGGTCGGTATTGCAAGGCACTGCTGCAGCGGGTACTGCCATCATCGACGTAGCCAATCTGCCCGCTGGCCTCTACCACGTGGAGGTTACCACGCCAGAAGGCCGTGTTGTACGCAAGTTTGTTAAGCAGAACTAACCCATTATCCTTTAACAAATTCACAAAAGCCGCTTCCCGTATGGAGGCGGCTTTTTTTATGATACGGTAGTAACAGCCAGCGTTCTGCCTTGCTATCAAGCAGAAGGCTGGTAAAGAAGTTAATAGCCAAATATTACCTGTACTTTGTCTGGGCCCTCTGCTACCTGAAGTGGAAGGTGCCAGAGGTATCGAATCATAGCTTAAGAAATAAACTTTGGCAAGTCAGCAGCCTTTTTCCGTGCTGGCTTGTCTGCCCTGATGTTCCCCACCACGACCACGGGGGCGAAATATTCCTGCATGCCGGCTTCTTCCGACCTCGACGCCCTGCTTGCCCGCTGCTCCCGCCGCGAACCAGCCGCTCAACGGGCGTTGTATGCTCGTTATGCCGGCCGCATGCTGGGAGTAGCTCGTCGCTACGCACGCACTTTGCCAGAGGCCGAAGACATTCTGCAGGACGCCTTCGTTAAAGTTTTCACTTACCTAAGCGAATTTCGGGCGGAAGGCACGCTCGAAGGCTGGATCCGACGCATCGTTGTGACTACAGCCATCAACCATTGGCAAAGCGGCCGAATGCGCCGCCAAACCCAAGGCGCCTCCCTCGACGACATAGCCGATCCGCCGGCAGCTGACGCTTCCGCTCTCGACCAGTTAAATGTAGCGGAGGTGTTGGCGCTGATGGAGCAACTACCCGACGGGTGCCGCCTGGTGCTGCTCTTGTATGCCGTCGATGGCTATTCTCACCGCGAAATCAGTGAACTTTTAAACATACAAGAGAGCACCTCCAAAGCCCAACTCAGCAAAGCCCGCAAACAATTGCTCCAACTCTACCACCGGCAGAATAACTACATCCGACTATGATTCAGGAAACTGAAGATGACCGCCTAGACCAGTCGCTACGCGACACGTTTAGTGACTTCGACCTGCCGCCCTCCGGCCATGTGTGGACTGGAATAGAAAGTCATTTGTCGGCTCTGCCGGGCGCCCCGCGGCCGTTACCACTCCTACTGGTGTTGCCTATTGTCGGGTTGGTTGGCGTAACCATTGGGTGGCTGCTTCCCCGGCCTTCGACCGTAAGTCCGGCACCCCGACCCACCAACGAAGCCACTACCAAAACCCGCCTAGCCAGCCTCCATACCCAACTCCCTGCAAGTGCACAAACGGCGTACACGATACCTCGTTCATCTACCAACGCGCTAGCTTTCCCCCATACTACCAAGCAAGTAGCCGCTGTCATGGATAAGCCCGTGACCAAGCGAATGGAAGCAACAGTACCTAAAGCCCAAAGCCGGAACATTTCCTCGGCTCCCCAATTCGTAGCCTCTGCAAACACACGTACTCCTATCGATTCGCTGCCTTTGCGTGCAGTGTCTTCTATTGAATCCCTAGCCGCGCCTACAGAAAGCACAGTGCAAGCAGAGTTACCAGTTGTTTCTCAAGTTGCGCCGTTGGCAGAGCAGCCACAGGATGTAGGCACAGTGGCTACGCCGTCTGTTGGGTACAAGGCAGCTGAAGTGCTGGAACCATACCAAAAAGGGGAGGGGTTGCGCGAACGGCGTCCTGAATACCGGGTTCCTACCCACCGGTTAGCCGAGCGAGGACGTGGGCTACGACGCATTCAAAGAAATTTCGTCAAGCATTGGCAGCATTTCTTTGGGCCGCGCCGGGCTCGGGTAGCTGCCCAACCTGATTTCTAGCACAGGGTGTTAACGCGGTTGAAGGATAGATTCCTAGGTAGCAACGCTTTGCTGGCTTAAGGAGCACTTTTTGAAAATAAAAGGCTACGCAATGGCAGCCTTTCTTGGAGTTGTGCTGTCTTGGGAGGAACAAACTTGAATTCGTTGGAAATAGTGTAGTCAAGTTCCTCTTGCTAATCAATCCGCTTCGAGGGTTTAGATAGTGTATGCTTATGGCCGTTCTGATTCAGTCCTCTACCCGCTTGCCCTTACCTTCTCGTGTTGGTGTACCCAGCCGGCCCGATTCCTCGGGCCTGTTGATGCTAACTGTTGCCTTGTTTCTGTTGTTGATTGTAGGAAGAGTAGCAGGCTATACTCCAGTAAAGCACCTCACCAAAAAGCACCCTACAAGCAGCTTGCTATTGCCACCGCATAGCTTTCAAGTGCCTGCTGCTCAGAGTGCATTACGTAGTATTCCAGGGCCCGTAAAAGTGCCTGCATCTACGTTTGCCACAGCCGCACAGTAAGGCATGGTTACTTACTAGCAAGCCGTATCAACCTAACTGATTGGCACCTTGCCGAGAATAGCTTCGATGAATTCCTGGGTACGGATACCATCGGCTTCGGCTTCGTAGGTTAGCAGAATGCGGTGGTTGAGTACATCGGTAGCTACGTCTTTTATGTCTTCCGGCAGCACATAATCCCGCTCGTCGAAATAGGCTACGGCTTTGGCGGCTCGGTGCAACGCAATACTGGCCCGCGGGCTTACCCCAAACTGCACATACTGCTGAAACTGCGGAAGGTCGTAGTCGGCGGGCTTACGCGTCGCGAATACCAACTCGATGATGTATTTCTCGAGCGTCTCAGAAATCTGGACCTGGTTGATTTGCTGCCGAATACCAAAGATGTCTTCCTTGGTTAGAATTGGGTTGACCTCGCCCACATAGCTCATGTTGGCCATCCGGCGCATTACCTCCAACTCGTCGGTCTTTTTCAGGTAGTCCACAAATACCTTCATCATAAACCGGTCGACTTGGGCTTCGGGCAAAGGGTAGGTACCTTCCTGCTCAACGGGGTTCTGAGTGGCCAGCACTAAAAACGGCAAGTCCAGCGGATAAGTGGTTTCGCCAATGGTCACCTGCTTCTCCTGCATGGCTTCTAGCAGCGCGCTCTGCACCTTGGCGGGAGAGCGGTTAATTTCGTCGGCCAGCACTAGGTTGGAGAAAATAGGTCCCTTTTTTACTTCAAATACCGATTGGTTCTGATTGTAAATCATGGTGCCCACCAAGTCGGAGGGCAACAAGTCGGGCGTGAATTGCACGCGCTGGAAATCTAAGTGTAGTACTTTGGATAGTGTGCTGATAGTAAGGGTTTTGGCTAGGCCAGGAACGCCTTCCAACAAGATATGCCCACCCGTAAACAAGCCGATCAGCAACCGCCCTACCATGTAATGCTGGCCTACTACTACTTTTCCGACTTCGGCAAATACTTGCTTGATCTTCTGCTGATAGTCGGGAATAGAGGCAGTTTCGGGCGAAAGCATAGGGGATGGCTGAGTAGGAGGGTGGCAATAAAGGTAAAGAATCAGGCGGCTTCGCCTAACAAGGGTAAGCTAAGATTGTAACAGCCAATATAAAAGAACGTGCGACTTGCCCGGAAATAAGGCTCCACGTGTTTTATGCCTGTCTGGCTACGTCCGTACGCTGTAGATGTTATCTTAGAGCTACGCATCTAGGCGCATTGTAAACACTATTTCTTGTGTATGACCACTGCTACCGCTCCGCTACCTGCTCGTTCTCTGCGTCGCTTTGCAGTGCTGGCAGTTGTTCTTTATCTGATCTGGTTTTTCGGGTACGAGTATTGGGTATTACCAGACGGTAGACTCAATTCGTTGCTTTCCAATAATATAGCCGCAACGGCCGCTATGGTACTGCGTGCAATCGGCTTTCCGGCCCGTATTGCTCCCGACGATTCTATCCTTATTATGATGGGCCAGCAAAAGGCTGTGTACGTCGGAGACTATTGCAATGGCTTGGTGCTCTACGCTTTGTTTACTGGGTTTGTGCTGGCTTATCCCGGGCCACTGCGTCGTAAAGTCTGGTTCATACCCGCCGGTATTTTTATTGTCTACCTCCTAAACGTGGTGCGAGTAGCGGCATTGGCCGTGAATTTCCTTTATTCCTTCAAGACAGTGGATTTCAATCACCACTACACGTTCACGTTTATCGTGTATGGCTGTATCTTCTTGCTTTAGATGCTATGGGCGCGGCATTTAGCTATGTCTACACCAGCAGTGCGGCCCACGGTTGTATGAGTATGGCCGCACCAGTAAAACTCTACCCGCTAGCTACTAGCTACTCCCGGCTCCTAAGTAGTCTGGGGCGGGTTCTGGCTATAGCTGGTTTAGTATTGATTCTCTTTTATCTGGGTACCTACGATTGGGTTGTGTTTGACGCCCTAACTGCAGGCTGGCAAAGGGTCTTTACCAGCATAGGTTTAGCTGATGAGCTAGCTGCTCTGCAGCGCAGCGTAAGCCGACAAATAACTTGGCGCAGTCTGCCCACTATGCTTAGCTACGGGTTGCTTTACACCGGCACCTGCTTGCTGCTACTGCGCCTACTGCTGCCTCGTGGCGGTCGGCGCATGCGCTGGGCCGCGTTGCTGTACCTGATTGTATTTGGGGCATGTGGTCTGCTGCTAGCAGGAGCCAAATTAGCCGGCGACGTACCGTGGGCCTACCGTCTGGCCCGTCGTCTCATCGACTTTATTGTCTCGCCATTGCCTGTTATCGTGTTGGTGCCGCTGTTGCGCTGGTACGTTTCGCCGAAAAGTAAGGAAGATAGGTGAACGTGGATAGTGGTATTATCAATAACAGAACAATTGCACTTATTGTGTTTTGTAGTAATATACAAAGCGCGCAATTGCGTGAAAGGCAGTTGTACTGACCGAGTAAGGCGGCTTGCTTGGCGGCTAGGCTGTATAGTTCAGCCAGCCCCTCTGGGAAGCCGCTCTACAGGCATTACCTTAGTGAAGTTGTAAAAACCGTGCTGTGCTTCTTTATGAAACCATCTGCTTCCTCTATCCCCCTTTTCACCACCGGACAACCAGGGCAACCTGCTACCGATGGGCAGGTGGATGAGCTAAAGCGGGAGCTGGCAGCCGCCCGGCAACGCGAACAGCAGTTGCGTGCACAGCGCGACTTTTACGCTAATATTTTGCAAGAATTGCCCGTGGAGGTGGTCGTTCTTGATCAACACTTCCGGTATGTATATGCCAATCCGCAGGCCGTACCCGACGAGGAGGCTCGCACCTGGCTACTGGGGCACACAGTGCTGGACTACTGCCAGCGGTATCATTTTCCCGTCGAATTAGCTCAGCAGCGGCGGCGCATGTTCGATAAAGTTTTGCACGAGCAGCAGCAAGTCAGTTGGGAAGATGTTACGCCCTATCCGGAGGGTCCGCGCAGCCACCAGCGCCACTTCAAGCCCATGGCTCGGCCTGCCGGTGAGCCACCGCTGGTGCTAGGTTACGGCCTCGATATCACCGAGCAACTAGCGGCCGAAGTGCGCAGCCGCCACAACAAAACGATTGCCGACGAGCGCCAAACCCTGATTCAACAGATAACGGACGCAAGCCCGCAGGTCATCTACGTGCGCGATGCGCAGGGGGAGCTCATTTTCCGTAACCGGGCCTTTCATGAGTTAGCGGCGCGCAGCCACCATGCAGCACCCCAGCAGCTAAATCTGGCCGAGGTCGTTGAGCTGCGTCAGTGGGAGGCAGCGTATCGCGAAGTGTTGCACCACCAGCGGCCCGTTATGCAGGAAAGCTCTTGCACCCTAGCCGATGGTAGTGTGCTGTGGTTTCAGATCAGTAAGCTGCCGCTGCCCCAGCCCGATGGCACCGTGCACGTCCTGACCATTGCTACCGATATCACCGAAATAAAAGAGGCGCGCCAAACGCTAGAGCGCAGTACCACCCAGTACCGCGACCTGCTGGCCCATACGCAGGCGCTCATCGGCACCCACGACCTACAGGGCCGCCTCCTATCGGTGAATCCGGCCGTGGAAGAGTTAATGGGGCTGCCGGCTTCTACTATTGTTGGGTGCCACTTAACCCAAGCCGTGCCACCCGAACTACACGCGGGCGTACAGCAATACCTAACTGAAATCAAAGTTAACAAGCACAGTCAGGGGGTGATGAAGCTTGTCAACCAGCACGACGAACAGCACTATATTCTTTTCAACAATTTCAAAGTGGATGATCCAGGGAAAGAGCCGTACGTGGTAGCTTACGGGCAGGTAATCACAGAGCGGGTACAAGCCGAACGGGAGCTACGCCGGGCCAAGCGCGAAGCCGAAGCAAATGCACGCGCCAAGGAAAACTTCTTGGCCAACATGAGCCACGAAATTCGCACTCCCATGAACGGTGTGCTAGGAATGGCCGGATTGCTAGCCAAAACTCCCCTCGATGCGCAGCAACGCCAATATTTAGATACCATTCTAACATCGGGCCGCAACCTGTTGGCCGTTCTCAACGATGTATTGGATATGGCTAAAATATCCGCGGGCAAGCTTGAACTCGAGCATATACCTTTCGACCTCAGCAAATCTATTCGCACGGCAGCTCAGACCTTGGCATACCGGGCCGCCGAGAAAAACCTGATTTTCGATATTCAGCCGCTGAGCCTCTCCGAACCTGTGGTGCTCAGCGACCCTTATCGACTCAACCAAGTGTTGCTCAACTTGCTTAGTAACGCCATCAAGTTCACGGAGCGAGGCAGCGTCACGCTAGGCAGCGACGTGCTCCGCGATACCGCTACTGCCGTTACCGTTCGCTTCTGGGTGCGCGATACCGGCATCGGGATTCCAGCCGAGAAGCAAGAGCAGATTTTCGAAAATTTCACGCAAGCCTACGCCGACACTTCGCGTCGCTTCGGCGGTACCGGGCTTGGCCTCACCATTAGCCGGAGCCTGGTGCAGCAGCTAGGCGGCGAGCTAGAACTGTCAAGCACACCGGGGCAGGGCACGTGGTTTGCCTTTACGCTCACGCTGCCCAAAGCACCCGATCAGCAAGCACCGCCCCTGCCCGCTGCTCCCGATTACAACCGCCTTCGTGGTACCCGCGTGCTGCTGGCCGAGGATAGCGCAACCAATCGTCAGCTCACGACCCTCATCCTCAAAAACTGGGGCATTGCCGTTGATAGTGCCGTAAACGGCCCCGACGCTTTGGCCCTGTTTCTGGCACGTGACTACGACGTGATATTGATGGACATTCAGATGCCGGGTATGAGTGGCTTGGAAGTGACCGAAGCCATTCGCCAGAGCCAAGACCCTGCGCGGGCCGATATTCCCATAATAGCCCTGACGGCAAATGCTTTCCGCACAGACCGGGAGCGGTACCTGCAGGCGGGTATGAATGACTGTCTTACCAAGCCTTTCGAGGAAGCCGACCTCTACCAAAAGTTAGTGGCTCAGCTTTTTCCCGCCGACAACCGCACATCTACGCCCGCCACACCAGCCATTATGCCAGAACCAATCAGCAAAGCCCCAGCAGCTGCCCCGCTCTTCGATCTAAGTCAGCTAGAGCGAAACGCCCACGGCAACCAAGACTTTATGCGCCGCATGATCAACGTATTCCTAACCGAAATACCGGTGGTGGCTACCGATCTTGCCGACGCTGCTGCGGCCAAAGACTGGCTAGGCTTGACTACGCTGGCGCACAAACTAAAATCCTCCCTGAAGCTATTTCAAGTTACGGCGGCTTTCGACGATCTGCATATTCTGGAAGAGCAGCACGCTTCCCTAGAAACCCGCCAAGTGGCAGCCCGCCGCCTCAGCGAGTTGCTAGAGCGAGTATGTGCCGCTTTGCAGCTAGCCGTGGGGTAAACTGCACTTGGGATTTTGTGCGGATGGGAGAAGTACTGCTGTTTCCTATAGGTGCCTAAAAACGGTTCAGGTTTTTGAAAAACGCTTCCTGATACGAAACGCCAATGGGTATCTGATGACCACCTGCCAACCGAGCCGTGTTATCCTCAATCGACTCCACGTGCTTCATGTTTAGAATGTAGGAGCGGTGCACCCGCACGAAGTGGTCGAAGGAGAGCCGCGCCGCAAACGACTTGAGCGTGGTGTACACGATATGCTTTTGGCGTAGCGTTACGATGGTAACGTAATCGGACAGCGCTTCAATGTAGAGTACCTCATCGAAGTTGAGGCGCACCATCCGGTTGTTCACCTTCACAAATAGGTCAGAAGAGACCGGGGCCGACGGAGCAGAAGGCTGTATGGTGGAGGTAGGCCGCCGCTCTAATACGCGCTGTACTGCCTGGCTGAACCTTGCATAGTCGAAGGGCTTCACCAAATAATCGGTTACGCGCAGTGCAAAAGCGTCGACGGCGAAATGCTCGTATGAAGTGGCTAGAATAACTTCTGGCGGGTCGGTAAGTACCCGCAAAAGTTCTAAGCCACTAAGGTTTGGCATTTCAACGTCGAGGAACAATAAATCAACCTTATTGCCGGCCCGAAAGAAATTTAGGCCTTGGGCGCCGTCGTTGAGAGAGCCCACCAATTGCAAAGATTCCGTCAAGCCAATATAATGTTCCAGCGTAAGCCGGTTCATTGTGTCATCATCAATGACCAAACAAGTAAGTGCCCCCGGATTGGACATAAGATAGACGATGTGAAAAAACGCCGAAGTTTATAGCTTATTTAGCGAAATATAAGCGTTGTTTATTTGATGAAGTAGCCAATTGTGGTCAGGGTGTGCTGGAAAGCTACTAAGAGGTTCATTCTTCCTTAGGTACAAAGTAAGGTATTCGCTAACCGATCAATCACCGCATCCTTCCTCCCGACCTTATTAGAGTATAGTGGCCTTGAGCCTTGTATGTTCATCCTGCACACTTTACCAACTGCTTCGACTAAGTTACAGTAACGTTATAGATACCATACTTTCACTTATAATGTTATAAGCATAGCGCATAAGTTTCGTGCAGTTCATGTTGCGAATAACATAGAGTAATTACAGAAGCGCTTTTTATAGACCTTGCGAAGGTGCTGGCTTTTAATACTGCATGCTGAAAAGAGCAGCCAACACCGCAAGATTCAGATTGAAGGTCAGCAAGGCGGAGGATACATTTGGTGCTATACAAACACACTACCCCATGGCATCCACCCACACTTCACAAGCAGAGTTAGATTACGCTCGAGTAGAACAGGCTATAGCATTTATTGCGGCCAACTACACTCAGCATCCAACGCTGGAAGACATTGCGGCGCATGTCCATGTGAGCCCGTTTCATTTTAACAGGCTGTTCACTCGGTGGGCTGGCATTAGCCCGCAGCGGTTTACGCGTTTTCTGACCAAAGAATACGCCAAGCAGGTACTAGCCGAATCAGGAAGCGTATTGGATGCTACTTACCAAGCGGGCCTATCGGGCGCGAGCCGTCTGCACGACTTGTTTGTTACATATGAAGCCATGACACCAGCTGAATACAAAGAGCAGGCAGCAGGAATGCAGCTTGTTTATGGCTTTCATGCTACTCCTTTCGGTGAATGCCTGCTTAGCCTCACCGAGCGGGGTATCTGTGGTCTTACTTTTCAAGATGCTAGTGAGCGAGAGCCGGCACTCAGCCAATTGCGCGCCGCTTGGCCTGGTGCAACGCTACTGCCCGATGCCACTAAAACTGGAGCCATTGTTACGCAGCTGTTCGCTGGAGCCGCTGATGCAGCCAAGCCGTTCAACCTATTGCTGAAAGGCACCAATTTTCAAATTAAGGTTTGGGAGGCATTGCTACGCATTCCGGCTGGAGCTATGGTTTCGTACCGGGACGTGGCCGTTGCCCTCGGACAACCCAATGCGAGTCAGGCAGTAGGTGGGGCCATTGGAGCCAATGCTATTGGCTACCTGATTCCCTGCCACCGGGTTATTCAACAGCATGGTGGGCCGGGAGGCTACCGATGGGGAAGTGCCCGCAAGCAGGCTTTGCTTGGGTGGGAAGCAACTCAAGCCAAACTTCAATTAATGAGCTAGTGCAGCAGACATTGTGCTTCCGCTTATGCTTGGATGTAGTAGTTGTATGCAGGTAAGCAGAGGAAGTGTAACGGGCTTCAAAAGCAAAAGGGGCTTTCTACATCTGTAGAAAGCCCCTTTTTAGTACCAGAGACGGGAATCGAACCCGTACGCTCGTGAAAGCAAGGGATTTTAAGTCCCTCGTGTCTACCAGTTCCACCACTCCGGCATTTTGGTAGCTGCGGCAAAGGTATATCACCCAACCTAAGCTGCCAAAAACAAAAAGAGGATGTTGCGGGGCAACATCCTCTTCGAGCGGGAGACGAGGTTCGAACTCGCGACCTCGACCTTGGCAAGGTCGCGCTCTACCAACTGAGCTACTCTCGCTTGAGTCAGCCACCGTAGTGGCGTTTTGGTGTGACAAAGGTACTACAGGAAATCGGCTTGTCAAGGGTATGCCTCAAAAAAAGTGTGATTTCTACTGCGGCTTGAGCGTTTTTCACTGATTTTCAGGCGGAAATTTTTTCGATTTAGTTACCGCTTAAGTAGCAATCCTTGCATTAGTATAGCTTCTACTAGCGGCCATAACCGGCAAAAACCAACAGTGCCACCTCATATCAAAGGTGGCACTGTTGCGCTTATTTGCTGCCAAGCGCCAATTTTAGCTCGTTTAGTTTTAAGAGTGCTTCGATGGGACTCATCGTGTTTACATCTAGGGCCTGAAGTAACTCTCGTACTCGTTCGATAGCGGGGTCAGCAGGCTCGAACATACTAAGCTGTAGGCTCGGGCGGGGCGCATTGTGAACGGCCGCTGCGGGCTGTAGTACAGGACCCCGGTGGCTAGTGGCCGCTGCGCCAGCCGCTCCATTTAGGTGTACTACCTTCGCTTCCTGCTGGTTATCAAGGCCGGATAGTACTTCGTCGAACTCGGTGGGAGCGTCGGTATCGAGGCCGGCGCTGGCGCGCTCCTGTTCTAAGTGGTGCATGATTTCGTTGGCGCGCAGCACCACCGAAGTGGGCATACCGGCCATACGGGCCACGTGAATGCCAAAGCTGTGCTCAGACCCGCCTTCTTGAAGCTTGCGCAAGAACAGAATACGACCATCGGCTTCGCGTACTGCCACATTGTAGTTGCGGACGCGCGGACAATCGTCGGCTAGTTGGTTTAGCTCGTGGTAGTGGGTGGCAAACAGAGTTTTGGCGCGGGCCTTGGGGTTGTTGTGCAAGTGCTCGACTAGTGCCCACGCTATGCTGATACCGTCGTAGGTGCTGGTGCCGCGCCCGATTTCGTCCATCAGCACCAAACTGCGGTCTGATAGGTTGTTGAGGATGCTGGCCGTTTCGGTCATTTCCACCATGAACGTGCTTTCGCCTTTGCTCAGGTTGTCGGAAGCGCCTACGCGGGTGAAAATCTTGTCGATGATGCCGATGGTGGCCGCGTCGGCGGGCACAAAGGAGCCGATTTGAGCCAGCAGCACAATCAGGGCCGTTTGGCGCAGCAAGGCTGACTTGCCGGCCATATTCGGGCCCGTAATTACCACAATCTGCTGCTCTTCCTGGTCGAGGTGGATGTCGTTGGGAATGTACTGCTCGCCGGGCGGGAGTTGCCGTTCGATAACAGGGTGGCGGCCAGACTTAATTTCCAGCACTGTGCTGTCGTTGACGGTAGGCTTCACGTAGCGATACTGCCGGGCCGTGGCAGCAAACGAGGCCAAGCAATCGGTGATACCAATAGCGCGGGCGTTCTGCTGAATCTGAGTGACGTATTCGGCTGCTGACAGCACGAGGTCATTATAGATGTTCTGCTCGATGACGAACAACCGCTCTTCGGCGTGCAGAATCTTTTCCTCGTAGGTTTTCAGCTCTTCCGTGATGTAGCGCTCGGCATTAACCAACGTCTGCTTCCGGATCCAGGAGGCGGGTACTTTGTCTTTGTGAGCGTTGGTAACTTCGAGGTAGTAGCCGAATACCTTGTTATAGGCCACCTTCAAGCTTGAAATACCAGTTTCCTGCACAGCGCGCTGCTGCAACTGAAACAAGTAGTCCTTGCCCGAAAACGCAATGGCCCGTAGCTCGTCGAGCTCTTTGTCGACGCCTTCGTTCAGGACGCCGCCTTGGTTGGTGAGCAGGGGGGCATCAACCCGAATTTTCGACTGAATTTCTTCGCGGAGTGCTGCGCATGGGTTGAGTTGGTCGGCTAGCTTCAGCAAAGCTCTGATGCCAGATGCCGCCAGTTGCTCCCGCATGGGCGCAATGGCTTCCAGGGCGCGTGCGAGTTGCAGCAGTTCACGCGGATTGATGCGGCGCACGGCCACTTTGGATATTAGCCGCTCCAAATCGTTGATTTGGCGCAGGTGCTGCAGTAGGCTTTCCAGCAGTTCAGGGGTCTGAAGCAGCGCTTCTACCGTATCGAGGCGGCGTTGAATCTGGGCTGGCTCTTTCAGCGGCAGCACCACCCACTTGCGTAGCAGGCGGGCGCCCATGGGCGTAACAGTTTGGTCGAGAATGTCGATCAGGGGCACGCCGCCGGGGTGCTGAGCTTGCACCAGTTCCAAGTTGCGCACCGTAAACCGGTCGAGCCACACGTATTTGTCTTCCTCGAGGCGGCCAATACTGCCGATGTGGCCCACATCGGTGTGTTTGGTTTCGGCGAGATAATGTAGGATGCAACCTGCTGCCGTAATGCCTTCGCGCAGCGTGTCGATGCCATAACCTTTCAGCGAAGTGGTATTGAAATGGCGCGTGAGCGTTTCGTAGCCGTAATCGAAGCCGAAAACCCACTCGTCCAGCGCGTAGTGGCAGTAGTCGGGACCAAAATGGCCCTCGAATTCCTGCCGACTTTTCTTGCAAAACAGCACCTCGGCGGGCTGGAAGTTCTGAAGAAGCTTACCGAGATAGTCCACCGTCCCCTGCGCCACCAAAAACTCCCCCGTACTAATGTCGAGGAAGCTGATGCCGGCTTCCTGCTTGCCGAAGTGAATAGCGCAGAGGTAGTTGTTGGAACGGCGCTCCAGTACGTTGTCGTGCAGGCTCAGGCCAGGCGTAACCAGCTCCGTGATGCCGCGCTTGACGAGACCTTTGGCTTGCTTAGGATCTTCGAGTTGGTCGCAGATGGCAACGCGCTGCCCCGCCCGCACTAGCTTGGGCAGGTAGTTGTCGAGGGCGTGGTGGGGAAAGCCGGCTAGGGCTACTTCCGAAGAGGTGCCCGCGCCTCGTTTGGTAAGCGTAATATCTAGAATGCGGGAAGCCGTCACGGCATCTTCGCCGAAGGTTTCGTAGAAGTCGCCGACCCGGAACAAGAGCACCGCGCCGGGGTGAGCCTGCTTGAGCTGGTAGTATTGCTTCATGAGCGGCGTATCGGCCACGGGAGCGGGGCCGAGCGAGCCGTGCATGCGGATGGGCTTCTTGTCGGGGGCGGCAGTACTTGTTTTCACTGGGGCAGCATGTAGCGCGAAGCTCCAGCTTCGCGCATCGTTGAGCAGACGGGGCGAGTATCGTTGCACGAAAACGTTCAACGACGCGCGAAGCTGGAGCTTCGCGCTGCATTCCGGAATATAGATGGCTAACATCAGCCACCTACGGGCGCGTTCCTACCTTTGCAGGCATGCGCAAACTCTCGATGGAAGAGCTGAACCGACTGACGGTGGCAGACTTCAAAAATACGCGAAAATTCCCCCTCACCCTAGTGCTCGACAACGTGCGTAGCCTACATAACGTGGGTGCCGCCTTTCGGACCGCCGATGCATTTGCCATCGAAAAAATCTGGCTCTGTGGTATCACGGGGCGCCCCCCGCAGCGCGAAATCACCAAGACAGCCTTGGGTTCCACCGAGTCGGTGGTGTGGGAGTACGCCGCTACCACGCTAGAGGCGCTTCAGCAACTGAAGGCCGCTGGCTACGTGCTGGTGGCCGTCGAGCAAACCACAGGTAGTCAGTTGTTGCCCGCCTTTCAGCCGGACCCAGCGCGACCTTATGCCTTGGTGATGGGCAACGAGGTGTTTGGGGTAGAAGACGAGGTGCTGGCTTTCTGCGACGCGGCGGTGGAGATACCGCAGTTTGGTACCAAGCACTCGTTGAATGTAAGCGTGGCGGCTGGGGTGGTGCTGTGGGATTTCCTGAGCAAGCTAGGCTGGACCACGGGGCGCGAGGCGTAAGTACAAGTGTATAACACCAGAAGATAACCGTTTTCCAGTCAACAGTATCAGACTTATGCTGCGCTTAAATGATGATTTGCGTGGCAGCGCCAGTAGGTGAGATGCCGCCTAATCTCTAGTGAGGTGAAGCTGAACAAGGACGGAGAGCAGCCAGGATAGATTCCAATCTATCTTCTAAAAGTTTATTTTCTAGTCTGGTCGTACCTGGCATCCAAGCTAGGTAGGTTTTCTCGTACTTAGTGTATTAGCTCGTCCGTTATTGCTTTCCTTATGTCATCTATTACCCGACCCGATGCCGCGCTGCTGGCCCTGCGCCCAGTCGTGGATACGGCGCCAGCCAGTGGCGATGCTACGTCCGGCGACTTCCTGCACCACACCCTGCGACCCATCCTTAAACTGCAAAATGATTTGTTACTAGCCGTAGTGGCCGATTTCGTGCGCGACCATCACGTGCCCTTGGCAGCTGCTTCCGCCGCTGACCAGCAGCGCCTGCTAATCGAACTGCTGACCCGCAACGTGAAGCTGCGCTACACGGTGGTAGGGCTGGTGAGCGGCTTTTTTACCAGTGCCGAGCTTGATTTCTATCGGCAGCACCGCTCCGAGCTAAACCGCCGGTTGCTGGAGTTGGCCGTGCGCCGCGTGCAAGACCAAGTGGAAGCAGTGGTAAAAGCAAGTGGGGTATGACGACTTACTACGCCATATTAGGCGTGAGTGAGCAGGCCACCCCCGATGATATTCGCCGGGCATACCGGCGCTTGGCGCTGCTCACGCACCCCGACCGTACGCCTGATCCTGCGGCTCACCAACGCTTCATCGCTGTGAACGAGGCGTACGAGGCACTGAACGAGCCCACCCGTCGCTACTTCTACGATTCGCAGTTGCGCGAAATGCGAAACCGGGTGCGACCGTTACAACCGGGGCAGCCACCAGTTGCCGCTCGGGCGCCTCGTCGGCCGCCGCCCCCGCCTATCTGGCGGCGCCGTAGCTACGTGCCAAAGCGGCTGAACTTCCCGGCGTATGCTCGCACTGCCAAGCGATGGGGAAAGTGGCTGGCGGTGCTACCAGCGCTCATCCTGCTCGATTTTTTCGTGCTGCGCCACTACGCAACGGCCGATTTCATCAGCATTGGTACTTCGCGCGACGGAGCCGGCAATCTGTACAACTGGGTGGTTACTTCGCAAGGTGAGTTCAACACACTTGCAGAAATTCCTCTTTCCACATCAGGTTTCCGGGTGCGAACTTCCTGGCTTTTCAAGTTTATTCACGAAGCCTATCTGCCCGACGGAACGTGGTTGCCGATTCATGCCACCCATGGTAGCCTGCTGGCTTTCACGACGCTGCTGCTGCTTTTAGCTGCTGCTACGCAAGCCAAGCACCTGTCCGATGCAGCCAGAGTGAATGTGGCAATTGTGGGTGCTGCAGTAGGCATTATTCTGCTGCTAATGGCGCTAAGTGGCACGTAGGCCCCATACCTTGGTTTTGGCGTAACAAGCTTCACGAGGAAATCCACTCATTTACGTCGTACCACCCTATTTAACCATCATCAAAAAGGCCCACAACGGAAGTTGTGGGCCTTTTTGATGATAAAGCACTAGCCTAGTGCTAGACCTAGTCGTATTTGGACTCGCGAAGCTCAACGGGTGGGCTTTTTTTGCGCAAGCGCATGTTCAGCAGCTCGACTACCAGCGAGAAAGCCATGGCGAAGTAGATGTAGCCCTTCTCGATTTCCTTGTGGAAAGATTCCATTACCAGCATCACCCCAATCATAATCAGGAAGGAGAGAGCCAGCATTTTGATGGTTGGGTTGCGGTTCACAAAATCGGCCACCACTCCCGAGAAAACCAGCATTACGCCCATTGACAGGATGACGGCCATAATCATAATCAGCACGTTATCGACCAGGCCCACCGCCGTGAGAATGGAGTCGAAGCTGAAAACAATGTCGATAAGGATAATCTGGAGGATAATACCACCCATCGACACCTTGGCTTTGCCGTCTTCATGCGTTTCTTCCTCCTCGCCTTGGAGCTTGGTGTGAATTTCGGTGGTGCTCTTACCAATCAAGAACAAGCCGCCGCCAAATAAAATCAAGTCGCGGCCCGATACGCCAAACGGCTCTTCCAGCCACGGCAGGTTCAGGGTAAAGAGTGCCGACTTCAGGCCCACAATCCAGGAGATACTGAGCAGCAGCCCGATGCGGAAAACCAGCGCCAGCAATAGCCCGATGGTTCGGCCGCGGCCCTGCCGCTCGCGTGGCAGCCGGTTGACGATGATGGAAATGAAGATGATGTTGTCGATTCCCAACACAATTTCCATGAAGGTCAGGGTGAGCAGGCTCACCCAGGTCTGTGGGTTGGAGAATACCGAAAAGTCGAATTGCATTGATTGGTTGGTTAATGGTTGAATGAATTGATTGGTAAATGGTTGGTTTATCACTAGGCTGTCCAGACGACCAGCCACTTAACCATTCAGCAATTCAGCCATTCAACTCTTCATGTTCACAAATTGCAGGGGCTGGCCGATGTCGGTGCGGCGCAGCAGCGCAATAACGGCTTGTAGCTCGTCGATTTTCTTGGCCGTGACGCGCACTTGGTCATCCTGCATTTGGGCTTCCACTTTCAGCTTGGCGTCTTTGATGGCCTTGACGATTTTGCGGCCTGCTTCTTTGTCAACGCCTGCCCGCACTTTAATGGTTTTCTTGACCAAGTTACCGCTTGGCTGTTCTTCGGCGGTAAAATCCAGTGCCGTACCGTCAATGCCCTGCTTTACTACGCGGGCCAGCAAAATATCTTCCAGAGCCTTAACGCGCATCGAGTTTTCCGAGCTCAGCAAGATGGTGTTGGCTTTCTTATCGAGGTCGATGCCGCCCTTGGTGTCGCGCAAGTCGTAGCGGGTTTGAAGTTCTTTTTTGGCAGTGTTCACCGCATTTTCTAGCGTTTGCGGGTCCACTTTGCTCACGATATCAAAAGATGCCATGGAATAGGGAGTTTAGGAAAATTGGAGGGCTGTAGAGTACACTAACCCGCCATTTTCTACGGGGTAAAGGTAGGAAGGTGACATGCGAATACGTGAAGTGGCTGCCACATGATTTGCCAGCCACACCACCAGACTTGCGGCGTAAAGCTAGGGCTTCACGTATTGATGCACCAGAAGCGCGTGAATTGGGCGTACTTCTTTCTGAAAATAAGAAAACAACCTCTCTTATAATAAGTATTACCTCGCTAGGAAGTGCGTTGCCAAGGCGGTGCGCTTGCCCGCCCTTGTGTTTGTTTAGCTTTGTCATTCATGAAGATTCGCTCTCCCCGCACGCCCGCTGAATGGGCTGCTTATTACCGGCTACGCTACGAGGTATTGCGGCAGCCCTGGCAGCAGCCGGCAGGCTCGGAACGGGTGCCTGAGGACGAAGACCCAGCCACCGTGCACGCTCTCCGGCTTACGCCCGATGGTACGGCCGTGGGCGTAGCCATGCTGCAATCGGCAGAGCAGGCGCGGGGACAGGTACGGTTTATGGCTGTAGCACCGGCTTGGCAAGGCCACGGAATTGGACGCGAACTGCTGGAGTATCTGGAAGAAGCCGGGCGCCGGCTTGGCTACACTGAAATCCGGCTACATGCCCGCGAAGCTGCCGTACCGTTTTACACCCGGCTCGGCTACGTGCTGGAAGCACCGTCGCATACGTTGTTTGGCAGCATTCCGCACTTCCTGATGACCAAAGAACTGGCTGAATAGTTGCCAGAACTCAACGGCGTCGAGAACCGGCTGGCCACTTAAAATGATTCTCGGCCACAGAGCAAATCCCAGTACAGCTGAAAGTCGCCGCGGAGGGAAAGCCAGGGGTATTGGAAGGTGGCTGGTCGATTGTGCTCCACGAAAAAGTGGCCTACCCATGCAAAGCCGTAGGCCGCCACTATGCCTGCCAGTATCAATAACGGTTGCTGCCAGACTACAGCCATTGCCAAGCAGAGCAGAAACAACGTGGTGCCAATGAAATGCAGAATTCGGGTGCCGCGGCGGCTGTGGTCGCGCAGATAGCGGGGGTAGAACTCAGAGAAGGTGAGGGGTGGGGTAGGCATAGAGCACGGATAAGCAGAGGCAGTGGCTGAATATACTTCATTGCCAGCAAAAGTTGATACGGGTTTGGTGGCTAGCCGCTACCTTCGGCTCATGCACCCACCAGATGGGCAAGTGCAGGCTTTGCTTTGCACCACGCTTTATTTTCTCTTCTCTGCTTCCACTTTCTAGTGTTATGGAACAGGTTCCTGATGTTGCTACGCTAGTGGCCATCTACAATCAGATCAACAACTACGGCCGCACCAACGGCATGGAACTGACCGTGACCAAGCCCGGCGAGGTGTTGTACACCATGACCATCGGCGAGGAGCACTTGTCGTCGCCGGGGACTTGCCATGGGGGAGTAATAGCAGGTTTGATGGATGCGGCACTAGGAGCGGCTGCCCTTTCGCTAGCTTTCACTACCGGGGAGTTGGTATCGACCGTGGAGTTCAAGATCAACTACTTACATCCTGTGCGCCTGCACGACCACCTCGTGGCTCGCGCTACAGTTGAGCACCACGGCAAGACACTGGTAGTGAGTAGCGCTTCTATCAGCTGCCCCACCCGTGCCAACATGGTGGTAGCGCGTGGTATGGGCACCTTCAACCGCTACCCTGCCGATAAGCGAGACTTCCATCGCCTGCTTTTTCCGGAAAGCGACCAATAAGCGCAAAGACAACAAACTAGTTGGCCTTCTATACATCTGCCGCAGTTTGTATAGAACTCTGCAGTAGTGTCTGGAATCTTCAACAGCAGGTTTCAGTAGCCTAAACAGGTCGCCTCGTTATTTCAAAAGAAAAGCAAAAAGCCGCCGGGGATACCGGCGGCTTTTTGCTTAACAAACTCAACTGAGGGCGAAGATTAGAGACGCTCCGACGAGTCGGCTGACTCGGTTTGGCTGTGCTCTTCGTCGTACTCGTCGCCTTCTTCCATATGGGGCGGATCAACTTTGCGTACGTTGCGGGCGCAATCTTCGTCGCGGTGGTTGCGGCCCACGGTGAACTCAACCCAGTCGCCTTCGCGCAGTTCGTTGAAGTCGCCTTCCGACATGTCGGCGTAGCTGAAGAACAGGTTGTTTGGTGGCATTACCACGAAACCGAAGCCGTTCTTCAAGTTTTTGATGGTGCTGATGCCTACTGTGCCTACTGGACCAGCAGCCGTGGGGCCGGTAGGGCGTACAGGCTTAGCGGGAGCAGGGAAAGCAACAGGCTCTGGCGTGTTCACGAACATGGTTTCGATCAGCTCGTCGCCATCGGCGAGGCCCTGGTCGATGATTTCGTGCATTTGCACAGGGTACGTGGCTTGCTCGAGCAAGTGCTGAGAGGCGCGGGTCACGCGGGCTTCGCCTTTGAAATCAACGTATTTGAAGTCCCAGTTCAGCAGCATCACCCGGGTACCAATGGTGTTGAGCTTCTTGATCAGGGGAGCATAATCGGAGTCGCCGGCGATGAGCACTACTACGTCGTAGCTCTTGTGCAGGGTCAGCTCGAGAGCCTCCAACGACAGCCATACGTCGATGCCTTTTTCTTGCAAGCGGCCGTCACGCGTTTTGAGGGGCATGTAATGCGTAGCGATACCCATATTCATGAGGATATCGTCGAGCAAACGGTCGTGGAACAACCGGTCTTTATCACGGGCTTCCGTAGCCGAGAGGCGGCCGCGGAAGAAATGAGCATCTATAACTCGGCTTAAGCGAAGATCTACGTCTTCTTCTTCGGCAACTTGATGACGAATAAACTCGTGTAGTCCTTCCAAGCTAATGCGGGCCTTGCGGTCATGCTGGAAGTAGTAGTAATCACTGATTTTTAGGAAATAATTGCCGTCATAAAAGACGCCGATCCTAATCAGAGGGCTATTTATCTGGTTCATACTGTGAAAAAGGGTTGAGAGTAAGCAAGAGGTGCGGAGATATAAGAGCGGGTAATCTGGTGCAATAGGATTTAGGATTTCTACAAAACCAGGCCAAAGGTACGAAGCTTAGTAACTTAGCTTACAGCCCATAAGGCTGCAGGTAATGAATACCATCTTTTTGCGTAACAGGCGAAGGGAAATCCTGTGTGGAGATGATCGGGGCGGAAGGGAGTAGAAGAGTAAAACAAGCTGTTACCGAATAGAGATAATAGTATAGAGCGAAACGATGCCTGAAAGCCAGGGCCTACAACTGATGGACCCGCTAACTCTAGATAGTTATACCGCCATTCGGGGTAAGTGTAATATTATAAAAAATATATTCTACATAGTACAAATGAATACAGTTAATCAATAGGTTAAAGAGCAAAAACGAAGCTTCGAAAGCTACGTGCGTTGTTGGGCTGGAACGCGAATTTATTGGAGTAAGAAGGTTACTACAAACAATCCCTAAATCTTGAATGTCAATCTGGCGTTGCTACTACCAAAGTAATGCCAGCAAAAACTGTTAAAAGTCAACAACCACCTATTTGCACCACCCGCACACTGGCATAAAGCCAGCGCTAATTTACGAATGACGACATAAGTAGCTACATAGTTGCGGAGTCTCACCTATAATCGTTGGTTGTAAAAAGAACACCGTCTGGCAGTAACAGGGTTCAGTGTGCAATCTTTTTAGAGTTAAAAGCTCATTTTACCTATTACAAGTCCTAGAACTAGCAAGCCGTAGCCGCTACAGATACCTACTTCCAGCAAGTTGCCACTAGTGGAGCCAGTGCGAATAAGTGGAATCTTTAATGAAGTATCGGTGAGGGGCATAAACCATTTGACGCCGGCTTTGGTGAGGGTATCGGCAAGCAGGTGAGAGACGTAGCCACCGCCTGCAAAAAGAGCTACACCGTGCCAGCCGAGGCCCTGGTTGGCTAAGTGGCCGATGTAGGTCCAGAGGCCAGCGGCCCAGATGGTGTGGGTCCAAGACCGATGCGAGGTGAACGGCGCAACCGCCACAAACAAGCCAAGCATACTGAGCCAAACGTAGCCAGTATAGAGACCGGCCACTACGGTGCAGAGCCCGGTGAACAATAGGGCCAGCTTGCGGGCCGAGCCGCCCTGCATGGCAGCCCCGAGTAACCCAAAGGCCAGCGCTGCCGTGAAGCCCATGCGTCGGTCGGGGCCGGGAGGCTCCATAAAATGCGTGTAGAGTGCCAGACCAGCCGCTACCACCACAAATGCCCAGCGCACGTAGTTTTGTGCGAACCCAAGGCGTTTGCTAAGACGAGATTCTGGATGATCGAGGTCGGGAGCAAGGGCAGAGAAACCAGCCAGGGCAATACCTGCCGGAGAAAACTTAACTCCCGTGACAAGGCCGCCAATGGCTACGCCCGTAATAAGACCAATAGCTAGATGAGATGATCCGCGCAAAAGAACTTATACTTTATAGAGTAATAAATAATAGAACACTAAAGATGGTGTTGCTAGTGAGAGTGCAATAATAGCTTTTTTAAGTGCAGTATAGAGGGGATTTTCGATGTATAAGCAACTTTCATCTACAGAAGCCCAAATCTAACCGATTAAGCCGAACAGTAAAACTTTATATCCTTATGCTTCTATAATAAAAGTACTATCGAGCAACTGATTGCTATAAGGTGCCTGACTATACCCTTATACGAAAGGCACTTAGCTATAAATAGTGTGCTCGAAGTTCAATAGTGCCGTGAGCAAAGAAAAGATCTTCAGTCAATAAAAATAAAACTATCGTTATAGTTAGTGACCTGAACGGCAATCCAAACCGTGTGACCGTTTGGGTGTCGTGCAAAGTATGCACCTTACCACTCGCCAGAACTGCCTTTCAGGTTGCTGTTGTTGCGGATGTCTTCCACCTGATTTTCGAGCAAGGAGAGTCCTTGTTTAAAGGCGTTGGTGGCTTCTTCCTGCTCTTCGGGAGGTAAGGGGCCGTGCTCCTTAACCTGTTGGCGAAGTTGACGGAGCTGGTCGAGGAGTTGGTCCCAATCCTGACCGACGGGCTCGTTGTTTGATTCTGTCATAGTGAGGTCAGGAGGCCAGTTTAGCGCGTGAAGTAGGAAGGTACAACACACATAGCAAAAATGTTGCGGAAACTTTCGGGGGCGGGCTGTGGTATTGGATAGCGTGTGCCTTGGCGCGCCCTATTTAGCCTCGCCCGACCGGAGATGACTCCGGCCGGGCTTCTACCTTTGCTTCCTCTTCTAGACTATCCGCCGCTTTGAAGGTTTCTGATTTTCTCCAGCTTTATTCTCTCGATCCCACCCTGATGACCGTGGGGGCCCGCCTAAATCCGGCGACGCGCAACACGCTACGGGGGACCGCGCCGGCCGAGGACGGGGCGCATCCGCGTTTGCACCTGCGCGGCCTAGTCGGGAGCCAAGATGCCGTGCTGGCTGCGGCCTTGCACACGGCGTTTCCGGATCAGCACCACCTGTTCATTCTGCACGACCGGGAGGAAGCGGCGTATTTCCTGGCTGATATTCAGCATCTGCTGCCTAACGAAGAGCCGCTGCTGTTTCCAAGCTCGTACAAGCGGCCCTACGCTTTCGACGAGACGGAAAACGCCAATGTGCTGATGCGGGCCGAGGTGCTAAACAAGCTGAACTCGCACCGTGGACCCAAAACCGCCGCCGAAAAAGCTACGGAAGACGCCGAAGATGCTGCCGATGATAACGCTGCGGAAGGCGACTCGAAAGCCAAGGGCAAGAAGGGCGCACGGGCCAGCGTGAAAGACACGGCTGGGGCCATCATCATTACCTATCCGGAGGCGTTGTTCGAGAAGGTAATCAACAAGAAAAGCTTGGTGGCCAACACGTTTATTGTGAAAAACGGCGACAAACTGGACGTGAACTTCATCAGTGAGATGCTGGCGGAGTACGACTTCGAGCGGACCGATTTTGTGTACGAGGCGGGGCAGTTTGCGGTGCGCGGCGGCATCGTGGACATCTTCTCGTATGCCAACGAGCTGCCGTACCGCATCGAGTTGTTCGGCGACGAGGTAGAGACTATTCGGACGTTCGACCCGGAAAGCCAGCTGTCGGTGGAGAAGCGCGAGCAGGTGAGCATCATCCCGAACGTGCAAACCAAGCTGTTGCAAGAAACCCGCGAGGCATTTCTGGACTTCATTCCGAAGAACACCACGGTGTGGGCCAAGGACATGCGCCAGACGCTGGACGTGGTAGAAGAATCGTTCGATAAGGCCGAGCAGGGCTTTCAGGAGTTACTACTCACGGCGGGTGGCACTCAAATCGTGAGCAAGCCCGAGGACTTGTTTGAGACGGGCAAGTCGTTTAAGAAACTGCTGGAAGGCTTTGCGGTAGTGGAATTCGGCAAGCGGTTTCACTACAAGGCGGGAGCCGAGGAGTTTCAGTTTACGGCCAAGCCGCAGCCGAGCTTCAACAAGGACTTCAACCGGCTGGTGAAGAACCTGCACGAAAACCAGGAGAAAGGTTACACCAATATCATAGCGGCCGAGTCGGTGCGGCAGGCGGACCGGCTGCGGACCATCTTCGATGAGCTGGACAACAACGTGCAGTTTCAGCACCTGCTGCTGGGGTTGCGCGAAGGCTACGTGGACGAGACGCTGAAACTGGTGGTGTACACCGACCACCAGCTGTTTGAGCGATTCTATCGGGCACAGGAAGGGCGCAAGTTCTCGAAGAAGAAAGCCCTGACCCTGAAAGAGCTGCGCACCCTGAGCCCCGGCGACTATGTGGTGCACCAGGACTACGGCATTGCGCGCTTTGCCGGCCTCACGCAGGTGGAAATCAACGACCGGGTGCAGGAAGCCATCCGGCTGGTGTACCGCGACGACGACGTGCTGACGGTGAGCATCCACGCCCTGCACAAGATTGCCAAGTACTCGGGGGCCGAGGGCACCCCGCCGAGCATGAGCAAGCTGGGCTCGCCGGAGTGGGAAAACAAGAAGAAGTCGGTAAAGAAGAAGGTGAAGGACATTGCGGCCGAACTGATTCGGTTGTACGCCAAGCGCAAAACCGCGCCCGGCCACCCCTTCGCGCCCGATTCGTTTATGCAGGCCGAGCTGGAATCGAGCTTCATCTACGAAGACACCCCCGACCAGGCCAAGGCTACCGAAGATGTGAAGCGCGACATGGAGGTGCCCCACCCCATGGACCGGCTGGTGTGCGGCGACGTGGGCTTCGGCAAGACGGAAGTGGCTATTCGGGCGGCGTTTAAGTCGGTGGCCGATGGCAAGCAGGTGGCCGTGCTGGTGCCAACCACCATCCTGGCCATGCAGCACTACAAAACGTTCCGGGAGCGGCTCTCGGCCCTGCCCGTGACGGTGGAGTACGTGAACCGCTTCAAGAGCACCAAGCAGATCAAGGAAACGCTGGGCCGGGTGGCCGAGGGCAAAACCGACATTCTGATTGGCACGCACCGCCTCACCAACAAAGACATCAAGTTCAAGGACCTGGGCTTGCTCATCATCGACGAAGAGCAGAAGTTCGGGGTGAAAACCAAGGACAAGCTCAAGGAGTTGAAGGTGAACGTGGACACGCTCACGCTGTCGGCAACGCCGATACCGCGGACGCTGCACTTCTCGCTGATGGGCGCCCGCGACCTGAGCGTAATTGCCACGCCGCCACCCAACCGCCAGCCGGTGCAAACCGAGCTGCACGTGTTTGACGAGCTGCTGGTGCGCGACGCGGTGGCCCGTGAAATCAAGCGCGGCGGGCAGGTGTTTTTCGTGCACAACCGCGTGAAAGACATCGAGGAACTAGCCAACATGGTGCTGCGCCTGGTGCCCGATGCCCGCGTGACCTACATCCACGGGCAGATGGAGGGCGACCTGCTGGAAAAGCGCATGATGAAGTTTGTGGACGGCGACTACGACGTGCTGGTGAGCACCAACCTGATTGAGTCGGGCCTAGATATTCCGAACGCCAACACCATCATCATCAACCGCGCCCACCTGTTCGGGTTGAGCGACCTGCACCAGATGCGCGGGCGCGTGGGCCGCTCCAACAAGAAAGCCTACTGCTACCTGCTCACGCCGCCGGTGGCCGGTTTGCCTTCCGATGCCCGCAAACGCCTGAGCACGCTCGAAGAATTCTCGGACCTCGGCGACGGGTTCAAGGTGGCCATGCGCGACCTGGATATCCGGGGGGCGGGCAACCTGCTGGGCGGCGAGCAGTCGGGCTTCATCAACGACCTGGGCTTTGAAACCTACCACCAGATTCTGGACGAGGCGGTGACGGAGCTCAAGGAAACCGAGTTCCGCGACTTGTTCCTCGGCGACCCCACGCAGCGCCTCCAGGAAGCCGCCAAAGCCAGCGGCCCCAAGGAGTGCAACATCGAAACCGACCTGCAAATCCTGATTCCCGACTCCTACGTGAGCAACGTGTCGGAGCGCTTGCAGCTGTACAGCAAGCTGGATCGGGTGAAGAGCCCCGAGGAACTGCGCAAGCTGGTGGCCGGCATTGTGGACCGGTTTGGGCCGCTGCCGCAGGAAGTGGAGCAACTGGCCGACATCGTGCGGCTGCGCTGGCAGGCCTGCCAGGTGGGCTTCGAGAAGCTGACGCTGAAGAAGAACCTGCTCAAAGGCTACATCTCGGCCACCAACAACGAGCCCTACTTCCAGAGCGACACCTTCGGCAACATCCTGAGCTACGTGCAAACCCACACCCGCACGGCCAGCATGAAGGAGCGCAAAGAGCAGCTCATCGTCAGCATCGAGGAAGTGAAGAACGTGCAAACCGCCAAGCGCATCCTCAGCGAGTTAGGCAGTGAGGAAAAGGTAGGGGTGTAAAGGTTGGTTAAGAAAAAGCCTGTTCCATAAAAGGACAGGCTTTTTTATGCTCTATTAGTTGATACGGAAGGTAACAGGCAGCTCGCATTCGGCGGCAACTGGTTTGCCCCCTATTGAGGCTGGTAACCATGTCGCTGGCAGTAGTTTTACGACGCGCATAGCTTCCTCATCTAGACCTGAAGCAATAGGGCGTGCTACTCGATAATTGGTGGTTTCACCGTTGGAGGTAATTGTAAAAGCTATTCGTACGGTACCATCTACTTGGCTTCGTAGATAGATAGCAGGGTAACGGATATTTTTGGTAATAAAGGCATAAGCTGTACTAAGGCCGCCGATGTATACTGGATTAGCATCTAAAGCAACTCCTGCCATCAATGACTTGAATGTTACTTTCAATTCCAAGCTGCTAGGCTTGTTGAATAGTAATTGGTGGCGAGTGTAATCATACTTCTGCTCAAGCTCGCCGGTGAAGCTGTAGTACTCCCAAATGCCGACTTTTTGATCATTATGGTAACGGCCTTTAGACCACAATGATTTGTGGTTCCAGCTGTACTCCGTCCAGAGGCTGTCCTTTTTTCCATTCGTGTAATAGCCACTTACAATAGTTTTTCTTAAAAAGCCTCCCTCATACTTCATATAACGGCCATGTTTGAGGGTTGGCGCTGTTTTCAAAACGGAGTATTCTTCTCTGTAATTAGAGTTTTTGCTTTTAACTAAAACCTTCTTTGTGTCCTGGCCTGAGCAAATGAGCGGAAATGCAACGAGTAAACAGGCGAACAGTAGAAAGAACTGATTCTGCATAGTAATGTAATAGTCAAGAGGGAGGTTGATGTGTCAACAACGTTAGGAGTAATCTTTTTCGATGTGACCGTTTGGCTATAACTAACTAGTAGAATCAAGTAGCGCTAGATGTAAGTATCTATTGCTTTGGTGATGAATGAGCAGTTGAGGGACGTCGCGCAGTTGTTGGTAGCGAAAATTTAACGAGGAATAGTAGTGCTAACGTATAGGCTCGTACCTCTGACCTTATCTGCTACTGGTTATGTCTTCTCGTCTCGCCCCGTCTTCTCATGCCTCCCTCCAAATTCGTGCGGCTACCCCGGTCGATGAAGCGTTTATTCGTGGCCTGATGCCACGGCTCGTGGCTTTCGGGCCGCCTGCTTGGCGCGACCCGGCGCAGCTCAATGCCACCGATATAGCGGTGCTGTTGGAGGCAGTGTATCAGCCCACGCCGCAGCGCAGCGTGGTAGTAGCCGAACTGGATGGGCGGCCCGTTGGCTTGCTGCATCTTACCATCAACACCGACTTCTACCAGCATGAGCATGCCCACATTGCCGATTTGGCCGTGGCTAGCACAGCTGAAGGCCAGGGCATTGGCCGGGCCTTGCTCAACTACGCCGAAGCGTGGGCTCTAGAGCGTGGCTATGCGTGGCTTACGCTCAGCGTGTTTGCCCAAAACACCCACGCCCGCACCGTGTGTGTACGAGCGCGCCGGCTTTGGCGAAGACATTGTCAAGTATGTAAAGGTGCTCAAGCCAACACAGTAGCCTGCTGGCTAGGTTGAAATGCTATGCAGGATACTATTATAAGAGCGGACTTCAGAAACAGCCTTGCTATGGGTGACCCCGAACACAGAAGCGGAAGCCCGGTAGTATCCGAGCTTCCGCTTCTGTGCTGCTAGCCTACTTAAACTAGGTAGGCTAGGGTAGTACTTCAAACGCTAGGAACTGCGAAATCTGGGTGGCACCGAAGTTATCATCGGCTACCAGAACCAGGGAATTGTGGCCGTTGGGCAACTTGGGCCCAAAGGTCATGCCCTCCAGGTTGTCAACTCGCTGAATACCCGTAGTGGCTACGTCCAGCACCAAGCGCTTCGTGACGGGGGTATAGCTGGCATCAACCAGCGAAGTCACGGACGATACATCGGAGGCCCGCGTCAGGTCGATTTCATAGATCTTCACCACGTAGTCGGGGGTGGCGCCTACGGCAAAGGAGCGTTCCATGGCCAGCAGCTTATTGCCCGACAAAGCCAGCACTTCCACCACCCCGTTCAGCTGAAATTGATTGGCGGGTATGGGGGCGGCGTGCACGGCATCCAGTTTGTAAGCAAACTGCGCAATCGGCTGCCGCGTGTCTTTGTCGTACTTGACGATGCGGATAACCGCGCCAGCCACGCCCGCACTGGCGCGGGGGCCGTCTTCGTAAATCGGTTCTTCTTGCGCCGTAAACAGGTAGCGGCCATCGGGCGTGATGGATAGCCCCTCGAACGAGCCGTTGGAACGAGTGCCGTTTTCAGTAGCCTGCACGCGAAACAGCGGCGGCAGCGCAAATTCGGCAACATAGGCCCCATCGGGAGTGGCCGTGCGCAGAAACGGATTGATTAGCGCGGGTGGGGTAAGGGCCACGTTGCGCACGCCCTCACTCGACCAGATGATTTGTTTCTTGGCGGCGTCGTAGCGGATGCCTTCCGGGTCTACGGTGTTGTAGGGGTCAGTGGCGGCGCTGGGGAAGTTGGTGCCATCGGGCCGCTTGAGGGTGGTTACGCCCGTAAACGTGACGCCCGAGAAGGTGGTCTGGTTGAAGTCGAGGTTGGCGGTGTAGTAGCGCACCGGCTGAAACGCCGACGCATCATCGCACATGATGTAGTACGAGTTGTTGTCGGGGCGGTAGTCGATGCCCGAGAAGCCGCCGAGCGTTGTGCCATTGTAGTCCTGTTTGAAGGGCACAATCTTCTCGCCGATAAAGCGGAGCGAAGACACGCTAATAGGGGTGGTAGGCGTGTCGGAATCATCGTCGGCGCAGCCGGTAAGCAGCGGAACGGCGGTACATGCGAGAAGAAGCGTTGCAAGTGGGAAGTGCTGTTTCATAGAGGAAGGGGTGAGGGAAGGAACACACAAAAGCAGTCAGCAAATAACGCCATTGTTCCAGGCGCCGTAGTTAAGCTACCATTATATTTTAACTAGGAAAAGAACAATTACTTGTGCTTTCCCGCTCATTCAGTGTAGCAGAAGACCGTAAGACCGCAACGCCCCTAACTATATAGCCGGGGGCGTTGTGGTTAGATGCTACGTGAAACGGCGGCTACTCGGCAGCATGGTGAGCCGGTACACTAGCGGCCGAGGTAGCAGTTTCGCGGCCGGTTACCGACAGAATCAATTGCACGGTTTCGGTGGGTTGGTCCCAATGCGGAAAGTGGCCGCAATGGTCGAACCAGTACAGGGTGGCATCGGGGAAGGCCGCGGCGGCGCGGCGGGCCTGGCTAGGGAAGCACACCCGGTCTTGTCGGCCCCACCCAATTACTAAGGGGTGCCGGATGCTGCCACGCGAAGCACCTTCCTGCTTTTTGCCGTAAGCCAGATCGTGCAGCAACTCATCGAAGATGGGAGTGTGCACAAAGCTGCGCAGCTCCGTCAGCGCCACCGAAGCGGGCACCCGCCACGGCCGTGCCGAAAACTGCGCTAGTAGCAGCGTCCGCCCGACGGTACTGGCCGTAAGAGCCGGCAATATAGGTTCCACCGCCCGTAGCAAGCGCACCGAACCGCCCACCGAGTAGTAGAAGACGGGTATCTGCCAGCCCCGCCAAAACCCGCCGGGGTCGAGGGCCACCACCGCTCCCACCACGCCGCGCCGGGCCAGTTCCAGCACCAGCCGCGCGCCCATCGAGGAGCCCACGCAGGCTATGCCTTCCAGGTGCTGAGCGCGCAGCCAATCCGCCACAGCATCGACCAGAGCGTAGAAGGAATTAGAACCGGGCAACGGGGGCGTCTGGCCGTGGCCGGGCAGGTCGATAGTGATTACCTCGCGGTGAGTTGCCAGCTCGTCGAGGATGGTATTCCAGGAGTGGCTGCTGCCGCCGATGCCGTGAATAAGCAGCAGTGGTTTGCCAGAGCCGTGTCGGGTGTGGTGTAGGTGCATAGGGGCGTTGCGTAAGGGGTGGAGCCGTTGCCACCACCCGGCGAGCTGCTACCAGCTGGGCAATGGGCAACGGTTGAGTTGGTAGTACGTGGTAACCAGATAAATAGCTGCCACACAGGGCCTCTGCACTCATGAGCTGTTGTGTTGGGTTGTATCTTGATGCGTGCTACGGCATGCTCTAGGGCTACTTTACACCAACCTCATAGCAATTCGCGTGAAACCTATCCATTGGCGCTTATTCACCATGCACCTGTTGGCGGTGCCCTTTCTGATTATTGGAGGGCAGCAGCTACAAGCCGTCCAATTGGCCGGCGTGGTTGACGTGTATCAGCAAGGCGGTATGAAGGCCTTATCGGATTACCCACTTCTATTACCAGAACTTATCACGCGGGTTTATACCGGTCCTTTATACACCTGGGCCTTGGCCGTACTAGTTGCCTGTTTCGGGTCGGCGCTGGTGGTATGGCGTCGGCGGGAAAGCTGGCTGATTCCTCTGCTGCTGTTCGCGGTAGCAATTAGCAGCTCCTGGACTCATTACTACAACAGCAAGTTGATGAATACAGTCATGGCTTTCCTGCGGTGGCCCTTCGAGTCGTTGCCGATGCCAGTCCGGCTAGGTATTGTGGGCACGGCGCTGACAACTATAGGAATAAGCTTGCTGCTGTGGCAGCTTCGGTGGCATGTTAATACTAGCACTACTGCTAGTCGGCAAGTAATATAGGTGGGTTCTGAAGCACTTGCTCTGCTCGTATGCCTGCCACGGGGTTTCTGTGCTCGTCTTTGTTGGCCTGATGCGTATGGCTTGCGTGGCTTCAACCCGGCGCGGCTACTTCAGCACCTTGGCATCATACACGAGCTGACCGCCGACGAAGGTCAGGAGGCTAGTGGTTTTGGGGAGCTCCGGGGGCGGCACCGTGAAAATGTCCTGCGAGAGGACCACTACATCGGCCAACTGGCCCACGGCAAGCCGGCCTTTGTTGGTTTCAGCGAATTCGGCAAAGGCCGAACCGTAGGTATAGGCCTGCACCGCTTGCTGACGGGTCAAGGCTTCGGACGGATTGCTCGGCGTGAGGCTGGCCAGCATGAGATTCAGGAAAGGGTTGAGCGGCCCATCGGAGCCAAGTGCTACCGGAATGCCGGCGGCTACCAGCGAGCGAAGCGACTGCATGCTCGTGCCCCAACGTTGGTGAAATAATTGTGGCTCACTGAAATGAATCGGGTTTTGCACCACTATCACCCCAAGCGCCTGGGCCCGCGGTATCAGGTCGGCCACTACGCCGTCGCCGTGCTCGATGCGCATGCGCCGGGCCGGCCAACGCCCGGCCGGGCCGTTGCTTTCCAGAGCTTTGATTACCACTTCGGCGCTGCGGCCCCCGGCGCAATGCACGAGTAGCTGCTGGTTCAGGTCCAACGATTCCTGCACCATGCGCGCCACCTCGGTTTCGCTGAAGTTCAGCTTGCCGGTCCAGTTAGAACGGTCTTGGTAGGGCTGGCGCAACGCCGCGCCCCGCTCGTAAGGTGTGCCATCGAGCACCCATTTGATGCCACTCACTTTTACCTTGGCGTTGGGCGGAGCCAGTTTCGAGAGCTGGCGCGCTTCCGTCAGATCACGCTGCTGGGGCGTGGTGGTAGAAAACGGAATGGCCCGTACCCGGATTGGTAGCTGGGCCTGACCGAGCAAGCGCACAAACCGCTTGAAGGGCACAAACGAAAACAGCTGCATGGAGGTGATGCCAAACCGGACGGCCTCATCCGACAGTTGCCGCAGCGCCGCCAGCGCCGCCGAGTCCGACACCTGCGCCATCAGGACGCGGCTGGGTGCCCACTGCGCGTATTCCCAAAACCGGCCGTTGACTTGGTGCGGGCTCGTGGTGGTGCGCTCGAAGTAGCCGCCCAACGGGTCGGGTTCCTGGTCCTGAATGGCAAGCTTTTGTAAGCCTAGCGAGTTGGCAATGTAGCCGTGCCCGTAGTAGGCTTGCAGCAGCACCGGATGGTGCGGTGCGAGTTGATCGAGGGTAGCGCGGTTTACTTGCTCGTTGAGAATCACTGTCGCGCCCACCGAGCCGAATATCCAGGTGCCGGCGGGGGCTTGTTGCGCCGCGGCGGTCAGGGCTTGGCGTGTTTCTTCCCAACTGGGCTCCATGCTTTTGAAGGAGAGCATCTGGCCTGGCGGCCGGGGGGAGAAATGGTTGTGTGCATCGTTGAAGCCCGGCGTCACCGTGCGGCCTTGCAGGTCGATGCGGCGGGTCTTGGGCCCAGCCAGCTTGCTGACTTCCGCCGTGCTGCCCACCGCCACAATTCGGTCTCCCTGAATAGCCAACGCCTGGGCCGTTGGCCGAGCGGCATCGGCAGTAAACAGCTTGCCGTTCAGCAAAACGATGTCAGCGGGCTTCTGTTGGCCCTGGGCCGCCGTGCTGAGTAGTCCTAAAGCGTACAACCCCACCAGTAACTTTTTCATACGTCCTGTGCTTTCAGCCTTGTCTTAATATTAGGTTACATTAATATATGTAAAGCAAGGCAATGAAGCAGCGTATGCTTTCGGTTATGCTGTCAAAGCACGACTGAAAACCTACTCATGGGTTGTTTCCAGTAAATAATAGATATAGGGCCGCAGTAGTAATCAGAGCTGAGAACTTAAGGTGTGGGCTCTCCTAGCGCATCCTGGCAGCGGCTTAGGGTGCAGCATCCTTACATTTTAAAATGCCTGCCGGCCTGAAGCGTTTGAGCTGCATGAAAGGCGGCTGGTGGTCAAGGTGAAATTAGTTGTAAGTTGCTGTGGCTCTTTTTAGTCCAACACCATGCACGCTATGCGTTACCTGTTTTTCCTAGTCCTGTTCCTGTTGACCTTATCGGCCAGCGGCCAAACCAAACTGAACCTGCGCCTGAAACGGGAGCTAGACAGCATAGAAGTGGTAGACCAGCGGTATCGACTGTTGTTTGTGGGTGGGCCCGCCATGAAGCCGCGCCTCGATTCGCTGGTGCGGGCGGCAGGCGTACCACCCGAGCAGGCCACCGACTACTTGGCCAAGCGCATGATAGAATCCGATTCGGTGAACATTAAGCGCATCAACCAGATCATCAAACAGTACGGCTACCCCGGCAAAACCTTGGTTGGTAGTCCCACCAACGAGGTGGCCTTGCTCGTGATTCAGCATTCCTCGCGCATTCCGCAGTACTTGCCCCTCATCAAGCGCATGGCCGAGCAAGGCGAAGTGCCTTTTTCCCTCTACGGCCGCATGCTCGACCGGCATCTGATGCAGCAGGGGAAGCCGCAGCTCTACGGCACGCAGGGCCGCAGCCTCAACGTGCCCAATGCTGCCACCGGCAAAATGGAGCAGGTTTCGTTTATCTGGCCCATCGAGGATGCCGCCCACGTAAACGAGCGCCGCAAAAAAGCCGGCTTCGATTCCACGGTGGAAGCCAACGCGCTCCGCTTAGGCATCCCCTACAAGCCCATTACAATGGCCGAAGTGGAGCGCATACAACAGGCAGCGGGCATGCGCCAGCATTAGAGTTGGTGCCACGGAGACTGGTACCGCTTGGAGAATGGATTTCGGCGTGGCAGAGGCAGTAGATATGAACGCGCCGTGAACCGATAGCAGAGGTAATGGTTGTGGAAGCAGGAGGACCCGGAGCAGCTATCTTGCCCGACGAACTTGCAGTACCTATGACTGTATTCACTGTAAAAGTCTTGATTGCCTTTGCCGGCGTCGCCCTCACGCTTGGCGGGTGGTTCTTTGACGCCGTTAAGAAACCCTACACCCACTTGTTCAATCCGCACTGGTTGCCGCATGCGCGCTACCATAGCGCCTTGTGGTTGTTTTCAATCACACTGGCGTGTGTGGCATCGTTGGGGTTGCTGTGGGGGCACTACCCCGGCCAGGATTCTCAGCTCGCCGTCTGGATGGCCGCCTTTCTGCCCGGGTTGTTCTACTTATCTTTCTTTCCTTCCCTGCTGTTTCGCAGTGCCTCGGCCTGGGATGATGGCGAAACGCCGTTTATGCCCGTGGCCCCACAGCTTTTAGTTGCTATCATCATTTTGCTCGTGCTCGGTGGAGCGCTCTGGCTGGATACGCACCTGCGCCAAGCGGTTTAAAATATCTTTCTTGGACTGTTGGCACAGGCTTGTAGCTCAACATGAAGCTGCAACTTGACCGGTGGGTAGCTTGAAAACCAGCGCGTACATAGTCTGATGAGGTCACAAGAAAAAGAGTCCCGACTGCAAAGTCGGGACTCTTTCGGTTAGGAGGAGCAGGAAGCTAAGCGTTTTCTTTTTCGTTTAGAAGCTGCTTACGTTCAAGCGGCCCCCAGTTGTGCATTTGCCAGCCAAAGAAGGCGTAGGCGTGGCGCTATTCAGAATGGCGGCTTTGATAGCAGCGGCAGTCGAGCCGGGGTGAGAAGCTGCGTACAGTGCAGCGGCACCCGTTACGTGCGGCGTAGCCATCGACGTACCGTTATACGACTCGTAGATATTGTAGGCAGTGCTCGACCAGATGCCCGAACCCGGAGCACCGATGTCAACCGTGGTAGCGCCGTAGTTGGAGAAGCTAGATTTGGCACCCGAAGAAGTGATGGCCGCTACTGCAATTACGTTGGGCTGGGGCAGGTTAGAAGGATAGCTAGCTACCGCATCGTTGTCGTCGCCTACGCCGTCGCTGCCGCCGTTGCCGGCTGCTGCAATGAACAGGATGTTGCGGTCGTTGGCGCGGCTCACGGCGTCGGAGAGGGCCTGCGAGAAGCCACCGCCACCCCAGGAGTTGTTGCTGGCTATAATGTTGAGGCCGTGGCGCGACTTCAGATCGTTCAGGTAGTCAACCGCTTTCACGGCATTGGCAGTGGTGCCGCCCCGCTTGCCCAAGAACTTGGTGGAGATGATGGTAACGCTCCAGTTCACACCGGCCACTCCCTGGCCGTTGTTTGCTTTGGCGCCAATGGTGCCAGCCACGTGGGTGCCGTGGTCGTCGGCAGAGCCGCGGGTGGTGCCGTCGTAGATAGAGTTGTTGTTGCCGTCGAAGTCCCAGCCGTGGATATCGTCCACGTAGCCGTTGCCATCGTTGTCGACGCCGTCGGCGGCGTCGTAGGGGTTGGTCCAGATCTGGCCGGCCAAATCGGGGTGGTCGAACTGCACTCCCTCGTCGATGATGCCTACGAATACGTCAGCCGAGCCGGTGTGGCCGGCCGCCCAGGCCGTAGAGGCTTGGCTACCATACACGTTTTTGGCATCGAGGCCCCACAGCGAACCATTGGTGAAGTAAGGATCGGTGGAAGCGGCGGTGTGGGTGTAGATGTAGTTAGGCTCGGCAAACTCCACTTCTGAGCCACCGTCTTTGATTTTGGATAGGGCTTCGATAGCCGCCAGAGGCGTGTGCACTACCAACAAGCCTTCTTTGTCGCCATGTCTTTCCATGGCTTTAGTGAGAATCTTCTCGGAAACCCGGCCGCTGATGCGCGCCAGTGCGTTGCTTTTCGCTGTTTCCGACTGGCCCGGCTTGAACTTAACCAGTACTTCGTTGGCAACGAAATCTTTCCCCGACTCGCCATAGGCATTAGACGTATCACTTTGCGCTACGCTGTCGGAGTCAGGAGCTTCCAGATTGGTTTCGCAGCTTCCTAAAGCAAGAGCCGATACGAGGCTGGCAGCCAGCCAAGACTTGCGCGTAAACGAGGAGTTGTTTGACTTCATGATTGAGTGGTAGTGGTGTTAGTGAACGGAAAGGAAAGCGTGGATAAGCGGAGAAAGGCTGCTGTACATAGAACAATTTCTATATGCTACAGGGATTTTCCGTTTAGCCCGGTTGTAAGTTTAGGAGGATAAATGAAGAAAGGATAAGAAACATTGGCAGTATTTGTGACTTGCATATTTTCGTTATTTATTATGCTGATATTAATTAAATAGGTATAATTCTATATAAAATGAGCTCTTCTCGGGGCTCAAAATTCTTTGCTTTAGTAGGGCGAGAAAAGCCCTTCTTTTTCAAGCGTAAATGCGGTACTTTCAAGAAAGCCCGGCGCGGGCTTCTCTAAAGCTTTTTGCACTTGTTTTTTAGGCAATTGTAGCCGCTTAAAAGGCCCGCTTCAGGGGGCGGCAATTAGCCACAAAACCCCGGCCTGAAAACCCCGCCTAAACGGCCTGCACTAGAGTAACTGCGTACTCATGGCCATAGCTAATTTCTGCTTGCTATATCACGACCTATGCTAGAACCAGCCGTAACAGCGCTATTCGAGAAGCTTGCCGAAGAAGGTGACCTCACACCTGAAGACGGCATTCAGAAACGGATACTATCTATCCACGACCACTGGTTAAGCGTGGAAGAAGCTGCTACCGATACCATCAGTTTCAGTGTCTTCAACTCGCTTCAGGAGTACCGTTTTTACCTTCGTGAAGAAGAGAAGTTTGTGGCCTTGTTTGCTGCCCTGTTTCGCAACAGCGAGGCCTTCTATCTGGAGCTTCCTGGCGCTACGGTGTTGCCTTTGGAAAGCTGGCGGCAGCTCATTAGTCTAACTACTACCGGGTTGCGCGAAAAGGGACATTTCGTGTTCTACCTTCGCCGCTTCCGGGTGCTGCTCGCAAGTGCTTACGACTTGAACGTGGCCGTTTATTTTCTTGACCCGCACCAGCAAGACCCTTTTGCCGAGCTAGCCACCGAGTATCAATTGCACTTGCTATAAGGGCAGAACCGAGGCTGCCCACTAAAAAAGCGGGCCAAGATGGCCCGCTTCCTGCAGCTTAGATTATACGTGGGGATTACCTGATATCCATTTAACGGCCTCGCGGCTTACCAAACCCCGAAAGCCTTCCATATCCTCGGGCCTTAGCGTAATTCCCGACGACTGCTCGTAGATTTCGCGGAGCTTGTCGGCGAGGCCGGCCGTCTTTTCGGCTAGGTTATCGTTGTTGACGTTCTCCTCGTCCAGCATGCGGTGGAGTTCTTCTTTGGGAATGGGCGAGAGGCCACCGGGTGTTTCCCAGCTTCTATCAACGTTGGAGTTTTGATCTTGGGCCATGGTGCAGCTTGCTAGGGTAGTATGTGAAATACCTGTCCTACGCAGAAAGAAAAGCCCTTGTTGGCTGCCAGGCCAAGGCCGTATCCCTACACACGAGCTTGAATGCCTGCTTTCTAGGTTGCTTTATTAGCTCGTCGGCCGCTACCAAACTCAACGTTTGGCAGTATTGCTCTTGCTTACAGCAGGGGCAACTCTATGGCCGCCGGTTGAGCTATTGCGGCCCTAGGGCTCCTACAGGCAGGACTAATGCATTTGCGAAAAGTGCTTTTCCAGAATAGTTGTGACCTTCTCGGAGGTAAGAGGTTTGCTGATAAAGTCCGCCACGTGAAGCCGTTGGGCCCGTTCCGTGTCACGGTCGTGGAGCGAGGTGGTAAGTATCACAATAACTGTGTTCCGTTGTTGCGCCCAAGGTAGCTGCGCATAAACCTCCAAAAATTCGAACCCATTCATGACGGGCATTTTGATGTCCAGAAAGACAAGCATCGGACAGCTTGAGTCGGGGTTCTCGCAGTGCTCTAGCAGCACATCCAGAGCCTCTTTCCCGTTCCGGGCTATAAGTAGTTTGTCGGCAACTGCCATTTTGCGCAGCATCAACTCATTCAAGAAGTTCGTGGTTGAGTCGTCGTCAACTAACAGAACAGAGGAAATCTTAGGCATACTGGCACTGCAGGAATACAACCATCTGGCGCGGCAGAGGGCTACTTAGGTTGGTAGAAGATACGCGAGATACGGCATCAAGGGTGCAAATACACGAAGCACAGAGTTAAAGCCTATTTTTCTTTATAGCATGGTTCAACTCCAACCTTCCAAAGTTGGTATGGCCCGTGCGAGTTAAAGTTGCTCTTTACTAGTTAATGTACAGGGGGCTAGGGCTGCTTCCTCTTCTTAGTGTGAGGGGCTATATCGCCGCTGAGGATATCGTGGTCGAAAATAGAGTCGTGCACGACGCGGGCTTGGCGGCCCGTTTGCTTGGCTTTGGTAAGAAATATATTGGCTACCTGTTGCTGGCCTTCCTTGGCAAAATAGTCGCCTAAGCTCTGCAACAACATTTTGCTTTCCTCCAGACCCCGCATCGACTGGTAGAGCATGCTTTCCACCGACTCGGTTAGCTCCGATAGCAACGCGCTGATGGTATAGGCGTGCCCGGTATGGCAGCGGAAGCGAATCAGTTTGCCTTCGATGAGCTTGGTGAGGGCGCCGTGGCAATCAGGACAGGTGAAAGGCGTAAGCTCTCCTTTGTCGATGATGCCCATTTCGAAGGCGCCGTCTTGCTTGGCAATGGTTAGCTCGATTTCGATGCGGTCTAAATCGGTTTTCGTAACCCGAGGTTGAGCCGAAGCGGGCTGAGTGGTAAGCTCCACCAACAAGGCCGCCAACCCGGCCAAGGGCACTATATGATCGGCTTCCACAAATTCTAGGGCATTGGTGGGCATGGCGGGAGAGGCGGCATCCTGCGGGTCTTGCACCACCGTTACGCCGCCTAGGCGCTGCACGCACCACAAACCCGAAGTGCCGTCGTCGAGGTACCCCGTGAGGACCACCCCAATAACGCGGGAACCATAGCCGTAAGCAGCCGAGCGAAACAGTGCATCTACGGAAGGACGAAACCGATTTTCCTTGGGCCCACGCTTCACCAAGGCCTTGTCGTTTTCGATCAGCAGGTGGTGGTCGGGAGGGGCTACGTAGATGGTGCCCGGCTGCACCTTTTCACCATCGGTCGGATGCTTCACCGGCAGCGCTGATACGTGGCTCATGAGCTGCGGCAACACGCTGTGCGCGTAAGGAGCGAGGTGCTGCACCACAAAAACGGAAGCCGGAAAATCAGCAGGCAAGTTTTTAACAAGCTCTAGCAGCGCCGTTATCCCGCCCGAGGAGGCACCAATGACTACAATGTCTCGTTTCGGTTGGGAACGAGTCTTCCTTTTCGCTGTTGCCATGAGGGTGTAGTTGAAAGCGTATTGTATAAGAAGACCTTATACCTATACCTATACCTATACCTATACCTATACCTATACCGCGTGCGCAAGGTAAAAGCTCTAGGAATACTGCCCGAAGCTGCGGAGATGACGAAGGCGCGGTCAACAAGCACGGGTAGTGATACTACCTATTTACGTATGCCAAGCGAAAAGAGACCAAACGTAGATTTTCTACTACCAAAAAGCCCCTTTTAGAATCTGGAAAAAGGTAGCTAAGCTAAAAGCAAAACAAGGTTCGCTTGGGCCCGTATGCTAAGGAAGCGCCAACTTGTGGCGCTGGATTGTTCTTGCTAATCAACCCGCTATGAAAACTGCATTTGCTTTTGCTGCTGCCTTGGCGCTGAGCGTCACGGCCGCTTCCGCTCAAGTTACCACACCGAGCACTACGCCTACTGTCAATGGCACGACCAGCCCACAGTCGTCGCCACCGGCGCAACCCCCAGGCTCAACGGGCACACTGCCCTCCAGCAACACCCAACCCGCCAGCGACAAAGAAGCCAGCACCACTAGCGGTTCTGCTACGGAAACCAAGGCTGCCAAAAAAGCCCGCGTTAAGAAGTCGAAAACGAAATCGGCCACTTCCACGAGTGGCTCGATGTAGTGTAGTGCCGCTTTGTATAGCTGCTAAGAAGGCCGCCCCGATAAGGGCGGCCTTTTTGTTTGCATTGCTAGTGGCAGCACGTTGGTCAATGGTCAAGTCTGGTTTAGACTTCCACTTTCGCGCGGTTGTATTTGCTGCGGTATTGCATGGGCGAAAGGCCCGTGATACGCTTGAACGTTACGCGGAAGGCTTTGGGGTCGGTGTAGCCCACGTTGTACATCACCTCATTCACGTTCTCGCGCGACGATTCCAGGCTGTTTTTAGCAGCCTCAATTTTCACCCGCTGAATGTATTCGACCACCGAGTTGGCGGTGGCTTTCTTGAAGCGCCGCTCCAGGTTGCGCCGCCCTAAGGCCAGCATATCGGCTAGCTGGTCGATGGTTATCTTTTCCTGGTAGTTGTCCTCGATGTAGGTCTGCGCCTTTTTCACTAGGTCGTCGCCGTGCTCTTTCTGGCCCTGAAACACAATAAAGGCCGACTGGCTGACCCGCTCGATATCGATCTGGAAAACCTTAGCGCACAGGACTGCCATTTCCCGGCCCGCGTACTTCTCAATCAGATACAGCACCAGATTGAGGTAGGAGAAAGCTCCGCCGCTAGAATAAATGCCGTGCTCGTCGGTGATAAGCTTGTTTTCAACGAGCTCCACATCCGGAAACATGCGCCGAAAATCTGCTACGGCGGCCCAGTGAGTGGTGCACTGCCGGCCCTTGATGAGGCCAGTGGACGCCAGCAGAAACGCGCCCAAGCACAAGCTAGCTACTTCCGCGCCCTGTTTGTACTGGCTGATAATCCAGGGAATAAACTCTTTGTTGACTTCTAGCGCCTGCCCCAAGTCGCCGTCGAGGGCCGGAATAACCACCAAGTCGGTTTTGGTGATATCGGCGGTTAGGGTGGCCGTGCTGATGGTGTACATGCCGCCGCACACGGGCGTTTCAACTGCCAGGCCAACTAGCTGAACCTCAAACAAGGGCTGCTTGCCCATGCGCTTGAGCAAGGCATTTACCTCCGTGAACACTAAGCGTGGGCCTTCGATGCTGCCCAATACAGCTCCCTTAGGAACCAGAATAGAGATGCGCTTCATGGTGGGCTAAAGCTAGGATGATGAAGTGTCGTAATCAACCCGCAGATAGTCGCATTTGCCCCCGGCGGGCGGGGCTAGGCTTTGCTAATTTTGTTGGAGACGGGGCCGGGTTAACGGCTGGTCAAGCTAAGAAGATTAGTTGATATTCCGACCACACTTTCCTTTTACTACTTCATCCTTTTCCATGAAAACGCCTCAACTAACCCCTTACCTCATCTTCAAAGACAATTGCCGCGCAGCCATGCAGTTTTATCAGCAATGCCTTGGCGGCCAGCTGGATATCCAGACGTTTACCGGTACGCCTGCCGCCGAACACGTGCCCGCCGATGCGCAAGATGGAGTGTTGCACGCCCGCTTGGAAAATGAAAATATAGTGTTGTTTGGCTCTGATGCCGGTTCTCAGCCAGTCATGGAAGGCAACAACGTGGCCTTGAGCTTGAACTGTGGCAGCGACGAGGAAATCGAAAGCTACTATGCCAGGCTAACCGAAGGCGGCAACGTGACGATGCCGCTAGCCGACACGTTCTGGAGCGCCAAGTTTGCCATGTTCACCGACCAGTTCGGCATAAGCTGGATGCTCAACTACGACAAAAACGAGGCGGGGCAGTAACGTAATAGCCACTAAAGCAAAGCAATAGGCTGTGCTGCGCCCGCCTACTGTACCACTAGTATTCTTACGCATCAACTTATGAGAAAAGTAATTGCAGCCATCTACTTGTCGCTCGACGGCGTGATGGAAAACCCCGCTTGGACGGTGCCTTATTGGGACGAAGACCTCGCCAAGCTTCAGCGCAACCTCAATTTCTCTAGCGACGCCCTGCTGCTAGGCCGCGTCACCTACGAGGGATTTGCCTCTGCCTGGCCGGGTATGAAAGACGAGGATGGCTTTGCCGACCGCATGAACAGCCTTCCCAAGTACGTAGCTTCCCGAACCCTGCAAACCGCGGAGTGGAATGCCAGCATCCTGCCAGGCGACGTGGCGCAGGAAGTGGCACAACTCAAGCAGCAGCCCGGTGCAAACATCTTGCTCTATGGCAGCGCCGAGTTGGTGCGCTACCTGCTGCAGCACAACCTCATCGACGAGTATCAGCTTATGGTGCATCCGGTGGTAGTGGGCAGTGGCAAGAAGCTTTTCGAGGAAGGCAGCCAAGCCAACATGCAGTTGCTCGGCACCCAAACCACCAGCACAGGTGTCATGGTCCTTACGTATCAGTTGGCGCCCGCGGAGGCAGACAGCCAAGGAGAATAGCGGGTTTTGCTTAGTGCGAATGGCAGGGCCTTCAGCTAGAAGTTATTCGCACTTCACTTTTGCCTAAGGGGTTGAGGGCTAATCAGGTAGTGTGTTGCCAGGTGCTGAAATTGGTGGTTTCTGCACCTAATGTAAAAAAGGTCGCTCCAACTTGGAGCGACCTTTTTGTGTGGAAGCTAGGATGGGCTGCCGCTTACTTGGCAGGCATCAATACGGTGTCAATGGAGTGCACCACGCCGTTGGTGGTTTTGATGTCGGGTTGGGTGACAGTAGCAGTGCCGCCTTTGGCATCTTTGATGGTTACCGTACCACCCTGCACGCCCACCGTCAACGACTCGCCTTGTACAGTTTTAAGTACCTGGCCGTCTTTCAGATCGGCTGCCATAACGTTGCCGGATACTACGTGGTAGCTCAGGATTTTGGCGAGCTGCTTTTTGCTGGCCGGTTTCAGCAGCGTGGCCATCGTTTCGGCGGGTATTTTCTCGAAGGCGGCGTTGTCGGGGGCGAATACGGTGTACGGGCCGGCGCCTTTTGCTTGCTCTGCCAAGCCAGCAGCTTGCAAGGCTTTCAGGAGCGTGGTGTGATTGGGCGACAAGGCGGCGCTACCAGCCAAGTCTTTGCCGGTAGAGGCACCCGAAGCTGATGTGCCTGCCGTCGCTGAAGCGGCGGTTTGGGCCGTAGCGAGTTGGGCACCGCCCAAGGACACAACGCAACCTAATAGAAGCGAAAAGAAAGTTTGCTTTTTCATGTAAGTAGGGATGGGGTGAAACATAGCGCGTGTTCGAAACACACCCAACCTAAACAGTAGACTATCAGAAGGTTCTACGATTGCCATAATGTTGTTGGCCTCGGCTACCCTTTTAATCTTATATTAATTTGATAGCACGCCTAGAATCCGAGTCGAAAGAAGGTGTTGAATAACAGATAGAACTAGGGAAATGCAGCGCAGCTTACTTGCAGAGGCCTTACGGAAGCATCCTATTTGGCTACACGAACCAGACCCCGGCAGTTGGCAGTGAAACGCGCACCTCATTGCCGGGCTCGAAACCAGTTTCACTGGTCTTTATAGTTACACTGGTACCCAACAAGTCCACGTCCAGCTCAGAGTAACTGCCGTAGAAACGAACTGCTTGCACGGAACCAGTTTGGCCACCCGTTGCGGCGTTTAATTGAAAGGCTTCCGGCCGGACTAGTAGCTGCTTGCTTTTGGGCTTACCCTTGCTGTTTGCCAATTTGGCGAAGGCCGTTACCGACGTCCCAGTTATCAGGTTGTAGTCGCCGAAAAGGGAGGCCGTGTACTCGTCGACGGGCTGGCGGTAAATCTGCTCGGGGGAACCTTGCTGGACAAGCTGGCCGCCTTTGAGCACCAAAATCGTATCGGCCCACGACAACGTATCGGTGGGGTCGTGCGAAATCAGCAGGCAAGTAATGCCGAGCTGGTTGCCGATGTCTTCGATTACCGATTTCAGGATGTGCTTGTGCACCCGGTCGAGGTTGGAGAAAGGCTCGTCGAGGAGCAGCAATTTGGGGGAGGTCAGCAGCAGCCGGGCCAGGGCTATGCGCTGCCGTTCGCCACCCGAGAGTTGGTTGGTTTGGCGCCCCGCTAAGTGACTGATGCGGCATACGTCATACAGCGTGTTGGCGTCTTCCACCCGAAACGTATTGGCGTAGCGCAAGACTTGCTCGACCCGCAAAAACTTCGGCAGCTCGAAATGCTGCGACAAATACGCAATGCCCGGATGCCCTGGTACCAGCTTCTCGACGGGGCCCCGCACCCGCTCGCCAATGAAGCGAACCTCACCGGCGGTGGGCTGAATCAGACCGGCTATGATTTGCAGAAGGGTGCTTTTGCCGGCTCCGGTTTCCCCGGCAATGGCTAGTTTCTGGAACTGCTGCTGCGTGAAGCTGACTTCCTGTAAGGCGACGTTTCCTTTCTCTTGCAATGAAACATTCGATACGCTTAACCAACTCATGCGGGTAGAAGAAAGCCTGTAGACAAAAATGAATAACCGCAAGTAGTCTGGATTGTGGAAGCCCAAATGCCAGGGCCCGACAAGAATCCGTGGAGGCATCGGGTAAAATCAAGCCTAGCTTGCGTATGCGCGGGACAGCAAGCTAGGCATAAGGCTCGGAACACAGCCAGTGGCGCCGGTAGGCATATCAACTAAAAGCCCCGCTCAGTGTCTGAGCGGGGCTTCTACTTACCTTTTCCGAGGCGTTAGTTTTTCTCTCCTACCGGAAATTTCTCTAGAATCTCCTTGGCAGCTCGGGCGAATTCGGGGCCTATTTTAGCAGGGTTGCTAATAGGGTCGGCCATTGAGCCGCGCCACACCATGTTGTGGGTGCGGGCATCAACGAAGTCTAGAATAAGGGTGCCTTCGTTGTAGGTTTGGGTGCTGTAGCCAGTGTTGTAGAAAGGGGAAGTGTAGAAATAGCCGTAGTTGATGGGCAAATACCGGCCCCGATACGCCATGGAATAAGGATAGGCATAGCCTGGCGTTGGTGGGTTCGGAATCGTCCGCTCGGCTTCCTCGATGTAGAGGTGATACGTCACGTAGAAATCTGGGCGCCCCCGGCCCTGCACCTGCTGAATACCGCGCTTGGTTAGCTCCGATTTAATAGCACTCTGGATAGTTTCGTCGTTGAGGCTGCTTTGGTAGATCGGGTTCTGGGAATTAGCTGATTTCACCTCGGTTTTAGCGAAGTCGTAAGTGCGGTAGCGACTGAAATCGACGCCCGGTTTTTGTTGGACCGTGACGCCCGACGAACAGGCGCTCAGCAGCCCAAGTAGCAGCAAAAGGGCTGCGTGCAAAGTTGTTTTCATAGTGGTTGTGGAGTGTGGCATGAGGAGTGAATTCTTAGGCTATACCTGCTGAAGAGGGTAGAAGTTATAGCCGAGTTCAGGTTGTATCCTTCCGAGAAAACACTAAGGATGAGCTTGTAGTCAATGGGTCATGTCGAGCTTCGCTCTGCTGCATACTGCGGCGGCATCGGGCGTTGGCGCGCTTTTACCCGCCGAATTAGGTGGCACCGGTTTGCTGAAGCGCCACGGCAAATCGACAATAAACGCAGCCGTTGAACACACGCCAAGAGCTTGGTATTTTTGTTGCTAGTTGGGGCTTCATACAACCTATTGTAGCACCTCATTCTCTTTGAGCAGATGATACGTTTTCTGCTGATTTTCCTCGTCGGGCTGCTGGCCTCTTGCGCTCCTGCGCGCTCCACCGTCCAAACCCTCAACGACGTGGCGTTGGCTACGCACCGCACCGTTGCCATTCTGCCTTTTGAAGTAGAGCAGGACCGGATCCGTCTGAGTGATATTCGCTATGCTGGCACCGACACGACCGTGGCCACCCAGCAGCGCATGAAGCAGGAGTGGACCGTCCGGCAACAACAGGAAAGTCGCCAGATGGCCTTTCAACTACAAGAGCTGCTCTATACCCAGTTGCAGGCGCAAAAGCCGGCTCGCGGCTATACGGTGCAGTTTCAGGATGTGCGCGAAACCAACCGCCTGTTGCAGCAAGCCGGCATCACCTACGAGAACTTTCCCGATCATACCCTGAAGGAGGTGGAGCAGGCGCTAGGTGTCGATGCAGTGTTATCGGGGCAAACCGTGCTTTACCAGCCCCTCCCCAATGTGCTAGGGCTGGCGGCGCGCCTGATGCTCAACGAGCCCCTCATCGGCAACCAGCAGTCGGTTATTCCGGTCAGTCAAGCCACCACCAGCCTAATGCTCTACGACTGCCGGGCCAACCAGCTAGCGTGGCGCCTCGACTTTGAGGGTACCGGCAACGCCGCCTTAAAGCCAGACCGCCTAACTCAAAGCTTAGTGCGCGCCGCGGTGCCTAATTTTCCGTACTGTCGCAAGTAGGCTGTTGTACAGCAAGTGCGTCTGATTCAACATTTGATTATAAAGATGTTGCCAAATAAAAAACTCGCCTCTAAGCAAGGCGAGATTTTTATTTGGTATGCCTGACAACTGACAAAGTAGATGTTGTGGAGAATGGCTTTGTTAGCGCAGTTGCAGGCCGTCGATAGTGCCATCCACGGTTAGACCATCTGGGAAAACACACGAGAAGGTACCCGAAACCATGTTTGTTTTAGGGTCGCGTTTGGTGGTGCCGGTAGCCTGCGTGGCGTTGGTAATCGTATTTATCCGGGCCGAAACTACGTCTGTTATATCGGCGCCGGTTGTCGTGCGCGACGTTTGAGAGAAAGACAAGGAAATAATAGGCCCGCTCTGAAGCTTGCCACTAACATCGAAAGATGCCTGCGTACCTCGATATTGGGTTGCTCCAATCTGCACTTCTCCTAGCGTGTAAGGCGGCGCCCCTCCCTCACTCACCATAATAGCCGTGGAGTAGTTGGGTATTACGCTTGAACCCGACTCAGAATCGTCGTCTTTGCAGCCAACGAAGAGTACAGATGCGGACAGGATAAGTGCAGTGGAGAGTAGTTTCATAAAGGGCAAAGTAACTAAAAGCTGTGTACGATAGTGGTGACAAGAACGACTAGCAGCCGGCTGTACTGTACAACGTATCGTAAGCTTCTGCTGGCATACGTAGACAAATCTTGCCTATCATTGCTTGTAAACTTTGTATCCATGGCTGATTCTCCCCAGATTACCACTATCGTCTTCGACCTTGGCGGCGTGCTCATCGATTGGAACCCGCGCTACCTGTACCGCAAGCTGTTCACCGACGAGCAGGAAATGAACACGTTTCTCGAAACTGTCACCACTCCCGACTGGAACGAGGAGCAAGACGCCGGCCGCAGCCTGGCCGATGCTACTGCGTTTCTGGTAGCCAAGCATCCCGAGCACCGCGAGATGATCGAGCACTTCTACGGCCGCTGGTCGGAAATGCTTGGTGGCGCCATCCAAGGCACAGTCGACATCCTGACCGAGCTGCGGGCGAGTGGCCGGTACCGCTTGTATGCCCTCACCAACTGGTCGGCCGAAACTTTCCCCATTGCGCTAGAGCAGTTCGAGTTTTTGCATTGGTTTGAAGGCATAGTGGTATCGGGCACCGAAAAGTCGCGCAAGCCCTTCCCCGATTTCTACCACCTCTTGCTGACTCGCTACGCCATCGACCCCCAGCAAGCTGTGTTCATCGACGACAACGAGCGCAACATTCTGGCCGCGCAAGCCGTGGGGCTGCACACCGTGCACTTTCACTCGCCCGAGCAGCTGCGCACCGAACTCCAGACCTACCAAGTGCTGCCGTAGCACACACAGACTTGCTTAACAGTGTTATGGGCTGCCAAGGCATCGTGTAATGTAGAGACGCGACACTTCGCGTCTTGTCGTTGCTGACGTTGTTGGTACTGCCCATGGTTGGTTGTTCAACGACAAGACACGAAGTGTCGCGTCTCTACATAAGCATCCACTCGCCAGCAAATGAGCAGTGAGATTAGCTGACTACACAGCTAGCCTCACTGCTTACTTGTTTACCTGGAAGCTACCGGTGCCGTGGCCGGGTGAGCCCGCATTGGAAATTCCTTCGAGCGTCATGCGGAAAGGGCCCGCCTCTTCGGAAGTGTAGAAGGAGAGGGTAGCCTGGCCGTTGGCGTCGGTGCGGACGGTAGGGCTCCAGAAGAGGGTGGCGCTGCGAAAGTCAGGTATGGAGGCGTTTTTGGTGTTGGCGTAGGTGGGGGCGTAGAACTCGCGGGCCTGGTAGAACCGCGGCATGGTATAGGGCTGTATCCCCGGCCGGGCCGGATCATTAGAGAAGTCGTAGTCGGGGCTGCCGCGCTTGGTGAAGATGGCGATAACGCCGCCTCCGCCCCGGGAGCCATAAATAGCGGCGGAAGCTCCTTTAAGCACCTCCACACTTTCTACATCGGTTACCGGGATGGAATTAAGTGCGTCAACATCAACCGGAATACCGTCAATCAGAAACAGCGGGGTGCCCAGCCCGCGGATCTGCACATTCATATTCATCGGGTTGCCCGTAACGGAAACGCCCGCTACTCGGCCTTGCAGTAGCTGCAACACGTTGGTGTAGCTGCTGGCTGCCGGAATATCCTTGGTTTTCAGCACTACATCGGCCTGCCCATAGATGCGGCGCGAATCGGGTTGTACGGGCTTCTTGCCTTTCACCGTCACGTTGCCGAGCAAGATGGTTTTGGCATCGGGGCTGTATTGCCGCTCTACCACTTGCTGCCGTTTGCTGCTGGTCAGGAAAGTCTCCCGGACCGGCGCGGCATCGGGGAGCGGGCGGGTCGGCGTTTTGCTGGGCTCTATTATGCGTCTGTCGAGCTTAACGTTGGGGTTGCGCAACCCTTTTTGCGAGGGCACTTGCACGAGCAGCCGGGCCGTGTCGCGGCCGGTGAAGCCCATGAACAAGAAGCGCCCTGCCGAATCGGTCGGTGCTTGCGTAATGTCCTGCGCCGACCCAAAGCGGAACAGCGACACGTTAATGCCCTTTGCGGGTACTTGTTTGTTGCCAAAAACTTGGCCACTCAAGGCCAGCGTCTGCTCCAGCGGGTACGGAAACGAACCGAGTTTATTGGCTAGCAACGGCTTCCAGACAAAGCGCCGCCAGCCTTGCGTGAGCAGCAGGTTGTCGAGGGCCTGCCGGGTGTCGGGCTTCTGATTGCGGAAGTAGTAGCCGGGTTGCTCCACAGTGCCATGCAGGTCGGAAGTGAGCAGCAAATGCGTGCGGATATCGGTGGCGCTAGAGTCGAGGGGCACCAGGACGGTGCTGTTGACGGCCAAGGAGAACTGACCCGGTGCCGGCCGGCCCGCTTCGTCGGTTACGGCCACGTTCACCGTCACCTTTTCGCGCGGGCCGTAGCTAGGTTTGTCGGGTTGCAAATTGATGCGCAGGCCAGGGCTAGAGTTGGTGAAAGCTAGCCGCTCGCACCGGGCCATTTGCTTGCTGTCGAAAAGCGTGAAGTGCACCACTCCGCCCGGAAACCGGTCTTTCGGAATGTTGGTCGAGAAGGTGTTGCCGTCGCTGATTTCACCTTGCCCCGCGTACACCACTTGGCCCCGCACATGCCCCACCACCGTAATACGCTCGGCTGGGGTGTTGGGTGGTAGTTTGCACTGAATAGCCACTTGGTAGCTGCTCGACAGCTGTAGCACGCGCATGGTAAAGCCGGTGGGCTGCGCTGCCGGTAGCTCATGCCGCACGCGTTGCCCGTCGGGTTGGCGCACCACAGCTACATAGCGCTTGCCTGCTTCGGGCTTGAGCTGAAATCGTCCCATGCCAAGATGCTCGCTGCGAAACTCGGTTACTACCTGTCCGGCTTCGTCCTGTATCACGCCTTGTATATCCACTCCCATGCCGTAGGAGTCGGTGGCTTTGACTCCCACTATACTCGTCAGGCCCGCTACGAACTGGCCGCCCTCGGGAAAAAACTGCACATCCAGCCACCTAGAAGCAGGCGGGTTGGTAGTTGGAGTAGTAGCTGGTCGTCGGCCGGGCCTGCTGGCAACTTCCGTTGTGTTCGACCAGACGGTGAGCGGACGCGTGAAAAAGTAGCCGGTGCCAGCATTGCGCATCCAGCTGGTATAGGCCCGCACCGTGTAGGTGCCCTGCTGCAAACTATCAGCCAGTTGAAAATCACCCGGCGACGTGCCGCCTTTCAAGGACAGCACCCGTTGCTGCACCACTTTCTGGTTGGGCGCCAGCAAGTCTACGTATAGCACCCGGCTAAGCGTGTCGGGCATGTGGCTGGAGCCCTCAACCAAGTAAGCCTTAAACCACACGGTCTCGCCGGCGGCGTACGTGTCTTTGTCGAACTGCAGGTAGCTTTTCTCGGGATAGGTGCTGGCATAGAACCGAGTGAGCTGCTTTATTATCAGCTCAATAAAAGCATCGGGTGGCCCCTGAAACGCTGTTGATAAAACGCAGGCGCTTACTAGCACCAGAATAGAAAAAAGGTAACGCTTCATAGAAAAGAGTAAGCATAGCAAGCAACGATAGGCTTAATCAGGCCTCGCATAGACAGGGCCCGATCCCACAACGCATAGGTTATTCACCGCGACAGTATAGTTGGGAAACACACCAGCTTGGATTCAGAGCCAGTCCGTTTATAGCAGCAACGTAAGCTTAGTATTAAATTGTGGTAAGTATAGTGTAATTCCGGGGGTTAAAGAAGCGCCAGGCGCCCCCTGAGCGAAAGAGGATGCAAGCTGCACCGTAACCTTGGCCCGGCTGAGAGGGTATCTATTGAAATGACTGCCGGCAATGGAGCCGGCATTTTCATGCTAGCATTTCTTCTCATGGAATACATAAAATTAGGTAACAGCGACATTGAAGTTTCGCGCATCACGTTTGGCAGCTGGGCTGCTGGGGGCTGGATGTGGGGCGGAACCGAGCAGAACGACGCCGTGGGAGCAATTCATGCCTCCTACAATTTAGGCGTTACCAGCATCGACACGGCGCCTATCTATGGCCAAGGGTTGAGCGAGGAAATTGTAGGCGAAGCCATCAAGTCCTTGCCGCGCGACAAAGTGCAGATCCTAACCAAATTTGGGATGCGCTGGGATTTGGCGAAAGGTGACTTCGCCATGAAAACCAAGAACAACGACGGCCAGGACCTTGACGTGTACAAATACGCGGGCCGTGACAGCATCATCAAGGAGTGCGAAGACAGCCTGCGCCGCCTCGGCACCGACTATATCGACCTTTATCAGCAGCACTGGCCCGACGTAACCACGCCCATCGACGAGACGATGGACGCTGCCGCCCGCCTACTTGAGCAAGGAAAAATTCGTGCTATAGGGGTCAGCAACTATTCGGTAGCGCAAATGGAGGAAGCCTTGAAAACGGTAAATGTGGTGTCCAACCAAGTGCCTTACAGCATGCTGCGCCGTGATATTGAGAAAGACGTGCTGCCGTTTTGCCAACGACACGATATGTCTATCCTGGCGTATAGCCCGATGCAACTCGGGTTGCTAACGGGCAAGATGAAGCCTGGTCAGCACTTCGATGCCAGCGACCTGCGTTCCACTAACCGCCTCTTCAAACCGGAAAGTGTAACCCGCGTCAACGAGTTTTTGGAGAAGCTCCGGCCTTTGGCGGAAAGCAAAAATGCTACGCTAGGCCAATTAGTACTTCGCTGGACGCTGGCGCAGCCCGGCCTCTCGGTAGCGCTAGTAGGTGCCCGTAATGCCGACCAAGCCATCCAGAATGCCCGTACCACCGACATAGAGCTGGTTTCGCACGAGGTGGATTTTATCACCGAACGGCTCGAGCAAATGCAACAGGAGCTTGCGTAAATAGCTTCAGTTTATTCTTACAAAAAAGCACGGTCTGTCCCAGATCGTGCTTTTTTTGTAGCCGACCAGCGGCTGTCTGCTGGAGTGCCTCTTACGGCTACATCCTTACCTAAGCGTATCATGAAGGCTTTCCTGTTGCTTTTGCTGCTATGGGGCGCAACGCTCACTGCCACGGCCCAGCGTATGACCCGTGCCGACTCGTTGATGATGGAGGCGCAGCAACTCAGCAAACAAAAAAAGTACCCGGAGGCCATTAAGGCGTACCAACGGGTAGTGCAGGAGCCTACCGCTAAGCCTCGCTACAAAGCTGTAAGCTTTTACAACACGGCCTGTTATTATGGGCTTCTCAACGACGCGCCGCATGCACTAACCTACTTAAGCAAGGCCATTGATGCCGGCTATGCTGATGCCAAGCACATTGCCATCGACTCCGACCTGAACCTGCTTCACAACGACAAGCAATGGCCTAAACTACTGGCGAAGGCGCGCAAGCTGGAAGAAAAGCAGGTGATCCGGCGGCCCGAAGACGTGAAGCTGGTCACCACGGATATTAACCATTTCTGGACGGCCTATGCTGCCGCGCAGCGCGATACTGCGCAGGCGCAAGCTATTTTTCGGCGCGAGTACTTCGATAAGGCTTCCGTAGGCTTGCAGGACTACTACGATTCGAAAATTGAGAATGATGTTGAATTCACGAAGCGGATTCAGCGTCGGCCGCAGTATTACCAATCCATCCAAGCCACTACGCTGGCCATTGCCGACCAAAAGCCGAAGATAGTGGCGGCATTCCGGCGGTTTCAGGAACTGTATCCAGCCTTGAAGTACCAGAATATCTACTTCGTTATTGGTGGCTGGGTGTCGGGTGGCACCGTGTCGGAAGCGGGCCTGCTGATTGGAGCCGACCAAGTAGCCAATGGGCCCGGCGTGAATACCTCCGAGCTAAGCTTAGTGCAACGCAACCGCTGCGCGCCCGTTACCGTGATGCCTTCTTTGATGGTGCACGAGCTAGTACACAGCAACCAAGGTCAGCAGGACGGTACGTTGCTTGGCTATGCCCTCAACGAAGGGATGGCCGACTTTGTGGCCGAACTTGTTACCGGCCAACTGACCAATGCCCGCCTGCACCCTTACGGCAACGCCCACGAAAAAGAGCTTTGGCAGGCTTTCAAGCAGGAAATGCTTGGTACTGACTCCCGCAACTGGATTGCCAACGGCCGCCAAGAAACTCCCGAAAAGCCCTGCGACTTAGGCTACTACGTAGGCTACCGCATTGTGCAGGCCTATTACAACAGCACCTCCGACAAAAAGCAAGCGCTGGCCTCTATTCTCTCTATCCAAGACCCCAAGGCCTTTCTGGCCCAGAGTGGATACGAGAAAATAGTGGCGCAGCGCTAGCCCTGATTCTGGCGGCGCGGCGTTGCCTTACACCTGTTCGGCCTGGCGGTTCACCTTGTTTTTGGCAATCTGGTTGAGCAGTTGATCGGTTTTCTTTTCTTCGTCGAGGGTTTGCTGTAGAAGTTGCGCCACCTCGTTGTGGCCTAACTCTTCGGCTAAGTACACGGCCGTACCATAGCCGGCAATTTCATAGTGCTCGATTTTTTGAGCTGCTGCAATCAAGGCAGCGTCCAGCACCTCGGGTGCGGCATCTTTCTGCATCAGCTTTTCGCCTTCGGCAATCAGGCCTTGCAGCGCTACGTTTTCTTCACCATTTGGGTCGACGCCCAGCATTTGAGCGGCTTGCTCTAAGCGCTGAATCTGCTGACGCGTTTCTTCGAGGTGAACGGTAAAGGCAGTTCTTAATTCTTCGTTTTGGGTGTTTTCTACCATGCGGGGCATGCTTTCAACCAATAAGGTTTCGGCGCTGTAGAGCGCCTGCATTCCGTGGACAAAAAGGTCTTGCAAACTTTGAAGCTGAGCCATAAGGATTTGAATATGAGGGTGAAATGTTATCAAGTACTACGGCCTTAATACTTGCTTGTTATCGTCGGGCTTGCAGTTTTAACACTATCGTAACACTACTGTCAAGCTTGCTTTACCCGCAGCTACCACGCGCTTTGTCGGCTTTTTTATGGCTGCAACCTTTCAGGAATAGATGGAATCATGCTGATGATTATTCCATCATCTTTTCATATTCCTGACTATGCGTCATTTAGCTAATCTTTCTCTCTGCGTTGCGGGCTTAGCTTGGCTAGGCGGCTGCCAAGAGAAAGAAGAAACCACTCCCAAATCTCAGTTATTGAACACCCACTGGATGCTGGTGCAAGTAGAAGAAACGCCTGTAGCCGTTTCCAGTTACTCCGCTGCCTTCCAGTCCTACATCCAATTCACTAAGCAGAACACTACCATTGGGCTTGCCCCCTGCAACACATTTAGCGGTAACTTCTCACAGGGTAGCACAGCCGGGCAGCTAACCATCAGCCAGCAAGCATCAACCAGAGCTAGTTGCGGAGCTATAAATTTGGAAAACAAGTACCTGGACGCTTTGCCCCGCACGGTACGCTACGAAATTACCGGCAAGGAACTACGCCTCTATGATGCCACTAATTCCTTGCGCCCTCTGCTCGTCTTCGAGGACAGCGCAGAATAGATAAGCAGTCTACCAATCAAAAGGGCCACCTCAACTGAGGTGGCCCTTTTGATTTATTGTACACTAGATACGATTAGCAATTGCCATCTATGTCGCAGGCGGCGCCCTCAAGGCCGCCAATGCTTACTGGCTGCGGACGGGCTTCTTCCCACACCTTCTCTAGTACTTCCTTGAACAGTTCGGTGGGCTGTGCCCCCGATACAGCGTACTTGTCATCGAAGACGAAGTAGGGTACCCCGCGTACGCCGATCTGCTGCGCTTCATATTCGTCGCGCCGTACTTCCTGCTCGAAAATATTGGAGTTTAAAAGCTGCTCTACTTCTGCGGCAGGTAAGCTCAGTTCGGCGCCGAGCCGCACAAGGGTAGGCACATCGTTGATATTGAGGCCTTCTTCCAGATAGGCTTTAAACAAACGCTCTTTGGCGGCATCCTGCTGGCCGTACTGTGCGGCCAAGTGCACGAGACGGTGCGCCCGCAACGAATTGGCGGGTACTACCCGGTCAAAATCGAAAGCTAAGCCTTCTTGCGCTGCCATTTCAGTCATGTTGGCGCTCATCTGCCGGGCCCATTCCTCCGACTTGCCATACTTGCTTGCCAAGCGGGTATATTGGTTGACGCCGGGCGTCGGATTGGCCTGTGGGTCTAGCTCGAAGCTACGCCATTTCACTTCTAGGTCGTTGGCGTGCTCGAAGGTGGCTAATGCCTTTTCCAGCCGCCGCTTGCCGATGTAGCAAAAGGGGCAGAGGATATCAGACCAGATTTCTACTTGTATCTTTTTCATGGGACGAAGAGTCGGAATTCGGCGAGTATAAGCTACAAACTCGGGAAAAGGTTTCTCTGCAAGAAGGCAACGCGAAGTAGCGCCTCACAGAACGTTGAATAACCGACGTGTTGCATCCTGCGCAACTGAATTGTGAGGCACAAAAAAGCCCTCAGCGGTAATGCTGAGGGCAAGTACTTTAGGCCGAAACGCCGTCAATAAGCTGCTTATCAGGAATGGAGTTGTCTTGGAGCGTGGCCCGGCCGCGGCTCCGGCGGGTGATGCGCGAGAAGAGGCTGATTTCCTGATCGAACAAGAACTGGAAGAACAGCTTGGTGTAGGAGCGGTGGTGGAGCAGAGGCTCGTAGAACTCGGGCGCCAGCGCCTTTAGGCGAGGCAAGTGGTTCCAGGGAATAGACGGCATGTCGTGGTGCTCGTTGTGGTAGCCTACGTTCAGGTTCACCCCGTTCAGGCGGCCGTAGTAGCTATAGGTTTCCTGGCCTTCATCCAGCGTAAGGTAGTGCTCCTGAATCCAGCGGGCGCCCAGTGGATGCAGGCCAACCGAGAACCAAAAGCTCAGAAACAGGTAGCCTAGCGCCATCCAACCGAAGAAGTACACAATAGCCGCATCGAAAACGAGTTGCGCCACAATATTGGCCACCACGTACCGGTCGAACACCGCCACCTCGCGGCAGCGAATCGTGCGAATAACCTGGAATAGCGGGAAAAAGAACAGCCAAATAGCTTTACCCACCGAGTAATTCTTGATCAGCTTAGCCTCGTACCAGTCCGGCAAATCGGCGTCCAGCTCGTGCACTCCCTGAAACACATGGTGCTTGATGTGGAAGTTCTTAAAGGAAATGGCCGTGGGGATAACAGAAGCAAAGTTGGCCACGATGCCTACTGCTACATTCTGCCACACCTTACTGAATACCAGGTTGTGCGCGGCTTCGTGAATAACCACGAACAAGGTATGCGAGAGAAACGCGCCCACCAGATAAGCCGCTAACGCCACCACGTACCAAGGCTGGTTGCGAAGCAGGGCCGCTAGCACTACTTGAGCCGCTACACAGGCCACTCCAATAAGAGCAGTAGCGGGCGTGCGTGTCATCAGTTCTTTTACTTCCGGATGCGCTTTCACAATCTGGCGGGTGCGCACCCGGTGTGGCTCTGGCGTGTCAACCAGGACAAAGGACTTAGTGGTAGAAGGCATGAAGTTGGTTGAGAAGTGAGGCTTTGTAGTGGTAGATGCGGGGTTGAGCTACTGTTTACTAGATGATAACCTTGTTTTCAGTGGTCAACACAAAACCCGCATTCAACAAAAGTACCTCTATAATAACAACCTCTACCACAACAAGCACGGAAAATAGCCAGAGGGCTAGCCACAGTAGCATCCTATTTTACCTAATTATTCACTAGGTCAATAAGGCTAACGGAAAGCTAACGGGCTACAATCAGCTTTTGCCCTGGTTTAACCTCGTCGGTAGTTAAGTTGTTGAGCCGCTTCAGCTGTTCTACCGTCACGCCCTGATAGCGGCGTGAGATATTGTAGAGCGTATCACCGGCTTGCACCAGATGCACTTTCCGGATGGGCTCCTTTACGGCCAGCTTCTGAACGGCTGCAACTTTAGGTGCGCGGGCTGGCTTCAACTGAACAGGTGCTGGTGCCGCCGCAACTACTTCCTCTTGCGTGGTAGTGTCTACTTCCTCCGCAGGAGCCGTAAACACCAGCTTTTGGCCCGGCGATACTTTTATGGAGGTTAGCTTATTCCACTCCATTACCTGCTTTACACTCAGGCCGCGAATCTCGGCAATGCGGCTGAGGTAGTCCCCCTTGCGCACCACGTATTCGGTTGGCAGGCTGTCGTCGGCCACGGCGGTTTCAACTGCTTCTACCGCCTCAATAGCCGGCGCCACGGCAGCAGCAGCGGCATTACGATTTGTGCGGGCTGAGGTCCGGACTTCTTTGCTTGCAAGCGCTACATCCGGCGCGGCTTCTGCTACGATGGCGGGTTGGGCAGTTGCCCTGGCCACTTGGCTGCTCACGGTAGGTTTTGCCACTGGTGAGGTCAGGCGAGCGGGTACCGTCAACTTTTGCGCACTAGCAATGGTTCCGGTGCTTGGGGCTGGCTGCGAGGCTGGGGTAGCCATGGGCACAAATACAACCAGTTGCTTACCGGGCGCCAAGGGGCGGCCCTTGCGCAAGCCGTTCCAGCGCGCTAGCTGCGCCACACTTACATCGTACCGGTCAGCCAGCGCAGACACGGTTTCGCCCCGGCGTACCGTGTGCCGCACCCGACGAAAACGAGGAGTGGGCTCCACTTCCTCGCGCGGGGCTCCGCTTGCTGCCAACAGTGTACGCGTTGGGAATGGCTCCACGCCGTTTAGGCGCGCCATCATCGGCGGCAAAGGTTGGGGCAGCTCAGTGCGGGGCAGGCAGTAGTCGAAAAGTGTAGCGCGGTCAACTACAGCGAGCTGTGGCTTGGCCGTGGCGGGCACTTGTACAGCGTACGAGCGGTAGCCAGCCGGCAAGAAATTACGCCGTAGCTCGGGGTTGTAATGCAGCAAAGCCGATGAGTCTTCGAGGCCGCAGGCTTGGCTAAGGCGTAGCAAGTCTACCGCTCTACCGTTGATTTGCACCGTGTCCATCACTTCGGCATAGCGGTATTTCAGCTCCGGCGAATGTAGCTGGTGGGCCTGCGCGTACTTCATCGAGTACATGATGGCCGTGAAGGTGGGCACGTAATTGCGCGTTTCCCTCGGCAGGTTAGGGTACAGGTCCCAAAAGTTCTTTTTACCGGTGCGCCGCATCACGCGCTGCATGTTGCCTGCGCCCCAGTTGTAGGCAGCCAGTACCAGCTCCCAATCGTGAAAAACGCCGTACAAGTAACGCAGGTGCTTGCAAGCTGCCTCCGTCGACTTTTCCGGATTCATTCGCTCGTCTATCCACTCGTCGCGGCGCAGACGCAAGTCATTGGCCGTCGGACCCATGAACTGCCACAAGCCAGTGGCACCCACGTGCGACTTGGCCGTTGGAATTAAAGCTGATTCTACTACCGCCAAATATTTCAGGTCGACGGGTAGGTTGTACTTGGCCAAATACTTTTCGAAGAGCGGGAAATAAACGTTTTCCCGCTCCAAGACCCGCTGCATGTACTTGCGGTTGCGCTCCGTAAACAAGGTCACGAACGACATGACCGAAGGGTTGAAGGCGTGGGGCGCATCAGTTTCAATGCACCCCACCCGGTCACCTACTAGGTCCTGCAACTCGGGTGGGGTTTGCAGCCAAACCAGCCGCGCCGAATCAATGGGGGTAGGGGCTGCTACCAGCGAATCGGGGAGCAGCAGTGGCAATTCGATAACCTGCGTAGTGTCGTCGGGGAGGCTGGTACGAGGTACTTCTGGCGTCCGTTGGGGGAGCGTCTGACCCGCAGCAGAGCGGGCCATAGCAGTCAGCAAGAGGAGGGTAGAGGCAACGCGAACCGGCCGCAACAACGTTTTCATCAATACAGCAGGGGTTAGGGCATGGCAGGAATCAGAGTCTCCGTCAACGATTTAGCAAATGCCAACAGGTGCTCTTCGCGGAACGCGCCGCTTATCACCTGTAAGCCAATCGGCAAGCCTGCCGAATCCTGACCGGCCGGTACCGACACCGCAGGCACTCCAGCAAGAGAGGCCTGTACAGTAAATATATCCGCCAAGTACATAGACAAGGCATCTTTCGTGTTCTCGCCGATGCGGAAAGCAGTGGTCGGCGCGGTAGGCAGGATCAGGAAGTCGTACTGCCGGAGCAGTTCATCGGTCTTCTCTTTAATCAAACGCCGCACCTGCTGCGCTTTGGTATAATAAGCGTCGTAATAATCTGCCGACAACACAAAAGTGCCCAGCAGAATGCGCCGCTGTACCTCCGGGCCAAAGCCCTGAGAGCGGGTCTTTTTGTAAAGCGACTCGAGGTCGGTGGCATCCGGGGCACGATAGCCATACTTCACGCCGTCGAAGCGGCTGAGGTTGGAGCTGGCTTCGGCCGTAGTCAGGATGTAATAAGTGGGTACCATGTAGTCGAGGTAGGGGAAATCTACCGCGTCTACCACGTGGCCCTGGCCGCGCAAAGCTTCCAGACTTGCTTCTAGAGCTTCCTTAATCTCAGGGTTCAGACCCGGCCGTTCTACTGCGTCGCGGATATACCCAATGCGGTAGTGGGGAGCAGGCTCTAGCAACTGGCTGTAAGCAGGTACCTCACGCTGGCTGGCTGTACTGTCGAAATTGTCGGCGCCTGCCATTACTTCTAGAAGAAGGGCCGCGTCGTCTACCGAGCGGGTAAGCGTGCCAATCTGGTCGAACGAGGAAGCATACGCCACCAAGCCGTAACGCGAAATGCGCGAGTACGTAGGCTTGAGGCCAATAACCCCGCAGAAAGCTGCGGGTTGGCGCACGGAGCCACCCGTATCGGAGCCAATCGAGGCCAGGCACATATCGGCTTGCACGGCTACGGCCGAGCCACCCGAAGAGCCACCCGAAACCCGCTCCTCGTCGATGGCATTGCGCACCGGCCCGAAGTACGAAGACTCGTTGGAGGCGCCCATAGCAAACTCGTCGCAGTTCTGCCGGCCAATGAAAATAGCGTCTTCATCGAGCAGCCGCTGGACTGCTGTGGCCGTAAACAACGACTTGAAACCGTCGAGGATGTGGCTGCTACTCTGCAAAGAATGGTCTTTGTAGGCTAGCACATCTTTCAGGCCTATAACCATACCCGCCAACTTGCCAGCCGTTCCGGCCGCCAGCTTAGCGTCTACGGCTTCGGCCTGGGCACGGGCTTCCTCGGGCCATACTTCCAGAAAAGCATTCAAGCGGCCATTCCGCCGCTCGATGTTATCTAGGTAATACTCCACGAGCTGACGGCAGGTCGTGTTGCCTGCCGTCAGCTCGTTACGAACTTCCGTGAGAGAATGAAAGCGTCTCAAATTCTAGAAATCAGTTAGGACATTTGGTCTAGACGAGGCCGTTCGGCGCTCGTCGGAGCAGGAGCTGTTAGGTCCGCACTCGAAGTATGAGTCACGGGTGGGGTGTAGGAGGTGCCAGGCGAGCTATAAGTCGGCTCCGTTTGGGTGTACGCGTCGTCGGGCAGGTGCTCCGGGGCGGGTGCAGGAGTTGGAGTTGACGGCGCAATATAGTTCTGATTGAACTGTTGCTGGTACGGCTGCTGCGGCTGCGACTCCACGTGATTTTCGAACTCGCTACGAATTTCACGCGAGGCATCCTTAAATTCCCGAATGCCTTTGCCTAATCCCCGGGCTAATTCTGGTATCTTGTTGGCACCAAAGAAGACGAGGATGACAACCATAATGAGCAGCATCTCGCTGCCCCCGATGTCTCCGAGAAACAATAGTGGCGTGTGCATACTGGTCTGCTAGTTAGTAACGTGGCTGGTTAGGCTCGTTGGGGTTGCGGGTGGTGTTTTGGTCGCGGTACTCTGGCTTTTCCTCTTTCGAAGCGTCCTTGAACTCCCGGATGCCCTGACCCATACCACGGAACAGCTCCGGAATGCGCTTAGCGCCAAACAGCAAAACAATAACAAAAATGATCAGCAGAATTTCGGTTGTGCCGAAGTTGCCAATCAGGAAAAGCGAGGAAAACTGCATAGAAAAAGGCTGAATAAGCCGGTTTGGAGTGGAAAGCCTGAGATACGCATACGGATGCCAAGCAGGATTGGTAAAGATACCCCATAATTTTAAAATGGGGCAGCACCGAGTAGCTCCGTTATATCATTGAGGAGGCAATCTAAGTTATCATTGTGATGCGTACATGAAGTTCAGTTCATCTTAAGAAGAGCAGAGTTCATCGGGTAATTTCATGTGTATATAGGCACGAATTGCAGGTTGATCTGTTTCATACTCTATTTACAATTTCTAATTCTGTTTCCCCACAGATGTTGCTCGGCTTGATGTATAAAATCAAAGACCGACTTTTTCGCGAATGCCGCCCATCATGAACACAGCCGCTAAAATTACCCGCCCCTCTGTATCGTCACTGCAGCAACCTGATGAAAACGAACGGCTTGAAGTACTGCGCAACTACCAAGTTCTAGATTCACCGCCCGAAAAGGCTTTCGATGACCTGGTTCGGCTAGCTGCTTATATCTGTGGCACTTCTATCTCCTTGGTATCTTTAATAGATGCGGAGCGACAATGGTTCAAAGCTAACTTGGGGCTGGAGCGCTTCTCGGAAACGCACCGCGACGCTGCTTTCTGCCAGTACGCCATGCTTTCTGATGATGTGTTTGAGGTGTCCGACACTACACTGGATCCGCTGTTTCAGCAGAACCCGCTGGTTGTTAGTAACCCCAATATTCGCTTCTATGCAGGGGCAGCGTTGGTCTCACCCGAAGGATTGCCTCTCGGAACCATCTGTGCGCTTGATACGCAGCCCCGCTCTCTCAACGAACAGCAGCGCGAAGCCATGCGTATTTTGGCCCGCGAAGTAGTAGCACACCTAGAATTGCGCCGAGCCCGTCTGCAACTCGAGCAGGAGCAGCAAAAGCTCGAAGGCTTACTACGCATGGCCAACAACGCGGCCGAAACGATGTTCGTGGGTAGCCGCAACGAAATCTTTGTCAAGCAAGACCATAAGTTGGTACGGGTGCATACCAATGATATCCGGTACGTAGAGGCTCTAGGCGACTACGTAAATATTTATACTTCGCGGGAACGGTATACCGTATACAGCACCATGAAGGAATTGGAGGCTAAGCTTCCTCTTCGCGAGTTTGCACGTGTGCATCGCAAGTACATTGTTTGCTTGGATCGTATCACTTCTATCGAAGGAGACATCATGCTCGTCGACAACGGACGTGGCTCCGACCGCCAAGCCAATCCTACGACCGTCCCGATTGGTAACTCGTACAAGGCAGCACTGCTAAGCCGATTAAATCTTATTTAGGGAGTTTCCGGAGCGGTTGAAAACAAAGTCGAATAAAACGCTTCATTCGCCGGTAAAAAGAGGGCTTTCGGCGAAATCATAACAATAAAAATCGTCCAATCTTCTATCTTTCGTCATGTTATCGGAGTAGCCCCGCTGTACGACCTCTAGTTATAGAGTTTAGTGCAGCCCGGAGATACTGGTAGCTAAGTTTGTTTTCATAGCTCAGAAAGACACCGCACTTTGTGCGGTGTTTTTTTTGCTTGTTACTGAACACACTTACACTCACTGCTATACGCTTGTAATTGAAGCTATCCAATATTCAATTCGATAACACTGGATAATGCTTATAGAAATAAAAGCTGGAAAAGCACAAAAAAGCTAATAGGCAAGCTCTAATTGATTAGCGCCGCCCAATCCAGTTTTCAGGGTTTAGGTTAGCGCTATTGCGCCATACCTGAAACTGGACTTCTGAGGTGCCATCGGGGTCGGTGTACACTGTGCCGATTGGCTGGCGCATCTTCACAATCTGGCCCTCACTCACACTTACCCCGCGCAGCTTGGCATATACTGTAAAGTACTCGCCGTGCTGAATCATGACAATGTTGTTCATGCCGGGCACATTGGCTACTGTGAGCACCTTGCCATCGAAGATGGCGCGCACTGGCTCGCCAGCACTGGTTTGGATATCGATGCCGCGGTTTTCCACTACCACGTTCTTCAGCACCGGGTGGTTGTGCCGCCCGAAACGTTGGGAAATAAAGCCCTTCGACACCGGCCACAGTAGGCGGCCACGGTTATCAGCAAACGACGACGATAACTCGGCCGTTTCGGGTGTTAAAGTAACCCGGTCGGTACGAGTGGGAGCCGCTTCTTCAGGAGAAGCGTCCGAGTACGTGCGCGAGGGTGCATCGGAGGCACGACCCGCGGCTGCGGCCGCTCGTGCGGCCCGTTCCCGGGCGGCCGCGCGAGCGGCGGCTCTGGCGGCGGCCACGCGCGCAGCCCGGGCAATTTCTTCCCGCACCCGCTCTGCAATCAGGTTGTCGAGGCGGCTGACAGCCAGTTGTCGTTTGGCAAGCTCTTCGCGCAGGTTTTGTTCTTGCTGGCTGAGCTTGGTTACCACTTGGTCCTGCTGGGTTTTCATGGTCAGCAGGTTGTTTTTCTCGGCTACTTGGGTGTTAAGCAAACTCCCCTTTTCTTGCTTTTTGGTTTGGAGGCCAGTTAGCTGTTGGCTGAGGCGCTGCTGAGTGCCCGCAATCTGGGCGGCCTGCGCCTTGCGCACTTCGGCATACTGCCGAATGTAGCGGAGCCGCAGCATAAACTGGTTGAACGACTTAGCCGCAAACAAGAACATGATGCGGTTGTAGCTGTTGGCGGTTTTCGAGGCCGAATAAATCAGACGGCCATATTCTGCCTTGAGCTGCTCCAGGCTCTGGCGCGTTTGCTGTACTTGTTGCTCGGTTTGCTGCACATCGGTTTCGATGTAGCGCAGCTCCGACGAAATATTGCGAATAACGCCTTGCTGAACCGTCAGTTTCTCCTTCAATGCATTCAATTGGCCCAACGATGCCTCTTTCTGGCGCTGCGTCTGCTCTAGAATGCGGCTGGTTTCGCGGATGCGGCGTAAGGTAGCACGCCGTTCCCGCTCGAGCTGAGCCTTCGATTTGGGAGCCGTACCACGCCGGCGAGTGCTAGAGGTACGTTGGCGCTGCTGGGCCTGGGCGTCGCCGCTGGGCGCGGGCACGCCAAGCCAAGCGGCGACCAGCACCACCAGCAGCCAGTGCTTACTTTTTGCGGGCATAGCCTTTCGGAATGGAGAAGGGGAACAACAAACGTTCCTTATCCACGTCAACATTGCGGTACGTTATGGTGAGCTTGGACGGCGCAGTTTGTCCTTGTTGGAGCGTTACAGTGGCTGTGTGGGCAAAGGGGCTCGGGTTGCGCTCCAAGACCTGAAAGTCAGAATAATTTACAGTTACCGTATTTTTTGTGGTGGTATCGCGCACGGCGAGCTGCTGTACGCGGCCCTGGCCAAGCTCAATCAGTTGCTCCACCAGCAAACCGGCCTGCTCGTAATTTACTTTCTGGGTGCTTCCTTCCGTGGTTACCTTCGGCGCCGTCTGCTCGCTGATGGGGGCCAAGTAGTTGCCGAGTAGCAGGGCTTGCAGCATCTCGAAGTTGACGGGCACATTGAGACGCTTGCTAAGATAGGCGTAGTCGCCAGCGTAATACTCCCGGTGCAGTTTGTCGAGCACCTGTACGGAATCCTGGGTGATATAGGCCCGAAATCCTTCAAAGCCTATCAGCGAGGCGGAAATCCAGATAACACTGTCTTTGCGAATGCGGATGTTGAGGTTGCCACCCTGCTGCTCGAACTGGGCTTTGCCTTTCGCCGACAGGAAACGAAAGTCTACATTTTTAGCCCGTATAGCTTCAGGTACTGGCCGGGCGGAAGAAGGCTGCTTGGAGGTAGTTGGAAATATTTTGCGGTTACAGCTACTTAGGGCAGTAGCGGCTATCAGCAAGCCTAGGGCAATGCGTTTACTCATACAGTTTCTTGTCTTTGATCTTGCGGTCAATCAGCTCTGAGGTCCCGCCGGTTTTCTTGGCGCGTAGCCATTCTGCGTGTGCTTTGTCTTTCTCACCGAGCTGATAGAGCACGTCGCCGTAGTGCTCGATTACGGTGCCATCCTTACTGGTTTGCAAAGCTTTTTCCAGACTTTGCCGGGCTCCCGCGTAATCTTTTTGCTTGTAAAGCACCCAGGCGTAAGTGTCGAGGTAGGTGTCGTTTTCGGGGAATTGCTTTACTAGTTTACCCGCCATTTCTTTGGCCCGGTCCAGCTTCTCACCCCTTATGGAAAGAAAGTAGCTATAGTTGTTGAGGGCCTGGGCGTTGTTGGCATCGAACGTCAGCGCCGCCTCGTAGGCAGCATCCGACTTCTTGTAGTCTTTCAGTTCGTGGTAGGCATCGCCAAGCTGGGTATCGAACTGGGCCAGCAACTCGGGGTTGTCGGTGGCTAGCTTGCGGCCGTACTCCAGCGATTTTACACCTTTGGTAGGCTGCTTTTTCAGCATGTAGCCTACGCCGTTGTAGAACCAAAGCGGGGCTTGATTGGGAAACAGCTCCAGTGCCCGTTCCGAGTGAGTAAGCAAAGAGTCTGTTTGGTTGAGTTCGGCATCAATGAGCACCACCTGCTGCCAAATCTGGTAGCGAGTGTTATCGTATTTGATAGCCTTTAAGTAATTGTCCCGAGCGTCTTTTTTGTGGTTTGTGAGCGTCTGAATGTCGCCAGCCACGGAATAAGCTTTGGCGTCTTTCGGATGCACCCGGATGGTAATGGCCGCCAAGTCCAACGCAGTTTGCTCTAGCTTGGGGTTGGGCAATTGCTTGATGAAATCCACCAGTACCCGCACTTTGTCGTCGATGTCGAGGCCTGGGCTTTCAAAGGCGAGCTTGATTTGCTTTTCCGACTCCGCCGCATTGCCTTGCTGGCGGTACACGTCGGCCATAATCATATGCGCCTGCGGATTTTCGGGGTCGGTGCGTAGTGCCTGTTCGGCCACGCGAATAGCATCGGGCAGGCGGTTGTTGGCGGCATACATTTCGGCCTGCGCCAGCACGTAGCGAATTTCGTCGGGGTTGGCTTTAATCAGGACTTCGCCTTCCTGTAGAGCCTTATCTAGGTTGTTCTGCTTGAGATAGATCTGCTGCTTCTTGAATGACACCTCATCAAGCGCACCAAATTGTTTTTCGGCTCGCTCTAGCGTTGCCAAGGCGTCGGTTAGCTTGCCCTGCGCCAAATACAAGTCGGCCAAGTTGAAGAGATAGTACCCAGAGTCGGGCACGTCTTGTATCAGCTGGGCGTATACTTTGGTGGCTTGATCGTACTGCTTCTGCGAAGCATAAATCTGGGCCAGTAGCAAATAATAGTAAGCGTTCTTGGGGTCGAGCTTTACGGCTGCCTGCGCAAAATTGGTGGCGTCCTTGAGGTTGCCGCTGAGCAGGTTCGTTTCTGCTATTTTGTAGCTAATGGCAGCATTAGCCGGGTTCAGCGCATACGCTTTCAGCAGCCGCTCCAGTGCCTTATTATAGTCTTCAAGCAGCACGTATTTTACGCCGTCCACGAAGAACGACTCGCTCATGCCCCTGTCGCGGTCAGACAATTGGCGCTGTTGGCTGGCCTCTTCTAACTCCGCACGGCGAGCCAGCTCTTTCCGCTCTTTGCGGCTGAGCTTACCAGGTTTGCCAGGCTTAGATTCCCGCACCTTATCGGCGGGAGCAGGGGCAGCCGGTCGCTGCTGAGCTTGGCCCGGCTCGGCCAGCAACAACAAGCTCAGAGCCAGTGATAAAGAAATAAAAACGCTACGCATGAATGCAGGAGTGCGGGACAAGCCGCCGGTCAAGGAAAACAGAACGAGGTGAAGATACCCAAAACAATGGAGCCAGCCCCGCACCTCTGCGTAACGTATTGGCTGAGTGCTGAATTGTTGGATGGCTGCTTGTTGTTTGTTCTGATCTAAAACAAAACACCTCAACAGTTAGCCATCCAACAATTCAGCAGTTGCCTCACACGCGCAACGTATTGTAGTCGCCCAAGCTCAGGTCTTGGGGGGTACTGGCCACGGTGGCAAAGTTGCCAATCATGGAATTGGTTACGTTGGCATGCAATACGGTTGCCGACTGCTGCACAATAGAATTGGACACCACCGAGCTCCGAACGTTGCTTTGACTACCGAGAGATACGTGCGGTCCTACCACCGAATCGGTAATAACAACGCCCTCACCGATATAAACCGGCGGAATCAGCACAGAGTTTGTCACTTTCGCAGATTCAGCTACCAAAGGTTCGCCGCGCTCCTGCAAATATTCCAGGTACCGCTGGTTGGTGTAGACGGTGGCGTCTTTGTTGCCGCAGTCCAGCCATTCGGTTACGCGGCCAGGCACGAAGGTCGTGCCTTTGTTTTTCATGTTTTCGAGGGCATTGGTAAGCTGAAACTCGCCTTTGTCCTTGATGTCATTGTCGAGCAGATACTGGAGCTCCTGGCGCAGGTATTCGCCGTCTTGGAAGTAGTAGATGCCGATGATGGCGAGGTCGGAAACAAACTCGGTAGGCTTCTCTACGAAATCCGTAATCTGGCCTTGCTCATTGAGCTTCACTACGCCAAACGGCTTAGGGTCTTCTACTTTCTGCACCCAAATGGTACCGGGTACATTGGTGTCGAGCGTAAAGTCGGCTTTGAACAGGGTGTCGGCAAAAGCTACTACTACGGGACCAGTCAGTGCCGACTGTGCGCACAGAATGGCGTGCGCCGTACCCAGAGGCTCGTCTTGGTAATGAATGGTGCCCTGGGCGCCTACTGATTCCGCAATTTTTATCAGGCTTTTCTCTACTTCCGCCCCAAAGCGGCCAATAATGAAGGCCACTTCCTGCACCGGTTCACCGCACACTTTCGCAATATCTTCTACCAGACGCTGCACAATCGGTTTGCCCGCAACCGGAATAAGAGGTTTTGGAACAGTAAGCGTGTGGGGGCGCATGCGCTTGCCCATGCCGGCCATCGGGACGATGATTCTCATGTGTTGAATAGTTGAAAGGTTGGAGGGGAAGGATGACTTATTGAAGGGTGGTGAATGTCAAGGTAGGAATGGCACCAGCGAAAACCAGTTAGCTATACTATATACTACTGCTAACTCACGCCCGTGCTGCCATAACCGCCCGCACCGCGGGCAGTTTCGCTCAGGGCCTCGGTTGGCTGCCAAGCAATAGTTTCGTGGCGAGCTACTACTAGCTGCGCAATACGCTCCCCATCCTGGACCACAAACTCGGTGTCGGACAGATTAACCAATAGCACCTTCAATTCGCCACGATAATCAGCGTCGATGGTGCCTGGGCTATTCACGATACCAATACCGTGCTTGTATGCCAAGCCGCTACGGGGCCGCACCTGCATCTCATAGCCAACTGGAATTTCCAGAAACAAGCCCGTTGGAATAAGGGCGCGTTGCAATGGCTTCAACGTAATGGGCTCCGGGAGGTTGGCCCTAACGTCGAGGCCCGCGGCGTGGGCCGTCTGGTACTCGGGCAAGGGGTGGCGGGAGCGGTTGATAACAGGTATCTGCATGCGGCAAAGGTAGTTTCTGGTTTCAATTATTCGGATCGCCAGTAATCCGGGGTGCATCACGAGTTGCCCACTGCTTTTCCGAAGATATTCAGCATTGATAACCAGCAACTCCCGATGCACACTCAGTGTCTTAGCGGGCCAGCAAGCGTTGGGGTTTCTCAACCAGCACTACCAAGCCCAGGAAGCCGGCGCACAGCACCAAGTGCCAGAGGTGACGTACCCAATAATTATCGAAAGAAACAAACCACCCCAGCGCCACCACCCCCGATGCTACCAGCAGCCACATGAGTAGGCGACCTACCGGGTAAGGTACGGGAAAGTGCCGCTCGCCTAGCCACCAACAGATAGCTGCCATCATAAAGTAGCAAGCTAGCGTGGCCAGGGCGCAGCCCATGTAGCCTAGCACCGGAATCAGCAGGATGTTAAGCACGATGGTGAGTACGGCGCCGGCCCCGCCAATGTACGTGCCGTAGTAGGTTTTGTCGGTGAGCTTAAACCACACCGACAGGTTCCAGTACACGCCCAGAAACAAGTTGGCGAGCAGCAGCACGGGCACCACAGCTATGCCCTCGCGGTACTCGGCGCTGCGCAGAAACTGCTTGGCGAAGTCTTCGAGGTTGACGCTGATGAAGACGAAAATAAAAGCGCAGCAGAGCGTGAACCACTTCAACACCATGGCAAACGTAGCCGGGGAGTTCTTTTCGGTACTCTGCGAGAAAAAGAACGGCTCGGCAGAGTATCGGAAGGCCTGGATAACGAGGCTCATGAAAATGCTCAACTTGTAGCAAGCGCCGTAGATGCCCGCCACAGTTTCGCTGCTCTTGCCCGGATAAAAGCCTTCTGGTAGCCAGGCCGGCAGCAAGATCCGGTCGAGCGTTTCGTTTACCATGCCAGCCAGTCCCATCAACATAATAGGATAGGCATACACCAGCATCGGCCGGATGCTTGCCACATCAATATGAAAGCGGAAGGTGGCCAACTCGCGCGCCAAGAGCAGCAGCGTGAAAGCACTAGCGGCCAGGTTCGACAAGAATACGTAGCCCACCCCGATACTAGGATCATAAACGCGCGCTATCAGGGGCTGAAGCACCGTCAGGTACTTACCCGTCATAATATCAGGGCACACAATGATAAAGAACAGGTTCAGCGCCACGTTCAGCACAATGTTGGCCATGCGGATAGCCGCAAACTTTCGGGCCTTGTTCTCTAACCGCAGCCGCGCAAATGGAATAGCTGCTACTGCATCAAGACCCAGAATAAGTGCTAGCCAAACCGCATACCGCTCCTGTCCTGACGACAACTTGAGCAGCCGCAGCAAGGTGCCTGCCTGCCACGCCAGTACCCCCGAAAACACAACGCTGCTCACGATCAGCAAGCTGAGCACCCGGTTGTATAGCAATTGTCGGTCGGTACCAGGCCGCGAGGCAAAGCGGAAAAAGGTGGTTTCGAGCCCGTACGTGAAGAGCACATTCAGAAACGAAACGCAGGCATACAGGGCCGTGACAATGCCGTACTCGGCCGCGGCGAACCGCCCAGTGTACACTGGCACCAGCAAGTAAGTCAGCACGCGCCCTACAATGCTGCTGATGCCGTACACGGCCGTCTGCGAAGCAAGACGCTTGGCAATTGAACTCATAGTAGCTGTCAGTGTCTTCCTGCTTAAGCAGGAATATCTTGAGCGGTAGTAGGTAAAAGAAGGGGCCTACTACCTTGAAAGGAGAATTGCTCCTGTAAAGCGAATATTATTTACCGATAAAAGCAGCTGGGCGCTTCTCCAAAAATGCCTGCGTGCCTTCCTTGAAATCTTGCGACACAAAGCAGCGGGCAAAGGCATTAGCCTCGGTTTGGTAGCCGTGCCGGTCGTCGGCGAAATAGGCATTCACACTGTCGATAACGAGCCCTATGGCTAGGGGTGCTTTCGTCAGGATGCGGCCAAGAAGTTCACGCGTAAACGTAAGCAGGTCGGCGGCGGGCACCACGTGGTTGACCAAGCCGAGGCGCAAGGCTTCGTCGGCCTTCACCATGTCCGCTGTCATCATCAGCTCCAGCGCTTTGCCTTTGCCAATCAACTGCGTCAGGCGTTGCGTGCCACCGTAACCCGGAATCAATCCCAAATTCACCTCGGGCTGACCGAAGCGGGCGTTGTCGGCGGCAATGCGCATGTGGCAGGCCATAGCTAGCTCGCAGCCACCGCCTAGCGCGAAGCCATTCACGGCGGCTATCACAGGCTTAGGACTTTCCTCTATTATGCAAAATACCTCTTGCCCATGTTCGGAAGCCCGACGAGCGAGCGGCTCGCTCAAGGCTGCTAGCTCGGCAATATCGGCACCGGCCACGAAGGCTTTTTCGCCGCTACCCGTTAAAATAATACCCCGTACCTGCTGGTCGTCGAGGGCCTGCTGCATGGCCTTCCCGATTTCGGTGATGGTGGCACTGTTGAGGGCGTTGAGCTTGGTTGGCCGATTCAGCGTGATGGTCAGAATGCCGCTTTCGGCATCAAGGTCATAGAGCAAATTTTCGAAAGAAGCCATGCAGAAAGTGAGGTGGCGGTAGCAGGATGCCAGCAAAGATAGCCTAAATCGGGAGGCTGAAGCAGGTATTCAGCTAGCTCGAATGAGGTGTTAAGCGGGAAGAAAGTCTGATCCGGCGAAAAGCAAATTTCGCTTTAAGCGAGTACGTTACCTTTGTATAAACTACGGCCGAGGTATTAAGAATAAAGTATATTAGCCCAAATCAGTTGTCTTGTCTCACCATAAAATTTACAAGCACATGGGGTTTGTTACTGAATTCAAAGAGTTTATTTCAAAAGGAAATGTGCTCGATCTGGCAGTTGGTGTTATCATTGGAGCGTCATTCGGTAAGATTGTAACTTCTCTTACGGACGACATCTTGATGCCAATATTAAGCTTCTTAACTGGCGGAAAAGATTTCACTGATTGGTTTATCGCCCTCGATGGCAGCAACTATAACACGCTGAAGGCGGCGAAGGATGCAGGTGCTGCTACCGTAAATTTTGGGTTGTTTTTGACAGCTGTCATTGATTTTCTTCTCATTGCATTTGCCATTTTTTGGCTGGTCAAACTTGCAAATCGATTCAAGAAGCCAGCAGTAGTGGTGGTAACGGAACCAGCGGCCACCAAAGACCAGGTACTGCTAATGGAAATCCGAGATGCGTTGCGTAGCCGTACCTAATTGTTGTAGAGTTGATTTGTTGCCGTAAAGTCTGTAAAGCCGGTTTTTGCCCGCATGTAGTCTGGGCGAAAACCGGCTTTTTGTTCACCTTTTAGTTGTTTGGTTTTTCTCCTTTTATGAGAACAACTATTCTCTCTGTCACCAGAAAGTTCTTATTAACTAGCTTGCTATTATGGCTTTATGGTGGTGCGCATGCGCAAAGTTACGCGCCCTACCGGGCTCCAGTTCCCCAAGCCGCTTTCCGAATTGCAGCCGATGAAGACACAATCCGTGGTTGGCGACGTGGGGGAGATGGTACTCTTAATTTCAGTCAGGTAAGTTTAAGCAACTGGGCACCGGGCGGCCAAAGCTCCCTCTCGTTGCTGGCGTTAGGCAATGGCTACGTGTACTTCCGCGGCGAAAACCACACGTTTGCTTTGGCAACCAACTTGGTATACGGCTTGCTGAAAGCCGGTAAATCCAAAGTGCGCAAAAACGATGACCGGCTGGAGCTAAATGCCCGCTATGCCCGCAACTACGCCAATAAGTGGTCTTATGCTGCGCAGTTGAACCTGAAAACGCAGCTCACGCCCACCAACGATATCACGAAACCAGATTCGTTGTTGTCGAAATTCTTCGCACCAGCTTACATTTTGGCTTCCATAGGCTTTGAATATAAACCCAGCGATGATTTTTCGCTGTTTTTGTCGCCAGCAACGGGCAAGTTCACGGTAGTAAACGACCAACGGTTGGCCGACGTAGGTGCATTCGGCGTGAAAGCAGCCCGGCTCGATGCCGACGGGCTACCAATAATTGGCAGTGGCGAACGGATGCGTGAAGAGTTGGGTGCCTACCTGAACGTGCGCTATCGGCGGGGGCTTATGAGCAACATCACTTACCAGACGCGGCTAGAGCTATTCAGCAACTACTTTCATAACCCGCAGAACATAGATGTGAACTGGGAAAATTTGCTGGATTTCAAAGTCAACAAATTCTTTAGTGCCAGCGTTGCTACCGCATTGGTGTATGATGATGACGTCTTGGTTCCACTCAACGCCGACAAGCAAAACAAAGACTTCAATGCCCAGGGCCGACGAATTCAGTTCAAAGAAACACTAGGTATCGGGCTGACTTACAAGTTTTAAAGAATTTGAACTAACTTAGCATGCCACCCGTTGCCGCGCCAGAACCCCACTCTACCTGCCGCAGGCAGCAGTTGCTTATCTACCCTTTCCTGAGCATGAAAAAAATTATAGCTGCCGCGCTTCTGGTTGCCGCAAGCTTCCTAAGCCGCCCTGTACACGCCCAGTCTTCCATTATCGGTCCCGCCGAGCCGGGTAGCCAAACCAGTGAGCAAGGCCCGCGCAAGCGTAAGGCTACCTCTTCGGATATTGCCAACATGCAGCGCCGCATGAACATGAACCCCGAGGATGCCAAGCGCGACCAGCAAATGGAATTGTTGCAGGCTCGGGCCGGCGGCAGCTCTAACACCAGCTTTGGCCGTGCGTCGGGGCCTGCCCGGCAGTATGAGAAAGGATCAGGCGGCTTTACGGTGCGCAAGTTCAAAGCTAGCAAGCATGCCAGAAACGCCATGATGAAGAAAGGCCAAAGCCGTCCAGCCATGGGCATCGATCCGAAAGGCAAGCCTTTAAAGCACAAAAAGAAAAAACACTTCCTGTCGTTTTAAAGTAGCGCTTAGCTATACGTAACGCCTACTTACCAACGTTTTACAATACAATAAAGGAAAAAGCCCCACTGCACAGCAGCGGGGCTTTTTGCGTCTTTAGTGAAATCGAGGCCACCGTTCGCCCCCGGCCCAGCTAAAGAAGACGCAGATGATAGCTTAGTTGAAACCAAAAGCTACCCCATATTCTTGTTTGCCATAGTTAGCGTCATCTACCCATCCATTGTGGGGCATGTGCTCATCATGGCTTCGTACTACCGCGATAGTGCTTTTATCGGGTACCAACAATGGACTACTGAGCGACAAATAACACACAGGAGCTGGCATGCAGCTATTGTAAAAGGCAGTTTGATTCTTAGCTGTGGAAGCAGTTGCGCGAGCCATGGGTCACAGGCGTTACTAGTGGAAGGACGTGACGCTTAACGGACAGAAAGTGGAAAGCTTGCAGTGCCCGTTGGTTTTTAAGAAGGAGAGTAGCCGATGGCTACTTCATAAGTAAGCGTGTATAGGTGCTATTGTATCAAATAACTAGTCTAGTAGGTCGAGTAAAGACCAGTGTTAGAACTTCGCAGTGACACCCAACTTCATGTAACTCATATCATAACCTAGCTCAGTGAATACTCCAACCTTGTCGGTTAGTAGGTAGCGCCCTCCCGCAAAAATTCCTACTTCTAGATCGGCTCCGCCGTAAGAATCTTTCAGCGCATCGTCGTCATAGTCGGTGGAGTAATTCTCGATGCGAGCTGCCAAACTCAAACCTGCGTAGGTATCAAATTTGGGGTTAGCCGTGAAATTGTAGTGATAAGCTCCGCGGGCTGCTACATATATGTTGGTCCACTTGGTTTTGTAAGAAGACCATTCGTAGGAGTACGACTTGTAACCAAGCAAACCACCTACGCTGATAACGCCAGGGCCAATTCCATCAACGAGACCCTTTTCTACAGACAAGCTAAGTGCCGGTGAAGACTTAGAGCTTCCGCCAAAATTTAAGGCGTTGGTGTAGCCATAGCCTATACCTAACCCTAAGCCTAAGTTTACTGCTACTGATCCTTTGTTGAATGAAGGAGCTTTTTGGGGCTCAACTCCTGGTATTTCTAGCTTCACTGGATTAGTGGAATTAGACGAAGTTGACGATTCTGTAGTAGCCGGAGATGGAGTAGCTGGCTGTGTAGCAGGCTTCGAAGCCGGACGAGCTGTGGTGGAGCTAGTGCGTGTTGTAGGCTTGGCCGTGCTAGATGTCGTAGTAGCAGGCTTAGTAGCAGTGGCCTTTGACGAAGTTGTAGTGGATTTAGTAGTTGTCTTGGTAGGAGTCTTGCTTTGAGCTAGGGCTGTGGTGGTAGCCAGCCCTGTGGTTAGAAGCAGAAGTGTCAAGGTTTTTCGCATGCAGAGCCGGGAGAATTTTATTCTACTATTTCTTAAAGTGATACAAAACTAGCCGTGTGCTCGACTGGTGTCAATAACATGATGATGTGACAACGTTCATAGCATGGGTAGGAGTACATAGTCCGCTAGCTAATTACTGGCAAAAGCTCAAGTGTAATGACTAGGTATGATAAGCAGTCAGCTTAACTATGCACCTTAAGAATCATTTACAAACGAAAAACGCCTCAACTGCTGACAGTTGAGGCGTTTGACAAAGTTATCTATACTTGAAGTCTGCGTTATAGAGTACGCTTCACTTCTTTTTCTTCGAAGCCTTCGATGTTGTCTCCCTCTTGCAGGTCGTTGAAGCCTTTCAAAGAGATACCGCACTCGTAGCCTTGGCGTACTTCCGACACATCGTCTTTGTAGCGCTTGAGGTCTTGAATTTCGCCTGAGTACACCACAATACCGTCGCGTACGAGCCGCACTTTGGTTTTGCGAGTAAAGGTACCCTCCGTCACCATGCAGCCACCGATAGAGCCTACTTTGGTGATGTTGAACACTTGACGAACTTCGGCGTTGGCCACTACCACTTCCTGCACCGTTGGGGCAAGCATGCCTTCCATAGCATCCTTCACCTCATTGATAGCGTTGTAAATGATAGAGTAGAGGCGGATGTCAATCTGCTCTTGCTCGGCCAGCTTCCGGGCGCTTTGTGAAGGACGAACCTGGAAACCAATGATGATGGCGTCGGAAGCCGAAGCCAGCAGTACATCGGATTCGGAAATGGCACCCACACCTTTGCTGAGGATGTTCACCGAAACTTCCGGTGTGCTCAGTTTGAGCAGCGAGTCGGCCAGTGCTTCCACCGAACCGTCCACGTCACCTTTCACAATGATGTTAAGCTCTTTGAACGAAGCCAGTGCCAAACGACGACCAATCTCATCGAGCGTGATGTGCTTCTTGGTGCGCATCGTTTGCTCACGCGACAGTTGCTGACGCTGGGTGGCTAGTTCCCGCGCTTCACGCTCGGTTTCCATCACCTGAATCTTGTCACCTGCCTGAGGAGCGCCCGTCAAACCAAGCACCTGTACCGGGGTAGCCGGACCGGCCTGCTTCATTTTCTTACCGCGGTGGTCAGTCATGGCCTTTACGCGGCCGTAGTGCGGACCTGCCAGTACCACGTCACCCACTTTCATGGTACCAGTCTGCACCAGAATGGTAGTTACGTAGCCACGGCCTTTGTCCAGCGAGGCTTCAATGACGGCACCCACTGCGCTACGATCCGGGTTAGCCTTCAGCTCCAGTAATTCAGCTTCCAGCAAAACCTTTTCCAGCAGGTCATCAATGCCAAGACCTGTCTTAGCCGATACTTCCTGCGACTGGTACTTACCACCCCATTCCTCTACAAGAACGTTGATAGCTGACAGCTCCTCGCGGACTTTGTCGGGGTTAGCGCCCGGCTTATCGATCTTGTTCAGAGCAATAACAATCGGTACACCAGCAGCCTGCGCGTGGTTGATAGCTTCCTTCGTCTGCGGCATAACCGAGTCGTCGGCCGCTACCACAATGATAGCAATGTCGGTAATCTTGGCACCACGGGCGCGCATGGCGGTAAACGCTTCGTGACCTGGTGTATCAAGGAAGGTAACCCGCTTGCCTGATTTGGTCATTACATCGTAGGCACCGATGTGCTGCGTGATACCGCCGGCTTCACCTTTAGCCACGCTGGCACTGCGGATGTAGTCAAGCAACGATGTTTTACCGTGGTCAACGTGACCCATGATGGTAACGATAGGAGCACGGGGCTGCAGATCTTCGTCGTTGTCTTCGATTTCGATAGCCGTGTCCTCTTCCTCGGCGCTCAGGAACTCTACGTCGTATCCAAACTCGTCGGCAATGACCGTAATAGCTTCCGCATCGAGGCGCTGGTTGATGGACACGAACATGCCCATGTTCAAGCACACCTTGATAACCTCGTTCACCGACACGTCCATCAGCGAAGCCAAGTCGTTGGCCGAGATGAACTCGGTTACTTTCAGCGTCTTGGCATCGAGTTCGTTTTGGGCGCGTTGCGCTTCGCGGTCTTCTGCTACGCCAGCACGCTTGTCGCGCCGATACTTAGCCCGATTGTTCTGGTTGCCACCACGGCCGCCGCTGAGCTTAGCCAGCGTAGCCTTGATCTGCTCCTGAATCTGCTTTTCGTTTTGCTCGGGAGTGAGTGGTACAGCTGGAGCTTGACGCTGTGCTGCTTGGCCCGTACCCGTAACCCGCGGCGCAGTGTTAGGTGGCCGCTGATTGGAAGTGTTGCTGTTGTTGCCACGTGGACCAGTGCCCGTAGGCCGGTTGCCTTGGTAGCCGGGATTTTGCCCTTGTTCCGGACGTTGGCCGCCTTGTCCCTGACCTTGGCCCTGTCCTTGACCGGTTTGCGGAGCACCAGTCTGACCCGGAATACGCTGGCGCTGACGCTTCTTCGCATCGGCGTTCAGCCCACTCTTACGCACGTCGGATGAGGCAACAGGCCGTGGTCCACGACCAGCATTGCCACCGCCCCGACGTGAAGAGTCAACAGGCAGCTCAATTTTACCTAAAACAGTCAGACCTTTCAACTGATCAGCTCTGGCCGTGATAGTACCTGCTTCCTCAGCCGGAGCTGGAGTAGCGGACGTTTCGGGAGCTGCAGGTGGAGCAGGTGCTGGCGTAGCAGCCACTACGGGTGCTACTGGAGCAGGAGCAGGAGCAGGAGCAGGTCTAGGCGCGGGAGCAGGCGGTGGAGTTGGGGTCGGAGCCTGTGCAACTGCCGGAGCTGGCTCAACCGGACGGCTTGGTGCTGGCACTGGCGCTACAGGGGCGGGAGCAGCAGGCGCTACTGGTGCCGAAGCTACAGGTGTGGCAGGGGCCGGAGTGGGAGCGGGAGCAGGAGTTGGTGCAGGCGCTGGCTTGCTTTCTACAACGGGTGCTGGCGGCGTTTTCACTTCTGCCACTGGCGCCGCAACGGGTGCTGGTGCGGGTGAAGGAGTAGGGGCTGGTGCCGGAGCCGGAGTGGGCCGGGGTGGAACGGGCCGACCTTTTGAGTCCAACTCAATTTTGCCCAATACTTTCAAGCCGGGCACCTTAGGTGCTTCCTCTACTGGAGTTGGTCTGCTTGGAGCAGGCGCAACAACAGGAGCCGTAGCTACCGGAGCGGCTACGGGGGCAGGAGCAGGCTTGGGAGCCTCAACTGGCTTGGGAGCAGGAGCAGGAGCAGGAGCCACCGGTGCCTTAGGCGCTACCGGCTCGGCAGGCCGGGCAAGAGCAGCAGCATCTAGCTCGCTCTGGCGCTTGGCCTGGCTGAGCTTGAAGGCTTCGGCTTTGTCTTGGGCTGAAGACGCGAATTCCTTGTCCAGCAACGCAACCTGATCTGAGCTCAGCTTGGTCGTAGGCTTATTTTCTATTTGAAATCCTTTTTTCGCTAGGGTTTCCACCAAGGTGTTCATCCCAACGTTCAGGTCTTTGGCTGCCTGACTAAGCCGTTTGGTTGCTGCTTCCGCCATTCTATGCTCGCGAACGATACTCTTATCTGATTGCAAAGGTACTACTTTAAATGGTGCCAGCCGGCGTTAAATCCGGCCGACCGGCCCGATTTAATGCCTTTGCCGGGCCGAAGCCCGCGCGCTCATTGCGCGTCGTCGCTGGCGGTGGGAGTATGTGCTTGGTCGTTTTCTTCCTCTTCCTCGTTAAATTCCTGTTTGATAACGCGGAAAAGCTCATCTACGTGTTCTTCTTCTAATTCGGTACGGCGCACGATATCTTCTTTACTTACAGCTAATACGGCCCGACCAGTATCCAGGCCGATTTTCTTGAGCTCGGCGATAATCCAGGATTCAATTTCGTCAGAGAATTCGTCAAGTGCAATATCCTCGTCGTAATCACCGGCATCCCGGAATACGTCGATTTCCATGCCCACCAGCCGGCTTGCTAATTTGATGTTAGCACCACCGCGTCCGATAGCCAATGAAACTTGGTCGGGTTTTAAGAACACCGATACCCGGCCAGTTTGTTCGTTTATTTTCATCGAAGTCAATTTAGCTGGCGACAAGGCCCGAGCGATGTATAGCTCTAGGTTGTCGGTGTAGTTGATGACGTCGATGTTTTCGTTTTCCAATTCGCGCACTACGGCGTGAATGCGGGAGCCTTTCATACCCACGCAAGCACCTACCGGGTCGATACGGTCATCGTAGCTTTCTACGGCTACCTTGGCCCGCTCACCGGGTTCGCGCACGATGTTTTTGATGGTAATCAAGCCATCGTAAATTTCCGGCACTTCCTGCTCAAACAAGCGCTCCAAGAAAGCGGGTGCCGCGCGCGAGAGAATGATTTTGGGCGTACCATTAATGATTTCAACGCGGTGAACTACGGCACGCACGGTGTCACCTTTGCGGTAACGGTCCTTTGGGATTTGCTCGGCTTTCGGTAGTACCAGCTCGTTTTCCTCTTTATCAAGGATCAGGGCTTCGCGGCTCCACACCTGGTATACTTCACCGGTAATAACTTCACCTACCTGGTCTTTATAGGTTTGGTAAAGGTTGTCGCGCTCTAGGTCTTTCACCCGCTGAATCAGCGTTTGACGAGCCATAAGCACAGCGCGGCGGCCAAAATCTTCCAGCTTGATTTCTTCGGTTACTTGTTCGCCAACCTCGAAATCAGGCTCGATCTTTTGGGCCTCTGCCAGCGGAATTTTGTCGTTGTCCCAGATATCCTCGGAGTTGTCGTCCACAATCTCACGGTTGCGGTAGATTTCCAAGTCGCCCTTATCCACGTTCAGGATGACGTCGAAGTTGGCGTCGTCCGTGTATTTCTTGCGAATCATGGTGCGGAACACGTCCTCCAAGATGCTCATCATCGTGGGACGGTCGATGTTCTTGCTCCGGGCAAACTCGGCGAACGATTCAATCAGAACGTTGCTGTTCATCTGATTACTTGTTGAATTGTTAGTTGTTGACGGTTGATTGTTAACTGATAATTGTTGAAAACCAGCGGTCTGGTAATCAGCAAGTAACACTCAGCAATCAACCATCGACTATTTACTTAAACGAAATAACTACTCGCGCTTCCTGAATATCGGTGAACGGTACCAGCACGGCGGGTAGTGTTTTCTGCTTGCTTTTTTCCTTGACTACTTCCGCCAGCTGTATGCCCTCGGCTTCGGTGGCTTCCAGTTTGCCAGTTTTCTCGGTGCCGTCGGTTAGCTTCAAGCTTAAGCTCCGGCCCACGTGACGCGTGTACTGGCGCGGATCAATAAGAGGCTGGTCGGCGCCGGGTGAGGTTACTTCCAGTGAGTAGGTAGCATCCTCCCCGTAGGCCTCATCGATGCGGCGGGCCAGTCGACGGCTCACCTGCGCGCATTCTTCGATACCGAGGCCTTCTTCACTGTCGAGCGTGACGGTGATCTTAGGACGAACGGCGTCGGACACACTTAGGTTCACCACAAACAGCTTGTTGCCGGTGAGGCTATCCTGGAGCATTTCCGCAATGCGGGTTTGATCGAAATTCATTTAGGCTTGGACCGGGTGATAAAAGAAAGAGGGGACGCTACGTCCCCTCTTCACAATCAGAATACTGTGCAAATATACGGCGATAAACCGCCGAAAGCAAGTTGGCTAGCTAGCAGGGGTGGAGCTGTGGCCAGCGCGGCTACTGAGAGGCTAAGTTCCTGGGTTGAGTATATGGCCGCAAAGCCTGCAACAAGTAGATGTATCTATTTATAAAGGGTGCTGCGAGTCCAATGAATCTACTTTATCTACTGATTTCCACCCAGCCTTTAACAGATTCTCCCTTGGCTGGTTGGATGAGGTAGTAATACACGCCATTGGGAAGTTTGCCACCATTCCAGTCGTTGCGATAATAAGGTGTCTCGTACACTTTACTGCCCCAACGCGAGAAAACCTGCAGGCGAGCCGGACAGCCATTGGTGGCTACAAAGTATTCGTTTTTGCCGTCGTCGTTGGGCGTGATAATATTGGGAATCTCGTGTGGCTTCGTGACTTCGATTACCGGTAGATCAAGCTGCACGGTACACCGGCCGTTGTTGTAGGTCCTGGTAATGCGGGGCGTGTAGCGGCCAGGCTGCGCATACACGTGCGTGGTTGTATTGCCTGTGCCCTGGGTACCGTCGCCGAAGTCCCAGCGCACAGTAACCGAGTTGTTGACCGGATCTGAGAAACGCACACTTAGCGGGGCCTGACGCGTTTCGGCGCACAATTCGGCGTCCCAACGAGCCGCGTAGGTGGGCACTTCCGCTACACTTACTCGCCGAGTAGCCGTGTTGGTGCAAGCACCCGTTGCAACTGTATAGGTGAGGGTAGTAGAGCCACTGAAACCCGCTGGGGGAGTGAAAATGCCTGCACTAGTTACGTTAGTGCCCGACCAAGTGCCGCCGGTCGGAATAGCCCTGAGCTTAAAGGGCTGCGTAGTGCCTGGACACAAAACCGTATCTGGCGGCATGCTAACGGCAACCGGGCTGCTTACGGTGACAGGAACGGTGCCCGATATGTCGCAAAGGCCAAAGCCGGTAGTGTAGCTTAGGGTGAAAGAGCCAGGCCCAGCCAAGGAGGGCGTAAACGTGAAGCCAGTGCTGGATGGCCCGCGCACTCCCCGGCCACTCCACAACACGCCGTTTGGTAACGGTATAGGCGTGGAGCTGGCAGTGCAGTAAGCGGGTAAAGTTGGGGGCGTGAAAGTAGGATATGGTTGGACAGTAGCCGTGAGGGTAGCCGTGCTGGTGCAGCCCCCGTTTCCGGTAACCGTGTACGTCAGCACGCGCGAGCCAACCAGTGCTGATGTAGGCGTGAACACAAAACCCGCCGCTACAGAGCCTGATACGCCCGGCCCACTCCAAGTGCCGCCCACCGGCGACCCTACGAGTGGCGTAGCCCCGCCGTTCGAACACACGGTGAAGGACGGGCCGGTACTAGCTTGGATAACCGTCATGGTTTGCGTGGTTTGAAGGAGGCAGCCGCCAGCATTCACGTTGTAAATGAGGGTGTGGGAGCCAGGGCCAGCTATGTTGGGGTTAAACACGTTGCCCGTTACGCCCGGTCCCGAGAAGGTGCCGCCGAGTGGGGTAGCCATTAGCGTTATGGTAGGAGCTGGCGCCGCTGAGCCCAGGCAAAAAGTGGTTTGGGCGGGAGCCGCAAAGGCTGGCACGGGCGAAGGCACCACCCTCAGCCGCAGCGTGGAGACACCCCCGCAAGGACCAAACCCAGTAACTGTGTACGTGAGAGTCTGCTGGCCAAGCAGCGCAGACGTCGGCGTGAACACAAAGCCGGCCGCCACCGAGCCCGACACGCCGGGCCCCGTCCAGACGCCCCCGGCCGGAGACCCAATTAAAGGCTGCGGAGCCGAGGCCACGCATATGTCGCGGTCAATACCAGCCACCACATTTACGGTCTCGAAGTTGAATTTAAAGGCCGCATTGTTGCAGTTAGAGTAACCCGAAGTGCTGGAATAGGTACCTGCCCCAGGTGGTACCGGAAAGCCTCCAGTTCTTCCGCAGGCGCAGACCGCTTGGTACACAAAGCCCCGCGGATCGAAGCGCGAAGTGCCGCCGTCGACATGGTCGCCGCTGCCACCCGACTGCCCGAAATACGTGGCGTAGTCAAGGCGGGTAGCATCGGGGGACAACTGCATCAAGTAAAAGTCGCTGCCGTCAGTAACGCTTTGCACGGCGTTAGAGCTGACGGGCATGTTGAACGTGTTGCCGTTGCCGAAGGGCAGACTCTGGTTGTTGCTGCCGCCCCAGCCACTCACGTAGATGCGGTTGCATTGATCGACCAGAAAAGCGGTGGGCGAAATGTCGATAGTAGGGCGTCCGCTCCCAAACACAGTCGAGAATTCCGTGGTGCTGAGGTCGGGAGTAAGCTTGTGGATGAACTGCTTGCCGCCCGCATTCTGATACCGTCCGCTCGTAACGGGGTAGCTGCCTAAAGTTTGGCCTAACACATACACCGCGCCACTGCCATCGAGCTGCAGGAAATAGCTTTGGTCGTAGGAACTGGTGCCGAGATACGTAGCGTGTTGTATGGAATTGCCAGTGCTGCTGATTCGCGCCACGAACCCATCCACGCCGCCGCGGGTCGTAGGATTGAGCGCGCCGACGGTAGTGGGGAAGTTGGTGCTAGTGGTTCCTCCGCTTACATAGAGGCCACCAGCAGCATCAAGCTGCAAAGAATAAGCCGCATCGGTGCCGGCGCCGCCTACAAAGCTGCTCCAGAGCAAGGTGCTAGCCGTGGGGTCGAGTTTGCATACTACGGCATCGTAAGTACCGCCCCTGTGTGCGCCGCCCAGGCCATTGGCAACAGGGAAGTTGGTGGAAGTGGTGCTAGAAGCCAGGTACATATTGTCGTTGGCATCGAGTAGAATGTCTCCCCGAAAAGAGTCGCCATAATTGCGTACCAGCGGAGTAAGCGCAATATCCAGCAACCCATCATTGCCAGCGCCGCCCAGGTAGGTGGAGCCTCGCAGGGTGCTGCCATCGGCACTGAGGCGCGTCACCACCAAGTCGGAGCCGCCCAAAATAGTGCCGAACCCCGACGGAGAAACAGGTGAGCCCCCATTGAAATTCCGGTCGTAGGCCGTGGTGGAGGTAGGGTAGTCGGCAGAGGCTGTGGTGCCCAGTATAGCTACTTCGCCCTGGCTACTCACGACTAGGCTGTGTGGGAAGTCGGCTTGCGCGCCACCCAAATACGTGGCCCACACCCGGGCAGTGGGGCCGGTAGTAGCGGTGTTGTACTTGATAATGCCAATGTCGATGATGCCGCTGAACGTAGTGCGGAAGGCACCTATCGTGGTTGGATAGCCTGCCCCGAATACAATGCCGCCCGAGTACATATTGCCTTGTGCGTCATAAGTAGCCGTGAAACCCCAGTTGTCGGAGGTGGCGCCGGTATACGTGGAGAATACCACGGTGGGGTCGATGGTGAGCGGCCGGTGCCGGTTGTAGGCGCCTAGCCGGAAGCGCACTGTGTGGCCTTCTAGTACATAGGCGCAGGCTACGGGCTGGCGCTGGCCAGCGGCATCGGTCTGCCACGCTTTGGGGGCTAGCTCGCGTAGCACACCCACCGACGTGCGGATTTCGAGGTTGCCTTCGGCAGTGAGGGCGAGGGCCTCGGCGCCATCGTAGCGCAATTGAATGGCGTGAGGATCAGCGTTGGCAGCTAGCTCGAAGTCGTATTCCAGCTGTTGCTGGTGGTTCTCGTAGAAGTGACTCCCAATGCCGGGCCATATTTCGGCGTAGCGCAACTCCCGAAAGCCCGGTACGTTGTGCGCCCAGTGTTTGGGGTCGTTGCCGCGTAGGTAGTTGCGAACTTCACTGGTTTGGTTTTCAGTTCGCAAGGCCGGATTTGGTGCGCCTCCTTCAAATGTTACCCGTATGGCATGCGCCTTAATGTCGGCGTTTGCGGTGGTATGCTCAAGATCCTCGTGGGGGTGCGGCACACCTGCTAGCAACGAATACGTCAAGCCTTGGGACTCCAAAAACAGCCGTCCGCCCGGAACATCAGCTGTGTAGCGGACCGGATCAGGCCATTGACCTCGGTTTTCTATGAACTCTAAGCTTAAGGAAGCGGACCTTTGGGATTGGGCTTGAACTGAAGAAGTAAAAAAGCAGCTGAAGGCCGCCAGAAACAGTAGCGTTTTCCGCATACACAATAAGATAGTTGATAGGAATAAGCACGCAAGATAGGATAAACACAAGGCGCTTGGGCAAAACAAAAGCGCCCCGCTCCTGAAATACTTGGAGCGGGGCGCTAACTGAGAAACCTGCTAACGTTTTATTTCCAGCCAACCTTTGGCTCGCCGCTCGTCGGTGTCGCGCAGCAGATAGTAATACACCCCGTCGGGTAGGCTTTTGCCGCTCCAGTCGTTGTGGTAGTCTTTCGTTTCGAAGACGAGGGTACCCCAACGGTTGAATACCTGCAAGAGCGTTGGCTTGCAGCTGAAGCGGGGCTTGAAAGCGTCGTTGAGAGAGTCGCCGTTGGGGGTAATGATATTAGGGACTTTCATGTCGCCAACTTCCACCGGCGCAAAAGCCGTTTCCACTACGCAGCCTGCGTAGCGCGCTACTAGTTTCACCCGGTAGGAGCCAGGGTTGGCGTACACGTGAGTTGGACTGGCTTCTTTGGAAATCTCGCTGCCGTCACCAAAGTCCCATTCGTAAGTGCCGCCAGCTAATACGGGCTCGAACTGGCAAGTAAAGGGGGCCAAGCCTGTGAATTGCGGATTGGCGGAGCACTCCGGCAGATTAAGCGCAACGTTGACCGCCGAAGCGGGTGATACGACCACAGTGCGGGTGGCCGTAGTAGAGCAGCCGTTTAAAGTATAGGTGTAGCTCAGTTGATAAATGCCCCCCCGGTTGTTGGTGTTGGGCGGGGTGAACATACCATTCGACGTAACACCCGTGCCGCTCCAAGTGCCCCCAGCCGGTGACATGCCCCGCATTTGAAACGCCTGAATCTGGTCGGCGCAAATAGTAGTATCGCGGCCGGCTCGTACCGTTGGTGCTACAGTGAGCCGTACCGTCTGGACAGCAGAGCCGCAGCCCAGGCTGTCGGCCAGGGTGTACGTAATAGTGTGCGTGCCCGGACCAGCGGTGGTGGGGCTGAAAGTACTGCCCGATACGCCAGGACCGCTAAATGTGCCCCCGGCCGGAGTTGCCGTCAGGGTTACGTTGCCGGCCGGCAGGCAAGTGGCCGCTACAGGCGCGAAAGTTATCGGCCTTTCCGGCGTCACGGTCATGCGTAGGGGCCTGGAACTGACGCAGGTGCCGGTGGCATTCACCGAATACGTAAGAATATTAGCTCCGAGACGGGCCTGCGAAGGGGTGAACTGATAGCCGCCGCCGGGCAGTGCCGACACGCCTGGCCCAGACCACATACCACCAGCTGGAGAGCCGCCTAGTTGAATAGGGCCATTGTTGATACACACATAACGACTCGGGCCTGGGTCGGCGGTGATGATGCCAAAGTCTATCTTGAACGCGGCATTATTGCAGTTGTCACTGCGGTTGGTGGTGGAATACGTGTTAGCGCCGGGTGGCACGGGAAAGCCAGAAGTGCGTCCGCAGCCACCGCACACCGCCTGATACACCACTCCTTTCTTATCGAAGCGCGACGTGCCACCGTCTACATGTTCGCCGCTGCGCCCGCCCTGCTCACCGTAGAAGGTACCGTATTCCAAGGATTGCATGCCGGGCCGAAACTGAGCCAGATAGAAGTCGGAGCCGTCGGTAGCCGACTGGATGGCATTGGCCGTGATAGGCAAGCCCCGGGTGCTACTGCCGTTGCGAGGCAGGCCTCGGTCGTTCACTTGGCCACCCCAGCCGCTGATATAGATTCGCTCACAATCATCGACGAGGAAGGCCGTAAGGGAAATATCGGGGAAGAGCGTGTTGCCACTCCCAATGCGAGTGCCGTAGAAACGAGTGCTGAGCGTAGGGTTCAGCTTCTGAATGAATTGCCGTCCATTTGCCACGCCGTAGCACCCCGCGCTAATCGGCATTTGACCTTGCGTTTGGCCCAGCAAGTACACGTTGCTGGCCGCATCAAGCTGCACGAAAAAAGCTTGATCGTAAGCTGAAGTGCCAATAAAGGATGATTCTAAAAGCGCGCTGCCCGTGTTGCTTAAGTGGGAAATAAAACCATCTACAGCACCCTGGAAGGTGGCTTGCAAGCTGCCGGAAGTGGTAGGGAAGTTGTTGCTTAGCGTGCCCCCCGCCACGTAGATGCCCCGCGTAGCATCTACCTGCAAAGAATAGGCAGCCTCCGCATTACTGCCACCCAAATACGTAGACCACAGCAGGGTGCGCAGGTCAGCGGATAACTTTAAAACGACTGCATCGAAGGGGCCACCCTGAAACCTAGTGCGGAAGCCATTGGGCGTGGGGAAGTTGGTGCTGTTGGTGACGGATGCTATGTATATGTTACCGTCCCCATCGGTTACCACGTCGCCGCGAAACTGGTCACCGTAATTGATAACGGGGGAGCCGGGCAGGCCATCGAATGTGGTGGGAGCCCCGTTGCTGTCAACGCCGAGCCGGGCCACTACGCCGTCGGTGCCGGAGCCGCCTACGAGCGTGCTACCCGTGAGCGTACTGCCGTTGGCCGAGAGTTTGGCAATAAATATGTCGGCGCCATTATCATAGAGAAAAGGGTCGAAGCCATCATCGGGCGTGATACGGGGGCCGCCGTTGTGCGACGTATCGTACGCTCCGTTGGTGGTAGGAAAGTTGTTTGAGCCAGTAGAGCCCATTATCACCAGCTCACCCTGCGGATTCACGACCATGCTGTGCGGTGCCTCCATGCTCCGGCCCCCTAGGTACGTGGCATACAACCGGGCCGCTGAGCCCGTTACGGCCGTATTGTACTTGATAATACCGACGTCGGTGGTGCCATTGAACGAGGTATCGAACGCGCCGGGGCTGGTCGGATAGCCTACGTCGAGCACGATGCCGCCCGAGTACATATTGCCTTGCGCATCGTAGGTGGCCGTAAAGCCCCAGTTGTCGGCCACCGAACCCGTAAACGACGAGAAGATAACCGTCGGGTCGATAGTGAGAGCGTACCGCTGGTCGTATTTGCCGGGCCGGAAGCCAACCGTGTTGCCTTTCAGTTCGAAAGCACAGGGTACTGCTACGCGCATGCCTCTGATGTCTTGCCAGGCTTTAGGAGCTTGTTCGATGACCTTTCCCACCGAAGTTTCAATCAGTAGGTTGCCATCCGGTGTGAGGGTAAGACGGTTGGGGCCGGCGTAGCGAAGCTGAATAGCCGCTGGCTTGGCCCCCGGGCTCACCTGAAAGTCGTATTCTAGGTGCTGGCCGGCGTTTTCGTAAAGAACCGCGCCGATACCCGGGTACAGGTTGGTGTAACGCAAGCGCCGGAAGCTGCGCGCATTACTCGCCCAGCGCTTAGGGTTATTGCCACGAAAGTAGTTGTAAGGCGCGGGGGTTATTTCTTCCCCAGCCAACACCGGGGAGCGGTTGGCTCCCTCGAACGTAACCGAATACGAATGGCCGTGCAATACTTCGGAAGCAGGCGCTTTAGGTGCATCGTCGCTGCCTTGGTGCGAGTGGCTGCGTAACGCTACCGGGTCGAGGAAGCTGTAGGTGAAACCTGTTGTGCCAACAAACAACCGCCCGGCCGGCAAGGCCGCCGCGTAGCGCACTGGATTATCCCATTGGCCCTTGTTTTCAATAAACTCCAGCGAGGCACCCTCGCGCGGCGCTTCGTTTAGAGCAGGAAGGGCTGCCGCTATCAGGCGCGGAGCCAGGAGCAGCAGGAAGCCGGAAAAGAAAAATCGTACTGTAAAAAGGGGCATAGGATGTAAACTAAGACAACGTAGCAAGCTGTAAGGGCAGGGTAATACTATCTGTAGGTCAGAGAATTAGATATAAATACAAGTCCAACCTCACTTTTTGCTACCTAAAGAAAAAACGGACCTGAAAGTACAACGAAATTCGGGCTTACTTCTTGCGCACTAAGCAAGTCCGGTGCCTTGGGTGGTTACCTCTTACCTTTGCTCGTCATCTGCGGCTTGGAGCCGTGTTTTTCTGCTGTGCGTCGTTCGTTTGCTTTCACCTGCACCTTGCTCGTTATTGGGTGGCTACTCGCAGCCATTGCCTGCGTGCAGGTGCCCGCCTACACGTTTTGGCCCGCGGCTTTTGCGGCTCTCACGCTGCCCGTTGCGCTAACGCTGAACTTGCTGGCTGTGCCCTACTGGCTGCTCCGCAACTGGCGGGTGGCAGCAGTGCCGCTACTAGTAGCCGTGCTGACGTGGCCGCATTTTCAACGCGGCGTGGCGTTGCACCCGTTGCGCGTGGCCCCCGCGGCCGATGCGCCTGGGCTACGGGTACGAGTGCTTTCGGCTAACGTGCGCATCTTCAACGTGTATCCGCAGCTGCGCGACCCGGACCTGGCATCGTCGAAAAAACTGATTCAGTGGGTAGCCGATAATCCGGCCGAAATCATCTGCCTGCAAGAGTTCTACAACGAGCCACGGAGTTCTACCAGCAAGGAGAAGGATGTTTTCAACAGCGTGGAGCGGATTGGGGAGCGTAGCGGACGACAAAGCTTCGTGTCTCGCAGCCTCACCAACCGCGTAGGGGCCGAATTCGGAATGGCCATTTTTTCGCGTTATCCTATCCTGCGCCGCGGAACCGTCAACTTCGGTAAGCTCACCCAAAACCACGCCATGTGGGCCGACCTGCGCCTGCCAAACAAGGACACCATTCGGGTGTTCAATTTCCACTTGCAGAGCATGAGCCTCGATGAGCGCGACATCGTGGACAGCTACTCCAGCAAAGCCGGCTTCCGCAACAAAGCCCTGGGCCTGATGCGTCGCTTCAAGCGGGGCATGGTGTCGCGCAGTTGGCAGGTCGATACGCTCACGCGCCGCTTCGAGCGTAGCCCGTATCCGTTGCTGCTTTGCGCTGACCTCAACGACCTGCCTTACAGCTACAGCTACGATCAGATAGCCGACCATTTTCAGAATGCCTGGGCTACCGTAGGCAATGGCGTCGGTCCGACTTATCACGGCCAGCTGCCCTTCATCCGCATCGACAACCAATTCGCCAGCCCCGAATGGCTAGTTGATGACTTCTGGGTCCACTACGAGATTCCGTATTCCGATCATTACCCCACCACGGCCACCTACCGCTTGCTGCCTAAGTGATGTATTTACCATCCAATCCTGCCTAACATTTTATACTGCAATGCGCGCTTCTTAAACTGTGAAATGAACTTTATATACTCTCGTCAAAGAGTTTTGTGCTTTATAGGATGGGTTATAGACTTAGTTGTGTGTGAAAACAGGTATTTCCTTTCTAATTCGGGCTGTTGGAGCCCTTTTCAAGCTTGGGCTGTTAAAGCCAACGATGTATGCGGAAGCGCACGAAATCCGCATAATCCGATAAATCCGTTTAAATCCGTGATACTTTTGCCGAATGCTGCCTTCACTCTCGCTTTATAACACGCTTACTCGTCGCAAAGCCACTTTCGAACCCCTGCACGCACCTTTCGTGGGCGTCTACCTCTGCGGCCCAACGGTGTATAGTGAGGCGCACGTGGGGAATGCCCGTGGCCCGGTGGTGTTCGATGTACTAACGCGCTACCTACGCCACCTAGGCTACACGGTGCGCTACGTCCGCAACATCACCGATGTGGGGCACCTTGAAAACGACGCCGACGAAGGCGAAGATAAAATCTCGAGAAGAGCCCGCGCCCAGAAGCTGGAGCCTATGCAGGTGGCCGAGCAATATGCCAACCTTTATCACCGCCACATGGAGGTGCTTGGCTGCTTGCCGCCCGACATCGAGCCTCGCGCTAGCGGCCACATCACCGAGCAAATCCAGATGATTCAGGAAATCCTGGCCAACGGGTTTGCGTACGAGGTGAACGGGTCGGTGTACTTTGATGTGCCCGCCTACAACGCCGCCGGCCGCGGCTACGGCAAGCTTTCCAACCGCGTGGTGGAAGAGCTGCTAGCTGGCTCGCGCGACAACCTGGCCGGGCAGCAAGAAAAGCGCAGCCCCCTAGATTTTGCCCTCTGGAAGCGCGCCGATGAGCGCCACCTGATGCGCTGGCCTTCCCCGTTCGGCGAAGCACCCGGCGAAGGATTTCCAGGCTGGCACCTGGAGTGCTCGGCCATGAGCCGCAAGTACCTCGGCGCCGAGTTCGACATTCATGGCGGTGGACTGGATTTGATGTTTCCGCACCACGAGTGCGAAATAGCCCAAAGCCAGGCGTGCGCCCATCCTACCAACGAGGCCCAGGTGTGGATGCACAACAACATGATTACGGTGAACGGAGCCAAGATGAGTAAGTCGCTCGGCAACTTCATCACCATCACCGATTTGTTTGAGGGGCGCAATCCCACGTTGCCGCAAGCCTACTCACCCATGACGGTGCGCTTCTTTCTGCTGCAAGCGCACTACCGCAGCACCATCGACATCACCGACGAGGCACTGCAGGCAGCCCGCAAAGGCTACCGTAAGCTCATGAACGGGCTGCGTCAACTGGAAAAGCTGACGCTACCCGAAGGCACCGAACGCGCCCCCGATACCGAGAAGGCCGATGCGGAACTGCGGAAAATCGTTACCGATACATTCATCGGCTTGAACGACGACCTGAACACGGCCCGCGCCATTGCTGGTTTGTTCAATCTGTTGCGCAAGTTCAATGGCTATACCGCCAACCTAGCTACGCTGGCCCAGGTGAGTGAAGCCGCGTTAAACGAAGCCACTACTGCCTACCGCACGCTGGTTATTGATGTGCTAGGCCTCGTAGATGAGCCCCGCGCCAACGCCGAGCAACTCCTAAACCTGACCTTGAACTTCTATTCCGAAGCCAAAGCCGCTAAGGCCTACGACAAGGTAGACGAAATCCGGGCGGCCTTGAAGGGGCAGGGCATCGTCATCAAGGATACCAAGGCTGGCGTCGAGTGGGCGTACAGTGAAGAGTAAAGCGTTAGAGCAGTAGCGCGAAGCTCCAGCTTCGCGCATCGTTGAACGTCTTCGTTGCAACGATGCAAACCGGATTCGTTCAACAAAGGCGCGAAGCTGGAGCTTCGCGCTACTGCCTTACCCGTCTTTCCTTCTCATGAAACTATTCCGATTTGCTCCCGTCATGCTGGCGGCCTTTCTGCTAACCGGCTGCTTCGACAACAAGAAAAGCACCACCGAAACGGCCTCCCCGGAGCAGCAGAAACTACCCGCGGCGCCCACCTTCAACGCCGATTCGGCGTATGCCTACGTGGCCAAGCAAGTGGCGTTCGGGCCGCGGGTGCCGAATACGCCAGCCCACGTCAAGACCGGTGATTGGGTTATCGGGAAGTTCAAGAGCTATGGCCTGACGGTGCGCGAGCAGCCTTTCGAGGCTATGGCGTTTGACGGTAAAATGCTGCGCAGCCGCAACATCATTGCGCAGTTTCAGCCCCAGGCCGCCCGCCGCGTCACGATTTTCACGCACTGGGATACCCGCCCCTTTGCCGATAAAGACAAGGAAAAAAAGAACGCTCCTTTTGACGGTGCTTCCGACGGGGCCAGCGGCGTGGGTATTGCCTTGGAAATGGCCCGTATCCTGGCTGCCCAGCCCGATAGCCTCACGCCGGCCGTGGGCGTAGATTTCGTCTTGTTTGACTCCGAAGACTACGGCTACGATTCCAGCACCCAGAGTGAGCTCACCAACAAGCTAGCCAACCAAGAAGCGCAAGGCGGTTCTAGCTGGTGCCTAGGCTCACAGTATTGGGCCAAAAACCTGATGCCTGCCAACTACAAATCTGAGTACGGCATTCTGCTGGACATGGTAGGGGCCAAAAACGGTAAGTTCAGCCGCGAAGACACTTCCCGCCAAAAGGCCCGCGACGTAGTAGACAAAGTCTGGAATATTGCCGCGCAAATTGGCTACTCCGACTACTTCCTGTTCCAGGATAGCCCCGGCATCACCGACGACCACGTCTTCACCAACCAAGCCGGCGTGCGCACCATCGACATCATCGACCACCTGCCCGTCGGCGACGACTACTTCCCCGCCTACCACCACACCACGCAGGACAACCTAGCCAACATCGACAAGCGCACATTGAAGGCCGTGGGCCAAGTGGTGTTGCAGACCCTCTACGGCGAGTAGTTGCTTCTAGCTCTTGAAACGCAAAAAGCCCCGGCCACGCAAGTTGCCGGGGCTTTTTGCGTTCTAGCATTTCGCTAGGCTACCTGCTTATGTTACACGTCGAAGATTTACAAGTGGAGGCAGAGCTACTGCCGCTGTTCAACTTCACCCACAACGCAGAAGCGGAGGCAGTTTTGCTGAATCTGCTGCAAGAGCTGCCACCCACTCTAGAGCAGGTGCTTCAGAAGCAGGCCATACTGCAAGGCTTTTTAGCAAGCTGGTCGGTGCTGGAAAGCTTTTCCTATCAAAAGTTTCAGTTTCAGGAAGTGCGGGCATTTCTGACAGATGTGAGCAGCCGTCGGCTGGCACTGGAAGTCAACCAACTTAAGGCATCCGTGAAGCTGCTGTTTTCCGAGGAAGCCCGCTACCAAAGTCGCTCCCGGTACGTGCAGGTAATTCAGTTTCTGCACCGGCTTCAGCAGCACTACCTACACCGCCTCGACTTGCAAGGTTTTCCGGTTGGCTACCGCGCGCAACTACTGACGCTGGTGCGGTTTATGGAGCGTTTCAGTTTAGTTAGCAACAGCCAAGCCATCCAAGAAGACCAGTTTTCTGTGGGTCGTATGGTGCACTTTGCCCAACAGCTTCAAGTTCTTACGGAAGAAGAGGTAGCAGCCTTTCTCAGCGCTTTCTATTTGTTTGAAGCGTATTGGTCGATAGCCAAAGGCATGCAAAACCAAGCGTTGGTGTTTCCCACTTTTCAAGAAGAAGGCCTGCGCTTAGAAAAGTTTTATCATCCTTTACTGAAGCAGCCGGTTACTAATACCTTGGTAATGGGACCAGCCGAAAACGTGGTAGTGCTAACCGGACCGAATATGTCTGGCAAATCCACCTTGTTGAAGGCCGTAGGCGTTTGCGTATACCTGGCTCACGCCGGAATAGGTGTACCAGCGGCGCGGTGCGAACTGCCTTATTTTCAGTCCATCCTGATTGCCATCAATCTGCGCGACAGTCTGCGGGACGGGTACAGCCACTTCATGGCGGAAATTCAGAACCTGAAATCAGTTCTGCATGCTGCCCACGGCGCCGGCCGTACGTTCGCCATTTTCGACGAGTTGTTTCGGGGTACCAACGTAGACGACGCCTTGGAAATCACGCATGCCACGGTACAGGGGCTGACGAGCTTTCGACGCTCCTCGTTTCTGGTATCCACGCACCTGCTTGAGCTGAAAAACCAGCTTCCCAAAGAATCCGGCATCAGTACGTATTGTATTGAATGCGTACTGCGCGATGGTCTCCCCGTATTCTCTTACCGACTGAAACGAGGATGGTCGAGCTTGAAGATAGGAAAGCTACTCTTCGAGAAGGAGGGCTTGAATGCCTTGCTACAGCCGCAATGAGGCGTTGCCAATGCCTTATGCTGAAGCATTCGGCAAAAGCGCTAGTAGACGAATAGCTTACCGCGCCTACACATATTCCACTCGTGCCCCTGTTTCATTTACCGTCATTCTGGCTTCTCGCCCACAGATCAGCGCCATGTTCTGGGCTTCGTGGCCAACGGGGAAATTGTACGCTACCGGAAAATCGTACTTGCTGGCGTAGTGCTGAATGATTTCGTTGGGTGTCTGGCCGTAGGGTACTGTGTTATCCTGTGGATTAGTGAAATGGCCGACCAGCAAGCCGGCCAAGTGACGCAATTTGCCGGTGCGGTCCAGGTGCACCATCATCCGGTCGATAGCATACAGGTATTCGTCAATGTCCTCGATAAAGAGGATACGGCCAGCGGTTGGTACGTCGGAAGCGGTGCCGGTAAGGGTTTGCAACAAGCTTAAATTGCCACCTACTAGCTCGCCGGTGGCAGTGCCGGGGCGGTTGAGTGGGTGCGGGGCCGTGGTATAGACAGCAGGCTCTCCGAACAGCGCCCGGCGCAAACTTTCCAACGACTCTTCCCCGCCCGGCTGGTTGAAAAGCAGTGGCATGACGCCATGAATACTCTGGTGGCCAAGCGCTAGCAGATGGCAGTTGAGAGCCGTAATGTCGGAAAAGCCGGCCACCCACTTCGGTTGCTGCGCAAAGCGAGAGAAATCCAGCGAGTCGATGATGCGGGTAGTGCCGTAGCCGCCGCGGGCGCTCAGGATGGCGCGTATGTCAGGGTTATCGAGTTGCTGCTGCACGTCGCGGCGACGCACTTCATCGTTGCCCCCGAACTGGTGGTACTCCACGTTGGTGCTCTCACCTAGCACTACGCGCAAGCCCCAGCTTTCGAGTACCGCTACGGCGGCGGCGAGTTCTTCGTGCGAGGCTTTGCGGGCAGGGCATACAATGGCAACTTGGTCGCCAGGACGAAGCGGAGCGGGAGCAGTGGTTGGCATACAACAGTTGGTTCGAGAGGCCGCAAACTTAAGCGGTAGCAGCAATATGTGCTTTTCGCATCGTGCGCGGCAAGCAACAAGCAGTACGATGTAGATTGGGTGGGTACTGAAACCGCCATTCCAGCGCAACTAAGAATGGCGGTTTCAGGAGTGAATTGAGCTTTGAAAAACCAGCCTTGGTTTTACTTCAGCTTGGCTGCCAGCAGTTCTAGTGCCAGTTTCCACTGTTGCCCTTCGCGCTGCCACACGCGCAAGTAGTGCCCCCGCTGCTGCTGAAAGTCCAAGTATCCCAACGTGTAGCCAAGCTCACCGGAAGGAGCAACAGACGTCTGGAAAGGGCGGAAGAGTACTGCCTGTCTTGATTCGGATGCTAAGCGTTGCGCCGCGGCCCCCACATACGGAACAGCCTCTTCGCGCAACAACCGCAACTCACTGCCTGCCTTGGGTAGCACCGGCACGTACGCCTGCTGCAAGCTGGTTTGTGCCCGTGTTGCAAAAGCGGCTTCAGCTTCTTGCAGGCTGTTGCGTAGCGCAACCGTATCGGCCGCGGCCTGGAGCTTAGCGGGGAAAGTTTTTGGATGTACAATTTCCACGGCTACAGCCGGGGTAGTATAGCTGATTCCCCCGTCATACGTTGCTTGCCAAGTGCCCGCTGTGGTCTTTTGCCACAGCGTCACGAAGTTGCCATAACCCACTGGTGGCTCGGCGGCAGAGTTGGGATGAAATTCGACGGGGCCTGTGGTAATACCCCAGCTGCCGCTAGCCGCTATGCGGGCGTAGGTTGGCCGCCAGGTCAGGCGACCGGGCCGTTCAGATTGGGCTGCGTAAAATGGGCCGCCTAGCACGAACTTGTCGTCGCGAAACAGGTACGCAGCCGCTAGGTACTTGCTGAAAGATTCTTTGACGCTGTGCTTGCCGCCATATGCAGCAAAAATGCGTTGCGCTTCTATAAGAGCGTGATAATCGGTTGCTACGGTTTCCTTATCAACAGTTTGGGAGCCGGCCAGCGGCAGTATGCCACAAGCAGCCGACAACCACGACACGAGCGAAAACCGTGAAAAAGACAACATGGTTAAATGTGAAAATAGAAAGTCGATTGAATATTACTTAAAAAGCAGGTGGCATAAAAGGATAGCCGTACGATTCAACTGTGAATCCCTTTTCGGCTTGCTTAAAGAATATATTCAAGTTGTTGCGAGCTTCCAGGCCCGGGGTTACTGGCTTTCTGCCATAGAGTACATCTCGCACTGAGTAAAACAGCAGAAGCACTACAAGTAAGCCGTTGGAACGATGCTCTATCGTCCCAACGGCTTACTTGTAGTGCTTCTATTGATGAGCTCTTGGCTATTGTGCAGCCAAGAGGTGTTACAAACTAACTTCTTGCGTCAGGGTAGCGGGAGTGGAAGTCAAAGGGCGCACCACGCCGGTTCGTACTACAAAGGCTCCGAATTTGCGGATCAGTTCCTTTACCCGCAGCAAGTTGGAAAGGGCCACGAAACCCACTACGTAGCCATCTTCATCGGCTTCTTCCGAAATTTCACTGAAGTCAAGCGCATCAATCAGTCGGTCCTCATCGGTACGCAAGTAGATTTCCAGCTCTAGGTCGGTGGCGTAGGTAGGGGAGGAAGCAGTAAGCTTAGGATACTGATAGGAGTAGCCCTGCCGGATAGCAGCCAAATCGGCTAGAACTGCCGAGCCGGTAGGGTGCCCACCCGCGCCCCGGCCCCGGAGGAACTGCTCACCCGCAAAATCAGCTTCAATCAGGACGCCGTTGAATTCGTGGTCGACCGAGTAAAGAGGAGATGACGGAGCAACCAGCAGCGGCGTCACCAGGGCCGTCACGCGGCCATCGGGTAGGCGCTGCAAACCGGCTACCACCTTGATTTTGCGGCCTAATGTTGCGGCAAAGGCAATATCAACGGCGTTTATATCTTCGATGCCTAGGTTCAGTACTTCATCTGGTTGAAGGAAAGTCCCGTAGGCGTGCGCTGCCAGAATCACTGCTTTAGAGCGTGGGTCGAAAGCGCCCATATCCAAGGTGGGGTCGGTTTCGGCAAAGCCTTTGGCCTGCGCTTCCGCCAGAGCAGGGGCATAGTCGGAGCCTTCTTCGCCCATGCGCGTCAGCACGTAGTTCGACGACCCGTTCAGGATGCCCGTCACGCTTCGTAGTGGCTCCTCACCGAAATAGGCATCCAGCGTCCGGATGACTGGAATGCTACCGCACACGGCTGCTTCGTACAGCAGCTTTCCGCCCGCCTCCTGCTGCAACTGCACCAATTCCGGCAAGTGGCGGGCCAGCATGGCCTTGTTGGCCGTCACGACGCGCCGGCCTTGGCGCAACGCCTCACTTACCAACCGAAACGCCTCGGCAGCATCATCAATCACTTCTACCAGCACATCAAGCGTAGGGTCTTGCAACAACTCGTCGGCGTTGAAGTCGAACCGGCTCAAGGGGAGGCTACGGGACTTCGTGGGGTTTTTCACGGCAATGCGCGCCACCTCGAAGCCCGTTTCGGGCCGCTGTTCAAGAATATCGTAGAGGCCTTGCCCCACGCAGCCAAAACCAATGAGGCCAATGCGCAAGGTTTGTTTGTCAGCTACCATTTGAGAGAGGATTTCAAGAGAAGAAAGAGGTACAATCAAGCCAGCAGAGGCTCGTCGGTAGTTACATCGAGGGCGTCCAGCACGCGTTGTTTCCATAACTGAAAATCGGGGTCGGTGCGACGCCGGGGCCGGGGCAGATCCACGGTCAGCGTTTGGTGAATGCGGCCGGGGTGCCCGCGTAGCACCACCACCCGGTCGGAAAGCACGAGGGCTTCCTCGATGTCGTGCGTAACCAGCAGCAACGTAGGTTTATCGTACGACCAGATTTCGAGCAGATGATCCTGAAGCTTCATTTTGGTGAAGGGGTCGAGGGCGCTAAACGGCTCGTCGAGTAGCAGCAACGACGGCTGCGCCACCAAGGCCCGTGCAATAGCCACCCGCTGCGCCATGCCCCCGGAAAGTTGGCGGGGCAGCGCCTCGGCAAACGCCGTAAGGCCTACCCGTTCCAGCACCGCCGAAGTGCGTTGTGCCTGCTCGGCCGCTGACAACCCGGCAATACCGAACTGCACGTTTTGGCGCACCGTCAGCCAAGGCATCAGGCGTGGCTCTTGGAAAATGACCCCCACCGCAGGATGCGGAGCCGTAATTGGTTCTTCATCAATAAGTACCCGGCCCTTAGTAGGCGTATCGAGCCCAGCCACAATGCGCAGCAGCGTGCTCTTGCCGCAGCCACTCGTTCCTACAAGCGTCACGATTTCACCCGAACGCACGTGCACATCGATGTCGTCGAGCGCCACTACGGGCCCAAACTGCTTGCTGATGTGGTTGATGCGGAGCATAGAGTAACTGAGTAACTAAGTAGCTGAGTATGGACTAGGGAGTACTGATGGGGTAGAGCAGCAGAGTGAGATGTTCTGGTAGAGTCATTGAATCACTCAGTTACTCCGCCGCTCAGTTGCTCACCCGATGCGTGTCTTGCCAGCGGAGCAGGCGGCGGCTGAGTTGGGAAAGCAGGGCGTCGGTGAGCTGGCCGAGCACGGCGAAGAGCAAGATGCTAGCTAGAATGGTCTGGGGGCGGCCGGTCATTTGGCCATCAACCAGTAGAAAGCCCAAGCCCTTGTTGGCACCCATGATTTCGGCGGCTACCACAAACATCCACCCGAGGCCCAATCCGCTCCGAAGACCAACAAAGTAGGCGGGTAGCGTGGCCGGCATGAAAATGCGCCGAACCAGCTGAAACCCCGACAGCCGATACACCCGGCCCACTTCCACCAGCTTGCGGTCCACGCCCTGAATACCATTCATCAAGTTGAGGTACACCGGGAAAAACACACCCACCGCAATTAGCACCACTTTCGAGGTTTCGTAAATGCCCATCCACAGAATGAACAGCGGCACCCACGCCAACGACGGAATGTTGCGAATACCTTGTAGCAGCGGATCAAGCAATTGATTCAGCGTGCGGGAATATCCCGTTAGTGCCCCAAATACAGTGGCCAAGGCGCTGCCCAACAAGAACCCGAGTGCCACGCGCCACAGCGTAATGGCCAGATGCTCCCACAGTTCGCCGGTTAAGGCCATCTGCCAAATCGTAGCTAGTACGCGCGAAGGGGCGGGCAACAGGTTGGGTGGCAAAACCCCCACGCGGGCCAGCACTTCCCACACCACGAGCAGTAGCGCCGGTAACACAGCTCCGCGTAGCCAGCCCCATCGGCCCGGCGTGCGCAATACAACTTGCTCTGCCGCCGGCGTGCTAGCCGCAACCGGTGCGGTAGCAGGAGCAGGCGAAACGTATAGAGATGAAGATTCGGACATGAACAGTGGTTAGGCACTGTCATTGCGACGCCGGAGGAATCTGGATAAACGGTTCAGCGTCTTCACTCAGATTCCTCTTGCGCCGCAGTGACAGGAAGGCTTACTTGGCCGCGGTGGCTTTCACCTTGGCCGGCGTGATTTTTTCGGCGAACTGCGTGTCAATCAGGTTGCTGACGGTTTGGTTGATGTCCACATTCTGGTCGATGGTGCCACTTTTCTTGAGCACGTCGCCGGCTGCGGAAATGGTGCTGCGCTGCTGCGGGCCAAAGGTGATGTTGGATAAGTCGGTGCGCTCTAGCTGCTTGGCCGCTACGGCTTCGTTTAGCTTCGCCTCAGTAGCTAGTGTCTTTTTTAGTTCTTCGGGGTGCTCAACAGCCCACTGACGAGCTTTTTCATAACCAGCCAATACTTGGTCGACCAAGGCCGGATTCTGCTTGGCAAACTCTTCGCGCACATTCAGTACGCCGTAGCTATTGAAGTCGGCGTTGCGGTAAAACAGTCGGGCGCCCGATTCCAGTTCGGCTTTGGCCATGTGCGGATCTAGGCCAGCCCACGCATCGACGTCGCCTTTTTCGAGGGCGGCGCGGCCGTCGGGGTGTTGCAACGGAATTAGCTCGATGTCTTTCTCGCTCAGACCAGCTTGGTCGAGGGCGCGCAGCAAAAAGATGTAGGGGTCAGTGCCACGGGTAGCCGCCACGCGCTTGCCCTTCAGGTCGGCCACCGTTTTGATGGTGGATTTCGGACCAGTGCACAGCGCCGTCCACTCCGGCTTCGAGTAGATGTAAATAGATTTCAAAGGGTTGCCGTTGGCTTTGCCAATCAGGGCCGCGGCGCCAGCCGTAGAGCCGAAATCAATGCTGCTGCCATTTAGGAATTCCAAGGCCTTGTTGCTGCCCTGGCTGAGCACCCATTCCACCTTGATATTTTGCTTGGCTAAATCTTTCTCCAGCCAGCCCTGCTGCTTTAGCACCAAGCTCAGCGGATTGTAGTAGGCATAATCCAGACGCACAACCTCTGGCTGCGTGCCTTTGGTAGCAGTGCCAGCCCCTCCACATCCGGCCAGCAGCAAAAGTGTCATCAGCAGGGCCCCCATAAAAGAGAACTGCCGGTCAGATATAGCTGGATGTGAAGTGGTTGAGTTCATGAGAATCGGATGAAAGGTTATTGGGGCCGTTACTCGCCTCCGTACCGGAGCGAGATTAATGAGCGAAAACCTGGGCGTGAAAGCGTTCCAGGAAGTGCGTGATGTGTGCTGTTTCAATCAGAAAGCCGTCGTGGCCGAAGCGGGAATCCATTTCGGCATACATGGCGCCCGGAATGTGGCGAGCCAACAGTTGCTGCTCGGTCGGCGGAAACAGCACATCGGAGGTGATACCTATTATAAGGGTCCGCGCCTGCACCCGCCGCAAAGCCGCCGCTACGCCCCCGCGTCCGCGGCCAACGTTGTGCGAGTCCATGGCTCTTGATAGCGCCACGTACGTGTGCGCGTTGAAGCGGGCCACCAGCTTGTCGCCCTGATATTGTTGATAAGCGCTGGCTCGGAAATCGTCTATCTTTTCGTCGGTAGCTTCTGCCTGGGTTTCGCTGTAAGCTCCGTAGCTGCGGTAGCTCAGCAGCGCCACGGCCCGGGCGGCCCGCAAACCGGCTGCGCCACCTTCAGGCGTTGCTTGGTGGTAAGTGGAATCGGCGAAAATGGCTAGTCGTTGCGCTTCGTTGAAGGCAATGCCCCACGGCGAATGTTGGGCATTGGTAGCCAACAAGATCAGGTTTTCAAACACAGTTGGCTGCTGAACAGCCCATTCCAACGCCTGTTGGCCGCCCAGAGAGCCGCCAATCAGCGTGTGAATCTGCGTTAACCCGAGGTGCTGGCGTAGCGCTTCATGCGCCGCCACTAGGTCACGGATGGTAAGCAAAGGAAACTGCTGATACCGCGGAGCGCCCGTTTCCGGGGCCGGCGAAAGCGGATTGGTAGAGCCATAGCAAGAGCCCAGCACATTGGCGCATACTATAAACCAGTCAGCCGGATCGAAGTAGCAGTCTGACCCAAACAGGCCCGGCCACCAACCAAGCACATCGGCGTTGGCGGTGAGGGCATGGCACACCCACACTACGTTGTCGGCGGCGGCATTCAGGGTGCCAAAGGTGCTGTAAGCCACTTCCACACCAGTAAGCACCTCGCCGCTTTCCAGGGCTAAAGGTTTGGGTAGCAAGAAGCTTTGATTCTCAGGCATTTCGTTTGGGTAATGATTGATAAAGGAGAGAAGGAAACCGAGACGCCTGGGGTAGCACAACGGTTTTTAAGGCACTTACTCTGGGTTCTGTATTTGGTGGCTGCGTCACAAACAGCCAACGGGCTGAGCCAGCGAACCAGCCCAACCCGTGCTAGTTGTGGGATGGGAAAAGCGGCTCCCTCTCTCACAAAAAAACCGCCTTCCCACCCACGTGCTGCACTTGCTGAAAGTAGCCCGGCCGCCCCTCTCACCGACCGGCCGGGCCAGACCCTCTCCCTAGACTTCCAGCACAGCAGCGTGTTCTACTTCCTGCTCGGGCAGCGCGTCGCCGCTCGTAGCTTCAGAATCAGATTGCAAAGGCGCGGCGTTGCTTACGGCGTCGAACGCCTGCTGCAAGTCGGCCTGTATGTCTTCGAAATGCTCGATACCCACCGACAAGCGCAGCAGGGTAGGCGTTACGCCAGCCGAACGCTGCTCTTCTTCGGAAAGCTGCTGGTGCGTAGTAGCCGACGGCTGAATGATGAGCGTTTTGGCATCACCCACGTTGGCCAGGTGGCTTACCAGCTTCAGATTGTCGATGAACTGGGTGGCGGTGTCCTTGCTGCCTTTGATGGCGAAGGTGAGCACGCCGCCCGAGCCGCGCTTCAGGTATTTCTGCGCCAGCGCATTGTAAGGGCTGCTCTTCAGACCGGGATAGTTTACGGCTTCCACCTGCGGGTGCTGCTCCAGCCAAGTGGCAATGCGCAAGGCATTTTCTACGGTGCGCTCTACGCGCAAGCTCAAGGTTTCGAGGCCCTGCAACAGCAGGAAGGCGTTGAAGGGGCTCTGCGAAGGACCGAAGTCGCGCAGGCCTTCTACCCGAGCCCGGATGATAAAGGCGATGTTGCCGAATGGGCCACCTTTGCCAAACACGTCGTTGAAAACCAAGCCGTGGTAGCCTTCGCTCGGCTCCGTAAACTGCGGGAACTTGCCGTTGCCGAAGTCGTACTTGCCGCCGTCTACAATCACACCGCCGATGCTGGTGCCGTGGCCGCCAATCCACTTGGTAGCCGACTCCACCACGATGTGCGCGCCATGCTCCAGGGGGCGGAACAGGTAACCACCCGCGCCAAACGTGTTGTCAACGATAAGCGGTAAGTCGTGCTTATCGGCAATAGCGGCAATCTTCTCGAAATCTGGAATGCTGAAGCTTGGGTTACCAATGGTTTCCAGGTAAATAGCTTTGGTGTTATCGTCGATGAGGGCCTCAAAGCTCTCGGGCTTATCGCCGTCAGCAAAGCGTACTTCTATGCCCAAGCGCTTGAAGGCCACCTTGAACTGGTTGTAGGTGCCGCCATACAAGTGCGAGGTGCTCACGAAGTTGTCGCCGGCCTGCAAAATATTGTTGAGCGCAATGAACTGCGCCGCCTGCCCCGACGATACCGCCAGCGCGGCTACGCCACCTTCGAGGGCCGCAATGCGCTGCTCGAATACGTCGGTGGTGGGGTTCATCAAACGAGTATAGATGTTGCCGAACTCCTTCAGCGCAAACAGGTTGGCGCCGTGCTCTGCATTCTTAAACACATAAGAAGTGGTCTGATGGATCGGGACGGCACGCGAGCCGGTGGTAGGATCAGGCTGTTGGCCGGCGTGGAGTTGAAGCGTCTCGAAGTGATGGGTTGAAGCAGACATGGTTCAGCTGAGTTAAGGAATGTATGTAGGAAGAAAGAGAGTGTATTTCACTGTAAGCGAGGCCACAAGAAGCTGTGGCAGGTTGCCTTTGGCCACCCAAAACGCAGCGGCGCAGGTGTGGCAGAACTCAACGCCGGAGCCTAGGGCGTAGCGATGCTGGTTAAGAAGGCAATAAAAAGGGGAGGGGGAAGTGTGCCGGAGCCGTCAGGGGCTAACAACACCAACAACAGGCGCTACAACAGCAGCGCATTCGCATTCGAGTGGCCGGAGCAACCACAGGCGACAAGCGAAAACCCATCGGCAAACCAGTGCGCAGCGAAGCGACTAGAGCGGACAGGAGAAGTAAAGCGGAATTTAGGCTATTTTTCATGGTACTCAACTTATCTCTCCCGCCGATGAATGTCGGAGCGGGCAGGAATTGGCACCTTTCGTGTCAACGAAGGTTGCCAGTGGGTCACGGAGCCTGTTCTCTCGCCACTTCTGTATAAATCTGTAAAAACTGTCCCACCGTAAGCGGGGAGTACCGTGCTAGGTGTTGCAAATGTAAAGCCGGATTTGATATACGCAATACAAGCAAGAAATATTTTTTGTTTTTCTATTGCCTCAATTCAACTGTCCGAATTGTAAGATGAGGATGCTAAATGTGGCTGTATATCAGCTAGGTAACAAACAGTAAGAGGTGTGTGTATTAGTAGTTGCAACGGCTGTGCTATCTGCTAAGCGACTATTTTGTTGACCCAGCGCCAAAGAATTAGCGCATAAAAAAAGCCGCTCTGAAACAGAGTGGCTTTTATAAAATTTCCTAGAAGAAATCTTTTTACAGTGTCGGCAAAGTCAGGACCTGACCTACTTCGATATGATCGGGGTTTGAACCGATAGTGGCTTTGTTGGCATCATAAATCTGGTGCCACTTGGAGGCGTCGCCGTAGTGATTCTTGGCAATTTTGGACAGCGAATCGCCACTCACCACTGTGTAGCTCTGGCCTTGTGCGGCCGCGGGCTGCGTTGGTTGAGCAGGATTGCCGAAAAAGTCGGTAGCTCCGCCGGCAGCAGCAGGCTTAGCGGCAGGTTGTACTGGCTTTTTTTCGCCTTCGTTCGAGAGAAAATCAAATAGTCCCATGGTCGTGCGTTGGTTTAAGGTGAAAGCAGAACGCAGCTCATCTTCATGCGGTTGATGGCCACGGTGTTTGGCATCATACGCTGACACAGGTAAGAAGTTCGGGTTGTGTAAGTCAACAGTAGGTGAGCTGAACATCTTGCGGAAGCCCGTCGTAAGAGGCGCAATACCACTTGGGCTTACTAGTTCGTGGTAACGTACTCTCTCCCACTTTCAACCAATCTGCACATCGTATGAAAACCATGTCCTCTCCCTTTCGCTATGTAGCCAGCCTGCTGATGTTGCTGGTATTATTCACTGCTGCGTGTGGCAGCAAAGAAGGCAAAGTAGAAGGTGTCAATATGCTGTACGGCGCTCAAAGCAAGGTCTGGAAGACAGACAAAGAGCTAAGCTCCACCGGCGACAAAGTGAAGCAGACCGACGCGCAAGAAGATGAGCGCATTACTTTCTTTGCCAACGGGCAGTACAACATGACGGCCGCCGCTGGTGCCGTAAACGGTAAATACACCTTCGACCAAGCCGGCAAAAAAATCACGATGACCCCCGACGGTGCTCCCCAAAGCAACACCTTCGACGTGGTAACCCTGACCGATGATAAGCTGACGCTGAAGAGCCCCGAGGGTGCTGAGCTGCGCCTCGAAAAAGAATAACACTGAGCACACCTCTTTTTTAGAAAAATAAAAAAGCCTTTCCACTGCGGTGGAAGGGCTTTTTTGATGTCCGAACAGCTCCGCAGGAAGGGAAGATTTGCAACAAAACCGGTTGTAAAACGAAGCCATACTTCCACCTATAAGCAGTTAGCGCGCTACTGTTCTGCTGCTCTTGACACCCTCCCCAACCATGACACCCTACCAAGACCTCGACAAACAATACATCAACGGCCGCTGGCAAGACGGCCGCGAAGACGACACTATTCAGGACATCAACCCGTTCGATAATTCGGTGCTGCTCGACATCAAGTGCGGCGGCTTAGCCGAGTTGAACGAGGCGTATGCTGCTGCGCAACAAGCCGCTAAAACCTGGGGCACCACGCTTCCCCAAGAACGCCGGGACATTTTGCTGAAAGCGGCCGCTCTGCTGCTGGAGCGCAAAGACGAATTTGCCGAGTGGATTGCCAAAGAAGCCGGCGGCGCCCACGCCAAAGGAGAAGTGGAAGTGATGCTGGCCCACGAAGTGCTGCTGGAAGCCTCCTCTTTTCCTAACCGGCTACACGGCAGCATCCTCAATTCCAGCACGCCGGGCAAAGAAAGCCGCGTGTACCGCAAGCCCTTGGGTGTTATCGGGATAATCAGCCCCTGGAATTTTCCGGTGCACCTTTCTATGCGCTCCATAGCGCCGGCCCTGGCGTGCGGCAACACCATTGTGGTGAAGCCTGCCTCGCAAACGCCCGCAACCGGCGGCACGCTGCTCGCCAAGCTATTCGAGGAAGCAGGGCTACCGGCCGGCGTGTTCAACATAGTTATCGGCAAGTCTTCGGTGATTGGGGATGCTTTCGTGAGCCACCCCGTTCCGAAGATGATTTCCTTCACGGGTTCCACGCCAGTGGGCAAAGGCATTGGAAAACTAGCCGGTGAAAACCTGAAAAAGGTGGCGTTGGAGCTAGGCGGCAACAACGTGTTTATCGTGATGGAAGACGCCGATATCGACCGCGCCGTGGCCGCTGGCATGATGGGCAAGTTTATGCACCAGGGCCAGATTTGCATGGCCATCAACCGGTTTCTGGTGCACGAAAAGGTGTACGACGAGTTTTGCGGCAAGCTGGTAGAGCGCACCAAGGCCCTGAAAGTTGGCAACCCGCTCGACCGGGAAACCGACATCGGCCCGCTCATCGATGAAAAACAGGTGAAACGCATCCAGAAAGACATCGAAGAAAGCGTAGCCCAAGGCGCCAAAATCGAGTTTGGTGGTCAGGCAGATGGCGCCGTGCTCTACCCCACGGTAATGACCAATGTGCGCAACAGCATGCCCATTGCTCACAACGAAATCTTCGGGCCGGTGGCTTGTCTGGTGCCCTTCAAGGACGATGCGGAAATGCTGCAACTCGCCAATGAACTGGATTTCGGCCTCAGCGGCGCCCTCCACACCCGTAATGTGGAGCGGGGTGTGCAGCTGGCCCGCGAAGTGGAAACCGGCATGATTCACGTAAACGACCAAAGCGTAAACGACGAGCCCAACGCGCCCTTCGGCGGCGAAAAAGAGTCGGGCATGGGCCGCTTCGGGGGCGAGTGGGTGATGGAGGAAATGACCCGCGTGCAATGGGTGAGCGTGCAGCACACCCCACGCGAATACCCAATTTAATGCACGTCACGTCCCCTTCGGTAGATAGGTGCCAGACGTTAGCGCACGATAGACGCACCCCTCTCTTAGAGAATGTCGCGCATCAAGCGAGGTAAGCCGGGTATAAAGAAGGGAAGTTCACTACGAAGCCATAACTTCTTTGGGCCGGCGCGGGCCGAAAATCCGGGCTATCCAGCGGGGCAGGAATACGGCCCCTAGCACCAAGTACAGGTAGTACGTGACGAGGCGGTAAAGCAGTACCATGAAGTTGGTCATGGTAGGAGTGCCAATGAATTTGCCGAAGAAGGTCGGGAAAGCGCCTTCCGCAATGCCGGCGCCACCAGGTGTAATGGCAATCAGCAAGATGACCTTATAGGTCAGGTTGCGGCCGAAAATCAGCCAGAATTCCGGCCACGTCACGTCGATGAAAGCCGAAATTAAGCAGCCGATAACCAAGTAGCGGGCCGTCCAGACGAAGGCGGTGCTGAGCGAGGCGCGCAGCCAGTAGCCCCAACCGTTGCCACGCAGCTCGGCGGAAGCTAGCACCATTTCATTGCCCATCTTGTAGGCTTTGCCCCGCAGGCGCCGCAGTCCACGCATCGAGAAAAGCCGCACCAGGAGCCGCTTCACCGACCGGGGGTTGATGAAAATGGCGTAGAGCATAAGCAGCGCGTAGATGGTCACGAACACATAGCTAGCAATAAAGCCGATGCGCAACGTAGCTACCAGGCCGCCTTGCAGTGCTTCGTGCGGATACAGCGCATCACCCCCAATTAGAACTACCAGCGGTACCGCCAACACATAGTACAGGTTGTCGAGCATGGCGGTAGCCATAATGTACGCCACTGATTTGCCAAGCGGAATTCCCTCTTTGTGCAAGAGCACCGGCGCTACCGCCGTACCGCCAACCGCCGAGGGCAACACGCACGACGAAAACTCCCAAATCATGATGACATCGAGTGAAGCGCGCCAAGTAAGCACCTTTTGGGTGAGGTAGCGGATGCGGTACACGTAGCCAGCGTCGCGGGCGAGTAGTACGGCCACCATCACGAAAAGCCAGATCGGCTTGGCGTTGGCTAGGGGGGCTAGGTCGCCGGGTTTGTAGCTGCGCCAAAACATAAAACCGACCACACTCAGCCCAATCAGCACTGGCAAGACAATGCGCGAGGGGCGGAGCTTGTCCAGCAGTTGCTGGTCTTCAGTTTGTTGATCGGCTGAGGTGTGAGGCATGAGGGATGCGCAGGTAACGTAAATCAAAAGTAGGCATTCTGGCAGGGCAGGTAGTTAAAGAAGCGTTAATTAAGAACGATTTAAGTCTCATGCTTTCGTCGTCCACGCCAGTATAACTGTTGTTTTGGCTTGCTAATTGTGGAGAGGCGCCAGCTCATAAACCGCTTCCGGCTGAACCGCCCGAACAGAAAACCCGTAACTTTGGGTGTCGTACGCAGCAGGCGGCCAGAAGTCTATTAACCTTTTGGGCACGTCGGCTGTTGCCTTATCCCCATCTGCCTCTATTATACATGATTGTCGAACCCGGTGAATTGCTGGCGGCCATAGACTCGCCCGACGACCTGAAAAAGCTCAGCCAAGACCAGTTGGTTCAACTGAGCCAGGAACTACGTCAGTTCATTATTGATACGGTTTCGATATACGGGGGGCACTTTGGGGCTTCGCTAGGCGTAGTGGAACTGACGGTGGCCTTGCACTATGTGTTCAACACACCCTACGACCAGTTGGTATGGGATGTGGGCCACCAAGCCTACGGCCACAAAATCCTGACTGGCCGCCGCGACCGGTTCCCGACTAACCGCCGCTACAATGGCATGTCGGGCTTTCCGAAGCGCAAGGAAAGTGAGTATGATGCCTTTGGGGTAGGTCACAGCAGCACCAGCATTGGCGCTGCGCTCGGCATGGCCGTGGCCTCGGACTACAAAGGCGAATTCGACCGGCAGCACATTGCGGTCATCGGCGATGGTGCCATGACGGCCGGTATGGCTTTCGAGGCGTTGAATCACGCCGGCGTTACCAATTCCAATTTGCTGGTTGTTCTCAACGATAACTGCATGAGCATTGACCCCAATGTGGGCGCGCTCAAGGAATACCTCACCGACATTACCACCTCCCGCACCTACAACAAAGTGCGCGACGAGTTATGGAACGTGTTGGGCAAGCTCTCGAAATTCGGCCCCAACCCGCAGCAGATTGCTCGCAAAGTAGAGTCGGCCATGAAGGCGACGCTGCTCAAGCAAAGCAACCTGTTTGAGGCGTTGAAATTCCGTTATTTCGGACCTGTGGATGGGCACGATGTGCAGCACCTTGCCACCATCCTCAACGACCTGAAAAGCATTCCGGGCCCGAAAATCCTGCACTGCGTAACGGTTAAAGGCAAAGGCTATGCGCTGGCCGAAAAAGACCAGACGCTGTGGCACGCCCCAGGCCTGTTCGACAAGGTAACCGGCGAAATCAGCAAGAAAACTTACTCGACGCCGCAGCCGCCCAAGTATCAAGATGTGTTTGGCCACACCATGATTGAGCTGGCCGAGCAGAACGATAAAATCATGGGCGTGACGCCGGCCATGCCTTCTGGTTCGTCGCTGAACCTGATGATGGCTGCCATGCCCAAGCGTGCCTTCGACGTAGGCATTGCCGAGCAGCATGCCGTAACGTTCTCGGCCGGCATGGCTACGCAGGGTCTTATCCCGTTCTGCAATATCTACTCGTCGTTTATGCAGCGCGCCTACGACCAGGTGCTGCACGACGTGGCCTTGCAAAATTTGCACGTAGTCTTCTGCCTCGACCGGGCCGGTTTTGCTGGTGCTGACGGCCCTACCCACCACGGATGCTACGATATAGCCTATATGCGTTGCGTCCCGAACATGGTAGTGTCGGCCCCCATGAACGAGGAGGAATTGCGCAACCTGATGTACACGGCCACCCTGCCCGAAAATGCTGGCCCGTTCAGCATTCGCTACCCACGGGGCGAGGGTGTGATGCCGGAATGGCGTAAGCCGCTCAAGAAAATCACGGTGGGTAAGGGCCGCGTAGTGCGTACAGGTGAAGGCGTGGCGGTGCTCAGCATTGGCCATATCGGCAACTATGCCACCAAGGCCACTCAAAAGTTAGTTGCCGAAGGCCTCAACCCCGGCCACTACGACATGCGCTTCTGCAAGCCGCTGGATGAGGACCTGCTCCATACCATCTGCCAGCAATACCAAGCTCTTGTAACCGTAGAAGATGGCTGCCTGCAAGGCGGTTTCGGCTCGGCGGTGCTGGAGTTCATGGCCGACCATGGCTACCACCTCCCAGTCCGCCGCCTCGGCATCCCCGACCGGGTAGTAGAGCACGGCACCCAAGACGAACTCTACAAAGAGTGCGGCTTCGACGCTGACGGTATTGCCGCCGCCATGCGTGAATTAAGCGGTAAAGTAGTAGCCAAAGCTGCTATCGAAACGGTGTTGCTGTAGACTTAACTCACGGCAGCAAAGCGTATTTTATTGAAAGCCGAGGTAGCATCAGCTGCTTCGGTTTTTGTGTTTCTAATAGTTTTCGGGGGACTAATATTCAATCAAAAAATATTTATTAATGTATGTACATCAATTAAAATAATGTACATACATTTGTGACGTCATCTGAGAGGGCAGGAAGCCCATAAGATGTTTTATAACTTATCCTCGCAACGCCTACACTCATGGCAGCTACTAAGTGGGTCCTCGACCCCATGCACTCCGAAGTACAGTTCAAGATCAAGCACCTCGTTATCTCGACGGTAACTGGTTCTTTCAAGAAGTTTGAAGGCCAGGCCGTAACAGAAAACGACACCTTCGAAAATGCTCAGGTAACTTTTTCGCTGGATGTAGCCAGCATCGATACCAACCAGGAGCAGCGTGACGAGCACCTGCGCAACAACGACTTCTTCGACGCTACTACGTACCCACAAATCACCTTCACCTCAACTTCGCTCACCAAAAACGGCGACGAGTATAAGTTGGCTGGCAACCTGACCGTGAAGGACGTAACCAAGCCCGTAACGCTGGACGTAGAATTCGGCGGCACCGCCACCGACTTCTATGGCAACGAAAAAGCGGGTTTTGAAGTAACCGGCAAAATCAACCGCAAAGAGTTCGGCTTGACTTTCCACGCCGTAACCGAAGCTGGCTCTATCGTACTCGGCGACGACGTGAAGCTATTCGCCAACGTGCAGTTCGTTAAGCAAAAAGAAGAAGTACTCGCCTAATCGAGTTTCAAAATAGTATCGCAGTGAAAAGAGCAGGCTACCTAAAGTGGCCTGCTCTTTTCTGTTTGTGGCTGTTAATACTGACCTTACTACCTTCAGCTTCGCAGCGTTTCTGAATAACGGTCAGGATGCGGCGTTGAATTTCGCTCATCACATAATCGGTCCAGAGTCCGGCGTAGGGGTTGAGGCGAGTGCTCAGGCGCTGTTGGCTATATAGAATGAGCTGTGTGTGGCCGGCTCCGGCAGCTTCTAATTCGTAGGTGCCGCGTAGCACATCAAAGAATCGTCCGCCTACCGTTACGTGTTCATCAAAGGTGGTGGGAGGGATGGTGGCAGTGTTGGGTACGATGCTAAACGACAAGCGGCGTTGCGGCTCCCAAACGTCGACCGTCTCGATGAATTCGACGCCGCGCTCAAAGGTAGCGTGACGGACACCGCCAATGCCTTCGTGCGTGAGGGTGGCTTCGACGGGCCGCGGAAAGCCGATGTTGTCTATTACACTCGGGCCTAAGTCGGTTGCTGGAATAGGTGGCACACGAATAATATTTTGCCATACTACATCGATAGGCGCGGCAATGAGTACTGTGTTTTCGACGCGTCGCAAATCGTCGGGTGCAGCGAACTGGCTTTCGACTGGGGCCATCAGGAAGGGCAGGAGGGCAAAAGCAGTAAGCGTATAAGTCTTCTTTCTATCAGGTCTGTTCTCGGTGAAACGTATGTAAAGGTTGGCACCCACGCAGGCGGTAACTAGAAATAGCGGCGAAATAATCAGCACGCAAATCATGCCTTCTAAATGCAGTAGCAAGGACATGAATAAGAATAGCACAACTGTTAGGAACGGGCTCCACACCGTGCGCCACATCCATTTGGCTGTAGGAGGTGTGAAATGCGCCGTAGTAGCGCCAAGAGCCATGGGAATAAGCACCAGAAAGCACAGCATGAGCAGCCCGCCCGCATCATTTAACAAACGGCTGGCGAAGGCAAAACGGCCAACCAAGGCAACGAGTAAACCAGCTGCAAAAGCAATGACATACTGAAGATTATGGCGTTCGATAGAAGGCATGTGGATAGCATAGTGTGATAACAAGCAAAGCAAATGTGCGTAATTGTGGCGGTTCATCAGCGCGGCCGTTTGCGTGGCGGCATCATTTTTTATGGCTTCTCAACACCCCACTATCCTTTTCCTGCATGGCTTTGCCGAAAGCCGAGAGATATGGACTGACTTCACCCGCGAGTTTCCAGCTGGGTATCGGCTGCTTACACTCAATCTGCTCGGGCATGGCACCAATGTACACGATGTGCGCGACTATAGCATGGAAGCACAAGCGCGCTACGTGGCCGAGCAGTTGCGCCAGAAAGGGGTAGAAAATGCATTGCTAGTCTGCCATAGTATGGGCGGCTATGTGGCGCTGGCCTTTGCCGAGCGTTACCCCGAGAAAGTGGCGGGCCTGGTGCTGTTCCACTCCACGGCCCTGCCCGACACCGACGAGAAAAAAGCCAACCGCGACAAGAACATGGATTTCGTGCGCCGCCACGGCGTCGAGAAGTTTATGGAGTCGTTTATCAGGCCACTGTTTGCGCCAGCCAACCGGGAGCAGATGCGCGAGCAGCGCGAGTTTTTGGAAGAAATAGGCCGGTCCACCCCCGAAGCCACCGTACTCGGTGCGCTGGAAGCCATGCGCAACCGCCCCGACCGTACCAAGGTGCTAAAGGAAGCCGAATTTCCAGTTCTCTTTATCGGGGGCAAAGACGACGTAGCCGTAACCGTGGAAAGCCTGCTACCGCAACTGGCCCTGCCCACCGAAAGCCATGCCCTACTCCTCAGTGACGTCGGCCACCTTGGCTATTTCGAGGAGGCAGAGTTGACCCGGCGAAGCGTGGTAGACTTTGCGGGTAGAGTGTTCCAGACAGCCATTGAAGTACCTCGGCGTTAACACCGAACAGGTGTTGTGCGTACGCCCAAGCGGCCACTCAGCTAGCTGAGTGGCCGCTTTTTTTACCGACCCTGCTCTGTATGGCTGATCTTAAACCCACCGTTGTTTTTTTGCATGGCTTCCTGGAAAGCAGCGAAATCTGGAACGACTTTCTGCGCGACTTTCCTGCCGAGTACCGAACCCTTTGCCCTGACCTGCCTGGCTACGGCCCCAATGCCACTCCACCCACCGACTATTCGCTGGAAGCAGCGGCGGAGTACGTGCAACACTATTTGGCAGATAGAGAAGCGCACCGTGTGCTGTTGGTAGGGCACAGCATGGGTGGCTTTGTAGCTTTGGCCTTTGCCGAGAAGTACCCGGGGCAGGTGGCCGGACTGTGCTTGTTTCACTCGTCAGCCTCAGCCGAGAAAGAAGAAGACCACGAGCGGCACCAGCGCAACCGCGACTTTCTGGAGCAACACGGGGTGGTGGCGTACGCCGAAGAGTTTTTGAAGCCGCAGTTCTCGCCGAGCCACCGTGAATCAATGACCAACCAAGTAGCCCTGCTGCAGCACATAGCCGCTGCCGTACCTCTCGAAATAGCCTTAGGCAGCCTTGATGCCCTGTCACGGCGCCCTGAGCGGTATGATGTGCTGCGCAAGGCTACGTACCCCGTCCTCTTCATTGCTGGCAAAGACGACAAAGCGGTTCCCCTGGAGAAGACGCACGAAGAAAGCTTGCTGGCTGACCACAGCACAGTAGTATGGCTGGCCAATGTGGGACACGTCGGATTTTTGGAGCGCCCCGCCGACACCCGGCGAGCTATAGAGGGCTTTGCGAAGCTGATCTTTCAGCTATAGCAATAAGATAAAACGTGCAACTTAAGATAGTTAACAGGGCGCACTCTACTTGATTCTGAACGTAAAAGGTATCACGGAGAATACCTTCACTGGCTTGCCTTTCAATTGGGCTGGCGTTAGGGCAGCTGGTTGGGCGAGGGCGGCATCCAAAACGGCTTGGTTCAGCTCCGAGCCAGCTGACCTGACCACTTGAGCTTGTTCGAGTGCGCCCGCTTCATTGACTACAAAGTACAGATAAACAGTGCCCTCCTGGCGGTTGCGCAAGGCCTGAGCCGGGTATTTCAAGGAACGCTGAATTCTGGTTTGAATGTCATATTTGTCGGCCGGTGTGTTGAACGTTGGCATTTGGTCGGCGTAGGGATAAACCTTTTCTTTTGGAGCAGTTGATGGGGCAGGATTGAAGATGAGCGGCAGTACAAACACGTCGCTTTCCACGGGCTCACCTTTCAGGGTGGCCGGAGTCCAAGCGGGCATGGCTTGTATCCACTGCGTTGCGGTTTTCTCTAGTACCAACTTTGCAGCATCGATAACTTCCCGTGGTGGCGGAGTCTGTTGCGGCTTGCGCATGAGGGGCCCTATGGGCTTCGCCTCTAGTACCTTACCTTCTTTGCTGATCTTGAATTGAATGAACACCCGCGCATCCAGTGCCGCGGCCTGAGCAGCCTCCGGATACGGAATAGACTGCAAGTAGGCAAGCAATGCTTCCGGACCGCCCGGATATTTGGCATCTACATATGCCGTAGGATCTAAGGCCGGCTGCTGAATAGCAAAGCTGATGGGCACCGTCATGGCCACGGCCACCGGTTTGCCTTGCTGCTGCCCCGGCTGCCAGGTCGACATAGCCGTTACCACGCGTAAAGCTTCCTGGTCTAGCGCTGGATGAACAGACCTCACTACCCGCGCCTGCTCTACTTGCCCTTGCGCATTAACCACAAAGGTGACGAACACCTTGCCGCTGGCACCCGCCTGAACCGCCTCAGCAGGATAATGGGTGTTGCGCCGCAAATACGCCACAATCGAATCGTTGCCGCCCCCATTGTACTTGGGCATTTGCTCTGCAAACGTGTAGACCTGCGTGGCAGGTGGCAAAGTGGTTTGAGCAAACAAGTGGGTAGCAATAACGAGCAGTAGCCCTGTCAGCGCACTGCAATAGCGGGCTTTCTTGGTGAGGTTCATTGGGGATATGAACGGGTGGGAAGTTGAATGGTCAAGGTAGGGCGTTTTCACCTAGTATGTTCCGGTTGTTGTGGGTCTGGGCCGGAGGTATAGAGCTGGTGAGAAGTACAAAGCAAAAAGCCTCCCAAACATAGTTTGAGAGGCTTTGAGTAGCTATAAACAGCAGTTGAAATTATACGGCAGCCGCAACTTCCTGAAGCAAACCCATCTTCATCATGGCCTCGGCAATTTGCACGGCATTTGTAGCGGCGCCCTTGCGCAGGTTGTCAGCTACCACCCACATGTTGAGGGTGCGCGGCTGCGTTTCGTCGCGGCGCAAACGGCCGACGAGCACGGCGTCGCGGCCGTGGGCATCCTTGGGCATGGGGTAGCGGTTGTTGGCTACGTCGTCCACTACTTCCACGCCTTCGGTGTTGCGCAGGATGCGGTACACGTCTTCCAACTCAAACTCTTGCTCGAACTCCACGTTCACGGATTCGGAGTGGCCGCCCATCACCGGGATGCGCACGGTGGTAGCCGTTACGCGGATGTTGTCGTCGCCCATGATTTTCTTGGTCTCCTTCACCATCTTCATTTCCTCTTTGGTGTAGCCATTGTCCTCGAACACGTCGATGTGAGGCAGCACGTTCAAGTCGATGGGGTGGGGGTAGGCGGGGTTGCTGGCGGCTTGGCCAGCGCGCTCTTGCATGAGCTGGTCCACAGCTTTTTTGCCGGTGCCCGTTACGCTCTGATAGGTGCTCACTACAATGCGCTGCACTTTGTAGGCCTCGTGTAACTTATTGAGGGCTACCACCATCTGAATGGTCGAGCAGTTGGGGTTGGCAATAATCTTGTCGTCGGCCGTTATTTCCTTGGCGTTGATTTCGGGCACTACCAATTTCTTGGTAGGGTCCATGCGCCAGGCCGAGGAGTTGTCGATAACGACGGTGCCGACTTCAGCGAAACGCGGAGCCTGCTCTTTCGATACCGAACCACCAGCCGAGAAAATGGCTACCGCCGGACGGGCCGCAATAGCGTCGTCCATGCTTACCACTTTGTACTTTTTGCCTTGGTACTCGATTTCCTGACCCACCGATTTTTCGGAGGCAACGGGCAGGAGTTCTGTGACCGGGAAGTTACGTTCGGCCAACACTTTGAGCATCTCACCACCGACCAAACCGGTGGCACCTACTACGGCTACTTTCATGGTTGTTAAGGTTTGGATTCCGTAAAGGTAAGGCCAGTTATTTCTTTTATCTTTCTGGCCGTGCTTTATAGGGAAAAAGTGCAGCAAGTCCCGGGTTTGTTCAATAAATTAGAAGGCTATTTGCTGCAACTATTTCCGGCCTGCTTGGCGTGCAATTATATCTGTATTCGTGAAAAAACTATTACTCGTATTGCTACTGGCGCCACTGACGGCGGCGGCTCAGCTACTCGATACTTTTGCCGACGGCAACTTAACACAAAACCCCGCTTGGACAGGTGATGCAGCTAGTTTCCAAGTAGTAAACCAGCAGCTCCAAAGCAACGGCCCCGCTGTCACCGGCACCAGTTTGCAACTCATAACGCCCGTGCAGGTGGCTGGTGCCACCACGTGGGAGTTCTGGGCGAACCTGCGACTGGCTACCAGCAGCGGCAACTATGCCGATGTATGGCTGCTTTCCGAACAAGCCGACTTGAAAGCCACCGGCAACCGCGGCTACTTCGTGCGCCTCGGCGGCACCACCGACGAAGTATCCCTGTTTCGCAAAGATGCCACCGGAAGCCCGGTTAACGTGATAAATGGCGCAGACGCTACGCTCAACTCCGCAACCAACAACTTGGTGCGCGTTCGGGTAACCCGTTCGGCGCAAGATGTTTGGACCCTGGAACGAGACTTGACAGGTGGTACTGCTTACGTGAAAGAAGGCACTGCCACAGATGCCACGCTACGGCACGGGGCTTATGTGGGAGTAGCTCTGACGTATTCATCAGCCAACAGTCGGGCCTTCTACTTCGATGATTTTCGGGTGTCGGATACGGCACCACCCGCACCAATTTCCGTGGCCGTGGTAGCCGCTCGGCAGCTTAATGTAGCTTTCAACGAACCGGTGGCAGCTATGCAAGCAGCCGCCAATTACCGCTTGGCTGCTACCGGGGCACCCGCCGTACTCACCGCGCAGCGCGATGCTGCTGATGCCGCCTTGGTGTACTTGACGATGGCCGCCGACTTAGCGCCCGGCGCCAACGCCTTAGAGGTCCGCAACGTTGCCGACTTGTATGGCAACACTGCCGCTGGGCCCCTTACCGTTAGCTTCCGGAGCAATGGGTTTGCGGTAGCACCAAGCCTGAATCAGGTGCTTATTACCGAAATATTTGCCGACGAAACTCCAGTCGTTGGGTTGCCCGCGTCAGAGTACCTAGAAATTCATAACCCTTCGGCTACTGCAGTAATAGATTTGGCTGGCGTTCGACTGCTTAAGTCAAGCAGTACTACCAGCACAGCAGTATTTCCGAGCGGCGCGGTCCTGCTGCCCGGTGAATATGCTGTAGTATGCAGCAGTACGCGCGCTACGCATTTCACTGCTTTCGGAAAAGTATTTGGCCTAACCAACTTCCCTAGCCTAACCAACGCTGGCGACGAGCTTTTACTACGCGGCCGCAACGGTCAGACGCTGTTTGAAATCAACTATTCCGATACCTGGTACAAGGACAGCCGCAAGAAAGACGGGGGGTGGAGCCTAGAAATGGTAGATGCCAGCAACCCTTGCGCCGCTATCGAAAACTGGACAGCCAGCACCGATGCCAGCGGTGGCACGCCAGGCCGGGCTAACGCTGTGCGCGCCGCCAATGCCGACCGCACGGCACCTGTCTTGCTGCGTGCCCTGGCCTTAAACTCAACTACAGTTCGGTTGCTCTTTGGAGAAAAGCTAGACAGTACCACCGCTGCTAACCCCGCGCTGTATACGCTTGCGCCCGCTATGGCTATTACGCGAGTAGCGCCCGTAGCCCCCGATTTTCGGGCCGTGGACCTACTAGTAGGTGCTTCCCTACAGCCCAATCAGCCCTTATCCATAACTGTACAGCGCGCCACCGACTGCGTAGGTAATGCGGCCGGTCCGGCCACGTCGGCCACCTTTGCACTGCCCGCAGCTGTAGCCGCTGGTGATGTAGTGATAAATGAAATCCTATTCAACCCGCGCACTAATGCGGTAGACTTCGTGGAGCTTTTCAACCGCTCGGCCAAGTACCTCGATGTGCAAGGCTGGCAGTTAGGCCTCGAAAAAGCAGATGGCACTATCGATCAGGAGCCCGTGAGCGGCAGTGCCTACGTGCTGGCACCCGGTCAGTTCCTGCTACTCACCACGCGCCCCGACGTCGTCCAGAGCCAGTACCCAACCAGTGCCGAGCCGGCCGCCTTTCTACAAATGGCTGGCTTCCCGACGTACCCCGATGATGCGGGTATTGTGGTGGTTCGGGATGCTCAAAACCATATCCTGGACCGCTACGCCTATAGCACCGAGCAGCACCTCAAGCTTCTGGACGATGTAAACGGTGTATCGTTGGAGCGCATTCGGGCGGATGCCCCGAGCGTAGCAAGCAATTTTCACTCGGCGGCTAGTGCTGTAGGCTACGCCACGCCCGGCCGCCGCAACTCCCAACTGCAAGCCGACCCGAGCGGAGGGCAGCAATTCAGTTTAGCGCCCGAAGTATTCACGCCCGACGAAGACGGCCAGCAGGACTTTACCACTCTCAACTACACCCTCGACAGCCCCGGCTACGCCGCCAGCGTGACCATCTACGATGCCCAAGGCCGTTTAACGCGCCGTTTGGTGCGTAATGAAACCCTGGCAACCACTGGCTTTTTCCAGTGGGATGGACTCAATGACCGAGGCCAGAAAGCGGCAATTGGCTACTATGTATTGCAGATTGAGTTGCTGAAACCGAACAGTGGCGAAAAGCGGGACTACCGGAAAACGGTAGTGCTAGGGGCGCGCTTCTAAACGGCGGAAGAGGTTGGCGTAAAACCAGCGGCGTAGCACGAAGCTCAGGGCCTCATGCTACGCCGCTAGTTTTATTGCCGCCTTAAACGCTGTAGCCGAACTGCCGGATGCTGGGCTTCCAGAATTCCGGGTGGAACTGAATCCAGCCGTGGACACCGAAGGGAAGACTGCTGAGGTTTTGGTTGCTGAATGGCAGATCTTGCTCTTCCCACTCCACATACTCGGCCCCGAACTTCTGGGCCAGTTCCTTAGCCGGCACCTTGAACTTGGAAAGCTTAGGGAAGTGCTGCATAACGAAAAGATCTTCCAGCAACTGCTTCTTACGCTTCCTCCTGATCCAGTTGTAAAGCTTGATATAGAACTTATACTTCGAGGTGATGCGGTAGAAAGTGTCGATTTTCTTGAGGGCAAAACCGCCGTTGCCGAAGTACTCTGGGGCCCCAAACCCGATGGCCTTCCGGAAAGGCTGATCCACAATGGCCGTCCATTGAGGATGGAAAATAACCGCACTCAGGAAGTCGTAGCCCATGCGACACCACTTCTCTAACTCATCCCGGAATACAAAGGAGTCCATGTGGTGCACCAGCATGTACTCGTACTTAGCGAAGCGCTGGTAATACTCGGGGCTGAGCAATAGCTCACCGTACGCTTCGTGGCCTTTCCAATTGAACCTTTCAAAATGAACGTCGGCTTTGCCTCGGCAGAAGTCTTCGTACCACGTCGTATCAAGGTCGGTAGGTACCATGAACGTGATAGGATGCTTGTGCAGAACAGCCAGAATCTGCGTAAGTGAAACCTTCTCTAATTCAGTTGGTTCCGTCAGATAAGCCGGTATTACAACAGTCACAAGTTGTCTGTTCATATAAGAAATCCTGGATTGATTTGTAAAAATGCACTATAAATCTATTTATAGCAACATCCTTTAATTCAATTTTAATGTGGTGCCCTGTTTATGTTCCAGTCAAAGAGTGAATGATAATCACTGCCGAGGCATGTAGCAGTATGCATTATAGGACTGACCTAAGACGTAATGCAGCGAAAAGTGTTCAGCTTTTCCAGGTAAAAATTTGCTGCTGCTAAGGGAGTCAAATAGAGGCAACGGGGCAACAACGTCGTTGTTAAGTATTTTGCAGCTTTCATCGTTTAGCATGGTTGCACTTGCGAGTCTGCGGAGTAGGCTACTCCATTAAACTCCCACCTGTTGCAGGCGTCCAAGCGCCATGACGACGCAACAGCAACTTCAGCATTTGTATTGGCGCGCTGGTTTTGGGCCGCGGCCCGAAGACGTGGCCAGCGGCTTGAGTCCGCGCAAAGCGTTGCGTCAGCTGCTGCGCGACTCCGAGCAAGTGGAGTTGCTCGATAGCCCTGAAATGCACTACCGAGAGCCTTTCACTTCGTTCATGACCGTGTCGCCGGGCGCGGGTACTCCCCAAACTACCATGGTGACGACGCCCGATCAGACAGCGAAAAGTTCGGGTACGGAGCAGCCAGCTCCCGTGGCGGCATTAGCGGATAGGTCGGCGGTGCGGCGCGGCAAGAATCAACCGCCCCTGCTGCGCAGGCAGGACATGACGGCTCAGCAGCGCAAAATGCAGAACGATGGCATCCGGCAGTCGTTTTACGCTATGAACACGGGTTGGATAAACCAGATGGCTACTTCGGCGGCGCAGCTGCGGGAGAAGATGACTTTCTTTTGGCACGGCCACTTTGCGTGCCGCGTGCGCCGACCCGATGCGGCGCTGCACCTCAACAACACCATCCGGCAGTTGGCGCTTGGCAAGTTCGGTGATTTGCTGCTGGCCGTGAGCAAGGAACCCGCCATGCTGCAATTCCTTAACAACCAGCAAAACCGCAAACAGCGCCCCAACGAAAACTTCGCCCGCGAAGTGATGGAGCTGTTTACCATGGGCCGCGGCAACTACACCGAAACGGACGTGAAGGAAGCGGCCCGCGCCTTTACCGGGTGGGGATATAATGCCCGCGGCGAATTTGTGTTTCGGGAAAATCAGCACGACGAAGGCGCTAAAACTTTTCTTGGGCGCACCGGCAACTTCAACGGCGAACAAGTGCTGAGCATCATACTGGAGCAGTCCCGCACCGCCGAGTTCATTGCCACCAAGATGTACCGCTTCTTCGTGAACGACACGCCCAACCTAGCCCACATTCAGCCGCTGGCGCAGGCGTTTTTCAAGAGCAACTACGACATCAGCGCTTTGGTGGAGCAGATGTTTTCGGCCGATTGGTTTTTCGCGGCAGCTAACGTTGGTACACGCATCAAGTCACCTATTGAATTGCTGGCTGGTATCAAGCGGACGATGGGGTTGCAACTAGTAGATAGCAAGCCGCTTGTTGTATTTCAAAAGGCTTTGGGCCAGACCTTGTTTGAGCCGCCGAATGTGGCAGGTTGGGCGGGTGGCCGCAACTGGATAGATTCGTCGTCGTTGCTGTACCGGCTGCAACTGCCCTCGGTGCTGCTCCGCAATGCCGAGTTTAATGTGGCGCTGAAAGAAGACGAAAACGACATTGCGCCGCAGGTTTCCAAGCTAGACCGCACGTTTCGGCAACAAGTGAAAGCCACCGTGCAGCTAGCCCCGGTGCAAGCCCTGCTAGCCAAGACAACTCCCGCTCAGCATGCCGCCAAGCTTAGCGAGTTTATGCTGCAAGCGCCCATCCGCCCCGATAATCTAGTCCTGATTCAGAAAGCGGCTGATACTGCGCCCGCCGAAGGACGCTTGCGGGCTATGATTACCAGCCTGCTGAGTTTGCCTGAGTATCAGTTGATGTAAACCAACGTGTCATCCCGACGCAGAAGGAATCTGAATAAAACAGTTGAACCAGCTAATTCAGCTTCCTCCTGCGTCGGAATGACAAGACAAACTACTTTATGCTTACCTCCCGCCGCGACTTTCTAAAGACTTCCGTGCTGGCCAGCAGCTTGCTGTTCGTGCCGAAATTTCTGCACGCACTGGACCGCCAGGGCCTGCAGAAACTGGCCGATGCCAATGGCCGCCGGCTGGTAGTAGTGCAGCTCGGCGGCGGCAATGATGGCCTGAACACCATTGTCCCGTACCGCAACGACCTGTACTACAAAGCCCGCCCCACGCTTGGCATCCGGGAGCAGAGTGGAGTGCTGGCTTTGGACAGAGACCTTGGGTTGAACCCCAGCATGACGCGCCTGAAGAGCCTTTACGACCAGGGCCACGTAGCTGTGCTGAATTCCGTGGGCTACCCCAACCCTGACCGGTCGCACTTCCGCTCCATGGACATCTGGCAGAGCGGTTCGGCCTCCGACCAGTACCTGAGCACCGGCTGGCTCGGCCGCTACCTCGACTCGAACTGCTCGGCTTGCCAGGTGCCATACAACGGCCTGGAAGTAGACGACACCCTCAGCTTGGCTATGAAAGGCGAGCTACGCAAAGGATTGGCGCTAAAGAACCCCGAAAAATTTCATCAGATAACGCAGAACCGATTTATTGCGCAGCTGAGCGGCGAAAAGCCCGTCGGGGCCTTGTCAGAACTAGACTACTTGTACAAGACGCTGGCCGAAACTGCGTCCTCGGCCGATTATCTGTACCAGACCGCCAAGGTGTATAAGTCCAGCGTTGCGTACCCTACTACCGAGTTTGGCCGCAACCTGAAAACCACGGCGGAGCTAATCAACTCGGGCATTGACACGCGCGTGTTTTATGTGTCACTGACCGGCTTCGATACGCACGTGCGGCAGCGGGAACAGCAAGGTAAACTGCTCGGCGACTTGTCGGATGGGTTGGCTTCATTTGCCGAAGACCTACAAAAGGCTGGTAATTTCGACGACACGCTGGTACTGGTATTTTCGGAATTCGGTCGGCGCGTAACCCAAAACGCCAGCAACGGCACCGACCACGGCACCGCCAACAACGTGCTGCTGCTCGGTGGAGGCTTGCAGCAAAAAGGTGTCCTCAACAATGCCCCCGACCTAGAGAACCTACTCGACGGCGACCTGCGCCACCAACTCGACTTCCGCAGCCTCTACGCTACCATTTTGCACGACTGGCTGCAAGCCGACGACAAAGCAATTTTGGGCCAGGAATTTCAGCGGCTGCAAGGCTTGGTGTAAGCAGAACGGTAGGCAAAGGTTTCACTTAAAAACCATAAAATTAAACCTAAATATCAGTAGCTCAACAATATCCTTTGTGTAAGACGGGCGTAGAAAGGGCATAACATTTCCTTCCCCACTTTAACTTTAAAACTACGCCATGAAAGTAATATCACCCCGCATGCACGGCATGCTCGACTACGGTACCATTGCCTTGTTTGCCCTGGCCCCCACCATCTTCAACTTCGACGGAACCTACGCCACCGTCTGTTACATCTTGGCCGCTGGCTACTTGGTAATCACGCTGCTGACCGACTTCCCAATGGGCGTGGCCCGCATGATTCCGTTCCCAATCCACGGCGGCCTAGAGCTAGTAAGCGGCCTGATGTTGCTGGCCGCACCTTTCCTGTTTGGCTTCAGCGACGATAGCCAAGTGGCTCGCAACTTCTTTATGGGTATGGGCATCCTGTTCCTAGGTTCGTGGATGCTTACCGACTGGCGGGCTAACACGCATGCTAGCGCGCACAACTCGATGATGCCGAACCACTAGTGCTAGAATAAGTAGCACACCCAAAAGCCTGGCGCTCATTAGCAGCCGGGCTTTTTTGTAGGCACTGTTTAGCGGAAGGTCGACAATATCCTTGCGCAGCGCATGCCGTACGAAATAGCATGGTTTTACCTTCCTACACTGTTCCCGATGAAAATCCTATCACCTACCGCCCACGGCGTTGTGGATGTAATGTTTATTACTGTCCTGGCCATGGCGCCCATCGTCCTTGATTTAGAGCCCGCCATTGATACTGCCTGTTTTGTAATGGCGGGCGGCTACCTAGTTCTAACCTTACTAACCGATTTCAAGCTCGGCCTGATCCGGATAGTGCCGCTGCAAATTCATGGCTGGCTTGATTTAATGACGGGGGTACTCCTGCTGGCAGCGCCGTTCTTGTTCAAGTTTCCGCAGGCAGGTGCCGAACGTGGTCTGTTCTGGCTTTTGGGGGCTGTGTCGGTTATCACCTGGTTTATCACCGACTGGAAAGCTCATTCTCGCTCCCTGATGACAGACCGGTAGCCAAGCCTAACATAGATACATAAAAAAAGCCCGCAGCTGCTAGCAACTGCGGGCTTTTTTTGGGCTATAAGCAAGTAGTAGCTACCTCAGCTAACCACTTGGTGGCACTTGACTTCAGCGACGAAACGAGAAGCCTATAAAGAATTCCCGGTCGGTTTCGCGTTTTAATGCGAAGTGCGCTCCGAAGTCGAGTTGAAGGTTTTCGTTGATGGTGAAGATGGGGGCCACGTTGACCGAAGTGCGCCAGCCGTCGTGCTTGGTATCCCACTGCGTTACGCCTTCCACCAGGAAAGAAAACACATCGGTGAATTCGTGGTCGAGGGCAATGGAAGGCATCAGCTGCACATAACGGCGGCTTATCTCCCGGTCGTATTCCAGGTCTGATTCCAACTGGAAGTCGAGGTTGAACTTGTGCGGCAGCTCGATATTGACGGGCACAATTAAGCCGTATTCTGCCGCGCCGCTTCCGGTTTGGCCACCGGTCGGAAAGCGCACGTAGCCTACTATCGACGTGGCAACTGGGCCGTCTTGGTCGTCGCCGAGAAAGTTGTGCTTCACGCGTAGCGCCATATCGCCAAAGCCGGTGTGGCGCTCCCAATCCGACTCGCCGACGGTGCGGTCCTTGCTTATTTTGTAGAGTGGCACTTCCAGTTGAATGTCTGTGCGACGGCTCAAGCCAAGCTTAAGATTGCTATAAGCCGCCTTGAATTCGCGGCTGCGCTGGTCGTCGTCGCGGCTGTTGATGAGCCGCAAGCCGTCCATTTCCACCTGAAAGTGGCCAGCATCTACGGTGAAGGGGCTTTCCGTAACGCCGGGTCGGTCGGGACGGAGGGGGCGCAGGCGGTTGCGCGGCACCGGATGAAACAGGTCGAAATGAGCCGAGTCGTAGGGGCTGGGCTTCTCGGGGTCTTCCTGCGCTTCGGCCCGAAAGCCCAAGAGCAGCAGCCCTAACAGTAAGTAACGGTAAGACATGGTTAAGTGTGGTAGGAGAGAGTAGTGCGCCTTCTACGAAGAACCATTAAAACCGATTAAAATGGGACAATTACTTTCAAGCTCAGGTTGCGCCCTTGGTTGTAGATGCCCCGCCGACCCGTGGGAGAAGCCGCATAGTACTCGAAGTATTTCAGTCGGTTAAGGTGCGACTGGTATACTTTATCGAACACGTTGTCGAGCTGCACAAACAGCTGCACAATTTCGCGCTTGGTGGGGCCACCCGTGAGGCTGGTGCCTGCACCTAGCCCCACCAAAGCATAGCCAGCCGTTCGGGTTTCGGTATTATCGACGGCGTAAAAGCGGTTTTGGGTGGCATTGTAATCTAGCACTGCCCGCACGTAGGTATTCGTCAGGTGCCCCCACGCTTGCTGGCTGCTTAGGCGCACTTCAGAGCGGGTGCGCAGTGGCGGAATAAATGGCAGATACTTGGCCGCTGCGCCGTTGGTTTCCAGCAAGCTAGCTTCTTTGTTGAGCCCGGTTACATAAGCCAAGCTGTTGTTGAAAGCCAATGCAGGCAGCGCCTTCGGGTGCAGATTTACCGTTATTTCAGCTCCGTAGAGCCGGGCCCGACCTTGCTGATATTGGTAGGTAGCGTTGCCGGGTACAATAACCACCGGCTGCCCATCAGCGTCGTTGAGGCGGGCTTGGTAGATGTAGTTGTCGATGGCGTTATTGAACACGCTGGCGCTTACTTCCGCATCGGGTAGGTAAGCGCTTACGCCCAAATCTTGCTGCAAGCTAAACTCGGGTCCAAAGCTGCGGTTGCCCAGATACACAATGTGCGCGCCGGGGTCGAGGCCGTTGGAGCCCACTTCCGTGATGTTGGGTGCCCGGTAGCCCCGCGCTACGTTGGCCCGCAGCAACACCCGCTCGGTGAGGGTATAAGTGGCGCCCACACTTGCCGAAATGCCTCGGTAACGCGTCCGAAAAGCGGAAAACTGCGGGTCGGTACCGTTGGCCTCGGCTGCGGGGAGTTGCCGGCTGAACCCAGTAACAGAGTCGGTGCCTACATAAAAGTCGGCCCACTTCAGCAGGCGGGTATCGTAACGAATACCACCGGAAAGGTCGAGCTTACCGAAGGTTTTCTTTACGTAGACGTAGCCACCGACATCAGCTAGCGAGTAGTCGGGAATAGGGAAGTCGGTGGCGGCGCGGTTGCGGTTGGTTTGGTACATGCCGTTTAAGCCCAAGGTTGTTTCCAGGCCCTGCCAGGCAGGAGCGGCGTAGCGCAAGTCGTAGTTGTAGGTGTTCAAGACTACGCCCAAACCCGCTTGTGTGGGCGCCGTTGGGTGGTTGTACTCGCGGCGCACGTTTTGCTGCGCGCCCAGCAGGGCCTGTAGTTCGCCGGCTCCTAGTTTCAGCCGCGTGCGGTTCAAGAGCCGATAGTGCTGAATGCGCTGGTGCAGCGCGTTGATGCGGTAAGTGTTTAGGTCGGCCGTGGGCACCAGGGGTCGGTTCTTGATGTCGTCTTGGTCGCCTTCTGCTACCTGCCGGGTAAATTGTCGGCTTAGCGAGTCACGGCTGCCATCCGGAATTTCCTGATGGTTGTCGTAGAGCGTGGCGTAGAGGTGCGTGGAGCCCCAGGTTTTTTCCACCCCGGCCATGGCCGTCAGGTTTAGCTCCCGGAAAGCGGTGCCATACACGCGTCCTTCCAGGGCGTTGCGGTAGGCTTTTGCCAAGCGGTAAGAACCCCGTGTTGCGTATTGCCAGCCGTCTTTGTTGTAGTTCAACCCCACGGAAGTACCCAGCAGGTTGTTGTTGGTTTGATACTCGGTTATGGCGTCGCCGTGCAGCTGGCCAGCCGAACCAGTGGGCAGACGCGGCAACATGTTGATGACGCCGGCCACTGCATCGGACCCATATATCAAGCTGGCCGGACCCTTTACCACCTCTATCCGGTCGATATCGTACTGGTCGATTTCGATGCCGTGTTCGTCGCCCCACTGCTGGCCTTCTTGGCGCAGACCATTGTAAAGGGTAAGCACCCGGTTGTAGCCTAAGCCCCGAATGAAAGGCTTGGAGATGTTGGGACCGGTTGTCACGGCGCTTAACCCAGGTACTCCTTTCACGGCCGCGTCAATCAGGTTGCCATTGCTGTTGAGGTTCACCTCGCGCTTGCTAAGCACCGCAATAGGCACCGGGCTTTTGCGGACTTCAGTAGCCCGGCTCACCCCCGTCACTACCACTTCCGCCAGCGCCGCAGGCACAGCTGTGAGTTCAACTGTGGTCTCGGTGGCTTGTCCGGCCGTGATGGTTAGCTGCCGCCGCTGAAGCTGATAGCCTACGCTAGAAAAAACCACCGTATGCGTGCCGGCAGGCACCTCCTGTAGCTCGTACCGGCCTTGCGCATCGGTAGAAGTGCCCAGGGTAGTGCCCGGAATAGCTACGGTGGCTAGCTCCAATCCTTTGCGGCCTGCCAACACTCTGCCCTGAATAGTGCCCGTAGCCGTTTGAGCCGAAGCAGCTTCGCTAAGTAGCAGCAAAGCAGCAAGAATCTGTGCGAAGTAAGCAAGCTTCATAGCGAGGGAAGGGTGATAGCAAAACAGACGTATGCAGTCTTTGAGCTGGGTTGAAAAAAATATTTAGACTAACCTAAAAGTAAAGTCAAAAAAATGCGTGGTAGCCGGTCAGGCTCCACGCATTGCAAGGTTATCCGAAGAACGTTTCGTACAGCAAGTATGCGTTCAGGGCAATGATGATACCCGATACAATCCATGCCGTAATCTGGACCCACGGCCGGTTTACGAAAACGCCCATTTTGTCTTTGCTGCCCGTGAATAGTACCAGCGGCACCACCGCGAAGCTTAACTGTAAACTCAAGATTACTTGGCTGAGCACCAGCAACTGACCAGTACCTTTTTCGCCGTATTTCATGGTTACAATCAGGGCGGGCAGTACTGCAATACCGCGCGTAATGAGGCGGCGCAGCCAAGGCTTCAGCTTAAGGTTGAGGAAGCCTTCCATCACAATTTGGCCAGCCAGCGTGCCGGTCAGCGTTGAGTTTTGACCGGAGGCTAGCAGCGCTATTGCAAACACCGCACTAGCCGCTCCGGCACCGAGCACCGGGGCCAGAAGCTTATGCGCGTCGCTGATGTCGGCTACGTCGTGGTGGCCATTGCGGTGGAAGGCCGCCGCAGCCGTAATCAGAATAGCAGCGTTCACAAAGAAGGCCATGAACAGCGCCACCGTCGAGTCAATGGTAGCAAACTTGATGGCCATGCGCTTGCCACTCTCGGTCTGTTCAATGGCGCGCGTCTGCACGATGCTGGAGTGCAGATACAGGTTGTGCGGCATCACGGTAGCACCCAGAATGCCGATGGCAATGTAGAGCATCTTGGGGTTGGTGACCACCTGTGGCTGCGGCACGAGTCCGGCCGCAATACCAAACCAGTCGGGTCGCGACACAATGATTTCGTAGAGAAAACAGCCGAAAATCACCACAATCAAGCCGGCCACTATGCTTTCTAACACGCGGAACCCGCGGCTCTGAAATAGCAGCACCACAAACACATCGAGGATGGTAAGCACCACGCCCCAGGTAAGAGGCAGCCCAAACAGCAGGTTCAGGGCAATGGCCGAACCGATAACCTCAGCCAAGTCGCAGGCGGCAATGGCCACTTCGCACAGGAACCACAGCACCATAGCCACCGGCTTCGAGTAATGGTCGCGGCAAGCTTGTGCCAAGTCGCGCCCCGTCACAATGCCTAGCTTGGCCGCCAGGTGCTGGAGCAGCATGGCAAACAAATTGGAAACCAAGATGACGGATAGCAGCGTATAGCCGAATTGGGAACCACCAGCCAGGTCGGTGGCCCAGTTGCCGGGGTCCATGTAGCCTACCGCTACCATGAGGCCCGGCCCCCAGAAGGCTAATAGCTTACGCCAAAACGAGGCGTTTTGAGCGGGTACTCGGATGCTGGCGTATACTTCGCTTAAGGAGTTGCCACTACGTGCCCGCCGCCATCCCGTTTCTGCTGCGGGTACTGCTAGTGGTGGCGCCGGTGGAGTTTCAGTAACAAGGGGCATAGAATCAGGCACTAAAGAAGACACAATATAGCAGTTTTAGATGTGTCTAAAATTATTTTTAAGACAGTATAAATACTTGTTAGCTCGCAAAATAGTTTTCGTTTACGCGCCTCATTTAAGAGCTAACCCTTGAAATCTACTTTATTGGTTCTGCAGCAGGCTTCCAGCAACGCTATAAGCTTGAGTTAGACTGGAGCCACAGGGCAATAGTGTTGCCTTGATACCAGATCAGCTTCGACCTTATCACGGCTTACCAATACACTGACGGCCTTACCTCACGCACGAAAAAGGGCCACGCTCAACGTGGCCCTTTTTCGTGGGGACTAGCAAGATTCGGTGCTAACAGGCCGGACAATCCTTACCCGAGTAGACAGGTCCTGCTTACTCTACAACTAAGCGGCGCGTGTACCGCGTATCGCCTAGTTGTGCTTGTACCATATAGATGCCGCTTCGCAGACCGTTCAAATCCAGGCTTACCTCTTGTTGACCGGTGGCCAGTTGGATACTACGCGTGGTACGGCCTAGCACGTCGCGCAATTGAATAGTGTTGGAAGCACGGGCAGCGGCCGGCAACCGCACCGCAACAGTTTGGGTAGCGGGATTAGGCCACAGTTGTAGCAGGCTTGACGCACCGTTTTTTACGGCTGCTGGTATATAGGCCCGGTTTTCTAGCACCAAAATTCGGTCGTCGGTGGCCGCTGGGGTGCCGCGGCCGTCACGGTTGCTGGTGCCCACGTACACCCGCCCTTGCGGCGACACGCACACGGCACGCAGCCGACCATAGGTGCCAACCCACAGGTCGTTTTGGCTGTCCACTCGGTCGCCAGCAGTATTAAGCTGTAACTGCTTGAAGGTGCCCGCTTTCAGGCTCAGCATCAGCAGGGAGTTGTTCCATCCCGGAATAGCCGGATGATTGTAGTAAGTGAGGCCACTTACCGCTAGGGTAGGCGTGTAGGTGGCAAGCGGCTCCCGCACGTTGTTGGCGGTGCAGAAAGTTTGCTCGGCAGGCGTGCTGCACAAGCCTTCCACGGTGGGCCAGCCATAGTTGCGGTTCACCTCTATTAAGTTCACCTCATCTTCGATGTTTTCGCCGTGCTCCGAGCTGTAGATGCGGCCCGAGGGTGCCCGCGTCAGGCCTTGGGGGTTGCGGTGACCGAGCGTATACAGCATGCTGCCGGCTATGGGGTTGTCGTTCGGGACGGTGCCATCGAGGTTCATCCGTAAGATTTTGCCGTTCAGCGAAGCGGGCGTCTGCGCATCAGAACGCTGTTGTGCGTCGCCGGTGGTCATGAGCAGCGTGCGGTCGGGCAGAATAAGGAGGCGCGAACCGCTGTGCGTGGTAACGGCCGTGATGTTGCCGAGCAACACCAGTGGGCTGCTGAGCGTGTTGGCCGTGGCAGAATACGTGAAGCGCACCAGCTTTTCCTTGAGTGTACCCGCATCGGTGTAGTTGTACACCACATACACGTAGGGCGAAGTAGCAAAATCGGGGTGCAGCACCATGCCAAGCAAGCCGCTCTCACCCGTCTCGGTTACGTCGGCCACGGTGTGCAGCGGAAGTAGCTGGCCGGAGTTGGGGTCGATGCGACTAATACGGCCGCCTCGCTCCGTCATCCACAGAAAATTATCGGGCCCCCAGAGTAGCTCCCAAGGCGTATCAAGATTGCTGGTGAGGGCGGAAGCTGAAACGGTGGTGCTGCCAACAGTATAGGTAGCCAGCACTGGGCCTTGCTGAGCGACGGCCGGAACCGCCAAAGTGCCAAGCAAAAGCAGAGTAGCGAAAGATTTCATAGGCAGTGAAATGACTAGAGTTGAATGGGATATAGAATAACCTGATCAACGCAAAAAAGTGTAGAATGGATGAGCTAATGCCCTGTAACACCTAAGAAATTATCCGCTAGTTATTCCGAGAATTGTACGCCCTAATGCTGCAAATATGTACGTGAAGTGTTTCGAGAATTTTGGCTAACTACCTGACGATTTCTTTTTCTGCGGATTTCCTGAAAAGTAGAATGCCACACACCGAGCACCGTCGCGACGACCAATTTTCTATCAGCACCGATCCAGCCCGCTTAGAGATGGCCGTTATTCACCGATACTTAACGGAAGAGTCGTACTGGGCTAAAAATATACCCCTCGAAACCGTAACGCGAGCCATAGCCAATTCCCTGAACTTCGGACTGTATGCACCCGACGGTCAGCTGGCTGGTTTTGCCCGCGTAGTGACGGACCGGGCCACCTTCGCCTGGCTCTGCGACGTGTTTGTGTTGCCTGCCTATCGGGGACAGAGCCTCTCAAAATGGCTGATGCAAGTGGTGTGGGCACACCCCGAGTTGCAGGGGCTGCGCCGCCAACTGCTGGCTACACGCGATGCGCACGGCCTCTATCAGCAGTTCAACTTTCAGCCATTGGCCGCTCCCGAGCTTTACTTGGAAATAAAGCACCCAAACCCTTACGGCGCGGAAACAGCTAGCACAGAAAGTAGTAACGCTGTGAATTAGCAAACTAAGGTAAGCCAAGTAAGCCGCATGATTCTGAGCTGTGTTAGTGTACTCTAACCTCCTTAGCTAACTGATATCTTCTCCTCGTAAGTCAACTCTCTCGGATGACCACTGCCCTCGCCACCCAATGGCACCAGCTAACGGCCCCATTACTCCCCAACGAAAAACAGCGGACAGTAACCTTCGAGCAGTTGGTTGCGGCCTACAGCGCCTCCGGTAGACACTACCACACGCTACGGCATGTGCAAATACTGCTTGATGCCGTGCAAGCCGAGGCTGCCGCGCTTCACGATAGTACGGTGGTGCAGTTGGCCGTCTGGTTTCATGATGCCGTGTACGAGCCCTTGCGCGACGACAACGAAACCCGCAGTGCCGAACTGGCTGCCGAGTTTCTGGCCAACACTACGCTCTCCGAAAGCCGGCTGCAGCGCGTTGCCTATCTAATCGAGCGAACCAAAGACCACACCCAAACGCAACCCGATGATGATCTAGACTTGCAGCTGTTTCTCGACGCGGACCTCGGCATTTTGGGCGCACCCGAAACCGACTACTGGCAATACGCTCGGCAGGTGCGGCAAGAATATCAATCGGTGCCTGACTCTTTGTACCAGCGGGGCCGCAGCAAGGTCCTAGAGAAGCTGCTTAACACGCCCGTGCTTTATCGGACCGCCGCGTACCGTACCCGCCTAGATGCCGTTGCGCGGCACAATCTGCAAGCTGAACTGCAAGCTTGGGAGCAGGGCGGCCTGTGACAAGTCTGCTGTTGCTGCAAGTAGTTCTGCTTTTTGCAACGGCCACCTAGGTAGGGTGTCCTTGCTCGGTATTGCGTAGGTTGCGCTGCTTGTTTCGCTTATTACCACACTGATGCGTTTTCTTTCCTGTCTTGGGCTACTGCTCACCGCTTATCCTGCTCTTGCTCAAACTCCGGCTGCTCCTGCGGGTGGCTTAGGTCCGCTTACCGTCGAGAAAATAATGCGTGACCAAGCGCAATGGATTGGCACGTCGCCGTCGGGCATCTATTGGGGCGAGGATAGCAAGCACATTTACTTCAACTGGAACCCCGAAAAGAATCGTCGTGATTCTCTCTACCAAGTAGTTCCCACGGGCGGTACGCCGCGCAAAGTAAGCGTGGCAGCGCAACGCGGCTTGCCGGCCAGTGAGGGCCGCTACGATGCCAAGTACACGCGCAAAGTGTACGAGAAGGACGGAGACATCTACTTGCTCGACCTGAAAAGCCAGCGAATCCGGCGCATAACCAACACCGCTGAGCGCGAAACCGACCCGGCATTCGCTCAGCGCGACCAACTGGTTGTGTACACCCGTGCCCAAAACCTCTACACCTGGGACCCCATCACCGGCGAAACTACCCAGCGTACCGATTTCCGGCGCGGATCCAAGCCTGGCAATCCGCTGCTCGACCAGTCGGAGCGGTTTCTGCGGGCCCAGCAGTTGGCTTTGTTTGAAGTAGTCCGGCAGCGCGACCAAGACCAGAAAGCGCGGGAGAAACAGCAGCGGGCTTTGGCTCGTCTGCGGCCTAAAGCTATTTACATCGGCCAACAGAACGTGCGCGACGCGCAACTCAGCCCCGATGGCCGCTATGTAACGTATACGCTGGCGCAAGAGCCTACCCCAATCAAAGGTACTGTAGTGCCGAGCTTTGTCACGGCCTCAGGTTTCACCGAAGATCTTTCGTCCCGTACCAAGGTAGGCGCCCCGCAAACCACCTATGAGATGGGTATTTACGACGTAGCCCGGGACACCACTTTCACCTTAGGCTACCGTGAACTGAAAGGGCTTGATGATCAGCCCGCCTACCGCAAAGAATACCAGCTGCCGGCAAAAACACCTCAAGCCGCCGATTCCAGCAAAGCTACTGCCGCCCGCAAGCAAAAATTGGCCTCCCAAACGCGGCGTGTTCGGCCCTACGGCCCTTTCTGGTCGGAAGATGGTCAGCAGGCATTTTTGGTTGTACGCTCCGCCGACAACAAAGACCGGTGGATAGTCGCCTTGGACCCGGCCACTCAGAAACTCAGGCTGCTAGACCGGCAGCGCGACGAAGCGTGGATCAACGGCCCCGGCATCGGCTACGACGAAGGCAACGTGGGCTGGCTCGACAACCGGCGCATCTGGTTTCAGAGCGAGGAAACCGGCTACTCCCATCTTTATGCCGTGGACGCAGTGTCTGGCCAGAAAAAAGCCTTAACCAGCGGGAAGTTTGAAATTCAGAAAGCTCAACTTAGCCGCGACAAAAAAACCTGGTATTTGACGTCCAACGCCACCCACCCTGGCGAGACACACTTCTACCACATGCGTGTAGAAGGTGGCCCGCTGCACCAAATCACAAGCCTTGTTGGGGGCAACGAAGTAACCGTTTCGCCCGACGAAAAGCTATTGGCCGTGCGCTACAGCTCCTCCAACTCGCCTTGGGAACTGTATGTGCTGCCCAACAAGCAAAACGGTACCGGTGGCTCCATGCGCCAGCTTACCCACAGCACAACCCCCGAGTTTGAAAGCTACCCTTGGCGCAAGCCCGAAGTCATTAGCTTCAAGGCTCAGGACGGTACTGATGTATACGCCAGACTCTACCGTCCTGCTACGCCTCAGGCGCAGGGGCCAGCCGTCATATTTGTACACGGTGCTGGCTACCTACAGAATGCGCACAAGTGGTGGAGCCAATACTCCCGCGAATACATGTTCCACAACCTGTTGGTCGACAAAGGCTACACCGTTCTCGACATCGACTACCACGGTTCGGCCGGGTATGGTCGCAACGTACGCACGGGTATTTACCGCTTCATGGGCGGGCTGGATCTGCAAGACCACGTAGATGGGGCTAAGCTTCTTACCCAGAAATACGGCGTTAGTGCACAGCGCATCGGTATCTATGGTGGTTCTTATGGGGGCTTTATCACCTTGATGGCCATGTTCACGCAGCCTGATGTGTTCCGGGCCGGGGGCGCGTTACGTTCCGTCACGGACTGGGCGCATTACAACCACGGCTACACCGACAACATTCTCAACGAGCCCTACAACGACTCATTGGCCTACGCTCGGTCTTCGCCCATCAATTACGCTGCTGGCCTGAAGGGTGCCCTGCTCATGTGCCACGGTATGGTCGATACCAACGTCCATTTTCAAGACATTGTGCGTCTCAGCCAGCGCCTTATCGAGCTGAAAAAGGAAAATTGGGAGTTGGCCGTCTATCCCGTTGAAGACCACAGCTTCGTAGAGCCAAGCTCGTGGACCGACGAATACCGCCGTATTCTCAAATTGTTTGAAACAAATTTGAAGAGCGCTTCAACGGGTGGTGGTACTGGAAATTGATTGGAAAAGGCTTTTTGCGCAACAGTTCTCGTTTTATCAATATGTGAAGTGGAATATTTCTAAAAGCTCAAGTTGTCACAACTCCCAACTAAATACTAGCTTTGTGGCCCTGCCCTGTGGCAGGGCGGGGGCTACCGGCCCCGTCTGCTGAACATTTATTTACTACTGATGCCGTACCTGTTTACTTCCGAATCTGTTTCGGAAGGCCACCCCGATAAAGTAGCCGACCAGATTTCTGACGCCATTCTCGACGAGTATTTGCGCCAAGATCCTTCTTCCAAGGTCGCCTGCGAAACCCTCGTTACAACAGATTTCGCGCTGGTAGCCGGCGAAATCAAGTCGAAAGCCCACGTAGAAGCCGAGCCTATTATTCGTGAGGTTATCCGCCGCATCGGGTACAACAAGCCTGAATATCTGTTCAACGCCGACACGTGCGAGGTGATGAACCGTCTGCACGAACAGTCGCCCGACATCAACCAAGGCGTTGAGCGCGCCCGCGACGAGGAGCAAGGTGCTGGCGACCAGGGCATGATGTTCGGCTACGCCACCAAAGAGACAGAAAATTACATGCCGTTGGCGCTCGACCTCTCGCACCGTTTGCTGCAGGAGTTGTCGAAGATCCGCAACGAAGGTAAGGAAATGACTTACCTCCGGCCCGATGCCAAAAGCCAGGTAACCATCCGCTACGCCGACGACAATACGCCCGAGGCCATTGAAACCATCGTTGTGAGCACGCAGCACGACGACTTCGATACCGACGAAGCAAAAATGCTGTCCGTCATTTCCGACGATATCAAGAACATTCTGATTCCCCGCGTTAAAGCCCAGCTTGGCGCCGATGTGCAGAAGTTGTTCACCGCCGACATCATTCACCACATCAACCCTACCGGTAAGTTTGTTATCGGCGGCCCTCACGGCGACTCCGGTCTAACCGGCCGTAAGATCATTGTGGATACCTACGGTGGTAAAGGTGCGCACGGTGGTGGTGCTTTCTCGGGCAAAGACTCTTCGAAGGTAGACCGTTCGGCTGCTTATGCTACCCGTCACATTGCCAAAAACCTTGTAGCTGCTGGCGTTGCCGACCAAGTACTCGTACAGGTAGCCTACGCTATTGGTGTGGCTCAGCCAGTGGGTGTGTTCGTAACTACGTATGGCACTACGAAAGCTACCGGCGCCAACGGCCAGAAGTTGACGGACGGCCAGATAGCCGAGAAAGTACAGATGCTGTTCGACTTGCGGCCCTATGCTATCGTACAGCGCTTAGGTCTACGCAACCCAATCTTCGCTGAATCAGCTGCCTACGGTCACATGGGCCGTCAACCTGGTACCAAAGAGGTGCAGGGTGCCGATGGTTCTACTCGCACTGTGGAAACTTTCACTTGGGAGAAGCTCGACTACGTGGATAAGATCAAAGCCGAATTCGGTTTGTAAAATTTAGATCAAGCGGAAGCTTATACTAAATAGCTTTGGATTGCCGCATCAAAAAGCCCCGCCTGGTATATCAGGCGGGGCTTTTTGATGCGGCGTAAACGCGGCCGATGTTAACTACAGCTATAGCCTAATGGCTGGTTATTTTCTCTTTGTGCTTTGTGATTTGCCGTTTCAATCCGTCTGCTGCCGCATCGGCCGCGGCTTCAAACGAAGCAGCGTCTTCTTGGGAAAAAAGCGTAGCACCTGGCACGAATAGCTTAATTTCTACGGTTTTGTTGTCAATTCCATCTTTGTTGTTCAGCTTCAAAATCACCTCACCCTCTGTGACTCGGTCATAGAAGGTTTCAAGCTTATCGAGGCGCTTCTGGATGAAGTCGAGCAGTTTTTGGTCGGCATCGAAATGCACCGAATGCATCTGTACTTTCATCTGTAGTAGGGGTTAAAGTAGAAAAAGGAACACAACTCAGGCCTTTGGATGGGCCTGTTCAAAAACGGATTTAAGTTTGTCAATCGACAAATGCGTGTAGACCTGAGTAGCAGCTAGATTAGCGTGTCCGAGTAAGTCTTTGATAGCATTGAGGTCGGCACCTTTGTTGAGCAAATGCGTGGCAAAGGAATGACGCAGTACGTGGGGGTGTTGCTGGGCAGAGGCTGTAGTTATCTGACTTAAATAGTGCTTTACAGTTCGATAAACGAGCTTTTCATACATCGGCTCACCTTTGTCTGTAACGAGGAGCGCCGCGTGGGTGTTGTCGGGATTAGGTATTTCGCGTTTGCGAAACGCTATATAGCGCTCTATCACAGCCACCAAAGATTTGTTTAGCGGAACTAGTCGCTGCTTGTTGCCTTTGCCTGTCACGCGCACTGTGTTGCCATGCAGATTCACGTCATCAGGCGTGATACCAATAAGTTCTGATAAACGGATACCCGTGCCGTAGAGTAGTTCCAGCACCAGTTGGTCACGGGCACCAATAAAGGTGTCGGGGAATTCAAAAGAGTTAAGCAGCCCGTTCAAACTGTCCTCTGGTACAAACTCCGGTAGCTTCTTGGCCATTTTGGGTGCCTTGATGCGCAGCATCGGATTACGCCCTATCACGCCGGTAGTCAGCAGAAACTTGAAGTAGGAGCGGAGGCACGCAATCTTGCGGTTGACGGTGCGCGGATCTAAGTCCTGTTGCATCAACTGTACCACCCACGACCGGATAAGTGTATGGTCGGCCTGCGCTAAGTCAGTGAGTTCGTAAGTTGACTTTAGATAGTCCGCAAACTGCCGCAAATCCGTCTGGTACGACAAAAGCGTGTGTGAGCTGTATCGCCGCTCAGACCGGAGGTAATTAAAAAATAAATCCATGCATTAGGTGCAAGCCGCTAAGGCTAGACAACCAATGTATGGATTTCAACGCAGTAAAAAAACCGAAACTCTAAGACGCGAAAAAACCGGCTAACACGCTTGCAAAGCAGGTTAGCCGGTTTGATCCGTAACGAAAAGAAGGACTACGAGTTAGCGTCGTTGCCGTAGGTCACCTGCTTGTAGATGGCCTTTTGCTTCTGCTTGCGGTTGGTGATAGAAGGCTTCTGGAAGAACGTGCGGCGACGCAATTCTTTCAGCACACCAGTGCGCTCAAACTTCTTTTTAAACCGCTTAAGCGCGCGGTCAACCGACTCGTTCTCTTTGATTTGTACGATGATCATATGTCAATGGGGTTGAAAACTCAGCTTTGAAGGGCCGCAAAGATAATCACGGATTTCACAGATTAAAAATGGATTACGCAGATTTCAAAACTTAAGCTCGTAGTAACCACCGAAATCTGCTTAAAATCCGCAAAATCCTTATTTCTTATTTAAGAAGCGTACGAGCAATTACCAGTTTTTGAATTTCGGAAGTGCCTTCGCCAATCGTGCAAAGCTTGGCGTCACGGTAAAACTTCTCGGCAGGGTAGTCCTTTGTGTAGCCATAGCCCCCGAAAATTTGAACGCCCTCATTCGCAGTTCTAACTGCCACTTCTGAAGCATATAATTTGGCCATTGCTGATTCCCGGTTCACATTAAGGCCACGGTCCTTCATATCAGCAGCTCGGTAAGTAAGCAAGGATGCTGCTTCTATTTCAGTAGCCATGTCAGCTAGCTTAAACCCAATACCTTGGAAATTACTGATGGGCTGATTGAATTGATGACGCTCTTTCGAATACTGCAAGGCAGCTTCGTAGGCGCCTTGCGCAATACCTAAACTCAGGGCGGCAATGCTAATACGTCCGCCGTCAAGCACTTTCAACGACTGCACGAATCCGTCACCAATGTTGCCGATTACGTTTTCCTTTGGTATGCGGCAATCAGTGAAAATCATTTCCGCAGTTTCGGAAGCACGCATGCCCAATTTGTCTTCTTTGCGGCCAGCAGTGAAGCCCGGAGTGCCGCGTTCTACAATAAAAGCCGTCATTCCATGCGAATCGCCAACTTCACCTGTGCGGGCAATTACCACGGCTACGTTGCCACTCTTGCCGTGAGTAATAAAATTCTTAGCTCCATTCAATACATAGTACTCTCCGTCCTCAACGGCGACAGTACGCATGTTGCCAGCGTCAGAGCCAGTATTAGGCTCGGTCAGGCCCCAGGCACCGATCCACTCGCCCGATGCTAGCTTTGGCAGGTATTTAGATTTTTGGGCTTCAGAGGCATGTTGCAAAATATGGCCAGTGCACAACGAGTTATGAGCCGCCATGCTTAAGCCAATGCTGCCATCAATCTTCGATAATTCAGCAATAGCCGTGACATATTCCGTGTAGCCGAAACCAGCGCCACCATATTCCAGCGGTACTAGCACGCCCATTAAGCCTAGCTCGCCTAACTTGCGGAAAATATCAAGAGGAAATTCTTGAGACTCGTCCCACTTCATCATGTGGGGTCTAATATGATGCGCGCCGAAGTCACGCACCATTTGGGCAATCATTGTCTGGTTTTCAGTAGCGACCAGTTCCATGAGCGAAAGAGTAAGAAGGGTGGGAATTTAGAGTAGTAACTAGACGGGGGTAATTTTGGGTTCATAAAGGTACGATTTTGGCTTGTCTCCAGTTAGGTATAGGATTTCGGCTAGAGACAGCAATTTTGAAAGGGCGTACCAATTGGGTTACTTTGAGGGTTTTTAGCTGATTTTTACTTGACTAAACGCGGCTCTATATAGGGCGCGTCCTTTCATTTTTCCGGTTTCTTGCCTGCATGCAACAATTTGCCTTCTATTCCCTTTCTCGCCTTTGGGTGCTGTGCATACCAATTCTGCTGTTGCTATCTGCATGCGGTACAACCCGTGTTTATAACCAGCGCACTATGTTCCGGCTCAGTGACGGTAAAGGGTTGGATACAACCCGACTACGCGGTGTAGTAAATCGGGTAAATCGGAACTATATTATTCAGCCGAACGATTTGTTGGCTGTGCGGGTGTATACAAATAACGGTGAACGAATTATCGATCCTAATGGAGAACTGCAGTTTGGTGCCCCTGCAGGTATGTTGCCTACGGGAACCAATGGAAGCCGTACGCTAGCAACAGGCACAGGGCAGCCCACACAGGCTGGGGATTCAGAGTTTACGGTGCAAACTGATGGTACGGTGCGTTTGCCTTTAATAAATAGAGTTAGCATAACTGGCTACACTTTATTACAAGCGGATAGTTTGCTGAAAGTGCGCTATGAAGAATTCTACAAAGGAGTATTTGTCGTTACTCGTGTGACAAATAGCCGAGTGGTAGTGTTGGGATCAGTTGGTGGCCGAATTATACCATTGGTGAATGACAATATGAACTTAATAGAAGTGTTAGCTGCTGCAGGCGGTATTGATGGCAATGGCGGAGGTGGAACATCTCTTTATCGCTCTGGTGGTAAAGCTTCCAATATCCGTATTATCCGCGGTGATTTAAAAAACCCTCAGGTAGAACAAATAGACTTAACTACAATAAACGGTATGCGTCGTGCTAACATTCAGGTTGAACCCAATGATATCATTTATATCGAGCCTGTACGTCGCCCTTTCTCTGACGCTTTAACTGATGCTAGTCCGGTAATAAGCTTGACAAGTGTACTTGTTGGTACCCTCCTCGCTATTATTAGTATTAGTCGAACATTTTAAGTGAGCTTAGCGGGTTAGCTGCTGTTTAATATAATTGTCTACACTGAATTTCCTTATTTCACTAAATGGCTGTTAACGAAAACGCCGAGCTTGAAGAGCTAATCCGTAATGCGACCGGTGGGGGTGTGAATACACCAATTACCGAACCAGAACTAACAGATGAAGGTGACGGGTTAGACTTTGATACACTGCTGTTAGTGGCGAGACGCAGCTTGCTCTGGCTAATACTGTTAGTTGGGCTTGGCTTAACAGGGTCTTGGTTATTCCTGCGCTATACGAAACCAATTTACCGCTCATCATCTATTCTAAAAATAGATGAGAAAACCGAAGCTGGAGCATTAGGATTAGGCGGGCCACTTGGATCAAGTGTTGATAATCAAAAAAGTATAAATAAACTGTCAGGAGAAGTCGAGCTAATAAAATCAAATATTATTTATCGTCGGCTACGTGATTCTTTAGATCTAAAAGTAAACTATTACGAAGAAGGAACAGTGTTGGAGTCGGAATTATATGGTATTTCACCTTTCCGCGTAGAGTACAAAGGTGAAGTAATTTACAATACTAAATTTAATTTAGATTTCATTGGTTCTCAGAGATTCCGACTTAATTATTTAGCAGGAGGTCGAGAATTTATTTCAGAGCATATATTAAATCAGCCTTTTCAAATTGAGGGGATGACTATAATAGTTCGTCCTAGCTATTTCTTTAATAAGAATGTTTTAGAGCGTAAATATCATTTTATAATCAATGACGAAGGTGCTATAAACGGTTATCTTGACCGCAATTTGTTAGTTGAAATAGTAAACCCCAGCGCAAACACTATTCAAATTTCCTTTCAAGAGTTTAATCCTGCTAAGGCGCGAGCTATTGTTAATAAGATTGATACAGTTTATTTACAAGAAAAACTGCTGCAAAAGCAAGCTGGATATGCTAAGACATTACAGTTTTTAGATCAGCAGCTTGGTGAAAACGGTCAAAACTTACAAGGCGCTGCGAAAGACTTGCAGAATTTTGTAAAGAGGACAAAAACATATGACGTTCGGTCAAATGTGGCCGAGTTAAAAGGCCGTGTTGAAAAGCTTGAGGAAGAGCAACAGCTTCTTGCTGATAAACAGCAATTATTGGAAGATTTATCGGCTATGGTGGAACGCGGAAGTTTGGCTTCACGCGAAGACATTACTATAGAAGAAAGCATTCCTGGTTTGATTACGCTTGCCGATGCGCAACTTTCACAACAACTCGGCGAGTTGAATACTATGTTGTTTGATCTGCGCCGAGTGGAGCGGTCTAATCGCGAAACCACGGAAGCTGTGCAGTCACGCAAGGATCGAATCGATTATATCAAGAGCAACATTAGGCGGACTTTAGCTCAGAGCCAACTTCAGCTTCGTAAGCAAGCAGCGAAGCTGAATCGTCAGCGTGATAAATACGACGCTGAGTTACAGCGTTTGCCTGAAAGAGCCACTGAGGAAGATCAGTTGAAGCGCCCATTAGCACTATATGAAAATACGTATACTATGCTAATGGGTAAGAAAGCCGACTTCAACATGGCTATAGCGGGTACCACTCCGGATTTTCAGATTCTTTCGCCAGCTAGTATGCCTGGTGAACCCATCTCACCGGTACGGCTGATGGTGTATGCTATAGGGCTGGCAAGCGGTATCGTGCTAGGCTTAGGCTTGATTGCTGTTCGTTATCTCATGCACAATACTGTAACCAATGTGCGTGAACTAGAGCGTGCTACTACGGCATCGGTACTTGGAGTAATTCCGACCTATGACAAAGAAAAAATGGCAGTGTCGAGGCTGGTAGTTGACAAAAGTCCTAAGTCTGCTATTAGCGAATCAATACGTTCTATTCGTACTAATTTGGATTTCATAAGCTCTTCTAAGAAGAAGCGGATGATTTCGGTCACATCAACTGTATCTGGGGAGGGCAAGACGTTTGTGTCTGTAAATCTAGGTGGAATCATCGCCTTATCAGAACAGCGTGTTGTGATTTTAGATCTAGATATGCGTAAGCCTAAAGTTAATTTGGCTTTTGGGGCGGAAAATGTAAAAGGTATTAGTACTATTCTTATTGATAAGCACACTGTGTTAGAGTGTGTCCAACATACTCCCATCCCTACACTTGACTTTATTTCTGCGGGTCCAACCCCACCTAATCCATCAGAGTTGATATTGAGTCAACGGTTTGATGAGATGCTAGCTGAGTTACATCAAGTCTATGATGTAATACTTATTGATACCCCACCCGTAGGACTCGTGACGGATGGTATTCTAATAATGCGCAAAGCTGACATACCGATATATATTGTGCGTGCCAACTATTCGAAGAAATCATTTTTGAAAAATATCAATAAGCTCATTCGGGCAAATGGCTTTACTCGGCTTTGTACTATATTAAATGATGCCCGTGCAACAGGCCTTTACGGTTATGGCTATGGCTATGGCTATGGTTATGGTTATGGCCAAGGGTATTATGATGACGCCAAGCCTGTAGAAAGCACGCTAACCCGACTGCGGAAACGTTTCTCCTGATACCATTTTCGACCTTTCGTATGGTATCGTTATTGCAAAGATGGTTTGGTAGTAAACCAGCTACAGCTGGATCGTCAGCTAAGGGCTTAGGTCTCTTAGAAACTGATATGCATTCGCATTTGCTACCTGGGCTTGATGACGGCGCTGAAACAGTAGAGCACTCAGTTGAACTGCTGCGAGAATTGCGGGCATTGGGTTACCGCAAGTTGGTCATGACGCCTCATATCATGGGTGATTTCTACAAAAACACCCCTGAAGGCATCCAGGCTGCTTTGGTTGCTGTGCAACGTGCTGCTACAGCAGCTGGCTTAACGGATATGGAGTTAGAGTGTGCTGCTGAGTACTACCTGGATGAATGGTTTGGTCAGCGTCTAGACCGGGAAGATGAGCTACTTACGTTTGGTGGGACCAAGCGGTATTTGTTATTTGAAACAAGCTATATCAACGAGCCTTTTAATTTAGCTGAGACCGTATTCCGGCTACAAAGCATGGGATATCAGCCTGTGTTGGCACACCCCGAGCGGTACACGTATTTTTACGGACGTTTTGACGATCTGAAAAGATTACGCGAGAATGGGGCTCTGTTGCAGCTAAATCTCAATTCGCTTGCTGGTTACTATTCATCCGGTGCTAAAAGAGTAGCGGAAAAACTAATAGATGCCCAGATGGTCGATATGGTAGGCACCGATGCGCATAACATCAAGCACATTACTATGTTGCGGGACAAAACATTATCTACAGAATACTTGGGGAAGTTGCTTGAACTGCCTCTGCTGAATAACACTTTATAGATAGTTGAATGGTTAAGTCATTAGCTGGTTGCCGTTCATTTTAACTTATACTTTTGAACGAATAGTCGGTTAATAATTCATCTGTTCATCCTATGGTTTTTGTCACTGGTGGTAGTGGTCTGGTTGGAAGTTTTTTGATTCCGGCGCTAATAGAGCGGGGACTGCCAGTACGCGCGCTGTATCGGAAACAAATACCAACAATTAACGCAACGGAGGCAGTGGAATGGGTGGAAGGAGACGTACGTGATTCTGCCTTGTTGAAAATTGCTCTCGAAGGTGCATCGCACGTATTTCACTGCGCTGGTCTTGTTTCATATGCGCCGCAAGATGAGGAGGCATTGCTGCAAGTGAACGTCGAAGGTACAGCGGCTGTGGTCGACGCTTGTTTGGAGCGACCCGGACTGCGGCTCTGTCAAGTATCGTCGGTAGCGGCACTAGGAAGTGCGGTTACGGAAGCAGAAGAAGTGCCTATAGTTTCGGTGCCGCAGGTGCTCGACGAGCAAAGTAAGTGGGATTTAGGAGCAGCGCATGGTGCCTACGCTACTTCGAAATACTTAGCCGAACTGGAAGTGTGGCGCGGCGTATCTGAAGGCCTTTCAGCTATTATGGTTAACCCATCAGTTATCCTGGGGCCTGCCGATTGGACCCGTAGCAGCACTCGCCTTTTCCGCTATGCCTGGGAGCAACACCATTTCTACACGCCTGGCAGCATCAACGTGGTAGATGTGCGGGATGTGGTGGAGATGATGCTGCGTCTCACCTTGGACTTAAACATAAGTGGCGAGCGGTACATACTGAATGGCGGTACCTTGCCACTGAAAGAGTTTCTAAGTCGGGCCGCTGCTTGCTTCGGCAAAAAGCCACCTACTATTGCTGTGCCTGATTGGGCAGCTGAAACTATTTGGCGCTTAGAGCACGTGCGATCCGTGCTAACCGGTGCGCGGCCCCTCATCACCAAAGACACTGCCCGGGCTGGTCGCCGCCCTACTGTATACCGCGCCGATAAGGTACAACGCGCTACGGGGCAGTCATTTCGGCCGCTTCAAGACACCATAGAGTGGTGCTGTAATAAGCTAGTGAATAGCGAAACAGTTAGGTAGGCCGCGCTGCTACAGATTCAAGCGCAGTATCTATTCATTTCACTACCTCGACACTACGTTATCTTACCATTTCGGCCTGAACTTGCCGGCCTCCGGTGCGGTTGTTGTATATTAGGCCATAACCCTTTTGAAGGGCTTTTCTACCCGACTAAGTCTGCTGAGGCTGCCGTTTTGACGGTCTGGCACTTGATTGTAGCTGAATGAGAATGAACGAAAATTTTGAGGACCGGGACGAGGTATTGGACACCGTGCGCCGTTTCGAGCGAATGGTAGCCAACAATGAGCCCGTCTTTTTTGATTTGGCCGACTTCGAAAACATCATCGACCATTATACCACCAACACGCAGTACGATAAAGCTTTACAGGCCTGCGAGGCCGCTATTGCCCAATACCCATTCAGTACCGAACTCCTCATTGATCGGTCGCAGGTGCTTGCTATGAAAGGCGAGTACACCGCTGCCGCTACCCAGATTGAAAACGTTGCCCAGCTGGATCCTGACAATCCGGATGTGGCTGTAACGCGCGGCATTATTGCCACTCAAAAGGGCGATTTTGCCGAAGCAGTAGCATTCTTTCTGCAAGCCACCGAACGGGCTCCGGACCGCGACGACATTTACTTTAACCTCGGGCTGGCCTACCAGAGTTGGCAGAAGTTTAAGAGTGCCGCCAAGTATTATAAAAAGAGCTTGCGGCTGAACTTGGAGAACGATGTAGCCGTGCAGGAATTGCTGTATTGCTTGGAAGTAAGCGAGCGGCTGGAAAGCAACCTGGAGTTCTTCCAGCGCTTCACCGATGAGGATCCTTATTCGGCAGTAGCGTGGTATAACCTCGGGCAAGCGTATTACCGATTAGAGCAGTTTGATAAGGCAGTAGGCGCCTTTGAGTACGCTATCCTCATTGATGCGAAATTTCATGAGGCGCATGCTTACCTAGCCAGCACTTATGTTAGCCAGGAGAAATACCGCGAGGCAATTCAGGAGTTTGAGTTGAGCCATGAGGAAGGCAAACCGACTCCAGAAGCGCTGTGCAATATTGGGGAGTGTTACGAAAAGCTGCGGCAATGGGACTTGTCGCGCCGTTACTACCAGCGGGCCATCGACCTGGATCCTGAGATGGACGAAGCCTGGTTTGGTATCGGCATTATCATGAACGAGCAGGAACGGCATTTCGAAGCCATTCACTTCTTTCGAAAGGCAGTAGAACTGTATGCCGAGAGCGTAGAGTACTGGCTGGCGCTGGCCGCTGCCGAGTATCAGGTTGGCAATGTGGTAAGCGCGCTCGAAGCCTACGAAAAAGCTACAGAAACCGCACCCGACAACAAAGACGCTTGGCTGAACTGGAGCATCATTCTCTACGAGCAAGGTAATTTCAACGAAGCCATTGATTTGATGCGCAATGCCGTTGAGGTACAGCCTGGCGAAGCTGAACTGCATTACCGGTTGTGCGCTTACTTGCTAGCCGCGGGCCGCTACCGCGAAGCGTACGAAACCTTGGAAAACGCTTTGGTTCTCGATTTTGATAAGCACCGACTGCTTTTCGATTACTTCCCGGAGTTAGAGTCGCAGAAGGCATTAGCCCGCCTGATTGACCAGTACCGGAAATAGAGTGGTAAAGGCTTGGGGATTTGGTGATTCAGGTAAACTGAACGCTAAGTCCCCAAGCTCTTTTTATGCCTACTATTTTTGCCCGTACTTTTGCCGCCATCTTCACTTGCTGTTCTTGAGCTAGCTAAAGGCTGTACTTAAGAACCCAACATCCTAATCGAATGAATTACAACCTCTCTCAACTGCCCGAACGTACCGATAAACCCCGTGAGCAAGGTTTCACAATGGTAATGGACAAAGGGTTGAGCGTGCGCGAAACCGAAGACTTTTTAGAAGTTGGCGCTCCTTACACCGACATCGTGAAGCTAGGCTGGGCCACTTCCTATGTAACGCCGAACCTGAAGCGCAAGTTGGAAGTGTACAAGGAAGCAGGCATCCCGGTTTATTTCGGTGGCACGTTGTTCGAGGCATTCATCATTCGCAACCAGTTCGACGACTACCGGCGGTTGCTGTCCGAGTTCGGGATGGAGTACGCCGAAGTGTCGGATGGTTCTATCGACCTCAACCACGACCGGAAGCTGGAATACATTCGGGAGCTAGCTCAGGATGTGAAGGTGCTATCGGAAGTAGGGTCGAAAGATGCGGAGAAAATCATTCCGCCCTACAAATGGATTTCACAGATGAAAACCGAACTCGAGGCCGGCGCCGTCAAGGTGATTGGTGAAGCACGCGAGGCCGGCAACGTCGGCCTGTTCCGGAGTACTGGCGAGGTTCGCTCGGGTCTAGTGGAAGAAATTCTGACCCAGATTCCGTCGGAAAAAATTCTATGGGAAGCTCCGCAGAAAGCGCAACAGGTATGGTTCATCAAGCTACTTGGTGCCAACGTCAACTTGGGCAATATTGCTCCCAATGAAATAGTGAGCTTGGAAACCATTCGCTTGGGACTGCGCGGCGATACGTTCACGCACTTCCTAGACATGGACAACGTGGACGAGGATTTTCGGCCAGAGAAGCCTACTGGTAAGCCTGGCACATCTATGCCGCGCGGGTAAACCTCAAGTAACTACATCAATAAAAGAGGCCGCATATTTCTATGCGGCCTCTTTTATTGATGTAGTTACTTCTACTGCTAAAAGCACAAATCCCGCTTGGTGTACACCAAGCGGGATTTGTGCTTATCAACAACTGCCTATAATGTGACACTAAACGTGGTGCCTTTACCGGGGATGCTTTCCACTTCGAGGCGGCCACCGTGGTCTTCCACTATCCGATGAATCAGGTAGAGCCCGGCACCTGAGCCAGTAGGTTGGGTCCGAGAAGAGCGGCTACTGCCACGTGGTGGCTCCATGCCCAGCCCATTGTCCTGCACAACCAGCTGCGCGCGGCCATTCGCTGCGTGCTTACTTTCCAGGCGCAAGCGTAGAGGACGGCTCGGGTCGTGTTGGCGGATAGAGTTGCTGATCAGATTGGTGATGATGCTTAGCAAGTGCGGCCGCACGTACGACACGGTTGGCAGGCTTTGGAAGTGCGTAGATACTTCGCCACCCGAAGCGCGTAAGTGCGGATGCAAACCCAGCAGCGCCTCGCGTGTTACGGTAGCTAACGACACTTCCTCGGCTGGCAATTGATTTTGCTCTAGGGCTTTTACTAGCTGCATCAGGTTGCGGACCGTGTTGTTCCAGCGCGTCAGGCTGTTATCGGCCATTACCAGCAGCGCATTGGCATCGGGGTCGTGGAAGGTAACGGCTTCACGCATCTGGCCAAACAAGGCCTGCAGATTATGAATTGGTTGGCGCAATTCGCTGGCCGCTGCCTGCACGAAGGCATCAAGCTCCCGGTTGTTGCGGACCAAATCTTCGTTTTGCTTTTGTAGCTGCAGGGTGGCTTGTTTTAGCTCCTGAATATCGGTGCTGGTACCATACCACTTTACTATGGCGCCAGTAGCATCGCGCAGCGGCTGGGCACGGTGCAGAAACCAGCGCAACTCACCGTCGTGCCGCTGAATCTGGCTTTGGTACTCCCAGCTGTCTTCGGGCCCGAAGTTGTGTTGCAACTCAATCAGCGCCTGCACGACATCATCACCCGGAATGATGGATTTCCCTTCTTCGTCAGCACGTTGCTGGGCTTCAGGGCCGATATAGTTGGTGGCAGCTCGGTTTAGGGTGTCGGGAGTACCGTCGGGGTTTAGGGTCCAGAGCAACTGGGGTAAGTTGTCCGTTAGCTCTTTGCATGGATCCTCCTCTAATGAATCGGGTGACGCGGGAGTCGGATTGGGGGACTGGTCCTGCACGTCGGTGAGGGTGCCAAACCAGCGGCTGATGCGGCCTGCCTCGTTGCGCTCTGGCTCCATATGCCCCAAGTGCAAGCGGTACTCACCGTCGTGGCGACGGATGCGGGCATACCAACTCCAAGCTTCCCCTTTGCGCAAGTGCTCTGGCAATTCTTGTAACACCTGAGCCCAGTCATCGGAATTCAGCGCATCCACCCAGTCGTGGGTACGAAGCACGTCCATAGTTTGCCCGGTATAAGCAAACCACTGCGGACTCAGATATTCCACTACGCCCTCAGCAGAACTGATAGAGGTTATCTGAGGCAAATGCTCTACTATCTCACGGTAAGGCGCAGCAAGGGTGGAGGCAGTAGCTGGCCGGACCCGGTTGGTTACGTCCTGCCCAAACACCAACACTCCCGTAATCTGCTGGTTAGCGTCGCGCAGGGGTTGGACGCTGACGTTGAAATAGAGTGGTGCTGCCTCAGTGCCGGGTAGTTGTAGTTCGCGCGCTACAAAGGTCTGTCCGGTCTGATATGTATTCGTTAGGGCGGTTAGGGCATCTGGAAGTTGCATGCCGTTTAGCACATCAGCCGCCAACCGGTTATGCAACTCGTTTTGCCCAAGCAAAGCCGCCAACTTGGGGCTAGCGTAGCTGATGCGAAAGTCGGAACCACGCAGGGTTAGGACGTAGCCCGGCAAGTGCGCAAGGGCATCACGCAACTGCATTATCTCGTCGGTTTCGACGGATGAGCTGGGTGACACTTGCGGCAAAGCCGGCGTCGTAACGTGCGCTGTAGCGAGCCAGTAGCTGCCTGCTTTCGAGCCCAATGCTATTCGGGTCAAAGAAGGCTGCCACCAACGAGCGGGCTTGCCGTTACCAATTGGCCAAGCTACCGGCAACAGTGCAGGTGGCTGTACCCAGGGCGTGGAACGAACTACGCTATAAGCATACGCCCACGCAGTGGCTACCGGTCCGAGCAGAGACTGAACGTCTTGTAAGGATCGGCCGGCCAATGCCAACGGGACGGCGTTAGGCGAAAGCTCCGCCAGTCCTACACTACTTGCCACGATGTTTCCATCATTATCAAGCAATAGGGTAGGGGTAGGCAGGTAAGAAAAGGCCTCAGCAAACGGGTGTGACGTTAACTGAGTAATCGGAGCAACAGGCATTAGTAGGGCGCGAAAAGCAACTTAATAATAGGGAGAGCTGCTTAAAAATGGGGCGTGACCCCCAGTACTCTGGATATCATAATTAAATTATTACAAGTATATTTAATTATTCTCAGATTGCTACTGCGGAGCTACCATTTTAATACATAATACGTCGAAATTCTCTAAGTGAGATTGAATGCTCAGAAAAAAATTATAGAAAAGCGCATTTCATTGCAATTACGCCACATTTGGTATGCGTCTAAAGCAAGCAAAAGAAATTTGAATTTTAGCAGTGTTACAGAATATAGGGATTATTATGTATTCGACGAAGCTTTATTAGCCAAGCTTCACTGTCTTCTAGAGCCTGTTATGATGGAAGCTGACAGTTATAATTTACCAGCTAAATAAAAGAGCAAGCTCATCTATAATACCGAATGAGACTTATCAGGAACAGATGGAAAGGACGGGTAGAATGTCGTCTAAAAGATATGTTTGTAAGAAACGCTGTTAACCGAAGACTGGAATATGTTACATGTTCAACTGACTCCGTTTCCAGAGCTACGCACGAAGCGTTTTGTGCTCCGTCAGCTTCGGCAGGCTGATGCCTCTGCTCTGCTGGAACAACGCTCTGACCCACGCATCATGCGGTACTTAGATCGGGAGCCGGATACTACTATCAAGCAGGCCACAACCCTTATCGAGCAGATAACGCAAAATGCCGCCGATAATCTTGGGGTGACTTGGGGCATAGTGCGCCCGGCTGCCACGCAGGAGTTGCTAGGTACAATCGGCCTATGGCGCATCATGGCTGAGCACCACCGTGCCGAGGTAGGCTACGGGCTTCACCCCGATTACTGGCAGCAGGGTATTATGAGTGAAGCGCTAGCAGCCGTGCTCGACTTCGGATTTCAGCAGCTAAAGCTGCACAGCGTGGAAGCCAACGTCAACCCGAACAATACGGCGTCGAGGCGGCTGTTGGAAAAGCACGGCTTTGTGATGGAGGCGCACTTTCGGCAGAACTACTTTTTCCGCGGGCAGTTTCTGGACTCTGTTATTTACTCGTTGCTTACCCCGGCAGCGGCTAGGCCAGAGCCGGCAGGTGAGGCAGCAATAGAATTGTAAGCGCAACTATACCAGCAGGAAAGAAGTAGGACAAGAAACCTCAACAGTTTCTTGTATGCTACGATTCTTGTTCCGTTTGCCAGCAGCGGCTGTGCTGCTGCTCACCGCTGCCTGCAACCAAGGCAAGCCTGCCGCCGATACCCCTACCAACACGCCAGCTGTTACCGCCACCGCTTCCGACTCCACTGCTCCGGCCGCCACCGCGCCGCCACTGCCGAAACCGTACGCTACCAAATCCACCACCAAACGTAGCAAGGTGATAGGCTGGCCGGCCGGCAAAACATTAGTAGTGCCAGCTGGCTTTGCAGTAACGGAATACGCGGGCGACTTCAACAGTCCCCGGTGGGCGTACGTGACGCCGAACGGCGACGTGCTGGTGGCCGAGGCGAACACCATTCCAACTTCTTTCAAGAAGAAGCTAACTGCCAAACTGGACCTCGATCCTTCCAAGTCGCTGAAGGAAACCAGTGCCAACCGCATTACGCTGCTGCGCGACACCAACAAAGACGGCAAGCCCGACGTGCGCGAAACCTTTTTGGCTGGCCTCAATCAGCCGTTTGGCATGCTGGTGCTCGGCAACTACTTCTACGTGGCCAATACCGATGGCGTACTGCGCTACGCCTACAAGCCCGGCCAAACCAAGATAACCGGCCCCGGCGAGAAGATTCTGACGCTGCCTGGCAAGGGCTACAACAACCACTGGACCCGGAACCTGGTAGCCAACGCCGACGGTACCAAGATTTATGTGAGCGTAGGCTCTAGCTCCAACGTGGGTGAAAACGGCATGGAATACGAGCAACGGCGGGCCAATATTTTGGAAATTAATCCGGATGGCTCCGACGAGAAAGTCTTTGCTGCCGGCCTGCGCAACCCCGTAGGCATGGACTGGAACCCGGTAACAAAGGCTTTGTGGGCTGCCGTCAACGAACGGGACGAATTAGGCGATGACCTCGTGCCCGATTACCTGACTAGCGTGCAGCCAGGTGCCTTCTACGGTTGGCCCTATTCGTACTTCGGGCAGAACGAGGACCCGCGCCGCAAAGGCGAGCGGCCCGATTTAGTGAAGAAGGCAGTGGTGCCTGAAGTGCCGCTAAGTCCACACTCGGCTTCGTTGGGCTTGGCTTTCTATGATGGCAAGGCTTTTCCAGCTAAGTATCAGAAAGGCGCTTTCGTGGGGCAGCACGGCTCTTGGAACCGCTCGGAATTCACGGGTTATAAAGTTGTTTTTGTGCCGTTCAAAGAAGGTAAGCCCGCTGGTAGCTCCGAGGATTTTGTAACCGGCTTTGTAACTAATACCGGTAGCAAGGAAGTGTATGGTCGTCCGGTTGGCGTTACTGAAATGCCGGATGGGTCGTTGCTGGTGCTCGATGATGCGGGCAACAAAGTGTGGCGTGTAGCGGCACAAAGCACGCAAGCGGCAAGCGCTACGGCCAAACGTAGCTCGGCGGCTCAACTGGCTAGCATAGCTCGGTACTAAGTGGCTTAGGTTAGTTAGTGCAAGACAAAAAGGAGAAGGTGCTGTAATGATTTGCAGGAACTAGCGAATTATGTGGCATCTTATCCATCATCTTGCTTTTCGCCCATGCATTTGCCCCCAAAACTTGCCCTGCTTGTTACACTCTTTCTAGCTTCCTTCGCCACCCAAGCGCAGCAGAAAACACGTAAAACAACTACTAGTACTGCAGCGGCTGCCGCCAACACGCTACTGTGGGAAGTTTCCGGTAAAGACCTAGCGCAGCCATCCTACGTGTACGGCACCATCCATCTGGTTTGTCCGGCTGATATGCAGATAAGCAACCAACTCAAGCAATCCTTCAGCAAAACCCAACAAGTAGTGATGGAGCTTGATATGGACAGCCCCACCATGATGCAGGAAATGCAGAGCAACGTGGTGATGAGTGACGGCCAAAGCCTGCAACAGTTGCTTTCGCCCGCTGATTATACAGCTGTCGGCAACTATTTGAAGGCCAATACCAAGCTGCCCATCGAGCAGGTGGGCATGGTGAAGCCGTTTATTCTTAGCTCCATGCTGTACCCGGTGCTGCTAGGGTGCACGCCAGCCAGCTACGAAACCACCTTCGTGAAAATGGCGCAAGAGGAAAAAAAGGAAGTACTAGGCCTAGAAACAGTGCAGGAACAACTCGGCTTTTTCGACAAGATTCCCTACGCCGACCAAAGCAAGCTGCTAGCGGACATGGTGAACCAGGAGGCGGCCGCCAAGCAGGAACTGCAGCAAATGATGACGCTCTACAAAGCTCAGGACGTAGAGCAATTGCATACCATGACCTCGAAAAGCCTGTTCGGTTTCCAGAAGTACGAAGACCTGTTGCTCGATTCCCGCAATCAGCGCTGGATAGCGGGCATTGCGCGCTATGCTACCGCCAAGCCTACTTTCTTTGCGGTTGGGGCGGCGCATCTGGGTGGCCCCAAAGGCGTACTGGCCCTGCTGCGGCAGCAAGGGTATCAGGTTCGGCCGGTGGTGCAGTGAAAAGGTGACGCAACGAGATAGTGAACTTATGAATTGCTGTTTTACTTGCACCATTCGCGCAGCTAGAACATCGAATTCACTTTCTCCCCAATCCGTCACTTAGCTATGTTCACCCGTCTGTTGAGCTACGTTATGCCTCTCACCCGTACCGTGCAGTCTGCCATCAATGGGCCATTGGAAGTGACGTGGTACCAGGGGCGCAAAATACTTGACACGCGCCATGCCAACTATTCCTATGGGTCGTTGCACCGGGTGATGCGCTACGGGCTCCTGTTTGTGGCGCCCGAGCAGGCCGGCCACACGCTGCTACTAGGGTTGGGTGGAGGCTCGGCGGTGGCCATGCTGCGGCAGGAACTCCACTACCAAGGCCATATTACGGCCATCGAACTGGACCCGGTTATTATTGAAGTAGCCGATACGGAATTCAACATCCGGCCCGACGCGCACCTAGACATCATCTGCGCCGATGCTTTCGAGTGGGTGCACACGGCACCAACAGGCCACTTCGGGTTGATTATCGTGGATTTGTTTGTGGATTTAGCTTTACCGGCCGGGCTGCAAACTACTGCCTTTTGGCAGGAGCTGTGGCGGGCGCTGCGCCCCGGCGGCTACGTGCTGGTAAACACCCTGACCGAGGTGCCGCTGTACGTGGAAAACGAAGAACTGCCCACATATCTGGAAACGGCGGGTTTTACAGTGAAAGAGCTGGAAGTAGAATTGCTGAATCGGCTGTTGGTTTTGCAGAAAACAGCTAGTTCGTAAGTACTACCACAGAGTTGGGCGAGGCAGAACCGCAACCAGCAATACTTGCTGTGCCCCATTCATCTACCGCACGGCTTGGGCCGGCGTGGATTTAGGTAAGTACAACAGCGCATCGAATTCGCGGCGGAGGCTGTGGCGGCTAAACGGTTGGGTATAGGGCTTGAGGGCGCCGTCGCGGAGCAGCAAATTCTCGTGCAGCCATTGCGTGCCAGGCAGGAGAGTAGGGCTGCGGAGGTCGAGCAGTGTAGCAGGGGCGGGCAGTCCGGCAGCGTGGAAGTACTGCTCATAGCTACCTACTGCAGATGGCGCGGCAACCGCCGTAAAGAAAGCGGGCGGGTTCTCGGGGCGCAGTGCCCGAAACGAACCTTCGTGAAAAGCCAAGCCTACATTCACATATCCTGCGCCAAATTGACGGCGCAAAAATTCGCCTAAAGGCTGGTAGTCGCGGTCGTATGTGCTGAGTTGGGCATTGTTGGCCCATACTACCACGCGGCCCCCATCCGCTTGAGCACGGGCCCACTGCACATTTTCAGCTAAGCAGGCGGCTCGGTAGTTGATGCGTAGCTGACTGTCCAACGTCTGCCAAACACTAAATTGCTCGGCCACCCGCAGCAACTGCGTTAAGGCTGCCGCCTCGGCCGGGAGTGCGCCATAGTTGCCGCGCAACTTGGCCGACACGTCGTAGGCGGTGCGCACTTCGGTTAACACGCGCCGAACGGCATCCAAGCGCGGGTCTGATTTTGTGGGCTGCTGGAGCGGATTCAAGGCAATCTGAAGGTCCGGTAGCTCACGCAGTTGGCGCTGTAGGGCGGTCAGCTGCTCGCCTAAGTAGCCCGGCTTGTCTGGTAGCTGCTGCCGCAAATACTGTAGGCCCTCGGGTGCTTGCTCTATGTCGATGCCAACGAGCTGTAGCTTGTTGGTGGCTTGCTCGTTGTAGGTGCGCATCCAGCGGACGAGTGCCAGCATCTCGGCCGTATCCCAGGTGGCTAGCTCGGCCACGAGTTGCTGCGGGCTGCCTTTGCCAGTTTGGAGGTAATCGTTTAGGGCCAAGCAAGCACCTAAGTCGGCACTGAGAGCTAGAACACGGGCGCCCTTCTGCTCCACTAAATAGCGAAACAGCCGGTGCTTGAGTTGCATTTGCTCGTGCGAGCCGTGCGTGACTTCGCCTAGCCCAATGATAGACGACTTGCCTACCAGCTGCCCAAAAGCCGCTAAATCTTTCTGGTCGCCTTCGGGGGCGGTGGTGCGTAGGGGCACAGCGGCTTTGCGTAGCCAAGCCAGTTCGGCCGTCGTGGGTTGGCCCGGTACCGGGGGCGCTTTGGGCGTGAAGGATCGGCCGTCAGCCAGCAGTTCTAGTTGGTCGAGCCATATGGGCGCGCCGCCAGGCTGCACGAGCAGTGACAAGGCGGAATGATTACGGTTATCATGGACAAGTACTGTTGCTTCAAAGCGTTGCCATTCTGTTGTACCTGCTACGGGAGTAGGTAAGGAATGACTTTCGAGGGTGCCGGCCCACTTAAAACGGTCGTATGGAAAAGAATGCCGGTCGCTGTTGCTTAGGATGCGGTGCAACAGCAAGGGTGGCACGTCGCCAGGAGTGGCGGGAGCACCGTAGCGGATGTAGCCGCGCACGGTAAGTGTTTTGCCTTGCAGCGAATCCAGTGGTACTACGCCCAGATACACGGGGGCCGGGCCAGCAGCCTCTACCCGCAAACTACGCCGCCCGTGTCGGGCCACGGTTGAATCTAGTTGCCAACGGCTTGTAACGGCGCGGGACGTTCGAGGCTGTGTTGGGCCGCGGCGTTCAAAGTCCCAATCGGGTAGTGGGGTGCCAGGGGGCAGAAGCAGTGGCTCGGTACCGGCCAGCGGAGCGTCGTGGTAGCTGCCTCCTTCCCACTGCACCGCAAAGTTGTCGAGCCACAGCTTGCCCTTGCCCGTGAAAATCAGCATCATTGCCAGATTGTCGGCCGATTTGTTTACCGACAACTGAATCTGCAAGCGTTGCCAGTTGGCGGTAGGCGGCAGGTTAGGTACGGTAGCAGGCGTTTCACTTTGCGAAAGATTCCCCTCATATTTCAAGCTTTCATTGTTGCTTGACGAGTACGCCCGCAACCAGGCTCTGCCCTGGAAGTTCTCGGTCCGTACCCAGGCGCTAACGGTCACAATGCGCCCGCGCAACGAATCAGTGGCTGGAATGGAAATATAGATAACGGTTCCTTCCGGTTCTTCTGCCCGAGACGCGTCGAGCAACAGGCTACCGCGGCCGTGCTGCGCTGGGGCAACGGTATCAACCCGAATCAATAGCTCATCGAGTTGCTGCTTGCGCGACCATAGGAGCAGCGGCTGGTGGCCGTTGGCTTCGGGCTCGAAGTCGAGGTTGTGGATAGCCTGCCCGGCGGCGGGCAGGCTCGATACAAGTACCGTGGTCCAGAGGATGATACGGGTTAGATAAGGCAGCATAGTAACTAAGAGTAGTTCAACTAGCAACGGTGGTAGCTAGTCGGTTAGCGCCTACTGAAAGTGAAAGTTTTTCTTGTCTTTTCAATGGCCGCTAGCTGGCGCTGCGGTACTCCGGTGGCTTTCTGCTTTCTTTGTGAACTAACCGGCTACTCTACCTTATGGAAATCCTGCGGCACCTTGGCGAATTCATTCTGCACCTAGACAAGCACCTTGGCGACATCATTCAGGATTACGGAGCCTGGACCTATGCTATTCTGTTCGCCATTATCTTCTTTGAAACGGGAGTAGTAATACTGCCTTTTCTGCCCGGCGACTCGTTGTTGTTTGCCGCAGGTTCTCTGGCAGCACTGCCCGGTTCGCCCCTGAACGTGTGGGCCATGGTAGGTTTGCTGATTCTGGCCGCCGTGCTCGGCGACACGCTCAACTACCACATCGGCGACTACTTGGGGCCGCGCGTGTTCAGCGAAAACTCCCGGTTTCTAAAGCGTGAGCACCTGGAGCGGACACAGCAGTTCTATGAGAAGCACGGAGCTAAAACCATCATTCTGGCACGCTTCATTCCTATTATCCGCACGTTTGCGCCGTTTGTGGCGGGCGTAGGCACCATGAGCTACAGTAAATTTCTGTCTTACAATGTAGTAGGGGCGGTGCTGTGGGTGTCGTTGCTCACGCTGGCAGGCTACTTCTTCGGGCAGATTCCAGTAGTGCAAAAGAATTTCTCGCTGGTGGTGCTGGCTATTATCGGGCTGTCGGTGCTGCCGGTGGTGTTCGAGTTTTTCAAAGCGCGGCGGGCCAGCAACCGGCCGGTTGCTTAGGATCAATACGCTTATTCCGACGTAGAGCAAAGCTGGATTTAGCTGTTTAAGGCTCGCTCCTAGATGGCGTCTGGCGCCGGAATGACAGTTTTCTTTGCAAGAAACCACTCAGGTTCTTTGGGCCGGGTGGTTTTTTTTGTTGCTTGCCTCTCGAAATATATCTCCCTCTTTATGCCTGAATTTGGGTTGCTTGGCCGTTCGTTGCAGCATTCTTTTTCCCAGACGTATTTCAGTCAGAAATTCGATAGTCTTCACCTTCCCGACCATCACTACGAGCTATTCGAACTGCCTTTCATCGATGCGCTGCCCGAGTTGCTGAGCCAGCATCCCGACTTGCAGGGCCTCAACGTAACTATCCCTTATAAGGAACAAGTCTGGCCCTACCTCACCGAAATAGCTTCTTCGGCCGCCCGCGTAGGAGCCGTTAATGTCATCGAATTTGCCGCGGATGGCCGCCTGATCGGGCACAACACCGACGTAGTGGGATTTCACAATTCCTTGGCCGGGTTCCTGCCGTCTGGCTTTGCCGGCCGCGCCCTCATCCTGGGCAGCGGTGGCGCTTCTAAAGCCGTGGAAGTAGCCCTTCGCGACCTTAATATTGGGTATTGGGTGGTGTCGCGCAACCCCATGGGCACGGGCCTAACCTATGCCGAACTTACGCCGCAAGTACTGGAAGAACATCTGCTCGTCATAAACGCTACGCCCCTCGGTACCTACCCCGACGTCGAGCAGTACCCACCCATTCCATACGAGGCCCTTACCGCCCAGCACTATCTCTTCGACCTCATTTACAACCCCAGCGAAACCGAGTTTATGCGGCGCGGCCAAGCCGTGGGCGCCCAAACCAAAAACGGCTTCGAGATGCTCTGCCTCCAAGCCGAAGCTGCCTGGGACATCTGGCAACAAAGATGACACCGTGAAGTAGCGAATTGCTACCGTTGGCCTAGCTAGTAAAATAGTACGGTTCTGCTTCATCAAGCAGTAAAGCCTCCACAAAGAAGCCCTTGACAACTGCACACGTGTCAAGGGCTTCTTTGTGGAGGAAACGCTTAGTTGCCAGAACAATGCTTTTAGCAACTGACTGCTCTACTGCCCGCCTCCGCCTTTGCTGCTGCCTTGCTTGCTGTCGTCGTTCTGGATGGAGCGGCGCTGGCGCTGGGAGTTGTCGAGCTTGCCGAAGCGGTAGTTGAACGAGAGGCGAACGGCGCGCTGATACGAGTAGAAGTTACTGGTACTGCGGAATTGGGCGGTTTCGGTGCTGCCGCGGAACTCGCGGCCGGGGGCCAGGAAGTTGCTGGCGTTGAACGTAAGGTCGGCCTTCTCCTTCATCAGGGTTCGTTTCACGCCGGCGGTGTAGTAGTAGCCGCCCGAGTAGCGGCTTTGAAGCTGCACGCCGCCTGTCCAGAAGCCGCCGTAGGCTTGCAGGCTGTACACCTTGCCTAGCTTCAGCGAGGAATTGAGGTTCACGAAGGCATTGAGGCGGTTGTTGGTTTGCTTGAGAGCGGCGCTGTATAGGCGCGTGTAGTCGAGGCTCACGTTGCTGCTCACGTTCAGGGCCGGAACGGGCTTCAGGGAGCCGTACAGGTTGAGGCCGTAAGTGGTGTTGGTGGCAATGTTGCCGTAGGTGCTTTCGGTGCGGGCCAGCGAGTCATTGTAGCGGTTATACTCCTCGATGGAATTGCCGGTGCGGCGCACGTAGGTGGAAGCATTCAGCGAGCTTTTCTCCCCAAACGTACCGTAGCTCAGTTCGAAGGCATCCGTAATTTCCGGCGACAGATTGGGGTTGCCGTAGCTGATGCTGTTAGGCGTGCTTTGGTTGACGTAGGGGTTGAGGTAATAAATCTGGGGGCGTTGGATGCGGCGAGAGTAGCTCAGGCGCAGCGTCTGGCCGGGCTTCTTGAGCGTGCGCGTGGCACTAACGTTGGGCAGTATGTTCAGGTAGTTGTTGGAGAAGCGCCCAGCCTCCCCCTGAAACTTGCCTTCAATGTCGGTGCGCTCCAGGCGCGTACCAAGGCTGAAAGCGTACTTCTTGCCCTTCGTAAAATTGTAGGTGCTGTAAGCCGCCAGCACGTTCTGCTGGTAGTCGAAGGCGTTGGAGCGCAGGGGGCTACGCGTGAAATCTGACTGCTTGCTTAGCAACACGGTGTCGAGACTGTAGTCGCTGCTGACGCTGCGCCGGATGAGCTTGGCGCCGCTTTCCAGAGTGGTCGAGTCGCGGAAGGGGTGGGTGTAGTCGGTTTGCAGAGTGGTTTCGAGGTTGCGGGCCAGGTTGAGGCTACGCTCCCGGTATTCGAGCGGGCCGGTTAGCACGTCGGCGCTGTGGTACTGGTCGAGGCGGTAGTTTTGGTTGTTGCGGCTGCGGGTGTGCTGGGCCAGCACGCTCCATTCGCGGCGCGGTTGGGCCTCGCCGAAAGTGCGGGTGTAGCCGGCGTTGAGGTCGTAGTTTTGATTTTCGTACCGTTGCAGAATGTCGCGCGAGTAGAGTGAATCGAGCTTGAGCGTGTCCGGGCCGAAATAGGGATTGAAGTCATATTGGTTGAACAAGTCCTGGGGCGAGCGGCTCTTATAGGAGTTGCCGTTGCCGCTGAGCGTGAAGCTATGTAGCGGCGACGGGTCGTAGGTGAATTCCACTTGCCCATAGCCACCTCCGCCCACGTTGCGGGTGGTGGAGTGCTGCTCTAGTTGGCCTTCACCACCCGGGATAAAATCGGTGCGGGTAGTGCTGCTCTTGTAGGGGTACCGGCTGCTGAACCCGCTTAGCCTGGTATTGACCCCAAATTTGCCGCGGCGCACATTCAGGGCGCCGTTGATGCTTTGGTTGCGGTTGCCGGTGCTGGCGCCCAGGCTGCCGTTGGTACCCTGCAAGCTGTTCTTTTTCAACACAATGTTGATAACTCCGCCCGACCCTTCGGCATCGTATTTAGCCGAAGGCGCCGTCACCACCTCAATAGCTTTGATCTGGTCGGCCGGAATCTGTTTGAGAGCTTCGGCCAAGTTGCCCGACAAGAGGGCCGAGGGCTTGTTGTTAATGAGGATGCGCACGTTGCTGGTACCGCGCAGCTGCACATTGCCGTCGTTGTCGACGTTGACCATGGGCGTTTTGCGCAGAATGTCGGAGGCCGTGCCGCCCGTGTTGGTAGCATCTTGCTCGGCATTGTACACGAGGCGGTCTGGCTTGGTCTCCACCAGTGCGCGCTGACCAGTCACGGTTACCTCACCTAGCTTCTGCGCGGAGGCCGTAAGCGCCAAAACGCCGAGTGCGGTAGCTTGTGCGCCCACCGTAACGGTTTCCGTGCGGCTGGTGTAGCCCACAAAGCTGACTTGCAGGCGAAACGAGCCAGCCGGCAGGTCTTTCAACTCAAACTTGCCTTGCGCGTCGCAGGTGCTGCCAGCCACCGGGGTGGTGCCGGTGCCTGGCAGCAGCGTAACGGTAGCGTATTCAACGGGTTTTTGGGTGGCGGCGTCCACCACGGTGCCCGTTAAGCGGCCAGTGCCTTGGCTAGCGGTTGTGGTGGTGGGCGCAGCTGGCACTTGGGCTTGCGCAACGGGCACAGTAAGGAGGGCTGCAAGCAGCAGCGTAAGGGTTTGTTTCATAGGTAAGATCAGAAAGGATAAGCTACTGTAATAGACACTACTAGGCCAAGGAGTCGGCTTGGCGGTAATTGGTGGCACAACGCTCTAAAAGTAGGCGTAGTGTTGGCGCTAACCGAAAAAATTCAACGAATAATATATTTTGTTTCAACCAGTTGGGAATTGCCGCTTATCTAGGGCGCGGGCTGGTGCTTCGGGGGCGCGCAACGTGTTGGTTGCGTCGGAAGCCGGGGTGGTGGTAAGCGGAGCGGGAATGGTTGAAAAAACACGGTAGCTGCCAGTTGAATAGCTACTTTGCCGAGCACAAGCAAAGCTGTGTTTCGCTTCACGTGTTCTTATATGGCTGTCGCTGTTTCTCCTCGTTTTCCGGCCTTGCCTTGGCGCGTACACCTGCCGTGGCCGCACTTGGTATGGTTAGGGCTGCTGGTTTATGCCGATGCGCAGCTTTGGTTTACTCGTGCCGGCCTCTACTACACAGCGCCCCAAAACGCCACCCTGTTCTGGCGCAATGCCCTGCTGGCCGACCTGCTCGACTGTGCCTTGTTTTATGTGAACTACTTGGTGCTGCAACCCAAGCTGTTTAAGCCACGGCGCAGTTTAGCTTACCTCGGGGCTGTAGTGGGGGCGTTGCTGCTGTTTGCCCTGGCGAGGGCAGGCCTGAGCGTGGCCCTGCAGGAAGGCGTGCAGCTAAGTAGGCTTCAGCTAAATCTGATGGCGCAGGTGCAACTGCTGCTTACCCTACACCTCCCGCTTGGGGGCCTGATTTTGTTGCTAAGCGCGGGCCTGCGCCTCGCCAGTGACTACCTCCACCAGCGGGAAAACCGCCGAGAACTGGAGCGCCAGCACCTGCGCACCGAGCTGTCGTTGCTGAAAACGCAGCTCCATCCGCATTTCCTCTTCAATACCCTCAACAACATCTACTCGCTCACGCTGCAAGCCTCGCCCCAGGCGCCCGAAGCCGTGCTGCGGCTGGCCGAGCTGATGCGCTACCAGCTCTACGACAGCACCGACGACCTGGTGCCCCTGGCCCGCGAAATACGACACCTGCACGGGTTTCTGGCGCTACAACTGCTGCGCCTACCCCCCGACGAAGCCGACGAGGCGCTGCCGTTCACGGTGTTGCTGCCGCCTGGCGCCGAGTACGCCCGCCGTTTGCCACCCATGTTGCTTTTGCCCTTGGTTGAAAATGCCTTCAAGCACGGCGACCTGGCGGCCCGGCCCGTAGTAGCTCGCCTGCATTTACAGTTGCAGCCCGATGGCCGTCTGCTGTTCTCGGTACTAAACTATTGCAACCCTCAAGTTCCCTCTGACCTAGCTGCCCCTGGTGGGATGGGCTTGGCCAACCTGCAACGCCGTTTGGAACTACTGTATCCGGGCCGCCATAGCCTCAGCGTGGCGGCTACAGCTACCGAATATCAAGTGAAACTGGAGGTACAGCTGTAAAGGCTTAACAGCTCGTTGTCATTCTGACATTCCGCGCGTCTAGCGGAGAGAGGAATCTGAGTTGAATTGTTTGATGGCTTAACTCAGATTCCTCCCGCGTTGGAATGACAAGTGGCCTAGTGGAGTAGGCTAATAAGAAATATTCTCGCCTTGCAACTCTTAGTATGTCGTCCATGGAATCTACGCTAGCTCGCCGCCCTCTGACGTGTGTTATTGTCGACGACGAGCCCCTGGCGCTGAATGTGCTAGCCGAGTACTGCGCCCAAGTACCGTTTCTGGTCTTGAAAGGACAGTTTCAGGAGGCGTTAGCAGCAGTGGAATTTCTGCAAGACAACCCCGTCGACGTCGTGTTTCTCGACATTCACATGCCCCGCCTCACGGGCTTGCAACTGGCCCAATTGCTGCCAACACCCGCCCCCCGCATCATCTTCACTACCGCCCACGCCGAATATGCCGCCGAAAGCTATGAGTTGCCGGCTCTCGATTACCTGCTCAAGCCTATTCGCTTCGAGCGGTTTGTGCAGGCCGCCCACCGGGCTCGCGCGGCTCTTGCCCCGGTAAGCGCAGGGGTTACCGCCGAACCCGCCGAAAACCTTGCCGAAGCCTTGTTCATCCGGCAAGACAACCGCCTCCGCCGGCTGTTGGTGGCTGACTTGTACTACGCCGAAGGGCAAAAGGAATACCTCATGCTCTACACCGCCGCCGGCAAAATGCTCACGCTCCAATCGTTCCGGGGCTTGGAAGAACTGCTACCCCCTGGCCGCTTCGTGCGCATCCATAAGTCCTACCTCATCAGCTTACGCCACTTGGAGTTCGTCGAGCGCACCCGCGTGCAGGTGCACGGCAGTTCCCTGCCCATCGGCGAAACGTATCGAGAAGCCTTTTTAGAGCACCTGCGCTACCACGGGCGGGTATGAGGGGTGCTAGTAAAACACAAAAAGAGCGTCCTGCTTCGGCAAGACGCTCTTTTCATTTGTCGTTCACTTCACTTATTGCTGCCCTTGGCCGCTGTCACCTTGCTTGGTGTCGTCGTTGCGGATGCTGCGCTTGGGGCGCTGAGGCTGATTCGTCACTTTGCCGAAGCGGTAGTTGAAGGCCAGGCGGAGGCTACGCTGGTAGATGTAGTAGTTGCTGCTCTGCCGGAACTGCTCGGTGTCGAGGCGGCTCTTGAAGTTGCGTGTGGCACTCAAGAAGTTGTCGGCGTTCAGCGTGACGTCGGCCTTTTCCTTGAGCAGTTTCTTCCGCAAGCCCAGTGAGTAATACGTCCAGGCCGCTTGCTTGCCTTGCAGCTGAACGCGCGGCGAGTTCAGGCCCCCGTAGAATTGGATGCTTAAGCCTTTCTCGAATCGGTAGCTGGAATTCAGGTTTATGTTGTACATCACCCCATCATTGGAGTAGGACGATGTGTTGACGTACCCATCCCCAAACGTAAGGGCTGGGCTTTCCAGCCGCACGTAATACACGTTCAGGTTGCCGCCCACGTCCCATTTCGTTGTGGGTTTCACCGAGCCAAACACACTTACCCCGTAGGTGTTGTTGCGGCCAATGTTGCGGAACGTTTGGTTGTTCACCCCGTTCGCGTCGATAAAGCGCACAGTCTCAATGGCATTTCCCGTGCGACGCGTATACGCCGAGAAGTTCAGCGTCGAGCTCTTGATGAACGTTGTATAGCTCATTTCGTAGCTATCCGTCAGCTCGGGCTCCAGGTCGGGGTAGCCATAGCTCACGTTGAGCGTATCAGAGGCGTTGACGAAGGGGTTCAGGAAGTAAATCTGCGGACGCTGAATCCGGCGTGAGTAGGCTAAGCGCACCGTTTGGCCCGGCTTCTTGGGGTTTTGTGGCTGGTAGCTCACGCTCAGGTTCGGCAGCACGTTGGTGTACTTCTGCGATACACCAGAGTTTTCGCTTTGCCGCTGCTCAAATGAGCCTTTAATGCGCGTGGTTTCCACCCGCGCTCCTAGCTTGAAGTTGAACTTCTTGGTCATCGAAAACCCGTAGGTACCATAGCCCGACACCACGTCCTGGTTGTAGTCGAACAGGTTGGAACGCGCCGGCTTGAAGTTCAGGTCCAGGCCGTCGTACACGTCGTAGTCGCTACTTACGCGGCGCATAATAGCTTTAACGCCGGTTTCGAGCAGCGCAGTTTCCGAGAAAGGATGCGCGTAGTCGGTCTGCAACGTGGTTTCGAGGTTGCGCGCCAAGTTGTCGCTCTGTTCCTGGTAGGTGATGGGCGCAATCTGTTCGCGACCCTCGAATTGTGTCAGGTCGTAGTCCTGCACGTTGCGGTTGCGGGTATGCTGGGCCAGCACACTCCACTCGCGCCGTTTGTCTTCGAAGGTGCGGGTATAAGAACCGTTTATGTCGTAGCTCTGGGAGCTATACTTGCTGTCGGTGTCCCGCGTGAACTGATTGGCAGCTAGTGCCGGCAGAAGTAAGTTGTTGAACTGCTGGTTGTCGTTGGAATTGCCAAACCGGCTGCCTTGAAAGTTCAGAGTGAGGTTGTGGTGCTCGGCAGGGTCGTAGTCGAGGCCGATGCGGCCGAAACCGCCGCCGCCTAGCCCCTTGCCTTTGCCTTCCTGCTCCAGCGACTGTTCTTCGGAGCCGTCGGGGTTTTTCAGGTAGCGCGAAAGGTTGTTGCGGCTCGGGCTGTAGAAAGCAAAGCCACTCAAGGAGCTATTGATGCCGACTTTGCCCTTGCGGTAGTTCAAGGAGGCGTTGGCATTGGAGCTGCGCGTGCCCGCGGCCAGCCCGACGCTCCCGTTGGCCCCTTGCATGCTGTTTTTCTTGAGGATGATGTTGATAATGCCACCCGTACCCTCGGCATCGTATTTAGCCGAAGGCGTCGTAATTACCTCAACGCTCTTAATCTGGTCTGCCGGAATTTGCTTAAGCGCATCGGCCACAGAGCTGGCTACCACGCTCGACGGCTTGTTGTTGATGAGCACGCGCACATTGGCCGTACCCCGCAATTCCACCTTGCCTTCGGGGTCTACGTTCAGCAGCGGTACTTTGCGCAACACGTCTGCGGCCGTGCCTCCCGAGTTAGTGATGTCCTTTTCGGCGTTGTATACGATACGGTCTGGCTTGGTCTCAATTACGTCCCGCTCGCCCGTCACGGTCACCTCCCCCAGCTTCTGGGTTGTAGCCGTCAGCGTGATGTTGCCCAGGTCGGTGGTGCCGTCCGAAACGGTCACGTTTTCGACCCGGTTGCCGTAGCCCAGAAAGCTGATTTGCACGCGGTACGACCCAGCCGCAAGCCCTTTCATCACAAAGCGGCCCCGCTCGTCGCAAGCGGTACCGTCGATGGGTGTTTCTCCAGTAGCAGGCAGCAAGGCCACAGTGGCAAACTGAACGGGTTTTTTGGTGGCTGCGTCCAGCACCGTACCTGTTACGCGGCCCGCGCCCTTGGGTGTCTCGGGTAGGGCCAGGCGAGGAGCGGGCGTAGCAGCAGGCGCTCCGGCTGGCCGGGCACCAGCCGGCGGCGTACTAGCTGGCGGAGTGGTTTGCCCTAGTGCTGTGCCGGCGCCAGTAAGTAAGCTGGCTAGACCTAAGGAGGTTAATAATAGTTTGTTCATCTAAAGGAAAATAGAGCTGAGAAAGGTCTAGTGAAAGCACATAGTGGCCTAGCGGCCGATAAGTAATCGGTAGACAATGGAGAGCATTACACCCGCAATTGAAATTCACTGAAGTAGTAGCTTCTAAGAGCTTAAAGAAGGATGCACCGTCAGCACATAACCGCATCCTTGGAGCGAAAGCCGTAGCCGTTCAGGCTATCAGTTCGGGGTGGTAAGTATTGGTGGCTTATAGAAGAAACTAGCAATAGCTTAGCTACTTACAATAATGTAAACGAGGCAGCACAAGGTAGTGTATGAACGAATGGGTATGTGTTAATATTTGATGACGAATAAGGACACTGCCATTATTTTAATGTTGCAGCCTCATCGGTAAAACGCGCTAAAAATTATGACGTCATGTTTTCTGAAGTATTGTTTCAATCGAGGGTTTGGCAGCCACCCCTTTTAGTTAAAGTACATGAGGGCCATCAAGCTGCTTGTCCTTTACTGTTAGGTAGCATCTGTGTTACGTGATTTTTCGCCCTTCCACACGCAGGTTAGGAAGGGCAAACCGTTTGCCTTCACCTGGGCAGATTGTTTTAGAAAAAGTAGCTTTCTGCTGTGCAAATGAGGAAAACAACGATATACTTACGAGTTAGATAGGGCTAAAAAAGTACCAGCCACCCTGGTGAGGAGTGGCTGGACAATGTTGCAATGGTGTGCAGAACAAGTGCTATTATTTATAAATCAAGTGCCAAATTAACGATTTTATTTAACTGACAACTTTTTTGCTATTTCAGCTGTGTGGCGGCCCTGGAAACGGGCACCTTCTAGCTCATTAGCACTCGGGTTCCGCTCGCCTTGGCCACCTGCTACGGTGCTAGCGCCATACGGCGTGCCGCCCGTAACTTCTTCGTGGCCCATCTGGCCCTGCCAGGCGTAAGGCAACCCCACAATCACGAATCCATGGTGCAATAGCTCGGTATGAAACGCCCGCAGAGTGGTTTCTTGGCCGCCGTGCTGCGTGGCGGTGCTCACAAAGGCGCTGCCTACTTTGCCTACCAACGCGCCGCGGGCCCACAAGCCGCCGGTGCTGTCCATGAAGGCTTGCATTTGGCCGCACAAGTTGCCGTAGCGGGTTGGCGTGCCGAAAATAATGGCATCGTACTCGGCTAGCTCCTCGGGAGTGGCTACCGGCACGTGCTCGAATGCCTTTTGGGCTCCTGTTGCGCCCGTTTTGTCGAGAATTTCCCGCGACAGTGTTTCGGGTACGCGCTTTATCACCACTTCATTGCCTTCCACCTCGCGGGCGCCTTCTGCTATGGCTTCCGCCAACTTGTAGATGTGACCATAGGTGGAGTAAAAAACGATTAAGGTTTTCATGCTAGTTGTTTGTTGAGGTGAAAAAGAGCTTGTAAGAAGTAGGCGACTAGGATTTGCAGTTAAGGTAAACAGAAAACCAACGACGCAATATATGTATGTACATTGTAATTCCAGATACGATTGTTAGCAGTAATTGTTTTTCTTTCGATTCCTTAGATAATAAGCGCTTTATAAAATATTTCAGCCACGCTGCACAGCGCATGCAACCGTTGAAGGCACCTGCAGGCTCTTCTGGTTGTAGCTGCGCTTCGGTAAGGCCAGCTCCAGGTATTTTGTTTAGCTTAGTTAGCGGCCTATGCAATTTATATACGTCCAGTACGCACGGCTCCAGCAAGGGGCGTGGTCTGCGAGGGCACACGGCTCCGACCCCGCAGGTCGGGCAAGCCGGTGAGTGCGCTTTCGTCTTTGGCTCTGCGACCCGCCACCGGGTTGCGGGGGTTATTTGCCGGTGCGCCGGCGTCGTCGACTGAGGCTTTCACTTCGCCCGCTCCCCCTGTGCGCCAACTCACGCCGCCTTCCCAGCTAAGCGAGGCCGAACTAATCGATGGGTGCCTGGCCGGCAGCCGTCTCATGCAGAAACACCTCTACGAACGGTTTGCCGGCCGGATGATGGCGGTGTGCCTGCGCTACGCCCAAACCACCTTCGAGGCCGAAGACGTGTTGCAGGAAGGATTTGTCACGGTGTTTCGCAACCTGAGCAGCTTCCGCCGTGAGTGCCCGCTCGAGTTCTGGATTCGCCGCATCATGGTAAATGCCGCCCTTCGACAGCACCGCCGCAATGCACCCTTAATTGCAGTGAGCGAGGGTGAATACCCTGAAGAGCTTGCCGGTGAGGAATTTACCTTAGCCAATTATGGTTTCGAGGAACTCTTGACGATGGTGCAGGAGCTAGCCCCCCGTTACCGCATGGTGTTCAACCTGTTTGCTATCGAAGGGTACGGCCACAAAGAAATAGGGGAGATGCTTGGCATTTCCGAAGGCACCAGCAAATCACAATATTCCCGGGCTCGGGCAATTTTGAAGTCGAAAATCGAGCGTCTCGACGCACAATCCAACCATGGCCACTTCCGCACCTAATACTACCCCCGATCCCCGGCCCACCGGCGACCTGGAGCATCTGTTTCGACAGAAGTTCTCCGAGGCCGAGGTGACGCCGCGTGCCGGTCTCTGGGAGCAACTCGACCACGAGCTGCTTGTCGAACAAAACAACAACTACCGGCGGCGGCTTCGCGTGCACCGCTGGGTGGCTGCGGCCTGCCTGCTGTTCTTCCTGAGCATGGGCGGCTGGGCGCTGCTGCATCAGTGGCAAGCCCCAACTTCTGGTTTAGCAACTGGCCGCGCTGGTAGCGGCATCAACGCAACTTCCAGCAACGGCAACCAGTCCGCCCTGGCTTCAACCAATACCGACCCAAACACGGGTTCTGCGTCAGCTGATCCAACTGCCACCGAAAGCGCATCGCTGCTTGGCGACGCAACTGCCGCCAGCTCGACCAATGAGTTGCTGGCCGCCGAAAACGGAAACGCTGCAACTGCACTTGCGCCGGGTCTTGCTGCCAATAGATATGGTAGTTCAGCTTCTTACAACCCAAACGGAGCCTCACAGGCTACGGGCGTAGGCAGCTCTATCACCGCTACTGCAATGAACACCACAAACCCTGGTTTTGGCGGTAGCCGCTCGTCAGCGAGTGGTGCCAGTCTGATGGCTGCGCAGTTCGGTAATAGCTATTCGGGTACCGAGAACAGCATGACCATGTCGGGCTGGAACGGCATAACACCGCGTTTCGCCGGGTTGCGGGGTGGTTGGCTAGGTTCGCGCCCCGATACGCTAAAGCCGTCGTTGCTGGCTGCACCACAGCCCGCCCTTGGGATGCTGGCCGCCGCGCAAGACGAAACGACACCCTCGCCTACAAAGAAGTGGCGGCGGCTGCGTTTTGGTGGTGGGTACGGGGCATCGGCTTATAACCCCAACGTCGACTTCTCGCAGTCCAATGGGCAAGCGTTTGCTTCTTCGGCCGATATGGTGAGCACGGCGCTGCGCAATTATTATCAGGAGGATGCCGAAGCTGAATATCGCCGCAACCTGCGTGCCGGCGTGAGTCAGCGCGTGGCCTTCAAGGCGGCTTATAGTGTCAGTAAGCGCTTAACCGTTAGCTCGGGGGTAGAGGCTGGCCAGCAAACGGCTACTTCCGCCACTAGCTACGATTTTCTGGATGGGCGTCTAGTGAGTCCGCCGGTGGCCAACTCCCTTAGCAACACCGCTTTTTACAGCGCCCGGAATTCAGCAGCTCCTATCTATATGCGCAAAACCTCTTACCGCTACCGCACGGTGGCAGTGCCTGTGGAAGTGCGCTATGGCTCGCAGCGCACGGGCACCTCGCTTTATGCAAAAGTTGGGGCTGCTGTGGGTTTGCTGCTAAGCACAAAGTCGGAACTAGAAAATTACTCTGCCGGTAATCGCGCTCCTAGCACATTTGCGCCAGCCGGCTCGCCAAGTACCACGCAACGGTATTCACTGTCTTCCAGCGATTCACCCTACCGCAAAGTGCAGGCTTCGGTGCGGGGCGGGGCAGGGGTTCGCTACCAACCAGCCAACGCAACCTGGAACTTGGTGCTCGGTACGACCACCGAAATGGGCCTTACTTCGCTTAACACCGACCCCGGCCAGCGGGGACTTAGCCAACGCCGCCCATATAGTGTGGGCATGGAAGCCAGCGTGGAGTTTAACAGCCACAAGCCTACACCGGCCGCACCGTAATTGGCAAGAGGGTACCCTTCCTGATTTAGTTAAACCAATGAACCGATTTTTTACCTGTCTACTGGCCTTGCTGCTCTTGCTAGGAACGATGGGTGGGTGCAGCACCTCCGATGCGGAAGCAAGCTTGAGTCCCGTTTGCCCTGACAAGTTTTCTGAAACCCTCATAACCCAACTCAGCCAAGAACCGAAACGCACCCCAGTAGCCGAAATAACTCAGTACACGTATCTTGGCCAAACGGTATACTTGGTAACGGGCGGGGGCGCTCCAACGGCAAACGGCGGCAGTACTACTCTCAACTACCTGTTCGACACGTGTGGGAATGTGCTGTGTGCTGCCAGCGGGGGCGCTAATAACCAGGGTGATGGCCGCTGCCCCGACTTTAAAGCCAACGCCACCAACCCCGTTCTCGTTTGGCGCGACTCGCGCTAAGCACTAATCCAGAGAATGTAGTCTATGTTCAAGCCAAACTCTTACTACCGATGAAAACACTTCTGTTTCTTTTAGCTATTTGGGGATTGTTGGGGTTGGTGCAATGCAGCAAAAAAGACTCAGACCAAGTAGCCGCTCTCGACCAAACCATTAAGCTGCAAAACAAGCAGAGCACCACTGTGAAAGCAGTGGGCACCGACGTGCAACTCACGATAACCAAGATTTCTGACTCGCGCTGCCCTTCCGATGTGACCTGCGTATGGGGCGGCCAAGCCAACGTAAACGTAGAACTGCGCGACAAAGCCGGCACGCTGCAAGCAACTGACCTTTGCCTCGGGGCTTGCCAGAATGATTCGGCTACCGTAACGCTCGACGCTGTTCCGTATTGGCTGACCCTCACCGCCGTCGACCCGTACCCCGTTTCTTCGGCGCCTTCGCCAACCCAGACGGCCGCTTTACGCCTGACCCGCCAATAGCCACAGCCTCTTTCCACTTCACCACACTCCCAACCCTTAAAAACCTGCCCGCTGTTCGGACAGGTTTTTTTGTTTGCCAGGAAACCTCCACTTTGCTAATACAGTTATCAAAGGCTGACTTTTCGGTGAACTTCCGGTCAGTGTAGCTAACCTCTTCTGCATGGACTATCAACTTACCTCGGAATTCAAACCCACTGGCGACCAGCCGCAAGCCATTGCCCAACTAGTAGAGGGTGTTAACAACGGCGAACCGGCCCAGGTGCTGCTCGGGGCTACGGGTACCGGCAAAACCTTTACCATGGCCAACGTAATTGCCCAGACGGGCAAGCCGGCTTTGGTACTGTGCCACAACAAAACCTTGGCCGCCCAGCTCTACGGCGAGTTCAAGCAGTTCTTCCCCAACAACGCCGTCGAGTACTACATCAGCTACTACGACTACTACCAGCCCGAAGCCTACATTGCCAGCACCGACGTGTTTATCGAGAAAGACCTGGCCATCAACCAGGAAATCGAGAAGCTGCGGCTGCATACCACGTCCACACTGCTCAGCGGCCGGCGCGACGTCATTGTCATTGCGTCGGTGTCGTGCATCTATGGTATCGGCAATCCCGAGGAGTTCAGCAAAAACGTGATTTACCTGGCCCCGGGCTTGCGGTATTCGCGCAACAACCTGCTCTACCAGTTTGTGCAGATCCTGTATTCGCGCACCGAAATGGAGTTTACCCGTGGCTCGTTCCGGGTGAAAGGCGACACCGTAGACATCTTCCCGGCCTACGCCGACTACGCGTACCGTATCTTCTTCTACGGCGACGAAATTGAAGCCATTCACCGCATTGACCCGAACAGCGGCAAGAAGCTGGCCGACGAGAAGTCGGTGACGCTGTACCCGGCCAACCTCTTCGTAACGGGCAAGGACACGCTGAATCAGGCCATTAAGGAAATTCAGTTCGATATGGTGCAGCAGCACGCCTACTTCGAGAAGGAGGGGCGCGACGCCGAAGCCAAGCGCATCATGGAGCGCACGGAATTCGACCTGGAAATGATACGGGAACTAGGCTACTGCTCGGGTATCGAGAACTACTCGCGCTACTTCGACGGACGGAACCCCGGTTCGCGCCCCTTCTGTCTGCTCGATTATTTCCCGCAAGATTACCTGCTGGTAGTCGATGAAAGCCACGCCACCATGCCCCAAATCCGGGCCATGTGGGGCGGCGACCGGAGCCGCAAAACAGCCCTGATTGAGTACGGTTTCCGCTTGCCGTCGGCTCTCGACAACCGCCCGCTCACCTTCAACGAGTTCGAGAGCATGTACCATCAGGCCGTGTTCGTATCAGCTACCCCTGCTGACTACGAGTTGACTCAGGCCAACGGTGTGGTAGTCGAGCAGATCATCCGCCCGACGGGCCTGCTAGACCCCGAAATCGACATTCGGCCTTCGGTGAACCAGATTGATGACTTGCTGGACGAAGTAGACAACCGGGTAAAGCAAGGCGACCGGGTGCTGGTGACTACGCTCACCAAGCGTATGGCCGAGGAACTGCAAAAGTACATGGAGCGCCTAGGCATCAAATCCAGCTACGTGCACTCCGACGTGAAGACGCTGGATCGGGTAGAGATTCTGCGACAACTGCGCCTCGGTGAAATCGACGTGCTTATCGGCGTAAACTTACTACGCGAAGGTCTCGACTTACCGGAAGTCAGCTTAGTAGCCATTCTGGATGCCGATAAAGAAGGCTTCCTGCGCGACCAGCGCAGCCTGATTCAGACTATGGGCCGCGCCGCCCGTAACGACCGGGGCAAAGTCATTATGTACGCCGACCGCATGACCGGTTCCATGCAGCGCGCCATCGACGAAACCAACCGCCGCCGTGCTACCCAGCTGGCCTACAACCAAGAGCACGGCATCACGCCGCGCACCGTGCGCAAGTCGCGCGAGGCCATCATGGAGCAAACCTCGCTTTCGGACTACCGCATTGCCGAGCCGCAGGCGTACGTGGGCCCCGAAACGGACACTGCGCTGGCCATAGCCGCTGAACCAGTGGTGTCGATGATGACCAAGGTGGATTTGGAAAAACTCATCAAGCAAACCGAGAAGCAGATGGAAGCCGCTGCCAAAGACCTCGACTTCCTTACGGCTGCAAAGCTCCGCGACGAGCTGGCGGCACTCAAGCAGGTGCTCAAGACCAAGCGCGAGTAAGCAGATAGCAGGTTTAGATAGGATGCTTGTTTTGCGTGTCGGCTTATTGACTACCTTGAGCTGATGCGCAACACATTACTCTTAGGGCTTGTGCTTTGTGAGTTGCTCCTATTTACAGGTTGCAGTTCACAACCAGTTCTTACTTATGCCATCCGGTTAGAGATTCCGGGTTGTGTTGATTGTAAGGCGTATTTGAAGGCTGATGCTGGTACGTATAAAGCCATTAACAGTGCTCAAAGCTCTAATGGGCGGTTTTTATTGACTGGTCAGGTTGATAGCGCTGGAATTTATACTGTGTACTGTCTGAATAGGCCCCAAAAGCTTGTTTACAACGTCAAGGTGTACTTGCCAGCCGATTCGGTGAAGATTACAGCGACTCCTAATCTTCGGCTCGTTTCTAAATTTCGCCGGTTGTATCAGGGTGTCAATACCGGGTCACACCTACGAATGGCTCAAGTTATTTCCACTGCTCCCCTGCAACAGGACTTGGAAACCTATCTAGTCCTTCGAGACAGTTTGTGGAATCAATACTTCCTTGGCAAGGACTTGGTGGTGGCCAAGATGACGCAAACCTTTGATTCGGGCAATCAAGCATTAATAGCCCAATGGGCGGATTCGGTGAAGCGTTATGACAGTGGTTTCAAGGCTTATCTGACGCGTTCTGCTGATTTATTTGTGCAGCAGCACCCCTCGTCAATAGTAGCTTTATATGCCATGGATAAAGAAGTGGATATGGCTAGCGCCAGCCGCTTCAAACGCTACTACTATGCCATGCCAGACTCGTTGCAGCGGAGCGTGTATGGAAAAATGTTGCGTCAGCAGTTGGATAGTTACCTGAAATAAAAGCTGTCGACTTCAACACCGCTACAAATACAAGTCAACCATGTGGCGCCATGCCGACGGGTTGTGGGCTTCGCCTTCCCAGATGTAGAGCTGATTGGAAATGCCTTTCTGTTGAAGCTGTTCGCTCAAAAACAGATTGTCTTGCAGAAAAGCATCCTCCGTCCCGATGGCCAGCGTGATTTCCAGGCGCCGAAGCTGAGAGAGGTAAAACTCGTCGGCGAGGTTGGGGATGAACCGGTTGGGCGTGTTCAGGTACACGTTTTCGTCGATGTAGCCCTGAAACAGGTCTTGAAACGTGGCCATACCCTGCGTCAGGTCGTAGCGGCCGCTCATGCCTACCACCTTGCCAAACAAGTTGGGGTGCCGAAACGAAAGATTGACGGCATGGTAAGCGCCCATACTACAGCCGGCGGCTATCAAGAAAGAACTTGGGTTGTTGGCCTCACTCATGGGCAGTACCTCTTCCAGAACGTACTGCTGATACTGCAAGTGCCGACGGATTCGGTCGACGGGAGGGCTGTTGAAATTGTATAAGCTTTCGGCGTCAATGCTGTCTAGGCAATAGAGTTGCAGAAAACCACGCTCGATTTTGGGTTTCAACGCGTCGACCACCCCCCAATTCTCGTAGTCGTAGAAACGCGCTTTGCGGGTGGGAAACAGCAGCACCCGCGCGCCCGTTTCTCCGAAAACCAGCAATTCCATGCGCCTGCCCAGCGCTGCACTATCCCATTCGTGGTACTTGCGGTGCATCAGCTGAGCAAACTTTTCGTTGATACGATACCAAATAAGCCTGTGCCCGCCTGGCAACCACTACTGTTTAGCTAACAGCATTCGGTCTAGTTGGGCGCTGATTTCCTGCTGCCACACGGCATAACCTTCCGGCGACAAGTGCAGGCCATCAGCTTCGTAATGGATGGGTTTGGGGTTGTCCCGCTCGTCGAGCATGGGATAGTATAGGTCGAGGTAGTAAAGGGGCGGGCCTTGATGGGCTACTAGCCGGCTAATGCAGGCATTAGCATACTCAATGCTGCCCCGTAAGTGTAACCGCGCAAGGCTGAGTTTGATTGAAACAAAGCAAACCGGAATGTCGCCCAAACTGGTTTTGACGCAATGTGTAAGCTGCTCATAGAAAAGCACTACCTCCTCAGGGGTGCGGCCGTCGCCAAGGTCGTTGTCGCCAGCGTACAGCACCAGCATGTCGGGCTTGTGGCGGGGCACCACTCGCTTGAAAAACCAGGCGCAAGCTGCCAGCGTGGAGCCGCCGAATCCTAAGTTAACGGCTTGTACCTGCGGGAAAGAACGTTCTAGCTCCTGCCAGCGCGTGAAGGATGAACTGCCATAGAAGACCACCTTTGGCAGTTCCGACTGCACCACGGGCCTCGATTCCAACTGTCTTATTTCTTCCTGATACCACTGCATTGATTACCTATAGAAAGTGCTACGCGCAGGAGCTTGTTGTGCGTAATGCCCGTGTGCGTAGCTAAATGTAAGGTTCAGCAAGTGGCCAGCCAACCTTCGCTTTGTCAATGAAAGTGTACACAGCAAGGCAAAGGTCGGGAAAAGGAGCAGGGTAGTCTTTACGCGAATGTTATAAATAGAGACGCTCTGTTGCCGCTACTTTAAGAAGGCCGATAGTCTAGCGCCAAGATTCGGTCTTTGTAAGCAGTGGGCAGCAGGCCCGCTTTTGCCCACTTGCTGAGGGCCAAGTGCTGAGTATGACGATAGAGAGGCAACAGCAGCGGCAGCCACGTGCGGGTACCAAGCTTGAGCATCTTCCGGACGCGCTGGGGCACCACGAGGCGCTGCGCTTGCAACAGTAACTCGTAGCGCAAGCCGCCCAAGTGTCGCCGATACTGCTGGTATAAGTCGGCGGTATAGCGGCTGTGCTCCAGGTTCTGGGCCAAGTGCTGCTGGCGGATCGGGAGCCACTCTTGGTAGGTGGCCGGTAGCTCTGGCACTCCCATCCGGGCGCCTACCTGCCGAAATACGGTGTACACCTCCGCCTTTTCGGTGCTGGTTAGCGGGCGTTCCAGCACTTCAAACGACCGAATCGAGTAGTCGACGAGCAAGAATAGCACGTCGCGGTAGGCCCAATCGGGAATAGCCATACCGCGTTTGGCTTCCACGGCCCCGTGAATAGCCGCAATAGTATCAATAGCGCGCTCGGCGCCGGCGCGCTCAGCAAATACAATCTGTCGGGCATAGTCGACAGTGGAAAACAGCCGGGCCAATGGGTCGGCTGGCAGCTTGCCCGTGAAGTATAGCCAGTCGACGGCCTTGTTTAAGGCAAACTCAGCCGCTGCTCCGGCAAAAATAAATAGCACAGTATCAGCCTTGCCCCAGATTTCGCGCACTACCGACCCTTGCGCCACAAAGTATTCCATAGAAGTAGAGTTGAGAAGTAGACCTTAAATAGAAGCAGAGCCTACGCGCAGTAAATACAAAGCAGAAGACCGCAAAAGTTGCCTTCACTCCGATCGTAGACCACCTGAGTGTTTTGAGGAAGACCATATAATTGCAAATTTATTCAGAGTACTTTGTATTGCAAAGTAAATATGTGTATTTCGTTCTTTTACTTGTTTTCAGTTCCAGATGGTAAGCGCAAAGCCTAGTGAGAGGCTGCCCAAACTCTTCTGTAACAAGCATGACGGCCAGGCGATATGCCAAAACTGCTTCAGCATCAGCTAGGGCTCGTGCTACGCCTTCTCCCGATTCTCTATGGCCATTCCACTTCAAACCAACCCTCAACCACGCCATCAAGCAGAGCGCATGCGCAGTAAGAAAGTCTATGCGGTGTTAATAGTCTTGACTATTCTGCTAGGCTTGGCTTCTCGCAAATACGGTTTTGCTTTGCCCACACTAGTGGCCGCTTATGCCGGTGATACACTGTGGGCCTTATTGGTTTTCTGGCTGCTCGGCTTCTGCTGCCCAGACTGGACTAGCAGGCGTGTTGCAGGCTGGGCGCTACTGTTTGCCTTCCTTATTGAAACCAGCCAACTCTACCACGCACCCTGGCTCGACGCACTCCGCAACACTACACCAGGCAGCTTGGTGCTCGGGCATGGCTTCCTATGGAGCGACCTTCTTTGCTATAGTGTGGGTGTGGCATGTGGGTATGGCTTCGAGCGTGTTGTCTTGCGCAAGCAGCAGTAACTAGCATGGCTTTTCAGCGGCGGAAGTCCCGCCCCTCTAAATTGCCTATCATGAGTTGGCTTCTCTGCCTTTGGGTTAGCAAGAAATTCCACTCTGCTTACTGCCTATGAACATCCTGATTGCGCCAGACTCTTTCAAAGATTCGTTGGCTGCGCCGCTAGTTTGTGAACATCTGCGGCGTGGTTTGCAGGAAACCTTTCCGGCAGCGCATTGCCAGTTGCTGCCGCTAGCCGACGGCGGCGAAGGTACCCTCGAAACGTTGGCCGCCGTGCTCGGCGGGGAGTTCATAGAATGCACTGTGCACGACCCGTTGTTTCGCCTTGTGCAAGCCCACTACTTGTGGCTACCAGTTACGGCCACCGCCGTAGTAGAAATGGCCCAGGCTTCGGGTTTGGAAAAGCTTACGGCCGCGGAGCGTGATGCCAGCCAAACCACTACGCTTGGCACCGGCGAGCTGGTAGCCGATGCGCTAACCCGCGGGGCCCGCCACCTAGTGCTGACGGTAGGCGGCAGTGCCACCAATGATGCGGGCGTAGGGTTGGCCACGGCGCTAGGCTATATATTCTATGACGAAAACAACGAGCCTGTACCACCCATTGGGGCAAACCTAGCGCGCATCCGTCGCATCGACTCCCGTGAAGTTCACCCGCGCCTAGCTGAGGTGTCGTGCCGCGTCGTGACCGATGTGACCAACCCCTTCCACGGCCCAATGGGGGCAGCACACGTATTTGCCGCTCAGAAAGGAGCAGACACAGCCACTATTGCCCACCTCGATGCGGGGATGCGTCATTTTGCTGCCCTGCTGCACAGCACTTTCAACGTGGATTTGCAGCAACTCCCTGGCAGTGGGGCCGGTGGCGGTATGGGTGGCGGGGCCGCCTGCTTTTTACGTGCCGAAATCAGCTCCGCCGCCGATTGGATTCTGGACGTCACCCGGGTGGCCGACCTGCTACAAGCCAGCGACCTGCTCATTACCGGAGAAGGCCGCATCGATGCTCAAACCTGGCAAGGCAAGCTGTTGGCGCGGCTGCTCGCGTTAGCCACCCACTACCAAGTGCCAGTCATGCTGGTATGCGGCACCCTACACAACGCGGACGCCGTGCTAGCCGACCCCAACGTACTCTACGCCACCTCCATCCTGCCAGAGCCCTTGCCACTAGCCGACGCCCTGGCGCGTACGCCGGAGCTGCTGGAAACCCAAGGCAAGCTACTAGGGCGTCTGCTAAGCCGGAATTGGAAGTTCTGCGGCCATGAGTAAGCTGAAAAGCTAGGCCTTTAGTGCAACCAACAACTGCTCACGGCATGGGGCTAGATTACAAGGCGTGGTCGGTTTTCACGTTCTGTCCCGACCAGATTTGCTTGGCAGTCCAGTCCTGCGCGGGGCTGGTCCAGAAGGCGTCGGTAGGAGGGAGGCCCAGCGGGAGAAAGGCGGTGGAACACAGATAGAGGCTACCGGTGGAAATGTACGTTTCGCCAATACCGGGCTGATGCCCGCACAGGCCTATCTGTAGCCAGCCTTGCGCATCGAAAGTACCCTTCGGCTCCATGGTGCGTCGGATAACGGCCGTTAGGGCGCTGCGCACCTGGCCGGCTGGTAATTCCGGCGGGAGTTGCTGTTGCAGCGCCATCTGGGCCAGGTGCTGAAACGCGCCGCACCGATAGGCCAACGACCGGCCAAACGCCGCAAACGACCCATCGGGCGCAACGAGACGCTCCTGCACAACGGCATAGCGCCGGGCGCGGGCGCGCAAGGTATCGAGCAGCTCTTGGCGCTCCTTGCCGGCTTGCACCAGCGTGGCTACCACGTCGAGCAGCATGGGCTGAATGACGTAGCTGTTGTAGTAGTCCCAATGATAATCGGGCCCATCGCCGTAGGTACCGTCGCCCTTGTACCAAAGTTGGTGCTGCTTGATGGCGTAGTCCATGCGCATTAGGTCGCCGGAGCCCGTGAATTTCAGTAGTGCCGCCTCAATGATGGCGCTAAACAGCAGCCAATTGCTATACACCGGCTTGATGACGCGGCTACTCTGTAGCGCCTGCACCAGCTGTGTTTGGGTAGCAGCCGGCAATTGATTCCAAAGCTGCGTGGGCGCCCGCAGTAAGGCATGCGCCAGAAAAGCAGCGTCCACCACGGGTTGGCCGCCCTGATTGAAATTCAGAAAATCCGGTGATGTAGGGTCTACCCCGTGGCTGATAGCTTGACGAGCCAGCTCCGCATAGCGTTTTTGGCGTGTTAGCTCGTCGCCGGTGGCGCCCGAAAGTTCTAGCCAGGGGGCTAAGCCCGCGAGCGTGCGGCCCAGTGCCTCCAGGTGCGACACGCTGTGGCGGCCTTCCTGCTGACCGGGAGCGGCTTCTATGGGCATGGCAGCTTTCAATTGCGCTTTCGCGGCGGCTCCCAGCACCGGGTCAACCACCCGAAGCAGGGTGTTCAGCCAATAGGTCCGGTCCGAGACTTTGGCCGAGGCTGTAGTGGCCGCCAGATCGGGCGTAGCCCAAGTTGGCGAGGGCAAGGCCAGCGCGGAAAGGCCAGTAACGGCCTGCGTTACAAAGGAGCGTCTTTTCATAAGGATTAGCACCGTAGTGGGCTACTTGAGTTCAATAACTTCCGAGCCCGCCAGCAAGTAAGTGCCATTCGTGAGAGACTGTAAGAAGCGGGAGTTATCAGGCATAGCGGAAAGGAGAAGAGCGGATGGGCAAGCAACACCGTAGCCGCAATAGTAGCCGGAAGCCAACAGAAATTGGGGGATATATTCAGGGAATAAGGGGTAGTTTTTAATCAGATGCCTATTTTAACTATCCTGATTACGTAATCCGTAGTGGCTATTGCTTGCGCTGTTCGGCCACATGTCCTGTGCACATCTACCCTGGGCGTCTGCTTTGCAGGTCCTCTTCCTATGAAACAGCTTTTTCTATTCCTGCTTGGATTTAGCCTAAGCATGACGGCATCAGTGGTCAACGCCCAAACGGCAACTTCGCCTTCTAAGGCAAAGAATACCGCGTTTAAGCCCGGCGAGCTGTGGTACGACACCGACGGCAACCTCATCAACGCCCACGGTGGGGGCGTGCTGCTGGTGGGCAATACGTACTATTGGTACGGCGAAAAACGGGCGCAGCACCAGGAAGAGGGCGTGAATGTGTATTCCTCGAAAGACCTCTACAACTGGAAATACGAAGGCGTGGCCCTCACGCCCGCCACCGATGCGCAGAGCGACATTGCCGCTGGCTGCCTGATGGAACGCCCCAAGGTGATTTACAACAAGAAGACCGGCAAGTACGTGATGTGGTTTCACCTGGAACTGAAAGGCCAAGGTTGCAAAGCCGCCCGCGCCGGCGTGGCCGTAGCCGACAAGCCCACCGGCCCGTTTCGGTACGTGAGCAGCTTCCGGCCCAACGGCCATATGTCGCGCGACATGGGCTTGTTCGTCGACGATGATGGCGCTGCCTATCACATCTACTCCAGCCGCGAAAACTACGACCTGCGCCTGGCCCGGCTATCTGCCGACTTCCTCACGCCCACCCCGCAGGATACGTTGTTGTTTGCCAAGCACCGCGAGGCCCCCGCAGTGTTCAAGCAAGGCGGGAAGTACTACCTCATTACCAGTGGCTGCACCGGCTGGGCGCCCAACGAGGCCTCGCTGCACGTGGCCGATAACTTGTTTGGGCCCTGGCAGTTGCTCGGCGACCCCATGACCGGCCCGAACGCCAAGCTCACCTATGGCGGACAATCTACCTATGTATTGCCAGTCCCGGGTAAGAAAGATGCGTATATCTTCATGGCCGACCGGTGGAATCCGAAAGACTTGAAAGACAGCCGCTACCTATGGCTGCCCGTGCAGTTCAAGGCCGGCCAGCCCACCATCGACTGGATGGCGCAGTGGGACCTGGGGCACTTCAGCAAACAATTGTAGAGCATGACACATAAGTACCTGATAGGCGCGTTGCTGCTAAGCAGCTTGGCCCTGAATCCGGCAGCGCAGGCCCAAACCAAGGCCAAAGTTAGAGCCAGCACGGCCAAGCACACCTTCACTTTGGGAGACGAAAACTTTCTGCTTGATGGCAAGCCATTCCAGATGATTTCGGGCGAGCTGCACTATCCGCGCATTCCGCGCGAGGCGTGGCGGCACCGCATGAAAATGGCCAAGGCCATGGGGTTGAACACCATCGGCACGTACGTGTTCTGGAACTTGCACGAGCCCGAGCCCGGCAAGTATAATTTCACGGGCAACAACGACATTGCCGCCTTCGTGAAGATTGCGCAGGAGGAAGGCATGTGGGTGGTGCTACGGCCCAGCCCCTACGTGTGCGCTGAGTGGGAATTTGGCGGCTACCCCTACTGGCTACAAAAAGACAAAAGCTTGGTGGTCCGCAGCAAAGACCCGAAGTACATTGCCGCTTACGGCCGTTATCTGAAGGAAGTAGCCAAGCAATTGGCGCCGCTGCAAGTCAACCACGGTGGGCCGGTGCTGATGGTGCAAGTGGAAAACGAGTACGGCTTCTACGCCAGCGACAAAGACTACTTGGCCTTGAACCGGAAGATGTTCAAGGAGGCCGGTTTCGATGGGCTGCTCTATACCTGCGACCCTGGCGAGAAAGTGAAAGAAGGCCACTTGCCGGGGCTGCTGCCCGCCGTGAACGGCTGGGACGATCCGCGTAAGGTCAAGCAGCTGGTGCGGACCTACCACGGCGGCAAAGGTCCGTTCTACATTGCCGAATGGTACCCAGCCTGGTTTGACTGGTGGGGCACTCCGCATCACACGGTGCCCGCTTCGAAGTACACGCCCCGCCTCGATTCGGTGCTGGCGGCAGGTATCTCCATCAACATGTACATGTTTCATGGCGGCACCACCCGCGGCTTCATGAACGGCGCCAACTACAAAGGCGAAAACACCAAGTTCGAGCCCCAGATCAGCAGCTACGACTACGACGCGCCGCTCGACGAGGCTGGCAACGCCACCCCCAAGTTCATGGCTTTCCGTCGCGTAATCGAGAAGCACCTGCCGAAGGGCGCCAAGCTGCCCCCGGTACCGCCCGCCAAGCCCACCATACGCATTCCGGCCATCAATATGAGTTCGGCTACCAGCCTACTGGCCGATCTGCCCAAACCCATTGTGAATGCAAAGCCGCAGAGTTTCGAGGCGCTTAACCAAGATTATGGCTTTGTGCTTTACCGCACCGAGGTAGCCGGTGGGCGCAAGGGAACACTCAGCATCAAAGACCTGCGCGACTATGGCGTGGTGATGGTGAACGGCCAGCGCGTAGCTACCCTCAACCGTCGCCTCGGGCAAGACCAAGTGGAGCTAACGCTGCCCAAAGGCACGGTCACACTCGATATTCTGGTGGAAAACCTAGGCCGCCTCAACTTCGGGCCTTTCCTTAACCAAAACCGCAAAGGCATCACCGAACGAGTGTCTTTTGCCGGCACCGAACTCACCAACTGGCAGCACTTCCGCCTGCCCTTCGCCAGCGTTACGGCAACTTCTAGAGTTGCTGGCAAGATTGCGCCCAACGACAACAGCCCAGTATTGCGGCGTGGCAGCTTCACCATCACCAAACCTGCCGACACCTACTTCGACATGAGCCAGTGGGGCAAAGGCTGCGTGTGGCTGAATGGTCACAACCTCGGCCGCTATTGGGAAATAGGTCCGCAGCAAACCGTGTACGTGCCCGCCGAATGGCTTAAGAAAGGAACCAACGAAGTGGTAGTGCTGGAACTGCTAAAACCCCAGCAAGACAAACTCGCCGGCCTGGACAAGCCCATTCTAGATGTGGTGAAAACCGATGGCGAAGCCCGCAAGAATTAAATACCCCACCCCCGGCCCCTCCCCTCCGGGAGAGGGGTGCGTTCTAACGGAACTAATAGCTTACTGTCTAAAGCTTTTGGCCTGCCGCTCAGTCGTCTGGCACCCCTCTCCCGGAGGGGAGGGGCCGGGGGGGTGACGGCATAACGCGGCTCCGCACTTATAAACGGACGCGAAACAACGGCCAACGTATCACTGTGCGTTCACGGCTTTGCTTACATTTACCGCCATGCGTTTATGTTTCTTATTGCTCGTTGCGTGCTGGCCATTCACCGGAAGTATTGCCCAGCAGGCTGCCTCTGATACGTTGCATGCCCCGGCGCCCGCCCTGCCCGGCGTCTATGCCGACCCGCATCTGGCGGCGTTTGGTGGTACCTACTATCTGTATCCAACCACCGATGGTACGGAAGGCTGGCTGTCCACCTCGTTCACGTGCTGGTCATCGAAGGACTTGGTGAGATGGAAGAACGAGGGCGTTATTCTGGACTTACCGCGCGACCTGACGTGGGCCACCCAGCGGGCGTGGGCCCCGGCCATTGCCAGCAAAAACGGCAAGTACTACTACTATTACTCGGCTGCGCAAAGCATAGGCGTGGCGGTAGCTGATAAGCCGACAGGTCCCTTTAAAGACCCACTCGGCAAGCCGTTAGTGGCCAAAGCCGCTTTCAAAGGCCAGATGATTGACCCCATGGTACTGGTTGACGATGATGGCGCTGCCTACCTCTATTGGGGCCAAGGGCAATGCCACATCGTGAAGCTGAACGCAGACATGGTATCCTATGACCCGGCGGCCGTAGTGGAGTTCAAGCCACCGGGCTACAATGAAGGCTCGTTCGTGTTCAAGCGCCAAGGCAAGTACTACCTGATGTGGTCGGAGTACGACACCCGTGACCCGCGCTACTCCGTGGCCTATGCCACTTCCAGCTCGCCCATGGGCCCGTTCACCAAAGCCGCCAGCAATCCGGTACTGAAGGGGAGAGGCGTAGTGAAAGGTGCCGGCCACCACTCGGTGCTGCAAGTACCCGGCACCGACCAGTGGGTAATAGCGTATCACCGCTTCAAAATTCCGGGTGGCAACGGCTACAACCGCGAAACCTGCCTCTCGCCCATGCGCTTCGACACGCAAGGCAATATCCTGCCCGTCGATGTGTTCGAGGCAGTGAAACCCACGAAGGCCAAGCAGGTTGCACCTGTACGCCCATGAACAATGTTGATTCTGAATAGCGTGGTGCCATTCTAATCACCTGAGGTCTGTACCTCTCCTTGGTCCTTGGTCCTTGGTGCGGTGCCAGAGCAGGTGTAGGAAGCCTTGATGCAGCAACAGTAAGAGCTAGTTCTTGTTGCCTTAGACAAAGCACTATATTGCCTTTGCTACTACGTTGATTTATAGGCTTTAGAAGGAGCTTTATATGCGCGCCATCCAACGGTTGATTCTCGCTATTCTGGTTTCTGCAGCATCAATAGCCAGCAGCTACGCCCAGCGAAAAGAAGCGCTCATCATCAACCAAAGCGCCCGCGACGAAAAGTCGATTCCATTTTACTATACGGACATTCTTGGCAAGGACAAAAGCGAGGCTGTCAAACCAGGTGACACACTTCACGTAGCTTTCGATGAAAACTCCTTCGATCAGATAAACGTCCGCATTGCCCATAGAAGTGACCGAATACTGGAAAAGAAGCCCGCGCTGCTCGTCTGGCCCGGTGACGTAGTGACGGTTCGTCGCGAAGAAGCCACAAACACCTACACCTTTTCCGGGGAGTACGCAGCCGAATTGAAATTCTACGACCGAATTTGGCACAATGTCATTAACCTCGATCCGTGGTACGAATCTCATTTAGGTGATTCACTTAACCTGCCGCCAACGCTAGACGAGTTGATGAGCCAATGGCAGGAAGGGCGGCAGCTTACCGACGAGTTGCTGGCTGAGTTGCGTAATACACCCGGTGTGCGGCCCATGGTTGTGGCCGCGCTTACCCGTGAGCTACAACTGCAAACTTTTCTTTTCCTGTTGCGGGGTAACAGCTATCAGGAACTGTATTATGCAACTTCTATAAACATACCCAGTTCGCTACGGAAGTATAGAGCTCCAGGAACTGTAAAGGTATTTCCAGTTGTGTATCAAGACTCCGTGCTGGCGCAGTTTCGGCGGCTTCGTTACCTACAGGCTCTGCCCTTGTCTGTTTCAGAACATAGGGTATCCGTAGCCCAGGACTTCCTGGAATACCTAGCCTTAGCCCAAGGTAAAGCAGCCACACGCAGCACCTTGTACGCATTGGCTAAGCGTGAATACACGGGCAACCAGAAAGAATGGACATGCTATTCGCTGCTGTACAACGCGAAGCGCATCCGCAGGCCTCAACCGCACCTAGTGAGAGACTATCGCAGTTGGATGATGCCGGAAAGCCGCTTCGTGCGCAGCCTGACCGGCCAGGATCAGCTGACCTTGGTGATGCCCGACCAACAGCTGACCAACACCGACACCCTCATTGGCCCTAGTGGTCAGAAAACAACTTTAGCTCAACTGTTAGCCAAGCACCGTGGCAAGGTTATTTACCTCGACTTTTGGGCGAGTTGGTGCTTGCCCTGCCTAATGGAAATGCCCGCCTCGGCTGCTCTCCGGCAGCACTATCAAGGCAAGCCAGTAACCTTCATTTATGTCTCTATCGATGAAGATGCTTTAAAATGGCAACGCGCCACCACGCAGCATCTGCCCAAAAACGTGGAGCAATACCGCTTCACGAGTTACAAGACGGCTCGGTTTGTGAAGCGCTTTGGGGTAACCAGCATCCCGCGCTATATCTTGCTCGACAAATACGGCATCATGCGCTACGCCGAAGCACCTCGCCCCGATGACCCGGAGCTCAAGACGCACGTCGCCACATTTTTAGCTCGTTAAGACAGGTATGATTGGTCAGCCAATAGCTGCCTACTCTGCCTATGGTACCCCCAAGCAGGTAGGTACCGGGTGCCGATGTAGTTGAATCGTTGCACCTTTCCACCCAAATCCTATCTGACACAAAAGGAGGGTGCCGCGCCTTGCTAGGCCTGCTTGTCCTATATCTGTACACTATGAAACTCACTTTTCCGCGCCGCGCTTTTGGTAGCGTAACTAGTTGTCTGCTCTCACTGATGGTTGCTTTTCAAGCGAATGCGCAAGCCCGGCAAGAGTATTTGCTCGACACCAACTGGAAGTTCAAGAAAGGCGACACACCCGAAGCTGCCACTCCTGGCTTTAAAGATGCCAGCTGGCAAACCGTGCGCGTGCCTCACGATTGGGCTATCTACGGCCCCTTTGATGGCCGCAACGATTTGCAGGAAGTGAAAATCGAGCAGAACAACGAGAAGGCTGCTACCCTGAAAGCCGGCCGGACCGGTGGACTACCCTTTATCGGGACGGGCTGGTACCGGCGGAAGCTGGAGGTGCCGGGGTTTGTGCCGGGCAAGCGCGCCGTGCTGCTCTTTGATGGCGCCATGAGCAACGCGCACGTCTTTGTGAATGGCAAGGAAGTTGGCAACTGGCCCTACGGCTACAACTCGTTTTCCTTCGACATTACCTCCTTCCTGCAGCCCGGCAACAACAATACGCTGGCCGTACGTCTACAAAACCAAGCTGAAGCCTCGCGCTGGTACCCCGGTGCCGGCCTTTACCGGAATGTGCACCTCATCGTAACCGACGACGTGCACATTCCGGTGTGGGGCAGCTACCTCACTACGCCCGAAATCAGTGCTGAGTTCGGCAAAGTCAACCTTCGTACCAGGGTGGAAACGCCGGCCGGGGCCACGCAGCCCCTGCGGCTGCAAACCGAAATCCGGGATGCCGCCGGGCAAGTGCTAGCCACCACCAGCACCCCACTAGCTGCCACCGACAACCAGGAGTTTCAGCAGGAGCTAGTGGTGAAAACGCCCAAGCTCTGGTCGCCGGAAACGCCGGTGCTCTACACGGCACACTCCAAGCTGTATGCCGGCGAGCAACTCAAAGACGAGTACAGCACCCGGTTCGGATTTCGCTCGTTTAAGTTCGAGGCCGGCAAAGGCTTCTCCCTGAATGGGCAGGCGCGCAAGTTCAAGGGCGTGTGCAACCACCACGACCTGGGCCCTTTGGGCACGGCCATCAACACGGCGGCGCTGCGGCGGCAGCTGGTCTTGCTCAAGGACATGGGCTGCGACGCCATCCGAACTTCGCACAACATGCCGGCTCCGGAACTGGTGGATTTGTGCGACGAAATGGGCTTCATGATGATGGTGGAGTCGTTCGACGAGTGGAAGACGCCCAAGGTAAAGAACGGCTACAGCCAGTATTTCGACCAGTGGGCCGAGAAGGACCTCGTGAACATGGTACACCGTGACCGAAACCACCCCTCGGTAATCATGTGGAGCATCGGCAACGAGGTGCCCGACCAGAGCGCGCCCGGCGGCAACAAGATTGCCAAGCGTCTGCAAGACATTGTGCACCGCGAAGACCCAACCCGCCCCGTCACGGTGGGCATGGACCGCATCGACGCGGCCATCAACAATAACTTCGCCTCGGTGCTCGACATAGCAGGCTTCAACTACAAGCCCGCCCGCTACGAGCAAGCCAACGACAAGCTGCCGCAGGGCTTTATCTTGGGCACCGAAACGGCCTCGACGGTTAGCTCGCGGGGGATATATGAGTTTCCGGTGGTCGGGGCCAAGCAGAAAAAGTACCCCAACCAACAATCCTCGTCCTACGATCTAGAGGTGTGCAACTGGTCACAGACGCCCGACGAGGAGTTTGTGAAGCAAGATGATTTGCCTTTCGTTATCGGGGAATTTGTGTGGACCGGCTTCGACTACCTCGGCGAGCCTACGCCCTACGACGAGAACTGGCCTTCGCACAGCTCGTACTTTGGTATTCTGGATTTGGCGGGCTTGCCCAAAGACCGGTTCTACCTCTACCGCTCCCGCTGGAACACCGCCGCGCCCACGCTGCACCTGCTGCCGCACTGGACCTGGCCCGGCCGCGAGGGCCAAACCACGCCCGTGTTCTGCTACACCAGCTACCCTTCGGCCGAGCTGTTCGTGAACGGCAAGAGCATGGGTCGCCAAACCAAAAGCCCCTCGGCCAGCCCCCAAACCCGCTACCGCCTGATGTGGAACGATGTGAAGTACGAGCCCGGCACCATCAAAGTAGTGGCCTACGATGCCCAAGGCAAAGAAGCAGCCACCGAAGAAGTACGCACCGCTGGCAAGCCCGACCACATCAAGCTAGTCGCCGACCGCACCACCCTCACTGCCAACGGTCAGGACCTGGCCTACGTGACAGCGCGGGTGGAAGACGCCCAAGGCAACCTGTGCCCCACCGCCACCAACCAATTGCAGTTCGCCGTCAGCGGGGCGGGCCGTTTTCGGGCCGTAGCCAACGGCGACGCTACCAGTCTAGAGTTGTTCCACATGCCCACCATGAAAGCCTTTCAGGGGATGCTGGTGGCCGTAGTGGAAACCACCGACAAAGCCGGCGACGTGCAGCTAAAGGTGTCAAGCAAAGGACTGAAGAGCGGCGTGCTACGTTTGAAGTCGCAAGGAGTAGCGGCAAAGTAGCAGGCAAACAAATGTTGTATGGCAGTTGCTCGACGGTTGAGGTCCAGCAGCGACGTACGGCACCGAGACGAATTCATACCCGGTATTCTACCGAAATACACCCCCTCGTACTGCGGGGCAGTGGGTAGTATTGCATTGTTGCTATTGCGCCAGGGAATTGGCTTTGCCGTCCTGGCTTGTTGTGTTGTGCTGTCCTTTCTCCTTCCCGCCCACCATGATTGATTCTCGCTTTCTTACGGCTGCCTTCGTTTTTGTTAGTGGGTTGGCCGCTGCCCAATCCGCGCCCAACGAGTGGGAAAACCCGCGGGTGTTCGAGCAGAACAAAGAAAAACCGCACGCCAGCTTTATGGTGTACGAGAAGCCCGCCGACGTTGTCGCCGACGACTACCGCCGCTCGCCCTACTATCAGTCGCTCAACGGCGACTGGAAATTCAACTACGTGCCCCGACCCGCCGACCGGCCGCAGGACTTCTACCAGCCAACCTTCAACGACGCCAGCTGGAAGAACATCAAGGTGCCATCGAACTGGGAAATTCAGGGCTATGGCACTCCAATCTATACCAACATCGTTTACCCGTTCCCGAAGAACCAGCCCTTCATCGACGGGCGCGACAACCCGGTGGGTACCTACCGGCGCACGTTCACGGTGCCAGCCGGGTGGGCGGGCCGCGAGGTGCTGCTCAACTTCGGATCTATTTCGGGCTACGGCGTGGTGTATGTGAACGGACAGCGCGTGGGCATGACCAAGGTGGCCAAGTCGCCGGCCGAATTCGATATAACCAAGTATCTGAAGCCGGGTGAAAACTCGCTGGCCGTGCAGGTGTTCCGCTGGCACGACGGCAGCTACCTCGAAGATCAAGACTTCTGGCGCCTCTCTGGCCTCGACCGGGACGTGGCTATCTACAGCTTGCCGAAGCAAACCATTTGGGACTTCTTCGTCCATGCCGACCTCGACCCGAGCTACCGCCAAGGCCAGTTCATCGCCGACGTAACGGTGCGCAACTTCGCCACTGCGGCGGGCACGCCGGGCCGCGTAACGGTGGAAGTGCTGGACGCCAACGGCAAGACCGTACTGCGGCAGCAGCAGGCCGTGCCTGCGCCCGGTGCGGCCGGCCTACAAACCGTGAAGGTGAGTGGCAGCGTCAAGAATGTGCGGCCGTGGAGCGCTGAAACGCCCACCCTCTACCAGTGCCGCCTCACGCTGGAAGACGCGCAAGGCAAGCCGCTGGCCATTACGGGCAGTAAGATTGGCTTCCGGAAAGTGGAAATCAAGAACGCACAACTACTCGTAAATGGCGTGCCGGTAGAAGTGCACGGCGTGAACCGCCACGAACTGGAGCCCACCACCGGCCGTGTGGTAACCGAGGCTGGCATGCGCCGCGACTTGGAGCTGATGAAGCTGCACAACATCAACGCGGTGCGCACCAGCCACTACCCCAACCACGAACTCTGGTACAAGCTCTGCGACGAGTACGGGTTCTACTTGGTGGATGAAGCCAACATTGAAACCCACGGCTACGGCGCCGAGCTGCAAGGCCGCTTCGACAAAACCGTACACCCTGCCTACTTGCCCGAGTGGGCCCCGGCGCACATGGACCGCATCGAGCGGGTAGTGGAGCGCGACAAAAATCACCCCTCGGTGATTATCTGGAGCATGGGCAACGAGTGCGGCAATGGGCCTGTGTTTCACGATGCCTACAAGTGGATGAAGCAACGTGACCCAAGCCGCCCCGTGCAGTTCGAGCAAGCCGGCGAAGATTGGGATACCGACATTGTGTGCCCCATGTACCCCGGCATGAACTCGATGCGCGCCTATGCCAACGCCACCGACAAAAAGCGGCCCTTTATCATGTGCGAATACTCGCACGCCATGGGCAACAGCAACGGCAACTTCCAAGAGTACTGGGACTTGATTCGGAGCAAACCCCACATGCAGGGCGGCTTTATCTGGGACTGGGTCGACCAGGGCCTGCAAACCAGCACCCCCGATGGCCGCAAGTTCTACGCCTACGGCGGCGACTTGGGCGGCTACCACCTTCAGAACGATGAGAACTTCTGCGCCAACGGCCTCGTGGCTGCCGACCGCACGCCCCACCCGGGTTTGCTTGAGGTGAAAAAGGTGTACCAGGATATTCGTTTCAGCGCCGTTAAACCTGCCGAAGGACGCATCACGGTAATCAACGGCTTCTCGTTCATCAACCTCGACCGGTACAACTTCCGCTGGGAACTGCTCCGCAACGGCACGATGGTCAAGCAAGGCAAATTCGATGTGAAGCTGGCGCCACAACAGCAGAAAGAAATTAAAGTAGCGCTGCCAGCCATGCCTAGCCAGCCCGGCACCGAGTACGTGCTCAACGTATTTGCTGAAACCAAAGCCGCCGGCCCCCTGGTGCCTGCTGGCCACGAAGTAGCCCGCGAACAGTTCGTGCTGACGCCCGCGGCTACTCTTTTCACCGCCACCAAGCCCGCTGGCACCGGCAGTCTGCAAGTAAAGCGCGAAGGCGACAAGCTCACCTTCACGGCTGGCGACGTGCGCGGAGAGTTCAATACCAAGCAAGGCCGGCTGGTCGACTACCGTTTGCGCGACCAGCAAGTGGTCGGCAATTACCCCGAGCCTTACTTCTGGCGCGCCCCCACCGACAACGATTTTGGCAGTGGTATGCAGCAAACCTTAAGCGTGTGGCGCACCGCGCACGCCGCCCGTAAGGTGCAAAGCGTAACAGTAGGGGAGCAGTCGGCCACCGGGCTACCTATCAAGGTGGAATACCTGCTCACCGATATTGGGGTGCCCTACACCATCAACTATCTGATAGGTGGCGACGGCGCGGTGCAAGTAACGGCCGCCATTGACATGACCGGCAAAGAGCTGCCCGAACTACCGCGCTTTGGCATGCGGCTAGAACTGCCCCGCCGTTTCAACCGCATCAGCTACTATGGCCGCGGCCCTTGGGAAAACTACAGCGACCGAAACACCGCCGCCTTCTTGGGCACGTACCAAGATTCGGTAGCGGGGCAATTCACGCGCAACTACATCCGACCGCAGGAAAACGGTTACCACACCGATATCCGTTGGGTGAGTCTCACCAATGCCAGCGGCTTGGGTCTGCGCCTCGAAGGCCAGCAGCAACCCATCTGCTTTAGCGCCCTCCCGTACCGCACCGAAGACCTCGACCCCGGCCTAACTAAAAAGCAGCAGCACCCTACCGACATCAAGCCCCGCAACCAGGTGTTCGTGCAAGTGGATCTGAAGCAGCGCGGCGTAGGCGGCGACAACAGCTGGGGTGCCTTACCCCACGAGCAGTACCGCCTACTCGACAAGACGTATTCCTACAGCTACACCATGCGCCTGGTAGACGAAAAAGCGCCTCAGCCGTAAGAGAATCGAGCTTATTCTCAGCCTGCTGCCCGGCCCGCGCCACGGTAGTGACTCTTACCATGGCAGTGGATTGTTCAATTGTTCCCCGGGTTAAGGAAGCCGACAGTCCTGCGCCTCCAGGTTCTATTCGAAGTTGGGGTACGACGGCCCTTTAAAATATATTCTGTCTCCCGATGGGTGCTTCTCGCTTCGCCTCCTTTCTGCTTGTGGGTGTGTTGCTTGGCAGCTTGGGCTGGCCGCTGCCTAGTGGGGCGCAGCGGCTGGTAAGCTACGGGAAGGCCCTTAACGCTAAAGACAGCGCTACCTCTCCTAAACGGCAGATTACCCCGCTGCAACAAGAGCCATCTTCAGCTAAACCCTGGAAGCTGGTGTGGGCTGACGAGTTCAATACCAACGGGCGCCCGGATGCCCAGAACTGGAAGTACGAGAACGGCTTTGTGCGCAACCACGAGCTGCAATGGTACCAGCCTGATAATGCCCGTTGCGAAAATGGGCTGCTTATCATCGAAGCCCGGCAGGATAAACTCCCTAACCCCAATTACCAGGCTGGTAGCAGCAACTGGAAAACCAACCGCCCCACCATCGACTACACCGCGGCCAGCTTGAACACCAACGGCTTGCATAGTTGGCAATACGGCCGCTTCGAGATGCGCGGCCGCATCAATACCAGTGCTGGCCTGTGGCCAGCCTTCTGGACGCTAGGCGTGGCCGGACAGTGGCCATCCAATGGTGAAATCGACATCATGGAGTACTACAAGGGTAAGATCCTAGCCAATGTTGCCACGGGCACCGACAAACCCTACACAGCCAAATGGCACAGCGCCACCAAGCCAATAACCGAATTTCAGGACCCCAAGTGGGCCGAGAAATTTCATGTCTGGCGCATGGATTGGGACGCTCAGTTCATCCGCCTCTATGTAGATGATTTACTGTTGAACGAGGTGCCCTTAACTGAAACCGTAAACCAAGACGGCACGGGCCTTAACCCCATGCAGCAGCCCCACTATCTTCTCCTTAACCTTGCCCTAGGCGGCGACAACGGCGGCGACTTAGGTACTACAAGTTTCCCCAACCGTTTCGAGGTCGACTATGTGCGTGTGTATCAGCAGTAACAAGCTCGCAGAAAACGGCCTGAACACACAGCTAAGGTGCATACCTGCCGTGCAAGCTATACAGTAATAGTTAAATGGAGCATAAGCAGTTTTATGTTTAATTATTCCGGAAATATTTATAAATAAAATAATAAAGATCAATTTGAAAACTTTCTTATTGTCAGTATAAAAGCACGCTTAGCACGACTGTAAGACGCTTTATACAAGGTTTTTGAGTGTAGTATAACGATACTTATTCTTTGATTTCAAAAGCCTTAGGTAGCAATAGATGCATTTGCACTGAGCTAATTAGAAGACACTCCGTATATATCCTGATTTAAGTGGGATAAAACTGTATATTATTATAACAGTCGGGTTTAAGGTTAGAAAGAGCATTATTTTTGGGGTTGCTATTGACCGCTCAATTGCGGGCAACCACTTGTAGTTATTTATGCCAGAGTTCTTTACTTCCTCCTCTAGTCAAAGCCAAAATTCCTCATCGGCTTCAACTAAACATCCCGTGCTGTTGCGCAACAACGTAACGGTGATAGGAGAGGGGAAGCCGCCGTTGCTCTTGTGTAATGGCTTTGGCTGCGACCAGCGTATTTGGCGCTATATGGTTCCGGCATTGTCCGCGCGCTATCAGCTTATCCTTTTCGATCAGGTGGGTTCGGGTGGGTCGGACCGCACCGCGTATGATCCCCAGAAGTACGCCACCCTCAGCGGGTATGCCCAGGATGTCATTGAGATTTGTCAGGCGCTGGGACTGAAGCAAACCGCGGTAGTAGCCCACTCCGTAGGCACCATGATTGTACTGCTGGCTGCTATTAAGGCTCCTCAACTCTTTTCTCGGATTGTGATGGTGGCGCCCTCGCCCTACTACATCAATGAGCCCGGCTACCACGGGGGCATCGACCGAGAAGATATGAATCAGCTGCTCCACCTGATGGAAACCGACTACAATGGGTGGGCTGATTTGTTTGCGGCCTTGCTCATGGGACCAACCACCCCCGCCACGGTGTCCCAAGAACTGGCTACCCAATTCTGCACGACCGATTGCAGTATTGCTCGGCACTTTGCGGAGGTGTCCTTTTTTGCCGACAACCGGGCCGACCTTCCTCATTTGCAGGTTCCCACGTTGTTGTTGCAGTGCACGCAAGATGTGGCGGCTCCTGCGGAAGTTGGCGAGTACCTGCTCAACCATCTGCCGCAAGCTACTTTGGTCATGATGCAAGCCACTGGCCATTGCCCACACCTAAGCGCCCCCATGGAAACGCTAGCCGCGATGGAATCCTTTTTGGCTCAAGACAACTAGCCGGCCTAGCCTGTACTGAAAGGCAATCAGGTGGTGGACTTCTCCTCGGTAGGGTTGGCTCCACTTTTGAGCTTTTGCATAAACTCGCTGAAAGCCGGCCGAAACTCTGCGAACAGCGGGTTTTCGCGGTTCTTAAGCATCACTTCACTGAACAGCTTGAGCCCAATAGCAAACTCAGTGGCTTGGCCCGGCTCCGCAAACAACGATCGGCTATTGAGCCGCTCAATGATTTGAAAAATATCGTCGTGGTTATCGAATTCCAGTTCCAGCGGCGAGTGTGTAGGGTAGTCGGGGGCCGCGGCAGTGAGATGTTCGAGGCGTAGGCGGTAATGGTGGGCGCGTTTAGCCATAAAGGGTTTTGAAGTGCGTTTAGATAACGCGGGTTAATTGCTGATAGTAGCAAAAAAAGTTGCCCTACTTAGAGGATCTAAGCAGGGCAACAAATGTTTACTTCTGGCCAGCTTCCTTCGTGAGAAAAGCCGTACTGCAGGCCTTGCTACTGGATGCTAGCGGCAAGACCTACCGCTGACTAATTAGTTGGTCTGGCCTTGACCTTTGCGAGTGTTGCCTTTGTCACTAGGAGCATTCAGGCCGGTGCCGCTTTCCATGTCGCCGGCTACCCGACTATTCATGTTTTCGTCTGTGGCTATATGCGGCTGGCTGGCTTGGCCTGGTAAGCCGCTCCGCACCGAGCGGTCGTGTTCGATAGAACCAGCGTGCTGCGCCTGCTCCGACGACTGGTTGCTGATTTTGGTATTGGCGTTTGGTCCAGCCTTGGGGTCATGTTGGCTGCGTTTTCCTGATTGCTTAGACATAATCGCAAAAAGTAAGGGTGGTGAAAAGTGGCCAACACGAGGCCAAGTAGTTGGCTAGCGTCAGCAACTCTTGCCGAAACGTGCCGCTTAGTGGTACGCCGTTCCCTAGCCTCAGTTGCGCCTACAGCCCGAAAAATGTGGGCAGTGTTCTTAGTGGTTATGTACTAGTGTTCAGCTAGATGCGTAGCGGCTCATTAGCAGTGGAGTTCACTGAACAGGAGCAAAATGGCGGCAACGCATAAAACAAATCAGCCACTCATGCAGGGCATAAGTGGCTGATTCAAAATGAGCGAGAAACGAGGCTCGAACTCGCGACCCTCAGCTTGGGAAGCTGATGCTCTACCAACTGAGCTACTCTCGCGGGGTATGGTGAAGCAAAAATACGTTGCGGAAATCAATTTGCAACGCATCTTGGTTTCTAGCTGATAGTTCTTTCTGAATTGGGGAATTCAGGAGCACGTTTACTAGTTTAAACCTGTCGGCGTATAAGGACCGGCTGCTTTGCTCACCAATTTCGATTCTATGGCTCCGCTTCCTCCCGTTACACGCCGTCTCGTGGGGCGTTTGAATATGTTGGCTGGTTTTATGCTACTCGTAGCATTGGCTCTGCGCATTGGCGTTACGTATTACCTGTACCAGCAAACAGGTGTTGCCGCGCTCTACAACCGCGAACTGGTGTTCAGTTTGCTGTTATTAATTGGCGGGGTATTGCTCCTGCGCTTTGGCTGGAGTATGGCTAGGCGCAGTAGAGTGTAGAGAAACCAAGTGGTTGTTGCTGCCGGCACAAGGGTGGCAGCATCTAGCTCCGATGCCTTGTGTAGATTTGCGTTACTATGACGTCTCCGCTCCTTATCACCATTGCTCGTCGCAACGAGGCCACAGCAACCCAACTTGCTGCATTAGGCCATCAAACCTTTCAGGAAACTTTTGCCGCCGACAACCGCCCGGAAGATATGGCGGCTTACCTAGCTGCCAATTTCAGCCCCGAAAAGCAATTGGCAGAGCTGGAAAATGCTGACACGGTATTTTTGTTGGCCCGCTTGAACCAAGAGTTGGTAGGATATGCCAAGCTTCATTTCAACTCGACGCTAGGAGTAGAGCCCGGCAAAGCAACTGACCAACGCGTTGAGGTCGAGCGGCTATATGTGCGAGAGGATTGGATTGGCACAGGCTTGGGAGCTTCCTTGATGCGGCGGGCCATAGAAGAGGCTCGGCAGAAGGCCTGCCGCTCGGTGGTGCTGGGGGTGTGGGAAAAGAATAACCGAGCTATTGAGTTTTACCGCCGCTTCGGGTTCAAAGTGATTGGGCAGCATGAATTCATGGTTGGTACCGACCAGCAGACCGATCTGATTATGCGAAAAGGGTTGTAGCAGAAAGCACCATTGCCCGGCTTGGCACAAGGGGCCAAGCCTAGTTTCACTTCCGGCTTTACCTTTGGGTGTTGTATCATCCTGCCCGTTGCGTGAGAAATACCCGTTCTGTTAGTGTTGCGCCTTGGTGCCACCGGCCCGTATGGTGGGCTGTCGTGGTTTTGCTGCTAGCGGGCTGCTCCCTTGATTCCGGCCAAAAAGCGGTGGTATCGTTGCCGACAGGGCACTATGAGGGTCCGATTAGCTACCAGGGCACCGAACTGCTGACAGTGCTCGATCTGCGCGAAAGCAAGCCTGGCCAACTAGAAGCTGATCTGCATTTCCCGGAAATAGAAGCACTGGACTTTGCGGCTACCAACCTTAGCTACACCGAACCACAGCTTCGCTTTGAGGAACCCGCGCAGCCGGGTGGCATTCAAATTACGGCCATCCGGGAGGGTGATTTTCTGCGGGGCGTGTTCACGCTCGACAGCGTTAGAGCCGACTTTGTATGGGTGCGGCGTGGGCAGCCAGAGCCGCGCCCGTATCAGGAGAAGCAACTACCAGCGCAGCCTGCCCTCCATAGTCCACCACTTACTGTACTCGTGCCCAACGACACGGCCACGCAGCACGCAGCAGTAGCGCTTTTTGCGGATGCTGCGCACCAAGCGGCAGCTACTGCCCGGGCAAGCCAGTTAGCTCGGCAGGGTTTTGTAACGACGGTAGTGCCCGTGAATCCTGTTGCCGAACTGCCCGATTCGGCTACGCTTCGTACGGCGGCAACAGTGCTCTTGGCTCTACGGCGGGCCCCAACCACCGACACCACCAAAATCGGACTGTGGGCCACCGGTGATGCAGCGGCGGCAGTAATTCCGGCCGCTACTCTAGTAAAGCCGCAAGCGGCCTTTGTGGTGCTGGAAAATGTGCCGGTTGCTTCTGTTGAGCAAGCCAAGCCGTTTCAGGGACTTACTCGTCAGCGTGTGCCTGTGTTGGGGCTGTACGCCGCTGCTGACACTTCCCTGAATGTGAAGGAAAGTACCCGCAGACTACGCAATGCTTTAGGCTTCCGCCGCAACACCCTGATCCAAACCTTCCCAAAAGCTGACGCCAACTTTCGGGTGCCGGGTGGCTTAACCGAAGAAGGAAAGTGGAACTGGCCACGGCCTGTTTCCGGCTACGTGAAAGCCATACAGGAGTGGCGTAAGTAGTTTAAGCTTCCTGAAACTCCCCACGGGCCATTTCTGAACAGGCTAGTTTTTCAATTATTTCCAGGACAACTGTGCGCTGACAAAGCGTAAACGTTCTGGTGGTGCTACAGTATCAGAAGCCCCTTTTCTCGCAACAGGTGCCACGCTGGCGAGTCAAGAAACTGCTGGAAGGACTGGCCAGCCGGAAAGGTACGGGCCGCGTCTTTGAGTAGAAGCTTGGTATCGTAGTCTTGCGTTAGGGTAGTGAGCAGATCTTGCAGCCACGGGCCAAGAGCAGCCGGTACAATCACCTCGAAATCTTCGGCTTGCTCGTAAAACGTAAGCACCGCACGTTGGCCTTTCTTGCCCGACTCCTGTCGCAGTTCCGGAGTGTTACCCAACCAAAACAAGCGCAGATTCTGCTTGGCGAAATCAGGTTTACCGGAGTCTTGGAGAGCCTGCTGAATAAGTTGGCGCGGAACGGTAGTCTTGGGCACCCGGAAATCGAACCAGAAGCTTAGCGGTTCTTGCAGAGCCACGCCGTGCAGATAATTGTAGAGCGCCTTGGCCAAACCCGGTCCGAACTGTTCGTGGTCGGTGCCGGTGGGGTCGTCGTGCCACAAGTCGTTCCAGGCGAAAGCACCGGGCTCGGGGCCGATGGGTACCACTTGGTACTTCGCCGGATTTTTACCTACCGGCGAGTGGGCCGTCATCGAAAAGCGGTGCCAGTAGCCGCTTTGCACAATGCCCGCCGCAAATAGTTGCCGCACCACTTCCAAGCTATCCACGGTTTCCTGAGCAGTCTGGGTCGGGAAGCCATACATCAGGTAGGCGTGCACCATGATACCTGCCTGCGTGAAGCCATCCGTTACACGGGCCACCTGCGCAATAGTGACGCCCTTTTCCATCAAAGCCAGCAGCCTGTCCGATGCCACTTCCAGCCCGCCCGATACGGCAATGCAACCCGAAGCGGCGAGCAGTCGGCACAAGTCGGGCGTAAAGGTTTTCTCGAAGCGAATGTTGCCCCACCACGTTATGCTAACCCGCCGCTTCAGCAGCTCGATTGCTAAGTCGCGCAACGCCAGGGGAGGTGCGGCCTCATCTACAAAGTGAAAGCCCGTTTGCCCGGTCTGGGCTATGATTTGCTCGATACGGTCAACGAGTAAAGTAGCGGGCGCCGTCTCGTAGCGCGAGATATAATCCAGGGTCACGTCGCAGAACGAGCAACGCTTCCAGTAACAGCCGTGGGCAACCGTGAGCTTGTTCCAGCGCCCATCACTCCAAAGGCGGTGCATCGGGTTGAGTACCTCAATCACTGATAGGTACTCACTCAGCGGCAAATCAGAATAGTCGGGCGTGCCTACTTCGGGATGCGGAATATCCGGGTGAGGGTGGTTGATGTATTCCACCTCGCCAGCCTCGTTGCGCAGGAAAGTCCGCTGAAAAGCTTGGGTTGCTGGTTGTAGGTTGTCGGTTGTCAACTCGGATTGGTAGCCGAGGCCGACAGGCAATGAGGAACCTGTCTCCAACTCGTAGCGGGCAACCGGTAACTGGTTACTGATATGTTCCAGGAGCCGCAGCCACGGGCCTTCGCCATCGTCGAGGGTCAGGTAATCGATGTAATCGAAAAAACGAGGCTCCTGAATCTGGCGTAGCTCGGTGTTGGGGTAGCCGCCGCCCATCAGGGTCTTGGTAGCAGGGCTGATTTCTTTGACGCGGCCTGCTAGCCGCAGCGCTCCGTACAGATTGCCCGGAAACGGCACCGTGAAACCAACCACATCGGGCTGCACACGCTCCATCAATTCGTCTAGTAACTCCAGCAGCATCTGGTCGAGAAGGTTGGGCTGGCTTTGCAGTGCCTCGTGCATCGCATCGAAGGTAGTGGCCGACATGGCTAGCTTTTCGGCATAGCGCGAAAAGCCGAACTGTGGCCCCACCGTTTCCTTGATCAGGTCGCCTAGGTCTTCCAGGTACAGCGTGGCCAGGTGCCGAGCCTGATCGGTGAGGCCCATAGTCCCGAAAGCAGCTTCCAGATCGGCTACGTTGTCGAATCGGCTGGCTTCGGGCAGAAACCGGCTATGGCAGATGCGCGGCGCGAGGGTGTTATCTTTGTTTTGCAGGAAGCGAATGATGGGCCCGATAGTGCTCAGGTAGCTGCGTTGCAGCCGTAGCATCCGGCGGGCGTTGTCGCTCAACTCGAAGTTACCGGTTGCTATTTCACTGAATACCCGCCGCAGACCGTTTTCGGAAAACAGCTTTAGCACCAGTTCCAGCCCCAAATCCGCCTGCGTTACATTGGAATAACCGCGCCCGCCCAGAAACCCTTTCAGATAAGCTGTGGCGGGGTAGGGCGTGTTTAGCTGCGTAAGCGGCGGCGTAATGAGCAGGATGCGAAGAGAAGACACAGGAGCACAACAACAAAGCGAGCCGCAAAGATACGGCTCGGCAAAACGTCGGGGCGCACTAGTCTGTTCCCTATATAGCCAGCTAATAAAGCAAGGAGCCGTGCAGCTTTAAAAAAGACCGCCCGGCTTCCTAAGTAGAAGCCGGGCGGTCTGCTAGTATAACCTAAATAAAAACTTATGCTAGTTGGTCGAGCGACAGGCGCTTGGGCATCAGGTCGCGGCGGAATTCGCTAACCGAGCGGCCCGTAACCTGGCGGAACTGATTGCTCAAGTGCTGACCGCTGCTGTAACGCATCTGGTCGGCAATTTCGCTGAGGGTCATTTCGCCGTAACTCAACATTTCTTTTACCTGCTCGATTTTCAACCGGATCAGGTATTTCTCGATGGTCAGGTTGGCCGTCCGCGAGAATACCTTGCTCAGGTGAGAGTAAGTAGCCGCAAAACGGTCGGTCAGGAAGGCCGAGGTAGTTAGGGGCATCCGCGCTGTGCGCAGGTGCTCCAAATACTCCGCCAGAGCCGCCTTGATTTGCTCGGTCATTTGTTCGGCCCGGCCCATGAGCACATCAAATCCCGCTTCACGTAAGATAGGCGCCACAGCAGCAGGGTCGGCAGGAGTATCCTTGTCGAGCTGGGCGTGGCCTAGGGTTACCTCCGTCGGGTGGTAGCCAGCTTGTTCGAGTAGGGTGCGGACGGCTTCCACGCAGCGTGGGCAAACCATGTTCTTAATATGGAGCAGTGTTGTTTTCACGGGTTATGGATTATTTATTATGACCAGATACTGTACGCACAGGCTTACGAACGGTTGCCGCAGAAGAGGCGGTTCGCGGCTTACGAGCAAGCGGGACACTAGTTTTGCTGAAATTGTTGCCCAACCAGCGGTTAGCTGCCCAACTTACAAAGGGGACTACCCCCAAAAATGTTACGGACAACAGCCAGAAAAATACGAAAAAAGCGCCACTCACCCGGCTGAAGAATTCGTCTTCGACACCAAATAGGAACGACACCAGCGCCACGGCCAATACGAGGCTCACGGCGGCCAGAATACCAGCCCGCCGCAGCAGGGGTTGGTAGTTGAAAGAAGGGGAAGCAGGACGGCTCATAAGACAACAGCAGGGCGGCAAATATACCGCTTCTGCTACAGGTCGTATCGGACCAGCTTGTCTTGCCGGTAACGATGCCTCCACTTTACCGTATCATAGGCTATACAGAATATTTTTCTGCCACACCGCTACTCTCTTCGCCATGAAATACGCCTCGACCCCCCGCCTGCTTTTTGCCGCCGTCCTGTTGGCTACAGCTTCCCTTACTGCCTGCAACACCGGCAGCGATACCGGAGACACCAATGTGGAGCGAGACGCTTACAAAGACAACGATTCCAACGACATGCAGGCGTCTAGCTCCGCCAGCGACTCCGCTACTTCCGGCTTGCAGCGTGATACTACCAATACCCCAAGCAACCGCCAGGTCTACGAAGATGCCGCCAAGCGCAAGGACCGCAACAACGACGGCCTTGCCGACTAACCCGAGCTTAAAGAACCAAATTAAAATGGCCGGCTTCGTAAGGAGACCGGCCATTTTTATGTCAGCAATGGTTTGTTCTTACTTAATGGGCGCGACTGTCTATTAGTAGAACAAGAAGCTGTTCGGCCCTACACGTACATCGAAAGAGTCGATAGGTGCGCCGCTGTTACGGTAGCGAATCACTTTGCCTGCACCGTTGAAACCGTTGGACACGCCACCGTAGATGGTGTTGTCTTGCGGGTCGATGCCTAGCCCGTACAAACTGCGCTTGATGATTGGGGTGGTCGGCAGATTGGCATCATTAACCCCAAGCGAGTACACGCCGCCTTGGAACGTGTAGTAGAGTCTATCTTTGGCCCCGTTGGTAGTTAGACGGCCGGGTTGAGCTAAGTTCGTCGCCAACTCGCGGGTTGTGGCCGTCAGCTGACCCGGAACGATGCTCGACAAACTGCCCTTGGTGGTCTTGGTGTAGTCGATGGCAGTGTAGTTGGCGTTGTACACCACATTGCCGCCGCTCAGCACCCATAGCTTGTTGTTGCGGTCCAAGACCAAGCTGTTGGGTGAGTCGCCCACGGTGATAGTGCCTTCCACCACGTCGGTGGTCGTGTTGATAACCGTTACCGTGTTGGCGCCCCCATTGACTACGTATAGTCGGTTGCCTACTACCAGCAACTGCTCGGGCTCCACACCTACTGCAATGGACTTCGTGACGGTGTTCGTCTTCAAATCAATTACTGACACCTGACCCGGAGCTCCTGAATAGGATATTGTTTCGGTTACATACCCTTTGGTGGCCGAAGCAGCCGCAAAATAGCGGGGTAGTTTCAGATTGTTGATAGTAGCCAACGACCGGAAGGTGCGCAGGTTCACTACTTCCAGCTTGTTGCTGTTGTTGACCACGATGTAGCCGGTGCTGTCTTGCACCGCCATGCTTTGAGCCACGTCGCCCAGGGGCCGGTTGTTTACTGTTGAAAACAGGTTCGGAGATACCGACGCCGTCGTTTTGCTGAAGGAGCTGATTTCCGCGTTTGAATTCATGAAATTGCCTTCGTTCACTACAAACACGGTTTTGGTAGGAGTAATGGCTTGATTTGGATCTGGGTCAGAGTCCGGGTCGCAGGCAACTAGACTTAAGGCAGCGGCACTGCCTAGTAACACCCGAACAGGCGCGCTTGAAAACGCGAAAAATGGTTTCATGAAAAAGGGGAACGGTAAAACAAGAATGTCAAAGAAGTTGCCAGGCGTTAGCGCCAAGCAAGCCGCAAACTGGCCGCGGCATAGCGAGGTGGCATAGCCCGGTTCTGGTAGCTTTGGTAGTTGCTATTAGTTAGGTTGTACGCTTGCACCAAAGCAGTTAGTTTCCAGCCGGGGTGAAGCAGTAGCGTGCGTCCCAGCGTCGTGTTCAACAGAAAGTAAGAAGGCAGGAAATCCGAGCCGGAAGCATTGGTATAGCGAAATCCGGTGAACGTGAGCGTACTGCTGGCTTCCCACTGCCGCCAGTGATGGTCGGTGCTGAATGCCGCCGTATGCAACGGCACATACGGGAGCTGCCGGTTGGTAGGATCCGTGTCGTAAACGGTACCGCTTACTTTTTCCGACTGCGTGAAGTTGTAGGCTACTCGCGCTAAGAGCCGGTAGGCGCCTGGCTTCCACGTGAACTGGGTGCTAGCTTCGACGCCCCGCGCCCGCACCTGCCGCAGGTTTCGGGGTGACCAAATACCCGTTGCCAAGGGTGTCCACTGCACCCAATTGTCTACCAGCTGCTGATAAGCTGTTAGCTCGGTTTGCCAGTTGAGGTGAGCGGGTGGGTTTGTCAGGGTATGGACAAGACCAGCTTCGTAACCGAGTCCAACTTCAGGCAGTAGGTCGGGGTTGCCGCCGGGCCGCCAGTACCGGTCGTTGAGGGTAGGGGCGCGGTAGCTGCGCGAGGCGTTGCCTTTAAGCTGCAGCGTCTGGCGTTCCGTTTCGAGTAGCTGCCACTGCAAGCCGGCAGTAGGAGTGAGGGGCACGCGGTGGCCGGGCAGCACTGCTTGGCGCACGTTGAGCGAGAGTTGGAGCCGCGGCCAAGGGTCGTAGCGCAAAAGCCCGTAGCCAGCATACCGCTGTTCGGTGAGTGGCGTGGGGCCGTACCCATCGACTCGGGCGGCGAAATGCTGCGCTTCCGCGCCCACCCGCACCGAGGCGCTGGAAGTGAAGTTCCACGTGTGCTCAGCTTGGGCCTGGGTGGTTTGTACCCGCGAAGCACTTAAGCCATTGGCATCGTCGCGGTAGTCTAATACATCTTCAAACCAAGCGCCGCGCACCGCCCATTCGTGCTGGGTGCCAACCAAGCGGTAGCCAGCCGTTAGTCGGCGGCTTTGGTCTCGTTGCTGAGCGTTGCTGTTTGCGGCGCCAATAGCAGGCTGCAAGTGGCGGTCGGCATCCGTGAGCCACAAAGCGGCCGTCACCTCACCTCGTTGTCCTACGCGCAGTATCAGGTCCTGGGCTATACTGGCTTGCCAAAGGCTGGCATTCTCTTGCCGCCGCCGTACCACTCCCCCGATTTCGGGCGAGTGGTAGAAAAAGTTGTTTTGCGTTTGGCGGTAAAAGATACTGGTGCGCAATGCCAGCTTCTCGTTACTGAAGCTGCCTTCCAGGTTGCCGGCCCGCAGCCCGAAACTGCCGCCTTCCACTTGCACCGCCCCACGCAGCCCGGCTCCCCACTGCACCGGCGACGACAGTAGGATAGTGCCTCCCACTGCTCCCGAGCCATATAAGCCCGCCGCTGGCCCTGGCTGCACATCAATCCGCGAGTTGCCACTCACGGGCAGCAGCGCAAAGTCATTTTGCCCCAGGGTAGGCAGCATAATGTTGAAGCCATTCCACAGCACGGCTGTATGCTGCGCCGAAGTGCCGCGCATCGTGATGGTGCTCAGCTGACCGGGACCGTAATTCCTCAAGTAAAGCGGCGTGCGTGCCGACAAGGCATCCGTCAACGTGCCACTGCGGTAGGGTGCCAGAGCGGTTGAGTCCAGCGTGAGGTCGCGGCTGCCAACTGCGAACCGGCTAAGCCGCACACCGGGTACGCGCACATTGGGTAGCTGTTGTACCGAATCGAGGACAGTGGAAGGGGCGCGCTGGGCTACCGCAGTGGGGCCAGCCAACACGCACCATAGCCCACTTACCCAACTACAGCATAGCGGCAACAAGCCAGGAAACCGCTCACGAAAAGTATTCATCAGAACTAAATCCCCTATCAGGAAAATTCAGTTCAAAACTTTCAGAATAGCTTTCTTGACAGGAAAGCCACGCCGAAGCCGAGGCCGAAAACAGAGGAAATCAACCGCCCCAAAGCAGTTGCTGCATTCATTCTCCGCCTTTCCTCCGAAGGCGCTGAACATTGAAAACGCAAAGGCAGGTCTCCTGGCTAACTTCCGGTACGCCGCCTTCCCATTTCTCCGGCTTCGCCCCGATTAGGTCAGGCAAGAAGCTTTCTGCGAAACAGTGGCAGCAGAGGCGCACCCAATTCGTGAAGCGTACAGTTGCGGGGACAGCTCCGGAGTTTAACCGGATTCCCTTTTCAGCCTCGCCCCTCAATCGGAGTCTGGCCACCTTTGCAACTGCAAAGATAGAAAGGAGTTTCTGCTTTGTCGTCGCTGGTTTTCAAGGACGCTCGTATGCAGTTCTTTTAGCTTTGTTTGCTGAACGGTAGCATGTTTCATTCCTTTCAATGTTTGCCCAGATGATTACTAACCCTACCCCCAGCCCCCAAGCAGAACCCACTAAGTTGTCGACGAAGCTTCCGTTGGATTTCTATCGTCGTCCCGACCCGGTGCAGATAGCCCGCGACTTGCTTGGCAAGCATCTCTACACCAACATCGACGGGGTGTTGACGGGGGGGCGCATCGTCGAAACCGAGGCATACGCTCACATCAACGACCAAGCCTGCCACTCGCACCTCGGGCGCTATACAGCTCGTACTAAAGTCATGTACGAGGCCGGCGGCGTGGCGTATGTGTACCTCGTGTACGGTCGTTATGCCTTGTTCAACATCATTACCAACGAAGCTGGCAAGGCCGATGCCGTACTGATTCGGGGGCTAGAGCCTCTGGAAGGCATTCCCGAGATGCTACTTCGCCGTGGCACCATCAAGTTTCAACGCAACCTGACCGGCGGCCCCGGTCTACTTACTCAGGCTCTGGGAATTAGCACTCAGCACTACGGCACCGACCTCACCGGTGACACTATTTGGCTGGAAGATCGTCAGGAAATTATTTCCGAAGACCTGATTGTGGCTAGTGCCCGCGTCGGCATAGACTATGCAGGCCTCGATGCAGCACTACCGTGGCGCTTCCGTATCAAAGGCAGCAAATGGACAAGTCCCGCCCGGTAGCTTGCCCTATAGCACGATCTGCTTGACACAACTTTGATTATACCATTAACAGCAAAACAGGCTTGCCAAATGGCAAGCCTGTTTTGCTGTTGACAATAAGTAGAATACTTCTAGTTGTATCTCACAGCTTCTCACACACCAGTACCATCAGCTTGCCCTCTAGATTAGTGGTAGCAAACAAATAGGTCTCGCCACCTTCCCGAATACCAGTACGATGACGGAAGTCGGCAACGGTATCAGGGAAATTACGGGTTGTGACGTGGGCGCGAGCCTCAGGACCAAGGTGCGCCTTTATAGCTTGTGCATCGTAGCGCTCCACTGCCCGAATGCGGAAGATTCGACCCGGAAACTCGGGGCGTAGGGTATCGGAGGTGTAGAGGTGACTGTGCTGGTGTAGCTTGAGGAACTCGAAAGCGGTACCAATGCTACGGAATCCTCCCGCTTTCAGCACCGCTACGTTCGGCTCATACAAATAGTCTTGCGGCTCAGCATATCGGGATATGGCACGCGCTTCGCGCGCCCGGTTCAGCCGAAATTCTTGTTGCTCTCCTGTGCGCAGCAAATTTACGGTGTACCGCTCCGGGTCTACAGCGGCTTCCGGACCTAATTCGTACAACACCTCTTTGCAGTCGTTATCTACGGCCACCACCCACAAGCGGCGTACCTGCCGCAGTTCCTGCAAGGCCTGCTCGATATCAAGCATCGGCGACGTTTTCAGCAGCACGCGGCGCCCCTTATGCAGCAGCAGCGGCAGTAAGCGCAATACGTCTGGCTCACAGTCCTGCAACTTAAAGATCTTACGAGATGCGTTATCCCGGCGTGCTGGGTCCAGATAAATCCAGTCGAAGGTGTCGGGCGTATTGCGCAGAAAATTCACCGCATCGGCAGTATGGAACTGCACATTGGTAATTCCTAAGTGCGTTAGGTTATAGCGCACTACATCTGCCAAAGCGGCATTGCGCTCTACATAGTGCACTTCGGGTATCTGCTCAGCAAAGTACGATACGTCTACGCCAAACCCTCCGGTTAGATCAACTAGACGCTGCCCATTAACTAGAGAAGCTTTGAACGCCGCAGTGCGAGCCGAGGAAGCTTGCTCCACCGACAAAGTGGGTGGAAAGATAAGGTCGGGGTTATCAGCCCAAGCGGGCACTTTTAAGCGCGCCTTCTGACGGGCCTGGATCTGACGAACCAGTTCCGGAACAGGCAGACTGGGATAACGGCGGGCTTGCAAAGCCAATTGGGCGGGGTCATCGTACAGGTGCTTCGCAACGTATCGACGCGCCGCCTCGGGCAACGGAAATTCCATGAATTACTCCTACGAACAAAAAAAAGCGTGGTTGACCATTAGGCCTACCCAAGCCGTCAGGAAGCGCCATACAATGGTGCTTCCTGACATTAATACCGTGAAGTAAACGCTTTCAGGGCAGGTAAGAGTGCCTTGCCTGATGAATTAGCCTGAAAACTTTATTGCTACGATAGCAAGTATTGGCGTTACGAACGCACCCTAGCCCTAGCGAATTTGCCAGCGCAGTGCCAGTTGCGGCTGCCCAGTGGGAGCGGCAGCTACTCCAATGCCGTTTGGTGCTAACCGCTGGAGTAAGCTGCCAGTACGATGAGCTGCCGGCTGACCGGCATTGTGAGCGTTCACGGCCCGTTCGAAATGCTCGTTGGTATGGCGAGTAATAAAGATGTTGGATAGCAAGCTTACCGCAGCTACGCCTATCACTACTTTTTGCCGGTTGTCGAAGTAGCGCTGTTCACCGTCGCCGCGTAACACTTGCGCACCGTAAGTAGCAACCGAACCCATAAACACAGCTCTTTCAGCTAAGAATAGCCACTTCTGACGGCGGTACAGATTCAGGTTTTCCAGCGCCTCGTTGTTGCCAGCCAAGTATGGCCGAAGCCGTTGCCCAAAATACCCGGCGTTTTGGTAATCGTCGTCCGAAGGAGAGTCTTTGGTCGTGAAGTAGAAGTTCTTCTGAACCCCGTTCAGACCCCGATTTTCATCCTCTGGGCTTAGCTTGATGGTAGTAAAGCCCTGTTGGGCACGAAGTGGGTTGCTAAGTAGCAACGCAACAACAAAAAATAGGACAAATACGCGTAGGTGTGCGTGGTAAGGGGCGAGAACGGTGTATTGCATGGTACAAATTTAATACGCTGCAAGACAAGAAGCTACATATCTTGGCAGGAAAGATTTTGGTTGTGGCTCAACAAACCCATTTAAGTATTCGTTCTGAGCGCAAGTCCTAATTCTCCTTTCCTACAGTATCAGCTGATGAAGTCCCTTTCCACTTTATTTCGCCGTTTTCTTCTGTTTTTCACCTGGCCTGCTGCCTTGGTGTTTACGAGCTGCGGCGACGATGATCTCGCCTCGCCTGATCAGGGCAGAGTGTTGATTACGCATGCTGCAGCATCAGCTAATGTGAAGATGAAGGCATTAGTCGATAACAACGAAATAGGGCAGCTTGACTATGGTAAGAGTTCCTTCTATTTGAATGTCAATGCCGGTACGCCAACTTTTAAGATCAGTGTAGCCAGCAATGGCAATGAGGTTGCCTCCCAAGCAGTTACTATAGCCTCTAACCAGTACTACTCGGTATTTGCCTACGCCCCCACGTCCCAGACGGTAGGCTTAGTTTCCTTTCCCGATGACTTAACTGCGCCTGCGTCAGGCAAAGCCAAGATCCGTATTGTGCACTTGGGTCAAGGAGCGCCTACTTCCGTTAAGCTATCTACGACGGTGCCTGCTGTAGCAGATATTCCAAGCACGGAAACCCAGTTCGGTAATGCGTCGCCGTTTGTAGAAATTCTGCCGGGATCATACAACTTAGCTGTTACCAGCGGATCATCGTCTGCAACAGTTACAAATGTTGGTGATGGCACTGGTTCTGGTAGTGTTGGCAATAAGGCGTACGAAGCCGGTAAAATCTATACGGTAGTAGTACGCGGAGTAAATAGTACACTGCTAGACCCGACCTTGCAACCTAGAGCAGTCATAATTCAGAACAACTAAATCCTGCCTAAATTATAGTAGGAAGCCTGTCCCGAAAGAGACAGGCTTTCTTGTATTTAAGTCCGAATAACATTTTAGCTATCTTTGCAGTTGACTCGCAAAAAACCTTTTATATCATGGTTGAGACCAAAACCACGGCCTACGTTCCGTACAAAGTAAAAGATATGAGCCTCGCAGAGTGGGGCCGTAAGGAAATTCGTTTGGCTGAAGCTGAAATGCCCGGCCTGATGGCATTGCGTGAGGAGTTCGGTGCATCGAAGCCGCTGAAAGGCGCGCGCATTGCTGGCTGCTTGCACATGACCATTCAAACGGCTGTACTCATCGAAACCCTGATTGTATTGGGTGCTGATGTGACGTGGTCGTCGTGCAATATCTTCTCTACCCAAGACCACGCTGCTGCTGCTATTGCGGCTGCTGGTATTCCGGTATACGCTTGGAAGGGTATGAACGAAGAGGAGTTCAACTGGTGCATCGAGCAGACGCTGTTCTTCGGCGAGAAGCGCGAGCCTCTGAACATGATCCTCGACGACGGCGGTGACCTCACCAACATGGTTCTCAACCAATACCCTGAGCTGGCTGCCGGTATTAAAGGTGTTTCCGAAGAAACTACCACGGGTGTACTGCGCTTGTTCGAGCGGGTGAAGAATGGCACCTTGCTGTTCCCTGCCTTCAACGTAAACGACTCGGTTACTAAGTCGAAGTTCGACAACAAGTACGGCTGCAAAGAGTCGGCTGTTGATGCTATTCGCCGGGCTACCGACGTAATGATGGCTGGTAAAGTAGCTGTAGTAGCTGGCTACGGTGACGTAGGAAAAGGTACGGCTGCTAGCTTGGCTGGCGCCGGTGCTCGTGTTATCGTAACCGAGATTGACCCAATCTGCGCCCTGCAAGCTGCTATGGACGGCTACGCTGTGAAGAAGCTGGCTACTGCGGTGAAGGAAGCAGATATCGTAGTAACTGCTACCGGTAACTGCGACATCCTGACCGGTGAGCACTTCCGCGCCCTGAAAGACAAGGCCATTGTCTGCAACATCGGTCACTTCGATGATGAAATCGACATGGCGTGGTTGAACAAGAACTACGGCCACACCAAAGACACCATCAAGCCACAGGTTGACCTCTACAACATCGACGGCAAAGAACTTATCATTCTAGCTGAAGGTCGCCTTGTAAACCTGGGCTGCGCTACGGGTCACCCTTCGTTTGTAATGTCGAACTCCTTCACTAACCAAACGTTGGCTCAGTTGGAGTTGTGGCAGAACGCCGACAAGTACGAAAAGCAAGTATACACGCTGCCTAAGCACCTTGATGAGAAAGTAGCCCGCCTCCACCTCGCCAAGATTGGTGTTGAGCTGGACGAGTTGACGCCTAAGCAAGCCGACTACATCAAAGTATCAGTAGAAGGTCCATTCAAGTCTGACCTGTACCGTTACTAGTCGATACAAGTAACTAAGAACGTAAAACCCCGCCTGGCAATGCGCCGGGCGGGGTTTTACTTTTAGAAGGTCACCATATTGTTTAGCATCTTAATTGCCAGCAGTAAACCAAGGTACGTTTAACCGACCAGGCAACTGGTAGATATTAATAGTGGTGCTAGGTTGTATTCGGTCGTAATACTCTTCTGAAACCGTGATGTCTTCTGCCTCGGTGCGCGCCCCCCAAGGAGAAACGTGTAGATAGTAGGTGGTAGTTTTGCCCGATGAATAATGTTTACTGAGCACTTCTGCCTTATGACGAACAGGCTGTCCTTCATCGAATACACAATTGATAGCTACTGTAGAGCTATAACCGTAAAGCAGCGCAAACGCTATAACACTTAGGTTTATACTCAAGCGCAACTTTTGCTGCTGCATGAACTCTCGGCTTCCCAATAGCACCACTGCTCCAACCAAAGCGGCTACCGTACCCGCAATTGGCAAAATGGGCGTGTAAGATAACAGCTCGTAGTCAAGTATGTCGCGTAGAAGTAGCCCAAAAGTGGGAGCGAACAAAGCAGCTGCCACTGATGGATAAGCGCTGTTCTTCTGCTCATCAGGGCGGATGATGTTACGGTGCCAAAACAAAGCGGCAATACCTGCCAAAGGCACAGCCAACCCTGCAGTAATAGCCCAGAAATAAGGATTTGGTAAGAGAAAAAGCCAAGCTCCAGTTGCTAGGCCTACACCATTTACTAGTTTAGCTGTTTTGCGAGCAGCAGCTAGGTTCTCCTCTCGTACCGAAGCTGTATGCCCCAGATTATAGTCGTCTAGAATAGCCCCCTCTTCCTGCTCTTGTTCTTGCTTATCGAGGTCAGGGAATCGGGAGGACAGCCACTGCTGAATTTCGCTGTACTTTTCGCTGGTATAACCAATACGAATTTTGGGGTTGGCGGCAGTTCTTGGCTCTACGTATGTGTATTGCTGGTCGATACGGTAACCCTTGATACTATCGAGGGGTAATTCTTTGCGCCGAAATGCGCCTTGATATACTAGGCTGTCTTCTGTGATGATATGGCGACCTTTTGCTGTTTCGTAGAGACAGTAACAAAAGAACAACCCGAACAACCATGCTCCTGCAATAAAGCCAATCCTGATTCCTGTCCATTCGCCCTCGAACATCCAAAGCGGCGACGAGAAAAACAGTAGAATTAGCAGTGGCGCGAAAATGTAAATAAAGATTCGCCAGCCTTTAGCAGTACCATAAGAACGATACGTTTCCTGAGTTTTGGTTGTTGACACGATAGCACTAATAACTTTACAGGGATAGATAAGAGCAGCACTTTGCGCCCTACTCAAATGTACGCCACAAGTAAAAGCTTAAAAAGCAACGCTATATCAACTTTCGAGGGAATTATAAGCTTTAGTCTTGAAAGAAATTATGTTGCACAAGCCGCTCTGTTTCGTGCCATAGTGACTGTGCGTTTTCTAGTGTGTTGAAAGGATGCTTTACAGCCTTAGCCTGTTTCTTCTCGAAATATCCGCCACTCACCTCAGCGCCTACAGGCTCTGAAGCCAGAAAGATGCTGGTTGCTGCGCCCTGCTCTACCGTTAGCATGAAGGGGCGAAACACTTTGGTGAGAACAGACAACCAGCCGCTGGAACTGTCACCGAAGTTGCTGGCCACTGCGCCAGGATGCACCGCATTTACCGTTACGTTATGGATATTTCGTGCCCGTAGCTGCCGCGCCAACTCCTGCGTGAACATGATGTTGTAGAGCTTGGTGTTGCCGTACACCCGCATGGGGCTATAGCTGCGCTCCGACTGAAAATCGGAGAGGTTAGGTTTCGCGAAGTGGTACGCTTCGGAAGCCAGATTCACGATGCGGCCATCTGAGCTTTTCATTAGCTCATCGAGTAGCAGGCTAGTGAGCAGAAAAGGGCCGAGGTGGTTGGTAGCAACTCCCATTTCATATCCATCAGCCGACACTTGGCGCGGGTGCCCAAACAGCAATCCAGCATTGTTAATAAGTATGTCAAGGCGAGGATAAATTCGTTTGAATGTCTCGGCGGCTTTTCGTACTTGTCCTAAGTCTGACAGGTCACAGAGTAATACCCCTATTAAATCGTGGCCGGCAGCAGCTACAATCTTACGTCGTGTAGCTTCGGCTTTCTCCGCATTGCGTGCTAGCAACACCACATGGGCACCTTGTTTGGCTAGCTCGCGAGCTGTTACTTCGCCAATTCCAGATGTGGCCCCTGTAACAAGGGCAATTTTGCCTTTTAAGTCTGACATACAGTGTAGTAACGGGATGTGACTGAAGTATACGTAGGCTAACGGTTGAGGCTACTTCTTACTTTACTTTCTTTGCTAGCAGCGTTCAATGTTCAATTCGCAGCCGTTGAGTGGCAACTCGACCAGTAGTTGCTTCTCGCACTCTAACCACATAGTTGCCTGCAGGCAAGTGCTGAACTTGTGCCGTGGTGGTAGCCGTCGGGACGGAGATAGTTTGCGCAGGTCTTCCTGCTATATCGTAAATAGTTGCCTCACATGTAGCGTTGCTGGTCACCCTCAGGGTTAAAATATCCGACGCTGGATTGGGGTACATGCTATTAAGTAACGGTTTTGAGGTCTGAGTTATAGATAATGTAGAAGCCATCTTTGTAGTAAGATTTGGGTAAGGCGTTCGAGGCTCTACTTTATAAATAGGTAGGCTGTCGAGCATTGTTGTATAGAGCCTGTGCAGTTTCTTAGGTTCGAATTGGAGCTGCAGAATACCTGTAGCCGAGTCGTGGTGCTGCACCAGGTCGGGGAATTGGCCAGCTCGAACAGCCTGCTCTACAAGGTTGAGCTGGCGGTAAGCATCGTCTAGCCCCTGTACCTGGTTGCGTTTGATTCGGACGGCATGAACCCAGTAGCGTGTATCGCTAATAGGCCAAGTAAAGTAATACAGGCCACGGTAGCGGCAAACCCACACCCGTTGTAGCGTATCGCCGCTAACAGCATCGGTGAGGAGATTGAGACGAGTTGACGCGTCGTGTTGAATGCGCAGTTCTAGCGTATCCTGCCCAGAAAGTAGCCGTACCTCTCTCCCAACTACCTTAGTTAAGTCGAGCGGGTGACGCACCGGGTAATGGCTAAAATAAAAAAGAGGTGGCCACTCAGCCGGGCCATCACAGCCACTACTTAAAAGCAGCAAGCATATCCAAATAGGCAGGTAGCTGAAGCGGAATAAGCTAGAAGTAGGCATAATGCAGCATGGTATAACCTGTATTTGATGCCATCAAATACAAGAAGTAACCCAGGCCACAGAAAACCTGGATATTTGCAGTACATGCCAGCTGTCCCTCTCTCCGTCGTCGTTATTACTTACAATGAAGAGCAAAATATTGCGCGTTGCCTGGAAGCCCTGCACGATGTAGCGGAAGACGTGTTGGTGGTAGATTCTTTTTCCACTGACCGCACGGTGGAAATCTGTCAGCAGCATGGGGTGCGTGTCGTTCAACACGCGTTTGAAGGGTATGTGGCGCAAAAGAATTTCGCTACCACCCAAGCTTATCATGATGTTGTGCTTCAGCTTGATGCAGACGAGGTGCTTACCGAAGAACTGCGCCAAAGCATTCGGCAGGTAAAGCAGCACTGGCAGCATGCTGGCTACACACTAACACGGCTTACCAACTACTGCGGTACCTGGGTGCGCCACAGCGGCTGGTACCCCGACCGGAAGCTTCGCCTTTACGATCGGCGGCAAGGAGAATGGCAGGGCCTGTTACTACATGAGCGGTTCCAACTCGCAGACGGACAAGCAGCAGGTACTTTATCCGGTGATTTGCTGCATTACTCTTACTATTCCGTAGAGCAGCACGTCAGCCAGCTAAACCGTTTCACGAGTTTTGCAGCCGACGAGTTGTGGTTGGCAAATAAGCGACGCGTCACGTTGTTTCACCTTCTGCTTAAACCCTGGTGGCGGTTTGTGCACGGCTACTTTTTTCGGCTAGGCTTTCTGGATGGTTTCGCAGGGCTCAGTATCGCCGTTATTTCTGCCTTAGGGGTATTCTTGAAGTTCGCCAAGCTCAAATTCGGAAGAAGCGAAAATAGGATAGGAGGAAAGAGCAATGAACAATAACACGCGCGTACTACGGATGGTCTTCTCTCTAACTAGCGGAAAATGACTTTTTTGGTAAGCCGCACAGATGCTATCGGCGACGTGGTACTCACGCTGCCAGTATGCGGGCAACTAAAACAGCTTTTTCCAGGCTGCCGTGTCGTCCTCATCGGCCGCACCTACACCCAAGCCGTAGCCGAAGCCTGTCCGTGGGTAGACGATTTTGTGAATTTCGATCTTCTGAGTGCGCTGCCCAAAGTCGAACAGATTCAGTTGCTGAAGGCGCAACATGCTGAGGCCATCCTGCATGTATTTCCCAATAAGCTACTGGCTACCCTAGCTCGCCAAGCCGGCATTGCTATCCGCATCGGCACTCGTAATCGTGTATTCCACTGGTTTACCTGCAACCGATTAGTTGCGTTAAGTCGGCGGCATTCACCGCTGCACGAGGCGCAGCAGAACTTGCAACTAGTAGCCCCGCTTCATGCAGGTATTTCGCTCTCTGTAGCAGAAGTAGCAAACTTAGTACGGCTGCAGCCCTCCGAGCAGCTTGATCCACAATGGAACCAGCTCCTAAGTGAGCGAACTGCAACGCAGCTCAACGTTGTGCTGCACCCTCGTAGCCGCGGTAGCGCCCGCGAATGGGGGTTACCGCATTTCGGTACGCTGGCTCGGCTTTTGCACGCGGCTGGGCACCGGGTATTCGTGACGGGAACTGCTGCCGAAGGAGAAGAACTGCGAGAGTGGCTAACAGAACATCAATCCTATTTGACTGCCAACCTGACGGGGCGCCTAACGTTGCCTCAACTCTTGGCTTTTTTGCACCAAACCGACGGGATAGTGGCCGGAAGCACAGGGCCTCTACACTTAGCTGCTGCTTTAGGGCGTTATACGTTGGGCTTCTATCCCCCCATCCGACCGATGCATCCCGGTCGTTGGGCGCCATTAGGGCCACGCGCCGAATACCTTGTGTTTGACCGTCCCGACTGCCAAGACTGCCGCCGTCAGCCAGCGGCATGTACTTGTATCAAAGCGTTAGCTCCTGCACAGGCTCTGCACCACATTTTAGCCTGGAAACCAATGCCTAACTTGCCAAGCTAAGTTATGGCTCCTGTTATCTTTTATGACCGAAGTACTTGTCGCAGCCCCTTCTCTACGTCAGCTCTACCAAACCGGGCGTGTGTCGCAGTACTTATTGCTGCTGGCCTGTGTAGCTGCCGTTATTGGGCTTTTTGCCTCTAGAGCCTTAGTAGCCTTGAGCCCTATAGTGGGCGTAGTTGCTGCCTGTACACAGCCACAGTTGCGTGCCAATCTACGACAGTGGCTACGGCTGCGAACCGTAGTTAGTATTGCCCTGCTTTACTTGTTTATCGTACTAAGCGGCCTTTACACTACAGAGCTCGGAATATGGCGGCACGAGGTGTACCGTAAACTGCCTTTCGTGGTAGTACCGCTGGCGTTTGCTGTAGCAGTGCCTCTTAGTGCACGCCAGAAGTTTGGTATCGGGCTGCTTTATGTTGGGTTAGCCACGCTGTTGTCAATAACTACCTTACGAGGATATCTGGTTGATCCTGAAGAAGCCAACCGCATGATAAATATGGGGCATAACATCCCCGCTACCACGGGGATATTCCATATTCACTTCAGCATCATGCTGGCGCTAGCTTTTTTCTTTGCCTTGCTTATGCGGTCCAGTCCTATAGCCATACCGGCCACTCGCTGGCTGTTGCTCGGCTGTGCCCTTGTGATATTTATTGTCATGCACGTGCTGGCCTATCGCACCGGTCTTTTGGTGCTTTATGCCATGCTTCTATTTGATGCAATTAGTTTAGTGGTCTTGCAACGACGCTTCTTATTAGGCCTGTTTACCTTACTAATCTTAGTAGGCTTTCCGCTGGTGGCCTATCACTCCCTGGATTCAGTAAAAGAGCGAGTGGATACTACAATCTATGATATAGAGCACTATCAAACGCAGCAAGATATCAGCGACTTTTCGGCATCCAAGCGTCTTGCTGCCTGGGAAACCGCTTTGCTCATAGCGCGTGAGCACCCGATCCTAGGAGTAGGCATGGCCGACGTCGATAAGGCTATGCTGTATCAGTACGCCTACTATAATTTTGGCATGAAGCCCAAAAACTGGGCTATGACCCATAACCAGTACCTAGAGTACGCTGTTGGAGGCGGAGTAGTGGGGTTGTTGCTGTGGTTGCTGGTATTGTTTGCGCCTTATTTGCAACCTCCATTACGTAGAAATCCGTACGTCATACATTTCCTGCTCATGATGAGCGTGGCCAACTTGGTTGATTCGTTGCTACAAATGCAAATTGGTTTCAATATGTTCGTGTTTCTCTACGGTTTTCTAGTGGTAAGCGCTGAACGAGAGGCCCGCCACACAGCTGTTTCAGCTGCTTGAACGGGATGGTATAATCAGTACATTTGTTTACAAGGCAGTTTTCAGTATCTGCCTCTATCTGCCGAGCCTCTATGAGCGACTCTCCCGACCGGGTTCCGAAGTTAAGTAAGGAAGAAAAAGACCGACGATTTCAGGCGGAGCTAATGCCTGTCATCGACTCTCTGTACAATTTCGCCTTCCGCCTAACACTCGATGAAGACGACGCTAACGACCTCGTCCAAGAGACCTATTTGAAGGCCTATCGGTTCTTTGAGTACTTCGAACAGGGAACCAACGCGAAAGCATGGCTGTTTCGCATCCTGAAAAACTCGTTCATCAACGACTTTCGAAAAAAGAGTAAGCAGCCCGCCAAGGTCGACTATAGCGAAATTGAAGGCTATTACAATTCGGAAGACGTCGAGTCCGACAGTGACGTGGGTGGTACCTCGTCTGATATGCGGCAGCAAGCCGTGCGCGACCTCATCGGCGACGAGGTGGCCAGCGCACTCAACTCACTGCCCGTGGATTTTCGCACCGTCATTATTCTCTGCGACCTAGAAGGGTTCACGTACGAGGAAATGGCCAAAGTGCTGGATATCCCTATCGGAACGGTCCGTTCGCGCCTCCACCGGGCCCGAAATTTCTTGAAGGACAAGTTGGAAAAGTATGCACAGTCAATGGGCTACGGCAACGGAGCTGAAGACCAGGAAACCGACGAAGACGATACCACAACAGACTAAAAAGGAAAGGAAATCATGGAAAGCAACTCTACTACTCAAACCAAATCTCCCACGCAGCACGCCGTAACGCCAGCTGCCGACTGTGACCGTGTGAATATGATACTCGACCAGCTTGTAGTAGGCCACGAGCCTACCGTGGAAGACGAAGAATACATCGTTCATCATGCCGATGATTGTTCGCCTTGCTTTGACGACATCAGTAAGCAGCAAGCATTTATCGGCTTCCTGTCTACTTATGTGGACCGTAAAGGTGCTCCAAATTCTTTGTCGCAAACTATTTTGTCGCGCTTACAAGTGGAAATGGTCTAATTTTGCCCGATGCAGGGCAAAATCATAGCATTTTCGGCTCCTTCAGGAGCTGGTAAGACCACTATAGTTCATCGGCTGTTGGATCGTATTCCAGAGCTAAACTTCTCAATTTCTGCTTGTACCCGCGACCGTCGAGGGCGTGCTGAAGCGAACGGCAAGGATTACTACTTTATTTCCGTCCAGGAGTTCCAGGAGAAAATTCGGGAAAACGCCTTTGTGGAATGGGAAGAAGTATACGAGGGAGCCTTCTACGGCACTCTCAAATCCGAGATTGAACGCATTTGGCAGAGCGGCAAACACGCCGTGCTCGACGTCGACGTGAAAGGTGGCTTAAGCATCAAGGAGTTTTACAAAGATCGTGCGCTGGCAATTTTCGTCAAGCCGCCTTCTTTGGAAGTTCTGGAAGGACGGCTACGTCATCGGGCTACTGACTCAGCGGCTAGCATCTCAGCGCGTCTTTACAAAGCCAATTTCGAGCTTACGTTCGAAGACCGGTTCGATGTCACAGTAGTCAACGACGACCTCGACGAAGCTACAGCAACTGCTGAACGCTTGGTGCGCGATTTTATTGCCTCCGAGCCTGAGAGCCTGTGAGTGTAGCTGCTACCATTCGTTCAGCACGTATTGGGTTGCTATTCGGTTCTTTTAACCCCATTCATACCGGGCACCTGATTCTGGCTCAGTACATGGCCACGCACACCGACTTATCAGAGGTGTGGCTTGTGGTTTCGCCTCAGAGCCCCTATAAAGTAAACCAAGACTTACTACCCGAGGCTATCCGCTTCTCTTTAGTAGAGGCGGCTATTGCTGGCAACAACCGGTTGCGCGCTATAGACTTGGAGTTCAAACTCCCCAAACCTAACTTCACTATCACTACCCTCGACGAACTTCGTCGGCTTCATCCAGAATCGGAGTTTGTGCTCTTGATGGGCGGCGACAATCTACTTGGGCTAGCTGGTTGGAAAGATACCGAACATATTCAGCGTGAATTCGACATTTACGTTTACCCGCGGCCAGGCTATGCTTTACCTGCGGAAAAGGAAGTAAATAGTAACGTGCGCATTGTAACTGCGCCTCTACTTGATATATCCGCAACCTTTATTCGGCAATGTATAGAAGCCGGAAAGTCAATACGATATTTAGTGCCTGAGGCAGTAGAACAACAGATTGTTGCGAGTGGCTATTGGCGAAAGTAATATCCCATTCAAAACAGCAAGGCCTTCCAAGTTCATTGGAAGGCCTTGCTGTTTTGAATGGGTAGTGAGTAGGGTGTTGAACCTAAGAAATCAGATGGTCATGATTTCTGACTCCTTTTTGCTCATCAGTTCGTCAATCTTGCTGATGTAAGTATCAGTTGCCTTTTGAACTTTGGCTTCTGCATCTTTTATAGCATCCTCTGCGGCCCCATCCTTCAGCAACTTGCGCAAGGACTCATTCACATCTTTGCGAATACCACGGATGCGAATTTTGCCGCTCTCCGTCTCGTTCTTCACCTGCTTTACTAGGTCACGCCGACGCTCTTCCGTCATGGGCGGAATATTGAGTCGCACGCCTTCCGCATCCGATGCTGGGTTCAAGCCTAGGTCACTATTCTTGATGGCTTTCGCTACCTCCGATATCATGTTTTTCTCCCACGGCTTGATGAACAAAGAGCGAGCATCAGGAACCGATATATTGGCAATTTGGGCAATAGGAGTGGGGGTACCGTAGTAGTCCACGCGTAAGGAATCGAGCATAGCTGGTGAGGCTTTGCCAGCACGAATGCGGCTCAATTCCAAACCAGTGTGTTGCAGCGACTTGCCCATTGACTCTTCGGCTTCGCTCAGGTAAAACTGAATTTCTTCGTCCATGTGTAAAAAGAAAGATTTTTAAATCAAGTACTAGAAGTAGACAATAGCGAAACCTTGAACTCGCTACGTTTACTCTTTAAATACAAATTATTCGTGACTAGCCGGCGTGTCCAAGCTAGGTTGTAGGCTGCTATGCTTAGAGTCCGGAACAGCAGCTTTGTTGCCGCCATTCATCGTTACGAGCGTACCTACTGTTTCGCCGTCAATAAGGCGCTGCAGGTTGCCTTCTTGGTTCATGTCGAAGACGATAATAGGCAGGTTGTTTTCCTTGCACAACGTAAAGGCCGTCATATCCATCACGTTTAGGTTTTTCTCCATTACTTCTTCGAAAGTAATTTCTGGATACCGTACAGCCGAAGGATCTTTCTCGGGATCGGCAGTATAAATACCATCCACACGAGTGCCTTTCAGTACTACATCGGCCTCTATCTCAATAGCGCGTAGCGAAGCTGCCGAATCAGTAGTGAAGTAGGGGGAGCCGATGCCAGCGCCGAAGATAACAACCCGACCTTTTTCCAAATGGCGGACTGCACGGCGCCGAATATAAGGTTCGCACACGCGCTGTATGGTAAGCCCCGAAAGCAACCGGGTACTTACTTCCAATTTCTCTAAAGCACTCTGCAACGCCATCGAATTGATAACGGTTGCCAGCATGCCCATATAGTCGCCCTGTACTCTGTCTAAACCTAGAGCAGCGGCCTGCACTCCCCGGAAGATGTTGCCCCCCCCAATTACGACAGCCACCTGTGTGCCCGTAGCGGCCGCCGACTTGATTTCCTCAGCATATTGCATAAGCCGTGTGGCATCAATACCGTACTGCTGGTTACCCATCAGGGCCTCACCGCTAAGCTTGAGTAGGATTCGTTTGTACTTCAAAACAAGGGAGATTAAGTGAAGAATCGAGGTGAATTTGACAGAAAGATTAATTCTGCGTCTGAGGTTGAGTTAGCAGAAACAACAAATGTTCTGCTTGAAGTAGTTGCGTGCTTTCAGAGGCAGAAAAAGACGCAAACGAGCCGGATTCCTGTTGCTGTACATTCGCAGGCTGTTCAAGCTTACGTATTTGTTCTTCGGCTCGGTCCCGCTCGGCGCGTAGCCGACGCACCTCAGCCTTAAGACGTTCTTGCTCCTGCAAAATTACAGTTAACACTTCCTCTATTTCACGGAGCCGCTGCTTATCATTCATTGGAAGTGAAAAGTGGATGTCTATTTAACTGAGAAGAAACAAAGCTTCCTTTCGATCTGACTAAAGCAAAATCTAGAGGAAAAGCGTCCACTAGCTGAACTGAATTAGCACTTGCCCTTTGGTGACATTGTTGCGCAAGCCAACTTTGATGGCACTTACTACGCCATCACTAGGAGCTTTCAAAATGTTCTCCATTTTCATAGCTTCAAGCACCAACAGTGGGTCACCCTTTTGCACTGCTTGACCCGGCTCCACGCGCACAGCTACAATAAGGCCAGGCATAGGAGCTTTCAACTCATTTACTTTATTGGCCGAGGCCGTGTTCATGCCTAGTTTATCAAGCAATAAATCGAATCGATCCTTAACTTGCAGATCCACTAGTCTGCCATTAAGCTTAAACTGAAAAGTTTTGGTGCTATAATCCGCTTGTATTACTTCTGCTGCTATCGATTTGCCCTCGTGAAGTATATGAAAACGTCCAGGGCCTAAAACCACGATATCCCAGGTGAAAGGCTCGTTGTTGACGGTTATCAGATTATCGGCACGGTAATCTACGTCCCAGGTTTGCGTTGAATTAGTGTTGACCTGTAACATAAGCAGAGGAGGGAGGCTAGGGCGGAAAAGGGCTTAAAGATAGCCCAATTCTGAAATAATTTCGGAACTTGAGGTCCCATCCAATCATTGCATTTTCGCATGAAATATTCGCTTCTCGGCGTTCTAGGCCTAGTCCTCGCGTGTCAGTTGGAAGCACCGGCTCAAGCGGTTAAGTCCAGCAAGCCGGCAGCCACTAAATCAAATACGCACAAGAAAACGCCGTCGGCCAGCGAGCCTGTTTCTGCTGCTCCCGCGCCAGCTACCTTGGTGGTGCCTTCCTGGTTGCCACCTACCAACCCAGTGCAGCCGGCCGCTACTATTGTGCACGATTTGCTCGATACGAAAATCGATGTCCGCTTCGACTGGAATCGTCAGTGGGTATTAGGAGTTGCTACGCTCACTCTACGGCCTCATTTCTACCCGCAAAACCAGGTAGTGCTCGATGCCAAAGGATTTGATATAAAGAATGTGCGCTTAGTTGCAGGCAACAAGGAAAAGAACCTCAACTATGCCTACGACAAGAAGAAGATTACAGTAACGTTAGACCAGTCATATAGTCGTACTGAAACGTTTCAAGTGCGCATCCAATACACAGCTAAGCCGAATGATCTGGAAGTTGGAGGCAGCGCTGCTATTACCCAAGACAAGGGGCTATACTTTATCAATCCGCTAGGCGCTGATAAAACCAAGCCTCGCCAGATATGGACTCAAGGCGAAACAGAGGGTAGTTCCTGCTGGTTTCCTACCATCGATAAGCCTAATCAGCGTATGACGCAAGAGATTAGTTTAACGGTGGAAGAGTCTTTAAAGACGCTGTCCAACGGGCTTCTTGTGTCTTCCAAGAAAAACAGTGATGGTACCCGCACTGATATTTGGAAACAGAGCTTACCTCATGCTCCATACTTAGCCATGCTTGTTGTCGGCAACTTTGCCGTAGTAAACGATACGTGGCGTGGGAAGGCAGTGGATTACTATGTCGATCCTCAGTACGCGAGTACGGCTAAGGCGATATTCGGGAATACTCCGCAAATGCTAGACTTCTTCTCGAAAAAGTTAGGAGTTGATTTTCCTTGGGAGAAATACTCGCAGGTAGCTGTTCACGACTTTGTGTCGGGGGCCATGGAAAACACCACGGCCGTTACGTTCGAACAAAGCTTGGTGCAATTTACAGCGCGTGAGTTGCCTGACGTTGGATATGATCCGGAGTCAACAGTAGCGCACGAGTTGTTTCACCACTGGTTTGGCGATTATGTAACCAGCGAATCATGGGCTAATCTGCCACTCAATGAATCGTTTGCTGATTATTCGGAGTTGCTATGGGCAGAGCACAAATATGGTGCTGATGCTGCAGCACTAGTGCAGCAGGAGAAAATGAACCGCTACCTAGATGAAGCGCAAAGTAAGCGTGAGCCGCTTATCAGGTATCACTATGCTTCTCACGAAGACATGTTCGACCGGCATTCTTATGATAAGGGAGGACGTGTACTGCACATGTTGCGCAAATATGTAGGCGATGATGCATTCTTCACTGCGCTAAACCGCTACCTAAACCAGAACAAGTTCTCAACCTCTGAAATAGCCAAACTACGCATGGCTTTCGAGGAAACCACTGGTGAAGATTTGATGTGGTTTTTCGACCAGTGGTTTCTGCAACGTGGTCATCCCGAACTTAAGGTCACCCATAGTTTCGCAAACGGCCAGGTAAGCCTGCGGGTACAGCAATTACAAGATTCCACTTTCTCACCTATCTACCGCTTGCCCGTTACTGTTACTACATGGGTTAACAATCAAGCCACCGACCATCGAATAGTAGTTACAAAGGCAGACCAAACTTTCCGCCTGAACTCATCTCAGCGTCCTAACCTTGTAAAATTTGACAGCGAGGCACAGTTACTAGCGCAAATAGATGAAGAGCGAAGCCAAGACGAATTGCTCTTTCAATTCAGTCATGCACGCAATTACTTACAGAAGTACGAAGCTATTGATCTGTTGCGGCCCAAGAATGCTGATCTGGCGGTAAGTGGAATGTTACGCAATGCCCTTAGTGACAACTTTTGGGCTGTCAGACTGGCTGCAGTACAAGCGTTACGCCGCTACAAAGGCGCAGAAGGTAATGCCGTTCGCAAAGAAATACAGCGAGTAGCATCTACCGATAAAAAGAGTCAAGTGCGAGCAATGGCTTTAACAACTCTGTCGGCTTTTGTCAACGAAAATTACAGTGCCAATTACACAGCCGCCCTTTCTGACAGCTCTTATCATGTAGTTAGCGCAGCAATACAAGCTCTAGCCAAGTCTCCCGCGGCTGATTCACGAGACCGTATCAATGCGCTGCAGGAAACTGCTAGCCATGAGGTGTTGAGTGCCTTGTCAGCTTATTACGCACTCAATGGCAGTTCTATCGAACAGTATCAATGGTTTCTGCGTCGTATGCCCGACGTAAGTAAAGTAGATCTGTACCAAGCCTATCTTCCCAACTTCGCTACCTTCATGCTCCATATACCACCCGTAGAGCGCGATAAAGGAGTTCAGCGTTTGGAAAGTTTAGCACGCACCGACCCTAACGACTATGTGCGCTTAGGAGCTTACAAAGGGTTAAGTATCCTCTCATCCAACATGCCTACCTTAAAGGCAACGATGCAAGACATCCGCAACAAAGAGAAAGACGAACAAGTAAAGGCCTATTATGCCTTGATGCAGTAAAGTCTAAAAAAAATATTGGGCGTCAACTTTAACCGTAAGTTCTCCGCTTCATCTAAACAATCAATTAGTTAGCAAATTTCATCGTAGTGGTTCTTGTTGTAAGCCAGAAAAAATATCTGTTGTTTTAGACTTAGGACTTGACTTACATCATAAACCCACTAATTTTGCAACTCCTTTTAGCAACCTGCTCTAACAAGCAAGGGATATAGGAGAAGGGATTTCTTGGTGGATGGCCTTGAAAATGCAATTGGGGGGGTTCCAGAGCGGCCAAATGGGACAGACTGTAACTCTGTTAGCGTAAGCTTTCGAAGGTTCGAATCCTTCTCCCCCCACAATTGTGAGTAGATAGAGAGGGCTTAAAAGAAATTTATAGGCTGTTATCTACTGCTCAAAATATGCGGGAGTAGCTCAGTTGGTAGAGCGGCAGCCTTCCAAGCTGCAGGTCGCGGGTTCGAACCTCGTCTCCCGCTCAGTACAGCGATGGCAAGTGGTTATAAACTGTGCGGCATTCGTTGTAGCTTTGCAAAATAAAATAAGCCGTTTTAGCTCAGTGGTAGAGCACTTCCTTGGTAAGGAAGAGGTCATGGGTTCAAATCCCATAAATGGCTCAGAATTACGAGTGCCACCAAAACAGGATAGCCTGCTTTGATTGGATCTATCAGACAAGTAAAGCGACGTGCAATCCTTATTTTAACGGAGCTGCGTTTCGCTTTCTTGTAGTATAGCTGAGTCACGTTTTTCCGCCCTCTTTACTTTAAAGTTCTTTTTTAATCTTATTACAATGGCCAAAGAAAATTTTGATCGTTCCAAGCCGCACGTGAACATCGGTACGATCGGGCACGTCGACCACGGCAAAACCACCCTGACCGCTGCTATCACCACGGTACTGGCGAACAAAGGTTTGGCCGCCAAGCGCGACTTCTCGTCGATCGACAACGCTCCTGAAGAAAAAGAGCGTGGTATCACGATCAACACCGCTCACGTTGAATATGCAACCGAAAACCGTCACTACGCTCACGTTGACTGCCCTGGTCACGCTGACTATGTGAAGAACATGGTAACGGGTGCTGCTCAAATGGACGGCGCTATCCTTGTAGTAGCTGCTACCGACGGCCCAATGCCTCAGACTCGTGAGCACATCCTGCTCGCTCGTCAGGTAGGTGTACCTCAGCTCGTTGTGTTCATGAACAAAGTGGACATGGTGGACGATCCTGAGCTGCTCGAACTGGTAGAAATGGAAATCCGCGAGTTGCTCTCTTTCTATGACTTCGACGGCGACAACATTCCTGTTATCCAAGGTTCTGCTTTGGGTGGCTTGAACGGCGATGCTAACTGGGTTCCTAAGATCGAGGAATTGATGGATGCTGTTGATAGCTTCATTCCGATTCCTGCTCGTCTGACCGACCTGCCTTTCTTGATGCCTGTAGAGGACGTATTCTCTATCACGGGTCGTGGTACGGTTGCAACCGGCCGTATCGAGCGTGGTATCATCAACTCGGGTGAGCAAGTTGACATCTTGGGTATGGGCGCTGCTCCCGGCCTGAAGTCGACCGTAACCGGTGTTGAGATGTTCCGCAAGATTCTTGACCGTGGTGAAGCTGGTGACAACGTAGGTCTGTTGCTCCGTGGTATTGAAAAAGAAGCCATCCGTCGTGGTATGGTTATTTGCAAACCAGGTTCAGTAACTCCTCACCAGAAGTTCAAGGCCGAGGTTTACGTTCTCTCGAAAGAAGAAGGTGGCCGTCACACGCCGTTCTTCAACAACTATCGTCCTCAGTTTTACCTGCGTACCACTGACGTAACCGGTATCATCACTCTAGGCGAAGGCGTAGAAATGGTAATGCCTGGTGACAACGTTACTATCACAGTTGAGTTGATCAACAAGGTGGCAATGGAAAAAGGTCTGCGTTTCGCTATCCGCGAAGGTGGCCGTACAGTAGGTGCTGGTCAGGTAACTGAAATCCTCGACTAGTTTTTCTGCTAAAACAATGCAATCCGCTTCCGATTTTTTCGGGAGCGGATTTGTTTTGTCTAAGTAGTTCAGTACATTTGCAGTCCCAATCCCACAGATGGTAGTGTTGGGGCAAATACACGAGTGTAGTTCAAGGGTAGAATAGAGGTCTCCAAAACCTTTGATGGGAGTTCGAATCTCTCCACTCGTGCTCTAGGAGAATGAGTCTAACTCATTCTCCAGTAATTAAAAGCCAGCCGGTAGGCGACGCATAATGAGCAAGCTAACTAAATACTTCCGCGACACCACTGAGGAGATGCGTTACAAAGTAACGTGGCCTTCTTTTGAGGAGCTCCAGAAAAGTGCCGGCTTGGTACTTATTGGTTCGTTGGTTTTCGCTGCTGTCGTAGGCCTGATGGACGTAATTTTCAAAACCGGTCTGGAGGCGTTTTACAATTCCTTCCGTTAATCGGTCTGCAGATGGGAGAGTTGAAATGGTACGTAGTTCGCTCGGTGAGTGGGCAAGAGAAAAAGGCCAAAACCTATCTCGAAACTGAAATTGGCCGGCATGGTCTTTCGGATCTGATGCCTCAGGTGCTGATTCCAGCAGAGAAGGTGTACGAGATGCGTAATGGCAAGAAGCGTGTGCGGGAGCGTAACTTCTTTCCTGGCTACATCCTGATCCATGCTGACCTGTCGCACGGGGAAGTGGATCACATCATTACAAGCACACCTGGTATCCTTGGCTTCTTGAGCGACAAGGAAGGAAAGTCAGCTAATACTAAGCCAGTGCCACTCCGCATGTCGGAGGTAAACCGTATTCTTGGTATTGTAGATGAAACGGAAGAGGAAACCGCAACGCTAGAAACTCCTTTCGTAGTAGGTGAGCTGGTGAAAGTGGTCGATGGCGCCTTCAGTGGTTTCTCAGGCAACGTATCAGAGGTGTTTGAAGAGCGTAAGAAGCTCAACGTAATTGTAAAAATATTCGGCCGTAGCACTCCTATGGAGTTAAGCTACACGCAGGTCGAAAAAGAGTCATAGCTAAGAATTTAGATTGGAGAGCTTAGAGCTTGGACCTATAACATGTCTGAGCTTTAAGCTCTCAATTCTAAATTCCAAACAAGAAAAACGTCGTCGGTTATTGACTCCGGACCGACGGAGCTTCCACTCGGAGTTATTATAAAACTGAGGATGATGCGGGTTACGTCGCGGATTCCAAAGCCTTACAAACCAAATGGCCAAGGAAATTAGAGGTTATCTGAAGCTTCAGATAAAGGGAGGTGCCGCAAACCCTGCGCCGCCGGTTGGACCTGCACTTGGTAGCAAAGGCCTTAACATCATGGAATTCTGCAAGCAGTTCAATGCTCGCACCCAAGATAAGGCCGGCCAAGTTTGTCCTGTACTCATCACCATGTACACCGACAAGTCGTTTGACTTCGTCGTGAAGACTCCTCCGGTGCCAGTTCTCCTCAAGGAGGCTGCTAAGCTCCAGAGTGGTTCTAAAGAGCCAAACCGTAACAAGGTTGGTTCGGTATCATGGGACCAGGTGCGCACCATCGCAGAAACGAAGATGCCAGACCTGAATGCTTTCAAGGTGGAGTCGGCAATGCTGCAAGTAGCCGGTACGGCTCGTAGCATGGGCATCACTGTGTCGGGTACTTCTCCTTTTGCTGAATAATTAACAACGGAGAAGACATGGCACAAGTAAGCAAAAAGCGCAAGGAAGCCCTTGCTAAGCATGACCTGACGCAGGTTCGTAATCTGGTAGAAGCTGCCAAAGTGGTAAAGGATATTACCTATACCAAGTTTGACGCTTCTGTAGACATCGACGTTCGTCTAGGTGTTGATCCTCGCAAAGCCGACCAGATGGTACGTGGCGTAGCTACGCTGCCTCACGGTACTGGTAAGACTGTACGCGTATTGGCTCTCGTAACTCCCGATAAGGAAGCCGAAGCCACTGCTGCTGGTGCTGACTTTGTTGGCCTGGACGACTATATCTCAAAAATTGAGAAAGGCTGGACAGATATTGATGTGATCATCACGATGCCATCTGTAATGGCTAAGGTTGGTCGTTTGGGTCGGGTACTTGGCCCACGTGGCCTGATGCCAAACCCAAAGTCAGGTACTGTAACTACGGACGTAGCGAAAGCAGTGCAGGAAGTGAAGGCTGGTAAAATCGACTTCAAGGTTGACAAAACCGGTATCATCCACTGCTCAGTAGGTAAAGTGTCGTTTGACGAGCAAAAGCTCGCCGAAAACGCTATTGAAGTAATTCAGACGCTGACTCGTTTGAAGCCTTCTTCGTCTAAAGGCACCTACATCAAGAGCATCACGCTTTCGAGCACGATGAGCCCTGCCGTTCCGGTTGACACGCAAGTAACTTCCGCTTAAGTAAAACCAACACGACGATATGAACCGGGAAGAAAAACAAGCCCTAGTCGACGAGTTGAGCGAGAAGTTTCAATCGCACAACGCGTTCTACATTGCCGATGCTTCGGGAATGTCGGTGGCGAAAATCAACGAATTCCGTCGCTTGTGCTTTAACCGTGGGTTGGAGTACAAAGTGTACAAAAATACCTTCATCCGTAAGGCACTCGACACCTTAGGTGGTGACACTACTGAAATGGATACTGCATTAGCTGGCCAGTCGGGCGTGCTATTCTCGAAAGAGTCTGGCTCGGCACCTGCTAAGCTGCTAAAGGATTTCTACAAGGCTCAGAACTACGGCAAAAACGCTGTTACGAAGCCTGTTTTGAAAGGCGCTTACATCGATGCAAGCATCTATGTAGGAGCTAATCAGCTTGATACCCTTAGCACTATTAAGGGTAAGCAGGAGCTCATCGGTGACATCATCGGCTTGCTGCAGTCACCTGCTAAGAATGTTATCTCTGCTCTTTCGAGTGGTGGCAGCAAACTGGCTGGTATCCTCAAAACGCTTTCCGAAAAAGAAGAGGTTGCAGGCTAACCGCTGCTCATCTTTTTCACGCATACAATTCAAAAGTTCAACAACCCCTTTTTTAACAATCTACAGAAATGGCAGATTTGAAAGCATTCGCCGAGCAGCTCGTTAGCCTGACGGTAAAAGAAGTAAACGAGTTGGCTACCATCCTGAAGGATGAGTATGGCATTGAGCCCGCTGCTGCTGCTCCAGTAGCTGTTGCTGGTGGTGGCGCTGGTGCTGCTGCTGAGGCTCCTGAGGAGAAGACTTCGTTCGACGTAATTCTGAAGTCTGCTGGTGGCGCTAAATTGGCTGTTGTGAAGCTGGTGAAAGACCTAACCGGCCTTGGCTTGAAAGAAGCTAAAGAACTAGTTGATGGTGCTCCTAAGCCTTTGAAAGAAGGTGTAACCAAAGACGAAGCTGAGTCGCTGAAGAAGCAGCTGGAAGAAGCTGGTGCTGAAGTAGAGGTTAAGTAATTACCCTGCAACGCCGCTTTTAACCAATAAATAAGGAGAGGCCTGGCAACTAAGCCAGGTCTTTTCCTGTTTGTAGGCAACAAACTATACTGAAGTTCGTTTGCACGCCGCTTTGCGGCTTTTTGTGCCTACGGACCCTGATGCGTGAAGTTCTGCTTCGCGCTTCTGTGTATCGGCTAATGCTGGCTTTTGGCCTGCTGGCCGATAATTTGTCACCAATTCATTTGGTGAGTCAGTGCTTTCCCAGTGTCATTTCTTAACCCCACATACATTGGCTACACCGAACGCACAAACTGCATTGCAGAAGCTGCAGGCCGCTGACGAGCGGATCAATTTTGCCAAGATTAAAAAGGTTATCGAGTATCCGGATTTCTTGGACGTGCAGGTTCGCTCGTTCATGGACTTCTTCCAATTGGAAACGGCTGCCGAAAACCGCACCGATGAGGGGCTTTTCAAAGTATTCGCCGAGAACTTTCCTATTTCGGACTCGCGCGAAAACTTTGTTCTGACCTTCATCGACTATCACGTAGATCCTCCGAAATATTCGGTGGATGAGTGTATTGATCGTGGCTTGACGTATTCAGTGCCTTTGAAAGCTAAGTTGCGCCTTGTTTGCAACGACACGGACAACGAAGATTTCGAAACCATCGAGCAGGAAGTGTTCTTGGGGAACATCCCCTACATGACCGAGAAGGGCTCGTTTGTTATCAACGGGGCTGAGCGTGTTATCGTATCGCAGCTGCACCGTTCGCCAGGCGTGTTCTTCGCACAAAGCAAGCACACCAACGGCACGAAGCTGTATTCAGCCCGTATCATTCCGTTCAAAGGTTCGTGGATTGAATTTGCCACGGACGTGAACAACGTGATGTACGCTTACATCGACCGGAAGAAGAAGTTTCCGGTTACTACGCTGCTCCGCGCCATCGGTTACGGCACCGACAAAGACATTCTCGATTTGTTCGGGCTGTCGGAAGAGGTGAAGGCTGACCGTAAGAACCTAAAGCGCGCCGTTGGCCGCAAGCTGGCTGCCCGGGTATTGCGCACTTGGACGGAAGACTTCGTGGACGAGGACACCGGTGAAGTGGTGTCTATCGACCGCAACGAAGTGTTGCTGGAGCGCGACTCGACCATTCAGGAAGACGACATCGAAACAATTCTCAATGCGGGCCCGAAGTCGGTGATTCTGCACAAAGAGAACGTGAACATTGCGGACTTCGCCATCATATACAACACGCTTCAAAAGGATAACTCCAACTCGGAGAAAGAAGCCGTTGAGCAGATCTATCGTCAACTCCGGAACACGGAAGCTCCTGATGAAGAAACTGCCCGCGACATTATCCAGAAGCTGTTCTTCTCCGACAAGCGCTACGACCTTGGTGACGTAGGCCGCTACCGTATCAACAAGAAGCTTGGCATCGACATGAGCCAGGAGGCTCGGGTATTGACCAATCAAGATATTGTTCTGATTGTGAAGTATCTGATTGGCTTGATTAACTCAAAAGCTATTGTCGATGACATTGACCACTTGAGCAACCGTCGTGTACGTACGGTAGGGGAGCAGCTGTACGCTCAGTTCGGCGTAGGTTTGGCCCGTATGGCGCGTACCATCAAGGAGCGCATGAACGTGCGCGACAACGAGGACTTCAAGCCGGTTGACCTAATTAATGCCCGTACCCTGTCGAGTGTTATCAACTCGTTCTTCGGCACCAACCAGTTGTCGCAGTTCATGGACCAAACCAACCCGCTGGCCGAGGTGACGCACAAGCGTCGCGTATCGGCGCTCGGGCCAGGAGGTCTGTCGCGTGAGCGTGCTGGTTTCGAAGTACGTGACGTTCACTACACGCACTACGGCCGTTTGTGCACCATTGAAACGCCGGAAGGACCGAACATCGGTTTGATTTCGTCGCTTTGCGTGCACGCTCGGGTTAACTCGATGGGCTTCATCGAGACACCTTACCGCAACGTAGAGGGTGGCAAGGTGGACGTTAGCTCAAACGTGAAGTACTTGACGGCTGAGGAAGAAGACACTCACCACATCGCGCAGGCTAATGCTCGCATTGATGAGGAAGGCAACTTCACCAACGAACTTGTAAAAGGTCGTTTCGAAGGTGACTTCCCAGTGGTAGGTCCTTCGGAGTACAGCTACATGGACGTAGCTCCCAACCAGATTGTATCAGTTGCTGCTTCGTTGATTCCATTCTTGGAGCACGATGACGCCAACCGTGCCCTGATGGGTTCGAACATGCAACGTCAGGCTGTACCGCTGCTGAAGGCCGAGGCTCCTATTGTGGGCACTGGTCTGGAAGGCCGCGTAGCCAGCGATTCTCGCACTCTCGTAGTAGCGGAAGGCGACGGCGTTATCGACTACGTAGATGCTAACCGCATCGTGGTGAAATACGACTTGACGGAAGACGATATCCTCGTAAGCTTCGATGCGGAGAAGATTTCATACGACCTCATCAAGTTCCGCCGCACCAACCAAGACACTTGCATCAACCTGACGCCACTTGTTAAGAAAGGCGAGCGGGTTGTGAAAGGCCAAGTGCTCTGCGAAGGCTACGGCACCAACAAAGGTGAGTTGGCCCTCGGTCGTAACATGCAGGTGGCGTTCATGCCGTGGCAAGGTTACAACTTCGAGGATGCTATTGTCATCTCGGAAAAAGTAGTGCGCGACGACATCTTTACTTCGATTCACATCGAAGAATTCGAGTTGGAAGTGCGCGAAACTAAGCGTGGTGAAGAAGAGCTGACTTCGGAAATCCCGAACGTGAGCGAAGAAGCTGTTCGTAACCTCGACGACAACGGTATCATCCGTTTAGGTGCCGAGGTGAAAGAAGGCGACATTCTGATTGGTAAAATCACGCCAAAGGGTGAGACAGATCCGACGCCAGAAGAGAAGCTGCTCCGTGCCATCTTTGGTGACAAAGCTGGCGACGTGAAGGATGCTTCGCTTAAGGCGCCACCATCCTTGAACGGTGTTGTTATCGGCACCAAGCTGTTCTCGCGTCCTAAAAAAGACAAAAACCTACGGGCTAAGTCGAAGAAGGAAGTGGAAGAGCTGAAGGATGCCTATGCTAAAGAGCTGCGTGCAGTGAAGGCTGTTATGGTCGACAAGCTGGTGCAACTCTTGGAAGGCAAGACTTCACAAGGTGTGAAGCACAAGTTCGGTGACGAAATCCTGGCGAAGGGTGCCAAATTTGGGAAGAAGAACATTGCTGATGCATTGTTCCCCGAGAAGAACCCTTACAAGGACGAGAGCAACTACGCTGTGCCTGAGGAAGTGAATATGTTCAAGGACCTCGTTCTTGAAGGATGGACTTCCGATGCTCGCGTAAACACGATGGTGACGCAGCTGGTGAAAAACTACGCCAAGCGCCGCAACACCATCACGGCTCGTTTCAAGCGCGACCGTTTCACGCTGGAAGTAGGTGACGAACTGCCAGCAGGCATCGTGCAGCTAGCTAAAGTATATATCGCCAAAAAGCGTAAGCTGAAGGTGGGTGATAAAATGGCTGGTCGTCACGGTAACAAAGGGGTAGTAGCCCGTATCGTGCGCGATGAGGACATGCCTTTCTTGCCAGATGGCACACCAATGGACATCGTGCTCAACCCGCTTGGTGTACCAAGCCGGATGAACATCGGTCAGATTTACGAAACTGTATTGGGCTGGGCCGGCCTCAAGCTGGGCCGCACCTATGCTACTCCAATTTTCGACGGTGCTACCGAAGAGGAAGTATCGAGAGAGTTGACGGAAGCTGGTCTGCCGCACTTCGGTCGTGCTTATCTGCACGACGGCCTGACCGGTCAGCGTTTTGATCAGCCGGTAACGGTTGGTGTGATTTACATGCTGAAGCTGGGTCACCTTGTTGACGACAAGATGCACGCTCGTTCTATCGGTCCATACTCGCTCATCACGCAGCAGCCGCTGGGTGGTAAGGCGCAGTTCGGTGGTCAGCGCTTCGGCGAGATGGAAGTGTGGGCGCTTGAGGCGTTCGGTGCTTCCAACGTGCTCCAGGAAATCCTGACGGTGAAGTCGGACGACGTGGTAGGCCGTGCTAAAGCGTACGAAGCCATTGTAAAAGGTGACGTACTGCCCAAGCCGAATATCCCCGAGTCATTCAACGTACTCATCCATGAGTTGCGTGGTCTGGCTCTTGAAATCACGCTTGACTAAGGTTTGAAAATAGTGGCTGCTGATGCGAGAGTATTAGCAGCCACTTTTCAAGTCTACTTTATACAGAGTGCCCGCGGTTCGGTTAACCGATAACAGCAACTACTGGCGTCGTTCCGAGATAAGGTCAGAATGGCATCAACCTCTAGTAGTAGTTGGCCGCACTTTGATTCAGGTTCTGAATCGCCCGATTACCAGACCTGGCGGAAACCTACTGCGCGGCGTACCTATCCGACCCGCAGAGCACTTTTCGCAGAGTCGAACTGTTATGTTCTTTCCGACCATTCTTAAGACTGGCGGAACCAACGAACAGAAAACAAGCCACCAGCTAACAACAGCTATCCTACATGGCGTTTGCAAAAAACAAAAAACTGGTACAGGACTTCTCGAAAGTCACTATTTCGCTGGCCTCGCCCGAATCCATTCTGGAGCGGTCGAACGGGGAAGTAGTGAAGCCCGAGACGATTAACTACCGGACGTACAAGCCCGAAATGGGCGGCCTGTTTTGCGAGCGGATTTTCGGTCCCGTAAAGGACTGGGAATGCCACTGCGGCAAATACAAGCGGATTCGTTATAAAGGCATCATCTGCGACCGTTGCGGCGTGGAGGTGACCGAGAAGAAAGTACGTCGCGAGCGGATGGGCCACATTGAACTGGTGGTACCCGTTGCGCACATCTGGTACTTCAAGTCCTTGCCCAACAAAATCGGCTATTTGCTAGGCTTGCCTACCAAGAAGCTCGATCAGATTATCTATTACGAGCGCTACGTAGTAGTGCAGCCGGGTGTGCTCGCCGAAGAAGGCGTACAGCAACTTGACTTCCTAACTGAAGACGAGTACCTCGACATCATCGACAAACTCCCACGGGAGAATCAGATGCTGCCGAATGAGGACCCGAATAAATTCATTGCCCGTATGGGTGCTGATGCTCTGCAGCTGTTGCTGGAGCGCATTAACCTCGACGAACTTTCTTACTCGCTACGTGACTCTGCTGCGCATGAGACTTCGCAGCAGCGTAAAGCTGAGGCTCTGAAGCGTCTGCGCGTGGTGGAAGCTTTCCGCGACGCTGCTACTCGCATCGAGAACAAGCCTGAGTGGATGGTCATCCGCATGGTGCCGGTTATTCCCCCGGAACTGCGCCCCCTCGTGCCGTTGGACGGTGGCCGTTTCGCTACTTCCGACTTGAACGATCTGTACCGTCGCGTAATCATCCGTAACAACCGCCTCAAGCGCCTGATCGAAATCAAAGCGCCTGAAGTGATTCTGCGGAATGAGAAGCGCATGCTGCAGGAAGCAGTAGACTCGCTGTTTGACAACTCACGTAAGGTGAATGCTGTCCGTGCCGAAGGTAACCGCGCGTTGAAGTCGCTGTCCGACATGCTGAAAGGCAAGCAGGGCCGCTTCCGTCAGAACCTGCTCGGTAAGCGTGTCGACTACTCTGGCCGTTCGGTTATTGTGGTAGGCCCCGAGCTGAAGCTGCACGAGTGCGGTTTGCCTAAGAACATGGCAGCTGAGCTGTTCAAGCCGTTCATCATCCGTAAGCTCATCGAGCGCGGTATCGTAAAGACGGTAAAATCGGCTAAGAAAATCGTTGACCGTAAGGACGCCGTAGTATGGGATATCCTGGAGAACGTGCTGAAAGGCCACCCTGTGCTTCTAAACCGTGCTCCTACGCTGCACCGCTTGGGTATCCAAGCATTCCAGCCCCGCCTCATCGAGGGTAAAGCTATTCAGCTGCACCCGCTGGTATGTACGGCCTTCAACGCTGACTTTGACGGTGACCAAATGGCTGTGCACGTTCCCCTGGGACCGGCCGCTATTCTGGAAGCCTCCATGCTGATGCTCGCGTCGCACAACATCCTGAACCCTGCCAACGGCGCACCTATTGCGGTACCGTCGCAGGACATGGTTCTGGGCTTGTACTACGTAACCAAAGGCAAGCGCAGCACTGACGATGAGCAGATCCAAGGCGAAGGCCGGATGTTCTACTCGGACGAGGAAGTTGTTATTGCTATCAACGAAGGTCAGCTGTCGAAGCACGCCTATATTAAGGTGCGCACGCAGGTTCGCGACGAGAACGATAACCTCGTAACAAAGATCATCGAGACCGTAGCTGGCCGCGTGCTGTTCAACCAGCTCGTACCAACGGAAGTAGGTTTCGTAGATGAACTGCTGACCAAGAAGAAGCTGCAGCAAATCATTTCGATGGTTTTCAAGCGGACCGGTATGGCCCGCACTGCACAGTTCCTCGACGACATCAAGACGCTCGGCTTCCAGTCGGCTTACAAGGGTGGTCTGTCGATGGGTCTTGGCGACATCAACATCCCGAAAGAGAAAGATGCTCTTGTAGCTCAAGCTCAGGCTGACGTAGCTGCCGTAACGCAGAACTACCAGATGGGTCTGATTACGGACAACGAGCGTTACAACCAGGTTATCGATATCTGGACCCGCATCAACAACCAAATCACTGAAACCCTCATGGGTCGCCTCGAAAAGGAGAACCAGGGCTTCAACTCGATTTACATGATGATGCACTCTGGTGCTCGTGGTTCGCGTGAGCAGATTCGTCAGCTCGGCGGTATGCGGGGTCTGATGGCGAAGCCACAAAAGTCGCTGCAAGGTTCGGTTGGTGAGATTATCGAAAACCCGATTCTCTCTAACTTCAAAGAAGGTCTGGACGTAATCGAGTACTTCATTTCAACCCACGGTGCTCGTAAAGGTCTTGCCGATACGGCATTGAAAACGGCTGACGCCGGTTACCTGACTCGTCGTCTGGTAGACGTGTCGCAAGACGTCATTGTGAACGAAGTAGACTGCGGTACCCTACGTGGCATCGAGACCTTTGCTTTGAAGGACAATGAAGATGTAGTAGAGCCACTGTCGGAGCGTATCCTTGGCCGTGTAGCTGTGCACGATGTGGTTGATCCAGTGACGGACGAGGTGATCTTGCCAGCAGGCGAGGAAATCACGGAAGACATCACGCGTCGTATCGATAACGCTGGTATTGAGTCGGTGGAAATCCGCTCAGTACTGACCTGCGAATCGAAGCGTGGTATCTGCGCCAAGTGCTACGGTCGTAACCTGTCGTCGGGCCGCATGGTCCAGAAAGGCGAGGCCGTTGGTGTAATTGCTGCACAGTCTATTGGTGAGCCCGGTACTCAGCTGACCTTGCGTACGTTCCACGTAGGTGGTACGGCTTCTAACATTGCAGTAGAAGCTAGCCTCCGTGCCAAGTTTGCTGGTGTTGTTGAGTTCGAAGACATCCGCACTGTAGAAACCGCCAACGCCGAAGGCGAGCCGGTGAAAGTAGTGATGGGTCGTTCGGGCGAGATTCGCATCGTGGAGAAGGGCACTGGTAAAGTGTTTATCTCGAACCACGTGCCTTATGGTTCTTTCTTGCTGGTTGAAGAAGGTCAGGAAGTAGAAAAAGGCCAAGAGCTGAACAACTGGGACCCTTACAATGCCGTAATCTTGGCCGAGTTCGACGGTACTGTTCAGTACGACGCCATCACCGAAGGCATCACGTACCGCGAAGAGTCAGACGAACAGACTGGTCACCGCGAGAAAGTGATTATCGAATCGAAGGCGAAGGATCAGAACCCAGCCATTATTGTTCGTCCTGGTAAGAAGGGTGAAGAAGAAGGTCAGCGGAGCTATAGCATCCCGGTAGGTTCGCACTTGAACGTAGAGAACGGTCAGAAAATCAAGGCTGGTTACATTCTGGCTAAGATTCCGCGTGCTGTGGGTAAAACCCGTGACATCACTGGTGGTCTGCCCCGTGTTACCGAACTCTTTGAAGCGCGTAACCCGTCGAATCCGGCCGTTGTATCGGAAATTGACGGTGTGGTAACCTACGGTACTGTGAAGCGTGGTAACCGTGAAATCTTCGTGGAGTCGAAAGACGGCGTCAAGAAGAAGTATATGGTGCCGCTGTCTAAGCACATCCTTGTACAGGACAACGACTTCATCCGTGCCGGCATGCCTCTCTCCGACGGTGCCATCACACCATCTGATATCCTGAACATTCAGGGTCCAGGTGCGGTGCAGGAATACTTGGTGAATGAGATTCAGGAAGTATACCGCTTGCAGGGTGTGAAGATCAACGATAAGCACATCGAGGTGGTAGTTCGCCAGATGATGCAGAAAGTTGTAATTCTGGATGCTGGTGACACTTCGTTCCTCGAAAACCAGGTAATCGACAAGATTATCTTCATGGAAGAGAACGATACCATCATCGACATGAAGGTGGTTACCAACGCTGGCGATTCGCCGAACTTGAAGCCTGGCCAGATTGTGAGTGCTCGTCGCCTGCGCGACGAGAACAGCAGCCTACGCCGCCGCGACCTGCAATTGGTGGAAGTACGCGATGCTCAACCGTCGGTATCTCGCCCAACCTTGCAAGGTATCACGCAGGCTTCGTTGGGTACCCAATCGTTCATCTCGGCCGCATCCTTCCAGGAGACGACCAAGGTGCTGTCGGAAGCTGCCATCCGTGGCAAAGCCGACGAACTGTTGGGTCTAAAGGAGAACGTAATCGTAGGTCACCTTATTCCGGCCGGTACCGGTCTGCGCGAGTATACTCGCCAGGTTGTCGGTTCGAAAGAAGAGATGGAAGCGCTGCAGTCGTCGAAATCCGACGATGTTGTGGCTCCTACCAAACGTACGGCTCGGGCTTCACGCCGCGAATCGGTTCAGGACTAACCCTGAGTCAAGTGAATAAGAAAAGCCGGCCGGAGCAATTCGGCCGGCTTTTTATTTATTAGCAGCTTCAATCAATAGGTCAAAGCACCCACGGCCCTAACTTTCTGTTACATGAACCAACCACAACAGCCAGACCCCAATGCTTCTCAGGACCCGAATGCCATTAACATCGAACTTTCCGAGGAAATAGCGGAAGGCGAATACGCTAACCTAGCTATGATTGCACATAGCAGCAGCGAATTTGTTATCGACTTCATTCGTTTGATGCCTGGCTTAACCAAAGCCAAAGTGAAGGCGCGCATTGTTATCACACCGGAACATGCTAAGCGGTTACACGCGGCTTTAGGCGAAAATATAGAGCGGTTCGAGCAAGCCTTTGGCACTATTAAGGCGCAGCAAGATGTTCCGAACTATCCAATGGGGTTCGGTGGAAAGATGGGAGAGGCGTAGTCTCACCGAAATAATTCTACAATGAAGACGCTTCTAGCTTTGGGCAGAAGCGTTTTCTTGTTTAATAGCTACCTGAATTTCAGGAAAAGAGGTTGCGTTAGCGGGCGAATTGGAATGGATGCTTTTCCCTAAAATTATCTATTTCAACCCGTTTGCTATTCTAATCCAACTTCTATACCTTTGCAAGCCTAATTTTTTGGGAGAGAACCCTCCTTGACAAAACATACAATAAATGCCTACCATCAATCAGTTAGTACGAAAAGGCCGCGAGAAGCTGACGACTAAGTCGAAGTCGCCGGCTCTTGATTCGTGCCCGCAGCGCCGTGGCGTTTGCACCCGCGTATACACCACCACGCCCAAGAAGCCGAACTCGGCTATGCGTAAAGTAGCTCGTGTGCGCCTCACCAATGGCAAGGAAGTCAACGCCTACATTCCAGGCGAAGGCCACAACCTGCAGGAGCACAGCATCGTGCTGATTCGTGGTGGCCGCGTAAAGGACTTGCCAGGTGTACGTTACCACATCATTCGTGGCGCTTTGGATACTGCCGGTGTAAACGGCCGTACGCAGCGTCGTTCGAAGTATGGTGCTAAGCGTCCGAAGCCCGGTCAACCAGCTGCAGCAGCAGGTAAAGGCGGCAAACCAGGAGCTAAGAAGAAGTAATCGAAACCGAGTGAGGTAGCGCGAAGTGCTGGATAGCACATGGTTCTTATCCCACTTCCCCCTGCCTCAACTCATTTCTATACCCATGAGAAAGTCAAAACCAAAGAAGCGCATCCTCCTGCCCGACCCTAAGTACAAGGAGACGCTAGTAACCCGTTTCGTCAACTACATGATGTACGACGGGAAGAAAAACCTGGCTTACACCATTTTCTATGATGCTTGCGACCTAGTGGAGCAGCGCACCAAAGAGAGCGGTGTTGAAATGTGGCGCAAGGCCCTGAACAACGTGATGCCAACCGTAGAAGTGAAGAGCCGCCGCGTAGGTGGTGCTACCTTCCAGGTACCCGTTGAAGTACGTCCTGACCGTCGTATTTCGGTAGGCGCCAAGTGGCTGATTCAATATGCTCGTCGTCGTGGTGAAAAAACCATGAAAGACAAGTTGGCTGGCGAAATCATCGCTGCCGCTAAAGGTGAAGGTGCTGCTGTTAAGAAGAAAGACGACACGCACCGGATGGCTGAGGCCAACAAAGCCTTCTCGCACTTCCGCTTCTAAAAAAATGAGTGCTTGAGTGAATGAGTGATTGAGTTTCATGGTTAAGACCACAAACTCGACAATCACTTATTCACTCATTCTCTCATTCACTCATATAAAGAGACATGGCTGTTAACAAAGACCTGCAATACCTCCGCAACATTGGGATTATGGCGCACATTGACGCCGGTAAGACCACGACTTCGGAGCGCATTCTTTACTATACCGGTAAGACCCACAAAATCGGGGAAGTGCACGAAGGTGCTGCCACGATGGACTGGATGGAGCAGGAGCAGGAGCGTGGTATCACTATCACATCGGCTGCTACTACTACATTCTGGAACTATCCTACTAACGAGCAAGGTGACCCAACTCCGGACACCAAGCAATACAAGATCAACCTAATTGATACCCCCGGCCACGTTGACTTTACGGTAGAGGTTGAACGTTCGCTGCGTGTGCTCGACGGAGCTGTTGCTCTGTTCTGCGCTGTATCGGGTGTAGAGCCGCAGTCGGAGACTGTATGGCGTCAGGCTGACAAGTACAAAGTACCCCGCATCTGCTTCGTCAACAAGATGGACCGTGCTGGTGCTGACTTTTTCAAGGCTGTTGCTGAGATTAAGGACAAATTGGGCGCTAATCCTGTGCCATTGCAAATCCCAATCGGAGCCGAGGATACCTTTAAAGGTGTTGTTGACTTGCTGACTGGTAAGGCTATCGTATGGGATGACGCTACGCAAGGCAAATCCTACCACGAGATTCCAGTTCCTGAGGATCTGGTTGAAACTGTTGCCGAGTGGCGTCAGAAGTTGGTTGAAAGCGTTGCGGAATACGATGAGGTTCTGTTGGAGAAATTCTTCGATGATCCAGACAGCATCACGCGCGAGGAAATGATGGTTGTTATCCGCAAAGCGGTTATCGACATGAAGTTTTCGCCCGTAATGTGCGGTTCGGCCTTCAAAAACAAAGGTGTTCAGTCAATGCTCGACGGTGTAATGGCTTACTTGCCTTCGCCTCTCGATATGCCTGCTATCGTGGGTACCAACCCTGAAAGCGGTGAAGAAATTGAGCGTCACCCCGACAATGACGAGCCTTTCACAGCTTTAGCATTCAAAATTGCTACTGACCCCTTCGTAGGTCGTTTGTGCTTCTTCCGCTGCTATAGTGGGGTGCTAGATGCTGGTTCGTATGTGTTCAACAACCGCACTGGCAAGAAAGAGCGTATCTCGCGTTTGATGCAGATGCACTCCAATAAGCAAAATCCTATCGATAAGATCCAAGCCGGTGACATTGCTGCTGGTGTGGGTTTCAAAGACATCAAGACAGGTGATACGCTGACCGACGAAAAGTCGCGCATTATACTCGAGTCGATGTCGTTCCCTGAGCCCGTTATCGGTTACGCCATTGAGCCTAAAACTCAGGCCGACGTTGATAAGATGGGTATGGCTATTGCCAAACTTGTGGAAGAAGATCCTACTCTTGTAGTGCAGACTGACCCTGAGACTGGTCAGACCGTACTTAAAGGTATGGGTGAGCTTCACCTTGAAATCATCATCGACCGTATGCGTCGTGAGTTCAAGGTAGAAATCAACCAAGGTGCTCCGCAGGTTGCTTACAAAGAGGTTCTAACCAAAACTGTTGAGCACCGCGAAACTTACAAGAAGCAGACCGGTGGTCGTGGTAAGTTCGGTGACATCGTATTCGAACTCGGCCCGAAACAGGTTGATCCAGAGAAGCCAGGTCTGGAGTTCGTGAACGATATCACGGGTGGTGTTATTCCTCGCGAATTCATTGCACCAGTTCAGAAAGGTTTCGAAGAAGCCATGAAGAACGGTCCGTTGGCAGGCTTCCCCATCGAGGGTATGCGTGTTCGTTTGTTCTTCGGTTCTTACCACGATGTTGACTCGGATGCTCTGTCGTTCGAACTCGCAGCTCGCGGTGGCTTCCGTGAAGCCGGTAAGAAAGCTGGTCCGAAATTGCTCGAGCCTATCATGGCTGTAGAAGTAGTTTCGCCTGACGAGTATACCGGTCCTGTAACCGGTGACTTGAACCGTCGTCGCGGTATTATGAAAGGCATGGACACCAAAGGTGGTGCTCAGGTTATCAAGGCTGACGTTCCATTGTCGGAGCTGTTCGGTTATGTAACGTCGCTGCGTACGATTTCTTCGGGTCGTGCTTCGGCTTCGCTGACTTTCTCGCACTACGATCAGGTGCCGCAAAACTTGGCCGACGCCATCATTGCTAAGCAAAAGGGTAACGCCATCCGCTAATCCGCTTTCACACAAAAGACATGAACCAGAAAATTCGCATCAAACTCAAATCCTACGACCACAACTTAGTGGACAAATCGTCGGAGAAGATCGTGAAGGCGGTGAAGGCTACGGGCGCTATCGTAAGCGGCCCCATTCCATTGCCGACCGACAAAGAGAAATTCACCGTTCTTCGCTCGCCCCACGTGAACAAGAAGTCGCGTGAGCAGTTCCAGCTTTGCACTTACAAGCGTCTTGTTGACATCTACTCGACTTCATCGAAGACGGTAGACGCGCTAATGAAGCTTGAGTTGCCAAGCGGCGTTGACGTTGAAATCAAAGTCTGAGGACTGACTTTGTCGACTAATTAGGAGATACCCTACTGACTTTCGAGTCGGTAGGGTATTTTCTTTTATAACACGGGAATGATTATCAGCTAAGCTTGGTTGGAAAAACCCAATTAACAGCTAAGTACTAGCTCAAGGCTAGAGCTTGTGTTTCGAGCTAAAGTCGTGACACTTAAAATATTTCAGAAGGGCATTGTAAATTCTCGTAACAATTTCCTAGCTTTGCACTCCCATTACGAAAACGCCACTTGGGCGTTTTCTTCTGCGTCTTTTACTAAACAAAAACAGAATGCCTGGCATCATCGGTAAAAAGATCGGTATGACAAGCCTCTTCACTCCGGACGGGAAAAACATCCCTTGCACGCTCATCGAAGCGGGTCCGTGCGTAGTGACGCAGGTTAAGACTACTGAGAAGGATGGCTACACTGCTATCCAGCTCGGGTACGGCGAGAAAAAAGCAAAGAACACCACCAAAGCATTGGCAGGTCACTTCGCGAAAGCTGGTACTACCCCCAAGAAAAAATTGGTTGAATTCCGCCTCGAGGCAGAGTCTACGTACGCTGCTGGTGCTGAAATCAACGCTTCCCTCTTCGAGGAAGGCGAGTTTGTAGACGTAGTAGGCACCTCGAAAGGCAAAGGCTTTCAAGGTGTTGTTAAGCGTTACAACTTTGCCGGTGTAGGCGGCCAGACCCACGGTCAGCACAACCGTCTACGTCACCCTGGTTCTATTGGTGCCTGCTCGTGGCCTTCGCGCGTATTCAAAGGAATGCGCATGGGTGGCCGCATGGGTAACGACCGGGTGAAAGTGCAGAACCTGAAGGTGATGCGCGTGGTAGCCGACAAGAACCTCATCCTGGTGAGCGGTTCAATTCCCGGTGCCAAGAATTCTTTCGTGGTCCTGGAAAAATAACCTTGAAGATGGAACTGTCAGTATATAACATCAAGGGTGAAGACACCGGTCGCAAGGTAACGCTGCCGGAAGCCGTATTCGGCTTGGAGCCCAACGAGCACGTGATGTACCTCGACGTGAAGCAGTACTTGGCCAACCAGCGCCAGGGCACACACAAGTCGAAGCAGCGCAACGAAGTGCACGGTACTACCAAGAAATTGAAGAAGCAGAAAGGCACCGGCGGTGCTCGTGCAGGTAGCATGAAGTCGCCAGTGTTCATCGGTGGTGGCCGTGTATTCGGTCCTGAGCCCCGTGACTATGGCTTCAAGCTCAACAAAAAAACCAAGCGTCTTGCTCGTCTGTCGGCTCTCTCGAGCTTGGCTAAAGACGGCAAAGTGGCCCTCGTAGAGAACATCACGCTGTCGGCTCCTAAGACCAAAGACTTCCTCAGCATCTTGAACGGCCTCAAGCTGAACAACGGCAAAAAGACGTTGCTGGTAACTGGCGAAGTAGACAAGAACGTGGTTCTGTCGGCTCGTAACATTCAGCGCGTAACCGTGGCTACGCCCGTTGCCCTGAACACGCACGACCTGCTGAACACGGACACGCTGCTGCTGTCAGAGGACGGCCTGAAGTCGCTCGAACAACTTTATACCGTCGCTGAGTAATGAGCACACTGAAGAAACCAATCGTGACCGAGAAGGCCACGGGCCTGAATGAAAAAGGTCAGTACGTTTTCGAAGTAGAGCGTACCGCGAACAAGGTTCAGATCAAGAAAGACATCGAGCAGTTCTACGGTGTAACGGTGACTGGCATCAGCACCATGCGCACGAACGGCAAGATCAAATCTAAGTTCACGAAGGGTGGGTCCATCTCGGGCCGTCGTGCCCATGGCAAGAAAGCCGTCGTGACCGTGAAAGAAGGCGACGTTATCGACTTCTACAACGGCATCTAGCCTTCGCCTTTCTGCAAAAGAAAATTCCTTAAGCAAGAGTAATGGCACTCAAACAACTAAGACCAACATCACCGGGTCAGCGCTTCCGTATCGCCCCGACGTTCGACGAGATTACGACGTCGACGCCGGAGAAGTCGCTGTTGGCACCCATGAAAAACTCCGGTGGCCGCAACAACTCTGGTAAAATGTCGAACCGCTACATCGGCGGTGGACACAAAGCCAAGTATCGTATTGTAGACTTCAAGCGTGACAAGGCTAGCGTGCCTGCTACCGTGAAGACCATCGAGTACGATCCAAACCGCACAGCTCGTATCGCTCTGCTTCAGTACGCCGATGGCGAAAAGCGCTATATCATTGCGCCCGCTGGTGTTGAAGTAGGCCGCACGGTTGTATCGGGTTCGGGTGTTGCGCCGGAAGTAGGCAACGCTTTGCCGCTCCGCGAAATCCCACTCGGTACTATTGTTCACAACATCGAGCTGATGCCCGGTGCTGGTGCAGCAATGGCCCGCTCGGCTGGCACATACGCTCAGCTTGTAGCTCGTGAAGATAAGTATGCCACTCTGAAACTGCCTTCTGGTGAGATGCGCATGGTTCTCGTAACCTGCATGGCTACCGTTGGTACCGTATCGAATGGTGACCACATGAACGTACGTCTCGGCAAAGCCGGTCGTAACCGTTGGTTAGGTCGTCGTCCGCGTGTTCGTGGTGTTGCAATGAACCCTGTTGACCACCCAATGGGTGGTGGTGAAGGTAAATCGTCGGGTGGTCACCCACGTAGCCGTAACGGCATCTTCGCTAAAGGTCAGAAGACCCGCAACAAGAACAAGTACTCAGAGCAGCTCATCGTTAATCGCAAAGGCAAGAAATAACCAATGGCACGTTCACTAAAAAAAGGGCCGTACATTGATTTCCGGCTCGAGAAAAAAGTAACGACGATGGAAGAGTCGGGCAAAAAGGCCGTCATCAAGACTTGGTCGCGCCGCTCGATGATTTCTCCAGACTTCGTTAGCCACACCTTCGCGGTGCACAATGGCAATAAATTCATCCCGGTATACGTGACCGAAAACATGGTCGGTCATAAGCTCGGCGAGTTCGCTCCAACGCGCAACTTCCGTGGCCACGTAGCCAAGAAAGATAAAGGCAAACGCTAAGATGGAAGCAAGAGCTAAACTAAGTAATGTTCCTACCTCGCCGCGCAAGATGCGCTTGGTAGCTGACATGGTTCGTGGTCAAAAAGTGACCCGCGCCTTGGGCTTGCTGAAATTCGAAGCTAACTCAGGTGCCGAGCGTATCGAGAAACTGTTGCTTTCGGCATTAGCCAACTGGCAGCAGAAGAACGAGAACGAGCGTATCGAAGATGCCAACCTCTATATCAAGGAGATTTTCGTGGACGAAGGACGTCAGTTGAAGCGTCTGCGTCCTGCTCCTCAGGGTCGTGGTCACCGCATCCGCAAGCGTAGCAACCACGTCACTCTTGTGATTGACGCAAAAGTTGAGCGCATCGGGAGCAAAGCAGCTATTGAAGCTGTTGCTGCTACAACTACTGAAGGCAAAGCCACGAAAACCCGTCGTAGCTCAGCCAAGAAATCCACTGAAACTACGGCTCAAGCCTCCGCATAAGCACTATGGGACAGAAAGTAAATCCGGTTGGCTTCCGTTTAGGCGTCATCAAAGGATGGGACTCGAACTGGTATGGCGGCAAGGACTTTGCCGACAAATTGGTTGAGGACGAAAAAATCCGCAAATATATTCTCGCTCGTATCCCGAAAGGTGGCATTAGCCGCATCGTTATCGAGCGTACCCTCAAGCGCATCACTATCACTATCAACACGGCTCGTCCGGGTGTGGTAATCGGTAAAGGTGGCGCTGAGGTTGACAAGATCAAGGACGAGCTGAAGCAGATCACCAGCAAAGACGTTCAGATCAACATCTTCGAAATTAAGCGTCCGGAACTTGACGCCAAGCTAGTAGGGGAGAGCATTGCTCAGCAGCTACAGGCTCGTATCTCGTTCCGTCGTGCCATGAAGATGTCTATCCAGGCTGCAATGCGTGTTGGTGCCGAAGGCATCAAGATCCAGTGCGGTGGCCGTTTGGGTGGTGCTGAAATTGCCCGTTCCGAGCAGTACAAGGAAGGTCGTACGCCGCTGCACACGTTGCGCGCTGATATTGACTACGCTTTGTCGGAAGCTCAGACCGTGTATGGCAAAATTGGCATCAAGGTATGGGTTATGCGTGGTGAAGTGTTCGGCAAGCCTGACCTCTCTCCAAATCAGGTTCCAGCTAACCAAGGCACTGAAACTCGCGGTGGCAATGACCGTGGCCCACGTGGTGAGCGTGGCGACCGTGGAGGTGACCGTGGCCCACGTCGTGACCGTGGTGGCGACCGTGGCGGTGAAAACCGTGGTGGTGGCGACAACCGTGGCGGCGGCAACGCTGGCCCTCGTCGTAACGGTCCTGCTGGTGGCGGCAACCGTGGTGGCGGTGCTCCACGTCGCTAGTCCTTTTCCTTCTTCTGAATTTCAATTTTAATATCTCATGTTACAACCGAAAAGGACCAAGTATCGCAAGATGCAAAAGGGTCGCGTGACAGGTCTCGCCTTCCGCGGCAGCTCCATAGACTTCGGTTCCTTCGCTATCAAGTCGTTGGAAGTGGCTTGGATTACGGCTCGCCAGATTGAGGCTGCCCGTATCGCCATGACCCGCGCTATGAAGCGTGAAGGGCAAGTATGGATCCGTATTTTTCCAGACAAGCCAATTACCAAGAAGCCTGCTGAAGTGCGGATGGGTAAGGGTAAAGGTTCGCCCGAGTATTGGGTAGCCTGCGTGAAGCCTGGTACCATCATGTTTGAATCGGACGGCGTATCGCTGGAAGTGGCTCAGGAGTCGCTCCGTCTGGCTGCTCAGAAGTTGCCAGTTCGGACTCAGTTTGTTGTTCGTCGCGACTACGTAGAAAGCAAGTAAGATGAAGAACACTGAAATCCTGGCCCTCTCGGACGAGGCCCTGAACGAACAAATCAAGACCGAAAGAGCTAATGGTCAATCGCTGCGTTTCGCGCACGCTATTTCGCCATTGGAGAATCCAGGTCGTTTGAAAACTAGCCGCAAGAACATCGCCCGTTTGCTGACTGAGCAGACCCGTCGGAAGAACGAGCAGGCTACTAACACTGCTAACTAAACGATGGCAAGCAACGAAGAGCAGCAGGCAACCTCCGCCGTTGAGCGGAATCTGCGCAAAGAAATCATCGGGCGCGTTACCTCCGCCAAGATGGATAAGTCCATCACCGTAATGGTGGAGAGCAAAATGAAACACCCGATCTACGGTAAGTTCGTTACCAAGTCGACCAAGTTCATGGCTCATGACGAGAATAACGAATGTGGCGAAGGCGATACAGTTCGCATCATGGGTACTCGCCCATTGAGCAAGAACAAGCGCTGGAGATTGGTTGAAATTGTAGAACGCGCCAAGTAAGATGATACAGCAAGAATCCCGTCTGACCGTCGCTGATAACAGCGGCGCCAAAGAAGTTCTTTGCATTCGTGTCCTCGGTGGCACAGGCAAGAAATACGCTAGCGTAGGCGACAAGATTGTAGTTGCAATCAAGTCGGCTATTCCTTCCGGCAACGCTAAAAAAGGCACTGTATCAAAAGCAGTTGTAGTTCGCACGAAGAAAGAGATTCGCCGTAAGGACGGTTCTTATATTCGTTTCGACGACAACGCTGCGGTACTGCTCAACAATAACGATGAGCCCCGCGGTACCCGCATCTTCGGCCCAGTAGCCCGCGAACTGCGTGAAAAGCAGTTCATGAAGATTGTTTCGCTCGCTCCTGAAGTTCTCTAAGCAATGGCAACGAAGACCAAAGACAAAAAGCCTGCGAAACTGCACGTGAAAACTGGTGATACCGTTTTGGTTATCGCCGGTGATGAAAAAGGCAAAACCGGCGTTATCAAGTCGGTGAACCGTACCACGGAGCGTGTTATCGTAGAAGGCCTGAACCTGGTTACTAAGCACAACAAACCAAGTGCAAAGAATCCTCAGGGTGGCATCACCAAGATCGAAGCTGGTATTCACGTGAGCAACGTGAAGGCAGTGGAAGCTCCTAAAGCCTAATTCGGTACGACGACAATGGCAGCACGACTCAAAGAGAAATATCAAAAAGAAGTAATACCGGCGCTCCAGGAGAAATTCCAGTTCAAGAGCATCATGCAGGTACCACGCATCACCAAGATCTGCATCAACCGCGGTATTGGCGCTGCTGTAGCCGACAAGAAGCTGGTAGACAATGGTGTGGATGAGCTTTCGACTATTACTGGCCAGAAAGCAGTTCCTACCATCGCCAAGCGTTCAGTTTCGAACTTCAAACTGCGCGAAGGTATGCCAATCGGTGCCCGCGTAACGCTGCGTGGTGAGCGGATGTATGAGTTCATGGACCGTCTTTTGACGGTAGCTCTGCCCCGCGTTCGTGACTTCAAAGGTATCAATGATAAAGGCTTCGACGGCCGCGGTAACTATACCCTAGGCGTTAAGGAGCAAATCATTTTCCCTGAAATTTCGATTGACAAGATCAAGTCGATTTCGGGTATGGATATCACTTTTGTAACCAGCGCTGAAAACGACGAGCAGAGCTACGAGCTGCTACGCGCTTTCGGAATGCCTTTCGCTAACGCCAAGAAGCAAGACAACAATGGCTAAGGAATCAGCAAAAGCAAGAGCGCGTAAGCGCATCGCCCTAGTTGCCCGCTATGCTGAGAAGCGCAAAGCGCTGAAAGCTGCTGGTGACTACGAGGGTCTAGACAAACTACCCCGTGACTCGTCGCCTGTGCGCTTGCACAATCGTGACTTGATCGACGGCCGCCCTCGTGGTTATATGCGTAAGTTCGGCATCAGCCGTGTACGCTTCCGCGAGATGGCATTGGCTGGCAAAATCCCCGGCGTAACAAAGTCCAGCTGGTAATTTGTTACCTGTTGCTTCTTAGCTCACGCTAAAGGCAACAATACTTGGCAGGTTGCCGAGAGAAACCATTGGCCGCTCCCGCAAAGACGAGCCAAGAAGTCTTAAACGAAAATTTCACTGCCGCTTTCGGCGGCGGTGAAATTTTTCATATCTTTGCGGCTCCCTAAAAAAGGGCGCCTCTTTTTTTACCCTGAAATGAATACAGATCCGATTGCCGATTACCTGACCCGGGTGCGCAATGCCATTAAGGCAAACCACCGGGTTGTAGAGATTCCGGCCAGCAACATCAAAAAGGAAATTACGAAGGTGCTCTACAAGAAGGGCTACATTCAGAGCTACCGTTTTGACGATGCTGCAGTACAAGGCACGATCAAAATCGCGCTGAAGTACAACCCTGCTACCAAGCAGCCTGCCATCACAAAGCTGGAGCGTGTAAGCACGCCGGGTTTGCGTAAATACGCACACGTTGACAACATGCCTCGTGTACTCAGCGGCTTGGGTGTTGCTATCCTCTCTACTTCGAAAGGAGTAATGACGGAAAAAGAAGCTAAAGCCGAGAACGTGGGCGGCGAAGTGCTGTGCTACGTTTACTAATCGACAAGAACTAGATATGTCACGCATTGGTAAACTGCCCATCAGCCTGCCCTCCGGTGTTCAGGTTGAAGTGAGCAAAGAAAATCAAGTAACTGTAAAGGGCCCTAAAGGCACTTTGTTAGTTCCAGTTGACCGCGACATCACCATTACGCAAGCCGACGGTCAGTTGGTAGTTGAGCGTCCAACCGAGCAGAAGCGCCATAAGGCGATGCACGGTTTGTACCGTTCGCTGCTTAACAACTCGATCCAAGGTGTTAGCAACGGGTTTGAGCATAAGCTGGAACTGGTGGGTGTAGGTTACAAAGCCGCAATGGCTGGTACTACGCTCGAATTGTCTTTGGGTTACTCGCACAACATCTTCTTGGCTCTGCCAAAGGAAGTAACTGCTACCGCTGTAACTGAGAAAGGTAAGAACCCTATCGTTACTTTAAACAGCATCGATAAGCAACTGCTTGGTCAAGTAGCCGCCAAGATTCGTTCGTTGCGCAAAGTTGAGCCTTACAAAGGCAAAGGCGTGCGCTTCGTGGGTGAGCAGATTCGTCGTAAGGCTGGTAAAACAGCTTCGAAATAATAACAGATCATGGCTTTCGATAAAGCAACTAGAAGAAAACGGATCCAGCGCATCATCCGCACAAAGGTGGCTGGCACGTCCGAGCGTCCACGTTTGTCGGTGTTTCGCAGCAATACGGGCATCTATGCTCAGATTATTGACGACACTACCGGCCACACGTTGGCGTCTGCTTCCTCGAAGCACGTTTCGGTGGAAGGGGGCAACGGAGTCGCCCTCGCCGCCGCAGTCGGCAGAGAAATTGCCGCCCGTGCTACAGGAAAAGGAATTTCGAAAGTGGTATTTGACCGTTCCGGTTATCTCTACCACGGCCGCGTAAAATCATTGGCAGAAGGAGCCCGCGAAGGCGGCCTCAATTTCTAAGAATATGGCCCAAGACAACAACAACCGCGGCGGCCAAGGCCAAAACCGTGAACGTGGTGGCAACCGTGAGCAGCAACAAGCTCCCCGTGCCGGCGAATCTGATCTGAAAGAGAAGGTAGTAGCTATCAACCGCGTAGCAAAAGTAGTAAAGGGTGGTCGTCGCTTCAGCTTCTCGGCCATTGTAGTAGTAGGTGATGGCAACGGTACTGTAGGCTACGGCCTTGGTAAAGCCAACGAAGTTACCGACGCTATTGCTAAAGGCATCGACGACGCAAAGAAAAACCTAGTACGCGTTCCCCTTTACAAGCACACTGTGCCTCACGTAATGGAAGGTAAATACTCTGGTGGCTTTGTGTTGGTACAGCCAGCAGCAGCAGGTACTGGTGTAATTGCCGGTGGTGCTATGCGCGCTGTGTTTGAAAGCGCAGGTATTAAGGACGTACTGGCTAAGTCAAAGGGTTCGTCGAATCCCCACAACGTAGTAAAGGCTACTTTCGATGCTCTGTTAAAAATGCGTGATCCTATGCAAGTTGCACAGGCTCGTGGCATTACTCTCGCCCAAGTTTTTAATGGTTAAGTAACGATGGCGCAGATCCAAATCAAACTCGTCAAAAGCGTTATTGACCGCCCTGAGCGTCAGAAGCGCACAATCAAGGCCCTTGGTCTTGGTAAAATTGGCAGCACTAAGGCGGTGGAAAACACTCCTCAAGTAGCTGGTATGGTAGCTGCAGTGCAGCACTTGTTGGAAGTAACCGCACTCTAGGATATCCCGACCATGAATCTCAGTAATCTCCAACCCGCCGAGGGCTCAACGCGCAACAACAAGCGTCTTGGCCGTGGTACGGGTTCCGGCCGTGGCGGCACTTCGACGCGCGGTCACAAAGGCCAAAAGTCCCGTTCGGGCTATTCCAAAAAGTCGGGCTTCGAAGGCGGTCAGATGCCATTGCAGCGCCGCGTACCTAAGTTCGGTTTCAAGAATATTAACCGGATCGAGTACAAAGCAGTTAATCTAGACGTATTAGCTGGCTTAACTGAAAACGGTTCTGTTACTACGCTTGACAGTGCATTCTTCGTGTCAGCTGGTCTGGCTTCGAAAAGCGCTAAGATCAAAGTTTTAGGTCGTGGTGAAATCACGAAGGCTTTGGAAGTTCACGCTCACGCTTTCTCGAAATCAGCTGTTGAGGCTATCGAAAAAGCTGGGGGCAAAGCTGTGACGCTGTAAAGCAAGACTGGCAATGAACAAGTTCATCACTACGATCAAGAACATTTTTGCGATTGAAGATCTGCGTATGCGGATCTTCAATACGCTTTTCTTCATTGCCATATACCGGTTAGGTTCTTTCGTGGTGCTGCCGGGCGTCGATGCAACTCGTTTGAAAACGGGAGGTGCATCAGGGGTGTTTGGCATTCTGGATACGCTGCTTGGCGGTGCATTCAGCAATGCTTCCATCTTTGCCTTGGGTATTATGCCTTATATCTCGGCTTCCATTGTATTGCAATTGCTTACGATAGCAGTGCCCTACTTCCAGAAGCTTCAAAAAGAAGGAGAGTCGGGCCGGAAGAAGATCAATCAGTATACGCGTATTCTCACCATTCCTATTGTAATGGCGCAGTCGGTCGGCTTTATTGCCACCATCAATGCTGACGCTATTATCAGCCCTGGTACATTTTTCACCATCACTACGATGTTGATAATTACGGCCGGGACGCTGTTTTGCATGTGGCTAGGTGAAAAGATCACTGATAAGGGTATTGGCAACGGTATTTCCATGATCATCATGATCGGGATTGTCTCACGTCTGCCAGGTGCTATTATCGGTGAGGCGGCTGCTAAAGGCATGCGCGGTTCATTGATCTTCTTGATTGAACTAGTTGTCTTGTTTTTAGTGGTAATGGCAGTTATCGTGCTGACGCAGGCTGTACGCCGAATTCCGGTTCAGTATGCCAAGCAAGTAGGTAGCACTGCGCAGTTGAACGCACAGCGTCAGTTCATTCCTATGAAGGTGAATGCAGCTGGTGTAATGCCGATCATTTTCGCTCAGTCGTTGATGTTCGTGCCTGCTATTCTTGCCTCAGTTTGGCAGAACGACAGTGAAACGGCTAGCTATATCGGCGTGAAGTTTTCGGATTACACATCGTGGCAATACAACTTAGTCTTTGCTACACTCATCATTGTCTTCACGTACTTCTACACAGCTATTAGCGTTAATCCTAATCAAATTGCGGATGACCTGAAGCGTAGCGGTGGTTTCGTGCCTGGTGTCAAGCCTGGTCGTGATACTTCAGAGTATATTGATGAGGTGCTAACCCATATCACTTTGCCTGGTGCGGTTGCCCTAGCATTGATTGCAATTTTCCCATCGCTTGCTCTGTTAGCTGGCGTGACTCGTCCTTTCTCGGCTTTCTATGGCGGTACCTCGCTTATCATTATGGTAGGTGTAGTACTGGATACGCTCAACCAGGTGGAAAGCTACCTGCTGATGCGTCATTACGACGGCATGATGAAAACAGGCAAGCTGCGTGGTCGTTCTCAGAACATAGCAATGGCTTCTTAATCAGTCATGATTGTTTACAAGACTGAGGAGGAAATAGAACTCATTCGAGCAAGCGCCAAAGTGCTCGCTCAAGCCCACGGAGAAGTTGCGGGCATGATTCGGGAAGGAATAACTACACGTGAGCTAGACAAGCGAGCGGAAGAATTCATTCGTGACCATGGCGGACAACCTTCATTCAAAGGCTATAATGATTTCCCTTATAGTCTCTGTATCTCTCCTAACTCGGTTGTAGTGCATGGTTTCCCTGGAGACCATACCCTTAAGAGCGGAGACATTATATCGGTTGACGCAGGGGTGTTGCTTAATGGTTACCATTCTGATAGTGCTTACACCTATCCAGTTGGGGAGGTAGATCCAGAAGTGCTTCAACTTCTAGAGGAAACTAAGAAGTCACTGTATCTCGGTATAGAGAAGGCAGTAGCAGGCAACCGGATGGGTGATGTTGGCTATGCTATCCAAAACCACGTTGAAAAACAAGGTTATGGTGTGGTCAGGGAACTAGTCGGTCATGGAATTGGTAAGAAATTGCACGAGCGGCCAGAGGTACCTAATTACGGAAAACGTGGTTCGGGACTGAAGTTACAGACCGGTTTAGTTCTTGCCATTGAACCAATGGTGAATCTAGGGAAGAAAGATGTAGTACAAGAGAAAGATGGCTGGACCATCAGGACCAAAGACTACAAGCCTTCAGCGCATTTCGAGCACACTGTAGTAGTACGAAAAGATAAAGCGGAGATTCTTACCTCCTTCGAATACATAGAAAAAGCCTTACAGTAGCCTTATGGCCAAACAAACTTCCATTGAGCAAGACGGAGTCATCCTGGAAGCCCTTTCCAATGCTATGTTCCGGGTGGAACTGGAGAACGGTCACCAACTGATTGCCCACATTTCGGGCAAGATGCGGATGCACTACATCAAGATTTTGCCGGGAGATAAGGTTAAATTAGAAATGTCACCCTACGATCTGTCGAAGGGACGAATTGTGTACCGTTACAAATAAACCGACGACATGAAAGTCAAAACGTCCGTCAAGAAGCGTAGTGTTGATTGCAAAATCATCCGCCGCAAAGGCAAACTCTACGTCATCAACAAAAAAAACCCACGCTATAAGCAGCGTCAAGGGTAGTAGCACCAGACTTTTTAATAAAGCACATGGCTCGTATTGCAGGGGTAGATATCCCAGATAACAAGCGCGGCGAAATCGCGCTGACCTACATTTTCGGCATTGGCCGTCCTTCTGCTCAGCAGATCCTCACCAAAGCAGGCGTTGACCTGAACAAGAAGGTGAAAGATTGGACTGAAGCAGAGGCTGGCGAAATCCGCGGCGTGATTGCTGCTGAATTCAAGACCGAAGGTGTGCTGCGCTCAGAAGTGCAGCTGAACATCAAACGCCTCATGGACATCGGTTGCTACCGAGGTCTGCGTCACCGCAAAGGTCTGCCTGTTCGTGGTCAGCGTACCAAGAACAACTCGCGTACCCGTAAGGGCAAGCGCAAGACCGTTGCTGGCAAGAAGAAGGCTACTAAATAAAACGTAGTGGGAATCGGCTCCTGTCTTAAGATGAGAGTCAACACCTTCCGCTCATTTTCGCGATAACCAAATGGCACAAAAAAGAAAAGACAAAGCCAAGAAGCGCGTTGTCGTTGTTGAGCCAGTAGGCCAGGTACACATCAAGGCTTCGTTCAACAACATCATCATTTCCATCACCAACAACAATGGCCAAGTTATCTCTTGGGCCTCTGCTGGTAAGATGGGCTTCCGTGGCTCCAAGAAAAATACGCCTTACGCTGCACAGATGGCTGCTACCGATTGCGGTAAAGTAGCACATGACTTAGGCATGCGTAAAGCCGAAGTGTTTGTTAAAGGTCCGGGCGCTGGCCGTGAGTCTGCTATCCGTACGCTGGGTAACGTGGGTATTGAGGTAACGACCATCAAGGACGTGACGCCGCTGCCCCATAATGGCTGCCGTCCTCCCAAACGTCGTCGCGTATAATTATCTGAACTGGCAAGCACAGTGTTTGCCTCCGGTGTCGGGTTTCTGATGCGTCTTTTCTATCTGGTAAGGCACATCTGAGAAGCCCGACACGCGCAGTTCAACCCCCTCAAAACTCAACAAACCCGAAATGGCACGTTATACCGGTCCAAAAACCAAGATTGCCCGTCGCTTTGGTGAGCCGATCTTCGGCCCAAGCAAGGCACTCACCAAGAAAGCTTATCCTCCCGGCCAGCATGGTCGTGGTCGTCGCAAGAAACAAAGCGAGTATGCTGTCCAGTTGATGGAGAAGCAGAAAGTTAAATATATGTACGGCGTGCTCGAGAAGCAGTTCGAGAACCTGTTCCACAAAGCAGCTACTATGCCCGGCATCACCGGTGACAACTTGTTGGCTTTGCTGGAATCACGCCTCGATAATACTGTATACCGTTTGGGCATTGCTACGACCCGTCGTGCTGCCCGTCAGCTTGTACTACACAAGCACGTTACCGTAAATGGTGAAGTCGTGAACATTGCTTCTTACAAGCTCCGCGCTGGCGACATCGTGGCAGTACGTGAGAAGTCTAAGTCGCTGGAAGCTATTACAACTAGCTTGAGCGCCCGTAATGCTCGCGCTTTTTCGTGGTTGGAATGGGACGGCAAGGAAATGGCTGGTAAGTTCATCAGCGCTCCTTCGCGTGAGTTGATTCCGGAGAAAATCACGGAGCAGCTTATCGTCGAGTTGTACTCGAAGTAATTTTGGAAGTAGGCTTGTTAGTGCAAGCCGCTTGTTTACTTCGACTTTCTTTAAATGGATTCAAGTATTGGGTAGTGGGTACTGAGAGCTTCTCTAAGCCTCAATATCCAATACCCATTACTCAATACTAAAACCGCCCCAACTTATGTCAATCTTAGCTTTTCAAATGCCGGAGAAGGTAGTGATGGAGAAATCCGACGACTTCTACGGAACGTTTGAATTTAAACCGCTGGAGAAAGGCTACGGCGTCACGATCGGCAACGCGTTGCGCCGTATCCTGCTGTCGTCGCTGGAGGGCTACGCCATCACGTCGGTTCGCACCAGCAGCGTTCTGCACGAGTTCATGACCATTGAGGGTGTGATTGAGGACATGTCCGAAATCATCCTCAACCTGAAGCAGGTGCGCTTCAAGAAGGTCAGTGATGCTATAGAGGACAAAATCACCGTTCGCATCAAAGGCCAAGAAACGTTTACTGCTGGTGACATTAACAAGTTCACCAACGGTTTCGAGGTTCTGAACACAGACCTCGTTATCTGCAACATCGATCCTTCGGTGGAGCTTGAATTTGAATTCTCAATTCAGAAAGGCCGTGGTTATGTGCCTGCTGAGGAGAACAAGCCAACCGACCAAGTATTCGGGCAGATTGCAATCGATGCTATCTTCACACCTATCAAGAACGTGAAGTACAGCATCGAGAATACCCGTGTGGAACAGAAAACCGACTACGAGAAGCTCCTCATCGAGATTCATACGGACGGTTCCATTCACCCGGAAGAAGCGTTGAAAGGCGCTGCTAATATTTTGATTCAACACTTCATGCTGTTCTCTGACAGCACCATGACCTTCGAGACGGCTAAGGCTGAAGAAGAGGAGACCGTGGATGAAGAAACGCTGCACATGCGCAAAGTTCTGAAGACGCCATTGGCAGATATGGATCTAAGCGTACGTGCCTACAACTGCCTCAAGGCCGCCGACATCAAGACTCTCGGTGACTTAGTGCAGCTGGATATGTCGGACATGATGAAGTTCCGCAACTTCGGTAAGAAGTCGCTGACCGAGCTGGAAAACCTCGTAGAGGAAAAAGGCTTGAACTTCGGCATGGATTTGAGCAAGTATAAGCTCGACGAAGAATAGATTTTTACTGGTGCTCTTCCTAAGATGGCTTTAGCCTGTGGGAAGAGCACCTTTTTTTGCCCTTAATATTTTTCATCAGTGAGCCCAAGGGGCGGCGGTTCTAATGAGAAGGTAGTGCGACTCGCCTGCTTTCCGCCGTGGTCGTCGTTCGCAAGCCCACACTTTTTTTCTTTTTATGCGTCACGGTAAAACCATCAACCACCTCGGCCGCACAGCTTCGCACCGCAATGCTATGCTGTCGAACATGGCTTCGTCTCTGATCATGCACAAGCGTGTGACGACTACAGTAGCGAAAGCCAAAGCTCTACGTCAATTCGTAGAGCCCCTGCTCACCAAAGCCAAGAACGATACGACTCACTCGCGTCGTACGGTGTTTTCGGTATTGGAGAACAAGGAAACCCTGAAAGAACTGTTCGGTGACGTAGCAGCTAAAATTGCTAATCGTCCTGGCGGGTACACTCGCATTATCAAGCTGAGCGAATCACGCTTGGGTGACAATGCTGAAATGTGCGTTATCGAGCTAGTAGACTACAACGAAACGTTGTTGGAAGCGAAGAATGCTAGCGACACAAAGACTACTACCACCCGTCGTTCGCGTGGCAAGAAGAAAGCTACCACGGCTACGGCTGGCGAAGGCCAATCGTCGGCTGAAGTAGTAACTGACGCTCCTGTTGCTGCTCCAACCACGGAGGTAGCTGCTCCTGAAGATACCGCTACCGACACGCTGAAAGAAGGTGAAACTCGTGACGAGAAGAAAGACGAAGAGTCTGCTTCGTAGTCTGAGTGCTTGTTTCAAATAAGGAAGGGACGTGCCGTTTGGTACGTCCCTTTTTGTTTGGATAAAGCTTGATGATTGATAGGATGCTATAGGATTAAGGCAAAAGGTGGTAAAACTGAATTGGCTGTTTTCTGAATTCCTTACCTTGCCGCCACAAACGATGTGTATTTGTCGAGCTATTCAAATGGCTCGTTTCGCGCTTCCTAACTTTCCAACCTTATTCTTTCAAGTATGAGCATCATCACCGCCATTCATGCCCGTCAGATTTTTGATTCGCGCGGCAATCCAACCGTGGAAGTGGACGTAACTACCGACAGTGGTACGGTAGGCCGTGCGGCTGTTCCTTCGGGTGCCAGCACCGGCAAACACGAAGCCGTAGAACTGCGCGACGACGATAAGAGCATGTACATGGGCAAAGGCGTGCTCAAAGCAGTTGAGAACGTAAACAGCCAGATTGCGGAAGAACTGATTGGTTTTTCGGTGTTTGAACAGGGCCTGCTTGATAAGATCATGCTGGAACTCGATGGAACGCCAAACAAGGCAAACTTGGGTGCCAATGCCATCCTAGGTGCCTCTTTGGCTATTGCCCGCGCGGCTGCACAAGAGGCTGGTATGCCACTCTACCGCTATGTGGGTGGGGTAGGGGCGACCACGCTACCTGTGCCCATGATGAACATCCTGAACGGTGGCTCGCACGCCGACAATTCAATTGACTTCCAGGAGTTCATGATCATGCCCGTAGGTGCAGCTTCTTTTTCGGAGGCGCTACGCTGGGGTACTGAGATCTTCCACCACCTCAAGAACGTACTGAAGAAGCAAGGCTTTAGCACGAACGTGGGTGATGAAGGTGGTTTTGCCCCCAACATCAAATCCAACGAAGACGCTATCAAGATTGTGTTGCAGGCTATCGAAACGGCCGGGTACCGTCCGGGCGAAGACGTAATGATTGCCATGGACGCTGCAGTTTCCGAGTTCTATGAAGATGGAGTGTACCACTTCAAGAAAAGCACGGGCGACAAGCTGACCTCTTCGGAAATGGTGGCTTACTGGACCGACTGGACCAAGAAGTATCCAATCATCAGCATAGAAGATGGCATGGACGAGGACGACTGGGCTGGCTGGAAAGCGTTGACAGATAGTATTGGCTCTACCACGCAGCTAGTAGGAGACGATTTGTTTGTAACCAACGTAAACCGGTTGCAGCGCGGTATTGACGAGAAGATTGCCAATGCTATCCTTATCAAGGTAAACCAGATTGGTACGCTTACCGAAACCATTGATGCTGTAAACCTAGGTCGCCGCAACGGCTATAAGAGCATCATGAGCCACCGCTCGGGCGAAACAGAGGACAACACCATTGCCGACTTGGCAGTAGCGTTGAACACTGGTCAAATTAAGACGGGTTCTGCCTCACGTTCTGACCGTATGGCCAAATACAACCAGTTGCTCCGTATCGAGGAGGAATTAGGTGAAGTAGCCTACTTTCCTGGCCGCAAAATGTAGATCAACAAGCAGCTTGGTCTATAGTGTAAAAAACGGTCTTGTTGCTGCTCAGCAACAGGACCGTTTTTATTTCGTTCAGGTAAGGAAAAGGGTAGATAACAAGATAGAAAAGCGGCAAATAAAAGAAAGCTGCTATCTTGTAAATCTACAATAATTGCTTCTATATTTGGGCCTTGAAAAGTAGTACCGTTATGCGCATTCCCGGATTCCTACGCAGCTTTTACTTTTATGTGGGCGTTAGCTTTCTGGTGTGGATGCTGGTATTTGATGCTAACGACTTCGTAAAACAATATGATATGTATGCTAAGCTGCAGGAACTGCAGGCCGAGCGTAACTATTATTTAGAGAATATAGAGACAGTGAAAAAAGAGCGGGCCGAGTTGCTTAGTAGCCCTGAGCTACTAGAGAAGTTTGCCCGCGAGCGGTATATTATGAAACGCCCTAGTGAAGACGTATTTATTCTGGTGCCTCACCAAGAGGAAAATTAGCCTTTTGCGCCAGCCGGCGCATTTTTCTTGCTTATTCTTTTTGCCAGCCCGCTCTTAAAGCAAGAGCGTAGGGCTGGCTTTCTCATTTTATCTCTTTCAGTTACTGTATGCCCCAACTTTACTTCTTACTCAAACGACTGTCCATGTCGTTTGGAAACCTGTTGCTGCTATTGATTTTGGCGTTACCGGCCATGTCTCAGACGTATCAATTACCAGCTAATGGTTCAACTACTATTACCACTTGTGGAGGAACACTTTACGATGATGGTGGCGCAAATGGTACTTACTCTGCCAACGCTGATGGTACAATAACGTTGGTCCCTGCGACAGCTGGCAACAAAATTCGCCTCGAGTTCACATCATTTAATGTTGAAACGAGCTTTGATCGGCTTTCTATCTACGATGGCTCCAACACAGCAGCTACTTTGATAGGAACTTATGATTCCCAAAGTCCAGGAACTGTTTATGCCACTACCGCTGCTGGCACGCTTACAGTGCGCTTTAGCAGTGATTACACTGTTCAGTACAACGGGTTTGCAGCAACTATTGCCTGCGTTACGTCGGTTCCACAAGCTGATTTGGCTATTCAAGGCGCCTCCGCACAGCCATTAGCTGTTGCACCCGGTAACTCTTTGTCAGTGAACTGCACAGTTTACAATTTGTCAGGAGCAACCGCTAACAGCAGCAGTGTAGGGTATTATTTATCGACGGATGCTATCCTGAGTGCCAATGATGTGCTGCTAGGTAACTCAGTGGGTGGTATGCTAGGAAGCAACCAGTCGTCGTACCGCTCCGCGACATTGCCTGTGCCAGCTTCCACGCCACCGGGCAACTATTATTTGCTCTTTGCAGCTGATTACTTGGGCGTAGTAAACGAGAGCAATGAAAACAACAACGTTGCTAGCATCTCCCTGAACGTAGTACCACCAAGTACAGACTTGGTCGTTCAGCAAACCAGCGTCAATACCCCTAATACGGCACCAGGCAACTCACTGAGCTTGTCGTGCACGATAGTAAACCAGGGTAATACCACTGCCAATTTCAGTAGCGTAGGCTACTACCTTTCCACGGATATTACTCTTGATTCCAACGACCAGCTGCTTACATCCTCTTTTGGTGGGCAACTGACGCCTAGCTTCAGCCAATACCGTAGCGCTACAACCAACGTACCACCTGGCACCACACCCGGCAATTATTACATCTTGTTTGCTGCGGACTACCAAAACGTGGTAAATGAGAGCAATGAGACAAACAACGTAGCGGCAGTATCCATTACCGTGTCGGCACCAAGCGTTGATTTAGTGGTGCAAACAGCGCAGCTTAGCCAGAACACGGTGGTACCCGGGGCTTTTATTAGTGCTAGCGCCTACATCTTCAACCAAGGCAACACAACGGCCAACACCAGCAACACGGGCGTTTACCTTTCTACTGATGCCACGTTGAGTTCTAATGACCAATTGCTGGTAGCTAATGCAGTGTCGCAGCTGACAACCAACCAGGGTTCCACGGTTTACCCACAGTTTACGGTGCCGAGTACGCTTACTCCAGGCACCTATTACGTGCTATTCGTTGCTGATGATCAAAATGCCGTAACGGAAACCAATGAAGCCAACAACGTGCGCAGCATCGTGCTTACCGTACTAGCGCCCACTATAGATCTAACGATTCAGCAGCCTTATCTGAATAATAGCTCCGCGCTGCCAGGCAGTAGTGTTACCACCAATAGCTACGTCTACAATTTAGGCAATAGCAGTGCTGCTTCATCTAGCGTGGGATATTACTTGTCCGCTGATAATGTGTTAAGCTCTAATGATATACTCGTGGGTAGCACAGTAGGTGGTGTCCTTGCGGGCAACAATTCCAATTATCGTTCGGGGAGTATTACCATTCCTGCTGGCACTGCTGTTGGTGCCTATTATGTGTTCTTCGTAGTCGATTACCAGAACTCGGTGGCAGAAACCAACGAAAACAATAACACTACCAGCACCACGCTCAACATTGTAGCTCCTGGTATCGACTTACAGTTGACGCAGCCAAGCGTGTCGCAAAGTTCAGCTGGAGCTGGTATACCCTTCAATGCTTTTGTTACCATCAACAATCAAGGTAACTCTGCCACACAGAGCAGTAACGTGGGGTATTATCTCTCCACTGATAATGTGCTAAGTGCTAATGATGTACTGTTGGGTTCTACAACGGGTGGATATCTGTCGGCCAATGACTATAGCAGCCGCTCAGCTAACCTTTTAATTCCGTCTGGTACAACGCCCGGCAGCTACTACCTGCTGTATGTAGCCGATCATACTGCCTTGGTGAATGAAACCAATGAGAATAACAACGTGGTAGCACTGTCCTTTACCGTGTCGGCACCCTTCAATGGAATCGTGGTGCCGTATTCAGGCACGGCTACCATTACTACCTGCAACACGACGGTGTATGACCATGGTGGTACCGGAATTTACAACAATGGCGCCTACGGTAGTCTGGTAATCAATCCGGGTACGGCAGGCAGCAAGATTCAGCTAGTGTTCAACTCATTTTCCGTTGAGCAGTGCTGTGACCGTCTGACTATTTATGATGGCCCTACTACTTCGTCGCCCATAATTGGTACTTACTACACTAATCCGGGCACTATTACGGCCACTAACAGCACCGGAGCACTTACCCTGCAATTCAATACTGACTTCAGTGTGGTAGATAACGGATTTGAAGCAACTGTGTCGTGCGTTGTGCCGGCCGCATTGCCTGATTTGGTGCCGGTGCTCTCCGCAAGCAACCCGACCTCCGCAACGACTGGCAGCAACATAACGCTTTTCTCCTCGATCAGGAATCAGGGAAGCGTAACGGCCACTAGCAGCACGTTGAGCTATTACTTCTCAACCAACACGACCTTGGATGCTTCGGACATACTGTTGAGTAGCGTGACGGGTGGTGCGTTGCCATTCAACCAGTCGGCTACGCGTAACGCGCAGGTTACTATTCCTAGCTCCGTCTCAACAACGGGATACTACTACATATTGTACGTGGCTGATCCGCAGAACAGCGTTACGGAAATCAGCGAAACCAACAACGTCACGTTTACCAGCTTGTTCATTTCAGCGCCGATACTGCCCGATTTGATGATTACGCAGGCAGCTCTTTCCAGTAGTGCCGTGATGCCCGGCGGTATCATTTCAGCTAGCTGTATGCTAAACAATCAAGGCAATTCCACAGCTCCACAGAGCGCCGTAGGCTATTATCTCTCAACGGATGTAGCGTTCAGCGCCAATGATATTTTCCTTGGTAATTCTCAGGCTGGACTGCTCAGCCCAAGTTCTTCACAACCAATGGGCACTTCGCTTATTGTTCCGGCCAACATAGCATCTGGTACCTACCATATATTGTTTGTAGCCGACCACGTGAATGATATTTCAGAAGCCAACGAAACCAACAACGTAGCTACTCGCGCGTTAACGGTTGGTGTTGTGCAAGGTACGCGCGACGAGCAGCTAGCGGGCTTGACGTTGAGTGTATTCCCAAACCCTGCCACAATTGGCAAGAGCCTTACGGTGCAGCTGGCAGGTGCTGGCAACGGCAAGACAGCCAATTTAAGCCTATATGACGCTCTCGGCCGGCAGATAAGCCAGCAGCAACTAACGCTTAACAGCCGGATGGCCCCAGTTAGCTTCGATACGCACACGCTACGTCCCGGTATATACGTCCTGCGCCTGACTGGTGCAGGGCTCAATGCCACTCGGCGTATTGTAGTTGAGTAACGCAGCGGGTAGCATTACCTAGAGCTTCTCGTGAAGCTGAGTATCGGCGGTGGGTAGCTGTGTTCGAGAGAACCAGCCACTCACCGCCGATCTGCGTTGAAGGAACAACGAGCAAGCCAGTCGAGTTAGAAAATGAACTACCTGCCGTTTATGAAGCAGACCCGCTTGCCGCACCTTGCCATTAGTCCTCGTTGGTTGCTAGTTGTCATATGGCTACTGCTAGCAAGTGGGCCATTGGGTGCTGAAACGCCCGCGCCGCGTATCACGCAGATACAGGCGGCACGGCAGTTTTTGCTGGCCGTATTGCGCGGGGAGTTTGATGCCGCCCATCGTATGCTTGCCCCCGAGGTGGGCTCAGCCCTTACACCCGCTCGGTTTCGAGCTGTAGCCCAGCCTCTTTATGAGCAGGGCCGACGTTTTGGGCCTGCCATCGACCTGTACAAGCTTGGCTTTCGTCTCCGCGACGGACAAGCGCCCCAGTCGTTTGTAGCTTTCATGTTCAAGGCCGATACCTTAACTGCCCGGCCTCGCGTGCAGCTCGATGTGACGTTTCGTGACTCCACGGCCCGGCAGGTGCTAAGCTTCGGGTTAATACCGTTGGCTGCTCCCGTGCGCTAATTAGCCGGGCCAGGAAATCTTACCCATTGTCACGGCGGGTACCCGTTGCCGCCCGGTACCGATGGAAATCGGCTGCCCGGCCACAGCTTCATTGGCTAACACAGCAAACAAGATGGCTTCCTTGGCATCGGGCAAAATGCCAAGCTCTTGGGTTGTAGCGAAGCGGCAACCTGGCAAGTGCCGCCGCAAGGCCTCCAACAGAGCAGGATTATGCGCTCCACCGCCACTCGCATATACCGCCAAGGCCGGCTCGCTACCAAAGGCCTGAATGGCAGCTCTTGCTACGCCCACAGCGCTTAGTTCGGTAAGGGTAGTAAGCAGATCTTCTAGTTTCAAATCTGAGGTGCTGCTTTGCGCCTGTGCCTCCTGCAAATAGGCTGGTCCGAATAATTCGGGGCCAGTGGTTTTGGGTAGGGCAGCAGCAAAGAAAGGATGATCGAGTAAGGTGTTCAGCAATTCCTGGTGCACCTGGCCTGCGGCTGCCAAGCGGCCATCTTCGTCATAGGCTAAGCCAGGGCGTTGGGCACGCACCGTGGCATCGAGCAAAGTATTGCCGGGTCCGGTATCAGTGCTGAAGGCCGTGCTAGCATCCTGGCCAGTGCGAGGCAGGTAGGTGAAGTTGGCAATACCACCTAGGTTAAGCAGCAGACGCTCTTCTTCAGGGCTACTGAGTAGCAGATAATCACCGTAGGCGGCTAGCGGGGCGCCTTCACCGCCGGCAGCCAGGTGTTTCTGTCGGAAGTCGCTTATGGTAATAATGCCGGTGCGCACGGCTATATGGTCGCCGTCACCGAGTTGCAGGGTAGCATTGAGCGAAAAGTCGGGGCGTTGGTGCTGGTGGTAGGGCGCATGGTAAATGGTCTGACCATGGCTGGCAATTAGGTCGACGGCGGTGGGTTCAATGTGCCACTCGCGCAAGCAGGCTAGTACCATATCCGCGTGAAGGACACCAAGCCAGGGATGCAGCAGCGTCAGGTATTCCAGGCTCACCTGATTGCCTGCGAACACCTGCCGGATTCGGTAGCGCACGTCATCATCATATGGTACCGTGGTGAAACGTTCTAGGGTTAACTGTGTATTCAGTCCGTGGCCGCGCACCTGACACAGCGCCACATCCAGCCCATCTAGTGAGGTGCCCGACATTAACCCGATAATGCGCCGAGTAGGCTGTTGAGCAATCTGATAAAGACGAGCAAGGTGCAGATTCATGCGTTTTGTGCCGTTTACTACCGGCAAGCAGCAAGTGAAACAATTTATGTACTCTTTATTACCACAAGTGGCGCTTTTCTCAATGCATTGCCGTTTTTGATGGGGCAGAACGGCCGGATAGCAAACCGCCCCGCTAGAGGCTAGCGGGGCGGGTGAAGGTACTACGGAATCATAATCTCAAGCGCTAGCGTGAATGCAGCTTGCGCAGGTTGTTGAAAACTCTAAACGAAAAGCTACCCAATCTTCTTGCCGGTCATCGCCTGCTTGATGGAGATGTTCATTACCCGCTCTGCATAAGGGCTGGTAAGAGCTTCTAATTCGTCGACGGCTTTCAGAATGGTATCTTTTTCTTTCGTCTCGAGAGCTTCACGCAGGTTTTGGGTGGCGGCCGCCGTGAGCGTTATTTCATCTTCAGTCAGATGCAGGTGGTTTTTCTCCACAAACCGCTCCACTTGGTAGAGCATCTGCTCGGCTACGGTACGCGCTTCAATCACCATGCGGGCTGCTACGTCTTCGCGGGCGAAAGTGAGCGAGTCCATAAGCATCTTTTCCACTTGGTCGTCGGTGAGGCCGTATTGCGGCTTGATTTCGACGGCTTGGCTGGTGCCAGAGCGCAACTCGATGGCTTCTACTTTCAAAATGCCGTCGGCGTTCAGAATGAAATTTACATCCACCTTGGGCAGGCCAGCCGGCATGGCCGGAATGCCCCGCAAATCGAACTCGGCGAGCTTGCGGTTTTCATTTACCAAATCCCGCTCGCCCTGATATACCGAAATCTTTAGGTTCACCTGACCGTCCACGCTGGTAGTGTACTGGCGGCCCGCCTTCGTGGGGATTTTGGAGTTGCGCGCAATGATGGGGTCCATCAGACCGCCTAGCGTTTCGATGCCTAGCGTGAGAGGCGTCACGTCGAGCAGGAGCACGTCGCGCCGGTTACCGCCCAATATATCGGCTTGGATGGCGGCCCCTAGGGCTACCACCTCGTCAGGATTCAGCGAGTTGTTGGCTGGCTGCTGGAAGAACTCCGACACAGAATCATACACGAGTGGTACGCGGGTAGAACCGCCTACCAGTAGCACCGCATCCAGGTCTTTGGGGGAAAGCTTGGCATCTGCTAGCGCCTGTCGGCACGAAACGATGGTCCGCTCTACTAGCGGCCGCACTAAGTTGTTGAACTCAGGTTTGGTGAGGCGCAACACGAGGCCGTCGAAGTTGGCGCCAAAGTCGTCGTGCTGGCTTAAGTATTTCTTGGCGGCTTCGGCTAACAAGCGCAGTTCCTGTTGCAGCGGCACGTTCTGGGCTAGGGTAGAAGTTAACTGATGCTGCGCGGTCCAGTGGTTGATAATGGCGCGGTCGAGGTCGTCGCCGCCGAGGTAGGTGTCGCCGTTAGTACTCAGTACCTCGAAAATTCCTTGCTGAATGCGCAGGATACTTACGTCGAAGGTGCCCCCGCCGAGGTCGTACACCGCTACCGTTTTCTCTTCGTCGGGCGAGAGGCCGATGCCGTAAGCCAGCGCGGCGGCGGTAGGCTCGTTTACGATGCGCAGAACTTCCAAGCCAGCCAGGCGGCCCGCGTCGCGGGTGGCCTGGCGTTGCGAGTCGTTGAAGTAGGCCGGTACGGTGATAACGGCTTTATTGACGGGCGTCTTGAGGGCGTGCTCGGCACGGGCCCGCAGCTCTTTCAGGATTTCCGCCGACAGCTCGATAGGAGAATAGAACTTCTCCCCGACGCGGATTTTCACCAAGCCTTCCGAATTATCGTCAATCACCTTGTAACCGAGGTCGGATGCGTGCCCGCCGAGGTCTTTGTAGCTCTTGCCGAGCAGGCGCTTCACCGAGTAAATTGTGTTCTGCGGGTCGGTGAGCAGGTATTCCTTGGCGTCGGTGCCGACGATAGGGGTTTCGCCGCCGGCCGGGAAGTGCACTACCGACGGAACGATGGTGCCGCGGCCTTGGTCGTTGATGGCCAGGGGCTGCCGGGTGTCGGGGTGGATGTAGGCAACCAGCGAGTTGGTCGTGCCTAAGTCGATGCCGACAATGATTTCTTCCTGCTGTATACTTCCGGTGGAGAGGTTGATTGCAACTTTGGCCATGCGTGAAAAGGCAGAGCGCCGGAGCGCGCTAAGTGGGCGAAACGGAACCCGACGGTAACTTAACCATCGACCCGCGCGCAGCCGCAAAAATAGTGAAGAAATAGCGGGGCGTCGGTTTCACTACTTACGGACTGTCGTCAAGCAAAAGATTTAAGTGGAATTGCAGCGTAATGCAGCGCAAGCACGGTTGTGCTTACGTATGGTTATCAGATAGTACGCCAAGGTTTCCTGAGCTCAACTACCACTCGCAGACTCCTCTCGCAGTACGTACTGAGCTTGGCTTGTCTTTGGTCGGCCAACCGCTCATTTACCTACTGTTGCTACTTCCTACTTTGCTTTTAGACCTACCGGATTTGCAGCGGAGTGGTTGCCCGTTTCCTTCTTTTCTTTAAAATCTCGCAGTAGAGCCTGGTTTATTTCGCTATAGCTGCGGCCAGCAGGCTTAGCTCAGCGCGCGAGAAACAATTATTTAAGGGGTAGTTCTGCCTGTATATCCCGTCCGGTTAACTACAGAGTTTTGGATGGGGTATTGCGCCTAAGGTCTGAACGGTAGGGTCGACCCATTCCTGCTCTGGAACAACCACCATCCTGCTTCGATAACATGGAGAAGCCTAGAAGCGGAAAAACTGAAACGGAGGGCGTTGAAACTGCTTGCAAGTGGTAACTTGGCCACATGTTCCAGCGCTTTCCACTTTCGAGTATTGGCCTTGCATTGGCTTTATGCGCCGCCGGTGGCTGCCAACTAGCCGAAGGAAATCCGCAAACGGCGGGAGGGCTTACCCAATCCGTAGCCAAAGCGGCACCAGATACGTCGGCTGTTGCGGCAGCTGTACCGGATTCGTTGCGACTAACGCCACTGTTGCCTTTGTCGGCCGTGCCCGACTCGCTGCACCAAGCCGTACAGGAATTGCACGCTGCGCTTGGTTTAGAAGCTGCTAGCCTCCGCCCCGAAGTGCTCGAGCGAGCCTGCGTGGGTTACCTAGCATTGCGCCATGCCGGGCGCATCAAGAAACCTGGCGTGCTGGCTGTGGCCGATATGGATCTGCCTTCTTCCGAGCAACGCCTGTGGGTGTTGGACCTCGCAGCGGGCCGCGTACTGCACCGTAGCCACGTGGCGCACGGGCGGGGCTCGGGGCATCTGCGTGCCTCCCGGTTCTCCAATACCAAACATTCGGCTTGTACCTCCCTCGGATTCTACCGCACCGAAGATACTTATGGCGGCAAGCATGGCTTATCGCGCCGCTTGCATGGCCTCGATGCCGGGCAGAATTCCAATGCCGAATCACGCTACGTAGTGCTGCACGCTGCCGACTACGTGAGTGCCGCCTACTTGCAGGAGCACGGGCAAGTTGGCTACAGCCGCGGGTGCCCGGCGTTGCCGCCCGACCAGTACCGGGCCATTATCAAAAGCTTGCCCCAGGGGTCTTGTCTGATGCTCAGCGGCCCCGGTATGGAGTCGAAGTGGCTAGACGGCGTGGTGGCAGCACAGCAACTAGCAGCGCACGGCTGGCATTAAGCTAATTAAGCCCTGCTTGGCTACAGTAGTTGCGCCCTTTGATGCCCATTAGTAGAGTGGCAAGGTATTTTGCGTGCTATAAGGCTGTAGGCCAATGGATAGTAAAAATAAAATAGTGAATATGAAATCAATACGGCGCTAGAGGTGTTTTACTTACTCACAGCGCGAAAAACACTCGCGTCGTGTACCATTCGCACGGATGTTGCGTATAGTCTTCTCAGGTAGCCTCATTTTCAAGGGGTTTCATCTAAAAAGCAGGGGCAACCCTTTCAGCGCAGATGGAAAAAACTAGTGTAGTATATCGCCAGCGTTTCAAGCGTCGCGCCCGTCGGGTAGCGCGCCGGGTGTTGCCTTTCGTGGCGTCGCTATTTATGGCTACGCCGTTGGCCAGCCCTGTTATTAACTCGAAAGTACGTGCTGCTAGCACGGAAGCCAAATTGCCTTCCGTGAAGGAGTTGCAGGCAACTTTCTTTAATCAACGGACGCACAATTTATATCAAGAACTCGGGCTCGAAAGTCAGGGTTTGCGCTTTGACGTGTTCGAGAAAGCCTTAACCGGTTACCTTAACCTGCAAAGCGAAGGCCGCTTGTCCAACGACAAGCAGCTGCTCACAGTAGTTGACTTTGGCTTGCCTAGCACCGTTAAGCGTTTGTGGGTAATCGACTTGGCTAACAAGCAAGTGAAGTTCAACACGCTGGTTGCGCACGGCCACAATTCCGGCGAAAACGAAGCCACTGCCTTCTCCAATAAGAACGAGTCGAACATGAGTAGCCTTGGTTTCTACGTAACGCAAGACGAGTACGTAGGTAAGCATGGCCGTTCCCTCAAGCTCGACGGCGTAGACGAAGGCTTCAACACCAATGCCCTCGAACGTTCCGTGGTTATGCACGGGGCCGATTACGTGAGTGAGGATTTCATCAAGCAAAACGGCCGTTTGGGTCGTAGCCTTGGCTGCCCCGCGCTGCCAATGGATCAAAAAGACGAGATAATCGACGCCGTTAACGGTGGTACTTGTCTGTTCTTGAACGGCAACGATGAAAGCTACTCTTCGAAGTATCTGAACCAAGATATTGCCATCAACACGCTGCTTGCTAACAATAGCTAGCAACAGTCTTTCGATACAAGCAGAAAGCCCACCTTTGGAAACAAGGGTGGGCTTTCTGCTTGTATAAGGTTTGGTGTTGTAAATGTCTTACGAAAGCTTCACACCGAACTTAGCTCCTACTGTTTCCAAATCTTTAATCACAGCGTCAAGCAAAGGAATACCGTCGAGGAGGCGGTGAGCGGCGGTTTCGCGCTCCGGGTCACCGGGAATGAGGACGTGCTGGCCCTCAGTGGCGCGGGCATTGCGAAAGGTGCTAATCCAGTTGTCCATGTGGGCTTTGAACTCGTCGGCGGGGCGGAAGGCGTCTACGCGCATCGCGCCGAAGAAGTGGCCGATGCCTTGGCCTACCGGATCGGCAGGCGGCTGCAGAAACGCTACAAACGGCGGCACCCACGGCCCGTAGTTGGCCCCGGAAAGCACCGCCGAAAAGATGTCCACCACGGCTCCAAGCCCATAGCCCTTGTGCGAGCCGGTGGCACCACCTAGCGGCAGTAAGGCCCCACCATTTTTCACGGCATTGGGGTCAGTAGAACCTGTGCCAGCAGCATCCTGCGCCCATCCTTCGGGAATAGGGATGTTCTTCCGCTGGGCAATTTCGAGCTTGCCGTTGGCGGCGGTGGTGGTAGCCATATCCAACACAAAGTCGGGCTGATTGGCGGCCGGAACTGCTACGGCTATGGGATTGGTGCCCAGCAGCCGGTCGAGCGAGTAGGTGGGTGCTACCAGGGGCGAGGCATTGGTCATGGCCATACCTATCATGTCGTGGGCCAGGGCCTTCATGGCGTGGTAGCCCGCAATGCCGAAGTGGTTGGAGTTGCGCACCGATACCCAGCCCGTGCCGACCTGCCGCGCCTTCTCAATAGCTACTTGCATAGCTTTGGGGCCTACTACTAGGCCCAGGCCCCCATCGCCATCCACTATGGCGGTGCTCGGCGTTTCGTACGTCACGCCCACGCGGGGGGCGGCATTGATGCGGCCCGCTTCCCACAGCCGTACGTAGCCCACCAGCCGTGCTACCCCGTGTGAGTCGATGCCGCGCAAATCAGCGGAGAGCAGCGTTTCGGTGGCCAAGGTAGCATCGGCCTCAGGGCAGCCGATGCTCTGGAAAACAGCTTCAGTGAAAGAGAAGAGTTGGTTGTAAGAGAAAATCATGGCAGAGCCACCGCAGCGGCGACAAGTAAGGTTGGGGCTTGAAGGGCAACGGCGAAGTCGAGCCGGTCCCTGATTCAGAGCCCAAACTTACGTCACTTTCCAAAACGGGCAGAGGTGCCGGCTACTGCTGTTGTTGCTGCTGTTGCTGTTGTTCCCAAGTCACGTACTTGCGGTAGGAGTTAATCGGAACAATCGGCTCTTTCACTTCCTGCACGTACACTGGCTCCTCTACCTCCGTATCGGTGTGCGCTTGCTTGGTCGGCTCGCCGTTCTCGATGTGTACCGATACCGTGAGCGTGTGCGCGCCGGTGCCTTTGTAAGTGCCTTTGATAGGCGTACAATCCGAAAAGTTGCGGCCGATGGCCATGCGCACGTGCCCGTCATTGACGATGCAGTTGTTGGTGGGGTCGAGGCCCAGCCAGCCGTAGAACGGAATGTAGGCTTCCACCCAGGCGTGCGTAGCGCCCGCCCCGCGGACGCCTTCTTCCTTGGGGCACACATAGCCGCTCACATAACGGGCCGGAATCCCGATTTGGCGGAGCATGAACAGCAACATATGCGCAAAATCCTGGCAGACGCCCGCGCGCAGCCGCCAGATTTCGTCGGTGGGCGTTTCCACGTTGGTCACGCCCTTTTGGTAGCCGAAATTGTCGTACACGTACTCCGACAACACCAGCGCGTTTTTCAGCGGCTTATCATCACCATTGACGATGCTCCGCAAGGTATCCTCTATTTCCTCATGCAGCTCCGACGCCTCCGGGGTCAGAAAGTCCATGTAAGCTACGTCGTGCCGCAAACTCACTAGGTTGCGCCACTGATCTTCGGCCGACGCTTCGTCCATGGGAAACTGGATAGGCGTAGTCACTACCTCGAGGTTGGAATCAATAACCAACTCCGAGTGCGGGCTAATCACTGTGAACACGCCCACTTGGTTGCCGAAATAATCGGTGAAAAACGCCACGTCGGGGTTGAACGAGATAGAAACGTTGTGGTTCTTCACCGTCAGCCGGTCGTCTTCCAGCGGGTAAATCATCAGCTGATTGGCGCAGTCGATAACCGGGGCGGCGTAGGCGTAGCGGGTTACGTGCTTGATTTTGTAGAAAGGCATACGGCTGCCAGAATTAAGCTATGTCTGAAAAAATGCGCCTGTCAACAACCGCAAGCCTTAGCTGTTGCCGAAGTAATACTTGTTCAAAGCCGTGGTAATTTCCAGCAGCTCGTTGCGGGTTTGCAGCAAAAATTGGTCGAGCACCGCTTCGTTGCCCGCCTGTAGTCCACTATACGTTACGCTGTTCTTGACCTTGCCTACCAGAAAACGCAATTGCTCGTAGCTAGCCGGCAGGCTTTTGTCTTTCAGCCGCTCACAACCGCGCATCAACTGGCGGAGACTATACGACAACGAATGCGGAAAATCCTGGTTGTACACTATCATGTGCAGCACCGACTCCGCGTCCAGAATGCCCTTGTAGGTTTTCGAGTACAGTTCGTGGCCGTAGAGGGCGTACAGCACGTAGCGCAGCTCCGGGGCGCCCATGGGGTGCTGCTCGGTCTGCGAAAAAGCGTGCTGGTTGAGGCGGATAATGTCGGTGGTCTGAATGGCGCGTTCCAGGTACTTGCCCATGTTCAGAAACACGTAGCCTTCGTCGCGCGGCATGGTGTGCTGCACAGTTCCGGTGAACAATAAGCCCTGCCGAAGCAGAATATCCAGGCCCGATACAGGGTCTTCTACGGTGGCTTGCCGGGCTACTTCTTCCTGCCGAATAGTGTGGTAATACTCGTTGAGGCTCTGCCACACCTCCTTGGTGATGTGGTCTTGCACAGCGCGGGCGTTTTCGCGGCCGTGCATGATGTTGTTGTACGCCGATACGGCATTCGCCTTGTCGAACACCAAGTGTCCGATAATTTGGGCAGTGTCGCGCACCGTTTCGTTGATTTCCTCACGGGTAAGGTCGCCGTAGTTGTGCAGCAACGGCTTCCAGCCCAAGTACCGGTGCTCATCTTGCGAAGTGATGTAGCTGATGCGAACCACTTGCAGCATGGACTGTGTGCGTTCCATGTAGCGGCCCAACCAATAAATAGTGTCAGCAACGCGACTTAGCATAGGTGGAGTTGTGAAATAAGCGTGTGAGGTCTGTTCGCTAAAGCGAGGTAGTGGTTTTGGAGTGTGCTACTGTGTCGGCCCAAGCACCCAGGTATCTTTGCTGCCGCCGCCTTGCGAGGAGTTGACCACCAACGAGCCTTCGCGCAGGGCTACCCGCGTGAGGCCGCCGGGCACAATGTCGATACCGGTGGGGCCGTAGAGGGCAAACGGCCGCAAATCGACGCGGCGGGGCTGGAGCACGCCGTCGATGTAGCAGGGGGTGGAGGAGAGGCTGATGATGGGCTGCGCAATAAAGCTGCGCGGATCGGCATTAATAGCGGCTTTGAAGGCATCCATTTCCTCTTCGGTGGCGCTGCTGCCGATTAGCATTCCGTAACCGCCCGACTCGTTGGTACGCTTGATGACCATGCGCGCCATATTGTCAAACACCAGTTGGCGCTTGTCGGGATCGTCGAGCTGGTAGGTGGGCACATTCTTGAGGATGGGCTCCTCGTTGAGGTAGTAGCGAATCATGTCGGGCACGTAGCAGTACACGGCTTTGTCGTCGGCCACGCCGTTGCCCATGGCATTCACAATGGCCACGTTGCCCTTGCGGTACGCCCAATACAGCCCCGACACGCCGAGCGCACTGTCGGGCCGGAACACCAGTGGGTCGATATAGTCGTCGTCGACGCGGCGGTAGATAACATCGACGCGGGTTAGGCCGCGGGTGGTTTTCATGTACACGAAATGGTCGTGCACGATTAAGTCGCGGCTTTCCACCAACCGAATCCCCATCAGACGCGCCAGCGTGCTATGCTCGAAATACGCCGAGTTGTAGATGCCCGGCGACAGCAACACTACCGTGGCCTCGCTGGCCTGCCGGTTGCCGAGCGCCAGCAGATTCCGAAACAGCAGATCAGGATAGTCCTTGACGGGCTGCACGTTGTTTTTGGGCAACAAGTCAGGAAAAATGCGGTAGGTGATACTGCGGTTTTCCAGCATGTACGACACCCCCGACGGCGTGCGTAGGTTGTCTTCGAGCACGTAAAACTCGCCGTCGTGGTCCCGAATCAGGTCCACACCCGCAATGTGGGTGTAGATGTCGTAGGGCACGTTGACGTTCATCATTTCCCGCAAAAACTGCGGGCACGAGTACACCAGCGCCGCCGGAATAATGCCGTCTTTGATGATGAACTGCTGGTGATAGATGTCTTTGAGGAAGATGTTGAGCGCCTTCAGCCGTTGCTTGATGCCCGCCTCAATTCGGACCCATTCCTCGTAGTTGAGGATGCGCGGTATAATATCGAAGGGAAAGATTTTCTCGATGCCTTCCCCGCTGCTATACACCGTAAACGTGACCCCCTGGCTCAGAAACAGCTTTTTGGCGAGTTCCACTTTGCGGGTCATTTCTGTGCCCGGTAGGTTCTCAATAGCCGTTACGAAGTTGCGGTACTCCGGCCGAATGTTTTCCGTCTGAAACATTTCGTCCCACACGTTGGCCTGTTCCCGGTAGGAGTGAAGAAGCGAGGTGGATTGCATACGACAGTGGAAAGAGAAAACAGAAGATTGTAAAAAGCCTGCCTTTGTCTATAAGGGGGGTGATGCAGGAAATACGGGAATAAAATGCGGAATGCCTCTTAATTTATAGAGCTATTTTGATCTTTTATATGATTTTGGTCTGCTAGTGCCACTTGCTTAGGGGCTTACGTAGAAAGTAGCTGATTTCTTATTTGTCGTAATTAAGACTATGAACTCAAGCTACTGTATGCTAGTGAGGCACTTGATACCTGTTGTTTTTTGCTACCAGTTCTCGTACAGAAAGCGAATCACAATGTCAGTGCTGCCCCACCAGATAGCAGCTTTACGTAATCAATCGTACACAGGCCCAACTCTAGCCTGACCTTCTCTTCCAACCCGATGCAACTTTTCAAGTGTACTCATTGCGGCCAGCTGCTGTATTTCGAAAATGATAAGTGTGAAAAGTGCCAATACCCGCTCGGCTTCGAGAGCCAGCAGTTGCGCTTGCTACCGCTCGTACCAGAACCCGACGGCTCCACCTTTCGGCTTTATGGCGCAACCGAGCCCACGGCCCCAACCTATACGTACTGCCACAACCACACCGAACAAGCCTGTAACTGGCTGGTGCCAGCCGGCAATGCCACGCCCTTCTGTACCGCTTGCGCCCTCAATCATACCATACCTAACCTAGAGCAGCCCGAGCACCGGGCGCGGTGGCAGCGGCTGGAAGTAGCCAAACACCGCCTAGTCTACAGCTTGCTACGCATGGGGTTGCCCGTCGTGAGCAAGGCCGTGGACCCCGAGCGGGGCCTCTGGTTTGACTTCCTGGCCGACCCCAACAAGGAAGGCGGCGAACGGGTGATGACCGGCCACGACGAAGGACTCATTACCATCAACATTGCCGAAGCCGACGACATCGAGCGAGAAATGGCCCGCAAAGCCATGGCCGAAATGTACCGCACGTTACTCGGGCACTTCCGCCACGAGGTGGGCCACTACTACTGGGACCGGCTAATCGACAACACGCTGCACCTAACCGAATTTCGGGCGCTGTTTGGCGACGAGCAAGAAGACTATGGGGAAGCCCTCAAACGCCACTACGCCCAAGGTCCGCCCACCGATTGGGCTCAGCACTTCATCAGCTCCTACGCCAGCAGCCATCCGTGGGAAGATTGGGCCGAAACCTGGGCCCACTATCTGCACATCGTCGATACGCTGCAAACGGCGCATGCCTTTGGCTTGAGCGTGAACCCCGTGGTGGCTGAAACGCACCAGCACTTGCAAGCTACCATCGAGGAGGAACCCTACGAGCAAGACGACTTCCAGCGCATCATGGATCAGTGGTTGCCCCTCACGTTTGCCATGAATAGTCTCAACCGCAGCATGGGCCAGCCCGATTCCTACCCCTTCATCATCCGCCCCGCGGTAGTCGAGAAGATGTCCTTTATCCACCGCGTTTGCCAAGAAGCAGGGCACTAACTAGGCAGGGTAAAGGGCAATTTTCACAAAGTCAAGACTTTACAAGCTAGTTCCCCTCCTCATCTGAGGAAGGACTAAGGGTGGTCGACCGAAGAATTGTTTATTAGAACGTCATGCTGAGCGCAGTCGAAGCATCTCGCGTGCTGACGTTGTGAGGCTAAATGAATTCACCACACTAGCGAGATGCTTCGGCTTCGTTACACTACGCTCAGCATGACGGGCTCGGTAAACAACGATTCGTTAGCCTTTAGCCCCTTCTGTTTGGAGGCAACTCTTTTCTTTAGCTTCTGCTCAAAAACACCTGCTAACCAATGTTCATCATTTCTGCCAGCAAGCCTTCTTTTAAGGCGAAGGCCGAGGTGCGGATGCGGGTGATACCGCTGACGCCTAGCACGAAATCGAACAGCACGGAGGCCACTACGAGCATGTCGGCGCGCATGGGCAGGATACCAGGTATGGCTTTGCGTTGCTCGTGGTTGCCACTAAGCAGTTGGCGGTAACTTTCCTGGAAGCTGCTCATAGCTAGCTCGGTGCAGGGCGGAAGGTCGGCTTCGTTGCGCAGCTGGCCAATCTGCATGTCAGCGAGGCTGTCGAAGCTGCCGGAAGCACCCACAATGCCCACCGGCTGATACTCTTGAATGGCCGCCACGAGCGGAGCCAGCACCACGCTCAGGTGAGCTTGCTCGGCGGCTACGGCCGTGGCGGGCATAACGCCACTGGCATCCGGAAAAAACTTGTCGAGTAGGCGCTGCGCCCCAATTTCGAAGCTTTGCTTCCAGAAAATGGTGACCTCATCGGCAATGATGAATTCCACCGAGCCACCTCCGATGTCCACTATCAGGTTGCGCTCGTTGCCGAGAGGCACTGCCTGCCGAACGCCTTTCGTAATCAGCTCCGCTTCTCGCTCGCCAGGAATTACCTCCACCCGAATGCCGGTATGCTCGAAAATAGTTTGCACCAGCTCCGCGCCGTTGCAGGCTACGCGCACGGCGCTGGTAGCCGTAGCCCGCACGTCCGTCACCTGATGCAACTCGATTTCCTCCTGAAATGCCTCCATGGTGTGCAAGGCCCGCCCAAAAGCCTCCGGGGTGATTTCGCCCTTGCTGATGCCGCCCTGCCCAAGCCGTACGCCAACTTTGGTGCGCAACAGCACCAGCGGCTCGGTGTGCCGTTGTTCGGGTAGCTCCACAATGAGCAAGTGAAACGTGTTGGTGCCCATGTCAATCAGGGCGAGGCGACGGTGCATGGAGTGGAGAGGCAGCATTCCGTGATTTATCTATTTGAAATCAGATTGTTATACTCCCCTGTCATCCTGAGCGTGCGAAGGGCCTTCTCACGTCAGTGCAAGTTGCTACAGTTGCGCGCATACAGTAGGAGGTCCTTCGTACGCTCAGGATGACAGAGAAAAATTCATTAGCCGCTCCTTACGTAGCAAACCGGCAAAACGTGCCGAGCGGCAGCTTGCGCGCCCCGGCATCGTGCAGATAAATTTCCCCAATCTCGCGTTTCTCGCGCATTGTTGGGAAAATCTCGTTCACGAGGTTATCCAGAATTAGAGCCGAGAAGCCGAGGGAATACAAGTTGACGAGAAAGAAATGGTCGGTAGGGTCGAGAAGCTCTTTGCAGAGCTTGAGCATTTCGTTGAGTTCGTCTTCGAGTTGCCATTTCTCGCCGTTTGGGCCGCGGCCATAAGCGGGCGGGTCGAGGATAAGGCCTTGGTACTTGCTGCCGCGCTTCACTTCGCGCCGCACGTACTTCATGGCATCTTCCACCAACCAGCGCACGCCGTCCAGGTTGCTGGCTTCCATGTTGTCGCGGGCCCAGAAGTTGACTTGCTTCACCGAATCGAGGTGAGTGACGTCGGCGCCGGCGGCGCGGGCGGCTAGCGTAGCAGCGCCGGTGTACGCAAACAGGTTTAGCACGCGCGGTACGGCCGCCTTGCGTTTGCGAGTTTGCTGGTAGATAAACTGCCAGTTGGGGTCCTGCTCCGGGAACAGCCCCACGTGCTTAAACGACGACATGCCCAACCGAAACCGCAGCTTCAGGCCGTCGGGCCGTTCGTAGCCAATCACCCACTGCTCGGGCGTGCCGGGCTTTATTTTCCACTGGCCGCGCTCCTGGCTGCCCTTTTCGCGGGTGAAAGTGGCGTGGGCGCGCTGCCATTCGCTGGCGGCCAAGTGCGGGTCCCAGATGGCCTGCGGCTCGGGGCGGGCCAAAATATGCTGGCCGAAGCGCTCCAGCTTCTCGAAGTTGCCCGCATCGAGCAACTCGTAGTCGGACCAGGGACTAGTGGTAAGGAAAGTATACATGCAGGGCAAAGGTAATTGTTGGCCGTTGGTTGATGCGTGTCGGCTTGCTTAATAGGCGCTCGTTGAATAGCCCTCCGAAAGAAGGTTTCTCGTTTTTCAAAAACTAGACTACGCTACATCAAGTAAGCAGTGTCTGAAAACTTTGAACAAACCCTGACCGATTCTATGTCTGAACCAGAACGCATTGCCGACCAACTCCGCCGCGCTTTCAATGGCGACGCTTGGTCTGGACCCTCGCTGCAACAAACGTTAGTTGATATTACGGCCGCGCAAGCCGCAGCTTATCCGTGGCCAGGCGTGCACACCATCGGCGAGCTAGTGCGGCACCTCACCACCTGGACCGTCACGGTAGCGCAACGGGTTGAAGCCCGGGAACACACCGCCATGACGCGGGACGATTGGCCGTCTTTTCCGGTTGTTGCGGATGAAGCGGCTTGGCTGCGTGCGCGGCAAGAACTGCACGAAGCGCACGAACAGTTAGTGGCCATTACGGAAGCCTTGCCCGCCTCGGAGCTAGATACGGTGATTGGTGACGCACGCCAGCGCGACGATGGTTCTGGCGTATCCATCTATGTGTTACTGCACGGCGTTATTCAGCATTATCTTTACCACGCCGGGCAGATAGCCCTGCTGCGCAAATTCGTCTGACCTTTCTTCCTCGTGACTCTTTCCTTCTTCAAATACCAAGGCACCGGCAACGACTTCGTGATGGTGGACGACCGCGCCCACCGCTTCGACGAAACCAACCACGCCCTCGTGCATCACCTCTGCGACCGACGCCGGGGTATCGGCGCCGACGGGCTCATTCTGCTCCGCCAGCACCCCGAGTACGATTTCGAGATGGTGTATTTCAACGCCGATGGCCACCTGGGCTCGATGTGTGGCAACGGCGGCCGTTGCACGGTGGCCTTTGCTAAGCAGCTCGGCGTCATTGAAAGTACCACGCGTTTCTTGGCTGCCGATGGTTTGCACGAGGCGCAGATAGAGGCGGATGGCACAGTGCACTTGCGCATGCAGGACGTGGCCGGCCACCGGCATATCGAGGAGCACGACGGTGTATTCCTGAATACTGGTTCGCCGCACCTTGTGCGCTTCATGCCCGCTAGCACCCTAGCCGAGCTGAACGTGTTTGCTGAAGGCCGTGCCATCCGCTACGGCGAACTTTTCCGCGAGCAAGGCACCAACATCAACTTCGTAGAAGCACCACAAACACCCGATTTGCCCTGGCAGGTACGCACCTACGAGCGAGGCGTCGAGGATGAAACCCTGAGTTGTGGCACCGGCGTCACGGCCGTAGCCTTGGCGGCGTCGCAGCGCGGTGCCCAAAGTCCGGTGCGCCTACAAACGCCCGGCGGCGAGCTACGCGTCACGTTCGAGGCGCAGCCCGACGGCGCTTTTACCAACATCTTCCTCATCGGACCCGCGCAGCGAGTGTTCGAAGGTAGGGTAGAGGTGTAGTTGCTACCTCAAGGGTTTGAGGTATTAGTTAACCAAAATCAAACTGTCATCCTGAGCATAGCGAAGGACCTTATACCTACAGAAAGATAATCGTAAGAACGGTTCATTATGTGGGTATAAGGTCCTTCGCTGTGCTCAGGATGACAGACTGGTTATTAGATGGGTTTTATAGTCTTAAACAAGGTTGATTTAACCCAATCTAAGCTACGTACCTAACACACTTACGCTTGCCGGTCGCCGCCGGTGAAGTCCAGCATCCAGCCAGGGTACTCGGGGCTTAGCTTGCTGACTTCATCTAGTTGCTTGAGCTCCTCCGGGGTCAGCTGTACATCTACAGACTTCAGGTTGTCTTCTAGCTGTTCCATCTTTTTAGCGCCAATAATCACGCTCGTAACCACGGGCTGATGCAGCAGCCAAGCCAGCGCTATCTGCGCTACCGAAACACCTTTGGTTTCGGCGAGGGGGCGCAGCACGTCCAGAATATCAAACGCCTTGTCCTTGTCAACGGGCGGGAAGTCGAAGTTCAAGCGGCGGGCGCCTTCTTCGCTTTGTTGGTCGCGGGTGAACTTGCCGCTCAGGAAACCACCGGCCAGCGGGCTCCACACCATCAGGCCCACTTTCTGGTCTTGCAGCAGTGGCACTAGCTCCCGCTCTAAGTCCCGGCCCGCAATAGTATAGTACGCCTGCAGCGACACAAACTTCTCCACGTGGTTGTAAGTGGAGTAGCTGAGCGCCTTCATGAGCTGCCAAGCCGCCACGTTGCTGGCCCCGATGTAGCGCACCTTGCCGCTACGCACCAAGTCGTCGAGCGCGCGTAGGGTATCTTCTATGGGGGTTAGCGGGTCGTAGCTGTGAATCTGGTAAAGGTCGATGTAGTCGGTTTTCAACCGTTTCAGCGAGCCTTCTACTTGGTCGAAAATGTGCTTGCGGGTCAGCCCAACCTGGTTGGGGCCTTCGCCCATCTTGCCGCGCACTTTGGTGGCCAGCACCAGCGAGTCGCGCGACAAACCTAAATTATGGATGGACTGGCCCGTCAGCTCTTCCGACATGCCTTCCGAATACACGTTGGCGGTGTCGATGAAGTTGATGCCCGCCTCAACAGCGCGCTTCACTTGCTCGTCCACGGCTTGTTGGTCGAGGGAGCCCATTGCGGCGGCCCACCCTTTGCCGCCGTAGGTCATCGTACCCAAGCACAGCTCCGATACTCGTAGGCCAGTGTTGCCTAATAGGTTGTATTTCATGATGAAGTAGATAAAGATGAATCCTGCTTACAGCAGCAGACGGCTCTGCGCGTGCTTTACCGTAATGCGTGTAGGTACACTACGTAGAAAATAGCTGCAATGCGGCCGCGTACCTGAATAAGTTTATGTAGTGTTGCCGAACCTTGATTCAGTTATTCGAACCTCAAAGCCTTTGCCGCTTATGCTGCGCAACGACCTAGTTTTCCTGCGGGCTCTCGAAGCAGAAGACCTCGATTTCCTTTACGCGCTGGAAAACGACGCGTCGCTCTGGCACGTGTCCGATGCGGTAGTACCAGTGTCGCGCCATACGCTCCGGCAGTATTTAGACAATGCCGCAGCCGATTTTCACGAAGTGCGGCAGCTTCGCCTTGTCATCTGCAGCGTAGCCGACAAGCAAGCTGTGGGTACCGTTGATCTGTTTGACTTCGAGCCGCGGCACCAGCGGGCCGGAGTTGGCATTGCTTTATTGCCCACCGAGCGAAAAAAAGGTTATGCGTATCACGCACTAAAACTTCTGGCAACGTACGCGAAGCAAACGCTGCACCTGCATCAGTTGTATTGCACCATTGGCGTCGATAACGTAGCCAGCGAAAAGCTGTTCAATCAAATTGGATTTCAATCCGTCGGGGTGCGTAAGGAGTGGCTGCGGACGGCCGCGGGTTGGCAAGACGTGGTAGAATACCAATATTTATTGGACATTTAGCGACATGGTTCCAGCCCGAAAACTATAGTTGAGGTTGCTAGCAGCAAAGGAACTGATATACACTATATACTGTCGAGCTCCACTGTTTACTAATATTTTTAGAATGTAACTATTTTAATCGAAAAAGTGTATTAAAAGGCTTATCCGGTTTTATAGTTGAACTTATCAGCTAAATTAATTCCTGTAGCGGGGCTGTATCCTTTTATTTGAGAGTTACGTATAGTGCAATATCCAACGGGTAGTGAATCTGTAGACTGCCTTTTAAGACCCGACGGTATATACAAACTCTTACTTACTCCTCCTCTATGTCGCTGACTGACCCAGCGCAGGTAAACTCCTCTGCCTCCGACTCAACCTCACCTGCTCTTCAAACACCTTCTGGATCATTTCCAGATTTGGTTTGCTTTGCGCACTTGCATTGGGATTTTGTATGGCAACGTCCACAGCACTTGTTGTCGCGCTTTGCCCAACACGGCCGCGTACTTTACGTGGAAGATCCGTTTGTGCATCCCGACCAAGTAGAGCCACATCTTGAAATAAAAGAACGTCAGAGCGGCGTGAAGGTAGTGGTGGCTCATTTGCCATTTGGGTTGACTTGGCAAGATTCCGACGCAGCTCAAACCAAGCTGCTGGCAGAATACTTCGAGAAGGAAAACTTCAAGCAGTACATCTTCTGGTACTATACGCCGATGGCGCTCAACAAGTCACGCGACTTTCAGCCCGTCCTCACCATCTATGATTGCATGGATGAGTTGGCTAGCTTCAAGTTTGCACCCGACGGATTGCGCGAGCGGGAGCAAGAGCTTTTCAAGAAGGCCGACTTGGTTTTCACGGGTGGGTATACCATCTACGAATCCAAAAAGCTGCAACACCCCGATGCGCACCCTTTCCCAAGCAGCATCGACAAAGACCACTTCGGTTTGGCTCGTCAGCCCATGGACGACCCAGCCGATCAAGCCGGTATTGCGCACCCGCGCATCGGTTTCTTTGGCGTGGTAGACGAGCGCCTCGACATTGAGTTGCTCCGCCAGTTGGCCACCAACCATCCCGAATGGCAGTTTGTCATTATCGGGCCAGTCGTTAAAATTAGTGACGACCAACTACCTCGCCAGAAGAACATTCACTACTTGGGTGGCAAGAACTACCTAGAGTTGCCTTCCTATTTGCATGGCTGGGACGTTGCTACCTTGCTGTTCGCCGACAACGAAAGCACCAAGTATATCTCGCCCACCAAAACTCCCGAGTACTTGGCCGCTGGCCGTCCGGTAGTTAGCACGCCCATTCGCGACGTGGTACGGCCCTACGGGGATTTAAACCTCGTGCAGATTGCCGCCAATGCCGACGACTTTGGGCGGGCCATTGAAAAGGCGCTCGTTCAAACGCAAGATGCCGATTGGCGCCGCCGCACCGACGAATATCTGGCCACTATTTCTTGGGATTTGACCTGGCAGCAAATGCGCGACCTGATGCTAGCTCGCCTTCAGGCCAAATCCACTAACGCAGCTACCGAAACAGCCGATTCCTCGCTGGTGTCCGCTTCCTGACTTTCTTCCATTCTCCCTAATCCTTTCCAAAACACTCTTAGCTTATGTTCGATTATCTAATAGTAGGGGCCGGCTTTGCTGGCAGCGTGCTAGCCGAGCGCCTAGCCACCCGTTCGAATAAGAAAGTCCTCATCGTAGACAAGCGTAGCCATATTGCCGGTAATGCATATGACCACTACAACGAGGAGGGCATCCTAGTCCACAAATACGGACCGCATATCTTCCACACCAACTCGAAAGACGTATTCGAGTACCTGTCAAATTTCACCGATTGGCGTCCGTATGAGCACCGCGTATTGGCTTCCGTTGACGGACAGCTAGTACCGATGCCTATCAACCTCGACACCATCAACAAGCTCTACGGCCTCTCGCTCAATAGCTTCGAGGTAGAGCAGTTCCTGGAGTCTTTGGCCGAGGAAATTCCCGTTATTAAGACGTCGGAAGACGTAGTAGTTAGCAAAGTAGGTCGCGAATTATACGAGAAGTTTTTCCGCAATTATACCCGCAAGCAGTGGGGCCTCGACCCCTCAGAGCTTGATAAGTCTGTGACCTCGCGCGTGCCCACCCGCACCAACCGCGACAGCCGTTACTTTACCGATACGTACCAGGCTATGCCGTTGCACGGCTACACTCGTATGTTCGAGAAGATGCTGGATCACCCCAACATCAAGGTGATGCTCAACACCGACTACCACGACATTATAGACTTCATTCCGTTCAAGGAAATGATTTTCACTGGTCCGGTAGATGAGTATTTCGACTTCAAGTATGGCAAGCTGCCATACCGCTCTTTGGAGTTCAAGCATGAGACCCTGAACCAGGAAAACTACCTGGAGGCGCCCGTAGTGAACTACCCCAACGACAACCTCTACACCCGCATCACGGAGTTCAAGGCTCTCACCGGCCAGAAGCACCCCAAGACGGCCATCGTGTACGAGTATCCGAAAGCCGAGGGCGACCCATACTACCCAGTACCACAGCCCGAAAACGCCGAGCTCTACAACCAGTACAAGAAGCTGGCCGACAACACGCCCAACGTGCACTTCGTGGGCCGCTTGGCTACCTACCGCTACTACAACATGGACCAGGTAGTAGCCCAAGCCCTGACCTTGTACAAAAAGCTAACCGAGAAGAGCGAGGAAGCCGTGAAAGCCGCTGCCAAGCCCGCCATTACCGGTTCGGCTTCCATCATCGATAAGCTCGTACCGCGCGATCCGGCCAAAGGCAAGCCGTAAGCTAACGTGGTCCATAGCGGTGCAGTGGGCATCCACCTGTCTCCTGCAACGCACTGCGACCATCTCACCAGAAAGTCCTGCGCGGTATCCTTCCAGTACCTCGCGGGGCCATCCGGCCACGATAAGAACCTATTATGAAGCTGACGATCATAGTCGCTCAGTGAAAACTGTCATCTACTCTCGGGAGAAGGCCTATGTGGTCTTTTGTCCCGAGGATAGATGACAGGCTTGTTTTAGGACCGGGCAACCTCGTCACTTTATGGCAAAATAAAGCCGATTGTAAGTTGCTTAGTCTTCTTCCTTTCCAATTACCGAAACTATGCCTGACAAGAATGTTGAAATGTGGGGTGGCGTAGAATGTACCATTCGCCGCATTGGCGAGGGTTACACGGATCAGCTCGAAAATAGTGGGCACCGCTACCGCCTCGAAGACCTCGACTTGTTTGCTGAGCTTGGCATCAAGAAGCTTCGCTACCCCATTCTATGGGAGCAAGTAGCCCCCAACAGCCTCGACGAACCTGATTGGACCTGGACCGATGAGCGCATGAGCCGCCTCCGCGAACTAGGTATCGACCCCATCGTGACGTTGCTGCACCACGGCAGCGGTCCGCGCTACACGGCGCTCCACCGCGAAAACTTTGTTCCCGGTTTAGCGCGCTTCGCTGAGATGGTAGCCGAGCGCTACCCCTGGATCAACCACTACACGCCCGTCAACGAGCCCCTTACCACAGCGCGCTTTAGCGGCCTTTATGGCATCTGGTACCCACACGGCCTCGACGACCGCACGTTTGTCCGCATTCAGCTCAATCACATCAAAGGAGTAAAGGCGGCCATGCAGGCCATCCGCAAAATCAACCCGCAGGCGCAGTTGGTTCAAACCGAAGACCTTGGCAAAACGCAATGCACGCCTGGCCTGCAATACCAAGCCGACTACGAAAACAACCGGCGCTGGCTAACCTTCGACTTACTCTGTGGCCGCATTGACCAAAATCACCCGCTGTGGGACTACTTGCGCACCAACGGTGCCACGGCCAAGGAACTGAATGAGCTGGTCAATGACCCTTGCCCACCCGATGTATTGGGCATCAATTATTATATCACCTCCGAGCGGTTCCTCGACGAAAACCACGAGGCCTACTTTGGCCATCACCGGGTTTCCGGCCATGAGCGTCCCGACTACGCCGACGTGGAAGCGGTGCGCGTACGCTTGGTAGAACTAACCGGCCCACACCGCCTACTTATGGAAGCGTGGGAACGGTACCAATTGCCCCTCGCTATTACGGAAGTGCACATCGACTGCACCCGGGAAGAGCAGATGCGGTGGGTGAAGCAAAGCTGGGAGGTTGCCAATCAGCTCAAGGAAGAAGGCATTGATATGCGCGCCATCACTATTTGGTCGTTGCTTGGCGCCTACGATTGGAACTCGCTGCTCACGCGGCCGGGTACCTTTTATGAAAGTGGCGTTTTCGATATGTCGGGCGGTTCGCCCCGGCCTACAGCGTTGTTTAAGATGATTCGTAGCCTGGCGCGGGAGGGCCACTACGAACACCCCTTATTGCTTTCCAAAGGATGGTGGGAACGAGAAGAGCGTTTCCTCTACCACCATCATTGTCCCACCCACCAGACCACCTAAAACGATGCAAATCTTACCCTCTAATGATCTGGCCACGAGCATCTCGCAGCCAGTAATTCAGCCGTTACTTATCACTGGTGCTACCGGTACACTCGGCCGAGCCTTCCAGCGGATATGCGCCATCCGGGGCATCGAAACCGTGGTTGTTTGCCGTGCTGAAATGGATATCACCGATGTGCAGTCTGTTGAAAAAGCTATTGCCAAATACAATCCGTGGGCGGTAGTAAACACCGCCGGCTACGTGCGGGTTGACGAGGCCGAGAAGGATTTCGAGCGATGCTACCGCGAGAATACCATAGGCCCAACTATTCTGGCCAATGCCTGCGCCGCCCGTGGTATCCAGTTGCTTACTTTCTCTTCCGACCTGGTATTCGATGGCAACAAGTCGTCGGCTTACGTGGAAAGCGACCAGCCGCGCCCTCTGAACGTGTATGGCAACAGCAAGCGCCGAGCCGAGCGCGATGTGCTGCTTCAGCAGCCCAACGCCTTGGTCGTGCGCACCAGCGCTTTCTTCAGCCCCTGGGACGAGCACAACTTTGTGTACGCTGCCCTGCGCGCCGGCCAGCAAAAACAAGCCTTCCAGGCCGCTGATGACGTGCTTATCTCGCCCACCTTCGTGCCCGATCTTGTTAACGTGTCACTCAATCTACTCATCGATGAGGAGCGCGGGGTGTGGCACCTGGCCAACCAAGGCGCTTACACCTGGGCCGAACTAGCCCGCCTAGCCGCCGACATGGCCGGGCTGGACCAATCATTTGTTTCGGCGTGCTCGATGCGAGCCTTTGGCCTGCCCGCCGCCCGTCCTGCCTACAGTGTATTGGGTAGCAAGCAGGGCAACCTACTGCCTTCTGCCGAAGAGCGCCTGCACCAATGCGTAGGGGAGATGATGAACAAGCTGAGACAAGAGGCCGAGGAGCCTATTGCGCTAGCTTCCTAAAGTATACCATCTATTGGGGTTGAATTAAGTGCCAATTTAAAGCGCGCTGCTCTTCTGGGCGGACACCTGAAATCCCTTTTCAGCACCCAGAAACCCCAACCAAAAAACCTGACAACCTTTCTTTCGTGGAAACCCCGCACTCTTTTTGAGGTAGCGGGGTTTCGTCGTTTAGAGGGTCGAGGCGACGCATATGCGGTACTGCTCCGGGAGTTTCCCGAAAAACGCCGTAAATTTGAGGTACGCCCTCGCGTTTCAGCTTAAATAGACTAGCATGTTTGATTTTTTAGGGAAAACCGTCGCCAAGATTTTCGGCACCAAATCGGACCGGGACTTGAAGGAGATTATCCCCTACGTGGCGCTTATAAATGCCGAATATGCCAAACTGGCACAACTATCTGACGACCAACTGCGCGAGCGGACCAATGAGGTACGCGCCCGCATTGCTGAGCGTCTGAAAGGCATCGACGACCAGATAGCCGCTCTGCACGCCCGCGTCAACGAGGATACTACCTTGGATATCGGGCAGAAAGAGCAGGTTTTCGACCAGATTGATGCGCTGGAAAAGCAGCGCAACAAAGATCTGGAAGTGGTGCTTATGGAAGTGCTGCCCGACGCGTTTGCTATTGTAAAAGAAACCGCACGCCGCTACAAGGAAAACGGTCAGTTGGTGGTAACCGCCACTGATTACGACCGGGAGTACGCGTCGCGCAAAAAGAACGTCACCATCCAAGGTGACCAAGCTATTTGGGCCAACAAGTGGATTGCTGGTGGTGCTGAAATCACCTGGGACATGGTGCACTACGACGTGCAGCTGATTGGCGGCGTGGTACTGCACCAGGGCAAGATTGCCGAAATGGCTACCGGTGAAGGCAAAACGCTGGTTTCGACTCTGCCTGCCTTCCTCAACGCGCTGTCCCAGCGCGGGGTGCATCTGGTAACCGTCAACGACTACTTGGCCAAGCGTGACTCGGAGTGGAATGCGCCGCTGTTCGAGTTCCACGGCATCACCGTAGACTGCATCGACAAGCACCAGCCTAACACCGATGCTCGTCGCAAAGCCTACGCCGCCGACATCACCTACGGCACCAACAACGAATTTGGCTTCGACTACCTGCGCGACAATATGGCGCGCGACCCACAGGAGCTGGTGCAGCGCAAGCACCACTTCGCCATGGTCGACGAGGTAGACTCGGTACTGATTGACGACGCCCGGACCCCACTCATCATCTCCGGCCCCGTGCCGCGTGGTGATGTGCACGAGTTCTATCAGCTCAAGCCCCGCATTCAGATGCTGGTGGACGCGCAGAAGCGTTTGGTGCAGCAGTACTTGGTGGAAGCTCGCAAAGGCCTCAAAGAAGGTAAAGAAGGCACCAAGGAAGGCGAGCCAGGCTTGGCTTTGTTCCGCGCCTATCGTGGCCTGCCCAAGAGTAAGCCCCTGATTAAGTTCTTGTCGGAAACCGGGGTGCGGGCTGTGCTGCAAAAGGTGGAGAACTTCTACCTGCAAGACAACGCGCGCCAGATGCCAACGGCCGATGCGCCTCTGTACTTCACCATCGACGAGAAGCACAACCAGATCGAGCTAACCGAAAAAGGTATCGACCTGATTACGGCTCAAGGCGAAGATCCGCACCTGTTCATCATGCCCGACATCGGGTCGGAAATTGCGGCGCTCGAAAACAACAAGGCGCTGACCAACGAAGACAAGCTGCACCAGAAGGAGCAGCTCATGCAGGACTACCAGGAGAAAAGCGAGCGGGTACACACCGTGAACCAGCTGCTGAAAGCCTACACCCTATTTGAGCGTGACGACCAGTACATCTTGACCGACGACGGCAAGGTGAAGATTGTGGACGAGCAGACTGGCCGCGTAATGGAAGGCCGCCGCTACTCCGACGGTTTGCACCAAGCCATCGAGGCCAAGGAAAACGTGCGCGTAGAAGACGCCACCCAGACTTACGCTACCGTAACCCTACAGAACTATTTCCGCATGTACCACAAGTTGGGCGGCATGACGGGTACGGCCGAAACCGAGGCCGGCGAGTTCTGGAGCATCTACAAGCTCGACGTGGTAGTGATACCCACCAACCGCGGTATCCAGCGCCACGACGAGCACGACAAGGTGTACAAAACCGTGCGCGAGAAGTACAACGCGGTAGCTGAGGAAATCCAGGAACTAGTGAAAGCCAACCGCCCTGTGCTGGTGGGTACCACCTCCGTGGAAATTTCCGAGCTGGTAAGCCGTATGCTGAAACTGCGCGGCATACCGCACCAAGTGTTGAACGCCAAGCAAAACCAGCGCGAAGCCGAGATTGTAGCTGCTGCCGGTCATCCAGGTACTGTAACTATTGCCACCAACATGGCCGGCCGTGGTACCGACATCAAGCTGCGTGGCATTGCTAAGGAGTCGGGCGGATTGGCTATCATTGGTACCGAGCGTCACGAGTCGCGCCGCGTTGACCGCCAGTTGCGTGGTCGTGCCGGCCGCCAGGGCGACCCAGGTTCTTCGCAGTTCTTCGTGAGCTTGGAAGACAACCTGATGCGCCTATTCGGCTCCGACCGGATTGCTAAACTCATGGACCGTATGGGCCTCGAAGAAGGCGAGGTAATTCAGCACTCCATGATTACGTCGAGCATCGAGCGGGCGCAGAAGAAAGTCGAGGAAAACAACTTCGGCCAGCGCAAGCGCCTGCTAGAGTACGACGACGTGATGAACGCCCAGCGCGAAGTGGTGTACAAGCGCCGCCGCAACGCCCTGTTCGGCGAGCGTCTGGAGCTTGACATCTGGAACATGATCTACGATGTGGCCGAGGACGTGGTATCTACGCACAAAATTTCCGGCGACTACGAAGACTTCAAGCTGGCTATCCTGCGCATCTACGGCTACGACACGTACATCACCGAGCAGGAAATGAAAGGCCTAGCCGCTGGTCAGCTCACGCAGAAGCTCTACGACGAGGCGCTCGGCTACTACCACAGCAAGAACGACCACATTGCTACCAACGCCATGCCGCTGGTCAACGACCTGCTGGCGCAAAACGCTCCGTTCGAAAATGTTGCCGTGCCGTTCACGGATGGTCGCAAGCAAGTATCGGCCGTAGCCAACCTGCGCCGCTCCCAAGCCACCGGTGGCCACGAAATCATCCGGAGCATGGAGAAAGCCGTGGTGCTGTCGACCATCGACACCGCCTGGACTCAGCACCTGCGCCAGATGGACGACCTCAAGCAAGTGGTGCAAAACGCCGTGTACGAGCAGAAGGACCCACTGTTGGTATACAAGTTCGAGAGCTTTGAGCTGTTTAAAGGCATGATTGGTAAAGTGAACGAGGAGACACTCGCCTTCTTGTTCCGCGCCGATGTGCCCGTACAAGCCGGCGCCGAAGGCACCAACGACCCCGAGTTTTACATCGAAGATGAACTACCCACTCCAGCCCCTATGCCCAAGCTAAAGGCTGAGAAGGAAGTATCGTCGGTATCGTTGGGGGCAGGTCCTGAGGACATCGACCACGAGGCCGCCGTTGCCGAAAAGCAGCAGCCAGCGCGGGCGCAGAAAATTGCCAACCGCAACGAGAAAGTCAGCGTGCAGTACATGGATGGCCGCATCCTGCGGGATGTAAAATTCAAAACGGTAGAAGAAGACTTGCTCAACAACCGTTGCGTAATAGTAGATATAGCCTAGAAAATTCGGCTGAATAATTGCTTCAAGCGGGAGCCGGCGAAAGTCGCTGGCTCCCGCTTGGTGTTATAAGCAGTCTGCCAATCGACTTTAGTACGTACATAGTTTACCTGCTGCTCCAGCAAACTCACAGCTAAATCCCTCGTTGACATTATCTTTAGTGATATGAACCTCGCTCCCCACATCGACCACACACTGCTCCGACCCGATGCCACCCCCGAGCAAATCAGCCAGCTTTGCGCTGAAGCCGCGGAATATCACTTTGCCACTGTATGTGTGCCACCGTGTTACGTTCGCCAAGCAGCCGAGCAATTACGCAATTCTGGCGTGGCAGTTTGCACGGTAGTAGGGTTTCCGCTCGGGTATCAGTTGGCGAAGGTGAAATTTTTTGAAGCCCATCAAGCCCTGACCGAAGGCGCTACCGAGCTAGATATGGTTATCAACATTGGGGCGTTGAAAGCGGGGCATTTAGAGGAAGTGGAAGAGGAAATTGGCCAGTTGGCGGAGTTATGCCACTTGCGCGGGGCGCTGTTGAAAGTGATTATTGAAACTGCCCTACTCTCAGAAGACGAGATTGTATTGGCCTGTGAGCTATGCGAAGAAGCTGGTGCCGACTTTGTGAAGACGTCAACCGGATTTGCCAGCCGCGGGGCTTCGGTAGAAGATGTGATGCTGATGCGGCAGTCTCTGCCCGCTAGTATTCGCATCAAGGCAGCTGGCGGAATTCGCACCCGCACCGCAGCATTGGCCCTCATAGCTGCTGGCGCCGACCGAATCGGCTCGTCTAATAGCCTCGTTTTGCTTCATGAAGATGATACTACCATTACTGCGTAACGTGTTATTGCTTTCCACTTTGTTTGCATTAGGTGCCTGTGCCACTTCGGCCCCGGTGGCCACCAGCACCGCAACCCCCGCCGATACCTCCAAGGTGCGGAATTCTCAAGCTCAGACAGGTCAAGCAGGTACTGTTGAAGATGTAAGCCGGTATCGGCCCACATTTCCTGCGCCCAAAGAGCCTGTTGCTCCGGCACCTAAGCCTGTGGTAGCACCTACCAACCACGTAAACGCGCAAATAGAGCAGCGCTTGCGCGACCAGGCCTATACCAACCAGAACGTAAAGTATGCCCAAGGGTATCGTATTCTGGCTTACGTAGGATTGGAGCGTGAGAAAGCTATGGCAGTGCGCCGCGCCATCATCAGCCGCTACCCCGACGAAACGGATTACCTCACGTTCAAGCAGCCCGTATTCCGCCTGCACGTCGGCGACTACCTAACCCGCCTGGAGGCCGAGCAAGCCATGATGCGCATACGCCCCCTGGCTCCCAAAGCCGAATTGGAATCCATGCAAGTGCTCTTGAACAAGGCGGCCTACTAGGGCAATACCGACGTTCAGTCGGCAAACTGTTGGTACCGGCTATCGATGCCCGTTGGGTTAGAGTATCTTGCGGCCTCATTCAACTATGCACCAACTTACGGGTGGTGTTTCTGTCTGTCTATGCAACACTTGCTTCCTCGTATCAAAGCCCTGGCAACTGAAACAGCCGCCGACACGGTAGCCTTACGCCAGCACCTACACGCCAATCCAGAACTCTCGTTCAAGGAATTTAACACCGTCGCTTTTGTCACGGCTGAGTTAACTAAGCTAGGCCTCTCCCCGCAGCCGATTGCCAACACCGGCGTGGTGGCGCTTATCGAAGGCCGCAACCCTGGCACTCGGACCGTAGCTCTGCGCGCCGATATGGACGCATTGCCTATCACCGAGCAGAATGAGGTGCCTTACAAATCCACGAATCCTGGCGTGATGCATGCCTGCGGCCACGACGTACACACGTCGTCGTTGCTCGGCACAGCCCGCATCCTGACGCAATTGCGCGACGAGTTTGAGGGCACCGTAAAGCTGATGTTTCAGCCAGGCGAGGAATTGCTGCCGGGCGGAGCGTCGCTGATGATCAAAGAAGGGGTACTGGAAAACCCTAAGCCGGCCAGCGTGCTTGGCCAGCACGTCTTCCCGATGCTGCCCGCCGGGCAGATTGGCATCCGGCCGGGTCGCTACATGGCTAGCACCGACGAACTGTACCTGACGGTGCGCGGCAAAGGTGGCCATGGGGCCATGCCCGAAATGAACCTCGACCCTGTGCTGGTAGCGGCGCACATTATTGTGGCCGCTCAACAGATTGTGAGCCGCCGTGCCAGCCCCAAAATGCCTTCCGTGCTGTCGTTCGGAAAAGTTATTGCCAACGGTGCCACCAACGTTATTCCCAACGAAGTATACATTGAAGGCACTTTTCGGACCTTAAATGAGGAGTGGCGCAACGAGGCGCACGAGCACCTGCGCCGTCTCTGCGAAGGCTTAGCTGAGTCGATGGGCGCTACGTGCGAGCTGGAAATCCGGCGGGGCTACCCGTACTTGGAGAACGAGCCTCAACTAACCGCCCGTATTCGCGCCGCTGCCGAACAGTACTTAGGTGCTGAAAACGTAATCGAACTCGACCAGTGGCTGGCCGCCGAAGACTTTGCCTACTTCTCGCAAGCCGCTGATGCTTGCTTCTACCGCCTCGGGACCCGTGCCGATGATGGCCGCTTCTCTTCTTCTGTGCACACGCCTACTTTCGACATCGAGCCCAAGTCCTTGGAAACAGGACCCGGTCTAATGGCGTGGCTCACGCTGAACGAGTTGGCAGGTCAATAGCATACAGCCGCGGTTAAGCCGTTGCTAACGTTGGCTGCCTGCACAGGTGATTTCAGCTAAACATAAACCTTAGCTACCCGCTTGCATGAGCGGGTAGCTAAGGCAGAGGTGCAATGTGCCTCAAAGTTGACGCTCGAAGAGGAGAAGCTAAGCAGTATACTTTATTATAGTTTTGTCATATGCGCTACTTGTACTGTTTGCCACTAGTATTCAGCTTATTCTGTGCTGTTTCGACTACTGCGCAACGCCGTAGTATCACGAATACATCGCTGTTGCCAGAGCTACAAACAGAGGTAGCCCTCAAAGGCGATGACTACCTGCTAATTGGCCTGCGGGCTCCGCTTTATACAGGAACTTCGCGAGGGTTTGATGTTGAGCGTGTAGGACTGAACGTGGGGTACGAGCGATTCTGGGACCAGCAATGGAGCGGAGGTGCTACGCTCCGGGCCGAGTTCTACAATGGGTATAGCGGAGGCGGAGATGTAGGTAAGTTATACACTGACCTTATTCCCGAGCTGTTCCTGCGCCACTGGAGCACGTTGGGTAGCTTCAATTTTCGGCAGCGCCTTGGAATAGAGTATTTCGTTCCGGGCGGTGAAAATTTTGAGAGCCGTGCTATCACCCGCCTGCGCCTCGATTTAGACCGGGTTTTCCCCCTAGGCGAGCACACAGCCATTCGCCCTCGACTGGCCTATGAAGCAGGGGCCTATCTGCGCTTACAGCGTGAAGAAACAGAGTTGAAAGAACGAGTTATTGACTTTGGCACCTTACGGGCCGAGGTAGGTGTGCGGGTTTCGCAACATTTCGACTTTACGCCCTGGGTAGCATCTCAGTCAACCTACCTCAACACGCTGCCGCAGTTCGATGCCCTTGGCAACCAAACGAGCGGTGGGCGAACAAATTTTATCGCGCCTATAATCGGGCTAGATATGCGTCTAACCTTATTTAGGGGTGGTGAACCTTTTGAGCGGCGGCAGCTTCCGACGCAACACTAATTGCAAATGCGGACAATATGTCTGATTCGTTTTAAACTGTTTTTATTGGCTGAAATGCTCTAAGCGCACTTTTTGAACATTGGGATTTAATATTAGCTAAGACAAATTTTCAAAAATAGGACATAATGTCTTAAAGGTAGTAGGTCAAATACCTTTGGTATAGATTTTATAGATAGTGGTTGTACCTGCAAAGGAAACATCAACTTCTGACTTCAAAATAGAACCTATTACCATGGCAACTCTGCTGTATAACAACCGTCCTACTCTCCGGTCTACCCGCACTTTCAACTCTCTGTTGAATGATATGCTGCGCGACACCCTGCCAGCTGTTACGGACCCCGCTAAATCTTTCGTACCTGCCGCCGACGTGCTGGAATCTGAGCAAGGTTTCGAACTGCACCTAGCGCTACCTGGCGTAGTGAAAGAGGACGTAAAAATCGATTTTCAGGAAGGCCAACTGGTAATCAGTGGCGAGCGCAAGGCTCCGGTAGCTGAAGAGAATGCTCCTAAGTTCCGCCGTGTTGAAACCGGCTTCGGCAGCTTCACGCGTAGCTTCCGCCTCCCTGACACCGTTGATGTAACCGCTATTGATGCTCAACTTACCGACGGCATCCTGCGCGTGACGTTACCTTTTGACAGCAAGAAAGTGACGAAACATCACATCGAAGTGCGCTAAGCACCGAAAAAACTGAAAAAAAGGCATCCGTTTGGGTGCCTTTTTACTTGGTTTAAGTGTTGTATATATAGCTGGTAGTTACTTCCTCGTTAGCTTTTAGTTGTCGTTCCGAGAGACGTAGAACAACAACTGGAAATCAGCTAGAGTAACTAAAAACCTTCCTTGGATGCAACCCAATACTACTTGGTACGCATCTTTCGTTTGCAGCGGAATAAGCAAGTAGTTTCATTTGCTTTTCATGCTGGATTTGTAAATTAGGTTCTCTTCTTTTTCTTCTTCAACTATCATATTACCCATGCAAGCAAAACAAATGATGCTCGGTCTGCTAGGCTCTGCCATTCTTGGCGGCGGTGTAGCAGTGGGTGGGTACAAGCTGCTGGAACCCGAGCGTGCGATTACGCCTCAAACCGTGGCTGCTGACCCTAACGTTCGGTACACGAGTGAGCTGCGCAGCAGCAACTACGTGGTACCCGAAGGTCTTAATTTCACGGCGGCGGCAGCATCGGTGACGCCGGCTGTGGTGCACGTCACAACTGAGTATGCTCCGAAGCCTAGCCAGGGCGGTGCTCAGATGGATCCGTTCTTGCGGCAGTTCTTTGGCGACGATTTCGAACAATATCATGGCCGTGGCCAAGGGGTACAGCAGGGCTCTGGCTCGGGCGTTATCATTGCTGCCAATGGTTATATCGTTACCAACAATCACGTAATCGACAAGGCTGACAAGATTACGGTGATAATGGACGACAAGCGTAAGTTTGACGCCGAACTAGTAGGCACTGACCCAACCACCGACTTGGCGTTGCTCAAGGTAAAGGCCGACAACCTGCCTTTCATCCGCTACGGCAACTCCGACCAAGTGAAAGTAGGGGAGTGGGTACTGGCGGTAGGCAATCCTTTCAACCTGAACTCTACGGTTACAGCTGGTATTATCTCGGCCAAAGGGCGTAACATCAGCATCCTGCGCGACCAGAAAGGTATGGGCATCGAGTCGTTCTTGCAGACCGATGCTGTCGTGAACCCTGGTAACTCTGGTGGTGCTCTTGTGAACCTGAACGGTGACCTGATTGGTATCAACTCGGCTATTGCTTCTCAAACTGGTTCGTTTGTAGGCTATTCGTTTGCCGTGCCTAGCTCTATCGTGAGCAAAGTAATCGACGACCTGCTGAAGTATAAAGTGGTACAGCGCGCCCTCTTGGGTGTGAGCATCCAGGAAGTTGATGCCACGCTGGCTTCCGAGAAAAAGCTCCCTACGCTCAATGGCGTCTATGTTCAGTCTCTGACGGAGGGTAGTTCGGCATCGGAGGCTGGTATCAAGCCCGGTGATATCATCACTGAAATCAACGGCACCAAGGTGAACACCTCGTCTCAGCTTCAGGAGCAAGTAGCCCGCTTCCGCCCTGGCGACAAGATTAAGGTAACTTACCTGCGTGGTAATGATGCTCGGACCGCTACTGCTACTCTGCGCAACGCTACTGGCACCACGGATATCATTCGGGAGGAAGTTAGCAAAGCCATTAAGTACGAAGGTGCTACGCTGGCACCCGTAACCAAGCAGGAGATGAATAAGCTTGGTTTGGATGGTGGTGCTAAGATCAGCGGTATCGGCAAATCTAATTTCCGTGAAACTGGCATCGCCGACGGCTTCATCATTACGCGCATCGACAAGAATCGGGTAACGAAGCCTCAAGATGTAGAGAAGTTCCTCGAAGCGGCTAAAGACAGCGAAGGTGCCCTTGTAGAAGGTGTTTATCCTGACGGTCGTAAGGCGTATTACCCCATTGGGCAAGCCGAGTAATTTCAAGTATTCTTAATTAAAAAAGCCTCTGCCGAATAGCAGAGGCTTTTTTTGTATACAGTCAAAAGTCAGTGTGCAGTCGGGTTACAATGCGTGGCTAATCAGGTTTACGCTTTCGTACGAAGCCATTCCATGGCCGAACCTTCGTCGCCGAAAAGGCGCATAAAATAGGGGCGCTCAGGAGCCAAACCAAACGTAAGATATTGCATCTGAACAGGGTCTCCGGCGTAAACGGCCATGCGGGCTGGAGAGCAGAGCACACTTATATGAAGCACTTGAGGTGCCAAGCGACTTGCTGCTTGCGGATAGAAAAGGGTGGTAGTCCAGCGACCTAGTTCTACGCTGATATGCTCTCGCCGCCGCACGTCGAGAAGCCAGCGCGCAGCATTGTGCTGCTGAGCAGCAGCCAATACGGCCGTGAAGTCGGCTTGCAATTGCAGCAAGGCCGCATCATCAGGCCAACGCACCACCAGAATGTCCAGGTCTGGTCGGTACTGGATCGAGCAAGTAACGGCTGACATTACGGCGTGCATATAGATGTTAGACCAAGGGTATAAGATAAGAGTTTAGCACAGCAAATAATGAGGGCAGGCTAAAGGATAGAATACAAGAGTAGCTATTGTATATGCTTCTACTAATTTATTGCGTTTATGTGGCAAAGTGGATAGTACTCTCAACAAAGGACAGTTCCCGAAAAGGAACAGCTTCATTGGTAGTCGTTGTCTTCGCCCTAAGTAATTGGGGTAGCTAGCCAGCTTTGCGCTTCCCCTTCTTGATCGAAAAGCTGAAAGCAATACGGATACATCGTTTGTTCGAACCGTTCGAGAAGTGCGGCCATTTCGGCATCGGTCCGCAGTTGGCGCTGGCTATCGGGGGGGACCATATAGGCCATACGCAAAGGTTGGTTGAAACGAGATGCCAGGGTGGGGTAAAACATATCGTTCACCCATTGGCCAGCTTCTTTGCTTAGAGTCAGGGCTCGGGTGTCGAGCAACCATCGTACTGTCCCGACACGCTCCGCTTCGTCAGCCAAGGCCCGATAACCGATTTGTAGTTCCTCTAAGGTTACAGGGCGCTGCCACCGCGCAATAAGTACACCCAAATCAGGGCGATAGGTAAGAGAAAGATGGTCGGCGATGGTAGAGGTTTGAGGCTGCATACGTTTGTCGGGTTACACTTGATGATTAGAGCAAGCTTTCTCCCGACAGACATCGTAATAAGATAGCCTTACGAAAGCCGACGACAGAGTGATTGTTGATTTCAACCTCCATTTTTAGTGAACATATTGAGTAGAAGGCTCCTTGCCAAGTGTAAACCAACTAATTAGCCATTCAGCAGCCAAGACATAGCGGAAGCTTCGTCGACGAAGGTACACAAACGATAAGGCTGGCTAGTGCTTGCGGCACGGGCAATTGTGAGCTGCATATCGGAATCGTCGTCGATAATCCGTTGTCGGTTAGGAGACGTGAGGTAAGCAATTCGCAGATTGCCTGTTGGTGATTGAGTTGCTGCATGCGGGAAAAATTCATCAGTCAGCCAACGAGTATGAGTGTTATTAACTATTAGTCTACGTCGCACATCCACAAACCAAAAGCTGGCTTTATGATATGTTGTGAGCTCTAAAGCCGCACGGTGCGCTAGTTGTAATTCAGGAAATGAAACATCGCGCAACCAGCGCAATACAACCGTCTGTAAGTCGGGGCGATAAGTAAGATTAAGATAATCTGTATAGGTTGTATCAGGTATAGTAGCGGAGGTGGGAGACGGCATAGTACAAAGTGTCTTGAAATCTGACGTAATGATAAATAATTTGTTTTTCTATGACAAGCAGATCAGTAACACGGTTTGCATGCAAAGTAAGCAAGAATTAGATTTATTTAATTATTGAAAAAATGCCATTGCGTGGTTTTGGCTGAAGTAATGTGGCCTTATCACCTAGATAGGCAGGTCATCGTTGTGCACGGTGTTGTCAATCTTAGTTCTGGAAGCAGAGTACCTTTGCTGTACCCAACCCCATCCTATTCCTCATATCATGAAACAAGCCTTAGAAGAAGCGGCCGCCACTGGCACCGACGTGCAAGAACATGATCCACATGGTATTCAACAGGTGCTGCGTGAGCTAGGTATACAAGCCACCAATGGAGCCTGGAGTACGGGTTTGCAATGGGGCAGCGCCGCGGATAGCCCTTCCAAAACAATCCATTCGCCCGCCGACGGCCGCCGTATCGGGACGGTAGCATTGGCCACCGCCGCCGACTACGACCACGTAGTTGAAACAGCACAAGCAGCATTTATTACCTGGCGCACCGTGCCTGCTCCGAAGCGCGGAGAAATAGTGCGGCAGATCGGCAATAAGCTTCGCCAATACAAGGAGCCTCTAGGTAAGCTAGTAAGCTACGAGATGGGCAAAATCTTGCAGGAGGGCCTCGGCGAAGTGCAGGAGATGATAGACATCTGTGACTTTGCAGTGGGCCTCTCGCGGCAGCTTCACGGCTTCACCATGCACTCGGAGCGGCCTGCGCACCGCATGTACGAGCAGTACCACCCACTGGGCATAGTTGGTATTATCTCGGCCTTTAATTTCCCGGTAGCTGTCTGGAGTTGGAATGCTATGCTGGCTGCTGTGTGCGGTGATGTATGCATTTGGAAGCCCTCTGAGAAAACCCCACTTACCGCAGTAGCCGTGCAGCATATTCTGGCCGACGTGCTGCGCGAAAACGAACTGCCAGAAGGCATCTTCAACTTGGTTGTTGGGGAAGCCGAAATTGGGGCGCAGATGGCCGCTGACAGCCGCGTGCCGCTGGTGTCAGCTACGGGTAGCACCCGCATGGGCAAGAAAGTAGGCGAAGTCGTAGGTGCCCGGCTTGGGCGCGCTTTGCTGGAACTTGGCGGCAACAACGCCATCATCGTTACCGAGCACGCCGACCTCGACATTGCTATCCGAGCCATTGTGTTCGGTGCAGTAGGTACGGCCGGACAGCGCTGCACCACTACGCGGCGGGTTATTATTCATGCCAGTGTATTTGAGGAGGTGAAGGCTCGCCTTTTGAAAATATACCCCAACCTACCCATTGGCAACCCCTTGCAGGAAGGCACGCTGGTTGGCCCACTGATTGATCAGCAGGCCGTTCAGAACTTCACCAAAGCCCTCGAAGAGGTGCAGGCTGAAGGTGGCAAACTACTTGTCGGTGGCGAAGTGCTGTCGGGTGCGGGCTACGAGACCGGCACTTATGTGCAGCCGGCGCTAGTAGAGGCTGAAAACCATTACCACATGGTGCAGGAGGAAACCTTTGCGCCGATCCTGTACCTGATTCAGTACAACGGCGGGGTGGAGGAAGCCATAGATCTGCAAAATGGCGTGCGGCAGGGCTTGTCGTCCAGCATATTCACGCTGAACATGCGCGAGGCCGAAGCCTTCCTTGCCCATACCGGCTCCGATTGTGGAATTGCCAACGTCAACATTGGCACGAGTGGCGCAGAAATTGGGGGCGCTTTTGGTGGTGAGAAAGAAACTGGCGGCGGCCGGGAGTCCGGTTCCGACGCGTGGCGTGTGTACATGCGCCGTCAAACTAACACCATCAACTACAGCACCCAGTTGCCCTTAGCGCAGGGCATTAAGTTTGATGTTTAAATAATATTCCTTTTCGTTTCCCTTGTATAGGCCTGCTTAGTACTACTAGGCAGGCCTATTGCGTTGTGTGTTTTCTGCATTTAGTGAAGCCAGCTTAGGCAACACAGCCGCCGGCGAAAGTGCCGACTGTTTGAAATTTTACTGATGCTGTGCAACCTCACCTTAAGTAGCTAAGTCTTTCTCCTGCATGACCGCCACCCTCTAGCGGCTTTGCCCAGAAAGTTGGATATTTACGATCATCCATCCTCTAATTCGCTGCCTTCGCCCGACGCTATGGAAGCTTTTGCGTATACCGATATCAACGCCCCGCTGGTCGAGCGGTGCCGCCTGGGCGACCGACGGGCGCAGGCCGAAATTTATAAGCGCTATTCGAAAGCCATGTTCAACGCCTCCCTGCGGATTACCGGTGATTTCGCCGAGGCCGAGGACGTGTTGCAAGAGTCGTTTCTGAGTGCATTCCGAGAATTGCACAGTTATAAAGGCGACTCATCTTTTGGTAGTTGGCTGAAACGAATAGTTATCAATAAGAGTATTAACTGCCTGCGCAATCGGCGCTTGCAACTGGTTCCTCTAGGCGAGCAGCACGACGCGGCCGGCTTGGAATTGCCAGATCAGGCCGCCGACATGGAGGGCGTGCAGTGGCGGGCCGATGTGGTGCGGCGCTGCGTACAAGAATTGCCCGATGGCTATCGGGTAGTCCTGACCTTATACCTCCTCGAAGGCTACGACCACGCTGAAATTGCCAGCATTTTAGGTATTACCGAATCTACCTCTAAGTCGCAGTATAGCCGGGCCCGCAAAAAACTGCTTGAACTAGCTTGCCAGCGGGGCCTGACTTCGTAAACACACCTTTCTTACTTCACTTTATTTCGCCTGCCGTGTACCGCCCACCCCAAAACGACGGGGCGCGACGGGTTGAAATAAACCACGTGCCTAGTACCACCCTCATTATGAACGACAAAGAAACCGGACTGGAGAATTTCATCGAGCGGCACCGCGCCAAGTTCGATGCGTTCGAGCCGCGCCCGGATTTGTGGGATGACATCGAACAGCAACTGGCTGCACCCACGGCCAGCGCTGTAGCTCCCGTCTCCGAAGAAGCGGCTGCTAGTGAATCGTTGCGCATTGTAAAACTGTATCCTGAAACGCCAGAAGCCACGCCGGCAAAACCAGTTAAAGTTGCTGGTACCCACAGCTGGCTGCCACGCCCTGGTGTGGCCGCGGCAGTAGCACTCTTGCTGATGGCTGGTGTTGGTGCCGTATGGAACAAGCAACAGCAGGCAATTGGCTGGGCCAATACAGGCACTTCGCCGCTGGTGCTGGCTGCGCCAAGCACCGAGTTGGAGGACCTGAGTGCCGGCTTATACTTTGGTGCTTCGCCGGTGGCTAATTCAACGGAAGCACCAGCGCAGCACTTAGGTACTGCCGTGCGCCGCATGGAAACCTACTATGCAGCCGAAATCAGCGAGCGGCAAAACGAGTTGCGTCAGCTTGAAGCGGCCACGGCCGTAGCCAGCGCTCCGTCCACGGCCGACTGGCAGCGTGAACTAGCTAGTCTGGATTCCACCTATCGTCAGCTGAAGGTTGAGCTCTACCGCAATCCGGAGCCTGATGTAGTGTTGGAAGCCATGAACCGCAACCTGCAAATTCGCCTCGACATTCTGAACCAGCAGACCCGCACCCGCGAGCAGGTACAAGAGTACCATGCCCAACCGATGATGGTTGCCGACAATCACCCGATGCCATGAACTATTCCCGCCGCACTTTTCTGTGGACCAGCCGTGTGCTGGCGGTAAGCTGCCTAGTAGTGGCCGGCAATACCGTGCAGGCGCAGCAGCAAACAAAGGAACCGGTTCGCACGCAGCCCGCAACTGATGTTCAGTACTATCAGCAGTCCGGGGCGGAAATTCCGACTTTCTGGCCTCAAGGTGGTGGGCCAGAGGTGCCAGTAGATGGGCGTTGCCAGCAAGGACAGCAAGCTTCTTTGGGCCAGGACCCTCAGCAAGAGCAGCAGAATGATGGAACGGCCCTGCCCGCTGCCGAACGGACACGCAAGCTAAGCCGCACCTTTGCGGTGCCCAACGGCAAGCCTTTTAACCTAATTACCCGCTACGGCCGGGTACAGGTTAATGTGTGGAGCCGGTCAGAAATTCGGACTGATGTGGACATCATTACCCGCGCCGACACCGACGAGAAAGCCCAGCAGCTACAGGAAATGATTCAGGTGCAGCTGCTGGAAACTGATCCAACCACCGGGGGCGTATCGGCCAAGTCGAAGTTCAGCACAATGCCGCACGGATGCTGGAGCCGGACTAAGCTTTACGAGGTGAACTACACCATCTGGCTGCCTCGGAACACCCCCTTGAACATTCATAACACGTTTGGGGAAGTAAGCATTCTAGGCGACCTAAGCGGCTCCACCGAACTGGCTGTTGAGTACGGTACGTTGCGTACTGGGCGCCTCGAAGGAAGCCAAAACCTACTGCGCATTGGCAATGGCCAAGCTGCCATACCGTATGTGCGCCAAGCGGGTATTGATGCCTCGTACTCTCGCCTGCGCCTCGACGGTGGTCAGAACGTAGATTTGCGCAACAACTACTCTGATATCAACATCGGGATAGTGCAGGACCTCACGGTACATAGCAAATATGGCGACGTGGCCCTGGGTACTGTGCGTAACTTACGTGGCACCTCAGGCTACTCGAAATTCAGCATCGATAAGCTCAGCAACCAGTTGGATATGACGGTGCAGTATTGCCCCAACTTCGAGGTGCGCAATACAGGGCGCAACTTCCGTCAGATCAACTTGGACGGCGGCTACAGCACTATCCTATTGAACTTCGAAGACGAAGCTGGCTTCAATTTCGATGTAAATACGCAACATGGTAAGCTCTTGGTAGACAAGAAGTTGGTGCGCGTGGCTTCCGAAGAAACCAGCCCCGTTTCCAGCGATATGCAAGGCACCTTCAATGTGGTGAAAACCGGCGCTCCGGCTGCCAGCAACGTCAACATTCGGGTGCGCTATGGCAACGTGCGTTTCAATCGGTAAGACTATCTGTAACTTCTGCTAACACAGAAGGCTAATCAGGCGGCGCAAACATAAACGGGCCGCGGGCTAAGTTGTAGTGGTAAGTAACCACTGTGACGAAGCTCGCGGCCCGTTTATGTTTGCGCCGCTTATTCGTTCTTTACAGCCTACTCAACTGCTTACTTGATGCGCTTGATCTTGCTGCTGGTTTTGTGGCCGGCTTTTCTTTTCGCTCAAACCCCCGCTGTTATGCCCACTGCGTTACCTGCCAAGCCTACTGCCTCCCCTATGCGCACCTACGCGCTGCGCCTAACGCCTGGTCAGGATTTGCGGCAGCAACTCGATGCTTTCGTGCGGCAGCATCAAATTCGGGCAGGAGCTATGGTAACGTGTGTAGGCAGCCTCACCCAAGCTACGTTGCGGCTGGCCAACCAAGAAAACCCAACTGTGTACCGGGGCCATTTCGAGATAGTGTCGTTGGTTGGTACGCTTTCTACCAATGGCAGCCATTTGCACTTGGCCGTATCCGATTCGACAGGACGAACCTTAGGCGGGCATTTGCTGGATGGCAACCTGATCTACACCACGGCCGAAGTGGTAATAGGCGTGTTGGAACAGCTCGATTTTCGTCGCGAGCCTGACCCTACGTATGGCTACCGCGAACTAACCGTGTATCCGCTTGCTCCAGCTCCCAAGCAAAAGAAAGCAGCTGGGCAGTAGAAAGCAGTAGATAGCAAGCCCTACCTGAAAAATATTATTTATGAGAACCCCTCTGACTGTTTCAGAAGGAGGGTCTGTTGTGTATTATTGTAAGAATATCCGCTTTGTAATAGTGGGCATGCCTCTTGAATTAGCATTGTTTGATTATTTAATTAGATGCACCTTTTACCTTATAGTACAACCTGCGCGCTGCTTTTAGCTGCTTGCGCTGCTTATGCACAAGGCCCAGCATCGAGTGGGTTGCCGCCACTTATCAATTCAGCTGAAGTACTGAAAGAAGGCGTTAAGCTGCACGACAAAGACGAATTTGATGCCGCTATTGCCCGCTACTCCACCGTCACGCCCGGAGACTCTCTGTATGCATCGGTGCAGGCCGAACTGTCGCTTACTTACTTAGCGGCCAAGCGTTATCAGGAATCTGCGGATGCCGCTAACCGGGCCCTGGCCTTGCACTTTTCTGATCCCCAGCCATACATCACGCTCGGCTCGGCCGAAGATGAATTAAAGCATTCAGACAAAGCACTAGCTGCTTTCCAGGCGGGCTTGAAGCTGTTTCCTTACTACCAAAGCTTGTGGTACAACCAAGCAGTAGCCCAGATTGCGGCCAAGAAATTTCAGCCCGGGCTAGCGAGCCTGCAGCGTAGCTTGGAACTACGCCCTGCGCATCCAGCCAGCCATTATGTATTAGCCGAACTAGCATCGCGGCAGGGGCAGACCAGCCACGCTATGCTTAGTTTGCTGGCGTATCTGCTGGTGCTGCCCGACGGCCCGAGCAGCCACGATGTGCTGGTAGAACTGGAACAGCACGCCTCCCATACGGTGGAAGTTAAAGATGTTGACCGTATTTCTGCTCTAACTAGCAATGAGGCTTTCAAGGAGCTGGACTTGCTGCTCGATTCCAAAGTAGCGCTGCGAAAAGACTACGTTTCGAAAGTGAAGTTTAGCGCCGACCTGGTGAAGCAGGTGCAGTTGCTGGTAGAGAAGTTTCCAACTACGGCCACACCCGCCGATGACTTGTGGGTGCGCCTCTACGCACCTTTGGTGGAAGTCTTGCGTCAGGGCGACAACTTAACCACCGGTACTTACCTCGTCCTAGCTTCTGCCGACGATACGAAGGCCGCTCAGTGGGTGAAGAGCAACAAAAGCAAAGTCGAGAAGCTGTACCAAGTGCTTTCGCCCGCCTTGCTCCGTTTCCGCGACAAGCAACCTGTAGTCCGCGAAGGCAAAACTGCAATTGTGGACGGCTGGTTTGGTGACGAAGGAAATTTGCAAGGGTTGGGCGCGGGCACTATAGAAGGAAAGGAGCGCCATTTCACGGGGCCCTGGACTTACTTAACCTCAGATGGAGCAGTGGAGGAAGAAGGCAGCTACGGCGCCGACTTCAAGCGCACGGGAGTTTGGCGCAACTACGGGCCGAACGGCCAACTCACCCGAACTGCCACTTACGTTAATGGTGAAGTGCATGGTCCGGTGCGCGAGTTCCACGACAACGGAGTGCCGTCGGCGGAAATGACTTATGCGCACGACAAGACCGACGGCGAGATGAAGCTATTCAACTACTGCGGCACCCTAACGGAAGTGCGCACTTTTCGGCAGGGGCTGCTGCACGGTGCTTACAACACCTTTCATCCCAACGGCAAGCCGCTGATGCGCGTGCAGGTCCGCGACGACAAGCAGGAAGGCCCGCAAACCACGCTGTACCCGAATGGCACCGTGGAGTATGAGTACAACTACGTGGGTGGCAAAAAACAGGGGCCATTCCAAGTGAATTACGCTGACAGCACGCCCGAAAAGCGCGGCTCGTATGATGGGGGCGAACTGCACGGTTCTTACACCGAGTATTTCTCGAACGGGCAAGTGGAGATTAGCGGCACGTTTACGCACGGCAAGCGCACCGGAACCTGGAAAGAATTTTTCCCGGATGGCAAGCTCAGTGTAGAAAAAACCTTCGATGAAGCTGGCGAATTGCACGGCACCTACCACGACTACAACTACCAGGGCCGGCTCTATTCTGATATCGACTACGAGCATGGCCGCGTCACGCGTCAGCGCTATTATGATCCGGCTAATGGCCGTGCCCTCCTTGATACTCCCGTTAAAAAGGGCCGCGTGACCGTGCCAACGCTGAATGTTGACGGTGTTTCGAAAGGCAGCGGCAACTACTTGAACGGGCAAATGGACGGCGAATGGCGCTGGGCCTATGCCAACGGTCGGGTGCAGCGGATACGGCACTATCAGAAAGGGTTACTCGAAGGCACTGCAGAAGACTTTTACGCTAACGGCCAACTCAAGAGCCAATCTACCTACCACAACGACCTGCTGGATGGGTCTTTCATGATGTATTACCGCGACGGTAAACCATCCCAAACGGGCTACTACCGCAACGGGCAACTGCAAGGACCCTGGCGCGATTATTACGCCGACGGCCGCGTGAGCGAAGAATACGAAATGCACAAAGGCCAGAAAAATGGCCTGACCCGTAGCCTTGACCCCAACGGCAAACTCACGGAGTCGCGCTTGTATGAGTTTGGGCGCCAAGTGCAGGTGTCGACCTATGACACCACTGGGCAAGTAGTTAGCCGCAATGTGCTACAGCCCGACACCAAAGAGTCGACGTTAGCCTATCCCAACGGTAAGCTGCGCAACCGCGCAGCTCTGGCTTGCTACGAGTACCAAGGGCCTTCTACGTGGTATTATAGTTCTGGCAAGCCCGAAATCAGTTCCAACTATGTGGCCGGCATGCGGGAAGGGGCATACAAGTCTTTCCACCCCAATGGCAAGGCAAGTAGAGAAGGAAACTTCGTGGGTGGGCAGCGGGATGGGGAGTGGCGCGAGTATTACGCATCGGGGCAGCTACAGCTTAAAGCATTTTACCGCCAAGGCAGCATCGACGGCGACGTGAGCTATTACTATGAAAACGGTCAGCTGGATGTGGTGCGGCATTTTCTCTACGGGGCCGAGCAAGGCGTAAGCCGCTTCTACAACCCAGACGGCGAACTGCTGGTGGAAAAACTGTTCGAGCGGGGCGACTTGGTCGGTTTCCGCGACGGGCGCGACCCGGCCGGACCTTGGCAGCGCATCGAGCACATGGCCGGGACTATCAAAACTAGTTTTGCCAACGGTAAGCCTGCGCTAGAGGAAACCATCAAGGGCGGCATGCGGGATGGAACTCGCACAGTCTACTACAGCTCCGGGCAAGTGTTTAGGCGCATGACGCTCGTCGACGGCTTAATAACCGGTAAGCTGACCAGCTATTACTCATCGGGCAAGCTTATGGAGGAGGAAGAGTATCTCCATGATGAACGCCACGGCCGCTGCCGCTACTACCGGCCCGATGGGACGCTGGAGCGCGAAGAAAGCTACCGTAGCGGCGAGAAATCAGGGCCCACCGTGTACTATAGCCCTCAAGGCAAGCCTATCAAAAAGGAAATTCACTGGAACCAGTACGTGTATGAAGGCAAGTAAGGAAGTGGGCCGCGCCGCTGCGCTGCTGGTATTGCAAGTAGGTTTGCTGTTAGGCGCTGCACCCGTCAGGGCTCAGCAGCCTACGCAATTGGTTGCTCAAATGCAGGCGCAATTTCCCGGCGAGAAAGCAGTGTACCTAGATTACCGCACCGACCTAACCCTGGAGTTAAAAGGCGACTCGGTGGTGATTTTGGCGCGTCATTACCAAGATATGCTGCACCTCGATGCCCAATCGGTGGCTTATGCCAGCGACCGGGTATTCAATTCGCATTTCAGCCGGTTGCAGAAGTTGGAGGCCCGCACGATGGTGCCCGCCGGCAACGGCTACAAAGCGGTTAAGGTGACCGACTTCAAAGAGAAGTTCGAGCTGCAGTCGGGTATATTCTACGATGATACCCGCGCTACTACGTTCAGCTTTCCGGCCGTGTCGCCGGGGGCGCGCACCATCACGGACTATACCGTGCGCCACCCCGACCCGCGCTTTTTGACGCCGTTCTATTTCGGAGCGCACGTGCCAATGCGGCATGCCGAGCTAACGATTACAGCGCCGCGCAGCATCAAAGTCAACTACAAGCTGTTTCACGTCGAGAATACGCCCATCAACTTCACCAAGCAGGAAAAAGGCAATCTGGTAACCTACCGGTGGACTGCCGAAAACCTGCCAAGCCCGCCCCGCGACGACAACGGCCCGGAGGCAGCCTATTACCTGCCGCACCTCGTCTATTTTGTGGAGGAAGTGCCCTCGGTGGCCGGGCCGGCGCGCAAGATGCTAGCCGGCGTACCTGAGTTGTATAACCTGTATTCGGGGTTCGTGAGCAACCTCGACCCCAAGGAAAGCCCCGCCCTGCACAAGGTGGTAGACTCCTTGGTGGTGGGAGCTAAAACCGAGCAAGAGCGGGTGCAGCGCATCTACTATTGGGTGCAAGACAATATCCGCTACGTGGCTTTCGAGAATGGCATGGGCGGGTTTATTCCCCGCGACGCCGGCCAAGTGTACGCCAAGCGCTACGGCGATTGCAAGGACATGGCCAACCTAACCCGCGAGATGCTCCGCATGGCGGGCATCAAATCCTACCTCACCTGGATAGGAACCCGCGACCTGCCTTACCGCTACTCCGAGCTAGCCACACCCGGCGTTGACAACCATATGATAACGACGTACGAAGCCAGCCCTGGCAAGTATGTTTTCCTCGATGCCACCAACAAATACATGCCGTTTGGGATGCCCTCGTCCTTCATTCAAGGCAAAGAAGCCTTGCTGGCAATCGACGGTAAAAACTGCAAAGTGGTGGGCGTGCCGGTGATGGAGAAAGACCGGAGCCCTATTTCCGACGTGTCGGCGCTGATGCTGGACGATAAGGGTGGGCTGCGTGGCAAAGGCAGCATGCAACTCAGCGGTTACGCGAAGGTGCGGCAGAGCTATGCCCTTGATGGCCTCGATCAGCAGCAGGAAAACAAGTACGTGAAGGCGCTGCTGGAACGAGGCAACAACAAGTTCTTCGTGGATAGCTACAAGGTCAGCCACCTCGATACCCACGACAAGCCCTTGACCATCGACTACGAGTACCGTTTGCAAGACTATGTGCAGAAGCTCGACGACGAAATCTACGTGAACCTGAACCTGGAGCAGCCTTACGCCCACGACAAGATTGACGCTACCAAGCGCCGCTTGCCTCGCGTGAACGAGTACGCGCATCAAAACCGCACCCGTACCGAACTGGAAATACCAGCCGGTTACGACGTGGAGTACTTACCAGCCGCTACCGAGTCGCACGACCCGCTGTTCGGCTTCCGCATCAAGTACGAGCGGCAAGGCAACAAAATCGTGCAGGATCGGGAGGTGTACATCAACTACCTGATGCTGGAGCCCAAGCAGTTCAGTCAGTGGAACGCCGGTATTGAGAAGCTAAATGCTGCCTACCGCGAAACCGTCATTTTCAAGAAAAAGCGAGTGTAGCCGCGGCAGGCGAACCTCCTGAATGGGCCTTCTCCCTATCAGCTAGTATCATCTTTTACTACCTATGAAATTCTTATCAACTATCCGCACCACGGCGGTGGTATTCTTGCTTACGGCTAGCCCGGTGCTGGCCCAAACGGTGCCGGCTGCGCTGCAATACGCCACCTACGATTGGGACGCCAAGCGCACCAAGCGTCTGTCCATCACTGAGGAAGAAGCAAAGCACCCGGCCATGGTGCTGCGCGAGTTTACGGCGCACGAATACATGTACAGCACCCAAGACAAGGCGCTAAAACTGTACTCGACCGAGCACCGCATTATGCGCGTGAATACTTCCGACGGTATCGAGCGGTTCAACAAAATCTATATTCCCGAAGACGGTGGTCAGTTGCTGTCCCTGAAGGCCCGCACCATCAGCCCGCGCGGGGAAGTGGTAGAGGTGAACCAAGGCAACATCAAAGAGCTGAAAGACGAAGACGGCCGCCGGGGCTTCAAGATTTTTGCGGTGGAAGGCGTCGAGAAAGGCTCGGAAATAGAGTACGTGTTTTTCCGGGAGCAGGCCCCCAAGTTCTTCGGGCGCGACTATTTGCAGAGCGACCTGCCAGCGCGGGACGTAACGTTCGAGTTGATTTCGCCGGAGGCCCTCACCTTCGACGCCCGGGTGTACAACGGCCCGGCTTCGCCCCGCGACACGTTGTTGGCTGGCAAGCACCACCTCAACATGAAGCTGGCCCACGTACCGGCCGTGCGGGAAGAAGCTTTTGCCACCGTCGACGCTGAGCGTATGCGTGTGGAGTACAAGCTAGCCTATACCGCCCAGCGCGGCCGGACTCGCCTCTTTACTTGGGCCGATGCCAGTATGTACCTGTACGAAAGCACCTACACGCTAGCCAAAGACGAAGCCAAGGCGGCCGATAAGATTCTGAAAACTGCCAAGGTGCCAACTGGTGACTTGGAAACGCGGGTGCGGGCGCTAGAGCAGTATCTCAAAACTAATTTCAATGTGAAGGAAAGCGCCGAATCCAACTTAACTAGGATAGCGGCCACGCACAATGCCTCCGAAATGGGCATGACCCGGTTGTTTGCGGCCCTGCTGCGGCGCCTCAACATCGAGCACGAGTTGGTAGTGACTTCCGACCGTTCCAGCGTAGTCTTCGACGAGTCGTTTGATTCCTGGAACTACCTCGACAACTACATCCTCTATTTCCCCGAAACCAAGCAACTGCTGGCCCCCGCCCGTCCCGATTTCCGCTACGGCATGGTGCCCCCCGGCTGGACAGCCAACAAAGGCTTGTTCGTGCGAACCGTGAAGCTTGGGTCCACGGAGTCGGCGGTGGGTACTGTGCGCGACATTCCAACGCTGAGTGCCGAGCAAAGCCCCTATGACCTAGACATCAAGGTGAAATTTTCGCCCGAGCTAGACAAGGCTATTGTGGACATGCACCAAATTCTGGGCGGCTACCACGCGCAGGACATTCAGCCTTATTACTCCCTGATACCGGAAGAGAAGCGTGCGGAAATTTTGCAGTCGTTGATAAAGTCCAGCGTGCCGGATGCCACCTTCCAGAGCGTGAAAGCAACCAATGGCGAGGCCGGATTGAGCCCACTCAATAAGCCGTTTCTGGTAGATGCCAATGTAGAATCGGCTGCGTTGCTCAACAAGGCGGGCCAGCGCTACCTATTCAAGATTGGCGACTTGCTGGGGCCGCAGTCGGAGCTGTACCAGCCGGAAACCCGGCAGTACGACGTGGAAAACGACTATAACCGCCGCTACAACCGCGTTATTACCTTAGAACTGCCAGCGGGCTACCACGTTCGGAACCTGCAAGACCTGAATGCCGACGTGAAAGCCGGCCCCGATGCCAAAGATCCGCTCTACTACTTCAACTCGAAGTACGATGTGCAGGGCCAGACCGTCAAAGTCACCATCACCGAAGCTTACCGCCAGATTCGCTGGCCGAAGAAGGACTTTGAAGTGTTCCGCGACGTAGTGAATGCCGCCGCCAACTTCAACAAAGTAGTGCTGGTCTTGGAGAAGACGAAAAGCTAATCTGTAATCGAGCTTACTTGACAGCCTGGCAACTGTCAGAACCTTAGAACAACCGAGGGGAAATAGAGCCACAGCAAATACGGTGTGGCTCTATTTCCCCTCGGTTTTTAAACAGCTTACTGTGTAGCGCGAAGAAGAGGTTTCGCGTATTGTTGAATAGGGCTTTTGACAGCACTTTGTTCCGCTGGCTTAGCCACGATGCGTGAAGCAAAAGACTACATTTATGCTACACTACACTCCGCTACCATGACGCCTGTTCCTGCTGCCTCTGTCGACACGCCGGCTGCTGCGGCTTTCCGACGCACCATCTCGAATCCGTTGAAGCTGCGGCTGTTTATGCTACGCAGCCTACCGATGGCCTACTTGGCGGGGCTGCGGTTGCGCGAGGTTACAGCAGAGCGGGCCGTTATTACGGTGCCGTTCAAGTACCTCACCAAGAATCCATTCCGCAGTATCTACTTCGCTTGCCTGAGCATGGCCGCCGAAATGGCCAGCGGCATGCTGGCCATGATGTATACCCAAGGTGCCGGTCGTGTCTCGATGTTGGTGGTAGGCCTAGAAGCTGATTTCACCAAAAAGGCAACGGGCCTGATTGCCTTCACCAGCGCAGACGGCCTCCGTATTGCGCAAGCCATTGCGGACAGCCGCGCCAGCGGCGAGGGCCGCACGGTGGTCTGCACCAGCACGGGCGTGGACCACGCCGGCGACACAGTGGCCACCTTCCGCATTACGTGGTCGTTCAGGGCAAAATGAAACTGCTAGGCGCATAGATTTCCTGCCAAGTTCGTGGTCTACCGATAACTGCCACTTTGCCTAGCTATATTGTGCTGGCCGCCAGCTGTTGCAGAAGGGTAAGGCCATTACGATTTGGTATGACAACAAGACTATTTCTTTTGCTAGCGCTGCTGCTTAGTGGCTCCGCCATGAGTCAGAGCATCCAGAACCCTGGTTTCGAGGCTACCAAGCCCACCGACCAGCTTCGGCCCGATGCGTGGACTATCAAGGAAACAGCGGGCTTCAGTGCGCAGCTAGACCGCACCCACACTCTGAGCGGCGCACAAGCGCTGAAAATAGCTAGTACAGTAGATGCGCCCAGTGGCTTTCAAAGCTTTTCGCAAGCTTGCCCGGTGCAACTAACCCGCCCCACTGTGGTGCACCTACGAACTTCCATAAAATCGGGAAATCCAGCCGGGGTGGCGCTTTGGTGTCAGATATGGGACGATAAAAAGATGATTGGTTTCGTCAATTCGCAAAGCCGAGGTATTGAACCAACTGGCACGGGCGACTGGCGCGAGCTGGACTTAACATTATTGGTAAAACCAAACGCCAAGCGGTTTGTGTTTGGCGGTTATATGCAAGGAAAAGGCGAGGCTTGGTTTGATGAGGTGCGCTTTGAAACGGCCGCCGGTACAAATGATACTCCTCCCTCTCCGGTAGTAAAAGCCTACCTCGACGAGGCAATTGTCATAGTACAGCAAAATGCATTGGTGCGCGATTCGGTGCAATGGCCGCAGACGAAAGCAGAAATGCTCGGTTTTGCCAGCGGCATGCAAACGGAGCGCGAGGCCCATTTGGTAGTAGAGCATCTGATTAACGTGCTGACCCAGTACGGCGACAAACACAGCAGTTTCAGTGGCCCCAAGCGGGCTGCTGCCTACCGCGCCGCTCAGCCTACCGAGCAAGCTCCCAAACCGGTGGCTAACTATTTAGAACAAGGCATAGCCTACGTAGCGGTGCCCAGCTTTGGCTCTGTTAACGAACAACGAACACTCGATTTCGCAACCGAAATACAAAGCCTCATTCGTGCCATCGACACCAAGCACGCCGTGTCAGGCTGGATTGTGGATTTGCGCAATAATGGCGGCGGCAATATGTACCCAATGATTGCCGGGCTAGGTCCCTTGCTAGGAGAAGGAACCTTAGGCTACTTCGTGAAGGCAAAAGACGAGGTGGCTTGGGCCTACAATAAAGGCGAAGCCTACGCTGGAAAGCCAGGAGGCGGAACAAAAGTAGCGGCGCCCTATCACCTGCGTAGCAAGAATGCGCCAGTCGCCGTTTTGATTGGGTCCCGCACAGCTAGCAGCGGCGAAATGACGGCTATATCCTTTGTGGGCCGGCCAGCAACCCGCTTTTTCGGCCAGCCCACCGCCGGGTTCACCACCGCCAACCGCAGCTTTGATCTATCGGATGGCGCTAAAATCAACTTGGCCGTTTCGGTTACTGCCGACCGAAACCACCAAAAATATCCCCAGCGGCTCACGCCCGATCAGGAAATAGAAAAGCAGCCGCAGGAAGCCACCGACCTAACCATAGAAGCGGCGAAGGCGTGGCTAGTGAAAAGATAGGAATGCTTTGTACTCCCAGCATCCGCCTGGGCCAGGGGAGTACCCAGCTTCTGCTTTGCCTAGCATTCCGACCAAGCGAAACGGATACAACAAAGAGCAAGTAGTTTGATTTTAAACTGATAAAAAATGCTCGAAGTCGGCAGGCAGGATACTTCTACCTTTGCTTCCCGCAATTCACTCTCTATCTATTTATTATGAAACGGTTCCTTTTACCCGCTGTACTCTTATTAACATTAAACGCGTGCCAGAAAGATTCGGAAAACGATGTACAGCCTGAAAACAAGGACTGGTACATCCTTACATCTCCCGACAACCGCGCCATTCAAGCCGTACACGGCGACATCGACGGCACGTTGGTTATTACCACAAATTTCAAGATCTACCAAACCAAAGACCGGGGCAAGACGTGGTCAACCGCTAACTATACGTCTAACATTGGCCTGTTTGGCTTCCTTGAGCAGCAGGATACACTGCTAGCCCTGAATGGCCAAATTGGAAATGCTTCAAATACCTCGACAGCTTATGCAGCCAACCCTTCTCATTTCAGCTTGGACGGAGGTACAACGTGGCAGCTTTATAGAAAATGGAGCAGAAAAACGTACGAATCGAGGGTAGCGCGAAACCGCGTCACTAACTCGGTGGGTACCGAATACAGCATTGACTACCTGTTAACCCCTACTTCGCCAAGCTCTACTGGTAGCTTCTACGTTGAGACGGTGGGTATCAAGACTTCGACTGGTCGTTCGCTGAGCTTGCCGCAGGAGCATGAACTCACGAGTTTATACCTAGATAGTAAGTCTCGGCTGTACGTCACGGGTTCAGCCCCCTTATGCGGCCGGCGAGACAAGTTTGCTTTTTGCGGCGAGCAAAACGGGACGCTTTATGTTTCTAAAAGCTCCCAGCCATAAAGATTCTCTTTTACTCTACTTTCAAGAGCAACAAAACGCCCGTCTGAAGCTTCAGACGGGCGTTTTGTTGCTTGATCGAAATTGAACGTTTTCTAGTGCTGAATCACCACTCGTTTGGTGAAGGTGCCGGCAGAGGAGCGTAGCTGCACGATGTAGAGACCATTGGCCACGTCGCTGGTGTTCAGGCGAGCACCTTGCTGCAACTGTCCAGATGGCACGGCAGTGGTTTGCACCGTTTTGCCCAGCACCGTCAAGAGAGAAACCTGCACGGGCGTTTTACTGCTAACAGGTAGGCGCACGGTCAGCTCGCTGCTGGCGGGGTTCGGATATACTTCCACTAGCTCGTCGCGCTGCTGTTGCGACTGCGTAGCCAGTACGCGGGTCGGTATCAGGTAGCCGGCCACTTGGTCGGTGAGGATGTTGCTCGAACCCTGCACGGCGTCAATGCCCATGCCCCGGCGGGCGAATACCTGCCAGATCAGGTAGGTGTTGGCCTTATTATTATAGATAGAGTCAGCACGGAGAATGGCGTCGCGGCCATCGAGGAAGCCGGGGCGGCACACTTGCAGCTTCAAGCCATCCAGTACCAGCTTCAGGGCGATGTTGTTGCCGCCGGTGGCCGCTTTTAGGTTGCGGTTGTAGCCGTACTTCTCCACCAGCTTCCAGTTCAAGTCCCAGAGTGTAGCCGCCCATACCGAGCCAATAGCGTGCACGGCTGTATAAGGCGCCACCCCAATGTTGGCGTAGGTCTGGTTGTTGACGGCGAAGTCGGTCGAATAACGTTGTGGACGGATGCCGTACCCATCGGTGGGGGCACCGGTTACGTAGTTGCCGATGCCACGCGGAGTGAAGCCTTGGTCGCCGGGCTTGGTGGTCATCCAGAGGCCGAAGAAGTCGCTCCAGCCTTCGCCCATCTGCTCGGCGTTGCCGAGGCAATTCGAGTTAGCCGGACCGCCGGTGAGGCGGTTGGAAATGCCGTGTCCGTATTCGTGCGCTATAACCCCGTTGTCGAAGTCGCCGTCGCGGGTGATGCCGCTCACGCTTATCGTCACGACAGTGCCGGAGGTCAGTACGCCTCTGATTTTGTCGCCATCGGCCTTGGAAATAGCAACCGAGGGGATGCGCAGCCCTACCGTATCGGTGGCGCCGCCGTAGTTGGCAATGGCCGTATTCGGAATACTGTCGGCAATGATTACCAACCGGGCTCCGGCATTTTGTGCATTCCGGATTTTAGTAGGAGTAGAGCAAGTGCCGCCCCGATACACCAATGCAATGTTGCCATTGATGTCGGCGGCGTTCAGCAACGGGTTGCAGCTGCGCGGCGGGTTGGCCGAGCCGTCGTTGGCTAGTACTACTTTGCCGGAGATAGGACCGGCGGCTGTCAAAGTCCGGCCATACGCTGTACCGCGCATCGGCAAGGAGCCCGCAATGGTGGCGGGGCTGACAATGCTGCCCGTGCCACCGGGCCAGAGGTACATTTGCATGCGGGGACGCGCGCCATCAACCGGAGTCGAGAAGTTGGCGTTGTTGGTACCGCCGCCGTCCTGCGCTTCGGCCCGCACGTCGTCGTTACCGAGGCCCGTGTCGGTGTAGTTTTTCACCTGGAAGTTGCCGCTCACTTCGTTGAAGCCCTTGTAGGCCATGACGTCGTGCATCAGGTTGTTCCAAACAAACAAGTTGGTGATGGCCGCGTCCTGATATACCTGCGGGGCATCCGTCTGGTTAAAAGGGAAGTCGAACGACAAATCGGTGCCACCATCGGGGCTGTACCCAACGGGGTTGCCGTTGCGGGCCGCCCGGTCTTCGTAGGCGTGCACGTTGTTGCCGCGGGTGATGGTGAACTCAGGGCCGGCTGCGCCGTTGGTGTCGTGCCAGCCGTAGGGCGAGTACGTGGGGTCGGCCGGGTTTATTTGTAGTTGCCGGGCCCCGTAGAGGGGGCTCTCCACGGTTAAGGGGTAGGCGTTGTAGCTATTGGGTGTGGCGGCCGCACCAGGTTGGGTTTCGGGCCAGGTGGGGGTAGCCAACGCCCGTTGGGTAAGCTCCACAAAGCCCAAAGGCTCCGAGATGGTGTAATCGGTTTTGTCTACCAATTGGCCGGTTGAGGCGTCAACGCGGGCATTCCAATAATGGTCGCCGCTCTTGGGGGCAATAGTTACGTCCCACACCAGTACCAACTCGCCGCTAGGCCGAGCCTGGTACATGAGCTTAACCGAAATCGGGTCCAGTGAAATGCCGCCTTCATTGAAAACCATGCCGACCGCTGGCGCGCCTGCTTTGGTGAGCGTCAGGTTGCCGGGAGCCGGCAGGTTCAGCGCGCTGGCAGCAGCGGCCACCGCCTGCACGGGCGTGAGCGAAGGCTCAGTTGCCGCTGCGCGGGCCAGCGAGTTTACGTTCGGCAGGAAAGCCGTATTCATGCTCACCACTTTCTCGTTGCGGTCGAGGTGCATGTCGGCTTCTGCCCCAAAAATCTCAATTCCTTGATACCGTTGGCGCAAATACACGTGCGTAATGGCAGAGCCTTCGTCGGTGTAAGAGCTGGTTACGGCGGGGTCGGCTACATCAGTAGCGCTCAACCCAAGCTTGGTGCTTCGGCTGCTGAGCTGCTGCAAGGCAGTGCGTAGGGGCGTGGATTGCGCCGCTGCTAAACCGGGCAATGCCAGCATAGCAGCTAGTAGTAGGGGGCGGCAGTTGGAAGGCGTAAAGCTTGTTTTCATAGAACTGGATAGAAGTGAAAGAACGAAACACAATGGCCTGGAAGGCGGCTTGTGTCTAAACCTATCCATGATATAGGAGAATCAGAAATGTTTATCTAGATATAAACCAATAAAATTATGTGCATGAACGTGTTAGCAGACTTCAATAGCCTGTCCTTTTCATACCGCCTGTTTTTTGTTTCGACTTGACTAACAGAGCGTAAGCACTTTTCAATTACTGTTTGTCAGGCCTACCTGCGGCTGCGCTACTGTTAAGCTTTAGCAGTAGCTGGTGTTGCTACTCAAGAGGCAATAAAAAACTGCGCAAAGCTTGCCTTCCGGGAAGGCAGAGCTTTGCGCAGTGCAGCTAAGAGAAGCAGTGTTGCTAGTCTTCTTCCTCCAATCGGTCTTTGGTAATGATGTTCACCATACCGTCTTCGCTGACCACAATGGCCAGGCAGGGGTAGGGCGAGGTTTCCACGTAGCGAATGGCCGAATTGTAGCGGGCTCCGCGGGTGCTGGTACCACGACCCGAAGCTTTACCATCCAAGATGACGCCGATGGAGTAGCAGTAGCCGTCGGGGTCGAGAAGTACGGCGCCGTCGATGGACGTAACCAGGCGGGTGATGAGGGGCGTGAGGGGCACCGGCTCGATAAGCGTACATTGCAGCTTCAGGCGGTCGGCTTCGGCCAGGGCCTCGGTGGTAATGACCATCAGGGTGCCGTGCTTTTGGCGGCTGGCTTCCAGCACCACTTCCCACAGGTGCTCGATCTTGGCGGGGTCGGTGAGATGAAACGTGCGCTTAAGGTCTTTGCGGAACCGCGTACGATTGACGCGCGACCGGGGCAGGCTCGGCTGGCTGTAAATAGTGCGCATTAGCACCTTGCCGTCGTGCTGAAACTCCCAGGCGTAGTGGTTGATGAAGTTAATGACAAACAGGTCTTCCCGAGTGGGGTCGTACTCGCCAACTAACCGGCCAAGTGCATACACGTTCTCGCTGTCGGAGAGCAAGCTTACGTCGGGCGTAGTCATTTCGAGCAGCTTGCGCACGGCCCGGTAGTCGGTGAGTGGGGTAGGGCAGGTCAGGGCAAACACCTCTTCCACGTTGGGGTGCCGGCGGCGGGCCATAATGAGCTTGCCCACGCCGCCGGCACCTTCGTAGCGCAAGCTGGAAATGGTGTTCAGAGTGTTGAAAAGCCGGGCCGCTCCGGGTTCGGCCCCGAGTGCCTGCGCGGGCGTATCGAGTAGGCTTTTGCCGGCGGCGCGCAATATTTCCTCGGTTTCGCGGGGGCGCATCATAATACCAGAACCAGGTTCCGGCTCGCTCAACGACTTCACGCACTCCTCGGTAAAGCGGAAAATGGCTGCCGCCAACAGGGAGGGCGCCAATGGTCGGCCATCGGTAAAGAAGCGGTGCGGCCGCAACGACGGATAAGCACGCATAGCTTTGCGCCGCACCCGCAGTACCGTCATCACGAAGTAGCCGTTGATTCGGATAGGCCAGCCTGGCACGTGCTGGTAAATGGTGTTTTCGTCGAGCTTGTCGAATATGTCTTGCACGGCCGTGCGAATGCCCAACGACTCTTGCCGCCGGTTGAGCATTTCGGGGGTTACTTCCTCGCGGATGGCAAGCGAAACGGGAACAAGGCGTTCGATGTCACGGCCCCGGTTTACGGCATTCGTGAAATGCAGCGTATCAAGGCCGTGGTTGGCGGGTTCCAGATGAACCAGCGGCGCATCGGGTTGGGGCGAATCGACATGCAGGGCCAGTAGCATCGTGAACGGTTCCAACTCGTCGTCGAGGGCGTTGAAAATACCGTTGGCTATGGTTTGAGCGGCTTGCAGAAAACGCGTTTGGTAGGGCCAAACCTTGAAGGTATCGGCTTCGAGGGGGGGCTGAGTAGCTACGGGTGGAGCAGAAAGCAGCGGAAGAGTAAGCATGTGGAAGGCGGAAAGGACGCTCGAAAACCGTTGGCAACTAGTGTGGGCTAGGTGCCAATAGTTTCACTTGAAAACAAATAACAAGCTAGCTACTCCGTATAAGTAGTTGGATATTAATAACAAGATACTGCACGCAGGTCATTTGTGCGAGGCAAAACGCCGCCTATATCCGCTACCTGATACCCTTTTCCTACTTAACAGGACGCATAGGCTCGCCAAATACTTTATAACTGGAATAGAACAGGCAAGACCATCTTTTGCTTTAATGGCTGCCCCTGATACGAAGCGGGCGTCCATTTGGGCGCTATCTTAATCAGCCGCAGCGCTTCCTGGTCGAGGCCCGAGCCGAGGGGTTTCACCACTTTCGCATCTGTGAGGGAGCCGTCTTTCTGGATCACAAATTCCACCATCACTTTGCCTTCTACTTTCCGTTGCCGGGCCAAGGCGGGGTACTGCTGGTTTTTCTGAATCCACTCGAAAAACGCTTCGGTGCCGCCCACAGGCCGGGCCGGCTGGTCGGGCGTGATGATAGTGGCGCCCGTCTTGGTGGTGTTGCCCGCTGGTTTGGGAGCGCCTGCCGGGGTGGTGCCAGCGGCATCTGGTTCGGTGGCCGGCGCTGGGCCGCCCGCCCCGAGCGGTATCTGGAAGGCTATTGGGATATTAACGCGCTGGCGCACTTTCTGGCCTTTGTGCTGCGCAGGCGTCCATTTGGGGCCGCCCTTGATTAAGCGCACGGCTTCAGCATCGAGCAGCGGATCGACGGGCTTGCTGGCCGCGACATTGGAAATCACGCCCGTTTTTTCGACTACAAACGTAACCTCCACCGTGCCGGCCGCCCCGCGCTGCAAGGCAGCGGTGGGATATTGCTGATTGTCGGCCAGGTATTGAGCGTAGGCTTCTACACCGCCGATGGGTACGGCAGGCTGGGCCACGGCATCATAGATTTGATCGGGCTCCGGCTTGGGGTATTTCAATTTCTGCTGGGCTAGTACGGGTGCGGCCATCGGCAAGGCCAGCACCGCCACAAAAGCGAAACGACGGAAAAAAGACTGCATAGCGAGAAATACAGGAGTAGATAGGGTGGAGTGCATGAAGGTAACTCAACAACCGCACCAGTCGGCATGCTGGTTCAGTGGCGCTCCATCCACCCCGAAAATCGGCTAGTTTTGGCGTATGGGACCTGACACTACTTCCGCCGGTGGCGCATCGGCTGCCTCCACCGCCCACAATTCCAGCCGGGCACCCGAGCCGGTAGGGCTGTACCCGCACGCACGCCGGGTGGGCAACCTGCTGTTCTTGTCCGGGGTGGGGCCGCGGCAGCGTGGGCAGCAGGCGGTGCCCGGCGTAGAGCTAGATGCGGCAGGCAACATCCTGCACTATGACTTCGAGCGACAGTGCCATGCCGTGTTTCAGAATGTGCGCTACATCTTGGAAGAAGCCGGGGCCCGCTGGGATGACCTAATAGACGTAACGGTGTTTCTGACCAACATGAAAGCTGACTTCCCAACCTACAACCGCCTCTACGCCGAATATTTCCAGAGCAACCAGCCCTGCCGCACCACAGTGGAGGTGAACTGCTTGCCTACACCCATTGCCATCGAGCTGAAATGTATAGCAGCAGTGGCAGGATAGCCGGGTAGCAGAAAGAGCAGGCCAGGAGCAGAAGAGGCGTTTGGGAAGGCACCGGAGCTTTGCTTTACTGCACGAACCTAGGGCCGGCAACTACTTTGCCTGACCTGGAAGCAACGCGCGAAAGCGCCTATAGGAAAGATAGTTTGGCACTTACTGTTGTTGAGTAACTTTGAGTTTGTCTCTCTTCATCTAACCTTCATGAAGCAAACTCTACCCGTCTTCTTCGGCCTGCTTTATTCGCTGCCTGCCGCCGCTCAAACCGCCGTGCCCGATACCACCCGCATTGTGGGCCTAAATGAGGTGGTGGTGTCGGCTAACCGCATTCAGGGCGAGCGAAAACTAGATCTGCCGCAGCAAGTAGACGTGCTGAGCGCCCGCCAGATTCGGTTATTGAATCCGGCTACTACGGCCGATGCGCTACTACAATCCGGGTGGGTGTTTGTGCAGAAGTCCCAGCTCGGGGGCGGTTCGCCGGTGTTGCGCGGTTTCGAGGCCAATAAGGTGCTGCTAGTCGTGGACGGCGTCCGGCTCAACAATGCTATCTACCGTGCGGGCCACCTCCAAAACATTCTGACGGTAGATGCCAACTCGCTGGAGCGGACGGAAATCCTAAGTGGGGCCGGAGCCGTGATGTATGGTTCCGACGCGTTGGGCGGCGTTATCAGTCTCTACACCAAGCAGCCAAAACTAGCGGACGGCGGCACTTCCGGCCCGCAGGTACACACCAACAACCTGCTGCGCTACGCCACCGCCGCCCGCGAAAAAACCGCCCATACCGACGTCAGCCTGGGCTGGCAGCGGTGGGCCCTGCTAACCAGCATTACGGCCACCGATTTCGACGACTTGCGCAAAGGCCGCAATGGCATGGATAAGTACCCCGGCTTTGGGGAGGTGAAACAGTACGTGGAGCGGCAAGACGGCAAGGATGTAGTGGTGAACAACGACCATCCCAACCAACAGAAATTCACGGGCTACCGCCAGCTAGACGTGGTGCAGAAAGTACTGTTCCAGCCGCAGGTCGGGCAGCGCCACACGCTCAACCTCCAGTTCTCCACCACCTCCGATATTCCGCGCTTCGACCGCCTTCAAACCTACCGCAACGGCGCCCTGCGTTATGCTGAGTGGGAGTACGGCCCGCAAAAGCGTCTGTTTGCCAGCTACCAATTGGAGCTAACCCGCCAAAACAAGTTATACGACGTGCTGCGCCTGACGCCCGCCGTGCAGGACATCGAGGAAAGCCGCTTGGTGCGCGACTTTGGCGTGAATGAACGCCAGGAAAACACTGAGAAAGTTCGGGTGCTAAGCACCAACCTCGATTTGTTTAAGGACCTTGGCCAGCACGAGTTGCGCTACGGCGCCGAAATAACCCACAACAAAGTGCGCAGCATCGGCGAGGGCGTAAACGTGCTGACCGGCGCAGTGCGGCCCATTGCTACCCGCTACCCCAACGGCTCGACCTACGGTACGCTTGGCGCCTACGCCGCGCACCGCTGGGAAATAACCGACCACCTGATTTTCTCGGACGGCCTGCGGTTCAGCAACGTGCAAGTGGAAGCAGCCTTCAACCGGCAGTTCTTCGACTCGCCTTACAACACCGTGAAGCAAAATTCATCGTCGTTGGATGGCAATGTGGGCTTGGTGGCCATGCTGCCGGCTGGCCTGCGCGTGAGCGGGCTGGTGGCTACCGGGTTCCGCAACCCCAACGTAGATGACTTGAGCCGCACCTTCGAGCAAACCACCGGCACCGGTCAGACCATCGGCACGCTCATTATTCCGAATCCTACTTTGAAACCCGAGCGGGTAGTGAACTACGAACTAGAGCTGTCCGAAAACATTGAAAACCGCTTGCTGCTGGCTGTTACGGGCTTTTATACCAACCTGCGCAATGCGCTGGTGGTACGCCCCTTTGCGGCTCCTGATGGGCAAACTACCACGCAGTACAACGGCAAAACCTACCAGACCGTGGCCACGGTCAACACGGGTCAGGCGCGCATCTATGGTATTTCGAGCCGCGCCCAACTAGCCTTACCGGCCCACTTGCGCTTCGACGGCACCCTAACCTACACCCACGGCCGCGACCGTACCGCCGACGTACCCCTCGACCACATTTCGCCAATCTACGGTCGTACGGCGCTTACTTATCAGCTGCGCCGCGTGCTGGCAGAAGGCTCGGCGCTCTTCAATGGCCGCAAAACTGTGGCGCAATACAGCCCGAGCGGGGAGGACAACCTACCGCAGGCCACGCCGGCTGGGGCTCTGGGTTGGTACACGCTTAACCTGCGCACCAGCTACCAGCTCACGCCACGCTGGGCCCTGCAAGCCGGCTTAGAGAATATTCTGGATACCAACTACCGCGTGTTTGCCTCCGGCATTAGTGCCCCCGGCCGCAACTTGTTTGTTACGGTGCGGTTCGAGCGGTAGGGGACGGGGCGCAACACTGCGCAGGCGAGGATAGGGCATCAGTCCATCGTTACCTGAGCCGTGGTGCCCTGATCATCTATTTGCTGCCTCGTACCTTCGTAGTTCTCTACCCATGCTGTTGCCGTGCCAATTTCCAACGCTGTCCGTCCGCTTACTGTTGCTCCGTCCGAGGTTTTCACGGAAAACCTAGCCACCCATGTAGCCCGCGAAAAGTATTTTGCCGGGCGGCACCAGTTGGGCGGTTGGCTGCGGCTACTGTTGTTTGTGGGCGGTGCGGCGGGCGCGTGGTGGCTGTTTTCCAACGAACACATTGCGCCGGGTATAGCCTTTGTGCTGGCTATATGGGTGTTGTTTTCTATTCTGGTGCGCTGGCACGGTGGCATCAGCTACCAGCGCGAGCATCATCGGCTGCTGGCCCGCATCAACCAAGACGAGCTGGATCGGCTGGCCGGTAAGCTCACGGGCTTCGACCCGGGTTTGCGCTACCTCGACGCGCTGCATCCGTACGCCGCCGACCTCGATGTATTCGGGGAACACTCGCTGTTTCAGCTACTCAACCGGGCTACCACCCGGCTCGGGCACGACTGGCTAGCTAGCTGGCTGCTGCATCCTGCCAAACCCGCCGAGGTGCAGGCCCGCCAGCAAGCTACCACCGAGCTGGCGCCCGATGTAACCTGGCTGCAAGAATGGCAGGCTCGGGCGCGGCACTTTCCGCGCCAGCAAGCCGACCCACGGGAGTTTAGCGCCTGGCTGGCTCGCCCCGATTTTTTCGCCGGCAAACCCTGGCTGAAGCCGCTGCTGGTGCTGCTGCCGCTGCTGGTAGTGGCAAGCATTGTGGCCTGGCTGCTCGATTATGGCTTCTACGCCTTGGTAGCGGTGCAGCTGGTGGTTGGGTTGCTGAATGGCCGCTTGGCGGCTGTGCGCAACGAGTACGCCGAGCAGGCCACCGCCATGCGGGACGCCTTACGGGCCACCCAGGCGCAACTGGCCTTGTTCGAGCAGGACCCAGACCGAAACTGGCAGGCGCCCCGGCTGCAACAGCTACTGGCCACGTTGCAGCAAGCCAGCCACGGCGCGGCCGCTACGCAGCGGCTCGGGCAGCTTTCCAGCGTGGCGGGCTTGTTTCGGGGGCGCGAGCATCCGTTGGGCGCGTTGCTATTGAATAGCTTGCTCCTTTGGGATTTGCACGCTGTATGGCAGCTTGAGCGCTGGAAGCGCGGCCTCGGCTCGGAGCTGACTACGGTGCTGGAAGTGCAAGCCGAACTAGAGGCGCTGGTTAGTCTGGCCGGGTGGCAATTTGCCAACCCCGGCTACGTGGTGCCCGAACTCAGCGCCGAGCAGCTGGAAGTAACAGCTACCGAACTAGGGCACCCCCTTATCTTCAGTTCAACGCGCATCACCAACGACTTTCATACCGTAGGGCTGGCCCAAACGGTGGTGGTGACCGGGTCCAATATGGCGGGTAAAAGCACGTTTCTGCGGACGCTAGGGCTGAACATGGTGCTGGCTTTGGCCGGTGCCGTCGTGTGTGCCCGGCACTTTCGCGTCAGCCCGGCGCAGGTGTTCACAGCCATGCGCACCCAAGACAACCTCGCCGAAAGCACCTCTTCCTTCTACGCCGAACTCAAGCGCCTGCGCCTGCTCCTCGACCTAAGCAGTGGGCAAGCCGCTGCCAATGAGGCCGAACTGCCGGTTTTCTACCTGCTCGACGAAATCCTGAAAGGCACCAACTCGCTGGATCGGCACCGGGGCGCCCGCGCCTTGCTGCGGCAGCTACACCAGCGCCGTGCGGCGGGCCTCGTCAGCACCCACGACTTAGAGCTGGCAGCGCTGGAAGAAGAGTGGCCGGGGCAAGTCCGCAACTTCAGCTTCAACAGCACTTTCGCCAACGGCCAGATTCACTTCGACTACCACCTCACGCCGGGCCCTTGCCGCTCCTTCAATGCCAGCCAGCTCATGCAGCTCATGGGAATTGAAGTCGAAGGGTAGCTGTTGAATTGTTGAGCTAGTAAATAAGTGGTTGTTTGTGGCTTGATGGGGCTAGCCTTCGCCAGAACAATTGCCATTTAGTGTTCAATACTCAACCAGTCAGCAATCAACAATTCAACAAATAGCCCATGTACGTTCGTAGTAATCTGCGCTGGCACATCATTTGGAAATATGCCTGGAAGGGTGTGGTCGTTTTCACGCTGTACTCCCTGTTGGTTTGTCTTGTATATGGGCCAATTGGTTTTCGTTCCTTGTCGATTCCGTGGCAGCCGGTTGCCACATTAGGTACGGCGGTGGCCTTCTACATAGGCTTCAAAAACAACGGCTCGTACGACCGATTCTGGGAGGCGCGTCAGATCTGGGGCGGCATCGTCAACTACAGCCGCACCTGGTCGATGCAGGCGTTGGAATTTGTAACGTCGGTGGTGGACGGGCCCGGGGTGGATGCTCCGGCGGCTTCGCACGCCGAGTTGACGTTGCGGCACCGCCGCTTGGTGTACCGCCAAATAGCGTGGTGCAACGCGCTACGCCTGCACCTGCGCCGCCAAAACGACCAGTGGGACCAGCAGGTCGGCCCCTTCCTCGACCCGGCCGAATCGATGGAGATGCAGCGCAAGCAAAACCCGCCGGTGCATTTGCTGCGCCAGCAAGCCGCCGATTTGCGCGTGCTGCGCGAGGAGCGGGGCCTGCTCAACGACTTTCAGCACGTGAACATGATGACCAGCATCGAGCAGTTCAACAACTTGCAAGGCGGCTGCGAACGAATCAAAAACACGCCTTTCCCGCGCCAATACGCGTTTTTTAGCTTTGTCTTTGTGTGGCTGTTTGCGGCGCTGCTACCCCTGGGCCTGATCGGGGAGTTCGAAAAAATGGGCCCCGACCATATCTGGCTCACGGTACCGTTTTCGGTGCTGGTGTCGTGGGTGTTCAACACCATCGAAATCGTCGGGCACATCAGCGAAAACCCGTTTGAAAACGAGATGAACGACGTGCCGATGACCGCCATTTGCCGCACCATCGAAATCGACCTGCGCGAGATGCTCGGCGAAACGCACCTCCCGCCCAAGCTCTCACCCGTAGACGATATTCTTTACTAGGGTAGTCAGGCCTTACAAATTCTTCGTGGCATATCTAGTTGGCTAATTGAACCAGTGGCGCCTCAAGCCAAGGACACAGCATCTGGCGTGCTAACAATACAAATACAACCAGCCCGTCATGCTGAGCGCAGCCGAAGCATCTCGCGTGCTGATGCTGCTAAAGTAACTGTCATGCTGAGCGGAGCCGGAGGCGCAGTCGAAGCATCTCGCTAGTGTGGTAACCCCTTGCCATTGCAACGTCAGCACGCGAGATGCTTCGGCTACGCTCAGCATGACAGTTACTTTGGCAATGTCAGCATGCCAGATGCTTGTGTCCTTGGCTTGAGGCGCTACAGGTTCCGCAGGACGTTTTGGTTGGCAAAGGCAACACGTCACCTATTCACCCTGAAGCTCGGCCTTAACTAAGACTGGAAAGCGGGCGTAAAGAAAGGCTCCCCAACCTTTCTATGTATGGCCCAATTGAACCCCGCCCGCACTACCGGCGTCACCCAGACGTCGTGGTTTCCTACCACTGGCCCGCTGCCTACGTTTCCGAAGCTAACCGAGTCCGTTACCGCCGATGTGGTGGTGGTAGGAGGGGGCATTGCCGGGCTGACTACGGCTTACTTGCTAGGTCGTGAAGGCCGCAGCGTGGTACTGTTGGAAGATGGTGAAATAGCGTCTGGCGAATCGGGACGCACCACGGCGCACCTTTCGTTTGCCCTCGACGACCGATACACGACGCTGGAACAGCTTTTTGGTAAAGAAGGCGCGCGCCTGGCCGCCGACAGCCACCGCAGCGCCGTCGATACAATCGAGGACATAGTAAAGCGCGAGAACATTGACTGCGACTTCGAGCGCCTCAACGGCTACTTGTATCTGCCCAAGGACGGCAAAGTAAAAGAGCTGGACGAAGAGTTGGAAGCTGCGCACCGCGCCGGCCTTACCGATGTGAAGCGTCTGCCCGATGCGGGTGCCCAAGGCTTCATCACGGGCGAATGCCTGGTGTTCCCGAATCAGGGCCAGTTTCACATTCTGAAATACCTAAGCGGCTTGGCTGAGGCCATTACGCGCCAGGGCGGCCAAATTTTCACCAACACCCATGCCTCCGAAGTGAAGAGCGGCAGCAACGCCGGCGTCACGACCACCGAAGGCCACGAAGTGAAAGCGGAAGCTGTGGTAATCGCCACCAACACGCCCTTCAACGACCGGGTGGTGATGCACACCAAGCAACACCCGTACCGCACCTACGTGATAGGCGCCCGGGTGCCCAAGGGCTCCGTCACGACGGCCTTGTACTGGGACACAGCCGACCCCTACCACTACATCCGCCTGCAAAAAGTAGACGCTGGCCCCCGCGGCGGCCAAGTTGACTACGATTTGCTGATAGTGGGCGGCGAAGACCACAAAACCGGCCAGGAGCCCAATCCCGAGGACCATCTGCAGTGCCTCGAAGACTGGACGCGCGAAAACTTCCCTTCGGTGAAAGGCATTGATTATCGGTGGTCGGGGCAGGTGATGGAGCCAGTAGACGGGCTGGCTTACGCCGGCCGTAATCCGCTGGACGACGACAACGTGTACATCATCACCGGCGACTCAGGCCACGGCATGACCCACGGCACGCTCGGCCCCATCATTATCACCGACTTGATTATGGGCCGCGAAAACCCGTGGGCCAAGCTCTACGACCCCGGCCGCGTGACGCTGAAGCTGGAATCAGTGAAAGAATACGTCACGGAAAACCTGAACGTAGCCGCCGAGTACACCGAACTGCTAACGGGCGGCGAAGTGAAGAGCGTCGAAGACGTCGCGCCTGGTTCCGGGGCCGTAATAGGCCGTGGCCCGCTGAAAGTAGCCGTGTACCGCGACCCAAAAGGTCAGGTGCACGAGTGCTCGGCCGTTTGCCCGCACCTGCACTGCATCGTGCATTGGAACTCTCTGGAAACCAGCTGGGACTGCCCTTGCCACGGCTCGCGCTTCGATGCCTATGGCCGCCTACTCGACGGGCCTGCCAACGAAGACCTGGCTAAAATCGAGCAGTAAACTACTTGCTGTTTTTCTGTAGAGAGGCAGCAAGCACTTTCTTATTTGAACAAGCAATGGTGCCCATCACCCTGTAGTAGTGGTGGGTGCCATCTGTCCCAGAGGTTTCTGCAAAACCTTATTCCAATTCCCGTCCGATGCTTCGGCTGGCTCTGCTGTGGCTGCTTGAAGCATCGAGCCCAACCCACCTGTTCAACTCATCCTTCCCATTCTCATGCCCGCATCGAAAAAGAAAACCGCAGCTGCTCAACAAGAATCCCTGTGTCCTCATCCACTCGGAATGTTGATTTCTATTGGGGGGCACGAGCGCAAGGATGTCTCGAATGGCGAGGATGCCGACATGGCCGCCGACTCTATTTTGCGCCGGGTGGTTGATGAGATAGGCAACAAAGGCCCTATTCTAGTGCTGCCCATTGCGTCGGAAGAGCCTGAAGAAGCAGCGCAAGACTATATCGACGTTTTCAAAGACTTAGGATGCAGTGGGGTGAATGTGCTCAATATTCGGAGCCGTGAGGAAGCAGAGAGCGAGGAAAGCTTGCGCTTGCTGGAAGAAGCTGGGGGCGTGATGTTCACCGGCGGCGACCAGCTTCGGCTGACGGCGCTGCTCGGGGGTACTGCTTTTCAGCGACGCCTCAAAGAGCGGTACACGCTTGAGCCATTCGTTATTGCCGGCACCAGCGCCGGGGCTACGGCCATGAGTACGCCCATGATCTACCAGGGCCGCAACAACGCGGGAATGAATAAAGATGAAATCCATATCACGACCGGGCTGGAGTTTCTGCACAACGTAGCCATTGACACGCACTTTGTGGCCCGTGGCCGCATCGTACGCATGGCCCAGATTATTGCCACCAATCCGTCGTGTATAGGGTTGGGGCTGGAAGAAGATACCGCCGTAGTCGTGACCAAAGGGCGGGAGCTGGAAGTAATTGGCAGTGGCCTAGTGGTGGTGCTGGATGGCATGGGCGTGACGGACACCAACATTCATGAAGTGGAGCCCGGCAAGCCGTTTTCTATCCGCGACCTGCGCATGCACTTGCTAAGCAGCGGCGAGCGGTACACGCTGCCTATCATCGAGCAGATGCACGCGTAAGCAAATAGTTGGTTATTGATGGTTGAAGGGTGAATGTTCATGCCCGGTTGCGGCTAACCCGGCCATCAACCTTCAACAATTACCTATCATCAATTAGCATGCAACAACCAACAATCAACAACCGTGTGTAGCTTGGCACCAAACTCATCGTATAGATGAGTTTGGACCCGCAGCCTGCTGCAATGAACGAACACACCCGCAAGCTTCAATATTTCTTCTTCAGCCAAGACTTCTCCGACGGCTTGCGTATTACGCTGGCTGTGCTGCTGCCTGGCCTCGTGTTTGGGTGGCTAGGCAAGCTGGAAATAGGCATGGACTTATCGCTCGGCGCGTTGTGCCTGAGCATCACCGACGCCCCGGGGCCTCTCATTCACAAGCGCAATGGTATGGCCGCCGGCTTGGTGCTGCTGCCTGTGGTGGCCCTAATTACGGGCTTGGCGCAGCCGCATCTGTGGCTGCTAGGAGTGGAAATCGTGCTATTTAGTTTCCTGTTTACTTTGTTCCTGGTGTACGGCACTAGGGCGGGCTCGGTGGGTACGGCAGGGTTGCTGCTGGTCATTTTGATGATGGACCGCGCGTTGCCGTTTGCGAAGCTGCTTGAGTTTACGGCCCTTGTTATGGCGGGGGCCGCGTGGTACATGGCCGTTAGCTTGCTTACTTATCAGATTCGGCCGTACCGCTCGGCCCAGCAGGCGCTGGGCGAGTGTATTCGGGCGGTGGCGGGGTTTCTGCGTCTCAAAGCCGAGTTTTACCGCACCGGTACCAACCTCGAAAACGACTACCGTCGCCTCATGACCCAGCAGGTGACGGTCAGCGAAAAGCAGGATGCCGTGCGCGAGTTGCTGTTCCGCACCCGGCAAATGATGAAGGAATCGACGGGCACGGGCCGGCGGCTGGTGCTCACCTTTGTGGACTTGATGGACCTCTACGAGCACATCACCGTCACGTATTACGACTACAAAGCCATTCATTCCCGGTTCGAAAGTACCGGCATACTCGACGCCATAGCGGGGCTAGTAGAGCAAATGGCGTCCGAGCTGGAAAGCATTGGCTACGCTATTCAAGCCAACCACAGCTACACCTCACGGTTGCAACTCACCGCCAGCCTAGAGCAGCTCAAGGCCCGCATCGATGCGCTGGATGACCCCACCCAACCCGGCCACACGCTGGTGCTAAAGAAGATTCTGGTGAATCTGCGCAACCTCAGCCAGCGGCTCCAGGACATTCTGGCGTACTTCGATGGCAAGGCGGCCCCGGCGAGCCGGGAGCTGGAATATGGACGGTTTGTATCGCACCAGAGCTTTGCGCTCGACGAGCTGCGGGGTTCTTTGACGCTCAACTCCAGTGCTTTTCGGCACGCAATCCGGATGGCGCTGGCTTGCTTGGTGGGGTATGTGATAGCCAAGGTGCTACTGCCCGGCCACCACAGCTACTGGATTCTGATGACCACCACCTACATGCTCAAGCCTGCGTTTAGCTTGACCAAGGAGCGCAATATTCACCGGGTACTAGGCACGCTGGCGGGCGGCATCATTGGGGGGCTAGTATTGTGGCTGGTGCAAGACCGGATGGCGCTGGTGGCACTGCTGTTCGTGTTTATGCTGACCTCGTTTAGCTTCACAAGGAGCAACTACATTGTGGCCGTCACGTTTATGACGCCCTTCGTTTTGATTTTGTTTAGTTTCCTGGGCCTCGGCTACTTGCAAGTGGTAGAAGAGCGGATTCTAGATACCGTGCTCGGCTGCCTCATTGCATTTGCAGCTAGCTACCTATTGTTTCCGAACTGGGAATCCGACCAGCTGCAGGATTACATGACGGCTGTACTGCGGGCCAACTTGCTTTATCTTCAAACGCTAACCGAAACACTGCTCGGTTCGTCGGTGGCGGAAGTGGATTACAAGCTGGCCCGTAAGGAAGTGTACGTTAGCTCGGCCAACCTGGCGGCGGCGTTTCAGCGCATGATGTCGGAGCCGCGCGCCAAGCAGCACCACCCCAACGAGGTGCACGAATTTGTGGTGCTCAACCATATTCTCTCCTCCAACGTGGCGTCCATTTCTTCGGCCCTGCTTTCAAACAACGACAGCCGCAGCCCGCTGGGCGGCAGCAACTTGTTGCGGCCAGTGCGCCAAGCGCAGCAAGCCCTGCACCGCAGCCTACGCCGCCTCGATATCAAGGAGCCCGAAGAACTACCGGCCGCATCCACTGAAGCTGGCACTTCGCCTGCCCGCACCGAAACCACCACTGCTCCCGACCCGCAGCTCACCGAGCAACTAGACTTCATTCAGAAGGTAAGCGGCGACATCAGCAAGGTGACCGAAGAAGTATTGAAATAGGTGCGGGATGTTTTCAAAGCGTAGCTGTTACCTAGTACCTGCATCCACGGTATCATCTATACGCCTCTGTCTTAGCCTGTTTCTGTGCGCCATCTTGTGCTCCGCGAAAGTGCTGGTCTGCGGTACTTCACTTTCTTCTATCTGTATGTAATGCAAGGTATTCCGGCGGGCTTCGGCTTGACGGCGGTGGTCAATTATCTGATAGGCAAAAACTTGAGTGCGGCCACGGTGGCTGCATTTTCGGCGGTTGTGGGCCTGCCTTGGGCCTTGCAATTTGTGTGGGGGCCACTGATTGACAAGTACCAGGAATCCATTATTGGGCAGCGCAAACAATGGGTGGTGCTTACGCAGCTAGTTGCCGCGCTGGCCTCTCTTGCCCTGCTGCTCATCCATGACCCGGTGGCGCAACTGTCTTGGCTGAAGCTGGCTTTTGTGGTGCACAGCGTGTTTGCTTCCATTCAGGATGCTAGCGTGGATGCCATTGCCATTGCGGTGGTGCCCGAAGAGGAGCGGGGCCGGGTCAATGCTTTTATGCGGGGCGGCTTTCTGTTGGGTATCTCGGCCGGGGCGGCGGGGCTGTCGTGGTTGCTGCACCGCTACGGCTTTTTCGAGGCGGCTCTGGCGCAGTCATTGGCACTGCTCTTTTTCACGGTACTCACCTTCTTCATCCGCCTCGACCGTACCGACCGGCTTGTGCCCACATTCGGAGCAAGCCCAGAGCCTCGTCGCCACAACGACAACCCGCCGCTAAAATGGCTGTTTCAGGAGCTGTTTCGGGCTATTACGGCACCTCGCACGCTGCGGCTGTTTGTCATTATTGCCGTGGCGTATCTGTGTTTGGGCATGTTTGGGTGGGCGTATTCCTACCACCTTATTCAGGTGCTGCACTGGCCCGATGGCGACGTCTCGATTCTGCAAGGCGGCTGGGGCACCCTGGCTACCCTTACGCTGGTCATAGCGGGCGGTACGCTCGCCGACCGTATCGGCGCCGCCCGACTCCAGCGCCGCGTATTGCTCGGGCTGGGTAGCTTCCTGCTGCTGTTTTGTGGCCTAAGCTTTTGGTGGTACAATTCGGCGGTAGCTACCGTGGGGCTGTTGGTCTGGAACTTGGCCGACCCCAGCTTGAGCGTGGCCGCGCTGCCACTACTCATGGCTTTATGCCAGCCGCGCATCGAAGGTTCGCAGTTCACCACCTATATGGCCCTCGTGAATTTGTGCGGTGTGAGTGGTGCCTACTTCACGGGCTGGCTGCTGAAGTTTATTACCGTGCCCGTTCTAGGCCTGGTTTGCAGCGCGGTGGTACTTGGTTTGGTCTGGTTGCTGCGCCCGTCACGAGTATTGGCAGTGCCCGAAACCGCCGAGTAGCAGCTGTACACTCGGTTAGCAGTTGCTACCGGTTCACGAAGGCCTACTCAGTGTAAGCCATGTTTGTGCGCAAATTCTACTAAGGCTGCGGGGCCATGTAGCTCGAGCTTGTGCATGATATTACGGCGGTGGGTACCTACTGTCAGTTCTGCTAAGCAGAGGCGGTCCGCAATTTGCCGAGTGGTGAGCCCCGCGCGCACCAGCCCAATAATTTCTCGTTCGCGCGCAGAAAGACGCTGCAGTACATGCGGGGACGAGTCGTTGGAGAGTTGTTGCGTAGCGGATTGACGGGTCTGCGGAAACGCCTGTTTGCCGGCATACACCGTCCGGATAGCCGTCAGCAAGCTATCGGCATCCGCCGATTTGGGCACGAAGCCGCTCGCCCCCAAAACGTGCAAGCGCTCCATGAGCTCCATTGTAGAAGCGGTGCTAAACACCAACACGCGCATGGCGGGCCATTGCTGCCGCAGGTGGGGCAGCAGCGTTAGGCCATCTTGGCCGGGCAGGTGCAAGTCGAGCAGCAGCACGTCGGCTGGAGCCGGATTCGGGGCGGACAGCCAAGCTAACAGCGCCTCGCCCGAGCTAAACTGCCCGGCTACCTGCAAGTCGGGCTGCTCGGCTACCAGCCGTGCCAGCCCCTGCATGAGCATGAGGTGGTCATCCAGAATGAGTAAGCGGCAGGGCATAAGCAAACTGGTGAAATGATGTACTAGTGAGCAGTTGAGCTAGAAATTGTGAGGAGCAGCAAGGGCCCCAAACAGTAAATTCAGCATGAAATTTTAATTCCCCAACTCAACAATTAGCTTCTGCCTCCAACTTATTTGCTTGAATAAGGCAAGCGGACCACAATGCTAGTGCCTTTGTTGGTGCTATCAATATGCACTTGGCCCCGAAGATACTCGGCCCGCGCATATACGCCGCGTAGTCCGATGCCAGTACCGTTGACTTTCGGTTTGAAACCGTCTCCGTTGTCTTCCACCATTATTTCCAAGGTGTTCGGGTGCCGCAGCACTTGCACCTGCACCTCGGTCGCGTTGGCATGGCGCACCGCGTTGTTGAGTAGTTCGGCGGCAATGCGGTAAGCGGCTGTTTGCAAAGGCTGCGGAAGCTGGTCGATGCCCTCGTCGCAGAAGGTGCGCACCGTGGGGCTACCGTAGATGTTGAGCAGTTCGGCCAGCGCTCCCACCGACTCCGTCAATCCCCCCAAGCCAGGCTCCGCGGGTAGTACCGCGTGGCTGAAGGTACGCACCTCGTCGCGCAGATGGCGGAGCAGCAGCTCGGTATGGCGGCCTGCGGCAGCGGCTTCTGGCGAGCTGGCAATGGCTTGCTGTACGGCCCGGCCCTGCCAGGCCAAGTGCAAGGCGGCTAGATTAGGCCCGAGGGCATCGTGCAGTTCCCGCGCCAGCCGTTCCCGCTCTTCTTCCTGGGCCGCTATAAGCTTGGCTCCTTGTGCATTACGTTGCCGTAGCTGCTTGATGCGTAGCTGCGCGTTTTGGTGAAGTGTGTAGCGGAAACGACCTGTGAGCAGCGCACTCAATACCAGCAACTCGAAAAATAAGCCCCAAGCTAAGGCATTGGGCTGCATCAGGTGCAGGTTGGTGAGGCCAATGTGGTTGAACCAAAACAAGATGAACCCCGTGAAGAAAAAGAAGTACGTGAGGGCATAATAGGCGGCTAGCCGGCGTCGGCGCTTGGTGAGCAGCGTTGCCAACAACACCACCCAGCCATACATGAAAATGGCTGCCAATAGCAGTTCACGGCCGCCATTAAGAACCAAGAGCCCCATGCCGTGGCTGCGCGCTGCCGCCGGATACAGCAGCGAATACGCTCCAACGAACACCAGCGCCAGCGCCGCCAACACATTGCCGGCTTGGTACAACCGCGGCCAGCCCGCCCGCAGCCGCAGAAACAACTGCATAATGCGTACGCCGCACGCCACCGCCAGCAGCATGAAGTTGAACTGCCCGATACCCCAGAGCAGCTGGTAGGGGCCGGTGGACAGCATCAGAGCATCCAGACCATCTTCCATGAGCAGGAAAATGGTGGTGCACACCACGTACAACACATACCAGATATGAATCCGGTCGCGCAGAAAAGCGAACAGCACGAGGTTGAACAGCGCGCTACTGAGGTAGAAGCCCACCAGCCAAATCCAGCGTTTGTGGAAGACGTAATTCACTTCCCAGGCTAGAAAATCTTCGGTGGTCGTTACGTCGGTGGGCAGGTACAGGGCCCCAGCGTGGTGGTCGATGCGCAGGTATAGTTCCGCGGCCTCGCCACCAGCCAGCTCGAAGGGCAAGCACAGGCCCCGTGCCGGAAACACTCGCTCCTTGGCTGGCACCCGGGAACTAGCGGAGGCTATTTGCTGAAATTCCGTCTGGCCTTGCCGCCGGCAGTAGAGCGTAGCACTATCGGTGTAGTTGTACAGGCTCCACAGGAAGCGCCGTTTTTCAACCAGGGTATTCTTCACCACCAGCCGTAGCCACAAGCGGCGATGCACAAAGCCAAGGTTGAGTGTGCGGTGCCAAGGTCCAGCTTGAAATTTGCCGGCCTGCCACAGCGAATCGGCGTGTTGGGCACTAGCCGGCGCACTAAAAGGCTCGGTGCAATACCGGTACGTTTCGGAAAGGTGCTTGCCGTTCGACTCTTTGAGATAAAGAGTATCTGCTACGATATGATCCTGCAATGGAGTTGCCTTAATAGCACTGCTACCCAAAAAACAGCCTATAAGCAGCCAAAAACTTAGTAAACGTGTTAACACGAGCGGTTTCTGTTAGTGATAAAACACGTATGGAAGGCATAATACAATACTATAGCACTAAATTAATATTTTAAGTGGTAGTACTTAGAATTTTTTGAGCATGCCACTGCAAGGCTGCTGTTTGCAGCCCAAGGAGCAGCTGGTCGCTGTATTGTTTATTAAGCTTAGCAAGCGTGCTTCTGGCTGCATAGCTCAAGCTTGCCACTAATGCACACTAGGTGGTGCAAACCCTGTTGGCAGAAGGTTGCTACTGCAAAACCTATAGACGTTGTAACCACGCAATGGCGCTAGGTGCTAGTGACTAGCGCATGAGAATATAACCGCCAAGAAAAATGACTAGCTGGTTGCAACTCCTGGCGCGACAAGTGGCTCTTCCTTGGGAAGCTATATACCACGCACCTTTCGCTTTTATCGATGAAAAAACTTCTTCTCTCTTTTCTGCTTCTGCCACTATTGCAGGGCTGCGCCGATGCTGATGATAGTAGCGGAAGCTCTTCGTCGGGTTATAGTTTGACTGACGCGGGCCCGAGTGGACGTGTTGGGTCGGGCGGCTCGGGGAGCAGCAACAATCCCAGCGGTTCCAGTCAGGCTGGGGTAATAACGGCCGGTGAGTGGAATGATCTACGCAACTGGGGGTTCTGGCTGGATGTGCTAAAACGGCCGACCTGGACAGCCCTGCCGGCGCAGTGGCAGCTATACTCCACCGAGCGCTACACTCTCACGCTCACCAACACCGCCGGGCAGCCACTAGCAGGTGCCCGCGTAACCATCGGAGCGAATCCCGCCTCAACGGGAGTTACCGCTGGGGTTACCGACCGTCTGGGCCGGGTCGAACTGTTTCCGACATTGTTTCAGGCTGCGGCTGCCAGCACTTCGTTGCCAGTACAGGTAAACTACCACGGCCAGGTGTTCACTCCCGCGCCCGTACCCGCCACCGAGCACCAAGCCACGCGGGTTGTTGCTGCCAGCCCAACGGTTTCGACGCCCGTCGATATCATGTTTGTGGTTGATGCGACCGGCTCGATGGGCGACGAAATCAACTACCTGAAAACCGAGTTGCGCGACGTAGTTACGCGGGCAGAAGCCCAAGTGCCCGCCGCTGATTTGCGTTTAGCCAGCGTGTTTTACCGCGACAAAGGCGACGAGTACGTAACCCGCGCGCTGCCCTTCACCCAAAACGTAAACCAACTGCTCACCTTCGTGCAGGCCCAAGGCCCAGGCGGGGGCGGCGACTTTCCGGAAGCCGTAGACGAGGCCCTGAGCGTGGCATTGCAACAGCAATGGAGCACCGAGGCGCGTTGCAGGTTGCTGTTTCTGGTGCTCGATGCGCCGCCCCACGACGAAGACCGTACCCGCATCCAGGAACTCACGCGCACGGCTGCCCGCCAAGGCATCCGGCTGATTCCGATAACGGCTAGCGGCATCGACACCAGCACCGAGTTTTTGATGCGGACGCTGGCCCTGAGCACTGGTGGCACCTACGTGTTCATCACCAACCACAGCGGTATCGGCAACACCCACCTAGAAGCGTCAGTGGGCGACTACCAAGTTGAGTACCTCAACAACCTATTAGTGCGCCTTATCACCGAGTACAGCAAATCGTAGGAGTGCTGTTACTTGCATAAAAAAGGCCTAGAGTATTTCTAGGCCTTTTTTATGTTTTCTACTTGCCGCTCGGGTCCGCGGGTACTCTATATGCACCAATGTGTACAGCTGTTTCATGGCAATTAGCTGCTACCGTATATAAGCTATTGTTGAGCTTGAAAATCAATAGCAATAAAAACTAATGTTTAGCTCTGTTACGTTCATTGAGGTGAACTGCTTTCCGCGGCCACTTCAGCCAGAAAAATCCGGTCCTGACCGAGTACATGGCGTTGTAGCTGGTTGATTACATATAAATTTGGTTAGCTATTTTACCACTATGAAATCCTTGTTTACTATTTCGCTGGTGCTGTCGGTGCTGTCAGCAGGCTATGCACAACAAGCTGCCTCGACCGCAAAGCCGGGCGCAAACCAGAAAGAAGCGAAGGAGATGGAGCGGCAGAAGTGGAATGCCGTGCTGACGGGAAAGGAAACGCGCGTATCGTTCAGTACCAATCCGAATAAGCTACTAGCCGAAACGATTAGAGGCCTTCGGCCTGGCAAGGCGCTCGATGTAGGCATGGGCCAAGGCCGCAACACGCTGTTTCTGGCCCGTCAAGGCTGGGACGCGTACGGCGTCGATATTGCGGATGAAGCCGTGAATCTGGCCCAGGACAACGCCCGCAAAGCCAATTTGCGCATCACTACCTTTATACAGGACGACTCAGAGTTCGACTTTGGCTCTAATCGGTGGGATTTGGTGGCCTTCATCTACGCGGGCGGGCGCCACCACGTCGATAAAGTGTACCAGAGCCTGAAACCGGGTGGCTTAGTGGTTATCGAAGGCTTCCACCGAGATGCTACCAAACAACGCAAGATTGGGGAGAACGTGGTTTTTGATACCGACGAGCTGAAAAAGCTATACACCGCCGCTGGCTTTACCATCGTGCGCTACGAAGAGAAAGTAGGCGTAGGCGACTTTGGTTTGCAGCAGATGCGGCTGGTGAAGCTGGTAGCACAAAAGAAGAAATAGTGGTTTGGTGACGTAGCAAAGGTGATGTTCAACTTGCGTTGCTAAAACATCACCTTGCCCATCTACCTTGCGCATATGCCTGATTTTCGTTTGCGCGTTTTCCAGTCGGTGGCCCGGCACTTAAGCTTTACCAGGGCCGCGCAGGAGCTTTATATCAGCCAGCCGGCCATTACCAAACATATTCGGGAATTGGAGCGCAGCTACGGTCAACGCTTGTTTGAGCGACGTGGCAATCGGGTGTCCCTCACCGAAGCGGGCAACTTGCTGCTCACGCACGCCAACGAAGTGGAAGGGCTACATCAGCAGCTTACCGAGCAACTGCACAACTTGCACGGCGAAGCCGCCGGCCGCTTGCGCCTTGGGGCCAGCACCACGCTGGCGCAATACGTACTGCCCGCCATCTTGCCCGGCTTCCAGCGGCGCTACCCCCAGGTGGAGCTGACCTTGCTCAACGCCAACTCCGAGCATATTGCCGAGGCCATCTTGGTTGGGCAACTCGATTTGGGCTTTGTGGAAGGCCGTTCTAAGAGCCGCGACCTGCACTACGAGCCTCTGTTGCCCGATGAGCTAGTAGCCGTGCGCCGGGCTACACCAGCGGGGCCACCCTCCGAGCCCATGCCGCTGGCTGAAGCCCTAGCCCACCCGCTGGTGTTGCGGGAGCGAGGCTCTGGCACCCTGGAGGTGTTGGAGTTTGCTTTGCGCGAACACAAAATCAAACTCGCCGACTTGCAAGTAGCCTTTTACTTCGACAACACCGAGGCCATTAAATCTTATCTGGAAGCTGCCCCCGCGGCCTTAGGCTTTGTATCGAGGCGGGCCCTGGAACGGGAGCTGGCCGCCGGCCTCCTGGAAGTGGTGCCGATACAGCAACTGCGGCTGCCCCGCAACTTCGAGGCGTTGTGGCTGCAAGGGCAGCCCCTGGCACGGCCAGCGCAACGGTTCCTGCTGTACGCGCAACAGCAGTTTCATACAACTTAAAGCGCTGCTTCGCGGGCGGCAGAACAACGAAAGTCGTTCTGGGGGCCGCGAAGCAGCGCTTCACATTATGCACTTGCTCTTTTATTCCTCGTCTTTAGCGCGGCTAGCGGGCTTTTTACGACCAGAACCGCTCTTTTTGCCGCCGCCGTCTTGCTTATTAACAGTGGCCCAGGCGCGGGCTTCGGCCTCTTCCTCGGGTACGCCACGCTTTTCGTAGCTCTCTTCAATGTGTTCAGCTTGACGCTTTTGCTTGTCGGTGTACGCCGACTTATCTCCTTGTGCCATGATGCAAGAGGTTGAGTGTGAAACAAAAAGGGAGTAGGGTGATTTGCACTGTTACGATGCGCGAAGTCAGGTGTTATGTCGAGCTTGGCCTGTTGGTCGAGCGGCCTTGCCTATCTTCGCGCATTCTTTTTCATTTCCCGTTTCCGCCATGCGCCAGCTTGCCGATATTCCGCACCCCGAGGTCAAAATCACGCTTTTTTCCTGGAATGGTAAGTACCTCATCAAGCTCGAAAAAGGCCCGCTCGAACAAACCTATAAGGTGAGCGAAATGGATGTAACCAGCGACGAAGAAGTCCGCAGTCTGCTCGACGAGGAGTTTATGCAGGCCGTCATCAACCGGTTTCAGCTCATGCACCAGGATTTGCAGGCCACCTTCGAGCGCCACGACATCTACTAGCGCCCCTTAGCACCGCCCCTACGAGCGGCTTTTTCAGTGTTTACTGATTTCAATTCCGATGAAAAACCAAATTGCCTTTCTGCTTGGCCTGCTTGTATGCGTTCTAGCAGGTCGTTCCGCCAACGCGCAGATGTATGAGGTGCGCGACAATAGTGTCAATTACGAAAAGAGTGAGCGGGCCGCTGCCAAAGTGCTAGTGGAAGGTACGCCCCAGTGGACGCGTGATTTTTGGCAGTCGTGGTTGAAGGATACGTACAATATCAAACCCAAAGGCAACGGCACTTTCGGCGTAGGCAAACGCGACGTACTAGCCGCCAAGCAAGTGCCCGCGTCGAGCGTATCGGGTAAGCTTATTGACCTCTACGCCATGGTAACGGCGCCCTCCGATAGTGTTACGGAGCTGGCTGTGTTTGGCGGCTACGATGCTAAGACGTATTTCAGCCCGGAGAGTACGCCCACCGAATTTGCGGCCATGCGTACGATGGCGCAAAACTTTGCCTCGGCTGCCCGCCTCAAAGCATACCGGGAGCAGATTGAGGCAGCAGAGAAAGAACTCCGCGATACCGAGAAAGAAAAAGAGCGGCTGGAAAGAGAGCGGGCGAGCTTGGCTAAAAACACGGAAAGCAACCTAGAAAAGATTGAGTCGTTGAAAAAGCAAAACATCGAAAACAAGACCAAAGCCAGCCAGGATTCTGCGCAGCTTCTCGTGAATGCCCAGCAGCTGGAGCTACGCAAGGCCAAGCTCCAGCGGCGGAAAGACCGGCTTTCCACTCTCGACCGAAAATAAATCAGGTTTGTTGTAGCCGCTTCAGTTCGAGCTGGTTACTACGAAATAACGTCATTCGCTTACTACCGTTTAAGGCTGGAGTCATTCTGCCTTCGTTACACGCTCTCTGTACATGGAAAAAGGTTCTTCACCCCTCGATACGCTTCGCCAGCTCCGGGAGCTGCTCGACGCGGGCACGATTACGCCGCAGGAATTCGAGACGCTGAAGGGCCGGTTGCTGGCCGATCAATTGGCGGCGCCAGCAACTCCACCATCGGCCCCGCCCACGGTTCCACTAAACCCGACTTTCACCTCACCTGCAACAACGAGTTCGTCAACCGAGCCCGTACGCTCCGAGCCACAAGCCACGCCGCCCGTTGCACCCGCTTCGGCCCCAACCCCGGTGGAAGAACTGCCGCCGCTGATAGACTTTTTCAAGCAGCCCCAAACACCAGGCTCGCCCCCCCCGCCGCCACCTGCGGCTCCAGTGCGCGAGGAGAAACCCGCACCATACGCCGCCCCCTACACGCCGCCGACACCACCCACTCCTGCTCCTGTTGCGCCAACGGCTGCGCCCGAGTTCTTTCCTCCCCGGCCCACCACGCCGCCCCCGCCGCCAAGGGAAACACCGCAGTTTTATCCGCCTGCTTCCTCTACGCCTCCACCAACTCCCGCGGCCGCGCCGCCTGATTTCTTTCCGCCGAAAGCTCAAACGACGGTGCCAGTGGAGCCCATTGTGCGTCCGACGTCGCCTCCTGTGCCGCCGCCTCCCGTCAATACAAGGCAGCAGACGCAAGCAACGGAGCCTATCGATGAGGACGACGAGGTGGAGGAGCCCGCTAAGAGTCCTCTAGGTAAAATATTAGCTATTGGCGGTGCGTTGCTGCTGTTAGGGTTGATCTGGTATCTGGTTATGGGCCAATCAAGGTCGAGTGAGCACCTGACGAGTATCAGCCAAACCGCCGCCGATACAGTAGCTGTAGCCCCCGAAACGGGCCCGCAGGCCGAGCAGCTGGATTTGCCACCAGCCACTGCGCCCGAAACCGTACGTGTAGCGCCCGTTGTTCCTCCCACCGCCACCACCGATTCGGTTGCGGCGGCTGGTAGCAGCACCGATGCTACTCAAGCAACGCCATCCGCCAGCGCGCCTGCCACCACCGAAACGACGCCCGCCGAAAGTGCCAGTGAGGCCACCGACCGAGTGCGCGACGTGCTAGCCGCCTACTACGCCGATATTCAAGCGCCCCCTTTCAGCGCCGACCAGTACTTTGCTCCGCAGGTAGAGCTATTCGTTATTCTGCGCAATACCACACCGGCCGCTATTAGCGCCTGGCTGGAACAGAATCGGTTTGCGGAATTAAAAGACGCTCAGTTTCAAGTGGAGCCCGGCTCCCTTCGGGTAAGCCCACCCGCCAACGACGGTTCCCGCGTGGTTACCTACATCGAGCGGGGCCGTGGCTTCCGTCAGTCACTCCAGAAAAACCAGTACATCCGCGCCCAAATGCGCCTGCGCCTCAATCCCGACTACAAAATCACCTACCAAAAGCAGGAGCGCCTATTAGAAAACACACTTTCCGATCCTCCTACTGCTACAACTCCTGGCACCAGTCCAACTACGGAGTAGAACAAAAGGTCATCACACAGAAACGCCATGCTTCACCTGATGAAGCATGGCGTTTCTGTGTGATGACCTTTGTTTTTTACTTCCCCAAAGAGCCAATCTTGGGCTGAATCTGGATGATGAAGCGCTTGTTTTTGCCTTCTTCGGGGCCAGTGTAGCGGCCAGAGCCCCGGAAGCCGCTGCCGGCGGCTACCACTTCTAGGTTGGCGGGGAAACGGACCCCGGCTTGCTCCCAGAGGCGAATAACGGCCAGAGCGCGGTTGTAGCTAAGCTGCCGAACGGCTGGGCCGTCGAGGTTGCGCGGGTCGTCGTCGGGGTAGCGCAGGTCTTTGGCGGCGCGGCCTTCCACCACGATGAGGTACTGCACATTGTCGTTGTCGAGCGTCTGCATCTGGCGTTGCAGGAAGCGGCCGGCTTGCGTGAGGGGCGTGCGGGCCACATCGGGCAGGGCGTCGCTCTTGGGCGCAAACGTGACGGGGAAGTTCAGCTCGTAGCGTTTGTAGCGCTGGTTGTAGGTGAAATAGTCGCTTTCCAGGCGTTGGAGGGCAGCTTTTATTTCGTCGAGCTTGCGCTTCTCCTGCACCTGCACGCGGAGCTCGGCAATCAGGCGCTCGTTGTTGTTTTGCTGGTCTTGAAAGCGTTTGTAGCTAAGTACGAACAAGACCAACATCACCAGAAACAGCGCTGTCATCAGGTCCACGTAGCTTGGCCAGAAGAAGTTGTTGCGGCCGGTCGTCTTCATCGGGCCTTGGGCTTGGCAGGAGCTGGGCCCCCAAATACTTTTTCCATCATGCGGCCGACGGGGCCTTTGGCGGTGGCTTTTTCGAGCAGTGTGTTGAGGGTGTTCATCTGCTGAAGAAGCTGCGTATTGATGGCCGCATCGTCGGCCATTTTTTGCATCAACCGGTCATTGGTGCGGTTGATGGACTGGCTGAGCAGGTCTTGCTGCGCGTTGAGCTGCGCTTGTTGGTGGTGCAGGTTCTTGAATGGCTCCATGTAGCGCACAATCTTCTCGTAGATATTGTCGCGGTTGAGCGTCTTAAAGTGGTCCTGCCACAAGTTGGCGGCCTCATCGGCTTCCTTCTGGAAGTGGCCCATGCGGCGGCGCATCACATCGGCCAGCTGATGATACTGCTCATCAAAGAACTGCTGCGTCTGGCCCGCCATGCGCGCCATTTCGGCCTGGTTCTGCTGGAAAAACTGGAGCTGCGCCCGCACCGTGCCATCGTGCTGCGAAACTAGCTCTGGTACGGCATTTAAGCCCTTTTCTAGATTCGTGAGGCGGTTGAGCAAGCCCGAAACTCGGTCGGCCACGGCGTTGCCGGCCATCATGGTGGCATTTAGCTTATCCTGGTACACCAGGAAGTTCTCGAAGTGGTGGGCGCTTTGGGCTACCTTATCGAACACCCGGATGCTGGCATCGGCCATTTGGGTGTAGCCTACTTTCTGCAGTTCTTCCAGAAAGTTCTTCTGCGTGCTGATGTTCTCGTTCAGCGCATTGATAATAGGCCCGAACTCGTAGATCTTATCTACAAATTCCTTGTTGAAGCTGTCGAGCACCGACTTGAGGTTGCTCAAACTACTGGCCATATCGGAGTGCAGAATGGGCAGCAACTCTACTTGCAGGAAGGTGTAGTAGTCGTTTTGGCGCTCCTCGGCCTGGCGGTGCGCGGCGCGGTAAAGCATGCCGGCCCACTGCGTGAAAAACAAGCCAAGCAAGCTGCCCACCATGGCAATGGCCACGCCCTGCAAAAACGACTGAATGGCAGCTTCATCGAACTTGCCTCCGCTCAGCAGCAAGCTTCCCAACCCAAGAATGGCTCCCAAAAAGGTGCCCATCAAGCCGACATACAGGGGCGTAGAAGTGCCTTGCTGCACTTCGTTGTCCAGTGCTTCGGCCCGGCGCTCGGCAATGTTTTGCAGAATATCGAAGCTAGCGGTACCCTTGTTTTTGAGCAGGTAGGCGTTGGTATCTACCAGCACGTCCTTGAAGTCGGGGGAGGCGGCGGGAGCTTCCAGCGTGTCTACTTGCTGGCCGGTGGTGGCGTCTTCCACCCGGCGCAGGCGCAACTGGTCGTCCGTCGGAAACAGGGTAGCTAGCCGCTCAATATCGAGGCGGCTCCGGCGGAAAGCCAGTATCTGCACCGTCAGAATGCCTATAACTACTAGCAGTTCCAGCAGGGCAATTACCATTGGCACGTACGATTTAAAAGAGAAGTGTAAGTGGTAAGTGTGTCATGCTGAGCGCAGCCGAAGCATCTCGCGTGCTGAGGTTGTGATAGTAAATGATTTTACTACTCTAGCGAGATGCTTCACTAAGCTCAGCATAACGGATATAGTTTGACAACATCAGCAGAGAAATCACTCTGACAAGTGTGCTGTGTTAGATCAAAACAAGAACGTCATGCTCCGGCCAGCGCAGCATGACGTTCCTTTACAAAGTTACACCCGACTACACGAAATAAATCCGAGCTTTTTGATTGATGCGCCAGTCGCCGGACGGAGTGCGCTGCACAGTGCCAGGCGTTTCGGTGATAATGCGCGACACCGGGCCAGTAGGGTAGTTGTAGGTGCAAGCCGGCTCCAAGATGCTCATGTGACTACCGATGTAACCGCCGTGGCCGCTTTCGTTGCGCGTGACCACAAAGGTGCCTTGATCGGGAGTCCGCTCGTCTACCATGATTTCGAAAATGGTGTACGATGCGGGCGCGTCGGCTAGGTTGTCGCGCAAGAACGCCCCGTTGATGGGCTGCTGATTGGCATAGATGACGTGCACCCGCGGGGCCGCCGGCTCTACCGGTGCCGCAAGTACGTGTGGGCTTACGGCAAATGGGTCGTCAGTTTGTTCGGGCTCAGGAGCCGCATAAGCCACCGGCTGCGGTGGAGCTACCGGGGCTGGTGCGGCCGCTTGGGGTTGTGCTTGGCGGGTTGGCGGCTTGGGCGCTTGCTTTGGTTTGGGAGTTGGTACCGCTGGTGCTGTTGAAGGCGACTTGGTTTCATTCAAGGCCTTGTACACCACTTCGCGCACTTCCATAAGTTGCGCATTGCTCAAACGACCGTCTTGGCTGAATGACTGTTGCCGTTGCGTTGAAGTCCTAGCGGATTCACTATCGTAACTGCTTGCGTCATAAGACGAAGAACGTTGCCGCCCACTCGATTTGCTACGAGTCAGCAGCAAGTACAGCACGCCTAACAAACTCAGACCCGACATCAACAAAGCAGCCCAGAGAAGTGGGGGAGTAGCGGAATCGGGCATAGCAGGAGCAGGGGTTGAGGTAGGAATATTGGTTTGTGCTTCAGGCTGTAGCTGCCCCTCCGGCACCTCGTAGGCATCAGCTCCGGAATCTTGAACCGGGGTAGCCGCTACATCGGTGACGTCGGCAATAGTGGGGGCGGTATCGGCTGCTTCGGCCGCCGTAGTTGCGGTACCCGTAGCCAGTTGGTTGAGCTGCCTAGACAGCGCCGTTAGGCTGCTTTTGCGCTCCAGGTCCGCCATGCGGTCCGGGTTCTTTTGCAGCTCCGCCACGATGGCTTGGGCCAGCCCACCGTAGTCACTCGGGTTGACTTTGTCTTGAATAGTGCTTACAACCCCCCGGAACTTCAGTACCCGCTGTTGCGCACCAAGCTTCTGCTTTTCCAATACCACTGCGGCATCAACCCCTTGATTGAAAGCAGAAATGCTCTTGTCCTGGATAGTCTTCAGCAGTTCCGCCTGGATTGGCTTTAAGGCCGGGTCATCGGTGTAAACAAACCGGGCGGTAGCGGCCCACATTTGGGCGCGGGCATTGGCGGGAACCACTTCGGTGGTTCCCGCCGCGTTGCCGCTGGTTTGTGCCAGTACCGCCGGCCCGGATAGCAGCGAGGCGGTTACCGCGGCGGCGCGTAGCCACTGGCCGGCGGCCGAACTCTTACTGCAGTTGCGTGGCATAATTCCGTTTGAATAGCTCGCGGCCTAACTGGAATAGGGCGTCGCGGAAGGGGAAGAAGAACAGCGTTTCGGGCAGTCGGTCGTCCGGCTTCGCGCCGTTGTTGAGCAAGGAGTTCAGACCGGCATTCAGGCTGTCTTTGAGCTGGCCATCGAGGAAGTTGTACACGAAGTCCGGATTCATTTCCACGTTCAAATCCTCCAACAAGTCGCGGACTTCCTGCGAATCGTGGGTGAGGAAACGAACCAGACGGCGGGCGTTGGCTAGCACATCTTCGCGAAGGGCAGTGGCGTCGCCCAAGGTCAACACTGAGGTTGGGGCTGGCGCTGCAAACGGCTCCACGTCGGCGGGTACCGTGCCGGGCAGCACGAACTCCTTGGGGTCGTTGAGGTGGTTGCCGTCCTTCATCTTCCAGAGCACGGCGCCGTTGGCAGTAGCTTCTTTCGGCTGACCTACCAGCGTGAGGCGGAAGTCGCGCGGCGCGGTTTGGCCAGAGGCAAATTGCAGCACCAGCTTCGCCAGCTCCGTCAGCGCCGACAGGTTGGAGTTTAAATCCAGCATGCGCAGGTAGGTGCTGCCTTTGCCGCTGAAGCACAAATGGCGCGGCACATCCAGTCCGCGGGCCTTGCACACCTGCCCCACGTGGTACACGATGGCCGCGAAGTGCAAGAACAGCACCACGCGCAAATGCTTGGCGCCGCGCAACTCTTTCGAGAATTCCAGCTGCTTATCGAACCCAAACAGCAAGCTCACCACATCGGCCGAACCGGCTTTGCTTTCCAACGCCGCCTTCACCACCTCGCGAGCCGCCCACGCTTCTTGGCTGATGGGCTTGTTGGCAGTGCGGCTCACGTAGTAATACAGCAAGCCATTCTGCTGGCGCGACCCGCCGCCGGCTCCGTCGCCCCACAGCACGTCGCCGGCAAAGCGGAACGAGAGGGTAGCTTCCGGCTGCCTACCGCGCAACAGCAGCACGTCGGTAGTGCCACCGCCGATGTCGATGTTCACCACGTTTTCGTCGCCGGTCGGCACAATGCCGCCGTCGGTGCGCGGGTCAGTCAGGTACAGATACGGCGCCCACGATTCGCTGATGTGCGCCAACCGGGTGCCGGCTTCCTGCCCGAAGATGCGCGAAAATTCTTCCTGCCAGATTTCCTCGAAATCCCGGATGCCGCTCTTCTTCATGCTCAAGGGCCGCGACCATACCACTTGGGTCTGGCTTACGTCGCCTTCGTTGAGCGCTACTTTGTGCTTTATAAGCAGCAGCAGCTCCCGAATGTACGCCCGAATGCGCTGTACCCCGGCGGCACGGTGGGCGCCCTCCGTATCCCACTTCAAGTTGGTTTGATAGCGCCCATCCTCGGGGTGGTTGTACAACGACCCGTCGCGGCTCAAGTGGAAGCCGATGTTGATGCTGCCAAACAGCATCGGGTCGCCCTCACCCACAAACGCCGGCGACTCGCACGTGGCCGTCCGAATCGGGAAGGCCACGTCAGCACCATCGGTACCAATGAAGGCGGGCACGAATTCGCGGTTGCGCACCGTGTCGGCTAGTGGCATGGTGCCCAAGCTGCCCACACCGTAGCGAACGGGTAGCAGATAATCAGCAGAAGCAAGAGGCTTGTTGAGCGTTACCACTTGCAGCTCTTTCTCCTTAGTGATGCTGAACGGCTGAGGCTCGCCCCGCTCGGCCGTTGCGAAGGCCACGTGCGTGTTGGTAGTGCCAAAGTCCACGGCAAATGTGAACCGCTGCGAACCACCCACGGCCGTTTGCCAGCGCGGCACCAGCAAGCCACTCACTGCCCGGCCCGGCCGTGCAAAGTCGGCGGCTGGCGTTTCCACTTCCATGAAATCGAAATGGGTGCCCACCACCTCGTAGTAGGTGCTGGCCGGCCCGCGGGCGTTGCGGCCCATGCGCTGGTGCGTGCGCACACCACGCATGTTGCCTGCGCCTGCCGGTGCCAACGCCTGCTGTCCCGTGTAGAAGCGCAGACGCGCCAAGTCGGCACCTTCGTTTTGGTCGGCTAGCTGCACGTAGTAGTGGCTGTTGCCGCCTGTCTGCGCCACGTTCGGGAATTTGTAGAACGGGAACACACCCACGTTCACGCGGGCACTTACCCGGCCGCCATTGTAAGGGGTTTTGGCGTTGTCGCTCGGCACAGCGGCCACCGTCTGATCGGCGCTGGAGCCAGGACCGGGGCGGTAGTAGTAGCGCCGCTCGTACATCACCTCGCGCCCACTCGTAACAGGTATGGCGAGCTGCACCAGCACGTGGTTGTCGAACACGGTGAGGCGCAGGTAACGGTCTAGGTCCTCGGGGCGGAAGTAGTCGAAGTAGCGGCGCTTCAGCGGCAGCAGGAACCGGAATGGCCGGTCTTCCAGGCGCGTGCCCGGCTCCGGCAGCACCGTGCCGAAGTGGAACCGCTCGGTGTTCACCGCAAACGGGACTTCCACCAGCATGTCTTCCAGCAAGTCGTTCACCGTCAGGAAGGGGTACTGCACGCCCAAGCCTTCCAGCCGGCGCTTGTCCAGCTCTTCGTCGTAGCTCCACTTGATGACTGTAGAATCGGTGCCGGGTGTGCCGCCGAAGTAGTTGCCGCGGCGCAAATCCAGACCGGGCAGCAGCGCCAGCGGCGTTTTGCCGAGCTGTGGCACGGTAGCGGCCACAAACCAGTCGCTGCTAATCGGCTGCTGTGCCTCGGCCAAGTGGCGCAGCTCCACGCCCCGAATCTGCACGGCGTTGCCTTGCGCATCGCGCAGCGGCTCGTAGGGTTGGTTGAAGGAAGATGCCGTTTGATTCAGCTCCGCCAGCTCGTTCATGCGGCTCCGGTCCAGCGCCGTTAGGAAGTCGTACACGCTGGCCGCAAAATCTTTGCTGCGCAAGGTCTTCTCGACTTCAAACAGCCCGAAGATGTAGGTCTGGAAATCAGCCTTGCGGGCAGTAAGAGGCACTACTTCGTTGTCGAAGTAGAAGCCGGTGCCGCCTTTGCGCTGCGTGTTGAGGGGACGTACTTCGGGATGCACGAACACCAGCGTAAACGGCGAAGTACCGCCCAACAGCTGTGTGGTGCGGCGGCCGCTGGCATCCTGCCGGTCCGCGAAAATCAAATACAGCGCGTCTACCTCGCGGAAGTGTTCATCGGCCAGGTACAGCGCCAGCGTGTCGCCGAGCAGCTTCACGCGCGGATCAGAGCTGCCTTGCAACTGCTGCAATTGCTCCTGCTTGTGCCAAGCCACAAAGCGCAGCTGGTACTCGTCGGTGGGCTTGCTGTAAAACAGTAGCTCCAGCAAGTCCCAACACTGCGACACCTGCCGGTGGTACAGCGAGTGGCCCTGTGGCTGCTGCTTCACGAACTTGAATGCGGTTTCCAGCAAGTGCAGCCGGCCAAAAGGCGTGGGAATGGCAGTAGCAGTGCGGCGGGAGTTGCCGCCGGCGGGGTCGAGCATCCGCTCGGCTTCCAAAGCCGTTAGTTGGTTGGATTCCTGCCAGCCGCGCAGGTTAGCATTGCCGCGCTCCAGCAGCTGTAAGATATTACTCATGTAGTGCGTTTCGTTTCTGATTGTTGGCTCTTCTATTAGAATCGTCTGTCATGCTGAGCGGAGTCGAAGCATCTCGCTAGTGTGCTAACTTCGTTTTGCCGTTACAACGAGTCGAGCGAGATGCTTCGACTTCGCCTCCGGCTGCGCTCAGCATGACGTTCTGAAGTATTTAGGAGCTAGCTACTGATTAAAACCCTGGTACTTTGGCGTCTACCACATCCTCCATTACCTCGCTGAAGGCCCGCACAAACTCGCCGGGCGCTTCCGCTTCGGTTACCTTGCGCAGTTGCTTGTCGAGCCGTTCGCGCACGTAGCTGCGGCTGATGGTGTCGGAGTTGAAAAAGCCTTTCTTCACTTCCTGGCCCTGCACAATCTTGTCGAAATCAGCCTCGTCGAGGCGGAAAGGCACGAAGTGGCGGGCGTTGTCGCGTAGTTCGCGCAGCCAGGATTTGAAGCTGATCGGCTGGCCTTCGGGTGAGTTGTAGTCGAAAAGGAAGCGGCGCAGGTCGCGGAAGAAGGGCGTGGTTTGCCAGGCATTCTTCAGGTTGATGTTCTTGGCGTACACCGCGTCGTCGGTGGCGGGGAAGTGGTGCTCCAGCCACGTCGTGAAGAACTGGAACCGGGTGAGAGCCGGGCCGAGTAGCGGCCGAGTCTGGTTGGGGTCGAAGCTCTCAAAGCGCACTTCCTTGTCGTCGCGCTCCAAGCCGTACTCGTAGAAATGATGGTCGTTTTGGAGCACAGCGGCGGGTTGGCGCATGAAGTCCAGCACCGATAGCGCGCCGACTAGCTCCACGAAGTGGGCATCGTTGCGCTGCTGGTTGCCGCCTTCGCGGTTTTCCTGTTGCTTCTGTGCCTGGTCGCCCACGTAGTAGAGCGAGTTCAGGTCGGGCAAATTGCGCTGATAGTAGGCCAGTGCCGCTTTGGTCTTCGTGATGAAGGTGTTGGAGTCAATGGAGCTGGTTTCGTCGCTTTTCAGGTCGAAGTAGGGCAGCACCGTCAGCGCGCCCATCGGGGCCGTGTTCAGTAGGTGCTTCTTGGCCAAGTTGCCCTTGGGGTTGCGCAGGTTCTTGAGCAGCAGCGGAAAGCCAGCCGCCCCCGTGCCCCCGAAGATCGACGAGATAAAAAACACTCGGTCATCGGGCCCGAACCCGTTGGCGAAAAACTCGATTTCCGGCGAGTTCATCAGCTGATTCAACACCACGCTGCCCACATTGGGGCTGCCTTTGAAGCCGACTGTCAGCGGCTCGTTCAGGCTCTTGGGGTCGAACAGCAAATCAACCAAGTGCTTGGTTTCAACGGGCAGCGAGTTGTAGTGCAGATAGTCGCGCAACGGCTCGTCCATGCCGCTGAAGTTGTACTCGAAGGTTTCTTTCACCCGCGGGTCGCGCTCCTGGCCCGAAGTAGCAGCCATAGAGGCCAGCGTTGCAATTTCGGTGTGGAAAAACTGTCCAGCTTCCGGCGCGGGCCGCAATTGCTGGCGCAGCCGCTGGTAAGTTTTCAGCAGTTCAATGGTGCGCTGCTTATCACCATTCAGCGCATCCGGGTCGATAATGATGGGAACAACTCGGTTGCAGTTCTGGAGTTCCACTCCCGCGGCCAGCAGCATCGTGAGCGAACGAATGACCCGGGAGCCAGTGCCCCCGATGCCGAAAATATAAAGCGTTGCCATATGTAAAAGGAAGTGGCTAAAACAGTGCTGAGCATCGTTTCTGCCAGATTTAAGGATTACATCAGAACGTTATGCTAAGCTTGAAAGCTTGTCGAAGCATTTCGGATGCTGATGTTGCTAAGGTATACTCGTCATGCTGAGCTTGCCGAAGCATCTCGCTCGAATCGCTGGGCCAGCGTTAAGGTTTACCACACTAGCGAGATGCTTCGGCAAGCTCAGCATGACGTTCTGGTTGGATGAAGGTCTAGTTAGGCCAGCGCACCGGTGTGGTACGGGCACTAACGGAAAGGCTTTTCACCGCGAAAGAACAGAGAATGAAAAATAGAACTGCTACCAACGTATTTGTGGCCGTGAACCCCCACAGGTAGCGTTTCAGCGTGGAAACTTGCGCTACGGCCAGCTCCTCGCCGGTTTCTGCCAGTTGTGCTTCCACTGCGGCAGCGGCCTGCTGCCAGGCAACGATAGCGCCTAATACGGCCGTCAACAAAAGCATAATGGCCCAATGCTGCGTCTTGAAAAAGGACGTAGTAACCACGCGGTTTAACACCACATAGAAAAGCAGCGCCATACCCAAGGCCACAAAGAAGGTGGTCAAACCCACTCCCGGGAAAATACTTTGCCGGTACACCGGAATAAGACTGGACGGGTCCGGGTTGCCCAACAAGGCCTGATAAAGCGCAGTGAAAAACGATTGGAGCATAGAGTTGGAAGAGAAAGGGAGAGGCAGTAGAGAGTTGGTAGATAATTGTGTTAGTGTTAGTCGCGACGCAGGGCCACTGGCACATCGAAGAGCACAGGGCCAGTGGCGGATTGACCGCCGAAGCTTTCGGCTACGCCCGCAAGCACTTCCGTTAGCAGAAAGGTCTTGGGGCCTTGGCCGGCAATGTTACTGTCATTGGAAGTGGAGTAGGTACTAGCCCAAGTAGGAGCGGTAGGCGCCAGCGCCAGCCGGAGCGTTTGTGGCTTCTGCCGCGAGGCCGTTGAAGGAAGCTTCGAAACGCTGATTTGAGTGAAATGCGTATATGCTCGGCCCGCAGCCGGTACGGGTGGGCCACCAGCCGCCGCCCACGTTTTCACCAACTTGGCATCGGTGTTGCCTGGCTCCAGGCGCAACTGCGATACAGAAAAGCTTTTTTGCGCGGCCAGCGGGAGGTGTTTCAAATCAAAGCCAACCACAAACTGCGCGGGCTCTTTCGCCGACAATGAAGTGAACGACACGCCCGTGGCCTTGCCCCCTTGGGGTCCGGGTTCCGCATACCATTCGCCCTTGCCTTGGTAGCCCGTCACGACACCGTAAGTAGGTGCCTCGTATTTGGCATTGAAATGCACCTGCGGCTGCTGATCCAGCCGTCCCATCAATTGCTGATTTACCTGCGCCACCAACGGTGCTGGCCCGAGCACCCACACGTAGTAGGGTAGTTTGGTCCCAGTTAGGGTCTGCCGCTTGGTGCGGTTGCCAGGATAGAAGTTGCCCCGAAACTCCGACGTATTCGCAAATACCGACACCGCTAGCTCTGCTGGATTCGCGGTGCTGAGCGCATCTTTTACGTCGGTGCGCACGCGCCACGTTTGGGTGGGGTCCTTGGGGCCGTAGATGAAATCGGAAACGATAATGCTGACCGTGCCGGGCTTCTGCGTTTGTAGCTTTAGCACTTCGCGTAGCATATCGGGCATTTCAGTGCCCGCCGCCGGATTCTCGATGCCGCGGCTTATAGTCTGGCTTAACTCGGCGTAGGAAGTGGGTTGAACTACCGGATTCTCTTTCACAAAATAGTAGCCGGCTGTCGTGCCTTGCGTCGTCCGGCCCTGCACGTCGGAGAGTAAGGCCGTAACGGTGCGTTGAAATTCACTGCCCGGGTCGCCTGGCCGGTTGGCCCGCACAAACCCCTGCATGCCGCCCGATATATCGACAAATACATTGAGCTGGCGCAGACCGGTGGTCTTGTTGGTTGTTTCTTCGGTTTTAGGAGTTGCAGCGGTGGTAGCGGCGGCCTTGCTTGCGGCTCGTTTCTCGCCCGGTACATCGCAGGCGCTTAGCAACAAGGCCAAGCCGCAGGCCCAAAAAGATAGGTGGCGTTTACTAGTCGAGGCCATGAAAGAATGAATGCAGAGTAGGGTACAGGAAAGGCACTGAGTAGCTAATACGTTCATTCGGGGCTTTAGCTGGCAATGGTTTCCGGCAAGAGTATTGGTTGGTGTTGGTGGTGAGGCAAGGACTAGCAAAGCAGAAAGCAGCAAGGCAATATCGTGCCACTCAATTCAGGTCGAGAGGGTATTGCTGTGTATATACTTTGTGGCGTGCACATTAAAATATTATGTTTAGGTCTCAACCTCGTCTAAGGCTAGCCGAAAAGTACAAGTTAAATTAACTGCCTGTGTTTAGCGAAAAGGTGATTACCTCCTGCCTGAACATGAAGCGTAGTAAACGTCTTAGCCTCCCGATTATGTATAATCATAAAGCTTGCAAGGTCGGATACCCCGAAAAAGTAGCGCTAGCGGGGTTATGCAAGTAAGAGAATTCCACTTAAAAATCTCGTTGGTTCATTATTTCTAGTCCAGTATCAGGTGGTTACGTGCAGCGCCTGCCGTACTTTTGCTGGACACTATTGAAAATGCGCTCCTGTGTTCCAGTAGCGCTCTTAGTAGGACTATCAGCTTTCTATGATTTCTGCTATTTATGGCTTTCCACGCTGGCTAGCGCTCGTGCTGCCCGTGCTGCTACTGTGCTCTTGCCTGAACGTTATCAAGCCTAGCCGCGAGTTTCCTAGTTATTCCGTGCCCGCCGCTCCCGACTACGCGCAGCCTACTAATTGGGCCGCTTTGCCGTCTCGCGTCGATGCCGCCGACGTCGTGCCCACGCGTTCCGGCTTGCACGACCAGCAAGCTACGGCCGCTGCCGACGTGTTTTTCGTGCATCCTACCACTTATCTAGGCCGAGCGGGTTGGAACGCTGATCTTGACAACAAGCAAATCAACCATATTACCGACATCAGCACGATGCGTCGGCAGGCATCAGTCTTCAACGGTACCGCCCGCATCTATGCGCCGCGCTACCGGCAGGCAACTCTGTTCTCATTTTTTGATGAGCAAACCGATAACGGTACCCAAGCCATCAACTTAGCGTACGAGGACGTGAAGTCAGCTTTCCGGTACTACCTCGCGCACTACAACCAAGGCCGTCCCATCATCCTTGCCGGGCACAGCCAAGGCACCCGCCACCTCACTCAGCTACTGCGTGACTTTTTCGAGCACGACCCCGCCCTGCGTCGCCAACTCGTGGCTGCCTACTTGATTGGCTTTAACGTGCCCGATAGTACACTACAGGCAGTTCGTCCGTGTGCTGATTCCACCCAAACCGGTTGCTACGTGGCCTGGAACACCGTGGACTGGGGCCAGGAATATGCGCCCTATCAGCACAGTACCGTCACCAATCCCCTTACTTGGACTTGCGACACCACCGCGGCCCTATCGAGTCTCAACCTCGGTGGCATTTCCTACAGCTTCAATAAAGTAGATACCGCCGTAGTGGATGCCAAAGCCCATAATGGCCTGCTCTGGATTCACCGGCCGCAATCCTACGGCTACCCCCGCTTCCTGCTGCCCGGCCGCCCCGAGCTAAGCCACTCCTTTCACCTCGTCGATTATGCCCTGTTCTACATGAACATTCGACAGAATGCCGCAGCGCGGGTGCGGGCATATGAGCGGCGGAGTAATGGGCAATAGTCTACTATTCTAACAATTCAGCTAAACGGCGCTCGAATACTGTTCTGTAACGCCTTGCTAGTGGTATCTCAGGGTTTTGCTTTGAAAAGTGCTCCAAGCCGGCCCAGAAATGTTCTTCGTTGAAGTCAGTGAAGTCGTTGGCCGCAGCCAGAGCAAAGTTGTGTAATTGATAGGCCACCGCTCCTGTGTAATAATTCGTTTTAGCTAACCACTCGAAAGTTGCAGTATCAAATTGCTGAGGACTTGGCGGAATAGGTACTGTTCTGACTTCGATTAAGAATTGATATAGTAAATACCGATATGCATTTTTTCTGTTTGCATCCATACCGCAATGATGCATAAAAAAGCCCCACCAGCATAATGCTAGCGGGGCTTTTCAATTATATCAGGCTAAAAGCTAAGCGCCGATGGCTACGCGCTTGAAGTCGGTTACGGTCATGCCTTTCGACGTTTTGTCGAGCAGCTGCGCGATGGTTACGGAGTTGTCTTTCACAAACTCTTGGTTCAGCAAAGTATTCTCTTTGTAGAACTTGTTGAGTTTGCCTTGGGCAATCTTCTCGAGCATGGCTTCAGGCTTGCCTTCAGCACGTGCCTGCTCTTTGCCGATTTCGATTTCACGCTCAACGGTAGCAGAATCCACACCGTCCTTGTCAACGGCTACGGGCTTCATAGCTACAATTTGCATAGCCACATCGCGGCCTACAGTTTCTACGTCGGCACCGTTCACGTTCTTCAGGCCTACCAATACGCCTTTTTTGCCGTCGGAGTGGATGTAAGAAGCTACTTTCTCAGCAGTCATGTTGGCGTAGGCTACTACGTCCAGCTTCTCGCCGATTTTGCCCATCAAGTCGGTGATGTGGTCTTGCAGGCTGCGGCCGTCTTCTTGCGAAGCTGCCAGCAGGTCTTCCTTGGTAGCAGCATTGGTCTTCACAGCCGAATCCAGGATTTGCTGAACGAGGTTGCGGAAGTCAGCAACTTTCGAAACCGGCTCGGTTTCGCAAGCCAAAGCTACCAGTTTGCCGTTGGTGCCGTCTTCGCTTACGCTTGCCAGTACTAGACCTTCGGAGGTAGCATTGTCGGAGCGCTTGTCAGCAATTTTTTGGCCCTGCTTGCGCAAAATGTCGCGGGCGGCTTCGAAGTCGCCTTCGGCTTCTACCAGAGCTTTTTTGCAATCCATCATGCCGGCGCCGGTCATGGCGCGCAGCTTGTTCACGTCTTGGGCGGTAATTGCTGCCATTCTTGGGAAAAGTTAGATGCTAGTAGCTACTAGCTAGTGTTGATATTTGTGAGTGGAAACGGCAAAAGAAGAAGTCAGAAGCAAAACCCGGAAACTGGTAAGCACCATCGGATTCTAGCTTCTGACTTCTCACTTCTAGCTTCTTGAAAGCTTATTCGTCGGCCGTCAGTTTTTCCTGGATGCCTTCGTCTTCAGCCTGCTTCTTGTCGGCATCTTCTTTGTCGACTTTCCGCTCCGACAGACCTTCTTCGATAGCCTTGCCAATCACGTTTACGATCAGCTGGATAGATTTCGAAGCGTCGTCGTTGGCTGGAATTGGGAAGTCTACCAATTCAGGGTTGGAGTTGGTATCGCAGATAGCGAATACTGGAACGCCCAACTTCTTGGCTTCTTTCACGGCGATGTGCTCGCGCTTCACGTCTACCACAAACAGGGCAGCGGGGAGGCGGCTCAGGTCGGCGATACCACCGAGTACACGCTCCAATTTCTCACGCTCACGCGTCATCATCAGACGCTCGCGCTTAGCGAGAGCAGCGTAAGCAGTGTTTTCCTTCACCATCTTGTCGATGGTGCTCATTTTCTTCAGCGACTTGCGTACCGTGGCGAAGTTGGTGAGCATACCACCCAACCACCGGTCGGTTACGAAAGGCATCTTGAGGCGGGTAGCCTCCGAAGTTACTATTTCTTGCGCTTGCTTCTTGGTTGCAACGAACATCACCTTGCGGCCGCTCTTTGCAATGTTGCGGATGGCGTTAGCGGCCTGGTCCAGCGAAACAAGGGTTTTGTTGAGGTCGATGATGTGGATGCCGTTCTTCTCCATGAAGATGAACGGAGCCATTTTCGGGTCCCACTTGCGCGTGAGGTGACCAAAGTGGGCACCAGCGTCAAGCAGTTCTTTATAAGTGGTGGACTGAGCCATGATGAATTTCCTCTGGGATTAGCGTTTCGAGAACTGGAACGAACGACGAGCTTTGCGCTTACCGAATTTCTTGCGTTCCACCATGCGCGGGTCGCGGGTCATGAAGCCTTCCTTCTTCAGGGCCGGACGAACTTCTTCGCTGTTCCCTACGAGGGCTTTCGAGATGGCCAAACGGATAGCTTCAGCCTGCGCCGAGATACCGCCACCATTTACGTTTACCTTGATGTCGTACTGACCAACCTGCTCTACGATAGCGAGGGGCTGATTGACAATGTTTTCCAGGAGTTCGTTACCGAAGTAAGTCTTCATGTCCCGGCCATTGATAGTGATATTCCCTTGCCCGGCTTGCATGTAAATGCGCGCCACCGAGGTTTTTCTTCTACCAGAGGTGTTGGAGATTTCCATTAAGTGAAAAATTAAAGAAAAAAGAGGCCGAAATCGGCTTAGAGGTTTTTCAGTTCAACAGCTTGTGGCTGCTGTGCTTGGTGTGGGTGCTCGCTGCCAGCGTACACGTACAGGTTGCGGAACTGCTCGCGGCCGAGGCGGTTGCCTTGCAGCATGCCTTTCACGGCGTGCTCGATTACGCTAGCCGAGTTTTTAGCCTTTTTGTCGCGCAGATTAACGCGCTTCTGACCACCTGGATAACCCGAGTGGGTTACATAGATTTTGTCGGTCAGTTTCTTGCCAGTTACACGCAGGTTGTCGGCGTTGATAACAATAACGTTGTCGCCGCAATCGGAGTTGGGCGTGAACGATGGCTTGTGCTTGCCACGCAGCATGTTGGCAATCTGGCTGGCCAGACGGCCCAGGGGCGCAACACTGGCATCAACCACAACCCAGGCCTTATCGGCGTTGGCTTTGTTGACGGATACCGTCTTGAAGCTCAGATGATCCATTGGGAGGAAGGTAAGCGTTTGGAAATGAGATGAAACCGAACTAGGTCCGGGAAAAACGGACACAAAGTTACCGCCTTTCCCCGGATTTACAACATAGTGATTAATAATTGTGCCGAGGAAGAGGCTTTAAGACAGGCGCTAAGCAGAAACTAGCTGCCTCCTGGTTTTGAGAAGGAAAGTTTTCGTGCTGCTTACCCTCTTACTGATACTGCCGCAGTGTATCAACCAGCACCCGGAAATCTTTTGGGTAAGGCGCTTCAATAGTGACGCTCTCTCCGTCGAGCTTGGCAAACGTGAGGCTGGCGGCATGTAGCGCAAAACGCTTGATGAAGGGCTGCTCTTCTTCTCCTTCTTTCATGTTGAACTTCTTCTTCAGAGAAGAGAGAAAGAAATCTTCGCCGCCATACATCTTATCGCCAATGATAGGAGCTTGCAGATAGGCAAGGTGCAAGCGAATCTGGTGCATACGGCCCGTAATGGGCTGACACTCGAGCAGCGTATGGCGGGCAAACGCCTCCATAGTGCGCACCAGCGTCACGGCAGGTTTGCCATTGTACGCCAACCGAGCTCTGCCTTTGGTAGTGGTTTCGATGTTGCGCTCTACGCGCAAGCCCTCGTATTGGTGTACTCCCCAAGCTGCGGCATGGTAGATTTTGCGCACTTTGCGATCCTCGAACTGCATGGCCAAATGGCGGTACGCAGCCGGATTTTTAGCGAGTGCCAAGGAACCGCTGGTTTCTTTGTCGAGGCGGTGGCAGGCCTGCACGTCGTCGTACTGCTCGCGGGCGAGGCGTAGGATATTGGGCGCGCCGCCAAATCGCTCGTCGAGGGTGGCAAGAAAAGGAGGTTTGTTGATGACGACGTAATCTTCGTCTTCGAACAGAATGAGATCTTGAAAATTAGGTAGCTTCATAAGGAAGCCGCAAAGGTAAGCGGATTGAAGTGACAGGTCCTAGCTGACAAAATAGTAAGCACTAAGGTGCCATCCGTCCGCTGCTTGTTACCTGCTGCCCGACAATTCGTTGTCGCTCAACTGCCCATCATACGTCAGCTCATCACTTTTCTGCTTCGCTTCAGGCAGTACGTTCTTTGGCTTCATCAGCTTGAACTCGAGTGTAGTGCCTTGGCCCATTTCGCTGCGCACCCGAATAGTTGATTTGTGCGCTTCAATGATGTGCTTGCAGATAGCGAGGCCTAAGCCAGAGCCACCCGAGTCGCGTGAGCGGCTTTTGTCGATGCGGTAGAATCGCTCGAAGATGCGGTTCATGTGCTGCTTCGGAATACCAGCGCCATCGTCGCGCACGGATATGCGCACGGATTTGCTACTTTCCTGCAACGACACAATTACGTGTCCGTTTTCGCGCCCGTACTTAATGGCATTATCAATTAAATTGATGAGCACTTGGCGGATGCGGTTGCGGTCAGCCAGTACCCGTACGCCAGTTTCGGTCAGATCAGGAGGAAACAATTCAAGGCGCACATTGCGGTGAGCAGCTTTCAATTCCAACTGCTCGAAAATCTCTTGTACTAAAGCCACTAAGTCGAAGCCATGGCGTCGCATTCGTACTACGCCCTTTTCCAGCTGCGAAATAGTGACTAGGTCCTGAACCAGCGTGTCCAGTGCGTCGAGGCTATTGGCGGCCTTTTGTAGAAATCGTTGGCGAGTGAAATCATCTACTTCTTCATCGTCGAGGATGGTGTGCAAGAAGCCTTGCGCAGCGAATATGGGCGTTTTCAACTCGTGCGATACATCGGCCAGGAATTCACGGCGCAGAGCCTGCAGCCGTTTTAATTCGTCGATTTCCTTTTGCTTGCGTTCGGCCATTTCCACTATCTCGTCGCGCATGCGCTTGAGAGGTTCGGGCCGGAACAAGAACTTATTGGACAGCTTGCGAAACTCTTTGCGCTTCACATTTTCCAGGCTAGAATAGATGCTGTTGATTTCGCGAAAAATTAACGCCTCGAACATCAAATACAGCAGCAAAAAGCACGTAGCCACTGTGATGCCCGCTGCCAAAACACCCTCGCGCAACTCCATAGTAGGGCCTACCCACGCAAGCGTGGTAAGCGCAGCCGCGACAAGCAACGACAGAATGATGGCAATAATGCGCGATGAGAGATTCAAGCCAAACACAACAATTAATTCAAGGTTAAAGATAAATGATCAAATGATGATTATAAGCTATCAGTAGCTGTGGCAGAGGCTAATTTGAAATCAGGAAAGCTGATAGGACGTCAAGAAAAGACCTCTTTCGAACTTAGAGAATACTGCTTGTAAGTACCGCTCTGCCGTCCAAAAGAGGCCTCTTTAATTGGGGTTGCAGAGCGTTAGTCGGTGTTAAATTTGTAGCCGACGCCCTTGATAGTTTGGATGTGGTGGTCGCCTACTTTCTCGCGCACTTTGCGCACATGCACGTCCACGGTACGAGCCAGCACGAATACGTCGTTGCCCCAGATATTTTGTAGTAGCTCCTCACGCCCAAATACCTTGTGGGGGGTGGCGGCTAGAAAAGCTAATAGCTCGAATTCCTTTTTGGGCAGCGTAATCTTGCGGCCCTCCTGGTACACCGAGAAGCCTGTGCGGTCAATTTTGAGGCCGTTGATTTCGATGGTGTCTTGCACGGATTGTGGGTCCCGGTCGCGGCGTACAAAGGCGGCTAGGCGGCTAAGCAGGGCCCGAGGTTTAATTGGCTTGGCAATGAAGTCGTCGGCACCAGCCTCGAAGGCGGCTACTTCCGAAAATTCCTCGGCACGTGCCGTGAGGAAGATGATATAGGTATCCTTAAACTTGGGCTGTTCGCGCAAATGGCGGCAGGTAGCAATGCCATCGAGGTTGGGCATCATCACATCGAGCAAGATGATGTCGGGCGCAAACTGGGGAGCAATTTCCAGTGCCCGGCGACCGTCGGACGCCGATGCTACCGAGTAGCCTTCCTTGCGCAGGTTGTACTCGAGTAGCTCCACAATATCAGGATCATCATCGACTACCAAAATCTTGTACGCATTGGGATTAGCGGGTGCTTGCACGGTACGAGGTGTTTGAAGTAAAAAAGAAAGCGCTGGCAAAAGTACCGCCACGCCTGAGTCTAACATGTTACCTTTTCGTTAACCGTCGTTTCGATTAGCGCGAGTAGGCCATAAAAAAAGCGGCTCCTGTTGGGGCCGCTTTACAAGTCGCTAATTGCGTGCTACTAGGTTGAGTCGGGTTTTCAAGCCTTGGTACTTGAACATATCCACCTTGACTGCCCCAACAAACATTTCAGCTTGGATAAGAACTGGAATCTTGTTTCGGTCGTCGGAGAGGTAAACCGAAATAGCGTTTTCCCCTTTGAACAGCTTGTTGCTCGGCATCCTCGGGACCAGCTTAATGGCCCGAATAGTGCCGGCTTTGGTTTCCACTGTTTCGCGGCCTTTGTAGACTACATCCATCGAGAAGACATTCTCATCGAAGAAGCCTTGCACGCGAATCACTTCACCAATGTGGCGCTGGTCATAATTGAGCGTGCGCAAAAAGTAGAAGCCACTAACAATGTCCTGCACGTTGTCGGGCACTTTGTAGCTGCCGCGCTTGATCTTGTTTTTGTCTTTGCCGTGACGCTCCATCTGGGCCATGTCGTTGAAATGGTCGAAATCAACCGTTTCGCGCCGACGGTAGTTGTTTTCCTCGATGTTGCGGAAGAAGCGCTGGGGTACAATACTGGTCGTGTCGATGTAGCTGCGCCACGTATCACGAATGCGCAGAAAGACGTCGAACGAGCCTGTCGTTTTGCCCGTGACCGTAGCCCGGTAGCAAGCTCGGTCGTTGACGCGGTGCAAGTCATTATCCACTTCGATAGTTGCTTCGGCCGCATTGATGAGGCCGTAGTGCACCTTGTATTGCAACACCTCACCTTTCGTGAAGCTAGTGTTAGGTACGGACCGAAGACCACCAGAAGGCTGGAAGGCCAGCAGGCCCACCAGCGGTAGAAGAATGAAAAAAGATAATAGCCAACGGCGGTTCATAGAGTTGTAAGCAGGAAAAATAGGCTCCTGGGTACCTCAGACAAAAGAGGTGCCAGCAAATATAACGCAATGTCTCGACGGGCCAGAACGGTTGATTTACAACCAACTGGTTTTCTTTAAATCCGGTATTCCACTTACGAAACATCCGCTCTTAGTGGCAAGGCGATAACGCAAAAAGTCCCGCCGGAATGCCAGCGGGACTTTATTACCTCTTAATCTTATCTCAACGCGAAGCGCTTACAGCGTGTCGTCATCCTCAACGGTAGTATCTACCGGGATGGCGGCCATTGCTACTTCGGGCTCACCTTTCACCAAGTTGCGGATCTGCGCTTCGATTTTGTCAGCAAGCTCAGGGTTGTCCTGCAAGATGGTTTTCACGCCCTCACGACCTTGGCCGAGACGGTCGCCGTTGTAAGAGAACCAAGAACCCGACTTGGCAATGATGCCCATGTCGACGCCTAGGTCAAGGATTTCACCTACTTTCGAGATGCCCTCGCCGTAGATGATGTCGAACTCCACCACTTTGAACGGTGGCGCCACTTTGTTTTTCACAACCTTCACCTTGGTGCGGTTACCGGTTACGTTGTCTTTATCTTCCTTGATCTGGCCGATGCGACGGATGTCGAGGCGAACCGAAGCATAGAACTTCAGCGCGTTACCACCAGTGGTAGTTTCGGGCGAGCCGAACATCACACCGATCTTTTCACGGAGCTGGTTGATGAAGATGCACAAGCAGTTGGTCTTGTTGATCGTACCGGTCAGCTTACGCAAGGCCTGGCTCATGAGGCGGGCGTGCAAGCCCACTTTCGAGTCACCCATGTCGCCTTCCAATTCACCTTTCGGTACGAGGGCGGCCACGGAGTCGATAACAATGATGTCAATAGCACCCGAAGAAATCAGCTGGTCGGCTATTTCAAGGGCTTGTTCGCCGTTGTCGGGCTGTGCGATGAGCAGGTTTTCAGTGTCGATGCCTAGCTTCTCAGCGTAGGTGCGGTCGAAGGCGTGCTCGGCGTCGATGAAGGCAGCCATGCCACCTTTCTTCTGAGCTTCGGCAATAGCATGTAGTGTAAGCGTGGTTTTACCCGAAGATTCCGGACCATAGATCTCAACCACACGGCCACGGGGCAGACCCCCGATGCCCAGCGCAATGTCGAGGCCTAACGAGCCGGTGCTGATAGCCGGAATATCGACAACTTTGTTGTCGCTCAGCTTCATGACCGTTCCTTTACCGTAGTTCTTGTCAAGCTTGTCCAGCGTGAGCTGAAGAGCTTTCAACTTCTCGGTTTGAGGATTAGCAACCTTATCGGCTTTGTCAGTAGTAGCAGCCATTAGAATAGGGTTTGGGGGAAATGCTTAGGTTTGGTGAATGTAGGCGTTTTAGGTTGCCTGCGCAACCCAGAAGTGGCTTTGCAACGTGCCAAGCTACTCTGTTTGGGGTAGGCTAGTGTTAACGTCACTGACCTATATTTTGTCCCCGCAATGCTAAAAATTTTCGTTGAATTTAGGGAAATTTTTCTGTGCTAAGAATTTTAGGAAATACCTGTTTTTCTACCGCCTTGATACTGACGTTGGTAGGCTGGTTGGGAGGCATGAATACTGCTTTGGGGCAACTGAATAACCAGGCATTTTTATACCGATTACCTGTGAAACCCGAGAATAGTGGGCAGCTCCGGGTGGCAGTGCAAGGGTTTTTGTTCTCCAAAGACAACGAGTATTTCAACAAGATAAACGAAGGCAAAACCCTCTACGGAACACAGCTTGCCCCCCGTCTGGTTTACTTTCCGAGCGGTAATCTGCGGTTAGAGGCTGGTATTTTTCTTTATAAGGACTACGGTACGCCTCGGCTTCGACAGGTGCGGCCACTGTTCACCGCCAAGTATCAGAACGGCCCACACAGTTTGTTGTTCGGCAATATTGAAGGACAGTTGAACCACGGCTACATAGAGCCGCTATTTGACTTCGAGCGGGTGATGCTCAACAGACTTGAAGAAGGCATGCAGTATCGGCTGCAGACTTCGCGTGTGCAACTCGACGCCTGGGTGGATTGGCAGCGGCAACAGTATCGGTATAGCAATTTTCAGGAGGAAGTGGCCGGCGGGCTTACGTCGGAGGTTACGGCGTATCAGGATTCGGCGGGCTGGCGCTTGGGCATAGTACCGATGCAGTTCCTAGCAATTCACCACGGCGGCCAACTTGATACTATCGATACTCCGCTGCAAACGCTGTTCAACTTTGCTACCGGGCTGCGAGTACGGCGCAAGCTGAACTCCAAGTTTGCTACCGCAGTGTACCTCGATGGCTACGTGACGCACTTTACCGATTACTCCTTCGAAGAAGTATTGCCCTACAAGCGCGGCACCGGCTTATATCTTAATGCCAGTGTAGACACGCGCCTTTCCACGGTAATGGTTAGTTATTGGTCGGGCAATGGATTTGTGGCGCCACAAGGCGGCAAGCTCTACCAATCTATTTCGAGTACCGTCAATAACCCTAACTACACAGAGCGTCAGCGGCAATTGCTGATTCTGCGCTTTCTTAAAGACTACCATTTGCCGGGCAACGTTACGTTGAGTACGCGTTTCGAGCCTTTTTACGATTTGCAGAACAAGCAGATAGAGTTTTCTTTCGGCGCTTACTTGAACTTCAACTATGAGTTTTTGCTCGGTACGCTTCGGCAAAGCGAGTAAGCAATGGTACAGCCACATCCGGTAGTAAAACTGAGCAAGTAAGTAGTTCGGCCCAAACTGTTAAGACGGCGGGTCGAGTCGGTAGTGCATAATTTCTGATTCCTTGCCGCGTAGGGGCCATAAGCGTCGGCGAGTGGTTGTAATAGGGCGAAACCCTACCGCTTCAGCCACGGCCAAGCTACGCGGGTTGTTGCGGCGGCAGCGCAGGGTTAAATAGTGCGCTTTTAGGTGCTCACCAAAGCCAAATTGCACAGTTGCAGCCAGCGCCTCACGCGCGTAGCCATGGCCTTCGGCGTGGGCCGCTAGATAATAGCCAACTTCAGCGGTTAGAGGGGTTTGCCAACTAGGCCGCAAGCTAATGTCGCCGAGGTAGGTGGCCGTTTCGCGGTGCCAAATCCCGAACACGTAGAGACGACCGGTACGCCAGTCTTGCGCGAATTGGGAGATGGTACGGGTAGCGTCGGCCAGCGTTTGCACCGCGGCCACGCGGGCCGGAAACGCGGGTTCTAGCCGGCGGCGGTTCTGGTCGAGCACAGCAAAGAAGTCGGCTTCGTCGGCGGGTTGGTAGGGGCGAAGCGTGAGGCGGGTGGTGGTAAGGGGCGTGAGCGGCGGAGGCAAAGCGGCGTGTATGATTTGGGGAATACAATGCAAGTACCTACGCGCAGCAACGCAATAGGGGCGAAAAAAGGGGTAGCTGAATGCGTGGTAGTAACTCTGGGTTGCTGATGTCGTTAGTTTCAGGGACAGGTACCACTCGCCCAAGCAGGCAGTAGTGGCAGATCTGTTTTACTCGCTCAATTCCATTTACAACTTAGCTATGAGACGACTTGAAGGAAAGGTAGCCATTGTCACGGGCGGAGGCGCGGGCATTGGTGAAGCCATTTGTAAGAAATTTGCCAATGAAGGAGCTGCCGTAGTCGTGGTAGGCTTGGAAAGTGACCCGGTACGCAAAGTGGTGGACGAAATCCAAATGCGGGGCGGGGCTGCCGTAGGATACCTCGGGGATATTTCGCACGAAAAAAACGCTGAAGAATGCGTGCAACTCGCTATTGAAGACTTCGGCAAGCTCGATATCCTAATCAACAACGCGGGCGTGTTTCCGGCCATCTCCGAACTGGATAAGTATCCGGTAGATGCCTTCGAATACATGATTAAAAACAACATCTACTCCACCTTCATGATGACGCGTGCCGCGCTGCCATACTTGCAGAAAACGCACGGCAACATCGTAACGGCTGGTTCGGAAGCGGGCTGGATGGGTATTGCCGAAAACACGCCCTACGGCGGCACCAAGGCTTTCAACCACGCCTTTATGAAGGGCGTGTCCACGGAGCAAGCCAAGTATGGCGTCCGCGCTAACTGCGTCTGCCCTGGCCCCGTCGACACGGCCTGGACGCATAAGGAAACGGGCCCGATGAGCGCCAAAATGGAAAAGCAAAACGTGGATGGACCACCGCTCGGCCGTCGCGGCACCCCCGAAGAAGTAGCCAACGTGTATCTATTCTTGGCCTCCGATGAAGCCAGTTACGTAACTGGGGCCCTCTACTTCGTGGATGGCGGTATCACCAATTCCAAAGGCACTCCTGGCGCTGACGTGCCTAGCCACTTGCGCCGCGAGCCAGAAGGCGAATTGAACCTGAAGCACGCCAAGGACGGTAACACCAAAATCAGGGAGGAAGCGGCTGGCACTATGGTGAACTAGCCCTAAGCCACCGTTGATGATACTTATAAAACAAACGCGGCTAGCCATTATGGCTAGCCGCGTTTGTTTGTGGTAACTGTAGAAGTTGCCTAAGCCGCTACGCTATGAGGACGCCTTACTTGTGCACCTCGGCTTTTTGCAGAGCAGCACCAATGCCAGAACGGTACTGCGGTGGGCTTCCCAACGACTGTTGAATCCGCATCACGTTCACTTGCCGCGCTGCTTCGTTGAAAAACTCAAGGCGACGAATCAACATCTCTTTGACTAGAACACGGCCTTCTGGGGTGCGCATCATGGCGCGCTTGTCTTCCAGAATCCGACGCATGATGGCTTCGGTTTCCGCTTCACGCTGCTGATACTGCGCCTGAAACTCGCGCAGCCGCTCCAAGCCTTCGGTGGTTAAGCGAAACTGGCCGCCGCCTTGGTTGAGCACTTCACACAGCACATACACCTCTAGTGGCAATGAGGTATTCAGAGCAGTAGTGCGCAAGTCGAGGCCAGCAGCCAAGGCATCAAGTATGATAAAGATGTTGCGCTCGAATTGCTGGTAGTAAGCGGAAACTTCCATGGAGGTATTTCTAAGTTTTCTTGGATAGAGAGCTGGTTGGCAGATGCAGAGTCAAGCTTTTACAGCAGCTCTTTCACGATTTGCTCCACCGATATGTTCTCGGCTTCAGCCTTGAAGTTACGGACCAAACGGTGCCGCAGAATGGGCAGGGCTACGGCTTTTACGTCCTCGATGTCGGGCGAGTACTTGCCATTGAGCAAAGCATTGCACTTAGCTCCTACAATAAGGTGCTGCGAAGCGCGCGGTCCGGCACCCCACTCCAGCAGCTGCGTGGCACGGGCCGCGCCTCGGCCGGTATTAGGGCGGGTTTTATGTACCAAACCTACAGCGTATTCCACCACGTTGTCGGCTACGGGCACGCGGCGCACCAAATGCTGAAAGGCCTGAATTTCATCGGCGTGCAAAACTTTGCTAACCGTGGGCTTGGTGTCAGAAGTGGTGTTCTTCACGATCTGCAATTCCGCCTCGTAGCTCGGGTAGCCCAACTCGATGTTGAACATAAACCGGTCGAGCTGGGCTTCAGGTAGGGGATAGGTGCCTTCTTGCTCGATGGGGTTCTGCGTAGCCAGTACAAAGAACGGGCGCTCCAGCGGGTAGCGCCGGCCGGCCACCGTCACGGCGTATTCCTGCATCGATTCAAGCAGGGCCGCCTGAGTTTTAGGTGGTGTGCGGTTGATTTCGTCGGCCAACACGATGTTGGCGAAGATAGGGCCCTGTACAAACTGGAAGTCGCGCTGCTGGGTGAGCGTCTCGGAGCCGACGATGTCGGAAGGCATCAAGTCGGGGGTGAATTGCACCCGATTGAACGAGAGGTCCAGCGAGTCGGCAATGGTTTGAATGAGCAGCGTTTTGGCTAAGCCTGGCACCCCTACCAACAAGCAATGCCCCTGCGAAAACACGGCAGTAAGCACCAGTCGTACTACCTCGTCCTGACCAATAATCACTTTGCCGATTTCCTTACGTAGCGTCTGGTACGACTGCGCCAGGGCATCGGCGGCTTCTTTATCAGAAGAAAATGTGCGCATTCTATAAGTATTAGAGGCTGATTACTGCTTGTTAACCGTTGCAAAAAAAGTTGATTGTCGCTCATACCGCTTCGGCAAAGCAACAATCAACCATTCAACAATCAGCAATTAATTTACCGTATTGAGCAGCTTGCAGCCACTGTACTGCGGGTCGACTTCGATAAAGACGCTGCCACGGTTCTTCTCAAACCACTCATCCAGCGCCTTGTTTTTCTTTTCCGATAAAGCGGCCTGGGCTAGCTTTTGGTAGTCGTCTTTGAAGTTGGCTTGGTGCGGCGGCGTGTTCGATTTCAGCCAAATGATACGCATAGCATCCTTACCGTCGTCGGTGCGGTAGGGCATGGGCGGCGTTACGTGGCCTACTTTCATCGTATCGATGGTGAAGAAAATGGCGGGGTCCAGCTTGTCGAGCGGCAAATACGAGCTGCCGTCTTCGCGGTTCTGAAGCAGGCCGCCGTTTGCGCCCGACTGCTTGTCATCGGAGTTGTCTTTGGCGGCTTTGGCAAACGTGATACTGTCGGCCAATATGCGGCGGCGCAGCGTGGTTAGTTCCTTAGCGGCTTCGTTGACGTCGGTGCTGCCGGTAGTTGGCTTGATCAGGATGTGGCGGGTGCTGTACTTGTCGCCTTTGCGCTCAATCAGCTGAATTAGGTGAAAACCGAACTGCGACTCCACTACCGGCGACAAACCACCTGGCTCTAGGCGCAATGCGGCCGCTTCATACTCCGGTACCAGCTCTTTGCGCCCAAAGAAGCCTAGGTAGCCACCTTGTGCTCCAGAGCCGGGATCTTCGGAAAACTGCTTGGCCAACGTCTCGAAGCTTTCGCCGGCCAGAATGCGAGCCCGCAAATCGTTGAGTTTGGCCTGGGCCGCCTGCTTGGCCGTAGTATTCACCTTAGCAAACTTGATGATCTGGCCTACTTCCACTTCGGTGGAGTAGTAGGGGAGGCTGTCCTTGGGAATGCGGTTGAAAAACTGACGCACTTCGCGGGGTGTTACGGTCACTTTGCCGGAAATCTGCTCCTGCATCTTCTGCTGAATCAGCTGCTCTTTCACCTGGGGCCGCAAGTCCTCTTTTAGCTGCTTGATAGGCTTGTTGTAGTACTCTTCCAGCTTCTTCTCCGAGCCAATCTGCTGAGCAAAGTAGTTCATGCGGCGGTCTAGCTCGCCTTTCACCTGCGAATCTTCCACCACTACCGAGTCGGTTTCGGCTTTGGCTAGCAGCAGTTTGTTTAGGGCCAAGCTTTGCAGCACGCGGCACTGCATATCCGGCGGAAGAGGTTTGCCCTCGGCCCGCGCCTTCTCCTGGGCCATGATGGTCTCCAAGTCGGAGCGTAGTACTATCTGGTTGTCGATTTTGGCAATGATGCCGTCAACAATGGTTTGGCCAACAGGACGGCCTACACCCAACTGGGCGTAGCTGGCCGAAAAGGTGCCAGCCAGCAGCAATACGGTCAGCAGGGCTGCCCGTTTCAATACATCAATAGAATGAGTCATGGGTTGATTCAAGGGATACGTTCGGTACCGAGCAACAATACTACCGAACCAGGCAGCTTACAGAACGCAGAAAGCCACGCGTAAATTTCAACATAAATCCTTTCTCCGACAAAAACCAGCCGGCAACCGGGTTCGATTCAAAGAGACTAGAAGTTGCGTCTGCGTTGCATGCCTTCCTAAGTAACACTTCAGAGGACTTGTATAGCTTCAAGCAAGCTGCCGTTTTCGGAAAGTGAAGAGCATTTTACAGCTAGGAACTCCACTATATGTTTTAGGTTCTCTGAGAAGTAGACAGCTCAAACACTATGAAACAAAAAGCCCCGGCCGAAACCGGGGCTTGTTTGAAAAAGCATGGGGTTACTTGGTCACCAACTTGTCTACTTCCGGTTGGTTGATTTGCACTGGGTATTTGGTGCGGAGTTGTGTTATCCACTCTTTTTCCAAGTAGTTCTGGTAATCGGAAGTGGCAAGGCCGCGTGCCTCGGCCAGCGTTTTGGGACCAGCGGGCAGTACCTTGTCGATAACAACCGTGTAATAGCGGCCATCTTTCTGCACATCGTACGAGCCAGGACCGCGGCTCATCAGCTCGTCAACCACCTTGTTGTCGCCTTTGGCAAAGGCCTTCTGCATAATCTGGACCGACAGCGGATTTTGGGCGTTAAGCTGCTCTTCCAGGGCCGTAGTAGTCGAGCTGAATACATTGGCAACCGCCGTGTTGCTGGCCGCTGCATTTGCCTGCGTGGTTTGTTTGATCCGGTTGGCTGCCACGCCTTTGCTGGTAAGGTAAGTGACAACGGCAGCGGCGCGTCGGCGTGCAATACCGGCCGCCTCGCCTTTTTTAAAGCGGCCCGTTACCGTTACACTCAGCGCCGTGTCGGCCTGCATAGCACTAGCCAAGCCATCGAGTGCTAAGCTTGCGTTTTTGGCGAGCTTGTCGGTGTTGCCAGTGAAGCCGATGGGTTGAGGCGCCAAGCGCGGCACGGCGTAGCGGCCGAGCTTGAGCTGCTGCCGGGCCTGGGTTAGCAGAGCTGGCGAGGCGGCGCTAATAACCGTGCCCTGCACGCGGTTTTCCCACTGGTACTTGCTTTGGTTTTCGGTGAAGTATTTCTGCAAGCCCACAGTGTCCTCGATGGCCTTGCTCCATACTTTCTCGTCCATGAGCTGGAACAACAGAATACCGTCGCGGTACTCTTTTACCAGCATGCGGTAGTCTTCATACTTGTTTTCGAGGTTGCTCTTCTCGAAGTCCGTCAAGCTCTGCTCTACATATTGATCATAGAGCTGCTGGGCCACGAAACGCGGCTCAGCACCGGGCCGAGGCCGTTGGCTTTTCTGAACGTAAGTCAGGAAATCAGCTACTGTATAGTTTTTGTCCTTGATGCTGAACAAGGTTTGCGCATCGCCTTCCACCTTCTTGGCGCTTTTGCTGGCTTTGCCAGTGGTAGTAGCCGCAGCAGGGGCCGTGTACTTGAAGCGGCCATTCACCAGCGCAGTATCGGCTTTGGTGAAAGCGTAGTCTTTGCCAGCTTGGTTTTCAGTGAACTGGTTTTCGGTGCGTACGCGCTTTAAGAAGGCGGCCTTGTTTAGCTCGGAGCGCGAGTCTTTGGCCACTTTGCTTTTCAGCGTGGGCTCCATAGCTTCAAATGTCGGCACCGGCTGCTTCTCAATCAGCTTGATGATGTGCCAGCCATAAGGCGTCTGGACGGGCGCCGAAATTTGTCCCGGCGACTGGAGCTTGAAAGCTACTTCTTCAAATGAGGGAATCATGCGGCCTGTACCGAAGGGAGGCAACTCGCCACTGTTGGCAGCCGAGCCGGCGTCTTCCGAAAACTGCGCAACCAGCTTTTCCCAGTTCTCTTTGCGCTGCGTGAGGCGGCTGTAGAGCTCGTCGATCTTCTTTTTCGCCGTTACCGAGTCGGCTTTTGGCATGCCGGGCGTCGCCCGAATCATCAAGTGAGCCACTTTGATTTCGCCTTGCGCAGGCCGCACATCGTTCACCTTAATCAGGTGATACCCGAAGCGCGTCCGCACCGGCTGCGAAATTTGACCTACCGGGGTTTTGAAGGCAGCCGTTTCAAAGGGATATACCATTTGCATGGCCGTGAAGTAGCCGAGGCGGCCGCCGTTTTCGCGGGCCGAGGGGTCTTCACTGACTTCACGGGCTACCTGCTCGAAGTTGGCATTGCTGCTCACGCGCTGGCGCAGCGCCGTGGCTTTCTGGTAAGCGGCCAGAGTATCTGCGGGAGTGGGCTCGGCGGGTAAGCGCACCAGAATGTGTGAGGCATTTACTTCTTTGCTCATCCGCTCGTATGCCTCCCGTACCAACTGGTCGGTTACGCTTTTCTCGGTGAGGTATGGTTGTGCTAGCTGCTGCTTGTAGCCGTCTAGCTCGCGCTTAAAAGCCTGGGTGGTATCGAGGCCGCGCTGCTCGGCTTCCAGCACCTTCAGCTTGAAGTTGGTGTAGAGGTCCAAATACTCAGAGACGCTAGCACGCGTGCCGTATTCGGGAGCCGAACTGTTGTTTTTGCGATAAACGTAGGCAAACTCCCCCGCTGGCACCGGCGTAGTGCCAAGCGTTTCAACAACAGGTTGTTTGGCGGTGGTAGTGGGTTTGGTCGCCTGGCAGGCGGCTAATAGCGCGACGGCAACGGTGCCGGCGTACAAAATGCGTTTGTGCATATAAAGTATAAGAAACTGCAATACGCAGCAATTGCTCCCCAAAGTCGACTGGGCGTAGCGAACTGCCTGTTGCAATTTTACGTAATTTTTTTCGCCCACTCGCTAAGCAAGGTAGTTGGCTAGTGCAGTAGCTTCTTGTTAAAGCCATAGCGCGGGAGCCAGCGCAGAGTGCTTATTCTTGGCAGGTCTCGTTGCGTTATACCTCCTCACTCGCCTTCTTTCCTATCTCAGCTTGTAGGCGCGAAAACTCAACACCTCACCCGCTCGGATAGTTGCTAGGCGCACTTACTGCCCTGCTGAATTTGATTCGGTGAAAGGGGTGAGATGCTTATACAGCCGACAAACGTTCCGGCTGCCATTGCTGCTAAATTCCACGCGGTCCATAATCCGGTTGACCAAAGTCATACCTACCCCACCTCTTTTACCTAACCGAATAAATTCCGATAAGTCGGGCTCGTGGTAAGTGGAGGGCCGGTAGTAGGTAGCAGCATTATCGAATATCTCGATAGCGAATAAGTGGTCCTCGATATCTATTGCAAGGTCCAGGTATTGCGACTCATCCTCGCCGTTGGCGTGGATAATAAGGTTGGCAACTACCTCATCTACAGCGAGTACAATTTGATTGAGTTGTAGAGTCGATAGGTTACAATCTAGCAGGGAAGCCGCAACAAAGTCGCGGACAGCCTTCAGGTTGCCTCGGCTACAACTGATCCGAAGTGCGTTTTTCATCCCTGCTGATCGTTCAAAAATAAGTTTATACGGCAGTAGCCTCTTCTTCCGATGGCACAATGGTCATCAGGGTGTCGAGGCCAAGAATTTCAAATACGTTGTACACTTTATCCTGCATGTTGAAGAATACCAGCTTCACACCTGCATCCTGAAATTGCTGTAAGTGAGAAATGAAAACTCCAAGGCCAGCCGAAGAAATGTAGTTCAGCTGCTTGCAGTTGATAAGCACCTTCTGAAACTGAAGTGTTTCGGGCTTAGCCAACTCTGTATCCAGCAATACCGAGGAGCTTGCGTCTAGCTCACCGTCAAGGATTAGAGTAAGCGTACCGGCGGAAGAATGTTGAGTTATTTTCATAAGGTCAGGGTACGTCAGTTCAAGGTATCAGGTTGAGAGGATTTGAACTTGACGACTAGCAATGTTTGGTCGTCGTGCATGGGCTGGCCCGCACTGAACTGCGCTAGGTCATTTAAAATCTGCTCCTTGATTTCGTCGGCTTCCAGCGAGAAGGTCTGTTCCAGCATGTCGAGTAGGCGCTGCTCGCCGTATTCTTCCTGGTCAGCATTGCGCGCTTCCACAATTCCGTCGGTGTAAATCACCATCACATCGCCCGGATTGTAGTCGTAGAACTGATTCTTGATATGTTTCTCGTACGAATCGTTGCGGATGATGCCCAAGCCTAAACCAGCAGTTTGGAAGTAGGAAACCTCCTCCTTTATAGAGTGGTAGTAGAGCGTATGGCAGTGCCCAGCCCGCGCAAATACAAACCCTGCGTTTTCATAGTCAATAATATAAAGCGAGGCCGTAACGAAGGCAGACCGCTCCAAGCACCGAGACAGCGCCGTGTTGGCTTGCGTCATGAAGCGACTAGGTACCGGAAACTTCTCGCGCTCTGAGCGGGCCAAATGGTTTTCCTGCATCAGAGCATGAAAAATGCCTTTCATCTGCGCCACGTGGAAGGCCGCCGTTACTCCTTTGCCCGACACGTCGCCGATAAGAATGGCCAGCTGGCGGCCTGGCAAGTGCAGAAAGTCATAGAAGTCGCCTCCTACCTCCCGAGCGGAGGCGGCGTAAGAACTGATATCAAACCAGCTGTCAATGGGCAGGTCCTTCGGAATAAGGCTGTCTTGCACCGCCGAGGCAATTTTCAACTCTTCCTGCACTCGCTGGTTTTCCAGCGAAATGTGTACTAGCTGTAAGTTCTCGATGCTAAGTACCGTTTGGCTGGCGAAGGTTTGAAGAATACTCAGGTTTTCGCGGTCGAAACCAAAGCGGTGCTCTTTGAGCATGTAGAGCGCCCCGTATCTACGCTTGGCCGAGCGTAATGGCATCACAATGAGTGAATTGTAAGGCAGATGCAGCTCCCGAAAACCGTCGGTACTAGCTAAATCGTTGTTGAGGTATTCGGTGTGGTTCAGCTTGTACTCTTGCAACAAGCGCTGCACTTCGTCGGCCTGCCCTTGCGACACCCGGTAGTGCTGCACAGTGGTGGCGCCTTCATTGTCTTCGAGCGTAAGCCAAGCCGCATCGGCATCCATCGTTTGAACGGCCGAGTCGAACAGCATGGCATACACTTCTTCTTCATTCTGGCCTTTTTGAATAAGCTGCGTCAGGCGCTGCATACTCAAAATCTCTTCGCGCTTTTGCTCGAATACGCCGGCCGTGGGCAGGTTGAAGATGGTAACCATCAGCCCCATGAAGGCATAGAAGGTTCCAAAGAAAGCGTTAAGGAGCAAGAAGGCGTGCTGCGGCGCGGGGGCTACTAGCTTAAGGTCGTTGCGAATGCGCAGGAAGTAAGCCACAAACACCGCTAAGGCCAGCATAATGGCTATTTGCAGCAATACAGCTTCCCATTTCTGCCGACGATTGAGGTAAGCCACCCACTGCTGATTACCGCTCAGATATACCCCAAATATGCCTAATCCACCTACTATCAGGTAATCGAAGGGGTGAGGTGGAACCCAATCGAGCAAGCGGAAAAGCAACGTAAAGCCCAACAGCACCTCGAACCATACCCATTGGCGCTGCACTCGCGGTGAGGCCCGAAAAAGCACCAAGCTGCGCCAAGAGTAATTGGTATACGCCAGGAAGACAACAAACAAGGCCAGATTGACGGTGTAAACGCAGGCAAAAAACGTTTGGTCATCGGTGGGGAACTTCACCTGTACCAACCGTTCGAGCAGGTGCAAGCCCACGCAGGCAGTAGCCAACATACCCGGCCCCAGCAACAAGCGCCGAAGCAAGCCAACAAAGTCGTTGCCGTGCAAAGGGTCGGGGCGGCCACGTTGGTAGATAAAGGCGCCAGCGGCAAAAGCAGCCTGCGCAGTCAACGTTACCCATTCGGGCCAAGGGCCACCCAGCCACTCGGCAGCGCGGCCATTGGTATTGCTTAGCGTACTTAGTAGCAGCAACAGCCAGCTAAGGACGGTGAGAGGAAAAGTAATAGCTTTCAGCTTCTGGCGAAAGGGCATAGAGTATGAAACAGAGCCAGCCTAATAAGAAAAGTGGCAGGCTCGAGCAAAAACGGACCGCTAAGATATAAGTGCGGCAGGAATATTGTTGCCTGCGCGGTTCAACCAAGTTGAAGTAAAGTTTTTCTTAAAAAAATAAAAGCCAGCAACCACCTAGGTTGTTGACTGCACTAAATAGGAAAGCTAGAAGTAGGGGAAACTGTTTTGCGCTAGCGCCGGCGCTCAATCCAAGGCAGCGAAGAACCTTCGCAAGCTTGGCGTACCCAGTCGCGGGCGTCCTGCGCCGAACTGAAGTAAACTGTTTCAAGCGGGGCGTGGCCATCCTGTTCGCTTTCACACATGATATTGTGAACACACAAGCGGTTGAGCGCATCAGTTGAAATGACTACGGCAAGAAACTCGATACCTAGCGGACGAAGCCGTGGTAGCCATTCCACTTTAAGCCATGCCTGATCTTCGGGGCAGATAACATGCATGTGGGTCATGTTGGCAATCCAGGCCCGAATCTGGTGTTGCTGCGCAAACTCGAGGCCCTTGCACACGCCAACCCGTAGCTCATCTCCTTGCGTACGACCCCGCCACTCTAGCTCCAACGAATGAAGCTTGGGCTCGTGATGAATATATAAATAAGATGAGCTGAAAACGCGCATACTGAAAGCTACGCTTATGCTAGCTTGGGTTTAGAAAAAGAGGATTGCAGCTACCCATTGAAAATACAGCAACCGCCTGAATCCTCCTAGGCAAGCCAAGTATATATTTATAGAGCTAATCAACTTCTTACACAAACAAACGGGCCAGCTCATAAGGAGCCGGCCCGCTGCTATATCATCCCGAGCTATTGCTTATTTGGTGCTGTAGTTAGGAGCTTCTTGCGTAATCTGAACATCGTGCGGGTGCGACTCACGGAGGCCCGCCCCCGTGATGCGCACAAAGCGCGCTTGCTGTAGTGCTTCAATAGTAGCGGCACCGCAGTAGCCCATGCCGGCCCGAAGGCCACCAGCCAATTGGAACAGTACTTCGGAGGCCAGTCCTCGGTAGGCTACGCGGCCTACAATGCCTTCGGGTACCAACTTCTTCACGTCATCTTCGGCGTCCTGGAAGTACCGGTCTTTCGAACCGTCTTCCATGGCTTCCACCGAGCCCATACCGCGGTAGCTCTTGAATTTGCGACCTTCAAAGAGAGTCACCTCGCCGGGAGCTTCCTCGGTACCAGCCAGCAACGAGCCAATCATAATGGTGCTGGCCCCAGCTGCCAGCGCTTTCACCACGTCTCCCGAAAACTTGATGCCGCCATCCGCAATAAGCGGAACGCCGGTGCCTTCGAGGCCGCGGGCGGCTTCGAGTACCGCCGAAAGCTGCGGTACACCAATACCGGCAATGATGCGCGTGGTGCAGATGGAACCTGGCCCCACCCCGACTTTCACGGCGTCGGCGCCAGCATCGGCCAGAGCACGGGCCCCTTCGGCAGTAGCCACGTTGCCAGCAATTACTTCCAGCTTCGGAAATTTCTGTTTGAGGTTACGCACGGCATCGAGCACGCCTTTGCTATGGCCATGGGCAGTATCGACGCTTACTACGTCCACGCCGGCTTCCACTAGCGCTGCTACCCGGTCCAGCAAATCGGGGGTTACGCCAACGGCGGCGCCTACGCGCAAGCGGCCGTATTCATCTTTGCAGGCATTAGGCGTGCGGCGGCGCTTGCGAATGTCTTTGTAGGTAATGAGCCCTACTAAGCGGCCGTCGGTATCAACAACAGGTAGCTTCTCTACTTTCGATTCTTGCAGAATGTCCTCGGCGTCGGCTAGTTCGGTGCCGGCCTTGGCCGTTACGAGAGGCGCATGGGTCATGACTTCCGTTACGTGACGGTTCATGTCCTTCTCGAAGCGCAGGTCGCGGTTGGTTAAAATGCCTTTGAGTTGGCGCTGCTCGTTGACGATAGGAATACCGCCGATGTTATTGTCGCGCATTAGCTTTTTGGCGTCGGCGAGGGTAGCAGCTTCCTGGAGCACAAATGGGTCCAGAATCATCCCGCTTTCCGAGCGCTTCACACGGCGCACCAGTTCGGCTTGCGCCTTGATGCTCATGTTTTTGTGGATGATACCGATACCGCCTTCCTGCGCCAGCGCAATAGCCATTTCCGACTCCGTAACGGTATCCATAGCGGCCGAAACGAAGGGGAGCTTCAGGCGAATGTTGCGGGTGAGCTGGGCGCTAGGATCGGTGTCGCGGGGCAGTACTTCCGAGTATGCGGGAAGCAGCAGGACGTCGTCGTAGGTGAGCGCCTCGAAGGCAATTTTGGAATTGGAGGTGGCGTAATCGGCCATGGCAACAAGGAAGTTAGGTTTCTCTTATTGCCGGTCAAAGCTACGGCGAAAAGTTGGAATGCGGATTATCAAATGGTTGTTTTAGTAAGGATTAGGCTTCCCAAGTGAAGTATTTTGCACGGAAATAAAAAAGCTCCGACGATACGCCAGAGCTTTTCCAAGGGAGAGAGGGAAGAACAGGACAGGATACCTATTTCTGATCAGAACTGCTTCTAATGGCGCTTTTAGTGCCGCCTAAAGAAGTTGAAGCTATTTAGGGCGCACTTTTGCTGCATGTGTTCGGCAGTAGTATACTTCAAGGCAATGCCAAGAAGCCAACTTCCTGCATTTACCAAAACCTACTTTTAGCCCGAAGCATTTTTAATAGGTTTTACCGGCTTCGTTCCAGGTATTAGTGGCATTGCGTGCCATGAATATCAGCTCACGCAGATGAACGCAGCATGAACGGTTCTTTTTTAGTTGGTTGAACCAGCAAAAGTGGTTCTGCCATGGCAAGTGAAAGCCAAACTATGCAGCGCATTCAGGGTGCCAACTAAGTAGTAATGGGCAGCATTTATTGCTGCAATTAAAACCTCAGTTGCCATTTAGGAGTTGAAAAGGCCGCCGTAGCCTTCATGGCTTAGCGTCTCCCTTTAGTTATCAACCATGGCAACAGACAACAAAAACTGGTTTATCACCGGCGTAAGTACCGGGTTCGGCAAAGAGTTAGCCGAATATTGCCTCAGCAAAGGCGACAAAGTAGCCGCTACTTTTCGCAAGCAAGAGCAAGCCGACGAATTCACGCAGAAAGCCGGCGAAAACGGCCGCGGCTTGGTGTGTGAAGTGACCGACGAGCAGCAAGTGAAACAGGCCATAGCCGACGCCATTCAAGTCCTCGGCCACATCGACGTGGTAGTGAACAACGCGGGTTATGGCTCTATGGGCAGCATCGAAGAAATTTCGGCGCAGGAAGTACAGCGCCAGTTCGATGTAAACGTGTTCGGGCCGTTGCACGTGCTGCGGGCGGTGCTACCGCACCTACGGGAGCGGAAAAGTGGCCATGTCCTTAACATCACCAGTATTGGCGGCTTGAAAACTTTCCCGGGTGTTGGGGTTTACAACGCCAGCAAGTTTGCCCTCGAAGCTATTGGCGAGAGCCTGGCTCAGCAAGTGAAGCCGCTCGGTATTCACGTGACTAATATCGAGCCTAGCGGCTTCCGCACCGACTGGGCTGGCCGTTCCGCCAGCTTCGTCGATACGGCCATCGAAGACTACCGCGCCACCGTAGGCGAGAACCTGAAAGGCATTCAGAGCTACAGCGGCAAGCAGCCCGGCGACCCACAGCGCGCTGCCAAAGCTATGTTCGACTTGGTGCGCCAAGAGAACCCACCGCTGCACTTGCCGCTCGGCAAAGCGGCTGTGAAGGGCGCGCGCGACAAGTTCACCAACTTGCTGCAAGAACTTGAAAGCGTAGCCGCCATCGGCGACGCCGCTGATTTTCCGGAAGGAGAATAGAGCCGAATAAAAGGTAACAGAAGCCCGTCAATTGTCTTGCGCATAAGCACAGGATAATCGACGGGTTTTCTTTTTGCTAGGCACAGGCGCAATGAAAGTTGTCATAGAACTCGCCTATTTCTGTCTGCTCCTTCGGCGCCAGCCGTATCTTCGGAATCACTAGCACTTTCCATCAAACGCTATTTTCTGTGTCGCTTTCCGCCAACGATATACACGTCACTTCCTGGACCGACTTGCAAGAGGCACTCTTTCGCGACACCTGGGACCCGCGCATTGGTCGTTTTCGCTCGCCGTTTGTGTACCGCGGGCTGCGCTCTTCCAACTGGCTGCTCACCACCAGCTTGCAGCGCCTCGGTGGCGAATACCAGCAGTTAGAAAACCACCTGCTGCGCAACTTCCGCAAATACGGCCGCGACTTCAGCCAGCCCGGCGCTTCGGTCTGGAACTGGTTGGCTTTAGCGCAACACCACGGCCTCCCCACCCGCCTCCTCGACTGGACGTATTCACCCTATGTCGCCCTGCACTTTGCCACCGACGACTTAGAGGCTTACGGTGATGATGGAGTTATTTGGGCCATCAACTACGTACTGGCTGCCGAATCCTTACCGCCAAGCCTGCGCGAAGCCTTGCGGGCCGAAGGCTCCAATGTATTCACGCCGGAACTGCTAGAACCCCTCTGTACCAACCTGCGGGAGTTGGAGCTATTACGCGACGAACAGTTTCTGCTGTTTCTGGAGCCCCCGTCACTCGATGCTCGCATTGTGCATCAATACGCGCTGTTTTCGTTGATGAATACGGCCCGGGCTACGTTGCACGAGTGGCTAGAGCAGCACCCCGAGCTGTATTTCCGCATCATCATTCCGGCCCGGCTCAAGTGGGAAATCAGAGACAAGCTCGACCAAGCTAACATCACCGAGCGGGTACTCTTTCCTGGCCTTGGGGGCCTGAGCCGTTGGCTACACCGTCATTACACGCCCACTCCCGGTCAGAACCGCTCGAACCTGGAAGACGACCAAATTTCAGGCTAGTGCTACGTCTGGACTTAATTCCCTTGAGACGTGATTCTGCCTTTGCGAAAGTCAGGGTTGAAGTTGAGGCCCAGGTGCAGGATATGGCTAGCGTCCAGGGAAGCCATTTCCTCTTGCGGCGCCATTTGATTGAGGTAGCCAACTTCAATGGAAGTAGCACGGTTGATTTGATACCCCAAGGCTAAGCACGCGCGGTTCTGGCTGAAAATATTGCCGTCGGAGTTGCGGCCGAAGCCAATAAACAGTTCGTCGTAGCCCGTGAGGTAGGGGGTGCCGGGCAGAACTTTCTTTTGCGAGCTTAAAGGCAACGTGAGGCGCAGTTGGTAGCGGAAGCGGTTGAGGTAGGTGAATTGCCCACTGCCGGGGCGGCGTACCCAGCGCTGTTCCAAGCGGTACCGATGCTGCGTCTGAACCCGGCTGCTGTCGAAGCGGAGCAAAAGTTGCTGATAGCTGCGGTGTTCGGGTAGGCTCCCTAGTTCCGAATCGTTGCCCTCAGGAAACGACATGGTATAAGCGTAGCCGCCCGAGAGCACAAGAATATTGGCCGCATAGTAGTTGGCGCCAATCCGCAAAAACTTCTGTTGCGGTGCGTTTGGACCTTTCACTTGGCGCAATTGAGCTTCGGTGTGCAAGCCCCACTTATCGTTGATGCGAGCATCACTGTTAACCATCAGCCACGAATTAAAGCGCCGATAGGGCGGCGGAGTAGCTGTTAGTCTATGCGTTTGTGCCTGCGCCCCGCCCGCCAAACTCAACAGCAGCAAAACCAGTGATAGTGTGCTAGGAGAGGGTAAAAATGATTTCATAAACCTATATTATGAAATCATTAGCAATGTTATCCCAATGTTACCTACTATATTTTGCTATCTGCCAATCAATAGGTTATGTGATTTTGTGCTTGCTGCTATAATCGGATATTTTGTGGAAAAAGTACCGTTCAGCTGAAAGCCCAGCAGTAAAAGCTTGTTGTGTTCTATGCGAAATACAGCCTACGATATGGTGCGCATTGCTTGAGTATTCGTGCTTTGTTAGCCTGAGCATAGCAGTACTACTGCCTGCTGTTATGATAGCAGGAGCTAGCTCGTGTTGTCAGTCTACAGCTGCCTCGATACTACTGACCGGCTTCAAAGCGCTTTTTGGTGAGCTTGGTTGGAATAGCGGTAAGCGGGTCGTCGGGCCAGGGGTGCTTGGGGTAACGGCCGCGCAAGTCTTTGCGCACCTCAAAGTAGCCCGTCTGCCAAAAGCTGCGCAAGTCGCGGGTGACTTGCGCTGGCCGGCCTCCAGGAGATAGTAGGTGCAGGGTAAGCGGTACCCGGCCACCGGCCACAAACGGCGTATCGAGCAAGCCAAACACTTCTTGCAGCTTCACGGCCAACACCGGGGTAGTGGGGTCGGTGTAGTCTAGGGCAACGCGGGAGCCGCTTGGCACGGCGAGGTGAGAAGGAGCAAGGCGGTCTAGCTCTTGCCGTTGGGTCCAGTCACCGGGCAAGCGTTGCAGCAGCAACTCGTTCCAGTCGAGCCGGCTTACTTCGTTCATGCTCTTCAATCCCACTAAATGAGGCTCCAACCACTCGTCTAGCTCCGCGGCTAAAGCCTCATCCGAAACATCGGGCCAGTCGTTGGGGAAGTGGTGGTGCAGAAAGGCCAGGCGCTGCCGTAGCGCCACTGCCGACTCGCTCCACGGCAGCCGGGCAACACCGGCGCTGCGCAAGGCTTCTAGCAGCGCCTGTGCTAGTAGCTCGGGGTCGGGTTGGGCAAGTTGGGTGTCGGAAAGCACCAAGGCACCTAGCCGGCGGAGGCGGCGGGCCAGCACGCGGCCCGTGGCGGCATCCCACCGCACCTCGTCGCGGGCCTCAATCTGGTCGGCAAAGAGTTGCTCTAACTCCGGGCGGCTCACGGGCGCAGCCAGAGCAGCGCGCAATTGGTGGGGCGGCCCCTCCAGGTACGCAACGGCCATAAATTGGTCGTCGCGGCCGAAAAACTCCGCAGGCAACAGTACGCGCTGGCCAGTGGCTAAGCGTACCCGGTCGGCGGTTTCACGTTGCGCAATTCGGTCGGGGTAGGCGAGTGCCGTGAGTAGGCCCGCGGCATCGGCATCGGCAGAGGTGGCCGTATCCCGAATGCCGCAACGCTGGCGCAGGTTGCGGGCCGCATCCCGGACGCGGTGCAGCGTGTTGTGCTGCACCAGCAAACCAGGTAGGGCCGGACGACCATGCGCAATGGTTTCAAAGCGCAGCCGCAGATCAGGTGGGGTAGGGTGCGCATCAGCGGCCCGTAGCACGTCACGTTCGGAAAGCAACGCCGCTAAGGCGGCAGCGGCGGGGCCATGTCCTAGCTCTTGGCCGCGCACCACCAAGTGCCCTAGCCGTGGTGCCAACCCTAGCCGCGCCAACGCCCGGCCGTGCGTCGTGGGTTTGATGGGCGCAGACGGTGCGGTAGCGGCCAAGGTTACAGGAGCAGAGTCATCATCACCTGCTGCTAACTGTTCACCCTTCTCCCTGTTGGCTTCCACGGCTCCTAAGCGGCGCAGTAGGTCGTTGGCCAAAGCGAGAGCCGGAGTAGGGGGGGCATCGAGCCAACGCAATCCGCTAGGAGTAGCACCCCACAGTGCCAGTTCCAGGGCCAAGCCGCTAAGGTCGGCGGTGAGGATTTCGGGAGGTAGGTGCGCGGGCAGGGCGTCGTGCTCAGCAGTGGTCCAGAGGCGGTAGCAAGTGCCGGGGCCTAAACGGCCCGCGCGGCCCCGGCGCTGGTCGGCGGCAGCTTGGCTGACGGGCACGGTTTCCAGGGTAGTGAAGCCTGTGCGAGCTTGAAAGCGTGGGACTCGTGCAAACCCACCATCAATTACTACCTGCACGCCCTCAATGGTAAGGCTGGTTTCGGCAATGGCGGTGCTGAGTACGATTTTGCGCTGACCCGCCGGAGCCGGCCGCAGGGCAGCATCCTGCTGTTCGAGCGGCAACTCGCCGTGCAGCAGGTGCAGGCGCGTGGTTTCGGGTAGGGCCGGCTCCAGCTTATCGGCTACCCGGCGCAGGTCGGCAAGGCCGGGCAGAAACACCAGGATGTCGCCTTCGGCGTGCGTGCGGAGAGCTTCTCGTACGGCGGTTGGTACCAGAGTGGCTAATCTTTCGGCGGGCCGGGTGCCGCCCACGGCTGCTTGGCGCGGACTCAGATAGTGCGTCTCGACCGGAAACAAAAAGCCGGCGCTGCTAACTACAGGTGCCTGCAACCAGGTTCCTAACCGTTCGGCTTCCAGCGTGGCGCTCATCACCAGAATCCGTAGTTCGGGCCGCAGCACGGCTTGTACATCCAGCGTGAGAGCTAGCCCAAGATCAGCGCGCAGACTGCGTTCATGAAATTCGTCGAACACCACGGCCGCCACTCCTTCCAACGCCGGATCGTCCTGAATCAGGCGCGTCAAGATGCCTTCGGTGATAACCTCGATGCTGGTGCGGGCCGATACTTTGCTTTCCAGTCGGACCCGGTAACCTACTGTTTCGCCTACCGTTTCGCCTAGCAGCTTAGCCAGCCGAGTAGCAGCCGCACGAGCAGCTAGTTGCCGAGGCTCCAACACCAAAATCCGGCCTCCGTCGCGCCAGGCAGCTTCCAGCAAGGCCAGCGGCACTACGGTGGTTTTGCCGGCGCCCGGCGGCGCCTGTAGCACCACCCGCTCGTGCGCAGCCAACGCCGTGAGCAGGTCTGGTAACGCGGCGGTTATGGGAAGGTCGGGGAAATGCACGTTCAGTTTCGTTTAGACGTCTGTTTCCACAGAAAGCGCGGCAGTTTAGGCAGAAGTCGCTGAACACAGCACCTTCTGCCTAAACTTCTGCGCTATCTGCGGGCCATGAAGTCAGCCAATTAATACACTGCCACCGATGGGTCCACGCGCAAGCTCCAGGCGTGAATACCGCCGCGCAGGTTCAGCAGGTTGGTTTTGTCGTGGCGGTGCTGCAGGTAGGCCAGCGCTTGCATGGAGCGCACCCCGTGGTGGCAAATCAGCACGATAGGGCGCGTTTCGTCTAGCTCGTCCACTCGCTGAGGCAAGTCGCCGAGCGGAATCAGGTGGCTGCCTTCGATGCGGCAGTACTCGTATTCTTCGGGCTGCCGCACATCAATAAGCTGAATGTCTTCGCCGGCGGAAAGGCGCCGGTTCAGTTCTTCGGGTGTGAGTTCGGGGAGCATGGCGGCAGGAAAAGCAAGAGAAAAAGAAGAAAGCACAAAATTAGGTGGTGGCTCGTTAGCTTTGGCTTCTTCCTGTAAGCTGGTTAGAAGTAGCAGAAAGAGTGATTTTGGCCTTTTAGCTTTTCGTTTTGGTGCAGTCGTTGTACGAGTTTTGGACTGCCGCCGTCGGCAATAGTCCCTTGGAGTGGGTGGCCGTGCTAACTGGGTTTGCCTGCGTATGGCTAGCAGCCCGCGAGTCGCTCTGGAATTTTCCTGTAGCCATTGTGAGCTGCGGCCTCTACATCATAGTTTACCTGCGGGCCGGGCTGTACTCCGACTCTATGCTTCAGGTAATGTTTATCGCGCTGAGTGTATACGGCTGGTACGAGTGGCTCTACGGCGGGCGCGGCAAAACCGAATTGCCGGTGTCGCACACGCGGCGTAGAGAGTGGGTAGCCTGTGCGCTGTTTGTGGTGGGGTTTACGGTTGGGTTTGGCTATTATTTAGACCATAACACCGACGCTACCGTGCCGCATTGGGACAGTTTTACTACGGCTGTCAGCATGGCGGCGCAATACCTGCTCATGCGCAAACGCCTAGAGAATTGGTGGCTCTGGATTCTGGTGGACATTATCTACGTGCCCATTTTGTGGTACAAACAGCTTTATCCCACAAGTGCCCTCTATGCGCTCTACCTCGGCCTGGCCGTATATGGCTACCTCGAATGGCGCCGGGCCATGCGCAAAGAGCAGCTACAAATTCAGGAAGTGAAATAAAAAGCTTGCTGTTCGCCTTAAACTCCCTACTTCTTGTTGAAAACCATGCGGCGCGTCGCCATTACGGGGCCTGAATCTACGGGCAAGACTACGCTTAGTCGGCAACTGGCGGCGCACTATCATACTACGTGGGCGCCCGAGTATGCCCGCGCCTATTTAGAGGACAAAGGCCCTAGCTATACCTTGCCTGACCTAGAGGAAATAGCCTGCGGCCAGCTTCGCGAGGAAGAGCTAGCAGCGGCTGAAGCTCAAGCGCAAGGCCAGCCCGTTTTCTTCTGCGACACCGATTTGCTGGTGATAAAGGTGTGGGCCGAACACGCTTTCGGACAATGCCCCGACTGGATTTTGCAGCGCATCAGCCAGCAACACTACGACTTGGTGCTGCTGTTAAACGTGGATTTGCCGTGGGAACCTGACCCCTTGCGCGAGCATCCGCACTTGCGCCAGCACTTCTTTCAGGTCTATCAGCAAGCCTTACTAGACCAGCACGCAAACTTTGCCGTAGTCAGCGGGGCGCTAGAGCAGCGTTACGAGCAAGCCCGCTCGCTCGTAGATGAGTTGTTAGGCAGCCAAACCTCAATGCAGTTGCCAAACTAACTGTCATGCTGAGCGGAGTCGAAGCATCTCGCTAGTGTGGTATATACTACTTCCTGCATCAGCACGCGAGATGCTTCGGCTTCGTTGCACTGCGCTCAGCATGACAGTTACTTTCTTTGATGTCAGCGCGTGAGGCGCTGTGGCAAGAGTGCGCCAGATCAGGCAGGACGAGTTTATGAAAGCTTGGTTGGCTTCTGCACAACCTTTTTCCTGTTCGCTGCCTATTATCGTTAGTTCATCATCTATACTCTCCATGACCTACACCCTCGAAAACGAGCAGGCCCGCGTGACCATACAGGCTAGCGGCGCTGAATTGAGCAGTTTCATTCGCAAAGACCTGGATAACCTGGAGTACATATGGGAGGCCGACCCCGCCGTGTGGGCCCGCCATGCGCCGGTGCTTTTCCCTATTGTGGGGCGCTTGCCGAACGATACCTACACCTACCAGGGCCAGAGCTACCGCCTCACGCAGCATGGCTTTGCGCGCGACCAAGAGTTCATGCTCGTTCGCCAGATGCCGGCCGAACTAGTTTTGGAACTACGCACCAATGAAACGACACGGGCCCTGTTTCCTTTCGATTTCAGCTTGCTGATTAGCTACCGGCTGGCGGGCCCCATGCTTACTATTGGGTGGGAGGTAACTAACATCGGTACCGGTGAATTGCTATTCGGCATTGGCGCACACCCCGCGTTCCGCTGCCCGCTGCTTGCCGACGAGCAGTTCGAGGACTACGAATTCGTGTTCGACCACCCCGTTACGTTCGAGCGGCACTTGCTGGAAGGTGGCCTACTCAACGGCCAGACGGAGCCCATCTTAAACCAGGAAACCACCTTGCCGCTACGCTACGAGCTATTCGAGCAAGATGCGCTGGTTCTGAAGAACTTCGACTTCACGCACGTAACGCTTCGCAGCCGCCGCTCCGACCGCGCCGTGCGCGTCCGCTTCGACGGCTTTCCCTACCTCGGCCTCTGGACCAAAGGCCCCGGTGCCCGTTTCGTGTGCATCGAGCCCTGGCACGGCATAGCCAGCTCCGTCGGCGACTCCGGCGAACTGGCCGACAAGGAAGGCATCTTGACGCTACAGCCGGGCCAGGAGTTTGTGGCTTCCTATAGCATCACTGCCGAATAGTGCCCGCTGTTATGCCTGCCGTTGACATCCGCGCCATCAGTCCCACCAACACGTACGCGCTCCGCCACCAAGTGCTGTGGCCCGATAAGCCGCTAGACTACGTGAAAGTGGAAAACGATGACGCGGGCCTGCATTTCGGAGCTTTCGTCGGGGATGAGCTACTAGCCGTTATTTCGCTTTTCGTAGAAGGCGCCGAAGCTCGTTTTCGCAAATTTGCTACGCACCCTAGCTACCAACGGCAGGGCATCGGCAGCGTCCTGCTGCAACACGTCATGGTCGAAGCGCGCCGCCACGGTGCTACCCACATGTGGTGCGACGCCCGCCAAGACAGTGCTGAATTCTATGCGCGTTTCGGGCTGCTACCGGAAGGTCCGGTATTCTACAAAGGGCCAATTCCTTATGTGCGAATGGGCCGCGAGCTATAGATAAAAAGTAGAGCATAGGCTACAGTAGACTTTCAGTTGTCACCAACTCCATCTGTCATCCTGAGCTTGCGAAGGTCCTTCTCACGCTAGAACAAATCGTTGGTAGGAAAGCCGTTCTGTAGACATAAGGTCCTTCGCAAGCTCAGGATGACAGATGGAGTTGGTACCAGAAGAAACGGCTGCTCAACTACCCTCAACCTACGTCACTTGCTGCGCGGAAGCCATTTCAGCACTAGCTGCTAGCTCAACCTCAACTCAGAGTAAATAGCAACGACCCTTCTAGGATCTGTTTCTGTTGTTTCAGCCACGAGTAACAACAGAAAGCAGCGCTGGAAGGGTCGTTTGGTGTGGTGTAGTGTTGACGTTTTTCCGTAGGGTAATGCTAAAAGCTAGGAGAGGTGTGGCGCAGTGGGGCGCACAGGTCTTTGCGGTCGCCGGTTGTAGTCCGGTTCCCAATCGTTGATGGGGCGGGTAATGCCGGGTGGGAGGTCCAAATCGGGGAGGCCATCATCGAGCGGTTCTCCTCCGTCGTCGTCGCTGTCGGGCTGGGGCGGATTGGGGTAGCGCCGCCGTGGAATCAGCAGGAAATAGATGGTAATAGCTAGAACGACAAGTAGGTACACGAGGGGGGTCATGGTCGGAGGTAGGATGAAAGGACGAACGAGCAGACTAGCGGTGGGTGCCAAGTAAATAACGGCCCCATGGCTGTTGTTGTTTTCTTATCACCCAGGTTTGATCAATGGAAAGCCTTCCTAAGGTAATTGATTATCAATCGAAAGTAAAGACCTGCCGAATACTTCTTCTTGATTATCGCTCTAAACACAGCACTTGCCCTAAGTACAATCTTTTCAGCGAAAGGATATAGATTCTCTAGTTGGCTCGCAACAAAGGGCGGAAAGGGGTTACCTTTGCAGCATAAGTTTAGGGGTGCCCCACGCCAATAAGGCCGAGGCTGAGATCATACCCATTGAACCTGATCCGGGTAATGCCGGCGAAGGGAACAGACGATCCGCGAACGACACTACCGATGCGCCGACCCCTGGCGCTGGGTCCGTTCCACTTTTCCAGCTTTCATTTTTGAAAAGTTTACTGCTTTCCGGGACTGCGCTACTGGCGCTGCCCCTGCTTTCTTCCACGGCGTGGGCGCAGGGCCCTGTGTCGGGTACCGTAACCGATGCCCGCACGGGTACTGCTTTGCCCGGTGCTACCATCCTGCTCGACGGCGCGGCTAGTGCCGTCACCGATGCTGCCGGGGCTTTTTCCTTGTCAGCCGTGCCCGCTGGCGCGCACGAGCTACGCATTTCGTTTCTGGGCTACGAGCCCCTGGTGCGACGCCTGCAAGGGCAGGCCACTGAGCAGCGCCTCAACGCCACCCTGCAGCCGGGCGGCGTGCTTACCGGCGAGGCCCTCGTAACCGCTTCCCGCGCCAACAACCGCACGGCCACAGCCTACACCAACGTAAGCCGGGAGGAATTAGCCAAGCGCAACTTCGGCCAAGATTTACCCTACTTACTCGACCAGACGCCCTCGGTGGTGGTAAACTCCGATGCCGGCGCCGGTGTGGGCTACACCGATATTCGGATTCGGGGTACGAGCAACACGGGCATCAACATGACCATTAACGGGGTGCCGCTCAACGATGCCGAGTCGCACGGGTCGTTTCTGGTGAACCTGCCCGATCTGGCGTCGTCGGTAAGCAGCTTGCAGGTGCAGCGCGGCGTGGGCACCAGCCAAAACGGTGGGGCTGCCTTCGGGGCCAGCATCAACATCTCGACGCTGGACAACCGCCGAGAGGGCTACGCCGAGTCGCAGAACACCTACGGCTCCTTCAACACCTGGAAAAACAATGTGCAGTTCGGGACCGGGCTGCTCGGCGGGCACTTCATGGTCGATGGGCGCTTGTCGCGCATTGCCACCGATGGCTACATGAACCGGGCTTCCTCGGATTTGAAATCGTACTACTTTGCGGCGGGCTACCAGGCCAAGAACACGCTGCTGAAGTTCATCACGTTTTCGGGGCGTGAGAAAACCTACCAGGCCTGGAACGGGGTGCCCGAACCAGCCATTACCGGCAACCGCGCACTGCTGCAACAGTACATCGACAACGGCGAACTTTCGGAGGCGGATGCGGCGCGGGTGGTGCAAGAAGGTCGCCGCTACAGCTACTACACCTATGACAACCAGACCGACAACTACCAGCAAAACCACTACCAGCTGCACCTCACGCAGGGATTAGGTCAGGATTGGAATATTGGGGCCGCACTGCACCTCACGCGCGGCTTTGGTTACTATGAAAGCTACCGTGCCAACCGGCGTTTCTCGGCCTACAACCTACAGAACGTGGTTATCGGCGGCGACACCATCACCCGGACCAACTTGGTGGACCGCAAGTGGCTCGATAACTATTTCTACGGGGGCGCCTTTGCCCTCAACTACCAACCTCGCGACAACGACCGTTTTCAGGCCACAGTAGGCGGCGCCTGGAACCGCTTCACCAACGACCACTACGGCGAAATAATTTGGGCGCAGTATGCTTCCAATAGCACCATCGGTCAGCGCTACTACTTCAACGACGCCACCAAAACCGACTACAACGCCTACGCCCGCGCCACTTGGCAGGTACTGCCCAAGCTCGGCGTGTACGGCGACCTGCAAGTGCGGCACATCGAGTACGATATTGATGGCGTAGAAGACGACCAAAACGACGTAACCACGCGCGCCCGCTACACCTTTTTCAATCCCAAAGTCGGTGCTACCTATGCGCTGGCAGAAGGGCAGCAAGTCTACGCCAGCTTTGCCATAGGCCAGCGGGAGCCCGTCCGCTCCGACTTCACCGACCGCCCCGCCGGCGACCAAAGCGCCAAGGCGGAGCGCCTCGAAGATTTCGAAGGCGGCTACCGCTTTACTCGTTCGGATGCTAGCCTATTGGGGCCCAAAACCGCGTTGCGGTTCGAAGCCAACTACTTCTACATGAACTACCGCGACCAGCTGGTAGCTACCGGCCAGTTAAATGACGTAGGCACGGCCCTGCGCACCAACGTAGCCCGCAGCTACCGGACGGGCGTGGAGCTAACCGGCTTTGCCTCCGCCGACGATAAGATCAGCTTGAGCAGTACCCTCACGCTTAGCCGCAACCGCATCCTCGACTACCGCAACGTCATTTATGACGAAAACTACACCCCCGTTGTAGACGCGCAGCCACGGACCACGACTATTTCTTACTCGCCAGCGGCGGTGTCGGCGCACACGCTGGAAGGGCAGCCAGTGAAGAACTTGCGGCTAGCGCTGCTCTATAAAACCGTCAGCCGCCAGTACCTCGACAACTCCGCTAGCTTGGAGCGCAGCATTAAGCCGTACCAGGTGCTGGATTTTCGGGTGCGCTACACCATTCGGCCGGTGTTCGTAAAGGAAATCGAGTTGGGCTTGCTCGTAAACAACGTGCTCAACCGCGAGTACGTGGCCAACGGCTATACGTATGGCTACCCCGATGCCAACGGGCGCCAGCAAACGTTCAACTGGTATTTTCCGCAAGCTACGCGCAACTTCCTCGCGTCGGTGGGCGTGAAGTTCTAGGAAACCAAGCCCACGCAAAAACGCTCTGCGTTGCCGTAAGAAGCAGCGCAGAGCGTTTTGCTTTTTAGCTGAAATGTGTGCTCAGATAATTAGTCGAACGCCGCCTAGCTCGGAAACCTGGTAGGGAAATTGGTTGCCCGGGGAGCCAATGAACATGAAGTTTTTGGGTATCTGCCACTCTTTGGAGAGCCGGTCGATGAGCTCGGGGCCAAAGGTGTCGTTGATGGTAACAAAATCCACTTCAATCTGCTCGTAGGCACGGTCGAGCACGTGAATATCGGTCACTAGGTCCTGCGGATAGGTTTCGCCTTCTTTCAGCAGCGTTACAATCTTTAGGCGGTTGGTAAACTCGTTTTCCACCACGTAGGCCATGACTTTGTTGAGGTTGGACACGTTGTCGCCCTTGGTGAAAAAGACGAATTCCTGCTTGTGGAGTTCCTCTAGCTGGCGCCGAATAGTGGCTTGGGTGAGGTGCGAAATGCGGGGGGAGTGCTCGGCAAACGACTTGGCAGCGGCCAGCACCAAATTTAAAATAGCCGTCCGGTTGAGCATGGCCGATACCACCAGCATGGAGGGGAGAAAGTATTGCAAGAACACCACCAAGTAATCGGGCCGGATGCGGATGTTGCCGTAGAGAGCTGCCAGAACGCCCAGCAGCGCCAGCGAAACCGTAACGACGCTGGCGTACACAGGCCGGGGCAGTTTGGGGCGCTTGCTCTTAAGCAGGAAGTTGCCAAGCGCGAAAAAGGCCATTACCGACAAAAATGAGATGGTGTACACCCCAGCTAGCGGGCCTAGCTCGCCATTGGTGATGAGCAGCACCGAAAGGCACAGCAGGAAAAAGGTGATAAGAATCAGGTAGTTGCTTTTGCGGCCGTTTTCCTTGAGGAAAAACTGTGGCAGAATTCGGTCCAGGGCCATACGCTTCATCAAGCCGCTCACGCCCACAAACGACGTAAGCACCGCGCCGCTCAGCACAGCCACTGCATCCACCGAAATCAGCGTAGCAAGCCAGGGGCCACCCGTTTTGCTGCCTAAATGCGAGAGCAAGGTTTCGGTGTGCTGCCCTACTTCCACGAGGGGCAAGGCTGCCACCGCCAGAAAGGCCAGCAACGGGTTGAACACCGTCACGACTACCCACATGTTGCGCAAGGTTTTCTGGAACACGCCTTGAGCTTGCTCTTCCACGAAGTTGGCCGAGCTTTCGAACCCCGAAATGCCGAGCATGGCGGCGCTAAATCCAAGGAATAGCGCCGAAACCAAGCTGGTTTTCAATGGCATGTGCCAGTTGGCTACCAGCGTATCGATGCCGTGGGTAAACAAATACCATCCCGTGACGCCAACCAGCAGAGTAAGCGAAAAGATGTGCAGCAAGAAGATGCCCACCGCCACCACTGCCGATTCGGAAATGCCCAGAATGGTGAGCAGTAGAAATAATCCGAGCAGCAGTATCGTAGCCAGAATAATGGGCAGTCCGTGCCAGAGCGTATGCAGGTAGTGCATGGCTTCCGAAGCCGAAATAACCGCCGTAGCCATGTACGACAAGATGGTAAGGCAGGCCGCTACGGCCGCATTGCGCTTGCTGGTGGTGTTAAGCAGCACGTTGTACGCTCCGCCGTTAAGCGGCAGCGCGCCAACTACTTCCCCATAGATGCGGCGAAACAGAAACAGCACGGCCCCAACTACCAGCAGTGCCGCCCACGCATACTGACCGGCATACGCAATAGAAAGCGCCGACACGTACAGGCACGACGACGAAATGTCGTTGCCGCAGATAGCCGTGGCTTCTAATTCGTTGAGTTTTTTCTCGTGGCTCATAGGGTGCGAGTACAGAAGTCGATTGGAGGATGGGTAGCTCTACGGAGGAAACCAATTATTGGAAAGAGAAGGGCACGGAAATTTCAGTGGCGTCCTCGTGCGTGGCGCCGCCTTCAGGCCCGAACCATACCTCGAAGTCGCCTGTTCTGCATGCTGAAACCCCTATCTTTGAGTGTATATCCCCACCCAACCCTCTGCCATGTCTTCGCAAGCTGACGTCCTCTCTCCCCAGGCCAAAGCCGCCAAACCCCACGGCTCCACCAACGCTGCTGGCTTCACCGATTACTTCGACCTCGACGGCCTGCTCACCGAAGAGCACCTGCTCATTCGGCAGAGCATCCGCGACTTTGTAAAAAAGGAAATCAGCCCCAACATCGAGAAGTGGGCGCAGGACGCGCACTTTCCCTCCGAGATTGTCAAGAAGTTCGGCGACGTGGGGGCCTTCGGTCCTACCATCCCTACGGAGTACGGTGGCGGCGGCCTCGACTACATCAGCTACGGCCTAATCATGCAGGAAATCGAGCGGGGCGACTCGGGTATGCGTTCCACGGCTTCGGTACAGGGCTCGTTGGTGATGTTCCCGATTTACGCCTATGGCTCCGAGGAGCAGCGCCGTAAGTATCTGCCCAAGCTGGCCTCGGGCGAGTGGCTCGGCTGCTTCGGCCTCACCGAGCCCGACCACGGCTCCAATCCCGGCGGCATGGTCACGCGGCTCGAAGACAAAGGCGACTACTACCTGCTAAACGGTGCCAAGCTCTGGATCAGTAATTCGCCCGAAGCGCAAGTGGCCATTGTATGGGCCAAGGACGACAACGGCCGGGTACGCGGCGTGATAGTAGAGCGCGGCATGGAAGGCTTTTCCACTCCCGAAATTCACAATAAGTGGAGCCTGCGCGCTAGTACCACCGGCGAGTTGGTGTTCGAAGATGTGCGCATCCCCAAAGAGAACGTGCTACCCAACATCGACGGCCTCAAAGGACCCTTGTCCTGCCTCGACTCCGCCCGTTTCGGTATTGCCTGGGGTGCCATCGGCGCCGCCATCGACTGCTACGAGTCGGCCCTGAAGTACTCGCTGGAGCGCACGCAGTTTGGCAAGCCCATCGGCGGTTTCCAATTGCAGCAGAAGAAGCTGGCCGAGATGCTTACTGAAATTACCAAGGCGCAGCTAATGGCTTGGCGCCTCGGCACGCTCAAAAATGAAGGCAAAGCCACCAGCGCCCAAATCAGCATGGCCAAGCGCAACTCCGTGGATATGGCTCTGCACGTAGCCCGCGAAGCCCGCCAGATTCACGGCGGTATGGGCATCACCGGCGAATACCCCATCATGCGCCACATGATGAATCTAGAATCCGTCATCACCTACGAAGGCACCCACGATATCCACCTGCTCATCACAGGCGCGGACATTACCGGCATCCAGGCGTTCAAGTAAAGCAATAGTTTCCTGCAATAGATAAGAGCAGCCTGCCCTTAACCGGGTTGGCTGCTCTTTCGCTTTATTAGTGGTCCAATCAATTATCCTTAAAGCTTACCTGCGTCCACTATGAGTATGTGTAGCGTCCTTCGTCAGATCGATGAAAAACAAGCGAAAAGTTTGCTGAAAAATCCAGATGACGTATTTGACTTTGTTGACGAGGAAGTGTTAACCGACGAAGAGCTAGATCTAGATAAGACCTGGCATGGAATCCATTTTCTACTAACCAATACTGTATGGGAAGGGGAGGAGCCGCTGTGTTTTCTTGTGCGCGGCGGGCAAGAGGTTGGTAACGAAGATCATGATGTTGGGTATGGTCCGGCCAGAATTCTGAGGCAACCGGAGGTAGCAGCTTTTGCGCATGCTTTGGCAGCAATAGAAGTAGCGGAATTCAAGAACCGATACAACGCTGAGAATTTGTCGAAACAAGAAATCTACCCCGAAGTCTGGAATGACGAGGACTCGGCAGAAAATAGAAGTTGGCTAGCAGACGGCTTCGAGCAACTGCGAGAATTTATTAGCCGGTCTGCAAACTCTAATAAAGCATTGCTTATTTGGCTGCAATAGATTTCTTATTCGTCTACCTAATCATTATGCCGGTAGCGCTAAATACTATAAGACGTAAGTATTCAGAAGCTTTAGAATATTATTCTGTGCTTAGCCTTCTAAAAAGGAATAGCCACTCTGGCAAAACCAGAGTGGCTATTCCTTTTTAGAAGGTGCTTATTTTGTTGGCTGTTGATCTTTGCGAAATAAATACTGAACAGACATACCCTGCTGAGTGGTATTTACTAATACCCATCCTTGATTGCTCAACTCGTTAAGCTTTCTTACCTCTGCCTGGTAAATGAAATTGCGCCCGAATCTGGCTCGACGTATGCGTACAGAAGTAGAATCAGCCGACGTGTTTTTTACTGTGGTATTTATCTGACCCTTAGAAAAATTGTACTTAATAACTGGCAGTTCTTCGGTGGTGATTGTTCCGTCAGGTTCAATAACTGTCAACGACGGCTTAGGCTGCCCACCTGTTGTATAATCCACTTCTCGTACTAGCATCAAGTAACCAGGTTCAGAATCTTTCTGTTGACCGTAAGAAAGCCCAGTTTGTAATAGCAAAGCGGCAGCAAGGAAGAATTTTAGCATGTACTAAGTAATAAAAGTTGAGGTGTAGCTATTCTGAAGTTGCTTGGAACTGAGTTGCAGCAAATATTACAGTCGATAAGAGTCAAGGATGATGCCATCTAGGTACTTAACAATATCAGTTAAGAGGCTCATTTTTTCACAAGGATTTATAGCTGCTAAACATTGGGCCTCGATTCAGTAGAGCTTATATACACCGTCGAGCGATATTTCAATATCGAAATCAAGGATGCAGAAGCCGAGCAGATAGGTACGGTCGGTGCAATGGTGGCTTGTGTGGCTGCGCACCTACAAATAGCCCCGGACACAGCGGCTTCTTCGGTTTACCAAGCCATGCACGACAACGTATGCTGTTACCTGAAACAATTGCTTCCGCAGCAAATGATTATTACGGCTGCTACGCCGTTGAGGGAGATAGTGAAGTTCGCTGATTGGGACGCGGCTTTCTTCCAGCGGCAGTTAGAAACAGGTCTTGGGCTTGAAGTGCCTACGTTGCTTTACACCTGGCCGGTTGGAGGGCTAGGTGTACCATTTCGCTTTTTCGGCAGCAACAGAAGGCAGAAGCCACAGCAGGTATCAACCACCTTTAAGGACTTAATTGGCTGGTTGCTAGCAGCGAATTATAAAACGGTTTTTGTGCTGCCTTGGCTTTCGTACTACGATGTGCAACAGGCAGCAGTGGGCCTTATTAGTGAATGCTTAAGCGTACCGGTGCCGGAAATTCAGTTAACGGACAGCTTTACCAATGACCTAGGGGTAGACTGAACCGTGGCCGTACCTGCTGCTGAGGTTGGAAAGACAGAGTGCACATCCAAGCGCATTTGAATGTGGCCAACTGATATCAAGATTCGTATAAACTTGATATCCACCAATCTACCTCAACACTATGGAAAATAATCAGCCGCATGAAAATGCCGAGTCGCGTCGGCAGGAGCGCCGCGAGCATGACAAAGAACAGTACCGCAAGGAAGGTAACGAAATGGGCCAAGGAGGCCCCGACCCAAACCTGCAGCACCACGACCGTACCCGTTCCGGCGACGGCAGCTTCACGCCCGATAGCCAAGCCGAAACCGGTTCTACGGACGGCATTGCCACTACCATAAGTGGCGACGGCGGCAACAACGGCGGCCGTTACCACAACCTCGACGAAGTGAAGGCCAGCTCTACTCCCAATGCCGACCAAGGCGGCACGACGGGCGCAGGGCAAAGCCGGGAGCCGCACTTACGTACTCCTAGCGCGCAAACATCGCACACCAGCAAAGGCCCACGCGGTGACCACGGCGGAGATGGCAGCCAAGGCAGCAAGAGCGGCAACCAATCCTAAGAATCACCCCAAAGTCTAGGGTATGAAGACTGGAAAGACGGCATTCATCAGGATGCCGTCTTTTTTATGGGGCTGTAGCAGAACTACCGAAGCTCATCAAACGCGTACTGCGCTGTGCTCCAGAACTCGTCGAGCGCGACCAAGCGCGGCTTGAAAAAAGAGATAAGCTTAGACCAGTCGTCGCGGTTGAATAAGTTGACGGGCTGTAGCTCCTGGTAGATGCGGCTAATGGATTGGCCGTTGGCGTCTTCCGTATCCGCTTCCCACTGCCAAGTCTCGCCTAGCGTCTCGTGCAGCATGGCTTGAAGCTCCCGAAATTGCTCGAAAAACAATTCCCGAATTCCGGCATCCGGGTGCGTTAGCTCGATGCCAATCGATGCGCGGCGTCCATCGGCATGCAGCCGAAAATACACGTGCTTGAGACCAGTCTTGTAGTTAATCCAGTTGGTCGGGACTCCTTCAGCCGATGGCACCGGGGCCATATACTGTCCGAACGTAGTCCAGAAGGCTTGGCGAATTTGTGAAACTTCTGTTTTGCTGTACATAATGGCATGATGGCGCCGCTGAATAGGCTAGGAACTGAATAGCGCAGCCCTAGCTGCAGCAAATAAAATACGAAAGTGGTAACCGGGCTGGCCGAAGATTTTTAGGAAGCTGTTACGAAGCTCAAGGCTACTTCTTTACTTTACGTCCTCACCAGTCTTGTTTCTATGGCCGCTCCCGACTCTTCCGCTCTTGTTTTGCTTGAATGCTTAGTGGCTGGTACCACCCACCGACCCGGCCTGCCCAAATTTGAACCGCAGCTGCAAATTGGGCAGCGCCTGGTACTAGCGCGTGAGGCCGACAGCACCTACGACGATTGGGCAGTGCGCGTCCTAACCGCCGACTCTGACCCAATATGGCTGGGCTATCTGCCCGAGGGCCGCAATGAAACTGTAGCTCGTCTGCTAGACGCTGGGTTTCCGCTCGAAGCCCGCCTCAATCACAAAGCCTGGGAAGAAGAATGGCTGCACCTAGAAATTGAAGTGCTATTGCTACCTAACAAGCGGCAGTAACTACAACTGTCATTCCGAGGCACGAGGAATCTGAGGAAGCACGTTCAACTATCTAGCTCGGATTCCTCGTGCCTCGGAATGACAGACATAACTAAAAGGCCCTACAGCCAATCAGCCAAGGCCAGCACTTGCTGCCGGGCCGCTAGCAAAGCAGGCTCCTGCGGAAACGTATGCTGCACCCACCGCGTGAAGCCGCTCACCATCTCACCCACCGCCTGCCGATGGCTCGGCACTGGCGCGGAAACTTCTTCGGCGGGCCGCGCCGGAAACAGACCTTCCAGCCCCAAGCGCTCCAGCACTTCCGACACGAACACCATGCCGCACACCTGCATGGCCTGATAGAGCTGCACCAGTTCTGCAAGGCTCAATGGCAGTTCTTCGGCGGCTTGTAGTTTGCCTAGGCGCTCAATCATGGGCTCTAGGGCCGCAGGTTGCAAGTTGGGCATTGCGGCCACCGCGCGCAGAAACGCATGGTCGCCGGCTTCGGGCAAGGAGTGGACCAGGAGCAGCGCCAAACGCACCATTTGCAACTGCGCCTCCGAAAACCGGATGGTAGCCGCCATGGGCGCCGGCGCCGGATGAGCCGCAACGTACGCCTGAAACACCTCTTCGACCCGCAGCCGGTGCAAACCTAGCAGCATCTCCGCAGGCAGTTGTTGCTCGAGCGTAGCCAAAAATGCGCCGCTCAGCTCCTGGCAGTAAGTTTTCAATTGCTGCATCTGCGCAATGCCAATACTCATTTGGCGCCGCACATACGCCATGACGGGCTCTGCCAAGCTGGTATCAAGCGCAAGGCGACCTAGCAAAAGTAAGTCGTACAACGGGCGGGGCTGACTTTCGAGCGTTTGCAGTAATTGCTCGTGGCTGGCAATTGTGTTGAGCTTGGTAACCTGCTCGGTGGTCAAGCCAGTGAGCGTGACGAGTTGGCGAATCGAAGCATCTTGTGAGCGACTAAGTAGTTCCAGGCAAGCCATACCATGCAGGGAGAGGCAATGCGCTAGTTGGTCGTAAAAGTCGGCAGGAAGCGTCTGAAGCCAGTTGTTGGAAGCGGAAGAAGGCATGCGGCAGCAAAAGCAATGGAAGCTGCAAGTTACGGCGCCACCCGTTTAGGGATTCAACAAAGCCAAATTCACTAACACAATGGCCAGACCAGCCAGCTGTTGTGTGAAGTGAGGTAAGGCTAGTGCGCAACAACTAAAAATGAGCTTTAGTAGCCCATCAGGAGGGATTTAGCTTTTATTTGCTAATCAGATTAGTTTATCTGCTTCTCTGAATGTTTTTTGCTAAAAAAGGGATGATTTATTGGGCATAGGTGTTACCTTTCCAACATCAACCTTTCCATTCGGCTGCTATGCGCGAATCTTATCTCACCGGCGGCAAAGACCATATGGATGCCTCCGAAAAGGACATTGACAAGGCCCTCCGCCCGCTTTCGTTCGACGATTTTGCGGGACAGGATAAGGTAGTCGAGAACCTGAAGGTATTTGTGGCCGCTGCCAAACGCCGCGGCGACGCCCTCGACCACGTGCTCCTGCACGGGCCTCCCGGTTTAGGTAAAACCACCCTTTCTCACATCATCGCCAACGAGCTAGAATCCGGCATCAAGATGACCAGCGGCCCGGTGCTCGACAAGCCTTCCGACCTGGCTGGCTTGCTCACCAACTTGGAGCCGCACGACGTACTGTTCATCGACGAGATTCACCGCCTCAACCCCGTGGTGGAAGAATACCTGTACTCCGCCATGGAGGACTACCGCATCGACATTATGCTCGATTCGGGTCCGAATGCGCGCTCGGTGCAGATTACGTTGTCGCCCTTCACGCTGATTGGCGCTACCACTCGCTCCGGTATGCTCACCTCGCCGCTGCGGGCCCGTTTTGGCATCAGCTCGCGCCTGGAGTATTACGACTCCAAGCTGTTGACCAGCATTGTGCAGCGTTCGGCCGAAATCCTGGGCACGCCCATTCACGAGGATGCTGCTTACGAAATTGCTCGCCGCTCGCGCGGTACGCCACGTATCGCCAACAACTTGCTGCGCCGCACCCGCGACTTCGCCCAAATCAAGGGCAACGGCACCATCACGGTGGAAATAGCTCAGTTTGCCCTGAACGCCCTCGACGTAGACGCCCGCGGCCTCGACGACATGGACAAGCGCATCCTTACCACCATCATCGACAAGTTCAAAGGTGGTCCGGTAGGCCTCAGCACCATTGCTACGGCCTGCGGCGAGGAAGCCGAAACCATCGAGGAAGTGTACGAGCCCTTCCTGATTCAGGAAGGCTACATCAAGCGCACCAGCCGTGGCCGCGAAGCCACCGAGCACGCCTATCAGCACCTCGGCAAGCTTATGCCCCAGCACCTGCGCGGCAACACTGGAGAGTTATTTAGTTAAGTTCTCGCTTCAGCGATACATAAAAGCGTCAGAAGGCAGTATCTTGAGCTGCTTTCTGACGCTTTACTTTTAATTAATTCTGTATGCTAATAACATTACAAAATAGATGAAAAACATACTTGTAATATTGCTATTGTTTGTCTTTGACAAGTCGCTTTGCCAAAATGTATTAGTCTCTTGGAGTCAGCAAAATATAGAAGGTTTAACTAAAGAGAAATATGATTTAGCTCAGCGGTTTTCTGCTGAGCAATTAGTTCACAAGAATGTAAATGATGCCAGTTGGTGTGACGTATTTTTAACGCTTAATGCATCTGTCAATAATTATAGTAAAGACATAACGTATCTTAGAAAAATAGCTGATCAAATTACGGATAACCAGGAAACAAAATTGATTGGCACTAGTCGCTTGATTATATGGAACAGAGTGGCCTCTAATGACCTACTGTTCGAAGGTAAGGGTTTGATTGTACACAACGACCTATTTAAAGTATCTGGCAGAGCAAATGAAATCTTACAGAACTTGACAGGTAAAAAATTCGGATACGTAACCAATAATTCAACAACTAAAGATCTTGTTGAATTAAAAAGTAAGTGGATAGACTATTTATCTAATAAAGAGGTAAAGGAAATATCTTATGCTAGTCAGCCTAATGCTAAAATACCAGAAGTTAGTAGTTTGGATGCGTTTCGTGCTATAGTTATGTCTTTAAATGACAACCCAAATAAAAAAGAAATAATGAAAAAGTGTTTAAGCAATACCTATCACTTAGATCAAATGCCTAAGGATGAAACATCATCAGCTATGTATTGTGACCCTGATAGATACTCTTTTGCATATTTGTCTATATTGATAGGTGATGAAAAATTTGATAAAGGCAAGGATGCAAAGTGGTGGAATGATTTCTGGAATAAAAACAAGGATAATCTTGTATGGAATAGTAGTAGAGGATACTACGAAGTGAAATAGCACACAATAGCATACAGATCTTAAAGTGGCGAAGCGTATCTGAACTTTCAGATACGCTTTTCTATTGTTCTCTTCAGGTTTATTCACTCATTAGGTTCTCAGTCACAAATGCTCCCCACCGCTCACTATACTGCCTTTATCAAGCAACGCGCGGCAGAGCTGGGCTTTATGTACTGTGGTATTTCCAAGGCTGAGTTTCTGGAGGAAGAAGCGCCGCGCCTTGAAAGCTGGTTGAACCGCAATATGCACGGCCAGATGGGTTACATGGCTAACCACTTCGACAAGCGCCTCGACCCGCGCCTGCTCGTGGACGGCGCCAAGTCGGTGATTTCGCTGCTGCTAAACTATTACCCGCCTGAAGAAAGCCAGCAGCCTGACGGTACGCTCAAAGTCAGCAAGTACGCTTACGGCCGCGATTATCACTTCGTCATCAAAGACAAGCTGAAAACGTTGCTGGCAGCCATGCAAGAGGAAATAGGGGAGGTAGGCGGCCGGGTATTCGTGGATTCGGCACCGGTGATGGACAAGGCCTGGGCTAAGCGGAGCGGGGCCGGCTGGATGGGAAAAAATGCCAACTTGATTACGCCGGGCGCGGGCTCGTTCTACTTCATTGCCGAGCTGATTGTGGACGTGGAGCTAGAGTATGATGGGCCCATCAAGGACTATTGCGGCACCTGCACCAAATGCGTGGATGCTTGTCCTACAGGCGCCATCACCGAGCCGTACGTAGTAGATGGTAGTAAGTGCATTAGCTACTTCACCATCGAACTGAAAGACCAGATTCCGCGGGAGGTTGAGGGCAAGTTTGGCAACTGGGTTTTTGGCTGCGATATCTGCCAGGATGTATGCCCCTGGAACCGCTTTGCTAAGCCTCACCAGGAACCTCAGTTCGCGCCGCATCCTGGCCTGAAAGATTTGCGCCCCACCGACTGGCAAGAGATTACGCACGAGCTGTTTTCAGAGCTATTTCGGCAGTCAGCAGTGAAGCGGACGGGGTATGCTGGACTGCAACGGAATATTCGCTTTGTAACGGGCGAGGAATAAGCGCACAATGCAATAAAGAAGGGCCCCTTTCCAGCAAGCTTACCAGGTGAAACTGGAGCTTGCTGGAAAGGGGCCCTCAATAGTAGAAGCTAGCTTAAAGGGCTGGCTGAGCAAACACGCGGTTGAGGATACGGTGGTAGATACGGGAGAACTGCTCGTAGCACCACACTCGGAATTGGGCTAGCTCAGTGGGTACCAACATACGAAGAGCTTTGCGGAGCTCTTTCTCGAATAGGATTTTATCAAAGCTCACTTTGAGCAGAATGGTTTTTGCATATTCCAACATAGGAGTAAGCTTATTTACTTTTTGGTTGTGGGTGAGAATTTTGGGTCGGTGAGCATGTATACGAAACGCTGAAAAAAGGATGCGTTTCGACCGAGTAGAGCAACGTATTTCGAGGAGAGCTTACAGTAGGAAATATAGTAAAACTCCTTGCATTAAGCGGTGTAAGATTTGGACGATGAGTTACTTATTAATAGGGGTATTCAACTATATTCCAGTCGCTGACCATAAAAAAAAGGAACCCCTTTGAGTTCCTTTTTTTCTAGAAAAATTAACAAAGCGGCTTTGCTGCCTTAAAACAGGCGGATTTGCTTACAAAGTGAACAGGTTTAGTAGCCCTTCCACACTATCGGCCGCCAGGGGTTCGTCGAAGGCTTCGGGTACACTTTCGGTTAGAATATTGGCGCCGGACCCGATAGGCAGCAACCGGAAAGGCACCGAGGTGTAGTCGGCTAACAGTTGCGTGGTAGCATGCTCAGTAGCGTACACAACAGCTGTCTTGTTGGCTACCGTAATGTCGGCATCAGCTGGGCTAGGCCACGGCTTGACTGTGGCTCCACGCTGCCGCCGTATCATGCGGATGCGAGTAGCATGCCGGCTTTCCGTGGAATGGATCTGTAAGGCAGTTTGCAGAATGTAGTTATCCTGCACCAGAAACTCTACCATGGCCTTGTAAGCCCGCACACTAGTGTCTTCGAGTAGCTGGGCTAACGTTAGAAAGTCGTCGAAGTTGGTGAATACGCTTGGGAAGAGAGCTGCCTGGGTGTTGTTTTTGCTGCCCGTAAAATCGTAGCGAGGCTGGGCAGGTACGTCGCCATTGGACGTGCTAATGAGACGGACCAACAGGGCTGCATGCTGCTGTTGGTGTGCCTGCATCTTCACAATCGAGGCCCGAATGCTGGTATCGGCAGGAAAGAAGCTAGCGGGAGCGGTCAGCGCTTGCGTATAGAAAGCGTTTTGCAAACGCTCCAGCCGAAGGGCGAGCAACAGCGAATCCAGGATAGTGCGCGTGTCGCGGGCTAGAGCAGGTACGCTGCCTAAGCCCAAGGGAAGGGCAGCAGCCAATGTCTTTGCCCCGAAACGGCCTAGACTAGTAAGTGCATCGCGACGGTCAGCAGGTTGCTCGAACTGGTTGGGGGTAGTGGCGGCCAAATCGGCCACAAGCTTCAGAATATTCATGGCGGTATACAGCCTTAGGTGGTCGGCAAGGCCGCTACAGATACTTCAACGGGCAAAAAGGACTTGATCAGCTCGATAACTTCAGTCGGTGTTTTGGCATCGTCGAGGCCATCGGCACCTACCGTAGACGCGAAAGAATCGGACTGCAATATCTCGTGGACCAAAGCGGCGTGCCGGGCTTCTACCGAAGCAAGCTTGCCTAAAGCCAGCAAGTTAGACGTCACGACCAGCAGCTTTCCGGCTCCATTATAAGCTGCTACGCCAATGTCTTCGAGTTGCCGGGCTGCCGTCCAAACTCCTACGCGGGTGGTAAGCGTGAGAGAAGAAAAGTTAAATTCCAATGGTGCAGCAAGGCTAACATCGTAAGCTTTGCTACCTAAAAGAGCCTTGAGATACTCGCGGTGAATAAGCTCATGGTCACGCAAATCGGTGAGGTAAGCTAATTCGCCCGGCAATAAATCGGCAGGAGGAGAAGCCACCACTTTCTGATAGAAAGCTGCTTCTAGTTGCTCCAGCAGATAGGCATAGTTGAGGACCCCATCGTCGATAGGCTGGCGAGTAGTGGTATCGAAGCCGTTAAAAGCTATTACATTATTCACAACGGGAGTAGCCGGTTCCTCATCATCTTTACAGCCCGCCAGCACGAGTGTCGAGGTGGCGAGGGTAGCACCAGCTGCCCGAAAGAAAGAACGCCGCTGCATAGCACGCGCTAGAAAAAAGGTTGACATAAGCAGATAATCACAAAGCAACGCCGCAGCAAACTCGGCTTGGAAGTAGGCAAAGGTAACTCCTTATAGTGGGATGCTCTAACAAGCATTTAGGTTGCATGAAAAAGGCGTCTCCAATTCTGGAGACGCCTTTTTTAAAGCTAATAAGTTGCTGTAAACTTAGAACTTCACTACCGAACTAGCAATGTTGGTAACAGTCGTGCTATCAAGAGCCTCGTCGAAAGCCGCGCTTACATCTTCAGCAGTATAGGTTTTGCCACCTACTGAGGTAAGCGTAAGACCACCTTGCATTAAGTTGCTTTCAGCAGGGAAGGTAGCTACTGGGTTGCCGGCGCCATATACTGGTGCAGGAGCCCCGTTAGGTTCAGCATTGATTACCCAAGGAAAAATGTTCGTCTGGTTGCCAGCAGTAGCACCCCGGCGCATAACGCGAATGTGTGCGGCGTGACGAGCTTCTACCGAGTGAATCTGTAGTGCGGTTTGCAGTAAATTGACAGCATTGCCACCAACCATTGGGTTCAGCGTAGGATCAATATTGCCCGCCTGACCTTTGTAGGCTCGTACGCCAGTGTCTTCAAATGCCTGTGCGAACGTCAGGAAAGAGGCGTAAGTGGCGAAGGCCGTACCGAAATCAAAGCCGTTGGCTGGAGCAGGGGCTGCATTGGTACCAAGTGCAGCAGTCAACAAATTCACGTGCGCTAGCTCGTGGCCGCGAATAGTCTCAATGGCCGTTCTAGCAACACCGGTGAGGGGAGCCGTCAGGGTAGCTGCTTTCAGTGCCTGATCATAAAAACTGTATTCCAAGCGCTCCAGAAGCAGCGCATAGTTGAATACTTCATTTACGTTGTTCAGAGTGTTCTGGCCTACAGCCTTGTTGAAGGCCGAACCAATGGCAATAGGAGCAGAAGCTAGAGCCAGCTTTTTGCCGAAGTTGCCTAGTGCAGTGAAGGCGCTACGGCGATGCGTGAGGCGGTCCATGATTTCAGGATCCACCTTTTCCAACTCGGAAATTATATTAAACAGGTTCATAGGAAAGAGAAGTCAGTTGTGAGAAGGTGGATTACTTGCCGACGTTGTCGCCGTTGATTTTTTCCTTGATGTAGGTTTGTGCTGCTGTCAGCACGGTTGGTACATCGAGGGCCTGATCGAGGCCGGCCGCGTTAACTACATCGTTGCCCGCGAAACTGCCGGGCGTAATTAGGTCGCGGATATAGGCCGCGTGGCGGGCTTCCACAGACACAATCTTGCCGGCTAGCAGCAGGTAGCCCTTGTCCTTGATGAGTTTGCCAGCGCCGTTGTAAGCACCTACACCCAAATCTTCGAAGGTTTTGGCAGCACCTAGCACCGAAGCCCGATCGTTAAAGTTGATTTTCGAGAAATCAGGAGTCAGACCTGGGATAACCATGGAAGGAGCAACGGCAGTAATAGCTGCTTTGAAGAATTCGCGGTGAATTTCTTCGTGTTTAGCAATGGCGGTTAGCGCAGCCTTTTCGTCGGCGGGCATGCTAGCGTAAGGGGTAGCAACAATCTGGGCGTAGAAAGCGGCCTCTAATTGCTCTAGAGCATAGGCGTAGTTCAGTACGCCTACATCACCAGAACCCAGACTAACAGTGCCAGCGGGCATACCACCGCCACCATTGTCGTCATCATCGCAGCCAGACAGGAGCAGAGCAGTAGCACCGGCAGTAGCACCAGCATACATGAAGAACGAGCGACGCTTGATGGGAACGTAAAGCGGCTTGGCAAACTCTGCCTCGTCGCCGCCCTTTTTGAGATTGTTGGACATGTGATGGAATGATTTGGGTAAAGGAAAATTTTGGCAAACAAAGCTCCCTGCACAGCTCTTTTGGGGCTGTGTATTGTAAAATTTCGGGAAAGACTATGTGGTATTTGGAAGGCACTTACGCGGCCCGAGCGAGTGCGGATTGCCCATAGCCAGAATTTTATTGCCGGGCTTGTTGAACGAGGAACCTCAACCGTGCCATAGTTGAGCTTGCTGATTGGCAGAAGCGGTTTCCAAAAACGCGTTTTCGGCTTGGAAAAGGCTTTTTGCGTAGCTTTGAATTGCTACCACCCGCTTTATGCTGCGTCTACTTTTTAGCTTATTTTTTTTTGCTTGTTGCTGGGTTGTGCCGCCGTCAAGTTGGGCGCAGCAGCCCGCCAAGCCGCCGGTGGCAGCGCCAGGGGCACAAGCAGAGCTGGAATTAGGGCCGGCAGTGCTGCCAGTTACCGAGTATTTCACTATCAGCTTTCATCTGCGTGGGGCAGCCCTAGAGCGTTACTCCGCCTTCCCCGATCTGGAAGGCTTCAAGAAAAGCGGTAAGTCGAGCACCACAACCACCCGGATAGTAGAAGGCCAAACCACCACCGAACTGACCATCACTCAACGCTACGCGGCCTACGCCGAGGGCGAGGTTGTGGTAAAGCCATTCACGATGACCGTCAACGGGCTGACAGTGCGCTCCAACGGGCTGACGGTGCGGGTAGGACCCGCGCCAACGGCCGGAGCCGGCACAGCGCCGCCAGCAGGTGGCGGTTTGCAAGGCATCGGCTTGCTTGATAACCTGTTTGGCAAACCAAAGCCGCAAGAATATGTAGAGCCGAAAGACAATGCGTTTCTGGCCTTGGTGCCCGACAAAACCAGCGTTTTTGTAGGCGAAGGCGTGCACATAGGACTGTACTTCTATCTTACGCCTGCCGACCAAGGCTTACTCGACTTCTACAATTTCGCCGGCCAGCTTCCTGACATCTTGCAGCAGTTGCGGCAACACACGGCTTGGGAAGAGCCCTTCAACGAGCAAGAAATAGTGCCGGAGTCGGTGACGATGGGCGGCAAGCCCTTTTTGCGCTACCGCCTCTACGAAGCCGAATATTATCCGCTCAACGCCGAGCCTCTGGTGTTTCCGGTTGTGGCGCTACGCATGGTGAAATACCGACTGGCAAAAAATCCCGCCGAGGGTCTCGACAACCGCCTCGAAGGCTACAAAACCTACCTTACTACCACCCGCACCATTCGGGTGAAACCGCTGCCGCCCCATCCGCTGCGCGACTTGGTACCCGTGGGCCATTACCAACTGCGCGAAGCCGTCAACCAAACCACGTTTCGGACCGGGCAAGCCTTTACCTACAGTTTCGGGGTGGAAGGCGAAGGCAATCTGGCGGCGGTTAGTGCGCCGGTTGTGCCGCCTAAGCCGGGCCTGGAAGTGTACGGCCCCGATGTGCAGCAAGAGCTAACTCGGCAAGGCGGCCGAGTAGGCGGGCGTAAGGTGTTTACATATCGGTTGGTAGCTCGCCAGCCCGGCAGATTGCAGCTCGACAGCTTGTTGAACCTAGTGTTCTTCGATCCTACTATTGGCCGCTATGATACGCTGCATGCGGAATTGACACCCGTTGTTCGGGGGCCAGTGCGCAATGCCAGCACTTTCCGTGCCCCCTCCGACGACCCGTTCTACCAGAACGTGCTTTTCGACGCTAACAACACCCTACAGCCACTAGACGCCTACGACGATGTGCGCCGCTACGCCAACTATATCTTGGTCGTCCTGCTCGGGGTGGCGGTCTGGGGCTGGTGGCGGAAGAAGTGAAATTGTGAGATGGTGAACTTGTGAATAGATGTTCTGGTAGCTTTGCCTTTCCAAATAGCAACTCACCGTTACACCAATTCACTAGCGCCTCATGTCTAATTCCTTCGGTACGCTGTTTCGCATTACCACTTTCGGCGAGTCGCATGGGCCGGGCATTGGCGTGATAGTGGATGGCTGCCCGGCAGGGCTGGCGGTAGAAGCCACCGATATTCAGGCGGCGCTGGACCGGCGCCGGCCCGGCCAAAGCGACCTGACCACGCCCCGCAAGGAAGCCGACCAAGTGGAAATTCAGTCGGGTATTTTCGGGGGCTACACCACGGGCACACCCATTAGCCTCTTTATCCGCAACCAGGATCAGGCCAGCCACGACTACTCGCACATCGAGCATGCCTACCGCCCCTCACATGCCGACTACACCTACGACCAGAAATACGGCCGCCGCGACTACCGCGGCGGTGGCCGCAGTTCGGCCCGCGAAACGGCGGCCCGCGTAGCAGCCGGCGCCATAGCCGACAAATTTTTAGCACACTACGGCATCGTGGTACGAAGCTACGTGTCGCAGGTAGGAGCAGTGCAAGTGCCGGTCGGCTACGAACAGCTCGACCTGGCCCTTATCGACAGCAACCCCGTCCGCTGCCCGCACCCTGAAACCGCCGAGCGCATGGCCGACCTTATCCGCCAAACCCGCGACCGGCACGATACGGTGGGTGGCCTCGTAACAGGGGTTGTCACCGGGGTGCCAGCGGGCCTCGGGGAGCCAGTGTTCGATAAGTTGCATTCCGAGCTTGGGCGGGCCATGTTGGGTATCAACGCCGTGAAAGGCTTCGAGTACGGGTCCGGTTTCGCGGGCACGCTGCTGTTTGGTTCCGAGCACAACGACACCTTCTACACCGACGAAGCTGGCGCAGTGCGCACTCGCACCAACCACTCGGGCGGCATTCAGGGCGGCATTAGCAACGGACAGGATATTTATTTCCGCGTTGCGTTCAAGCCCGTTGCCACCATCTTGCAGCCTCAGCAAACCCTCAATGACCAGAACGAGGAAATCACGCTGGCTGGCCGGGGCCGCCACGACCCTTGCGTGCTGCCGCGCGCTGTGCCTATCGTTGATGCCATGACCAGCCTCGTGCTGGCCGATATGCTGTTGCGGGCCCGGGCAAATAGAGTAACCGAGTAAACGAGTAGCGGAGTAAGGCGCTAGTGCGTGGTGCCGTTGTTAGCTCGATGCACCGCGGCTTTCAGGGTCTAAAGTCCTTTACCCTTACTCCGTTATTCAATTACTCCTCCAACGGCGGTTCGGGGGTTATCCAGCTATAAGGTTGAAGGGTGCGCGGCTGCGCTGCCAGGTTGACGGTGGGCGCTACAATAGGACGAACAGGGCGCCGGTTGAGCTGCACGTAAGAATCTGCGTAGACTGCCACCGGGCCAAGGCCACGCTGGGCGTACTGGTCGGCCAGAAAATGCGCGAATTGCAAAATACAGTCGGGCTGCCCGATTAGCTTGCTGTATTGGCGGGGCGTCAGATAAGTCGTGGGGGCTACTATTTCGGTGCGGCCATCGGGCAGCACCACCCGGTAGGTAATAGAGCCGGTCTTGCTGCGTAGCATCATGTGCCAGGCAAAATGGTGACCTTCTTCGGTCCAGTGCACATCACCCCGGTACAGGAAATGCCGGAGCGGCACTAGCACCTGCACCACCGCATACACGCCAAGGGCGGTCAGCAAAACGGGCGCATAGCGTGGTTGGGTAGCAGGGGCAAGCGCGGCGGCTGGCGCCGACAGAGGCACACGAGTGGCTATCCAGCGGCGCAAGCCGGGTGTGTGCCGCGGCCAGGAAGGCGGAAAAAACAAGGCGGCCGTTATGAACAGCGAAAACCACGGGAACGTACCCAAGCCGAAAACAAGGACGTTGGAAATGTGGAAAAACGCGGCCGCTGCAAAAGCCCACGGCCGGGTTAGGCGCCATAGAAGCAGAGGCGCTACCAGCAAGTCAAAGGCCACACCTGCGTAGCTCATTACCCAAGGCGTGATGCTGCTTCCGAGTATGGGCCCAATAATAGGATAATTGGCCTTGGGGGCCAGCCACACTATCAGGGGGCGCGCCATAAACCAATCGGCGTTGAGCTTGGCCAAGCCGGCATAGAAGTAGACCACACACATCTGAAACAGCAACAAGTAGCGCGTCCAGGCGGGAGTAGTGGCCGACGGTGGGACGCGGCCCGCGCGAACATCGGCCGAGGCGGCGCGGTGTGCCGGCGTCAATCCGAGCATGCCTGCCACCAAGCAGTAGAGGTAGAAGTGGTTGATAAAGCGGGTTTCCTCGGCCAGAAACAGCAGCGTATAGCAAAGCGTCAGGAGCAGGGCCGCCAAGCGGAAGTGCCAGCCGGCCGCTACAGCTACCCCTGCTGCTATAGCCCCCAGGTGAATAGCAATGATTATGGGCGGCGACCAGTGCGGCAGCCAATCAAAAAACAGGTAAGAGAAATGTACCTGTGGCTCTATGTACTCGCGGGTGTAGCCGAGGGCCAGGCTACCGGCCATTTCCAGAGCCAGTAAAACACCAATACCCATACGAGCTACCACTAGCCAGGCAATATCAATGGGGCGAAATAAAGCGGCAGTAAGACGGGCAAGCATACTGGCAAGATACGGGGGCCAACGCCTGATGGGTTGCCCTTCGCTATCTTATCATCGTTGACTTCTCTATCTTTGCAACTAATCGCGCCTTGCGCGGTTTTATAGGACAGACCGGTACCGAAACCGGCTGACTTTCTCCCGCTTGTCTCCAAGTCTTTCAAACATGGCTGAACAACTCACTGCCCCCGCTGCGCCGGTTTCAATCTACGCCGAAGCCAGCCCCAACCCCGAATCCATGAAGTTCGTGCTCAACGCCCAGCTGCTTGCTGACGGCGTGAGCGTGGACTACCCCAATCTGGAAGCCGCCGCTAATTCGCCGCTGGCCCAGGAGCTATTCAACTTCGATTATGTAGGCCGCGTGTTCATTGCGCAAAATTTCGTGACCATCACCAAGGTTACAGATTTGCAGTGGGCCCAGCTCATCCCCGAGCTGCGCACCTTCCTCAAGTCGTACATCGAGGCAGCTGGCCCCGTGTTCATCGTTGATCCGGCTGCCGAGCAAAAAGCCGCTCAGCAAGCTGCCGCTACCGGCGACTCGTCGGAAGCCGATCAGCAAACCAGCCAAAAAATTATCGACCTACTTGACAACTACGTGCGCCCTGCTGTAGAGCAAGACGGCGGTAACATCACCTTCAAGAGCTACCAGGACGGCATCGTGACCGTGAATCTGCAAGGCTCCTGCTCGGGTTGCCCATCGGCTACCGTTACGCTGAAGTCAGGCATCGAGAACCTGCTCAAGCGGATGGTACCCGAGGTGAAAGAAGTGGTAGCCGAAGGCGTTACCATCTAACTTTAGCCGGCGGCTCTTTGCCTTACGCTTCCAGCGCTTTTGCCCATGGAAGCCCGGGAATGAATCTTGCTAGCTTTTTGAACAATGCCTCTACTTTCAAGTAGAGGCATTTTTTTGCCCTATATTTCGAGCTCAATGCAGCTTGCCAAGTTCAACCAGGTTTAAAATGAGTTATTTAATTCAGCACGGTTCTTTTGTTCTTAGACAAAGATATTACGCGCGGTTTCTACATTTTTTTAGAAAACTATGGTTGGGTTTGCAAGGAATGAAAGTAGGAAAAGGCACGGAGCTTCCGCGCTTACACATCACATGGCCCCACCAAGTAACGCTTGGTGTTAACTGCAAATTAGAGCACGATATATATTTTAAATACGACGGTATTTGGCAGCCCGGATCGGCTATAAAAATTGGTAATAACGTTTTTATTGGGTCCGGCTGCGAATTCAATATCAGCGAGGGGATTACTATTGGTAACGATGCGCTTATTGCCTCGGGCTGCCGGTTTATAGACCATAACCATGGTACTGCCCTCCATGAATTGATGAGGACGCAGGTCGGTCCTAAGGAAGCTATCAGCATAGAACCCAATGTATGGTTGGGAGTAAATGTGGTAGTGCTGAAAGGGGTAACAATTGGCGAGGGTGCCATAATTGCCGCCGGCGCAGTAGTAACTAAGTCAGTTGGGGCTAACGAAATTTGGGCGGGAGTACCCGCAAAAAGAATAGGCGAGCGTAAATAATTAGTCGAGCAATAGTTTGCCGATTTACTTTCAAATACAAAAAGGCCGCACCTAGTAGGCGCGGCTTTTTCATGACTGTGAGTGAATAGAAAAGTGTGGTGATATATTTCGTGAAGGGAAAATAAATTCTTCTAATTTCTTAGCTGGAAAGCACGAGAAATATTAAATCCGAAGTAAATATCTCCGTCGAAGAAATTGCCCGTGGTTTGAGGAACGAAGAATTTCTCTATCATGCCTTGTGAATTGGTGAAGTGCAGCTGAAATACGTGCCCACCCGTTTCAATATCAAACCCGACAGCTAGAGAATTGCGGTAATCGTCGGCGGTGGCGCCGGGCAGCAGGTAATAGTATTCCGCGGTGAGTGCTAAGCGCTTGGTTAATTTCTGTCGCGCCGCCGCTCCAATAGCGTACACATCGTTCTCGTCGCGGCGCAGGGCCACGTAGTTGCGGTGAACCAGCGTAGGCATGAGCTGCACCGACAGGTTCGAGCTGAATTTGCGCGCTAGCAGGGCTTGGTACGTGTAGGTGAAGCGCGAGGTGGTAGAGCGTTCGGGCTGTGGTTCAAACTTTAGGGTGCTGACCGCTGAAGTTGCCAAGAGCGTTACCGATATGGGCATAGCACGCGGACCACTGCTTTGGCGCACTGCCTTGTACTTCACAAATCCATCGTAGGTCTTTTCCAGCGAGCTGCGCCCCACACCCACGGCCAGGTTGTTGGTAAGTCCGTATTCGAGCCCCAGCCGTATGGTGGCCTGGTCGAGCCCGAAAAACTCGTAGGCCCCGCTGTTCAGGGTGCCGAAGCGGTGCGAAATCAGGAACACCAAACTGCCCTTGCCCGGCGTTTCAATGGAATGACCATTGATGACCCGCGTGCCCTTGAAGGTGGCCGTCACGTACTCGCGGCGCAAACTATCAGTGCTTTGGCTTTCCAGTTGGTTCAGCAAATCCTGCGCTTGCGTATGGACGGGGGTTAATAGCAATACGGCAGCCAGCCCGCCAGCCACTCGCCAAAGAGTTGAGATTGAAATCATAGAGGAAAAGGTTAGGGAGCTGGATTACAGGCTAGATTCACGGTTACGTCCACCGACTTGGCAATCTGGTTGCGCACGAGCGCCGGGATTTCAATGTTGTAATCGGCCGGGGCCACGGCAAACTTCGACTTGACCAGCAGGCGGTTGCCCTGCTTTTCCAGCGTGCCCGGTACGCGCACCCGCTTGGTCACGCCATGAATGGTAAGGTCGCCTTCCACCTGCACGGTTTGCGGGCCCGTAGTGGGCAGCGCGGCGGGTGTCCAGTTGACAAGGGTTCCGGAGAAGGTGGCTTTTGGGTACTTGTCAGATTCCACGTAGTTTTCGTTGAAGTGCTCCTGCATCAGCGACCTGGGAAACTGGAACCCCTTCATAGGTACCGTAAAGGCAATTTGCCCCGACTGCACATCCACGGCGGCGCCCACTTGCTCGTTGCGGGCCTCAATGTCCTCGATGGGGGTGGCCGAAAAGAAACTGATGCTGCCCGTGCGCGTCAGAAACTTGCTTTGTGCCAGACCGGGTAGCGCCGTCAGGCCACCAAGCAAGAGCACGATAAATAATACTTGCGGCTTCATGTTGGGAGGAATAAGAGCCAAGTGTCAGTTATTAGCCGCTCCGTCGGTTACCCACTTGCGCAACTGCGTAATGTCGCACTCGGCTAGCTTGGCCCCGCCTTTGGGCATGGGCGAGTAGCCAGGCTCGTGGTTGACCGAGCCTACGAGCCGGCCGTTGAGAGCTACCGTCCGGACCGTGGCATACGTGCTTAGGTTCACCCCGCCGCTCGCAAAGTTGGCGTTGTGGCAAGAGGTGCAATTCTTCTGAAGCAGCGGCGCTACGGTCAAAGCGTACGTGACATCCGCCGTGTTACAGGTGGGCGCCGGTATCTCGTCGGGCGTTTGGTCTTCCCCGTTTTCGGAAGCACAGGCGGTGAGCAGAATGCCTGCCCCCAGCAGAAGCATAAGTTTATTGTGCATAAAACAAATGGATGTGGTGATGAATCAAATAAGTAGCCAAGCGGACCTACCTAGGCCACGGCATTACGGCGCCGCTACCGCCCAAACATTGCCGACCCCGTCGCCTTCCACCTTGTTGCGCTGTGCGCCGTCGGGAGTGTAGTAGTAGAGCGGCAAACCCTTGTAGGTGGTCTGTTGGCGTGTTGTGCCGTTGGGGCCATCGGGCCGCGTGATGACGCCAAAGTCGCTGCTTTTGAGGCTGGAAGGCAGCGTACGGCCTGGTTCCAGGTACACTGGCCACGTGGCAATGCAGTTGCCACTACAGTTGGTCGGCTGGGTGGTAGGGGCCGTTTGGTCGCGGCTGAATGTGTAGAGGGTACGCCCCTGGCTGTCAATCAGGAAATTCTTGAGGGTACTCTGATTGGTGGTTCTGTTGACGACGCTCGTGCGGGCCAGCAGCACTGAATAGTCGGGCTTCATTACAAACCACACGCCGCCCACGTTTTCGCCCTTCACCTCGCCGGCTTTCTCGCGCACATTCTGCCCGGCGGCGTCAGCAGGAGAGTAGTAATACATCGGCCAGCCTTTGTAGGTGGTTTGGGGCTGGCCATCAGCTGTGGTGATGGTGCCAAAATCCTCGGCTTTTAGTCCCTCGCCTAGCACCAAGTTGGGCTCGTAGAAAATAGGCCAAACAGCGGCGCAACCGCCCGTGCAGGTGTTGGTGCCTGCCAGGTCGCGCGTGAAGTAATAAATGGTGTTGCCTTGCGCATCGACCATGTAAGGACCAAGCGTAGCGTTGTCGACGAGCTTGACGGTGGGAACAGGGGTTTTGTCATCGTCGTCGCTACAGCTGCCGACCACAAACACGAGCCCAGTGATGAGTAGCGCCACGGCCGGCCACGCTAGAACAAAGCGGCCGCGCAGGGCATAGAGAAGCTGTCTAAGCATGATTTCTTAGAAAAAAAGTGGAACAAGAAGGGAAAGTCAGGCTAGCTTGATGGCTACGCAGCGCACACACCGGGCCCGGCAATGGCGTACTACAAGTCCAGCCTGAAACAAGGGTCCCGTCGCGAGCAGGACCAGAAAAAGCAAAGCAATCAGCGCCCGTAGGCTATACTGAAGAAGAGAAATAGTTAGCGCAACAGCCCGTATTTCACAGAAAAAGCGGCTCCCGCACTGGTTAAACGTACTTTTCCGGCGCCCACCCCACCTAGCGGCAACTGCAGAAACGGCTCGGCCTGCACTGCCCAACGGCTCCCGAGCGGGCGCTCCACGCCCCCCGATAAGTTGAGCAGGCCAAATGCATGGTTAGTGCCATTGTACACTTCCGCAACAGCCGTTCGAGGTTGACCATTCACTTGGTAATCGTAGTCGTAGCACTCGTAGCGCATTAGCAACGACGAAAGTCCTACGCTGGTGAATACAGTGTATTTCGGTCGAATGACAGCATCATAGCGCAGATTTAGAGGAATTTCCGTCATCCGGCAGTTGGCGTTTACTACGTAGTCGCCTTGCCGCCAAGGCCAGGAGGCGGGTATGGTATAGTCGGAACTAGCTGCTCCATATTGCTTTACGCTCCTGATTACAGAAGCCCGCACTCGTAGCCGCGACGTCAGGCGGTATTCGAGCGTCACACCCAGGTCGTTGCCGAAACGAGCAGTTTCCAGGCGCCGGACCGCGCTAAACGAAGGCGCCACCATCACTCCGACCACTAACCGATGCGCAGGCCGCGGCCGTTCCGGGCGCTTCTTTTCTGTCGAGTCAGGCGCCGGCGTTGGGACGGCTGGTTTCTGCGCTAGTGTGTCCTGTGCTGGTAGGGTAGGGGCAACCGCAGCAGGCACCGTTGGCTGCTGCGCTAGTTCTGGTCGTTGGGGCGTTGCAGGTGTAGTAGTAGGAGCAGTTGCTACCTCCTTGGAAAGCAGTGGGTTGGCTTCGGCAGTATTCTTATTTGAAGTAATATGATTATCTGCTTCTCCAGCCTCAGTGCGCAGCGAGGAAGCCGTATGGTTTGTCAGGCTCCGTTGTGTTTCATCGGCTACGGGTAGCAACCGGCGTTTCTGCGTTGATACTGCACCTACAAGCAACATGGTAGATGTGCTAGCCCGACCACGTACTACTGCTTCACGGCGAGAGGAAGCAGCAGTTAATGTAGTAGCGGAAGCTAAAGTTGGCTTATCTGCTGCTTCGCTGGTAAATGCCTTAGGCGCTATTAGCGCTAGAGGCGAGGCGCCAGCCGAAGGTTTTGGCGGGGTAGTAGTTGGTGCCGGAGCGGTGGGAGTAGCGGCGGTTATTGCCTTTTTAGTGACAGGCACACTTGTGCGAGCTGGCTGCTGCGCTACTTCAGTGCCCGTGGTTGCCATCCGGTAGCCTTGCCACAAAAGCAGCAACAAGGCCACTAGTGCTACCTCAAGCATGAAAAGACGCACTACTTTCTGGCGCACCAACTGGTCGGTTGCGGCCTTATTTAGCTTGTCTTCCATGCGTAACCAGCCGCCCAGAGGAATTTCCTCGGGATACGCCTCGGCGCTGCGCCGGACTAGCTCGTCCAGCTCTTCATCCGACATATTTGGCGTAGGCATGGTGTTTATTTTTTTTAAGAAGGGTTTTTAAATGCTCCCGCGCTTTGAAAAGGTTTGACTTAGAGGCCCCCACCGAAATGCCCAGTTGCGTGGCAATTTCTTCGTGGGTATAACCATCAATGACGTACATATTGAACACCGCCCGGTAAGCTGGCGTGAGCTGTCCAATTAACTGCAGCAATTCTTCGAAAGACAGATTGTCGAGCGGAGAATGGCCGCCATCAGCGTGCGACCCGGCTACCGTGTCCAAATCCGCTTGGAAGGCGTGACGAGAATTGGCTCGGAACCGATCAATGGCCGTATGCACCATGATCTTGCGTATCCAACCGCGCAAAGAGCCCGCCACGTCGGTGTGACGTGTGGTATCGAAGCGCGGCAACTCCTGAAAAACTTTCATGAAGCCATCGTTCACGGCTTCCAAGGCCACATCCCGGTCGTGGAGGTAGCGCAAGCAAACACTTAGCCCGTAGCTATAGTAGAGCATGTACAGCCGCCGCTGACTAGCCTGCTCCTGCTTTTGACAGCCGGTCAGGATTTCGGTAAGCAGCGCAGAATCTAGTTCGAGGCTAGCCACAATAGCGGGGGAGAAGATTCATTAGGCCACTCGTAGGGAACCGGAAAATGGTTGCTTGAGGAATAGAAAATATAGTTAAAATCTATCTGCATCTCTAAGCACGGCCTCTCAACTATCTGTAAATAAGGGAAGAGCAGCCCTTATGGCACTTAAGGAAGCTAGCTTGAAAACAAAAAGAGCCCGACCAATTGGTCGGGCTCTTCTGTAAAAAACAAGCTCTATCCTTATACCGTAGCCTTCGACAGCTTAGGCGCGTCGACGTCATCAGCAATTTTGGTAGAGAGGTCGGTACCTCGCTCGCGCGCTTCTTTGCGACCGTAGGTATCGAGGATGATCGGCGTAGCAATGAACAGCGACGAATACGTACCGAAGATGATACCTACCAGCATAGCAAACGAGAACGAGCGAAGCGTCTCACCACCGAAGATGTAGAGTACCAGCACCACCAAGAACAAGGTGGTGAACGTAATCATGGTGCGCGAGAACGTGCTGTTCAGAGCCGGGTTCACCACCTGAGCGAACGTTAGCTTGGGGTTCTCCCGCAGATATTCCCGAATACGGTCGTAGATAACCACAGTGTCGTTCATCGAGAAACCAATGATGGTCAGCACCGCCGCCACGAAAATCTGGTCCATTTCGTAGTTCAGCCCGAACAGGCGCGCAATAGGGAAGCAGGCAATAACCAGCAGCGCATCGTGGAACAGAGCGACTACTGCCGCCATCGAGTACTGCCACTTTTCGAAGCGGAACAATACGTAGACAAAGATGCCAAGCAGCGTCAGACCCAAGCTCAGTACCGAAGTGCGCTTGATGTCGTCGGCAATGGTAGCGCCTACTTTCGACGTGCTCTTAATTTGTGGGTTGTCGGCGCCATACTTCTTGAGGCCGGCCATCAACGTGGCTTCCACTTTCTTGTCGGCAGCTACGCTTTCGTCATCGGCGAGGTAGCCGGTGGTGATGCGCAAGCGAGTTGGCTGACCGAACGTCTTAACTTCGGTACCGGCGCCTTGGAAGGCTTCGGTCACGGCTTCGCGTACATCGGAAGCTACTTCAGGCTTAGCAAAATCAACTACGTAGGCGCGGCCACCACGGAAGTCAACGCCCAGGTTCGGGCCACCCTGCACGGCCATCAGCACGAAGCCGATCACAATGAAGACGGTGGAGAAAGCATAGGCAATCTTGCGCTTGCCCACGATGTCGAAGTTCAGGTTGGTGAACAGCTTTCGCGAAAGGAAGGTCGAGAACGTAATCTTGCTAACGGTCTTGCCTTTCACCAGCCACTCAATGATCAGGCGCGAGATGTACACGGCCGACAGGAACGAGGTAAAAATACCAATCAGCAGCGTTACGGCGAAGTTCTGCACCGGACCCGTTCCGAAGATAAACAGAATCAGGGCGATGATGAGCGTGGTAACGTTGGAGTCGAAGATGGCTGAGAAAGCGCGCGAGTAGCCTTTGGCAATGGCGTCGTGCAAGGTCAGGCCGTGGTCTAATTCTTCCCGAATCCGCTCGAAGATCAGTACGTTAGCATCTACCGACGAGGCAAATACCAGAATCAAACCGGCAATACCGGGCAATGTAAGAGCGAACGAGAACTGCGCCAGTACGCCGAGAATCAGGAAGCTGTTGAACAGCAACGCGGCGTCGGCTACCAGACCAGCACGGCCGTAGTAGAGTGCCATAAACGCCATGATAATTACCAGACCAGCCAGCGAAGAATACAAGCCCTGGTTGATGGCTTCTTGACCGAGCGACGGACCAACTACCGCTTCTTCCACAATGCGCGTAGGAGCGGGCAGCTTACCGGCTTTCAGTACGTTGGAAAGGTCTTGAGCTTCTTCAATCGAGAAGTTACCCGAGATGCTGGTGTTGCCGCCAGCAATTTCCGACTGCACCACTGGGTCAGAGTACACATAATCGTCGAGCACGATACCCACCTGACGGCCGATGTTGGCGCCCGTCATTTTCTGCCAGCGCTTAGCACCCGAAGGGTTCATGGCCATGCTCACTTCGGGGCGGCCACCTTGGTCGTAGTCCTGGCGAGCATCCGCTACCACCTCACCGCCTAGTGGGGCTTCGGTGCCTGGGGTTTTGCGGATGGCATTCAGCTTCAAGTACTCTTGTCCTTCGATAACCTCAGGCTTCACACTCCAAAGCATCGTCAGGTTGGGGGGCAGAATGGCGCGGGCTTCCTGCGAACGGAGGATGGCGTTCATCCGAGCCGTGTCGCGCAGGTTTACGCCCAGCTGGCCGGGAATTGGCATCGTGAACAGACGGGCCAATACCGAGTTTTGCTGTGGCTTTGCCGAATCAGCTTTGGCAGTAGCAGCGGCTTTCTTGTTAGCCAGCTGGCTAGCCAACGAAGTAGAATCGCCTTTAGCGGCGGCCGTATCGGTAGCGGTAGTACCAGCAGCGGCCGTAGCCGGTGCAGCTGCTGTTTTCTCTTTGGCAATCAGGGCTTGGTCGAGTTGCTGGAGGTAAGGGCCGAACTCATCCTGGCGCCATACTTCCCAGAACTCCAGCTTGGCTTGGCCTTGTAGCAGTTTGCGCACACGGTCCGGGTTGTCTACGCCGGGAAGTTCCACCTGAATGCGGCCCGTGCCTTTCACGCGCTGGATGCTAGGCTGGCTGGTACCGAACTTGTCGATACGCGTGCGCAGAATGTTGAACGAACGGTCGATGGCCTCTTCCACTTCCTTGTCGATAGCGCCAAGCACTTTCTCGTTGGTGGAGTTGATGTCGATGCCGCGGCTCTTGTTAGTGGTGTTAGCGAAAATGCGGGCCAAGTTGTCGCCGGGCGCTACGTCGCGGTAGGCTTGTGCAAACAGCGCGGTGAACGGCGTGGAAGGATTTGCCTTTTGAGCGACCTGCGCCTGCTCAATGGCCCGGTTGAACTTAGGGTCTTTGGAGTTGCCGCTCATGGCGCGCACAATTTCCACCGGCGATACTTCCAGTGTTACGTGCATGCCGCCTTTCAAGTCGAGACCCAAGCCTAGCTCCGAAGAGCGTACATCCCGATAGGTATAGTCAACGCCGAGCAGGCTGGTAACGGGGGCGCGCCACACCGAATCCAGGTAGTGCTGACGGAGCTGCTGGTTCACTTGGCCGTTCTTGGTGGCGTACACCACGGCATCATTCTGTACCCGCCGCGAAATGAACGTGAAGGTCAGAAAGTAGATACACAGGGCCGACACGATAACCGTCAACCCAATGATTAATCCTTTATTACGCATTGAAAAATAGTAAGTGTTGAAGCTTGGAAAGGATGGTCCTGCCACTCAAACGCTCCGCCGGATAAGTATAAAGTGCCAGCAAAGCAGCAAGACAAACGGATAGCCACCACGGTATCAACCACGGCCGGCCGCTCAAACCAAGCGGCGCTAGGGAGCCTGCGGCGAGAGAGCCGCCACTAAAAGCCGGGCGCGGAACACCGCAGCCGGACGAATACCTAGGAGAGGGCGTGGCGCTGCCAGTGCCCGGCGCACGGCGGGCAGCCAGCTATAGGGTGCCGGACCCGGAAGCCAAGCATCGGCCTGTGGCACTGTATGCAAATCCACCGAGCCAATGGCTTCCAGCGTCACTTTCTGCTTCACCACGGTTACTTTGGCTGGCTGACCGATGCGCGTAGTTTTGCCCGCTGGCACCCGGAAGGTGGCAACGGCTTGGTGGTTGAGCGACAGCACAAACAGCACAGTGGCTGTGAGCAGCGCAAAACGCAAGCGAGGCAAAAATTTGGTAATAAGCAGCAGCATAGTCAACCTCAGGGATACAAATATAACCAAATCAACAAGGCATGTAAAGCATAACTGACTAACTCCTCGCAAATTCACGCAGAAATAATCCTTTTCAGAGAAAATATATAGCCGAGTTCCTATTGGTCTACTTACTAGTATGAGAAAAGCCTTATTTCTACTTGCGCTGCTTCTAACAACATTTTGGGGTGTTGCGCAGTCTAGCTCCGCCATTGAGGCCACGGTAGAAGTGAACCGCACGCACTGTTTGGTACGGTTTGTAGAATCTATTGCAGGCGACGGCGACGCTGCTACGCGCAAGGCATTCGAGCAAAGTGCTTTTAACACCCCCGCCGTACAGCAAACTCTACGGCGCTACAATCAACTCGACAAAGACGTTACGTACACACGAACCGGTTATCCATCGGAGCGGCTAGGTAGCTTGGGCAATAGTTGGGGGCTTTATCTGACGGCTAGTGCCGAGGCAGAAAGTCTTGCCGACCTGCAGCGCCGCGCAGTAGGCATTTTGCCAAACGAGGTGTTGGAAGACCTACGCCAAGTGCAGCAGCAATTAGATCCGGCTTTCGAGGCTTTGCTGTGGCAGCCATACCAGGCAGAGCTCCAAAAGGTGAAGACAGCCTACGCCGACTTCCTGCGAGACAAAAAGCTACTGCAGCATTTCGTCCGGTTGCGCACCTTCTACGGCAGTGTCTGGCCCGATGAACTGCCGTATCGCATCATGCTCAATCCTCTGCCCGGCCAAGGGCGCTTCTTTTCCACCCGGGCCACTGTGGCCAACAATACTGTGCTGCTGAGCTGCTACCCCGCCTCCCGCGACTTTGTGTTTGCCAGTGCCCTCATGTTTCACGAAATGAGCCATTCGCTGTCCGTGCAGCAGCGGCTTGCTTTGCAGCAAAACCTCGACAGGTGGTACGCCAACAACAAATCCCCGAACCGCAAATACGCTTACTACCTGATGGAAGAAGGCTTGGCTACAGCCGCTGGCGAGTGGATTTACAAGCAGCAAACCGGCCAGACAGAAACTGATAACTGGTACAACGACGACTACATCAACCGGTACGCCAAGGCCATGTACCCGCTGGTTGAGCGCTATATCGACACTGGGCGTGCCATCGACAGCCTATTTGCTGCTAGTGCCATTGCGACGTTCGATGCTACTTTTCCCACTGCCACTATCGATTATACCAACCTCTTTCGGCGGGTGCTCTACTGGACCGATTCCGACGACCCTGACCTAACGCTGATTCCTTTCCGGGAGACCTTCAACAGTACTTTAAGTATGACCGCCGCTCCTATAATGAAGGGCGAGGCCGCACTGAAAGTTGCGCAAACGGGTAGCTATACACCCGTTATCATCATAACCAACCACCACGCCGAGACTCTTGCCTATCTCCGTCAGCAGTTGCCTGCCTTACGCCCACACCGGTTGCGGCCCGAGAAGAGTTTTGTGCTGTCTACTATAGGTCTCAACGGTCCGCTACTACTGATAAACGCACATTCTGCCGAACAGGTAGGTACTGCCGCTCAACACCTAAGCCAGCAAAAGCGCATTGACCCAAAGCATCCTTTGTGGTTTTTCTGAAAACGCACAAAGACTGCCGGCCGGAAAACTACTTTGTAATCTTCGACTGTAGGAACGACACCAGCACCTCCAAGCCCCGGTCGAAGTGCCGGTTGTTAGGGATGACGATGTCGGCATCTTGCTTGAAGGGCTTAATGTATTTCTCGTAGGTGGGCGCTACGTGGTTGGTGTAGCGGTACAGCACATCCTCTAGGTCGTAGCCCCGCTCGTCCCGGTCGCGCACGATCCGGCGCTGCAGTTTCACGTGCTCCTCGGCATCAATGTACACCTTGAGGTCGAGCAGTTTCGCTACTTCCTCGAAGTAGAAAACAAAGATGCCCTCCACTACCACAATGGGGGCGGGCTGAAACACCAGCTCCTTGGGCGTAGCGTTGGGGTTATTGAAGGTATACTCTAGCCGGCGCACAGGCAGGCCTTGGCTAATGCGTAGCACATCCGCCGCGTAGGCGGTCGAGTCGATGCTGGAAGGAAGGTCGAAATTGGTGACGCCTTGCGCATCAACCTGCTGGCTTTCGCGCGGATGGTAATAGTTGTCCTGCGAAATCAGGCAGATTTCCTCTTCGGGAAACGAGGCCAGCAGCCGGCGCAGAAAAGTGGTCTTGCCCGAGGCGCTACCGCCCGTGATGCCGACGATGAAAGGATGTTGCATGAGGCGAATAAGTGGCCCGTACCGGCGGGGCCAACCCTGCAAAAGTAATGAATTCGAGCCTTGAGGACTCAGCAGCTTACTCTCTAAGACGGATAATTTTCCGCTCAGCCTCCTCAACAAGGGTTATCGGTCTTCCACAAAGCCTGTTCAAGTATAAGACTTGCGCTTGGTAAAACGGCTGTTAATCAATCTTCTGCTCTGCCGTTTCGCTCAAAAAGTTGCTTGGTTTAAAAAGGCTACTAGGCCCGCCACTGCGCGTGCACGGTGGCTTATCTGATTCTTTTCGTCGGTGGTCATTTCGGCAAACGTCCGGCCGTCACTTTCCAGGGGGCGAAACACCGGGTCGTAGCCGAAGCCGCCGCCGCCGCTCGGGCTTTCCGTGATACTTCCGTCCACTACCCCCGCAAACTCGTGCACGGTGCCGTCCGGCAATACCAGCGCGACTACGGTCTTGAACTGCGCCGAACGGTCGGAATGACCTTGCAATTCTTGCAGCAGCTTCGCCACGTTGTCGGCCGCTAACCGTTGCGGGCCAGCATAGCGGGCCGAATACACACCGGGTGCCCCGTGCAAGGCTGTAACTTCCAAGCCAGTATCGTCGGCGAAGCACGGAACCCCATAATGCTCCCATACATAAAGCGCCTTCTGCCGGGCATTACCGGCCAGCGTGTCCTGCGTTTCGGGCAACTCCTCCTGGCAGCCGATGTCAGCTAAACTCAACAATTCCGTGCCTGCCGGTAGCAGAGGCCGTATTTCATCAAGCTTGTGTGAGTTGTTTGAAGCAAAGCAAAGACGCATGAGTTGAATTGTTGAGTGAGGTGCTAAAGAAGAACCAAAGCACAAAAAAGCCGGACGAGCCGGCTATTAGAGAGCAAGAATAAACATTCATCGAGCATTTCAGCCAATCATCCCGTTACCGAAACATCGATTTGATGCTTCCCCAAGAGCGTTGAATGGCACTTGGTGTCTGGCCTGGCGTGCTGTTGTAGCTTTGGTCATCGGTAGTGGTGCGCACCATGAGCCGGTAAGTGAAGGGGCTGCCCAAACTGCCAAAACTGTTGGCTGATCCGCGGTACACGGCGGCATCAACATATTGATAGCGAGATTGTCCGGACGGTGAGATGGTAATAAGCTTAGTGAAAGTCGGTTCGTTGTTGGCTTTGCGGTAAAGGTCATAATTCTGCACGCCGCTTTCGTTGGCTACCTCCCGAACCACATGCACAGTGGAGTTGTCGTAGTTGGCTTGGAAGAGCGTTACGGTTGCGCCAAAAGCCAGTGAAACCCCCAACAGCACAAGTAAAAACAGCGAAACACTAGCTTTTTGGAGCATGGGCAAACAATAAAGTGAAGATCAATAAGCAGTAAATAGCATAAGTAACGACGTCAAAAATAAAGAATTTACAATAGCATGTGCTTCTAGCGTCAGCAAACGCAGAAAAGACACATAGAGCTTTTGAAAGTTGAGCGTAACTTGTACTTTTGCAGTCCCTTCCGCAAAATCGGCAGGCAACCAGGTACAAACGGCATTTCGACCATGAAAAAGAACATTCACCCCGAGTATCGCGAAGTCGTGTTTCAGGACACTTCGAGCGGATTTAAATTCGTCACTCGCTCGACGATGAACTCCAACGAGACCGTCACGATGGAAGACGGCAAGACCTACCCCGTCATCAAGGTGGAGGTAAGCAGCGAGTCGCACCCTTTCTACACCGGTAAAAACGTGCTTCTCGACACGGCTGGCCGCGTAGAGAAATTCCGCAATCGCTACCAGAAAAAATAACTGCTTGTTTCGGCGCTGCCAGTCTGCTGGCCCGAATGGGTGGTCTTACTATAACTCCTGCCGGCTTTGTCTGGCAGGAGTTTTTATTTGCACCCGAATCAAGGTTTGCTACGCGTAACGGCCTAAAGCCGATCCTTAGCGCTACATTTTGCTATTAAAATCAGGAATTCCCATAATGCACGTTCTGCTTTTCGACGATCCGGCCATCCGGCCGCACTTGCTGCCTTTCACGTTTACGCGGCCCATAGCGGGCCTGCGCTGCGGTATTCTCACGCTGGCTGAAAAATGGCAGCATCGGTTGCAGTTACCTATTGGCTATCTCACAGAATTTTATTTGCAAGCGAAATACCCAGCTGGCCCCACCCAAGGGCCAGCCCTGGTAATCAACGGCGCCATTTGCCCCGACGACACGCTGGTGCAGCAAGTGCAGCGCTTGCAAGCTGGGGAGGCGCTATACAGCGGCCAACTATTGGTAGCAGCTCACTTAGCCGATGCGTCGCAGGTGGCAGAGCTAATTCAGGACGGATTTCAGAAAACACATGAAGTCGTGGAGCCAGTTACCATCATTGAGCAGGTATGGCACCTCTTTCTGTATAACGGCGCCGAAATTCGCCGCGACTTCGACTTGCTAACCAAAGGTCGGCAGTCGGAGCCGGTGGGGGATGCGCACACCATTGTGTATGCTCCGGAAAATATCTTTATCGAGCCTGGGGTCAAGATTCGGGCGGCTATTCTAAATGCCGAGAATGGCCCGATTTATTTAGGCAAGGATTCGCAAATTCATGAGGGAGCCATCATCAGAGGCCCATTCGCGCTAGGTGAACAATCTCACATCAACCCTGGCGCTAAAATGCGCGGCGACAACTGCGTAGGTCCCTATTGCAAAGTGGGGGGCGAAGTTGCCAACAGCATTTTCTTCGCCTATAGCAACAAGGGCCACGAAGGCTACCTGGGCAACTCCGTTATCGGCGAGTGGTGCAATCTAGGCGCCGATACCAATACTTCGAACCTGAAAAACAACTATGCGCCCGTCAAAATCTGGAGCCACGCAGCGGGCCGCTTCGTGAATACCGGCCAGCAATTTTGTGGCCTCATGATGGGTGACCACAGCAAATGTGGTATTAATACCATGTTTAATACGGGTACGGTAGTGGGGGTGGCAGCCAATATTTTCGGGGCGGGCTTCCCGCGTACCTTTATTCCGAGCTTCAGCTGGGGCGGGGCCGCTGGCTTCGAAACCTTTAAGCTGCCGAAGGTAACGGAGGTAGCAGAGCGTGTCATGGCCCGTCGGCAGCTTGAGTACGATGCCGTGGAGCAGTCTATTATGCAACACGTATTCGAGGCTACGGCTAAAGACCGGGTGTGGGAGAAAGCAGTTAGAAACGAGGAATAAGAAACTAACAGGGCAATGATTTCCACCAAAGTCGTTGCCCTGTCTAGTGCGCATTTTCCTTTCTTTGTTCGTCATTCAACAACGTATGCGCTTTTCTGATATACCCGGTCAGCAACAGGTCAAGCAAGTATTGGTGCAGTCGGTGCGGCGCAACCACGTGGCGCACGCGCAGCTGTTCCGTGGGGCCGAAGGATCAGGCGCGTTGGCTTTGGCCCTGGCGTATAGCACGTTCCTGAACTGTGAGCAGCGCGGCGCTGAAGATGAGGATTCGTGTGGGCACTGCCCGAGCTGCCAGAAAATTGACAAGCTGGTACATCCTGACCTGAATTTCATCGTACCCGTCACGACCACCAAGGCCGTAGCCAAAGATGCTGTTAGCAGCAAGTTCATGGCTGAATGGCGCAGTTTCGTGCTCGCCAATCCCTACCAAGGTCTCAACGACTGGATGCAGCACATTGGGGCTGAAAACAAGCAAGGCAGCATCTCCAAAGAGGAAAGCCTGCAACTGTTGAAGTTGGTGTCGCTAAAGGCTTTCGAAGCGAAGTTCAAGATTGTTGTTATCTGGCTGCCAGAACTGATGCACCCTGCGGCTGCAAACGCGGTGCTGAAGCTGCTAGAAGAGCCGCCACCGGCTACCGTGTTCTTGTTGGTGAGTTATGCGCCCGAGCAGTTGCTGCCCACCATCATTAGTCGAGTACAGCCCGTGGTTGTGCGCCCACTTTCGGAAAACGAGCTAACCGATTGGCTGCACACGGCGCACGAGGTGCCAGAGGTGAAAGCACGGCAGTTAGCGCAACTGTCGGAAGGCAACCCCGGTGCCGCCTTAGCCGCTCAAAACGCAGCCACTGCCGACCACGATTATTTCACGCTGTTTGTGAGATGGATGCGCCTCTGCTACAGCAACAACGTGAGCGAAATGCTGACCACCAGCGACGACTTTCAGAAACTAGGCCGCGAAAACCAAAAGGAGTTTATGCAGTTCGCATTGGTGCTTTTGCGCAAAGTGCTGCTTTACGGTCTCGACCCACAGCTGGTGCCTCACTTGCCTGCTGCAGAGCAGCAGTTTGTCAATGGGTTCAGCCGCTTCGTCACGCCCCGAAACGCTGACCCCCTTACCCGTGAGCTAAACGATGCGCATTACCATATAGAGCGCAATGCTAACCCGCGCATGGTGTTCGTGGATGTGTCGTTACGGGTGGCTGAACTGTTGAAAAACGCGGCCTAAAGGCTAGAAACGCAATAAATACATCTTGCTAAAAAGCTATAGTTAGTGCTAAACAGGCTATAGTTAGTAGCTGCAGATAGGTAGCTGTATCTTTGCAAGCCACAAAGTCGGAGATTGAAACAGCTTCACCAAATCTGGAACGGCAAAGGAATCTATTTCCAAGTTTGCTGTTCAAGACAATTGGCAAGTTGAATAACCTGACGCTACGGTTGTAGCCCCGGTGTATTTTTTAACTACTGGATTCGTACCCTTGAAAAAGACCGTTCGCATTGGCACCCGAGGCAGCAGACTGGCTCTGTGGCAAGCCAACCACGTAGCCGCTTGCTTGGAGCAGGCCGGCATCATGACCGAAATAGTTGTTATCACGACCACCGGCGACATGGTGCTGGACCGTTCCCTCGACAAGATTGGAGCGAAAGGGGTGTTCACCGAAGAACTGGAAGTCGGTTTGCGCACCGGCCACGTTGATATAGCAGTCCATAGCGCCAAAGATGTACAAAGCAGCATCCCCGCCGACTTGGAACTGCTGGCATTCATGGAGCGCGAGCAAGTGAACGATGTGGTAGTTAGCTTTCAAACCGATTTAGACCTCCACAAACCGGGTTTGGTGTTGGGCACGAGTAGTACCCGCCGGAAGGCCATGCTGAAACGGTTTCTGCCTAACGCAACCACCGCTGAGGCCCGCGGCAACCTCCAAACCCGCCTCCGCAAGCTGGAAGAAGGGCAATACGACGCACTGGTACTGGCGTATGCGGGTGTACACCGCATGGAATATGATGCTCTCATCCGTCATACCCTACCCGAAACGCAGTTTGTGCCCGCTACCGGTCAAGGCAGCGTAGCTATTGAGTGCGCCCGCAACATGGAGCCCGAGCTAAAACTGGAGCTTCAACGGATTCTCGACCATGGCCCCACCCATATCTGCCTAGCAGCGGAGCGGGCATTTCTGCGGACTATGGAAGGCGGCTGTAGTATCCCATCTTTCGCCTTGGCAACGCTCACCACTGCTGGCACCGTTCAGCTCCATGGCGGCCTCATCAGCCTCGACGGTGAGCAGCTGCTCGAAGAGGTGCAGTCAGCTCCCACAGCCGATGCTGACGCGCTTGGTGTACAAGTGGCCGAGAAAATACTAGCCCGTGGCGGCCAACAGATTCTTGAAAGCATTCGTCAGGCTCGCACTGTAGCGTAGATCATATAAAAGGAATGTTCAGAAGAGAGCCCCTCATGCCGCACTAGCTGGCACGAGGGGCTCTCTTTTAAGCGACTTAGTAAAAGCCTCTTCCTAACAACTTGCTAAAAACTAAGCGGATATGTCTTTTCGCCGATGGAACAAAGCATAAAGAAGAAGAGCAAAAACAGCACCGCTCGTATCGGCCAGCATATCTTTTTGCGCGTCCCAAATGTCGCCTTGGCTGCCAAGGAAAGCTGCACCGGCGTCGCCACCGGCTACTTCGGCGTACACCCACTCAATTAGCTCGTAAGCCATGGCTACCGTCCCGATAACGCAGAGCGGAAACAGGTAGCTAATAGCCCGGTTGCGAATGGTGCCGTAGTGGTCAGTCAGCTCGATAACAGCATAGGCGTAGAAGCCCACCGAAAAGTGGGCTACTCGGTCGTACATGTTGCGCTTAAACCCAAATAGGGTGTTAAACCAATCAAAAGGTACTTTTTCGAACGTGTAATGCCCACCCACAGTGTGCATGAATACAAGCACACTCATCAAAGCGTACGCTAAGTTCGAGAACCGGACCCCGCGCAGGTACAATACCACCAGCGCCACCACAATCAGGAAAATAGGCACGTTTTCGGCCCACCAAGTTCCGCGCTCCACCGGGTTGATGCCTAGCGCAATAAATTCTATGGCGTACAGGACTAGCAGTAGCTTCGGAAACCAATGCGACTGTGGTGCTGCTGAAAGGGTAAGCGTGTCGTTCATGAAAGTCGAAAGCGTTGAGTATAGCCGATGGCGCACCATACGATAACTCCACAGTTTCGACGGGAATTGATGGATAAATTTTGCGCTTCAACTTGAAAGGAGGCAGCGAGCAACTATACATAGCCGCCTCGTATAAGCTGCTCCACACTGAATTTCTGGCGCCACCCACCGAAACAGCTTAATTTCGCCGCACTAACTCCTCGCGTTTACCACACTATGAATCTAGCTTCTCGTTTTTCGGCATTGCTGTGCGCTGTTCTCTTATTGCTACTGGCTCCGAATCTGCACGCTGCCAAACGCCCCAAATTCAGCAAGAAAGACCAATTAGTTACTATCAGTACCTCGCTTGGCGACATCAAACTCATCCTCTTTGATGCTACGCCCAAGCACAAAGCCAATTTCCTGAAGCTAGCCGAAAGCGGCTTCTACAACGGCACCACCTTTCACCGTGTCATCCCAAACTTTATGATTCAGGGAGGCGACGCCAACTCTAAAGATTCTGACCCTGACAACGACGGCATGGGCCAGCCCGATGCTCCTACCATTCCGGCCGAAATCCGTCCCGAGTTCAAGCACAAATTCGGCGCCGTATCGGCCGCCCGCCAAGGCGACTTTGTAAATCCGGAGCGGGCCAGTAGTTCCTCGCAGTTCTTCCTCGTGCAAAATCACCAAGGCACGCCTCACCTCGACGGGCAGTACACGGTGTATGGCCAAGTAATCAGCGGCCTCGATGTGCTGGATAAGATTGCCGCACAACCCAAAAATGAACGAGACCGGCCTCTCACCGACATCAAAATGACAATGAAAGTCGAGAAGGTCAAGAAAAAGAAAATCACGGAGCTGTACGGGTACCAATACCAGTAAAGTCGTAACCATCTAGTAATACAGTTATGCGCATTCTGATTACGGGGTCCAACGGCTTGTTAGGCCAGAAACTGGTTGCGCTGTTGCGGCAACAGCCCGAGGTTGAGCTTATAGCAACTTCTCGTGGCCACAACAAACTTGCTGGTCTCTATCCAGATGTGCGCTTTGTACCGCTGGACGTAACCAATCAGCAGCAGGTAGAAGAGGTACTAACGCAGGAGCAGCCTACGCATCTAATCCACACGGCCGCCATGACGAATGTAGATGAATGCGAACTGAATCAGGAGGCTTGCTGGCAGCAAAATGTAACGGCCGTTGAGTACGTAGCGGCAACTTGTGCCGCACACAGGGTTCATCTCACCCACGTCAGCACCGATTTTATTTTCAGTGGCGAAGAAGGGCCTTTAGCTGAAGACGCAATACCGGCTCCCATCAATTTTTATGGAGAGAGCAAACTTGCTGCCGAGCGAATTGTGCAGGCCAGCCAAGCCCCATGGGCCATTGTGCGTACCGTTCTGGTATATGGCACCGCACACGAATATGGGCGCACCAACATTGTGCTATGGGTACGCGACTCTCTGCGTGCCAACAAACCCATAAAAGTTGTCGACGACCAATTCCGAACGCCTACTCTGGCCGAGGATCTAGCGCAGGGCTGCTGGCTTGCTGCTAAGCACAATGCTTCAGGTATCTACCACATCAGCAGCAGCGAGCTTTTTACGCCCTACCAAATGGCACTGCAAGTAGCCGACTACTTTCAGCTCGACAAGTCTCTTATTACAAGGGTGGATAGCAGCACCTTCTCGCAGCCGGCCAAACGACCACCACGTACAGGTTTTATCATCAGGAAAGCGCAGCAGGAATTTGGCTACCAACCTCACGATTTCCAAAACGGTATTGCCTTGCTAGCACGTCAGACTGAGTAGGGAGTCAATGCCATAATATTTTATGATACTGTGTTTCAGGTCTAAACAATATTATGCTACCTTGACACGCATATTTTAAACGCAAAAACCCCGCAAGCAGAGCCAGCGGGGTTTTCACACACCTATTGCAACATTGTTCACTGACTTTCTCGCTCCCTTAGCAGAGAAAGCCGTAATAAAAATCACCTTTATCTAGATTCCAATAACACTGTTCCTACAAAAAGGCCGCCGACTAACATTGCTTCTCCAGCACGTAGCGCTAGCTCACCAGTTACGAAGGGGACGATTTCCCCATCAATTGTTTGAAATCCGAATGTGGTAGAAGCAACTCGTTGCCGAGCAGCCGTCTCCAGAAGCAAGTAGCGCAATGCGTGTCCCTGCCGACGCTTGAGTAATAGTGACGCCATTAGTACCTAAGGCAAACAGCGAGAAGAAGTGGCTTTTCTGTGCTGTTTTATCCTTAAGCACATTACAAAACTAGGCTCATGCGCAAGTGAAGTAAAGGAAATAGCGCTACTATTTGTGACTAGTGCTTATGCCAATATAATTGTGACTTAGCAGCACAATTATATTGGTTGAATCTTTGTATTTGCTTGATAAATAAGAGACTATAAAGTAGAAGCTCATTATCATGTGACGAATCTCGCGTAAAAAGATGCATGATTTGTGACATTGAACAAGCTAAAGCCCTAGCGTTTGTTGATGAGCAGTAGCTGCCGAAGCGAAAGGGTGGTCGCTAAAAGGCATAGGATAGGAAATACAAAAAGCCACCAAGAAGAGGAAGCAAAGCGGCTGAGTGCCAGTAGTCTGCCCCAGCTTGGAGTTTCTGCGGGCAAGCCTACTCCTAGAAAAGAAAGGGTGGTTTCCAATACAATGAAAGCCGCTATGCTAAGCGGCAGGGTAGTCATAATGGGTCGTAAGATATTGGGCAATAAGTGGTAGCGCATTAGGTGCCATGTAGGTAAGCCCGCGGCACGAGCAGCTTCGAAGTATGACAGCTGCTGTACGCGGCGAACCTCAGCCCGTACCAGCCGCCCGGATTGCGTCCAGGAGGTACAGCCCAGTAACAATACCAAGCTTACCGAAGTCACTTCGAAGGCTGCTGCTACAGTTAGGATAAGTAACAGCCGAGGAATAGCTGCCAACAAGGCTATAGCGGCTTGCATCAGCCAGTCTAGCGGCACCGCTACCAAGCGCTGCATAAATGGAAAGCGAAGCAAGATTTTGCCGAGCAAAACAGCTGCCCCTGTTAAAAAGAGCGGCCACCAGACTGCTGTGGTTCCTGGTTGACGAGTTCCATATAAGGCAAAAGCTACGATAGCACAGCTACTAGCCACCCAATAAGCTAGTGCAAACCGCAGCTGGGTATTGCCCCAATAACCCACCAGTAACCCAACGCCCGTACCCAAACCAATTGCTAATCCGGCGGCTGGCAAGCTCACTAACAGTGCAGTTCGTGCACCGTAAATCAACGCCGCTGCTACATCGTGTCCTAATTGATCGGTGCCTAGCCAATAGCCAGGCGTGAGGGGAGGTAAATTGCTATTCCGTAGACTCGGCATCAGCAAAGACTCTGGTAGCAAATCAGCAAATACCGCGGCAAAGCATAGCACGGAAAGCCAGACGACAGCCAGTTTTTGCTGCCAGCTCCATTCTTTTATCCAATGAAGCCTGCTCATCATGAGGCAGAAATGCGTAAGCGCGGGTCGGCGAGCTGATAAAGCCAATCGGCTACAGAGAGTGTAAGCTGGCGCGCTACAAGCACGAACAAAACACCGCCTAGCAGCATAGGATAATCACGAGCGGCCGCGGCATCGGCTACTAATCGTCCTAGGCCAGGCAACGCAAATACAAATTCCACTACTACTGATCCAGCCAGCAAATTGGGAAGCAACTCCGTAAAAAGAGTCAGAGTTGGCAGTAAGGCATTGCGCAATCCATGCCGCCACAGCGCCTGTTTTCTCGTCAACCCTTTGGCTTGTGCGGTTAGCATGTAGTCGAGCTGCGCTTCGTGGCGCAATGCGTCAGCTAACTGGAGGGTAGGTTCCGTGAGGCCGCTTAAGACAAGGCTACTAAGTGGAAGTACGATGAATGAAGGGTAACGTAGAAGTGTGCTAGCGCCACTGCTGTCATCTTCCTCGAAGCCAAGGCCAAACGCTGGAAAAAAAGAAAAGTAATCTGGGTTGGCGAGTAGTAACAACAACAGCAGCGCTACCACAAAAAGTGGTAATGCATCTAGCATATAAAGCGCGGTATAAAGCCAGTGCGAGCTAGAACGTGCCCCTAGCCAAACTCCTAGCGGTATGGAGATACCAACAATACACAATGTTGCCAGGTAGGTAAGTGGCACTGTTACGGCTATAGCTTCAATAATCGTGATACCAACGGTTTCTCCGGTCCGATAAGATTTGCCCAGATTGCCGCGCAGCAAAGCACTTAGCCATCGATGGTACTGGTTATGTGTGCCATTCCACTGCCAACGCCAACCAAACGAAGAATTAGTAGTAGCTGGTGACAGATAGAATACGGGATCTGTCAGCCCTAACCGTTGTTTGACAGCTTGCTGAGCTACGGCTGCTTGCTCCGACGACGGCATTCTGCTTCCGGTTGCTGTTTCCGAGAGGCGAATTAGTAATTGCTGCTCATTAGGCAGCAGGCTAGTTAACAAGAAGAGCAGTGAGGCGAGTGCCCATACCGTAAATGCCCACCGCAACAGTCGCAAAATCATGCGCGCCATCTATTTACTTACCCAACAAAGCTACCGATAGGTTAAGTGCATCATAGCCAGGCCGAACTCTAAGTGGCTGCACCCCGCGTAGCCGCTTGGAAGCAATTAGCCGGTTGCGGATAAAGAACAGCACAACTAGGGGCGAATCTTGTTGGATTTGTTGCTGAAACCGCCGTAGCAACTTAACGCGCCGAGACTCATTTTGCTCCAGCATAATAGCTTCCATCAATCGGTCCGCTACTTTCGACCTATACTGCGTGAAATTGTTGAGGCCAATACTACGGGAATGCAGTATTGTCATAAAGTTATATGTGAACGGATTGCCACGAGTGGTACGAACGTGCAAATCAGTATCACCTTGAATGAGCTGTTGCCGATACAATTGTTCTTCAGCAGGGTTCAACTTCACTGGGATGCCTAGCTGAGTTGCAGCGGCTTGAAACTGACGGGCTACTGCCTCGTGGTCGGGCGCGTTGGCTTGATAGCTAATGCTGAAGGCTAGCGTTTCTGTAGCACCGCGAACCCACCTGCCGTCAGAGTTGCGTTGCCAGCCCGCTTGACGCAACAGATTAGCTGCTTGACGTAAGTCGAAAGGTGCCAACGATAAACTGTCGTTGTAAGCAGGTTTGTCGTTAGGCCTGATAATTCCAACGCTACGATAAGCCAACCCGGGTTGGGTGGCTTGTATTAATCCTGGTACGTCAAAGAGCAAGCTAAGCGCCCGGCGTGTGAGAGCATCACGCAAGAAAGGGCGCTGCGTATTGAAGCCAACTGATACCATCTCGTAGGAATCAGTGGTATAGAAGGCTAGCTTGGTTGTATCGGCCGAATGCCGCAACTGATCGAAGTCGCGGGCAGCGGGCATTGGGTAGAGGTCTATGTCGCCACGACGTATTGCCAGTAGGGCCTGTGCGTTATCGGGTATAATTTGATAATCGAGGCGGGAAGCATGAGCTTGCAACCATGCTGGAGAAGGCGTAAGTTTTGTAGCCCACCATTTAGCTTTCCGCTGTAGCCGTAGGTAGCGGCCCTTTGCCCATGCCTTCAAGGTGTAAGGACCACAACCCGGCAGACGCTCTGGGTGTTGGCCATAATTGCTTTGGCGGTAGTGGCGTGCGAAGCTACGCACGCCAGGGTACTGGCGTAAAGCAGCTACAGTATCGGTTTGAAGCAGAGACAGAGACACTGCCCGCAAATACTTCTGCGGATCTACCGCATACTCTGGTAGGATAGCGAAATCACCAGAGGAAAAAATGATACCGCTAGCGGCAGTGCGACATACCAACGTAAAGCGCCGCGGGTCTTTGACATCTAACTCTATGTCGGTAACGAATCCGTATTGGGTACGTGCGAACTCAGTAGGCAGCCCTGGGCAATTCAGAAGTTTCAGCGTGAAGGCTACGTCATGAGCCAATACGGGCTGGCCATTATCCCAGGTAGCTTCTGGCCGCAAGCTGTATGTAAGCAGAGTTAGCGAGTCGCGCCTACTTACAATAGGCAAGGCTTGGGCCAACCACGGGGAGATTCGCTGGTTACGGTCACCTACAAGCAAGCTGCAATGCAGCAGGTTAATAACTTCTTGAGCCTGTGGTATGCTAGCCACCAATGGGTCCAAGGTTTGCGGGTCAGTAGACCATCGAATTCGGACAGCCTCCGACTTGAGAGAAGAAGTGCAACCGGCAACTCCGCAGCTACTGAGCAGAAGGAATATAAAAACGTTCTGTAGGTATCGCGTCATCAGTTACCAGCGCCTAGCGAGATCAGCCAGCAAGATAGCCAAGATTCCTGGCGCGAACTTCTCTACTTGGTTGCTACGCGCAAACTGGTTTACCTGACCAGCCGCCGCTACCGTGATCAGCTGCAGCGAATCCTGACCAGCCACCACTGCCATGAGCAGCTGAAGCAAAGCCCGACCAGCCACCGCTACCGTGAGCTGCCGAGGCAAAGCCCGACCAGCCGCCGCTGCCGTGCGCGGCCAGTGCACGGCCAGACCAGCCACCGCTGCCATGGTCGGCTGCAGCAAACCCTGACCAACCGCCGCTGCCATGGTAAACAGCAGCGAATCCTGACCAACCCCCACTGCCGTGGTCCGCTAGGGTGAGGCCCGACCAGCCACCGCTACCGTGAGCTGCCGAGGCAAAGCCCGACCAGCCACCGCTACCGTGCTCGGCTGCAGCTAGACCCGACCAGCCACCACTGCCATGAGCAGCTGAAGCAAAGCCCGACCAGCCACCGCTACCGTGAGCTGCCGAGGCAAAGCCCGACCAGCCGCCGCTGCCGTGCGCGGCCAGTGCACGGCCAGACCAGCCACCGCTGCCATGGTCGGCTGCAGCAAACCCTGACCAACCGCCGCTGCCATGGTAAACAGCAGCGAATCCTGACCAACCCCCACTGCCGTGGTCCGCTAGGGTGAGGCCCGACCAGCCACCGCTACCGTGAGCTGCCGAGGCAAAGCCCGACCAGCCGCCGCTACCGTGCTCGGCTGCAGCTAGACCCGACCAACCGCCACTTCCATGCTCGGCATTAGCAGTGAAGCTAGCTGTTTGAACACCTGTTGAGCTAACTGAAGTAGCAGTCGTAGCAGGAGAAGCAATCTGCAACAGAGCGAGAGCGATGAAAGAAAGCATAGTAGTAGGAGATTAGTTGTGTCAAGTGGTTGAATGACACAAAGGTGTATCACGCCTAGTCTCCCGTAAAGGAAAGGTAGAGTATAAAAGTGATTTGTATGTTATCTATATAAACTTTAATTATTCTAACCGCCTCTCTTGCTCTCTAGCTAATCTATGCTTCTCACCTCATGAAATTTATGAATTAGGTGAATATAATACTTCAGAATGTGACATCACATCTACCAAAAACACACACTTTATCTGGTGCAAAGGTTAGAGCAGGATATGATATTTGTAAAGGAAAAAATGCTGTTAATTGTGACTACGGTTTACTTGTAGTTTTGCTACTCCGCTTAGGCATTTTCAATACTGAGGGCACATTTTATGATGGATGGGTTGAATAATTTGGCTCGAATTGTGACAGATCGCCGCCAAAAAGTGTTGCCACTGCTAGACTTTACAGCTAAGCCTACTTCTAACAAAGAAATGGCTCTGCTTAATTTTCTAGTTGATGAACAAGGCAAGTCTCAGCAGCAGATTGTCAAGGCGCTGTATGGCAAAACAGATGCTACTAGTAAAACTGCTTTTCGTAAGCTGAAGTCACGGGTGCAGCAGAAGATGCTAAACCACTTGTTTTTCCTTGATGAAACCGACCCTCGTCACGAGCTGTCACGCAGGTATGAGCAGCAATGCCTGAACTTATATTATCAAGTTAGTACGCTCTACAGGGAAGGAGAATACTACAATGCGGAGCGCCTTGGCCGTAAAGCATTGCGCTTAGCTGAAAGCATGGAATTTACACATTATGCTGTAATGTGTGGGCAATTATTGCGGAGCATCTATGCTGATATGCAGCAGCCAGCCAAGTTTAGGAGCAACAACAAAAAATTAGCTGCTAACCAGCAGAAGCTGGTATTGGAAGAAGAAGCTGCCACAATCTTTTGGGAGGTCAAGGCAATGATGGCATACACTGTACGAGCACGGCGCAGTATGCTAGGAAAGATTGAAGTGCATTTAAAGCAACTCGAAGAACTACATAAAAAAGCAGGCACGTTTATTACTTTCTTCTACTTCTATCGCACGCAAATAGCACGTGAGGAGCTGATCGGTAATTACCAGAAACTTATCTGGTTGACTGCCGAATCTGTCAAAAATTGGGGAGAAGGTAAAATCAATCGTATTCGATTCGACAAGCGCTTCAATAATTACATGAGTGTGTACGCACACTTACGCAGCAGGCAAGCTGCAAAGGGATTGAAACTAGCAGAGGAATACGCGAGGGATTTTCATTACTCTTCCAATAACTGGCTGTATTTCCTCGAGATATATATGTTGTTGGCTTTGCACGCAGGCCAGTATGGGCAGGCGCATGAATTGCTGCAAACAGCCAGAAAAAGCTTGTATTTTACTAAGCAGCGGCATGCTGCTCAGGAGCGCTGGAACCTGTACGAAGTGTACCTGCAGTTTATTCGGCCGGAGGCTTCTCCCTTACGTATTCGCAGCTTCAATACGTTTATTCAGACGGTGCCAACACACAGCCGTGATAAACAAGGCTACAACGTAGCGGTATTGATTCTGCAGTTTCTGTACTATTTGCGGCAGCGCGACTTAGATGGGGTACTGTTGCGCTTAGAAAGCCTGCGTAAGTATCAGCAGCGGCATTTGCGGGAGGCCGGAGCCTTACGTAGTCAGCTATTTTTCCGATTGCTAGCTATTACGGTAAAGTCCGATTTCGACCCTCTTGAAACCCAACGGTTAGCCGAGCCCCTCTTGAAAAGGATGCAAGCAGCTCCACCACCTGGTGAGGCATTTTCGGAAATCGAAATTGTGCCTTACGAGAATCTGTGGGCGCTAACATTAGATATTTTAAAAGCTACAGCAGCTCTAGTGCAAGAGGAGAGCCGACACTTGGTCTAAGCTAAATTAACTGGCATGACCACAGTGGCTTTTGGAGTTTCTTAAAGGCTAATTCGGTGTCTCTGGTTTGAGATGACTGTTAGCAACAGTTTTTGCAAACGGATAACTATCCTTGAATTGCAATTGTGTGGCTACGGAATCTTAGCGGGGAGTACCGTAACAATACGGCCCACACAATGGCTGTTTGGGCAGTCGTTGGGGCCATTGCCACGCAACGCCATCCTGACGGCGTATTGGCCAGGACGCCGGAACGCGTGCTGAACGCGTCGGCCGTTGCTAACTATTCCATCCCGAAAATCCCAAAGCACCACGACATTCTCGCATAGAGGTAGCTGCGAATCCACCGCATCGAAGGTAACAGGCTGTCCAACGCGGACTGTATCGGCACCGGTAGTAAAGTTGAGGACAATTTCTTGAGTGAAATCGACAGGTATGACTTTTTCAGCTTCTCGAACCTCACCTGTCTTATCATCTACCACATCTAGTTGGACGGTATAACGACGGCGGTCAGTGTAGCAGTGCGACACAATGGGGCCAGTGAGGGTGGTCCCATCGCCCATCTGCCAGCGGAAGGTAAGCGGCCCAGCTGCTGCATCTACCGACGCGCTTGCGTCTAAGTCCACACAAAGTTCAACTACACGCGGTGGCGGACACATTGCGCTGACGGTATCACCGGCTACTTGTGCCCGCGCTTCCTGTCGGATGCTTAGCAGCAGAACCACTATGCCAAAAATCAGCGGCAGAAATCTAACGTAACCTTTCACTCCATACACGTCTGTAACTGTAAGAAGAACAAGACACTATCTAAAACTTGTTGAGACGCTGAAACACTTCCCGCATATACGTTTGACCGATGGGAATGTGCTTGCTGTCAATAATGATATTGTTGTCCTCTATGGCTTGCACCCGTTTGAGATTGACAATGAAAGAGCGATGCACTCGCACGAACAGTGTATCAGGAAACTTCTCCTCTACGGCTTTCATGGTGCTGTATACGATAAGCTTGCTTTGGCCCGTGACAATGTGCACGTAGTCGCCGAGGGCCTCCACATAGCGGACTTCATCGAAGAGCACCTTCACCAACTTAGTATCGACTTTCATGAAAGTAAAGTCGGCGTCGGCGGGAACCGCTGCTTCGGCCGGACGTGCTTGGGTTGCTTCCAGGGCGCGTTGAGCAGCTTTCAGGAAGCGCGCGTAGCTGACCGGCTTCACTAGATAATCAACGACATGGTGCTCAAAAGCTTCAACAGCGTATTGCTTGCTGCTGGTAATTAGTACAACGAGTGGCGGATTTTGAAGCGTATTGAGCAGATCGATACCCGACATGAGGGGCATTTCCACATCCAGAAACAGAAGGTCGACCTCTTGCGTGCGCAGAACTTCGGCTGCGGCTACTGCACTTTCACAACTGCCAATAGATGTTAGGAAAGGAGTGCTGGCAATGCAGTTTTCAACTACTTGCACAGAAAGCGGGTCATCGTCAACAACCAAACAACGCAGAGGGGAGGGAGTAGAGGGCATACTTTCAAAGGTATACTATCCATTGAAAAAAAGCAGGCTTACTATCCTTTGTAAAGAGGTTTAAGCAGTTAGCCGTTCTTGAAGTTGCGGGTAAAGTTGTTGTAAGTTCTCCTCAACTTCCTGAATAATAGGAGCAATAGTGTCTTTATCTGTTTCCTGACGCGCCTGCTGCTCCAGCCTCTCTAAAGCAGAATAGAGATTCTCAACGCCAAAATAAGCGGCTTGTCCTTTTAGCTTGTGTGCGGTGCGGGCCAAGGCCTCTAGATTAGCGGCAGCAAACTCAACTTCCAAATGTTGCTGTAGTTGCGGAGCCTGCTTAAGGAAAGTGTTGACTATCTGATGAATAAAGGCTTCGTTGCCGCCAGCCAATTCTTCTAGTAGTGTCCAATCGGGCGCAAGCTCATTTTTTTCAGTAGAAGCTGCAACAGTAGTTTCAATTACTGTTACTGAGTTTTGCGGAGGAAGAGTAGTGCGACCGGTAAAGTGGGCGAGACGAGCATACAGGAGGGCCGGATCGAAGGGTTTGGCCAGCGTGTCGTTCATGCCGGCTTCCAGTGCTAAAGCACGGTCTTCGGGCAAGGCGGAAGCGGTAAGGCCGATAATGGGCAGCTGAGCGGCATCCGGAAAACGCGCCCGCAACTGACGAGCCGCCTCGTAGCCATCCATTTCGGGCATTTGCACGTCCATCAACACGGCATCGAAAGTAGCCTGCTCGGCGGCTTCCACGGCTAAGCGGCCATTGGCAGCAATAGTGACTTGCACGTTCCAGGCTTCCAAGGTTTTGCGGGCGACTAGCTGGTTGAGGTCGTTGTCCTCGGCTACCAGCACCCGCAGCGCTGGCTCAAAACGACCAACTGCCAAGGTTGCTTCCGATGGCACTTCGGCAGGATCGGCCGTGAGATAGGGAATCTCAAACGAAAACGCGGAGCCTTGCCCTTCCTCACTTTCTACCCAAAGTTTGCCGCCGTGCAGTTCCACCAAATTACGGGCAATGCTTAGCCCAAGACCGGTACCACCAAATTGCCGCGTGGTACTGGTGTTGGCCTGCGAGAAATCTTCGAAAATAGCGTCTAGCTTGCTGGCTGGAATTCCAATGCCGGTGTCCTGCACCACAAAGCGCACTACCTGCTGGTTTGCTGCATCAGTAGCTGGATATACGCGTACCGTTACGCCCCCCACCGTGGTGAACTTCACAGCGTTGCCGACCAGGTTGACGAGCACTTGGTTTAGACGAACCGAATCGCCGAACACAGCGGCAGGTACAGCAGGATCTATTTCTAACTTGAAGTATAAGTGCTTGGCTTCTGTGGCAAACTGAAACATGCTGGCAACGCGCCGCAACAGTTCGGGCAGGCGGAAGGGCGAGTGCTCTAAACTCAGCTTGCCCGCTTCGATTTTAGAACTATCGAGAATGTCGTTGATAATAACCAGCAGGTTCTGCGACGATGACTGTACGGCTTCTAGGTATTCGTTCTGCTCGGGATTGACGGGCGTTTGGCGCAGCAGGTGAGTGAGACCAATGACGGCATTCATCGGCGTCCTGATTTCGTGGCTCATGTTAGCCAGAAACTGCGCTTTTGCCCGGCGCGATGCTTCGGCTACGTCGCGGGCTACTACTAATTCGGCGTTCATGTCCTCGATATGCGCCTTCTGCTGGCGTAGTTCCTGCGTGCGTTCGCGCACTGTCGTTTCCAACTGAAACTTCTGCCGACGTAGCGTAGCTTCCCGAGTTCGGATGAAGGCGAAAATTCCGGCGCCTGCCAGCACTAGGCTAATTGTTGCAAACCACCAAGTCTGCCAGAATGGGGTAGCAACGCTAAACGAAGTAGCCACGGGTTTCGACCACTTGCCTTGCTCGCCCAACCGGGCACGTACTTCAAAGATGTAGCTGCCCGCCCCGAGCAGCGGAAATTGTGCTTCGCCCACCACTGTAGGGTGGCTCCATTGATCCTGATAGCCAAGTAAGCGGTATTGGTATTGCAGACCGGCCTGACCAGGCAATAGACTTACCCCTCGGAATGTAAAATTTACTTGATGCTGAGTGGCCGATAATTCCTTTAGTTGATAGGGTGGTGCAGCAGCACCGTCTACTTCGCTGGTGAGAAGAGTGGGGGTGGGCTTACTGGCACCGGGCAACAAGCTTGGCGCATTGGTGCGCAGACAGATCAGCCCCGTGCGCGTACGAAGCCATACGCAGTAGTCGTTCCAAGCCACGGCCGCCTCGGGCAGTAAGTCCTGCACCAACGGATTGCCCGGCAATGCCGCCAGTGAAAAGCGCTGGTTGCCGTCGTTTAAGGTAAGGCCATTGCGGTGTACTACCAACACTTGCTCACGCTGAGAAACGGTACGGCTGTCGTTGCCCCATCGTACCGAAAGCAAACTATAGCAGTAAGGCGAAAGGAGCCCGTCAGGGGTGCTGTAGGGGCGCAGCTTGTTGTTTTCGTAACAGAAAACACCGCTGCCTTCGGTACCAATCCAGACCCGGCCTTTGGCATCAGTGAGTAATGACGATACATCCAGAGCACCCGAGCGGAACCGGTAGTAGCGGAAGCTTTTGCCTTGCCACACGGCCAAACCAGTATCATGCGTGCCTATCCAAACGTGACCTAGCGAATCTGTGGTAAGCGCGTAGATCGTGTTGTGCAGCAGCCCGTTCGCAGTGGTGAAATGTTCGACTGACTGAGTGGAGTCAGCGGGCAAACGATAAACGCCATCCAGTGCAGTACCGACCCATAAGTCACCATTGGGGTGCTGACTTAGAGCCGTAATGGAAAGCGTAGCTGGCAAACGCCTTACTCGGTGCTTAGTTGGTGAATGAGACGTAGATGCTGGCTTCTGGATTTGCCAGAGCCCATGACCGGATGTACCGACCCAAAAAAACGTTTCGGTTGATGCGGCGCGTAAGCTTTTTGCCTGTAGCAAAACGCTAGGAGAGAACGGCAGCTTTTCGGGATAAACAACGAAGGGAGAAAGCCGCTCAGGAGCAGGATCGAGGGTAAAGAATTGCCCTGTCGTTAGCATACCGGTTGCGCTGGCTCCGCTATGCAAAGCGCCCACTTCCGACTTCTGGCCTTCTGAAGAAGGGTAAAACGTCACGTGACGATCCGACCATCGCCACAACCCCTGACCGGCCGTGCCTATCCACACGTTGTGTTCCCGGTCGGCCAATACGCATTGCGGAACGGTACCCGGCGGCAGCACCTGATGTAGCGTAGCAAAGCGCTGCGCTGCTGGCACCGAGGCAGCAGCCAAATCGGCGTTGGCGTAAGTGGTATCGGTGGGCGGAATGCCTGATACTGCCCGGAAACCAGGCGGACGAGAAGCTGCCTCCGTTCCACGTTGGAAGTGTTGACCGTCCCAGCGCGATACGCCACCTTGGTAGTGCCCCACCCACAACTGACCGGTGCGTGGATGCACGAAGAGCGTCGTCACGAAGTCTTCGGCTAGTCCGTCTTTGGTAGTGAAAGCGACAAACTCCGTCCCATCATACCGAACCAAACCCTCTGCCGTGCCAATCCAAAGATAGCCGGCGTGGTCCTGCGCTAGGGCGTAAATGAAGGGTTGGGGCAGCCCGTCAGCAGCACCAAATTGCCGGACAAAATAGCGTGGCGCCGAATTGGGTTGCGCTGCTACCTGAACCCCTAGGATCAAGAGGAACAGCAAAAGCAAACGGCGGAACAACAAGACAATCATGTAGCACAGAGGGCACTACCGTCCCCATCAATCATAGCAAGTTAAGAGGCTGTTCAACAGAATAGTCGTGCTACTCCTGCAACGTAGCTAAAACCTCGTTGAACTGCCCCTACTGCCTGACGACTACTTACCCGTCACTTTGAACTCAGTGCGACGGTTCTGCTGACGATTCGCTTTGGTGGTGTTAGGCGCTACAGGTTGGGTGTCGCCGTAACCGGCAAACGTAAGTCGGTCTTTGCTAATCCCTTTCCCAACCAAGTAGTCAACCACTGATTTGGCGCGGCGCTGGCTCAGATCCTTGTTATAGTTCGCATTGCCCACGTTGTCGGTGTGGCCGGATATTTCCAGGCGCAGGGCGGGTGTTTCTGAAAGCAAAGTTTGTAGCCGCACCAGTTCCCCCGTACTTTCTTTGCGCAGCGTCGCTTTGTCGAAATCGAAGAAGATATTGTTGAGCACAACTTTCACCCCCACATCTAGCTTCTTGAGCGGAATATCCTTGACAACTTCTGAATAAGCGGCCCCGGCTGGCAAGTCAAAGTTTTCCGAATGGAAGAGGTAGCCCTCCTGCTTCACTACAATGCCATAGTTAACGCCCGACGGTAATGACACCAAGTAGCGTCCCGATTGCGCATTCGACCGGAACGAGGCAATGGTTTGGTTCAGAGAGTTGTCTATTACGTCGATAGTGGCTTCCAAGGGCTGCTTGGTAGCGTCGTCGGTTACAGTGCCTTTCAGAATAGTAACTTGCGCCGTGGCGACTGGCACCGGCGGAGCTAGCAGCGTCTCCTTCACTGGCAAAGCCCGAGAGGCTAGCATCTGGTCTTCCTGACTGAGCATTGGCGGCTTCTCAGGCCCGAGGAATGTAATCTGGTAGATATCCTTTGAGCCCAAGCCGTCGTCGCGGAACGACGAGTAATAGCCATGTCGGCCCGAAGCAGAAATAACAAAAAATACGTCGTCGTCGGGAGTGTTGATCGGCCACCCCAAGTTCTCAGGCGTGCTCCACTTCCCGTTCTGGAAGGTAGACTTGAAGATGTCGTAGCCACCCATAGAGCTATGGCCTTCCGAAGAAAAATACATCGTCTTACCATCGGGGTGAAGGAACACCCCTTCCTCACCATACGGCGTATTGATGGTGGGCCCTAGGTTCACGGCTGCGCCACGGCCATCTATTTCAACTTTGTATATGTCGCGCCCGCCTATGCCGCCGGGTTTGTCCGATACGAGCAGCAAACTCTTGCCGTCGGGCGTGTAAGCAGCCGACGATTCATGGGCTTTGCTGTTGATGCGGTTGCCGAGGCGCTGCGGCTTAGCCCAGGTAGCACCGCGCAAGTTGGCCTCGTTCAGGTCGCCGCCGTTGTCTTCCACGTACACCAGCATCCGTTGCGCATCGGGGGAAAGACCTACGGTAGCATCATGACCGGCAGAGTTTACCGTTTCGCCAAGGTTGCGAGCGGTGCCCCAGGTGTCGCCTTCGCGGCTACTTTGGTAGACGTCCTCGAAAAAGCCTCCCGACTCCGGGTCTTTTTCTCCTCCCGTCGAGCCCTGCCGCCGCGAGGTAAACAATATCACCGATTCATCGGCGGAAATAACCGGGCCGTAATCGGGATAGGGGGAGTTGACGCCGGGGCCTGCGTTGTCGATAAACACACGCACGGGCTTTTCCACCATCTTCCGGCCGTTTTCACACTCCAGAATTTTCTTCTGAATGTCTTGCGTGAAGGCCGCCGTGTTTTTGGTGCCAGTAGCAGGCGTGGCCTGCTTGTATTCGGCTATGGCCTCTTTCCACTTGCCATTCAGGTGCAAGCCTCGGCCCAGCAAGTAATGAATGCGAGGGTCAACCCCCGAATTGAGCTGATACGCTTTCTGCAGAAAATTTAGGGCGCGCGGCTTAAAGCCGGAATGCAGATAACAATCCCCGATTTTGAGGTTGAGCTCCGCGTTTTCGGAATTAAGCTTTTGCGCTTCGAGGTAATGCGGGAGGGCCTGCTCATAACGCGGCGGGTCCGAGAGGTACCACTCATCCCCCGACTTAATTTCCTTGAGCGCAGCCTTCAGGCCGTCTTTATTATTGCCGAATCTCTCTTTGCTGAATTCTACACTTTGAGCGTGCGCGGCAGTGGAAAACAGCAAGAAGGCTAGTAAATACTTGTGCATTTTTTCGCAGGTAAAGCGCAGAATTAGGCGAGGCTGGTCGAGCTAGTGCAGTCCCCGCAGGAGCCGCAGAGTTGTTCTTGCTCAGTTGCTCCGCTACTCAGTTACTCTTTATTTACTTTCGCCGCAGCCGGAGTTGGCGGCATAATTGGTGCCTATTTCCAAGCCTAATTCGGCTGCTTTGCGCCAATCCTGGCAGGCGCCATCGGTGTTGCGAAGCATTTCACGGGCATGACCACGGTTCAGATACGCTTCGGCATACTGCGGATTCAGGGCAATGGCTTTGCTGGCGTCGGCTTCCGCTTTCTTGTAGTCTTCGAGTTTGAGGTAGGAAGCGGCGCGGTTGTTCCAGGCAAAAGCGTAAGTGCCATCAAGAGCCACGGCGCGGCCAAAGTCCTCGACGGCTCCTTTGTAGTCGCCCGACTCGTAGCGCGTAGCGCCGCGGTTGGTGTAGGCGGTAGGGTTGTCCTGCTTTTTCTGAAGATAATCGGCGTAGTCCTGCAAGGCACCTTTCAGGTCGCCAGCTTTGCGCTTGGTGCCGGCGCGGTTCAGTAGGGCTGGCAGCAGTTCGGGTTGCAGGGCCAGCGCTTTCGTGTAGTCCTGAATGGCGGCGGGGTAGTTGTTGAGCTGGCGCTGCGCGCTGCCCCGGTCGTGCCAAGCGTAGGCGTAATTCGGGTCGGCCTTGATGGCTTGATCGAAATCGGCTTTGGCAGCGGCGTATTCAGCTTTTTCGAAGCGTAGAGCGCCCCGGTAATACCAAGCAGGAGCGTAAGCCGCATTGACTTCCACTGCTTTAGTATAGTCCTGCTCTGCCTCTGCAGCTTGCTTTAGCGCCTCGCGGGCCTGCGCCCGCCCGAAGTAGGCAGTGCCGCTCGTGGGCTCAAGCTTCAGCGCCTCGTCGTAGTCCTGCACGGCTGGCTGGTAATCTTTTAACTCGTAGCGCGTAGTAGCGCGGTTGTAGAAAGCCTTGGCGAAATCAGGGCGCAGGGCCAATGCCCGGTCGAAATCCTGTAGTGCCGCACGGTAGCTTTTCTGGTTGAATTTCAACACGCCGCTGTTATAGAGCTTCTCCGCTTGTTGGGCGGGCGGCAGGGTAGAGGCCCGTACCGAATCTACCTGTGCCTGCGTTGCGAGACTAGTAAGACCGAGGGTAGCCGTTAAGAATAAATATTTCCACATCACATCCAGGCAATTTGCTTTGACTGGATAAATATAATTTTTATTGCGCAAACACGATTAAATGCATCGATAATTTATTGATTGTTATAACTTTACTTAGATGAAGTAGCAGCCTTTGGGAATTAGTTAAGCTGGTAACTGCGTACGAGTCAACGTTTCCCACTCGTGCCGGATCGTGCCGTGGAAAACTGGCTGGCCGGCACGACGATACCAATAGGCCGCGTTGCTGGCGTCGCCCTCCTGCCGGTGCAGCAAGGCATGCAGCCAATCATAAAGTGGTTCGCCTTCGTGCTCCTGCGCTATGTCATGAGCATTTGACCACTCGTCGCGGCCGGCATACCACAGCGCCTGTAGTAGTGGCGATAAGCCAGTTGGCGGTGTTTGTTGGGTGAGGGAAGCGTTGAATTCAGTGTAGGTCATAGGTGTGAACAGAACATGTACTCTATAGTAGCGGCTATGTTGCTGAGGTTACGAAGAACTATACCCTCTAGGTTGTGAACGCACAAGCTAATACAACTCACTAGGGGCAATATTGAGCTCATGGTTTCAACAGCATTTTTAAAGCATTGAAACGCGCCAGTACTAGGCTTTCCAGCAGAAGATCAGCTATAAATCAAACTTCCTATAAGCCGCTGATGTTTGCGTATTTTTGCAACACCAACGACCCACTATGGCTCGTTGTTTTTTCACCTCTCACCCCAACGCCTAGCTTTTACCTATGGCTACGTACCCCGAATACATGGTAGCACCGATTCGTCAGGACCTCGTGGAGGCCGGTTTCGAGCAACTCATGACCCCCGAAGAAGTGGACGCCGTCCTCAACGAGCAAAGCGGTACCGTATTGGTAGCCGTTAACTCGGTGTGTGGCTGTGCTGCTGGCAAAGCCCGCCCCGCCCTGAAACTGGCCGTTGCCAGCTCCGAAAAGAAGCCCACTAAGCTTGTGACGGTATTTGCCGGCATGGAGACCGAAGCCGTGGCGAAGGTCCGCGAGCATTTATTGCCTTATCCTCCTAGCAGCCCTGCTATTGCCCTCTTCAAAGACGGCGAGCTGGTGCACATGATTGAGCGTTACCACATCGAAGGCAACGACATGATGCGCATCGTCAACAACTTGCAAGGCGCTTTCGAAGAGTATTGCTAGTTTTTGGCGCTAGCCCAAAAACAAAACGGCTTGTAGCAGATGCTACAAGCCGTTTTGTTTTTAGTTGGTTGGCACTCATCCAAAAGGCCGACGATCAGTAATACCTACAATCCCAACGATTTGAAGAATGCTTCTTGGTTCGGCTCGCGGCCGAGGAAGTTCTTCACGAGGGTGTATTCGTCGTCGGTGCCGCCTTTGGCCAAAATCATGTCGCGGTAGCGGAGGCCGGTCTTCTGGTCCATCACGCCGTTCTTCTCGAACACTGAGAACATGTCCTCGGCATACACTTTCGACCACAAGTAGCCGTAGTAGCCCGCGGCGTAGCCCGTTAAGTGGCCAAACGCAGCCTGCATATTGGTGCCATCGAGGTAGGCGAAGGGAGTAAGCTGGTTTTGCAGCTTCTTTAGCACTTCGGTGGTTGTTTCGGTGCCATTCGGGTCGAACTTGTCGTGCAAGGTCATGTCAAGGGTGCCGTACAGAATCTGCTGTGAGGCGCCAATGCCCGAGCCGACGTTGCGAGCGGCCCACATCTTGTCATACAGCGGTTTGGGTAATACCTCTCCAGTCTGGTAATGCTTAGCGAAGGTCTTGAGAGCATCGTAGTTCCAGGCCCAGTTCTCCAGAATCTGCGAAGGAGCTTCCACAAAGTCGCGCTTCACGCTGGTACCCGATTGGCTTGACAGCTCGGCCGTGGTTACCATGTTGTGCATCACGTGGCCGAACTCGTGGAAGAAGGTAACCACTTGGCTGTGGCTCATCAGGGCCGGCTTACCGGGCGTGGGCGCGTTGAAATTGCAAAGCAGCGCCGCTGTGGGCAGTTGATAGCCCTTGGCCGTTGCCTTACCCGATTCTATGCCAAAGCACGCGGCGTGGGTGTATTTGTTTTCACGCGGAAACAGGTCGATGTAGAAACGGCCGATGAGCTTGCCGTCGCGCTGCACCTCAAACATACGCGCATCCTTGTGCCACACCGAAGGCTCCTTCACCTCGTTGAATTTCAAGCCGAATAACTGCTGCGTGGTCTGGAACAAGCCATCTACCACGTGGTTCACTTCGAAGTACTCCTTTACTTTCTCGGCATCAAGCTGGTATTTGTCTTTCATCAGCAGATTGCTGTAAAAGCTGCTTTCCCAGGGCGCAATGGTCTTCACACTTGGGTCTTTCAGGTAGGCGCGCTTCACTACTAGCAGTTCTTCTAAGTCCTGCTGGCTTTTCTGCTTCACCCGGTCTACCAACTTGGTTTCAAAAGCCCACACCGTTTCGGGCGTTTTGGCCATGCGGCTGCTGGTTTGATAGGCGGCGTAGGTTTTGTAACCTAGCAATTGTGCCTTCTTCTGACGTTCAATTAGTATCTGTTTCAGCACCTCCAGGTTGGTGTCGGCAGCCCGATTGTTATACAGCGTGTAGAGCTGTTTGCGCATGGCCTCCGACTCGGCGTACTTCATAAACGTGCTGTATGTCGGGCCGTCCACCCCAATGCGGTAGGCGTCGCCGACCTTAGGGCGGCTTTTCTTGAAGTCGTCGGGCAGGCCCTTCATGTCGGCTTCGCTCACCATCAGGAAGCTTTGGTCCTTGGCAATATTGGCTCCGAATGCAATGCTTAAGTCGCCAATCTTGTCGTTGAGCTGTTGCAGTTCCTTGCGTTTCTCGGGCGTGAGAGCAAAGCCGTTGCGCTCGTACTCCTCGATGGTTTCGGTCAGAAACTTCTTGTGCGCACCGGTTAGGGTCTGGGCTTCCTTGGTTTTCGAGTAGTCTTTTACCGCCCGGTATAGCTTCTCGTCTAACGCCAACTCGTTGCCATATTTGCTGATTTGGGCCAGACTTTTCTGGGCCTGGTTGCGGATGGTGGAGTCGGGGCTAGCATTAAACAGAATGCTGATGGGACCCGCTACCCGGTCGATATCGTCGCTGAGATTATCGAAGGCCACCATCGTGTTGGCAAACGTGCGCTTGCCGGCCGGTACATTGTAGATCGTATTTAGCGAAGCTTTGGTACCTGCAATAACTGTAGCTGTCGCCTGCTGCACATCCGCCTTCGTGACTTTGGCAAAGGCAATAGGCTGGTTGAACGCCGGCGTTAGCGGATTGGAAGCTGCCGCCACGCTGAGCACGGCTAGGGAGCTAACCACCAGTGTCAGGCCTGCCCGCACGGATGTAAAAGAAGTATGAATGGACATTGAAGGATGAGGTTGAAAAGAGAGGCTTTGAAGGTAGCTGGTTTGCAGTACTTATCACCTAGAAAGTGTAACATAATCATCCTCAGCTGACGCAGGATAGCATAAGACCCAACAAAAAAGCCGCTCCCGTAAGGAAGCGGCTTTTTTGTTAAGAATCGGTTTCAAAACCAACACGCACATAGCGTCACCTACAAATTAGAGGCACTAGTTGGCTACCTCGCTCAAGAACTTAATGCGCATTAAGCGCAAGTCCTCTTCGGTGTAGTCGTCGGTGCCTAGCTCTTTGAGGGCCACGGCAATGTTGTCGGTGTTGGCCGACATGAAGTAGTCGTAGATTTCCTCTTGGCGCTCTTCGTCCAGGATGCCGTTAATATAGTAGTCGAGGTTGAGCTTGGTGCCGGAGTAGCAGATGTGCTCGATTTCCTCCATCAACTCGCGCATGTCGATGCCCTTTGAGGAAGCAATTTCCTCCAGGTCCATCTTCTTGTCGATCTGCTGAATGATGTAAATCTTGATTTTCGACTTGTTGACAGCCGATTTCACCACCACGTCGGAAGCCGTCATGATGTCGTTTTCCTCGACGTACTTCTTGATGAGCGCCAGGAAAGGAGGACCAAACTTCTGCGCCTTGCCTTGGCCTACGCCTCCCACGTGCGCCAATTCCTCGAGCTTGGTCGGGAACGTGGTGGCCATTTCCTTCAGCGACGGGTCTTGGAAAAGAACGTAAGGAGGCAACTCCTTTTCCTTGGCCATCTTCTTGCGTAGTGCCTTCAGCATCTCGAACAGGTTTTCGTCGTGGCCAGCGGCTTGCTGTACCTCTTCCTGCTCCTGCTCTTCTTTTACTTCTTCGTCGTAGTCGTGGTCTTTCGTGAGCTTTATTGAATGAGGATTTTCAATGAAGTCCATACCCTTGTCGGAGATTTTTACAACACCAAAATTTTCAATGTCCTTCTCTAACAAACCAAAAATCAAGCACTGACGCAACAGCGAGTGCCAATATTGGGCATCATGGTCTTTGCCTTGGCCATAGATAGGCAAGCCGTTGTGGCCGTAACTTTCCACGTGCGCGTTGTTCATGCCCATCAGCACGGTGCCAATGTGGTCGAGGCCGAACCGCTGTTCGGTTTGGACTACCGCTTTCAGGGCCAGCTCCACCTCGTGTTGCGCTTCAAACCGCTCCTTTGGGTGTTTGCAGTTGTCGCAGAAGCCGCAGTCTTTCTCGAAATGCTCGCCGAAGTAGTGCAGCAGCTGCTTGCGCCGGCACACCGCCGAATCGGCGTAGTTGGCCATTTCTTGGAGCAGCAGTTTGCTGTTGTCGCGCTCCGTTACGGGTTTGTCTTTGTTGAATTTCTCCAGCTTCACGATGTCATCGTAGCTGTAGAACATCAGGCAGTCACCGTCGAGGCCGTCGCGGCCGCCGCGGCCCGTTTCTTGGTAGTAGCCCTCAATGCTCTTCGGGGTATCGTAGTGAATTACGAAGCGCACGTCGGGTTTGTCGATGCCCATACCAAAGGCAATCGTGGCCACAATCACGTCGCAGTCCTCGTTGAGGAAGGCATCCTGGTTGGCCATGCGCACGTGCGGGTCGAGGCCGGCGTGGTAGGGCAGAGCCCGTACATCGTTGACTTTCAGTAGCTCAGCAATTTCTTCTACCTTCTTGCGGCTGAGGCAGTAGATAATGCCTGCCAAGCCTTTGCGCTGCTTCACATACTGAATCAGCTGCTTCTTGGTATTGTGCTTAGGCCGAACTTCGTAGTAAAGGTTGGTGCGGTTGAACGACGTCTTGAAAACGCTGGCGTCGTCCATCTGCAGGTTTTTCTGGATGTCGAGCTGTACTTTGGGCGTGGCCGTGGCCGTGAGGGCAATAATTGGCACCTGCCCAATGTTGTCGATGATGCCGCGAATCCGGCGATACTCGGGGCGGAAATCGTGGCCCCACTCCGAGATACAGTGTGCCTCGTCGATGGCTACAAACGAAACGGTAGCCTTCTGCAGAAAATCAATGGTTTCATCTTTGGTCAGCGACTCGGGCGCTACGTAGAGCAGCTTCACGTCGCCGCTAATAACATCTTTCTTTACCCGGTTCATTTCGGCCTTGGTTAAGGTCGAGTTCAGAAACTGGGCATTCACGCCGAAAGCGTTGAGCTGGTCTACCTGATTTTTCATCAGGGCGATGAGTGGGGAAATGACAATGGCCGTGCCGGGCAGTACGAGTGCCGGTAGCTGGTAGCAAAGGCTTTTACCGGCTCCGGTAGGCATAATAACGAAGGTATTATGCCCCTCAATAACGTTCTGGATGATGGCCTCCTGCGTACCGCGGAACTGCCCGTACCCAAAAACTTCCTTTAACTTGCCCTTCAAATCAGCTCCTTGGCTGATTACATTGTTCACGGCTGGCATTGACATTCTCACTTGCTCGGTTGGAAGATTCAGATAAGCAGTAACCACATAGCAGGTTGCTTATCTCAATCTAAGGAATTTTGAAGTATTCGGTAAGAGATACTGAAGAGTAAGATAAAACCGCGCTCGGTCTCGCCTTCAATACTCAATACCTAATCAAATTTAGATTGAAACCGCAAAACGAACTTCATTCCATTGCAAAAAAAGTGCTGCTCAGTGAAGCGGAAGCAATCATGGGCGTAGCTGAGGCTATTGAACAGACGCCTGATTTTGCATTATGTGTGGGAGCAATACTTGCTTTGCAAGGCAGAGTAGTGGTTACGGGCATCGGCAAGAGCGCGCACATAGCCAGTAAGATTGTGGCCACCCTCAACTCCACAGGTACTCCCGCTTTATTTATGCACGCCGCCGACGCCATCCACGGAGACTTGGGCATGATACAGCCCGAGGATTTTGTGGTGGCCATCAGCAAAAGCGGCGACACACCCGAAATAAAAGTGCTGGTGCCGCTGCTTAAGCGCAAAGGCGTGCCCATGGCGGCTCTCGTTAGCAATGCCGATTCCTATCTGGCCTTGCACGCCGACTACATCCTGCATGCCCCCGTCACGCGCGAAGCCTGCCCGCACAACCTAGCGCCTACTACGAGCACCACCGCAGCCTTGGCCCTCGGCGACGCCCTTGCCGTGTGCTTACTGGAAAGCCGGGACTTTACGCGGCAGGATTTTGCTCGCTTGCACCCCGGTGGCACCCTCGGCAAGCAGCTTTATTTAAAGGTGGGCGATTTGAGCCGCCAGAACCAGCAGCCTCAAGTGCTGGAAAGCGCGCCGCTCAAAGAAATTATCCTTGAAATATCGGGCAAGCGGCTTGGTGCCACTGCCGTGCTCGACGCGGCCGGGCAGCTTCGGGGCATTATCACGGATGGTGACTTGCGCCGGATGCTCAGCGCGTTTGCTGGCCGCCTAGAGGATGTGCGGGCCAGTGATATTCTTACCCCCAACCCAGTATCCGTTGATGTAGATGATTTCGCTGTAGAGGCCCTGGCCCGAATGCAGGAGCGCAACATCACGCAGCTTATTGTAACGGAGCAGGGGCAGTTTTGCGGGTTCATTCACCTGCACGATTTGCTACGTGAAGGGCTAGTTTAAACGAAGATGAGGTACTATTGAGTGCCTTCACTACCTGGTCTTATAGGATACCTCTTCACGGTTCCTTTTAAAGTTAGATATTTGCATACTTCCAACACCTTAGCTGCAACAGCAGTTTCTGATTTATGACGCAACACACCTATCTCGTCGTGATGGCGGGCGGCATTGGTAGCCGCTTTTGGCCCTTTAGCCGTACCAACCATCCCAAACAATTCCATGATGTACTAGGCGTGGGCCGCTCAATGCTCCAACTGACCGTAGACCGGTTTGCGGGTATCTGTCCACCCGAGAATGTATTCGTCGTTACCAATAGAGACTATAAGGAGCTAGTACAGCAGCATCTGCCCGATCTGCCTGCCGACCAAATCCTGGGAGAACCTATCGGGCGCAACACGGCCCCTTGCATTGCCTACGCCAGCTACTGCATTGCCAAGCGCGATCCGCAAGCCGTTATTGTCGTGTCGCCCGCTGATCATGCCGTATTGCGCGAAGAAGAGTTCCGGCACATTATCAGTCAGGCCGTTGATGTGGCACGCACGCACGAGGTGCTTATCACGCTTGGCATTCAGCCTTCCCGCCCCGACACGGGCTATGGCTACATCCAATACATCGACGAGGAAGCCAGCAGCCTGCCCAACGGGTTGAAGAAGGTTAAAACATTCACAGAGAAGCCGAATTTGGAACTGGCGCAAATGTTCCTGCAAAGCGGCGACTTCCTCTGGAATTCGGGCCTGTTTGTGTGGCGTGCTGACGTTATCGTGCAGGCGTTCCACCAGTATCTGAGCGACATTGCCGAGGTATTCGACGATGGCCAAGAGCAGCTAGGTACTGCGCAAGAAGAAGATTTTATCACTGAAGCTTATTCCCGCTGCCGCAACATCAGCATCGACTACGGCATCATGGAGAAGGCTGACAACGTGTTCGTGCTGCCCGCTGATTTCGGTTGGAGTGACCTTGGTACTTGGGATTCGCTGCACCGCATGGGCCGCCGCGACGAAAACAACAACGTTATCGATGGCGACGCCATTCTGTACGATACCACGGAGTGCGTTATCAAAACCCCATCAGAGCGCCTAGTGGTTGTGCAAGGCCTTGATGGGTATATCATTGCCGAGTACGATAACGTACTCCTTATCTGCAAGCGCACCGAGGAGCAACGCGTGAAGGAGTTCGTAGCTGACGTGAAAGCTAAGAAGGGAGTAGGGTACAACTAGTTAATCCAACTATTTAGAATGAAATAAGCCCTTGCTGTGCAAACAGCAAGGGCTTATTTCATTTAGTAAAATCTCTATTGATGCTTAGAAAAGACAGCTAGCTTTTTATTAACCGCTGCCGCAGCACCTCAAATAGCATGATGCCGCTGGCAACCGAAACGTTGAGCGAGCCAATCTGGCCGGTCATAGGAATGCGCAGACGGTGGTCGGAGAGGCGGAGGTACTCGGGGGAAATACCGTCTTCTTCGGAACCCATAAGTACGGCTACGGGCCCGGTGAGGTCCACAGTGCCGGCTTCTAGGCTGGCATCGGCTTTCTCGGTACACGCTACAATCTGAACACCCGATTCCCGTAGGAACGTGATAGTATCTTTCAAGTTAGCTTCGCGACACACGGGCACGAGGTTCAAGGCACCCGCGGACGTTTTCACAGCGTCGCCATTGATTTGGGCCGCGCCCCGGGCGGGTACTACAATGGCGTTTACGCCCATACACTCGGCGTTGCGGGCAATGGCGCCGAAGTTGCGCACGTCCGTCACCCGATCCAGAATCAGCAGGAACGGCACTTTACCTTCCTCATACAGCCCGGCCAGAATGCTGTCGAGCGGCATGTAGTCGATGGGGGACACGAAGGCAACTGCGCCTTGGTGGTTTTTGCGAGTCAGGCCATCGAGCTTTTCCACCGGCACCGACGACACCGGAATACCCTGCTGCCGGGCCAGGTCGTTGATTTCCTGTGTAAGGCTGTTCTTAGTACCCCGCAACAGAAAGATTTTTTCCAGCGTCCGGCCAGCACTCAGGGCTTCCATGATAGGGCGCAAGCCAAACAGCATGTCGATGCTGCGGTCGGCAGCAGCGGGTCGATTGGTATAGCGCGGTTTTTCTTTATCGAAGGAACGGCCTTCGCTGTTGCGTGGGCCTTCTGGGCGGCTGTCGTTGCCGACTGGCCGGCTTTCGGGGCGACGATAGCCACTTGGGGCTTCGTCATTGGATCCGGGGCGGCCTGTATCCCGTCGCGGGGTACGGGGCACCGGACGGTTTTCCGAATCGTAGTAAGTGCGGCGCTCCTTTAGCGGCCGAGGGCGGTCGTCGTTGCTTTTCTCCATTGCTCCACGGCGGCATACCAAAGTCGTTCGTACTCAGGCTGGCGCACCAATTCATAGTGTTCGGGCGCAAAGGTACTGGGTTTCCACCGGAACGTATAAGTAGAAGATGCCCCATTGTCGATGCCATGGTATACCCAGCGTTCCTCCTGGGCCGTACGGTACACGGCATCGGGTGGGCCCAGTGCTATGTACAGCATGCCTCGGTCGGTCATCCAGCCCGCTTTGTGTGCGACAAACAATTGGTTAGCCGCCTTGGCCCGGCCGTAATACGTTCGGATGGCCTGCCGAGCTATGGCTTGTTGTCCGGCGGCAGCATTCAACCAGAACTGATCCACGGCCCGCTTGGGATTGGGTGCGTCGTAGAGCTTCTTGCGCTCCACTGAGGTGGTCAGATAAACTAAGGGTTGAATTAGCTCATCGGCCGTGGTGAGGTCTGGATAATCTTCATCGGTAACCAAGACACCCATCAGCCCTTTCTCGCCAGCTAGTCGCACGGTGTAGAGTCCTGCCTCTGACAGCATCACAGGCAAACCCGCCGCAAACGCTAGCGAATCGCTGACGGAGAGCGTAGGGGGAGCCGACGACTGGCGGGCCGGGTTGGCATGGGGTGGCAATGAAGGCACAAAAGGAGCTGCGTAACGGCGCACCAACACCGGTAAGTCCTGACCATAACGGTCCACATAAAACACCTCACCGGCTCGCACCGAGCGGCGCATCAGGGGCGTGCCTAAGGTATCGGTGAGCAGATAAGGCCGCGAAAGCAAGGGGGTAGTCAGAGGTAACCAAGCGGCGTCGCCGGTGGCAGCTTCGGCGGCAGGGGCGCAGGCCATACTGAGCACTGTGCCGCTCGTCAATCGGGAAATAGGCAAGCAGAAGTCCACGCGGGCCGCTGCTCCATCAAGGCGAATGCGCCGGGCAAAGTGGCGAACTGTATCGGTCCAGAGCGGGCGGCGCGCGTCATACGTCGGCCAAGCCGAGATGCGCAGCGGTTGGCCCTGACGAACGGCATTGCCATTGGGGAAACGCAGATAAATCCGCAAACTGTCGCCCTCCCGGCGCGTGTCAAGCTGCACGCGCCGGTCGATGCGGTACTGGTCGGAGAATTCTCGCTTTTGGGCATTGGCAGGCAAAAACTCCACCAGTAAAAGCAACAACAGCAAATAAGCTCTCATGAAAAACGGCATAAAGGCTGTAACGCGAAGTTCCACTCCGTGAACGTAAAACGACAACCCAACAATGGATCCGTTGAACGCTCACGAAGTGGAACTTCGCGTTACCGCTGGTTACTATTTACTGCTACTGCCGCGGATAATACTGATTTAGTAACTCCAGTGCCTTGCTGGCGCGGCCTTTGTCGCCAATTTCTTCGGCGGCGCGGTACACGCTTTGCACGCTCAGCAAATAGGTTTGATTTTCCATATCGAACAGCGCCGGGTTGTGCGTCTGGTAGAAGGGGAGGGCTACCTGCGCACGGCTGATCATCTTATCCATGATGTCGTTGGCACGGCTTTGTTCGCCCACTGCTACCAGCGCTGGTACAAACTGCGGCGCATAATAGTCGTACGGAATGCTGGCATCGGGCATAGCGGCAAAGCACTTGTCAAGCACTTCTTTGGCTTTCGCCTTATTGCCTTCAGCTAGATACGCGTTGGCCAGGCGTGCGAACTTGTCGCGGTAGTTGGCTGGAAAGCGCAAGTTGTTTTCGTCGTAGAACACGCCTGGGTCATTGAGGCCGCGGTAGGCGAACTTTTTCATTAAGCTCTCATACATCAAATCCTTTGCTACATAGCCTTCGTCGCCACGGGGCTGGTAGTTGGGGTCCTTGATCGGCAGCACTCGGTAGGCCATGCCCTCTAGCTGGAAGTAGGGCTGCATGTTCATGAAGTCGCCGCCTGCTACGGTGCTGGAGAAATAGATGGGCCGCTTCCAGTTGTTGGAGGCCAGCATGTCTAGAATAACCAGGTTCTTCTTCTCAATGGCGCCTTTGCCCATGTTCCATTCCATGCGCGTCACAAGCTGCTTGCGGCGGTCTTTTGGCACAATGCCCAATTGCTCTACCGCCGTTGTGTCCACGTCGAGGTAGAAGTTGGGGCTCGGGAACGACATCATGGATGGGCCGCTCTCGTCGTACGACACTTTTAGCAAGTCGCTGTTCTCGCGCACAAGCCCAATGAATTCCTTCAGGTTGATTTGCTTTACGGCCGGATTCTCGGCGTAGGGCAGGTAGTCGTTGGTGCCTTGCTTGTAGCGGTCGGCAGGCATGGAAATAGGCAGCGGCTGCGACTTGTACGAGCGGTTTTTCATCTGCTGGATATACCAGTCGGTGTTCAGGTAGCTCAGCACGGCCACGCGCACATCGGTGCGTACGCCTTCTACTTCCTGTGCGTACCAGAGCGGGAACGTGTCGTTGTCGCCGTTGGTGAACAGGATAGCATTCGGCTGCAGCGAATTCAACAGGTTTTTCGCAGAATCCACGGAGTTATAGCGGCCCGACCGGTCGTGGTCGTTCCAGCCTTGGCCCAATAGCAGAGCCGGCGCTAATAGGCCTATCACAGTGGCAACCACAGCCCGGCCCGAGTCAGCTTTCAGCACCGAACGCAACAACTCGGCTAAGCCTAGCACGCTCAACCCTATCCAGATGGCATAGGCGTACGTGGCCCCGGTGAAGGTGTAATCCCGTTCGCGCGGCTCAATGGGCGGCTGGTTGAGGTAAACCACAATGGCCAAACCCGTAAACACGAACAGCAGCCCCACAATTAAGGCATTGCGCGAATCACGGCGCGACTGGTAGAACAAGCCGATCAAACCCAGAATGAGCGGAATAGCAAAGAAGTTGTTGCGAGCTTTGCTGTCAGCCATACGCTCTGGCACCCCACTATTGCTGGCCTGCCAAGGCCACAACCCGCCAGACTGCTGGATGTCGCTTTCCCGGCCCACGTAGTTCCAGAGGAAATAGCGCCAGAACTGGTGGCCCATTTGGTAGCGGAACAAGAACGAAAGGTTTTGACCCATGGTAGGCTTCACGCCTTCCTGAATGTCCACCCATTTCTGATAGTTGTAGATGTGCTCGGGCTGCGGGCTGTAGATGCGGGGCAGCAGCATTTTGTCGGCATCATCATACACCACAACTTGCCGCTTTTCGGCTACTACATATTTGTTGCCTTCCCGCACATAACGCGGAGCTCCTTCATCGTAGCGGATGGGGCGGGCGTTGAATTGCGGACCGTAGAGCAGCGGCCGGTCGCCGTATTGCTCACGCTTGAGGTAGCTCACAAAGCTGAGCACATCCTCGGGGTTGTTTTCGTTGATGGTAGGGTGGTAGCTGCTCCGAATTGGAACGATGAGGTAGCTGGAATAACCAATCAGAATGAACACCAAGCTCAACATAGCCGTGTTGAGCAGACGGTTGCGCTTCTGAACAGAATAGCGGAAGCCTAACACCAACAAGCCAACAAACAGCAACAGGAAAATAACAATGCCCGAGTTGAAGGGCAGCCCCACACTGTTTACGAAGAATACCTCGAACCCGCCCGCCAACGAAGGCAGACCGGGAATAATGCCTACCATCACCAAACCGACCAGCACGAGGCTTAATACCAACGTGATGATGCCTCCCATGGTAGTAGGGTTTTGGGTACGGCGATAGTAGTAGATGAAAGCCAGTGCCGGTACGGCCAGCAAGTTCAGCAAGTGGACCCCAATAGAGAGGCCAATTACGTAGGCAATCAAAATCAGCCACTTATCAGAGTCTGATTCGTGGGCACGGTTTTCCCACTTCAACATAATCCAAACGACAGCCGCCGTAAACAACGACGACATAGCGTACACCTCGCCTTCAACCGCATTGAACCAGAACGAATCAGAAAAGGCAAAAGATAAGGCTCCTACCACGCCCGAACCCAGAATCAGGAGGGTTTGGCCGAAGGTAGGTTCAGGTGCACCGGGTACCGAGTGACCTACTGCTCCTGAATGGTGCAGTACCAACTTCTTGGCCAAGATGGTGATAGTCCAGAACAAGAAAAGTACTGTGAACGAGCTACTCAACCCCGATAGCGCATTGATCAGCACCGACACCTTGGTTACGTCGCCGAAAGAAAGCAGCGAAAACAACCGGCCAAGCAGCAGAAACAGCGGGGCTCCAGGAGGGTGAGGAACCAGTAGCTTGTAAGAGCAGGCAATAAACTCGCCGCAGTCCCAGAATGAAGCCGTGGGCTCCAAGGTGATGAAGTAAACAACGGTAGCAATGGCAAACACCAGCCAACCGACCAAGTTATTCAGGCTTTTGTATGAGCGCATACGGTAATTAGTAGATGGGGCAGGCCCCGGCCGTCGTCGCCTGACGCGGGCTTTTAAGCAAGAGTGGAAAGTTGTAGAACGCCAAAAGTAGACAATAAATCCCGCCGTGCAGTGCTCTGTTTACTAGCTAAAACTGCACTTGCTAGGTAACGCCCACAAAAAAAGCGGCCAACATCTGTGGCCGCTTCCTTGAAAGGACAAGTATGAACAAGCAGGTTAGTTCTGCAATACAAACCTCTTGGTAGATACGACTTTGTCGTTTAGAACAAGGCTGTAGAAATACATACCCGCTGGTAAATCCGACAAGTTGAGTGGCATTCCCGTGTTAGAAGCTTCTGAGCGCAAGGCAAACGAACGAATTTCGCGGCCCAACACATTAGACAAACGCAGCTTGTATTCAGGCCCTACTTTCTGATTCAGCGTTACAACCACCAATCCTTTGCTCGGATTAGGGTACACGCTCAGCGCAACTCCTGCCGCCTTGGCATTAAGCGAAGCTTGCGGGGTATTAGTAACCGTAATACTGCCGACCATTCCTTCCCATGGACCACCAGGAGTAGCTTGAAATGAATGAGGCTGGCAGTGATAAGTGATGGTGCCCAATGTATTGAAGGGACCACGCGTGGCAGGTGTGTTTGCGCTTACATTGAAAGCTGCAAAAGATGTTCCATCGTCAGCCACGCTCGGGTGGGTGCCCGAAGCCCATTCCCAACGAACCTCATCACCAGGACGGATGGTAATGTTCTTTGGCGAAAAGTTATTTGGATTGCCTCCAACTGTGGTGCCCACCATCACAACAACCGTGGCTGCATAAGTTGAAAACGAAGCCAGCATAAGGCTCATCAATCCAACTAAGCGAGTAGAAATTTTCATGTGGTAATGCTTTGTTGAAAATCTGTCGGTGTGTCAGGTTTTCAAATATAGGTCTTTTTATTTATTTAGTGCAAACCCTATTGCATTGAAAGCAAAAGCACTTTTGTTGCTTAAAACAAGCACCATGCCTAACTCTACAATAGTATGTTTACCGTTGTACAGATGACGCTTAGAGCGAAAAGGTTGCGTTCGGTTTAAAGCAATTATTTTACAAGCTCTATACTTTACTCGTTTAGCAACAGGTAAAGGTTGCTTATAGCTAAGCATATTCATAAAAAGATATACATTTCGCTTCTTTGTATCGACCAATGGCCGATATTATAAGATGTAGCGAATCTGTTTTAAGTCGAAGTGGCGAATCTGGCCGCTAACCGACAACGCAAGGCGCCCAGCCTCATCAACGTCCACAATTTCGCCGGTGATTTGCTGGCCATCTACCTCATACACATGCGGTTGCTGGTAACGGTAAAGCACTTGTCGGTAGTCGTGCCGGATAGCGGCGAGGCGGCCAGCGCGCAGCTGCAAATAGCGTCGCTCCAAGTGTTCAAGCAACCGGCTGGCCAGCGGCGCCAGTTCATAGGCACGACCCGTCAGCGCACTAAATGAGGTGGCAGTAGGCACCTGAAATTCGCGCTGATTGATATTCATTCCAATTCCTACGATACTATGCTGAATCATTGTGCCGCTAAGCGTGTTTTCAATCAGGATGCCTCCTAGCTTGCGGTTACCAAAAAAAATATCGTTTGGCCACTTCACCCGAAGCGCGGGGTCGGGGCCAAGTAAAGTTGCCGCCCAGTCATGTACAGCCAGCGCTACTGCTTGGCTAAGCAAAAACTGGTCGGGAGCGGGCAAGAAGGTAGGGCGCCACACCACCGACAGCGTTAGGTTTTCGCCGGGGGCCGCTTCCCAGCGGTTGCCACGTTGGCCCCGACCGGCAGTCTGTTTGTCGGTTATTACCACGCAGCCGTCGGTGGCGCGGTTTCTGTGAATAAGATCCTGTGCTTCCGTATTTGTGGAGGCACATTCGGGCAACGAAACCACTTGTTGACCCGTGAATAACGTTTGGGGGGAAAGAGCCTCCACGTGTTTTTCGTACTTTGTGAAGATCAAACCTAATAATACCCCATGAAAAGTACCCTGGTTCGGCAGGATTCGGACAAGTTGGCAGAGGTAGTAGTACGTGGTATGCAGGAGAAAAAGGGCCTGGATATCGTCGTGATGAATCTCAAAGAGTTAAAAAATGCTGTGGCAGATTATTTCATTGTCTGCTCGGCTTCATCAGATACCCAAATCGACGCCATTGCGCGTTCGGTGGAGGAAGAAGTAGAAAAACTTACGGGCCAAAACCCCTGGCAGACCGAGGGCCGAATGAACCGCGAATGGGTGCTGCTCGACTATGTGGACGTAGTAGTTCACGTGTTCCTGCGCGACCGGCGACAGTTCTACGCCCTGGAAGAGTTGTGGGGGGATGCAGAAATCCGCTATATAGAAGAGGAAACTGTATCCGCTCGATAAAGTAAAATGTCGTTGTTTTCGTCTAGCAACGGGAACAAACGCAGTAGCGGAGTGTTCCGCTTTTGAATTTTTGCCTTAGCTAATTCATATACATGTCAGATAACACGCCCAAAAAGAAAAAGCCCATGTTGCCTAGTCCGGCTCCCAAACCCGGTATGCAACTCTGGCTACTCGCTGGGCTGGTTTTGTTTCTGTGTGCATGGCTGTTCTTCAACCAGAGCGGCAACACAGTTGAAATAAACCAGCAGAAATTCGAGCAGATGTACACCGCCGGCGACGTGCGAGATGTACGGCTGCTCACCGACCGTTCGGTGGTAGAAGTTTCGTTGAAAAACGAAGCGCTCCGCACCGACAAGTACAAGCCGTTGCTGAGCCGCCGCGGTCCTCTCACCTTCGAGGCCAGCCCACAGTTCAGCTTCCGCGTAGTTGATGGGAAAACCTTCAAAGAAGATTTCGAGAAGCTACAGGCTAACGTGCCCCTTGACCAGCGTATCGGCATTACGTTCGACACGCGCACCGGCTATGGCGACCTTGTAACTACTTGGGGCTTCACTATCCTGCTCTTTGTAGGCTTCTGGTTCCTGATGCGCCGCATGAGCGGTGGTGCCGGAGCTGGTGGGCAGATTTTCAACATCGGCAAGAGCCGTGCTGCTTTGTTTGAAGGCGGCGACAAAGTGAAAATCACCTTTAAAGACGTAGCAGGTCTGGAGGAAGCGAAAGAGGAAGTACAGGAAATCGTAGAGTTTCTCAAGAACCCTTCGAAATTCACTATCCTCGGTGGTAAGATTCCGAAAGGAGCCTTGCTGGTAGGCCCTCCCGGTACTGGTAAAACGTTGCTGGCTAAAGCTGTAGCCGGCGAAGCAGATGTGCCATTCTTCTCTCTTTCGGGTTCCGACTTCGTAGAGATGTTCGTGGGGGTAGGTGCTGCTCGGGTTCGTGACTTGTTCAAGCAAGCGAAGTCCAAGGCTCCTTGTATCATCTTCATTGACGAGATTGACGCCGTAGGTCGTAGCCGTTCGCGCGGCAACATGCCCGGTGGCAACGATGAGCGTGAAAACACGCTGAACTCGCTGCTTGTGGAAATGGACGGCTTCGGCACCGACTCAGGCGTTATCATCCTGGCTGCTACCAACCGTCCGGATACACTCGACTCTGCCTTGTTGCGTCCCGGTCGTTTCGACCGTCAGATCAGCATCGATAAGCCAGACATCAATGGCCGTACCGAGATTTTCCAGGTGCACTTGAAGCCGTTGACGCTAGCCCCCGATGTAGAAGCACGCCGTTTGGCTGCGCAAACTCCTGGCTTTGCTGGTGCTGAAATTGCCAACGTCTGCAACGAGGCCGCCCTCATTGCTGCCCGCCGCGACAAGAAGATGATTACGATGCAAGACTTCACCGACGCGGTTGACCGTGTTATTGGAGGCTTGGAGAAGAAGAACAAGATCATTAGCCCCGATGAGAAGCGCATTGTAGCTTACCACGAAGCTGGTCACGCCATTGCCGGCTGGTTCTTAGAGCATGCCGATCCATTGGTGAAAGTAAGCATTGTGCCCCGTGGGGTAGCTGCTTTGGGTTATGCGCAATACTTGCCCCGCGAGCAGTTCCTCTACAACACCGAGCAGCTCACCGACGAAATGTGCATGACGCTTGGCGGTCGTGCTGCCGAAGAAATTGTGTTCGGTAAGATATCGACCGGTGCATTGTCTGACTTGGAGCGCATCACCAAAATGGCTTACTCCATCGTGACGATGTATGGCATGAACGCCAAGTTGGGCAACGTTTCGTACTACGATTCGAAAGGGCAGAACGAGTATGGCTTCTCGAAGCCTTATTCAGAATCTACTTCGCAGATGATAGACGAAGAAGTGCGCAACATCATCGAAAACGCCTACGTCCGCACCAAGGAACTGCTGACTGAGCGTCGGCACGAGTTGGAAGTAATAGCGAAAGAGCTCCTTGATAAGGAAGTGCTGCTACAAGACGACTTGGAGCGCTTGGTTGGTAAGCGTCCTCATGGCGTACAAACTAATTACCAAGCACACATGGCTGGTACCGACCGTAGCGAAACGCTTAGCGAGCGGAAACAGGAGCATCCTGGTGTTCCTCTTAGCGACGACTTGCCGGATCTGAACCTACCAGGTGTAGACGCTGACTTGCCTAACGGTAATGCTAGCTCGTCTGCCGGCTCCGGTGGTAGTGTAGTAACTCCAATGTAAGGTTTCGCCTTAGCAAGACAAAAGAGCCAGTCCGTAAGGGCTGGCTCTTTTGCTTTATCACCATCCAGACTTAAGCTACAAACCTATTGTTGTCATGTGTTTCCATTGAATGCTATCCTTGCAGATAGCTATTCTTAACCTGAAGCTATATGTAGCAGTATTCCTAATCTGCAAATGCGGTTGATTTGGGATTATAGATGAATAAGCTGGTCAGATAACAGCACCTAAATTAGTGGTGCCACCTGGCCAGCTTCACTGCTTGTAGTGATGGTGCTTTATACTAGTGTGTAAACAGCTCTATTGGCTGGACTTTACATCAAGGGACGATAAGCGCGCCTTAGCATTAGTCTTTTTGCCTTTGTAGTCCGAGGAGTAGGCCGGGCCTTGCGGACTAGCATTGGCCTTCATCAATTTGCGGGTTTTGAGATAGTCTTTGGCTTCGTAATAGATATCTGATTTACGCTCTGCCTTTTCTAGTACAACCTGGTAGTAGCGTCGAGCAGCCCCCACGTTATTCTCTTCATCGGCAATCTTGGCTAAGTTGTAGTTGGCATGTACATAATAGCCAACGCCAGTTTGGCCCGTAGCTTCCGAAAAAACCACACATCGCTGAAAGTAGTCCTTGGCCTTTGCGGCGTTCTTATACTTGTTCTGATTCAGCCACCCTAAGTAATAGGTAGCGTATCGACCACTAAATCCTTCGTAGCCAGGCATGCCTCGGTTCAGCTTATCCAGGATGTCCAAGCTAACTTGTTCACACTTGCGGTGCTCGCCGTTGTTGAAGCAGAGCATAGCGTAGTAGCGTTCAAAGTAACCATTGTCGGGGTAGGTAGCGGCTAGTTGCCGAGCTACTTGTAAGGCTCCAGCAGAATTGTTTTCCTGCTCGCTGCCTAAGATTTTCATCAAGAAAAACTTGGCTTCAGGGCCAGTGTACATTCCATTGGCGGCCACATTCTTGATTTGTTGCAGCCCCAGCTGCCGGTTGCCCTTAGGAAACAGCAGTAAGATAGGGCGCAACCACGGGTGCTCGTCGGAAATCCAGGCAGCGTAGTAATTAAATAGCCCCTGCCCAAGCAGAAACTCGGGGCTCAAACCGTTGGCTTCTTTGCTCTTATCGAGATAGTCGAGGGCGCGTTTGCTGCTGACGGTTGCCTTGCGCAGATCGTGACGCTCGGCGTGCAGGCGGGCATCAAACCCATAGGCAGCAGCAAGAAAAAAGCAGGCTTCGTAATTTTTGTTGTCGATATCGTACAGCCGCTCCCCCTTGGTAATGGCTGTGTCCATGTAAGCAAAAAACGTCTTGTCGTAGATAGTATTAGTGACGTTGCTCGGCATGATTTTCCACCATGTGCTCAGGCCCATCAAGAAGTAGGGCATGGGATGTTGTGGATAGCGCCGACGCAGAGACCGAAACTGCTTTTCGGCCTGATCGTGCTTGGAATTGTAGAGATTATGAACAGCCCCATCCAGCTCTATCTGGATGTCCTGGTTGAGTAGAAGCCAACTTTTGGTATCGACAATGGAGGGCGCTACATCTACGTTTTCCAGAGTGATGTTGCGCATACCATTCACCAACGTTGTATCTGGTGACTGCGCAAAACTATCGAAGGCTATTATAAAGAAAACGAGTGACAGCCAAGCTGCTCTGCCAGCTAAGTGAAAGTTATAAGTTGTAGATATTAGCTGTATAAATTTGTATTCTTTTTTCATGGTAATTCCTTTCAAGCGTAAAATTAAGCTATTAATGCCAATTAAACACGGTTTGATAAGTAATGTAATATAGGATATAATATAGTGAGAGAAAAACAAATACTGCTGTATTATATCAAGTTGTGCTAATGTTATATTCGATTATGTTTTAAGACTATTTCCATAAGATGACCTGATTATGTAGGCCTAGTGAAATGCTTCAGCTAAGAATACTTCCGAGCAATCGAAAGGACTGTACCGCAGTGGTGCCAGTCCGGGTCAGTGCTGCTCCATCAAGGAGTAATCTTCTCACTGAATAGAGTGAGGGTTTTGCCGTGTAGTAGGCGGCTTCTACCTTAGAGCTTATTACCTTTGAGCTATGCCTGAATCCTCCCGCGATATTATTCTGCGCCGTATCCGCGAATCCCTCCAGCAGCCTACTCCCTCTAAGCCTGCTCCCGACTTCACGGCTCCCTTACACCCCCGAGCGCCCGGCGACCTAGCCGTTGCTTTTGCCGAAAGCTTTGTGCGCGTGGGCGGGCAACTGTATTTCTGCGAATCAGAGGAGCATTTCTACGATCAGCTTTTCACTTACAAAAAGGAAAAAGAGCTTGAGCACCTGTATGTGTGGGAGCCAGAGTTGAAAAAGATGCTGCACGCTGGTGGCCTCGTTTTCAACCAGGATGAAGGCAACTTTGTGGCGCACGCTGACGCGGGGCTAACTACCTGCGAAGCGTTGATAGCCCGTACGGGCAGCGTGCTGGTCTCGGCAGCTACGAGCAGTGGGCGTCGCCTCAGTATCTATCCCGATCAGCACTTGGTGGTGGCGCGTACTTCCCAAGTGGTGGCCGATATCAGCGACGCACTGCGTAACCTGCAGCAGAAATACGGCCCCGAGCATCTGCCTTCCATGATTTCGCTTACTACGGGCCCCAGCCGCACGGCTGATATTGAAAAGACTCTTGTGCTCGGTGCCCACGGCCCGCGCAGCCTTGCTCTGTTTTTACTGGATGACGAAGCCGCCACCTCGCCTGCCTGATTTGACGTTGCCCCCTGGCCAGCGCGTATATTTTGCTTCCGATTTCCACCTTGGAGTGCCCGACGCCGCCAGTTCGCTGGCGCGAGAGCGACGCATTGTGCGCTGGCTAGATTCTGTCGCGCCCGATGCCGCTGCCATCTACTTGCTCGGCGACATTTTCGACTTCTGGTTTGAGTACCGGCATGCCATTCCGCGTGGTTTCATTCGCCTACAAGGCAAACTCGCCGAGCTTACAGATGCTGGGGTGCCAATTACGTTTTTCACCGGCAACCACGACATGTGGATGTTCGACTACTTCACCGTAGAGCTAGGCATTCCTATTCTTCGTCATCCAGTTAGCCAACAAATCGGGGGACGAGAGTTTCATATTGGGCACGGCGACGGACTTGGGCCGAAGGACCATACCTATAAAGTACTGAAGCGTATTTTCGCTTCGCCGATTGCGCAATGGCTATTTGCGCGGTTGCATCCCAACTTTGGTATTGGCTTGGCGAACGGCTGGAGCCGTCGTAGCCGAATTCAGAACACCAAGGAAGACGAAAAATACTACGGTGACGAGGAATGGCTACTCATTTACTGCCGTGAACTAGAAAAGCTCTTCCACCACGACTATTACGTATTTGGGCACCGCCATCTGCCAATAGACGTAACAGTAGCGCCAGGTAGCCGGTACATGAACCTCGGCGAATGGGTCAATTATTGCTCGTATGGCGTGTATGATGGTACCGACCTGGTTCTGGAGCATTTCGAGAGTAAGCAGTAGGCTGCGGGGGCAGAAGAGACTGTGCGTAATCTTGCTGCTTACCGCTTTAAGCGTTTTACCAACTCTTGCTCAAACTACTGTGCCCAATCCGGCATCGGTGGCGCCTCCGAGCCAACAGCCCGCGCCTGTCCAAGCGCCTTCCTCGGTAGTAAAGTCCACGGAAGCAGCTCCGGCTAGCTCAGTCTGGACGCTGGTGCGTAGCATTGCTTTGCCACGACCCGGTGCGGCTTCCTTGGATCGGCGCGGTACGTTGTATGTGGCCGACGCCCAAAATAACGTCCATCAATACGGTCCTGATGGGCAGGCTCTGAACACGTACTCGCCGCCGCAGCCCGGCCACGTGGCCCAGATTGAAGCCTGGAATACCACAAAAATTTTGGTGTTCTACGACGACCGGCAGGAACTGCTAATGCTCGACCGGTTTGCTGCTCCCATAAGCCAGCTTAACCTGTTGGATTTGCTGGAAGGCACTGCCCGCGCCACCACGCTAGCTCCCGACGACCGTATATGGCTGCTAAATGAGTCGGATTTGACGTTGCGCCAGTTCGACCCTGCGCAGCCGCGCAATACCCGCAATACACCCCTAGATTTGCTTATTGGCCGCTCCCGCCCCGATTTTCGCTTCCTGCGCGAGTACCAGAACAACCTGTATTTGGTTGACCGGGTGAACGGGATTTATGTGTTTGACAACCTCGGAAACTACCGCAAAAAGCTGCCGTTCCTTAACCTTACTACTGTCGGTTTTCGGGGCGACGAATTGTACTTCCTGGCCGATGGAACCGTACAGCTTTTCCACCTCTATAACCTCACACAACGCGCCGTACCCTTACCGGTACCAGCCACCGACGTGCGGCAAGTGCTGCTAGGGGAGAGCTACGCCTACGTTTTTACGCTAGCGGGCATCCAAGTCTATAAACTCTAAAAGCTTGGCACTTAAGCCTGCTGAAGCATAACCGTGGTGCCTTCTTGTGTGGTACACGGCCACGCTAGATAGGGCGTCGCAGTTTTCCACATCAACAAGCTGAGCGTGAATGATGTACTCGCTGTACGCTGTTGGTGTGAGGAGTACCTACTAGATTCTGGCATTTCTAGTGCTGATATTCAAGCACCTAGCAATGCGCGCGCCGTGCATCGTGTTGATAACTAACTGGTTGTGTAATTGCTGGTTGGGTGATGTCACTGCTTTGCAGGTTGTAGTTGGGAAAAGGAAGGAGCTGAGAAGTAACTCCGCCGTAAGCGCAACCGTTAGCCTTGTGCCGGCTTCGGCCGTTCTGCCCTCCTCCACATCCAAAACCTGACCTAGCTATGAAAGCACTCGTGTATCATGGGATGAAAGACGTCCGCGTCGACACCGTAGATGATCCTAAAATTGAAAACGCCCGCGACGCTATTATTCGCGTCACGAGCACGGCTATCTGCGGCTCCGACCTGCACATTTACAACGGCAGCATCCCGCAGCCTCGTCCTATGGTGCTAGGGCACGAGTTTATGGGCATAGTAGAGGAAGTAGGCAAAGGAGTTGGTAACAAGCTTAAGGTCGGTGACCGGGTAGTGGTACCGTTTCCTATTGCGTGCGGCACCTGCTATTTCTGTAACCACGAGTTGCCGGGGCACTGCGAAAACTCTAACCCCGACCATTACGGCCCTGAAGGCGGCCTGATGACTGAAAAAGGGGGCGCCCTTTTCGGGTACACCGATATTTACGGAGGCTACAATGGCGGCCAAGCCGAGTTTGTGCGCGTACCCTACGCCGACTTTGGCCCGCGTGTCATCCCAGATTCTCTGACCGATGAGCAGGCACTGTTCCTGACGGATATTTTCCCCACGGGCTATTCTGGCATTGATTGGGCCGACGTGAAAGGTGGCGAGTTCGTTGCAATTTTTGGGTCGGGGCCGGTGGGTATTATGGCTGCCAAGTCGGCGTGGCTGCGCGGGGCGGCCCGCGTAGTGCTTGTTGATACGCAGCAATACCGCCTCGATAAAGCCAAGCGCGTTACCAACTCGGAAATCATTCTGTGGGAAAACGCCAAGGATGTAATACAGCAAATCCGGGATATGAGTGAAGGCCGGGGCGCCGACGTGTGCGTGGAATGCGTAGGCTTCGAGCCCGACCGTAACCTGCTCGACCGAGCCAAAGCCGTTGTCAACCTCGAAAAAGGCTCACCGAAAGTACTGGAGGCCTGCATGAGCGCTGTGCGCCGCGGTGGTGTCGTGACGGTGTTAGGCGTGTATAGCTCGCCCTACGACAATTTTCCCATCCATCAGTTCTTCGACAAAGGCATCACGATTCGTGGTGGCCAAGCCCCCGCGCAAAAGCACATCGACAAGCTCTTGCAGTATGTGATAGAAGGCAAAGTGGTGCTCGACGACATCATCTCGCACCGGTTGCCACTGTCAGAGGCTGCTCACGGCTACGACATCTTCCGCAACAAGAAAGACAACTGCCTGAAAGTAGTGTTGACGCCCTAAACCCGTTTCACCTTCTCTATGGATACAAAAGCCTGCATCTAGCAGGCTTTTTTGCGTTTAGCTAGAAGCAGTTGTTCGCGACTATTGGGCGAGTTTACCGTTCTATCTAATGCGTTAGTTGAGCCCGTAAACTGATGCGTTAAGCTCTAGTAGCCGTTATTTCAGCAAGAAATTAGAGTTAAACTGGGCACCATGAACCCCGGTTTTGAATTATGTATCTTTGTAGAAACTGAATTTTCGCGGCGCTCGACGCTGCTTCACTATATAGATCTTTCGCAGTGGCTTGTACTTCCTGTTCTACTGGCGGTGGCTGCTCTACTACTACCTCGGGCTGTGGCTCGAAAGGCAGCTGTAGCAGCGGCTGTACCCGCCTCAATGTGTTCGACTGGCTCCAGGACCTGGACACCCCTAGCGACTTCAAAGGCTTTGATATCGTCGAAATCCGCTTCAAGGGCGGACGCAAGGACTTTTACCGCAATACCCATCACTTACCACTAGTCACCGGCGACGCAGTGGTGGTGGAAGCCGGTGGCAATGGCTGGCATTTGGGCCACGTTTCGCTCAAGGGCGAGCTAGTGCGCTTGCAAATGAAGAAAAAGAAGGTTCCCCTCGACTCCAAGGACATCCATACGATTCTGCGGGTGGCTACCGAGCAAGACATAGAGCGCTGGAATGCCGTGCGCGACCTGGAAACGGGCACTATGTTCCGGGCCCGTACCGTGGTCGATGAACTGCGCCTGCGCATGAAGCTTTCCGATGTGGAATACCAGGCCGACCGCACCCGCGCCACGTTCTTCTATTCAGCTGAGGACCGGGTGGACTTTCGCGACCTTATCAAGCGCCTCGCCGACGAGTTTCGGGTGCGGGTGGAGATGCGCCAAATTTCGTTGCGCCACGAGGCCGGCCGCTTGGGCGGTATTGGGGTGTGCGGCCGCGAGCTTTGCTGCTCTACTTGGCTGACCGATTTCAAAAGCGTGAGCACCACTGCGGCCCGCTACCAAAACCTCAGCCTGAACCCGGCCAAGCTTTCCGGCCAATGTGGCCGCCTCAAGTGCTGCCTTAACTACGAGCTCGATACCTACCTCGATGCACTAAAGGATATTCCGCAAGTGCAGCGCCCGCTGCAAACCGAGAAGGGTGACTACGTGCTGCAAAAGACCGACATTTTCAAAAAGAAGATGTGGTTTGCCGTGCGGGGCGACAACAACTGGGTGGTACTGCCCACCGAACGGGTGCGCGAGGTACTGGAAATGAATAAGCGCGGCGAGAAAGTGGAAACGCTGCTGGTACCCGTGCGCGAAGAAGAGAAAGCGCCCGAAGTAACGGCCATTGTCGAAGGCTCGTTGGAGCGCCTCGACGACAAAATCAAATCGAGCAAGCGCAGCAAGCGGGGCAAAAAGAAAAACAAAACCGAGGATGCCACAGTAGCCTCAGTTGCTCCCCGTGAGGGAGGCAACCGCCCAACGAGCACTGCTCGCCCGGCAGCACCCGCTGCCCCTGCGCCCGCTGCGGTGGTAGCACCCGAGCCCCCCGCGGCTGGCGAAGAACCTCGCCGTCCGCGGGGGGCTGCTGCCCGGCCCCTAAACCGGCGCAACAACCGCAACCGCTCCAACAACTCCGCCGACGGAACCCGTGGCGAAGGTCAGCCGCGTACTGCCGAAGGCAAACGGACCTCACCAGTTGAGGGCAACAAACCTGCCAGTAACACCGAGCCTCGCCCACCGCGCCAAGGTGGGGAACGGCGCGGTAACCGGGGAACTGCTGCGCCCGGAGCAGGGGAGGGTGGTGCCAACCGCGCAAGCGGCGCCGAAGGCAACGCCAGTCGTCCGCCACGTGAAGGAGGCCGTTCGGGCCGCCGGGGCGGTGGGCGCCGACCTGAAGGAGGTGCCCCCGGTTCGCCTTCTGCCTCTCCTGCTGCTTCCTAAGTTGCCTTTACTACCTATGCGTACGTTTCGTTTGTTGCCGGCCCTCGGGCTGTTTTTGAGTGTGCTGTTGACTGCCTGCGACCCGAACCAGGTGTATGAGAAGAACATCGATTTCGATAACTACACTTGGTCGGTGAAGCAGAAGCCAGCTTTCACCTTCGATATTGCGGATACCACTCAGCGTTACGATGTGTATTTCAACATCCGAAACGCGTCGTCCTATGGGTACTACAATCTGTATGTGAAGCACACCCTCACCGATCCAGCCAACAAGCAAGTGTCGCAGTTGCTGCACCAGATGCTACTGATGGACCCGCAAACCGGTGAGCCCCGCGGCAAAGGCACCGGCGACATCTACGACCATCAGTTTCTGGCGCTGCCCAACCAGAAGTTTCAGCGGTCAGGCACTTACAAGATTGTGCTGGAGCAGTACATGCGCCAAAACCAACTGCCCGGCCTGATGGCGGTGGGCGTACGAGTAGCTAAAACCACTACTAAATAGTCTTTGTCATTCCGGCGCAGGATGAATCTGAGTAAATCTGTTGAGTAAAGTATTCAGATTCCTTCTGGGGCGGAATGACAAAGACCTATCTTAATAGCCACTAAGCAGCCGACTCACATAGGCCGTTCAACGGGCAGTTTCTTGCTGGTTTTCCTAAAAAACAAAGACGCCCTGGTTTGGAAACCGGGGCGTCTTTCATAGTGGGAAGCCTACAGTAGCTATACTGCGATACGCTCTACTTTAACCGCGTTCAGGCCTTTTTTGCCTTCGATAACCTCAAACGAAACCCGGTCATTCTCGCGAATTTCGTGAATTAAGCCCGTCTGGTGCACAAAAATATCCTGGCTGTTTTCATCCTGAATAATGAAGCCGAACCCCTTGGCTTCATTGAAAAACTTCACTTTCCCGGTTTTCATAAGGGTAATAAGGTTGATTTGGTAGTGGAAAGGGTAAAAAGATGTGGGTAAATCTAAGGGGTATTTTGGAACTCACCCAACGCAAGTGCTCCAATTCCAACCCCAGCAACAGCAGAAGCGTAGCAGTAACTACCCGACCTTACTGCCCCTGTAGCGGCAATTGTCGGTTCACCTCCTGCACTTTTGCTTATGGAACCCCAAGCCAATCCGAATCCTGACCACGCCACTCCAGCTGTTAATTCCACGCCCGCAGCACACACGTTCGACCCCCACGAGGTGCCGGGTAGCGAGGCTACCAACAGCATCACCGAGGCCTACGACGACGAAGACCGTACCGAAAACCAGCAGGCCAGCCCCGGCCGCGGTGAGTTCGGACCCCACGGCCATGGCCACACCCAAGGTGGCTACGGCAACCAGTACCGTGCCGACGAAGTGTACGGCGGCGCGCTAAACCCTGCCCCGGCTACCCGCGGCAGCTACGACGGGGGCAAGCCCGAAAACAACACCGGCTCCGAAGCCAGCACCCCCACCAACCGCAGTTCTAGCTCGTTCGGGACCCAGCCTGGCACTCCTCCCAACGGCTCCACTGTCTCGCCCGACTACGCCAACGACAACGACGCCCCACAGCACACTGGCGGTGGCTACAGCGAAGACTATGGTCGTTCGTCTTTGGTAGGAAGTGCGGCAGCGGGCAATGGCGGCGCAAACTTAACCGGCGAGCGTAACCAAGAAGAAGACTACCTCCCGGCCGACTCCAAAGAAACTGCCGCCGCTCCAGGTGGCTTCCAGGCCAAGCCGGCGCCCGTGCCCAACCAACCGGCCGTAGCAGGCGCCAACGAGCACACCAAAAACGATGAAGCCCGCGACGCGGACGAGTCGCGGACGGGTTATGTGCGCACGGATGGCCACCAAAGCGAGCAAGGTAACACCAGCACGGGCATTGGCAGCCGCGGCGGCTCGTACAACGACCCTACTGGCCCCAAGACGGATGCGCCCGGCCAGTCAAGTCCCCAAAACACCGATCCTAAGGCAGAGTAGCTAAGCGCAACATCTGCTCTTTCAGCATCCGGCACGCGTTAGTAGCAAGAGGAATCCAAGTGAAGCTATCCTGATCCGGTAGCCTTATTTGGATTCCTTTTTCGTTGTCGGAAGGGCAGTCTTTTTGGTGGCTTGATATATGCGGCCTTTCTCGTTGCTGAAAACAAAGGTGTTGTTGTCGAGGAAGGCAAGGGCTTCGGTTTGGCCGGAGCTAGGAATGGGCAAGCAGCTTTTGGGACCATCGAAGAGACGGCGGCCGGGTTGGCGGTCCAGCAAGTAGATGTGGCCGTAGCCGAGCAGTGCCACCGTGCGGCTGTCGGGGCTGAGGGCAGCGGCCGTTATCCAGGTGTTGATTTTGATGCTGTCGAGCAGAGTGGCTACGTGGTAGCCGGGGCGGGCGGGCAGCGCGTACATCTTCACCCAGTTGCCTTTGCCCCGGTTCTTGGTGAATAAGTAAAGACTGTCTTGGCGGTAGAAAAAAGCCTCGCAATCGAAGTTGCGCTCCGCTTTACGAGGTGGAAAGGTGCGCTGGTCGGGGTAACGGAAGCGGATGGTATCAATCTGGCGCAAACCCTTGCCACTCAACCGGTAGATGGCGAGGTTACGGCGCTTGTTCTGGTTGTTGCCGAAGTCGCCGATGTAGATGCGGCCTTCGTCGTCGCGCGTTAGGTCTTCCCAATCAATGTTGACAAGGGGGCTCAAATCGAGGGTTTGCAGCAAGTCGCCTTGGGGCGTGACTTTGTATAGGGCCGCAGTTGTGCCACCGTCGCCGTGCGTCCACAAGTCGCCGTATTCATCAGCTACCGCGAAGCCTGAGCTTTCCACCAGTATGGTCTTCGACATTTTGCCTATCTGCCGCACCACATAATCTTGCCGTACCCGAGAGAAGTCGCCACGTCCTTCGTCTTGTGCGCACCCGCAGATAACGGATTGCAGAAATACCAAGACCGGGAATAGCTTATCGCGCAGCAAAAAGAACATTTTTGGGTGGTAAAGTGAAAAAGCAAGGCGGCCGTAAACGCTGGTGTATACGAAGCCATCCGCTAAGTGGCACACTTTAGTTTCCAGCTTCCCCAATTGGAGCTTCCACAAAGGCTCCACTGTGCTTGCAAGTAGACCAAGAAACCCTGCTTACTTAATTACCACATAGGGTTGAAGCTTGGCAAATGCGGCTTCATCAAGAATGCGGATTTGGCGCAGGTCGGCGGGCTGGTGGAAGGGGCCGTGCTGCTGCCGGTAGGCCACTACCACCCGTGCCAAGCGCTTGCCCATATAAGGATGCGCCTGAAGTACTTCGAACGGGGCGTTGTTTACATCGAGCGAGCTAGGCACAAAGCCAGGGCGCACAAAGGTGTACTTGCGCAAGCTGTCCACCAGGTCGGGCGCATCGCGCAAGCTGTAGATTTCCGCTAGCTGCCCTTCGTCCCGGAAACCTCCTAGCCGCTGCCGATACTCCACCACCCGGGCCGAAAGACCGCGCCCAATTCCTCGGATTTGCATGAGCTGCGTGGTATCGGCGGAGTTGAGGTCAAACGGTTGCAAGTTGCGCGGCTTGCGGGCAAACTTGCTGGTAGACGGAGCCGCAGCACCCATAGCACTTGTGGCGGAAGTAGGATACCGGCTAGCATAGGCACGTGCTTCGCGGGGCGGTAGCTGTTCGGGCAACTGCATGTAAGGAGCTAGGCGAGCGTAGGTGGTATCGGAGAGGCCATAGGCTTTGCGGATTTGCTCTTTGGCCCGGAAGCCACCTACTACGTCGCGGTACTTCACAAGCCGATCGGCCAACCACTGCGGCAAGCCCCGCGCTTGCCAATCTGTGCTCGTAAAGCTATTGGGGTTGAAAGGGGCAAGCGGAACTTGAGGCACCCGCACCCGCGTCGGGTAGGTTCGTTGGGGGTAGCGGCTGGCATAAGTCGGCTTAACTTCCCGTTGCGCAGTTAGTTCAGCTGCCAGGGCGTCTAGCTGTTGCTGGTCGGCAGTAGGATCGTAGGTGGTTAAGCGAGGACGCAGTAGTGGCGGTAGCAGCAAGCAGGCTAGCAACAAGCCTAGCAACAGCACAAAGCCTGATGTTTCGCGGCGTGAAAACCCGAAATAACGACGAATCCAACGTCTAGGGTTTATCATACTAGAGATTCAATAAGTAAACTAGATAAGGGGTAGCAATCAGCTAGTTAGAAGTAGATCTGGTAATAAAGTTAACGGCGTTCTTACTTTCTGATTTTCACGTCTACCTCATACCGGTAGCGGGGTGGGCCACCTAAAGGAATGGCGAAGAAGGGCAAGGCCACATCATATTGGTCCGTGACATAAAAAACTAGGTCGTTGCCCTCTTTGGTGAGCGACGTGAGGCGCATGTCCAGCGAAAGACCGTGTTCTTTGTCGCTGATGGGGTGCACGCTCCGGGCCCACACGTTGTCTTGGCTGACTTCGGCTGGGTGCCCGTTTTTGGCCACGCTGAATATCTTGATGCTCACGTCGCCATCCAGGTCGAAATTACTTTGGCGGATGCTCACTACCCGGTCGTTGACGAAGGGGTAGAGGTGGGTAATGGCGCGCCGCTGCGGTACCAAGCGAAACGCGTACTCGTAGGTGAAAGCGTTGCCGCCTTCCACGGCTATGTTCTGCGTGGGGCTAGTGCTCAAGAAGTACCGATACAGGTTGCCATCGTCGCCGGACTTGCCCTGCACAATGATCTTGAATACGTAGCCGTCAAACTCGGGGACTAGCTCGCCTTCCAGTGGGTTGAGCGGGCCGAACGTGTACCACTTGTTGTCGTAGTTTTTGTCGACCCCAAACTTCACTTGCTTCAGCAGGGTACCCGACCGAAAAGTGCCTTTAGGCTCGGTGGCGCGGGCATCGGGTCCAGAATGGGCGCCAGTGCCTCCGTACAAGCTGAACTCGGTAGTGGTGTTCCAGTTGAAGCGCATTTCGTCGAGCTGGCCTCCACACTCGGGGTCGAAAACGCGGATGTAGACAGGTTGCCGGTTCTGCTTCGGCACCAGAAAAAAGAAGGTCTGAGTAAAGTCGTCGTCGCCCCAGCTTTTATCGGCTTGCGCGCCGAAGGTAACGAGGGAGGCAATGTTTTCGCCAGGGTTCGGCACGGCCTGCGCCAGTGCTAGGCCGCTTCGGAGCAGCAGAAGGAGCAGGCTGAAAGTGAAAATTTGAAAAGCGCGCATGATGGCAAGATACCGGGATTTTAAGAGGATTCCGTTCTGGCCCGCTACTAGCATTGCCGATGCCGATTGTGGCCCGTATCATTACATACTGGTTTGCTGCCCCTTTCCATTTGCTTACGCTCGTATGAGTCAGACACCTATTCGTACCGTTGACTTCTTCGATATTCTAATTGCCGACCTTGCTCGGCTGCGCGACATAGCGCAGCGACGGTTTCGCCCCCTCACCGAAGAGCAGCTTAATCGTCGGCCGGGCCCAGGCAAATGGAGCGTTGGGCAATGCCTGGAGCATCTCAACATTGTGGGCGGCCACTATTTGCCTACCATTACGCACAAGATACACCAAGCGCAGGAACGCGGCAGCAAGCCCGCCGAAACCGTGAAGCACGGCTTTATCGGTCGCAAAATGACCGAGGCCATGCGCACGCCCCCAAGCCAAAAAGCCATGAAAGCGCCCCAGCAATACGCCCCGACTGGTGCGCGCCTGCCCCGCACGGTAGTAGAAGTGTTTAGTCGGCAACTCGATGAGCTGGAGGTTCTTTTAAAACAAGCTCGCCGCGTCAACGCCAACGCCATCCGGATTCCCAATCCCATCATTCCGCTTTTGTACCCGCGCCTGCCCGACGTGGCCGAAATGCTGGTCGAGCACTTGAAGCGCCACGTAGCCCAGGCCGAGCGGGTGCTGGACGGAAAGCCAGGAAACTTGAAGTAAGGTACATTGCTGAAAGCAGGGCTTTACCCCATCAGGAAGTGAGGCCCTGCTTTAAGCTTTAAGGCATGCTCTTGTCCTATTTGTGTGTACCGAAAAAGTAAACCAACGACAATTGAACGGTGCGGTCCTTTCCCGTTACCGTGTCACCGTAATACGAAGGCAGCATATTCGAGAGGCCGTATACGTACCCTACTTGAGCTTGTAAGGCCCCAACTCTATAGCCGATGCCGCCATTCAGGCCTACGTTGATGGTGCGATAGTATATGCTGTTCTCCTTGCGGCCGTCGCCGAAACGCACATCGTATGTTTCGCTTGTGGAATAATCAGTTACAGCTCCACTCTGCATAGTTACTATTGATCGACCATCTCGCTTGTCCTTTCCGCTCAAACCGACACCTACATAAGGCCCAGCGAAAATCTGAAAGCCCTGCTCGTCGCCGAAAGTATACACTAGGTTTACTGGAACCTCGAGGTAGTTTAGTGCTGCGTCACTCTTGTTTAAAAAGGTAGTCGTGACTCCATTTAGCGTCGCGGTTCCAGCTTGGGTTAGTTGAAATCCTTTTTGCGAAAATAGCACAGACGGCTGCACGGCTAGCTTGCCAAACTGCGCATTCAGCGTGAGTCCGGCTTGTGCTCCTACTTTGGCTTTTGTATCCGTGTCAACAACAAACGAAGAATTTGTAGTAATGCGTGCGTTGGCCAGATTGGCACCCACGCGCGCACCAATTGTGATTTGCGCTTGCGCTGCATTGGCTGCAAATAGCAGGGTAGAGGCCAATAAGCCTCTGGTAATAAAGTGATTCATATAAGTTAGGTAGAATGAGGAAGCGAAAATTATTGTCCATCAACGGGATAATAGCCAAAAGTATACTTCATAAAGCTTCCGATAAAAGTCACGTTGACGAATTCCACGTGTTGTTGCAACAATCACTCCTTGATGTGGCTAAAAGAATTTCTCAAAGCATAGAGCGCTATAGCAGGCTGGCAGGATAAGTATCAGAGCAAAATATTGCTGCCGAGGTTGGCAGACCATGCAGGTCCCTACTTTTCAAGGTGATTAGCATTTGCTAGCAATATTTTTTGTGCAGTACCGTGTGGAATAGAGCTCGGCCGGGCATCAGTATTTTATCAACTTCGCCTGGCTATTCAACTTCATCCTATGCGTTTCTTCCTAGTTAGCTTATTCGCCTTGCTTATGCTGTTCACTGCCGGCTCTTCGGCGCCCACGCCGCCTGGCAGTGGGGGCAATGCGGCCGCCTGGAAGAGGATCGACCAGCTGCTCTCTAAAGACCAAAGCACATCGGCGGCCAAGCTGCTGGAACCACTCTACCAGCAGGCCCGCCAGCGCCAAGATGCGCCGGAGTACCTGCGGGCATTGCTCTACAAGCTGCGTCTGCTGGACGCCAAAGAGGAAGAAGCCGATGAGAAGGCCATTGCTTTAGTGGAAGCCGACCTGAAAACTGCCAAGTTTCCGGCCAAGCCCATTCTGCACAGCTTGCTGGCTCAACTCTATACCACTTACTACAACCGGCACCGCTACCAGTTGCACAACCGAACCACCCAGGCGGTGACCAACCCAACCGACGCCAGCGCCGCCGACGTACGCACTTGGGATGCCGCCCACTTCGGCAGCGCCATCGTGCAGCACTATCAAGCATCAGTTGCCGACGAGCTCCGGCGCCAGCAGCAATTGCAACTCAAGACGCTCGGGTACGCCATCCGGGGCGGCAACACGGAGGGCCGGGCACTGCGTCCTACGCTCTATGACCTGCTGGCACACCGCGTGGTGGATAACTTGCAAAACGACGAGTTCTACGTCACGCGCCCTGCCGATCAGTTCGAGTTGAAGAGCCCCGTGTTGTTTGGTTCCGCCGCCGACTTTGCCCGCTTGCCGCTGCAAGCTCCCAAAGCAGATTCCCTGAATGGCCAATTCTACGCACTGCGGGTGTTGCAGCAACTCACCACGTTTCGACTCACAGACAGCAAGAACTTAGCTGCCCTAGCCGATGTGGACTTGAAGCGGCTACGGTTTGTGCAGCAGTATACTACGCTGGCCAACAAGGATAGTCTGTACCAAGCAGCGCTGGCACGCACCGCTGAGGTGTACAAGGCGTTGCCAACAAGCACGGAGGTTTTATTGGAGTTGGCCAATCATTTCAGCGAAACCGAGCCTGCCAAAGCCCGCGAAATAACGCTGCAAGCCGAAAAGCGTTTTCCCGATTCGTACGGGGCGCAGCAGGCGCGTGTATTGCGGCAGCGCCTCGAGGCAGCAGAGCTACGCTTCACAACCGAAGAGGTGGTGCTACCGCAGCAGCCGTGGCTCATGAGGCTGAACGTGCGCAACGCGGCCCAGCTATACGCCAAGGCGTACCGAGTGACAATAGCGCAGGAAATACGGCGGCTTAGCCAAGGCAACTATTATCAGGAATCCGACCTGCTGACAGCGTATGCCCGCGCGCTAACGGCCAAGCCCGCCGCTACGTGGGTGCTTACCATGCCCGGCCCCGCCGACTACAAAAACCACACTGTGCAGCACAGCGGCCCCGCCCTTCCGGTGGGGCACTACCTTGTTGTGCTGAGCTCAACAGACGAAAATCCTACCAAAAAGCAGGAAGGCGTAACCACGGCGTACGCGCGACTTTCGGTGAGTGAGCTAAGCGAATTACGCCGCAGCTCTGTTAAGCAAAATGGCGCGGAAATGCTGGTACTGCATCGGCAAAGCGGCCAGCCACTGGCCGGGGTACAAGCGCTGCCACTGCTTCAGTACTACGACCAGAAAGCGAAAAGCTACAAGCAGCGGCGCGGCGATGCGCAAACCAGCACCGCCGAAGGCCAAGTGCAAATTCCTGTGGCGCAGCTCGTCGAGAACAATACAGTTCTGCGGGCCGTCCTATTCTCTCGGGGAGCTGATTCGCTGCTGGTTCAGGATGGCGGCTACTATGGCCCGCGGCAGCCGCGCTCCGCCGAGTTGCCGCAGCGCCACACCTTTCTCTACACCGACCGCGCTATCTACCGTCCCGGCCAGACGCTCTACTTTAAAGGCATACTCACTGAAACCCTGACCGGTAAATCGAGGCTGCTCACCAAGCAGCCCGTCACGGTGCGCCTCGTAGATGTGAACAACCAAACCGTGCAAACGCTGTCCTTCACCACCTCCGACTATGGCAGCTTCCATGGTTCGGTGGTGTTGCCCACCAGTTTGCTGAACGGGGAAATGAGCTTGCACGTGGACTACGGCGAGGCGCACTTCGCGGTGGAAGACTACAAGCGGCCTACGTTCCAGGTAACCTTTGAGCCGGTGGCGGGAACACCCGTATTAGGGAAAGAAGTAGTGGTGCGCGGCAAAGCCACAGCCTATGCCGGGCAACCTGTTGATGGGGCGCGGGTGCAGTACCGCGTGACCCGCCGAGCCTTCTGGCCGATGTTCGGGCGTGCCTACAACAGATACATTCCCAACCAAGGCGGGGAGGTGGAAATTATCAACGGCACCGCCCAAACAGATTCGGCCGGCGGGTTCGAAGTGAAATTCACTGCAAAAGGAGAAGCGCAAGGCCAAGCTAAACGTAGTCCTTGGAGTCCCGGCTACGTGTTCGAGGTGACGGCCGACGTAACCGATGCCGCCGGTGAAACCCGCACCGGCCAGCAGCTTATCAACCTCGGCAGCCAGGTCCTAACGTTGCGCCTCGATGTGCCCGAGCAGCTAAACCGCGAGCAACTTCCACCTCTCCAGCTCTTCAGCACCAACGCCACCGGCGAGGCCCGCCCCGCCCGCGGCCAACTGCGCCTCTACCGCCTTGCACCGCCTGCCCGCTCCCTGCGGCCCCGCATGTGGGACCGGCCAGAGCGCGAAGCCTTGAGCCGTGAGGAGTTCAAACGCCAGTTCCCGCTCGATGCGTACGCCAACGAAGACAACGACAGCACCTGGGTCCGCACGCTCGTGCTGACGCAAGAGTTCAATACCGAGAAGTCGCCGCTGTTGGCGGATTTATCTGCGCCAGTAGAGCAGCAGGCACCCGGCCGCTATTTACTGGAAGCCACCGCCCCGGCCGAAGCCGGAGTGCCAGCTGCCAAAACGGAGCAACGGTTCACGCTCTACACGGCCACGGCTTCTACGTTGCCTGTACCCACGCCCAACTGGTTTGTGAGCTTACAAGACAGCGTGGCGCCCGGCAAGGTCGCACGCTTCCTGGTGGGTAGTTCTGAGGACGGGGCGCGTCTGCTGCTGGAAGTGGAGGCTAAAGGCGAAACGCTGCGCCACGAGTGGCTAACGCTGCAAGCTGGAGAGCAGCGCACGGTGGAAATTCTAGCCCCCGCTACGCTCGAGGGAGCTCAGCTTTACGTTCATCTCACGCAAGTGCGCGACAATCGCCTGTACACCCACCTAGCCAACGTACAGGTAGCCACGCCGCCCGCCCCACTTGTGCTCAGCATTGCTACTTTCCGCGATAAGCTGCAGCCCGGCCAGAAAGAAACCTGGCGCGTTACCATTCACCAAACTAGCGGTAAATCGGCCAAAGCTGAACTGCTGGCCTCTTTGTACGATAAGTCGTTGGACGCATTTCGCCCGCATGATTTCGCTGAGCTTGCCTTCCCAAGTTCGTATTACCCTCCTGCGCTGGCTTGGAACAATCGGTTTGGGACGCGCGAGTCGAATAGCTTGCGTAGCGAAACCTCGTCGTTTCTGTACCGGAGGAGAAGCTTGGCTTATCCTCACTTAAATATGTGGGGGTATAAAGGGCAGGACGTTGGAAGTGATGTATCGGCAGGCCTTTATGGCACTGAGGTAGGACAAAGCGTGGTACAGGAAGTGGTGGAAAATAAAGTGTATTCCAATCCCCCTGCTGGTAGCCCCCGAGTTGTCATTCGGGGCTCTGTTGCTAGAGCGGCGCCAGATCCAGTTGCAGCAGCTATAGCACGGGACGTGGCAGCCAATCCAGAGCATCTCAACGAAATGGTAACCGTGGGGTATGGAACCCCGAAATCTGCCCCCCAGCCCAACCTCTCCGGCGTCCAAGCCCGCAAAGACTTCCGCGAGACGGCCTTCTGGCTACCCGACCTGCGCACCAACGCCCAAGGCGAAACCATACTGGAGTTTCAGATGCCCGAAGCCGTAACGCGCTGGCAACTGCTGGCCCTGGCTCACGATCAGCAGCTGCACTCCGGCCTGCTGCGCCGCGAACTGGTTACGCAAAAGCAGTTGCAAGTGACACCCAATGCCCCGCGCTTCTTCCGCGAAGGCGACCAGCTTATGCTCACCGCCAAGCTTAGCAACCTCACCGACCAGCCTTTGCGCGGCACGGCTCAGCTTTTCTTGCTCGACGCCCGTACCCAGCAGCCCCTCGACAGCAAGGTGCTGAAGAGCCCAGCCCAGCTGAAGTTCGAGTTGAAAGCCAACCAAAGCAGCGCCATCGGCTGGAGCCTTGCCATCCCCGAAACCGCTGAGGGCCAAGTGCCGCTCGAAGCCATAACCTACCGCGTGGTAGCTAGTGGCCAGTTGCCAGGCGAGGAAAAGAAATCAAAGAAACAGCGCCGGCAGAATAAACCGACAACCGGCAACGCGCCACTGCCCACTGTACAAGACGGCGAAGAAAACACGTTGCCGGTGCTGCCCAACCGCCTGCTCGTAACCGAGAGCTTGCCCTTGCCAATTGTAGGACCAGCTACGCGGGAGTTCGAGCTCAAAAAGCTGACTAGCACCACGTCGCCCACGCGCCGCAACTACTCGCTCACGCTGGAAATGACGCAAAACCCCGCTTGGTACGCCGTGCAGGCCCTGCCGTACCTGATGGAGTACCCCTATGAGTGCTCCGAGCAGGTGTTCAGCCGCCTATACGCCAACCTGCTTGCCGCTAAGATTCTGGCTAGTAATCCGCGGTTCAAAACCGTGCTAGCCGAGTGGAACCGTGCCGCCCAGGCCGGCGACAAAGTGGCCCTTACCAGCAAACTGGAGCAGAATCAGGAGCTAAAAAACCTGCTGCTTCAGGAAACACCGTGGGTGCGCGACGCGCAGTCCGACACCGAGCGGATGCGCCGCCTCACCGAGTTGTTCGACGAAACTCGTTTGCAAGCCGAAACCACCCGTGCTCTTACCAAGCTAGCCAAGATGCAGCAGCCAAACGGCGCTTTCCCTTGGTTCGAGCGGATGCCCGACGATCGGTACATCACTCAGCTTATTGTGGCTGGCTTTGGCAAGCTGCAAAAGCTGGGGGCATTGAACATCCAGCAAAACCCCCAAGCCCGGCGTGTTGTCAACCAAGCACTAGCCTACCTCGACGGCCGGCTCCAGCGCGACTACGACGAACTGCGCCGCCAGAATGATGTGGACTTGAAGCAAAACCACGTGTCCGACCTGCAGATTCAGGCGCTGTATGCCCGCAGCTTCTGGACCACGCAGTCGGTGGAACGGGCCACGCAGCCGGCTTTAACCTACTACCAGCAGCAGGCCGCTACGTTCTGGAAAAGCGAGACACGCTACCTTCAGGCGCAGATTGCGCTGGCCCTACACCGCCAAAAAGTGCAGCCCACGGCCGTGAAAGACATCTTTGTGGCCCTCACCGAAAACGCCTTGCACAGCGAAGAACTCGGCATGTACTGGAAAGAGGTGCGCGGTGGCTACTACTGGCGCGAGGCGCCCACCGAAACGCAAGCCACTCTTATCGAAGCCTTCGACGAGGTGCGCAACGACCAGAAAGGGGTGGATGAAATGAAACTGTGGCTGCTCAAGCAGAAGCAAACCCAGAACTGGACCAGCACCCGCGCCACCGCCGATGCCTGCTACGCCCTGCTGCTGCGCGGCTCCGACTGGCTGCAGCCCACCCAGCCTATTCAAGTGACGATAGGAGGGAAGGCGGTAGTGCCAGGCAGCCAGCAAGCTGGTACGGGCTACTTTAAAACCACGTTCCCGGTGGCGGAAATCAAGCCGACGCAGGGTAAAGTGGTAGTCAAGAAAACCGATGCTGGCGTGGCGTGGGGCGCTATGTACTGGCAATACTTCGAGCAACTCGATAAAATCACGCCTGCTGCCACGCCGCTGCAGCTAGAGCGGCAGCTCTACCGCGAGCAGCGCACCACTGGCGGGCCCATACTGGAGCGCCTCACGGCTACCTCACCGCTGCGCGTAGGCGACGTGCTAGTGGTGCGCCTGGTGTTGCGCTCCGAGCGAGACCTAGAGTACGTGCATCTCAAAGACCAGCGCGCCGCCGGCCTCGAACTCATCGGCCAGACTTCCAGCTACCGCTACCAGTCCGGCCTTGGCTACTACGAAAGCCCGCGCGATGCGGCCACCAACTTTTTTATTAGCTACTTCCCCAAAGGCACGCACACATTCGAGTACCGCCTGCGCGCCACCCAAAGCGGCGATTTTTCCGGCGGCCTTAGCCAAATTCAATGTCTCTACGCCCCGGAGTTTACGGCCCATTCTGCCGGTAGCCGGGTGCAGATTGCCCCCCAGCCATAGCCTTGTGTACGCCTTGCGGGTGGGGCTAGCGGCCGCCTCAATTGCGGCAACTTGGCATGGCTTGTAGATCCTGAAAAGGGTAAAGCGCTGCCTTATAAAACTAGGTTTGTAAACATTGCTAAATAACCTGTAACCTCCTAAGTGCGTGTTAGTCAGAGGTAATTCGTTGGGGTGTTTATAAACACTATATAGAGAATCCCAACTAGTAACTTTGTGTGCAACGTTGATTTTGCCCATCTTCGGCGGTAACTTTGCCCCCTCATTAGACAACCGCATATGAAGATACGACTGATGATAGGGCTGGTTGGTTTGCTGCTCAGCAGCGCTCCGGTACTAGCCCAAAGCGACAAAAATGCAGCTTCTATCACGCCGACTACCCTTCCCGGCGAGGAGAATCTTTCAGTTCAAGAGCGTGCCGAGCGCGACTTTCTAATGCCTGTACGTCGCAAGCAGGCGGCGGCTCTCAAACACGTTGCGGAGCAGGAAGCTGCGGCTACGCAAACCGCCACCGAGATGCTGGCACATACTCCTGAGCTGACGGAAGAAACCAAGGTTCCGGAAGTGCTTGCCGCTCCTAAAGCAGCCGCCACACGTCGTACCTACCACCGCAGTTCCTCACGCAGCCACGCCAGCCGCAAAAAAACGGTACACCGTTCCTCGGGTAGCAAAAGCAAATCCACTGCTAAGAGACGCAGCACCCGTCGTCGCTAGCAGAACGCATATAGAACAAACAGAAGCGGCAACCCGAATGGGTTGCCGCTTCTGTTTTTGAGTACGTTTAAATTGGTTTTTCAAGGCAACCAGAATGTGGTTGTAGTAGCCATAAATGAGTGATTTTACCTATTCACGCCATCATCCAGGCCGTCATGCTGAGCATGTGGCGCATCAAGCCAGGGACCGAAGCATCTCGCGTGCTGATGTTGTGGTACTAAACTCAACGAGTCGAGCGAGATGCTTCGGCAAGCTCAGCATGACAGTTACTTTGCTTGTTGTCAACACAGCATAGTCGGAGGCTTCAGACTATAGCCATGTCTACTTCAGCTTCCAGTCTGCATAGAACTTCTGGAGGGTGTAGAACGCCTTTTTTCGTTCGCCACGGTCGGAAATCAGGCCTTTGCGGTTCCAATAGTCTTGGATGCCGGGTAGTGGGCGGCGGGGCGAGCGGAAATCGGCTAATATCCAGGGGGTGACGCCACGCAGGAAGGGAATGCGCTTGATCATGGCCAGTTGGTGCTGGTAGAAGTTGTCTTGGAACTCCTCCGTGAAGCGGGCCGTGGCTGCGCCGTGCATACCCGCCACGCAGTCGGCGCCGGTTTCGCTGATGACAAGGGGCTTGTCGTAAGTAGTTTTCCAGGTTATGTTGTCGCAGTCCTCAATCTTGCGGCTGTACCACCCGATGTACTCGTTGCAGCCCAGCACGTCGAGGTACTGGCCCAGCGGGTCGTCGATCATCATGGTGTTTTCGGTGGCGTTGTGCACTTCCAGCGCGGCCGTAATGAGGCGGGTGTTGTCGAACTGGCGGGCCGTTTCGATCTGGCTCTTCAAGAAGTTCAGGCGGCTGTCGCTGAGCGGCGTTTCGTTGGCCATCGACCAAAGCACCACCGACGCCTTATTTTTATCCCGCGTAATCATCTCCGTAAGCTGCTGCTTGGCATTAGCGAGCGTAGCCGGATTGGCCCAATCGATGGTCCAGTACACCGGAATTTCCGACCACACCATGAGGCCCATTTTGTCAGCTAGGCGGGTCATGTTTTCGTTGTGCGGGTAGTGCGCCAGGCGCACGTAGTTGCAACCTAGTTCCTTGGCCCAACCAAGTAAGGTTTGCGCGTCTTCCATGCTGTAGGCCCGGGCACCGCGGGTCGGCATTTCCTCGTGAATGCAGATGCCTTTGAGCAGCACCGGCTTTTTGTTGAGCAAAATATCAGCGCCTTTGGTTTCGATGCTGCGGAAGCCGATTTCATCTTCCACGGTTTCGCTGCCGCTCGTAATCTGCACCTTGTACAGCTTTGGGCTTTCCGGCGACCATAGTTTCAGCTTGGCGTTGCTCGTCAGCTTCACCATGCCGCTGGCATCGGGAGTGCCGGTGAGCTTCACTTTAGCTTCCGGGATGCTGACCGTGACGGGTTGGGGGCTAGTGCCGTTGGTTTTCACCCACACATCCAGCTTGTTGAGGCTGCCTTTGGCGAGTTGTACGGTGTAGTCTTCCACAAAGGTGGCGGGCACTTCCACCAGCTTCACGTCGCGCGTGATGCCGCCGTAGTTCCACCAGTCGGTGTTGGGCGTGGGCACGGCTTCCTTCAGGCGCTTGTCGTCGGCCTTCACTACCAGAAAGTTGCCTTTCTCCTGTAGCAAGTCCGTGACTTCCATGTTGAACGGCGTGAAGCCGCCTACGTGGCGGCCAATCTTCTTGCCGTTGAGGTACACATGCGCATCGTAGTTGACGGCGCCAAAGTGCACGAACACGCGGTTGGTGGCAGCTTTCTTGGTGTAGTCGAAGGCCTTCTTGTACCAGATGGTGCCTTCGTAGAGCTTCAGATCCTCACGCTGCGAGTTCCAGTCAGAAGGCACATACAGCTCGTCGGACGTATCGAAGTTGTATTCCACTAGCTCCGTGGCATCCTTGGCCTTGCGGTCCTTAAAGAAACCGTTCGGATCTTCGGTCATGCGGTAGCTGTAGAAGCCGGTTTCGTAGGGGTCGACGATGATTTTCCACTTACCGTTCAGGCTAGTGGTAGCCCGGTGGTCGATGTTGGTAATCAGGCTGGCTGTTTGAGCAAACGTCTGGCCCCAACTGAAGCTTAGCAGCGCCAGCAGTACACAGAATATCCTTGATTTCGAGGAATGATAATTCATTGAGTCCGACTTGGTGTAAGAAAGTAAGGAGCCAGGACCCACCGGGGGTGAGCTCCGGCTCGGTACCCGTTATGCGCTACTTGAGTTTGATAACTTCGGAGCCAGCCAGTAGGAAGGCACCGGTGCCATACACTTCCCAACTCTCCGCCGAGAAGTCGCGGCGCGGGTCGGCACCAATGGGCTGCACCCAGCCCACACGGCCATCTTCCGAGACCAGACCGTTCAGGGCTACCCAAGCCTTTTGCACGGCTGGCTGGTAGGTTGCTTTGTCCAGCAGGCCCTGGTTGATGCCCCAGGCCAGGGCATAGCAATCAAAACCTGAGCCCGACGCTTCCCCACCGGGATAAGCCTGCGGGTCGAGCAAGCTCGAGCGCCAGAGGCCGTCGGGTTGCTGTAGGCTTAGCAGGCGGGCGCTCATCTCCTTAAAGATGGTGGTGTAGAAGGGACGAGTGGGGTGGGTCTGGGGTAGCTCATTGAGCAGTTGCACCAGGCCGCCCATCACCCAGCCGTTGCCCCGGCTCCAGAAGATACGCTTGCCATTGCTTTCCTTTTTGCCTTCCCCAGATTCGCTCCACAAGTAGCCAGCGTCGCGGGCGAAGAGGTGCTCTTGGTGGTTGTAGAGGTGCCGGTACGTCTGTTGGTAGAGCGAGTCGTTGAAGGTCAGGTACGAGGGGTCTTTCTGGATGGCCCCCAGCTTGGCTAGCACCGGCGGGCCCATAAACAGTGCGTCGCACCACCACCAGGTCAGGCCGTGCTCGCGCACCTCGCGCCCGGTCACGCGGCGCAGCTTGGCCACCGTATCAATGGTGGCTTGAATCATACGCTGGTCTTTCTTGAGGCGGTAGAGGTTGAGGTAGGTCTGGCAGATGGCAATATCGTCGGCGTGGTCGTAGCGCGGACCGGGGCGCCACTTGTTTCGCTCGCCCATAGCCATCAGCGAATCCAGAATCAGCTTGGACTTGGTGGTTTCGTAGGCCGCAAACACGCCCGAGTAGAAAGCGCCGTTGGTCCAGTCGGTGCCGCTGTGCTTGGGGTGCGCCAGTTGCCACTGGGTGGCTTTCAGCAGTTGCTTTTTGATGAACTTGGGCTGGAAAAAACGCTTGTCGTCCGCTTTCGGTGCGGGCGCCTCGGTTCCGGCATCAACTAAGTGAGTTCCGCCAAGCATTAGGCCCAGCAGACCGACCCGAAACAAGCGCCAGGTAGTAGAAATAGTCATTACAAAAAGTTTGGTTGATAGCAGGTTCAAAACAACATGCGCATTCTCCCAGCTTGGCATAGGGCCAGGGAAGGCGCTACCTCGCCTCGAAAATGCACTGCAATGTTACGTACTCGTGTGGAAGTGCCGACCGGACAAGGCAGATGTTGGAGCGGCCGCTTGACTTACGATGCAGGTGAGACGCCGGTTATCGAGACGCAGGTACGGCTGCTCGCCTCCCTGCATCTCGATAAATAAAAGCTGGCGTATCCGGTAAGCTGACGAATACGCTATCCAACTGTTAGCGGTATCAATAGCCAGTGTTTTGGGTCAGCAGGCCATTGTTCAGGTCGATGGACGTCTGCGGAATGGGCAACAGCAGATTTTTTGCGGTCAAATTCGTCACTGATGCGCCGTTCAAGCGCAATGTGCGCTCTACCAAGGTGCCGGTGCGTACCAGCGTCAGACGGCGTTGTTCTTCCCCAATTAGTTCGCGGGCGCGCTCATCGAGAATGAAGTTCAGCGTCATTTGGCTGGCCGTTACTTGGGGCGCTTGCGCGCGAGTCCGTAGCGCGTTGATGCTGGCTGCGGCTTCGGTCAGCTTGCCTTGCTTGAACTGCGCCTCGGCCAGCAGCAAGTAGGTTTCGCCCAGACGCATCATGGTGATGTCCTTGATGGTGCCGAAGCCAAAGGTATCGGCAGGGTCGAACTGATTCCACTTGGTGGTGTAGGGCGTGATGTTGTAGATGGTGTCAGAGCCCGTCAAACCGGTCACGCGCTTGCCGAAAGTAGCGGTTTGGGTAGGGTCATTGTAGTAGAAGCGCCGCTTGAGGTTGTATTTCGAGTTGCGCATGTCGGGGGTAGTGTACAGTCGGTAGTCCACCCAGTTGCTGAGGCGCAAACGGCCCAGGCCACGGCCCCCGAGCGAGTCGGCCAGCGCCATGCCCTTGATGTTGTAGTACGCCGGCACCCACATGCGCCGTTGCTGCGCATTGGTGGTAGCGCCGGGCACCAACAACTGCTGCTCAATTCCCCAGATAACTTCGGTATTGCCTTGGCTACGGCGCTGATTGCCAATGATAAACATATCGGCGAAATAGTCGCCGGGCTGCATGGAACGCACGCCGTAGCGAGCCGAAACAAGCCGGTACTGCCCACTCGAAATAACGGCTTGCAACTGCGTTTCTGCTAGGGCGGGCTGGTTCATGCGCAGATACACTTGGCCCAGTAGCTGCTGAGCCGCAGCCTGCGTGATGCGGCCCGACGCGACTCTGTTGGCCAGAAGCAAACTCGGAATAGCGGTTTTCAAGTCTTCGACAATGAAGTCGTTGACCGTAGCCACGGGGGTGCGGGTGAAGTCGGTGCGCGGCGATGTAACGGGCACGTCAATCAGCGGCACGTCGCCCCAGAGCGTAGCCAGAAAATCGTAGGCGTAGGCCCGGAAGAAGCGGGCCTCGGCGCTGATACGGTTTTTGTAGCCCTGCCGTAGCGTAGCAGGTGCCGTGGCCGTGCCCTGGATAATCTGGTTGGCGTTGTTGATGGTGCGGTACGCCCAGCTCCACATCACTTCCGCGGCCCGGTCTTGCGAGTTGAGCAGCGTGTAATTGTAATAGGGTATCTCGGCGCCCTGCACCTGTCCCGGAATGGCTACGTCGGTGCCGAGCTGCATCATGCCAAGCAAGCCTTGCTCGTCGGAGCGGGTGTACTGCTCACGCACCACCGACTGCAAACCCGCCATGGCCGCTTCAAAGCCCAGCGAGTCTACGAGCACCACTTGGGGAGTATAAAGCGAGGCGGGAGCTTCATCCAAGTAATCATCTTTACAAGAGCTAATGAGCTGGGACGTGACCAGCAAAGCCGTAAATGCTAACGCAAAACGTTTCATATGTCAGAGTGATAAATCGGGGTGGGAGGGTTAGCGCAAACCGATGTTGAGGCCGAACACGAACGTCCGCACGGTGGGGAAGTTGGGGTTCTGGCCCGCCGTGCCGCTGTTGACGCTGGTGGTGGGGCTGAAATTGGTGGACGAAGTAAGCAGGCTGACCGGGTTGTCGATGTTGCCGGTGCCGTTGCCGAGGGTGTAGGTCTGCTCGGGGTCCCAGCCCACCCAGTCGGTCCAGGTATAGAGGTTACGCCCGCTCACATACACCGATAGCGTGCCAAGCTTAAGCTTTTCCAGCAAAGGGGCCGGGAAAGTATAGTTAAGCGTCACGTCCTGAAGGCGCGTGAAGCTGCCGTTGGTGGGGAAGCCGTAGCCGCGGGGATTGATGTAGCTCAGGCCGGGTCGGTCTTGGCTCTGGTTTTGAGGCGTCCAGTAGCCTACCTCCTGCGGAATGTTCAGGCGCCCACCCAAGTCCAGGAAGTTTAGGTTATTGTTGTTCTTGAGTACGCCTTGAACCGTCCGGATGAACACGCGCAAACTAAACCCCTTGTACGAAAAGGTGTTCGTAATACCGCCTTGCCATTTCGGGAAGGTCGTGCCGAGGTACTTGCGGTCGAGGCTCGTGATTTGGCCGTCGCCGTTGAGGTCTTCAAACTTCAGGTCGCCGGGCTTGGCACCAGCGTCTTTGCCGGTAGGGTCTTCGCCCTGTTGCCACACACCGGTTTTTACGTAATCGTACACGGCCCCCAACGACCGACCGATGAAGAGGCGGTTGCCGATGTCATCGGCGTCGGTGTAGCCCAAGCTCAGCAGCTTGTTGCGGTTACCCGAGGCGTTCAGCGTGGTTTCCCACGTGAAATCGGGCGTCTGCACGTTGGCCGTAGTCAAACTTAACTCTATCCCTCGGTTACGCACCGACCCCACGTTGTCGAGAATGGTGCTGTAGCCCGAGATAATCGGAATCTGGCGGTTCAGGAGCAGGTCCTCGGTTTCGGCATTGTAGTACTCCACGGTACCCGTGAGGCGGTTTTTTAGGAGGCCAAAGTCCACGGCGTAGTTGGTACTGGTGGTTTGCTCCCACTTCAGCCGGGAGTTACCGATGCGGTCGGCCCGCAAGCCCGTGGCCGCCACGCCGCCATAGGCGTATTGGAGCAGTGCATTGCCCGTAATGGTCTGGTAGGGGTTAATGCCTTCGTTGCCCGTTGTGCCATACGAAAAGCGCAGCTTCAGCAAGTTCACGGTCTCCTGGTCCTTCAAGAAGGACTCGTTGGCCACGTTCCAACCCAAAGCGACTGAGGGGAAGGTGGCGTACTTGCTGGCATCGACCCCGAATACCGACGAGCCGTCGCGCCGGGCCGTGACCGTGAGCAAGTAGCGGCTGTCGTAGTTGTAGTTGATGCGCCCCATCTGCGAGACCAGCGTCCGGCGCTCACTAAACGAACTGATAACCGGGGCATTAGAGCCCGAGCCGATGCTATTAAAGCCGATTCGGTCGTTGATAAAGCCAGTAGCCGTTTCGCTAGTTGTGAAGTACTTGTTCTCCTGAGCGCTGTAGAGGGCCGTTACGTCGAAGTGGTGTTTGCCAAGGGTCTTGTTGTAGAACAGCAAGTTTTCCACCGTGTAGTTCTGGCGCTCATCGTTGATGAGCTGAGCAGTGCCGCGCAGGTCGCCGAACGGCCGACCCGTGTAGTTGGCGTAGCGGCCGGGCCGGTACGAATAGGTGGCATTCACCCGGTACTTAAGGCCTTCCACAAAGGTCGGTTCTACCTCGGCGTAGCCCGTGCCAGTGAGCTGGTTGACGCGGTCCTCGCGCTGAGTGGTCAGACCGAGCAGAGCGTTTTTAACTAATTGCTCGGGTGGTTGGGGGAAAATGGTGTAGGTGCCATCGGGGTTGAAGGGCGTGGCATACGGGCTCAGCACCTGGGCCAAACTCAAGTCGGCACGGCCGCCGTCGTCGTTGGAGGTGGAGTAGAAAGACGAGGTTCCGACGTGCAGCCAAGGGGTTAGCGTGGCATCAATGTTCGAGCGCAAACTGATGCGCTGAAACTGGTAGCCTTTGATAATACCCCGCTGCTTGAAATAGTCGCCCGACACGAAGTATTTCACGTCCTCGGTGCCCCCCGAAATGGAGGCGTTGTGGTCTTGGATGGAGCCTTGCTGGTGAATCAAGTCCATCCAGTCGGTGGTGCGGCCGGCATTGTAGTTTTCCACCTCCCCGATGTTGGGCACCGGCGTCAGGTTGATGCCGCGCTGCCGGGTAAACTCCTGCCATTTCTCGGAAAACGCTGGTCCGTCGAGCGGGTGCAGGTTGTTGACCATGTACTCTGGCCCACCGTAGCCGTTGTACCGAATCTGAGGCTTGCCGGATTTGCCGCGCTTTGTAGTCACCAGAATAACCCCGTTGGAACCCCGCGTACCATAGATGGCCGTCGAGGAGGCATCTTTCAGAATCTCGATGGAGGCAATGTCGTTGGGGTTGATGTCGTTGAGGTTGCCTGGAAACGGTACGCCGTCTACCACCAAATAAGGGTTGGTACCGGCCGTAATCGAGCGTACGCCCCGGATCTGAATGTTGGGCTGGCTGCCCGGTACGCTCGACGGCGCCGTGATGGTGACGCCCGCTACGGCGCCTTGCAAGGCTTGTCCCACGTTCGAAACCGGGATTTTCTCTAGGCGGTCCGTGGGCACCGAGGCCACCGAGCCCGTCACGTCTTCCCGCTTCTGCGTGCCGTAACCCACCACTACCACCTCGTCCAGCGACTTGGCATCGGACCGCAGTATCACGTTGATTTCGGTGCGGCCGCCAATGGCTACTTCCTGCGACAAATAGCCTAGAAACGATACGACCAACGTGCCGTTGGTATTGCCGTCGGGCACCGTCAGCGTGAATCTGCCCTGCGCATCAGTGGCCGTCCCGACCGTCGTGCCTTTTACCAATACCGAGGCACCCGGGAGGCCTTCGCCCTTGTCGTCGGTGATGCGGCCCGAGATAGTAGTGGCCGGTGGCAGGTTGGTGTCGTCGGTGTCAGCCAGCAACTGATGGCTCGACGTTGCCGGCTCGGTGTCTGCTCCGACTAGTCGGAATAAAGGTTGCGCATGAACTGGCCGAACCGACCAAAACAGCCCACCTAGGAGTAGCCATTTAACTTTCATAAAAAAGGGAATTTGAATGTGGGGTCTTACTGGAAGTAGGAACTAGCGAGAGGCCAGCAGCCTTCACAAACGATTGCCAGATTGGCCGCAATCGTTGGCGTTAAGAAGTCGAAAAGGCGGCTAGAAACACTTGTAGTTTCAAGGCGGCACTTTGAATTATTCAAAAGTATCGTCCTTGAATCCGATGGACAGGGGTATTTTAAGTCAAAAAAGGGGATAAATTAGGCTTTGCAATACCCCCTTTCTTTCGAGCTGTTCGGATCTATCGACTTGTAAATGCCCAATAATCAACGTTTTGAAGCTCTGCTTTCGGTAGCTGTAGTTGCTCAGTTGGTGAGGAAGCTGACCGTTGCCTCTTTGCTGTCTCGTTGGACGCCCGCAGGGCGCTTGTCGTGCTAACCGCTTCATGCAACGAGCTATGAATTGGAAGTTTACTTATGCTTTTTTCTTCCTGCTCTGGCTGCTAAGCGTAGCCAGCCAGCGTGGACACGCCCAAGGCAGCCTAAACGAATTGCGCTTCGAGCACGTCACCATCACGGAAGGCTTGTCGCACAGCGACGCCATCACGGTAGCCGAAGACAAAGAGGGGTTTGTGTGGGTGGGCACCAATAAAGGCCTTAACCGCTACGACGGCTACGAACTCAAAACGTATTTCCTGCCCGTAAACCCGTTGAACGGCTTATCGGGCAACCGCATCCGAATGCTGCACGTGGGCGCCAACGGTCGGCTCTGGGTAGGTACTCAAAACACCGGTGTCAGTTGCTACGATGCCGGTACCGACAAGTTTATCGGGCTAAGCGAAAACCACTTGCCACCGGCAGCCCGGCAACTGGCCCGGCAACTGTCTCAAACCGAAGTAACCGCCCTGACTTCAGATGCTCGGGGCAGCCTGTGGATAGGTACGCGCAATGCAGGCCTGTTTCACCTCACGCTAAACAAGCACGACCAACCCATAGCCGTGCGTAAAGTACGGCTCTTTAAACAGCAGATGCTGGACTACGAGGTTGCTAGTTTAGTCGCCGATCCTGTCGGAAAAGTTTGGGTTGGTACGGCTGGCAGTGGGCTTCAGGTGGTGCAGGTACCGCGCACAGTCACCACCGAGCTGGCTGCCCAACCTACCACCTTTCCTGCCACTACTGTCCGCCAGCTTCACCTCGATCAGCAGGGCGACTTATGGGTGAGTACTGGCCAGCAAGTTTTTTGGGTGGCTAGTCAGGATCGGCAAACCGGGCAGCTAGGAACTGCACAGCCGTTGTCCGCGGATTTTCAGGATGCTCAAACGCTCTACCTCGATTCGTTTCGGCGGCTGTGGGTGGGCACCAATTACGGGTTGCATCTGTGGGAGGCGGCGTTCGCAACCGGACATAGCATCCCGCTTCAGCCCCACGAGGCGGCCACGTTTCTGCCAGAGCCGGGCGAGTCTTATGGCATCAACTCCGAGCGGGTTCATCAGATTTTCGAGGATAAAAACCAGATTCTGTGGCTGGCTGCTTCGGCCGGAGGGTTGAATCGGGTGGATTTGCGGCAAAAGCCATTCGGGCACCTCAGTCAGCAGATTACCAAGACCCCGACGCTGCCCAACAACTTTGTTAATGCCATCTACAAGGAAGAAGCGCGCAACCTGCTCTGGCTTGGTACTCGCAACGGCCTTTCCTGCTACGATTTAACCCAGAAGTCCTACCGTAACTACCTGACCGGCAAAGCCCCTGCCAATACGCAAGGCGTAGACATATCGACCATTTTTCAGGCTTCTAATGGGTTGCTGTGGTTAGGCACGCACTACAATGGGTTGATAACGCTGCAGCGCCAGGATGGGCGCGAAGTCACGCGCGCCTACACCACGCTGCCCAACCAGTTAAATCTGGCCGAGACGTCGGTAGAGGGCATTATCGAAGACCGATACGGCAACATTTGGGTGGCTACGCTCACGCAGGGCCTATTGCAGTTCGATAGGGAAGGCCATTTCCTGAAAGCCTACCGCCCCCAAAATTCCGAGTTGCCTACTGAGAGGTTCACTTACTTGCTCTATGACCGTCAGCAGGATGTGCTGTGGGCCAGCACCCGCAATGCTGGTCTGCTGAAACTGCGCTTGTTGTCTGATTCTGTGGCGGTGCTGCGGCAATTTCAGTACAACAGCCAAGACAGCAATAGCCTGCAAGTGAGCTACGCCTGCCCGCTGCTGCTCGACCGACAAGGCACACTCTGGATTGGTACCATAGGAGGCGGGCTGCACCAACTCCGTACCGATGCCCAAGGCCACGAAACTATCCGGCGCTATAGCCAGTGGCTACCCGAAACCGACATCGAAAGCCTGTTGGCTGACGAGAAAGGCAACCTCTGGATTGGGGGCGGCGGGCTTTATTGCTTCAACCCAACTACTCGGAAATATTTGCACTACGATGCTGCCGATGGCTTGCAGAACTACTCTTTCAAGGTCGGGTCGGCGTATCGGAGCCGCAATGGCACCATGTATTTCGGGGGCATCAACGGCGTCAGTTACTTCAAGCCCGAAGCTATTCTACCCAATCCTTTTCCGCCCGATGTTCGCATTACGGGCTTACGCTTGGCGGGCCGGCCGGTGGTAGTAGGGGAGGTAATCAACGACCGGGTGCTGCTACCTCAAACCATAGCGCGGCTCCAAAACATTGAGATTAAAGATGCCGAGAATGATTTCGCGCTTGATTTTACGGGCTTAAACTACGCTAATCCGGGTAAGAACCGCTACGCCTACCTACTGGAAGGCTACAACGACCGTTGGATTCAGATTCCGCCCGGCCAGCGCACGGCCAGCTTCGCCAACCTGCCCTCCGGCGACTATACGCTGCGGGTGAAAGCCAGCAACGGCGACGGTATCTGGTCGAAGCAGCCAGCCACCTTGCACCTAACCGTGTTGCCGCCGCGGTGGCGTACGTGGTGGGCCTACGCGCTATACGCTGCTGGCGTATTGCTGGCATTGGCGTTCTACCGCCGCATGGAAATACAGCAGCAGGCTGCCCAAAACCAACTGGCGCTGGACCGCTTTCAAGTCGCCAAGGAAAAGGAAGTGCTAGCCCTGAAGCTAGATTTCTTTACCAACGTCTCCCACGAGCTGCGGACGCCGCTTTCCCTGATCTTGGCGCCTATGGAAGAGCTTATGAACGTGGCCGGACAATTGGGGGGGCTGAAAGACAAAGTGTTGCTCATGCACCGGCAGACGCGCAAGCTCTTAGGGTTGGTCAACCAGCTGCTAGATTTCCGTAAGGTGGAATCGGGCCACATTCCGCTACGCGCCAGCCGCCACGATGTGGTGGGGTTCCTGACAGAAATCTTCCTCATTTTCAAACTCAAGGCCGAAGAGCGGCAGCTAGAGTACACGCTAATAGCTCCTTCCGAGGCCGTACCCTTATACTTCGATTCCCGGCAGCTGGAAATCGTGCTAACCAACCTGCTGGCCAACGCTTTCAAATACACCAAGGAAGGCGGCAAAATCCAGCTTCGGGTAACTGCCGTCGGGAATCCTGAGCATGAAGGCCTAGTGCAACAGCAAATGCTGCAAGACAACTACCTGGAAATTGAGGTGCGAGATTGGGGCGTCGGCATGAAGCCCACCGACCTAGACCGCATCTTCGACGTGTACTACCAAGCGTCTCACACCGACACCTTGCGCATGGTAGGCACCGGCATAGGTTTGTCGTTGGTGAAGCAGTTGGTGGAGCGGCACGCCGGCGAAGTGAGCGTGCAAAGCCAAGTAGGAGTAGGTACTACCTTCACGGTGCGGTTGCCATTCGATAGCGGGCATTTGGCGGAAGCCGATTTGGTTGCCGAGACGTTGCCCTCCTCGGAGGAAGCGGCGTTTGTGCCCGTGGTCTATTCGGAAGTAGAAGACGCCGCTGTTTTCACGCCTACGGTGGCATTGCCAGATGGCGCGGGGCAACTACTAGTGGTGGAAGACAACGAGGAAATGCGCGAGTACCTACGGCAGCTATTCGAACCCGCGTTTTGCGTGGCCGTAGCCGCGGATGGCGCGGAAGGCTGGAAAAAGGCCGTGGCTCTGCTTCCCGACCTAATTATCAGCGACATTATGATGCCGCGCAGTAATGGGTTGGAACTGTGCCAGAAAATCAAGCAAAGTCCCAAAACCATGCACATTCCGGTTTTGCTGCTCACAGCGCGCACAGCAGCCATGCACGAGCAGGAAGGCCTAGAAACCGGCGCCGATGACTATTGCAGCAAGCCTTTCAACCCGAAGCTCTTGCAAGCAAAGGTGGCGTCGCTGCTACACAACCGGCACAAACTGCGCGACTACTACCAGCGGCAGGCCCTACTTCAGCCTTCCGAAATAAGCATGCCCGATGCCGATAAGGTGTTCTTGGAAACTGTGTTGCGCATTGTAGAGTCGCACCTCGAAGACTCGGAATTTACCGTGCCTCTGTTGGTACGGGAAATAGGCATGAGCCAGTCGGTGTTTTACCGCCGCCTCAAGAGTATTACTGGCCAATCGGTGGTCGAGTTTATCCGGGATGTGCGCATGAAGCGCGCTGCTCAACTGCTAGCCGATACGCAATTGCGCATCACCGAAGTGGCCGCCCAAGTGGGTATCGACGACAGCAAGAACTTCCGGAAGATGTTCCAAAAAACCTACAGCATGTCGCCTTCCGAGTATGCCAAGCAACACCGGGCAAGCAGCAAAACCACCAGCCTGCTACGTGAAAGCGCTTAGCATAGCGGCAGCCGTTCGTTCTGGATTACAGCAGCAGGTACAACAAAAAACCGCAGCCTACTAGGCTGCGGTAAGTTAAGTACGAGCAACAAAGTCGAACGGGTAGCGGACGCGTGTGCGCTACGGCGGGTTAGGCGGTCTGTGGCATCAGGCGTAGCACCAGGCCCTCAAGGCGCTCGGTAATACGAATCTGACAGGAAAGGCGGCTACCGGGACTTAAGATGGGCAAGCTTTCCAGCATCGCCATTTCATCGTCGCCGGGCTCGTCGAGGTCGGGACCACCTAGCACTTCAATGTGGCAGGTGCCGCACAAGGCCATACCACCGCAGGTAGCTTGAATGTCGTAGCCGCTGGCTTTCAACAGTTCCATCAAGTTCAGGCCCATATCAGTAGGTCCTACCACTTCCGTGCGTTGCCCGGTGGGCTCCTCCACGTAAACGCGTACTTCGTCGGTCATATATTTTCAGTTGTCAATTGCCAGCCGTGAGTTGTAGGTTGCGAAAATAGCCCGGTGAACGAACTGGCAACTTACAACTCACGGCTGGCGACTGATTACAGCGTTGGCACCCCGTTGACGGTGGTGTACTTAAGCACGTACTTCTTGTCGGGGTTGATGTACTTGAAAGCGCCCTGGCACATAAGAGCCGCCTCGTGGAATCCGCACAAGATCAGCTTCAGCTTGCCCGGATATGTGTTGATGTCCCCGATAGCGAAGATGCCCGGCACCGACGTCGAGTAATCGACGGTGTTCACTTTCACTGCGTTGTCTTCTAGCTCCAAGCCCCAATCCTCGATCGGACCGAGTTTAGGCGTGAGGCCGAACAGCGGAATAAACGAATCTACATCCAGTGTTTCGGCGGTACCGTCGTTGGCGGTGATGGTTACGGCATTGAGCTTGCCATTGCCGTGCACGTGCGTTACGTTGCTGCTCAGTACCAACCGGGCCCGGCCCGCTTCGTGCAGAGCCTTCACTTTCTCCGCCGAATCGGCGGCGCCGCGGAAAGTGGTGCCGCGGTGTACAAGCGTCACTTCCTTGGCTACATCGGCCAGGAAGATAGTCCAGTCAAGAGCAGAGTCGCCACCGCCCGCAATGACGAGGCGTTGGTCGCGGAATGTCTCGGGGTCGCGCACCATGTAGTACACGCCTTTGCCGCTCTCGTAGTTTTCGAGGCTCTCGATGGCAGGCTTGCGTGGCTCAAACGAACCTAGGCCACCTGCAATAGCAATGGCCTTACACATAATCTCGGTGCCGTCGGTAGTGAAGAGCTGAAACGAGCCATCTTCGAGCTTGGCAAAACGCTCAACTCGCTCGCCGAGGGTGAAGGTAGGGTGGAAGGGCTCGATCTGGCGCATGAGGTTACGTACCAAATCACCAGCCAGAATATCAGGAAACCCAGGGATGTCGTAGATGGGCTTCTTTGGGTAAATCTCGGAAAGTTGCCCGCCTACTTGGGGTAATGCGTCTACTACGTGGCAGCGCAACTTCAACAATCCAGCTTCAAATACGGCGAACAGTCCCACAGGACCGGCTCCGATAATACAGATATCGGTGGAAATGGAATTCATCAGCGAAAAGTGAGAACAAACAAACGGCGGCCGAGGCCCCGTATGTAAACACAGAAAGCTCCCAAAACGTTGGGTCTAACTGTATATACGGCTGCAAAGATAGGCAGCCCGGCCCAACCCCGCACGGGCTTTATCGGTCAGGCCGCCAATCCCAAACGGAAATCGTGGAGAAAGGCCTCGGCTGCGGTGCGGTCAGTGAATAGCCGCACCGGCAGCTTCGTTTGTTCCCGCAGTTTCTTACTGATTTGATGCATGTTGAAAACCGTTGGGTGAACTTCCGCTACCACCCCAACCTGGGCGTTCAGCCAAAGCAGATGCAAGCGTAGGTACTGAGGCATCAGCCGCACATTAGGTCCTACTCTGCGGCGCACGTCATAGAGTACCGTAAAGTTGGGCTTCATAAACGATAAAGCTCGTTGCCAATCACTCAGGTGAAAAGGTACATCGGTGGCTAAGCTTAACTCTTCAAACCGCTCATAGATTACCTGGTTACGGTCTTCATCTACCGTAATCTGGTATTCTAAACGGAAAGCCACCAACCTCATTAATTTTGTAGAATATTTGTATAAATAACAGAAATGAGCCTAGTTTAATTCACGCCAAGCTACTGTTGTTAGCTTGTCTTTATTAGATATAAAATGATATATAAATAAGATAATCAGTAACTTATAAGATGTTTGGCGGCCTAGAAATACGGCCTGCTAAAATACTTATTTAAGCTTAGATTGTAAGCATATATATAATTATTTATTGCTGGGTTATAGCTAGTATTGGGGATGAGTATCCCATGTGAACAGTATGTTCACAGACGGGACTAGCATTATCTTATTTGAATGTCCGTAATACGGAAAGCATGAATACATGCTTTTCCTACTTCAAATGCTTTGCATTCAAAGAGGTAGGACAAATTGTGCTATACACAATTGCAATGCTTGAATAGCTCACGAATGAAAGCTCACACTAAGCTGTCATCGATGAGTAAGGAACTGGCTTAAGCCTGAGAACTATACTTCGTTTTGATGAAGGCCAGCATTTCAGGAATATCGGCGGGATCTTGCGTAGCTAGACTCTTCCAGAGTACTTCCACAAGCAACATTAACAGGCGCGCTTCCTTGTCGGGTTGCTGATAGCCTAGCTGCTGGAAGGCCGTAGTAAGCAAGCCCGGTAACGGCTGCAAAAACCGCTCGTGCTGCGTACGCGCCACTGGCACGTCGACAAGCCGGTTTTGCAGTTTCCAAAAGGCAGGCTCTTCCTGCACCAAAGTATACGGCAGGTCAATAATCCTATAAATCAGCTCTAATGGCGCATTTTCGGGCAGCCGTCCACGGTTTTGCTCGATTATGCGCTTGTAGCCGCTCCGGATAATATAGTCGAGCAAATGGTCTTTGTTGCCAAAATGCTTGAATATAAGAGCTTCTGATACCTCAGCAGCTTTTGCAATTAGCGCTGTGGAGGTATTCTCAAATCCTCTCTCCGCGAACAGTTGCAAGGCTGCCTGAGCAATAAGTTGTTTGCGGTTCATAGCCCAAAGGTAAAGCGCAACATTTGGAAGTTGTACATATCTGCTGTGAGACACGTTGCCTGAGCGCATTTCATGGTCACCTACCCGATGCAGTCAAGCTTCAAAACAGGGGAGTTAGCAGTTGAGTACATTACGCTCTAGCGCGCACTATATTGTTGATGAACAATTAAGTAACTACTATTTAACTAGCCTGTGAGTTCTCACAAGGATTTGTGCTTTTAGCTGCTCCTGCTGTAAGCGTCAAAACTTGCAGGCTGCATCCGAGAAAAAAAAGTATTCAAAAAAAGCAAGGTTTCGGTTGTTGATCCGTCTACCCCTTGGAGCGCAGGTTGCTGACAAGCAACGGGAGAGTTTCCGGCACTCATGTCTCTGTCTCCATATTATGAAAACCAAGACTCTATTCCTTATTTCTCTACTTGGCGTTATTCTGGCAGCTGGAGCTATTCTGTCGCAGGGGTGTCCTCGTATTGCTAGCGAGGAAAAAGTGCTGGCTTCGCCTTCGTTTACTGGCCCAGTACGTCACTTGCCTGCCGCTGCCACCGGCCGGGTATGGGAAGTGTATGTGCAAAGCGGCAGTCGAGTGAAGCGTGGGCAGGTACTGGCCAAACTTCTGGTACCACTTCATACGGTAGGCCAGCAGCAAGCCGAACAAGAGTTTCAGCAAGCTAAGCAGCAGTACAGCCAGCTGCTTGGCGCCAACCCCAAGCAGGTTTCAGCGCAAGCGTTAGAACAGACTCGCAAGCAACTGGAAACTGCCCGGCAAAAGATGGCAAGCGCGCCCAAGCAAGTAACTTTCGTGTTTGTTCAGGCCCCAGCCGATGGAGTGGTGGCGCATGTGCCCGCTCCCGCCGGAACCTACGTCTCCGATTCAAGCACAGTGATTAGCCTTGGGTCGGCGCCTGTTCCCACCTTTGAAGTAGCTGACAACTAAAGAACCTGTACGACTGGTTGAAACTTAGCTATACTTATAGCTTATAGGCACTGAAAGCTATTTTAGACTCTCAGTGCCTAACGAGAATTACATGTTGAAACCCTGTATACTGCTCTGTGGAGTTGTATTTAGATAAGTAATGCAATACTTTACAAGTACTTAGTACGAGAAGGTATTGCATATATTTATGACATGGGTTTAAATGTAGATGAAGTGCCAGCAGAGCAAGGCTGTGCTCATCCTGGCAATAGCATCAACTCCAACACAGCCGGTTCTGTTGGAGTGAATGAGGTGCCAGGCAACAGTAAACGCCACCGGCTAGATGGCGCTATAGTTTCGACAGCAACCAAACTGCTGCCATTAGTGAAACTGCTGGAAACCATACAGCCTGTAGTAGTTAATGATTCGGTTTTTCATACCCGTCGGCTCAAGATCAACGCTCAGATTGCTTTGGTTTACGAGCAACTGAGGGAAGAAAGACCGAAACGCAAAGCCTTGACATTGGCTTTCAAAACGATGGGCGACTTGGTGCTAGAGGAAACCAGAGATATAAGCAAAGACGAACTAAAGCAAGCCGCTAAAGAGGTGGTACTGGCAACTATCAAGAATGCGCCAGCCATTATCAGCGCTGCCCACCAAGCCAAGTTGCTTTCTTAGTGCAAGTAGAAGAATACCTTGTTCTGCGCGGGCTTAATCCTTAATCTTTACTTTGTATTTTACCGTTGTAATATAATTATGTAGGTTGCATGCAAAATAGTGTCTACCTAGCTTGTTATGCTTTTAGCTTTGCTTTTACCCGGTCTCAGCATGTTGCTAGCTGGTCATCTATTCAGGGGTATTCTGTGTGCTTTTCTGCAAGCAACGATTGTTGGTTGGCTACCGGCTGCTGTGTGGGCTGTCATGCTGAGAAAGCAAGAAACAGTTCTTTCCCTTGACGAACATTGTGAGGTTGAAGTAGCAATTCAGACTACTCAAGTACCCGCTTAAACGCTACTGTCTTTAAGGCAAAAGCCTCGGTGCATACCAAGGCTTCAATTGCCAGCAACAGTGTTGGAAGTAAGGAGTATATAGCCTCGTTACAACTCGTAACGAGGCTGTTATCAAATTCTAAAGACGAGGCGTAGGTAAAGGCGTTAGCAATGCGGCCTTTCTCAAAAGGATACCAAATCAAACGCCTCTACTAGTAGGGCAGGGGTAGCTGCTGGCTTTGCGGTGTAAGTAGGATCAACAACTGTATTTGCTAGTGCATTGCTACAGTTAAGAGGCCATACAAGTTGATGCATCATTACCAGTCATTTTCGCCGGAAACAGGTTTGTGGAGGGTGACATCGAGGCTTTGTGCAAGTGATTTCGCATAAATGCCAACCTTTTCTGCATATTGTTGTGCAGCAAAAACACCTTTATCCTTAGGCTTGCTTAACTGTGCAGTTATTTCTTTCTCGATTGGGATAGTTCTGCCCTCAACTACCAAATTATAATTAGTGAGGGTGTACTTATAGCGTCCGTCCTTGAAATTCAACATCATCGTATAGCCTACTTCACGGTTTGTAGGTTCGAAATCTGACTGTGAAGACCGAACAGGTAGGTCAGTGTAAGCGCGGATAATTAGTAAACCAGCATCTTTCTCATCCACTTTGACAACATCCTTGGCCTCGTCAAATGTTAGGAAGAGCCATAGTTTGGCACGGGTATATAGTTCGTTTTGACTTACCCCATCCACAGCAACAACTCCAGTATAAGTCACTCGTTTGGTTTCCGTGTCAACCGGCAGGGTAGGACTGGCAGAGGTTTGAGCATACAGGCCAACAGAGGAGAGCAGCAGCCAGGAGGCAATAATTATTGATTTCATAGGTCAATTGTTATTTAAGAGAATCTTCTTTGGGCGCTAGTTAGCGCAAGCTATCTAGTTATCGATGCTTTCGATAAGAGTAATAGTGCAGGTCTGCAACGCAGTGTTCAGATGTGTTACTCATTGAAGCTGCTGCAAAAAAAGGACCGAGCCGAACATTTCATTATGAAAGTCCAGCTCGGTCTAACGTTATCTATCTAGTAACTAAGTCAACCTTTTGCCCAAAGACACTCGAGCTTCTTAGAGTTGTTAACGCAGATAGGTATTGAAGAGTATTCCGTGTAAAAGCAAAAACCCTCTCAGTAACTTACTGAGAGGGTTTCTTGTGGTCGTGTAAGGAGTCGAACCTTAAACCTTCTGATTCGTAGTCAGATGCTCTATCCAATTGAGCTACACAACCCTTTTCCTTTGCGGAGCACAAAGATAACGGCTTAAATTTTAGTTCGGCAAGCCTACTGGCATATTTAGAGTGAAAATATTGCTCGCGAAGCTGCAAGCTCTTGAAAGTCAGTTTTAAATTTTTCACTGCTTTTTGTTTGCACTACCACTTAGGGCACGTTTTAGAGCTCGGTTGAAGAGAAAATAGAGACCAAACAACGACACGGCCACGAGCCCAATGACAAGCAATTTGCCAGCCGTGCCGGTATCGGGGTCTTTCAAAAGCGAGAATACATCCTGTGCTTTCGTGCCAAGCCAATAAAAAAATAAGCTTCGTGGTAGCATGCCTATCACCGAGGCCAGTAAGAAGCGCCGACGGTCTACGCGCATTACGGCCAGCACGAAAGTCATCAGGGCGAAGGGAAGTACCGGCGAAATGCGCGTCAGGATGATGAGCTGCCAGCTGTCGTGCTTTAGTTCGCGCATGACAGCTTCGGCCTTGGGGAAGTGGTGCAAAAACTGAAGCATCTTACCATGGTCGAGGGAGGTAGCTATTTGGTAGCCCACGAGGGCCGCGAGGGCATAGGCCAGCACCATACCCGGTAGCCCCGCCCAACCTAGATAAAAGCCTGTGACCAGAGCCACAAACGTAGTGGGCGTGATGGCAAAGGCCATTGTGAAGGCAATGATGCCGAAGTAAATCAGGCTTTGGCCTAAGGTGAGATGTTCAAGCAGTGCTTGGTTGCGGTAGAGTACGTAGCTAAGCGAGGAACTGCCCACCACGGGCAGCGCCACCAGCAGAAACATGGAAAGCAGGGTGGAGGCGTTCTTTTGAAAAAGTTCGCGGAGAAAAGCCATAGGCATAGAAAGCAATCGGGCCGGCTTTGTGTGGCCGGCCCGAAGGTAAGAACGTAATAACGGAGCGGAAGGCTACGCTTCAGGCTCCGACTCTGGGGTAGAGCCTCCAACTACGGCAGGCTCGTCGGTTGCTTTAGCGCCAAAAAAGCGGCGGATAGCTGTCCAGCCAGCGGCCACCAGCGCAATTAGCACTTTCCAGAATTTTAGAATCACGGCAAAGAAGCCAACCTTCGCTAGCACTTTGCCTGCCACCAGTCCACCAATACCGTAGGCTGCTACCTCGTCTAACTCGGGGTTAAAGTCGGCATACTGTAGACCTTTGCTGAATGAAACACTTTTAATAACTGCAGGAATAGTGCCTCGCACTTCTGCCAGCTGGCCTACCGATCCAACGGCATTTAAATTCAACACGCCTTTGCGGCCTAGCACGCGGACGTTGTAGTTGAGTGTGTTTTCGGTAGCATTTCCAAACTTTAGCACTTTGGCCCAGTGCAGCACATTTAGGTTCTTATCGTAGTAGGGCTTTGCGGCCCAGCCTATCAACTCCACAGGTTCGTAACCGGCTTCTGCGCGTTCCTTGTTGGTTTCTTTGGTGTCAGACTGCATTTCCTTGAGTAGATCATCATAGTTGATGTCTTCGGCGTCATCGTCTTTCACATAGCCCATCTTTTCGTATTCCACCACGAAAGCCCAGCCACCTTCATCAAGAGGACCTTTCGTAGCTGGAAACAGCATTCCTAAGGATTCACCGTTTGGGTTGCCCCAAAACTTAGTGAGCACGCGGGTGCTTTGCTCAGCATCAAGGTAGCGGAAGCCATTGGGTACCGTGATTTCGCCAACGCCTTCGGGCAAGGTAACACGGCCAGTTTCGTAGTGCAGAGTGGCCTGCATCGAGTCTACCACAGCTTTGTAGCGAGCAACAGAATCGGCGGGCGGGTCGCTGGCAAAGCCAAAGGCGGGTACGCAAGCACAGGCAAGGAGGAGTAATAGTTTTTTCAATGTATAGGACGAAAAAGTAAATAAAATTTTACCGACAATATAGGAATATACCTGTTGAGCTTAGGTGTAAATGAGCGTATTGCTGAAAATAAATATTGCGGTAATGCGCCATATGCTCGCCCTGCTTTGTTGTAAGGGCCGCGCGAAAGATTTCTACCTTTCTACCTTTGCCGCTCCTCTCACCCTTTCTCTATAACTAGAAGCTCCTTCATGAAATTCGGAACCAAAGCCATTCATGCCGGTGTGCATCCTGACCCCGAAACGGGGGCCATCATGACGCCCATTTACCAGACCTCAACCTATGTGCAACGCTCACCCGGCGACCATAAAGGCTACGAGTATTCCCGCACGCACAATCCCACTCGCACCCAGCTTCAAAACGCGGTAGCTGCCCTCGAAAACGGTAAGCATGGTCTTGCCTTTGCTTCGGGTATGGCCGCCGTCGACGCTATTGTGAAGCTGCTGCAGCCCGGCGACGAGGTAATCAGCACCAACGATTTGTACGGCGGTTCCTACCGCATCTTCACCAAAGTGTTTGCTAACTACGGCATCAAGTTCAACTTCGTGCCCATGCACGACATGCAAGCAGTGGAAGCTGCCGTGACGGAGCGTACCCGCTTGATCTGGGTGGAAACACCTACCAACCCGCTGCTCAACGTGATTGACATTGCGGCCGCGGCTGCAGTCGCAAAGAAGGCAGGGGCACTGCTCGTAGTTGATAATACCTTCTCGACTCCTTACCTGCAAACTCCGCTGGACCTAGGCGCCGATATGGTGATGCACTCCCTAACCAAGTACATGGGCGGCCACTCCGACGTGGTAATGGGCGCTATTGTAGTAAATGAGGATGAGTTGCACGAGCGGCTACGTTTCCTGCAGAACGCCTGTGGTGGCACGCCTGGTCCTCAAGACTGTTTCCTGGTGCTACGGGGCCTGAAAACACTGCACATCCGTATGCAGCGTCACTGCGAAAATGGCCGCGCAGTAGCCGAATACCTGAAGGCGCATCCGAAGGTGGAAAAGGTGTTTTGGCCCGGCTTCACTGACCATCCTAATCATGAGGTGGCTGCTCGTCAGATGAATGACTTCGGAGGCATGATTTCCTTTGTGCTCAAAGGCGACAAAATGGAAGATGCTGTGGCTGTACTCGAAAAGCTAGAGTTGTTTACTCTTGCTGAAAGCCTAGGTGGAGTGGAAAGCCTTTCAGGGCACCCGGCCAGCATGACGCATGCCAGCATTCCAGTTGAGGAGCGCCGCAAAGCGGGCCTTTCCGATTCGTTGATTCGCTTGAGCGTGGGTATTGAAGATATTGAAGACTTAATCGAAGACCTGCGGCAAGCTTTCGGCTAATAGCTGTAGCGCATAGCCGTAATAGTATAGGTGCCAGCAATGGCACGTAGATGCAACCTTTTATAACAGAGGACTCTCCTACAAGAGAGTCCTCTGTTATATCTAGCCATCTGAGTTCTTTTCTTTATGAAGCAACGCTTACTAGTTTCACTGCTGATGGGTTTGGTGGGGCCTGTGGCTGCGCAGCACACAGAATACAGCGGTCGAGCCGACTTTGGGCTATTTCGGTTTAGTGGCCAGGGCGCGGCCTCTGTTTCCACCGTCAGCTATTACAACGACTATTTAAGCACGGGTCCTAATGGCTTCGCATCCAATTCGTATGGCCGGAAAGTAGGTACAGGATTCACGGTAGGAGGGCGCATGCAACACGTTGGCCCACACAATGGACTGCTTGCTTTGGACATAGGCTATGACCGGATGCGCAGCCGGGCAGCAGTCAACCAAGTGGATTACTCTTCTAGCCCGTTTAGTTCGTTTAGAAGCTGGTATCCGGCTGACGGTACCATTGCCATAATTACCCAAAATCTGACGGCATTCCTAGGAGCAGGGCATCGATTTCAAGTGAGAACAGTGAACCTAGACCTGCTAGCTGGGCCGGAGGCAGCGTATGTCTTCGGAGTGAGACAAAAGGGAAGCGGCAGCTTTGAGTACAACAACGGCACCACTTGGAAAATCAACCGAAGTGAAGTCATTCGGCGCCGGGGCGATGTTCGTTTGCACGCGGAGGTAACGGCTTGGTACGAGAAAATTGGTGTAACAGCGGGCTATTCATACGGCCTCATCAATTATGCAAATGGTTTGGATGGTAGCTACGAGGAAGCGTATTCCCGTCTGCTGCGCTTGGGTTTAACCTATCGGGTACGGTAGAGGCACAGCACTGGGGCAGTAGCGCTGAGGCCGAGGAGGAGCTAAGTGTACGTTGCCAGAACTTCGTCAATCTGAGTGGGCTGGCTTGGCGTATATGCGGCTTCTAAATCTAGCGTCTGATAATGGTGCGTGCATTATTGCTTTTGTTGTGGATAGGAGCTAGCTGCGCGAAGCCAGCTAACGACCCCCAACCTTACACGACACCCCCAACCGGGCCTGCCACTGGTACTACCAACACTTTTCTTTCGCTCGGCGACTCCTACACTATTGGGGAAGGGGTGCCGGAAGCAGACCGCTGGAGCGTGCAGCTAGCCCGGCTCGCAAAGCCAGAAGGGGTAGCTGCCCCCGACATAATTGCCCATACCGGCTGGACAACCTCGGAACTGCAAGCAGCCATTCAGGCGTCGGGCAATCAAAAGACCTACAGCCTGGTGTCTTTGCTAATTGGCGTCAACAACCAATATCGGGGGCTGCCAGTAGCCAATTACCGGCTAGAGTTTCGGCAACTGCTGCAAAAAGCTATTCAATTTGCGGGCAACCGCCCCGGGCGGGTACTAGTGCTATCAATTCCGGATTGGGGCCGCTCGCCTTATGCCCTAGGCTACGACCAAGCTAAGATTAGCCAGGAAATAGACCAGTTCAATGCTGTAGCTCAGGCTGAATGCCGGCAGGCTGGTATTGCCTACGTGGACATAACAGGCATCACTCGTTCGGCCGGCAACGATGCCACTCAGTACACTTCTGACAAGCTGCACTACTCTGGTAAGCACATGCAGCAATGGTCCCTGCAAGCACTACCCGTAGTGCAAGGAATGTTGAGATAGAGCAGACGGTAGCGTGCCAGAACCTGCATTCAACCTAGTCAGGTTTGAATGCAGAACTGCCTGTCATGCCAAAGGCTATGCTGCTGTTAAGGTAAATACACGGGGTAAGCGTTTATGCTATGCAACAGCCTAATCTTCGTACTGCGCATGAAAACCCCGTCTAGCTTCAACGGCAAAAAATATCTAAACAGCATGCCCACCACCATGTCCTCGGACTATGGCTTGATGCTGCGGCGGCAATTCCTTGGCAAAGAGGAGCGAGTACCACGCCGGCCGCTAGGGCCATTCCGGACCGATGCCGCCCGTTTGGCTGAGCCTGTGCCAACCGAGGCATTGCGTGTAACTTGGTTTGGACACTCGAGCACTCTTATTGAACTTGACGGGAAACGGTTCCTTACCGACCCGGTATGGCGGCTGCGGGCCTCGCCGGTGGCTATAGGACCAAAACGTTTCTTTGCGCCTCCGCTGCCACTCTCGGCACTACCACCGCTTGATGGAGTTGTTATTTCCCACGACCACTACGACCATCTCGACAAAGACGCCATCCGGGAGCTAGCTACCACGGGCGTACCGTTCTTCTGTCCGTTGGGTGTTGGAGGTCACCTGCGTCGTTGGGGAGTAGCTAGCTCGCAGATTCACGAGCTGGACTGGTGGCAGGAAATAGCCGTTGGCCAAGAGCACACGCTGGTTGCAACACCTGCCCGGCACTTCTCCGGCCGGGGCCTCACCCGCGACACTACGCTGTGGGCGTCATGGTGCCTGCTTGGCCCCAAGCACCGGGCTTTTTTCGGAGGCGATTCGGGGCCTTTTGAAACCGGCTTCCGCGAAATAGGGGCAGCCTATGGCCCCTTCGACCTAGTGATGCTGGAAATAGGCGCTTACGACGAGCAATGGTCGGCCATTCACATGGGACCTGATAAGGCACTAGTAGCGCATCGGGCCCTAGGTGGCGGAGCGTTGCTGCCCCTGCACTGGGCTACCTTCAACTTAGCTTTTCACAGCTGGCATGAACCCGCCGACCGGTTGGTAGCCGCCGCTAGTCCGGAGGTACCGCTCTTGCTGCCCGCTCCCGGCCAGCGCATTACCGTAGCAGATGGGCCGCTACCAGGGCAATGGTGGCGCTAAGCGGATTTGATAGTTGGCCAGCAAGTGGTAGGTAGACATGGGCTTTGGGTAGTACAATGCTTACTTGTGCGTGGTTGTCGTTGTGCAACAATAGGTTAGATGCAAGCTGCTGGTTGCTATTCACTAGGTTGTTAGAGCAACGCAAGCAAGCAATTGAGTGGAGCAGACGGGTGCTACCCTAGCTGTGCTAGCAGTTTTTTATTGATATATAAGAGGATTGCAAGAAGTATTAAAATCCTGTGTCTATATTAGATAATAGCAGGGGTCTTGGAAAGGAAGCTGATTGCAAAAAGTGCGGTTGACAGATTCTCCTTGGACCTCCCCAAACCTCCCATCTTACCACCGTTTGTATGAGTAAAAAGCTATTCCTATTTCTAGGGTTTTCCCTGTTTCTACTGGTTTCAAGCTTCGCCCAGAATATCACCGTGACCGGTCGGGTAAGCGGAACAGGTGGTCCTCAGCCCGGCGTGACGGTGCTACAGCAAGGCACGACCAACGGCACCTCCACCGACGGCGACGGCCGCTACCGCATCGAGGTGCCGGGCACCGCAACGCTGGTATTTTCGGCCGTGGGTTCAGCCAGCCAGCAGATACCCGTCAATGGACGCACTACCATTGACGTGCGCCTCGCCGATGCCGCCACTGACCTGAACGAGGTAGTTGTAACCGGTTCGCGTGCCACCGAAGGCCGCTCCAACATTCTCACCACTTCGCCAGTCGATGTTATTTCGGCCCGCGAGATAAAAGCCTTCGCCCAAACCGACGTTGCCCAGATCATGACCTACGTAGCGCCGTCGTTTCAGTCGTCGCGGCAGGCTATTTCCGATGGCACCGACCACGTAGACCCAGCGTCGTTGCGTGGGCTTGGGCCCGATCAGGTGCTGGTACTCGTCAATGGCAAGCGGCGGCACAGCTCGGCTCTGGTCAACATCAACGGCACGGTCGGCCGCGGCTCAGTTGGTACCGACCTGAACGTAATACCTAATGCTTCGATCAAGCGCATTGAAGTGCTGCGCGATGGAGCGGCAGCTCAGTACGGCTCCGATGCCATTGCCGGTGTAATCAACATTCAACTCAAAGACGACACAACGGGCATTCAGGCCACCAGCACCGTAGGCGAAACGTACGAGGGCGACGGCCGCCTCTACCAGGCCGACGCCAATGTGGGTATTGGCCTAGCTGGGCGCGGCTTTGTGGATCTGAGCGGGCAGTTCAGCAACCGCGGCTACACCAACCGCTCTGGTGTTGATACGGCACCTCTTATCTACCTAGGCGGCAACAGCGGCAACTACCCTGGCGGTACTGCCGCCGATACCGAGGAGGAACGCCGCGCGCTGAAAGCGGAAGATGACCGGCTAGTAGCGGAAAACGGCTACAACCGCCGCAATCTGCGCCTGGGCCAGTCAGAGTCGCGCAACATTGGAGGCTTCCTGAATGCCGGCTACAAGCTGCTGCCGGCCATTGGGCTGGAAGCGTACGTGACGGCCGGCGCTACGCACCGTACCGGCAAAGCTGCTGGTTTCTACCGCCTGCCCAATCAGGTAACGCAAGTCGACCTAAACCTGTATCCCAATGGCTTTCTGCCCTTCATCAACACCCGCATCGACGACCAGTCGGTTATTGCCGGCTTGCGGGCTACGGTGGGGGGCTTTGATGTGGATTTGAGTAACACCTTCGGCCGCAACGAAATCCGCTTCGACATCAGCAACACCCTCAATGCCTCGCTGATAGGCTATACGCCCACTACTTTTTACGCGGGCACCATAGCGTTCCGCCAAAATACCACCAACCTGAACTTCTCACGGCGTTTCACCGACGTAGCCGCTTTGAGTACTCTGAACGTGGCTTTTGGCGGCGAATATCGCAACGACAACTACCAAATTCAGGCAGGTGATGTAGGCTCGTATATCTACGGCGGCCGCCGCGTAAACGTCACGTCGACCTCCACGGGTACCCCAGCGGCTGCCGGAGCGCAGGTATTTCCAGGCTATCAGCCTTCCGATGAGGTGGACCGCTCGCGCAACAACGTGGCTGGCTACATCGACTTGGAAAGCGACTTGACCGAGAAGCTGCTGGTAGGAATAGCCGGCCGCGCCGAGCGCTACAGCGACTTTGGCTCCAACGTGAGCGGTAAAGTTTCGGCCCGCTACAGCATCTTGGAGCAGTTGGCCGTGCGGGGTACCGTCGGCAATGGTTTCCGGGCCCCTTCGCTGCAACAGCGCTACTTCACCAACACCAGCACCCAATTCGTGCAAGGCAACGCGCAGCAGGTACTGACCGTGAACAACGACAACCCCATTGTTCGCAACAGCTTTAGCGCAACCGGAACAGGGCAACAAGGCTTTGGCATTCCGGCTTTGAAGCAAGAAAAGTCGGTGAACTACAGCATCGGGGTGACGGCGCGGGCCTTGGAAAGCTTTACGCTGACCGTGGATGCTTACCAGATTGACATCGACGACCGGATTGTGCTGTCGTCGCAATTCAGCCGCACCAATCCCACCGTAAACACCATATTAGGTACTTTACCAGTGAGCCAGGTGCAGTTTTTTGCCAATGCCGTAGACACCCGCACCCGCGGCATCGACATTGTCGCCAACGAGCGGCTGCCCCTCGGTCCCGGCCGCTTAGGATTGACGGTGGCCGCCAACTTCAACAAAACCGAAGTGCAACGGGTCCGCAGCTCTTCCACCATCGACAATGACCCCACCCCAGGCGCCATCAACCTGCAAAACACCTTGTTCGACCGGCAGCAGCGGGGCCGTTTGGAGACAGCGCAGCCCCGCAGCAAAATCAACTTGACGGCAAACTATGCAGTGGGAATTTTTGGGGTAGAAGTACGCACTGTGCGTTTTGGCGCGGTAGAATACAAAGATGCCCGCTTAGGCAGCCCTGCCGGCGACACGTTCCTGTATTCTTCCATCGACCAGACCTTCCGGGCTAAGTGGGTTACCGACCTGACCGTAAGTGTGCAACTCCTCAAGGAAATTGGGCTGACGGTGGGGGCCAACAACCTCTTCGATGTATATCCCGACAAGTACAGAGTCAACCCCCGCAACAACCCCAACAACTTCTCTGTCGATCCGCTGCTGAGCTACAACTCCAGTCTCGACAACACCAACCGCGGCCGGACCATCTACAATCCCAACCAGTTCGGCTACAACGGGGGCTTCTATTTCGCCCGTCTAAGCCTAACGCTGCCAACCACCAAGTAGCGCGTTATTTCTTTCGCTAACACAAAGGCCGATTCCTATAAGGAGTCGGCCTTTGTGTTGGGACTACGTTGAGTTAAATACTTGCCTTATTGACGGAGCAGGCGGCAAACATAACTGCCATCGGTGGGCCGGGCGAAGTACGTGCCCACAACTACCTCAGTGCTCGGAAGCCATTCTACACTCCCATCGGGGCGGCTCTTGAGCGTCGTAACCAGGCGGCCTAGGTTGTCGGTGATGGTTACTGATTGAACTGCTGCAGTAGGCAACTGGAACTGCACCCGGTCGTGGAAGGGGACGGGGTAGGCTGAAAGCACCCTTGGGCGGCTGCTATGCGTAGCCAGTATTTGGTTGGATACCAGAAAGGTGATGGTGCGTACCTCATGGCCGTTCAGGGGGCAATTATTGTCGGCTACCGTTACGGCAACTGTGTATCGGCCTAGCGGCAGGGCAGCCGGTACTTGCCACGTAAGCACCCCCTGATTTGTGCCTTGCGCTTGAAAAGATGCACCTGGCACAACCGCCGCTACATCACTGCTCAACTGTACCATCTGGCCTGCATCGGGGTCGGTGGCGGTAAGCGTCAACGATACCGATTGGCCGGGTCGTACCGCAACGGGTTGGTCAATGGGTTGAGTAGCTGCGGCGCCCGCTACTTTTAGGCTGCTAATAGTAGGGTTGCGGTTGGTGCTGGGGTTGCGCACACCGTAGGGAACGTCACGCGTAACCTGCCCTATCAAGGTCCAGGCACCATTGAGGCGGCGATACTCGTCTATTTGTACGGGCACCGAGAAATCTCCTACTTGCGTAACTGGTGTTGTAAGCAACTCGCCAGTGGTAGCATTTAGATTAAACTGAGGAACGGCCACAGCATTAACTGTCTGAAACGACAAAAGCGGAAAAGCTACGGTGAACTGACCGGCCGGATAAGAAACCATCTGTCCAGTAGTTGGGTCCTGAAATTGGCCCGCCGGGTAAGATGTATATTGAATTGGCGTACCACAGCTTGACGCTGCTATTGCAGAGCTAGTAGCCGGTTGTACCGCCCGGTATACAAGCGAGTCGCCGTCGGGCTCGAAAGCACTGAAGCTGTATCTATAGGGTTGATTGACGGCTAGATTATAGGGTAAAGTGAATGAGGTGAATCTGGGCGAAGAGTTGTGTGAGCCGCTGCTATTATCAAGGAAAGCGCTCAGGTACAAATCATTGCCTGATGGATTAGTCAGATTACTGGTGCCGCCACGAGTTGTAAACACACTGCTGATTTTCCATTGACCTGGAGGGAGCGTAACTATAGCTTCATATTCTCCTATCAAGAAAACTGCTGAGCCAGCACAACCCAATCGTTTGGAGGAAGGTCGCACGCGGTTTACTCGCACCGAGAAGCTACCTGGAGTAGTTAGCGAACATCCATTTAGACTACAATCTAATTGCATAAAAGGCTGGTCCGGTACACCAGTAGCGGGGTCGCGGGCGTAGATGCGGCCCAGAATTTTGTACTGCGAAGCAGAACCCTCGATATACGTGTACGTCAGTTCGCCACCTAAAACGTGCGTGGCGTGAACTGGTAGCCAAGCCCCCAACATGAGGAGTACGGCAAGTACTGAACGGGTGAGTAAAGAGGTAGGCATAAGTTTGAGAAGAATATAGACTAGACAGAACTATGAAGGCGTAATAAAGAGCAAGGCCAACCGTAAAAGGTTGGCCTTGAATATACTATACTAAAAAGGTAGAGAAGCGGTTATAAACGCCAGCGCCTTATTTGCCGGCAGCTGGAGTTGCAGAGTTACTGTCCAAGATCTTGAGCAACTCGTTGAGCTTGGGCGTGAGAATGATTTCGGTACGGCGGTTCAGCGCCTTATTGGCGGGCGTATCGTTGGCGGCTACCGGTACGTACTGCGAGCGGCCCGAAGCGGTAACGCGGGCAGCTGGTATGCCGCCCGTGGTTAGTAGCCGGGCAATTTCTGTGGCGCGTAGTACGCTCAGGTCCCAGTTGTCTTGCATGGCAGCCGTGGGGCGGCTGAAGGGCACGTTGTCGGTGTGGCCTTCCACTACCACGTTCACGTCGGGTTGGGCCTTGAGCGCAACAGCCAGTTGCTTGAGGGCCTCCTGGCCTTTAGGGTCCACTTTGGTGGAGCCGGTTTTGAAGAGCAGCTGCTCGGAGAGCGAAACGTATACTTTACCATCCTTCATCTTCACCTGCAAATCGGTGCCTTGGAAGCCGCGGAGGGCATTGGCTACGCTGGCTCGCAGGTCGTTTACGGCTTTATCTTTTTCAGCTAACGCCTTTTCCAACTCGGTCAGGCGGGCTTCACGAGTTTGCAGGTCGGCACTCAGCTTGTCCATAGCTGCCCGGTTCTTCTTTAGCGAAGTGTCTAGCTCACCAAGCTCAGCTTCGCGGCGAGCCAAGTCCTGGGCCACCTTATTGTAGTCCGACGATTTGTTGGCTAGCTCCCGGTCGCTGTTTTTGAGTAGCTTGTCGTAGCTGTCGGTGAGTTGAGCGTAAAGTTGGCGGGTTCGGCGCAGGGCGTTGCCGGTCTGGGTAGAGTCGTCGGTGAGGCGTTTGTTGTCGAGGTGCAACTGGTTTATCTCCTCGGTAGCTTTTTTGAGTTCGGCCACTGCGAGGCGATGCTGGCGCTCGGCGTCGGCTTTGCTTTGCTCCGTAGAGGCTTGGCGGGCTTTGAGGTCTTCGTAGCGCTTAGAGGGTACGCAGCCAGGTAGCAGGGTGGCAGCAGTCAGAGCAAAAGCTAGTAGACTAGTAGAAGAATTTTTCACAGAAAAGACGAAGGTGAAAATCGAAGGTTAATGGGTGGCGTACACCAGAGGAATTTTCCCGCGGCAAGGTACTCAGGGACTGGTTGATGTTACAACGCAGCCCGACAATCGACGGGTTTTCAAGCTATATTTGATCTTGTTTTGCCGCAGCTCGTTCAAGTCATATTTAATGCTGCACGTCGTGTGCCACCGCCAAGCACGAAACCTTGCCAACGAAAAGCCCACCGGTCTGATCCGCCACTGGCTAGCCAACTTTATATGGGCCTGATTAGCCTCTTAAATTCAAGTGGTAAAAGCACAAGCAAAGGTCAACGAGAAGCATCCAGCAAAACCGCTATGTTGAACGAGCAGGCCAACAGAGCCTAATTTTTGGTTGCAAGCTTTCCAAGTTCTTATCACTAAAGGTGTAAGTCCGTAAAAAACATCTAGATCAGATATGCCGCCGAATGGTGCCATTGCGTTGGCTTAGGTACAAAATGGAAAGCAACCAGTAACAAGTAGTGAGATACTACTGATTAGTTCCTGCATCTTTGCCGCAGAATGCCCGGCACTCACCGAGTGAAGTGCTGCGGCCCCAACTATTGTCTCATACTCAGTACCCATACTCAATACCAAAAAATGTCTTGGTTTAAGCGCGTAGAGAAAGGTATCGTCACGCCGACGGAAGAGAAAAAGGAAACCCCGGACGGCTTGTGGCACAAGTGCCCCGAGTGTAAAACGGTGGCTACCATGGCCGAGCACAAGCGCCTGCTCTACACTTGCGGCAATTGCAACCACCACGAGCGGATCGACGCCGCCGAATATTTCGAATTTCTTTTTGACGGGGGCCAGTTTGTAGAGCTAGATGCTGAAATGCATTCCGCTGACCCCCTGCATTTTGTGGATACCAAGGCGTATCCCCAGCGCTTGTCGGCCACCGAAAAAGTAACGGGCCTGACCGATGCTGTCCGCACCGCCCACGGCCAGCTCAACGGCTTGGAACTGGTGGTAGCAGCCATGGATTTTCGCTTCATTGGGGGCTCTATGGGCTCCGTGGTAGGCGAAAAAATTGCCCGCGCCATCGATTATGCCCGGCAACATCGGTTGCCTTTCCTCATGATTTCGCGCTCGGGTGGAGCCCGCATGATGGAAGCCGGTTTCTCGCTGATGCAAATGGCTAAAACGTCGGCCAAGCTTGCGTTGCTTTCCGAAGCGGGGCTACCTTATATTTCCTTGCTCACTGACCCCACTACCGGGGGGGTTACGGCCTCTTTTGCCATGCTCGGCGACTTTAATATTGCAGAGCCAGGCGCCCTTATTGGATTTGCTGGTCCGCGCGTTATCAAGGAAACCATTGGCAAAGACTTGCCCAAAGGATTTCAGAGCGCCGAGTTTGTGCTGGAGCACGGCTTCCTCGATTTTATTGTCGACCGCAAAGAACTGAAATCCCGCCTCACCGACCTGCTTGCTATGCTGCGTCCGACCGAGGTGACATCGAAAGCCAGTACGAAGTCTGCACAACAGGTTTAAAAGCCGGCACGCTTCTTGGAAAGACCTGCCCGACCCGCACTAGCGCGGGTTAGGCAGGTTTGCTTGTTTATGGGCCAATAAGAACCACCTTGACTTTGGCCCGAGCAGCTGCCTTAGCAAACATTTTTTCAGCAAGTACAGTAAGCACGCTCGTTACCCTCACTCTCACCATTCCACCAAGTTCACTTCGATGAAAACCCCTAAGTCACTTTTGTCTTTGTTTATGGCGCTGACGCTGCTTCTTGGCTCGTGCGCTACCACTCGCAACCCCAACATTCCGGATGCTCCGACTGGCAACGGTACCGGCCCTCGCAAGACGGGCATGAGCAAAACGGCTAAAGGAGGCTTGCTCGGTGCCGGCGGTGGTGCTGTAGTTGGCGGCGTATTGGGCCGCGTAATTGGTGGCAAAAGCGGTACTGCGGCTGGCGCCATCATTGGAGCTGCTGTAGGTGGTTCAGGCGGCGCTCTGATTGGCCGCAAAATGGACAAGCAAGCCGAAGAGCTGCAGCGCGACATGCAGAACGCTCGTGTGGAGCGCGTAGGCGAAGGCATCAAGATTACCTTCGACTCGGGCATCCTCTTCGACACCAACAGCTCTACTCTCCGCTCCGCTTCGCAAACGGAAATCCAGAAGATGGCTGCTGTTCTCCAGAAATATCCTGATACCAACGTTTTGGTTGAGGGCCACACCGACAACACCGGTTCGGATGCCATCAATAATCCTCTCTCGCAGCGTCGTGCCCAGGCCGTAGCCGACTATACCACCCAGCAAGGCGTAGATGCTTCGCGCATTACTACGCAGGGCTATGGTTCGTCGCAGCCGATTGCCGATAACACTACTGAGGCTGGCCGGCAAGCTAACCGTCGGGTAGAAATTGCTATCTACGCTAACGAGAAGATGAAAAAGGCTGCTGAAAAAGGCACGCTATAACCCCTTCTTTGTTAACGCAAAGCAAAAGACCGCACTAATGGTGCGGTCTTTTTTGTGGTAGCAGGTTGAAGCAGTCGGGGGCAACTATGCATCGGTACTGCTTCACTTTTTTAGATGTGAGCTTGTGTCTAGTGTCGCCTAGGCATTCAGACGAGCTCAAGACACATGCTGCTTTGCGTAGCCCAACGCGCCAAGAAATGCAGTGCGTATGATATGCCCATATTTCGATAACGTGGCGTAGCAAATACACACTCTAGAATATCTGTTGCGGTTTATAATCTAATAAATTAAATCAGCTACAATAATATTGGCTTGTAAATAGTACTATGTTATAAAAAAATAATAATCATTCTTTGTTAGCTAATTTTGTGTGAGTTTATTTTCTAAGAAATAATATACCAAAATCTGACACGAGGCGTTTTTGTAACTTAAATAAATCTTCGAAAGTAACACAGGAGGCGCTTTTTAGGGGCTTTTTAGTTGTTTGCAGGAGTTTTTTGAAATTTTGGCAAGGTGGTTGCAAAGAAATTGGTAGTCGGCCCGTTGGTTGATTCTACTTATTATCTTCGGGCCGATTTAACACTTTTCATTTCCGTTCTCATTTCCTAATTCCGAAACTCCTTTAACCTTTTTATCATGAAAAACTTACGTTCCTTTTTCCTTATGTTGCTGGCTCTGCTGATGGTAGGTACCAGCACTGTGCAAGCACAAACGACTACTGAAACCACTACCACCAAGAAGCCTTGGAGCAAAACTGCTAAAGGCGGTATTATCGGTGGTCTGGGCGGCGCTGCCGCTGGTGGCGTATTGGGCCGCGTAATTGGTGGCAAAAGCGGTACTGCTAAAGGTGCCATCATTGGTGCTGCTGTAGGTGGTGCCGGTGGCGCTCTGATTGGCCGCCGGATGGACAAGCAGGCTGCTGAACTGAAGAAGGAAATGGCTGGCGCTAAAGTGGAGCGCGTGGGCGAAGGCATCAAAATCACCTTCGACTCGGGCTTGCTCTTCGCCAAGAATTCGGCTGCTCTAACTTCTGCTGCTCAAGAGAACATCAAAGAGTTGGCTCAAACCCTCATCAAGTACGGTGACACCAACGTTATCGTAGAAGGCCACACCGACAACACCGGTACCGACGCTATCAACGATCCTCTTTCGCAGCGTCGTGCACAGGCAGTAGCCAACTACACGCAGCAGCAGGGTGTTGATGCTTCGCGCTTCACCGTAACGGGCTACGGCTCGAAGCAGCCAATTGCCGACAACTCCACAGAGGCTGGCCGCATTGCTAACCGTCGGGTAGAAGTTGCCATCTTCGCCAACGATAAACTGAAGAAGGCTGCCGAGAAAGGCACTATCTAATCGCTTGATAAGCAACAGTTAGTGTTTACCTGTTGATCGTCAGCTATTCTAAACAGTACGGCCCCGCTACCTACTTGGTGGCGGGGCCGTACTGTTTAGTACCAATGGCAGATTGTTAAACAATAAATAGTAGCTGTTAAATGGATTACGCCTCGCCGCCTGCTGTAAAAACCTGGGAAAACCACCTCATCCTGAATACCTTCTTCGATCCTTTGACGCTGGATCAACCGCGCCGTACGCCCATGCGGGAGTTGATTTCCACTATTCTGTCGCACCGCACTACCCATGCCGACGAGGAACTAGCCTACGACCGAATGCTTGAAGCTTTCGGTGACTGGGCTGGGGTGCTGGCGGCTCCTACCGCCGACCTGGCGCACGCCATCCGTACCACCCGCTGGCCCGATACCCAAGCACCTCGTATTCAGGAAGTGCTACGCCGCATTCAGGCCCAGACCGGCGGCGACTTTCACCTCGATTTTCTGGCTGATTGGCCAGTGGAACAGGGCATGACCTGGCTGACTGATATGCCCGGTATTGGTTTGAAAACGGCTTCCTTGGTACTGCTGTTTAACTTCCATAAACCTGTGCTGCCCGTTGATACTCACGTGCACCGCATTGCGCAGCGCGTGGGCATGATTGGGCCTAAGGCTTCGGCCGATAAGGCGCATCAGGTGTTGCTAGAGCAATTGCCAAAAGACCCGCTGGTGCTGCTGAATTTTCATAAGCATAACTACTGGCACGGGCAACGCATTTGCCTTTTCGCTAAGCCCGACTGCGCCAAATGCCCACTAAAAACCTTCTGCAACTACTACCTCGAACACTACGGCCCGGCCACGGCCGAAGCCATTGCCGCTACGCCCATCAAGTGGGACAAAGCTTGGGGTGCGCTACCGCATTAATAAGCCTCTAGCAGATAGGTCATTACTTCCAACGGCTCGTTGTTCAAATTCTGCCTCAGTCTTCGGTCGTGAAAAAGCTTGTAGTTTGCAGGTATGTCGACTGGTATCAGAGCAGAAGCCGGCAGCTAAGAATATGCGTCTCGTTCGTCATCCGGTTCTGTGCAATTACTACGTCACCTATCGGTGCAATGCGCGGTGCTCGTTCTGCGACATCTGGGAGAAGCCATCACCCTACATTCAACTCGCTGATGTAGAGCGTAACCTGCGCGACCTGAAGCAACTCGGTGTGTCGGTGGTGGACTTTACAGGTGGCGAGCCGCTGCTGCATCGTCAGATCCATGAGTTTGTGGCACTAGCACACGACATGGGCTTCATTACGACGCTCACCACCAACTGCCTACTCTACCCTAAGTATGCAGAAAAGCTACGCGGGAAAGTAGACATGCTGCACTTCTCGCTTGATGCTTCCGAGAAGGAAGTACACGACCGAGGCCGCGGCGTGGCCTGCTTTGATTTTGTGTTGGAAAGCATTCGGGTGGCGCGAGAGCTAGGCGAGCGGCCTGACATCTTGTTCACGGTTTTTCGCGAAAACCTCGCAGACTTGGAAGCAGTGTACCGGGACATCGCGCAGCCCAATCAGCTGATGCTGATTTTGAACCCGGCCTTCGAGTATAACAGCGTAGCAACCGGCGAACAACTTAGCGCCGAAGAACTAGATTATCTATCGGCGTTTGGGCGGCGCAAGGGCGTGTACCTCAACGAAGCCTTCATCCAATTGCGCCGGGACGGAGGCAACCACGTTGCGGCGCCGGTATGCCGAGCTGCCAGCACCACGTTGGTTATTTCGCCGTCCAACGAACTGGTGCTGCCTTGTTACCATTTGGGCGAGCAGAAATTCCCGATTGAAGGCAACCTATTGAGCCTCTACCAGTCGCCGGCGGTGCAAAGCTTGGCTGCTCTTGAAGGCCGCTTGCCACAGTGCGAAGGCTGTACAATCAACTGCTATATGCAGCCTAGCTTCGCCGTTGAGACAAGCAAATATTTCTGGCAGGCATTACCCAGTACTTTGAAATACAACATCATTAAAGGCACTTGGAAGCGGATGCTGGCGCGCTGAATCGGTGAAATGCGACGCGTTTAAGCGTGCAAGAAATTACTGAGTTAATCTAGGATCATGTGCAGGGCAAGCTAACCTCAAGCAGCTTCAGGAAAAGACGCGGATCGACAGCGGATAGATCCAAAGCTCGCCTTCGTTGGCTTTGATGGCTCCAATGATGGGGAATAGTAGAGTTAACAGCCCAAGAATGCCAAGCAACGGAAAGCCAACCAATACAAACACCAACATCCCACTGATTGCCCCGTAGATCAGGGCGCTGATTATCCAATTGGCCACTACTTTTCCGTGGGCATCAATACCAGGGAGTTCGTTCTTTTTGATCTGCCATAGCACGATGGGCAAGACAAAGCCCGCTCCTGGAACTAGCAGCCCCGCCAGCAGCGACAGATGCAGAAATGTAGCCCACTGGCGAGTTTCCTGATCGATGGGAAGTAAAGGCTGTGCCATGGAGTAGAAAGAGCTGCGTTAGTGACAGGTAGCCAGTTAGTAACGCATAAAATAGAAAAGTCTGCATAAAGGCGCAACATGGAGTTTAAGCCCCAAGCAGTCCGCAGCTTGCTCGTCCCGCTCCGTTCGGCATAGCCAGTTAATACCTTGCTGTCATACTTGCACCTCACGTTGCTCGCGCACCAGATTCATTAGTTCAACATTTCCTTACTACATGCCCGCTCTCATTCTTCCCGTTCATGGCATCCTGCCACAGCTAGGAGCCAACTGTTACGTTGCCGACAATGCCACCCTTATTGGCGACGTAGTGCTTGGTCAGGATTGTACGGTGTGGTTCAACGCCGTAATTAGGGGCGACGTGCACCGCATCCGCATTGGTGACCAAACCAACATTCAGGATGGAGCCGTGCTGCATTGCACTTACCAGAAAGCGCCCCTTACTATCGGTTCCCGGGTTAGTATTGGCCATAAAGCTATTGCGCATGGCTGCACCATCGAGGACGATGTACTGATTGGTATGGGCGCCATTGTGATGGACCATGCCGTAGTAGGCACTGGCTGCATCATTGCGGCCGGAGCCGTGGTACTAGAGAATACACAATGCGAACCTGGCTACCTCTACGCCGGCATTCCGGCCCGCCGCATCAAGCCCGTTACCGAGGAGCAGCGCGCAAACTTGAGGCGTACGGCCGATAACTATGTGCTGTACGCTAGTTGGTTGAAGTAGCAATTACCATAACAAAGAGGCCCCGCATGCTGTGCAGGGCCTCTTTGTTATGGTAGTCTGGTACAAGCAGGCTTAAAGATTCAGAGCCTCGTTGGCTTCTTCTTCGCGCTCGGCAGAAGTAGTTACGCGGAGTTGCACCAGCTCTACGGAGCGGCCGGAGCGTTTCAATACTCGGAACTCGTAATTATCGAGCACAGCTACATCACCTACTTCGGGAATATTGCCATAAATAACGTTGAGCAAACCGCCGACAGTTTCGTAATCGTCGCCTTCCGGGAGTGGGTAGGGGAGGTACTCGTTGGCGTCGGGAATGGCCGTGGAGGTGTTGACGCGGTATTCGGTTTCTGAAACCTTTTCTACCACAGGCACCTCATTATCGTATTCGTCCTGGATTTCGCCTACCAGTTCCTCCATGATGTCCTCGATGGTGACGATACCAGATACCCCACCAAACTCGTCGCTCACAATGGCCATGTGGGTGTGCTTGCGTTGAAACTGGCGCAGCAAACGGTTGATTTTCTTGGTTTCCGGCACGAAATAGGCCGGGCGCATGATCTTAGCTAATACGATAGGCTCATTACGACGAATGATTTGCAGCAAATCCTTCACGTAAAGTATTCCTACGATGTTGTCGATGTTGCCTTCGTAAACCGGGATTCGGGAAAAGCCTTCGTTGTAGACCGTCTCCAGAATGCCATCCTGGGGAGTATGCACGTCGATGGCCGAGAGCTTGGTACGGGGCACCATAATCTGCTTCACCATCCGGTCGTTGAACTCGAACACGTTTTCCAGCAGCTCGTGCTCTGATTCCTGAATTTCGCCGCTTTGCTTGCTCTGGTCGAGCAGCAGGCGTAATTCTTCCGAGGTATGCACCTCTGCCTCGTGCACCGAGCCTACCCCAAACATCCGCAATACCAAGTTTGACAACCTGTCTAGCATCCAGATGAAGGGAAACGTAATAAAGGCAAAGCCCCGCAGGGGTATGGCTATTGCCATCGCCGTGGATTCAGGCTTCTGAATAGCCAAAACCTTGGGAGCCTGCTCACCTAGCACAATGTGCATGGTCGTGATGAGCGTGAAGGACGTAAAAACGGCCACGCCGTGCGCTGCGGCCTGATCCATGTTATAACCCAAGCCATGCACTATAGCCAGCACAATCTCAACCACCACTTTTTCCCCGACCCAACCAAGCAACAGCGACGCTACCGTGATACCTAGCTGGGTAGCCGACAAATAATAATTTAGGTCGTGTAGCATGCTCTGTACGAGCCGTGCTATGCGGTTGCCGCTCTGCGCTTTCAATTCTATTTGCGAAAGGCGAACCTTCACAAAGGCAAACTCTGCTGCCACAAAAAATCCGTTCAACAAAACCAGAAGAACGGTAAGAAATATGTTTAAAGCCATAGATGTGGAAGCATGGCTCGACCGGCCTGGCTTCCTATGTAATTACAAAAGTACGGGATTCCCGTCAAGCGGTTCGGTAGAGTTTCATTCAGAACCGGATTGCTGAATCTATCTTGCCATGGGAATCAAAGGAAACCGCTAATGCTGTACAAGTGTTCCCTTTCTGCCGACCTTTGTGGTTGGAATATTTTTGTTGCTTTCCCCTACCTGATGCTTCGCTCTAAAACTGTATTTCTCGCTTTGCTCTTGGTGCTGTTTGCAGCTTTGGGAGCCGCCGCGCAGGTGTTAACACCTACCAAGCTTTCCACTGCGCTTAGTCAGCCCGCGGCTAAGGTTGGCGAGGAAGTGGACCTCATCGTCAATGCTACTATCGACGACAAATGGCACCTCTACGCCACCGACTTCGACCCTGATTTGGGTCCCACGGCCTTCACCTTTACCTTCACCAAGAGCCCGGCTTACGAGCTGGTAGGGAAACCGAAGTCCATTAGCTCGAAAAAGAAATTCGATGACGTCTTTAAAGGCGACATCACCTACTTCGAGAAAACCGGCCAGATACGGCAGCGCATTCGGGTGCTACAGCCCGGCGCGCTTACCGTGCAAGCCGATGTCGAGTATCAAACCTGCACCGATATTGATGGTCGTTGCATTCCTGGCGAAGAAACCTTGAAGTTCGGCCCTTTGACCGTGACGGGTACCGCTGCTCCGGCTGCAACGCCCGGCAAAGCGCCTCAAACAGGTTCCCCTACAGGCGCCGTAGTGGCACCTAATGCACCAACTACCGCAGCAGTTCCTTCTGGCGCTACCGACAGTGCTACCAACGCTTTAGCGGCTACCAGCACACCACCTGTTGTTACTCCTTCAGATGCTAGTTCCGCGCCTGAACAAGCCGCCGTTGCTCCCGTAGCATCAGCGCCGTCTGCGCCGCAAGACGTAGATCCTGGCAAAGATGGCCTACTGGCTTTTGCTTTCGGCGCCTTTCTTTTCGGCCTCGGCGCGCTTATCACCCCGTGTGTGTTTCCGCTGATTCCGATGACCGTGTCGTTTTTCACAAGCGGCTCTGATAGTCGGCCGCGTGGTATTCTCAAGGCTACCGTGTATGGCCTGTCTATCATATTCATTTATGTAGTGGTCGGATTGCTGGTCACGGTGCTATTGGGAGCCGATGGGCTGAACCTAATTAGCACGCACTGGCTGCCCAACCTGATTTTCTTTGTTGTGTTCGTCGCGTTTGGCTTATCCTTTCTGGGGCTTTTTGAGATAACACTGCCCCATGGCATGGTCAACAAGATTGATGCACAAGCCGACAAAGGTGGCTGGGGCGGCGTGTTCTTCATGGCCCTCACGCTGGTTTTGGTGTCCTTCTCGTGCACTGGGCCTATCGTGGCTACCATCCTCACGATGGCTGCCCAAGGCCAACGCCTTACTCCTATAATCGGGATGTTAGGTTTTTCTTTGGCCTTTGCGTTGCCGTTCACGCTATTTGCCATTTTTCCGGCTTGGCTGAAGAGTTTGCCTCGTTCGGGCGGTTGGCTGAATACAGTAAAAGTAGTGCTAGGCTTTGTGGAACTGATGCTGGCCCTCAAATTCTTGAGCATGGCGGATCTGGCCTATCACTGGAACCTACTACCGCGCGACATCTATCTCGTGCTCTGGATTGCACTTTCCGGCCTGTTAGGCTTCTATCTGCTCGGGCGCTTCAAACTTTCTCATGACTCCGATCTACCTCACTTGAGCGTAGGCCGGCTGCTGATGGCGGTGTTGGCCTTTAGCTTCATGACCTACCTGATACCTGGCCTATTTGGCGCTCCACTGCCACTATTAGCTGGCTACTTACCCCCCCAAACCAGCCGCGACTTTACACTGGCCGCCACTAGCCTGCCCACCACCGCAGCCGTGGCTACACCCAATGCCTTGTGCGAAACACCGCGTTACGCCGAGTTTCTGGAATTGCCCCACGGCCTGCAAGGCTATTTCGATTTAGAGCAAGCCAAGCGTTGCGCCCGTGCCCAGAATAAGCCCATCTTTATTGACTTTACGGGGCACGCCTGCGTGAACTGTCGCAAAATGGAAGCTACTGTATGGAGCAATCCGCAAGTGCTGAAGCGGCTACGCGAAGACTATGTGGTGGTAGCACTGTATGTCGATGATAAGGCTGACCTGCCAGTTGCTGAGCACTATACTTCCAAGCACGATGGCAAACTAAAAACCACGCTCGGCAAGAAGAATGCTGACCTTCAGTTGACAGGCTTTAACGTTAATGCTCAGCCCTTCTATGTGCTGCTCGACCCCAATGCCCCTGCAGACCTGCAACACACACTTGCGACACCAATAGCTTACGAACCCGATGCCGAGGCATTTGTAAAGTTTTTGGATGCTGGCCTAGCTACTTATCGGCAGCAAGGGCAGCCCGTAGCAACTCGTTAAGGTATAGAGCTATGAGCCCTATTCGTCGAAATCAAAAGTCTTAGCCATCCAGTGCTTTTCAGAGCATAAGCTCCGGCTAAGGCTTATATGTTTGAACAGTAATAAAGAGGGGGCTTTGCGAGTTTTATCGCGAAGCCCCCTCTTTATTGAAAGATAACATAGTCTCTGCCGCAAGAATTGCGTTTCTTTGCAGCCTATTTTCAAATAGGGTGTCTGTGAAGCGGCAAATCCTCCATTTTTATGGAAACAAATACAAAGAAAAAGGCGGCACCCACCCAGATGCCGCCTCTTGAAAAGGAACGCACCCACCCAGATACGTCCCGGTTTTCCCTCCTCACAATACTTCACCCAATTGCTGTAGAAGAAGGATTCGAACCTCCAAGGTGCAGTTAGCCGGCCGCCGGACCAGTTTTTCCCGAATCACCACCCCCGAGAGAGGAGGGCATGTCTGCCAGTTTCATCATTCTACAAAAAGAATCTATTGCCGAATGCATTAGATTATGACAAATGTAGTAAGTTGAATCGAATTGTAAAAATTTAGCAGGTATCTGCCTAAAAATTTACAATATTTCTTGTTGATACCCGTTCTGATTTAAATATATATAATCAAGCTCCCTTAAAATGGCCAAGAATTACGAACTTGACGACACTGACCGCAAGATCCTGGATTTACTGATGCAGGATGCCAAAATGCCCTATACCGAGATTGCTCGTAAAGTTCACGTATCAGGGGGCACGGTGCACGTGCGCATGGCTCGACTAGAGGAATTAGGCATAGTAAAGGGTGCGACACTTCAAATTGATTATCAGAAGCTAGGCTACGGGGTAAACGCTTTTTTAGGAATCTATTTATTGAAAAGTTCAGTCTACGGAAGTGTAGCAGAGCAACTACGTGAGATTCCGGAAGTGGTAAGTATTCATTTCACTACGGGCGCTTACGGCATCTTTGCTCGCATTGTGTGCCGTGACACACAGCATTTGCGCGACGTGCTACACGACCGGATGCAACTCATCGAAGGCATCGAACGGACTGAAACCTTAATATCACTCGAGGAGACTTTAAACCGTCCGATTCAACTTCTCCCTTCTTGAGAAAAGTCAGTTTATGAATAACTCGTTTTGGGAATAAAACAGGGCTATTCCATTCAGAATGATACCATATTGCTGTAGTTGGTATAGCCCTTGGCCTGGTATAGTACTATAATTGGATTTTGTCTTAACAATCTGCGAAGTGCTTGGGTAACTGCTTATAGGGTAGTATATTTCCAGACTCCCATATAGCGTATCCCTTTATGAAAGCCTATCTCGCCGTATTCTGCGGCTTACTCCTGACTTCGTCAGCAGATCTATCTGCGCAGAGTATGCCCGCTATTTATCTGAACGAGCGAGATGAAGAGGCCGTGCCGGATAGTGCTACTCATTACCGGCTAATAGATCATAAGAACGAGTTGTTGGGTACATACGCCATGCGCGAATACTCGCTTACGGGCGTGCTATTGCTACGCGGCACCCTGTCTTCTATTGATCCACCGGTTCGCAATGGGTTGCTAACCTGGTATCATCCCAACGGTAGCAAGGCAGCACAGGTGCACTATCGAACTGACGAGGCCGATGGGGTATATGTATCGTGGTACGAGGATGGCCGCGTAAGCCAGCGTGGCGAGTACGAGCAAGGCCAACGCGTAGGATCTTGGATCAGTGTGCACCGAAACGGGCAGAAACGCTCGAAGGGTACCTATACAGCCGGTAAGCCTACCGGAGAATGGCGATACTATTACGATACTGGTCAGCTGAGCGCCATTGAACTGCTGAGCCGGGAAAAAGGTCCGGCACTGGCTTTTTTCAATGAGGATGCTTCACCCTACGTAGGTAAGCTGCATAAACGCCAGCTGCCGGAGTTTCCAGGGGGAGAAGAGGCCTTGCTAAATTTCGTGGCTCGGAACACAACGTACCCAAAGACCACTCGTCGTAAAGGCATTACTGGAAATGTGTACGTCCGCTATACCGTGGGTGAGGATGGCCGGGTGGGGCAAGTGGAAGTAGTAAGAGGTTTGGCCCCAGAAGCCGACCAAGAGGCTATGCGGGTTGTAGCAAGCTTGCCCGCTTTCCAGCCGGGTCGGGAGTACAACATACCAACCGCCATGACGTTCACGGTGCCTATCCATTTCTCGCCTGGCTTTTCGTTGCTGAGTGGGGTGCGGCCGCCGCAAATACCGCCGACCGAAGCTCGCGCCGCCAATCCTGATGAGCTATACTAGTTGCCTGCCTAGAGCAACAAGTTCTAAGGCAGTATGAAGTCATGACGCAATAGCAGATATTGCCTAAGCTACAAGCCAAAAAGCCCGCTCTTTCCGAAAGAGCGGGCTTTATTGTAAGCTCAATACTTGTGCAAACTAGGCAGTTACCTGAGCGTCTAGCTTGCCAGCGAGTACGTGCTTAGGTACAGCACCCACTTGCTTATCTACAACTTGGCCGTTCTTGAACACCAGCAGCGTTGGAATGCTGCGGATGCCAAACTTGGCAGAAGTTTGTGGGTTGGCATCCACGTCAACTTTGCCAATCACGACCTTGCCTTCATATTCGCCGGCTAGCTCTTCTACTACCGGACCTACCATGCGGCAAGGGCCACACCATTCGGCCCAGAAGTCCACGAGCACGGGCTTATCGGAGTTGATGATTTCGTCGAAGTTAGCATCGGTAATCTCGATGGCTTTGTGTCCCATAACAAAAGGGGGTTGGTTGAAATGTGTACGCTCTTTACGGTCAAGCGGGCCGCAAGGTAGCAGATTGCGTGTTCAACAAGACCCGCGCCGGAAAGTTCAGTTCGGACAGGTTGGCAGATAGTTTATTCTCAATTAAACAAATCCTCAAATGAAGAAGCCGCGCTTAGACCACTCATTGGAGGGGAAAGAATTATTACTTGTTGACTATAAAATCTAAGTCACGGGTTTCGTTTTTAGCCCTACTGCGGAGTTTGTAGAACACGTAGAGGTTAAAGAAGTGCATCCCGCCGAGTATCAAGATGATGGTGCCAAGCTTGATACTTAGCGTTTCCACAGTCTGTTGGTAGTTTTCTACGGCATAGTCGCTGCGAAGCATAAGGGTGGCGTAGCCGATGTTGATAAGGTAAAACCCCGTGAGAAGGAGCTTATTGACCGAGTCGGCTAGTTGCTCGTTGCCATGAAAAATATCGACCAAGAAAGTGCGGCCGTTTGTGAATAGTGTGCGCGCCACCCATACTGTGAGCAGCACCGTGACGGGCAGATAAACCCCGTAAACCAGCAAGAGGTAGTTCATGATTTTCAAGTAATGAAGGATGAGAAAAAGGAAATAAGCGCGTTAAATCAAAGCAAAAGGGTTACACCTAGTGTAGCAGATCCGCTACAGCACGTTCACAGGTAGGGTAGCGGAATCGGAAGCCAAGGTCCAGCAGCCGTTGCGGCACCACTTTGCGGCTTTTCAGAATCAATTCGGTTTCGGTACGTAGCACGAAGGCGCCTAACTCTAGCAGCCACACAGGTTGTGGAATGCGGAGCAACGGGCGCAACTCTCGAGTCAATAGGGCGTTGAAGTCGCGGTTGGTGAGCGGTGTAGGAGCACAGATATTGAAAGTGCCCACTTGCTCGGTTTCGTTGATTAAAAATTCTACAGCCCGGCAAAAGTCTTTGATGTGGAGCCAGCTAATCCATTGGTAGCCGTTGCCCTGCGGGGTACAGAGTCCGCGCTTTGCCAATTTTGTCACCACTGGAAAGGCGCCACCGCCAGGGGCTAGCACGATGGAGGTACGGAGCGCAACTCGGCGCGTATTAGGAGTTTCACGAGCCCAGAAAGCTGCTTCCCAGGCTTTTGCAACATCCACTGAAAAGCCAGTGCCGATCTTCCCATTCGTTTCAGTATTGGCCCGCTGCCAGCCGTCGGAGTGAGCATAGATAGTAGCTGTTGAGGCATTCAGCCACACCCGTGGCGGGTTAGTGCAAGTAGCAACGGCTTCTCCCAGAACTCGGGTACTATCAACTCGGCTAGCTAGGATTTCCTGCCTGTTTGCCTTGGTGTAGCGGCAGTCTACGGAGCGCCCTGCCATATTGATCAAAGCTGCCGCACCTTCCAGTTCTGCTGCCCACGGGCCCATACTATGGGCATCCCACTGCACTTGGTTTCGTTGGCCAGTAACACTCCGGCCCATAACGACCACTCGGTAGCCTAACTCCTGAAAGTGAGCAACCAGATGCTGCCCTAAAAATCCGTTGCCGCCAGCAATAACAATTTTCGGTTGGTTTTCAGGGAAGCTGTACATAATCAGAAAATCTTTAAGGCGAATAAGGAAACCGAGAGCCGAAGGCATGGAACTGCGATGCTTGCGTGTTTATAGAAATTTCAAAAATTATTGAAACATTGCTGCAAAAAAAAGGCTACCCGGGCCGCATCAGTTTCATAAACGTGCTCAGAAACCAGTTCTCATCAGCCTTAATAATGGTAGCGGCTGTACGGTCGGCGAGGTCAGCGAAGTTTTGGATGTTGCCAATAGTTTCGGAAAAGGCCTTGGCTTCAGCTTCTGATACGGTAGGGGAGGGTTCCACTTGCTTGATTTCGCTGAGCACGCGCATGATGGGCTCCAACTCCCGGCGGCGACGCTCTTTCATAATCAGGGTGGCTACTTTATGGATGTCCTTCTCGCCCGAAAAAAACTCCCGCCGCTCGCCGGGGCGCAGTTCCTTACGCACCAAGCCCCAATCCATGAGGGCCCGCACGTTCAGGTTCACGTTGCCTCTGGAAATCTGCAACTGCTCCATAATGTCCTCGGTGCTCAGCGCCCCCGCCGATATTAGTAGCAACGCGTGCACCTGCGCCATGGTCCGGCTCACGCCCCAGGCTGAGCCCAGGGTGCCCCAGCCTTCAATAAACCTGCGCTTGGCTTCTTCGAGTTGCATGGCGTAAATGTATAGGAGTATTTCAAACTTTCAATAAAATTTGAAAGTATATTTTAAACAGTAGGTAAAGCTGAATTCTGGCCTGCCACTAGTGCTCAATACAATGTGTGGTTGCCCTTACAGGCTACTTACTAATAGCTCGCAATTTATCCAACGCATCAAGATCGGCTTCGCCTTGCATACTCGACACCCATTGCCAAGGTTCGGAGGGAGAAGCTGAAACAGGAGAAATGCGTAGATAATTGGCTTTAGCTACATCAGGTACCAGCAATTGACAAGGCACTGATTTGGGTAGTCCAATGCAAAGGCGCATCATGCGGGCATAATGTGGCCACGGTAGCTCTAGATATTCGTTGGGGCGCAGTTTCCCTACTTCTTTGCCCTCCAAAAATACAGCCACAGGTTCCAGCAAGGTGTCGGCTTGGCGGTACAAGTAGAGGTAAGCTGTGTCTACTTGAGCTGGACGGACACGTAGCGGATCAGGAAAGGGCGCTGATTGGCCAGTGCGCATATCCACAGCGTATGGTGTTGGTTCGCCCGTGTGGTCTCGAGCTTGCACGGTAGCCACCCCAATCACACCCGCTTTGACTTGGGCGCGGTTTGCGGCTCGCATATACTCTATATCCAAAGGCTTTTCGGCCACAAATGTGAAAAAGTTGGCCTGACGCATCAAGGGATAAAAATGCTTCTCATACTGTACATAGAGTCGCTGCCCATCTGAACACCCCCAAGCCGTTATGGTTAACGGCTGCCGCTGCCCCTGATACTCGACAACCGTTGGCTGAATGCGCGTTACGCCCCACCACAATACTTTGCCAGCATTGCCTCCCCATTTCCTAAGCGAAAGGGTATCCAAGCGAAAGGTTGTTACGGTATCAGGTCGATTGGCCAAGAACTGCTCGAAAGTGAAATACACCCCTCGACGTGGCGCTTCCCGAAGGATTGCTGGCAACCTGGATTTGTTACCCGTCGTCGGGCCGGTAGTTGGCACATCATTGGGAAGTTGCTGCAAGGTGCGGGCAGGTGCGGTCTGAGCTTGGGTCCAGTCGGCATCAGTGAGTTGCTCTAGACATTGCTGCAACAGCAGCGCCACGTGTACCGAGTGCGCCGATGTCGTTTCTAGGGCTCGTTTGGAAGTGCGAGCCCCTGTACTGCGCATAAAGTGGTACCCATCAGGCAAATGAGTATATATGTCGGCTGCCAAATCGGCATTAGCAACTTCTGTTACGCTGTTGAGTTGCTCACTGACTCGCAATTGCCGCAAGCACAGCACAATTGGGTGGTCGGTGGGCCTCGCAGGTAGCTTTTTTTGCAAAAAGGAGCTTAACTCCGCTTCCAACCCGTTGCGGAAAAGTACTGCCGCCGGCCGATTATCGAGGCCTCGGTGTACTAAACCAATAGTGGGGCGCCCTGGCCGACCGTCTACCACCTGCTCTACATGCACAGTGCGGTTAGGCAAAATCAACTCCTGCCGACTCAGGTCCAGATAATACACTTGCGCCTCGGCCCGACGGGCCGCTAAGCTGAACAGTAAGGTGGTAACAAGAAACCAGAAACGTAGAAATGAAATCATATAATAAGCAGTAGATAATGATAAAGCAGAAGCAAGATAACGATAGCTACGGGCCTAATTTACACGCCAAACATGGCCTACTTAGGATATAGCTAAGCAAGCCGCGTTTGGCGTGTGGAAGATTATAATGTGCCGCTTAAATCAGCTGGCAGGCGTCGATTTCCATTTCCCGCATCCGGGCAATGAAGGCTTTTGGCTCGATGCGGTAGCGGCGAGAGTAGGTATCCACGGCGAGGTGCTCGTGGGGCTCTGCGAATTTGATTTCCAACTTCTTGTTACCCTGGCTTTCCTCGACGGCAGCCATAAACCGGTCCATAAACGGCTCGGTAATGGTGCGTAGGTCAAGCTGCACCCGCACGCCGTTGGAGAGCTTCTCGGCCACGTGAAACAGCGGCTCCATGGTCATAATTTTGAACTCGAACTGGTCGGAGTCGCGGAAGCGCTGCTGGTACTTGCCGCGGATGAACATGGGCGGAACCTGCTCCTTATCGTAGTTGCGGGGGTTGATGAGGGCCGAGAACCGGGTGTAGTCGTCGCGGAACAAGGCTAGGTTCAAGCTCGATTCGTAGTCTTCCACGTTGAAGCTGACAAAGGGATGACCAGTTTTGGTGGTTTTGAACTGAACGTTGGAAATCAGGCCGGCTACGGAAATGTCACGGTTCTTGTAGTTCTCAATCTTGTCGAGGCCGCAGGTGCAGTACGAATCAATTTCCAGTTTGAAGTCGTCGAGCGGGTGGCCGGAGAGGTAGAAACCTACCACTTCCTTCTCGCGGCGCAGCTTCTCGGTGGGGCTCCACAGCTCCATATCCTGGATTTTGGGCATCGGAATGGCCATCATGTCGCCACCCCCGCCGAACAAACTCTGTTGGGCTGACTCCTTTGCAGCCTGGTGCTGCTGCCCCACTTTCATGGCCTTCTCGATGACGTTCTGGTCGCCGCTTAGGGCCTCGATATACTGGCGACGGTGGTAGCGCTCAAACGAGTCGAAGGCGCCCGCCTGGGCCATGCTTTCGAACGTTTTCTTGTTCACAGCCCGCAAGTTCACACGGCGTGCAAAGTCGAAAATATCGGCGTACGGGCCCTTTTTGGTGCGTTCCTGTACAATCTCCTCCACTGCGGCTTCGCCAGCACCTTTCACGGCCGCCATGCCGAAGCGAATCTGACCTTGCTTGTTCACGTTGAACTTCAGGATGGATTCGTTGACGTCGGGGCCGAGTACGGCTACGCCTTGCTTGCGAGCTTCCTCGATAAAGAACGTCACCTTCTTGATGTCGCCCATGTTGTTGGTGAGTACGGCAGCCATGTACTCGGCGGGGTAGTGGGCCTTGAGGTAGCCGGTTTGGTAGGCTACCACCGAATAGGCGGCGGAGTGGGAGCGGTTGAAGCCGTAGGCCGCAAACTTTTCCATCACGTCGAACACCTCGTTGGCTTTCTTCTCCTTGATGCCGTGCAGTTCGGCGGCACCTTTGCAGAATTTCTCCCGTTCCAGGGCCATCTTCTTCATGTCTTTCTTACCCATGGCGCGGCGCAGCAAGTCGGCGCCGCCGAGCGAGTAGCCGGCCAGAATCTGAGCCGTCTGCATGATCTGCTCCTGGTACACCATGATGCCCTGCGAGTAGTTCAGGATGGGCTCGAGCAACTCGTGTGGGTAATCAACGGGCTCCTTGCCGTGCTTGCGGTTGATGAAGTTCGGGATGAACTGCATCGGGCCGGGCCGGTACAAGGCGTTCATAGCAATCAGGTCCTCGATGTTGGTGGGCTTGAGGTCCTTGAGGTACATGCGCATACCCTCCGATTCAAACTGGAACGTCCCGATGGTGTCGCCACGCTGGTAGAGCTCGTAGGTTTTCTGGTCGTCAATCGGAATTTCGTCGATGTCGATTTTAACGCCGTGGTTTTGCTCGATCAGGTTGATGGCGTCCACGATAATCGTGAGCGTTTTCAGGCCCAAGAAGTCCATCTTGAGCATCCCGGCACTCTCAATCACCTTGCCATCGAACTGCGTGACGAGCAGGTCCGAATCTTTGGAGGTGGAAACGGGAATGTACTTGGTGATGTCGTCGGGGGCAATGATAACGCCGGCGGCATGGATACCCGTGTTGCGGACAGAACCTTCCAACTTCTCGGCGAGGCGCAGAATCTGGCCGCGCAAGTTGTCGGACGCATCGTCGCGCCGAATCATGTCAAGCTCCTGGTTTTCGGCAAAGGCCTTTTGCAGTGTGGTACCCACTTGGTCAGGCACCATTTTCACGAGGTCGTTGGCGACGGGCAGCGGCAAATCCATGGCCCGCGCCACGTCTTTGATGCTGGACTTGGCGGCCATGGTACCGAAGGTGATAATCTGGGCCACCTGCGTTTTGCCGTACTTATCCACCACGTAGTCGATGACTTTCTGACGGTTTACGTCGTCGAAGTCGATATCAATATCAGGCATAGACACGCGCTCCGGGTTCAGGAAACGCTCGAACAGCAACGAGTACTTGATGGGGTCGATGTTGGTGATACCGATGCAATAGGCCACCGCCGAACCAGCCGCCGAGCCCCGGCCCGGCCCTACGGCCACGCCAATGTTGCGGCCGTGGTTGATGAAGTCCTGCGTAATTAGGAAGTAACCCGCAAAACCCATCGTCTCGATGATGCGCAGCTCGTAATCCAACCGCTCCTCGATTTCGGGTGTGCGCTCGGAGTAGCGCGGACGCGGGCCTTCGAAGGCACCTTTGAAGGTGAGGTGGCGCAGGAAGGCGTCGGCGGTGGGGTGCTCGGGCGGCAGCGGGAAGTTGGGGAGCAGAATGTCGCGCTGCAGCTTAGGCGGCGTGATCTTATCAATAATTTCGTTGGTGTTGTCCACACTTTCCGGCACGTCGGCAAACAACGTGTTCATCTCCTCCTGCGTCTTGAAGTAGAACTGGTCGTTGGCGAAGCCGAAACGGGAGCGGGGCCGCGGACCTTGCGCCTCCTCGTCGATGCGCTGCAGTTGACGACGCATCACGGCATCCTGGCCCGCGAGGGGGCGCAAGTTGTCGAGGTGGTCGTAGTGCACTTTGTTATCCTGCGAAATCAAACGGAAATATTGCGTCTGGAAGTCACCAACCGGGATGCTGTGCTCTTCACCGGTATTCACGCAAAGCAAAATGTCGTGCGGCGCAAAGTCGGTTTGGTCGACGTAGTGCGAGTCGTTGGTGCAGATGACTTTGACGTTGTATTTCTTGGCCAGGCCAAGCAGCACCTGATTCACGTCTTCCTGGCTTTTGCCGGTGCCGTCGAAGTTCATCAGTCCGTGCCGCTGAATCTCGATGTAGTAGTCGTCCTCAAACACGTCGAGCCACCATTTGAGTAGCTCTTCAGCTTTGGCCTCTCCCTCGAACAAAATAGCCTGCGGAATCTCGGCGCCAATGCAGCACGAGGTAGCAATTAGGCCTTCGTGGTACTTAAGCAGCACTTCCTTGTCGATGCGGGGGAACTTGGAATACACGCCCTCGATGAAGCTGAGTGAGCAGAGCTTGGCGAGGTTGTGGTAGCCGGCTTGGTCTTTGGCTAGCAGCAATTGGTGGTAGCGCTTGTCCCGCTCGCCTTTCTCACGGCTGAAGGTCTTTTTGTGCCGGTCTTCCACCATATAGAACTCGCAGCCTACAATCGGTTTCACGTTGTACTTGTTGGCTTCGGCCACGAAGTTGAACGCCCCGAACATGTTGCCGTGGTCGGTGAGGGCCACTGCGGGCATGCCATCGGCCTGCGCCTTTTTCATGAGGGCGCCAATGCTGGCCTGGCCATCGAGAAGGGAATACTGGGTGTGGGAGTGCAGGTGCGAGAAAACAGGCATGGGCAAGCGGATATAAGGGCAGAAAGCACCTAGGGTTAAGTAAAGTTACCGCCGCTGATTGGGAAAGGAAAGTTGCCGAACCGGATGTTTCTGTGTATCAAGAACAAAAAAGGATGGCTCGAAAAGCCATCCTTTTTTCTGATGATCTTTAAGGTAATTAGCTAACTACAAGGCCAAGTACACTGAAACTGCTAGCTACTAGTGTAACATCACACGTTTTGTAATGCTACGTTGTCCTGTTGGTGTCACGGTTAGCAAGTAAATTCCTGGTGCCAAGCCAGCAGTAGGCAGCATTGAGGTTTGACCTTGGAAAGTTAGCTCGCGTTCAAGACGACCAAGGGCACTGTATAGCGTCGCTTTGCCACCATTGGCTTCCGTTGGTATTTCGAAGTGAAGCTCGGCACCATGCTCTAGTGGATTTGGCCAGGCACCAACAGTTGGAACCTTGAGCGAAGTTTGCGCAGTGGCTAGAATAGTGGCTGCGTTGCGATGCACGGTTATCTGGCCCATCGGATTGTTGCTGCTACCACTAAGGCTATACACTACTACATCCAAGTCGCCATCGTTGTCCATGTCACCGAGGGTAAGATCTAGAGGAATTGGACTGGTAGAAATATCTGCTTGACGGACAAAATTGCCTGTACCGTCGTTTAAGTTCAGATTGATAGTATTTATAGAGGAGCTATTTCCTCGGGCGTCAGTAATGATATCCAGGTCTTTGTCTCCATCAACATCGCCTATCTCTACTACTTGTGGGCCATTCCCAATCAATAAGTCCGGTCCCTTCACAAAGGTGCCGTTTCCGTTGTTGCGCCATAGACTAAGTTTTCCATCAGGTTGAAAAAGCGGAACGGCAATATCTACGTCGCCATCATCATCAAAATCGGCTAGGCCAATGGTGCCTCGGTAACCTCCCACCGGCAATTCGGTGGTGCCAGAAAACTGTCCTTGACCGTTGTTCAGACGAATGTTTAGGGGGCCGGTTGCTGTACCGCCGTAGCCAGTTAGTGCATCTAAGTCACCATCGTTATCAAGGTCTGTAAGCTCTATGCGCATTGCATTAGACGAGATGCTAACCTGACTGGTTCCCGTGAACGATCCAGTGCCGTTGTTCAGGCGGACTTGGAGTGTTTTACTCGCTGCTTCCGAAAATACGAGGTCTAAGTCGCCGTCGCCATCCACGTCGCCCAGCGCGAGCGAACCTACTTCGCTACTGGTACTAATAGTGCCTGATGCTAGACTAAAGGTACCCGTGCCGTTGTTGCGCAACACCCCTAGGCCATTGCTTATGCTGGCATACACAAGGTCTAAGTCGCCGTCGCCATCAATGTCGCCCGGCCTGAAGCGCTGGGTAGCCACATTAAGATCAACCAGAGGAGCGAGCTTACCGGTACCGTCATTGCGCAACAAACCCAATGCATACCGATTTAGGTAGTAAGGGACTAATACATCCAAATCCGAGTCGCCGTCTACGTCGACAAGCGTCAGGTAGTCCTGGGAATAGAGCTGCGTATTTATCGATGTGGCTTCTCCGGCCTCAAACCGCCCGCTGCCGCCCGCAACGGCTGCTGTAAACTGCCACGCATATTTGGCCCCATTTGGGCTCGTGAGCGTAGCTGACAATGTTTCGCCCGCTTTAAAAGGGGTAGTAGGCAAAAATGAAATGGCGTTGTTGTTTGTAATCGTAGCTCCGCTTCGCAAGCCGCCTGCCTGTGAGCTGTATACTTTTAGGCTGGCTGTAGCGGCTGGCGTCAGGGTAGCTGAAACAGGAGTAGTGACTGGCTGCTTGAAGCTATGCGGCGCCGGCGAGATGTTAGAGAATACGGGAGCCTGAGCTGCCGCCTGATTGGCAACAAACAAACCAGCAAGAGCAGCCGCTAAAGTTGACCAACGGAGAGTACATGTATGCATAAAAAGTCAATTGGAAGTTAGGAAAGGACTATTAGTACAAGCTAAGTATTCCGAAACCTATGCTTTCAACCTTGTAAAGTTGAGCAAGGCTGAGTGCCTGAATAACGAGAATAGCTTACCACAACTCAACGCACGTCTCAGGCGACGAGCATAGCATTACATATAGGTTGTCAGGACAAACTGGAAGGGGGATATAACCATTAATTGGACAGCTAGGGAAGTAAGCTAATGGAAAATGAATAAATTATATAGGTACATATTATATAGTAAATATGATAATCAGAATTGATAAGTTGATGATACATTTCGCTTGCTCGACGTTGCATAAAGACATAAAAATAGTCAAGCTACCAAATGCGGTGCTTATTCGCGCTTTGTAGCTTGGAAAGTAACTGGTTCTTTTCTTGAAGGCAGCTGATGACGGCCCTTCCGCTCAAACCTAAACGTGTCGGCGTACCGACGTTGATGACTCAAAAGGGCATCCTGGATAATTTAGGACAGCAAGCTGTAGGTAGTAGCATTGCCGCCGTATCCTGAGGCATAATATGGGCGGAGAGAGTCTTTGTATGGCCTAGTGTAGGGCAGACGGCTTCGGTTTACCATAGGCTCCCGTCCACCCAAGGTCGCGGTTGAAGACTAGGTTGGTGACGAATTAGCTTTTAAACTCCTTTCTGTTAGAACGAGGGCTAATTCCAAGAACACGCGCAACCCAAAGTTGTCTTTTCTGAGTCATTCTTAACATTTGCTAAGAGGCTTGGTATGGTGCCATCAACTGTAGAGGTTGATAGGGGCTTTGTGAAACAAATGGAACTCATCCACTGCAATCTGGTTACCTTGCAGACCTCGTCCCTATTTACAGGGCAGTCAGCGGCGTTAAAACATGCCGCTTCTATTTGTATCAATTTGAATTATCAATTATTGGCTATGTCTGGAAACTACTAGGTTTCTAACTAGCATTTCTGTATCTGTGGCCACTATCTAGCTTTCGTATCACCGTCCGACCGAAATGACCGGTCAGTATTCACTCAATGAAGCATTTGGTTGCCCCCACCGATCCGGTCTATGACCAGACGGCTCCCGTCTCTCGTTTTGGCCGGTTCCTGCTACAGTTCATTCAAGACAAGCGCGACTTGCCGTTTGTCTACCTCATTCTGGAAATATCCTGCACGCTTCTACCCCTGGCCGCCGTGCTGTTCTGGCCTAGTATCGACAATCGGGTGTGGTGGGGCGCTTTAAGCGTGTACATGTTTCTGACCACGTTTTACTTCAAAGGGCCATTCGGGTTGATGCTGCACTGCACCAGTCACCGTATTCTGTTTAAAAAGAAGTACGCCAAGCTCAACCACTACATTCCGTGGGTGATTGGGCCACTGTTTGGGCAAACGCCGGAAACGTACTTCACCCACCATCTGGGCATGCACCATCCCGAAAATAATACGGAGCATGACGAAAGCTCGACCATGGACTATCAGCGCGACTCGATAGCCAGTTTCGCTCGTTACTTAGGGGGCTTCTTCTTAGTAGGAATTCCGCGGTTGGCGCAGTATTTCACGCGCAACCAAAAAAGCAAGTTTCGGCACCGGTTGCTCCGGGGCGAAATCGTCTATATCGTAGCCTGTATCGTGTTAGCGTTCGTGAACCTGCCGGCTACGTTTGTGGTGCTGATTTTGCCGGTGATAGTGGCGCGGGTGGTAATGATGCTCGGCAACTGGAGTCAGCATTCGTTTATTGATGCCACTGACCCCGGCAACTGCTACACCAACAGCGTGACTTGCATCAATACCAAGTACAACCATAAGTGCTGGAACGATGGCTACCACATCAGCCACCACCTCAAGCCGGCTTTGCACTGGACTGAGCACCCCGCGCATTTCTTAAAAAACGTAGACCAATATGCGCAGAACGATGCTATTGTATTCGACGGCATCCACTTCCTGCACATCTTCGCTTACCTCATGACCCGCCGCTACGATTTGCTGGCCCGGCATTTTGTGAACCTAGGCAACCGCTACACCTCCGACGCCGAAATCATTGCCATGCTCAAATTGCGCACGAAGCGCATAGTAGCAGTAGCCGAGCCAGAACGAGTGGCCGCCTGATGTGCCGATATAAACATGACGCAGGCTTTCTGTTAAGCAAGCACTCGTCTGGAAACAAAAAGGAGCCCGCTGCTACCGCGGGCTCCTTTTTGTTGTTGGACACTACTTGGTTTGTGGCTTTTTGGCTGGCTTGATGATCAATACATCGCCGGGGCGGACGTTGAAATCGGGCTTGTTGTTCCACTCCATTATCTGCTTGATGGTAACCTCGTACTTGCGCGAAACCGCATACATGGACTCGCCGGCAGCAACCGTATGCCGCACCACAGCAGGTTCGGCGGCCACAACGGGTGGCGCTGTGGCCGTGGGCTTGGCAATTGGCGCTGTGCTGCTCGGCTTAGGAGTAGCAGTTGGAGCCGGAGCCGGTACTACTGGCACTGTGGCCGCGGCCTGCGGGGCCGTGAGGCGCAGGGCTTGTCCTAACTGCAGCGGGGAGTTGGGCGGCAGGTTGTTCCACGCCATCAGATCGGCGGGGCGCAAGCCGTAGCGCCGGGCCACCGAATAGATTCCTTCTTTGGCTTGCACCACGTGCAGCCCATTGGCTGGTATGCGCTCCACTACTACGGCAGCAGGCGCAACAGCCGGCTCGGTGGCAACTGGAGCAGGGGCAGGCGTAGCGGGCTTGGTTGCCGTTGTGGTAGCGGAAGGCTTCGTTGCTGCCGGGGCCGGTGTGGTTTTGTTAGGCGCAGGTACCGAGGATGTGGGCTTGGCAAGCGGCTTGGCTGGCTCCGGAACTGTTTCAACGACTACTGCTGCCGTATCGACGGTTGGTTCTTCAGCAACGGGAACTGGAGCTGGCGTTGCTTTCTGCGCAGGTTGGCCGCTGTATACGGTACGGGGCGCGGCTGGAGCAGCGGGAACTGGTGCCGGAGTGGCCGTAGTGTCAGCGTGTGCCGAGGCCGGTGACAGCTCGTTCAAGTTTTCGGTGGTAGCATCGGTGGCACTGTCGGGCTGGGTTACGAGGCCTTGCGTGGTGGCCGTGGTATCGGTGGCCTCTGGGGCATCTTCCAGCACGCGAGTAGCGTCGGCCGTTTTGCCGCGGTAAGGCTCAGTTTCGTCGATGCGGCGCTTTTTAGGAGCGGGTTGAGGAGCCGTAGAGCTGGCGGGCTGCGGTTTTGCAGTAGCTGAAGAAGTGGCAGGACGCTCGAAAGCAGCTAGCGCCGTGGCGTTTTTGCTGTCGGCATATTCAATGGCTACGTCCCGTGGGCGCGTGTGCTGCAGCCACAGAATGCGGCCCGCGCGCAGCTCCTCGTTGCGGGCCATCCGGTTTTTGTTAAGAATCGCCTTGGTCCGAATCCCGTACTTCTGCGACACGGTGGCTACACTCTCGCCGGGTTGAGCCACGTGGTACTCGCTGGCCGCTTTGTCGCGCTTTTTTTGCACGAAATAGGGCTGGCCGGGCACGATGTTGTCGAAAGCAAACATGTCGTTGTACTGCATGAACTTGCGCATCTTCAGGCCCGCCCGTTGTGCCAAGCTTTCCTTGGTGTCGCCGGGCAGTGCTATCAGCGCCCGGATGCCATTCACGCGCACATAATCAGCATTTTGAGGGTCGGTTTGGGGCTTGTTGAGCAGTTGGCCGGAGGTGGCATTTTTCTGCTGGGCGGCAATGGCGGTGCGCTGAATTTCATCTACAACCGGCACCAAGATGGTGTAAATCTTGTCGCTAGGTACTGTGGTAGTAAGCAGCCAGCGGTTGTGGCGGGCCATTTCGGCGGGGTCGGTTTGCAGGGTCTGGGCAATGTTGACCAACGTGAAACCAGCGGGTGCGGGAAATTCCTGGAAGGCCAGCGGGGGCTTAGGATTGTGGCCCACAGCCGGTTCGTAGGCCAGCTTGTGCGCCAGCGTGGTGAGGATGTACGGGTGCGTCTGCTCGGTGATTTCCAACTCGGTAGCGTCGAAATCGGTGGGTAGGGTGTAGGGCTTCACGCCCCCAGAGCCAAGGTTGTAGCTTAGCAGCGCGTCCACCCAATTATGGAGCGTATTGTTGTTGCGCTTCAGATACTTAGCCGCCGCGTGGGTAGAGGCCACAATGTGCTTGCGCTCATCTACTACATCGTTCATGAGGAGGCCGTAATCCTGCGCAGTTTCGCGCTTGAACTGCCAATAGCCCACCGCATCATGAATGCTCTGGGCGTCGCCTTGCAATCCGCTTTCCTGTACGGCTAGGTAGCGAAAATCCAGGGGTACGGCTTCTTCCTGCAACACTCGGTCGATAATAGGGAAGTAGGCATCGGCCAGATTTACGCGGCCCTGAAACGAGGTGGGGTGGCTGCGTAAGGCATCCACTTTCTGCTGTATTACTTTGCGCCCACCATCGGTGAGGCGGAGGTGTAAACCCGCAAAATCTAATTCGGTCGGCACTGATACGCTCTGGGCGCCGGCCAACAGTGGCCAGCAGCAAAGCAGCGTGAAAAGAAGTCGTTTCATAAGGAGGCAAACACGAAGCCCTGGCTGCGCTACGGTTGCTCACCCAGGCTCCAACACTACAAAGAAGCTAAAAAAATGGGGGAAGTGAGGTCCAGTACCCGGAAAAAGCCTATTGCCAGTAGTCTGAAAGCAGATGCCAAAGGGCACTACACACAGCTCTAACGCAGATGGCCAACGACAGCAAACAATCTTTTGTTGTATTCCCGACAGGCAGTATTCGATGTAGTTTTCGGTTGGCGGAGGGTACGCTGAAATGGGTGGTAGTCACGTTACCTCGGCAATAGCCTTGTTGCGCTACCTGTCACCACCTCTTTGGGAGCCGGCAGCTTGCAAGTTCTGAAGCACAGCTGCGAAAGGCCAATAAAAAAGGTCCGACTTTACAGCCGGACCCTTTGAAGCTACATACCACCACCGGGAGGGCCAAAGCCACCTCCGCCGCCTTCGCGCCGGAAGCCACCTTCCGGTCGGAAACCACCCGGTGGGCGCTGCCGGTCCGTGGGGGCGTCGCCAGGTAAGGCGTCGGAGCGGCCGTTGCCGGCAAAGCTGCGGATGTTGTACGTGAACATTAGCATCAGATAGCGCTGCAAGATGTTGGTGCGCACATCTTCAGTGTAAGCAGAGGTGTTGTTTACCTGAATGCTATTGTTCTGGCCCAACAAATCGAAGGCGTACACCTTGATTTCCGCCTGCTGCTTGGCCATAAATTTTTTGCCGATAGAGGCATTCCACAGCACAAAGCTTTGGTTGTAACCAGCCGAAAGACCGTTGTAGTATTGGTGGTTCACGTCGGACTGCACCGTCAACCCTTTGACAATGATCCAGGAGAAGCGCAACGACGTGTTTTGCCGGAAGTACTGGCGGTTGAGTTGCTGCTGCAAGCTGTTGCGCACGTAATTCTGGCTGGAGTTCGACGAAATTGTGAAGTCTAGTTCGGGGCTGATGTTGCTGCTTAGCACCACCCCGAGGCCACCGGAAGGCGTGCGACTGTAGTTCAGCTCCTCAAACACCAAACCCGGCGTCTGCGAATAGCCGATGTTGGCATTCAGGTTGAGGTTGGATTTAATAAACGACAGCGGCAAACTGTAGTTGGCAAACGAACGCAGCGAGTACTGCTGATCCAGGTTGACGGGCCGGGTCAGCTGGCCGCCCACTGGAATCACGACGCCGCCTACCGTCAGGGGCTCGTCGGTGGCGTAGATGGTGCTGTTGGTGATGTAGTTGTTGGTGAGCGAGCCGTTGAGGGCCACAAAAAACGAAGTAGACTTCTCTGGCACTGCCGATGAATAGCGAATATTGAAGTTGTGCTGCGTGGCCTGGCGCAGGTTAGGGTTGCCGGTAGTGAGCTGCAACGGGTTAGAATTGTTTACCACTTCCTGTAGCTGGCTGATACCGGGCGCGTTGGTATTCACGCGGTAAAAAAACCGTAGGTTTTGCTGCCGCGAAAAGTTGTAGCGCAGCATGGCATTGGGCAGCACGTTCAGGAAGGAGCGTTCCGTCAGAGCGGGCCGCGGAAATTCTTGGTCGCTGCGGAGTTGGGCGTGCTGCACGGTGGCGCCCACGTTCCATTGCAACTCCTTATTTTGGTAGCGGTACGTTAGGCCCCCGGCATTGGTCAAGTACCGGCTCTTGAATACGCTGCTGAGCGTGTCGTTCAGTGAAGTATAGGCCTCCTCCCCGGGTACATAGTCGAAGGTGCGCTTGTCGGATTGGTTGGGTGTGTAGGAAACCCGGTACTCGGCCTGCAGCTGGCTGTACTGGCTGATGGGCTCGGTGTAGTTGAGGTTGCCGTTCCAGGCCCAGCCGCTTTGATCGAGCTTGGAAAACTGGTTTAGCGAAGTAGTGCTCATTACCGAGTCGCGGGTGGATTCGGTGGTGGAGAGCAAGGTATTGTCGCCGTCTTTGGTGTTGTAGGTGGTGTTTACACCCAACGAAATCGTGCGGCCACGCTTGGCGAAGCGGTGCCGAAATAAGAGTTGGTTGGCTGCCGTAATGCCGGTCAGGGCCGAGCGGTAGCTGCTATTGTTGCTGCCCTGCGTGAATTCAGGTTCGCCTTCGTTGACCTGAAACGTGCGTCCGTCCAACAAGCTGTTGCCGGTATTGCGCTGCACCGAGAGGCGCGGCTGCCAGATAATAGAGTTTGCCGAGTCGATGCGGTGCTCCAGGCGCAGGTTGAAACGGTTATTGATGTTGCGGCTCGTGGAAAGCGAGTTTTCGTTGTAGCGTTGGTCGAGCGGACGGTCCACGGGGGCCACGTAGCGCCGGAGTAGGTTGGTCGAGGCCGTGTTGTCGCTGAGGTTGAAAAAGTAACTGCTCGTAATGTCGGTTTTGCGGCCCCAGGAATTAGAGTAGTTCAAGCCAATAGCATGGGTTTTGGAAATACCACCCGACTGATTCACTAAAAAGTCGCCTACATTATTGCCACCTCCGCCTTGGTTGCCGCCCCCGCCGCCGCGGCCTCCACGGCCGCCACCACCGCCACCCGAACTCCCTACCACACCCAGCAAATCTTCGGTGCCGAAGTTCTGCTCATTGATGTTGTTGCTCTGGGCCACAATCGACATGCGTTGTTTGCCCTTGAATGAGTTGAGGTTGCCGCTCAGCCGGTATCGGTCGTCCTTAGGGCCATAGCCGGCCAGTACCCGGCCAAATTGCCCGTTCCGAAACTGTGGCTTGGTGACGATGTTGATGGTTTTCTGCTGGTTACCGTCGTCGAAGCCAGTGAACTGAGCTTGGTCGGAAGCCCGGTCATACACCTGAATCTTGTCGATAACCTCGGCTGGAATATTCTTCAGTACAGCGTCGGGGTCGTTGCCGAAAAATTCTTTCCCATCCACTAGCACGCGCTGCACCTGTTCGCCCTGCGCCTGTACTTTGCCCGACGTAGGGTCCACGGTCACGCCCGGCATTTTGGTGATAAGGTCTTGGGCGTTAGCATCAGGGTTGGTCTTGAACGAGCCCGCGTTAAACTGCGACGTATCACCTTTCTGAACGGCAGCCGCCGCTTTGCCTACCACTTCTACACCTTTTAGCGCCACTCCGCCCGTGCCAAGTGCTAGCACACCTAGAGCAAGCGGCTGAGTAGTAAGCGTGAGTTGGCGCTGCAAGGTCTGGTAGCCCAGAAACGATATTGTTAGCTGATAGCGGCCCGGCGCCAAGCCCGACACGGTGAAGTTGCCATTTACGTCGGCTGCCGCGCCATTCTTCAACGAATCGGCGGTTAGGCCGCGTAGCAGCACGTTGGCCCCAATAAGCGGCGCCTGATTAGATGCATCTACAATACGCCCGCTAATGGCGCTAGTTTGCGCTTGGGCAGCTCCTAAGCCTGTGAATAACAGTAAAACTATAAGTAGAAAACGATGATGCATCAGTCAGGAGTAAAGGTTCGCTCTGGCATAGACGCAAACCATTCTCCAACGTTTAATCACTTATTCAATAGATTTTATAAATATCCTCTTGGTGTGCAGGGTTCCTCCTCTAATTTGTCTGCATCCGAGGCCAAATTACCTTTAGTTGCCTACCAGCGTCTGATCTAGTAGTTAAAAATTTAACTGAGTAGCATCAAAGCTTCCTGACTAACAGAAGCCCATCCCGCAACGGCAAAAACACATTTTCAACCCGAGGGTCGGCCTGTACTTTGTCATTGAAGGCCCGGACGGCGTGGGTGTCTTTATCAGAAGGTTTCAAAGGGTAAGAATCCAGCACTTTACCTCCCCAAAGTACGTTGTCGATGAGCACGAATCCCCCTGTCGTTACCTGCGGCAGCACCAGTTCGTAGTAGGTGTCATTGTTGATTTTATCTGCATCAATAAACACCAAATCCCAGGGGCCTGCTAGCGTCGGTACTACGTGAGCTGCCATCCCGATGTGCAAATGCACACGCTCTGCTAAGCCCGCAGCGGCTATATAACGGCGTATGCGGTCCTCCAGCTCAGGATTGAACTCGATGGTGTGCAACTCGCCATCGGGCGCTAAGCCCTCGGCTAAGCACAAAGCCGCGTAGCCCGTAAACGTGCCCAGTTCCAGCACCCTCCGCGGCCGCACCATGTGGCTAATCATGCTCAGCAACCGCCCCTGCGCGTGCCCCGAAAGCATCCGCGCGTGTAGCAATTGCACGTGCGTCTCGCGGTTGAGTTGCGCTAGCAACTTTGATTCGGGGCTGGTGTGTTGGTCGGCGTAGCGTTGTATTTCGTCGTCAGGCATCAGGCAAAAGTAATGGTGTAGTGTAATTCTACTCCTTCGAACTGCTAGATGCGCTAAGCAGCCAGTTTCCGTCAGCTGCTGTTGACCATCTAGCAAGGAGGAGTTAGGGGTGGATGACCACTCGTTGCTAAACTATCTGTCATGCTGAGCGGAGCCGAAGCATCTCGCTCGAATCGTTGCAATGGCAAAAGGGTATACCACACTAGCGAGATGCTTCGGCTGCGCTCAGCATGACGTTCAGGGTAAAAATGTTCAAGGGCTGGTCAACCACCCCCTCAGCCCCTCCTTGCCAGATGCACAACCAACTAAGAAGTGTCACTAGCTTAGTAGTACTAATGGGAGGTAATAGCTGCTCATTCCCATGCATAAGCAGCTAATTGCGGAGTACACCTAAGTAGTGATAGGCACTAGCCGGAACAGTAGCACCTGAAAACCGGACTTGCCGCGTGCAAACTGATAGCTGATGATGCGGTAGAGGCCTTCGTAGCGAAACTTCTCGCCGTCCTCGTGGGCTACCCGTTGGAAAACACGCACAGGTAGGCCGGTTTCCTGGCTGCGCCGCAACGCTAAGTTCCGGCCTATCATTTCCTGGTCGGTGACTTGCTTGCCGGTTTGTAAGTCGCGCCCGCCGCTGCCGGAATAGATGATTTCGTCTTCGCTGAACGCATCATCCTCGTAAGCGCCGGCCAGCACAATAGAGTCGGCTCCCTCGGCTTGGCTGCCGCTTACGCCTGCCCGCCGCGGCTTGTGCAGCCCGGTCAAGCTCAATTCCAGCCGGTTAGCAAAAAGGTCGCCTGGTCGATAGGTGCCTACGTGCCCAAAAATGCGCATAAAACTAACGGAGTAGCTGGATAATGAAGTATTGGTTCTGACAGGAGTGGCTGAGTAAGCAAGCCGTACTGCCAACCAAACGATTACTTAGTTATTCAGCTACTCCGTTGCTCTCTACTCTGGCACGTACTGAAGTACGCTCAGGTTGTCTTCACGCAAAATATCGTTGGCCAATTCCAGCAGCTCCGACGACGTGACAGCGCGGACCCGGTCAAAAATTTCGTTGATGGATTCGACGCGGCCGATGTCAAGGGTGCTTTTGGCTAGCAGTTGCATCATGCCGCCGTTGCTTTCCTCGGCCATGGCCATTTGGCCCATCAACTGCTCCTTGGAGGTGTGCAGCTGTGCCGTGCCCAGGGCTTGTTCGCGAAGGCGCTTCAATTCCTTTTGCACTAGCGTAATCGTGCGGTTTACCTGCTTTTTCTCGGTGCCGAAGTAGATGCCAAATAACCCAGTGTCGGTATAGGGCGAGTACGTGGCATCGATGCTGTAGACCAAGCCATACTTCTCCCGGATACCCAGGTTGAGGCGGGAGTTCATGCCCGGCCCACCGAGGATGTTGCTGAGCATGAAAAACGGAATCCGACGCGGGTCGTTGATGGCGTAGGCCGGACCGCCTATCAGGCAATGGGCCTGCGAAATCGGCTTGCGCTCCAGCTTCTCTACCCGCAAATTGCCGTCGAACGCAGTGCGTGGTCGGTCTCCTAGCCGGGCCGGCAGCGGCGCCAGAAACTTGTCGGCCAGCCGCTTCACTTCCTTAAACGGCAGGTTACTGACCGAACTGAAAACCAGCCGGTCGGTGCGGACGTTTTCGGCCAGGAACTGACGGAAATCAGCCTGCTGGAAGCTGCTGACACTTTCGCGTGTGCCCAGAATGTTGTGACCCAAGGAGTGGCCGCCAAATACTACGTCATCGAAATCGTCGATAATGGCATCTTCAGGCGCGTCCTGGTACATGGACATTTCTTCCAGAATCACGCCCCGCTCTTTCTCGATTTCCTTTTCCGGAAATACTGAGTTGAAGGTAAGGTCGGTGAGGAGCTCGAAGGCGCGCTCGAAGTGCGTGCTAAGCAAGGACGCGTAGAAACAGATTTTCTCTTTGGTGGTGTAGGCATTCAGCTCACCTCCCACAGTTTCTAGGCGATTAAGGATGTGGAAGCTTTTGCGCTTTTCAGTGCCTTTGAAAGCCATGTGCTCCCAGAAATGCGCCAAGCCCTGCTGGGCCGGCTTTTCGTCGCGGGAACCGATGTCGAGCAGAAAGCCGAGATGCGCAATTTTGGTGTGAATAACCTGCTTGTGCAAAACTCGAATGCCGTTGGGCAGCTCGTATAGGTCGTAATCAGACATCAAGATAAGGGCTTAGGAACGTCGGCACTCGGGTATGAGCGCCGGTCTTGTATAACCATCTAGCTAGGCCATTCGGTTTCCAAGAAATGCAAAGGTACTGCCGGAAAGAGGCTGTAAAGTACGTGTGCTGCGTGGTAAGCGGAAATACCCTGCCAGCCACTAAAAAGTTGAGGGCAAGGCGCTACTCATGAAAGCGCCAGATTGCCAGTGCCTCCCTCAGCCGACGTCCCAACCTGGCGGCTGCCGGCTGCGTGCAGCTCAGCCTCTGCCAGCACGGCCAGCAACTGCGTTGTTTCGATGCCGTGGGCGCAGTTGAAGTGGTTGAGCGGACATTTCTGGTAACCATGTAGTCCGCACGGCCGACATTCCAAACCGCCCGGAATTTCCACCACCCGCGCAAACGGGCTCAAGGGGCCAAACCCAAAATCGGGTACGGTAGAGCAGTACACCGCGCAGGTAGGGGCACCCACCGCCGAGCACAGGTGCATGGGTGCCGAATCGTTCACATAGTTGAGGACAGCCCCGCGCATGAGGGCCGCAGAAGCCAGCAAGGACAACTTACCGGCCAAGTTCACCATATTGGGTCGGTTGCTGAGGCGCAACAATTCCTCACAGGCTTCCACATCAGGAGGGCCACCGAGCAAATACACCCGGTAGTGCGCTGGCAGCGCCGCCAGCAGCTTCAGCCACTGCTCTTGCGGAAACTGCTTGGTGAACCATACCGAGGTAGGCGCAATGCACAGGTACGGGCCGTGCGTGGTATAGGGCGCAGCCGCCGCTTCGTCGGCAGGAGAGGGGTACAGCCGGGGTGGTACAATGGGGCCCCGGTACGCGGGGTCGAGCAGACGCAGGTTGCGCGTTACCTCGTGCACGCCACCGCCAATAATGTGCGGTAATGCCCGCGTAAAGCCAAAGGCAAACGGGTTTTTCTGGAAGCCAATACGCTCGGGTGCACCCGAAAAAGCGGTTAAGAAACCAGTGGAAGCAAAGCGCTGCAGCGTAATCACGCGGGCGTAGCGAGCGGCCCTAACCTGCTGAAGCAGGCGCCAGAGGCCCTGATATTTGCTGTGCTTCTTGTCCCAAATCAGTACGTGGCGCACGTGCGGGTGCTGCTGCAATAAGCTTTCGTTGCCTTTGCGCACCAAAAAATCGACGGGCGTATCGGGCTCGGTTTGGTGCAGGTACTCCAGCAGAGCAGAGGCCAGAATTACGTCGCCGATGAAGGCAGTTTGAACAAGCAGAACAACACCGGGCGTGGCAGTGGGCATACGAACACTGGAAAAGCAAAAGGTCGGTAAAAGTACAAGCGCGCAGCCGTAAAAGTTGCTAGCACCACCAGAGGCAGCCCCACACTGGCGCTGCTAGAACGAAGCACCAAGACTAGGAAATAAACTGGCAGACCAACCAAAATTCTAACTTGCAGCGGATGCGCCGTGGGTGCGTCGTTTCTTTCCCTTCACGTTCTGCTTATGCGCTACGGTTCGATTTCCCCCGAGCTTTTCATCCAGAATCGGCACAACTTCACCAAGCTACTGCCGCCCGCTTCGTTGGCTATTTTCCAGTCCAACGACATTATGCCGACCAACGCCGACGGCACTATGGCTTTCCGCCAGAACAACGACCTGTTCTACCTGTCGGGCGTCGACCAAGAGGAAAGCATTCTTGTGCTCTTCCCCGATGCGGTGCTGCCGCAGTACCGCGAAATCCTTTTTCTCAAGGAAACCAGTGAGCACATATTGGTTTGGGAAGGCTACAAACTTACCAAAGACCAGGCCCGCGCCCAATCGGGAGTGCCCACTATTATGTGGCTGGAGTCGTTCAATTCGGTGCTGCCAGCCCTCATGAACGAAGCCGAAAACGTGTTTCTGAACAGCAATGAGCACATTCGGGCCGTAGTGGAAGTGGAAACCCGGGACGCTCGTTTCATCAAAAAAATCAAGGAGACGTATCCGCTGCACACCTACCGCCGCGCCGCGCCACTGCTCCACCAACTCCGGGCCATCAAGAGCGCCGAAGAAATCCGGCTGATGCAGCGCGCCGCCGACATCACCGAAAAGGCATTCCGCCGCTTGCTCGGCTTTGTGAAGCCCGGCGTGATGGAATACGAGATTGAAGCCGAGATTTTCCACGAGTTCCTGCGCCACGGTTCCCGCGGGCCAGCCTACGGCAGCATCATTGCTTCCGGGGCCAACGCCTGCATCCTGCACTACGTCAGCAACGACCGAGAGTGCCAGGACGGCGACGTGATGCTGCTCGACTTTGGAGCCGAATTCGCTAACTACGCCGCCGACCTATCGCGCTCTATCCCCGTGAACGGCACCTTTACCAAGCGCCAGCGCGACGTGTACGAGTCAGTATTGCGGGTAATGAAATATGCCACTTCGCAACTGATTCCCGGCAACAACATCGAGGAGTACCATGCCGCAGTGGGCCGCACCATGGAGCAAGAGCTTATTAAGCTGGACCTGCTCGATGCCAACGACGTGAAAAACCAAGATCCGGCCGCCCCGCTTTATAAGAAGTACTTCATGCACGGCACCTCCCACTACCTGGGCCTCGACGTGCACGACGTGGGAGCGAAGTACCGCGTGTTCGAGCCAGGCATGGTGTACACCTGCGAGCCAGGTATCTACATCAGAGAAGAAGGCTTAGGTGTACGCCTCGAAAACGACATCCTTATTACGGCCAACGGCAACGACGACTTGATGAAGAACATCCCGCTGGAAGCCGACGATATTGAGCGCCTGATGCGTGAGGCTCGTTAAGGGATCTTCTTAAAGCCTGATTTGGAAAGCCATTCGGTAGTACTGAATGGCTTTTTTTTATGGATTTATTAAGGAAAAAAAATACATCTGAATGTTCAGGTTTTCAAAGTGCCAAAATAGGCCTCAGGTGCGTTGGAAGGCTGAAAATCAGTGGTGAAAGCCCGTTGTAAGATACCCGGAAATAGTGTGCTAAAACAAAGCAAAAAGGTTCCCCAAGTAGTGCATAAACCCATGGTCGTACAACTTTCCTAAATGGGGAGAAGTATAGTAGGCAGTTTCTGGTACCAAGTCGCCCCCGACTCCCCGGAATAGTCCGTTCACTAATAACTCTCACCTATGAGACACCTGCTTACCATCAGCACAGCGCTGGGACTCACGCTGCTGGCGGCGGCCCCGAAAGCGCAGGCCCAAAGCGCCGACCGCAAAACGGCCATCAGCCTTTACGGCAGCGCCTACCAGTACAAAGGCAACTACGGCTCCGACTTCTGGAAGTGGGACCGTAACTTCTACGGCCCTGGCATTTCCATCAACCGCTACATCACTCGCGGCTTAGACATCGGCTTGCAAGCGGACTATGCCGAGCTCAAGAGCGAGGCGCTTGGCGGCCCGACCTACTTCACGAACAACATCGTGAACATCGCCCTGCCTATCAAACTGAAGCTGGCCTTCAAAGAAGACGCTGTAGTTCAGCCGTATTTGTCGATTGCGCCAGGCCTGACCCTCACCAGCTTGGAAGGCGCTTATGCTGGCCAAGTACTCAATGGTGATGACCGCCACTTCTCGCTGAAAGGTGCAGCTGGTATCAACTTCCAGGTTAGCCCCGCAATCGGCCTGTTTGTGCAGACGGCGCAGGTGGTACCTTTCGGTGCCAACCTTGACGGCGTTCCAACCCGCGACGAAGACAGCTTCGACGACCGCTACCTACAGCACTCGGTAGGTCTGACCATCGGCTTTGGCAAGGCTAAAGACGAAGACGGTGACGGCGTGCCGGACCGTAAAGATAAGTGCCCTGCTACGCCAGCTGGTGTAGCCGTTGACGAAACCGGTTGCCCCCTCGACGGTGACAAAGACGGTGTTCCAGACTACCAAGACAAGTGCCCAACTGAAGCCGGTACTGCTGCTCTGGAAGGCTGCCCTGACAAAGACGGCGACGGTGTACGTGACTCGGAAGACGAGTGCCCAGACCAAGCTGGTACTGCTGCCCTCAAAGGCTGCCCAGATGCTGACGGCGACGGTGTAGCCGACAAAAACGACAAGTGCCCTGATACCCCAGCTGGCACGCAAGTAGATGCCACGGGTTGCCCACTCGTAGTTGATGCCGACGGCGACGGTGTTCCAGATGCACAAGATACCTGCCCGAACACGCCAGCCGGTACTCGTGTAGATGCTAATGGTTGCCCATTGACCATCGACCCAGCAGTGCAGAAACTGGAGCAGCCAATCCGCTTCCAGACCAACAGCACGGTTATCACGACCAGCTCGTATCCGAAGCTGAACAAGATGATCCAGGCACTGAAAGATCACCCAGAGTACAGCATCCGCGTAATCGGCCACGCTGACAGCCGTGGCACCGACGAGTACAACCAAGCTCTGTCGGAGCGTCGTGCCGCCTCTGTGAAGCGCTACTTCACCGGTAAGCAAGTTGATCCAACTCGTGTAGTAACGGAAGGCCGCGGCGAAAGCGAGCCAGCCGCTCCGAACACGTCGAAGAAAAACATGTCGCAAAACCGTCGTGTAGAATTCAAGTTCGAATTCTTCATCCCAACTCAGGCCCAATAAGGCTGGAGCGAGTATCCTTGAAAAAAGCGGCAGGCCATCCGGTCTGCCGCTTTTTTGTTTTATAGGTTCTTAGCGCTGCTCACTGCCTAAAGAAACTTTGTTTTTCAAATGAGCTCTGCTGTATAGCAAATCCTCTTGTAAGGCAAGTAGTTAGCTTAAGATAGAAGGAAACGTATGATTAAAATTAGATTTTTGTAAAAAACTTATAGGGTGAAGTACAACCTTAGATAAGCTAGGTAGGTATAGGAGGCTGTTTCGGAAGCCCAACAGTAACGCTCCGATCTGTCCCTCCTAACTTCACTTTACCATGAGAAACCTCTTACCTGCTGGCGCTTTGCTAGGGCTTACGCTGCTGGCGGCGGCCCCGAAAGCGCAGGCCCAAAGCGCCGACCACAAAACGGCCATCAGCCTTTACGGCAGCGCTTACCAGTACAAAGGCAACTACGGCTCCGACTTCTGGAAATGGTCCCGCAACTTCTATGGCCCCGGCATCTCGATTAACCGTTACATCGCGCCCGGCTTCGATTTAGGCTTGCAAGCTGATTATGCCGAGCTTAAGAGTGAAGCGCTCGGCGGCCCGACCTACTTCACGAACAACATCGTGAATATTGCCCTACCACTTAAGTTCAAGCTCAATAATGGTTGGGCCTTGAAAGAGGATGCCGTTATTCAGCCGTATTTGTCATTGGCGCCGGGCCTGACTCTCACCAGCTTGGAAGGTGGCTACAACAACCAAGTGCTTAACAGCGACAGACGGTATTTTTCGCTGAAGGGCGCCGCAGGTATTAATTTCCGCATCAGTGATGCCGTGGGCATTTTTGTGCAAACGGCGCAGGTGGTGCCTTTTAGCGCCAATATTGACGGCGTACCCAGCCGCGACGAAGACAAATTCGATGACCGGTACTTGCAGCATACTGCGGGCCTGACCATCGGCTTTGGTAAAGCTAAAGACGAAGACGGTGACGGCGTACCCGACCGCAAAGACAAATGCCCTGGCACTCCCACTGGCGTAGCCGTTGACCTCACCGGTTGCCCCCTCGATGGTGACAAGGATGGTGTACCGGATTACCAGGATAAGTGCCCAAACGAAGCCGGCTTGACTACGCTGGAAGGCTGCCCCGACAAAGACGGTGACGGTGTGCGCGACAGCGACGACAAGTGCCCCGACACGCCCGGCAAAGCCGAATTGCAGGGCTGCCCCGATGCCGATGGCGACGGTGTAATCGACTCCGCCGACAAGTGCCCTGATACGCCAGCCAGCGTTGCCGTTGACGCCAGCGGCTGCCCACTCGACCGTGACAGCGACGGTGTGCCCGACTTCCAAGACCGTTGCCCCGACCGTGCGGGTCCGTCCTCTAACCGTGGTTGCCCCGAAATGAAGGTGGAAGAAAAGAAGAAGCTTCAGGAAGCCACCAAGTTTATCCAGTTCGAGTTCAACAAGGCCACACTAAAACCATCGTCGTACCCTACGCTTGATGGCTTGGTGGAGCTGCTCAACGCTTACCCCGACTACAACCTGGGTATTTCGGCCCACGCCGACAACAAGGGCGACGACGCGTACAACCTGCGTCTGTCGGACGAGCGGGCGGCTTCAGCCCGGACGTACATGCTCAGCAAAGGCATGCCAACCAGCCGGATTGTGTCGCATGGCTACGGGGAAAGCAAGCCCATTGCCGACAACGCAACAGAGGCTGGCCGTGCCATCAACCGCCGAGTAGAATTCGACGTGTATCTGCCCGACGACCCAAACCCGGCCGAAACTAAATATGGCCCGGCTCCAGAAATTCCGGCAGCTCCCGTAAAGGCTGCGCCCAAAGCGCCAGTGAAGAAAGCACCAGTCCGCAAGGCTCCCGTTCGGAAAGCTGCTCCGCGTAAAAAGTAAAGTGTTGATGCGGTTCAAGCCCGCGTTACTATTGCAAAAGGCCTGCTCACGTAAGAGCAGGCCTTTATTGTTTCATACGCACTAGTAGAACGCCGAATTGCTACAATGCTTGATATATCGTCATTGTATCAGGTCAAGAAGCAAAGCGTGATGCTGCGCCACGCACCAACACTTGATAATACAGCGAGTAGGATGACATGACGCCAGCCTGTAGTGCTTAGAAAGCAAAAAACGGCCGCCCCATATGAGGAGCGGCCGTTTTGCCTTTATTGCTGTAGAATGCTAGGCGTGTTAGTTGGCCATGTCCGCCACATTGGGCAGCACTTTGATAAGTTGGTCGAGTTGAGCTTGGGTGAAGTTGCCGCCGATAGACATAAGCAAAAACGACTCCGGTACGCCCGATACGTTGCTGGTAGCTACCACTTCACTGATTCGGTCGCCTTGCTTGCGGGTGGCGTAGCGGACGTTGCTGCCGGGTGAGGTAGTGAGAGGAGTATACTTTTCGTTGGCCAGCAGGCCATTGACTTCGTTTACAAGGCCATCGGCTACTAGTTTCTGGGCGCTGTTGCTGGTTGGGGCAAAAGTGAGCACCTTGAAGCTGCGCACAGCCGCCAGTGCTTGTGTAAGGTCAGAGCCGCCCCCAAGACTACCCAGGCGCCCCAGTAGCAGCCGGGTTGTTAAGCCAGCGGTCCAGTCGGTGGTTTTGAAGCCGGAGCGCGACTCGTATTTGTTGAAGAACTCAGACACCGTACGAGCCGGCTTACCGGGACCAGCAGCGCGGCAGCCTGCCATCAGTAGCAGCACCACCAAGGGCAGCCAAGTCAGTGAGCGTAATTTCATAGGGTAAAGAAAAAGTGAATGATGGCTTATACGAAGAAGCCAAGCGAAAGTGCCAGCAAACAGGCCAATCAAGTATACGCTGATACTAGGCTCATTCGAACCCAATAACGTTCACAAAAAACACTTCCCGGTTAGGCGCTTTTTCGGTGCGGATATTCTGGTAGCCAAAGGCCAGAAACCGGCTGCCGTACCATGCAGTCAGCCCTTCCTGACTGGTACTAGTCGCTTTTTCCTTCACGGTAGGCAAGGCCGTCGTTTGCAACTCCACGTGCAAATCGTTGGGCGAAGGATTGGTGTGGTCGATGACTTTGTAGTTGAATTTGTCTTCGTCGAGGTAGGCTATGGCCACGCGCTGACCGTCGGGGAGGGGGCGCAGGCGTACCGTCTCGGTGAGACTGTTGCTGTACACGTCTTTCAAGACAAAAGTATTATCCCATAGCAGGTTGCCGCGTTTATCGAAGCCGCAGACCAGCGCATGCGTGATACGATACCCCTCGGCTTGCCGGCTGCCCCCATACCAGTTAGATGTATTGTAGCCTCCGTAGCGGTAAGGGCTATACGGCAGATAAGCGCCCCCGAAAGGGCTGTAGGCATTTTGGCGGTACTGCGGATAGTACACCTCGGCCACCATCACGTAGCCATCCTGAAACGGAATCAAGTCATGAATCAGGGTGCGGTAGCGTAGCCGCAGGACCCGGTCGGTGGCTCGGTACCTCTCGCTACGTTGGCGGAGCCGGGCCGCCCGGGAGGGGCTCATGAAGTCGAAGAAGTGCTTGAGATTAGCAAAATCATAGAACCGCAACGAGCGGCGTGAGCCAGTAGGCGTCACGCCAGCCGAAAGGTCGGCAGCAAACAAACCTTGCGAATACCGGGCGTCGCGCAGGGTGTAGGTGCCAGCCAATAGCCGCCCGCTGGCCGAGTCGCTGGCAGGGCTGATTTGGGCCGAAATAAGGCCTCGCTCACTTTCCGCTTGCACAAACTCCGAGCGTAGCAGCTTGCCTTGGGCCGAGAGTTGCTTGAGTTGCAGCCGGGTCTTGAATCCGTTGGTTTGGCTTAGCACGAACTCGGCGCGGCGGGCCGCCGAATCGGCCAGAAATGACAGCTGCGCGGGCAGCGGCTCATACACCGAAGGCAAAAACTGGTATTTGTTGGCGGCCAAATCCAGCAGCAAAATCGTCAGGTGATTGTCAACCAGCACCGATACAAAGAGGTTGCCGTCTAGTGCCTTCAGGTCGTAAACGCTGCGGGCGAGCTTGGTGTCAAACGTGTAGGTGCGCACCTGACCCGAGGCCCCATCGATGGCCGCCACATACAAGCGGTTCTCCACCGATTCAGACTGAAACAGGGCATATGCATTTGTGCCTTCTCCGCAAATCTGCCGAAACTCGAACTCCCGTGGTACCTCCATCACCTTCAGCCACTTAGGTTGTAGGCGGAAATTGTATTTCTGGACTTCGTAACTCGTGTTTTTGCGACCGGATAGCGGGTCTTTGTCTACCAGCAAGATTAGGCTGCTGTCTTGGGGCATAGGCAGCACGTGCACGTCGCTGGAGTACGTTTCTAGTGGTAGTTCCAGCCGCAAGCCCTGCACGGGCGTCGGGGGGGCTGGTTGCGCCAGCCCTAGCTGAGCGAAACCAACACCAAGTAAAATGCAGAGGTAAGAGTATACGTATTTCATAACCAAAGCCAGATGCCCGCTTCGGCATCTACGCCTAGGTAAGATACGGGAAGTAGTGAATTAGGTGAAGTAGTAGGTAAGGTAAATAGCGGGACAGAGAACTTGTGAGAGAAAAGGTTGACCTCTTAGTGGTACCGATAAGCTGTCAGGTTCTCTGTTTGCATGTTTCTGCCTGTTATTTCGCTACTTCTCCTAATTCCAGAATAGCATCAAATTCCTCTGCTTTCAGCGGCATTACCGACAGCCGCGACTGGCGCAGCAAAGCAATTTGCCCGAGGCGCTGATCTTGCTTGATGGCTGCCAGCGTAACGGGTTGCGTCAGGGGCTGATGGGGTTTGAGATGCACTGCTACCCAGGCACTACCCGCTTCGGCGGTAGCATCGGGAGCGGCTGAGTGGGCTACTTCGGCTATGCCTACCACCTCTTTATCGGTTACGCTGTGGTAGTAAAGGACCAAGTCGCGGGGCTGCATTTGTTGCAGGAAGTTGCGCGCCTGAAAGTTGCGGACGCCGGTCCAGTCGGTGCCGCCGTCGCGGGTGAAATCCGCCCAAGAGTAAGCAGCGGGTTCTGATTTAACAAGCCAATAGTTCATACGGCGCAAGCTACAACGGAATGCGCTTGAGTTGAAACGAGAGGGCTCTTATGGGGTTCTGCGCGCCTTCAATGAGTTGGCTTGCACCGAGTAAATCAGCAGACTAAACGCCGAATAGCGGCTGTCGTCGGGCTGAATGCGAAACGTGTTGTTGTCTTCCGTAGTCCAAGTGCCAGCAATGGTTAGCAGCTCATCAGCAGGGCCTTGGGTGTACTGCAGAAAGCGGCCGTCCTTCTCGAGCCGGAAACCATCGATGCCCCAGCCAATGGGTTCAAACGAACCTTCTGGCTGATAGACATATGCTCCTGCTGCATCCTGCTGCCGCGTGTTGTACCAGCTCTTGCCAAACAGAGCGTCGGGCGCCGTTACGTCACTGTCCTTTTTGCAGCTGCTAAGGAAGAGAAGAACAAGGAAATAAGGGGCAAGTAGGTGTGCGAGGCGCATAGTAGGACGGAGTAATAAAGAACAAAAAACGTGAGACTCAGCAGCTAGAAAGGCTGCCGCTTTTTAGCGACTGTTTAGAAGTCTTTCACTTGTAAAACGTCATTATCCAAAGAAATTATATGTAATTTATAATTTGATCTTTTGTTATCCTCGAAAGAAATGTAGAATAAGTCGTCGGTTATAGGGGTCCACTTGCCTTTATGAACCTCGTGGCCATCAGTGGGGGCAATAGCAAGCTGCGTGAACTCTCCATTAAAGTCGAAAGAAAAGCCCGTGCGGCCGCGAGAGGGTGGAAACGCATAGGTTGCGGGCCGGTAAACTTCCACGCCGTCTTTGCTTTCCTCGTATGACAGCAGCCAAGTGCGACCTATTAAATTATCAGGTAAGGCGGCATCATCCTTCTTGCAATTGGTGAAGAGTAGGGTGAGTGACAGGAAGAGCGAGAGAAGGTAAGGGTAGCGCATAAGAAGAGGGCTTGCACAAAAAGAAAGGACTCCTGTGTGTGCAGGAGTCCTTTCGGGCAAGCAAGGTTGCAGGGCACTACTGTTCGATGCGGCGCACTTTTAGCACGTCTTTATCCACCGACACGATTTCCAGCTTATAGTCCGGGTCTTTCTTGTCGTCCAAGGAAATGCGCAGCGTGTGGTCGTTTTCGGCAGTCCATTTGCCTTTACGACCTTCCAGGCCGTCGGTGGGGGCAATGTCGAGTTGGGTAAACATTCCGTTGTGGTCGAAGGAAAAACCGGTACGGCCCCGCGAAGGCGGAAACGCGTACGTGTTGGGGCGGTAAATTCGCACGTCGCCTTGGTCTTCTTCGTGGGCGTGGAGCCAAGTGCGTTCCAGTTGCTTCATTTGAATGGCGTTTTCGGCGCCAGGTTGGCAAGTAGCCGCCAAGAGTAATACACTTAAAGAAGCCAGTAAGGTGAACAGGCGCATGTTTCTGGGAAGTTTATAGTTCCTCGATTTCAGTTTCATATTGAACGTGCTTCCGCTGCTGCGCGTCTAAAACGGCAGAAGAATCTGGGCTATTCGTACTTCAACGTCATCCAGGATATGTATCCTGCGTTGAAGTAGCATGGCTTGCTACTAATTACCAACCAACGAAGGTAAAGAAATCAGCAACGGCAGGCCTTGCTTCCGCTTCCGCTGCCTGGCAGCAACCAATCAGTATGCATCCCCAATCAACAATCAGCCACTAGAAACTACCTTTGTTGCTATGGACAACCGCGCCCTCACGCGTGCTTTCCGGCTGGCCGCCCAACTGCTGGAACTGCACGACGAAAATCCTTTTAAAATCCGGGCTTACGAAGGTACAGCAAGTGCCCTTGAAGCGCTGAGCTTCCCGGTGGCCGATGTAGAACGCCACGGCCTCCCCGACCGCACGGGCCTCAGCAAAACCGCCGCCGCCCGCGTGGCCGAAATGCTGGATACCGGCACCTTCGAAGAACTGACGCGCCTACTGGCGGCCACACCACCCGGGGTGGTAGAACTGCTGAAGGTGAAAGGTATCGGACCCAAAAAGATACGGGCCCTGTGGAAGGAACTTGGCATTGAAAGCCCGCAGCAGCTGCGCGAAGCCGCCGAAAACGACCAGGTAAGCAAGCTGAAAGGCTTCGGACAGAAAACGCAGCAAACCATTCTCGAAGCCCTGGAATTCTCGGCCCAAAGCAGCGGTAAGCTGCTTTATCCGCAAGCCGAGGAGTTAGCCAACGACATCCGGGAGCGTTTGCAGGAAGCCTTGTTTACCGAGCAAGTGGCCGTGGTAGGAGAGGTGCGTCGTCGGCTTGAAACCATTGAAACGGTGGCGCTGGTAGCTGCCACTGCGCAACCCACCAAAGCCCACGCCTTACTCAGCCAGCTCGAAGGCCTCACCGCCGACCCGCACCGCTCAGGCCCGTTTGCATGGCGGGGCACGGCCTCAGCGTCGGGCGTGAAGGTGGAAGTACTGCTGGTAAGCAAAGAGGATTACACCAACCAAGTTTTCTTGCAGTCGGCCGCCGAAAACCACCTCTCCGAACCGCTGACCGATACGCCAGCCGGGCAGCCCGCCACGCTGCGGCAGTTGCTGAAACGAGAGCGGTTTTACCAGGAAGCCGCCATATACGAGAAGGCCGGCCTGCAATACGTGGAGCCCGAAATGCGCGAAGGCTTAGGTGAGCTAGCTTTGGCCAAAGCGCATCAACTGCCCAAACTGCTCGAAGACTCGGACCTGCGCGGCTCGCTGCACAACCACAGCAACTACTCCGACGGTAACCACAGCCTGCGCGAAATGGCCACGTTCCTGCAAGGCCAAGGCTACGAGTACCTCGGCATCTGCGACCATTCGCAGGCTGCGCACTACGCCAACGGGCTAAGCGTGGAGCGGGTGCGCCAGCAGCAACGCGAAATCGATGAGCTAAACCAAGAGCTGGCACCGTTCCGCATTTTCAAAGGCATCGAGTCAGACATTCTCTCCGACGGCGCGCTCGACTACCCGCCGGCCGTGCTCGAATCCTTCGACTTTATTGTAGCCTCGGTGCACAGCAACCTGCGCATGGACGAGCGCAAAGCCACCACACGCGTGCTAAGGGCCATCGAAAACCCGTATTGCACCATGCTCGGGCACCCCACGGGCCGCCTGTTGTTGCGTCGGGAAGGTTACCCCCTCGACCACAAAGCTATCATCGATGCCTGCGCCAAACATCAGGTTATCATTGAAATCAACGCCAACCCCTGGCGCCTCGATTTAGACTGGCGGTGGGTGCACTACGCGCTAGAACAAGGAGTGCAGCTCAGCATCAACCCCGATGCGCACCATACCAACGGGTATGCCGATATGCGTTACGGGGTATTCATGGGGCGGAAAGGCGGGCTTACCAAAGACATGACCTTCAACGCCAAATCGGCAAGCGAAATAGCCGATTACTTCGCCAAGCGCAAAGCCGACATTAAGCCCCCTCTGGAATTCAAGGAGTCCTTGTTTGGTTGATTTAGTTTAAAAGGCTACTAGCTAGAGCGAAGAATGGGAGCAGACAGAGCAGCCTGTTGTTGTGTCTGCTCCCATTCTTCGCTTCTGCTTGTTTCCACCGGCTCTGCTGTTTTCTGCACATGAAAATTCTGATTCTGCGCTTTTCTTCCATTGGTGATATTGTGCTAACGACCCCCGTTATCCGGGCCGTGAAGCAACAAGTACCGGGAGCCATTGTGCATTTCTGTACCAAGCCCGCCCATCGGAGTTTTATCGAGCCCAACCCTTATATCGATAAGGTGCACTACCTCACGGGTTCTTTGAAGGAGCTAGTAGCCGAGTTGAAAAAAGAGCGGTTCGATTTCGTGGTCGACTTGCACCACAATCTGCGCACCACCATGCTGAAAGCTATGCTAGGCGTGAAGTCGGCTAGCTTCGATAAGCTGAACCTGCGGAAGTGGCTGCTCGTGCAGTTTAAAATCAGCACTATGCCCCGCGTCCATATTGTGGACCGGTATTTGGCCGCGGCTGCGCAGCTAGGCGTAAAGAACGATGGCAAAGGCCTAGACTATTTTATTCCGAAAGCCGACGAAGTTGATCTAACGACGTTGCCTGCGGGCTTCCAACAAGGGTATGTAGCCTTTGCTATCGGGGCCCAGCACGCCACCAAACGCCTGCCTGTGGAGCGCATCATCGAGCTGTGCGGCCAATTGCGGTGCCCTGTGGTGCTGCTCGGTGGCCGCGAGGATGAAAGCAACGGCCATATTGTGGAGCTGGCTTTTGAAAAGCAAGCAGCCACCTCGCCACCCGCCCCAGCGCGCATTCCAGATAGTCCTTACTACTTTCCTAGTATCTCCGGCAAGCCGCAGCAAACCACCATTTACAACGCCTGCGGCCGGTATTCTCTCAACCAATCCGCTTCGCTGGTGCGACAGGCGCGGTTTGTGGTCAGCCACGATACGGGCCTCATGCACATTGCAGCGGCCTTCCACAAAGAAATATTCAGTGTGTGGGGCAATACGGTGCCGGAATTTGGTATGTATCCCTACCGCACCGAGTTCAGAGTACTAGAAGTACAAGGACTGCCATGTCGGCCATGCTCTAAAATCGGCTACGAAAAGTGCCCACAAGGTCACTTTCGCTGCATGCGCGATATCAGATTTGATTTGGATTTGCCTCAAACGCAGGACGGACGTTAAAGGTTGTGAATCGAGAAGGAAAAGAGTGAAAAATTAAGTTCAATTTCACTATACTTGCTGCCAATTGGTCAGGTATAATCTTATTTCCACTCTCCCTTTTCAACTTCTAATTAATGCGCGTTTCTACTCTGGGCTCTCTATGCATAGTCCTTTTTACACTATTACTTACGGCTTGCGGACCAAGTATTTATCTGGCACAAGACTTTCGTTCTTATGCTCCTAAGCACAAAACAGTAGCTATTCTACCTGCATTCGTGACTATGCAGCTCCGCCCCAATCAAGCCAAAAACACCACTCCTGAACAGCAACGGGAAATGGAAAACAAAAGCGGGATGGACTTCCAGGAAAAAATCTATGCTTGGCTTCTTCGCCGGAGTCAGCAGCGTGGTTATACTGTCCAGTTTCAGGATGTAATGCAAACCAACGCTCGTTTGCGGGAAAGTCAAATTCCAGTTGCCGAACTGCGTAGCCGTACGCCTCAGGAATTGGCTAAGATATTGGGTGTTGATGCCGTGCTAACTACCAGCGTGCGGACCAGCAAACCAATGAGCGACGGCGCAGCTGTGGCTGTAGGTTTGATTGCTGGTGCCTGGGGGGCTACGAATCAAGCTAATATCACGGTAAATATTCATGAGTCGGATGCGGGCAAGCTGCTCTGGAAATATGATTACGTGGCTGCTGGATCGGTTTTCAGCTCATCCGAAACAGTAGTAGATGCGCTGATGCGCAATGCTTCCAAGAAGTTCCCTTACACGCCTAAGTCCTGATTTATTCCGAAAGCCTGACCGCTATTCACACAAGGGCTGCCTGCGTCACACGACTAGGCAGCCCTTGTCTGTTAAGGCACGAAAGGCTTGTAAAGCGGCAAACACAAAAGGATATTGTACCTTTTGAGTGCGGCCATAACAGCGCTGTGTGGGAACTCACTACAACTACGGCCAACTATCGTCTTACCTAGCTACACTACTCTGCTTCTAGCCCCACCCCCTATGACAGATACTCTCGATAAGTCAGTGCTAGTGAAAGTAGGCCCCGAGGCGTTGCTAGCTGATGTGCAAGCTGGTCGCCATACTTGGTTTATAGACGAACCTGTGGCCGTTGGTGGTCAAGACCTTGGGCCCACACCCTACGACTTGCTGCTCTCCGCATTAGGCGCCTGCACGGCCATTACTTTGCGTCTCTACGCCACCCAAAAAAAGTGGCCTCTCGAAGCCATTGAAGTGCGTTTGCGCCATCAGCGTGTCCACCGCCAAGATTGCGACAAGTGCGAAATGCCTGGCGAGATGCTCGAAGAAGTACAGAAAGAGCTACACCTGATAGGGCCGCTCACCGAGGAGCAGCGCCAGCGGTTAGAACTTGTTTCGCAAAAGTGCCCGGTGCAGAAAACCCTGATGAGCGGCCTGCGCATCGTCACCAACCTAGTACCTGCCAACCAACCACTCGTCAACTAACTTACTACGCCATGGCTATTTGCACACACTTGTCGGCTCTTGAAACCCTCATTCCCGCCGCTGAATACGCTTGTCCGGAGTGCATAGCCCTCGGGGATACGTGGGTACACCTGCGGGTTTGTCAGGAGTGTGGCCACGTGGGCTGCTGCGACCAGTCCAAAAACAAGCACGCTACTAAGCATTTCCGTGCCACTCAGCACCCCGTCATCATCTCCGCCGAGCCCGGCGAGCAGTGGGCCTGGTGCTATGTAGACGACCAGATGGCAGAGTATTAGCCATGGAGCCGCCGACCCTCCGTAAGTGCTGCTAGCCTAGTAGAATCATTTGGTGTTGAAAGCACTTGGGGTTCTGTGTGAAAAGCCCGAAACAATGCAAATGCATAGCGCATTCGCTCTTCAATTCGTGTCCAATCGCTGGCCGCTGTGCTAGTAAAAGAGGGCCCGCCCGCAGTGTATGTGCCGCTGCCTATGCGGAGTAGCGCTAGGGCGGCCTGCGCTTGCGACGATGGTAGGGCATCCAACTCAGTGGGCATAGTTGGACCCGGTACATCTTGAGCCACAGCCAGTTTGAGCGTGCCAATATCAAATTGTAGCAGCCTTTTCGTCACACACCGACGGATAATAAAGGGCATGGCTCCGTGAATGTAGGGTTCAAGCCGCACATGTTCATGCCACACGGCAAAGCAGTTGCCGAAGTAAGTAGCCTGCTGCTTCTCAGTTACATTGGTAGCTATCCGGGCATTGTAGTAATGTGAAAATGCCTGCCGCAGTAATTCTTGATTCTGCTGGCCCACTGGCCCGGGGCGAAGGTCCGCTAAAAACTCAGTAATTGCCGTAGGTTGTGTAGGCTCTGCTTGTTTTAGCCAATTCAGGAAACGGACTGTTTGCAAGCCAATATCTTCTAGAACCGTCCGGTTGCCGGCAAGAATAAGGCTGGCCGAGCGTCGCCGACTAAGACTGATAATTAGTCGCCCCACAGCAATACCGCAACCGACGCCTAACAGTGCCCCAGCGGGCAGCCAAACCAGAGGCCATCCCAATAGCCATCCGCATCCACTACCTACCAGGCCTCCTACAATGCCACCGACAATGGTACCATCCCGCCGAGCATCATCTAAATCTTCCTGTCGAATGGTGATACCAGCCTTGCGAGAGCCCCAAACTGCCCAACTATGGAAATTGGCTCCGGCATCTGGCCCTAGCGCTGCTAGGATAGCTTGTGACAGTAAGTAGTGACAACGTGTAATTAGCAAGTTGGCTAATATAGGATCGGGTTCCCTCAGTGCAGTCTCAATTTCCTGTTGCAAATAGTCGGCATCGGGGACGGTAGTGGGGCTAAGCATAGCAAATAGTACGCTAGGGTAAATGAAAAGAGAGGGTAAGGCAACTCATACTAAATAAGCTCTAGCTCGGCAGTAGGTACGCATTTCGTCGTGGTCAACCACCATCTACATAAGAAAGACCGCCCTAATATGTGGAGCGGTCTTTCTTATTTGCTTCATAGTAAGACTTACTACCCGATCTTGCTGAACCCGCAGTAGGAATGCAGCACCTCGGGCAAATGAATGCTGCCATCCTCTAGTTGGTTGTTTTCTAACAGGGCAGCCACAATGCGGGGCAGGGCCAACGCCGAGCCATTGAGCGTGTGTAGAAGTTGGGTTTTGCCGCCTTCTTCGGGCCGGTAGCGCAGCTTAAGGCGGTTTGCCTGGTAGGTTTCGAAGTTGCTGGCCGAGCTAACTTCCAGCCACCGGCCTTGGGCGGCGCTCCACACTTCCAAGTCGTAGGTAAGGGCCGAAGTGAAGCCCATGTCGCCGCCGCAGAGGCGCAGCACGCGGTAGGGGAGGCCGAGCTTCTGCAGCAAGCCTTCGATGTGCGCTACCATTTCTTCGAGGATGGTGTAGCTCTGCTCGGGCAAGGCAATCTGTACGATTTCCACCTTGTCGAACTGGTGCAGGCGGTTGAGGCCGCGCACATCGGCACCCCACGAGCCCGCCTCACGGCGGAAGCAAGGTGTGTAGCCTACATTCCGGACCGGTAACTTGTCTACCGCCACAATTTCGTCGCGGTAGAGGTTGGTTATTGGTACTTCGGCCGTTGGAATAAGGTAGAGGTTGTCCCGCTCGTCGTGGTACATCTGTCCTTCCTTGTCCGGCAATTGGCCGGTGCCGTAGCCTGAAGCCTCGTTCACCAGAATCGGGGGCTGCACTTCATCGTAGCCGGCAGCGCGGGCTTCGTCCAGGAAAAAGTTGATGAGGGCACGTTGTAGGCGGGCGCCTTGCTTTTTATAGACCGGGAAACCAGCCCCCGTAATCTTGTTGCCCAACTCGAAATCAATGATGTCGTGCTTCTTGATTAGGTCCCAATGCGGCTGGGCCGTAGCGTGCAGTTGGGGGATTTCGCCTACCTCGCGTACCACTTCATTGTCTTGGGCAGAGCGACCCTCGGGCACGCTGCTGTGGGGCAGATTGGGAAGCTTATAGAGCGTTTGCTGCAACGCAATTTCAACTTGCGCCAGCTCGTCGGCGTGGGATTTGGTTTGCTGCTTGAGTTCGGCGGTGCGCACTTTTAGAACTTCTGCACCGGCTTTGTCGCCAGCTTTCATTAAGCCGCCAATCTGACGGGCCAACTCGTTGGCTTCGGCCTGCGCCGCATCATGGGCAGTTTGCAGGTCTTTGCGGCGCTGGTCGAGGCTGAGTATCGCTTGGACGTCAGCTTCCGCCGTTTTGTAATGTTTCTTGGCCAAGCCGGCCAGCACCTGTTCGGGGTGCTCTCTGAGAACGGAAACTTGCAGCATAAGGCAGAAAACACGGATGAAGATCGGCGTAAAAATAGACCCTAGATTTCGCAGATTAAATGCTTCGTGTAGATTACGCTAAATTCAGTCAACCAATCGCCCACTAAGCTGCGTAGACAGAGAAGCTAGCAGCCCGGGGCAGGAATAGGTAAGCTGCCAGAGCACCGCAAATAAGAGGCTGGCCTTAATGCAAACCGGTTTTTATCCGTGCTCTAGGAATTTTCAACGCTATGGGTGGTGGCTCTAAAGGCTGCGTTGCGGTAGCGCTGAGCTAGTTTACTTCTGCCATCCATCTAAATTTCAACGATATCAGCATCCATGACTAATTTTTCTGCGTAAAGGAGCTTATTCTGCAAAATATGCGTTCCGATTTGGCAGTTCATCTGTATTAGATTAACATTGCGCTAACAAGTCGGCAGCTGATGTCGGGTTCTCGGTAGTTTTATAACATCCGGCCCGCGGTTATTTTCCAGCGCTACTCCCGTTACACTCCCTCCGTTTCGTCCTGAAATCTCCGTGCTGTATGCCGCCCTGCGGCTCCGAGGTATTGCCCGATGTTGTTGGCAATGTACCACTGTTGGCGTGCTCCGCTTTTGATTTTTTTCTCCCCTCATTGCCTCTATGTACACTATTGAAGAGTTGAAGGACCGGCTGCTTTCCGACTTAAAGGAAATTGCAGAAGAACTCAACGTCGGTAATTTTAAAAAGCTCAGCAAGCAGGATCTCATCTATAAGATTCTCGATCAGCAAGCCGTTATTCCCGCCGATAAGCTCCCCCCTAAAATTAAGCCCAGCGGCAATGGCAAGGCCCGTTCAGAGCAGCCATTCTCTGATGTAGCAGTTGCCGACGAACCAGTTGTTGCAACCCCTGAAGTAGCCAACCAAGTGGTGGCTGCTGTGCGCTCTGCTGCCCCCGCTCGCGCAACGGCTCCAGCTCGCACTGCCGCCCCTGCTCGAGCAGCAGCTCCGGCTCGGCCAGCCCGCACGAAGGCTGCCCCGGCTCTAGCGCCAGTAGCAGAAGCTGCGCCAGCCCCCGCCGAAGCGCCTGCAGTCGAGGCACCAGTAGCCGTAGAAGCTCGCCCTGAGCCAGAAGCGCCTGCTGCCGTAGCAGCCCCTGATGCACCAGCCGCAGTAGCACCAACGGAAGTGGCCGCGCCAGCCCCCGAAACACCAGCTGAGCGTCCAATCAAGGCATTCCAACGGCCAGAGCGTCGCCCGCGCGAAGCCAATAACCGCGGCAACCGCCCCGCTGCTCCCGAAGCGCCAGTTGAGACAGTTGATGCACCCGCTGCTGACGCCCCCACCTTGGAGGCTGCCGTAGAAAGGGCCCCCTTCTTGCCACCAGCCGCGGCCGAAGTTGCACCGGATGCTCCTGATACAACAGCCGTTGCTACTACGGATGCGCCAGCACCTGTAGCACCACCAGCACCTCGTATCTTCCGGCCTGAGCAGAACGGTAATACGCAGCGCCCGCCGCGCGACCAGCCCCGTGAGCGCGAGTTCCGTGGCGACCGAGACCAAAACCAAACCCCACGTGACCTGCGCGGCGACCAGCCCCGCGAAGCTCGTCCCGCAGTATCGCCCGACGTAGCACGCAACGGTGACGGCCGCAGTGCCGATGGCGTCCGCGACATGCGCGACTATCGGAACGAGCCTCGCACCGGTGACCAGCCACAACGCGACCAAAACCGTTTGCCCCGCGACCCGCAGGCACCCCGCGACCTGCAAGGTCGCCCGGACCGGGAGCAGCGCCGCGAAGACCGGTACGCAGCGCGCGAATTGCAGCGTCAGCAGCGCCAGGAGGCAAACGGCCAAGCTCGCCTTGAAAGCAACAGTCAGCAGCAACAGCCCCGCCCGCGCAACGATTTCGACATTACTATTTCGGGTGAAGGTACCTTGGAAATGATGCCCGATGGCGGTTATGGCTTCCTGCGCAGCCCGTTCTACAACTACATGGCCTCGCCCGACGACATTTATGTGGCGCCGGCACAAGTGAAGCAATTCTCGTTGAAAGCCGGTGATACCGTAAAATGCACGATTCGGCCACCCCGCGAAGGCGAAAAATACTACGCCTTAGTAGGAGTGGACAGCATCAACGGCCGCGCTATGGAAGAAGCCCGCGACCGGGTGCCCTTCAATAGCCTCACGCCTTTGTTTCCCGAGGAGCGCCTGAAGCTAACTACCAAGTCCGGTCTTTACAGCACTCGGATTCTTGACTTGTTCGCCCCCATCGGCAAAGGGCAGCGTGGTTTGATTGTGGCCCAGCCCAAAACGGGTAAGACGGTGTTGTTGCAGGAAATTGCAAATGCTATTTCTGAAAACCACCCTGAGGTGTACCTCATGATCTTACTGATCGATGAGCGCCCCGAAGAAGTAACGGACATGACTCGCTCGGTGAAAGCCGAAGTACTTAGCTCCACCTTCGACGAGACTCCTGACCGACACGTGAAAATCACCAGCATTGCGCTAGACAAAGCCAAGCGCTTGGTGGAATGCGGCCATGACGTTGTGATTCTGCTCGACTCCATCACCCGTTTGGCTCGTGCTTATAACGCTGTGCAGCCTGCTTCTGGTAAGATCCTGTCGGGTGGTGTGGACGCCAATGCCTTGCACAAGCCGAAGCGCTTCTTCGGAGCGGCTCGGAACGTGGAAGATGGCGGTTCATTAACCATCATTGCTACGGCGCTCATCGAAACCGGCTCTAAAATGGACGAGGTTATTTTCGAGGAGTTCAAGGGCACCGGCAACATGGAACTGCAGTTGGACCGTAAGCTGGCCAACAAACGCATCTTCCCAGCTATCGACGTACCCGCATCAGGTACCCGCCGCGAAGACTTGCTGATGAGCAAGGACGAGCTAAGCCGTATTTGGGTGCTTCGTAAGTTTATGGCCGACATGACCCCTTCAGAAGCAATGGAGTTCTTGAAGGACCGCATGAAGGGTACCCGAGACAACTTGGAGTTCTTGGTATCGATGAACGGCTAAAGCCCGTTGCGTATTCTCGTTTGACGCGTCGTGGTGAGCTTGCCGAAGTATTTTGTTGGTATCACAGCCTTTTCTAGATAAAGGGTAATGCACTAACAAGATACTTCGGCAAGCTCACCACGACGTTTTTACTGCTTTCTGTTCCTTTTTCTGCCATGCTACAACCTGCTGCTCCCGACCGTCCCGAACTGCTTTATATTTTCGACCCCTTGTGTGGCTGGTGCTACGGCATGAGCCCGGTGCTAAAGCGAGTACAGCAAGAGTTTGCCGATCAGGTAGACGTATCGGTGCTGTGCGGCGGTATGGTAACAGGCGAGCAAGTAGAGCCAATTGGCAACGCGTGGAGCTATATCAGCGGCTCGTTGCAGCAAGTGGAAAAAGTAACGGGAGTAGAATTTGGTGAGGCTTTCCGAGCCTTAGGGGAGGAGGGAAGCTACGTGCAGGATTCCGAGCCGCCGAGTTGGGCCATAACTGCCTTTCGCCAGCTCAACCAAGCCAATACGGCCAACTTTGCACACGCCGTGCAGTATGCGCATTTCCACGACGGTGCCGACCTGAACGAGCCTCAAACCTATGTGCCGTTGGCAATAGCCAATGGCGTAGATGGCGCGGAATTCTTACGCCGCCTAGCATTGCCCGAAACCGCAACGGCCACTCGGCAGGAATTTGCGGCGGTAACTAAAATCGGCGTTCAGGGTTTTCCAACCGTAATTTTACGCGTAGGCAGCCAAGGCTATGTACTGACCCGCGGCTATCAGCCCTACGATGTATTTGCTGACTCTTTGCGGCAGGCGCTGGAGCAAATTCAGTTATAACCCGCTCCTTTGTACGCTCGACTGCCTAAAAGAAAACAGCGCTATTTGGTGGCTTCGGGCAATTGAACTTCACTACGGACAGATGATTGACGAACAATCAAGGAAGTGGGCAGCACAACAGTTTGCTGCGTGGTCGTCTGCCTGTCGTTGTGATGTTTAAGCTCGTTCAAGAGAATGTCGATGACGTTCTTGGCAATGTTTTCCACCGGCTGCGCAATAACCGTGATGGCTGGCGTATAGAGGCGAAACAGGTCGTGGTCGTCGTAGGAAACAATAGCCAAGTCTTCGGGAATTCGCAGCTTCTGCTGTGTAATAACTTCGAGCCCGTAGATGCTCAGGTAGTTAGTGGAAAAGATAATAGCGTCACAATCCCGATTTTCGCGAATGAAGCTGTGGATTTCCTCTAAGATGTTTTCGGGGTGTGTGGTGTCTACCCGCTTTATGCGTTGGGGGCGGCCATGTTCTTGCAAGGCTTGCACGTAACCCTCCAAGCGCGCTTCCATCTGTGTCTGTGTGGAGCCAGTCGTAACAAAGGCGATATTATTAAAGCCTTGTTCAAGCAAGTGTTGCGTGGCCTCATACATGCCTTTAGCTCCATCTACTACAATGTAATTGGTAGTCAATTCGGGCAGGTACCGGTCGAAGAGCACGACCGGAATGTTCTCGTGCAGGATAGTGCTTATTTGATCCTCAAGGCCTTCAGACGGCACTATGATGTACCCATCAACGTGCCGGTCTTGGAACATAGAAATCAGTTCTTTGGCCTTGGTGGTATCGTTATCGGTGCTGCAATAAATGATTCGATACCCCCGCTCGAAAGCTTGCTTCTCGATCAGCCAAGCAACAGTAGCAAAGAAGGGATTGGAAATATCTTCCACCACCAAGCCAATTACGTGCGTTTTGCCGGTGCGCAGGCTTTTGGCCAAATGATTGGGCTTATAGCCCACTTCCTCGACGTAAGCTAGCACCCGTTGCGCTAACGCGTCGCTAATACGGCTCTGCTTGGCTTTTCCGTTGAGTACTAATGAAACTGTTGCAATGGACACATCTAGGTGGCGGGCAATATCGTGGATCAAAGTCCGCTTCTTCACCTTACTGCTCATGTTAGGACGGCTGAGTGATAATCTTCAAAAGTAAAACAATTACGGCAAGGGTCTTCAAGCAGTAGGAATAATGCCCTCACAGTAATTTTATGTCTTAGAAGCTTTTATATCACTTATGGCCCTCAGAACTCTGATGCTCGGTAAAAAATACCTGGCTGCTAGCTTATGTAATAATGGGAGTTTTTGGCGTGAAATTGTTAGGCAACCAAATACGCGGCACCAAATACGCCAGCGCTGTCGCCTAGCATAGGCTTCACGACGGGGGCCGCAAACTGCTGATCAATGATGTACTGCTTGATATTAGCGACGCCAGTGGTATAAAGTTCTGGAATGTTGCCGACCCCGCCCCCAATCACAATTACCTCCGGGTCGAGTATGTTTACGAGGGTGCTCAAGGCCAAGCCAAAATAGTGTGTTAGCCGGTCCAGCGTCTGCACCGCAGCCGGATCAGTGCCCGCGCTAGCCCGCTGCATGATATCCTTGAGGGGCAACTTCTCACCACTCTTTTCAGTGTAGAAGCGCTCCAAGGCCGGACCTGCCAATATACTTTCGATGCAGCCTGTTTTACCGCAAAAGCAGGTTTTGCCTTCTGTTTCGCCCAAATAGTTGTGGCCCCATTCCCCGGCAATGCCGTGGAAGCCTTCAATTACTTGCCCATTCACAATGAGCCCGCCCCCCACACCAGTGCCCAGAATGATACCAAACACCACTCTTGCTTCAGGAAACTGCTCTTTCACTACGCCCAAGCGGGTTTCAGATAAAGCAAAACAGTTTGCATCGTTGGCAATAACTACCTGCTGGTTTAGTAACTGCTCCAGGTCTGCTTTCAAAGGGCGCCCATTCAGGGCCGTCGTGTTACAGTTCTTCATCAGCCCCGATTTCGGAATCATGGTTCCTGGGGTGCCAATACCGATCTTGTCGGGCCGGTAGCCTGCTTCCTTTTCCATCCGCTCGACCAGCAACTGCACTTGCCGAAGCATGTGTTCATATCCTTGGCTAGCTTCGGTAGGCACTCGGTCACGAAACAACACCTCTGGTTCCGCTGCCGACCGCAAAATCACTCCTTCAATCTTGGTGCCGCCTAGGTCTAACCCCCACAGATTCTGGCTTTTGTTGAAGTGGGGTGCTGTCTGCTCACTCGGTGCAACAAGCGTTTGTTGCTTTGTAGGTAGCACTGAGGCTGCGGTAGTATACTCTCTCATGTTGTCGGCTCTAGGGCTGAAGGCCATTCACCTCCGTAAAGTGTCTAAACGATGAGGTGTCGGCTAATTCGTTCTAGTGATTGTGAATAGAAGGCGTAGTGAATACCTTCTTATTGGACTGATGTTACTTGTTTGCTTACTAAATTTTTAAATAGCTAAGAAGTTATTGCGGCACTGTTGCATAGTAGTAACGGGTAAAGATTGATAGTTATTTTACTCATTATCAGATCATTATTCATTAGCAAGCTGTCCGGTTTCTTTGCAAATAGGTGTTATAATTGCTAAAAGCTTTTAGCTTGGCTTGGCAATATAAGAACGCCTATTTGGCTTACCAATGATTTCCCTTTTTGGGCTTTAGTTGCATCTACTACAGTAACATGCAAATCAAGCGAAGTAGGTTATGGGATGTCCACGAACCGACATTTTCTGTTGGCACGATGAAGCCAAGCACGTATTTAACGCGCTTATCTACAGCATTACAGCGTTGGAAATAAAGACAGTGCTGCCAGCCCGTCAACGAGCAGACTAAACAGGGCTGCGCCTAGCTCGCATGCAGGTTGGACGAGTTTCACGCTCTGTTAGTCTTGAAGGTGATATTGTTACTTATCGACGACTATGACTCTATCGCATACCACTTGATTCATAAAACCAGTAGGCGCGAATAAAGCTAGTTGATATAGTGTCCGAGCTTTTGAAGGTCTGCTCGCAGCCGAACTTTTATACTATTAGCTACCGCCGCCGGGTAGATGTACTACTTGCTTGGTGCGCGGAGCCCAGGCAATGCGACGACGGTCTTCTTTGCCAACCAAATACGTGAAGCTAACAGCGTCTGGTCGCTTAAGTAGGTCGTCCCAGGTAGCGCGGTCGATGGTGCCATCCGTTGGGTAGGAGTCCTTGGCTGTAAGAGCAGGGGTGCTAAAATTCTTATCGCTGAAAAACTCATCCATGCGGCGACGAATGTAGGCTTCGCGCTCGGCGGCGGATGCAGTAGGAGTTTTCATTTCGTACACCATGGCCGCTTCCAAAGCTTCTGCGGCTAGCATTTCGCGGAAGATGACCTGCCCATTGCTATCGGTGATAGTGAAAGTGGCCTCACCGGTTAGTGCATCCTTGCCGCGCATTACCAGCCGGAACTCGTCGGGGGAACCAGGAGCAGAGAAAATGTGACGCTTAGTTACTGTCTTTAAGGTGTCGGACTGCGCGTTGGCGGCTGTGGCACGCGTCGTATCCATCGGCTCTAACTGAGTTGCAGTGTCGGCCGTGGATGTGGTGGTAGAGGCCTGCCGTGTATCGGGGGTGGAACAGGCAGCAACGAATCCGAGCAGAAAAAGCAATAAGGTGGAGCGCATGGTCATAGATACAATGGTAAGTGCCGACAATACGCGGTTTTGGGAGGTACTGTTTAGTTACAGGGTTACGGCTAGCACACAGTTACCACCACAGCATCAGGGCAAACGCTAAACTCATACACAACGACGAAACTTGGTTCATGCGCATCGTGTGCTCGAAATCGGCCGCCGCAGGATTTCGCCAAACGGCATAAGCCCATTGCCCAAACAACGCTACTACTGGACCCGTAGCCACCAGAAAAATCAGGAGGTGGCGGGACTCGCCGCGAAGCCAGAGCGTGTATGCCAGCAAAGCTGCGCCTGCCAACAACCCAACGGCGGCAAACACAAAGGTACCCCGGATGCCGAGCCGTAAGCTCAGGGTTTGGTCGCCGCGGCGCGCGTCTTCCTGGTGTTGGTAGACCTGCGTGAGCGGATAGGAGCCGCACAAAAACAAGCTGCTGACAGTGGCTAGCAGCAGGTTCGTTTTATCGAGAAGAGCAGACTCCGTAGCGCCGACGCCTACTTGGGTCATCAGAAACGTGAAAGCTCCCTGGAACACTACGACCACCGCCGTGCTCAGCAGCGGATACTTTTTGAGCCGAATACCCTCGTAGCTATACGCCTTCGATACTAGCAGGTACACGGTTACCATCAGCCCAAACAATGGGCTTAGCAGCACCGCGCTAATTACGGCCAACGCATCGAACAGATACACCAAGTGCAGCAATTCCTGCGAGACTTTGGGAGGATGCTTAAGGCCCCCGATGCTGCCTTCGTCTCGGTCGTAGTAGGAGTTGTAGCCATTGGAAGCCGGATACGCCAATAAGTGCAGTACTACAAACACGCCTACCGCCCGGCTTACGCTCAGGGGCTGGCGCAGGGCGCTAAGCCCAAACCAGTACACCGGCATCAGGTAAACAGAAAATGGAATGCGCAGCAGCAAAAGCGCGCGACGGTAAGACATTTTACAATTGCGGGTTTCGGTTCGCTTTTTTCTAGTCGAGGACAAGGTACGGGTTAGGCTCAGAACACAGCCGGGCGCAATCGCTGGAAAGAGCTTATCCATAGCACCCAGCAGACCATTGCCCGGTTGGCAGTTGTCTTAGCGCCTAGCGCGCGGCACCCCAATCAGGTAAGTTACCTCGGGCCCCCACCAATGCCGCACCTTGCCGGCCTGCCACTTGAAAGTGCCCTGTGGATCGGCACGGTGAGCTAGGGCCAGAAGCTGCGCTGGCGGGTACATCCGCAGAATAGAAACTGTGCCGTCCCAGATGGTGAAGAGCGGAATGAGCGGCACCAGATACGTGAAAAACAATCTACTTAGGCGAAACGGCTGCATGAAAGGAGTGAACAGCAACTGCGCTACGGGCAGCACGGTCCAGGCCAAGAAGATTTCCAGCCAGTGTTTTCCAGCCCCTTCAAACACGCCAATACCTGCCTTCTGTCGAACGGCATCAGCGAGTATTGCCTCGGCCAACGGTGGCGGGAAATGGTGAAAAGCCGAGAATATGGCGCGAAACCCGGCAAGAGTTGGCGGGACGGCCGTGGCATCAACGGGAGAAGCCTCGTAGGCTAGACCGGGGGTGCGGGCGGCTAGCAACTGCCACGCGGCGGGCTGCGGGTACAAGTCGGTGAGGGTGATGCGAGCCGTGGGCAAGCCTATTGTGTGCAGGCGGCGCAAAACCCCTTCGGTGCCCCCACCAGCACCGGCCCCTAGCTCTAAGAGGTCCGATGTTCCAGCTTGCGTCATGGCATCACGTAGCCGCGGCACTATGGGCTGATAGGTGCCTAGCAGCGAAATCATGAAGCGTAGGTAGTCCATCATTCCCGCCCGGATGACGCGCGGAAACCAAGGCAAATCTTCGAATTCGAATAGCTGGAGGCGAATTTTCACCTGCCTAAGTACGCATAAACAGCTGTAAACGGCTATTCGCTAAGGCGCATGTGCCCGGTACGCCCAGTACGTTTTTTCGTCAGCAAAGCAGCAGTCGAAGTTTGGCCACCTGGGCTATAGAGCCAAAGCACCGTCAGCACCCCCGCCACCAAATACGGAAACGACATTTCCAGCAGCCCAAAGAAAGTGGCAAAAGGCAGCAGCAGATGCAATACCTCGTTGGCCAGCAGAAAAAATAGCAACACCCCAACCAAAGCCATCGAGCGACGCGGCCAAGCCGCACAAATCTTTCCCAGGACCGCGAAAAACGGCATAGCCAATGGCACCAGAGGTAAGGTTATTATAGCTGCGAGCAGTCCAGCCGCTACGGCAATGGTGCTGTCGTTGAGCCGGTGCGTGAGAGCAAACCCAATACCTAGCAACAATGTGCCGCCGAGGTTGCTGAGTAGCCACAATATCAGCGTCCGGGCGATAGTGGATTGGACCGAGGAATACGATTTTAGCATAGAAGTAAAGAACTGGTAGTAGAGTAGGGTATGTAACAGTGCTAGCAAGCACATAAGTGAGTTGACAGGGGAGGCAAATCAGCGAGTATTTACGGTCTAGGGCTTTGCTCCAGGTTGCTTGAAACCGAACTTGTTTGGGAAAACAGGCTTCCATTTTGGCGCGCTACAACCAAAGATTTTCCCGATTTGAGGTGGCTTACTCGTTAGTTGATGCACATAGACGCATGTACAGCTTACCATGCCCATCAGCTGGAGCCTCGCTAAAGAAGCATGCAACAAGGCTAGCCGTGGTGCAAAATGCTCTTATAGAAAGCCATAGTTCTGGCACCCGATTTCAGGATCTAAGGGTGGTCACTATATGCAGTAGAAAAAAAGTATAGAACTACTTGTAAAGTCTAAGAAGATTGTTGTGCTTTGCAATACAAAGTGCTTTTAAATATGACAAAGCCTGCCGTTGACCCGTTAGCCCAACTTACTGAGATTCGCTCCATCATGGAGCGTTCGTCACGCTTCATCTCGTTAAGTGGCCTTTCCGGGGTTGGGGCCGGTGTCGTGGCCTTAGCTGGTTCTGGTTTAGGGCACTGGTACCTGAATCGGGAGTACGGCTACCTAGGCTACATGCGGTTGCTCCAAAGCACGCCGAGCGAGCGGGAACTTGTGCTGCCGTTTCTGCTGCTATTATCGGGAGGTATGATAGCCGCGGCGCTGGCCGTAGCCACTTTCTTCACCGCCCGCCGTGCTCGTAAAGCCAACCAACCCCTTTGGAGTGCCTTGGGGCGTCGACTAGCCATCAGCTTGATAATCCCGCTGGTGGCGGGCGGTTTGTTCTGCCTAGCGCTGTTTCTGCGCGGCGCCGTAAGCTTGGTGGTGCCGGGGCTGCTGCTATTCTACGGTTTGGCGCTCCTCAATGCCAGCAAGTACACGCTAGACGAAATTAGGTTGCTAGGGCTCACGCAAATAGCGCTCGGGTTGATATCTGTTTTGCTGCCTGGGTCCGGATTGCTGTTCTTTGCCCTTGGATTCGGGCTAGGGCACATTGGGTACGGGCTGCTGATGTACAACCGGTATGAGCGGCAATAACATCAGTAGCATACTAGTTGCTCCTTAAAGCCACCAAAAACTGCCTCCGAAGCGTAGTAAGGCCTTCATACAAATGAATTCTTGTCCTGATTGGGAGAGGGCCGTAAGTAAAACACAGAGTAGGGTAGCCGCAAGCCGTTGAAACACCTAATTCATACGCTCAATAAAGCATTTGACCACCGCGTACGGCTGGGCGTAATGGCCGTGCTCATGGCCAACGACGGCGTAAGCTTTACGGAACTCAAAGAAGCACTCGACCTGACCGATGGCAACTTGGCCAGTCACGTGTCGGCGCTGGAAAAAGCGGGCTACGTGCAGGTGGCCAAGCAATTTGTAGGCAAGAAGCCCAACACAACCTATACCGCGTCGTCGGAAGGCAAACAGGCTTTTCAAGACCACTTAGCGGCCTTGGAAAAACTCTTGCGCGGGTAGCACCTATTTTTTTGCGCATAAACTTTGAAATACAAAGTACTTTTTAATCATAAATACACTTACTGAAATACGCTTAACTGCAACCACCTATGGATACCTCTTTGCCTTTACCGAGCGCCCAGCTCGGGGCCTCCTCAGCGCCACGTCTGACCCTCACAACATTGCAGAAAGTGGCGTTGCCAGTCGGAGCCATCGTATTTGATTTGCTGTTCTGGCGCGAGCGGGCTGCCCTCAACATGCTGCTCTACACGCTGTTTGTAGTAGTTGCTGTACTGCTCACTCTGCCCCGGCACGCGCCTCAGTGGCGCTCTGGCTACTTCCGACTGACATTGCTCGGGACGCTACTAAGTGCGGTGATGGTGGCGTGGTACGGGTCGGGAGCAGCTCAGTTGGCGTGTGTGGCTTCCTTGGCAGTATGGCTCGGCTACGTCAACCAACCTCACCTGAAGCTGGTAAGTAACGCCCTGCTGACGGCGCTCAACAGTGCTTTACAGGTGGTACCCAAGCTGGCAAGCTTGATGCGCCTGCCCAACAACATGGGCAGCCAAATGGGACGCACTTGGTTCTATGGTCGTCTGCTTGGGGTGCCGCTCTTGGCCTTGGCTGTATTCCACATCTTGTTTGTAATAGCCAACCCGGTGTATAGCGACCTGGTTAGCCATGTGCTGGACACGATAGGGGAGTGGCTGGCCAGTTTGTTCGAGGACATTTCTATCCTGCACATTTTGTTCTTCCTAATGGGGCTAGTCCTGACCGGGGCCGCACTGGTGCTAGTACCTGTGCATTACTTCATTGACCAAGAGTCGCGCCTAGGGGAATTTATTGTGCGGCAGCGGGACCGGGTGGCCTCATTCGCCGTGCGCCGCCCCGACTTCCGGCCCCAGAGTTTCCGGGCCCTCGACTTGCGCAAAGAGTATCTCGTTGCCCTGAGTTTGCTGAGTCTGGTGAACATGCTGCTGCTGGTCGTCAACGTTATCGACATCAACTGGATCTGGTTCGGCTTTAAGCCTACCTCCAACTTCAACCTCACGCAGTTCGTGCACGAGGGTACCTACGTGCTGATTTTGAGTATTCTGGTGGCCATGGGCATTGTGCTGTGGTTTTTCCGCCGCAACCTCAACTTCTACCAGAAAGGTCTGCCGGTGTTGCGCTGGCTTGCTACGGTGTGGGTATTGCAAAACGTGGTGCTGGCCGTGTCAGTAGGACTGCGCAATTACTATTACATTCTATACACGGGCTTGGCCTATAAGCGCATTGGCGTGTATGGTTTCCTGCTGCTGACCTTATTTGGCTTAGTCACCGTGTTGCTCAAAATCTGGCAGCGGCGCTCCACGTACTCCTTGGTGCGCCTCAACGCCCTGGCCGCCTACGCGCTTATGGTGGGGTTGGCTTGCGGCAACTGGGAAATCTGGATTGCGCGCTACAACCTGCGCCCGGAGTTGCAGGTGCTCGACTACGGTTTCCTACTTGATATGCCCGACCGAGTGCTTCCCATATTGGCCGCCAACCAAGATGTACTGCCGAAGCGCCAGTTGGTACACGAAACCTACAGCGGTGCCTGGACCAAACTCGAACCTATTGATGCTACCCAAGAACTTCAGCAGCGGCTACGAGAGTTCAAGGCGCTGCAAGCTGCGCGCCACTGGCCCAGCTACACCTACGCCGACTGGCAGGCCTACCAGGAGTTGAACGGTCATGAGTAGTCCATTCGGAAAACCACTAAGTCTGAATCAGTGGTTGGTTTCGAGTGGATGCTGGCTAGTCAGTTGCGCGTCTGGGTGGCTGTGCATTCTATACGGCCTGTTCTATCAATTGCCGGCGGCCGCGTCAAGCAACGCATTCAAGGAAGTCTTCTTTTTCATCAGTTCCTTGGTCATTCACGGCCTAATCTGGAAGCATGTAGTAGACAAGGGCTTAGGCTTGCTCTACGCGAAGCCAGATCTTCTAAAAGGGGTTGGAATAGTAGCCCTTTTCTGGTGGATTGTGCTGTTCTTTTTTCAAGCACTCTGTTCAGTAGTGCTTCTGTTGTGGCTGCTGTTGCTACTGTTCTCGCCGGATAGATACTGGCATTGAAATGTGGTTCAGCTAGGAACTTACCTTAATCATTCCTTCTACAATGCTTATCCAATTCTCCCTCACCATTGTGGGGCTGCTTGTTTGTGTCGGCGACGTAGCGGCGCTAGCCACCTTGCTTACATGGCAGGAACGTGCCGCCGACCCTATTTCGCGCCGCCAACGCCTGCTGACGGCCGTGCTGCCCGTCAGCAGCCTACTGCTGCTGTTGCTGCTAGGCGCCGTGTTTTTCCTGATGATGCTTTGGTCGCCACAGGGGTTTGAGGCGCTACTCGGCAAGTAGCCGGCCTTCTCACTTCACATTTTCAAAATGTCACTTCTATGAACGCTATTCTGCAACCTGCCCGATTGAACCTATACCAGCGCTTTGCTCGCAAGACCATTGAGCACGCCAAAACTTCTTTTCTGATTCCGATTTTCTGGCGGGTCTATGGTGCGCAGAATATCCAAAATCAATCAGAGTACTTGCAGAGCTTACCTTCTGGCACCTTGGGTCGTGGAGTGGCCGATATTCTGCACCAGCACAAGTTGCAGCTGATTCCGCACTACGAAAACCATGACCTCAAGCATGTGCTGCTCGACTACAATATGACCCCTGAAGACGAGTTATTGCTCAGGGCCTTTATGCTTGGCAACGGCGACTATTCTATAACGTGTATCGGCTTTCTGGCTTTTGCTCTGCTAACGCCTGAGTTGTGGCCCCAACTCAGAACCCACTTCCGGCGGGGCCGTCGTACTAGTTGTGTTCTGCACTGGTCTCTGACAAAATACGCTTCGCAGAACGTGGAAGCACTGCGCCAAGAAATTGGGTTCTACCAGGCAATAAAAGCTGAGCAATACGCATGAGCTTGCATGAGGTTCTGTCTCCACCCGAAGTTACCCGTACCGAGCGGCTCTTTCGATGGGTTGTGGCATTGGGTGGGCTAAGCTGGCTAAGTAGCTTATGCCTGTTTAGCCTGTGGCGCTATTTCCCGTTAGGAAGCTACTTGATTGGTGCAATAGGGATAAGTTGTCAGGTGCTCTTCACGTTCCTGGCGTGGCGACTACTCTGGCGCGCTGGCAAGCAACTTGAGAATAATAATGGAAAACGACGTCTGCTAAAGCTGTCGGGGCTGGTGTTTCTGCTGTTTGGCGTGGCCCAGGTGCTTATACCGGTGCTGATACTACTGTTCCTGCTATTCGTGCCCATGGACTTCCCGCCTCGGACCGACGGCGACAGCTTCTTTGGTTAAAACACGATTTCAGCAACCAGCATGCTGCCAAGTTTTACCCGCAATCAAAGACTTTCTGTTATGGAAATCGAGTCGAAAACTATAGTTAGCCACCAACGCGTAACAATGGATTTGCCCTCAAGCGGGCGGGCGTTAGCCATTCTTATAGCCGTGTGCGCCGTGCTGTGGGTGTGGTGGATGCTGCCGCAATTTTGGCCACAGCTACATACCGGCGGGTTCGACGAGTTATTCACGTGGCTACAAGTGGCATTGCCACTCGGTAATGGGGTAGTGCTGTGGTGGGTAACAAGGCCCATGTGGCAAAGTCCCCGCCTTAGTAAGCAGGAAGAACTCAAGCGCGGCTTTGTGCTACTGTTGAGCGTGCTGTTTCACTTAGCTTCTCTTGTTCTGGTCGCAGGTGTAATTATGCTGTTCAGCGGCGCTGGCGTCGGCGGATCAGGTGGTGTCGAGTAAGAGGGTTTATCATCTCATGTTTATTCCTATCAGCATATAATGAGTGAACTTCAAGCCTTTGCCGCTCGCGCCTTGCGCCAATTGCCTACTTCTTTGTGGTGGGTACTCGCACTGCTGGTGGGTGCTATTATGAGCATCAAGTTGGAAAAAGAGCTGTTCCCACATACGCCTGGCGCCACAACGGTAGCCGACTGGATAGTTATGCTTTGCCTTGTGGCCTTGCCGCCAATAGGTATTATATGGCTGTGGCAAGTGGCCATGCATATGCAGCATCCCGGTTGGCGCTTGCTGTGGCACCTGGCAGCTATTGGAGCCACTGCAATAGGTATAGTAGCAGCGTGGATGCTTCTACTTTGGGTGTTGATGTGGGATTGAGAATTCTAGAATATGTATGGCGCGCTAGCACACTGCGCGAGGCTATGGTTTCGTTGGAAGCTGTATAGAAACCAGACCGAATGCTAGAATGGTAAAAGTCTGCTTGCCAGAACTATAGCATTTGATAACGGGTTGAGTAATATGGCAAAACAACAAAAACGGCAGGCCGGCCCGCGCCTAACTGGTATATTTACCACTTCTTGACCTGTCACCCCAGGACGCCGCCGCCCAATCTGCTCTGAATGTCCGCTCCAGAACTGCCGAAAACAAACCCCACAACCCGACCGCGCCGGCCTTGGTCGAACCGTGTTACGCGTGCCTTTTGGGCCCTATTTGTGTTGGGCGTCGGCACGTTTTTGCTCTATCCTATTTTGGTGAGCATGAACTTCATGTTCCTCTTCGGCAAGTCGCCGAGCCTAGAAGAACTAGAAGACCCCAAGGTGGAGCAGCCCTCGGAAATCTATACTGCCGATGGCGTACTGATCGGCAAATATTTCCGCGAAAACCGCGTGCCGGTAACGCTGAACAAGATTTCGCCTCTCCTTATCAAGGCCCTTATTGCCACCGAAGACGTCCGCTTTTACGAGCATTCCGGCATCGACCTAACCGCGTTGGGCCGCGCCGCGGCCGGGGTAGCAACCGGCAACCGCAGCGGTGGCGGCTCTACCATCACCCAGCAGCTTGCCAAAAACCTCTATAAAACCCGTCGGGGCGAAACCCGTGGGGGCTTGGGCTACATCCCGGGGGTAAGCACGCTGATCAGCAAAACCAAGGAGTGGCTTACGGCCGTGGAATTGGAGCGCCGCTATACCAAAGAAGAGATTCTGCGGATGTATTTCAACACGGTAGAATACGGCTCGAAAGCGTACGGCATTAAGGTAGCGGCCAAAACCTTCTTCAGCACTTCCCCCGACAGCCTCACGGCTGAGCAAGCGGCCACACTGGTTGGCATGCTCAACAACCCAACCGCCTACAATCCACGCTTCCATCCCGATGCGGCCCGCAAACGCCGCAACCTAGTGCTTACGCGTATGGGGCAAGCTGGTGTACTGCCCGCCGCCGAAGTTGCCGCGCTTCAGCAGCAGCCTATTGTACTCAAGTATCAATTCGAGCAGCACATCGATGGGCCGCCCACGTATTTCCGGGGGGCTGTCAGCCAGTTCGTGAATGAGTGGTGCGAGAAGAACGGCTACGACATGTATCGCGACGGGCTGAAAATCTACACCACTATTGATTCGCGGATGCAGCAGTACGCCGAGGAATCGGTGCAGGACCGCATGAAACGGCTGCAACAGCAGTTCGATAGGTTTTGGAAAAACCGGGATAAGAACCCGTGGGTGGATGAGGAAGGCAATGAAATTCCCAACTTCATTGAAACCCAAATGAAGCGGACCGAGCAGTACAAGGAATTGGCCGAGCGCTACAAAGGCCAGCCCGCTCTCCTCGACTCGGCGCTGCATCGCAAGCATCCCACCAAAGTATTCACCTGGAAAGGCGACGGGGACACCACGCTGCTTCTTTCCCCGCTTGATTCGCTGGCGTACTACAAGCATTTCCTGCACGCCGGCATGATGACCATGGACCCCTTCACTGGCCAAATTAAGGCGTGGGTGGGCGGCCTCAACTACCGGTTCTTCCAGTACGACCACGTCAAGCAAGGCAAGCGCCAAGCGGGTTCCACCTTTAAACCGTTCGTTTACCTCACGGCCATCGACAATGGCTATGCGCCCTGCGACCGAATCCGGGACGAGCGGGTGACCATCAACTATGTCGAGAACGGCAAGGACATGGAGTGGAAGCCCGACAACGTAACGCGCGAATACACGGGCATTAACATGACGCTGCGCCAAGCCATGGCCCGCTCCGTGAACTCGGTTACCGCGCAACTTACCGAGCGGGTTGGGTGGGACAACGTGGCCAAGTATGCCCACAAAGTAGGTATCAAAAGCCCTCTGCTGCCGGTGCCTAGCATCGGCCTCGGTTCGGGCGGCGACGTGAGCGTGTACGAAATGGTGAATGCTTACAGCACCTTCGTCAACCAAGGCTTCCAATCGGACCCGATGATTGTTACGCGCATCGAGGACCGCAACGGCAACGTCATCAAGCAATTCGACCCTAAGCAGCGGCGCGCCATCTCACCCGAAACGGCATGGCTGATGCTCTACATGCTGCGCGGCGGCATGGACGAGCCTGGTGGTACCTCGCAGGCGCTGTGGGAGTATGAGCTGTGGAAGAAGAACAACCAAATTGGGGGTAAAACCGGCACCACCTCCAACTATTCCGATGGTTGGTACATGGGCGTTACCAAAGACTTGGTTACTGGTGTTTGGGTAGGAGGGGAGGACCGAAGCATTCACTTCCAAGGTTCTCAGCAGGGCGAAGGTGGCCGTACGGCGCTGCCTATCTTCGGCAAATACATGGAAAAAGTGTACGAAGATTCCGACCTCGGCATTACCATGGGCCCATTCCCCAAGTATCCCGGCAAAATCACGCGCCGCTACCAGTGCGTTTCCGAGCAACCGCGCCGTCGTCAGGCAGAAGCCGTCGATACCATTGTAGTTGACAACCTGCTGGAGAACCTCAACAGTGGCGCCGTGCCCGTGCCTGATAGCCTGTAAATTCGGTTACTTACAGCCACAGTCCTGGCACTCCTGCAGGGTAGTAAACGGCACTACGCCACCGCAGCCACCCCAAGTAAATGGCTTGCACTTTTTGTCTTTAGGGTCATAATAGTAGCGCACAAAGGCTGCGTAGCACAGGCCTGCATCGGGTACGAGCGCACAGGCTGCTGGCTGAGAAGCAGGTTCGGGAGCATTTTTCTCAGGTTGGCAGGAGGTAACCGCGGCTAGGAGCGCGGCGGTTGAGAGAAGTAGAGCGTATTTCATAATAGCACGAGCCTGACTGCTACTATAGGGTTGCAAAGCAGCTAATTTGCCTTCAACTCAACTAGTAAAACCACTTGAGGCTTCACTTGCTAACTGGCCTGCGGCGAAGCATATATAACGCAGTCAGCAGCCCGGTCGCCAGAAGCGCAGAAAGCCCTTGGAAACGGATGCGCCACCAAGGAGAAGTACCCATAGTCCGATTTACTTCAAGGGAATTGCTCCAAGCAATGAAGGCATCCGCAATAGGTAACTGGCCGAAAAGGTAGCGTTTCTGGCCACTGATTTGAAAAGGCATACCAAAAGCCTCTATACTATTGCGTAAGCCAACGGCAGTGACCGTGTCGCCATAGCGCTGCATAACGCGTCGGCCTACAATAGATGCCGCTCCACCCACGTCGAGTAGCACTGGCCCTGAGTCGATATGCTCCGCATTGTCGGCTTCCTGTGCCGATTCGCGCATGCCTGGCAAACCAAAACGAGAGGTAAGAAAATGGTGCCGATACAGCCGGAAGTGCCGCCGGGCGTAGGTGGAGTCTATTTCGTACAGAAAATTGAGTAGTTGGCTTTGCGACGCGCCAAGAGCTGCTTGTTGCACCTTGCCCGTGCGCGCATCTGTTTTGTGCGGAATCATGCCCAACGAGTCGAGGCGTGTGTCCACGACGGTTAGCCACTGCCGAATAGTTGCTTGATACTGTGGCGGTAGTACTCGGTCGTGGCACGCCAGGGCCGCCAGGCACATCATTCCATCGGCAGGCCATGCCGCACCCGGGTACGACTCGAGGTAGGGAGTAGAGCTTACAGCCAAAGCCTGCGCTATCTGCGTGCAATTCTGCTTGAACAGCTTGACGTCGGCGGCAGTCCGCTCAGCGGAAGTTTGCGCAGCCAGGTAGCGGCCCAACACATAGGTAGACCAACCTCGATAATAAGCACCGTAGGGCAGTGGCAGATCCTGCTCAAATATGGCGCGCCCAGCTGGTGACAGAATAGCTCGCATGGCCCAGGCGGTTTCTCCTAACGCCTCATGACGTAACATTGAACTATCGGGCAGGCCGCCCGCCAGTTCCACCCAGCTCAGACCATAGAGGGCGTTGAGATACACGAAGCCTTCCGGATATAGCTCTTGCATATCCTCCCCGGCTCCTTGGTGCATGGGGGTTTTCAGGAAGCGTAGCTGGCCCAGCAAATCCTGATTAAGTGGTCTGCCCGCAACTGGTTCTATCTGCGGCTGATAATACAGCCGGTAGTTCAGGTACAGCAGATAGAGCAAAGGCAAACACAGCAGTGCTCGAAGTAACGTGCGCATTAGCTACCGCTACTCCTCTTCATAGAACGACTCCAATGCCGGCTTCAGGTGGGGGTACTCGAACGTGAAGCCCTGGCGGAGTACTTTCTCGGCGCTGACGCGTTGGCTGGCCAACACAATTTCGCTCATCTCGCCCATCATTAAATTCAAGGCAAACTCTGGCACCTTCGGCAGCACCAACGGGCGGTGCAGCACACTGGCCAAGGTTTCAGTGAATTCTTTGTTGGTAACAGGGTTGGGCGCCACTGCATTGTAAGTGCCGTGCCACTGCGGTTCTTCCAGCATCTGCATTAGCAGGCGGCACAGATCGTCGAGGTGAATCCAGGACATGTACTGCCGACCTGTGCCAAGTGGAGCCCCTGCCATCATCTTCACCGTGCGCGCCAGTGGCACCAGCGCCCCTCCCTCCGGGCTCAGCACAATGCCAATACGAGTGATAATGGTGCGGATACCGAGGCGCTCTACATCGTGAGCCGCTAACTCCCAGCGCTGCGAAACATCCACCAGAAAGTCGGTGGCCGACGCCGGAGACGTTTCTTCGTTCACCACTTGGTCGCCACTGTCTCCATATATACCAATGGCCGAAGCTGAAATAAACGCTCGTACATGGTGCCCGTCTTTCGCCAGTTCACGCGCCAACAAGGCGGTCCCGCCCAAGCGGCTCGTGAGAATTTCGTGCTTTCGCTCTTCCGTCCATTTGCCATCCGAAACGCTAGAACCCGCCAAATTAATGACGTAATCAGCGTATGGTATAGCGGCTTCGTCGATAGTGCCTGCTCGCAGATCCCAGCGAAAGCTGCGGTAGTGGCCAGTACTAGGCTGCCGGCTAAGCAAGGCTACCTCGTAGCCCGCATCAATAAGCATCTCGGCAAGACGGGTGCCAATCATACCAGTACCACCGCTGATGAGGACTTTACGAGACATGGCGTAGGGAGCTTATTGTAGGTGTGTAGTTGTAGCGCAAAAAGCAGCTTTTAGGGCCTGGATTGAAAAACTACGGCAACCTATAACTAAAACCAGAAAAACCTGCAATCTGCCTTAAAAACTCATTTGCCAATCAAACGCAAAAACTCGGCTCGTAGGGCTGCATCTTCACCAAAAACACCACCATACTCAGCTGTAAGCGTGGAACTGCTCGTGTCGTTTACACCTCGGCTCATCACGCACAAATGGTCGGCCTCAATAAGTACGGCCACGTTATCAGTATGGAGGGCTTGCTTTAGCTCTTCCGCAATCTGGCGAGTTAGACGCTCCTGCACCTGTGGCCGGCGGGCGTAGTACTGCACTACGCGGTTAAGCTTACTTAAACCTACCACATGCTCGCCGGGCAAATACGCTACGTGGGCCTTGCCGATAATAGGAACGAAGTGATGCTCGCAGCACGAGAAAAGTGTGATATCGCGCTCCACCAGCATCTGGCCATATTGGTAGCGGTTGTCGAAAAGCCGCACCTCAGGCCGATGTTCGGGCGAAAGGCCGCGAAACCACTCTTGCACGTACATCTTAGCCACGCGGCGCGGCGTACCAGCTAAGCTATCGTCCGTCAAGTCGAGGCCTAGCAGGTGCATGATTTCGCGAAAGTGCTCGGTTATGCCTGCTATCTTTTCCTCGTCAGTAAGGGCAAAGGCATCGGGGCGAAGAGGAGTGCGTAAATCGGCCGACAGGTGGGTATCGACGGGTGGGGTGCCCCCAGCCGGGGTAGGCACGGATTTATCCATGATATTCTACAAAGTTTCGCTCGGTCTCATACAAAGTAACCGAGAGGCTCAGCTGCGGATCTAAGTGCGTACGCAACCGGTTCCAGATAACAACCGCAATGTTCTCGGCAGTTGGATTGAGTTCACGGAATTCCTCTGTGTCCAGATTCAGGTTCCGATGATCAAAGGTATCGAGAATCTCGCGTTTAATGAGGTCACTTAACCGCTTCATGTCGTACACGTAGCCGGTTTCCGGGTTGGTTTCCCCGGTCAGGCGTACGATAAGCTCGTAGTTATGACCGTGGTAGTGGGGGTTGTTGCATTTGCCAAACACACGTTGGTTCTGCTCGTCGCTCCAAGCTGGATTGTGCAGACGATGTGCGGCATTGAAGTGTTCCTTTCGGCAGACAGTTACAGGCATAGGAGAGAGAAACCGTGAGGGGTTGATTTTGTTTTGTGATTTATGCTCTTACAAGATGAGGTAAATGGGGCTCCATAAATAGCATTTTTGTCAGTTTAGCAACATGTGATATAACCTATTTAATAAAAGATCATTTAGGCGAAAAAAAACATTCCAGAGCGTAGTGAGATGTATTAGGAGTAGTTAAATTTGAAGAGTCGAAATATAAAAATCGGACTTAAACGAGACTCACGTACCACTAATTACCTCATTCACATGAAAAAAGGCGTACTCCTCTCCCTGTTGTTTTTTGTGCTGACGGCGACTGGCTACGCACAGAAATCACCCGTTGATGAAACGGATATGGCTATCAAAGGGATTCCCCGTAAAGGCCAGCGCGTAACCATTCAGTTGGACAGCAAGCGCGTTGATGAATCCTGGAAGAAGCAGCTTGATGCGCAGTTTGGCAATAAAGTAAAAGCCGATAAAGGTATTTACCAGCTAGAAGGTGTTGTTATCGAAGACATTTCGAAAACCCCTATTCGCGTAATCAGCAAAGTAGATGCTACTCCAACCGGTACATCAGTTTGGTGGTCTGTTGACTTGGGTAACGCTTACCTGAGCAAAGATGCCACTCCTGTGCAGTGGAAAGCTAGCGAGAAGTACCTGAAAGATTTCGCTCGGATGCTGTACCGCGAAGACCTTGCTGTTCAAGTAGCTGAAGCTGAGAAGTCGTTGGTATCGTCGCAGAACAACCACATGGCAGTAATTCAGAAGTCTGACGCCATCAAGAAAGACATCGAGAAGAACAAGTTGAAGAAAGTTGAAATCCAGCAGCAATTGGCTCAGAACGCCGCTGAACTGCTACAATACAACAACCAAGTAGACTTGAACCTCAAAGAGCAAGAAGCTGCTCGCGCCGACATTGTGAATATGCGCGTAGCACTCGAGGCTGTAAAAGAGCGCATGAACAAGATTGAGTAGTAACAACAAGAGAACTGCTGGCCTACCATCAAATTGTACTTAATATTATCCAGAGAGCCGCTTCCATGGGAGCGGCTCTCTTGTTTTACTACAATGCCTCCGAGGGGATTTTAGTGAGCCTCACATTTAGTACTATTCAATCAGTGGCCGTAGTATGCTAACAGAAGAAAGGCCGCTCATTTAATAGCTTAATAAGTGCTAATTTTTAAAAGAAGCTCTCCTTCAATGCCAACTACGGTTTAATTCATAGCTTCTTTCACTTGCTGTTCGGCAGCCTTTTCGTCCTTCCAACTCACAACACGTATTTCGCCAAGACGCCCTTGATGCAGAAACCATTGACGAATAACCTCCTGAGCGCCAGGGTAGCGGCTGGTTAGGTCATGCCACGAAACTACATCAGGCAATATCTGCTGGCTAGGCCGGGCTGGTACCGCCAGCACTATCGGCTTCAGTATCCCATTGTCGTCGAGCGTAAGCAATCCTATGGGTAATACTTCCAGTACCGTACCAGTTGGTTGGGTTTCAATAAGCACAAGTGCCGCTAATGGATTAGCAGCTGCACCCAAGCGTGTGCCTGGTATGAAGCCCTGGTTGCCGGGACACGGTAAAAACTCAGCAACTAGTTCGAGGCCGGCCCGGCGGACTGGCACGAATTCGTGGCTGGTGGGGTCGTAGCGGCGAGCGTGGTTGGTACCGGCTGGCATTTCTACTACCACTTGCAACAGCTTCCGCTCCGCCGAGAAGGTGGGTAAGTCCTCATAGTGGGGAGTGCAGCTGGCAAAGAAACCACTAAGCAACGCCGCTTTAAAGAGGCCAGCGGTATAGCGCATGCTAGACAAGTGAAACAAGAGGAATACGCTACTGCGCTAGTTGCTCATCAAGTAACCGAAAAGGGTTTAGTTGATCGAGACGCAGTACGAAGCGAATCTGGTTAGTGAAGTCCTTGCGGTTGGCCGGGAAGCCGTTGCTATATTGAGAGCCTGCCACTGGAAAGTAAAAACTCAAAGCCCGATTCAAAATTGGCAAGCTTATACCAGCATCATAATACAAGCGCTGCGGGTTGCGGTCTGCTACTACTTGGTTTTTCTCCTTGGTGGCTCCAAAATCGGCGAAGAGCCCGAACGGGGTCACGGGCAGATCAGCCTGCAGATTGAGCGTGGTAAGCCAACGACGACTTGCAACGGGCACATTCGCTTTGAAAGCACCGTCTCTGTCATCAAACTGATGTTCTTGGGCTGCTAAGCTGGGTGACATCTGCTGCCGGTCAAGGAACATAGTTTGGCGCCGATAATCGAAGCTGCCGCTCAAGCCCATAGCAAAGGGCGTTTCGTTCGCCTTTTGCAAGAAGCTGCCTCCAAACAGGCGCACTGAGAAAGTTTTCTTCGGAGAGTAGTAACGTGTATGCTTTACTTCAGCCCGCACTAAGGCTGCTACCGTTCGCTCGTTGTCTTCTGAAAGGTCAGGAGTGAAGTAGTTGAGTTCGATATGCCCATTCCAACGCCGAATAGCATTGCTGATGCCTACGCCATACTCCAGCGACTGTATACTCGCCGTAACGCGGTTGTCCTGGGTATAAATGGCCGTGTTGGCCAGCTTCACCGTGTGCTGCGGCTTGTCGAAAGCCGTGTGGGGCAACTGCAGCGTCAAGCTAGGTTCCACTTTGCGGTAGCGTTCGAAGCGCTGTACTACCACACCTAGCACTGCCCGGCGCGTGAACTGAACCGGCAAAATATTCAGGTTCAGAACTCCAATACCGTTCAGCTCTTTACGGTTGAAGCTGTACATAGGCATAGCTAGGTAGCTGAACTTTTTGACGTTGATAGGGCTGTTGTAGAAAGCAGCACCCAGCATAAACTTGTCTGATGTATTAGCCCCGAATACCGGTAACCAGTTAATCGCCGCCCGATCCCAACGCTCGGGACTTATCGCGGGGCGTAGCTTCACGGGCTCTAAGGCACGCAGAAGACCGGTAGTTCGAAGGTGGTCGTCGCGGCGGTTCAGCTGGGGGGTGAGGTACTCCGGATCGGCAACAATGGCAGCAACTCCTTCCTCCCGAAACCGCAATACGGCGCTGTCGTCTTCATCGGTGTTGGTAAAGGGCTTGGTCCATTGCGTTTCTAGCACTTTGCCTTGCGCATCGAGCGTAGCTACTGGGAACGGAAACGGGGTAGGAGAGTCGTTGCGAATCAATACTTTGCGCTGCCCTTTTTCTTCCTTCGACTTGGCTATTACGGCGTTATAGCGGTAGGTGCCAGTAAGCATAGGCCCAAAAAACCAGGCAAGCTTCTGCCCGGTCGTTTGCTCGAATACAGCCTGCATATCCTCAGGGTAAGGATGGCGAAATTGCCACTGCTCGTAGTAGGCCTGCATGGCAGCATCGAACTTCTCTTGCCCCAAGTAAGCTGCAAAGTATTTCAGCAGAGAGGCTGTTTTACTGTACATGATGATGGCATAGTTTAGCTTACCGTAATCAGCAGAAGTGATGTTACTTATTGGCTGGTCAAGGCCTCGACTAGCTACTGCTTGGTAAGGAATCTGGCTGAGTGCTGCGTTAGGGAGGCCATCGGTACTTAAGAGTCGGGCTCCCGTACCCGTGGTGGGCAACCCTGCCAAAATGCCTCCACTTTCGCCATGCAATTCGGCCACTCGGTTCTCTACATAAGAATTCACGCCTTCGTCCATCCAGCCAAAATCTCGCTCGTTGGAAGCCAGAATGCCGTAGAACCAATTGTGACCCACCTCATGCACAATAGCTTCTGGCTGCGTGACGGTTACCATAGGATACTCCATGCCCGAACCGGCACTCAGGGCGCCATCTACAGCCGTAGCCGCACTGTAGGGGTATTCACCTACCCAGCGCGAGTAGTACACCACGGCCGAGTCGACGTCCTGCAGGCCTTTTTGCCACTTGGTAGCTTCCTTGTTGGTGAACAGCACCCACGTGGCCACCTGTCGACCCGAGGGCAGTGTCACGCCACTTTTCAGCACGTTGAATCGCTTATCTGCAAACCAGGCAAAATCATGCACACGGTCTTGCACGTAGCGTAGCGTTTTAGTTTCAGTAGCAGAAGCTGGAAAGTCTAGGTCGTCGCCGAAGTCAGCGGCAGTTTTCTTGAGTGCTGTGGCCGCTGCCAATTGGTCGAGGCGAGTCTGCTCCTCGGGGTTCTGCAGCACGCCGGTAGCGCCCACCGTGTAATTGGCGGGAAGCGTAATCCGAACATCAAACGAACCAAACTCCGAGTAAAATTCGCCTTGGTCGAGATAAGGCATGGGATGCCAGCCTTTCCGGTCGTAGACAGCTGGTTTGGGATACCACTGCGTAATCTGGTAGCTCTGGTCTACGTGGCCAAAGCGCGAGAAGGAATCAGGAATTTTTACCCGAAAGGGCGTGGTAATTGTGACGCTGGCGCCGGGAGCTAGCCGCTGTGGCAGCAATAGCTTGGCCATGTCCGGGCTTTCGGGGTCATACTCCAACTTGGCAGGCTGGCCGTTTACTTGAAAATCAAGCTGGTCGATAAAACCACGTTGCTGGGCAGTGGAAAAATGAAATTTGCGGCTTTGATTGCGGAGTTGCTGCCGAGCAAATGCAGTGTTATCGTCACGGTAAGCATTAGGCCACAAATGAAACCAGATGAAAGGTAATGCTGAGGGCGAGTTGTTGGTATATACCAACTCTTCGCGGCCCGTAAGCACGTGCTGCTTGTCATCCAGTGTAACATCAATCGAATAATTGACCTGTTGCTGCCAATAGGCGGCAGGGGCCACAGGTTTGGCTGTGGGCTGCGAAAACGTCAGCAAGGGCAGCGCAATCAGCCAGAAGCCGACTATAAGTTTTTTCATACGAGGCAACAAGGAACGGGACGATACTGAAACGAAAGTAACTATCTGTTGCGTATGGCTGCGCTACAACCTTTGCCAAGTGCCCACCGTTTGCACAGGCAGTACTTTCCAACTCCGCTTCGGCGGCCCAATCACATCGCTATGTCCTTCCACAAACAGCCCAAAGACGACACCCAGCACCAGAACCACCTCGACGGTACCAGCAAAATCCTGAGCGGTGATTTATTCGAAGAAGCGAATCGCGCCGGCCTCGACAACGCACTGCAACGCTGGATAGAAGATGTAAAAGACGTTAACAATCCCGAACTGCACCAGATAGTGGTTGATTTGCAAGCGCTAAAGGCTCACTTCGGTGGCGGATCTATCGACTCCAAGTTGGTAGGCCAACTCCTAGGACGTCTCGGCGAAAATACCATCAAGGCTGCTATTTTTGCTGATAACCCGAATACTTCAGAGCGAGTTACTAAGCTAGGCGAGACATTACTGAAAGCTGCCAAGCAAGTGCAAAGCCCACAAACTTCAGCTGAAGAAGACTTGCAGCAGGATTCCTCTAGTCGCTAGAGTGATTTGAGATAATCAATAAAAAAGCCGGCCTGCTCGATGAGGAGCAGGCCGGCTTTTTATTGATTGCTATCGAGCTTAAGCAGTTACTTTCTCTGCTATGTTCAAGCGCTTCTCTTTGATACGAGCAGCTTTGCCCGACAGGCCACGCAGATAGAACAGACGAGCCCGACGTACCTTACCGCGACGGATTACCTCGATCTTGTCGATGTTAGGCGACAGGAGAGGGAAGATACGCTCGGTACCGATCTGGTTGGAAATCTTACGAACGGTAAAGGTCTCACCGTTGGAGTTAGGGTTCTTGCGCTGAATAACAACACCTTGGAACTGCTGAATGCGCTCCTTGTTGCCCTCGCGGATCTTTACGTGGACGTTGATGGTGTCGCCGGCAGCAAAACTAGGGAAGCTGGCGCGGCGCTCCTGGGATTCCTGCTGAATAAAATCGAGTAGTACGCTCATGGCTGAAAAAACTTTGAAAGGACGGCCGCGCCGTCTATGGTTTCGGTAAGGAGGCGCAAATATAGCGCTTTGTTTTGAAATTGTGAAACTGCAACTTCATGAAATTGTGAGTTTGCCACTCAATCGGCATAGTTTATTTGAACTGCGTTAGCAGAGCAGCAAATACGCTATTTCATAAAGCCACTATTTTACTCTTGTAGAAGGTCTGGACGGCGCTGCCGAGTTCGTTCCAGTGCTTGGTCGTGCCGCCAGATATCTATTTGGGGAGTGTTGCCGGAAAGCAAAATCCCGGGTACTTCCTGCCCACGCCATTCTGCCGGACGGGTATACACCGGCGGTGCCAGCAGGTTGTCTTGAAACGAGTCACTCAGTGCTGATTCCTCGTTGCCGAGAACACCTGGTAATAGGCGCACCACAGCATCAACCAGCACCGCTGCGCCCAGCTCGCCACCGCTCAAGACATAGTCCCCAACGCTAATTTCGTGGGTGATATAGGCTTGCCGGATTCGCTCGTCTACGCCTTTATAGTGACCACAAAGGATCAGCAAATTGCCAGCCAACGACAAGCGGTTGACTAGCGGCTGCCGCAAGGTCTCTCCGTCGGGGGTCATGTAAATGACAGCGTCGTAGCTGCGTTGGGCTAGGAGCTCATCGAAGCAGGCTGCAATAGGCTCCACACGCAATACCATGCCGGCCCCGCCGCCGAACACATAATCATCGATTTGTCCGTGCTTGTTGATAGCGTAGCGGCGCAGATCGTGCAGATGAATTTTGGCTAGCCCTTTATCCTGCGCACGCTTCACAATAGAGTGTGCAAAGGGGCTAACCAGCAAATCGGGCTGGCACGTCACGATGTCGATACGCATAGCAAGCGGGATGGGAGTAAACTATGGTTCGTCGAATTCGTCGGGCTCGTCCCGCTCACGGGAAGGTGGCGTGAGATACACGTCGAGCAAGCCCTCAGGAAGCTGCACATATAGTTTCTTGCCCTCTTGGTCGGCGCGAGAAATCAACTCGTCTACCACCGGAATCAAAACTTCCTGCCCCTTGTAGCGCATGGCCAGCAAGTCCTGTTGGGGTAGCTCGTAGAAGGTTTCTACTACACCTAGCTCACCTAACTGTTCGTCTACTACCGTGAAGCCAATAACATCATGGAAGTAAAATTGATCTTCTTCCAATTGAGGCAACGCTTCGAGTGGGCGGTAAAGCTTGGCGTTGCGCAGGGGCTCGGCGTCTTCTATCCGCTCGATTCCTTTTAGCTTTAGCAAAACCCGGTTTTCAGCCTGGGGCTGCAGCTTTTCCACATCATAGGCGGTCAGCTTGCCGGGAGCGGTAGGCATTTCCAGCAATACCGATTTCACTTTGCGGTAAGCATCGAGGTCATCTACATCCAGAAAAGCCATGACAAACCCTTTCAGGCCGTGGGGCTTGCCGATGGAGCCAAGCAAATAGCAGTCGTCGAGGGTCATAAGGTAGAGGTTTCGGAGAAATGAGGAGAGGTGACTAGGAGCGAGCAATCAGAAGCCGGCGCATTCCAATCACTCAATTCCTAATCACCTCTCCCTCGATTACCAGCAAAAAGCTTAAGCGCCGGCTTCCTCAGTGGTTTCGGCTGAAGCTGCAGCGTCGGTGGTTTCACCTTCGGCAGCAGGAGCTTCAACAGGAGCTGGCGTGTTTTTCTTGCGCAGCGCCTCAGCACGAGCTTCTTTCACTTTGGTTTCAGCAGCCAGACGAGCTACGCGAGCATCATCTTTCGCGGTGCCGAGCGAAGTACGCTTGGTTTCGATCTTAGCGTCTTTCTGCTCTTTCCACTGGGTGTAGCGCTGGTCGGCTACTTCCTGCGAAATAGCGCCTTTGATAACACCTAGTTGCAAGTGCTTGCGGTAGAGCACACCACGGTAAGAGAGCATAGCCCGAACAGTGTCGGTAGGTTGTGCACCCTTCATGATCCAATCGAAAGCCTTATCACCATCAAAATTGATAGAAGCAGGGTTCGTGTTGGGGTCGTAGGTGCCAAGTTTCTCGATAAAGCGGCCGTCACGCGGGGAGCGAGAGTCAGCAACAACGATGTCGAATTGAGCGGCCTTTTTGCGGCCACGACGGGCGAGGCGGATTTTAACTGCCATAAACCGGGTTGGTTAAGCGACGCAACTCGTGCGTCTGATTGAAAAATGAGGTGCAAAGGTAAGCACAGTTTTCACACCGTGAAAGCCCGCCTCTGAATTAACTCTGTACCTGTGCCGAAGCGTCGCCTGTTAGCAGGTAAAACGACCAGATTTTTGGCTTCGCTCTCGTCTATAAAGCTGAATCCCTTGACACCGGGGCGCCAAGGGATTCTAAAATATGAGCTTATACTTAACAAGAGACTTAGGCAGCTACCCGCATCTTTTGCGCTTTCTGCTTACGCTTGATTTTGATGATGCCTGCTTTGTCCATAGTCCAGATGAACATGTACGTAGGATCAAACTCCCACCACTTCACACCGAAATTTACACGCATGGGCAACTTATGGTGGTTGTTCTGGAACAACTCACCGAAGGCCAGGAAGTCTAGCGCCAGCGTGTTTTTCGAGTGGTCGTGGTTGTCGAAGTTTTGGTAGCCGTACTTATGGCCGCCCCAGTTCACAATAGCTCCATGAATTGGACCCATCAGAAAGTGAATCGGTAGCAGCAGATACTGCCACCACGCCGTAGCAAAGTTGATATAGAACAGCACGTAAGCGGTGCCCCAGCCCAAGCGCGAAAACCACTTGTCGCCTAGGTTCTCGATCAACTTCCATTCCGGATAATCGCCCTCGAAACGCTCGGCGGCAGCGTAGTTGCGGTTCAACACATCGTTGTAAATGTTCTTGGTCTTCCACATCATCGAGAAGGCGTTAGAAGAAAACAACGGCGAGTGGGGGTCCATCTCGGTGTCGGAGTAGGCGTGGTGCATGCGGTGCAACAGCGCATAAGCCCGCGGCGACAAGAACGAAGAGCCTTGGCAGATGTATGTGAACAAGAAGAAAAACCGCTCCCAAAACTTGTTCATGGTGAACATTTTGTGCGCTGCGTAGCGGTGCAGATAGAACGTCTGCGTAAACAGCGACAAGTAGTAATGGGCAACAAAAAAGACGAGAATTGCCATAGTAGAAATATGTGAAGGTCGAAGTCGGGAGCAGGCGCTTCAGGTGGCAAAGCCCAAATGCAATGCTTTAGTTCAGAAGCGCTTTTACAAAACTACGGCCAGTATCTGCTGAGTGCAATTTCCGGGATGGAAAGGCCAAAATGTTGTTAGGGTTTTATTTGCAGCTAAACCGTGCAAAGTTTCAAACGCTATAGCTTTCTAGCCTTGCTTGGGCCAACCACATTGATATGCAGCACTTATTAGGAACTGGAAAAAAGAAGTTTAGTAGTACGCAGTTGCAGCTTCCCAGTGGGGCATGTCGGGCAACGGGGCCACAAAGGTCATATCTTCTTTGGTAACCGGGTGTTGTAGTTCTAGTTGCCGAGCGTGCAGCGCAATGCTCACATCAGGTAACGGGGCCAAGAACCCATACTTTACATCACCAACTATAGGCGTGCCCAATCCTGTAGAGAGCTGCACCCGAATTTGATGCGGCCGGCCGGTAACGGGGTTTACTTTTACTAAGTAGCGGGTGCCTGCTTGCCCTAGAACGGTATAGTCGAGGTCAGACTTTTGGCCTTGCCCGTGGCGCTCGGTATAGGCTTTGGTGGTATTCCGAATAGGATCTTTCACGAGCCAATGCGTGAGGTGCCCACTCGTAGGCTCGGGGCATTTGCCGGTTAGGGCCCAGTAGGTTTTGTGAATCTTGTTGTCGCGAAACATTTCATTCAGCCTACTCAGAGCTTTACTGGTCTTGGCCAGTATCACAATGCCACTCACGGGGCGGTCAATGCGGTGCGCCACTCCAATGAAGGCGGCACCTGGCTTTTTGTACTTGAAGCGCAAGTACTCTTCGGCCTTTGCAGAAAGAGGTTCGTCGCCAGTAGCGTCGCCCTGCACGAGCAGACCGGCTGGCTTGTTAATAACGAGCAGATGATTGTCTTCGAACAGAATTTCCTTCCGTTCCGACCACAGGTTCGGACGATTCACTAGTAAATAATCAGCATTGAACAGTGAGCAACAGCCAAATTTCGGCGCATGTTTGCACGGAATATATCAATCGATAGATGCTTGCTACTCATTGATATAGATGGTTGTCGCAATTAATAAGCTTCTTCGGCGCTAGGAAAGTCCCGGCTTTTTACATCCTCGATATAACGCTGCACTGCATTGTGCATGATGTCACCTAAGTCGGCGTAGCGACGCAGAAAACGCGGTTTAAACTCTTTGGTAATGCCTAGCATGTCATGCACAACCAAGACTTGTCCATCCACATCGGGGCCGGCCCCGATGCCAATTACGGGAATCGTGAGCTTCTCGGCTACCTGCTTGGCTAATGCCGACGGAATTTTTTCCAATACTACGGCAAAGCACCCAAGCTCTTCCAGCAAAACGGCATCTTCAATAAGCTTCTGCGCTTCCGCGTCTTCCTTGGCCCGCACGGTATAGGTGCCAAACTTATAGATACTCTGCGGGGTGAGGCCAAGGTGCCCCATTACTGGAATACCGGCAGTTAGAATCCGGGTAATAGAATCCTTGATTTCGGCGCCGCCTTCCACCTTGATGCCATGCCCGCCCGATTCTTTCATGATGCGGATAGCAGAACGCAGTGCTTCCGAAGAATTTCCTTGGTAGGAGCCAAACGGCATATCAACGACTACGAAAGCCCGCTTCACGGCGCGCACCACCGACGAAGCGTGATAGATCATCTGGTCGAGCGTAATGGGCAGGGTGGTTTCGTGGCCAGCCATGACGTTGGACGCCGAATCGCCAACTAAAAGCACGTCGATGCCCGCGCCGTCTAGGATAGTCGCCATCGAAAAGTCGTAGGCCGTGAGCATAGAAATTTTTTCGCCCCGCCGTTTCATGGCCAGCAACTGGTGCGTGGTCACGAGTTTGACTTCTTTGTGCTGCGACATTTGAGAATGATTAGAGGTAGCTGATGCAGGGACTGAAATTCCGGACAAAAGTGTCGAAATTCTAGCATTTCCCGCCCCTGGCATCAGTGCCCCACTATAAGTACTCTATCCTTTCTTGTATCAATTCGCTCTCAGCCGCATTTACTAGCGGTTGAGGAAAGTGCGGTTGCGGTTCAGCTTCAGGTCCTGTAGTAGCGACGATTTAGCGGCAATCGTCACGAAGTAGCCTTGAGCAGGACCCTTGAACGGCCGCCATGTGCCCGTAATCTGCCAGCAGTGCAAGTCGCGGAAAATATCGAGCGAGGTGAAAGCCGAGGTCTGGTTGATAAAGTCGTAGTTGGTGGTGTAGCCTACCCGCGTATTTGCTGTGAGTTTCACCGAGCCGCTTAAATTCAGCGATGCGGAAGCGAGTGAGCGAGGGCGAATGTAGGTGCCGCGGCTAGGACGCGGACCCGGATCGGTGTAATTGGCCGTGAAGCCGGAGTTCAATTCCCAAGGCAATTCGAAGTCCACATAATCCTCATACGGGTTGATTGGAATTGGGCCGCCCAGGGCTGGGTCGTTGGCGGGCGCTACATCACGGCGAATGTTGGATTTACGTCCTGGCTTTTGGCTCGGGTTGAACTGATAGTTCAGTGACAAACTGCTACTAGCAAGGCGAGCTAACCGACGATTACCCTTTTGATCGAAGAGGTACCTGTTGATGATAGTGCCAGATGAATCGCGCTGATAAGGCTCGAAAGTAGCATTCACCAAAAGGTTAAGCTTGCGTGCCACCTGAGTTCGGAACGTAGTACTGATAGGTGAAAGCCGAGGGACGTTACGAGGAGCAAGAAAATTGTAGCTGAAGTTTAAGTCCAACCCATCAATCAAGCTAACTTTTTTGAATGGTGTGGTACCCGTCGTGTCATTGTTATCACGCACTTTCATTTCCACAGCGTTCTGCAAAGAAAACCCTATTGTGCCTGCTGCATCGGAGCCGACACTAGAAGGCGCGCCTGTGAACCCTTGATAATAAGAGTAAAAACGCTCATCATATATAAAGCCAGTAATTGAATCTCGTCTTGCTCCAACGGGTAGTCTGTTATCAGGCGTATTGCGGGCTACACCATAATAAGGGAGGCCTTTAATTATTTGCGCGGAACTGCCGCCTTTTCTTCCCGGTACATAATTGATGCTGATGTTCGGCGTAACCTTGTGCCGGATTGCCTCTATTTTTTTGCCCTTTATTTGAAACAACCCATAGATATTAGTGCCAAAGTTCACTCCGAATCCACTAGAGAAATCGCCTACAGTGGTGAATTGTCTCAGTGTGTCAATTCGGACTGCTTGAGCTACAGAGTCATATCTATAGCTAAGTTTCTTAAGGTACCAAGCTTGATTGTAATTGACCGATGGAGCGAGGTTGATAAACTTCAGGATATTATAGCTGCCAAGCGAAATTTGAAACTGGTGCAGGATGCTAGTTTGCGCATTGCTAAGTAACCTATCAATATTCTTGAGTTGAATAGGGAAAACCGAACTTGTGCTAGCGCCGCCAAGCAATGGAATGCCACCGCCGAGTGTCCGGGCTGGCTGTGTATTGGTAAGACGGTTTTGAGCATTCAACGTGTAGGAAAAAGCGAATTGCTCGTAAAATTTGCCGGTAGGTGATAGGCCTAACCACTGATAAGGATATTGCCGGGCTACACCGACCGTAATATCAGGCAGGGTGAAGTCCATAGTACCCGTCTGGACGTTTTGGCTCTGACTTGCGTTGATGGCGTAGTTGATTGGAGCGTTGCGTAACTGCTTGCTATAACTAACAGTTGAGTTAAACGCTGGCGCCAGGTAACGCGTGGGGTCGAATGCGTTTTGCTGGTTGAAGTCGGAGCTACCCGCCCGTACACTGGCTGAGAAACGGCCGCCACCCGGACGGGGCGTGGGCGCATGGCTCCAGGTTAACCAGAAGGTTTGTGGCTTGCGAGGCCGGCGGAAAAATGGATTCGTGTTAACCCCTTCATCAGAGGAAAGTTGCTCGGCAGGGCGCGACGAAAACTCGAAGCTGAGCAAGCCACTGTATCTGTAACGCTTGATATACTGCATTTCAGACGTGCCGCGCCAGCCCCCAAACTTCTCGCCAGCACCTGAGTAAACGTCGCCCGTGAGGCGCAGGCCAATATTGTCGCTGGCGGCCCAATAGTAGCCGCCGTTGCGTAGGTAAAAGCCCCGATCGGTGGAAGTACCGAAGGTGGGAATTATAAGGCCCGAGGCCCGGCTCTTACTAGGAGAGGGGAAATAGCCGAAGGGCAAGCCCAACGGCAACGGAATATCGCTGATAACGAGGTTGAACGGTCCCGTTACCACTTTCTCACCCGGAATCATCTTCATCTTAGAGGCATTGATGAAGAAGTGCGGATGCTCTAGGTTACACGTGGTGTAGCGCCCGTTGCGGCCAAAGATTTCGTTGTACTGGTTTTTCTTGATGACATCAGCGTGCACGTAGCCTTCGCCTTGTTGCGTCACGGCTTCGGCAATCTTACCCTTCTTGGTTTTAAAGTTGTAGTTAATACGCCCTGCCTGATAGTTCTCTGCCCCGTTCTTGAAAATGGGCCTGTCCTGCACCTTGCCGGTGGAATCAGGTGCTCCTTCAGCATTGATTAGGTTCTTGCTGTAGTCTACCGTAATTACGGCTGCTTTCAAGGATACTTCGCCATAGTCGACGTTGGCCTTGTCATAGAGCGTGGCCTTTTTCTCTTGCACGTTGAAGCGGATAGAGTCCTTGGCTGCATACTTCACAGTCGTTTCCACGTCGCCTTTGCGCTTGGAGCCAGTCGAGAGCTGCAACGAATCGGTACCTGACCGGCGGACTATTCCGGCTGTGTCAGTGGCAACGTTAGTACCGGCCCGGCGCGTCGTCCGAATGGTATCAGGACGCAGCACGGGCGGCGGGGTACGCACGTCGGAGCGTACATCGGCGCCGGGGCGTCGAGTGGGCGTTTGGGCCAAGGCAGGAAATGCTAGGAACCCTAGAATAATCCATAGTACCAGGAGCCGGATAATCCGGCATAGTGGCCTGATAAAGAAAATAATACTTGTGTCGGACAAAGGCTCGAGTACGGCCACGTGATTTTATTCGTTTATTTTGTGGCGGTTTGCAAAGGTAGCGGGTCGCTGCTCTTCACTAACGAAAACTGTGCGGAATATTGTCGCCTTGTGCCTAGTTGGCATGTTGTGTTTTTCCGGCTCGCCGGCCGCAGTAGCGCCCGAGGCTCCGGAGCCTCGGCCTGTCTTGCCTACCATGCCCACGGGGTACCGGTTGCGGACAGTGGTTCTCGACGCTGGCCACGGCGGAAAAGACCGTGGTTGCGCGGGCGTAAGTGCCCGGGAAGCCGATGTGGCGTTGAAAATCGTGTTGGAGCTTGGGCGCCTGATTCAAGATAGCATGCCTGGTGTGAAAGTGGTGTACACTCGCAAAACCAATGTATTTGTAGAGTTAGCCGACCGGGCGGGCATTGCCAATAAAAACAACGCCGACCTGTTTATCTCCGTGCATTGCAACGCCGCTGCGCCTTCTGCCTACGGTACTGAAGTCTGGACCATGGGCCCGCACAAAACGGATGCTAACCTGTCAGTGGCCAAGCGGGAAAACGCCGTTATTCTGCAAGAAGACAACTATAAAGAGCGTTACAACGGCTTTGACCCTACTTCTCCTCAAAGCCATATTCTATTCTCCCTCTATCAGAGCGCGCACATCGTAAATAGTATCCGGTTTGCGCAGAAAGTTGACCGCCAATTCCGTACGACTATTAAACGTCCTTCGCGGGGTGTGAAACAAGCGGGATTTCTGGTGCTTTGGAAATCAACTATGCCTTCCGTTCTCATCGAAGCGGGCTTTCTTACCAACCGAACTGAAGAGAAGTATCTGAACGATAAAGCCGGCCAAGCGTATATGGCTTCAGGTATCTACCGGGCCTTCCGCGACTACAAAAATGAACTGGAGGTGATGAACGGGGAATAGCCGTTTTTACACCTGTCGTGGCCAGTTCTCTCTGCATATCACTAACGATAGACTATCGTGGCGAAAGAAATAAAAGTGGCCCTATTGGGCATTGTGGCTCTAGCGGCCCTGATTTTAGGATTCAATTTCCTAAAAGGGGCCAATTTGCTCTCCTCCGACCGCACCTACTATGCCACCTACGACAACGTAGATGGTCTTACGGTAGGCAATCCGGTGATACTGAACGGTATCAAAGTAGGGCAGGTCAAGGAAATGCGGCTAATGCCTGAGCAAGCCAACCGAATCAAAGTAGCCGTGGAACTGCAGAAAGGTATCACCGTCGGAGACTCGACAGTGGCTAGCCTAAGCGGCTCGTTGCTGGGCTCTAAGACCATTACGCTGTTCCTCGGCAAAAATTCCAAGGTGTACGATGGCGGCGAAGAGCTGAAGTCTTATACCGTAGCCAGCATCACAGACGCGTTCCAGGCCAAGGCCCTACCGGTCCTCGGCACCGTCGATTCGACGCTGACTAAAGTGAACAGCTTCTTGAACAAGGATGCTCGTGTGAGTTTGCAGGCTACGCTGCTGAATGCACAGGGCAGCACTGAGGCCCTCCGCAACCTGCTGGTGATGAACCAACGCAACATCAACCAGATTACGAGCAACATGGCCAAGCTGACTTCCGACCTGGCCGTGACCACCAAAAAGTTCGACCGGATTGCCGCCAACTTCAGCCAGCTCAGCGATTCGCTCAAAGGGGCACCCGTTGGGCCCGCCATGCGCAAGCTGAACGCCACTATGACGGAGGCGCAAGGAACAATGACCACCTTGAACCGGTCGTTGAACGACCAGAAAGGTTCGTTGGGCAAGCTTATGAACGACGACTCGCTCTACAATAACCTTAACGCCACGGCTGCCAGCACCAACTCGCTGCTTTCTGACTTCCAAGCTAATCCTAAGCGCTACGTTCACTTCTCGGTGTTTGGTGGCGGCAAGGAAAAGGTGAAGAAAGAAGTTGAAAAGAAGCATAATGGAGAAGTGGAAGTGGAAACCAAGAAGGTTACTTCTACACCTACTCTACAACCTTCTGACTCGGCTGTGCAGAAGTAACCATAGGCCTAAAGCGGCGCAGAACCGACCCACATTCTCTACCTTTGAAATCCGCCCCAACAGGCGGATTTCTTGTTTCCTACCCTTTGGTAAGGAAGCAATAGAGTAATGCGCCTGCATTTTTTTGCCGCGTAAGCAAAGCAATAAGCTCATTACTCTAGTGCCACTTCACAACCTACCCATTCCCACCCGCATGAACCTCGAATTCAACAAAAACGACGACCTACTCAAACAACTAAATTTTCAACTCAGCCAACGCTTAAAGAAGGTACAACTTGGTGGCGGCGAGAAACGCATTGCTGCCCACAAAGCCAAAGGCAAGCTCACTGCCCGGGAGCGAATTGACTACCTGCTCGACAAAGATTCAGAAACCATCGAAATAGGAGCTTTTGCGGGGGAGGGAATGTACCAGGAAGAAGGCGGCTGCCCGAGTGGCGGAGTGGTCGTGGTAGTAGGATACGTGCAGGGTCGGCAGTGCGTGGTCGTAGCCAATGATGCCACCGTGAAAGCAGGAGCTTGGTTTCCGATTACGGCCAAGAAAAACCTGCGGGCTCAGGAAATCAGCATCGAAAACAAGTTACCAATCATCTACCTCGTCGATTCGGCGGGGGTGTACCTGCCCATGCAGGACGAAATCTTCCCTGATAAAGAGCACTTCGGCCGCATCTTTCGCAACAACGCCGTAATGAGCAGTATGGGCATCGTGCAGCTGGCCGCCATTATGGGGCCGTGCGTGGCCGGTGGGGCGTACCTGCCCATTATGAGCGACGAGGCCATGATTGTGGACGGCACCGGCTCGGTATTCCTGGCGGGCTCGTATCTGGTGAAGTCGGCTATCGGCGAAACCATCGACAACGAAACTCTAGGCGGCGCAACCACTCACTCCGAAATTTCGGGCGTCACGGATTACAAGTTCGCTAATGATGAGGAGTGCCTCGACCACATCCGCAACATCTTCGACAAGATGGGCGGACACGCTACGGCGGGCTTCTCGCGCAAGACTCCCGCACCACCTAAAGAGAAGCCCGAGGAAATCTACGGCTTGCTACCCGCCGACCGGGTGAAGCCTTACGACATGATGGACATCATCCGGCGGCTGGTTGACGATTCCGAGTTTGAGCCCTACAAAGACCTCTACGGCCAGACGCTACTTTGCGGGCTGGCACGCATTGATGGATGGGCCGTGGGCATTGTAGCCAACCAACGCAAAATCGTGAAGACCAAAAAAGGCGCCATGCAGATGGGCGGCGTTATTTACTCCGACTCGGCTGATAAGGCAGCGCGCTTCATCATGAACTGCAATCAGAAGCGCATCCCGCTGGTGTTCCTACACGACGTGTCGGGCTTTATGGTTGGCTCGCAATCCGAACACGGCGGCATCATCAAGGACGGCGCCAAGATGGTGAATGCCATGAGTAATTCGGTGGTGCCTAAGTTTTCGGTGATAATTGGGAACAGCTACGGGGCCGGCAACTACGCCATGTGCGGCAAGGCGTACGACCCGCGGCTCATTGTGGCCTGGCCCACCGCCCAACTAGCCGTAATGAGCGGAGCCGCCGCCGCCAACACACTGCTTCAGATTCAGGTAGCCTCGCTTAAAGCCAAAGGAGAGGTCATCACGCCAGAAGCCGAGAAAGAACTGCTGGACCGCATCAAAGCCCGCTACGACGAACAACTCTCGCCCTACTATGCCGCCGCTCGACTTTGGGTGGATGCCATTATTGATCCGCTGGAAACCCGCAAGGTCATTTCGCAAGGTATCTCCATGGCTAATCATGCCCCGATTGAAAAGGCATATAATGTGGGCGTGATTCAGGTTTGATTTCAAATTTGAGTGGCGATAGATAAGATACTACCCATTGCACAAGCAACCGCATAAACAACGTTTTAGTAGTTCTTCGGCCTGCCCACACAACCTAGCGCGGCAGGCCATTGGCGTTTGGCAAGACTTGCCTTGTACCTTTGCCACCCATCCTGATGCCAACCAAACGTGACCGATCAGAATACCGCCGCTTTCGAAAAAGCCCGAACTGGCCTGTGGACTAGCTTGCAGAAGCATTTAGCGGCTGTGTACAATGCTGAGAAAAGCTTCTCAGCGGCTACCGCCTTTGTCGATGAATTCCCTTTTGCTTTGCACGCAGCAACTCAGGAGCAGCAAGATGACTTTTCTAAATCCCGCAATGCTCTTCGTGACCTCTACAGCGACGAAACCACACAGCTTGACACGCTGGTAAAAGCCATTCGAACCAAAGGCTATTCCGAAGACCAAAAGAAGCAGTTGTATCTGTTGATCCTCGGCTATATGGATATAGCGGCTTCCATATTCGAGCTACTGAAAACGCACGTTCCTACTAAGCTGCCTGAGGATGAGGAACTGGCAGAAGTGGCGGCTAAGTTTGAACGGGTGAAGAAGTTTGCCCGGCTGAATGTGAAGGGACTTGCCGGCTTGTTAGGCTAATCAGCTAAAGCTAGAAGCTGTTTGCGCAAATGCTTCTAGCAGCTCTCCATTGCCACGCAGGTCTATCCGGAAACAACTGCATGTATTTGTCTAGCTCTAGCCGGAACATCATTGGCTAGCTTCTACGCTGCCCCCATATTCAGCACTGAGCTTGAATACGGGGGCTGCGTTCATAAATGAGCAGCAGAAACTTCCAGCAGACTTCGGCATGCCGGATAGGAAAATAGACAGCAAGCGCATGTGGTTGCAATGATGTGCGGTGTTGCTCCTGCTTGTTGAGCTATAGAGAACGTCGTGAGGGCCTCTGTTGATATGTGCCCTCAATAGTTAAAATCGGAAAGCGCAAATAAAATTTGCAATTCAAGATATAGGCTGTACGTTTATGGTGTATTAGATACATAGTACACTAAAACAATAAGCGTATGGTTACTATCCAGAACCTCCGATTTGGGTACTCTCGCCGAGCACCACTCTTCGAGGAACTGAGCCTAAGCCTTAAGCGTGGGCACATTTATGGGCTCTTAGGCAAAAACGGCGCGGGCAAGTCTACGCTACTGAAGTGTATGGTGGGGCTGGCTTTTCCGTGGTCGGGAACGTGCACCGTACATGGGCAGCCGTCGGCTGAGCGTCGGCCCGACGTGTTATCGGACCTTTTCTTCTTGCCTGAAGAAGTATATGTACCTGCCCTAACAATCGAGCAATTTGTGGGCAGCACGGCACCGTTCTATCCACGTTTCAATCGGGCTCAGCTAGATACTTGCCTACGCGAACTAGAGGTGCCAGCCCAAAGCCGATTGCATGCGTTATCGTACGGGCAGCAGAAAAAATTTATGATTGCCTTTGCTCTAGCTTCCAATACTAGCCTGTTGGTACTCGATGAGCCTACTAACGGCCTCGATATACCCTCGAAAGCGCAGTTCCGCAAAATTGTGGCTTCGACATTAGGAGAAGAGCGGTGCGTGATAATCTCGACCCACCAAGTGCGCGACCTCGACGCCCTAATTGATACCGTAGTGGTGGTACACAACCACCAGATTGTGCTCAACCATAGCATTGACGAATTAGCGGAACGCTTACGCTTCGGCATAGCCCGCCCTAACGAAGCTGACAGCCCGATTTATGTAGAATCCTCCGTACGCGGGCAGCATGGCATCTGGCCCAACCCCGACGGGCTGCCAAGCCGGGTTGATTTAGAATTGCTTTTCAACGCTCTAATCAGCGACAATACTGCCCTAGCCAACCATTTATTGCAGCCTTCCCATGAACCAGCACTTTGATTTTTCGCGCTTCTCGCGCTTGTTGCGCAGGCATACCGCCGAGCACCTGCGCGCTTATTTGATGGGAGTGGCCGTGCTGGTAGGGGGAGTGGTTGCGGTGTTAGGCGGAGTGACCTACTTAGGCGGCCGGCCGCTGCACCCGGCTGTGCAGCTGGTTTTGTTTGAATATGGACTGCTGTCGGCCGGCGCCATGTTTACGGCCGCGGTGTTCGCGGCCATAGGTGACCAGAGCCGGGCAGCTCCGGCGTTGCTGCTGCCAGCCTCGCACCTCGAAAAGTACCTGGTGGTATGGCTGTATTCACTGCCGGTATTTATGGTGGTGTACACAGTTGTTTTTTTAGCTGTGGACGCCCTGACACTGCAATTAGGAGCCGCTGGCTACCCTCGTCAATTACTTAGTTTTTCCGAAGAGCCGCACTACCTAGTGCAAGCATTGCTGCGCTACGCCGTGCTGCATGCGGCGGCGCTGTGGTGCGCCATCTATTTCAAGCGGCAGCACGTCATCAGAATGGCTTTTGTCGTGTTTGGGTTGGGTGGAGCGCTGACGCTACTAAATTTCCAAGTGCTGAAGCGACTGCTGACGCCAGGCATTGCACCAACGCTGCCGTTTAGCAGTGTGAGAATAGCCGAAGGCGGCCAACTGTTCAGCTTGGCGCTGCCAACTACCCACCCTGCACTGTTTGTGTTGCTACCGCTGGTGTTAGCCTTATTGCTGTGGGCAGGTGCCTACGCCCGCCTAACCGAAAAGCAACTATAGCCTAGCGGAAGCTTATTAATTGTATGGATTTCAACGAAAACGAAGCCATCTACCTGCAAATAGCCGGGTATGTGAGCGAGCATATTCTGCGGGGGCAATGGCCGCCCGACGACAAAATTCCGTCGGTCCGGGAATTAGCTGGCGACTTGCAGGTGAACCCTAATACGGTGATGCGCACGTACGAGCACCTCCAAAACCAACAAGTGATTTACAACAAGCGTGGCATCGGCTTTTTTGTGTCGCCCGACGGGCCGCAGCGCGTGCAGGAGCAGCGCAAAGCTCGTTTTTTGCAGCAGGAGCTGCCTACTTTCTTTCGCACTATTCGGCTGCTAGGCGTGGACCTGCTTGAAGTGCAAGAGCGCTACACCCAATTTCTGGCCGAACATCCTGAACCCGCTTCCACTCTGCACTCATGAAAAACAGCCTTAAGTTTCTAACTGCCGCTGGCGTACTGTTGGTAGGTTCGCTCACCACCTACAATGCCGCCCTACGGGCCGAGTACCAGCGCGGAGCCTTCAAAGACCCGCTAAGCAACTACAAAGCGTTGCCGTTGCGCAACTTCAACATTCTGGATGTGCCCGCGGCTGGTGCGATGCGTGTACGCGTGGAATCCGGCCCTTTTGCAGTTTACATAAATAAGGACGCTGCCCAATATGTGCAGGTGAAGCAACAGAACAGCCAACTCACGCTCGCGCTGAACTACCCCGAAAAAGAAGAGTATCTGGGTCAAGGCGACGCTGTTATTGTGCGCTGCCCACGCCTCAACCTGCTGACGGCTAGCACCATCTACACGCGGGCTGGCAGCACCCAAACCACCAAGCAGCAAAACGATGTAAACGGGACCCTGCTATTGATAAAAGGCTTCACGCAAGACAGTTTACGGGTGATGCAAAACCATACTTCGCACGTGGTGCTAGCTGGAAACCACCTCGGCCAATTGCGCGCAGTAGTAGGCAATACGGCGGGTAGTACCGCCGAACTGGATTTGAGCGCCGACAACCTGCTAGGTGCTACGGATGTGCGAGTGAGAGAACGAAGCAAGTTAGTGGCAAACGACGTGGCGCTGCCCGGACTACGCTGGCAGTTCAGCGACAGTGCCCAGGTGCAACTTTCCGGTGCGGCATTGCGTGCCTTGGCTAAATAGGAGAGTGAGCAACAGCTGGTAGGTGCTATAGGAAACAAGCCTACTAGCTATTCAGGGGTAGTGCGGGCTGCAACTCGCATTACTCACTGATCTTGTTGTCTGAGGTAAGTCGTAGCCACAACAAACGTCACAAGTAAGGCAGTTTGTTAGCTCGCCTTGTAAAATCTATTGTACTTACACAAAGGCTTGCTGTGCCTGCTGCATCCTCTTGCGGCAAGCACAGCAAGCCTTTTGTATCTGTTGGGCTGAGGGTGCGTGAGGCCTGATGCAAGCAATACCTCATTACCAAATTCGCACATATAGAGTGCCTTAGGGCCTACAATGCGGAAGCTCTGTGCCACTTTTTTCGATATGTCGTAAACCTATTTTAAATTGAACAATCCACCCCTTGGGTACTGTTAAACCCAGGCAGCTGACCGCGGTGATACCGTGTCGGATGCTTTAATTTGTTACTTCTGCCGCTTCTGCCTTTTGGCACCCCTTATTGCTACATGACCAACAAAGAAATTAAGGCACTTATCTCCCTGCTCGACGACCCCGAAGTTGCGCCGCAGATTCAGGAGAAAATTCAAACGCTTGGGGAAAGCCTGATTCCCTTTCTAGAGGAGTCATGGGAAGAAACCCTTGATTCGCAGCAGCAGCAGCGGCTGGAAGACCTGATACACAGGTTGCAGTTCGAAGGCTTGCAGCAGCGCCTACGCGTATGGCGCGACTCCGGCAGCGAGAACCTGATTGAAGGGATGTGGCTGCTGAATTCGTACCAGTATCCCGATGCCGACTTGCAGGTGCTCAACCGCGCTATCGAGCAATTGCGCTTCGAGGTTTGGACCTTGCTCAAACCCGAAATGCACCCCGCCGACCAGGTGCAGGCCTTGAACTATGTGCTGTTCAAGACGCATAAGTTTGCGGCTAACACCCAAAACTTTCATTCGCCAGCCAACTCCATGTTGCAGCGGGTGTTGGAAACTCGGCGCGGCAACCCGCTCACGCTTTGTGTTATTTATTTGCTGGTGGCGCAGCGGCTGAATCTGCCTATCTACGGCGTGAATTTGCCCAATCTATTCGTGCTCACCTACCGCCTCGACAACCTCGACGTGGAGCCGTTCTACATCAACTGCTACAACCGTGGCCTCGTGTTGTCGCGCACCGACATCGAGCATTACGTAGCGCAGCTCAACCTCACGCCCAACGACATTTTCTATGAGCCCTGCTCGCACATCGATATAGTGCGTCGGGCTTTGCGCAACTTGCAATTGAGTTTCGAAAAGCTACAGGAGCCTGCCAAAGCTGCCGAAGTCAACAAGCTGTTGGCTATCCTTACGGAAGAGCAATCAGCTGCCCCTGACGAGTCACAGAGCGAGGAGTAAATGCGCCTCCGCAAATCAGGCACACAGTTTTCCGTTAAGTATCCTCAGGTTCTGAAAAGCAAAAGCCCTTGACCAACTACTTGGCCAAGGGCTTTTGCTTTTCAGAACCTGAGCTGAATGTTAGTTACGCTTGATCAGGCAGCCGGCGGCGCGTTTGTCTGGAACACCCGCGGGGCGTCCGGCGAGGAGGTTGTCAAGGACTTGCTGGAGGTAGTGTTCCTTCGCAAAGCCCTCCATCTGTGGGTTATCATCAATTGCCCCTTTATAGCGCACGGCAAAGCCACTGCCTACTGGTTGCAATACCACTGCTTCGGGTGTTTTAGAAGCTCCTAGCAATGTGCTTACTTTTTGGCCTTCGTCACTGAGCAAAGGCAAATCGGCACCCGCTGCCTTGGCTCCTGCTTCGGCGCTGGCATCGAGGTTAATAGGCGCTTCAATGAATAGAAACTGCACTCCATTGCCACTGTACTTTGAACTTAGTGCCGCAAGGCGTGCCTGATAAAGCCGTGTAAAAGCGCAATTCGGGTTAACGAATACAACCACAACCGCCTTATTGCCTGCGTAGCTACGCAACGCTACTTCTGCGTTGGCGCCGTTTTTCAAGCTGAAGTCGCTAACTGTACGGTCGCCTTGGGCGCGGGCTACACCTACAGCAACTGTACAAAACAGCAGGGCCGCAGCAGCAATTATAGAAACTCGGCGAAAGGACATGAGAAGGAGTGAGATGGTGAAAAGTAAAATTGTGCGCTTGCTGTTCAGGTGAAAATTGAGTTTGATATTCTGGTAAAAGAAAGCAGAACATCAAAACTCGACTTCACCACTTCACAATTTCACTGTGTGCGTAAGTTAGCACGTAATCGGGAGTGAGGCGCTGATAATGAATTTGGTGTTCGCTGCGAGAGTTTTCTAGGAGCAGGTGTCCCGTCAGTACACCGGCCTCCCGCAGCTTGAACGGGTCGAGCAGAATCTGCTCTTTGAACACCAAGCCCCGGCGACTGTGCAGCTTATAAATCGTCTCTTTGGCACTCCAATAGAGACTGTGCTTCGCTGTTTCGTCGCCAGCGTCGGCCCGTTCGGCTTCCGATAGAAACCGCGGCGCCAACTTTTGCGCTTTGTCGCGTACTAGTTCAACATCTGTGCCAACATGCCCTTGGGTAGCTACCACACAGGCCACCCACTGGCCTGAGTGCGACAAAGAAACGGCGAATGCGGGCAATTGCTCGAAGAATGGCCGGCCATTCGCATCGTTAAGAAGAATAGCGGAGTCCGAAGTAAACTCTCGTAGCACCTCGTGCGCCAACGCCCGTCCGGCTAACCATTGCGTGCTGCGCGTCTCGTCGCGGCCCGCGGGCTGGATGGCGGCGTACTGCCTGGGCTCTGGTAAGGCGTGCAGCAAAGCTTCAGCAGGCTCTTCCAGTTGCCACAAACCTAGCAGGCTTTGGTCGGAGAGGGGCGTAAGGGAGTGTAGTGGCATAGCAACGAAGGTAACTGCCGTAGAAAAACAAGTCCGTAAGCTGGAGCGCAAATTGCCAGCTTCGCGCACGGTCGAACGAATGAAACTGTGCCGTGGCAACAGCTGTCAGGCAACACAGTTTCGTTCAGCAATTCGCGATGCACAGGCTTGGCACTCCGGTCTTGTTTAGTTTCTGCTCCTTGCAATGGCAAGGAGAGGCTAACTTCGCGGCATGGCACTCATGCACCGTCCCGAAGTTCAGAAACTCGCCGCCCTCACCGGGCACCGCGACTGTGTGTATACCTTAGCCGGTACGGCAGGCGCCTCTACCTTCTACTCCAGCGGGGCCGATGGAATGGTGGCTGCTTGGAATGCTGCTGACACCGAGCAGGATGGTGAGCTAATAGCAAAGGTGGAAAACTCGGTGTATGCCCTGCTACACCTGCCACAGCGCAATCTGCTGGTGCTCGGTCACAACTTTCAAGGTGTGCAAGCCATAGCGCTAGACGAGAAGAAGCTAGCCTTTGCTACCGCCTTGCCGCCGATGGCCATCTTCGACATGGCGTATTCCCAAGCTCGGCAGCGCCTCTACGTGGCTCTTGGCGACGGAACGCTGGCCGTGCTACGGGCCGCTGACTTCAAAGTGGAATCCTTGCTGCGCCTGTCGGATAAAAGCTTACGCTGCCTCGCGCTGCATGAGGAGCGGGGTGAGCTAGCGGTAGGGGGCTCCGACTGGCTCGTCCGCGTTCTGGACGCCGATACCTTGGCTGTGAAACACACGATTAGTGGTAGCACTAACTCCGTCTTCACTGCTGCTTACTCGCCCGATGGCCGCTACCTGCTCACGGCGGGGCGCGATGCTCATTTGCGCGTGTGGAACGTGGCCGCCAATTATATTGAGCATCAAACCATCGTGGCGCATATGTTCACCATCAACCACCTGGCGTTTTCGCCGGACGGGCGGCTGCTGGCTACCTGTAGCATGGACAAGAGCATCAAGCTATGGGATGCTGATACGCTGGCTTTGCTGCGGGTGGTGGACCGGGCGCGGCACGCCGGGCACGGCACTTCCGTAAACAAGTTGTTTTGGCCGGGAACGCAGAATCGGCTAGTTTCGTGTAGCGACGACCGCAGCCTTGCCGTGTGGCAGGTTAGTACTGAGTAGTCGGTTCAGAGTGGCGAAAACGACGTTTGAAGGTCCAGCTTTCAGCAGGCCCGCAGAATGTCTTATCTTAATTACGGCCACCTGCTCGTTACTCACTACTTAGTACTCAATACCAAAGTCATGAAAATTACCGCCCTCGACATTCGCCAGAAGACTTTTGAAAAAGCTTTTCGGGGACTAGATAAAGACGAAGTGCAGGCGTTTCTGCTCACCCTCTCGCAGCAGTGGGAGCGGATGGGCGACGAAAACCGTGAGTTGCGCGTGAAGCTCGACCACGCTACCCAAGACGTAAGCAAGATGCGCGAGGTGGAAACCAGCCTCTACCGCACCCTCAAAACCGCCGAAGACACGGGTAATAGCATCACCGAGCAAGCCCAGCGCGACGCCGAGCTACGCATTCGGGAAGCTCAGCTGAAAGCCGAGCAGCTATTGTCCGATGCGCGCCAGAAAGCCCGCGCTGTGGTAGAGGAAGCCTATCAGCAGTCGGAGAAGACGATTGCCGAAATGAAGAAGGAAGTAAACGGCCTCGGCCAGGAATGCCAACGCTTAGAAGCGCATCTCGAAACCTTGGTTCGTGACTTGCACCATATGGCTTCTGATGTGCTGGCCAAGGTGGAAAAAGCGCGGGCCCAACCGAAAGCCAGTACGGCGGCCATCCTTTCCCGTGCAGCTAGCGTAAAAGTGAACCGGATAGATGCTGCAGACCACTCAGCCCCGTCCGACGCTCCTATGTACGTTAGTTCTTCTGCCACTTCTTCTGCTGCTATAGCGGGTGCTTCAGGTGCTTCCTTCAACGGCTCATCTGTTGCCCGCACAGAACCGCAAGCCTATAACCCCAAGCCCGGCCAGCAGCCCGATCCGGGTGCTCCAGCCCAAACCCCTGGCCCCGATATTCAGCCTAATCCTTCGCCAAGCGAAAATCCGGGTCGGGTAGATCCTTCCCGTATCTATCAGCCCGAGCCTTCCACGGTGCCTCAACCCGGCGAGCCACGCGTAGAGCCCACCGCTCCCGACATTCAGCCCATTGGCCCTAGCCACCCCGAAATCACGCAGCCTGAGCCCTCTACGCATCCTGGCATGGCTGCTGCCGTGGCATCAACCGAGAAGTCTTTCTTCGACGAGATATAAGCAAGCCGTGAGTTACCTCATGGGCTAGTGTGCCTCACAGCGAAAAGCCTGCCTTGAACGGCAGGCTTTTTTGTTGCTTTGTAAGGCGGTGCCATCAGCCTGCTATTACACTATTTCACAATCTCACAATTTCACCGCATGGGCCAGATTGCACTGGAGGGAATGGAGTTTTTTGCATTCCACGGCTACTACGACGAGGAGCAGAAAATCGGGAATAAGTACGGCGTTGACCTTTACATCACCACGGATCTGCACGCGGCTGGCGCCTCCGACCGGCTGCACGAGACGGTAAACTACGAAGTGCTCTACCGGGTGGTAGCTGAAGAAATGCTGGCTCCTGCCCGGTTGCTGGAACACTTAGGCTACCGCGTCATAGATCGGGTGATGGAAGAGTTTCCCTACATCGAAGCCGTGCAAGTCAGCGTCTCGAAATTCAACCCGCCCCTAGGCGGTATTTGTCACCGCGCCCGCGTAACCCTAGACCGCCAGCGCGGCGATTAATTAAGGAATACCTAGATACCTGCTTGCCCGCCATGCCAACCATGTTAATACTGTAGTGTCATGCTGAGCGCAGTCGAAGCATCTCGCTAGTGTGGTACACCCTTTTGCCATTGCAACGAGTCGAGCGAGATGCTTCGGCTGCGCTCAGCATGACAAGTACTTTGGTAACGTCATCTGTACAACGTCAGCACGCGAGATGCTTCGGCAAGCTCAGCATGACGGTTACTTTGGCAAAAGCAGCACGCTTTAGTATAACGCTCTGATTGTGGCAGTAATGACAGCACGATGGAAGAGTTGCAACGCATGATTGCAATACAATCAGCTTCGAACGCAGAAATACCAGCTCTCACAGGCTGGTTTTTTTGTGCTTGACCGACAGAGTATTAGCTGTTCTGCGAAAGCTGTATTCTTACTTCTGAAAAAATAAATGATACCGGCTGTAACGAATAGGCGAGCCGCCGGTAATCGGTGCAAAATCAATCATCCACGTTTCTTTCGACTTAGAATGCAGGTAGTTGCTACAAGCGACGAAGAGCTGATGGCTCAGGTGAAGGCCGACAACCTGGACCAAATGGTGCCGTTGTTTGAGCGTTACCAAGGGCCGCTGTTTGGCTTTCTGTGTCGGCTAAGCGGTGGCGATGCGGAAGTAGGGCAGGACCTTACGCAGAACGTGTTCTACCGGGCCATGAAGTACCGGGCAAGCTACCAAACCGGCCAACCGGTGCGGGCTTGGCTCTACCAACTAGCCCGCCACGTGCACGCCGACCACTGGCAGAAAAGCCGTCGTCAGCAACCCACCGCCGACATCGACGGAGTAGAGCGCACCGTTGGTCACAGCCGCATTGCCCAAGCCGATTGTCAGTCCACTGACCAGAAGCAGGCCTTGCAGGAAGCACTAAACCTGCTGCCGGCCGAGCAGCGCGAAATCCTAGTGTTGCACCGCTTTCAGGGCTTCGACTACACCGAAATAGGAGAAATGTTGGGCTGTACCGCTGGTGCGGCCCGCGTCAAAGCCCACCGCGCCTTAGAAGCGTTGCGCAAAATATACTTCAGCTGAAAACCGCGGGCCTAGCCCGACTACATACCATGGACGAGTTTCTTGATCATACATCTCCCACTCCTGACTGCGATGCCATTGCGCCCTTGCTGGCTGGCTACGTAGAAAAGGACCTAACGGCCACGGAAATGGCGCAGGTGGAGGCCCACTTGCCCGCTTGCCAGGCGTGCCGCGCCCATCTGCGGGAACTGCGGGAGTTACTAGCCTGCATCGACGACCAAGTATTTCCGATGCCGCCGCTGGCACTCCGCGACAACTTTCTCGCCCAACTGGCTGAGGAGAAGATGGCCCTACCCAAAGCCGTTGCTCCGCAGCCAACAGAAGCGCCCGAAGCCAAAGTGGTAGCCTTTTGGGCCCCCACACCCACGGCCCGCTGGCTCCGCATAGCCGCCAGCATTGCCCTACTTGCGGTAGGTGCCTTGTTTGGCCTGATGTTGCGCCCTGGCATTTCGCCAGAATTAGCCTCACAGCAGCCCGCTCCCGGCGAAACACTAGCCGCCACCCTAACGGCCGCTAGCAGCCAACCAGCCACGGCTAGCCGCCGCATTCAGCTGGTGGCAGAGGCGCCTGCCTCGGTGCAGCCCGGCGACCCTGCCATTCAAGTGCTTATCAATACGCTGAATGCCGATCCTAGCCCGAACGTGCGGCTGGCAGCGTGCGAAGCCCTCTACCGCCTTCGCGCCGACCCCCGAGTAGGCCCGGCGCTGGTGCAGGCCTTGCCCAACCAAAACGACCCTAATGTTCAAATCACCCTGATTGAGTTGCTGGTGGCCCTGCGCGACAAGCGGGCCGTGCCAACCTTGGAGCGGCTCTCACGGCAATCCGACGCGCTGCCCGCAGTGCGCCAGCAAGCCGCCAGTGGCCTAGGCCAACTCATCTAAGGTTGTTGCGGCCGGCAACATAGGTCTAAGGGTGCATCCGGATGTGCCCTCAGCCTCTGCCCGCACCTGCTGTGCGCAGTGCCGAAACAGCTCTTTTCTTCCTCTCTTGACTCACCGTTTTTACCCATGAAAAAGATCGTAGTACTCACCTTTGTTACCCTGCTCACGGCTAGTGCTAGTCTGCAGGCACAGGAATTCAAAGCGAAATTCAATAGCCGCCAAGACCGCAAAGTGGTGCTGGAAATGCAAGGCAACGACGTAACCGTGGAAGGCTACGACGGCGACGAACTCATCATCCGGGGCAACGGCTACGAGGCTCCGCCCAAGCAAGCCCAAGGACTGCGCCCCGTTTATAACTCGGCCGTCGACAACACACAGCTCGGGCTGGCCGTGACGCCTGGCTCCGGCAATACCCTACGCGTAGTGAATGCCTCCCGGCAGGGTGCTACCTACAGCATTCGGGTGCCGCACCGCACGGCACTGGTCTTCACCCAAACCAACTGGAACAGCGGCGACCTAGTCATCCGCGACGTGGAAGGCAGCATTGAGGCCACGCTGAAAAGCGGCGACATGAAGCTGGTGAACGTGTCGGGGCCGGTGGTGGCCAACAGCGTGAGCGGCGACGTAACCATCAGCTTCAATGGAATGCGGCAAGAGCCTAGCTCGATTTCCTTGGTCAGCGGCAACCTGGACATTACTATGCCTGCGGCCAGCAAAGCCAACTTAGCTCTGCGCTCTATTTCCGGTGAAATCTATACAGACTTCGAATTGAACCTTGGCAAAGGACCCGGCAACATGAGCCGGATAGGAGGCCAAACCATCAGCGGCAACATCAACGGGGGCGGCGGGGCTACCCTGTCGTTGAAAACCATCAGCGGCGACATTTTCGTCCGCAAGGCCAAGTAAGGCGACAGCCAGATGCCGGGCCTGGCGTCTGCTTGTCGAAGCCTAATCAGGCTGTGTGCTAGTCAATTTCCCATCTACTTAAACGCTACATCATGCATCGGTTTCTATTTCTTTTCCTGCTGGTCGGGTTGGTGGCTGGGTCTGCCTCTGCGCAGAAAGTCATCGAGAAAAAAGCTGCGGTAGCGGCGGGGCAGCAGGTGGTGCTGAACCTGAAGTTCGGCGACGTTATTCGTATTCGGCCGGCCACTGATGGGCAGCTGCACCTGCGGGCTACCGTCAACATCAATGAGAACAAGCTCAACGATGCGCTGCTACTCTCGTTGAGCGAAACCGAGAGCACCGTAACCGTAACGGCCGACCTCGACAAAGAAGCCCTACGTGCTGCGCAGCCCGGCGACTGTCCACCCAACAAAACGACTACCAATTACTTCGGCTCCTGGGATAAGGGCCCTGCCAAAGGCGCAGGCGTATGCACCACCATCAACTACGAAATAACGCTGCCTGCTGGCGCCGATGTGCGTGTAAGCACCATCAGCGGCAACATCGACGTGGTGGGCCTGACCGGGCCGCTGGAAGCTAAGTCGATCAGTGGCTTCGTGGATGTAAGCTGGCCACCGGCTAAGGGTGCTGCTGTAGCCCTGAAAACCATCAGCGGAGAAGTATACACCGACCAGGAAGTTGCCTTCGAGAACCGCAAAGAAAACCCCATTGTGGGCTACCAGCTGCGGGGCGCACTAGCCAGCGGCAACGGCCCACTGCTGAAGCTGGAATCCATCAGCGGCGACGTTTTCTTCCGCAAGCCCAAACAATAGGCGGCAAAAGTCAGCTGCCGGTTATCCCAATAAATACATTCCTTCTTTTCCACTACAAAGCGCGAATTGAACATGAAAGCATTACTTACCTCCGCGTTGTTGGCGCTAGGCGCTCTGCAAGCAGTTGCCCAAACGTCGGCCGCCCCGGCCTTCAAATCCACTTGCGAAGACAACTGGTCGGATGGCCGGCGCCAGAACATCTGCGAAATCCGCGACCTGACAATGGCGGCTCCCGGCGCTGGTCAGACGCTAACTATCGATGGCCGCCGCAACGGGGGTATTACCGTTCGTGGTTGGGATGGCGCCGATGTCCGGGTGCGGGCTCGGGTGCAAAGCTGGGGTAGATCCTCAGATGCTCAAGCCCAAGTGAAGGATGTGCAAATCAAGAGCAGTGGTAACACATTGAGAGCTGAAGCCGGCTCGGGCGACGATAACTGGTCGGTGAGCTACGAGGTATTTGTGCCCCGCAAAACGGCGCTGGCCCTGACTACCTACAATGGCGGCATCAGCATCGACGGCGTACAGGCGCCTATCACGTTCGAGGCTTATAATGGCGGGATTTCCCTGGCTAACTTGGGTGGCGATGTGCACGGCTCCACCAAGAACGGCGGCGTAAGTGTGCGTCTTTCCGGCAACAAATGGGAAGGCAAAGGCTTGGACGTGACCACCACGAACGGCGGCATCACGTGGCGCATCCCGGAGTCGTACTCGGCACAGCTGAAAACGCAAACGGTGCACGGTGGCCTCAGCACGGATTACCCTATCACTGTAACTGGCAAGATAGGCCGCGGACTGGATACCAAGCTAGGACAAGGCGGCGCCCTCGTTTCGGCGGTAACCACCAACGGCGGTATCACGCTGCGGCGCGCCAACGGCGGCGACTAGTCGACAGGTGGGGTAGTGCTCTGGCCTGACAGAGTTAAAGCACTACCCCTAAAGTTCGTTTCATTGCTCCTTTCAGCATAAATGCACGCTCCGAATTCTATTGCACGAAATATTTCGTACATTAGGTTTGTATCTACGACGACTTTCGTATATGTTTGATGTACGAACCAATTCGTAGAACTTAAACAGCCGGAGAAATGAGCAAGACCCCCATCCCTAAACCGACCGAATCGGAACTGGAGATTCTCCAGGTGCTGTGGCAGCATGGCCCTAGCACGGTTCGGTTCACCAACGACCAACTCAACCAGCGGCGCGAGGTGGGCTACACCACCACCCTGAAGCTGCTGCAACTCATGCTCGACAAGGGCTTGGTGCTCCGCGAAGACGACTCGAAAACGCACGTCTACCGGGCGGCCGTTCGGGAAGAGGAAACGCAGGGCCTGCTGCTCGACCGGTTTGTGGATTCCGCTTTCGGCGGTTCGGCCATGAAGATGGTGATGCAGGCCTTGGGCAACCACCCAACCTCTGCCGACGAGCTAGCGCAAATCAGAAGCTTGCTCAACCAAATTGAAGAACAGCGCAACGGCAACTCCACCTCTAAACCCCAGAACGATGAGCCTGCTTGAACAATTTGGGTCGCCGGCGCTGATTCGCGCTTTGGGTTGGACGTTGCTGCACTCAGTTTGGCAGGGTGCCCTCGTGGCTCTTACGGCCGCCACGCTGCTTATGCTGCTGCACCGCCACGCTGCCGCCTTACGCTACCGGGTAGCAGCTGGCGCCATGCTTACACTGCTGGCCCTGAGCGGCCTCACGTTTGGCTATTACTACTTCGCCTTCAAACCTGCCGATACTTCGCTTCAACTAACCGAAGCACCAGTTGTACTGTCTGCTGAGATAGGGGAGGGAGTAGCTACAACGAAAAGCGCTATCGGGACGGTGCCAGAAGGGGTAGTAGCCACTGCCAACGAGGTGGTGACCACTGAGGAGCCGAGCCGCCTGCAACAGCTTCTAACGCAAGGGCAACTCTACCTGGAGCGTAACATGCCGTTCGTGGTAGTAGCCTGGCTGCTCGGAATGCTGGCGATGACGCTACGCTTCTTAGGCGGTTTGGCTTATGTGCAGCGGCTGCGGCGCTACCGCGTGGCCGCCTTGCCCGAGCAGTGGCAGACGCGCCTCGACGCGCTGGCCGCCCGCACCAACCTACGCCGGCCCGTGCAAATTCTGGCCTCCGGGCTCGTACCGGGCCCCCTGGTGATTGGTTGGTTGAAACCGGTGGTGCTACTTCCTATGAGCGCCGCTTCAGGTTTATCAGGAAGTGAGTTGGAGGCTATTCTGGCCCACGAGCTGGCTCACGTTATGCGCCGCGACTATTTGTTCAACCTGCTGCAATCTGTAGCCGAAATCCTGTTCTTCTATCATCCGGCCGTGTGGTTCCTGTCGGGCTGTTTGCGGACCGAGCGCGAAAACTGCTGCGACGACATTGCCACCGAACTCTGTGGCGACTCGCTGGTGCTGGCACAGGCGTTGGCCTCGCTGGCCGCTTTGCAGCACGCTCCTGCTAGCCGGACGCCCGAACTGGCCATGGCCGCGGCCGGGCAGCCAGGTTCCTTGCTAAGCCGCGTACGCCGGCTGGTGCAGCACCGGGCAGCGGCTCCTACCTTCTCCGATGGTTTTTGGGCGGCCTGCGTGGTGCTATTGAGTGTTGGGTTGCTTACCGTAAGCACGGTGCTTTCGTTGAGTGCTGCCTCATTTAGCCGCCCCGCTACTCTAGCGGCCGAGACTACGTCTCCCGAAGTGAATAGCGAGGTTGCCGAAGCGGAAGCAGTGAAAGATGCGCCAGAAGCCGAAGGCGTCGTTGAGCTGCAAGGCCAGGCGCAAGACGCAGGCTATGAGCCCGGCAATACCAAGGCGGTAGATGATACCGTTGTGGTGTACGCCCAAACCAACCCGAAGCTGCTCACCAAATCTGGCAAGGCCCGCCTCAACGAAATCAAAGGCCTGACAGTGGTAGTGAAAGACGAGAGTGGTGCTATTTCCGAGGTGTACGTAGACGGGAAAAAGCTGCCTGCCGCCGAATTGCCCGCTTATCGCGAGGCACTGGCCAAAACGGAGAAAGCTAACGCCGCCGCCAAAGCCCAAGCAAATGGTCAGCAAGATCAATCAGACCGCATGGCTACGCTCTCGAACCGCATGGCAGCGGCGGCGCTAGCAGGCCAAGCACCAAGTGCTGCCGACGCCGAAGAACTGTCGAAGCTAGCGCTGACACAATCAGGGGCATATGTGGAGATGGAGCAGGATTTGCGTGAGCACACCCAAGCTTTGCAAAAGTCATTTGAAACAGCCGAGAAGTCACTGAAAGAGCAACTGTCCAAGCAGAACCTCAACCAGCTAGAGCGGCAGCAGTTACAAGAGAACTTGCAGGAACTGCGCATGGAGCACACCGAAGAGATGGCGCAAGTCGAGGAGGACCAAGACCAAATTCGCCGCGACATGGAACAAGCTAAGCGTGACCAAGAGCAGGCTCACCGCGACCGGGAGCAAACCCACCGTGATGCCGAACAGGCCCGCCGCGACCAAGACCAAGTTCGTCGCGACCGGGAACAGGCGCAGCGCGATAAGGAACAAGCCAAGCGCGACAAAGAGCAAGCCGCTTGGTACAAAGCCCTGACGGGTGAGCTAGTGAAAGATGGCTTGATCCGGGACCCTAACAACTTCAGCTTTTCTCTAAGCCAAAAAAGCATGTCGGCAAATGGCAACAAGCAGTCGGATGCTATGCGGGATAAGTATTTGAAGCTGTACGAGGACCGCATGGGCCGGAAACTAAGTGCTACTGGTTCGATGAACATTCAGCAGCATAGCAACAGCAACAACACTTTTGCTTACAGCGACATGCCGCCCGTTCCGGCCCCGCCGCTGCCTCCCGTGCCGCGCACGCCGGCTGTACCCCGTACACCAGCCGTGCCGCGCACGCCCATCACGCCACGCACGCCAGCCGTGCCTCGCGTACCGGCGGCGCCACGCCCTCCACAAATTGATTCCGACCGGATTCGCGAGGAGTTGCGGCAGGATGGCCTGCTGGACAAGGATGAAAAAAGTTTCTCGCTTCAGCTTAACAGCAAAGGCCTGACAGTAAACGGTGCAAAGCAGCCCGATGCCCTTGCTAACAAGTACCGCAAGCTGCTAGGGCACTCTACGGATTCCAAAAACAGCAAATCTTCTTCAACTATTGACATAACGGTGAGTGAGTGAATCGCCGCGCCGGTCGCTGCTGCAACAGCGGCCGGCTTTTTTTTGCGAGCAGCGTTCAGTGCGAAAAAATAGTTGGAACCTCTTGTAACCAATTGCAAAAAGAGGAGTGTAGGCGTCGCCGAGGCTTGTATTCAGGGGCACCTTTGAGCAACAAATAAGTAGGCGAGGCAACGGTTGTGCCATCGTTTGCATCTATGGCATCAAATATTAAGGATACTCATTTTATAGGGCAGTAGAGTACGTGCTTTTTCACTTCTGACTCCGGGTGCCAGCCCTTGTTGACTGGCTTAGAAAATCTACCATTTTGAAACACTCCTATCTCGCCATTTTGTCGTGATGCGCCACTGCTTTGTCTTTATTTTTTGGCTGAGCAGTATGCTGCTGGCCAACTCGGGGCTTGCTCAGCAACCTGCTACTGCGAAGGCCACAGAAGCCATTGACGCCAAAGTGCCAGCGCCCAAGCGCCAGTTGCAAGCCGTGCGCATCACCGAAAGTATCAAGCTCGATGGCTTGCTCGATGAAGCTGTTTGGCAACAGGCCACCCCGGCCACCGACTTCATTCAGAATCGCCCCAACCCTGGTCCGCACGAAAAACATCCCACAGAAGTACGCATCCTCTACGACGACGCCAACCTCTACGTCGGGGCCATCATGCACGACGTGAATGCCGATTCCATTCCGCAGGAGCTATCCGCGCGCGACGACTTTGGCAATACCGACTTCATAGCCATCTTCCTCGATACCTACCACGATAAGCTCAACGGCTATGGGTTCTTCGTAACAACGGGCGGCGTGCAGATGGACTGCCGCTACTCGCCAGCCGGCGGCGAAGATTTTGCCTGGAACGCCGTATGGGATTCTCGTACCGCTATCAAAGGCACCGATTGGGTTGCCGAAATGCGCATTCCGTACTCGGCTATTCGTTTCAGCGCCACCACCGAGCAACTGTGGGGTCTTAACTTCATGCGGCGGCGCAAGCGCGAAAACCAAGACTTCTTCTGGAACGAAGTGCGGCCCGCCGTGGATGGCTTCGTGAACCAGTGGGGCGAGCTGAGGGGCGTGCGCGACATCAAGCCGCCGCTGCGCCTTTCTCTTACACCCTATGTGTCGAGCTACGTGAACCACAACCCGCTGAACGCGGAAGGCACGCGCCGCACTACGACCAGCTTCAACGGCGGCGCCGACATCAAGTGGGGTATCAACGAAAGCTTCACCCTCGATGCAACTCTAGTACCCGATTTTGGGCAGGTACAGAGCGACAACCAAGTACTCAACCTGTCGCCGTTTGAGGTGCAGTTCAACGAAAACCGCCAGTTCTTCACCGAAGGCACCGAGCTATTCAACAAAGGCAACCTGTTTTACTCGCGGCGGGTAGGGGCCACGCCCATTGGGTTCTATGAAGTAGCCGTGGGCGAAGACGAGAAGCTGGTGAAAAACCCTGCGGAAACGCGCCTGCTCAATGCCACCAAAATATCGGGCCGCACCAGCAAAGGCTTGGGCGTGGGGTTGTTCAACGCCCTCAGCAACGACGTGTACGCCACCATTCGTAACACCGAAACCGGGGAAGAACGGTCGGTGAAAACGCAGCCGTTCAGCAACTACAGCATTGCGGTGCTCGACCAGAGTCTGAAAAACAACTCCTACGTCAGCCTCATCAATACCAACGTGACCCGCGCGGGCAGCACCTACGACGCCAACGTGACGGGCGGGCTGTTTCGCTTCGCCAACAAGAAAAACTCGTACGCGCTGGATGGCCGCATTGTGTACTCGCGCCGCCGGGGAAAGGTGTTCGGTTCGGAAAAGGAAATCGACGACCAAGATGGCTACAAGTACCAGATAGGCTTCGGCAAAATCAGCGGTGCCTTCACCTGGGGCTTCAACCACGGCATCGAGTCGGACCGCTACAACCCCAACGACCTGGGTATTTTGTTCGGCAACAACAATATCTCCCAGAACATCTACGCCAACTACAACAAGTACAAGCCGTTTTGGAAGGTGAATAACCTTTACACCTGGAGCGAAATCACGCAGTCGTTGCTCTATAAACCCACGCGCTACCAAGACGTTAGCATTTCGGGCGGCGCGCAAACCACGTTCACCAAGAGCTTCATCACCACCGGCTTCAACATAAATATCGACCCCACGAAAAACGACTTCTACGAGCCGCGGGTGTTCCCGCTCGGCGAGTATTATGTGCGGGTGCCGAGCAGCGTCAACGTGGGAGGCTTTATGTCGACGGATTACCGCAAGAAACTGGCTTGGGATGTGAATGGCGGTATTCGTACCTACGCCGAAGACGACCGGCTGCCGCGCCCACGCCGGATGGGCTACGGTCTTGCAGTGTCGCCGCGCTACCGCGTCAACAACAAGCTCAACTTCCGCTATAATATCGAGTGGGACTACAAGCTCAACCAGATTGGCTACGTAAACGGCGGCATGGACGAAGGCGAACCACTTGACCAGGAATTCATTGGCCAGGTGATTTTGGGGCGCCGCAACGTGGTGACGGTTTCCAACGTGCTGTCGATGGCGTACACCTTCTCCAACCGCATGTCGTTCACGTTCCGCACCCGGCACTACACCAGCAACGTGCTCTACCAGGATTTTGCCCGCCTCACGCCCGGCGGCAACGAGGAACTGGTCGATTACCGCCGCAACCGCGACAACACCTACAACGCCTTCAACATCGATGCAGTGTATTCGTGGTGGTTTGCGCCGGGTTCGCAAATCAGCGTGGTGTGGAAAAACGCCAACAACCCCGACTACGACTACCGCTCTGGCAACGAGGCGACACCGCTTTACTTCAACAACCTAAGCAACACCATCAACACGCCGCACAACAACTCGGTGTCCATTAAGGTGCTGTACTACCTCGATTACCTGGCGTTGCGGCCGAAGAAAGGGTAGGGGTGTGCGTTGCGCGCCAGCTTCTACCTTTGCGTGCTATGAGCCAACACATCGGAGCCTTGACGCTGCTCGTGCGTAATTACGACGAAGCAATAGCCTACTACACCAACGTACTAGGGTTTGAACTGCTAGAAGACACCAACCAAGGCAATGGGAAACGGTGGGTGGTAGTGGCGCCCGCCGGTGCCGCTACCCACCTGCTACTGGCCCAAGCCGCTACCGAAGAGCAGGCCCAACACATCGGAAACCAGGCAGGAGGCCGGGTGATTCTGTTCTTGCACACCACCGACTTTGCCGCCGATCATGCGGCTATGCAAGCGCGGGGCGTGCAGTTTCTGGAAGAGCCGCGCCACGAAAGCTACGGCAGCGTGGCCGTGTTCCAGGACCTTTACGGCAACAAGTGGGACTTGCTAGGGCCGCGCCCTTAGCACGCTATAACCCCAACAACTCGGCGGCAGCCCCGAAGGCGGACTGCTGGCCGTTTAGTACGCGCTGCTGCACGGCGGGTAAGTGCTGCTGCACTTCGGGGCGGGCAAAAAACCGAGTTTCGAGGGTTTCCCGAATGGTTTCGTGGAGCCAATGCAGGTTTTGCTCCTGCCGGCGCTGCTGGAAGTAGCCGCTAGTTTGCGTTTGCTGCACGTACTGCTCCACAATGCCCCACACTTCGGGCACCCCCGCGCCCGTCAGGGCCGAGCTAGTGGTGACGACGGGCGACCAGGCGCTAGGAGCCAGCGGGAAGAGGTGAAGGGCGTTTTGGTATTCGCGGCGGGCCCGGCGGGAAGCTAGTTCGTTGTCGCCGTCGGCTTTGGTGATGGTGACGGCATCGGCCATTTCCATGATGCCTTTCTTGATGCCTTGCAGCTCGTCGCCGGCCCCGGCCAGCATCAGGAGCAGAAAAAAATCAACCATGCTGTGCACGGCGGTTTCGCTCTGGCCAACGCCTACGGTTTCCACAAAGATGACGTCGTGGCCAGCAGCTTCGCAGAGGGCCATGGCTTCGCGCGTGGCCCGCGTAACGCCGCCTAAGCTGCGCCCAGCCGGCGAAGGGCGGATAAAAGCCTGCGGGTGCGCAGCCAGCAAATTCATGCGGGTTTTGTCGCCGAGGATGCTGCCGCCGCTGCGCTGGCTGCTGGGGTCGACGGCCAGCACGGCCAGCCGGCGGCCTTGGGTGTTCACCAGGTGCAAGCCCAACGCCTCAATAAACGTGCTTTTGCCCACTCCCGGCACGCCCGTAATTCCTACCCGCACCGAGCGGCCCGCGTGGGGCAGCACGGCGTCGAGGACCTGCTGGGCCAGTGCTTGGTCGGTAGGTAACGTGCTTTCCACTAGTGTAATGGCACGGCTCAGCATGACACGGTTGCCACTCAGGACGCCGTTGGTGTACTCGGAAACGGAAAAGCGCTTGGCCATCAAGACGTAGAACGGAGAGGAGCTTCAGCAGGAATAAAACAATGGTATCAGCGTAATACGCTTGCAAACTAGCTCATAATAGTACATTTGAAGAAATCGGTTGTTCTTTTCCGCTATGGCAAACTTTACGCAAATGCACGTCGCCGTGAATAAGCTTCGCTCCTTCACACTGGCGGCCCTTCTACTAGGAACTACGGTTTCGGTACAGGCCCAAAACGAGATAAGCAATTTCACGGCAACCGGCCGCGGCGGGGTAGCCACTACTTTTGCTACCGACTACCAAGCCATTGGTATCAACCCCGCCAACCTTGGACGGGTAGGTGGGGCCCGGTTCGCGTTTACCATTGGGGAATTCGGGGCCGGAATAAGCTCGAAGTCGCTCACGCGTGACCAGTTGCGCAATTTTGTGTACAACACCAACGACGAGCTAACGCCGGCCCAGAAGCAGGAGCTAGCCCGCGGCTTCACCTCCGATAATGCCCTCAACCTGAATGCCGACGCAACAACGCTGGGCTTAGCCGTGCAGATACCAGCTTTGGGAGGCATTGCCATCAGCAACCGGGTGCGGTCCGTTGGCCACGTCGAGCTAAACAGAAACGCAGCGGAATTGCTGTTTCTGGGTAGGGATGCTCCTATCTATGCTACGGCCAGTGCCAGCAACATTCCGTTGGTATCGGAGGCGTTGGATGGTACGAAGCTTCAATTTTCTGCCCTCAATGAGTTCAACATTGCCTGGGGTAAGCGCATTGTCGATTTGCCTTTGTTTCAGTTGTCTGCTGGGGCAGGCTACCGTTATATCCAAGGGGTTGGTGTCATAGACGTGCGCGTGAAGCCCGGGGACTTGCAGGCGTATAGCTCCTTGTCGGCGGTGTTCGATATCAACTACGGCAGTTTGACCTCCGACCCGAATTTCAACTTCGAAGCCCGCACCAACGGCTTGCAACCCGTGGGCCACGGCAACGGCTTCGACCTGGGTTTGTCGGCGGAAGTGGGCAAGATCGTGCGGTTGGGTGCGGCCGTTACGGATATGGGCAACATGACCTGGGAAGGCAACTTGCTTACGGCCAACGACCAGAAGCTGAAGCGTCTCAAATCGGCCGGCGTGGGGAGCTACGACTTTTTCAAGGAAGCCGCTGAAATCTTCGCCTCTGGCACCGACAGCCTATTTCAGTACCAGACCGGTCAGGACCGCAAAGCTAAACTGCCAACCAAAATGCGGTTGGGTGCCGGCTTCCGTATCAGCGAGTTTTTCGAAACCGGCCTCGACGTGACGCTCCCCCTCAACAACGTGGCGGGCAACATCACGTCGCCCTTCGTTGGCGCGGGCCTCGACTACAAGCCCGTAAGCTGGCTGCGCCTGAGTAGCGGCGTATCGGGCGGGGCGGGCTACGGTATCGGTATTCCGCTAGGCCTGACTGTTGCTACCAGCGTTTATGAAGGCGGCATCAGCACCCGCGACATAGCCGGACTTTTTGCCAATAAAGACCCATATATATCTGTGGCCGCCGGGTTCCTGCGCTTTAAGTTTGGCGGTAAGACGCAGTAGATCCTAGAATTTGTAAAACAGCTTTGCCATAACGGGTATAGCGCAAAAAGCCCTTGCTGATGGTATCATTAGCAAGGGCTTTGGCTTTTCAGTAAAGCTTAGTTAGATAAACCGTCTTGAGCTGTAGAAGATAACTCTACACTCACTTATTTTCCGGGTTCGGTAATAAAGTTGGGGAGGCCAAGTTTGCCGCGGCGGCCGCCGAGCTTGAGGCCGTCGTCCACGTACTTAGCGGTAGCGGCGTCGCCGTTGGGGTTGGTGATGAGGCCGAGGAAGGGGTTGTCTTCGCGGGCCACGTAGATTTTGCCGTCGGGGGCGCGCTGGAGTTGGCCTACTTTGCGGTTGGCCGATTTGCCGATAACGGCTGCTTTACCGGTTTTCAGGTCGAACTGGAATATCTGGGCTTGGCCGCCGCCTTCGCCGTTGCTTGAACCGTAAAGCTTGGTGCCATCGGGCGAGAATTCAATGCCGTAGGCTTCTGGGTAAGGCGAGAAAACCTTGGGGTTCTTCACCAAGCCCGTGTTGCGGTCGAAGTCGAATACCTCGTAGCGGTTGGCTTCGCGCCACACGGCCACGGCTATTTTGCGGCCATCGGGCGAGAACTTCATAGCCCCAATGGCATTGCGGCCGGGGCCGGCGTGCATCCCACCTACATTGCTCAAGATAGGCTTGCCCTGCACGCCATCGGCCGTAACGAGGTAGCTCACGAAAGCATTGGAGTTCCAGCGGTGGGCCACTACCCACACGTCGCGGCCATTTTGGTGACGCACGGCGCTCAGCTTTTCCGCCACCGGCGAAATAAGCAGGATGTTGGCGCGGGGCACGTCGCCGAGGCCGTTGTCGCGGGTCATGTCAACTACCGAGTAGCGCAAGCCTTCCTTGCCGCCTTGGGCGCCCACAGTAAACACATAGAACACGTTGCCGCTACCAGGGTCGGGCACGATGAGGGCACTTTGGGTGCTGGCGCTAGAGCCCGTTAGGTTGCGGCCGTTGGGCATGACGGTATGCTGGCGGTTGAAGATATTCTCGCCATTGGTATAAAACAGCAGCTGGCCTTGAGCATTCGTAGCCACTGCGGAGCCCTCGTAGGTGGTCATTTTGCTGTTGAGCAGCGGCGTGGGGGCACCGCCTCCTACCGGAAAGCTCAACCCGGCTTGCTGCCCGAAATACCAGAGGCTTTGCTCGCCCTGAGCCCAAACAGCCGTTGGCACCAGCGCGAAAAGCAGGAAAAGAAGTCGTTTCATGGTCGAAAGATAATACCGGCACAGTAACGCAATTTCGTGCCAGATTATGGTGCGGTGGAAGTTTGGGAAAGGACAGCCGGGCTATTCCGTCTGGGGGAATAGTGCGGCCGGAACCTGCAAGCATCTACTTCACATAGTCGCCATTAAGCAGCGGCTGAATGAGAGGCGTGATGATGCGGTAGCTGGCCCCCCAAAGCTTGTAGCCACCCGCAACGCGGTAGAACGCCACGCGCCGCTGGTCGGGCCACCCGGGGAGCTGCCAAACTTCTTCGATGTGCTGGGTAGGGTCGGCGAGGTGCCGAAGCGGAATTTCCAGCACTTCATCTACCTCGCGCTGTTGCCACTGCCACACTTCTGGCCGCTTAATCAAGCCTAGGAACGGCGCAATTCGGAAGCCGCTAGGTACATCTACGGTTGGCAGCGCGGCCAAAACTTCTACATTGGCAGGTGCCAGCCCAACCTCTTCCTCGGCCTCGCGCAGGGCCGTGGCCAGCAACGACGCGTCGGTGGGCTCGTGCTTGCCGCCCGGAAAAGCCAATTGGCCGCCATGAATGCCATAGCTACTGCGGCGGACCATTACTACGTGTAGCTCCCCGGCAGCATCCTGAAAAATGGGCACCAGTACTGCCGAGTCGCGAAGGTTCTTAGGAATAGGAAAATCGTCGGGGGTGAGAATAGCGGGCATGGCGGCAAGATAGGCAGTAGCGCTAAGCTCTTTCTCGATGCTACGTACTACTCCACTGCGTATGCACCGCGGGCATCTACATGCATTGCCGGAAGCTGATGATGATCTTCGAAATACTGATAGCCGGCCACCAAACCCTGCCAGAAGCCAAGATGCGGGCTAGCTACCCGACGGGCCAGGTTTTCGGCAGTCATTTCAAACGGGAAAATGTGCACGGCAATGTCGGTTTGGCCGGCACTACGGGCTTCCGTAGCCAACACGTACAGCTCCCGGATGCCCGCATCGGTGATGGGCAAGCAGCCAACCGTGACGTTGGAGCCGTGAATGAAAATGTCGCCGCCAGGGTCGGGGGCGGCGTGGCGCAAGTCGGCGGTGTTGGGGTAGTCGAGGCCTAGCGACAAGTGGTATTTACTGGCGGGGTTGAAGCGGTTGATGACGTAGAAGCCTTCCGGCACTTGCTTGTCGCCGGCTTTACGCTTGGGACCGAGCGCGCCAGAAGTGCCAGCCAAGGGATACGTACGCAACAGCACAAACTCGCCGGTGCCTTGTTCGCGGCCCCACGCTTCTAGCCGCCGACCCACCTTGAATGCCCGAAGGTACAGCTCCAGCCGTCCTGGCTGAATGCCATTGCGCCGTAGCAGCGCGTGCAGATTGGCTTCGTGCAGGGCATACGCATCGCGCACGCGCGGGTACTGCTGTTGTTGGGCACGAAATGCCGGATCGGGTTCGACGGTCATCATGAGGGGCGCAGCAGAACGGGCACACAAAGTTAGCAGCAAGGCCGCCGCCAGCAGGGCAAGGAGTCGCATGAAGAGGGGAGTAGTTGAAGCTCGTCAGCAGACAGTGCAAAATGTCGGCCAGCTTCTTTTGCGTCTTCAACGGACTATAAGCGCACCTTAGTATAGCAGGAAGTATATAATCAAGCTTTGTAATTGATGGGCTATTGAAAATGAGAAAGTTATTGTTTTAATAGTATGCGCGGCAGTGCGGAAGAAGGAGCAGCAATTTTCTACTAGATGCTAATCGAAAGCAAGACCAAGCGGGCCCGCAGCGTAGAGTACTGCCCGCTGGTAACGGCATCCTCTAGCTGAACAAGAAGGGTGGTTGTGTGAACAGATACGGCGGGTCTTGCCTAAGCTTTTTCCAGTTATTTCCGTATTCTTTACCATGGCTTCCTCTCCTGACCCCGACCCTGACACCTACTTACCTGACCCGCTAGGCCCCGATTTCGAGTTGCGCCATCTGCCGCAGTCTGCCGACTACGAGGGCCCGGTGCGGGCTACACTTGTGCGCTACCGTAAGCCGCCAGCCGCCACGCGCGCAGTCCTCTACGTCCACGGCTTCAACGACTACTTTTTCCAGCGCGACATGGCCACCGAGTATGCCGCGCACGGCTTCCGCTTTTATGCCCTTGACTTGCGCAAGTATGGCCGGGCCATCTTACGACACCAGCGCCCCAACAACGTCCGGGACCTAGCTGAATATTACGACGACCTCGACGCGGCTTTAGCCGTTATTCGGGCTGAGGGCAGCAGCACTATGGTGCTCAGCGGCCATTCTACGGGTGGGTTGATTATCTCGCTTTATGCCAAGGCCCGCCCAACGGCTGACCTGGCGGCGCTGGTCTTGAATAGCCCGTTTTTCGACTTGTTTCAGCCTTGGTATCGAAAGCTGAGTGTGCCGCTGGTAACTAGCCTCGGCGCCTTTCTGCCCGATTTGAAGCTGCCCGCCAGCCTCTCCGATACCTACGGCCAAAGCCTGCACCGGGCCTACCGCGGCCAGTGGGACTACGACTTGGCATGGAAACCCAACCGGGTATTCACAATCAATGCGGGCTGGCTGCGCGCCATCCGGCTCGGTCACCGGCAGATACGGCGCGGCCTCAACCTGCAACTACCGGTACTGGTGCTGCACTCCGACCGCACCGCCTACGGCCGCAAATGGTCTAATGATTTTCACCGTTCTGATATCGTGCTCGATGTAGCACACATCCGCCAGCTAAGTCCGCGGCTCGGCAGCAAGGTGACGGTGAAAGCCATAGAAGGTGGCATCCACGACTTGTTTCTGTCGGCTCCGGCGGTGCGGGCTGCCGCTTACCAAGCGGTGTTCGAGTGGCTGGAAGCAGTGTTGCCGCCAGCGTAAAAAGGGGAACTGCGTTGAAAGTAGTGGCGCCCTGATTAACCTCTTGTGCCTGCTTGGCTTCGAGAGGCTTAGTAGCAAACCTCAGCCTTTAGGGCCTGTTTCACGTTAGATACCTACTTCACTGGCTTTTCCACGTCACCATGCGCTTCACTTCTTTTGGCTGGCTGCTTGTACTTGGGGGCGTTTTTCTGTGCGCTGCTGTAGCGAAAGGGCAAACCACCACTTCGCCTAAAAGCTCCCTGACTACGCTGCTGAAAGCCAGCCGGTGGCAAAAACGAGTGCTGCTACTTTGCGCGCCCACAGCCACGGATGCCGATCTGCTGCGCCAACGCCAACTGCTGGCCCCCGCCCGCGCCGACCTCGATGCCCGCGACTTGCTGGTGCAGGAAGTGCTATTCAATCAACTCTCGCCTGCTGACAAAAAGTACCTCACTGAAAACCTCCGGGTTTCAACTACCGGTTTCACGGCGTTGCTTATCGGCAAGGATGGCGGCGCCAAGCGCCGCGAAACCGAGCCTGTAGCGCCAGCATCCCTGTTTTCAACCATTGATGTGATGCCGATGCGGCAGCAAGAAATGCGGCAAGCCAAGCGGCAGTAACGGTTGGAATGTTTGGTTTTGCCTTATACTCGCGGCCCTTTTTCGTTTGCTAATGGCCGCCAACTACTTTTCATGAACACGCCTCAACTCTACGATTTTCTTGCCGAACTCACGCAGCACAACGAGCGGGACTGGTTTCAGGACCACAAAGCCACCTACGACAAACTGCGGCCGGAATTTGAAGCAGCCGTAGGGCGCTGGTTGAAGCAAATGGCCGCGCACGACCCGGCATTGGTGGGTTTGGAACCCAAGCAGTGCATCTTCCGCATCTACCGCGACGTGCGCTTTTCCCGCAACAAGCGACCCTACAAAACGCATTTCAGCGCCTATTTCTCTGGCGGCGGCAAAAAAAGCAACAGCCCCGGCTACTACGTACAGCTAGGCCCCAACGGGCAAACCTTGTTGGCAGGCGGAATGTACGAGCCCGACAAGGAGCAACTGGCCCGTATCCGCCAGGAAATCGACTACAACAGCGCTGCGCTTTACAAGTTGCTGCAAGCACCGGAGTTCCGTCAATATTTTGCCGGGGTAGAAGGTGAAAAGCTGAAAAAGGCTCCCGCTGGCTACCCAACCGACCACCCCGAAATCGAGCTACTAAAGCACAAAAGCTTTATTGTAAGCCATTCTGTACCCGACGCTACCGCCCGCAAGCTCGACCTCGATACCTACGTGCCTACCGTTTTCCGTGCCATGCAGCCTTTCTGCGAGTTTTTGCAGGAAGCAATTGACGGCTAACGCTCAAGTGAAACCAGACAAAGCCCCGTTCCGCTCTTAACCTGAGTCAAGCAACAAGCCGCAACGGCGCAGTACCTTCGCCCGTGCCCGTTACCACCGAATACGACGTAGTTATTGTAGGAGCCGGGCCAGCGGGCACCGCTTGCGCGCTGGCCCTACGCCACAGCGGCAAGCGTGTAGCCCTGGTAGACAAAGCACAATTTCCGCGCGACAAAATCTGCGGCGACGCCATACCCAGTCCAACCCTCAAGCACCTCGCGCGTCTCGACCCCGGTTACGTCACCGAGCTGCGCACACTGCTGGCTTCGCACCAGGCACCAACCACGCACAGCCGTCTGCTGGCGCCGAGCGGCGAGGAACTGCGTATTGCCTGGCACAATCCCGCATTCAACAGTCCACGTCTGCACTTCGATGCAGCCCTGTTAACCCTGGTGCGCCGACACACCAACACGGAAATACTGGAAAACTACACTGTTCGCAGCCTGCAAACCGACAAACACGGTGTCACGCTAACGTCGGCCGATGCAGCCCAACCGCCACTCCGGGCAGCCCTCGTCATCGGCTGCGACGGGGCCAACTCCGTGGTGGCTCGTTCCCTCATGCCGCACGCTTCTCTCGACCGGGCTTACCATTGCGCCGCCGTACGAGCCTACTACAAAGCCGTTGCTGATGCCCCCGAAGACACTTCGGATTTCTACTTTTTGCGCGAATACCGGGCCGGGTACTGTTGGGTGTTCCCGGTGGGCGGTGGCGTGTACAATGTAGGTTTCGGAGTGCTGTCGGAGGAAGTGGCCGCCCGGCGCCTCAACCTAAAACACGAACTGAGCGAGCTACTAGCCAATCATCCGCACCTAGCGCCACGCTTTGCCCAGGCCGAGGCTCTCACACCTATTACGGGTTTTGGGCTCCCGTTGGGCGGTAGCAACCGCCCCGTGCACGGCCACCGCACACTGCTATGCGGCGATGCCGCCGCCCTCATCGATCCGTTGCAAGGACACGGCATCGACAAAGCGGTACATAGTGGCATATTGGCCGCAGCCCAGGTGCAGGCGTGCTTCGAGGCTCAGCGCTTTGATGCTGCATTCCTGGCTGCTTACGCGCAGCAAGTAGAGCGGTGGATTGGGCGAGAATTGGCTCAGCGCTACCGATTTATGCGTTTTATGGCCAGTAAGGCCTGGCTGGTAGACTTAGTGGTGCGGGCTGCCCACTGGCCTTGGCTGCGCCGAAAGCTACTACGCGCAGTAGGGTAGAGGGTAGCTTGCTTCGATTCGGTAATGCGCGTCGGTTCTTTGGTTCTAGAACCACGAACTCCACTGCTAAGGGTAGATGGTCGCTGGACCAAAGAGCGTATCTGGAAAGGCTAATGGAGTAGTGGCTAGATTATATGCAGTATAGAGATACTGCTTAGCCACGATGCTACTAGGCTAGCTGCTCGGTAGTTTGGGCGCTTTGTGTGTGGCCTTTCTTGAAGCTTTAAAAAGAAGATTGTAGAAACCGCAACGCCCGAATAAAGTGTTGCCATTGAGAGGGTTTCATCTTACTTTATGACTTCGGAAGGATAGCTACACTTTATGCAGAATTACTATTATATCCTGGGCGTTCCGAACACAGCTACCGTAGCTGAAATTGAGCGGGCGTACCGGCAGATGCACGCCCGCATGTACCGTCGGGCCACCGTTGATCCAGCCCTCAACGACCGACTCCAAGCGGCCTATGCAGGCTACCAGATTCTGGCCGACCCGCGCCGGCGCTGGGCCTACGACCGGCTGATGCAGCAGGAGCCCGAATCGTTTGCGCTGCCCGTCCGCCCTCCTGATCCAACTAAAGTACTGTTGGCGCGGGCTGCCCCCAAGGCCCGGTGGGTGAACTGGGCGCTACTCGCGTTTTGCTTGCTCCTAGCCCTCGATTGGGTGCTGCCCCTGCGCGAGTATGCCAACGAGCCGGTGCTAGAGCGCCAAATAGTTTCGATCAGTGTATCGGCCGCCAACCCTCAAATGGCTTACGACGTCTTCACGCCCAACACCAAGTTTCGGTTGCCTAGCGCCATTGGCCACCGGGCCCGCGAAGGCCAGTTCGTAACGGTGTGGCGAACGCCGCTGCTCCGGGTGGTCCGCAAAGTTAGTTCGCCTGCTTCCCCTGATGGTCCCGAACCCTTCGAGCCTTACGGCGGCGGTGTTTACAGTGGTCCCATGGCTTTGTTGCCCTTCGTGCTGATGGGGGTGGCCGTGGTAGGAGTCTTGCCCAAGCGTCCGGCTGAAGTACGCGTCAATACCGCGGTAGTGGGCATGCTGCTGTGGATAGTAGCCGTGGTGCTGATTCTTATTTATTGATCTGCAGAAGCTCTTTAACCTATTCTCGTCAGGCTAACCGGAATCGAAGTATTCCACGCACCGTCATGGCAACCCAACTAAAACGCCAGGCTTGATATGGCGTCTGTTAGTCGAAGCATCTGGCGTGTGCCATTGTTTATCCTACCGGTCTTGCTGCGCAGGTGGCGCATCAAGCCAAGGATGCAACGAAGCCGAAATGTCTCGTATGCTGACGTAGCCAAACTATATCGGTCATGCTGAGCGCAGCCGAAGCATCTCGCGTGCCGATGTTGTGATACTATTGTCATGCTGAGCGCAGCCGAAGCATCTCGCTCGACTCGTTGCACTGCTAAGAGGGTTTATCACACTAGCGAGATGCTTCGACTCCGCTCAGCATGACCATACTACGGCTTTGGTGCGTTTCCTTCGTTCAGCAAGACGGCAGGATAAACTAAATAGTGTGAGGGCAAGCTTAGCCAATGCTGCGAATTACGCCGCCATCTACCCGGACAGAGGCACCGTTGGTGGCAGACGCCAAGGGGCTGGCGAGGTAGGCTACCATATTCGCTACTTCGTCGGTGGTGGCGAAACGTTGGAGTAAGGAAGAGGGGCGAGCATTCTGGAAAAACTCGCGCTCTGCTTCCTCTTTGCTCTTGCCTTCGGCCGACATTTTCTGAATAAACTCTTCTACTCCCTCGGAGGCCGTAGGGCCCGGCAATACCGAGTTGACGGTCACGGCGGTGCCTTTGGTGAGTTCTGCCAGTCCGCGGGCCACGGCTAGCTGTGCCGTTTTGGTGGTGCCGTAATGAATCATTTCTTCCGGAATCTGTAGGCCCGATTCGCTGGAGATGAACAGGATGCGGCCCCACTTCTTGTCGAGCATCTGGGGGAAATACTGGCGCGAAAGCCGCACGCCGCTTAGCACGTTTACTTCAAAGAAGCGGAGCCAGTCTTCGTCAGGTATTTCAGCGAATGGCTTGGGCTCGAAGATGCCTACGTTGTTGACCAGAATGTCCACGGTAGGTACTTGAATGAGCAGGTAATCAATTTGCTCGGAGCGGCTGAAATCGACGGCGACGCCGCGCACGGTGGCGCCCGGTGTTTCGGCCAGAATAGTGGCCTTGGCTTCTTGCAAGCGTGCTTCGGTGCGGCCCGTCAAGATGATTTCGGCACCTTCGGCTGCCAGGCGGCGCGCAATGGCTAGCCCGATACCGGCCGTAGAGCCAGTAACTAACGCTACTTTGTTGGTGAGTTGCAGATCCATGTGGAAATGGGTGTTAAAATAAACCACCTGCTAAACGCATAAACTGCGCATTTGTCTGGTAGCAGGGTTCTTTTTCCACGGAGGTGCCACAAAGCCAGGGAAACAATCAATTTTCAATGGTTATCGTATTATCGCCAACTATTGATAGAAACTTTTCCGCTCGTACATGGATTTCACTTCCTCCCGTCCCGAAGACCTGCTGTTTGACGCCGCCCGCAAAGGCAATGTAGATGCTCTTAAAGCCATGCTGGCCGAAGGCGTCGACGTAAACACGCAGGATGGCAAAGGCTTCACTGCCCTCATTATTGCTGCCTACGACGGCCACCTCGAAGCCACCCGCCTGCTGCTCGAAGCTGGCGCCAACCCCAACGTGCACGATGCCAGCGGCAACACCGCCCTGATGGGCGTCAGCTTCAAAGGCTTTCCCGAAATAGCGCAGCTGCTCATCGAGCACGGTGCCGACCTCAACGCCCGCAACGGCAACGATGGCACGGCCCTCATGTTTGCCACACTGTTCGGCCGCCACAACATTGTGCCCGTATTACTGCAAGCCGGCGCCGATGCTTCCCTGCGCGACGTGCGCGGCCTCACGGCCCGCGACTTGGCTATTCAGCAAGGCAACGAAGTAGCCCTTGGTCTACTGCCTCAAGAATAAACACGACATGTAGCATCTAAGAACACCCTAGCTGATTGTAGTTATGAACGACTCCGTAGCCCGCTTCGCTCCCTATGCTTTTGCCCTGCTACGCATTGTGGTGGGAGTCCTTTTTGCTATGCACGGCAGCCAAAAGTTGTTTGGGGTTCCCGGCGACAAGCCACCCATGGAGTTGGCCTCGCTGATAGGAGTGGCCGGTATCATCGAGTTTGCCGGTGGTATATTGATTGCTATTGGCTTGCTAACACGCTTTGCGGCCTTTATTGCCAGTGGCACCATGGCCGTGGCGTATTTTATGGCGCACGCCCCCAAGGGGCTCCTGCCCATCATCAACCAGGGCGAGCCAGCGGTGGTGTACTGCTTTGTGTTTCTCTACATCTGGGCGCACGGCCCCGGTGTTTGGAGCATCGACCGGATGCTGCGGGGCAACCGTACCGCACCGGCAGTATAAACGGCAAGCCACACCTGACACAGTTAAAGCATAAGCCCACCGGCCCCAATTTGGGAGGTCGGTGGGCTTATGCTTTAGCTCGACTACATTCACTGCAAGCCCGCGCCAAAGACGACTTTATTCCGCAAAACGTGCTTTTCTTTCAAACCCATTCCTCTAACCTTCCCTGCGAAGACGAGGATGCCGCCAAGAACAACTGGCGAGCCAAGGCCTAGCCTCTTAAAATCAAACAGCCCGGTCCGGCAACTTGCCGGACCGGGCTGTTTATGTTGTTGCGTAATGCTAGTTGAAGCCTAGGGTATAGGCTGCCACGTTACGTCGGCCACGGCGGCAGTATTAGTGGAGAGGTATTGATCGTAGAGGTCCTGTGCCGTGCCCTGGTCTGGCTCGCTGCCATCAGAGCGCAGCACGAGCAGCAAGTCGTTGGGTGTCAGATTTAGCTGCTGCATGAGTTGCTGCCGCAGTTCGGGTGTAGCGTTCGGCAGCCCGTCTTGCAGCTTCACAACCGTTACGAATTGCCCGTCTTGCTTTATTTGGGTGTATACGCCCGAGGGGCCACTGGAAAAAGTGTCTCTGCTCATGAGAAAGGGTTTAGAAAGGACACTTAGGATACGTAAGGCAAGCAAATGTGGCGTATCTTTTTGCTTGCTCGATGCGCAGACTATGCTTGTACCAAGAGCTACCCTTTGTTGACGAAGTCGGCATCTTCACCGATGGGCAAGGGCACCGGCCCCGTAATCTTCAACAGAACTTCGGACAGGGGTTCAAGGCTGGTAATTTCGTCGACGTGGGGTAGGGCGCGGGTGCCGCCGAAGCGGTTCAGCCACACCGGGCGAATACCCATATCCAGCGCCCCCACTACGTCGGCCAGCCAATTGTCGCCCACCATTACGGCTTCGGCGGGGCTACCCTGTAGGCGCTCCAGCGCTACCTGATAAATGCGAGGGTTGGGCTTGGTGGCCCCCACGTCTTCCGACGTGATGAGGGCGTCTATCAGGTGGGTCATGCCGAGCTGCGCCAGTTTTTCCTTTTGCTCCGAAGTGCGGTTGTTGGTAACTATCCCAACTCGGAAGTGTGGTTTCAGGGCCTCCAGCAGTGGTAAGGCTCCCGGCACTGGCCGGCGCAGGCTTTGGTAGTGGCCGTAGTGACGGTGCGCAAACTGCTCGGCTTCCGCATTGGAGGCACCTAACCCATACGGCGCGAGCAGCCGTTGAAAACGCAGGCGGCGCGCCTCTTCATAGCTATAGCGCCCCGCCAGCACCTGCGGATGCATTTCCTCGAGTATCTCGCTGTACTGCTGATACAGTTGCTCTAGGTCCACACCCTGAAACTCGGGTAGGCCTGCTGTAGAGACAGCCAAAGCTGCCCGCGCAGTGTTGGCGTGGTCGAAGAGGGTATCATCTAAATCGAAAAGAACGACAGTCGGGCGAACGAAATGCAGCGGTGATTCCGGCTGTGACGGCATAAAAGGAGTGTTTTGATGGAAGCCTACCGAGTAGTCGGAGTGGGTTTTGCTACGCAATAGTAGGTAGCTAGCACTCCAAAGGTTGCACGCAGAGCATCCATCCGCCGTTGGAGGCTGTAGTGCGAAGCTTGTGCTTCGCGTGCCATTGCCCGATCTGAGTCAGGCCCCGGCCACAACCTGGTTCCACAAAACGCGAAGCACAAGCTTCGCGCTACAGCCTCCAACGGCGGATGGATGCAGAAGTGGATTTCAAGGGAAATGTTCTGAAGAAAGCAAAGGCGAAACCAAGATATCAGCAACGGTGGTGGCTGATGAAGGTGCTTGGCAAATAACTGAAGCTCAGCTGTTACGCTTAACTGGGCCATATCTTCGTCGCCGGGTCTGCGTATGTAATTTTCTTGATTGGCTACGGCAACAGTAGCCCGTCAACTCCGCTTCAGCACTAGCCTGTAGGTATGGTAACGGAGCTGTGAACGGAATGTGTGGTTTCACGATGTAAACAAACAAACGAATGACCCCCAACCTCAAGCCCCTAAAGCAACAAACCATTGTCATTACCGGCGCCAGTAGTGGCATCGGGCTGGCTACGGCCAGAATGGCCGCCAAAAAAGGCGCACAGCTTGTGCTGGCTGCCCGCAACGAAACCGAGCTACACCACATCGAGCAGCAACTCCAGGAGCAAGGCGCGCGCGTAGTAGCCGTAGCCGCCGACGTGGCCATCCGCGAAGACATTGAGCGGATTGCTGAAACGGCCATTCAGCATTTCGGTGGCTTCGATACCTGGGTCAACGACGCCGGCATTTCTATTTGGGGCCGCTTGGAAGAAGTAAGCGACGAAGACAACCGCCGCTTGTTTGAAACCAATTTCTGGGGCATGAACTACGGCTCGTTGGCTGCCGCCCGGCACCTCAAGCAGCGCGGCGGCGCCATCATCAACGTGGGCAGTGTGGCCTCCGATGTGGCTTTTCCGCTGCAAGGCATGTACTGTGCCAGCAAGCACGCCATCAAAGGCTTCACCGATGCGCTGCGTCTGGAACTGGAAGAAGAAGGTGCCCCCATTTCGGTAACCCTTATCAAGCCAGCCGCCATTAATACGCCTTTCCCGCAGCACGCCCGCAACTACATGGACAAGGAGCCCAAGCTGCCGCCGCCCGTTTACGAGCCGGAAGAAGTAGCCAACGCCATTCTGTACGCCGCCGAGCATCCCGAGCGCGACATCTACATCGGTGGGGGTGGAAAGGTGATGAGCTCCTTCAACAAGCACGCGCCCCGGGCCATGGACAAGATGAGCGAGGGAATGATGTTCAAAGAGCAAAAGCGCGACGAACTGCCCCGTAACCCCCAAGGCGCCCTGCACCACGCTGGCGACGATGGCCACGTACACGGCGACCATCCCGGCTACGTTATGAAAACCAGCCTCTACACCCGCGCCAACAGCAACCCCGTGCTGAAAAATACCTTGCTGGCTGCCGCCACGGCCGCTGCTACCTGGTGGCTGCTTGGCAAGCGCGACGCCAACAAGACGAAGATAGCCGCCGTAACGACCGACAGCACGACAACCAGTAACACCACGCTAGCTAGCACCATCTCTACAAGCAGTGCCAGGCTTACCACGCCCCACATCGAAGACCACGGTACTCTCGCCACGCACCACGAAACAATTCCACTCTCGACCACAGGTAGCACAGTTATTCCCTAACGGGAGGGCTGAAAAGTCAGCAACGCCCGCGTCGCTCTTGTTGGAGTGGCGCGGGCGTTCTGTTTACTAGCGTGTGTCACCTTATGGGTTGCTTGGGCTCCTCCTAAATAGGCATGCGTAGGTGGAAAGCTGTGTGGTCTGCATCTTGTATAAACTACTGCGCTGTTTTCGGCCACTATGCTCAGGTCGAAAGGTCGAATGAACTAAGTAGTTGGTCGATTCTTTCGGGCTTTTGATGGAACGTGGCCCACCTTGGCGCAAACAGGCATTGGGTTTGAATGAAGGAGCTCAGAACGCAACGTTCAGCACACCTTCGAAACAGACTTCAACTCCACTCCATCATGAAAAAGCAACTTTTTAGTTTCGCCCTTCTTCTCAGCCTTGGTGCTTCTTTCGGCAGCAGTTCCTTCGCCGCTACTACGGCCGCCGTTGGCCAGGAGCAGCGTCAGGACCGTGACCACGACAAAGACAAAGACCATCGGCATGGAAAAGGGGAGCGTGGTGCCCAATTCCAGCAGCGCCGCATCGAGGCCATGACCAAAGAACTTGGTTTGAGCAGCAAGCAAAAGTCGAAAGTCGAGAAGATCTTTCAGGAGCAACAGCAGCAGATGCAAGCCCTGCGTAGCCGCTCCGGCAACGACCGCAGCCAACTGCGAGCCGAAGCCAAACGCATCCACGAGAGCACCGACAAAAAGCTCAAAGATGCCTTGTCGAAGAAGCAATACGCTCAGCTTGAAGCCAAGCGCCAAGAGCGCCAGCGCCAGATGTTCGACCGCCAGAACAACCAGCGCGGCAACGACCGTCGCGACTTTGGCCGCCGCAGCTAAGCTGCCGTTCTTCTCGTGTAGCAACCCGCTTTGTCCGCGTTCGGATGAGGCGGGTTGTTTGCTTTTATATCTACACTTATTGATATACCAAGTATTTGAGGTATAATTTCGTCTTGATACATAGCGGTGGCGGCTGCTCCGCTGTAGGTTAACTTAGTGCGCTTATGTCTACTGTCAGTGCTTCTGCCGCACGTAGAGCCCGTTTTTGGGCCACGCGACGCCATGTCTTCCAAACGGTTGGAAGTATTGGGGTGGTATTTGTTGGGGTACTCGAAGCCATGGCCCTGCTGCTGTGGGTGCCGCGGCAGGCACTGTTGCTCCTGGCACTGGTTGGCCTCCCTATTGGGCTGATCCTGGGCGTGTTGGAGGTGGTGGTGTTTCCGGCTCTGGTGCAGCGCCTGAAGCTGCATCTGGCTACGCTGCTGCAAGGCTTGGCCCATTTGCTGTTGCTGAGCGTGCTCTATGGGGCTATTATGTGGGTGGCTCACGTACTCGATTTGCCGCAGCTCTGGATACCGCCCACGGGCAAGACTCCCGGCCCAGTGCAGAACGCGCTGCGAGTATTCATGATTTACTTGTTTGGGGGATTCGTGACAACGCTGTTGCGCCAGTTGCTGTTGCGCATGGACCGCCGCCGCCTGATGCAGCTGCTAGCAGGCCACTATCAGCAGCCCGTTACCGAAGACCGCATCTTCCTGTTCGTGGACTTGAAAGGCTCAACCCGCCTGGCCGAAACCCTCGGCAACGACCAATACAGCCGCTTTGTGCGCGACTTCTTTTCCGATGTTAGCGTGGCTATTGAGGCTACCCGGGGCGAGGTGTACCAATACGTCGGCGACGAAGTAGTGGTGACGTGGCCTTCCAAGCTGGGTGTGGCACATGCGAACTGCCTGCACTGCTTTTTCAAAATGCAGCACCGCATTGAAGAGCGCCGCGGCCACTACTTGCGCAAATACGGGGTGGTGCCCGAGTTCAAGGCCGGCGCCCACGGTGGGCGCGTCACTACGGTGCTGGTTGGCACGGCGCACCGCGAGCTAGTCTACCACGGCGACGTGCTCAACACCACGGCTCGCATTCAGGCGCAATGCAATGCGCTGGGTAGCAAGTTCCTGATTTCGGCTAGCCTTTATCAGCAGATAGGAGCGTATCCGGAATACCATTTCACCCTGCTTGGCAGCCACCAACTGCGGGGCAAAGCCGGCGCTACCGAGCTGGTCGATGTACAGAAGCAGGTTTCTTTCCGGCCAATTCAAGCGGAAGTGGTGGAAAGCAGTTGGCCCGCCGGCAACTAGGGTAGCTGCGGCATGCTGTGCCAGGAAAGACTGTACTAGGGTTATTCACTTCGCCGCCAAACACCCACTCTGTAGAGCACAGTGCTTACTACCTAACCGGCCGCATGCCATTAGTTGTTGGCGGAGTGATTTGCGAAGGGCGCTGACTCGTTGGTTTGATGGCCGGTTGGCGGCGCCACCAAAGTAGAAAGCCCGTGAGGCTAAGTAAGGCGGGGGAGAGGCCACCCAGCGCCCAGAAAACCTTCACCAGCCACCCGCCAAACTGGCCGAAGTGCAGGGTGAAAGCCACCAGCTCAGCCCGCTCGCCTAAGGAGGCCTGGCGCACGTCGGGGGCCGCGAGGACCCGGCCAGTCCGCGCTGACAGCTCTATGGTTTCACTGAAATTCCCGTAAAGCGGGCTGCTGGTGAGGCGCCCCAGGGCCCGGACCACCGTATCGGCAGGGGATTTGGGTAGTGCCATGCCTTGCAGCTCGAAACCTGGCACAGCCTGTGTTGCCCGGCGCGCCAGCGTATCGAGCGGCACTTCTACAGCTGGCTGAATTTGCAAGGATACTTCCGTTTCAGCCTGGTAAGTGCTAGGCTGAAACGCCGCGCGCAGCATCCACGCGCCACTTCCTGCCAGCACCAAGTTGAACACCAGGCTCCAAACGCCAACTATTCGGTGCAAACCAGAGGAAGCGGTGCGCCAGTTTTTCCAGTTGAGGCGCTGCCGGAGCAGCAATACCGGTAGTTAGGTGCTTGCGGTATACCACTGCCCCCGTGAGCACACTCAGTACTAAGGCCAGCCCCAGCAGCGCCACCACTAACTCGCCAGCTTTGCCCGCCAGCAGGCTGTAATGCAGGCCTAGCAGCCAGCCGAAGAAATGCGCCCGCGCATTGCGCTGACCTAGATAGCGAGCTGTGTATGGGTCGAAGTAAGCCAGCGTCCAGGTGTGGTCGGGCTGGTCAACGCTGACCTCGATGGCATCTGTGGGAGTAGCGGAAATACGCCGCAGGCGCAGGTAAGCCGGCTGGGGAAACCGTTGCCGCGCCGCCGTCAGCACCCCGTCCAAAGAAGGTCGGGCGCCAGGCGGCGCGGCTACTGTCAGCAGGTGCGGGTTTAGGGTGTGGTCGAGTTCGGGCTCGAAAAGCAGGGCTACCCCGCTCAAACTCACCACCAGTAACAGCCCTCCCGTCAGCAGGCCCAGCCAACTGTGCAGCGCAAACAGGCGGCGGGTAAGAGCAGAGCGAGCCATGCAACAGCAGTTAGAACGTGTAGCCGGCTGTCAGGCGAAATGAGCGGCCGTTGCCCACCCACACGATGTCCCGGAAAAAGACGCCCGAGTAATAGCGGGTGTCGGCGAGGTTGTACAGGTTCAAGGCCAACGACACGTTCTGGCGCTGGTAGTTCAGCACCGCGTCGAAGGTGGTGTAGGCCGGAATCGAGAAGCCAGAGTCGAAGCTGTAGCGCTTGCCCACGTGGTAGGCGCCCCCCCCGAAGCCAAGGCCGGTCAGCGTGCCGCGCTGTAGCGTGTACACCGCCCATGCGTTGCCGGTGTGGTTGGGCGCATTCTCGAACCAGGGCGAGCCATAAGGCTGGTCGGGGTTGCCGTTTTTGGTGATGCGCGCTTCGTTGTAAGCGTAATTAGCAAGTAAGTTCAGGCCGGGCAGCACGCGGCCCGTTACCGATACTTCCACGCCTTTGCTGGTCGCTTCGTTGCCGGCAATCTGCCGTTGCCCGTCTGGGTCGGTGGGGTCAGTGGTAAGAATGTTCACCTTACGGATGCGGTAAAACGCCAACGAACCCACCAAGCGGCGGCCCAGCAACTCGGTACGGGCTCCTACTTCCCATTGCCGGCCGGTTTCGGGGTCGAAGGGGCCACCGGCGCGGGGCAGGTTGGAATATTGGGGCTCGAAGCTCTGGCTGTAAGAGCCGTACAAGCTCAACTCGGGCAGGGGCTGGTACACCAGCCCGGCGCGGGGCACCAAGGCCGAGGCCGACGACGTGTCCCGCGTCAGCACTACGGTTGCCGCGGGGTCGGAAACCTGCTCGGTGCGGTCCTGGTCGAGGCTGGTGGTGCGGTAATAGTCGTAGCGCAAACCCAACACCGCTTTGAGCTGAGGCGTGAGCGTGAGTTGGTCCTGCACGTAGCCCCCAATGAAGTTGGTGGGGTTGTCGTAGCGGGCATTGTAGCCTTCTCCGCGGTAGGCCCGGCGGTCGGTTTGGCCGTATTGAGGGTTGAAGATGTTGAGGCCCGGCACGCCGTCGTAGCTCTGCGCATAGTCGTAGCCGTTGGCAGAGTGGCCGTAGTCTACGCCCGCCAGAATGGTGTGCTCCACTGGCCCGGTGGTCGGCTTCCAAGTGAGGTAGCCGTTCACGAAAGCATCCTGCGTCACGTTGTCGAAGTCGCGGAAGTGGCGGCCGATGGTTTGCGTGGCCGGGTTGTAGCTGCGGCGGTTGATGTGGTGGTACTGCTGAATGGAGTGATAGTAGCTGTAGCGGCCCAGCACGTTCACCGAAAGCTTGTCGGAGAGGCGGTGCTGGCCTAGCAGCTGCACATTGGCAATGCGGTCAGACCCTTTGTCGTTGGAGTCGTGGTGGCTCCAGTCGCGCGGCAGCACGCTCACGTCGCCTTCCACGGCCATGATGCCCCGGTTGTACCAGGTGCCGCCATCTTCGTTTTGCAGAAAGTAGGAAGTGGTCAGGGTAAGCGTTGTACCGTCCTTGGGACGAAACGTGAAGGACGGATTGATAAAGACGTTGCGGGTTTTCCAGTCGCGCATTTGGTGGTCGGTACGCTCGGCACCCGCCACCACTCGGTACAGCCACTTACCGTCCGGACTTAGCGGGCCGGTAGCGTCGGCCACGCCGCGCAGCTGGTTGTAGCTGCCATAAGTAAGGCGTACTTCGCGGCGGGCTGTGGCCTCGGGCAGCTTGGTGGTTTGGTTGATGATGCCTCCCGGAGCAGCAAAGCCATAAAGCACCGAGGCGGGGCCTTTAATAGCCTCTACGCTTTCTAAATTGTAGGTAGGCTGGGGCGTGTACGAAGAGCCGCCTAGGCGCTGGCCGTTGTAAGCGAAATTGCCGGTCGTGGACCGGAAGCCGCGCATAGTAAAGTCGTTGTAGCCCCCAAACTGGTTGATACCGGCAAAGTTGCGGATGCTTTCTTGCAGCAGTTGTACCTGCTGGTCGCGCAACACGGCTTCGGGCAGCACCTGCACACTCTGCGGAATATCGCGCAAGGGGGTTTCGGAGCGGGTAGCAATGTTGGTGGCGTCGCGCTGATAGGCCGTGTAGCTGCGGCCTAATACCGTCACTTCGTTTAGGTTGGTAGCACTTGCAGCCAGCTGTATAGCAACGGGGGCATTTTGCCCGGCTTTCACTTCCACCGTCTGCTCGTAGGGCGTGTAGCCCACACCTTGCACTACCAGCGTATACGTGCCTGCTGGTACCCGTTCCAGGCGGTAGCGGCCTTGTTCGTCAGCGGTGGTGCCCTGGTTGGTGCCTTGCAAGGCCACCGTGACAAAACCAGCTGGCTGACCGTCGCTACGCCGGACTTGGCCCGTTATCGTACCGAAATCCCCGCTGGCAGCATGTAAGTTGACTGCCAGTAACAGCAGCCACAGCCAAAAACCACAACGCAGTGAAAAAGACTTGTTCATGCTTATATAGAATTGTTCTTGATAGCACAAAGTACTATCATTTAGCTGAACAATTCAATAGCTATTTGGAATTAGTATAAATAACGGAATAGGCAAAGACATCATTACACCTTGGCCTTTTCACTTCCTACACTACATGCACGTAACCAACCGTAACGCGTCAGCAAACCGGGTGGCTTGTATGGTTACAGCAGCCGCTGCCTAGTAAGTGGCGGTTCCAGCAAAAGCCATTGAGTTCATGGCGAACAGACAAGTTGAACCGGATGGCGGTACGAGAATAGTCGTCAGCTGCGAAGGGACATATTCCTTTGTTGCCACTGTTCTTAAAGCAGTTGCCATTACCTAATTAGCGCTTCTCTTCTTGTGGTGTGCTAGCAGGACTCTAGTTAAAGCAGTTTGCTACCGCAACAGGCTCAAACGAAACCAGCCCGCTGTAGGGCGGGCTGGCGTATGGTTTATAAGATGGTGGCGCTATCTAGTTGTACTAGTTCTGCCACTATCCCCGGCAATAGAGTTCGAGTTAGTAGCTGCGCTATGTTTTTGGGCAGCTCGGCCACTAGGAGCGGCCGAAGCGGCCGAGCCACCAAGTGGTAGCGCGTATCGGCCCGCTCGTGCAGGTGGGTTTTCTCGAACGAGAACAGCCCCCGTCGGGCATAGCGTCCAACGCTCCGGTAGCTGCTCGCTTCTTCCGCGCCACTCACTACCTCCGCCACCTCAAGTTCCGGCAGCATCAGGAAATACTGGTGCAGTTCCAGCAGCACCTCCTGCGAAGCCGCCACCGACTCCGGCAGTATACCGCCGCCCGATGCTACGTGGATAACGTGGCCGTTCCCATCAGTAGCAAACCAGTCGATGTCGGCGTCTTCTTGGTCTATTTCGTCGATGCGCATGAAATCTGAATTGGTTGGTACGCTTGCAAGGGCGCCTAAAGTGGATTTTTTAATTTGTGTATAGTTACGTTGCGCACCCCACCCCCGGCTCACCTCGCTTCATGCACGACATCCTCCGGAAGAGGGGCACCAACTTAAAAGCCATTAGTGTATTGCTGGCACCATTTTATACGTAACCAGCAGTACGATCAGGAAATCTGCACCACGCCTTCTATGTGGGTTAGGGCCCATTGCTCCAGTTGCTGAAGAATGGGGGCTAGCTCTTGGCCTTTGCTGGAAAGGTGGTAGGTAACTTCGGGTGGAAAGCCGTTGTGTACGGTGCGCTCCACCAAGGTGGCCGCTTCCAACTGGCGCAAGTGTTCCAACAGCACCTTCTTCGACACGCGCGGAATCTCTCGCCACAGCTCGGTGAACCGCAGCGGGCCCGACGACAAGTGAAAGATGATAATGGGCTTCCATTTGCCGGAAATCTGGTCGAGAGCCACTTTGGCGGCGCAGCATTCGATGTCGTGGTAGGTATGGCGCATGAGTGGGAAACGAAAAGGTGAACAGGTAACCAATTGGTAACCTTCTTGAGCCCGGAGTGGGGTAGGGGTACTTTTGGCCCCGCAGGATGCTAGCTGTCATGAACGACGGCGGCGTCCAGTCAAGGTAGTGCTTAACCCGCTTTTCCGATGCAAGTTCAATTAATTCGTCATGCCACGCTGCTGCTGAAGGTGGCCGGCAAAACCATCCTGGTAGATCCTATGCTGGCGCCCCGGTTCCAGTACGACCCAGTGCCCATGTCCGCCGGCAACGACCGGCGCATCCCGCTGGTAGACCTGTCTTTCGCCTCCGATGAGCTACCCCAGCTGCTGACCTCGCTCGATGCCGTGCTGCTCACCCACACGCACCCCGACCACTGGGATGCTACCACGCTAGAACTCCTCGCCAAACACTTGCCCATCCTGTCGCAGCCCGCCGATACGGAAACGCTCCGAGCCCAAGGCTTTACAAACGTGCAGCCAATTGAAAAGCAGCTCGATTGGGAAGGCATCCAGCTATACCGCACCGGCGGCCAGCACGGCACCGGCGAAATCGGGCAGCAAATGGGTACGGTTTCGGGCTTTGTCGTGGAGGCCGAGCAAGTGCGCCTCTACATTGCCGGCGACACCATCTGGTGCGAAGAGGTAAGCGCTGCCCTCGACCAATACCAGCCCACTGCCATCGTGCTGAATGCCGGTGCCGCCCAGTTCCTGGTAGGAGACCCCATTACTATGACAGCCGTTGAGGTAGTGAAAGTAGCCCACTATGCGCCGCAAGCCACGGTGTACGCCGTCCATACCGAAACCGTCAACCACTGTACCGAAGACCGCGCCACCATCCAAAAACTAGTAGAGCAAAACAACTTAACAAATCGAGTACACGTGCCCGCTGATGGCGAATGGATAACACTTTAAAAGCATAAGCAGCAACTATGTATTCTGTAAGTGAAGGCTGAACCAAGCGTACCACTATGTAAAAGCAAAAGGGCCCGTTAGTAACGGGCCCTTTTGCTTCTATATGTTAGAAGTACACGACTTGAAGTTACTAATTTCAGTGACCATGTGTGTAAATTCTAGTTGTTGAAATATTTCAAAAGTTGCTTACTCCCCCAACTTCTCCAATATCTCCTGTGCTGCTACGGCTATGACCGTTCCGGGTCCGTACACCCCGGCTACGCCAGCATCGTAGAGGAATTGGTAGTCTTGGGCAGGGATGACGCCGCCGGCAATAACGAGGATGTCTTCGCGGCCGAGCTGCTGTAGCTCCTGGATGAGCTGCGGAATCAGGGTTTTGTGGCCGGCGGCGAGGCTGCTCACGCCCACCACGTGCACGTCGTTTTCGGCCGCTTGGCGGGCTACCTCGGCGGGGGTTTGGAAGAGGGGGGCAATGTCCACGTCGAAGCCCACGTCGGCGAAGGACGTGGCAATGATTTTCGAGCCCCGGTCGTGGCCATCCTGGCCCATTTTGGCTACCATCATGCGGGGGCGGCGGCCTTCATTGGCGGCAAAGTTGTCGGCCGCTTGGCGGGCTTTGGCAAATTCTGCGTCGTAGTCCATTTCCTGCGAGTAAACGCCCGATACCGTGCGGATGGTGGCTTGGTGGCGGCCATATACCACTTCCAGCGCATCCGAAATTTCGCCGAGGGTAGCACGCAGCCGGGCGGCCTGCACTGCTAGAGCTAACAGGTTGTCGTCGCCAGAGCGGGCGGCTTCCGTGAGGGCAGCTAGGGCCTGCTGCACCGCTTTGGTGTCGCGCTCCGCTTTGATGGTATTGAGGCGGGCAATCTGCGACTCCCGTACGGCGGCGTTGTCGATGTCCAGGATTTCGATTTGCGTCTCCTGGGCCTGCTGCTCGTTGGTGAGGCGGTAGCGGTTCACACCCACAATCACGTCCTTGCCCGAGTCGATGCGGGCCTGCTTGCGGGCCGAAGCTTCCTCGATGCGCAGTTTGGGTAAGCCGGTTTCAATGGCCTTGGCCATGCCGCCCAGTTCTTCCACTTCCTGAATCAGCGCCCAGGCTTTGTTGGCTAGCTCGTGGGTGAGGGTTTCCACGTAGTAGGAGCCGCCCCAGGGGTCCACTACGCGGGTGATGTCGGTTTCGTGCTGGAGGTAGAGCTGGGTGTTGCGGGCAATGCGGGCCGAGAAGTCCGTGGGCAAGGCAATGGCCTCGTCGAGGGCGTTGGTGTGCAGACTTTGGGTGCCGCCCAGCGCGGCGGCCAGCGCCTCAATGGCGGTGCGGGCCACGTTGTTGAACGGGTCCTGCTCGGTGAGCGAGTAACCCGAAGTCTGGCAGTGCGTGCGCAACGCCAAGCTCTTGGGGTTCTGCGGCTCGAACTGCTTGAGCAGCTTGGCCCACAGCAACCGGCCAGCCCGGAGCTTGGCAATTTCCATGAAGTGGTTCATGCCAATGGCCCAGAAGAACGACAGCCGCGGGGCAAACTGGTCGATGGTCATGCCCGCCGCCAAGCCCGCCCGCACGTACTCCAGCCCGTCAGCCAGGGTGTAGGCCAGCTCTAGGTCGGCGGTGGCACCGGCCTCCTGCATATGGTAGCCCGAAATGCTGATGGAGTTGAACTTGGGCATGTGCTGCGCCGTGTAGGCGAAAATGTCGGCAATGATGCGCATGCTCGGCTGCGGCGGGTAGATGTAGGTGTTGCGCACCATGAACTCCTTCAGAATGTCGTTCTGAATGGTGCCCGCCAGCTTGTCGGGGCTCACGCCCTGTTCCTCGGCCGCTACTATATAGAAAGCCATGATGGGCAGCACCGCCCCGTTCATGGTCATGCTCACCGACATCTGATCCAGCGGAATCTGGTCGAAGAGAATCTTCATGTCCTCCACCGAGTCGATAGCCACGCCGGCCTTGCCCACGTCGCCTACCACGCGGGGATGGTCGGAGTCGTAGCCGCGGTGCGTGGCCAAGTCAAACGCCACCGAAAGGCCTTTCTGCCCGCCCGCGAGGTTGCGGCGGTAAAAAGCGTTGCTTTCTTCGGCGGTGCTGAACCCCGCGTACTGCCGCACGGTCCAGGGGTTCTGCACATACATAGTAGCATAGGGGCCCCGCAAATACGGCGCCTGACCCGCCCCAAACCCGAGGTGCTCGAAGCCAGCTACGTCCTCGGCCGTATAGTAGCTTTTCAGCTCGATGCCTTCGGGCGTGACGTTGGTAGCAGCTTCAGCCGGTGGTACAGCTGGCAGTTGTGCGGCATTATAAGGAATACTCGAAAAGTCGGGTTTCATCTTTTGCGGTAAGAAGACAGTTTTCCTTTATCATTATCAGCCCTTATGTATTATCCCCTCTTATTTGTCATCCTGAGGCGGTAGCCGAAGGACCTTATGCCTGCTGAACGAGTAGTTGCAACTGCTGACGTTCAACTGTGAGAAGGTCCTTCGCAAGCTCAGGATGACAGATAAGAGGGGACGAGAGGAAGCAAGGCTGGAAACAACATTTTATATGGTTGTCTGGTAGGTTATTTTCCTTGCAACCGGGCTAGTACATCCTCGGTGCTGTAGCCTTGCACGGTGAATTCCTGAAAGCCAAACACCCGTACGGCTTCCTGTAGGGTAGCCAGGTCGGCAGTAATTAGGACTGGGGGCACAAAGGTTGAGTCGTCGTCCGCAATTCGGTAGATGTAGCGCGCAAATCGGCCGAACTGCTCGGGCGTGGCGTACATCAACGTGGCTTCCTCGGTAGAAGAAAACAGCACCGACAACGTCCCCACCGGGTGCGACTCATGCAGAGTAGGTTGCTCTTGGTCGGACAGCAGCCGCAGAAACGACTCTTCAATCAGCTGGTTGGTGTGCGAGCCAAGGAGTACTACCGCCGCCCGCTTCCGCTTTTTCTCCCGGCGCTCGAAGTGCAGGCTGGTAGCTAACCGTAGCACCTCTGAAGGGTAGGTAGCACGCGTCGAGTCGAATTCGCGGCTGCGCAACAGGCGTTTTGGGTTGAAGTCGAAATGCTCGCGCGTGTTCTGAAACCGGTTGGTACCTACCACCACTTGCTCGCCGGTGGCAATGCGCCGGAACTGCGCTTGCGCGGCCTCGTGCAATTCCTGCATCACCATGCCAATTGCCCCTGGCAGCCCACCTTTACCTTCAATCTTCTGAAACAAAGTCCAGGCTCCGCGGGCCAAGGTATCGGTGAGGGTTTCCAGATAGTAAGAACCGGCAGCCGCGTCTTGCACTTGTCCCAAGCCTACTTCCTCGCGCAGCAACACCGACAGGTTGCGCGCCAGCCGGTCCGAGAATTCATTGGGGTCGTGAAACAGACAATCGAAGGGGCGGACGCTGAGCACGTCGGCGCCGCCGAGCACGGCACTCATGGCCTCGGTCGTCACGCGCAGCAAGTTGGTGTGCGCATCAAGCGTGGTTTGGCTCCACGACGAAGTTTCGGCCCAAATTGGCACCTGAGCTGTTTCGGGTGGCAGCCCGTAGGCGTGCAGCAGCGTAGCCCAGAGCCGGCGCAACGCCCGCAGCTTCGCAATTTCAAAAAAGTAGTTGGGGTTGATAGCAACGTGCACTCGCATAGCTGCTGCTACGTCGGCAACGGAAAGTGTCTCGGTAGGCAACTCGCTTAGATACGCCGCCGCAGTGGCTAGTGCGAAAGCCACTTGTTGCGTAACAGTGGCTCCCCGGTTGCCGAAAAAAGCGGCATGCACCGTCAGAGCCCGAAAATTCGGCATGCGTTGGGTAAGCGTAAGCAACTCCCGCAGTTCCTGGAGTTGACCCTTCACATTGGGCAAATGGTTGCTGATGGGGTCATGCTGCAAGAATCCCTGTAGCTCGGTGGTGCCTGTGGCTAGCAACCGTTGCACAAAAGCTGCTGGCGCGGCAGTAAGCGAGTATCCAATATAAGTGGTGTCTAGCGGCAGATGGGCATGCAAAAACTCCACATCGAAAGTTGTGGCATCGGCTACTACAAAGTGGGCTCCGTCTGCGCCTCTGGTTAGTGCTTCGGCTGCTCGCTGAATGGTGGCGTGGCCTCGCTCGCCTGTTGGCACCGCGTAGGTAGGCACGTTGCGCCAGCTATTGCCTAGAGCACCAGGGCGCAGTTGAGGGGCAGCAGGTTCGGGCAACGCCTCCAGGGCTTCGCGGTGGTAGAAAGGCTCTAGCGTGAAGCCGTCTGGCGTCTGCCAGCGCAGCAGGGCTGGGTCCGCGCCCTTTAGGTCGCGCGCAATACGAGCCTGCCAGGCTTCTGTGCTTACAGGTTCAAATTCAGAAAAGGAAACAGACGCGGGGCGCGGCGTGTCAGGCATAACGAAACTCAGGTGGGGAAGAGAAACAGCGCAGAAGCGGGCTAAAGATACCGGTTCGAGGACAGATACGGGAGTTGGAGAGACAAGAAGGGTTCGGCTATATTTGCCGGCTTTTAACGGATAAGATTATTCTGCCCTTGTTGTTTTATTTCTAGTTGCTTACAAATGCCAAGAAAATTACTCCTATTACTGCCCTTGCTTTTGAGCTGCACCGTAGCGCTTGCCCAAACTAACTTTCGACCTGGTTACGTATTACCGCTTTCCGGTGATACACTGCGTGGCGAAGTAGATTCTCGAGGAGCACAGCGCAACGCCCGTTTGGCCCGCTTTAGAGCATCGGAAGGAGCCCCCATTACGGAATACCAACCGCGGCAATTGCGGGGTTACGGGTTCAACGGCGACCGGGTCTACCAAACAGAAACCGTGCTGTTAGCAGATTCCGTGGGACGTCCATCCTTGCTGGATGCCCCAGCCGACACCATCAAGCGGCCCTCTTTTCTAGAGGTGATTGTGCGTGGGTCAGCTAGCTTGCTATACCTGCGCGACCAAGCCGATAAAGACCACTACTATTTGCTTACCGCAGATGCACCAGTGCAAGAACTGCTGCAAAGCACCCGGCGAGTAGTGGAGAATGGAGTCACTTACCAAAGAAAGTCAGACGAGTTTCGGTACGTATTAGCGGCTGCTACCAAGCAGTGTTTGGTGCTTCAGCCCTCAATCAACTCCATACGCTATGGCTTAAACGAACTGGCCAGTTTTGTGCGCCGCTACAACGATTGTGTGGGCGCACCATCGGCTACCCCTGCCAGTAAGAGCCACCAAAACCGAGTGCAGCTTGGCTTTGTGGTTGGGGGCGAGACAAGTCAACTAGTTTTAAACGAAAACTACCCGGGTAAAACGATAACGTTCAGAGGTAATAGCGCTATTCAACCAGTACTAGGAGTAGCATTCAATCTGCGTCTTATAGGGTTTAACCGAACACTTTCGGCGCGAGTCGAAACGCTATATGAGAGCCAACGCTATGAGCCTAAGTATCGCAATGCAACAGGATTTGGCCGTGAGTATCGGGCTAAGTTGACAGGTATTCGGGTTCCTGTATTGGTTTGCTACACCTATCCCAGAGGCAGAATTCAACCGTTTCTGCAAGTCGGGTACAGCTTCAACCATCTATTGAAAGCCGATAACGAAGCCCGCAATGTGTATCCGCCAACAACGGGAACAATTCCTCCCGCGCCCTGGACACCGGTAGTTGAGTCTCGTCGGTTCGAGCAGGGACTGGTTGGGGGAGTCGGTCTGACTACTGCCCGTCCCGATAAGCGCAATGTGGCCGCTTCGGTGCGGTACGAGCGTTCGGATGGGTTTAGCGACATCCTCGGTTTTGGTAGTCGCGTCAACCGATTGTACGTGCTTCTAAGCTACGATCTGACTCGCTAGCAGCTGTTTTCTACCAGCCACCGTGAACCGAAGCCCGGTCCCCTTCGTTCGCGGCTTTAGGATTTACAAATACATAGCATCCGAACAACTCCCGTGCGGCGGCTGTATCTTTGTGGTCCGCAGTCCTCTTCTTCACACCTCCGATGCATTTTCTCTTCTCTCGCACAGCAGCACTGAGCCTGCTAGCCGCCCTAGCGCTTTCGTCGGGCTGCCAGCGGGCTGCCTATGTGGCTAAGCCAACGTTGCAGCCCGTTACGGCCCAACCCGTTGGCAAAACCCTCGCCGACGACCCTACGGCAGTGGCCACTATTGCGCCCTACCGCCAGCGCGTGACCGAGCAAATGGCGGCGGTTATCGGAACGGCTCCTAGTGCCTTGGTGAAGAGCAATGGGGAGTCGCCGCTAGCTAATTTCGTGGCGGACTTGCAGCGGACCCGCGCCAGCCGTGAGCTAAATCAGCCCATTGATCTAGGCGTGATGTCCAACGGGGGCCTGCGGGCCCCATTGCCAGCCGGGCAAGTAACGCTAGGCTCGGTGTTCGAGCTAATGCCGTTCGAAAACGAATTGGTGGTGCTAGATGCTCCCGCTGCCGTGGTGCAACAGCTCTTCGACTATGGGGCGCACGTGAAAATGGCCTTCTCTGGCGCGACGTACACCGTTAGCCCCGATGGCAAAGCCACCGACATTCGCATCGGCAACCAGCCGTTCAACCCCGCTCAGAACCGCGTCTACACCATTGCCATCAGTGACTACCTAGCCGGTGGTGGCGACAATATGGTGTTCTTCAAGTCTATTAAGCCCCGTGGTACGGGTGTACTGCTGCGCAATGCTATTGCCGACCAGATCCGGGAGCTAACCAAGCAGGGCAAGCCCGTGGAAGCAAAGGTGGAAGGCCGAGTGAAATCGACTAGTTGAGTAATTACTTGACTACGTTCGATGCTTACCCTTCTCTGCTACGCATAGTAGCTAGCTCCACTTCCTTCATACCAACTCACTTACACCAAACGAAGTGAATCGTCGCGAATTTCTTAAACATACAGGAGTAGGTGCCGCAGGAATGGGCTTGCTAGGCCTAAGCGTACCGGCAGCCGCAGCCGATACCAAAGCCAACCGGCTGGTAATCCTGCACACCAACGATATGCACTCCCGCATCGAGCCGTTCCCGGATAATGCTGCGCAGTACGCGGGCATGGGCGGCATGGCCCACCGGGCCACGCTCATCAAGCAGGTGCGGGAGCAAGAGCCACACGTGCTCCTCCTCGACTCCGGCGACATCTGGCAGGGGACGCCGTATTTTAACTTCTTCATGGGAGAGCTGGAGTATAAGCTCATGAGCGAAATGAAGTACGATGCCAGCACCCTCGGCAACCACGATTTCGACAACGGCCTCGAAGGATTGCAGAAGCAGCTACCCAACGCCACTTTCCCTTTCCTGATTTCCAATTACGATTTTACGGGCACCGTCTTAGCGGGCCGCTTCCAGCCCTACAAAGTGTTCGAGAAGGCCGGGCACCGTATTGGCGTGTTCGGGCTTGGCATAGAGTTGGCCGGCCTAGTAGCCGATAAAAACTTTGGCGCCACCAAATACCTCGACCCCATAGCCACGGCCAAGGAGATGGTAGCCAAACTGCGCGGCCCCGAAAAGTGCGATTTAGTTATCTGTCTCTCGCACCTCGGCTACAAATACCAGGGCTCCAAAGTCGACGACTTCAAGCTAGCCGCCGGTGCCCCTGGCATCGACCTGATTTTAGGTGGCCACACCCATACGTTTCTCGACAAACCTGACGTTGTAGCAGGACCCAATGGCCACCAAACGCTCATCAACCAAGTAGGATGGTCCGGCATCAACCTGGGCCGCCTCGACTATACGTTTGAGCGCGGCACCCGCCGGCCGAGCGTTGCCATGGCTTCTGTGGTGCCCGTGCAAGCTGCCTGATAAAACCTCGACAAATGCAAGTGGAAAAACGGTTTTTTCTCTCCTGACTTTTCCACATTTTTGTCTCCCTCTAAAAAAAATGGGCCTCTCTGGGGCCCATTCGCGCCTCTTCTATTTCACTCACGCACCTGCTGCTTTTGCCGTAACTACTTGATGCTGAAGGATTGCCATACAGTCTGGGCCAACTGCCTTCGCGTCATCCAAGCTACCATTGGTGAGCAGAGCTTCCGAACGTGGTTTCTACCCATTGTTCCGGTTGCGTTACAGAACAACGTGCTCATCATTCAGGTACCGAGCACCTATTTCTATGAGTTCTTAGAGGAGCATTACGTCGAGGAGCTGAAGCGGGCTATTCACCAGGAGCTAGGCCCGGATGGGCGTCTGGAGTATAGCATTGTAGTGGACCAGGGCAACAGCCAGAACCAGCCCCGCACCCTCAACCTGCCTACTACTCGCAAGGTGGCTGGCCCCGCACCCGTAGCTACGCCTGCCGCGGCCTTGGCTGCTAGCCCTATGTCGTCTTCGGTGCGTAATGTAGCGGCCGCAGCGGCGGCACCGGTCACCCAAACCACGCTGCGCAACCCCTTCGAAGCCAGCAAGGCTGTGGACCGGCACTATCTGCACTCGCAGCTCAACGGTAGTTATACTTTCGAGAACTATATCGAGGGTGACTGCAACCGCTTGTCACGCTCAGCGGGTTTGGCCGTGGCCAACAAGCCGGGCACTACTAGCTTCAACCCGCTCATGATCTATGGCGGCGTAGGCTTAGGCAAGACCCATCTGGTGCAAGCCATTGGCAACCACATCAAGGCCAGCAACTCCGACAAATTCGTGCTGTATGTGTCGGCCGAGAAATTCACCAACCAGTTTATCGAAAGCTTGCGCGCTAACGCCGTGCAGGATTTCGCCAATTTTTACCTGCTGGTTGACATCCTGATTCTGGACGACGTGCAGTTTTTGTCGGGCAAAGACAAAACGCAGGAGATGTTCTTCCACATCTTCAATCACCTGCACCAGGCCGGCAAGCAGATTGTCATGACTTCCGACCGGCCCCCGCGCGACTTGGTAGGATTGGAAGACCGGCTGCTTTCCCGCTTCAAGTGGGGCCTCACCGCCGACCTGCAAAGCCCCGACTTCGAGACGCGCATGGCCATCATTCAAAACAAAATGCAGCAGGATGGCATCGACATCCCGCCGCAGGTGGTGGAATACTTGGCGCATTCGGTCAATACGAACGTCCGCGAGCTGGAAGGCGTGCTGATTTCGCTGGTGGCACAAAGTAGCCTCAACCGCCGCGAAATCGACTTGGAGATGGCCAAGCAAGCCCTCCGCCACATCATCGAGGAAGTGGAGGCTGAAGTAAACATCGACTTCATCCAGAAAACCTGCGCCGAGTACTTCAGTGTGCCGCTGGATTTGCTGAAAGCCAAAACCCGCAAAAAGGAAGTTGTAACCGCGCGGCAAGTGGCCATGTATTTTGCCAAAGAACACACCAGTCACTCGCTCAAGAGCATCGGGCATCACTTCGGCGGCCGCGACCACAGCACCGTCATTCACTCCGTGCAGACCGTTTCGGACCTCATCGATTCCGATAAGAGTTTCCGCAATCAGATAGCTGAGTTGCGCAAGAAGTTTGCTGGCAAATAGCCAGTACTAGCTACCTCCCAATAAAAAAGAAGGCACTCCGAATGGAGTGCCTTCTTTTTTATTGGGAGCTGAAACCTAAGAGTAGTCTGTCTTATAGATTCGGCTGTGCGTCGTGCAGCGGAATTTGATATTGGGCAGCAAAGCTGCGGAGCTGTTCCCGCAATTGGCGCTTGCGTTTGCGGCCCCGTACTTCTCGAAGACTTAGGGTATAGGTGCCGTCTTCCTTGGTATGAACCCGAACTTGCTGTAGCATTAACTCCAAGCGGTTGATAGCCTCGGCCGCAAACACTTGCTTAGGCCGAAATAGGCCATTCTTGTGCACGATGTAGCCCGGCGTAAATTCCAGATAGCTCTGTGTACCAAACACGGGGGCGTTGTGTACAAGCACGTAGCCGATGTACACCAAGCTGAAAATCAGGAACACATAATGCAGAAAATGCATGTCGTTCAGGCCGCTGTCGGTGACGATTAGAGTGAGAGTATACGCCACCCAAATGAGACCGAAGGATAATTGTCCCCAAAACGGAATGCGGGAAGTGTTGGCGGGTTGGAGACGAATGCGGGTAGAAGCTGTAGGCATAGCGGCGTAAATGGTCGCAACAAAGGGCAAAGAAAGCGAAAAACCGGCAACGCACGGAGCGCAGCCGGTTTTAGAAGGCACTCAGTTAGCGTTGTCGGCCCGACAAAAGACGAACCTAAGTAAGAACGTTGAATTACTTACTAGGGATTCCTTTTTCCGCTCGATAGGCGAAGTGTCGGTACGCTACTTTGTTATTTCAACGTAGCAGAAGCTAGCTCCATTTCCGGAACGGCACTCAGAACCTGCGAAACAGGGCAATTAGCCTTGGCTTTTTCAGCGTACTGCTGAAATTCTTCCTGCGAAACACCCTCGACTTCCCCTTCGGTGGTCAGCGTAATCTTGACGATTTTCGGAACCTCGCCTGAAGTGTCTAGCGTCACCTTCGACTCCGTACGGATCTGCTGCACCTGCTTGCCGTCTTTGGTTAAGATGCTGGTTAGGAACATGGTGTAGCAACCGGCATGGGCCGCGCCAATAAGCTCTTCTGGGTTGGTGCCTTTTTGACCTTCAAAGCGGGCGCCTACCGAGTATGGAGCCGAAACTGTTCCGCTCTGGGTAGTGATATTGCCGCTGCCTTTGATGTCGCCGTTCCAAACAGCGTTTCCGCGTTGATTGATCATATGTGTGGATTGATGAATGGTGAAATGAAGTCGTGAAGGTATACACTGAAATCGAAGGATAGATAAGCGCTAGCATAAAGGGTAGTTTTCAGCTTGCCTTATCTTTGAACGGTGGCTAGCAGTTCCTTCTCAGCTACTCAACATTCTGCTCATCCCTACATTCTGTTTCAATGGGCCTGAAATCTGCCTTGAGCCGCCCGCTAGCCACTTACATTACCAACCAATACGCGCGTTGGCAGCAGGACCCCATTGGCACGCAGCAGCGGGTGCTTCACAGCATTGTGGCAAAAGCTAGCGGCACTGCTTTCGGTAAAGAGCATGACTTCGGCGCTATCCAGTCGGCGCAGGACTTGGCCCTGCAGGTGCCCGTGCGTGACTACGAGGGCCTTGCGCCATATTTCGAGCGGGTGAAGCACGGGGAGGCGAATGTACTCTGGCCAGGTCGGCCGCTGTATCTGGCTAAAACCAGCGGTACCACCTCCGGGGCCAAGTACATTCCGCTTACCAAAGACAGTATTCCCAACCATATCAATGGCGCCCGCGATGCCCTGTTGCACTACGTGCGCCGCACCGGTAAAAGTACTTTCTTGGACGGCAAGCTGATTTTCCTGTCAGGGAGTCCGGAGCTAGAAGAAGTCGGCGGTATCCCAACGGGGCGCCTGTCGGGTATCGTCAACCACCACGTGCCGGCCTACCTGCGCCGCAATCAACTGCCGAGCTACGCTACCAATGTCATCGACGATTGGGAAACCAAGCTGGCGCGCATTGTAGACGAGACGCTAGCGGCACCTATGACCCTGATTTCGGGGATTCCGCCGTGGGTGCAGATGTACTTCGACCGCATTGTGGCGCGCACGGGTCGGCCGGTAGGAGAGGTATTTCCTGACTTTAATCTGTTCGTGTACGGCGGCGTCAACTTCGAGCCGTACCGTAAAAAGTTATTCGATACCATCGGGCGGCCGGTGGATAGCATCGAGCTGTTTCCGGCCTCCGAGGGCTTTTTGGCTTTCCAGGACGAACCTGGCAACCCTGGGCTATTGCTGCTACTTGACGCGGGCATCTATTACGAGTTCATTCCGGCCGAACAGTTCTTCGAGCCCAATCCGCCCCGCCTTTCCCTGGCCGACGTAGAGTTAAACAAGCAGTACGCGTTAGTTCTCAATTCCAATGCCGGCCTGTGGGGTTACAGCCTCGGCGATACGGTGCGCTTTGTGCAGAAATATCCGTTTCGGGTGGTAGTGAGCGGACGGATCAAGCACTTTTTGTCGGCTTTCGGCGAGCATGTTATCGGAGAGGAAGTAGAGCAAACACTGCGCGAGGCCATGCAGCAGCACCCGGAGGTGGAAGTGGTGGAATTCACCGTGGCACCCCGCGTCAGCGACGACCCCGCCATCCCGTCGCGCCACGAGTGGCTGATCGAGTTTGCGCGGCCTCCGCACGATGTTGCAGCTTTTTCTGCGGCGTTGGAAGCGGGCCTGCGCCGCCGCAATGTCTACTACGACGATTTGCTTACCGGCAACATCTTAGCACCGTTGCAACTGACGCCGCTGCCAGTGGGCGCCTTTCAGCGTTACATGAAAAGCCTAGGCAAACTCGGCGGCCAAAACAAAGTGCCGCGCCTCAGCAACGACCGAACAGTCGCCGATGGGTTACACAAAGCTGGTTAGTAATAGGAACGGCAGTGATGCCTTAGTAAAGCTGTTTTAAGAAATAGTGTAGAGCACACCGCAGAATTCTCTAAATAGCTTCAATAGTCGCAATAATAGCAGTGGCAAACGGAGAAATAAGGTTTAGCGCTACCGTAGACTACGATACACACTGTACGTTCGATGTAGCTGTTCATGGAGAACAGTAGAAAGTGCATACCTACATTCTGGGGAACCTAACTACCTGGAAAGAATTTGGGCGGAGGCTGCTTGCTTTCCCGGTTACTGTAGCAGATCGGGTAGTCTTTGAGGACAGTAGTAGTCTACACAATCCTTATTTCGGTCTTACGGTCTATTGCTTTGATGCCAGTGGTCATTCCGCAATACAAGTGGTTTTTGACAACCGCGCTCCTGACCCTGACCGGTATTATATTTCCTTTTCTATTCTGGCGGAGGTTGCTGCCATCAACCGTTTAGGGCAGATGCTTTTGAATTGGGATGTTGCTGTTCGCCCCGAGCTAGTGTGGGAGGCCAAAACAAGTTAATGCTCTAAACAGCGTTCCTCTGTTTATATCGCATGCGCATTGCCTTCGACCTTGACAATACCTTGATTCGTTGTGGCTATGATTTCCCGTTGGAACAGCCTCGGCGTCGCCTATGGGCGAAACTATTAGGTGGGGAACCGCTGCGCGAAGGCATTGTGGCGCTGGCAGAGTATTGCCGTCAGCGCCAATGGCAGGTGTGGGTGTACACTACCTCGTACCGGAGCACCTGGTACATACGCAAGCTGTTCTGGCTGCACGGCATCTATTTAGACGGGGTAGTAAACCAACCGCGCCACAACCGGGAAGCCGCTGCCAACTGTACCAAACACCCGCCAAGCTTCGGTATCGACTTACTGCTGGATGATTCAGAAGGTGTTCGTCTAGAAGGGGAGCGGCACCAATTCCGGGTGTTGGTTATTCAGCCGAACGACAAGGAATGGGTGACACAGGTGCTAGCAGCATTTGATGCGCTCAGCTAGTCGAGCGTAAAAACAAAAAGTGACAGTTCACTGAATCTGATGCGCATTGTTGGTGCGTATGTCCTCTTAAAGCATAAATATTTACTGGATAAGTCTGGTCTGATAAAAAGTAAATAATCTTTTCATTATCCTATCTTTGTACAAGGAATACTGTGAACAGATTACACACCTGTTTTTGCTGATTAATACCGTTCTCTTAACTGCTCTTTTCACAGAAGAATATCCTCGTTAAATGACGCACAAATACACTGCTCCACTACCCGCTCTAACCTGCGCCGTATTGGATGATGATGAAATAAACCGCTTTACTCTCGAGCATTATATCCGGCTTAGTGGCTCCTTACAATTAGTGGCTTCACTTTCGGGAAGTATAGAAGGGTTAGACTTTTTTAGCACTGAGCGGCGCGTTGACGTGTTGTTTCTAGACGTAGAAATGCCCGACCTCAATGGGTTAGACATGCTGCGCCTGTTACCTGAGCCTCCTCAAGTGGTATTGACTACTGCTTACGAAAACTGCGCTTGGGACGCCTTCGAGTTAGGAGTGGCCGATTACTTAATCAAACCATTCGATTATGCCCGTTTTGCGCAAGCCGTACAGCGCGTGGCCGAACGGTTGCGGACGAGGCCCTATTCGTCGGTACGATAAGCTAGTCGGTGCTAGTTAAAACTTGGAGGTACTGTCGTGACCGGGAACAGTAGGTCGGTGTGCTGACGGAGTTGAGCTAGAAGCTCCGGGAGAGTGGCAAGGAGGAGTTGAGTGGCTGCATAGCGGGACGTATCCTGAGTGGTAGGATCTTCCAATTCTTGGATAACTTTCAATAGCCTCTCTACTTGGAATAGCTTTAGAGTAGGTTTGAGTTGGTGAGCACACGCAGCAACGGCCACCCAATCGGCGGTTTCGTGGGCTTTCTCAAGTTTGGCTATTATAATGGGCGTGCTGGTGATAAAGAGCTCGAGAATTCGCTGCACGAAATCTAGTTTGCCATGCCCCATTTCATAAAGTCCGCTTAAGTTGAAAAGCGGGGTAGCAACTAAAGGTGGCGTCTTACGCACGGCTAGCATTTTGGTCAACAGGGCCGCTTCGTCGAAGGGCTTGGCCAAGCAGTCGTCCATGCCTGCTGCTAAATACTTCTCGTTGTCGGTTCGGAAGGCATTAGCTGTGAGGGCAATGATGGGGGTACGGGAGCGGAGCGGCTCAGGATGGCGGCGCATAGCCGCTGTTACGTCCAACCCACTCATATCGGGCATTTGAATATCCATAAGCACCACATCATAGAAGGTGTGTTGAAAGAAGTTCAACGCAGTCATGCCGTCAGGAGCAGCATCAACCACTACGCCGAATTGCTCGAGTACTAATTGCGCCAATTGGCGGTTTACATCGTTATCTTCCACCAGCAGGACCCGCCAGCCTCGCACCGACTCTGCCACTTGCTGAACAGCTGCCAGTTCTTCTACAAGCTGTACCTCGGGCCCAGCCAACGAAAAAGGCAGCGTAAAGCTGAACGTACTGCCTTGGCCGGGCTGGCTGCACAACACCAAGTGGCCACCAAGCTGCTGCACCAATCGGCTGCTGATGGCTAAGCCTAATCCTGTGCCGCCAAAATGTCGAGTGGTGTCGGAGTAAGCTTGGGCAAAACTTTCAAAAATTGCTTCTTGCTTTTCTACTGCTACGCCCAGGCCGGTATCAGTAACTCGAAAATTAAACGTGAGCGTAGTGTCAGCTTCTGCCTGTACATAGCAATGTAGCGCCACATAGCCGTGTTCGGTAAACTTGATGGCATTGCTGAGCAGATTAAGCAAGACCTGACTTAGCCGATGCGGGTCGCCGAGTACAAGTGGAAGCGGTTCGGTGGGAAGGGTGAGTTCAAAGCCGATGCTCTTTTCAGTGGCTCTGAATGCCTGAATCTGGGTGGTGTTGCGAATTGTATCGACCAAGTCGAAAGGGATGTGCTCTAATTCTAGCTTGCCAGCTGTAATCTTGGCCATATCCAACACATCGTTCAAAACGCCAAGCAGGTGGTTGCCCGAGTTGCGGATAATGGTTAGGTACTCCTGTTGCTGCGCATCTAGTTTAGTTCGGGCCAGCAGGCCTGCCATACCAAGCACGCCATTCATGGGTGTGCGAATCTCATGGCTCATATTGGCCAAGAAAGTTTCCCGGACTTGCACCGCCGCCTCAGCTTCGCGCCGAGCTTGGTGTATGGCTTGCTCGGCTAAGTAGCGGTCGGTGATATCGGCGCTAGAACCGACCATCAGGCGCAGCTTACCATCGGAGCCGAACACGGGTTGAAATAGCCGAAGCCAGTGGCGGGTGCCTGCCGAGCCTTCAAAGGTTTCTTCCCACGTCACCTCTATACCTTCCTCCATTGCCTGCCTGAACTTCGCTTCGCGTTGCAGAGCCATCGTTCGTGGATGGTTGAAATGGGCGCAGTACTCGAAGTTGTCTTTGCCAATGATCCACTCGCGAATCTGGTCGTTGCGTACTGCCGTCAAGTTGACGTATTGGTAGCGGTGGTGTAGATCAAAAATTGCCACTCCTGTTGGCAAGTTCTGAAGCACCGTTTCAAAAAAATCACGCTCTGCTAGCTGGCTTTGCTCGGCCTTGTATCGGTCGGTAATATCGGTGAGATATAAAGAGTAGGACTGGCTGCTTGGTACTACCGTCAGTGAGTAATAGTGCCCTGCAACCGCTACATCTTGCGCCGAATTGGCAGTAGTGTGCCGTGCTAAGGAAAGCAGCCATTGGCGAGGACAAGTGCCCTCTGTAGTTGCTATCAATTGCAATAGTCTTTCAGCAGCAGGATTAGCGTATACTACATCAGCCGAAAAAGAAAGCTGTAGTACGGGGTTAGGATTTTGCGTGAGAAGACGCAATGCCAAAGCTTCTTTAGAAGCAATGGGAGTAGTAACAATCGACATTGTATAATTCAATAAAGCTATAAATATACAATCCTGTTTTGCTTGCTACCAAAAGCTTTATAACTGTTATTATCTGCAAGGTTCCTAATGGCTCTTTTATTTATACAGGTGGCTGTAATCTGGCTTCTGCTGGTAATAGTTATAAATAACATTGCGTATAAATATGCGGCTTTGTAGGGGTGCTACCTTAAAAGCAATTGTGATATACTGATAGTGTGTAGCCGCTTATTCAGAGGCGCGATAGAGTGTCAATGAGCCAACAAGCCTGCATGAATATCCAACTCATAACATTATGTTGGAGAGGCGAAATGCAATGTAGTTTTCGTGCAGATAACAGGTAGCTTACCCTTATAGATGGCCGCATTACTTCCAGCAATCAGAGCGGCCAACAATAAGTAGAAGGCTATTATTTATGCTTGTTTAATTGAATGTCGGCTTGCCACCTAGTTTCCTACTAGCTCAACCTTGATGCAACAAGTTGGTCTGGTACCTATGTATGGTAGGCATACGCTTTCTTACCTAATATTTGATGACACAACCTTCATCCACAATTAAACCGTTGCTTCACGCTGCTTGCGCTGCCTTCGTGGCGGAGCGTATTGAGGCAGCGCAAGCGGCTATGCTCACAGCACAAGAGTCAGCCAACTCCGAAACAAAGAGCAGTGCCGGCGACAAGTACGAGACGGGTCGCGCTATGGCCCAGGAAGAACGTAACCGCAATGCAGTGCAGCTTCAGCAGGCCCTCCAGCTGCAAGGAGAGCTAGCACGCATCAACCCCGAGGTAGTTTCCGATGCTGTGCGCCCTGGCGCGCTAGTGGACACCAGCATGGGATGCTTCTATATCAGTATTAGCGCCGGAAAGCTTACAGTTGATGGGCAAGACTACTTCGCCGTATCGGCGGCTGCGCCTGTGGCCGCTGCCCTTACTGGCAAGCGTGCAGGGGAGGATGTAGTATTCAATGGAAAGAAGGTGCAAATACAGCAAGTGGAATAAAAACGCGAAAAGAATTGGGTAGTGAGTTGCGTCAGCTTGCTGGTTACTGTACAAGGCCTAACCTGTTCACAGCACAGCTAAGTAATAAACGCAAATAACCGCTTCGAGTAGGAGCGAATGGCAATAAAGAGAGGTGGTACTCAATAGCTCAATCAGCTACCAGTAGCAGGCCCAACAGGATTGCCGTACCTTCGCTGTGCAAGCTTCCTCATCAATGCCTTCTGTCTTTCCCAAACGCATCACCCTGCTCGGCTCTACTGGCTCTATTGGTACTCAAGCCTTGGACGTAGTTCGCGCCAATTCCACTCGCTTTACTATTGCAGTTCTATCGGCTCATTCCAACGCCGAATTGCTGATTCAACAGGCCCGCGAATTTCGGCCCGCGGCCGTTGTAATCGGCGACGAAACTAAGTATGCGGCTGTTAAAACGGCCCTCGCTGGACAGTCCGAAACCGAAGTGCTGGCTGGCGCTGCTGCTCTCACCGAAGTAGCCGGCCGGCCTGATTCCGATATTGTACTGACGGCTATGGTGGGTTATGCCGGATTGCTGCCTACAGTGGCTGCTATCCGAGCCGGCAAAGACATAGCGCTGGCTAATAAGGAAACCCTGGTTGTGGCCGGCCAGCTAATTACGCAGCTAGTGCGAGAATACAACGTGGGGCTATATCCAGTTGACTCCGAGCACTCGGCCATTTTTCAGTGCTTGGTAGGCGAGGAGCGTAACCCCATTGAAAAGATAATCCTGACAGCTTCGGGTGGTCCTTTCCGGGGCCGCACCCGAGACCAGTTAGCCTCTGTCACGAAAGCGCAGGCACTCAAGCATCCCAACTGGGATATGGGAGCCAAAATCACTATCGATTCGGCTTCCCTTATGAACAAGGGGCTAGAAGTAATAGAGGCCAAGTGGCTGTTTGGTCTCCGCGACGACCAGATTGATGTGGTGGTGCATCCGCAAAGCATCATTCATTCCCTGGTGCAGTTCGAAGACGGCTCCCTAAAAGCGCAGCTCGGCCTTCCCGACATGAAGCTGCCTATTCAATACGCACTAGGCTATCCGCACCGCCTGCCAGCTAGCTTTCCGCGCTTCTCCTTTCTTGATTACCCACAGCTCACCTTCGAGCAACCCGACAAAACGGCCTTCCGCAATCTGGCCCTCGCCTTCGACGCCATGGGCCGCGCCGGCAATTCGCCCTGCGTGCTAAATGCCGCCAACGAAATAGCGGTTGCGGCTTTTCTGCGCGATGAGGTGGGCTTTCTGCAAATGTCGGAATTGGTAGAGGACTGCCTTTCGCGCGTTTCGTACCTTGCACAACCATCGCTCGACGATTACGTGCAGACTGACAAGGAGGCACGCCGCATAGCGCAGGAACGGCTGGCGCGGTATTAGGTGTTACAAGAAAAAAGCTGACGAGTAGTTAAGTGAAGAGTGACAAGCATGGAGCGTTCTTGTTGTTGTCTTGCTTCCATACCGGTACACGTCATCTATTACCTTGTCACCTGTCCTGCCGTCTGAACAGACTGTCATTTCATCACCTAATTACCTAATCCCTCTTGGAAACCCTTATCATGATCGGCAACTTGTTGCTGGGCCTTTCCCTTTTGGTAGGCCTGCATGAGTTCGGACACTTTGCCGCAGCCAAATACTTTAAGATTCGCGTCGATAAGTTTTACATCTTCTTTGACTTCCTGTTTCCACTACCCAATGTGCTCAACTTCGCCTTGCTTAAAAAGAAAGTAGGCGGCACCGAATATGGCATTGGCTGGTTCCCCTTGGGGGGCTATGTGGCTATTCATGGCATGATCGATGAAACTCAGGATGCCGAATCTTTGGCAGCCGAGCCGCAGCCCGACGAATTCCGTGCTAAGCCAGCCTGGCAGCGCCTGATTGTAATGCTGGGCGGCATCATCATGAATGTCATTACAGGCATTGTGGTCTTCACCCTCCTTACTTATATCCAGGGGGAAAGCTATTTGCCAGCAGCAGAAGCTCGGTATGGCATAGTGCCCAACGGCCTCGGCCGCGAAATTGGCTTCCGCACCGGCGACAAAATTGTGAAAATCAATGGGCGCCCATTCACAGAGTTTGATGAAGTACGTTCGCCTGACTTCCTACTCGGCGACAACAGCTTCTATACCATTGAGCGTGACGGCAAGCTGCTTGATCTGAACCTGCCGTCCCGCTTTATGGACAAGCTCACCGCAAATGGCGACAGTTTATTTGTTGCTCCTCGCGTACCATTTGTAGTGGGCCGTGTAGTATCCGGGCAGCCTGCCGCCGATGCTGGTCTGAAGGCTGGGGATAAGCTAGTGCGTATAGGGGAGCAGCCTATTCAGTATTTCGATGAGCTGCAAAAGGCTTTGCTGGCGCAGGCAGGCAAACCCACTGCTGTGGGTATCGTGCGCGACGGCCAGCCGCAAACCCTTACTGTGAAAGTGACCTCAGCTGGCAAAATGGGCTTCGAGCCGAAGCCGTTGCTGCATTATAGCACGCGCCACTTCAGCTTGTTGGAATCGGTGCCGCTCGGTATCAAAAATGCCTTCGGCATTATTGCGGTGCAGGCAAAAGCCATTACCAAGATTTTCAAAGGTCAAGCCTCCGCTGTCGACTCGCTAGGTGGCCCGGTGGAAATTGCCCAGCAGTACGGTGGGCAATGGGACTGGCTGCGTTTCTGGGTGCTTACCGGCTCCCTCTCCATGGTGCTGGCTTTCATGAACTTGCTTCCCATTCCAGCTCTCGACGGTGGTCACGTACTATTCCTGCTCTACGAAATGATAGCTGGTCGTAAGCCTTCCGACAAGTTCCTGGAGAATGCGCAGAAGGTGGGTACGCTCATGATTATGGCATTGATGGTGTTTGTTCTCTTCAAGCCGCTGATTAAAGTATTTCTGAAGTAGAATAGGTTGTTCACCTGTCCTTCCGTTCTCGCTCATGCTCCGCAAACTGCTCCTGCTTCCGTTATTGCTAGCTGCTACCCTAACGGCGTGGGCGCATGCTTACCACGCTAGTATTATGGATGTGCGCTACAATGCGCAAAAGCAACAGCTTGAAATAGCTCTTAAAGTATTCACCGACGATTTTGAAACTGCCCTCTCGGCTGGTCGTTCCGCTTCTATTGACCTCGATCAGTCGCCCAAGCCGCTGGTGACGCAGCTAACTACTGACTTGCTGCGCAAATCAGTGGTATTTGGAACCAAGCCAGGAGAGGCACTGCCATTACAGTTGCTGGGCATGCAAAAAGAAAATGATGCCCACTGGCTGTATTGCACTGTGAAATTGGCTAAGCCGGTTACTAGTGTCAACTTGCGCCATTCCTTGCTGCTCTCTGCTTTCCCCGACCAAATGAACATTGTGAATCTGGAGGCTAGTGGAAAGAAGCAAAGTGTGCTTTTCCGGGAGGGAGAACAGGAGCAAAAAATTACTTGGTAGAAAGGGTATACCCTGTCTGCGAACAAATAAAAAGAGCCTCTACAGCACGTAGAGGCTCTTTTTATTTGTTCGCAGCTGCCATTAAACGGTAGCTTAGTACCGCTTCTTATTTCCAATCCGCTCCGCCGGCTTCCTTCTTGTCGGCATCTGGTTTTATCAATCGGAATTCCACCCTGCGGTTGGTTTTAGCGTCTTCTTCCGTCACTTCTTCCCTCAACGGTTTCGTACTGCCAAAACCCTGGTTCTCGATGCGGTTGGGTTGTAGCTTGCCTTTTTGCTCGATGTAGCGCCGAATAGCTTCGGCTCGGTCTTGCGAAAGTTTCTCGTTGAAGTCCGGGTCGCCTTTCGAATCGGTGTGGCCGGAAATGTTGAGGCGGAACTCCGGGTGGTCGACCATGAACAGGGCAATACGGTCGAGAGTAGGGTGCATGGCTGGCCGGATGCCTGCCTTGTCTTGGTCGAACTCGATGTTTTTGAAAATCAAAGGCAAGCCGTAGTCGATGGAGTTCGTCATGAGCTTCAGCACGGTGTCGCCTTTCAATTCAAACTTTTTCTCGACGCTGAAAAAATCGGGGCTCTGAATCAGCATTACGTAGTGCGAGCCCTCAATCAGATCGAAGTCGAAGGTGCCGTCGGGCCGCAGGTACTTAGCGGCTACCTCGATGCCATCATCGGTATCGATGATGGTGACGATGCCGTTCAGAGGTTTCTGCGAAACAGAATCAACCAAGGTGCCTTCGATGTGCGTGGTGGCCAGCGGTTGGGCCTCCATGGGTAGGGGGAAGGAGTAGAGGTCCAAGTTCTTCATGTCCTTTTCCTCGGAGCGGGCATAGTACAGGTTCTGCGAGTCGGAGTCGATGGTGAAGTAGTATTCCGACCCCTTGCCATTCACGAGTGGACCGATGTTCTTGGGCTCTTGCCACCGGCCCTGCACGCGGTACGTCTTATAGATATCGAAGTCGCCGTAGTTGAGCAACTGCCCCCGCGACGAGAAGTACAGCACATTATAGAGAGGGTGGTAGAACGGGCTAACTTCACTTTCCCGCGTATTCACCACAGGGCCCATGTTCTCAGCTTTCACCCACTGGTTGTTTTTGTTTTTGTAGGTGTACCAGATATCTGATAAGCCGAAGCCCCCGAGCCGGTCGGAGGCGAAGTACAGCGTGTCTTCGTTGAGGGAAAGGGTCGGCTGCGAATCCCACGCCGTTGAATTTACTTGGGCTCCCAAACTCTTAGGTACAGTCCACTGCCCATCCTTGAAGGTAGAAGTAAATAAGTCACAGTTGCCATGGCAGCTTGGGCACTCGCAGCGGGCAAAATAAATGGTCTTGCCATCCTTGGTGAAGCAGGCCGAACCCTCGTTATAAAGCGAGTTGATAGGTTTGGGCAGCGGTTCGGCCTCGGTCCACATTTCGCCGTCCTTGCGCGACACGTACAAGTCTTCGTCGATTACGCCATGGATGCCGCGCATCTTTCGCTTCGAGGAAAACAGCATCATGCCCGCCGTCGAGTTCAAGGTAGGACCATAGTCCTCGGCTTGCGAATTAATAGCGTCGCCCATGTTAGTGTACACTCCTTTGGGCGGCCGAAACGCGACGATTCCCTTGCGGTATTCCACCAAGTCGTAATACGTTTTCAACGGCACGTACAGGTCGGCCGTTTTTTGCTCTAGTGAGTCGTAGTAGAGCTGAATTTTTTTGATGTCTTGGCGGTGATGCTTAAGGGCAAGGCGGAAGTAGGCCTTAGCTAGTTCTTCTTTACCCGCTTTTTCCCAGAGTTGGGCCAAGCGCCAGAGCAGGGGAGTGTCCTTAGCAAAATTTTCGATGCCGAACTTGCGCACGTAGGCGTCCAACAATACGCGAGCTTGCGCTAGATTACGCCGCTTTTCTGCTTTCTGAATAGCACGCAGTTCCTTCTTGTTCTCATAATAGGGAATACGGTTGATATTGGGAAAGACTGGAGTAGCATCGGCCCGCAGCCGAATCTGCCGCGCTGTGCGGTCCGAAAGTTTCCGCTGGCGGAGAGGCGCGGTGTTTTTTTGTGCCCACAGTACACCCGGCAATCCAATCAGCAACAACAATAAAAATGTACGTAGAGAGCGAAGCATAATGATAAATTGCGCCGGAGCCAGACGGCGTGGCGCGGTAAAGCTCAAAAATAGGAATTTTCAGGTACTCGCGTTCTTATTCTTGTTGGCAAATGGTAACGTCACCAATCTGCCGGAGTGACGGGTATATGGTAAGCTATTTGATGGGACACCTGCCAACGCCTAACCAGCGCAGCATGGCACAACACTTGTCAAACTAGTATCTTCGGAAGTTCGCCTGCGTAAGAGCGAGGTTGCCCACCATATTCCTGTCATTCTGGCACCGCCTTCTGCTCTTCGTTCTTTTACGTTGCTATGTCCGCTATTCCCCCCGCTTTTTCTTCGTCTTTTTTATTGATGGCCGATAACCCTGCTGAAGTAGTATCCATTGTGGCAACCGATCCTGAGAATCCTCTCGAGGTGCAGGAGGCCCCCTCTACGCTGCCTTTGTTGCCCGTACGCAATACCGTGCTATTTCCGGGAGTAGTACTGCCCGTTACGGTTACACGCAAAAAAAGTGTGCGTTTGGTGCGCAAAGCCTACCGCGGCGACAAGCTCGTGGGCGTGGTGGCTCAGAAAAACAATCAGCAGGACGACCCTGGCCTCACCGACTTGTACGAGGTGGGTACCATGGCCCGGATTCTGAAGCTGCTGGTGTTGCCCGATGGCAATACTACCATCATCATTCAGGGGCAAAGCCGCTTTCATATCGAAGAGCAAACCCAAGCTACGCCTTACCTCACGGCCCGGGTCAATTATTTCTCGGAGACTTTTCCAACCAAGAACACCAAGGAAGTGAAGGGCTTGGTAGCGTCCTTGAAAGATGCCGCTGCCAAGATGCTACGTCTCAACCCCGAGATTCCGCAGGAGGCCCAGGTTGCGCTCGACAACATCGAGTCGCCGGCCTTTCTCACGCATTTCCTGAGCTCTAACATCAATGTGGAAGTAGGGCAGAAGCAGAAGCTGCTTGAAATCAACGATGGAGTGGAGCGTGGCACCTTGCTGTTGGAAATGATGATGAAGGAGATTCAGCACTTGGAAATCAAGCACGAAATCCAGAGCAAGGTCCACACCGACATCGACCAGCAGCAGCGCGACTATTTCCTGCGTCAGCAAATTAAAGTGCTTCAAGACGAGCTAGGTGGCTCGGAAGGTCCCGACCAAGACGTAGACAAGTTTCGGCAGCGGGCCAAGCAGAAGCAATGGCCTGAGTCTGTTGCCAAGCACTTCAATAAGGAGCTAGATAAGCTGAGCCGCGTAAACCCGCAGGCTGCCGAATACCCGCTCACGGTTAATTACGTGGAGTTTCTGCTGGACTTGCCGTGGGGCGAGCAAACCAAAGACAACTTTAATCTCAAGCGCACCCGCAAGATTCTGGATGCCGACCACTACGGCATGGAGAAGGTGAAGGAGCGCATAGTCGAGTACCTAGCTGTGCTTAAGCTGAAGCAGGACCTGAAGGCGCCGATTCTGTGTTTATATGGCCCTCCTGGCGTAGGCAAAACCAGCTTGGGGCGCTCTATTGCAAAAGCCTTGGGTCGCAAATACGTGCGTATGAGCCTAGGTGGTGTGCGCGACGAGGCCGAAATCCGTGGGCACCGCAAAACCTACGTGGGCGCTATGCCCGGCCGTATCATTTCGCAGATCAAGAAAGCCGGCGCTTCCAACCCCGTCATCGTACTCGATGAAATCGATAAGCTAGCTTCCGATTTCCGCGGCGACCCTTCGTCGGCGCTGCTGGAAGTACTAGACCCCGAGCAGAATTCCACCTTCACCGACAACTACCTGGAAGTGGAGTACGACTTGAGCCGGGTGCTGTTCATTGCCACCGCCAACTCGCTCGATACCATTCAGCCTGCCCTGCGTGACCGGATGGAAATCATCGACCTGACGGGCTATACGCTGGAAGAGAAAAGCCAGATAGCTAAGAAGCACCTGTGGCCCAAACTGCTCACCGACCACGGCCTTAGCACCAAAGATGTAGCCATAACCACGGCGGCGTTGCAGCGCGTAATCGACGACTACACGCGCGAATCGGGGGTGCGTAGCTTGGAGCGCAAGCTCGGCGCGGTAGTGCGCAACATCGCCAAGAGCAAGGCTATGAACGAAGCTTTCCCAGCCGCGCTAGAGCCCAAGGATATTGAGCGAATACTTGGGCCCGCCATCTTCGACCGGGATATTTATCAGGACAATGATACGGCTGGTGTCGTCACGGGCTTGGCCTGGACATCGGTAGGCGGTGACATTCTGTTTATCGAAAGCCTGCTGAGCCGGGGTAGAGGCAAATTGACGCTGTCGGGGCAACTCGGGGATGTTATGAAGGAGTCGGCTATTACGGCGCTCAGCTATTTGCGCAGCCGAGCCGAGGAACTGGGTATTGATTACCGTCTCTTCGATCAATACGACTTGCACATTCACTTCCCTGAAGGGGCCGTGCCGAAAGATGGCCCGAGTGCCGGTATTGCTATTTTTACCAGCATTGCCTCGGTGTTCACGCAGCGCAAAGTCCGCAGCCACTTGGCCATGACCGGTGAAATCACGCTGCGGGGCAAGGTGCTGCCTGTAGGTGGCATCAAGGAAAAGATTCTGGCCGCCAAACGTGCTGGTATTCGCGACATTATTTTGTGCAGCAAGAACCGTAAGGACATTCTGGAAATCCCGGCCGAATATCTCAAGGAAGTAACCGTGCACTATGCCGACCGGGTAGACGAGGTGCTAAAAGTTGCCTTGCTGGATGAACTGGTCGAGCACCCGCTGAAATTGGTAGTTCGTGATGAGCCTGTAGCCGCTCCAGTATCGAGCGTGGAAGTGCAGTAAATGCTTTGCTGGTTTCTGGCTGATGTACCCGATGTACACCTAGCAGAAACCAGCACGAGCATCTTGTTTGGAGCGTGCAATAAAACACCCCAAGAAGCGTCTTAGCCCTGGAATGCCTCCCAAACGCGCTATCTTGCTCTTATGATTCGACTGCTACACTGCCGAGCTATTGCTATTTTATCTGTGGGATTAGGAATGGGTTTTGCCCCGGCCGCAACGGCTCAGATTGGGGGCCAGCAGGCCTTCTCGTTTCTGAACCTGCCGCCTGGTGCCAAAACCGCCGCCTTAGGTGGAGTTAACGTATCGTCGCGCGACTCCGACCCCACCATGTTCCTGAGCAACCCGGCCCTGCTCAACTCCGAAATGGATGGTCGGCTAGCATTAAGCTTCGTTGACTATCTGGCCGACATCAAGCAAAGCACCGCCGCTTATGCTTTCAATACCGAGAAAGCTGGACGTTTTGGTGTGGGGTTGAGTTACCTGAGCTATGGTAGTTTCCAGCAGTACGATGCGGCCGGCAACGCCCTCGGCGAGTTCTCAGTGAATGAGTATGCTCTGAGCGTAGCCGATTCTTACACGCAAGGTAATTTCACAGTGGCTGGAACGGCTCGGTTGGCTATATCCGGCATTGCTGGTAACCACTCGGTGGCAGCATTGGCCGATGTGGGAGCTGTATTTAAGCACCCTGAGCAGGACTTTACAGTAGGCTTAACGGCGCGCAATGTCGGCTACCAGCTTAAGCCCTATGCTGGCGCTGGTCGGGAGCCTATGCCGCTCGATGTGCAAATCGGGACTTCTATTAAGCCTGAGCACATGCCGCTACGGTTCTCTCTAACGGCTCATCACCTCCAGCAGCTCGACATTGTCTACCTCGACCCTAACCAGCGCGGTCAGCTCGACGAGAGCGGTGAGGAAGTCAAAAAGAAAAAAACGCTCGGCGACAAAATTGCCCGTCATTTTGCCGTTGGAGGGGAACTGATACTTGGTAAGAATCTGAATGTGCGCGTAGGTTATAACCACTTGCAGCGCCGAGAATTGCGGTTAGACAATACAAGCGGCGGGGCAGGTGTCTCTTTTGGCGTGATGTTACGTATTAGTCAGTTTCAACTCGATTATACCCGCGCCGGGCTACACGCTAGCGGGGCCGCTAATTACTTCACCGTAGCCCGCAACCTGAACACGCTGTTCACCAAAACGCAGTAGTCCACAGTAGTTTTGACTCTGTATTTTGTTTTGCAAGTCCAGTGTTCTGTTCTGCACTAAGCTAAGCAGAGCGCTGTTCTATTTTTTTGTTGAAGCTCTTTTGATATGCTTGATTCCAGCAGCTTTCTTACCCCGGCTCAGATTGTGGCCGAGCTTGATAAATACATTATTGGTCAGCACGAAGCCAAACGCCATGTAGCTATTGCCCTTCGTAACCGCTGGCGCCGCTTGCATGCCCCCACGGACATGCAGCGCGAAATAGTGCCCAACAACATCCTAATGATAGGTTCTACCGGTGTCGGCAAAACAGAAATTGCCCGCCGTCTAGCAGCCATTGCCGACGCTCCTTTCACCAAAGTCGAAGCCTCAAAGTTTACGGAGGTAGGCTATGTGGGCCGGGACGTAGAGAGCATGGTGCGCGACCTAGTGGAGCAATCAGTGAACCAAGTAAAGCAGCGCCGTAAGGAAGCTGTGAAAGTGCAGGCTGCGCAAGCCGTTGAGGACTTAATTCTGGATGCTCTTATTCCACCAGTAAGTAGCGCCGGTGCCGTAAGCAAAACCTCTGTTGGATTCGGTGGCTTAACCGATAGTACCACCGTTCCCGACTCCGATTACGAATTGAATGAGCGCACCCGCGAGAAGTTTCGCGAGAAAATCCGCAATGGCGAGCTTGATGACCGTAAAATCGAAATCAAGGTGCAGCAAGGTGGTACTCCTGGTATTGGCGTAGTAGGTGGTGCCCCTGGCATGGATGAAGCCTCTCTGGCTGGCTTGCAGGATATGCTGGGTTCTATGCTGCCCAAGAAAACCCGTAAGCGAAAAGTCACCATTGCCGAGGCCCGTAAGATCTTGCTCGATGAGGAAGCAGCCAAACTCATCGACATGGATGAGGTAAAGGATGAAGCTATCCGCCAAGCCGAAAACGCCGGTATTATCTTCATCGACGAAATTGACAAAGTGGCTAGCCGCAGCGGCAAAGGCGGCGGAGGTCCCGATGTAAGTCGTGAAGGGGTACAGCGTGATCTACTGCCCATAGTTGAAGGATCGGCTGTAAGCACCAAATACGGCATCATCAACACCGACCACATCTTGTTCATTGCGGCCGGGGCCTTCCACGTCGCTAAGCCTTCTGATCTGATTCCCGAACTGCAAGGGCGTTTCCCCATCCGGGTGGAACTGCAAAGCCTGACTAAGGATGATTTCTTCCGCATCCTCAAAGACCCAAAAAATGCTCTCACCAAGCAATACGAAGCCTTGTTGCAAGCCGAGGATGTGTTTTTGACTTTCGAAGATTCCGCACTAGAGCGTCTGGCAGAAATAGCTTTCGAAGTAAATGCAGAAGTCGAGAACATTGGAGCACGTCGTCTGCATACTGTTATGAGCCGCTTGCTCAATGACATCCTCTTCGACGTTCCCGACCTTATTGGTCCCAATGCCCGCATTCTTATTACCCGCGAGCTGGTAGATGAACGCCTGCAAAGTATGGTCCGCAACCGCGATGTATCGCAATACATTCTCTGAGGCTTTTCTGCTGAAGTAGTAAAAGAAGTGATGCCGCTCAACAGCAAGTTGACTCTCCGCGTATCTAGTGCGGGGCTTCTTCTTGCCGTTGAGCGGCATCACCTGTTTTACCTTTCTCACGGATGCACTACTACATCATTACTGGAGCGAGCCGTGGCCTTGGCAAGGCCCTAGCTGAAACTGTTTTACGCCAACCCGATACGCACGTACTAGGCGTTTCGCGCCACGCCACCATCCAGCACGAGCGGTACCAGCACCAACCCTTAGATCTATCAGATATTACGGCAGTTGAAAACAATCTGCACAAAGTATTTCCAACCTGCCCCAATGCTAGCAGCATCACCTTGATCAACAACGCCGCAGTTCTAGGCGACATTGGTTACTTAGGCGAGCATAAGAGCGAGCATTTTGAGTTTGTCTTCAGCGTCAATGTAATTGCGCCGGCGATGCTGATGAATATGTTTCTGAGTGCCTACAGCCCACAAACCAGCATTCAGCGCACCATTCTAAATATCAGCAGCGGTGCTGCCCAACGCGCCGTCGATGGCTGGGGAGCCTACAGCGCTTCTAAAGCTGCCCTCGACGCCCTCACTCGCACCGCTCAAAAAGAGCAAGAATTGCGTGGTTCCGGAATCCGCTTGCGCAGCTTATCGCCGGGTGTCCTAGATACGGCCATGCAGGAGCACATCCGGGAAGCGGATGTAAGTAGCTTTAGTGAAGCTTCAAAATTCGTTCACTTGCACGCGCAAGGGAAGTTGGTAGAGCCTAAGGTAGCGGCAGAGAATATAATAAGCTGGTTGCAGAAGCCCACTGAGAAAGGAGAAGAGGTAGTGCTAAGGTTAACAGATTCGAAATAACAAAAAACCCTAATCGATATGATTAGGGTTTTTTGCTAAACAAGCTTCTTCAACTAGGGCAGAATTCGAACACGCACTTCTGTGGTGACAATCTCGGTTCCATCTTCCAAAGTAATGAGAAACCAATACCGCAGAATGGTTGGAGTACGCTCGTCAACAACTTGGTTTGGTGCAGTACCCAACATTGCAACTGTAGCAGCTGGGCCTGCTGAATTTACACCTGCAGAATAGTTAGGAACTGTAGCTAAACGTGTACGGTAAGCTGAGTAAGCGGCTAGTGATGTAGAGAAAGTAATTTCGTTACTCCCGTTGCCTACAATAGGGCTAGCTGTTTGGGTGGTGGTATTAAAATTCAGCGAAAATGGAGCTGAAGAATTTAAATTGGCAAGAGTAGTACCAGTTGCTACTCGGGTAATCTCCCTGATATTTCCTTTTCCAGCCGGAATTTGTAGGGTGATATCGAACCGCCCACCAGCAGCCACTGAAGTTGTGATAATTGGTACTCGCTCAAAGTAAGCGGCATTAGATACAGTCACCGGAATATCAGCAACACTATCTTCAAGAGGCCCAAGTTTATTGCCATAGTCCTTCTCACAAGAGAAGGTGCCTATCGACAATAGAAGGAGGGTAACAAAGCGAATTATATTCTTTTTCATGACAAATGCAGTTTAAAGCTCAACCTCACTTTATTTACTCGCCCACCATACATCCGCGGTAATATTCGGCTGTGGCGACGGAATTTGAGTGGCGTTAGAGGACGCTTCGGTGAGAGTATAGAAGAAACGGCGTGGAATAACTGGACTGTCGGAGCTAGGATTCTCCACGGGGGCTAAACGTGGGAAACCAGTACGGCGATAATCATTCCATGATTCGTAACCATTGCCTAGCAAAGAAATCCATTTTTGAGTGAGGATTCTATTTTGTCGCTTCTGAACATCTGTACCAGGCAAAGTTACCCAACGGGCGTTAGCCGGATTGCTTAAATAAGCAGCTATATCAGTTGTTGCCACTCCTGCTTTAGTCATGGATGCAGTGATACCTTGTGTAAACAGCGCTTGTGGGTCACCAGCAGTACCAAGAACCAATGCAGCTTCAGCCAAGATAAATTTGGTTTGGAAGTTAGTTAGCATTCGAACTGGAGCTTCACCGCTAGCACCTAGAATATAGGTATTGTAACGTGACCGGTTTGCTACAGCTGCTGGAGTTCCGTTTCCACCGTTGTTAAAACCAGTAAAAGTGCCAAAGTCTGTTGTGGTTGCTAAGGCATTGGCAGGCGAGTTGGTATAAAAACGCGGCAAACGGGGATCCTTGCGCAGATTTAGGCTATCGATAAAGCGCTGACTAGCTATTTGGTCATTAGGACGGTTGGTAATATTGTAGGAGTAAAACGGATTCGTATTTCCTACAGTAGTGCCAAAGGCTAGTTGAAAATCATCCGCGTTGTCCGATATATAGAGGCCAGCGCCTTTGTCTAGAACCTCTTTAATAACGGATGCAGCCAATGCAGGCTCCTTCTTGCTTATTTGAAGAGCAAATTTCAGAAGAAGTGTATTACCAAACTTTTTCCACTTAGTTACATTACCTCCATAGATGGGATCGTCTGAAGCAGTTGGAACAATTAATCCTGGAGGCTGCTCTAGATCAGCTAAGCCTTCTCGTACTAGGTCAAACAAGCTCTGAATTTCAAGGCTGGAATTCCCTTTGTAGATGTCTTCTTGCTTGTCAAAACGAGGCTTATCAAAAGCTGTAATCTTAAGTGCTTGCGAGTATGGCACATCACCCCACAAATCGGTTACTAAACCGAAGTTGTAGGCTTTCAGAAGTTTGGCAATGCCTGTGAATACAGGTCCTGTGGTAGCTGTATTGTCAATGATATTTTGGGCATCGGCAAGGGAGCCAGCATACAAGTTGAACTGCCATTCGTTGTCAAATTCCCCCCGAATTGAATACCGGTCGTAAGCAGGGGCTTGTATACCTTCAGCTCCTGCATAATGCTGCACGAAGGATTCTGTTACCCGGCCAATTGTGTTACCAAAAGTGAAGGCAGTGTTTGCCTCTATTGAGGCGAGTAGCACCCCTGGAGGCACCGTGGCGGGGTTATTTGGGCTAAGATTATCACCAAAGAACTTGTCTTTATCGCAGCTAGCAGCAGCAAAGACCAGAACTCCTGCTACAATGTAGCGAGTAAAAGAAGGGTATTTCATTTCTATCAAAAGTGTTACAGAGTAAAGCGAAGGTTTACACCATAGGTGCGAGCATTTGGTGGGCCCTGTATATCCAAGCCACGAATGTTACCAGCGCCCTGCGTGTTCAACTCAGGGTCGAAGTTTGCATTAGGTGCGTAGTAAAATAGGTTGCGTCCTGAAAGCGAAATAGTAACCCCACCGAAAGGCAGACGTTCCAACACAGGTTTAGGAATTGTGTAACCCAACGTTACCTCCCGCAGGCGGTATACCGTTGCGTCGTACACTCCTAAGTCGCTTTGCAAACCGAAAGACCGCCAGTAATCTTGTGCGCTTACCTGAATGTTATTGGGACGATACGACTTGGTTCCGTCAGGATTAGATGTTTCAATAACCCCTGGAATAACCCGTGGAAGCTCACGGTCTACACCTGTTTCTTTTAGTGCACCATTGTTCTTGTAGAAGTTGTTTGTAAACGAAACAACGTCTCCACCTTGGTTGGTGTCAATCAAGAACGACAAACCTATACCTTTGTAGCTGAAGGTATTATTCAGACCTGCTTGCCAATCGAAGTTTGGATTAGCGATTATCTGGCCAGCTACATCAGGCGCAAAAAGACCTGTAAGTGGGTTGATAATATATTGTCCGTCGGGAGACGTTGGTTTTTTACCACCTACAATAACACCATAGGGTTGGCCAACGACGAAAGACGGAATAGTACCAGTGAAAGCATTACCATTGATTGAAGAGCGTTCAACTCCCTCAATCAGCGAGACAACCTTGTTGCGAATACGCGTATAGTTCAGCGTAACATCCCAAGTGAAATCACCGCCCTTTACTGCAGCAAGGGTGACTAATCCTTCAATGCCTTTGTTATCCAACCGGCCAGCGTTGGCTGTGCGCTGAAGGAAGCCTGTTGAAGCTGGCGTCGTCAATGGAATAATCTGGTCGCGGCTCGTCTGGTAGAAATATGTAGCATCAATACTCAGGCGATTAGCGAACAAGCCTAAGTTAAGACCACCTTCAAATGAGCGTGTAAACTCAGGCTTAAGATTTGGATTACCTTGAGTGTTGCTCAAAGTGAAGCCTCCTAATCCATTTAAGGGAAAGTTCAAGCTAGCAACGTTGTTGCCTAGGAGCGTTACTGCGTAGGTGGTGTTTAAGTTATAAGGATCTGTATCCCGTCCTACTTGAGCTGCAGCACCTTTTATTTTGCCATAGGAAAGCAAGTCAGACTCTATCCCAAGCGCATCCGTAAATACAAAGGCAGCACTTGCAGAAGGGTAAAAGAATGTATTGTTCTTCTTAGGAAGCGTAGACGACTCGTCAACGCGGCCAGTTAAGGTCAAGAACAAGTAGTTGTTGTAGGATAAATCCAAAGAGGTATAATATCCTAGCAAACGACGAAGGGAAGTTTCCTCACCCGTTCCATTCGAGTAAACTGAGGCAACCGAGGAATTCGGAAAGCCCGAGACGAGCAGGTTATCAGCTTGAGATGATATACGTTGAAAGCGGCGAGAATTTACTTGCTGGCCAAGTAACAAGCTTGCGTTCAAGCCTTCTGTAAGAATATTATCTTTCTTTAAAGTTGCAATGAAGTCACCGGTAAACTCGCTCCGATAGTATACTTCATCGAGCACCTGCCCCGACGGTACGCGAGCAGCTCCCGGTGTAAAGATGCCTTTACGACGGTCTGTATAAGTATCTAAACCCCCACGATAAAGCACATTCAACCACGGGGTGATGTCATAGCTCACATTGGCCGAACCGAAAAAACGAGTGAGTTTCGAAGTTGTTTGAACGAATTCCCGGTTCCAAAGCGGGTTATCAGTACCAGAGAAGAAAACACTACGTCCCGTAATAGGATTCTTATAAGGTAAGCCTTGTAGATTATAGCTGCGTGGGACGTTAACCAAAGTGCCAAACGCGCTACTTCCATTGCCAATTGCTGAGCCCAGCTGATCCGAGCTAGCAAAATTCATTGAAGCACCAGCCTTGAGCTTATTAATTAATGTTGTATTACCTCCTAAATTAATATTGAGGCGTTCCAACTCATTGAATTCTGCAATACCCTTCTGGTCAGTATGATTGACGCCAAGAACGAAGTTTTGCTCAGCAGTACCACCGCGGAGATTGACGCCATTGGTAAGCAATCGACCAGTGCGGTAAAAGTCCTTGATATTGTCTTTATAAGCTTGATAAGGTAGTAAGGTACGATCATTAAGGAGCAAACCATTTTCTATGGTAGGCGTGCTGCCAAAACGAGGTCCCCAAGAAGCTGTGCTACCTGTGTTTATATCACCCAGTAAAGGAAGACCATTGGCGCCTGGTAGCTGTGTCTGGTTGATACCGTTTAAACCCTGGCCATAGTCATTCTGAAAATCAGGAATGCCATAAACTTGCTGCAAGGCTAGGCCAGATGTTACCGTAACTTCTAGCTTCTTGTTTGCACTACGTCCTGACTTAGTCGTTATGATAACTGCCCCTGCTGCGGCTCGCGAACCATACAGAGCGGCTGCTGCTGGCCCTTTCAAGATGTTGATACTCTCGATAGTTTCAGGGTCAATATCAACTGCGCGGTTGGCAGTTTGTGCACCACCTAACGTTCCAAGAGAGCCACCATTTGTGCGGTCGAGGTTGTTGCTAATAGGAATGCCGTCAACAACAAATAGTGGTTGGTTGCTGCCTTGAAGGGAAGTAATCCCTCGTATGTTGATGTTGGTAGAAGCTCCTGGTAAGCCACTTGAGTTGGTGATAGTAACACCAGATACTTTACCTTGTAAAGCATTCAGAACGTTGGGTTCCGATTTTTGAGAAATTTGCTCTGACTTGATTTCTTGCGTTGCATAGCCTAAAGAGCGCGTATCCTTCTCAATACCGAGTGCAGTTACTACTACCTCGCTTAATTGCTTGGAGTCTGTGGCCAAAGCAATACTAAGCGTGTTTTCTGAGCCTATAGGACGCTCAACAGAAACGTAGCCTACAGAACTAAAAACTAGAGTGCCCCCACTTGCTGGTACATTATTTAAATTGTATGAACCATCAGAATTAGTGGAAATGCCGTTAGTAGTGCCCTTTAGCAATACCGTTACGCCTGGTAGCCCTTCACCAGTCTGACGATCGGTGACTTTTCCAGAAATACTCCGGTCCTGAGCAGACACCTGCTGCAACAGGCTGACCATGAGTACTGGACTCATGAGTAGGGTTTTGTTCATGTATTAAAGTGTGAGTGAAAAGGAAAAAAGACCGATTTTACCAACTGTTGGGAAGAATCTAAACCCCAATTTACAATCATTATTTCAAATAAAAATATCAGTTGAAAGCATAATTGTAAAGTTTATTAAACCTTTATGTTATTGTATATATTATTATAAAATACCAGGGTAAAATATAATGACTATATTATAAATATACTAATAATCAATATGGTAAAACAATTACTGATATATTGTTAAAGTGCAATACAATTACATGTTACAACTAGTATTGTGGTCCATATTAGGATGAATTCCAGGCCATTGAAAATAATAGTAACAAAGTAGTTTTTAATAAATTACTTGCTTGTGTTTCAACAGCATATGACGTAAATTAGAATAACTAAGTAAAATAGTATTAAAGTGTACTCTATTCAGGTGTAGCCGATAAATTAAAATTCAGGGTGATTTGTATTATTCTTAGTAAATAGGGTTGTCTTGTTAATCATAAGATTAAACCACTTTTAATTATAATTAGTATAAATTTATACTAATTATGGACTAAGCTTTGTTGTCAGATATATTAAGGAAATTACATGGCACTTTAAAGTCGTATATATTATTACATACAATTCTTTGTGTAGAGATTTTAATCTTAATGTATAAGCATTGTATAATTTATATAAATTCTAGGCTTATTTAGCCTACATAGTTCGACATAGTGTTAAGTCTATTAGCATAAGAATATGTAAGGCTGACTTAAAGCAATTTATTGTGGATATTGGAGAGTGTTAATCTATAGGCATGTTTCTTGAAGATTATGTATGCATGAAGTGCTATAGTTGTACTAATTTCAAATTTTTACTAAAATAATTAAGTTTATTGCAATAACAGGTAAGTGGATTTCTATGAATTACAATAGATTATAAGTAGGTATGATTAAGAGATAGGATTGATTTAAGTAGGATTTAGCATGGGAGCAACCAAATTATTTGTTAAGTTTGGGATAAACTTTCTTAAATTATTCACCTCTACTCACCTAACGCTCACCTTTATGAGAAAACTTCTCCTGAGTGCGCTTTTAGTGTCGCCTGTCTTGATGCAGCAGGCAGCGGCACAAAATCGCAATATCACGGGCCGCGTAACAGATACAGCTACTGGTCAGGGCCTTCCAGGCGTAACTGTACTTGTTAAAGGTACTTCAATTGGCGCTTCCACAAGTGCTGATGGATCCTACACTTTGAGCGTTCCAGCAACTGCTACAACTCTTACATTCAGCTTTATCGGATATACGAGTGTTGAGCGTCCTATAGGTACAGCATCTACGGTAGATGTTGGACTTGGGACGGATACCAAGCAACTTAGCGAAGTTGTTGTAACTGCTTTAGGTGTAGAAAGAACCCGCAACTCGTTGCCTTATTCTGCAACACAGGTGGAAGGCCAGAGCATTACGGTGGCTCGTAACCCTAACCCGGTTAATGGCTTATCAGGTAAGGTGGCGGGTGTTAACATTCGGCAAAGCAATACACTTGGTGGATCCACTAACGTGACCATCCGGGGTACTAAATCGTTGTTTGGTAATAACCAGCCTTTGTACGTAATTGATGGGGTTCCTATCAGCAACAACAACACCAATACTGCTACTCAGCAGACAGGGGGTGGGGGCTATGACTATGGCAATGCTGCATCGGACCTCAACCCTGATGACATTGCTACAACTACCATTTTGAAGGGTGCCGCAGCTACTGCTCTATATGGTGAGCGGGCTTCTAACGGTGTAATTCTTATTACTACCAAAAAAGGAAGAAAAGGCTTAGGAGTAACTATCAATGCGGGTATCACTGGTGGACGCATTGATAAAAGCACGTTTATTAAGTACCAAAAGGAATATGGTGCTGGATATGGCACCTATTTCGATGAGTACGATGTTAATGGCAGCACTTTTGATCTTGCACAGCTAGCAGCCGATGCCTCTAACGGACCTCGCTTTGACCCAAGCCGGTCTGTCTATCAGTGGACTGCTTTCACCCCTGGTAACCCCAATTTTGGAAAAGCTACCCCTTGGGTTGCTGCGCAAAATGACCCATCGGAATTTTTCAAAACGGCTACAACGCTAAACAACAGCATTGCCATTGATGGCGGTAATGACAACGGCTATTTCAAACTCGGATATAACAGTGTTCGAGACAAAGGCATTTTGCCGAACAGCGAGGTAAACAAGAACATTGTAAACTTTGCTGGCTCGCTGAATTTGACGCCACGCTTGACCACTAGTGCTTCGGTCAATTTCTCGCAGGTTAGTGGCAGAGGTCGTTACGCTACGGGTTATAGCGGTGCCAATAGCGACAACTTGATGACTAACTTCCGGCAATGGTGGCAAACGAACGTTGATATTAAGGATCTGGAGGATGCTTATAATTACCAGCGGCGAAATGCTACATGGAATTTAGGTAGCGCAACACCTGGTGCCACTGGTGCCTATTGGAACAACCCGTACTTCACCCGTGAGCAGAGCTACGAAACAGATTCTCGCTATCGGACCTTCGGCAACATTGCGGCTACTTACAAATTCGCCGATTGGTTTAACGTATTAGGACGTGCAACGCTTGATTCGTACGATGAAGGGCAGGACGAACGTTATGCAGTAACATCGGTAGGTGTACCAAGCTACACTCGTTACAACCGTACGGGCCGTGAGCTTAACCTTGACTTGATAGGTAACTTCTCGGCAAACATCACAGACGCTGTTAGTTTCAAAGGCTTGGCTGGTGCCAACATCCGTCGGGAACAGTTTGAGTTTATTAGGTCGGCAACCAACGGTGGGCTTGTAGTGCCAGGGCTTTACACTTTAAGCAATAGCGTTGAGCCATTAACTGCCCCAACTCCTGGTGTTGATGAAGTAGCTCAGCAACGCGGGGTAGACGGTTTGTTTGCTAGCGCTACCTTTGGCTTTAGGGACATGTTGTTTTTGGACCTGACTGCTAGAAGAGACAAATCCACTACGCTGCCTAAAGACAACAATGCCTTTATCTACCCCTCGGTAGCAACCAGCTTTGTTTTCTCTGAAGTACTGAAAGAGTACGACTGGATTTCTTATGGTAAGGCGCGAATCAACTATGCTGAGGTAGGACAAGGAGCTCCTATCCAAAGCGTAAATGATGTGTATGATAAACCAGCAGCTTTCGGCTTGGTGCCTTTGTTCTCAGTTGTAGGTACGAAGAACAACAACCAATTAAAGCCCGAGCGCACGAAAAGTGCCGAAGCTGGTGTAGAAATGGCCTTTTTGCAGAGTCGCTTAGGCTTTGATGCCACGATTTACCAGCAAAATACTATCGATCAGATCATTCCAGTAAACGTGTCAACGGCTACTGGCTACAACGCACGTTTCATTAACTCAGGTGAAGTTCGCAACAGAGGTATTGAATTGACAGCGTTTGTGACGCCGTTCAAATCCGACAATTTTAGTTGGACGGTTAACGCTAACTGGACTAAAAACAAGAATAAAGTTCTTTCCCTCTATGGGGAAGGCGATGAACTTGTAAGGAGTATACAACTAGCTTCATACCAGGGCGGTGTCTCGTCAAATGCAACAGTAGGCAAACCTTTTGGAATTATCAGAGGAAACAATTTCGTTTACCTGAACGGACAGAAGGTAGTACGTACCAGTGGATACTATGCGCTGAGTCCAACCGCCAACGAAGAAATTGCTGATCCGAATCCGGATTGGACGGGAGGTATTTCGAATACGTTCAACTACAAAGGGCTTTCTCTGTACTTCTTGGTAGATATTCGTAAGGGTGGCCAGGTGTATTCGCTTGACCGGGCTTATGGCCTCGATAGTGGCCTGCCTGATGAAACAGCTGGTCTCAACGAGTTAGGAAACCCGTCGCGTAATTCGATTGCTGACGGTGGAGGAGTACTTTTCCCCGGTGTACAATCAGATGGAACTCCTAACACGGTACGTGCTGACAACAGCACCGAAAGCGGATCAACTGCCTACGGTATTACTTATAATCCAGCAGCTGCATTTGTGTACGATGCTGGTTTTGCCAAGCTAAGAGAAGTAGCCTTAACGTATTCCTTGCCGAAGTCTGTTCTGTCTAAAGTAGGAGGAGTAGGGGTGAAAGGAATTGACTTGTCGTTAGTTGCCCGCAACTTGTGGATCATTCATAAGAATCTGCCTGACGCAGATCCAGAAGATGCACTCAGCATTGGCAACTTTGGTCAGGGATACTCGACTGGCGCCTATCCTTCTGTTCGCACTATTGGTGCTAACGTTAGACTTAGCTTCTAAACAACAATGAAAAAATCAATCTTGATTGCTTTGTCAGCTGTTGCGCTGACAACTTCCTGCGTGGATTCGCTGGAAGAATATAATGTTGACCCAAAAAGAGCTGCTGTTGGTACGGCCCCTGGTGTGTCGTTCATTTCTAATGCAGAGCGTAACCTAGTTCGTACTATTAATAGTGCGAATACCAACCTGAACCCTTTCCGTTACTATGTGCAGTATTGGGCTGCAACTGACTACCCAACGGAGAGCCGTTATGATATTAACACACGTAATATCAACGGGCTGTACTGGAATGCTTTGTACCGAGATGTACTACGCGACTTGCGCGAGGCTAAGACGGTAATTAATGCCGATCCAGACCTAGCACCTGACGTTAAGGCAAACCAATTGGCTTGCGCTGAGGTATTGGAAATTTACACTTGGACTACATTAGTAGAAGTGTTTGGTAACATACCGTATTCACAAGCTTTAGATATCAACACTCCTCTACCAGCCTACGACGACCAAGCTACGATCTACAACGATCTTATCACGCGGCTGGATGCTGTCATTCCTAAGTTTAAGGTAAATGCAGGCTTGGGTGATTCGTCGCCTAGCTTCGATTTGATTAATGACGGGAATGTGGGCTTGTGGGTGAAGTTCGCTAACTCTATGAAGCTGCGAATGGCACTTACTATTGCTGATGTTGATGATGCTAAAGCCAGAACAATGGTAGCGGCTGCTGCTGGTAATGTGCTTACTTCCAATGCCGATAATATTGATTTGACGTACAATGGTACGTTCCCTAACACGAATCCTTTGTTTGAGGATTTGGTTAGAAGTGGGCGGCGTGACTTTGTTGGTGCTAACACTTTCATCAACCGGTTGAAGGGTACAGAAGGCCCCGTACAAGGAATAGTTGATCCACGTTTGGATGACTACTTTAACGAAAACCAGGCGGGAACTTACGCTGGAGGTATACCTGGCTCAACCAACAACAAGAACACCAATTCGGAGGCTAGCGACGAGCTTCGTGAGCAGACCTTACCGGGTGTGGTTATATCGTATGCGCAGGTTGAGTTCATGTTGGCTGAGGCCGCGGCAAGAGGGTATGCCGTAACAGGCTCAACTGAATCGCATTACAATGCAGCTATCAGGGCGTCTATTCTTGAGTGGGCCAGCTATGCAGGGCCTTCAAACACACCTGCAGACGTAGTGAATGCAGCAACAGAAGCAACGGCTTATCTAGCTAATCCGGGCGTGGCGTACGCTACTGCACCAGGTGCTGACTTCCGGGAGAAAATAGGGTACCAGAAGTGGATTGCTCTATATAATCAGCCTACGGAATCGTTCAAGGAGTGGAGAAGACTAGATTCGCCTAAGCTGACAAGATCTACTCGTTCTCTGACGGAAATTCCATTGCGTTTTCCTTATCCAATTGCTGAACAAAACGTCAATGGTACAAACTACAACGTAGCTTCTTCTGCCATTGGAGGAGATGTGGTAACGACCAAGTTGTTCTGGGACAAGCGTTAACTGCAAATGTTATTGAATAAAAAAGGCTGCCAATTTTGGCAGCCTTTTTTGTTGGTGATTATTCAGCTAGGTGCTGTGAATCAATAAATGCGCTAACTCTGCATCAGGTACCCCTTGATATACTCGTCTAAATCTCCGTCTAGCACATTCTGCACGTCGGTGCGCTCGATGCTCGTACGCAGGTCTTTGACGAGTTTGTAGGGATGGAGCACGTAGTTACGGATTTGAGAACCGAAGTCGATACGCTTCTTGCTGGCTTCTACTTTGTCGCGCTCGGCGTGGCGCTTGTCCATCTCGATTTGATAGAGGCGCGATTTAAGCATGCGTAGCGCGTGTTCTTTGTTCATAAGCTGGCTACGCTCAATCTGCACGGCGATGATGATACCGGAAGGCGCGTGCGTAAGTCGTACGGCCGTTTCCACCTTGTTCACGTTCTGTCCACCGGCACCGCCCGCCCGAAAGGTGTCCCAGCTGATATCAGCAGGATTGATTTCGATGTTGATGGTATCATCAATGACAGGATAAGCAAATACCGAGGCGAACGAAGTGTGGCGCCGGCCGCTGCTGTCAAAGGGAGAGATGCGCACTAAGCGGTGTACGCCGATTTCACTTTTGAGGTAGCCATAGGCAAAATCACCATCTATTTCCAAGGATGCGGATTTGATACCAGCACCTTCGCCAGGCTGATAGCTGATTTGACGTACACCAAACCCATGGCTTTCCGCCCACATGATGTACATACGCATCAGCATTTCGGCCCAATCCTGGCTTTCGGTGCCGCCAGCACCTGGGTTGATGTCAATAATGGCCGACAGTTGGTCTTCTTCGTCGGAGAGCATACGCTTGAACTCCAACTGCTCTATTTTCTTGACGGTGGCGTCGTAGTCCGCTTGCATTTCTGCTTCGGGTACTTCACCTTCCTTGTAGAAGTCGAAAAGCACCTCGGTATCGGCTACGGCTTGCTGCACGGCTTCGTAGTCGTCGGTCCAGGTCTTGATGGCTTTAACTTCGCGTAAGGTAGCTTCGGCGGCTTTGGAATCGTCCCAGAAGCCGGGGGCAGTGGTTTGCACCTCGGTAGCTACTACTTGAGCTTTGCGATTATCGTAGTCAAAGGTACCTCCTCAGGGCCTCGGCGCGGCCCTTCAATTCCTTTACCTGATCTTGGGTCATCGGGAATATAGTATGTGTGAATGGGTATGAGAGAAAAACAAAGGTAGCCGGATTAGTGGCTTAGGCTGAAAAAAGGCTAGTAGCGTTAGCTTGATCACGAGGAAGGACCTCCTATGGATAGCGTCGTAACCTCATAAAAAGGCTACTAGGTTATCCGTAAGAGGTCCTTCCCTGCAGTGAGTAGCTTGCAAAAACTACACAGCTACCATCCAGTTGTGGGTATCGGGTGCTTGCCCTGTGCGGATAGCATGTAAGGCCGCCGTGGCACGGGTTGAAAAGCTGTTGGTACCGGGGGTTGGCAACTCATAGTCTTGGCCTTGATACCCAACAACGGCAATAGGCGCAATGGTAGCAGCAGTGCCTACTCCAAATGCTTCTTCTAGCTTGCCGGCCGCTAAGGCATCCATGAGTTCAACCGCCGATACTTTACGCTCTTCTACTTGCATGCCCCAATCGTGGGCCAAGTCAAGTACGCTGCGGCGGGTTACCCCATCCAGAATAGAGGTGCTCAGGGCTGGCGTTATCACCTTGCCATCAACCACAAAAATAGCGTTCATCGTTCCTGATTCTTCTACATAGCGGTGCTCGGAAGCATCGGTCCAGATGAGTTGGTTGTAGCCTTCCTGCTGCGCTAGTTTGGTAGGATACATAGCCGCGCCGTAGTTGCCCGCGTTTTTGGCATAACCGGCGCCACCTTCTGCGGAGCGTACATACCGCTCCTCGAAACGCACTCGCAGCGGCTTATTGTAGTATAGGCCCACCGGGCAGGTGATAATAACAAGCCGATACGATTCGGAAGGACGCACACCCAGGAAACCGTCGGTGGCAAACATGAACGGACGGATGTAGAGGGCACTACCCGGTGCGTCAGGTACCCAAGCGTTGTCAACTCGGATAAGCTGACTTAGACCTTGCATAAACAACTCTTCGGGCACTAGCGGCATGCACATCCGCTCGGCCGAAGCATTGAGGCGGCGGAAGTTGTCGTAGGGCCGAAAAAGAGCAATGTCACCATCAGCATTTTTGTAGGCCTTCATGCCTTCAAAAATAGACTGACCGTAGTGCAGAGCCGAGTTAGCTGGACTTACGGGCATATCGCCGTAAGGCACAATTTGCGCGTCCTGCCACTCCCCGTCGCGGTAATCCGCCACGAACATGTGGTCGGAAAAGGTCTTACCGAACTCTAGGCGTTCGGGGTCCAGCTGTTGCAGGCGTGAGGCCGTGGTGCGCTGAGTCCGGATGGTGAGGGTGTCGAGCATGAAAATCAAAGAAAAAGGGATAGGAATGGGAATTTGGTAGGAGGGGAGCGGGGGCTGCGTGAGGCAGCTAGGGTACGATTGAAACGAGGTAAATGAAGTTCTCGTTTCCGGTTTCTGGTTATCGTTTAGTTGCTACGAACCTACAGAACGAAAATTAAAAAGCAACTATTTACATTCTAGGCAGCCAAGTTACTTCCTCGGCTCCGAGGTCGTGGGCCATCTGCCGGCTGAGAACAAATAGGTAGTCGGATAAGCGGTTCAGGTACATCACAACTAAGTCGGCCACAAACGAATCTTCGCGCAGGTGAATCACCAACCGCTCGGCGCGGCGGCATACGCACCGCGCTACGTGCGCAAACGACACCGACTGATGACCGCCCGGTAAAACGAACACCCGTAGTTCCGGCAGTTGTGCATTCATACGGTCCATTTCCTCCTCTAGCAGCGTCACATCGGTGTCATGCAGGTCGGGTATTTTCATTTTCGACTTCTCAGGGTCGGAGGCCAGTGAAGCCCCGATAGTGAATAGCCGGTCCTGAATCTCCTTCAGCAAGCTGCGACGGGTAGCATTTACATCTTGGTCGCGAAGCAAACCGATATAAGAGTTGAGTTCATCCACGGTGCCGTAGCAGTCAATGCGTAGACTGGATTTGGGTACCCGGGTCCCGCCTATGAGAGAGGTAAGGCCTTGGTCGCCGGTTTTGGTGTAGATCTTCATGAAAGAAAAGTTAGCGCTATTGCCACACAGATAACATTGCGTTTCAAACCCGCGCTTGCGACCAAAATGGAAACGTCATGCCAACAAAGAAAAACCTTTTCTTCGTCAGTGTGCTAAGTAAAGGAAGGTAACACACCAACAACAAAAAGGTCTTTTCTTGGTCAGAATGACGAGCGGCTTACTCTCGGTAAGCAAAGGCAATAGTGCTGAGCTATAGTTGCTTGGCGGCCTGCTCATGGTGCAAGGCTACGTCAGTATTTATTTGGTCGGACTCGACAAGGCCATCGCGCAAGCGCACAATACGGTGCGCATAGCGGGCAATATCTTCTTCGTGCGTTACCATAATAATGGTGTTGCCCTTGGCATACAACGCCTCGAAGAGGTCCATGATTTCATAGCTGGTCTTCGAGTCGAGGTTACCAGTAGGCTCGTCGGCGAGGATAATACTAGGGTCGTTGACGAGGGCACGGGCTATAGCTACGCGCTGGCGCTGGCCACCCGACAACTCGTTGGGCCGGTGTTTGGCACGGGTGTCGAGGCCTACGCTCCGCAGGGCTTGCATGGCTTTCTCTTCCCGGTCGGGCTTGCTGTAGCCAGCATAAATGAGGGGAAGGGCCACATTGTCGAGCGAGGTAGCGCGAGGCAGCAAGTTGAACGTCTGGAAAACGAAGCCAATCTCTTTGTTCCGAACATCAGCTAGCTGATTATCGCTCATACGGCTTACGTCTTTGCCGTTGAGTATGTAATTACCGTTGGTTGGGGTATCGAGGCAGCCAACGATATTCATCAGTGTAGATTTACCAGAGCCAGAGGGGCCCATGAAGGCAACGTACTCACCACGTTGAATGGTGATGGTAACTGAGCGCAAAGCGTGAATTTCCTCAGTACCCATACGATACATCTTTGAGATGTTATGGGTTTCGATAACGGGGTGCAGCATAGCCGGCCGGGTTAGTTCCAGGGAGCGACCACCGAGTCCTGAGTTGCACGGCGGGCGCCATAAGTGGTACGAAAGGTAGCGTATTCGGGGGGTGAAAGCAATGTACGAAGCTTGTCGAGGGAGGTCGTAGCATACTCTGTCAACCCCATCGGAATAGCAGCTAACGTATACGCCTTAAGTAAAGAAATAGACTCAGGGTTATATTCAACTGCACTTTGCAAAGTTGAATACGCTGTCTGATAGTCGCGCTGCTGGGTGTAAAAGTCGGCTGCGGCGAGGATTCCTGCCTCTTCAAACGGAGCCTCTCGCACGAGCTGTGTGAATAGCTGTTGAGCTAGTTTCGGTTGGTTTTCTAACACAGCTACCGCCGCCCGATAGTATAGGCGCTTGGGTTGATCAATCGGCAGGAAAAAGCCTTTTTCAGCTAACTGATTCAATTCAGCGGCTTTTTTCTGGCGCAGCAGCAACTCGCCCCGTACTACATTCCAAGCGGAAGCGGTGGCCGTCTTATCCTGTGTTGGCTCAGGATGGAAGCGCGTTAAGAGTTGCTGAACCGTGGCCAACTGGCCCTTCTGCAGCGCACGAGGCAACTGCTCCAACAAAGCTACTTCACGGTACCGCGGATTTGTTATATTAACGATATAATGTAGTAAAGTATCAAGATAAGGCGAGTTGCCACGCAATACAACGAATTGTGTTTTTACGGAATCAGAAGCAGTAGCATATTGTGAATTAAAATTTAACGATAGTAGCTGCTGTAACCCATGAGCTGGCTGATGCAGGCTGGAATCTGGTCCTTGAACGACTGCCTGGGCTACTGCGCGTGCTGAATCTAGCTGCTGATTTAGGGCCAACGCATAGACCCGATTCAAGCGGGCTTCGGCGTATCCGTTGCGGCCAGCTTCTGCAAGGCGAGTAGCGGCCGAGCCATAAGCTCGTTGCTCAAGTAACCACAAACCTTGTACGTTTTGGTAGTAGGCCGCGCTAGGAGTAGCACCTACCGCAAGCGGCAGTAAAGTGGCTTGGGCAGATACTGCCCGGCCACCATAGTGTTGCACAAGCGCCTTCAAAAAGGTGAGCTGCTCGAAGTAAGCGCTATTACTAGGCCGTTGTGCCAACTGGGAAAGAGGCTTTAGGTAACTTGTGTCCTGCTGCTGTACTTGGCGCAAGGTGGCGTGGTAAAGCCGGGCAAATTCTGGTACAGTTAGATTGGCTGCGGCGTCGGGCGTCAACGCTGGTACGGATTGCGTATTGCTGGGGTGCAGTTGGCTTAGTAGCAATACGTTGCTTTGCCAAGCCGCATCCGTCGCCTTGTTTTCCTGTTGCACAAGTTTCTGCGCTTCGCCAAACTGCTCGAGCTGCAACAGATAAGCCAGCCGATTGGCTTGTACTACCGGACTGTTGGGAGCGGCGGCTTCGGCCCGGGTTAAGTACCACATCACCGAGTCGGTGAGGGTGGAGCGGGTATAGAGCTGGGCGAGGTCATTGTTGAGGCTGGCGCTGGCTGGCGTACTTTTCAAGCCTTCCCGCAAGGCAGCCAGCCGGTCAAAGAAGTCAGTGGGCTCATTGTAAAGAGCTGCCAGGCGTAACGACACCTTCTCGGAGGAGCGGCGGCTGAGGGCGCGGCGCAAAATATTGATTTCGTTTTGGCGCTGAAGCCGATACCGATACAACGCAGCACGGCCAAGGCTGGCTTTGTGGTTGTGTTCGTCGAGCACGTCGCTCTCGGCGTAATACCGTTCGGCTAGCAAGGCTAATGCGTCGCCTTTAGGATCTAGCTCACTTTGCAGACGCGTTAGGTCGCCGAGGTTGTTGTAGTAGCCGGCCTGTACTTGGTGTAGTGTCTCGAAGTTGTAGCGAAACTCTAAGGCCGCCAAGCCAGCAATAGTTAGCACATACGCGGCGTATAAAGGTAGGCGGCGTGGCTCGTACACTACGCGGTATACGCGCAACCGCTGCCGGATAAGCGGCCCAAAGTTGACCAGTACATACAACAGAAACGCTGTTCCACCAATTAGCAGCGTTAAGGCTGTGAACTGGCGGGCGGCTAACAACAGCGGGTCGTTAGCGGTGGCAAAGGCATACCCTAGAAAGCCGGCCGCTAACGTCACGAAAATTAGATAGAGGTGCGCTGCTGCGGGCCAGTAAGGAACCAAGTCGCCGTAGGAAGCGGCTCGGCGTTGCAAACCCAACCGCCCAATCACTACAGCCGGTAGTAGTAGTACCAAGGGGTCGAACCGTACACCTGGCAGAATAAGTAACTCCCCACCATTCCACAAGTACATGCCCAAGATGCCTAGGTAAAGCACACTTGAAGCCACAAATGGGAGCAATCCGAAGCGGCTGGCAGGATTTTCAGCTTGCGTGTTGAACCACAGCAGCCCCTGAATATTCTCAAATGCTACCCACAACACTAATAAACCTACTATTACAGCACCACCAAGGGTAGCAAAGCTGGTGAGGTGCAACGCAGTTTCGTCAGACGAAAAATTGGAGCGAGCTAGAAGTAGGGCGCTCAAGCCCGCAACCAGCACCCCGAAAACAAGCAGGCGGCGGCCTAGCGGCACCTCCGTCCAGAAGGCATGGAAGGCGTAGGCTGGCAAACCTAGCGCCGCCAGTGCCAGGATCAGAAAGTATTGTTCCTGTGAATTGAAAACACCCAATAAGTCGGCATTGAGCGACATCAGCAGGAAAATAACTCCTGCCATGCTCGCCACAAAGGCGGGTCTTTCCAGCGTACTGACTACGGCCAGAAAAGCAGCTAACGACGCTGCAAACAAGCCCAACAGCGCCCACGCTGCCTCCGGACGGACGTAAGGCCCTACCATGTCGTGGGTTTGGGTAAGCAAGTAGCTGTTTACCCGGAGCGGCAATTCGGCGAGGCCCACGCGCACCTCTGTCAAGGTGGTGGGCACAGGCTTGAGTTGCGCTACTGCTTGCACCGGCAAGGCAGCATCGTCGCCAGTGAAGTAATGATAGATGGCTAAAAGAATAGCCCCAATAGCCAGCACCAGCAGGCCTAGCAGAAACGGACTACGCCAGGAAGTGGCGTGGGAAGCAGAAGTCGTGGGCACCAGCAGTTAGTCCAGCACTTTAGGTACGCGGAAATAATCCGAATCCTTACGCGGCGCGTTACGCAAGCCATCTTGGTGGCTTACTGTGTTATGGGCTTCGTCAGGCCGGAGCACGTTGATTTCGTGCGACAGATGCACCAGGGGTTCCACGTTGCTGGTATCAAGTTGACGCAGTTGGTCCACCCAATCCAGGATTTCGTTGAGGGCTCCTAGCATCTCCTGCTCTTTCGATTCGTCGAGTTCTAAGCGGGAGAGGTGCGCTAGCTGGCGCAAGGTGGTGAGGTCAGTGCTCAAGAGAGTGGTAAATTATAAGTTGAGATTTATGAATTGGGTAAAGCCAACTCAGAAGATTTTTCGGATGAGGTTTCTGGAGCTTGTTTGGAAGCAACACTAGGCAACGTATTGCGGCGCCAAGTGCTCCGCTCCGGAATGCCCGCTGCGTCCGGCCGAAAAGCACTGGCAATAATGTCGGCAGTGCGATTCTTGAGAGCGGGAGCATCAGCTGCCGTAAGGCCAGTAGTAGAAATTGGCTCGTGTAAGATGATTTGCAGCGGTGAGTACCGCACGCGCAACCCTCCAACATCCGGCATGAAACGGTGGTTCAGCGTCATCGTAATCGGGACCAAAGGCACACCGGCTGCAATAGCCAACTGAAAAGCACCGTCCTTGAACTCTTCCAACTGCTCACCGGGCTTTTTGGAGATAGAGCCCTCTGGGAAAATGATTACAGAGCGTCCAGCTTCCAAAGAGCGGCGAGCCTGCACCATGGCCCGACCCCGGCTCATGGCATTGTCCCGGTCGACAACAATATAGCCTCGGCCGAAAATTGGGCCCCACACGGGTACTTCAGCCAACGATTTTTTTCCCATGATATTCAACCAGCCAGGTATGGTTTTGAATAGCAACGGAATATCGATGTAAGAACTATGGTTAGCTACATACACGCAGGGCTGGCCAGCAGGTAGAGGGTTTTTCCGCACTATATCCACTGGCATCCCCCACATCCGGATGAAAAGCCTACTCCACCCGCGGTTGAGGCTGTGCAGATAACGGTGCCACTCTGGCTTCTGGCTCAGGGCCCATTGTACCGGATACGTGACTACAAACGGCGTTACAAACCAGAAGGTCGCCCAAGTGGTGTAGAGTCGATGGCCGATGTAGCGCAAAAGGTGCCGCATATAGCAAAGTTAGGAAGTTGTCTGACGTTGTTGAACAGAACGCTTGAATGCGGCATTATGCCACCCGTATAAGCAGAGCCTGTACTACAGCATTATTCACAGGCTAGCTCATCTGCTACTAACTCACTCGACTGGCAAGCACCTTTTCTGCTTTCAACAAACCCGCTACACTTACTGCATCCGTTATCTGATTGTTCATTACCATCCGCACAGCTTCGGTTAGCGGGAGCTTCCAAATTCGAAGGTCTTCGGTTTCTTCTGGTTCTACCTCGCCGTGCTCTAAGTCCTCGGCCAGAAATACAAAGCCTTCTTCATCGGTAACAGAGTTTGAGGTGTGTAAACGAGCAATGTTGGTCCAGCGACGAGCCAGCAAGCCCGTTTCTTCTCGTAACTCACGTTGCGCCGATTCTAGTATGTCCAGTTCTACCGGACCACCGCCCATCGGAATTTCCCAGCTGTACTCGTTGAGCGGATAACGATATTGACCTACTAACCACGTGTTGCCCTCAGCATCTACAGGCACAATGCCTAATGCTTTGTTTTTCATCGAGACAACGCCATAAATTCCTCGGCCTCCCCCCGGGTTTACGACTTGGTCTTCACGGACACTTATCCAGGGATTGTGATATTTTACTTCAGTGCTAAGAACTTGCCAAGGATTGTGGTTTTCGTCTAGTTGAGGTTTAGAGGAAGACATAGTAGGATGATAGAAAGATTGAAATTCAGGCTAAAGGTAAGGCCATACTCTGTTTTTGGTGTCCGTCGGGCAGAATCACTAGTTGACCGGGTAAATCGGCCAATTGACCAAAAAGTATGTAGATAACCGATTGAGAGTAAGTAGTTTTGTCATACTCAATTATAGCGCGGGTGGGTATTTGTGGAAAGGAAGGCTTCGCTCGCGCAGCGTCGGAATGGTCCTAGGAGTAGGGTGGATGATTTTTATGATCATCCGACGCAATTATATTAAAGGGGCTGTTGCGTTGGAAGGCGGCAGCCCCTTTTATTTTCCCTCTGTGCTGTGAAGTTCAGTTCTATTTGCGTCGAGGGGTTCTCGTATACTGACCTGTAGCAGCAAATAAAAGCACGGGGAAGGCGCCAAAACCCGGTACCTAGAAAGAAGCTTTTGTAGAGCTAAAAACGCACTAATGTCGCTCTCAAGCTATACAGCAGAAGCGCTTCCTTAGGCCAAGATTCTACATCAACCTGCTGTACCGTGTCGCCGTACCAAGCAAGAGCCGACCGTTCACATTCCGGTTGGCATTTTGTTGTTTATGGCTAATAAGTCAAAAAATCAGGAAAATCAGCAGGAACCTGGCGACCCATTATTCAACCTTAAGCATGCACAAGCGGAGTCGGAACTAAGCACCAATACGGGTGGTCTTGGCCCGATTAGCAACGAATACGTCACGAGCGACGAAGACGATGAAATTGATGAGGGACCACGCGACAAGCAAGGCTTACGCCGTGGCGAGAATCCTCCTACCACGGGCTCCACGGCTGGCAGCCACAAGTAGCCTCAATACTTATAACGCTTAACACTTCCTGAAAAAGGCATCTCCGGCCGCTACGGCTCCCGGAGATGCCTTTTTTGATAATGTGCTGCTTAAGCTGCTTTACCTTTGCAGGATGTTACTTGCCTCCCATACCGGTCATCCGCTCGAAGCCGGCCTTGACGAAGCCGGCCGGGGCTGCCTAGCCGGGCCAGTTTTTGCCGCCGCCGTTATTCTGCCGCCTGATTTTAGCCCTAAGTATCTCAATGATTCCAAGCAGCTCAGCGCCCGTCGCCGCAGCGAGTTGCGAGTTGATATATGCCGAGAAGCTGTAGCGTGGGCGGTTGCCGAAGCCTCGCCCGACGAAATTTCCAGCATCAACATTGCCCAAGCTAGCTACTTGGCTATGCACCGTGCCGTTGCGGCTTTGTCGGTGCAGCCTACTCATCTAGCCGTTGATGGCAACCGTTTCCGACCTTATAGCACAATAGAGCACACTTGCCTTATCAAAGGAGATGCTCGTTACCGGCACATTGCAGCGGCTTCTATACTAGCCAAAACGTTTCGCGACGAGCGAATGACAGAGTTGGCTGAACTACATCCAGAATATGGATGGGAGCAAAATGCGGGCTACCCAACGCTTCAGCACCGGGCTGCTATCCGCGCGCACGGCACAACAGAACACCACCGAATGGGCTTTCGGTTGCTGTAATAGCGAAGTATTGACTTAAAAAAGCCCGTCGTGCTAAGCTTGCTTATGCATGACGGGCTTCTTCTTATTAAATCGAAGCCTCAACAGAAGCATCAGTAGTTCAAATCAGTGATTATCCTTCAGCATCAGCAAGTCTAGGAATAAGCTGAAGCCGTCGACGGTTGAGCCACCTTCGCCAAATTTGTCGAAGTTTAAAGGCTTTATAATGTAGCCGCTAACGGCTAGGTTTTTAGCTTTGAGCCGGTCGGTATCAAGGTCCGAGGTGGTCATGATGAACACGTTGAGACCAACAAATTCAGGATCGGAGCGGAGTTGTTCTAGGAGCTCCAGACCATTCATGCGCGGCATATTGATGTCGAGCATCACCACGCGAGGTAATTCTATCTTCTCCTGACCACCTTCGCCACGCAGCATATTGAGTGCCTCACGACCGTTACGGGCAATATTAAGAGGTAAGTCAATATTGTTCTTGCGCAATTCGCGCTGCACGTTCATGATGTCCATCTGGTCGTCTTCGACCAAAAGAATACTAGGCATAGCAGGTGTCGGTTAGGTGAGAAATAGAGCTAAATGTACCCGTAGGCTACCGACTATACGGTTGAGGCTTAATTTAGTGTTGATATTGTGCTATTAGCTCGGATTTCAGCGCTTGTTCGGCTTTGGCGGGGCCACGTGAACCGGAATGTTGCGCCTTCACCTTCCTTCGAATCAACCTGAATGGACCCGCCTTGTCGTTCCACTATTTTCTTCACAATGGCCAAGCCAACACCCGTGCTTTCGAGGGTATCGCGCTCTGTGAGGGTTTGGAAGATGACGAAGATTCGTTCGTGATAGTCGGGGTGGATGCCGGGGCCGTCGTCGGTTACCGAAAATGTGTAAAACTGCGGGTCTTCGCTGCAAGCAATGTACACGGTGCCTGATTCGGGATGGTCGTGGTATTTAGCAGCGTTGCTGATAAGGTTGGTAAATACCTGTTGCAGCTGTACCCGGTTGGTGACCAGTGTGGGTAGATAAAACGGCAACTCTACTTTGAAGCCTTCGGGTAGGCTCAAGGAATCAATAATTTCGCGTAATAGCTGCCGCACGAAGACTGGCTCATCGGCTTGGGGCGAGCGGCCCACGCGGGCCAAATCCAGAATGCCCATAATGAGCTGCTCCATGCGCTTCACACGCACCCGCATCAGCACCAGAAACTCCCGGATATGCGCAGGAATATCCTGCCCCATATCCTCCTCAATCCAGCGCGAAGCACTTTCAATGCCGCGCAGGGGCGCTTTCAAGTCGTGCGACACAACGTAGGCGAATTGGTCTAACTCCTGGTTGCGGCGTTCCAGCTGCGTGATGTTGTTGTCGATGGTCATGGCCATCTGGTTGAGCGAAGCAGTTAGCTCGCTTAGCTCGTCGCCCTCCGAATCTCGAATGTTGGTGCGGTACTGGCCCGCGGCAATGCGCGAAGAAAGCTTGACCATGGTATGAATCCGGTGGCCGATAAGCCGGATGATGTAGGTGGCCCACAGCAAGCCAAGTAAGATGGCGAGCAGCGTAATGCCTACCGAAATAAACCGGGTTTCAGTGATGCTCTCTTGCAGCCTAGTGCCCTGCTTGATGCGTTGCTTACGCTCTTCCTGATCGAAGCCGGCGAATAATACCCGAATCTGGTCCATCATGAGCTTGCCTTCCAAGCTTTCCGCCAGCTTGCGATGCTCCACTCCCACGAGCCCTTCCTGGCCAGCAAAGCGGCGTTGCGCTTCGCGCTTCTCACTTATGAGCAGATGCGAGTAGTTGAGCCACTCCCGAAACATTTTCTGAGCCCGCACTATACGAGCGTATTGCGGACTTTCCGGGTCTAGCTCGCTGAGTAGCTGCGAGAAATTTCTCAGCATGTACCGTTCCCCTTGGTGGTAAGGCTCCAGTACTTCCTCTTTCCCAATAAGCAGATAGCCGCGAAAACCAGTCTCCATGTCGACGATGTTGCGCATGAGCATGGAAGCATCGGCGAAGACGCGCTGCGAGGCCTGCACTTGGCGGGCATTGCGCAACACTTTGCGCGAGAGTTGATAATTGACGATTACCACTCCCACAAACAGCAACAAAACGACTAGAAAGCCAGCAAAGAGTTTGGTGGAAAGCTTCAGCTTCATGCAGGCGGGGCGGCGAAGGAAACGGTAAGCCGAAAAGACAAAGGCAATTAGAGGCCCGTACGCAGCTTCTGCTCCATAGTTCGCATCAGGGCGGTGATATGGTCGGCGAGCTTCTCTACGGCACCCAAGCCGGACAGTGCTTGCTCGGTTTGGCCACGGTCGTGCATATCCATGAGGCGGTTAGCTTCGTGATGAATTTGCCTATGCAGGCGGTCCAGCTCGCGCGACTCAGCCAAGTGAGCGTAAGCGCCTAATGCTCGGTCTTGAATCCAGTGACCCAAAGCGCATTGCATAGGGTCGCGAATAGGGCCCTGGTTGATCTTGCTGCCATATAGATAGGACCGAAGCTTGGACTTGAACAGCAAATGCTTCACCATCCCCGATTCAAAGTCTTGCTTCAGTTCGTCGGTCATTGCAAAAAGCGCTTGAAAGCAAGCGCAAAATCAGGAGTAAAAGAAAGGAAACTACGAAGCTGACTATACATTATCTGCAAAGCAAATGTTCAGCTTCCTTGTAAAGATAACAGTAGCCGCCTGCCCGTTAGAATTAGCTAATTTCGCCGCCTAGTACAACGCGTTGTTCTACCGTGCCCAAAAACCTACGATGCTCGTGTGACAACTATCTGGAAATTTTTCTGCGTCGGAACTGCACTTAAACCTCGAAACAAGAACCTATACAAATGGCCGAAGACCTTAAAACCGTAGTCCTGAACGACGTACACCAGCAACTAGGTGCCAAGATGGTGCCTTTTGCTGGCTACAATATGCCCGTGCGCTACTCCTCCGACCTCGATGAGCACCGCACAGTGCGCCGCGCGGTGGGTATTTTCGACGTTTCGCACATGGGCGAGTTTCGGGTGCGCGGACCCCAGGCCCTCGACCTGATTCAGCGCGTAACCAGCAACGACGCCAGCAAGCTGGCGCCCGGCAAAGCCCAGTATTCGTGCCTGCCCAACGAAGAAGGTGGCATTGTGGACGACCTGTTGGTGTACAAGCTAGCCGAGGAAGACTACCTCCTGGTGGTGAATGCCTCCAACATCGACAAGGATTGGAGCTGGATTCAGCAGCACAACACCGCCGGGGCGGAAATGGAAAACGTATCAGACGAAATCAGCTTGTTTGCCGTGCAGGGCCCCAAAGCCGTTGCCGCGCTCCAAGGGCTGACAGATGCCGACTTAAGCTCTATTCCGTACTACTCGTTTGTGCAAGGCACGTTTGCTGGAGCGCCCAACGTTATTATTTCGGCTACCGGCTACACCGGCGCGGGCGGATTCGAGTTGTACGTACCCAACGAGCACGCCCGGCAGGTATGGGACAAGGTGATGGAAGCTGGCCAGCCCTACGGCCTGAAGCCCATCGGCCTCGGCGCCCGCGACACGCTGCGCCTGGAAATGGGCTACTGCCTCTACGGCAACGATATCAACGACGAAACTTCGCCGCTGGAAGCTGGCTTGGGCTGGATTACCAAGTTCACCAAGGACTTCACCAATGCCGATAAGCTGAAAACGCAGAAAGAAACGGGCGTTGCCCGCAAGCTGGTGGGCTTCTTGATGGATGGCCCGGGTATTCCGCGGGGGCACTACGAGCTAGTAAATGAGGCCGGCGAGAAGATAGGGGAGGTAACGAGCGGTACTCAGTCGCCTTCGCTCAGCAAAGGCATCGGCCTCGGCTACGTGCAAACCCAATTTAGCGCGCCCGGCAGCAAAATCTTTGTTCAGGTGCGCGGCAAGAACCATCCAGCCACGGTGGTTAAGTTGCCTTTTGTGCCCGGCACCGAGGAAGAGGCATAGTGGTTTTGGTCTTTAGATAGTAAAAAATAGTAAAAAAAGGTCGTCGTGTTGCGCTTGCTGAAGCGCTTTGGTAGTGCCGTACCCAGAAGCGGTTATGGCTGCCAAGTGGGTTCGGCAAGCGCGGCACGACGTTCCTGTTGATTGAAGCAGTTATGCCTACCCTTGATATTTGCTTTTCGCCTGAACTACTAACGCTTTACGACCTGCGTGGTCGGGTGGCGGTGGTAGTGGATGTGTTGCGGGCTACTTCCTCTATTGTAACGGCGCTTGCGCAAGGCGTCACGCATCTGGTGCCGGTAAGCGAGGTAGCCGAGTGCCAAGCTATGGCCGCGAAAGGCTACCTGACCGCCGCCGAGCGCGACGGCCGCCAGATGGAAGGCGTGGATCTTGGCAACTCCCCGTTCGGCTACTTAGATGGAGTTGTGACGGTGCGCGACCGGGCCGTAGCCATTACCACCACCAATGGCACCCGCGCCTTACACCTGTCTCAAACCGCCGACACGGTAGTAGTAGGCGCTTTTCTAAACCTGAGCGCCGTTGCCGATTTCGTGCGTCGTCAGCAGAAAGACGTGGTAGTGGTATGTGCAGGCTGGAAAGGTAACTTCTGCTTGGAAGACACGCTGTTTGGTGGTGCGTTGGCTTATCATTTAGCAGCCGAGTTCAATACCACGGATTCTGATGCTACGCTGGCCGCCCTCGACTTATGGCAGGCGGCGCAACCCGACGTGGCTACTTACCTGCTCAAATCGGCCCATGTTCGGCGGCTCAATAACCTGGAAGCACATAAGGACATGGAGTTTTGTGTGCGCCAAGATGAGTACGATGTGGTGCCGGTGTATAGTGAAGGCCGTATTGTAGCCGCTTTACAATCCGTGCAGCGTTGAAGACTAGTCTATATAAAAAGCGAGGGTGCATCGATTAATGCACCCTCGCTTTTTATATGGACTAGTCTCGTTTATTTCAGCTTTTCGTTGTTGCGGTGACGGTCGGCATCGCGGAGGGTTTTCTTTTCTAAGTTGCGCTGCAACGCTTCGGTGAGGTTTACGCCGGTTTGGTTGGCCAGGCATATGACGACGAATAGTACATCGGCTAGCTCGTCGGCCAATACTTTGTCTTTGTCGGATTCTTTGAAAGACTGCTCGCCATACTGCCGGGCAATGATGCGAGCCACTTCGCCTACTTCCTCGGTGAGCATAGCCATATTGGTTAGCTCGTTGAAATAGCGGATACCAGTGGTTTGAATCCAGGTGTCAACAGTTTGCTGTGCTTCTTCGATAGTCATGGGAAAGTGCGGTTGTGAGGGGAGTAGTTGTAAAAGGCGGAGTTGCTGGCCTTGGTTTGCGTAACCTCACTTTTCTGGCGAATCCAGCACAATGGTCACGGGACCGTCGTTGAGCAGTTTCACTTGCATGTCGGCGCCAAACTCACCGGTGGCAACAGGTTGCCCTAGAAGCTGCTCCAAGCGCTGCACGAATTGCTCGTACAGCGGTATGGCAATGGGCGGCGGTGCAGCGCCAATGTAGCTTGGACGGTTGCCTTTGCGAGCATCGGCTAGTAGTGTGAATTGGCTAACCACCAGCAGTTGTCCCCCAATGTCTTGTACCGAAAGGTTCATCTTGCCGGCTTCATCCGAGAAAATGCGCAACTGCACTAGTTTGCGCGCCATCCAATCGAGTGCGGCGGGTGTATCGTCGGGAGCGAAGCCAGCCAGTACCAGCAAGCCAGCGTCAATTTTACCTGTAATGCGCCCTTCAACAGTGACGCTAGCGTGCCGGACACGCTGTATGACGGTGCGCATAAAGCAGCTACGTAAGTGGGCAATAGTGACGAGAACTGCTTGCTCGAACTTCCGCAGCTCTTTTTAGTGGCAGATGCGCGAACGATACAGGCTGTGGGCCATCTACCTCACGGGCAAAACTAGCATCTTGCGGCTTCATTCGTAGCTGACTGTTTTGCGCTCCAGTATTTCCTTGTCTACTTCACATAAGGTGCTGCTGCCTTCCGTTCTGGCGGTGTCAGTGGTGGTAGCGGTGCGGCTATACGGGCTAACCGAGGCAGCATTGCCCGATTACGATTCGGTGCGCAACTGGCAGATCGTGCAAGAGGTGGCGCAGGGCAACTTGCGCAACTTGTTTCACCACGGCAGCCCCGCTTTTTCCTTGCTACTAGCGCCTGTAGCGTGGTTCACCACCGATTACCGCGTATACCAGCATCTGAACGCTATGCTAGCCATAGCAGCGCTAGTGTGGCTAGTACACCTTGTGGGAAGGCAGCAGCGCTTAACAGCAGTTGAAACAGCACTGCTGCTTGTTTTCACGGGCACTTCGGTATTTCTTACGTTTTCGGGCCGCGACTTTACAATGGGCTCGATGAGCCTGCTGGTGTTTGTAGGTTTGCTGCAAACTCACTACCGACGGTTGCAACAGCCAAGTGTACAGGTATTGATGCAGACAGCAGGTTGGCTGGCGCTCGGCCTGAGCGTCAACTACAAGTTTCTGCTTACACTGCCGATTCTGGTGTTGTTGGAACTGCTGTACGGCCAAAGCTTATTATGGCGCCCTGCTGCGCTGTGGCGTGTTTCACTGATTCTACTTGTGCCTTATCTAGTACTAGGCTTGCTAGGCGCGGTGGGGGGCTTGCCTTGGTATCGTTGGCCGGCTGTGTACTACAACCTAGTGTTTCCGGGGGCAACTAATGCTGCTGGTCGTACCGGGCACTTGCGCTTCGACGGGCTGTACTACCTGCGTTACCTCTGGGACTTCGAGTCGCCGCTGTTGCTGCCAGGCTTGGCTGGTGGAGTAGTATTGGGCATACGGCACTGGCTACAATGCCAGCCCTGGTGGAAGCCTCCTATCAGTCTGCCGACGTACTTGGGAATATGGGCAGCGTGTTTTCTGGTGGGTATGTCATTGCTGCTGAAGGCACCGCGCGGCCTGTTGCTAGTGTATCCACTGTTCTATATTCTAACGTTTCTGTTGCTGCGTCGGCTGATACAAAGTATGCAGCTAAGCACACCGGCTACAATAGGGCTTTTGACGGGCGTGCTGCTAGCAGCCTCAGCCTTCAACTTGTTCCGGATACAACGTGAAATCTACGCTTATACGTCAACCCACTATGGTGCCATGGCCCGGTTACTGCATGCTCGCTCGCCCGGATCAGTGCGCGTAGCTAGTTCCCTCGGCATTGGTCTGCGGCCGTTCTTAGCAGCCACTGATACGGTAGCATTGGTGACAAATGAGAAGGAGCTACCCATGTGGCGAAGGCAGCAGTTCACGTACGTACTCCTCGATTCCTATTGGCGCGTCACCAACTCGCCCAACTTCGATTCTCTCCGCCATCAGCCACCCTTGGTGGCGTTATCGGAGCCGCTGCTTACCTCGCCGTTGCTGTTCCTCGAACATTCCGAGTACACTGGGCTTGGCTACGTGCAAACACTAGCCTTACAACGCGCTGCTTGCCAAGATTCTGTTCAACTTCGCTTGTATCGGCTGCAGTGACAAGCGAAGTTATGAGTCCAGGTATCTAACAGCGTCACTACGCACTTAAAACGCAGCTTCATCACCTACCGCTTTATTCCTAAACTGTCTAGGCGGTGCTGGTAGCGGCGGGCGTTTTTCTTGTGTTCGGTGAAGGTTTCGGCAAAATCAGAATAACCGCTGCCGTCGGGGCGGGCGCAAAAGAATACGTATTCGTGGGCAGCGGGCTTTAGCACTGCGTCTAAGCTTTGACGATTCGCGGAAGTAATAGGACCTGGGGGAAGGCCTTTGTGCTTATAAGTGTTGTAAGGCGAGTCTACAAGCTTGTCTTTGTTGAGCACCCGCTTCACCCCAAAGTTGCCGATGGCCCACAGCAACGTAGGATCGGCTTGCAGGCGCATGCCACGGCGCAGCCGGTTCAGGTACACGCCGGCAATAACCGGTTTATCTTCCTTCATAGCCGTTTCGCGCTGCACGATACTAGCCAGCACGTGTACCTGCATCGGCGAAAGGCCGAGCGAATCAGCCCGCTGCTGGCGCTGGCTGGTCCAGAACCGACGATGCATGGCCGCTGCCGAATCCAGGAATTGATGGGCCGAGGTGTTCCAGAAAAAGCGGTACGGGCCGGGCAAGAACAAAGTCAGCACGGTGGTGGTGTCGAGATGGTAGCGGCGAGTCAAAAACGTGTTATCGTTCAGCAGCTTCCGCAGTTCCGTAGAATCGGCTTCGAGCTGTCGGCTGATTTGCCGGGTTAGCTGCGGCTTGTACTTGAAGGCATTGAGGGTGAAGTCGAGGGTGTCTTGCTTGCCCTGGAGCAGCATATCCAGCAAGTCATCGTTGCCATACGTTGGGTTGAGGCGGTAGCGGCCGGGGCGTACCAGCCGGGGGTAACCTCGTTGCTCAGCCAGCCACTCGAACGTGCTTAGGTTGCGCAATAGCTCATGACGTCGCAGCGAATCCAGTACAGCCTCATAGCCCGTGCCCGTTCGGATATAGAGGTAAGCTGCACCGTAGGGCGAAACGGCCATATTGGGCTCCCAAAGCATCCGCCAAGCAGCGTAGAATAGGCTGCCACCTATCAGCAAAGCAAGTAGCAGCACATACCAAAGCAAGCGGCGCGGGGTGTTAGTGGCGTTCGTACTAGGCAAAAGGAATTGATTCTGGTGATGGAAACGGATGCTAGCGTGGGTGGCTATACCCAAAAATAGTCTGCACAGTTCCGGTATACTTGTTTGTGGCTTTTGCTGAGGCAATAACTGTGTTGTGAAGACAAGTAGCGCCAGCCCGACTCGTAAGCTTTATAGCCAGTAGGCTAAAAAGATGCCTGAATTAATATCTGATGCAGGCCTAGGTTATTAGTTAAGCCATAAGCAGCACAGAAGGCCAGGCAGTAGGCACTAAGTACTTGGATTCTTATCTGTCCGCGTTAACCAATGCGTCAATGGCGGCTTCGGTTTCGCGCCGACGAGCCCGGCGTTCTAATTCCACTGGCTCGGCAGCTCGAACTTCGCAGTTTGGAATTTGGCACCGCTCACAGGTTTCGTTTACGGTTTTCTGGATGATGGCGGGGTCATCAATGAACTGAATTTTCTGACGTAGGACATCATCGCACAGCAGCCCTACGGTTACGCTCACGGCTGGTTCAGTAGGGCCGGCCGCACGGGCTAGCGTCAAGCACAGGTACTCGTCTTTGTTGGGATAACAGGAGCGTTGGGCACCTAGCACAAAGGCGGGCGCTTCGGTAAGCGCCCGCAGCCGTGCTTCCTGCACTAGCCTAATCGACACCCAACGGCGGCAGTAGTGCTCGTGTAGCTCGTTGCCGTGCGGATTGTGCAGGCGCGACAGGTGCAACTCCTTGCTTAGTTTGTAGCCGTCGTCCATGGCGTGCACTTGGTCAAAACGCAGGAAAAACAGGCTCTGCAAGTTGAAGTGCCGCGGCAGCAAGTTGGTGAGGCGCTGCATAAACATCTCCGGCGACACATCGTAGCGCGTGAGCAAGGATTGCAGGCTGTCGGGCTGCCACTTCGGCAACTCAAAGAACTGATGCAAGTCGCGCACCAGACTTTCTTCTTCCATCAAAAGCGCTCCGGCAAAGTAGGAAGCCTTGAAGTTGTTGAGCACTTCTTCGAAAGAGCGCACCGGAAACGTGGCATTCACGTAGGGCCGCTCTTTCAGGCCGAGGTAGTTGAAGGCCACCTCGCGGCCTAGAACAAAAGCTTCTTGCGCTTTCGACAGGCCCGGTCGTAACAGCAGGCAGCGCGTTTTAGGCTGAAACACAGAACGGAGCCGCCCCAGCGAGGCGTAGTCGGCAAGCCGGGTGCGGTTAAGCTTGTAGCCGTACTTTTCAACCAGCACCCGTTCTAGTTGGGTGGTATCGAAGGGGGCTGTGGTGGTTAGCTTTTCCTCAACGCAGAAGGTGCGTACGTCCTGCTCCAAGTCCTCGAAGTAGTTGTCGTGCATCTCCTGGTAGGAGCGCAAGGCCGCTAAAAAGAAATTCTCCTGTCGCATTTCGTAGTTACGACCAATCTCGAAAAGCGTGCTGATGAAGGCATTCATCTTGGCAGGCGCATCCGCAATCAGCTCCACAATGCGCACTGGGTCTAGCCCAAACATCTCCAGCGGAAATTCCTTAAGTACTTCCGATTGCAGCAACTCAGAGATAGGCTCCAGCCGCCGGCTTAGGGTTAGGGAAGTGAGCTGGTCGTAGCTGACGCCTAGTACCTTGCTAAGGCTTAAAATTTTGTCGGCTTTGGGGTACTTTTTGCCTTTTTCAATCTCATTTAAATAAGAAACCGAAACGTCGCAGGCACGAGCTAATTCAGCTGGAGTGAAACCACGTTCCTGGCGTAGTTCGCGCAATTTCAATCCAAATATCAATCGGACAACTTGACCGTGGCTTAGCATAGGCGATAGAGCACGAAGACATGCTTCGGGGTGGGAGTAGGAGCAGGAATTATGAGCAACTAGCAACGGATATAGAAGCACACAATTGCTTACCTGCAAAGAACAGAATTTTGAAGAGTTTCTTTTGGACAAAATTGAAGCCCTGCAAATAAAGAGGGATAGGCGTATTCTATAGTGCTGGCGAGAATTCGCTCAATTACTATTGGTCAACGATGTTTCCATGCGTCGTTATTTTGCTAATTCCAAGCAACTCGTGTCTACTTCCATGCTCCGCAGGCAAATGCGTGTGGAATCTGCCATTGCGTATTCTGCTAGACTTAAACTACTCTGCCGACCATACTAAGAAATAGCGCCCCGAAAGCACAGTAATAGTTTTTACACGCTTAGTTGAAACGGTTGGCTTGTCTCGGATTGACGAGACGTGAGTAAGCCGGAAGCGCAGTATAGAAAGCAAAAGCGGCTAGCCATTTGGCCAGCCGCTTTTGTGTTTTCTACAAACTAGTCAGTCTAACTTCTTCTTTGAGTTAAAAAGGCTGAGCTACCGACTCATAGTCGAGGTTATGGCGCTGAGCAGTCTCGCGAAGGATGGTTTTCTGCCAGGGGCGAAGCACTTGCTCGGCACCTAGCTCTACTATATCAGCTACCAAGCGGTTCGAGAGGACCAAATTGGCTACGAAGCCGTTGATATCGGAGGTGATGTGCGTTTTCAGCTGCGTCAGTAGTTGCTCACGGGCGTCGGCACGGGCAGCCTTTTCGCCGGATAAGCGGCGGCGGAAAGGAAAACGGCGCTGCTCGGCGGGCACAGTTGGCTCAGGAGCCGGAACGAAGTCCTCAGCGGAAAGAGCAGCTAATTGGTCGAGATAGGGCGCGCGCTTGAGCTCAGGGTGCAAGCCACGGGCCGCTTTCCAAGCATTGAGGTTGCGCGGCAAGTCCCGGACCAGTTCGGGCAGCCGCTCGTTGGCGAATACCATATAAGGCGGCCGGTCTAGTTGCCGGGCCACTTGGTCACGGAGCAGATACAGGTCGCGGAACAGGGGCAACTCTTGGGGCAAAATGCGGTATTTGCCGGCCATGCGCAGGTAGGGCCGCTCGTCGCGGGAATAGCGTACATCCTCCAAAGCTGCATTTTCCTCTTCGGCCCAATGCGTACGGCCAAGCGCTGCTAGTTTGTCGCGCAGCCGATCAGCCAGTTCAAACAAGTACAGTACGTCGTTGGCGGCATACTGCATTTGCGCTTCGGTAAGAGGACGCTTCAGCCAGTTGGATTTCTGTTCGCCTTTATCGACCTCGATGCCAAGCTCGGCTTGGATCAGGCGGCCCAGGGAGATGTTGTTATCGGCTTCCGCTAGCAAGGTGTACTGCACGCTGGTATCGGTGATGTGGCGGACGTGCACCCCATACACCTCGTCAAGCAGAAGGATATCGGACTTACAGCTGTGGAACACCTTTTCTACTGCCGGGTCGCGCAAAATGGCAAAGAGAGGTTCCAGATCTTGCGCTGGATTGGTGAGCGGCAGCGGGTCAATCAGGTAAGGCGTCTGCCCGTCAAAAATCTGGATTAGGGCCAGGTTGCGGCCGTAACGGTGCCGCATATCATCGAACTCCAAATCGATGGCAATACGGGGGGCAGTCCGCAGAATGTCGGCGGCTTGTTGCACCTCGGCCGCTGTGGTCAGGTACTGGATGGGGTTAGACATTCACGGGAGAAAGAGGAGGACGGTGCACAGCAGATTCCACTGCTTAACTGTAGAGGCTTCGATGATGCCAGTAAAGGTAGGCATGACGAACAAGCAAACCCAATTCTAGACTTTATTGAAAATAGGCCTTTTAGCTCTAAAAAGGATTATAGTGTGTTTACTCCATAGGTATTTTATAGTGGAGTGATGTTTTTTCATGCTTAGGCCTTAATTTGCAAACCGCTTCCTTCGAATTCATTGCCTTTACTCGACAACTCACCTTCTTTTTTGCAACCCTCACTCACTTTAAAAAGCCACAAGAGGCTAGATTGAATGAAGAAAAAATTATTCATCCCGTTGGTATGCGCCGTTGCAGCGGCCGCACCAGCTTGGGCCCAGACCCGTGCTATTACCGGCCGGATAACTGGCGCCGACGGTTCAGGAATTCCAGGGGTAACTGTACTGGAGAAAGGCACTACCAATGGCACCAGCACTGGTGGTGATGGTTCTTACTCCCTGACTGTACAGCCCGGAGCCACACTGGTAGTTAGCTCTGTAGGCTACACCACGCAAAACGTAGTAGTAGGCGACCGCACAACGGTCGGCGTGACGCTCAAGGAAGATGCCGTCGCGCTCGGCGAGGCAGTAGTTATTGGTTATGGCTCGCAGGCGAAGTCCGAGGTTACGGGTTCCGTAACGCAGCTGAGCAGCAAAGATGTAGAAAACGTACCTGTTGTTAGTTTCGAGCAAGCTATACAGGGCCGTACGCCGGGTGTACAAATCAATCAGAGCAGTGGCAAACTTGGGGCTGGAGTGCAGATTCGAGTTCGTGGCTCTTCGTCGGTTACGGCTTCCAACCAGCCTCTGTATGTAATCGATGGTATTCCGGTTACCTCGCAGGATGTAGGTTCTGACACTGAACCCCTGAACCCGCTGGCCGACCTCAACCCGAACGACATTGAATCCATCACGATTCTAAAGGATGCCGCCTCGTCGGCCATCTATGGCTCGCGGGCTTCTAATGGTGTGGTGCTCGTGACCACCAAGCAAGGACGCGCTGGCCAGTCGCGGGTGAACGTAGGCTACTACGTGGGTACCAGCGAAACTACTAGACGCCGTAAGTTTTTGAATGCAGCGCAGTACAAAGAGCTATTTACGGAAGCAGCTGCAAACGAAGGCTACGAAATAGGAGAGGAGTTTGAAGCTGCTGGCCTCGACATCAATTCCGATGTTGATCAGAGCTGGTCTGACGAGCCTTTCCGGCGCGGTAAAGTAACGCAGTACGACGTAAACGTAAGCGGAGGCGACGCCAAAACCCGCTTCTACTTGAGCACGACGTACAACGACCAAACCGGTATTATCATCGGCAACCGGTACCGCCGGGGTAGTGCGCGCATCAACCTCGACCACTCCATCACCGATAAGTTGCGGGTAGGACTCAACTTGTCGCTGACGCGCTCGGTTAATGACCGGACGCCCAACGATAACGCCTTCTCCAACCCGGTACAGCTGAATGCATTGCCACCCATTCAGCCTAAATACGATCCTACCACTGGTGAGCTAAACCGGAACACACTCTATTACAACAACCTGATTGACCTAGCCCGTGGTCAAAACCGGGCTGGCACGTACCGTTCTTTCAGCAACATCAACCTATCGTATCAGCCGATTAAAGATCTGACGCTGCGTACAGAGGTAGGAGCGGACTTTCTGAACTTGAACGAGAACTTGTACCGCGCGGCTGGTACGCAGGATGGTGGAAATACAGGCTATGGTTACAGCAACCAAGTGCAGGTGATCAACTACACCACCAACAACACGGCGGTCTACAATCACACGATCAACGAAGATCATAGAATTGAAGCACTGGCCGGTTTCTCTTTCCAGCGCTCCGATACGCAAGGGACATCGGCTGAAGGCCGTGGCTTCCCGAATTCGGAGTTTACTAAAGTAGCCAGTGCGGCTATCAAGACGGCAGGTTCGGCATCTGAGCAAGAAGGCTTCTCGTTCGTTTCTTTCTTTGGTCGCCTTAACTACGATTATCAAGGCAAGTATCTGCTATCGGGTAGTGTGCGCCGCGACGGATCATCACGCTTTGGTAGCAACAACAAATACGGCACGTTCGGTGCTGGCTCAGTGGGTTGGGTACTATCAGAAGAAGGTTTCTTAAAGAGTAACTCCATCATCAACCTACTGAAGTTGCGCGCTAGCTATGGCTTAACAGGTAATGCTGAGATTGGAAACTTCGCTTCTCGGGCCTTGTTTTCAGCCGTGCCATACGCTGACCAAGCAGGTATTCGCCCAAGCACCGTTGTGGGTAACCCTGCACTAAGCTGGGAAAGCACAGCCCAAGCAGACATTGGTTTGGAGTTCGGTATTTTCGAAAACCGGATTTCAGGTGAGGTTGATGTCTACAACAAAAAGACTTCTGACCTGCTGCTCAGCCGCCCACTAGCTTATAGCAACGGCTACTCTAGCGTTACCGAGAACGTAGGCTCCTTACAGAACCGGGGTTTAGAAATCTCTCTGAACACCCGCAACTTCGACAAGGAGTTTAAGTGGAGCACTAACTTCAACATCTCCTTCAACCGCAACAAGATTACCTCTTTGGCGGCTCCTATTCAGAGCCAATACTTAGGTAGTGTGCGTCAAGGAGAGCCTATTGGCGTGTTCTATGGTCGGAAGTACGCAGGGGTAGATCCTGACAATGGCGATGCGCTGTATTACAATGCAGAAGGCACAACAACCAATGTGGCGGCGGAGGCTGCTTTGCAAAAAGTAGGTAATCCAACGCCCAAATACACGGGTGGTATTACCAATACGTTCTCCTGGAAAGGATTTGATCTGAGCGTGCTGGGCCAGTTCGTGTACGGCAACGACATCTACAATGCGGCTGGTATCTACCAATCCGTAAACGCTGATTATTTCGATAACCAAACGGTTGATCAGCTAAAGCGGTGGCAAAAGCCAGGCGACATCACCGATGTGCCTCAAGCTCGTTTGTATGCCGCCAATGGCACCGTACAATCGTCGCGCTGGGTAACGGATGGGTCGTTCCTGCGGCTGAAGAACATCACCCTCGGCTACAATTTGCCGCAGGCTCTGGTGAAGCGAGGCTTTATGCAGAATGCTCGCGTGTATGTGTCGGCTCAGAACCTAGCCACCATCACCAACTACGAAGGGTATGATCCGGAAGTAAATACCGCTGCTTTTAGTGGACCTACTGCTACAGCTGGTGCTGCCAACTTCTTAATCGGCCACGACTTCTACACCCCGCCACTGGCTAAAACCTTCCTGGTAGGCGTCAACGTGGGCTTCTAATTTCAATGACATTTCCAATGAAGACGATATTTTTTCGGTCAGCGGCGGTTGCTGTTCTAAGCTTGAGCTTAGGGCTTACTGCCTGCGACGACAAGCTTGACATCAACCCATACCAGTCTATTGATGCCAGCACGGCCCTCGCCTCGGAGGCCAACGTAACCAGCGCCGTAGTTGGTTTGTACTCATCTATCGGTGGTTCCAACTTGTATGGCACCAACCTGATTCTGGCGCCTGAGCTTTTGGCTGCCGATGGGTACATCAACTTCCAAGGTACTTTTACCAACTTCCGCCAACTAGCTCGCCGGACTACCAATTCCGAAAACAGCACAGCATCGAGTATTTGGCAAGCTGCCTACCAAGCCATCAACCAAGCCAATTTGGTGATTGATGCGCTGCCAGTAGTTGCCACCGAAAACCTGAAAAAGCAGTATGAGGGGGAAGCCCGCTTTATCCGCGCGGCTATGTATTTCGAGCTGGTGCGTTTGTACAGCAAGCAGTACATCCCCGGTGCGACCAACGCCCAATTGGGAGTGCCAATTAGCTTGGTGCCAGTTAAAACCATACAGGAGGCCTCGGTGCTAGGCAAGCGCGCTACCGTGGAGGAAGTGTACACGCAGGTAATTACCGACCTGACGCAAGCCGCCACGCTTCTGCCCGCTTCCAACGGAACCCGCGCGTCACGCTTCACCGCCAAAGCATTGCTAGCCCGAGTGTACTTGCAGCAAAGCAATTTCACAGCGGCTAGAGCGCAGGCCAACGACGTGATTACTGGTAGCGGCAAGACGCTTTCGCCAACGCTGCAATCAGTTTTCACGGGTCGGAACACTTCGGAAACTCTGCTGGAGATTCAGCAAAATGACCAAAACAACGCAGGTACTTCCAACACGGGCTTGGCCACACTCTTTTCGAGTATTGGACAACAAGGCCGCGGTGATGTTCAGGTGTTGACTGCTTTTGCCAATCAATACGAGGCTACTGATGCCCGCGGAACTTCCCAGCTTATCTATGTCGGGACAGGTAACAACAGCCCTAATGGGCAACTACGTTCAGGTAAGTGGGTCGCATACGGGCAGAATATTCCTATTATTCGACTAGCCGAGATGTACCTAATTCGCTCCGAAACGGCATTCCGTGCCGGCGACCTTGCTGTTGCGCTAGCAGACGTTAATCGTGTACGGACCCGTTCAGGTGCAACGCCTCTCACGGAAGCTACTCTTTCTCTCAATGCTATCTTGCGCGAGCGGCAGTTGGAGCTAGCTTTCGAAGGTTTCCGTATTCATGATCTGAAGCGCACAGGCACCAACCTTGTTGTACCTGCAACTTCAAGTGCCCCGTCGAGAGAGATTTCTATCACCAGCGACATTCTAGTGCTTCCCATTCCGAAGCGGGAGACAGATTTAAACGCTGACCTAGTACAGAACCCTGGTTATTAAGCTTCGGCTAATGCACAATAAAAAAGCCGCTCCAGTATATGGAGCGGCTTTTCTGTTATAGAAGTGGAGGTTTTACTTGTCGCTTAGCAGCACCTGTGGCGAGGCACCGCGGCTCTGACCCATGATGATGACCTTGCTGTTAGCCGAGGTGGCAATAGCTTGGTTTGCCTTGATGGATTCGTATTGCAAAAGCTTGTCGCTTAGCTCGGCGTTGATGATTTTCTGGTAATCGGCAATGCCTTGCGCCTCGACCCGCTTGCGGTCAGCTTCCTGGCGCTCTTTCTGCAGCACAAACTGCATCTTTTGCGCTTCCTGCTCGGCCGAAATTTTGCTTTCGATACTGCGCTTGACGGAAGCGGGAAGTTGAATGTTACGAATCAGAAGTTGCTCGAGCTCTAAACCCCGCTGTTTGAAGTCTTTCTCGATGCTGCTAAAAATGCGCGTCTGAAACTCGTCGCGGCGAGTAGAATACAGCGCCACAGCATCGTAGTAAACGGCGTTGTCGCGGATACGGGTTCGGGTGATAGGGCGGACAATGGCATCCTGATACTGCTCACCAATGGTGCTCAGAATCTGCGGGGCTTTGTCGGGCCGCACGCGGTAAAGCACCGTCAAGTCGATAACAACCTCCAGGCCGTCGGCGGAAAGCACACGGATAGCATCGTCGCCGGCTTGCTGACCTTCGTCGTGCTGGGCCGACATGGTGTAGTTCTGGGTGCGGGTGTCGAATTCCGTTACGTTGACCAAAGGATTGACCACGTTCAAGCCGCTAGTCAGAATGCGCGGCTGAATGCTACCAAATAGCGTTTGCACCCCGACCTCACCGGGCTCGATTTGTACCACAGCGCTCAACGCCAACCCAAGCACGGCCAGCAGGGTGCCACCTAGCAACAATACGCCCCGCAACCGTTCCAGCGACAGAGAAATTTTGCTAGCATTAAAGCCCACCAGCAGTAGCAGCAGGCCCAAAAAAAGGAGCGTCATATAGATAAGAAAAGTAGGCCATAGCAGGCAGCGGCGGTCGAGCCAGTGCGCAGCTTATAGGTATATAAACACAACATCAAAAGCCACAAAAAAAGCACTGCTTTAATAGCTATTCTTGCTCCCAAGCAAACGAAAAAGCCAGCTTCCGTGGGAGGTGAAAGCTGGCTTTTTGGGAAGGTGTCTACTTGCAAAATTTACTCTTCGTCCTCATCATCGTGGTCGAAGTCTAGCTCGGGAATTAACCCTAAAGCTTCGTGAATAACCCCATCCATGAGAGGCTTGGTATCAGCATCGAGGGTGCGCTCGAAGAGGTGAAGCAACTGCTCGCCTTCCTCGTTGACATAGAGATTAGTGTAGAACTTATCGAAAAGCTTGGCGTCTTTCTGAATAATTGTGTCGATTTCGGAAGTTGAGCGGGCGCTAAGGGCCCGGTGCAGCACCGCCAAAACCTGCCGGCTTTCTTCATGGTCACCGAGGTCGGCCAGTACTTGCAGCAAGCTCATGGCTACGCCTAAGCGCACCCGCTCGAAGCGGAAGGGCAGGTCTGGCTTGCTAGCACGCTCGAAATCAGTGTAGGCAGCTAGGGTGGCGGCAGAAAGGTAGCGGCCGGGTTCGGGCACGCGGCTAAAGGCAGTGCGCAGCAGTTCTTGGTAAGCAGACATGCAAGAGAAAAAAGAGGCAAATCGGTCGACCAATAACGGTCGTAGACATATATTGGCAGGAAATCAGGACTAGACGGAGAAAGCTATAACTCCGTACGGCAAAGGTACAACTGGAAACAACGGATGCCGATGCGGTGCAGAAGCAGTTCTGGGCTATCTTCGCCTATTGTCTTGACGAAGGTTTCTCCCTGCACTCTCACCTATTCTATTCTTTTTCTATCATGACCCACAAGAAAAAATGGTTGTTGTTTGCCCCAAGTGGGCTAATGGTCATCGGCTTGGGCTCCTGCTTGGTGCAATGGGCGTCCGCCAAACAGCAGCGCGGTGAACCTACGACCAATTGGGTGGTAGCTGGTACCGTTGCTTTGTGTGTGCTCAATGCAGGCGTAAGCTTGTTTGGACGCGGCGTAGCCGAAAGCGTACTGTATCAAGTGCGTGAAAAAGAAGAGGAGGATACCATGTTTGATTACAGCAACGTACCGCGTTTCTAAGGCAAGACCAGCTAGTCTGGTAGTTACAAAAGCCCGCCGGTTTAGACTAGCGGGCTTTTTATACGCTGTTTTAGGCTTGATATGCCTTATTTGCATCGCGTATTTCTTGGCTTGTTCCAATTTTTTCACCTTACCCTTCACTAATGCTTGAATGTTATTGGCCGGTTGCAGGCAGTCGTTTTTGGAAAGTATTGCTGCTTTTGCTGCTGCCGCTAGCTTATTTACCAGGTGTTGCACAGCAAGTATCAGCCACTGCCAACGAAGCCGGGCCGCTCCTCACCCCTAGTCAGTTCTTAGGCTATCCGCTTGGCAACCGCTTCACCCCCCATTCCGAGTTGCTGCGCTACGTCGACCATGTAGTGGCTCACTCACCAGGACGGATGAAACGCCAAGATTACGGGCAGACCTACGAAAACCGCCGGCTGGAAGTAGTGCAAGTGGCCACGCCCGAAAACCTAAGCCGCCTCGATGAAATCCGGCGCAACAACCTACGCCTTGCGGGCCTTGAAAGCGGCGCCAAGCAACGGCAGCAGCCCGCCATCGTGTGGCTTAGCTACAACATTCATGGCAATGAAGCCGTGTCGTCGGAGGCCGTGATGCAGGTACTATACGATCTGGCTAATCCGCAGGACAAGCAAACCCAGGAATGGTTGCAAAACACAGTTGTGCTGCTCGACCCCTGCGTGAACCCGGATGGGCGGGAGCGGTACGTGCAGTGGTACAACCGCACCCGCGCCTCTATGCCCAATGCCTCGCCCTACGCCTGGGAACACCACGAGCCTTGGCCCGGTGGCCGCTACAACCACTACTACTTCGATTTGAACCGCGACTGGGCGTGGCAAACCCAGCAAGAAAGCCGGCAGCGACTCACGCTCTACAACCAGTGGCTGCCCCAGGTTCATGCCGACTTCCACGAAATGGGCCCCGACGACCCGTACTATTTCTCGCCCGCGGCCAAGCCTTATCACGAGGACATCACCGATTTCCAGCGCAAGTTTCAAAACACCATCGGCGACTACAACCGGCAGGTGTTCGACAAAAACAACTGGCTCTATTTCACTCGCGAAACCTACGACCTGTTCTACCCGAGCTACGGCGACACCTATCCGTCGTTCAACGGGGCTATTGGCATGACCTACGAGCAGGGAGGTTCGGGCCGGGCGGGTATTCAGTACGCCAAATCCGACGGCGATACTCTGACGCTAGCTCAGCGTATTTCGCACCACCACGCCACCAGCCTGGCTACCATCCGGGCTGCTGCCGAGCGGCACGATGAACTGATAAGCGAGTACCAAAAGTATTTCGACAACGCCCGCACTAAACCCCGTGGCTCTTACAAGGCGTTTGTGGTGGCAGGAGCTGGCGACCCTGGTCAATTGCGAGCTTTCACTGACTACTTGCAGCGCCAGCAGATTCAGTACGGCTATGCGCCGCGCCGTTTGCGCACCCGTGGCTTCAACTATGCCTCGGGCAAGGAAGAAGGTGTGCAGGTAGAAGCCAAGGACATAGTGGTCAGCATGTACCAGCCGAAGTCGACGCTGGTAAAGGTGCTATTCGAGCCTCGTCCGGCGCTGGAAGATTCTCTTACCTACGACATCACGGCGTGGGCCTTACCGTATTCGTTTGGCCTGAAAGCGTATGCTCTCAGAGAGAGAATAACAGCCGATAATGCACCAGCGGCAGGCAAGCAAAGCCCGGTTGTCACCAACCAAACAGCAATCGACAAGCCCTACGCGTATGTAGCACGCTGGAACAATTTGCAGGACGTACGCTTTCTGAGCCGGCTGTTGCAGCAGCGGGTGAAGGTGCGCGTGGCCAGCCGAGCCTTCGAGTCGGAAGGACAGAAGTATCAGCCAGGAACGCTCGTTATTACGCGCACCGGCAATGAGTCCCTCGGTGCCCGCTTCGACCAACTAATTCGCGCCCAAGCCGATTCCGTTGGGGTGCTGGTGCAGGCGGTGAAGTCCGGTTTCTCGACTTCCGGGGCAGATTTGGGTTCCGGCTATGTCCGCAGCATCGGCAAACCCAACATTGCAGTAGTTACAGGGGAAGGCGTTTCACCTTCAGCATTTGGGGAAGTGTGGCACTTTTTCGAACAGCAAATTGGCTACCCCGTTACCGTGCTCGGGGTTGACTATCTTGGCTCGGTGCCGCTGAGCAAGTTCGATGTACTGATTCTGCCCGACGGCAACTACGAGGATATTTACCCCGAGCGGAGCCTCGAAGCCTTGAAAGCCTGGGTGCGGAGCGGTGGCCGGCTTATTGCGCTGGAAGGGGCAGCGGCTTTTCTATCAGGCAAGAAAGACTTCCTGCTGAAAGCCAAGCCCGCCGATTCGGCTGCCAACAAGAAGGTCAGTCCTTACCGCTTGCTGCGCCCGTATGCCAGCGCCGAACGGGAGCAAATAGGGGAGCGGGTGCAAGGCAGCGTCTACCGTGTGCAGCTCGACAACACCCACCCGTTGGCTTTCGGCTACGGCTCCACCTATTATGCGTTGGTGCGCGACACCCTCAACTACCGCTTTCTAGGAGAAGGCGGCTGGAATGTAGGCGTACTGAAGCGTGACAATTACGCTGCTGGCTTTGCGGGACGCAAAGCGCGCCGCAAACTCACCGACACGTTTGTGCTTGGTGCTCAAGACATGGGCCGCGGCCAAGTTATTTACTTAGCCGATAACCCACTGTTCCGCGGATTCTGGCAGGGCGGTAAGCTACTATTTGGCAACGCGCTGTTCTTTGTAGGTCAGTAGGCTACGTTTTTTTGATGGAATTCCTTGTTCTTGAGTGAAACAAAAAGGCTTGCCAGTTGGCAAGCCTTTTTGTTATATGTCGCAGATGTTGATTCCTGCTGAAATCCGGGTAACCCGGCATCCAGCAGCGTTTTAGTGCTAGTCAACTACGTCCTCTGCTTTGTTTTTTACAGCTTTAGCGCCTTTTTTCACGGCCTTGCCAGTCTTTTGAGCGCCTTTCTTTACGACGGTCCCAGTTTTCTGACCAGCTTCTTTCACGTCTTCTTTGGTGTTGTGCACCTTCTCGCCGGCTTTGGTGCGGCCCGTGCGAGACTCAGTTTTTACCGTACCGTTGTCGCGCACTGTGGCGGTGGTTTTAGCACCAGTGGCGTCGTCTTTCACTACTACTTTATCGCCCTGAGCGAAAGCTGCGGTTGAGAAAGCTACAGCCGCGAGCAACATTAGGATCTTTTTCATGATTTAGGGAGGAGTTAGGAAATTGAACTCCGGTCCTTATACGAGTCCAGTGAAATAGGTTGCAATAGCCCATTTTTTCAACCAAAACCCCTTGGGCTGGAACGTCCAAGGGGTTTGCAGGCTGTGCGTCTAACAGTTACTAGGCGGCTTTCTTCGCTTTCATGTGGGCTTTATGCACTTTCTCGCCGGCAGTGGTGCGGCCAGTTTTGTGCACGATAGTGGTTTTGGCGGTGCCGTTTTCACGCATCTCCGTCTTCTTCTCAGTTTTAGCTCCAGTGGCTTCATTCTTCGAAGTGGTTTTCACTTCGTTCTGAGCGAATGCGGTAGCGGCGCAGGCTACAGCAACGAGGAGCAAGCTTACCTTTTTCATGGTTTCTGGGAATGAGGTTAGATGAGAATGTCGAAATTGACAAAAGAAATCTAGCCTCACACCCATGAAGAAAGCATGAGAAAATAGGCGCTAGCGAATTTATTTCTCAACATAATAGGTAGCTATTGCGCACTTGGTAGCAGCAGCGAACTATCGCCGTAGCTTAAGAACCGGTACCCATTCGCTAGGGCATGATCGTACACGCGCCGCCAGTCGGAGCCGAGCAGCGCGGCCACTAGTAGAAGCAGCGTGCTTTCGGGCTGGTGGAAGTTGGTTACCAAGCCCTGTATCATCCGAAATTGATAGCCGGGAGCAATTAGCAGTTGCGTGGTGGCGTGCAACGCATCTAATTGCTGTGCTTCCAAATATTGGAGAAGAGCCTGCAAGGCATCGTCAGTAGGAAGGTCGGAGCCGGGCGTGTAGGGTTCCCACTGAGTTACATGGGGTAAGGTATCAAGCGTTAAGTTGCCACCGGATGCCTGCACCCCGAGCCAATACAAGCTTTCGAGCGTGCGCAAACTGGTGGTACCCACTGCAATTAGCGGCCGTGGACGGTGAGTTAGCAACTGACGCAGCACCTCGGCCTGCACCACAAATGGTTCGCCGTGCATAGCGTGGTCGGCCATGTGGGTGGCTTTCACGGGCTGGAAAGTGCCTGCGCCTACATGGAGAGTTACACGAGCAGTGGTAATGCCTCGGGTAGCAATGTCGGCAACTACCGCTTCCGAGAAGTGCAGGCCAGCCGTAGGAGCCGCCACGGCGCCCTCGTGTGTGGCATATACGGTTTGGTAGCGGACTGCATCCGCCTCCGTGTCCTCCCGATTGAGGTAGGGAGGGAGTGGCAAATGGCCGGCACCGCGTAGTACCTCAGCAAACGGAAGGCTGGCGGGGCTCCACCTAAACTTGATGAGAGAATAGCCTTCGGCAGCTTCCAGGCGTTCGGCCGTGAGCGTGGCTGCTTGGCCTTGGGCAGTGAAGTCGAGCGAAACAAGCCCACTTTTCCAGCGCTTACCGTTTCCGACCAAGCACTTCCAAACGCACTCCTCGGTTTGCTGCATGGCTAGCTCGATGGCGCTATGCGGCGCTACCGGTTCTAAACAAAACAGCTCGATTTGGCCACCGCTCGGTTTGCGGCAAAACAGTCGAGCCTGCACCACCTTGGTATCATTGAACACCAACAGCGTGTCCGCAGGTAACTCTTCGGGCAAGCTGCGGAAGCTTTGGTCGGTAATGTCGCCGCTGCGGTACACGAGTAGCCGCGACTGGTCCCGATTGGGTAGGGGCTCGGGCGCAATGCGCTCTGCGGGCAGTGTGTACGTGTAATCGTGGATGGAAAGCTGGCGTGGGTCAGAAACGGAAATCGGCATAACCACAAAGGTAGATTACGAAACCAGCCGGATCAGTCAGAGGCCGCAGATTCTTCGTGATACCCCGAAACAAATACGGTCTGCTAGGTGGCAGACCGTATTCAAGCACTAATTCTTGATGCAATTGAGGTCACCAAGGAGGGCGCCAAGCCTACTACGATTTTCGGAAAATCAACAGATGCTGCTGTGGTAAGCTCTTGATGTTTTCCACAAAAACCATCCCTATTGCCTCCATTTCCTTGCGGGCCTGAGCTTCAGTCATTTTGTGAATGCGCTTGATTGGCACGTTTGGATCCTCGCCACGGTACTCTACCAGTGCCACCCGGCCGCTGGGCCGCAATGAGTTGCGAATTGCGCGCATCATTTCCCGTGGATGGTCAAATTCATGGTAGGCATCCACAATAAGCACCATATCGACGCTCCCAACCGGGAGGTTAGGGTTTTGGACCGTACCCAAAATTGGCTGGACATTCTGCGCTTTGTTGGTTGCTTTGTGGTCGCTGAGGTATTTAATCATCTCAGGCTGTATATCCACCGCTAACACCTTGCCCTGCGGCACCAAAGGACTGATGCGGAAACTGAAGTAGCCCGTACCAGCACCAATATCGGCTACTACGTCGGTTGGTTTCAGCTTTAGCTCGCGTAGCAATACATCGGTTCGTTCTTCTTCCTGCCGGTCGCCGCGCTCCAACCATTCGGCACCCTCATGGCCCATGACGTGCGCAATTTGGCGGCCTTGATAATATTTACCAATGCCATTGGGGTCTTGGGGCGGGGCCGAGCGGTAGCCACTAGTGTCAGCTGGCGCCTCAGCTTGGTCGGCTTGTTCAACGGAAACACGATGTTCTGCAACCATATCCGCGGAGCTTTCCATCGGAGTTTGAGTGCAAGCTGCCGGTAGCAGAAAGACGGATAGAGTAACCGTCCGGAAGAAAGAGGAATGAGACATAAGCACGAGTGCAAGTAAATCGTGTTCAAGTAAACATCCTAACCAGCGGAAGCGTTCGACCAGCTTTAGTGCATCGCCTCAAACCTTGGTGCCGTTAGAACGAAGTAACATTCGTGTTATTTTTTTCGTCTGTTTTCCGTCTGATGCGTAATAATTGCGTTCTTCAACCCTTCAACCAATCTTTCTTTCCTATGAAGCACCTTTTCAACATCCTACCCAAATTGACGGCTATTGCCGCTGTAGCGCTGAGTATCAGCAGTTGCAATCGCGCTGAGTATGCTATGTTGCCCAAGACAACGCCTTACCACGCTACTTACGGAACAACGAAAACCGTTCCAGCACCAGCAACTGCAAGCGAAAAAGTAGCAGCTACCGAGGCGCCAGTGGTTGAAGCACCAGCAAAAAGTTCTGTAGCAGCGGCGCCAGCCGCAACTGCTCCTGCAACTACCCGCACGAATGCTTCTGTTGCAGCAGCACCAGCCAAGGCAAAAGCAGCGAAAACGGTTGCTACAACGGCACCACGCAAGCCAAATTTGGTGCAACGCTTAGCCGTTGCCAAGATGCTGAAGCAGGTAGACAAGGCTACCACAAAAGTTAAAATCAAAAAGCACACGGAAGCCGCTGGTGCAAACCGGCTTGAAGGCAAACTTCGCCAAGGTGTTATTTTACTTTTGGCAGGTTTGCTGATCGAGATTCTTGGTGCTGCAACCGGTATAGGTTTGATCTACGTTTTAGGTGCTATTGTTGCCATCATCGGTATAGTACTGATCATTTTGTACTTGCTCGACGAGCTATAGTCGTAACATTTCTATTCGCAAAAAGCCCCGATTGCAGAAGCAGTCGGGGCTTTTTGCTGTTAATTTTTAACCTACACTACATTGGGTCTACATCGGCTACAAAGCGGGCTTGCTTGTAGTCTTTTTCATCCTTTACCACGTTGATAGCCGCTAGAATATCAGCTTTTGCCGCTTTAAGAACCGTATGCTCGCGGCTGAGCTTGATCGTAATTTCTTGCAGGTAGAAGTTCCGGATACGGAATATATACGGCGCTTCGGGACCTAGCACGGCCTCGCGGCCCAAGCGGGCTACCAACTCGCCAGTCAATAGGATGGCGGCCCGCTCACAGAGCAATTGGTCTGCGTGCTTTACAATTAGCCGAATGACGCGCATGAATGGCGGGTAGCCATGCTCGCGTCGCTGGGTGATTTCGTAATCGTAAAATTCCAGATAGTCGTTGCGAATGACCTTGTCGAAGATAATTTGCTGCGGATCGGCGGTCTGGATAATGACTTTGCCTTTCTTGCCTTTCCGGCCGGCCCTACCACTAACCTGCACAAACATCTGGAAGGCCCGTTCGTGCGCCCGGAAGTCGGGGTAATGAATGATGCTATCGGCGTTGATAATTCCTACCAGGCTCACATTGGCGAAATCCAAGCCCTTTGTCACCATTTGAGTGCCTACCAAGATGTTGGTCTTCTGCTGTTCGAAGTCGCCGATGATTTGCTGATAAGAGTTTTTGGCCCGGGTAGTGTCAAGGTCCATGCGCTGCACGTTGGCGGCAGGCAACATCACCTTGAGGTCATCCTCTATCTTCTCGGTGCCAAACCCAACGGGTTTGATGTTGCGTGAGCCACAAGCAGGGCACTCTACGGGCATCCGGTCGTGGTAGCCGCAATAGTGGCAGCGTAGCTCATGAGCGTGTTTGTGGTAGCTGAGGCTCACGGCGCAATTCATGCACTTCGGAATCCAGCCACAATCTAGGCAGTTGATAAAGGGAGAGTAGCCACGCCGGTTCTGGAACAGAATCACTTGTTCCTTGAGACTAAGCTTAGTCTCCATAGCGGTCAGCAGCTCCGGCGTGAAGTGGTTGAGCATCTTCTTCGCCTCCCGGCTCTTGCGCGTGTCTACCAACTCAATTTCCGGCAAACCAGCCTCACCAAACCGTTTGGTAAGCGAAACTAGGCCATAGCGGCCGGTACGCGTTTGGTAGAATGTTTCGACGGCAGGCGTAGCAGAACCGAGCAGCGTTTTGGCACCTTGGAAGTTGGCCATCATCAAGGCTACCTCACGGGCATTGTAGCGCGGGGCTGGGTCGTACTGCTTATAGCTCGACTCGTGTTCTTCGTCCACAATCACTAAAGCCAGATTGTCGAACGGCAGAAACACTGCTGAGCGCACGCCTATCACCACCTGAAACCGTCCCGACAGCACTCCATTCCATACTTCTACTCGCTCGTTGTCGGAGAACTTGGAGTGGTACACGCCCAAACGCGAGCCAAACACCCGCATCAAACGGGTTACGATTTGGGCAGTAAGCGCAATTTCGGGCAGCAGATACAGTACTTGCCCACCGCCATCCAGCGCATCGCGGATAAGATCGATATAGATTTCTGTTTTACCCGCACCCGTTACGCCGTGCAGCAGCACAATGTCTTTGGTATTAAAAAGGCGCATGACCTCGTCGCGGGCCTCGGTTTGGGCCTCGCTTAAGGTGAAATGCATGTTGGCTTGCGTGGCATCATCGAGCGGAAAGCGCGACACAATCACGTCGAACTGCTCTAATACGCCGTTTTTGATGAGCGTATTGACGGCAGAAGGGGAGAGGTGGGGGGCCGACGTGAGGTAGGCCTTCTCGATGCCACTTTGGTTGGTGAATTCGTTCTGATAGACGGGTACCTTCTGAAGGTAGCGCATCAGCACGTCGAGTTGCTTGGGCCGCGCTGCGAGTTGCGCAAATAGGCCCTCTAGCGCTGCTTCGGCCACAAAGTGATGCGCCAGCCGCACCTTTTTTACCACTTTCGGCGCGTACTTATCGGCCATGTGCTCGAAGAGAAAGACCACATCTTTCTGCATCAAGCTCTTGATAACTTTATGGAACGAAGCAATACCGAGCAACTCACCGACTTCCGTAAAAGTCAACGATTTGCCATCCTCACCAGTGCTCAGCGTCTCGACAATCTTCTCTTCCTGCTCGCTGAGCGGATAGGGATTTTCCTCGCGCACAAAAGCCGGATGGAGCTGTACCCGTGACTCGGAACTAAGCTTCAAAGCCGATGGCAGCGCTGCATTTATTACCTCGCCTAGCGTGCACATGTAGTAGTCGGCTAGCCAGCGGAAGAGCTGCAACTGCGGCTGCGTGACGACGGGCGCATCATCGATAAACTCCAGAATGTATTTTGCTTGGTATTCCTTGGGCGGCGTTTCGTGCACGGCCGCTACAATGCAGCTTAGCGTACGTTTGGCCCCAAACTGCACAATTACGCGCCCACCAATCACCACTTGGTCGTTGAGTTCGTAGGGGACGCGGTAAGTGTAGAGCTTGGGCAGCGGCAACGGCAGAATCACGTCGGCAAACAGCGTGACACGGTCGGCAGCGGGTTCTGGCTGCGGCTGAACAAAGTCGAACGTAAGACTCAAAGGAAAATCAATCTGAAAGCGGAAGGTAAAGATAGCAAGGTGGTGCTTGCACTGTGCCCCCTCCGATAAAATCGTTGGGTGAGGCAGCTATATAGCCAACACCGAAACCAGCTGTGCGAGCAGCTGCCTACATCTGGGTAAGGGCCTCGGCTACCGTGTGCACAGGTTGCTGACAGGCATGGTTGAAGCAGACGTAAATTGTGGTCTTGCCCTCACGTGCCTCCCGGCCTTGAAGCAAGGGCAACTCGCTAATGCTTTTCGTGCCCGCAAGCACGGCATTTGGGAGATATTTACGGCTTAACTCCTCACGCAAGACCGCCGCATCAGGCCCTACAATAGCAATTTCGGCAGTTGGTTTCAAATGCGTGGCATACAGCGCGGCCCAGTTCGTAAGGTGTTGGGGCTCCTGTACTACCAGCGCCTGAATGCGGCGTAGCATGGCGGTGGCTAGATCGGCGTAGCGGCTGTTTTCGAGGTGAAGACCCAACCGGTGCAGGTTGTGTGCCATAACCGAGTTGGAAGCCGGAATTACGTTGTCGAACAACTCTTTCTTGCGAGCAATGAGTTTCTCGCCGGTATCGTCGGTGTAAAAGAATTGTTCTTTTGTCGGGTCAAAAAAATGGGCTAGCACGTATTCCGTCAGGTCTTCTGCCTCGTGTAGCCAACTCTCTTGAAAAGTAGCTTCGTAGAGGCTGATGTAGGCTTGAATAACCAGTGCGTAGTCTTCCAGGAAAGCACTGATGGAGGCGCGCCCATTCTTGTAGTTGCGGTAGAGGCCGGCCCCGTTGCGCAACTTGTTTTCAATGAACTGTGCATTCCAGAGGGCCAGCGCCAGAAACTCAGGCTCGGCAAAGGCCCGGTAAGCATCCAGCAAGCCCTGTAGCATCAACGCGTTCCATCCAGTCAGAATCTTATCATCAAGACCAGGCCGAACACGCTGGTTGCGGGCGGCCAGCAGCTTCTGTTTCCAGCCTTTTACCAACTCGTTCAATACCTCGGGGGTAAGCTGATGCGCCTCGGCGAAATCGTTGTTGAAGGCGCGGCGATGCAAAATGTTACGCCCATGCTCCCAATTTCCTAACGCAGTGCAGTTGTAGTACTTGGCAGCTAAGGGTTCTTCATCGTCCAGAATATCGCGCAATTCTTCTCTAGTAAAAACGTAGAATTTACCTTCCTCGCCTTCGCTGTCGGCATCAAGAGAAGAGAAAAAGCCGCCTTCCGAACTTGTCAGCTCGCGCTCCAGAAAGCTGATAGTATCATACACAACCTCCCGGTACAGGTTGTCTTGGGTTACTTGGTAGGCTTCGGCGTACAAGCTTACCAATTGGCCGTTGTCGTAAAGCATCTTTTCGAAGTGCGGCACCAGCCATTTAGCATCGGTAGAATAGCGGGCAAACCCACCGCCTACTTGGTCGTAGAGGCCGCCCCAGGCCATTTCACGCAGCGTAAGGTTGATTTGTGCCAACACGCGGCGGCTACCACTAAGTTGATAGGTGCGCAGCAAAAAACGCCAGATGCTTGGCATGGGAAACTTGGGGGAGCGGTTCATGCCACCCAGTTCCCGATCAAACTTAGCCGCCAGATTATACACCAGTAACTTAAACTCGTCTTCCGAGAAACCTTCTGTGGCGGCTGGAATACGGTATTTCTCTAGTTCGCTGGCTTGCAACACTTGCGCAAATTGCTCGGCTGAAGCGTCTAGTTGCTTTCGGTCTTCGTTTTGGTAGGCCTGGCCAATGCTAGTTAACAGTTGTTGCCAGTTGCCTGGTGAGAAGTAGGTGCCGCCGTAAAACGGCTTGGCCTCTGGGTTCAGAAAAACGTTCAGCGGCCAACCGCCCTGCACGCCCATAGCCTGCAAGGCCTCCATATACACTTGATCTACGTCCGGTCTCTCCTCCCGATCCACCTTGATGCATACAAAATGCTGGTTCATCACGGCCGCAATATTCACATCCTCGAACGATTCGCGCTCCATTACATGGCACCAGTGGCAAGCTGCGTAGCCAATACTGACCAGAATAGGCTTCTGTTCAGCTCGAGCTCGACTCAACGCTTCTTCGCCCCACGGATACCAGTCTACCGGATTGTGAGCATGTTGTAATAGATAAGGGCTAGATTCTTGCGCAAGGCGGTTGGTGGAAGCAGGTTGCTTGGAAGCACTCATAACAGGGAGGGGTTGGAAAGACAAAACCCGGTCGAGTAGGACCGGGTTTTAAAATTCAGTGGTATTTAAGAGGCGTCTGGCGTTTCGTCGGGAGTTGCAGGTTTACGGCGCGACGTCCGGGCAGGCCGTTTAGGCGCAGCCGCGGGAGTCTCTGGAGCAGCCACCGACTTGGCCGCCGGCTTGCGTCGGCGCTGAGTTGGGACATCCTCCGGTGCTGGACTAGCAGAAGCAGACTTTTCGGCGACTCCTTTCTTATTCTTAGCCTTCGGAGCAGGCTTGTTTGATGCTGTCGGAGATACTTCTGCTGTTGCAGATTGCTCAGCGGGAGCATCCTCTTGCTTCGCTTTCGAATTAGCTGGTTTACGTCGCGACTTCTTTGGTGCTGATGCGGCCGGAACAGGTTCTGCTGAAGTTTCAGCTGGGGCAACTTCAGCAATTGGTGCAGCTGCAACCTCCTCATTAGTTTGTGTGGGAGCAGGCGCTGTTTCTGCTGGTGCTGCCACTTCAGGTGCCGGACTTGCAATTGTTGGTTCAACTGGGGTTTCGACTTCAGCAATCGGTGGGGGAGGAGTTTGGTTCTTGCTAACTGGCTCACGATTGAGCGTAGCATGTCCCGAAGCACTTAATCGGCCGGACGCTCCCGTTCCTTTCACTGGCGGAATGGCATCGACAACTGGCGGTTTGACCGGTACTGGTGGCTCTGTCGAAGATACTATAGGTTGTGACTGGGTTGAGGCTTCGGCGGCAGTGGAAACCGGTAAAGCTGGGGCTGCGTCGGGGCTAATAGGTGCTTCAGCTGAAGTTGCCTCAATTGGGGACACAGGACCTGGCGGCGTCTCCGGTGGGGTAGCGTACAACGTTTTGATTCTCGAATCAGGCCGACGTGATTTGCGTAGGGCGGCAGCTCTCACTTCGCTGGCAGAGCGGCCCGTACGAACTGGCCGTTGCAAACCGGAAGTTATTACAGAAGTTGTCGGTTCAACGGTGCTTGGTTGGTCCGTTATCGGTGGCGCAGAATCAGGTAAGGCTGCCTCCGTTGTAGATTCTGAAGTAGCATCGGCCACATTGGGTGTCTCAACGGCATCTGGAGCTAGTGCGCTAGGATCAGTTGGGATACCTGTTGCTTCAGAGACTACTTCGGTTAAGTGCTTGCCGCGTCCTCTACCGCGGCGTGAGGCACGCTTACGCCGTTCCAAAGCCGTTTGCAGAGGCGCATCAGGGTCGAGAGTTACGGCAACCACCGAAGATGTATTTGTCTCTTCCGCTGCCAGCTCCTCAACTTTTATTTCCGATTCAGCTACTATAGTTGCTTCACTAACTAAGATTGTGGTTCCAGCAGCTAGTGCAGCCGCTTCCTCAGCTAGGCGAGCAGCGTGCTTCTTCTTGTTGCGCTTTGCACCACCACGGTTACGGCGCTTCTTCTTAGGCTGCGGCACTTCTTCCATGGTTTCCGCCATGGCTTCGGCTTCACTAAACTCTTCTGTTTCTTCCGTTTCCACTTCAACCGCGTCACTGATTGCTTCAATCAGAGTGGTGTGCTCTGCCGGCACAAGTGGTATAGCGGGCGTTTCATCACCTATATCAATGCGCTCTTCGTCATCTTCGGGTTCCGGTTCAGGCACTGGCGTTGGCTTAGGCACCGGCAAATTCTGTATCTGCTTGCGAATTTCCAGAATCTCCATGCGCATGTCTGCCTGCCTAGAAAGTTTCTCGAGACGCTCCAACGTATTAACCAGAAACTGGCGATGCTCGGGAGCACCTGAGTATAGTGGCCGATGATGTATTGCTTGGCGCACCGACTCCCACTCCTTGCGGAACCGGCCAAACTCTACGTCGAAGTAGGTACGTGCAAAACGTTCCCATATGTAATCCTCCGCTACCACAGAAGGATGCAGCATATCTGCCGCGTAAAAGCGGTAGTCGCGCAAATCATCTAACAGGAGTTCGTAGGCCGGGAAGTATGATACATCTGGTAGTAATTCACTTAAGTAATGACAAGCTACCCGCAATACTGATTTACTTACAGCATTGAGTGGCAACGTGTCTTTTAGATGACGTACCGGGCTTACAGTTAATACAAAGCGCAGCTTAGGATTTCGCAAACGCAAATACGCGTGCGTTTCTGCCACCGCGTTGATAATTTCGTCAGGAGTCAGCAGTTCCTTGTTAAACTTCTCGGCGGGTACTTTATGGCAATTGCTTACCAACTCGTCCGTTTCTTTTAGCCGATAAGCCCAGGCTGTGCCTAGCGTTAGCACCACCACATCGGCCGTGACCAGAAATACGCCTGTGTCCCGCGAAGTTTGCTGGATGGTTTGTAGAAGTTCTACCGGCGAATCAGCTCCGACGTTAGCATGAAAATCATAACTCTGCCAGCGTCCACGTGCTTCCACTAAGTGCTGCTGCCAATCCATTTCCTCACCGGCCGCTGCACGGAGCAGTTTGCAGGCTGTCACAGGATTAAATAAGGTACCAAACGGATTAACTAGCGTATGTACTTTGGTTTCTGCTAATCGACTTCCTATAGTGTCGGAAAAGCAGGAGCCAATAGTTAGCACGCGTGCCGAAAGAGGCAGTTGGTGCGGAGCGGGAATAAGAGGTAATTCAGTGCGGAACATTCCAAACAGATACGGCAAAAAACAGCCAACGGACAGGCAACCTACTCAACATCGTGCGTTCAGCCAAAAAGTAGCTTCCTCAAACACATTACAAAGAGTGCTGCTCTGGTATTTAAGCTACCCAATAGTTATATAAGAAGCCAAGCAATTACTTCAATACTAGAAGCTGTCACCAGAATTACTTAATCAAAAAAGCCCGGCTGTCGAGACAGTCGGGCTTTCTTTTAACAAGAAGCAGCTTACTCAGCTACTACATTGAAACGCACTTTGTGCTTCACTTCGCGGTGCAGATCCACAGTTGCGGTGTACTCACCAACCGAACCGGGCTCTTGGTCGAACGAAAGGCGCTTGCGCTCAACTTCAATACCTTTAGCTTTCAAAGCCTCAGCAAGCTGAAGCGTAGTTACGCGACCAAAGATTTTGCCGCTCTCACCCACCTTGGCAGGAATATCGAGCACCACGTCACCGATCTTATTGGCAATGGCTTGCGCATCACTCTTAACCTTATCGGCTTTGTGAGCAGCCTGACGGATGTTCTCAGCAACAATTTTCTTGTTGGTCTTATCAGCCAAAATGGCCAAACCTTGCGGGAGCAGATAGTTGCGACCGTAACCTGGCTTCACCTTCACGGTGTCGTTCTTGTAGCCCAGGCCCTTTACGTCGTCTTTCAGGATTACTTCCATGATTTTTTAATTGTTGATTGTCAATTGTTGAAATGTTGATTGATAATGGTGCCGATAAGACGACCATTTGACAAGCAGCATTCAACAACTAGCAATCATCTATTTCAAAGAGTCAGTTACGTAAGGCATGAGAGCCAAGTGACGAGCTTTTGCTACGGCTTGGGCCACTTTGCGCTGGAACTTCAGGCTGGTGCCTGTGATACGGCGGGGCAGAATGCGGCCCTGCTCGTTCACGAACTTCAGCAGGAAGTTCGGGTCCTTGTAGTCAACATACTTGATGCCGTTCTTCTTGAAGCGGCAGTACTTTTTGCGGGTATCCTGCTTGTGGATACGTTCGTTGGCGAGGCTCATTGTTTAAATTACTGGGCTACAGCTTCCGATTGTTTCTGGGCTTTCTGCTGGTTCATCTCTCCGTTGCGGCGGCGCTGGCTGTAGGCTACAGCATGCTTGTCCAAAACGGTAGTCAGGAAGCGGATTACCCGCTCGTCCCGGCGGAAGGCTAGTTCCAGCGTGTCCACGATGTTACCCGAGCCAGTAAACTCCACGAGGAAGTAGTAGCCCGTATTTTTTTTCTGAATAGGATATGCCAATTTTTTTAGGCCCCAAGCTTCAGAGTTGATGATGTCGGCGCCATTTTCCTTAAGCACCTGCGAGAACTTCTCGACCGTCTCTTGCACCTGGCCCTCGTTTAGCACGGGGGTCAAAATGAAGACCGTCTCGTAATTTCTTACTTCCATTACGACGGGGTAGAATTTGAATTGTGAAAAAATTAATGAGCCGGCAAAGATACGACTTTTCCATTATGGCTCTTACCATCCATCACAAAATATTTACTTGAAATTAGTTGTTAACAATTTGGGCATCAGGAAGCAAACCTTCCCGATACAAAATAGGTTAGCTAAAAGACAAGCGGCTGTGGCTGGTAGTATGAGGGAGGCCGGAGATGGACCGCTTGAGGACACCTATAGTAATAAGGTGTTATAAATGCTTTTTAGAATGCTTCTAAGCAAGGTTAGGTAGGCGAGAATTAGCCTAATTGGGTTTGTTCTCTACGATTCCTGACCTACATTTGTGGCCTTGAAGCACCCCCTCGCGTTTCTTTCCTTATAGTAAAATTGTGCTATGAATAGCATTCGCTTTCGTTCCATTCCTCACCTCTTTCTAGCTCTATTTCTGACCTTTGCTGCCGTAAACAACTCCTCGGCGCAGGGTGGTGAAGTAGGGGCGGCCCCAGCCGTTAGTAAAGATGGAGTAACTCCCGGCAGTGCAGATGCCGGCTCACCTGCTGCTGCGGCAGCACCTGCTGCCGGGGCAACTCCTGGTGCTGGCGGCGGCGACGCTGCTGCTATTGCAGCTGGCGATGCGCTGTTCAAAGGCAACTGCGCTCAGTGCCACGCTGTAAACGATGTGGTAGTAGGTCCAGCGCTTGCAGGTATCACCAAGCGCCGTCCGATTTCATGGTTGATTCCATGGATCAAGAATTCTAGCAAAGTAGTAGCCAGCGGCGACGACTATGCTGTGAAGCTGTTCAACCAGTACCAGAAGCAGCAAATGCCTAGCTTCCAACTGTCGGATCAGGAAATCACCTCCATCATTGCTTGGGTAACTTCCCAAGAGGGTAGTGGAGCATCCGCTACAGGTGGTGGAGCTGGAACAAACAAGGACAATCCAGCTGCTGATACTAAACTTGGTGAAGGTGGTGAAGGCGCTGGTGCCGGTCAGTATGCTGACATCCTGCTAATTGTATTGGTAGTCGTACTGATTGTACTCGTTGTAACGCTCGTCATCATCGCAAACATCATGAAAGATGTGTTGCGCGGTCGCAAAGACTTGGACGGTCGTGACGTTGAGATCCTTGAGCAGCGCTTCGATTGGAGCAAGCTTTACAAGTCTTCGGCCATCCGCATCGGGGCCGGGGTGGTATTCACACTCGTCTTATTATATGAGTCTGTGCAGGGTGCCATGGGTATTGGCTTGATGCAGGGCTACCAGCCCACGCAGCCAATTGCTTTCTCGCACAAACTTCACGCAGGCGAGCACCAGATCAACTGCGCTTACTGCCATACTTCGGTGTACAAGAGCAAGTCGGCTAACATTCCGTCGGCCAACATCTGTATGAACTGCCACTCGCAGATCAAAACTGAATCGCAGGAAATTAAGAAGATCTACCGGGCCATTGAGCGCAAGCAGCCTATTCAGTGGGTACGTGTACACAACCTGCCCGACTTGGCTTACTTCAACCACTCGCAGCACACGCAAGTAGGCGGAATTCAGTGCCAAACCTGCCACGGTCCTATCCAGAATATGCAAGTAGTATATCAATACTCGCCGCTGACAATGGGATGGTGCATTAACTGCCACCGCGAAACGCCTCTCAACACCAAAGGCAACGCGTACTATAACAATTTGGTGAAGTTGCACGACCAAGCCAATGGGGGCGCACCTTTCACTGTATCATCGAATGGTGGTACGGAATGCTCGAAGTGCCACTACTAAAGTTGGTATGGCCAGCTAGACTAAGTGAATAATCATTTACTAGTCTAGCTGGCTCATTAAACGAAAGCTCTTACAATAAGCCTTAAAACTTGGGATCAAACACAGAGCGGTATTTGCGCTCTACTCGCCCAAGACCCTAAGTCCCCATAACAAATGCAAGAATCGCCCAAGTACTGGAAGGGAATTGAGGAATTAGAGAACTCGCCGGAATTCGTGAAGAACGCGTTTAGCGAATTCGCGGATTTCCTGCCCGTAAAAGAATCACATGCCTCTTCGGATGCATCCGTAGCGCCACGCCGCGACTTTCTTAAGCTGATGGGCTTTGGCATTGCGGCTGCTACACTGGCTAGCTGCGAAGCTCCTGTTCGGAAGGCTATTCCTTATCTGAACAAGCCCGAGGAAGTAGATCCAGGTATTGCAAACTTCTACGCTTCTACCTACTTCAACGGTACCGACTACAACAGCGTCTTGGTGAAGACCCGCGAAGGTCGTCCAATCAAGTTGGAAGGCAACCCAGAGTCGCCGGTTACCCGTGGTGGTTTGTCGGCACGTGCACAAGCATCTGTACTGAGCCTGTATGATAAAGCACGTCTACAGAACTTCGCTATCAAGGGCCGAGTTGCTGAGAAAGACCAGGTAGACCAAGAAATCCGGACTAAGCTGGCTGCTGCCAGGGGCCGGATTGCTATTGTTTCGCCAACCATTATCAGCCCAACTACCAAAAAAGTTATTGCTGATTTTGCTGCTCGCTATCCAAATACTGAGCACGTAATGTATGATGCTAATTCGCAATCAGCATTGCTACGTGCAAACGGAGGCGTATTACCCGCTTTTGATTTCAGCAAAGCAGACGTGATTGTAAGCTTAGGGGCTGACTTCCTAGGAACCTGGATTTCTCCAGTGGAATTTGCTCCTCAGTATATTACCAACCGCAAAGTTTCGAGCGAGAGACGTCGCATGTCGCGTCACTATCAGTTCGAAACGATGATGACGCTGACGGGTGCCAATGCTGACATCCGCGTGCCGATCAAGCCTTCTGAAATGGGTGCCACTACTTTGGCACTTTACAACGAGATAGTTGGTGGTAGCAGCAATACCACCAATAAACAACTGAAGCAAGCTGCTGCTGAGTTGAAGGCCGCCCGTGGCCGTAGCCTAGTGGTTTCCGGTTCAAATGATGTAGCTATTCAAACACTCGTAGCTGCTATCAACCAGAATCTAGGAAATGTTGGCACGTCTATAGACCTGACAAATCCTTCGTTGGTTCGTCAAGGGGATGATGCCCGTCTGTTGCGTCTTGTCAATGACATGAACGCAGGCACTGTAGGAGCAGTAATCTTTTACAATGCTAACCCTGCTTACGATCATCCTTTAGCTGAGAAAGTAAAGAGCGGCATTGCTAAAGTGCCAGTAAGCATCTCGCTTAATGACCGGTTAGATGAAACTGGCTCCTTGTGCGTTTATGCTTGTCCAGATCATAACTACTTGGAGTCGTGGAACGACTACGAGCCAAGACGTGGATACTTAAGCTTAGCACAGCCAGCTATTTCTCCTTTGTTTGGCACTCGCCAAGCGCAGGATAGCTTACTTGCATGGGCTGGAAACCCGCAGACATATTATAACTACCTGCGTAACTCTTGGCGTGGTGTCTTGACTGGTGATTTCCAGAAAGGTTGGGACAAAGCGGTTCATGATGGTGTAGCAACAGGTACACTCTCTGCTGCAGTGCAGCCTCAGCTAGCGCCAGCTATTGACGTTAACCAAGCAATTGCAGCCATCACAGCTGCTCCCAAGCCAAACGGCGTGGAGTTGTGTTTGTACGAAAAAGTGGGTATTGGCCCTGGTAGCTGCGAGGCCAACAACCCTTGGCTGCAAGAGCTACCCGATCCAGTATCGAAAGCCACTTGGGGCAACTATGTGGCTGTTCCTCGCGAGATGGCCTTAGCCAATAAGTGGGAGCAAAACGATGTGCTCAAGGTTACTTCAAATGGAAAGTCAATCGAACTTCCCGTTCTGATCCAGCCTGGCCAAGCCAAAGGTACTGTCAGCATTGCTATCGGTTACGGTCGTAAAAAGTCTGGTCGGGTAGGGGATAACGTTGGTGAAAACGCTTATCCGTTCGTAACAGTAGGCCGCGACAATGGCCTTGTTTATATAGGTGAAGTGAAGCTTGAGAAAACGGGTGCAACTGCTCCAATCGCTCAAACACAGACTCACCACACCATCATGGACCGTAAGGCTGTGGTGCAAGAGGCTACTCTAGCTCAGTACATCAAGAATCCTAAGGAGGTAACGGAATACGAAACTATTTCCACTCCAGAAGGACCTCAGAAGCCGAACAAGGTTTCGCTGTGGCAAGATTACGAGTACAAGAATCACCACTGGGGCATGGCTATCGACCTCAACTCATGCATCGGCTGCGGTTCGTGCGTGATTGGATGTCAGGTAGAAAACAACGTTGCAGTAGTAGGCAAGCAGGAGGTAATTAACCGTCGTGAAATGCACTGGTTGCGTATCGACCGTTACTATAGCTCTGATGCCCACAAGGAAGACTTCGAAACCAAAGGCAAGCTAGATACCTATGCTGCCATGGAAGACCCTTCCGAAAATCCGTCGGTTATCTTCCAGCCGATGCTTTGCCAGCATTGCAACCACGCCCCATGCGAAACGGTGTGCCCCGTACTTGCTACAACGCATAGCTCGGAAGGTCTCAACCAGATGACCTACAACCGTTGCGTAGGAACTCGTTATTGCGCTAACAACTGCCCTTATAAGGTTCGTCGCTTCAACTGGTTCTCGTACTACTCAAACGAGAAGTTCGAAGATGTAAACAACCACATGTTCTCGGATTTAGGCCGTATGGTCCTGAATCCAGACGTGACGGTACGGGCTCGTGGTGTGATGGAAAAGTGCAGCTTCTGCGTGCAGCGTATTCAGCTTGCTAAGCTGGAAGCTAAAAAGCAAAAGCGTCGTCCTAAGGACGGGGAAGTAGTAACTGCTTGCGCTCAGTCTTGCCCTACACAAGCTATTACATTCGGTGATTTGCGCGATCCAAACACTCGCGTTGCGCAAATCTGGCGTCGGGAAGATGGTGAGCGGGCCTTCAAAGTGATTGATTCTATCAACACTCAGCCAAACATCACGTACCTGACTAAGATCCGCAACAGAGATAAGTCGGAATTCAACGCCTAAGCTAGATTTGGGGTCTCAGGGACTTGGACCTCGGATTTCAAATTAGGCTCAGAGAAGAAGTCCAGTTCCCGAGTTCCTAAACCCTACTAAACCAACAAATATATGCAGCACGTATCGCCTGTACGGGAGCCGCTCGTAACCGGGGGGAAAACGTACCATGACGTCACACAAGATATTTGCCGCCAGGTAGAAGCTAAACCCAACATCCGTTGGATGGCTGCCTTAAGCGTGGCGCTCTTTTTCCTCGGGGTCTTTCTTTACTCTGTCTACCGCACGCTTTGGTATGGTATCGGAGAATGGGGTCTTAACAAAACAGTAGGCTGGGCCTGGGACATCACCAACTTCGTGTGGTGGGTTGGTATCGGTCACGCTGGTACCCTAATCTCAGCTGTATTGTTGCTGTTCCGTCAGAAGTGGCGTTCTTCTATCAACCGCGCGGCCGAAGCAATGACCATCTTCGCCGTAATATGCGCGGCTATGTTCCCTGTGCTTCACATGGGACGTCCATGGTTAGCTTACTGGGTATTCCCTTTCCAAAACACCTTTGGTTCACTGTGGGTGAATTTCAACTCCCCACTGCTTTGGGACGTATTCGCCATCTCGACCTATTTTACTGTGTCGCTGGTGTTCTGGTACACGGGTCTGGTACCTGACTTCGCTACCATTCGCGACCGGGCTAAAGGTCCTATTGCTAAAGTAGCCTACTCGTTGTTGAGCTTCGGCTGGAAGGGCTCGGCCAAGCATTGGTCGCGTTACGAAACAGTATCCTTGATTTTGGCTGGTGTTTCTACTCCGCTAGTACTATCGGTACACACCATTGTATCGATGGACTTTGCTACCTCAGTAGTACCTGGCTGGCACACGACTATCTTCCCTCCTTATTTCGTAGCTGGTGCTATCTTCTCTGGCTTCGCGATGGTACTCACCCTGATGCTCATCACACGGGTGGTGTTTAAATTGGAAGATTACATCACGCTGGAACACATTGCCCTCATGAACAAAATCATGATGGTAACCGGCTCTATTGTAGGTGTAGCTTATATCACAGAGTTCTTTATTGCTTGGTATTCTCAAGTTGAGTTCGAGCAATACGCCTTCATCAACCGCGCTACTGGTCCTTACTGGTGGGCTTACTGGTCGATGATGACCTGTAACGTAATCTCGCCTCAGTTGGTGTGGATTCGTCGCATTCGCTACAGCATTCCTGCTACGTTCGTGTTGTCCATTATTGTGAACATCGGTATGTGGTTTGAGCGCTTTGTAATCATCGTGACTTCGCTTCACCGTGACTACTTGCCCTCCAGCTGGGTAATGTTCTCGCCTAGCATTATTGACATCGGTATTTATGTAGGTACGCTTGGCTTGTTCTTCACGCTGTTCCTGCTCTTTGCTAAGTTCTTCCCTGTAGTAAACATGGCAGAAGTGAAGACCATCCTGAAATATACTGTAGACAATGGTCCGACTTATACCGGTATCCACGGTCACAGCGAACAAGCTCACCAACCTGCCACTCACGGTGTTCCAGCTTCGGCACCCGTAAACTACAACAAGCATGAGTAAGCGCTTTGCCCTCGGCATCTTTGAAGACGAGGACGTGCTATTGCACGCTATTGAAAACGTCCGTGAAGCGGGCGTGAAAATCTACGAGGTATTTTCTCCTTTCCCTGTGCACGGCATCGATGATGCATTGGGAATAGAACGCTCTCGGTTACCGATTGCTGCATTCTTCTTGGGCATGACAGGTTTGTCTTTTGCCTTATGGATGCAGATCTACATGTTAGGTTTTGACTGGCCAATGATTATTGGTGGTAAGCCTCACATTGCATTGCCTGCCTTCATTCCTGTGGCTTTTGAGTTAACAGTGTTTTTCACCTGTCACGGGATGGTTATCACTTTCTATACCATTAGTAATCTCTATCCTCGCTGGAAAACGCCAGTCTTGGATGTACGGGCTACTGATGACAAGTTTGTGATGGCCATTGAAATGAATGAGAAAACTGACTTGAACCGTCTGACACAACTGCTGCGCGCCAATGGTGCCTCAGAAGTGAATGAAAAAGAAATGTCTAAATTCTAATGACGCATTCGCTGAAATTAGGTCTGCAAGCGTCGGCTATAGTGTTTGCTTCGGTGTTCTCTACCGGGTGTAACCGTGCTGATGATCCCGGCCTCGAGTATGCTCCGGAAATGTATTACCCAATTCCGTATGAGCCGCTGAAGCAGATGAACACCAACACCGTTAACCCTATGGGGCTTAACGAGCGTACCCCGGTAGTTGGCACTGTTCCACTAGGTAAGCTTAACTATTACTCGCACATCCCGAAGGATAGTGTAGGTATTGCTGAGCGGACCCTGAAAAACCCTTTCTCTTACACCAAAGAGAATCTACTGGAAGGCCAAACGCTCTATACGCGTAACTGCCAACATTGCCATGGTGAACAAGGCGATGGCCAAGGACCTGTTGCTGCTAAGTTCAAAGGTGTACCAGCTTACTCGGCTGGGGCTTACAAGAACATGAACGACGGGCATATCTACCATGTAATTCAATGGGGCAAAGGCCGGATGATGCCGCATGGCTCGCAGGTAGCTCCTGATGAGCGCTGGAGAATTGCCATGTATGTACGCATGTTGCAGCAAGGTAAGGGCCCTGATGGAATGGCTGACTTTCTGAAAGCTAAAGGCCAAGATTCTGGATTGACTTCAGAATCAACTGATGGTCAAAACCAAGCTCCAGTTCAAGAGGCGCAAGCTGATAAGGAGTCTGTAACACCCGGACAGGGCGGCGTAGAAGCAAGAAACGGAACCAATCTTCCAAGCGAAACGGCTAAACCGCAGAATTAATGGCAACTCTGACGCATCAAGAAAGCGTAACGGCAGAATACCTAGAGGTTTCGTCGAACACCCGCAAGAGATTCATTACTATAATTATTGCTGGCGTCGTTTTGCTAGTAATAGGGCTAATCCTAGCTGCCATGGGTGGCGGTGAATCAGCTCATGAAGGGGCTGCTGCCGCGCATGGCGCTACAAGTGCTGGTCATGAGGGCACTGCTCATCATGGTAGCCCAATATGGATGAAGCGCCTTCTCGTTAGCTTGTGGCACAACAACGTGTTCTTCACTGGGGTATCGGTGATTGGCACTGTGTTCATGGCTATACAATACGTAGCCTACGCTGGCTGGTCTGTTTTGATCAAGCGTGTTAATGAGGCACTGAGTGCTTGGGTTCTACCTGGAGGCGTAATTTTGGTGCTTCTTTTCGGGTTGAACCTCATCAACAATGACATTTTCCATTGGACGCTGCCCGGCATTATGACCAAGGGTAGCGCCAATTTCGACCCTATTATTGCCGGTAAATCAGGTTTCCTGAGTGTTCCTTTCTACTTGATCCGTACTATCTCTTATATCACAATATGGGTGGTATTTACTAACAAGCTGCGGACGTTATCGCTACAAGAGGACCTGAATGGTGGTACTGAATATTTCCACAAAAGCATCACCACGTCGGCGCTCTTTCTAGTTCTGTTTGCTGTTACGTCGTCAATGTCAGCTTGGGATTGGGTAATGTCTATTGACACACACTGGTTCTCTACTATGTTCGGCTGGTATGTATTTGCTTCATGGTGGGTATCAGGCATTGCTGCCACTACGCTGTGCGTTATTCTGCTTAAGCAAGCTGGCTATTTGCGGTTTATCCAAGCCGGACATCTACATGACTTAGGCAAGTTCATGTTTGGCTTCAGCATCTTCTGGACCTACGTGTGGTTCTCGCAGTTCATGCTGATATGGTATGCAAACTTGCCTGAAGAAGCAGTGTACTTCAATCAGCGCCTCGGTGGGTTTAATGGTCAGTACACTTGGTTGTTCTTCTTCAACCTACTCATCAATTTTGCTTTCCCTTTCTTAGTCTTAATGACACGGGATGCAAAGCGTCAAATGATCATGTTGAAGATCGTTTGCATTGCCATCCTAATAGGTCACTGGTTTGATTTCTATTTAATGATCATGCCAGCAACTATGCAAGCTAATAATGGGTTTGTAATAGAGTTCGGAGTTGCACTTGTATTCTTAGGAAGCTTCCTGCTCTTGATGACCAAACGCCTTTCTCAGGCTTCGTTGGTTCCGGTACATCATCCATTCTTGGACGAAAGCGTTCATCATACCACTTAATTTTTAGAGCTGAGATTGTGGAGCTTAAAGTTTAGATTATTTGTTTAGTCTAGGTTGGCAAGCTCTAAGCTCTAAGTTTCCTCTTCTAATTTCTACAGAATGACTGCTCTTGGTATTTTGTTGGTGCTGGCGTTGTTGTTGGTCGTTTTCGGCCTGCTGTTCCGACTCCAGATTCTAACGTCAATTTTTTCTGGTAGCTCGGCTCGTGAGTTCGGCACTAGTAACCGTGTAAACGGAATACTGATGCTTGTTTTCATGGTTGTAGGCGGTGCTGCCTTCGCCTGGTCGTTCGGTGACAATTACGACAAAATGAACCCGCCTATTGCTTCCGTGCATGGCCACGCAACTGAGCGGATGTTCTGGATCACGATGATCATCATCGGGATAGTGTTTGTACTGACTCAAATCTTGCTGTTCGTATACTCTTACAAGTATCAGCATCAGGAAGGCCGTCGGGCTTATTTCTTCCCACACAACAACAAAATCGAGATTATCTGGACGGTCATTCCCGCCATTGTAATGGCTGCACTGGTATTCGCTGGCTGGAAGGAGTGGACCCGCATTACCGGTCCTGCACCTAAAGATGCTGTTGTGCTGGAGGTAATGGGCAAGCAGTTCAACTGGCTGGTTCGTTATCCTGGTCGTGATATGAAGCTAGGGGTAGTTAACTACCGTCTAATTGATGCTACCAACGAATTTGGCTTTGATTTGTCAGATAAAGCTGGCCTAGATGACTTCGTTCCTGGTGAGATCCACGTGCCTAAAGGCCACCCTGTACTGCTGAAGATTCGTTCGCGCGATGTATTGCACGCTGTGTACATGCCGCACTTCCGGGTGCAGATGTATGCTGTACCAGGCATGCCAACTAAGTTCTGGTTCACGCCTACTAAGTCAACTGACGAGATGCGTGCACAGCTAGGCAATTCCAAGTTCAACTATGAGCTTGCTTGCAACCAGATTTGTGGCCGCGGGCACTTTGCAATGAAATTTACCATTGTAGTAGACGAGCCAGACGATTATGTGGCTTGGTATGCTCAGCAGAAGTCATTCTCTGAACAGAACCCTGATGTCTTGGCTTCTTTCAAACAGAAGGAAGAGAAGCTGGTTGTAAAAGAAGCCGCTGCTGCGGTTGCTACGCCTGCTACCAAAGCCTCGCTATAATTTCACTCAGTTAATTGCACGCTCCATATATGGCTGCTAATCTTCCTAATCAAGCGCAGGTGCAAGGAGGTATCGGGGTAACCGAGCCGAATACCACGCACCATGAGCATGAGCTGCATGATGATCATCACCACGATCAGCATTGGCTATTTAAATATGTTTTCAGTACCGACCACAAGGTTATCGCCAAGCAGTTCCTGATTACGGGTATCTTCTGGGCAATTCTAGGTGGTACACTGTCTAGCATATTCCGTCTTCAACTCGGCTGGCCAGAGTCAACAATGGCATGGCTGACACCGGTGCTAGGCAAATGGGTAGAAGCTGGTAAGCTGAATCCTGAATTCTATCTTTCGCTGGTTACAATGCACGGCACTATCATGGTGTTCTTCGTGCTGACGGCGGGCCTGTCAGGTACATTCTCTAACTTCCTGATTCCGCTGCAAGTTGGTGCCCGTGATATGGCCTCAGGCTTCATGAATATGCTCTCGTACTGGTTCTTCTTTACGTCGAGCGTTATCATGTTCCTCTCGATCTTCTTAGAGACGGGCCCTGCTGCTGCTGGTTGGACTATTTATCCTCCGCTGAGCGCCTTGCCACAGGCTATTCCTGGTTCAGGCATGGGCATGACCATGTGGCTGGTGTCGATGGCTTTGTTCATTGTATCGCAACTGTTGGGTGGTGTTAACTATATCACTACCGTTATCAACCTGCGCACCCGGGGCATGAGCATGAGCAAACTGCCCCTGACCATCTGGGCATTCTTCCTGACGGCTATCCTAGGTCTGCTTGCTTTCCCGGTACTCTTCTCGGCGGCATTGCTGCTGATTTTCGACCGTAGCTTCGGCACGAGCTTCTTCTTGTCTGACATCTACATTGCCGGACAGGCACTGCCCAACACCGGTGGTTCTCCGATCTTGTTCCAGCACTTGTTCTGGTTCCTAGGTCACCCTGAGGTATACATCGTGATTATGCCCGCTATGGGTATGGTTTCAGAGATTCTAGCTACGAATTCTCGTAAGCCTATCTTCGGTTACCGTGCCATGATTGGCTCACTGCTTGGTATCTCTTTGCTATCGTTCGTTGTGTGGGCTCACCACATGTTCGTAACGGGCATGAACCCATTCCTGGGTTCGGTATTCATGTTCTTGACGCTTATCATCGCCGTTCCTTCAGCGGTAAAGACTTTCAACTGGTTGGCAACATTGTGGCGCGGTAACATCCGCTTTACGTCCGCTATGCTGTTCTCTATCGGTTTCGTGTCGCTGTTCATTTCGGGTGGCCTAACGGGTATTATCCTTGGTAATGCTGCCTTGGATATTCAGATGCACAACACATACTTTGTGGTGGCGCACTTCCACTTGGTAATGGGTAGCTCTGCATTCTTTGGTCTATTTGCTGGTGTGTACCACTGGTTCCCAAAGATGTTCGGCCGTATGATGGATGAGAAGCTTGGTTATATTCACTTCTGGCTCACCTTCCTCGGCGTTTACCTGGTATTCTTGCCAATGCACTACGTCGGTATTGCTGGTTTCCCCCGCCGCTACTATGCTTGGACCGGGTTTGAGATGTTCAGCCAGTTTGCTGACCTCAACAAGTTTATTTCCATTGCTGCTATCCTAGCATTCTTCGCGCAGTTCATCTTCGTCTTCAACTTCTTCTACAGCATCTTCCGTGGTCGTCGCGCTACGGAAAACCCATGGCGTTCGACTACGCTGGAGTGGACTACGCCTGTAGTACCTGGTCACGGCAACTGGCCTGGTGAGATTCCTGCTGTATACCGTTGGCCTTACGATTATAGCAAGCCAGGCGCTGAGCAGGATTTCATCCCGCAGAACGTGCCTTACTCGAAAACGCAGTCTTCGAACTTGCCTTACGAGAACGAAAACGAATAATTGCCTGATGGCAATACTCCCGAAACGGGCCGCTGTACTTACGGCGGCCCGTTTTTATTTTATCTGGCCTAAGCACAAAGATTTGTATAACTGTAAGCAGGAAGCTGGACACCAAAAGCTGGTTTCAACTGTTACTTCTATGTCAACTTTAGCAACAAGAAATCTTAAATGACTCAACCTGCTTTTGTACGCCGCTTTCGGTTTTTTGGCATCCTGACGGTGATATCTGTCTATCTTCTGATTCTAGTAGGAGGCATAGTTCGAAGCACTGGATCAGGTATGGGTTGCCCTGATTGGCCGAAGTGTTTTGGTACATGGGTTCCGCCAACACAGGCGAACGAATTGCCTGCTGGTTATAAGGAAATTTATACCGCGCAACGAGTAGCAAAAAACCAGAAACTGGCTAAAACACTAGAACGCCTTGGCTTCAAGCAGGTCGCAAGCCAAATATTCGCGCATCCTACTCAGTTTATTGAGACAGACTTCAATGCCACCAAAACGTGGATAGAATATGTGAATCGGTTGCTTGGTGCTCTTATTGGAGTATTCATTTTTTTGACCGTAATACTTGCCCTGCCTTACTGGCGGCGTGACCGAGCTGTATTTTGGCTGGCTTTTGCTTCCTTTCTGCTTACGGGCTTCCAAGGGTGGTTAGGATCTTTAGTAGTTTCTACTAATCTCCTACCGGAACTCGTGACGGTACACATGGCTTTGGCCTTGCTAATTGTAGCTATGCTGATTTATGCTGTTGACCGTTCGCAGCAGGGGCAAGTTGCCCCTGTGCTAGGACAGAGAGCAGTTTCTCGCAAGCTGATTCCACTGCTGTGGATAACTACTTTTCTAACCTTCGGACAGATAGTACTAGGCACGCAAGTCCGAGAACAGGTAGATGTTGTGGCTACAGCTGCCAATTATCTGAATCGAGCTAATTGGGTAGAACAATTAGGTAACATCTTCAAAGTGCACCGTTCCTTTTCGCTGCTATTGCTTGTTCTCAACGTATACGTGGGGTACCAGCTCTATCAAACTCGAAATGCACACTTGCAGCGCTTAGCTACTGTGACGATGGGATTACTAGGGCTGGAGATAATAGCTGGCGTAACGCTTGCCTACTTAGCCTTGCCAGCCACTGTACAGCCCGTACACCTCACAGTAGCTACTATTCTGTTTGGTGCACAGTTCTTGACAATTATCCGTTACGCTCGTCAAGCTAAAACGCAACCGCAGGCCGTTTATGCAAGTGTTGTTGCGTAACTTTGCGGCCCGGTTCGGAGTCTATCCGCCGGTTGCGTTGTTTTACCCACTGATGACCAAAGCCAGGGCATATTTTCAGTTAATAAAATTCCGGTTGGCGCTGACGGTAGCATTTTCAAGTGCTATCGGGTACCTTCTCGGAGTCCAAGCTTTCGATTGGGGTAAAGCTTTGCTCGTAATGATAGGCGGGCTAGCCGTAACGGGAGCAGCCAACACTATAAATCAGATTTACGAGATAGACCTCGATAAACTGATGAAGCGGACAGCAAAACGTCCGCTGCCTCAAGGAGTCTTGAGTGTTACTGAGGCATGGGTGTTCACGATATTAATGGGTGTATTGGGGTTAGGCATACTGACTTACTACTTCAACCCGCTAGCAGCGGCACTGTCATTGATTTCGCTTATCCTCTACGGATTCATCTACACGCCTCTGAAGACCATTTCGCCGATATGTGTGGCAGTGGGAGCTATTCCAGGAGGTATGCCCCCGCTGATTGGCTATGTGGCTGCTACGGGCGTTTTAGGGCCTGAAGCATGGGTGTTGTTTGGCATTCAGTTCATGTGGCAATTCCCCCACTTTTGGGCTATTGCCTGGGTACTCGATGACGATTACAAAGCCGCTGGATTCAAGATGCTTCCGTCTCCGGGGCGGAAGGACTTGCGTACGGCCTTCCAAATCATGACCTACACACTACTGCTTATCCCACTGAGCTTGTTGCCTCTGCAGTTTAATATGGCGGGCAAAACCTCAGCTTTGATTGCTGTCCTGTGCGGTGTGTTGTTTTTGATGCAGACGCTTTACTTGATGCGCACTTGTACGAAAAAAGCGGCCATGCGAATTATGTTTGGCTCTTTCCTGTACTTGCCCATTGTACAAATCGCGCTGGTTCTTGACAAGATGTAAGCCGATAAAAAACAGTAGCAATGTGAGGAAAATGCAAACTACATTTCTGCCGCACGTGTTTCATATAAGCTGAGCGTCGCTCAAAAACATATAATTTTCTGCCATGCATTCATCAGAATTAGAGATTCTTAAAGACCGAGAGCCCGCCATCGGAACCCATCCGTTGCGTGTGCTACTCTGGCTCATGATGGTAAGCAGCACAATGATATTTGCTGCTTATACCAGCGCCTACATTGTGCGGCGTGAAGAAGGCAACTGGTTGGAGTTTGATTTACCTCATGGTTTGCTGTATACCAGTATCATCATTCTCTTAAGTAGTGCCAGCATTCAATGGGCTTACGCATCGGCGCGCAAAGACGAATTACGCCGTGTACAAACTGGTATTCTAATCACTTTCGTGCTTGGCCTCGTATTCTTGCTAGGTCAATGGAGCGTGTGGGGCGAATTGGTGCGCAACAAGATTCACTTCGGTGGCGTTGATGCTAATCCGTCGGGTTCGTTCCTGTATGTGCTGATGGGAGTCCACGCTTTTCACTTGATTACGGGGTTGATTTTTTTGCTCCGCGTACTACGCAAAAGCTTTAACTATCAAGTGCATTCGCGGCAGATGCTCTCTATTGGCAACGTGACCATCTATTGGCACTTCCTCGGCGGGCTTTGGTTGTACTTGTATTTGTTCCTACTTTTGAACCACTAGTTTCGTCTTACCCCGCACGCTATGTCCACCATTATCACGACGCAGCCCCAAACCACTGCTTCTTCCGCTACCGACCGGCCGCGGAGCGGCAACTGGGACGGTGGCAACGAACCCTTCAAAGCCAGCTATGGTAAGCTGATGATGTGGTTCTTCCTGCTGTCGGACGCTTTCACGTTCGCTGCTTTTCTGACCACGTACGGCCTGATTCGCCATCGTTACCCTGCTTTCGACGCTGCCGCTGGTAAAGCATTCAAGTTCTCGACGGCTTATTGGCCTGTTCCGGATCAGGTATTCAATGCCTTCCCTGGTATGGGGCACGCCAACGTGCCGCTGGGCTTCGTGGCATTGATGACGATGATTCTCATCTTCAGTTCCGTGACCATGGTGTTGGCTGTAGAAGCTGGCCACCGTATGGACAAGCAGGACGTGCAAAAGTGGTTGCTGTGGACTATCCTCTTTGGCGCTACTTTCCTTGGCTCACAGGCTTGGGAGTGGAGTCACTTTATCCATGGTACACCAGAAGGTACGCTGATGGCGGATGGATCTGTGTTTCATGGGGCCAACCTAGCGCAGAACCAGTATGGTCCAGTGTTGTTTGCTGACCTGTTCTTCTTCATTACAGGCTTCCACGGTACGCACGTATTCTCGGGAGTTTGTCTCTTGGTTTACTGCTTTATCGCTACTACAAACGATACCTTCCACAACCGTGGCCACTACGAGATGGTGGAGAAAGTAGGCCTGTACTGGCACTTTGTAGACCTTGTGTGGGTGTTTGTTTTCACCTTCTTCTACCTCGTTTAATTATCAAGAGTAACAGAGTAGCTGAGTAATTGACCAAGTTATTCGGCTGGGATCAAACCCACTCAGTTACTTAATCACTCAGTTACTGCTCAAAGGAATGGCTAATCACGCAAACACCGAACCGGTACCAGCTGGGGAGATTCCAAAGCCTAACGTAGGCTGGATCTGGAAGACCTTTTTTGTTTTGGTAGGTATTACCGCGCTGGAGTTCGTATTCGTATTCTTAATGGATCCGAGTACGCTTCGCAATTCGATCTTCATCATCCTGACCATCTTTAAGGCCTTCTTTATTGTAGCCGAGTTCATGCACTTAAAGCATGAAGTGAAAGCGCTCATCTGGACTATTCTGATTCCGATGGCGCTTCTCATATGGTTGCTGATTGCTTTAGTTTCCGAAGGAACATACAGCGGCCAAGCTATTCAGAACGCATTCAACTAACTACATGAGGCCCAAACACGTCCTGTTGTTGGGCCTTATGTTGTTGGTCCCAGTACTGGCTTTCGTGTTTCTCTACACGTTTGGAGCCAACCGTTACGCGCTGCCCACTTTCCTGCCTGACCGGGTCGATTCGACACTGGTAGAAGGAAAGTGGCGGCGCGATACTGTTTTTCATAGGGTAGCTGATTTTCAATTGGCCTCGCAATCTGGCCGCTTGGTTTCGCAAAAGGATTTAGCCGATGGCCTGTATGTGGCTAATTTCTTTTACAGCACTTGCCCTGGTGCTTGTCCGCAGATGAACAGTCAAATGGCGCGGATACAAGAGAAGTTTCGGCACGAACCGCGCGTAAAATTGGTTTCTTATACGGTGGACCCCGCCCACGATTCGGTGGCGGTGCTAGGACGCTACGCCGAACAATTCGGAGCTATTGCCGGAAAGTGGTTTTTCCTTACTGGTGACAAATCTGCTATTTATCGGTTAGTTACCGAGGAGTTTCGGTTGCCTGCTCCCAGTGGTGTAGCCCCTGGTATCGTGCACAGCCGAAACTTGTACCTCGTAGACCGTGATAAGCGCGTGCGCGGCATCTATGATGGTACCAAAGCCAAAGATGTGGACCGCCTCATGACGGAAATCAACGTGCTGCTCTACACTTATGACCACAATCAGTAAGCCGACTCTCGAACCCGGCGACTACACCAAGTACAAGGTAACCTTAGGCATATTGGCTGCCGCCGTGCCGCTAGTGGTAGCAGTGCTTTACTACTTCCCCGAAACTTTCCGGATTCCGGGGGCACAAGTGAAATTCCTGCCTGCTCTAAATGCTGTGCTTAATTCGTTAACGGCAATTTGCTTGGTGGTTGGCTACATCTTTATTCGCAACAAGCAAGTGTTGCAGCATCGTGCCATGATGGGTACGGCCTTCTTGATTAGCTCCCTGTTTTTGATTTCTTACGTAGTGTATCACTCGCAGGAAGCTAGTACCAAGTTTGGAGGGGAAGGAGTTATTCGGTACGTGTACTTCTTTCTGCTGCTTACGCACATTACGCTAGCTATTGTCACGGTGGGCTTGGTGCTGTTCACGCTTTATTTCGCTCTCACGCAGCAGTTCGAGAAGCACCGCCGAATTGCTCGCTGGACGTTTCCAGTGTGGCTGTATGTGTCGGTTACGGGAGTTATCGTGTATTTCATGATTTCACCGTACTACACGTAAGCAAGGAAACTTTGCCTGTTCTCTGTTGTTGGAAATAGTATGAAAAAGCTAGTAGTAAACTCGTTTTTTGCAGTGGTGCTAGGCCTGCTGTTTACCTTGGCGCCTTTAGCAGTTAGCGCCCAATGCACAATGTGCAAAACGCAGGTAGAATCATCCCGTACAGAAAAGGATGGCTATGACTTTTCGGGCCTTAACAAAGGCATCCTGTATATGGCCGCCATTCCATATCTGTTGATGGGGGCCGTTGGCTATTTTTGGTATCGTAACACGCATCCTCGTAATAAGGCCATTAGCAAATAATGGCGGCCGTTGATTCTGTGCTATTGGCAATGGTAGCCCAGAAGTGCCCTCGCTGCCATCAGGGGCCGTTGTTTAAGTATTCGGCCTGGAATCTGCGTAGGTTTGATGAGATGTATGAAGACTGCGTGGCCTGCGGTCAGTATTACGAACCAGAAGTAGGTTTCTACTGGGGTGCCATGTACATCAGTTATGGCTTCTCCACCGGTATAGTTTTTCTTACGGGTGTACTCTTATACTATCTGGCTAACGATCCGCCGGTGTGGGTATACGTGACAGCGGTTGCAGCTATTGTGGTGGCACTAACGCCTTTGCTCTTCCGATACGCACGGGTGGTGATGCTTTACTTCTTCGCCGGTATTCGTTATGATTCAACTCTGGTAAGTAGGCCATCGTCATAGGCTAGCTCTACCAGCGAAAATAGGAAATGCCGCCATTTGGCGGCATTTTTGTTGGGTGCCAGTTTCTGCGATGCGACGCGCTATTGCCTTATACTCTTTCTTTTGAAGCTTTTTCGGTCTCTGCCGCTGGCTTTGCTGCTGGCCGCTCTTTTATGTTTTGTAGGAGCCTACCTAGGCAATAGGTATGGGCAGGTACCCGGCGTGCTGCTGCGTACAGATGCGGCGCGGTTGCAACGGTTGGTAATGAATGCCGAAACCGGTGCTGAGCAGGAAGCTGCTGCCGTGGCCGCACAGGTGCAAGAGGGCAAGCTTAACTTCGAGAACTTGGTCGAGCAGACGACCTTTCCCTGCTTCATATTCAGAGGCACTCAGCTACTATACTGGTCCGATCATACTGTTCGCCCTAACCGCTCGAACGCGCAGCAGGACTTCCACGAAAAGCTCGTGGTTATGCAGTTTGGCCGCTACTTAGCATTGCGGCACGTGGCGGGGCCGTACGTGGTGCTTACCTATATCCCGCTCGAGGAAAGCTACGGAATCAGCAACCGCTATTTGCGCGAAGGAGCTGAGAGGGCACTATTTCGGGGGCTTAATCTGCGGTTAGTTGCCGATGGAGGCCGCTCTAACTTGCCAAAGCTGTATTCCAATGAAGGCAACTATTTGTTTTCGTTGGAAAGCCTGCAGCCGAACCCCGTGACGGTCAAGTACCTGCCGCTCGCTTTAATGTTGTTGGGCCTAGGCTTGTACATAGCGGCTTGGGTGATATGGGGACGGCGTCTTTTCCGGGTGCGGCGCGAGCTAGCTGGCGCCCTGACGGTAGTAGTACCGCTAGGAGTGCTGCGAGCCTTGTTGCTGCATTTTGGCCTGCCTTTTTCCTTTATCGAGCTTTCTCTTTTCAACCCACGGGTATACGCAGCTTCCTGGCTTTCTCCTTCGCTCGGCGACTTGCTCATTAACGCCCTGTTGCTGACGGTTGCGGCCGGTTACGCGTTGGTGCTGTTTCAGCGGTACAGGGTGGCAACGTGGCCCGAGCGGGTAACCCAAGTGCACACGCGGGTTATGCTAGGAGCAGTACTAGTATTCAGCTTTTTTGGATTGCTAGAACTGTTGTTTGAGTTCTACTCCAACTGCTTCAGCAATTCCCAAATCATTGTTGATGTCACGCAGGACATTTCCGCTTCGGGCTTCAAGGCGCTGCTGTGTCTGGCTATTGTGCTGCATACGGGAGCTTATTTGGCTGGCTTCTACGTGCTGGCTCAGCTATTTGAAGCTACTGTCCGAGTTGAGACGCGGCGTATTGGCGTAATAGCACTAGGCTTAGGCACGCTAATAATGCTGCCGCTAGGAATAGCGCTAGGGCAAGTCGATTATGTGCTGCTCGGAATTACAGTATTGTTTTTCTTCTTCTTGCGGCTTACTAGTCTGCGCAGCGTAGCGGCTATGATACCGTATCAAACCTACCTGTTTTTGTTTCTGATGCTCAGTATCAGTTCGGCGGTGGGAGCGTTGGCCTTATTCGAGCACTTCGATAGGCAACTTGTGCTTAATAAGCAGACGCTGGCGGGCAATCTGCTCGTCGAGAATGATTTGGAGGGGGAGTTCCTGTTAAACGAGCGAGGCCATGAAATGGCAGCGGACCATCTTTTGCGCACCATGATACTACGCACGATGTTGCCAGGCCCAACTGTGAATGCTGAAATGGTGCGCCAGCGCATTGTGAAGCACTACCTGCGGGACTATTTCGACAAGTACGAAATAGCCGTTTCCATTTTCAATCCTGCTGGCAAACCAATAGGAGGCGACCCTGATGCGGAAACGCTGCCCGAGATGCGTAGCCGTCTGCTGCGCTCCGCTACCCGCACCGACCAGCTAAATCTGTTTCTGGTGCGGGGCAGCAATTCTTTTAGTACGCGCCGTTACGTTGACTTTGTAACGGTTCCAACTGCCAAGGGCAGTACTACCGTGCTACTCGAACTTACTTTGAAGAAGCTCACCACCTACAGCGTGGTGCCGGAGCTCTTGGTGGATCAAAAGTTTTTTCAGCCCGGCTTAGGTGCCGATCTGAGCTATGCCGGCTACGAAAACGACCAGCTGGTGTACAGCGAAGGCGACTATGACTATGTAAACCGCCTAACGCCCGAACTCTATCAGAATCCTCGCTTGTACCAGAGTGGCTTGGTAGCAGGACGGTTTCACCACTTTGCCATGCGCGACGAAACGCAACAGCGCACGGTAGTAGTAACCACTGCCACCTATGATTTTGCTGACTGGCTTTCCAACTTCTCGTTTCTGTTTCTGCTGCACGCCTTCTTTGTGCTGATTTCCAGTGGTTTCTACTTATTGGGGCAGGGTGCGTACTTGGACGTATTTCGCACGAATTTCAGCACCAAAATTCAGCTTTTCCTGAACCTTGGTATTATGCTCCCGCTGGTTGTAGTAAGCATAGCCACTATCAGTCAGGTTAAAAACTCGTATCAGCGTGACTTGCGGCGCACCTACGAACGGCGTGGTCGGGCTGTGCAAGACAACCTACTCGAAAACAGCCGTCTTTTGGCCGATTCGGCTAGTCGGGCTGACCTCTTGGCTTTGGCCGACAACGTGTCGGCACTAACCGAAACCGACCTCAACCTCTACGATTCGCATGGTAACCTGCTGGTGAGTAGCCAGCCAATCATCTTTGAATCGGGGTTGCTAGGGGAACTGATGAATCCGCAGGCCGTGGCTGGCTTGAAAGAGCAAGTGAAACCCCGAGTGTTGCTTGAAGAGCGGGCGGGTTCGTTGTCGTTTAACACGCTGTATCTGCCCCTACGAGCTGCCGCCGATGCCGACGAGCGCGCCAGTGCGGTACTAGGCTACGTAGGCATTCCGTTCTTCGACTCCGAAAAAGACCTCGACAACAAACTAGTGGGCTTGATTGCCATCATCCTGAACACGTTTACGGTGATGTTTATCCTGTTCTTGGTGCTGGCCTTTGTGGCTTCCCGGGTTCTAACCAATCCACTGAAGCTGCTGACCGAAAAGCTAAAGCAAACCACGCTTACGGGGCAAAACGAGATGTTGGATTATCAGTCCAACGACGAAATTGGGTTGCTGGTGCGTGAATACAATACCATGCTGCTGAAGCTAGAGCAAAGCAAGCAAGAACTGGCCGTGCAGGAAAAGGAAGCGGCGTGGCGTGAAATGGCCCGGCAGGTGGCGCACGAAATCAAGAACCCGCTCACGCCCATGAAGCTGAGCCTACAGTTCCTGCAGCGCGCTATCCAGGATAATCGACCAAATATCAATGAGCTCTTAGGCAAAGTGTCCCAGACTTTAATCACGCAGATTGATGTGCTGACGGACATTGCAACTTCGTTTTCCAATTTCACTAACCTGCCCGCTATGCGCCCTACGCGGCTGAATGTAGTGCAGGTGGTCCGCCGTTGCGTGGAGTTGCACCAGGGAAGCCGCCCCGATGTCCGCATCACGCTCACAATGCCAGTAGGGGAGGAGCCAGTTATGGTGTTTGCAGACGAAAATCTGTTGGTGCGGACGTTCAATAACTTGCTTATCAATGCCTTGCAGGCTGTGCCCAAAGGCCGGGTACCAGTTGTTGAAGTTTGTTTGCAGCTGCAGACGGAAGGCCGCGTGCGGATTGGGATTCAAGACAATGGAGCCGGGATTCCGGCAGATGTTCGCGAAAAAATATTCGTGCCCAACTTCACCACAAAAGAGAAGGGCTCCGGTATTGGTTTAGCGGTGGTAAAACGGGGTATTGAAAGCGCCGGGGGCAGCATCTGGTTTGAGACGCAAGAAGGTACAGGTACCGTTTTTTACATAGAACTGCCGCTGGCCGGCTAAGGAAAGAGATAAGAAGCAAGAAGTTTCGGAGAGGTGCCAGCCAAGGGAAACAAGGCAATGAGAATATCTAAAGTTTATCTGTTAGCAGCATAATGCCCAGCCTGCTGAGCGTGTGAAGTAACTAAGTGAATGGCTGGCTAGTGCATAAGCGGTAAGTAGAGCTCGGCACGAATATGGTGGCCTTATACGTTGTTGAGCCTGCCTACCTTTGTATTTAATTGCCTTCAATGATCAGCAGTTTTACGCCCCGCTTTCTGCGCTTTTGGCTGCTGCTGACTTGTATGCTTGGCACGGCCGCCGCTTGGGCCCAACAGCGGCCCGAGCTGCCGCCCAATACGCGCCGGTGCGTATGGGTGCGGCTCGCTCCCGACCAAGACCTCACCGAATTTACCCTGTCTGATACGCTAACGGTGGTGCCCTCCTCGGTCAGCATTAATGGGCGCGCCGTGGCCTACGATGTCCGTACCGATCGGTACCGCTACAGCCAGCCCCGCCGCGTGCCCGCTCCCGACCCCGACCAACCTGACCTGGTACTGCCCGGCCTTGATTCGGTGCTGGTGTGTTACCGGGTGCTACCGTTGCGGCTGGCGGCTCCGCAGTTTCGTCGTCCGCGGGGCTTGCTCGACAGCACCGACTTTCCGCGGCGCACCTTGGGCGCGCAGGACTTTACGGTGAAGGAGCAGATTCTGAGCACGCCGGGCATTAACAAAACCGGTAATCTGGCGCGCGGCATCAGCTTCGGCAACTCCCAGAACGTGTTTGTTAATTCCTCGCTCAACTTGCAGCTCGAAGGCAAACTTACGGACAATATCAACCTGACGGCGGCCATTAGCGACCAAAGCGTTCCGTTTCAGCCCGAAGGCAACACGCAGCAACTCCAGGAGTTCGACCGAATTTATATCACGCTTACCAGCCAGCGCTGGAACCTGACCGCCGGCGACGTGGTGCTGCGCAACAAGCCTGATTACTTCCTGCGCTTCTACAAAAACGTGCAGGGCGCTGCTCTGGAAGTGAATATGGGGCAGCCGGGCGTGGGACTCAGCGGCTTCAGTTCGCCCCAGTTAACGCCGTTGCCTAACTATCCCGGCATCAATCCGGGTACGTATTCCACTACCACTATCACCAATGGAGGCCAAACGCCGGCTATGAGCCCTACTGCGGCGCCGAGCAGCATACTTCCTACGGCACCAGGCCAGGTTTTGCCACCGGGTACCGAGCCAGCCGGGGTGGTATCGGGAACGGCAAGCACAGTGGAGCAAGGGCGGCACGGACCAATTCGGTCTTCGACTACGGTGGCGGGCGGGGTGGCCAAGGGCAAATTTGCCAGTATCGATGTAGCGCCCATCGAGAACGTGCAAGGCCCGTACCGGCTGCGTGGGCCCAATGGCGAGCAGTTCATCATCGTGCTGGCTAATTCAGAGCGGGTATACCTTGATGGCCGGCTGATGACCCGGGGCTTCGACAACGATTACATTATCGATTACAACCAGGCGGAAGTCACGTTTTCGCCGCAGCACCTCATCACCAACAACTCGCGCATCAAGATTGACTTCGAATACTCCGATTTTAACTACGCCCGCTCCCTCTATTCAGCCAGCCATTACCAGCAAGTAGGCCGACTTTCATTACACGGCAACTTCTACCGCGAAGCCGATAACCCCGATAACTCGCCCAACCTCGTACTCGATAGCCTAGATAGGGAAGCCCTACGCAACCTCAGCGAAAACGTGGCCCAGGCCGCTGTAGCGGGCGGCAAGAAAGGGGACTACAACCGGCAGTTGGTACAATACACCCGCGACGTGCGGCTAGTGGACGGGCAGCAGGTGGAAGTATTCACGTACCTGACCGACTCCCTGCGTGAAGCCTACGATGTGCGCTTTACCGAAGTCGGTCAGGGCAACGGCGATTATCGGTTGAGTGTAGCCTACCCCTTCGCCAATGGCCGGGTGTACGAGTACGTGGGGCCGAAGCTCGGTAACTATCAGCCGATTCGGTTGCTGCCCGCGCCCCTGCAAAAACAGGTTATTTCGGCCGGCGCGAGCTATCAAGTGGATGCTAACTCAACGGTATTTGTGGATCTGGCTTCGTCGGAACTGGATCTGAACCGTTTTTCGCCAGAGTCCGATAAAGGACACGCCATGCGGGTAGGCTACGTGATACAAGACCGCAAACTGCCGGGCTTGGGCTTCCTGAAAGACTACCGCTTCCGCAGCGCCCTCGACTACGAATACACCAGCCCGGAATTTGCGCCAATTGACCGGTACCGCGACATCGAGTTTGACCGCAACTGGAGCACAGCCAGCACCGTGCAAGGCAATGCCACGCGCCGCGAAGCCCGGGCCGATAACATCCTGAACTTTGCAGTGGGCGCCACCAAGGATGCCGACAATGCCGTTAACTACCGACTGAGCCGCCGCTTTCGGTCGGGCGAGGCCGACGGCTTGCAGCACTGGCTGGACGCGGCCCGGCAGATAGGTGGCGTCCAACTACGGGGGAGTTTGTTTCTGCTGAATTCCAAGGCCGGCACCAGCAAGTCGGAGTGGGCGCGGGGCGAGGCGGCGGCGCGCTACGTACGGGGCCCCATCATACCCGGCTACGCCTACCGCTTCGATAAGAACCGCGTGGCCGCTCCCTCCGGCGATTCGGTGTTGCTGTCGTCGGCCAATTATTTCGACGAGCACAACCTATTCATCCAGAGCCAAGATTCCGCTAAAACTCGTTTCCGCGCCGACTACACATACCGCCGCGACCAAACGCCTAACACCAACCAGAGTGAGTTGCAGCGCCGGGGCATTGCCCAAACCTGGCAAGGCACGATGGCTACTCGCCTCGGCAAAAGCCAGGATTTGGCCGTGCTAGCCACTTACCGCGACTTAGCGGCCCGCGACAGTGCCCGTCAGCGCACGGTGCTAACCAAAATTGATTGGAATGCCAGCTTGCTGCAAAACCAGATACGGTCGGAACTGAGCTACTCGGTGGCTACGGGCCGCGAGCTACGGCGCGACTACACGTTTCTGCCCGTGCCCAACGGCCAAGGTACCCACTACTATGGCGGTGATAGGGCGCCCTTCAACGGCCGCGAAGACCGAGACGAGTTTTTGGAAGCCCAAACGCCGGATGCCGTCTATCGGACGCACATCAAAGTGTATTTGCCCACCGACGACTACATCATTGCTTTCACCAACCGGTTTAGCTACCGCCTGACCACTGCGGCTCCGCGTACGTGGCGCGACGGGGGCGGGTGGCGTCAGCTACTAGCCCGCTTCTCCACCATCAGCACCGTCACGCTGGACCGGCGCACGATTGACAAGAGCCTGTCGACGCGCCTGAACCCGTTTGCTTTTCAAACTGAAGACACATTGCTGCTCTCCTTGAACAAGCTGTTGCGCAATACGCTGTATTTCAATCGGTCGAATCCCATTTTTGGGGCGGAACTAAGCGTGCAGCAAACGCAGCAGAAAGTACTACTCTCGCAGGGCTCCGACATCCGTAATCTAGCCGCCCAAAGTCTGCTGTTGCGCCGGACGTTGGCGCAGTCCTTTACGGGCCGTTTGAATACCTCCCGCACTATTCGGCAAAGCACTTCCAATTACCTCGACAGCCGTAACTTCCGGCTGCTCATCTACGAAGCGGCTCCCGAAATCAGCTATCAGCCCAACGGTACGTTGCGCTTCACGGGTACTTATCTGCGGACTAGTAAGAACAACACTGCACCGACCGGACCGGAGACGGAGGCACGCGGCACTTTCGATGAGCTTGGTATCGAAACCCGCGTTAGCCAAGTAAGCAAGCGCACCATCACAGCCAGCACGCGTTACGTGGGGATTAATTTTGAAGGCGACCCTAATTCGGTAGTGGGCCTGGAAATCCTGAACGCCCTACGTCCGGGCAGCAATTTCACTTGGAATTTGAACGTGGAGCAGCGCCTTAGCAACGGCTTGAATATCAACTTGGCTTACGACGGCCGCAAAGCCAAGGGCCTGAATGTAGTGCATACTGGCCGGATGCAGGTGTCGGTACTGTTTTAAGGAGCAGAGCAACCAGGTGCCGCACTAGATGGGCCTGGCTACAGTATGCCGGCCGCTAATACAAAGGCAATAAGGCTGGACGTATCCCGCATATTGCTTTTGGTGAGCATGTTTCGCCGATGAGTTTCGACCGTGTGGACGCTGATGTTTAGCGTGTCAGCTATTTGCTGGCTGCCGCCTCCGTGGCTCAGCAACCGTAATACATCCCGCTCGCGGTGGCTCAGAAAACGGCACGCGCTGAAGGAGCGCTCCAGAGTATTATAGATATAGCTAACAAGAGTGCCTTGTCCCTGATACAGACTAAGCATCTGCGAGTCGTCTCGCTTCAAGTGGGAAACATCAGTAATCAGGCTAAGCCGACGCAACAGGTTGCCAGCTTGATCTAGATTGAGAATTTGATTGCGCTGCCACACCCGGATGTAGTGCCCACCGGCGTGGCGCAGGCGGTAATCATAGCTGGAGCGGTGTTCGAGCCGCTCCGCCGCAGACAGCACGTCCAGTAGGTGCGCTTCCTTTTCCAGGATATGGATCAAGCCCGGTAAATCATCGGGATGCACAAGGGAAAAGGCAAACGGCAGGCCGCCTTGCAAGTAGGTTGTGGCCGGGTATCCCAGCATCAGTTCCAGACTGCGGCTGGCATAACAGTACGTCGATTGGCTGTTGTCGAATATTGCCGCCCCACAATCAACCATGCCCAAAACGGTTTCTAGCAAGGTGGTCGAGTCAGAGGCCAGCTCGCTTGGAAGGTAACGTTGCTGACAAGCTAGAGTGCTGTTGATCTGCGCAGGAGCAAAGGTGGTCACCTTAGAGCGCTTTATAGAACGAGGCGCTAAAGTGTTTGTGTGAGTAGAAGATTGAAACACAGGCAAATAGTCAAGAGGTGTGGGATTTGCTTGAGGGCGAAGAGCTGTAGAGAATTGAACCAATTTATGGTTGAATTACAATTATCATCAAATATGTAAATTTTTTATATAAATACTCAAATTGAGTAGTAAAAAAATGTAGTAACACGCATAGCTTCGTGTATATAATCTTAATCAGATTTTAATGGATTTCTGTAAGCAGTAGCTTCTCTTAACAAGTTGAAGTAGAGCGAGCTGCTGCCGAGGTTATATAATGACTATCTACAAGTGTAGCCTGCATTTATGAAGCGTGATACACCTGTAGTAACCCAATTACACACGTCTTAGCTGTCTGTGCCCATTAAGGTGAGGGGCATGATTCTCACCTACTGCTTTCACTCACTATTCTCCCACCTATGCATCAGAACTTTACTCGGCTCTTACTGCTGATAGGGTGCCTGCTCACCCTATTGCCCCGAAGTTACGGGCAGCAACTCACTACTCCTACCGTAACACTTTCCTCATCGTGCGCGGGAGGAAATATTACAGTTTCCTTTGCCGCTTCAGGCTCCTTTGGTAATGGTACTAAGTTTGTCACTCAGCTTTCAAACAACAGCGGTAGCTTCACTAGCCCCACTGAACTTAGTGTTGTTAATGGGGCAGCGGGTCCCTACGCTATTGCCACTAGTCTGCCCACCACATTAGTATCCGGTACCGGCTACCTGATTCGAGTAGTGACCAGGATGGGCAATACTACAGGAGCAACTACAAGTCCAAACAGTGTCCCCTTAACGTTCAATGCTCTTCCTACCGCTACGCTTAGCGGCACTAGCAGCATCTGCTCGGGTGGTTCAGCTACGCTTAGCGTAGCTCTGACGGGTAAGGCTCCCTGGTCGGTTACCTATACCAATGGCACTACGCAGCAAACCATAAACAACATCAGCACCTCGTCATACACGTTCACAGTTAGGCCAACAGCTAGCAGCACTACGTACAGTCTAACGTCGGTATCGGATGCTGGCTGTACTGGCACAGTAACGGGCACCGCCACTATCACGGTACGAGCCACACCCACCGCCACGCTGAGTGGGGGTGGACCTGTTTGTTTGGGTGGTTCGGCTACGCTCAGGGTGGCCCTCACGGGTACCGCCCCCTGGTCGGTAACGTACACGAATGGCACTACGCTAACAACCGTAACGGATATTACAGCTTCACCGGTTAGCTTGCCGGTAAGGCCCACGGCCACTAGTACGTACAGCCTAACAGCTGTATCGGATGCCAACTGTCCTGGTACTGGCTCGGGTACGGCAACTGTAACCATCAACACGCCCCCAGTAGTGACGGTGCCAGCCAATATCAGCGTTGGCAACGATGCTAATCAGTGCGGTGCTTCTGTCTCTTTCGCTGCCACTGCTACCGGAGCGCCTACACCGGGGGTGGTGTATAGCGTAAATGGAGCAGTTATTACGTCTCCCTATGTATTTCCAATTGGAACTACTGCAGTAACGGCAAGGGCGACGAATTCCTGTGGTACTGATGAAAAAACCTTTACCGTACAGGTAACAGATACCCAGCGGCCAGCCATTGTAGCTCCAGCTGCTGTCGTGTTAAGTGCAGACGCAGGCTCGTGCGGACGGCTGCTTAGCACAGCCAGCTTAGGCACGGCTACCGCCACCGATAATTGTGCAGGGGTACTTATCAGCAACGACGCGCCCACCAGCTTCCCATTGGGCGCCACTACCGTTACTTGGACAGCCACGGATGCAGCCGGACTAACCGCTACTGCCACGCAAGTTGTGACCGTCACCGATAATCAAAATCCGACGATTACGGCCCCTGCTGCCGTAGCCGTAACTACCGATGCCGGAGCGTGCGCCGCAACCGGCGTAAATCTCGGCAACCCTGTAACCGCCGACAATTGCAGCGTGGCTAGTGTTAGCAGCGACGCTCCCACTAGCTTCCCGCTAGGATCCACCACAGTAGTCTGGACGGTGACGGATGGCAGCGGCAACACCGCTACGGCCAGTCAGACTGTGACTGTCACGGACACGCAAAAGCCTGCTATTACGGCTCCGGCGGCCGTAACAGGTAGCACCGACAGCAACAGCTGCGAGGCAACTAGAGTGAGCCTTGGCACACCCGTAACGGCGGATAACTGCACCGTAGCTTCCGTGGGGAGCAACGCCCCGGCTAGTTTTCCTATAGGTACTACAACCGTTGTCTGGACGGTGACGGATGGCAGCGGTAATACAGCCACGGCTTCGCAAATCGTAACGGTAACTGACAATCAAAACCCAACGATTACAGCCCCCGCCGCCGTGGCGGCCTTTACGGACTTGAACAGTTGCACGGCCAGCGGAGTAGTGCTAGGCACGCCAGTTACGGCCGACAACTGCACCGTAGCTAGCATCACCAACAACGCCCCCGCGAACTTCGCGCTGGGCAGCACCACGGTAATCTGGACAGTAACGGACGGCGCCGGCAACACGGCCACCGCCAGCCAGACCGTAACCATTACCGACAATCAAGCCCCTACAATTACAGCGCCCGCTGCTAAAAAGCTGACGGTGGATGCTGGTGCGTGTGCAGCTACAGGCGTGAGCTTGGGCGTGCCGGTTACGGCTGACAATTGCACGGTAGCCAGCGTTACGAGCGACGCACCAACTAGCTTCCCCCTAGGCTCGACTACGGTCACCTGGACGGTAACCGATGCAGCCGGACATACGGCTACGGCTACGCAAACTGTAACCGTTACGGACAACGAGAAACCAACGATTACGGCTCCGGCTGCCGTAGCCGTCAGCGCCGACGGCAACAGCTGTCTGGCTACAAGTGTGAGCCTTGGTACGCCAGTGACGGCCGATAACTGCACGGTAGCTTCGGTAAGCAACAATGCTCCCGTCAATTTTCCACTAGGTGCCACGACGGTTGTCTGGACGGTGACGGACGGTAGCGGCAACACCGCTACGGCTAGCCAGACGGTAACGGTAACTGACGACCAAAATCCGACGATTACAGCGCCTGCTGCTGTAGCGGTAACAACCGACTTGAACAGCTGCGCAGCTACCAATGTAACGTTGGGCAGCCCTGTAACCGCTGATAATTGCAGCGTGGCTAGTGTCAGCAGCAATGCACCGGGCAGCTTCCCACTGGGCTCGACCATCGTTACGTGGACGGTACGGGATGGTAGTGGCAACGTGGCCACAGCCACACAAACCGTAACCGTAACTGATAAGCAGAAGCCTACTATTTCGGCGCCTGTAGCCGTAACGAAAGCGGCCGATACCGACAACTGCACCGCAGCAATTGGTGCATGGCTAGGTACCGCTACGGCCGCCGACAATTGCACGGGGCTAGTAGTGACGAACGACGCGCCAGCTACCTTTCCCAAAGGCACCACCACCGTTATCTGGACGGCAACCGATGGCAGCGGCAATACAGCTACCGCTTCCCAAACCGTAACGGTAGTTGACACGCAAAAGCCGGTATTCAGCTATAAGCCAGCCAACCTAGCTGTTGGCACCGATGCCGGCACGTGCTCGGCCACGCTAACGTTGGTATTGCCTGTTGCCACTGACAACTGCACGGACGCAACCGTATCGGGTGTTCGGAGTGATAATCTGGCCCTGTCAGCGGCCTTCCCGAAGGGCACCACCACCATCACTTGGACGGCAACGGATGCGGCTTCGAATACCACTTCCTACGTGCAAAGCATCACCGTAACCGACAACGAAGCTCCAGTGGCCCGGACTCGGCCAGCTACAGTGCAGTTGGACGGCCAAGGCCAAGCAAGTTTGTCGGCAGCGGCAATCAACAACGGTAGCTCGGATAACTGCGGTATCTCGTCGATGACGGTGAGCCCAAGCAGCTTCACCTGTGCCCAACTAGGACCACAAACTGTTGTACTGACGGTAACGGATGCGCAAGGCAACAGCCACACGGCTTCGGCTACCGTAACGGTGCAGGATACGCAGGCACCCACCATTACTGCTCCGGCCAACATCAGCACTGTGGTTGATTTAAACCAGACAACGGCTACCAACGTGGCCCTGGGAAGTGCCGTTGCGCTTGACAACTGTAGCACGAGTGTTTCCAACAATGCTCCGGCTGCATTCCCGCTGGGCGTAACCACCGTTACCTGGACGGCCACCGATGCGGCTGGCAATAAGACCACCGCCACCCAAACCGTAACCGTAGCGAAGCGTCCTACCGCCTTAGCTAACCTTACCCGGTCTGCGGTGCAGTACTCGGATACACTGACGCTGAAAGCACGCCTGACCGACCTAGCCACCAAGACTGGTTTGAGCGGTAAAACCATCACCTTCACAGTGAACGGCACCGCTGTGGGTACCGCCAGCACCAATGCCAACGGGGTAGCCCTTTACACCTGGACGGCCAGCAGCGCGCCGGGTTCTTATACCAGCCAAGCTGCCTACGCGGCCGGGCCAGAGTTCTTGGGTAGCAGCGCCGGCAGTACCTTCAGCGTAAACAAAGAAGATGCCCGCGTCACATATACAGGCGGCTTGTTCGCTTCCACGGCCAGCATCTCGTCTAGCACGGCTACTGTTACGCTCAGCGCTACCGTCCGCGACATTACGGCCATGTCGGCTACAGGAGGAAGTGCCAACTATGATGCCGCGTACGACGGCTTTGCTGGTGATATTCGCAATGCAACCGTTACGTTCAAAGTGTACGACGATGTGAGTGCAGCTCCCGTAGCTACGCTGCCCGCTACGCTCGGCTTAGCAACCCCCGGCGACTTCAAGACGGGCACGGCCACAGCCACCTGGACGCCTAACATTGGCACCAGTGATTCCAAGCAGTACACCGTGCGCGTTGTGGTTGATGGCTACTACCTGCGCAACAGCACCGCCGATGACCCAGTGGTAACTATCTCCAAACCTCTCAACGATTTCGTTACGGGCGGCGGCTACCTCGTGCTGGCACAATCGGCCGGGTTCAAAGCGGGCACTGCAGCTACCAAAAACAACTTTGGCTTCAACATTAAGTACAATAAGAGCGGCAAGAACCTGCAAGGCTCGGTTAATATATTGGTGCGTCGGTTCGAGCAGTCAGACAATACCTTGCACGTGTACCAGGTAAAGGGCAACGTGATGCAGACGCTGTCGGTGCAGCCTAGCACGGCTACTACTGGTCAGGCGGTGTTTGGAGGCAAAGCCAGCATCCAAGACATCACCAACCCGTTGCTGCCTATCCCAATAGGAGGTAACGCAACGCTCCAGTTGAATATGACCGACGATGGCGAGCCTGGCTCTGCCGACCAGATTGGTATCACTGTCTGGGATGGTAGCAGCAACCTCTGGTTTGCCAGCGAGTGGAACGGCAGTCAGACTGTACAGAAAACGCTGGCTGGGGGCAACCTTGTCATCCGGGGCGGTGCGTTCAGCACCCTCGCTACTACTACACGCACCAGCAGCATAGAAGCCGAGACAAGCACTCCGTTAGCTGTAAGTGGCTCGGCGATTCAGCCACTGTTCGAAGCCTATCCGAACCCCTTTGCTGAGCAAACTATGTTGCGCTTCCGGTCCACTGAATCGGGACGGATGAAGCTCCAGGTGTACAACGCCGTCGGCAGCTTGGTAACCACAGTATTTGATGGCCCAACTAGTGCTGGCCAGCAATACACGGTGCCACTCAACGGTCGTGAGCTGCCAGTGGGTATCTACTTCTGCCGGCTTATTGGGGGCGGAAAGGTAGAGCAGCTACGTGTGGTTCTAAGTAAATAATGTAGACCGCACCCCTGTTTGAATGCATACTAAAAAGACCCTGCAGCCTAGGCTGCAGGGTCTTTTTAGTATGCATAAGCAGTGAAGTAGAGTAACAGTTATGTACTGCCGTTAAAGGTCAGTGCCAAGGCAGCTTTAAGAAGGTTCGACTTTCTTCAAGGCCGAAAAGCCATTGGGTAACAAGCTGAAAAGCTGAAACTCGAAATCCACTAGATCTTCCTCTACTACAGGTGTGAGCTGTAGCCCTAGCACAGTCAACTGAGTATAAGCCTCCTCACGGCTGAAGCTGGCCTCTCCATGATGCTCGTCAATAGTCAAGAGAAAGTCCCCGAACTGCTGCTCCATCTCAACTCCTTCAACGCGGTTCATGAGGGTTAACGACAGGTTGCTATCCCTATTCTGCTTGCTTTGTTGCCATAGTTGGTGAACCACAGGCGTGTTTACTGAGCTACCAACAATCCATACTGGATGATTAACTGACAAGGCAACAACCTTCTCACCAAACAACAAATCGAGCACCAGGAAAATATGCCGTCGATGCATTACAGCAGGCTTTGTTGCAGCAACTTCCGCATGGCAGGTAGTACGGCTAACTCTGCTTGTCCAGCGGGTGCTTTGGCGGCGTCTAGTTGCTTTTGGGCGGCAGCTAACCAAGTTGGGCTGGGTGCCTGCCCACTTTCCAGTTGCTGCAACCGTTCCAGGCCCAAGGTAGCAAGCTGGCGGAGTTGGGTTGAAAGCGGAGCGTATTCAAGCAGGGTAGGGGAGGAAGTGAATAAAGGCTGCAGCCGTGCATCATTTGCTTCCCAGAGCTTGAGTTGGTCGCGCACAGCAGTTTGTGCATCGCGCGTGGCAGCTTCTTTGAGTGAAGATTTATTGGCAGGAGCGTAACGGGAAAGCAGAAAACTCACTTTCTCCTGGAACTGTCTGGCTACGTCAGATTCAGCCGGAGCGGCATCTACCAGGCGGTTCAGGGGCGTCTGGGGCGTGTACGTGAAGCCTTGGAAATGGCGCTTGTATTCCTTCACCGGCTCCAGCACCTCCGCCAGCGTGCGCAACGGCACCCGATACGTAGGACCGCCCATCTGCGACAGAAGCTGCATGGGTGCCTTACGGTGCTGCAAGCCTAATCCCGCCAATTGGGTCGAAACGGCTGCCAAGCGGCGGTACATATCCGGTACGTCCTGGGTGGCCGCGGCCGGCGACCAAAGCCGTTCGGCAACGGCGGCGGTGCGAGGCCAAATCCGCGAGTCCATTACCACACTGTCGGCAAACTCCGCCCACATAGTAGCTTCACCACCTAAAATCAGCTTTTGTTGATCGGGCGTTAAGGGGGTATCGGCTGGCAACGGGTCGTTGGCGTAGTAGGTGGCAGCCGTAAAGTTCAGGTCAATGTAGTAGCCATTAGAAAGGATGGCACTGTGTCCCGCTAGGACCGCATCGTTAAGACCTTTTTTGCCTCGCCAGCTTTGAATGACGGCATTCTGAGGCAGGCCAGGGCCCAGGATTTCGTCCCAGCCGACCATCTTCTTGTTGTACTTCGTGACAATAGCTAGCACTCGGCGGTTAAAGTAGGTTTGCAGTTGGTGCTTATCCAGCGTTTTGCCATCGGCCTTTAGCATACCATTTGCCTTGGCATACTCCATGATGCGCGGACTGCGCCGCCATTGTCGGCCGTCGTTTTCGTCGCCTCCTATATGAAAATAAGGGTCAGGAAATAGGGCCGTCATTTCCTTGAACAGGGTATCAAGCAGGACGTAAGTGCTTTCTTTGGTTGGGTCCATAGCCACATTGGCCGTCCGCCAACTCTGGTACACGGTGTATATCGAATCGTTGGAAGCCAATTGAGGATAGGCCGCAATCCAGGCAATGGTATGGCTAGGCACGTCGAATTCTGGTAACACGCGAATACCACGGGCCGCAGCGTAAGCCAGCACCTCGCGCACTTGTGCCTGCGTGTAGTATTGTCCGCTAATCTCATGCAAACGCGGCAGCGCCTTGCTTTCCACCCGAAACCCTTGGTCATCGGAGAGGTGCCAATGCAGCACGTTCAGCTTCACGGCGGCCATAGCATCTAAGTTGCGCTTGATGAGTGACACCGGCATAAAATGCCGCGATGCGTCAATCAATAGACCCCGCCACGGAAAGCGGGGCTGATCCTGAATGTCGACCTCTGGTAGCTCACTGTGGCGTCCGGAAGTTTGGGGAAGCTGCTCAAGCGTTGCAAGTGCCCGCAGCACACCCAAGCTTGTAGGGGCGTCGATGGAGATACCCATTGGCGTTACGCGCAAGCTATACCGTTCCTCGTCAAAAGCTTCTGGTCGCCCTACTTTGCCATACCTAATTTGGAGAGGTACCACATTCGTGCCTACCGGCCACGCACTGCCGTCGCGGTGCAGCCGAAACAAGGTGCGCACCACGGCCGCTGCCGTAGCGGTATCAGTAGGTCCCTGTATCCGCGGACGCAAGTACGTTTTCCAGCTTAAGCTACCTGCTCCCCATCTCACTGAAGTTGGTACAGGAAGCAGGTTGCGAGATGCCGGAGCATTCTGTGCTAGCAATGGCATTGCAGCACCCGCACTCCAAAACAAAAACAGAACAACAAGAACTCGGCTGAACATAGGCAATACAAGTATCGAAAGGCAGCGGAAGATACGGGAGCAACCACATCAAAAGCCAAGCAGTGCATCATTCGTGCCGAGTAGCTCCCGACTAGGCCCAAGCTTCATCTAGTTAAGCAGCAACGAACAGGCAGCGTTAATAAAATTCAAAAACCAACAAGCAAGCTCTCGCCTGACGCATGCTCCTTAAAATGGTTTAGCTGCAGTGAAGACTCCAGCTGATCGAGTGTTCCTCATCAGTAGTGGCATCTGCTAGCCAACCACAAATATGACAGCCTAGATAGGGCAAGCCAACCGGCCACACTTTAATCGACTAGTTGGTCCGACACTTAACTTTCCCCAATTTGCAGCCCATCAATACGGCTATTCAGGTAAGGTTCTGGTGTTTTCTTCTAGTTTATGAGTTCTCCTTCCCAGATAGTTAGCTGGTTTTGCACAGTGTTGTTGGTGACTATGACTTGGTGGTATTACCCGCCACCTCAGGCTTGGCCTACGTCGCCGGTGCTGAACTGGGATGCTGCGGGCTACTATCTCTACTTGCCAGCCATATTCGTGCACCACGATTTGCGCGAGCTGAATTTCCGTGACCAGCTTCTCAAAGAATACGCGCCTACCCCAAGTTTCTATCAGGCGTTTCGGCATGAAGGCAGTGGAAACTTCGTGATGAAGTACCCGGCAGGGTTAGCCTTACAAGAACTACCTTCTTTCTTGGTAGCTCATGCCTTGGCTAAGCCATTGGGCTTTCCAGCCGACGGGTTTTCGCCGCCTTATCAGTTGGCCGTTAAGCTGGCGAGCTTGCTGGTTTCGGTACTGAGTTTCTGGCTGGTACGTCGGGCACTGCTTCCCCGGTTTGGCGAGTGGCCCACGGCAATCACCTTGCTTATTCTGCTGCTCGGTACCAATTACATTGTGTACAGTGGTGCTGGCCACGCAGGCATGACGCACAGCTGGCTGTTTGGCTGGTATGCGGTGTTGTTGCTGCTTACGCCTTCGTTCTACGCTCGCCCGAGCTTCGTGAAAGCAGTAAGCATTGGTGCCGTGATTGGCCTGATGACGCTGACTCGCCCTACCGAAATTCTGGCTGTATTGCTTCCTATGCTTTGGGGCTTGAACCCAACCGGTGTGGCTTTGCGCAAGCGGCTAGCCTTCTGGCAGCGGCAATGGCGCCTGCTACTTGGGGCCGTGCTAGCAGGCGGGGTACTGGTATCAATTCAGCCTCTGTATTGGCACTACGCCAGCGGCGACTGGATAGTGTACAGCTACCAGGAGCAAGGTTTCAACTGGGTGAAACCGCATTTATGGGACGGTATTTTCAGTTTCCGTAGTGGCTGGCTGATGTACTCGCCGCTAATGCTAACGGCGCTGGTTGGGTTTCAACCGTTGCGCCGTCAGCAACCAGAGGCCTTCTGGTCCATACTCGTGTTCACTGTGCTGTTTATATACGTCACGTTTGCCTGGAACGAATGGACGTACGGCGGCGGCCTAGGGCAGCGAGCTATGATTGAAAGTTACGCGGTGCTGGCTTGGCCCATGGCTGCGGCTCTGCGCTGGCTGTTGGCGCGTCCGCGTTGGGCCGCCGCCTACGGAGTTGTGGCAATAGTAGGCTGTGCGTACGGGTACTGGCTTACGCAGATGTCGATACCGGGTGGCCAAGGCGGGTTGTTGGCGGCCGGCGAAATGACTCGGGCGTATCTGTGGCGTATTTTGTTTCGCTACCAAGTGCCGTCCGAAACCGTGCTGCTACTCGACAGCAATGCCGAGTTTACGGGTACGGCTCGCAACACGCGCGTGCTGTGGCAGCAGGATTTCGAGCAGCCTGCTCCCGGTATCTGTGGTACACCGGCTTTGCTAGGCAACTGCTCGTTGGCGCTGGATTCAACGCACCGCCAGAGCACTGAATGGGTGATTCCGGCTCGTCCGGGCCAGTTTGAGTGGCTGCGGGCTTACGCCGACGCCCGCGCCGACCAGAAAGAATGGGACCTGAACCGCATGACCCAATACGTAGTACGGTTTCGGCGCGGCAACGACATTGTGAAGGCGCGTACTATTCGTTTCCAACGCGTCTTGGAGCCCGCTTGGCCACGGACCTTGTACTTCGATGTGCGTCCGCCCAAAGAGGAGTTCGACAGCATATCAATCACCTTTCTTTACTACGGTACCACCGCCAACCTGCTCCTGGACAACGCCCGATTAGAGGCATTCGACGACTGAGCTTTGTGAGAGGCATCTTGCTGTTAATGTATCTTCTCTAGCAAAATGAAATTAGTCGAATCAGGCTCTAACCACTGACTAGCTAAGTAGGCGTACTCGCCTCGATAGTACTCTAGATAGATGTTGGTAGAAGGATCTGCTATGTGTTGTTTAACTTCTAGCTTCCAAAAGGAATAGCACTTGTCATGGCTAATCCATTCTAATCTTCTACCAATAGCAGCAACTACAAAAGCAGTAGGATGCAATTCAATAATGCCTTTTATGTCAGCTTGTGTAAGATACGGGCCTCTTGTTGCGGGAATTTGCCCTTGATCTGACCAAATAGTCTTCAAGGGAAGACAAGTAACTACTTTGCTTGAATAGTGCACTGGCAATTAAAAGCCTCCTTCTTACTAGTTCTAAATCAAGCCCCGGGCCTTAAATTCTAGGTACTTGTTGATTGTATCTACCGTTAGGTTTTGTGGGGCCGTAAGCAGGGAATGAATACCGTAGCGGTTCAGTTCCCGCACAATTTGACGTTTCTCTTGAGCGAATTTTTCAGCAATAGTCTGATTATAGACATCCTGGGTGGTTTCGGCCGGTGCATCCAGAAACTCCCGCAATTCGGTGTTCTCGAAGAATACCACCAGCAGCAAGTGGTCTTTGGCGAAGCGGCGCAAGTAGGGCAACTGACGCTGCATTCCGCTCAGTGTTTCGAAGTTGGTGAACAGAATAAGCAGGCTGCGTTGCCGGATGTTGGTTTTGACGGTAATATACAGCCGCTCGTAGTCGGTTTCGAGGTATTTGGTGCGCTGGCGGTACAAGACCTCAAGTAGCTTACCCATGTGCCCGCCCCGGCGGTCGGCGGCTAGCATGGTGCCGGGTTGGTGCGAAAATGTCAGCAAACCTGCCTTATCGTGTTTGAGAATGGCAATGTTGCTTACCACAAGTGTGGCATTAATGGCGTAGTCGAGCAAGCTCAAACCGTTAAACGGCATGCGCATCACCCGGCCTTTGTCGATGAGGCAGTACACCTGCTGGGCACGTTCGTCCTGGTAATGGTTCACTACCAACGCTTCGGCCGCCTGGCCAGTAGTGGCGCGGCGGGCCGTGGCTTTCCAGTTGATGCTGCGCGGGTCGTCGCCGGCCACGTAGGGACGAATCTGCTCGAATTCTAGACTATGACCTACTCGGCGGATACGCTTCACACCCACTTCGGTCAGGCGGTTGCTGATGGCCAGCAGCTCGTACTGTCGCATCTGCAAAAACGAGGGGTATACTGGCACCGTCCGGCTATCATCGAACCGAAACCGCCGCCGCACCAAGCCTAGGGGCGAGGCTACGTAGACGTTTACGGCTCCAAATTCGTACTCGCCGCGCTTCACGGGGCGGAGCTGGTAGCGAATAACAGTGGTTTCGCCCGCCTTTATTGCTGTCCGAAACAGCACGTCGCGCCGCTGAAACTGATGTGGAATCTCGTCTATTGTTTCGGTATGAATTGGAAACCGGTAATAGTTTTCTAGGTAGATAGTAATGTCGTTTTCTGAGCCGTTGGCCAGTTTTTCGCCCATCACCCGGCGCCCAAAAACGTGTCCGGCCTCGCCACGGGCTGGTGCATACAGCAGGCCTGCATCCAAGGCGGTTAGAGCCACAAGTAACCCAAGCCCCAACTGCACCGGGGCCAACCAGCCTGGTAGAAAAAACGCCACTACCAACCCCACAACCAGGGTCGTCAGTGCGAAAAAGAAGCGGCGGGTAAGGAAGAAAGATTTCATCGGTTCAGTAAAGCCCTACTGTTCATGCGACGTCAACGCAATGACAGTGCCTAGCGTGGTACCTCGATTTGCTGCAGAATCTGCTTCACAATATCGTCGGCGGTGCTGCCCTCCATTTCGCGCTCGGGCGTGAGCTGAATGCGGTGGCGCAGCACAGGCGAGGCCAAATACTGCACGTCTTCGGGCGTGACGAAGTCGCGGCCGCGAAGGGCAGCAAGGGCTTTGGCACCATTGAGCAGGGCCAACGAGGCCCGGGGCGAAGCGCCTAGGTAAAGCCCTTTGTGGACGCGCGTCTGCCCAACGAGACGGGCAATGTATTCCAACAGCTTAGGCTCTACGTGTTGCCGACGCACTTGCTCGCGTAAGCCTCGCAAATCATCGGCCGTCAGAACGGCGCGCACTGCATCCAGCGGCGTGCCCCCAAAACCCGCGTGGTGCCCTTGCAAGATGCTTACTTCTTCTTCCACGCTTGGATACCCCACGTTCAGCTTGAACAGGAACCGGTCGAGCTGGGCCTCGGGTAAGCGGTAAGTGCCTTCCTGCTCGATGGGGTTCTGCGTGGCCAGCACCACAAATGGATCGGGTACGGTGTAGCGGGTGCCATCCTGCGTTACTTGACGTTCCTCCATCACCTCAAACAGCGCCGACTGCGTTTTGGCGGGGGCGCGGTTTATTTCGTCGATGAGCACAATGCTGGCGAAGATAGGACCAGGGCGAAACTCGAAATCCGCTTTGTTAGGCCGGAAAACGGACGTGCCCAACACGTCGGAAGGCATCAGATCCGGCGTGAATTGCAGGCGGCTAAAGGGCACATCTAGCGTGCGAGCCAGCAGCTTGGCCGTAAGGGTTTTGGCCACGCCAGGTACTCCTTCAAGCAGCACGTGCCCATCGGCTAAGATGGCGGTGAGCAGTAGCTCGGCTAAGGCTTGCTGCCCCACAATCACCTTGCTCAACTCCTGCCGGATAGCGTCAGCATGGCGGCTTAGGTGGCTTAGATTGGTGCGCGAAGCAAAAGCTGTTGAATCAGACGTCTCGGTTGATGGCACGTTTTCTTGGCCTTCCACTCCGGCGCTGGATAGGCTTTCTAAGCTGGTCTCCGCCATTGATTCTGAAGAAGTGGTTGTAGTAGTTGGCTGAATTTCTCCACTTGAATCAGCGTGCAGAGGCGTTGCATCCGAAGATTCGCCTGGGGTATTGAATGTGTTTTCCATTAGAAGCAAGAAGAAATTTCGGAGTAAGGGATGAAATAAGAGAGTTGAAATAATATCATATAGTTTGCTTAATTAAGCTGCTATTTATGCCTATTGGTAGGTGTTAGGCGTTTACTTGGAATAGTTATAAAGCAAAAAAGTTAAATTTAGGTAGATAGTGCAATAATTATGATGCCGCTTTTCGGAAGTCATTTAGGGCTCTATTTAATGCTAGCAAATCTGCGTCGGAAACTTGAGGTGCAGTAAGCAAAAAGTTGATGCGTCTAACTAAGGCGTCGACATCAGCGCGAGGAATGCCAGTTTTCTGCGCTAGCCGCTCCCGGGCGGCATCGTCGTTCAGGTCCAGACTTGGTTCGTGAAGGCGAGTGCGCAGATGCTCTAAAAACAGTTGGATTTTCTTTTCCGCAATAGCGCCATGGCTATTGCCTTGCCGATACAGGCTCGCCACCGTGCGCGTAAATAGCAGCGTCGTATTGGGCAGCGGCTTAAGAATAGGAATGACGCGCTGCCGACGACGAGCCTCAAACAGAACAAACAACAGTGCCCCTAGTAAGCTCAAGTACAAGGCCCGGCGCAATGCGTCATGCGCTAGCAGCACCCGCAGCAACGATTGTTCGCCTTGGCGCCCTTGCTTCTGGTATTCGTCCCACCACACTGTGCGGCCAGTCGGCAAATAGGAAAGGGAAGCGAAAGCGAAGTTGCCGGTCTTGGGCTGCAGGGCGAAGTAATTGGTGAAAGCCAGCGGAACGGTGCATAAGTAGAGGTGGCCGCGGCCGTGCGGTACGCGTACCAGCACGGCTCGGCCAGCCGTGTCAGCCGCTAATTGGGTGGCTGCCATGCCGCTGTCGGGCAGCAGACGATAAGAAGCTCCCAACGCAGGCAGTCGAAACTCATTGCCTGCCGCACGGGCTAGCCGAGGGTTGCTAAGCAGCAGGCGCACCGAATCGACTAAGGTGGTACTGGCCGTAGCTTTTCCTTTCCGTGGACGTAACCGCGGCACAAACGCAGCGGTACGGAACCCAATAGTATCCGTGAAATGACGGTCGAATTGCTCGGCGGCAATAAATACATCGTTGCCGCGGGCTACGTGGCGCAGCAAGGCTCGGCAGTCGGAAGCACTCAACTCGAAGGCATCATCCACAAAAACGTAAGTGGCTTTCGGATATCCTGCTTCTGCTAGTCCTGCCTCGTAGTCTTCATCATCGGAAGTGGTGCCGGCTGTATCTACAGCAGCTACTTTCGGTTCAGCAGAAGTAGAGGCAGTTTCATTGCTAGCGGTAGTCGTGTCGCTAAAAGCCGATTCTTCTGATTCATCATCGGAGTATTCCTCAGTGGTTGAATCGGAGGCTACAGTCACAGCAGCCGTATCGACAACAAGGTCGGTATCGGGCTCATCCTCACCTTCAATTTGGTTGTAGATGGGCACTCGAATAGTCCGAACTTCGCGCTTTTCTACGCCCATAATGTCGGGCAGCAGGTCGTAGAGCACGTAGGTGCCGTAAGGAATCTTGTCTTTGTTTTGAAAGGTTGGGGTCCAGTCGAGAGGTTTGGGGCGGTAGTACTCCACGGCCACGTAAGCCCCAAACAGCAGCACCAATCCCAACACATACCAGCGGAACGTTGTCATAGAAGTGAAGATCAGGCAGCGCGGCGGGGACTAGCCAGAAGTTGCTGGAAGGCTTCGCGCGTAGCGCGAGCTTGCGCGTAGTGCGTGGGCGTCAGGTCGTCGTGTTCCCCGTACCATACGTAGTCGAACTGCCGGGTTAGCTCCCGAAAAGCGGTGGCTAGCGGGCCAGCAGGCAGTTCGTAGAGATAGTCGTGGTTGGTTTTGTCGGGTTGCCACCGGATAAGTCCTTGGTCGGCGAGCTGCTTGAGTACTTCCAGATAACCAAGGCGCACCGCCAGACGATAGTTGCCAGTAGCTTCCGCCTCCTGAAGTAGCGTTTGAAAATCAAGCGCATGAATATCCTCTGACTCGGTGTCGTAAGACAGCGGGGCACGCTGGGGCGCGCGGCCGAAGGCACGGGTTATATCCACTTGCATCAGCTTCAACACCACGAATACGAAGGCCAGGATAAGCGCAGCGTAAATACCGTATTCCCAAAGCACCTTGCCAGGGCGGGTTTCTAGCAATTCGGCTACCCAGCGCCAAAACCGCATCCACAGCATATCCCAGGCACTCAATTCACTTTTCACGGTCACGTACTGAAAGTCGCGCTGCTCCCGGAAAGAACGCAGCCGCTCGGCTTGTGGGGCTCGGAGTATTACGTTGCTGGTTTGGTCGGGGGGTAAAGGGCGCGGCGGAGCCGCAGCATTGCGCGCTGGTTGAGCCAGGAGTGGTTGGGCGCTCAATAGCAGCACCAAAGCCAGAACCCGAACCAAGCAACAAAAAAGAGTACGCACAGAATAGAAGGAGTAAAAAGACAGTGGAAGCACCCGGAAAACACAGATGTAATCTACTTGGAACTAGGTGCTCATAGCTTGCAGTGGCACACCTTAGTATTCGCCTTCGTCGTCGGGACGGAAGGTGCTGTTGTACGCTACTGGAGCCCTGCCGCTGCCGAGGCTAGCTACAAGGTTGCGCATACCCAATCCTTCTTTCTTCTCTACGAGGTTGAAGTACTGAAACAGCAACGCCACGTAGAGCATCGAGTAAAGTAGCATTTGTCCCACAGAGGCCAGCATACTACTAGCCACCATCAGCACATCTGAAGAGACAAAGCTCCAGTGTAGCACCTTGGCGACAATGCTAAGCATGTAGGGAACCTGAAAAATCGCGGCTACCAAGCCTAAAATGATGGACATGATAAAGAGCAGCCCGAAGGTGGACCACCAGTATCCTTTTACTAAGTAGATGCTACGGCTTATTGCTTGGCTTACGGTAATGTTTTCTAGTACCTGAATTGCCCAAACAAAGCTTAAGCCGATAGCCAGGTATATACCCGGAATAACTAGAAGTAGGCACCCTAAGGCAATTAGAATACCCATAGCCAGAGTAGACAGAAACATGCGTAGCGCAAAGCGGCTGATTTGCTCACCCACTAAGCGAGGTGTTACTTCTTGTTCGGGAGGCAGTGCCATGCGCACCAGCACATATCCATACACCGTAGCCCCAAGCAGTATTGAACTGATAACAGAGCTTAAAATTCCTAACCAGTAGTAAGGGCTAGAAAATTGATTGCTGAAATCCTGCATACGCTTGGCCGAGCCAACAGCATCTGTTGGCGTAGCGCCAAGCAGTTGGTTTTGGGATACTCCCATGGCTAGTCCCATCAGCAATGCTGCTGGTATCACGAAGTAAGTCAAACACTTGCCTAAAGGCCGCCAATGAGCGCCTATAAACTCGAAGGCCGCCCCAATCTTGGCGCCGAAATCACGCTCTTGGCGAAAGTCTTCTTCCTTGGTAAATTTTAATTGCATAGGTGCACTAAGGTTATGAAATGGTTTTATCTACTATTTCAAATAAGCTCCTTAAGATAGGAGACAAGATGATTTGCCTAACGGGCTACTAGCCAATAGGCTAGCCTAGGAGCCCAGGCGCAGTCGGAACGGGCAAGCGGCGGCTTAGGTACCGGGGGTACAAGATGAAATACCAGACAATAAAACTCGCTGATAGCCCAATAATAGTTAAGCTAAGCGCCATGGGCATTTCAGTGTGTCGTGTCACGAAGCCTTCCAGAAAACCGGCTACCATGAAGATGGGCACCAACCCAATAGCCAGCTTCAGACCGTCGCGGGCGGCTTGCCGGAAAGCGGCGGCGCGGGAGTAGGTACCGGGAAACAGCATGCCGCGCGCCATCACAAAACCCGCGCCTCCGGCTAGCACAATGGCCGATATTTCCAGCGTGCCATGTATCCAGATGGTGAGCAGGGAAGGTAGCAACACCCCTTTCTGGTAGAAAAAGTATTGAAACGAACCCAGCATCAGGCCATTGCGAAACAACGCCCACACCGTTCCTAGCCCAAGCGTAGCGCCCATAGCATAGGCTACCAGCGAAACGTAAATGTTGTTGACGGTGATGAGCAAAAACATCGGCGTCTCGCTCGTGCCCTTGTACACGGCCATTGGGTCGCCCTTCTCGATGTTTTCCAGTGTTTTGTTTACGTAGGTGTCGCCGAGCACTACGCGCACAAACGAATCGTCGTAGGCTGCGGATAGGGCGCCTAGCAGCGTAAACACGGTAAAGAGCAGCAGCGACCAAGCCAGCGGGGTATGATGACGCGCTACGAGCAGCGGCAACTCGCGCACCCAGAACTCTTTGAAGCGACTGGTATGCTCGGTTTTGTTTTTGTAGAGGACTTGGTGCTGTTTGGCCGTTAGGTCGTTGAGGTAGCGTGTGGTGGGCGAATTAGGATAAAAGGTCTGGGCATAGGCCAAGTCGTCGGTCAGGGTTACAAACCGGGCGGCTAGCTCGTCGGGAGTAGTAGCGGCCGACGTTTCGTATTGCTTCCATCGGGCCTCGTTTTGCCGCAGAAATACCGCTTCACGCATAAATTGATTGATAAGTGTTGCTGGCTGATTGTTGTTGGGCGGTAATGGTAGAAGAAATGGTTTGTCGGAGAGTTATTACTCGGCCAACAAGCAGCTAGTATCTACCACCAATTAACAAGCAACAATTGGCTAGCAACCTTTAATTTGCAGATAAGTCAGATCAACGAAGATTAGCAAATTTTCCGGCTCCGCTTCATTCTTTTCAACTATTAATTCCGGCGCTTACACGTCGTCGCTCGCTGTTTATTGTTATGAGTACAATTCGCGTTCAAACAACCCAGAATGTGTCGCTGGAATATGAGGTAGCCAGCGTTGGTGAACGAATTCTGGCTGCCATTATCGACAACCTGATTCTCATTGCCTGGATTGTCGCCTGGGTTCTGCTCTTCAGCTCCCTGCAACTACAGGGCGACACGCGGCTCGTGATTCTCGTGTTGTTAGTAGGTCTGCCCGTCGTGTTCTACCATTTGGTATGCGAGGTGTTTTTCAACGGACAAAGCCTGGGCAAGAAGGCACGGCATATCAAGGTCATCCGGCTAGATGGTACGCAGCCTAGCCTCGGCGACTACCTGCTGCGATGGGTGCTGCGCATCGTTGACACGGGCTTTATGAGTGGGCTAATAGCCGTTATCGTGGTGGCGTCCAACGGGCGGGGCCAGCGCCTCGGCGACTTGGCCGCTGGCACCTCAGTCGTTAGCACCCGGCCGCGGCAAAGCGTCGGCCCACTAGCTCCCGTCATGACCTCCGACGACTACGTAGTGGTTTTCCCGCAGGCGGCTCAACTCGCCGACCACGATGTGGCTACTATTCGCCAATTGGTTTCCAAAGGCTTAGAGCACAAGAACTATCTGCTGCTCAACGAAGTGGCAAACAAAGTGAAAGACTTGACGGGTGTTCACACCGAATTGCCCGATGAGGCCTTTCTGCGCACCATCCTGCGTGACCACGCCCACCTGGCCGCCATGCAAGGCTAAGCAAAACGGTTGAAGCAGCACGTAAAACAGAAAAGGCCAGTCCATCATGGACCGGCCTTTTCTGTTGCTTTGAAATTAGGTTTCTACTCCGTTAGCACACCTTGGCGAGTGCCAGCAGATTGGCCGTCGAAGCTGAGACGGAAGAAGTAGATACCAGCGGCTTGGCCTTTACGGTTCCACTCAACCGACTGCTGACCGGCTGCGCGTTGGCCTGCATCTACAGTATCAACCGTGCGCCCGAGTGCGTCCGTCACCGTCAGCTCCACATGAGCAGCGCGTGGCAAGCCGAAGGTTATGCGGGCAGCACCGGCCAGCGGGTTAGGGTAAAGCGACAAACCAGTTGCCAGCTCCGTCTTGCGATTCGAGTTTACCACACCAGTCGGTATAGCTATGGCAATGTCACGGGCTGCTACACCGTTGCCGACGGGACCTACTAGCGTTGCTGCTCCCGTGGTGAGGTCTACAGTGTATAGAGCCGTATTTGGCGAGGCGCCGGTATTAGCTACCAGGTAGGCGGTGTTGGCGCCCGCCATCGTACTGAAAATATCCAGGTCAACGTTGGGAGTAGTAGTATTAATGGTAATACCCGAAGTACCTACGGCGGTTAGCTGACCATCAGTGCCTGCCATGATGTTGGTGCTCTGCGTGTTGAGCTGGTTGAGCGCCTCGTCGTAGTTGTAAAGGGTTGTTGCTGTGGTGTTATTGAAGCTATTGGTGTACGCTACCGCTCCAATGCTAGGCGTGTTGGTACTGTTGGGGTAAGCCACCTGAGCATCAGTGGCAGCCAAAACCGCAGCAGCGTTAGTAGGGTTGAGGCGGTAGTTGTTGCGGTTAGCGCCTACCACCCGAATCCGGTCGGCAACGGGGTTGAAGTCGAACCCGACGCTACCATTACCTAATTCCAGGCGAATGGCCGATCCAAAAGCCGTGGCGGCTCCAGTTGTCGAGTTAATCAGATAAAGCTGTGCATTAGCGGCGGGACTGGCTACCGTGGCATCGTAACCCAATGCATACAGCGTGTTGGTACTCGGCCGAATGTCGAGGCCAACCAGCGTTTGCGTAGTGGGCGTGCCAGTGGGGAGTGTAACTCCCAACGAGGTGCGAATTAGGCTAGGCTGGGCCGTGTCAAACGTAATCAGGTTGGTGCCAGCTAATGCATACGCTAGCTGGCCGGTTAGAGCGGGTAACGTGGCGGGACGAACTATTTGTACGGCAATGTCACGCACATCTATCAAGCCGCCTCCAATTGCTCCCACCGAGGTGGTGGCTGCTGTTACCAGGTCTAAGGTGTAGAGTGTGGCGCTATAGCCAGAAAATCCAGCTACGGAGGTAGAAAGATAGGCGGTGTTGGCGCCGCTGGTAGCGTTGTAATAGATGTCGAAGTCCGTGTTCTGACCAGTACCCGTAGTAGAAGTAGGGATGGTGCCGACCGTGTTCAGCGTTCCGTTGTTCGGCGGATTTTGCGTTAGTAAGCGGCTAACTGTTTCGTCGATATCATAGAGTACAGTAGCTGTGCTGCCAATGTAGGAATTGGTGTAAGCTACCGCGCCTACGCCCGGCGTAGCGCCAGCATTTGCGTCAGTGGTGGCATACGCCAGATTGACATCGGTAGCCGCAATAGCGCCGTTGTTAGGGTTGAGGCGGTAGTTGTTGCGAGTGGTTGTGTTGCCGGCTGTAACGGACGTAGAGCTTACTACCCGAATGCGGTCCACAGTGGGGTTGAAGTCGAACCCAATGCGGGCCGACGCATCCCCGAGCTCTAGCCGAATGGCGGGGGCTACGCTGGTGGCCAGGCCCGTTGCCAAGTCAAGGGTGTAAAGCTGCGCGTTGGCGCCGGTGGTGGTAGCGTCGTAGCCCATAGCAAAGAGCTGGCCCGTGTTTGGACGGAAATCCATGCCGACGATGGTTTGCCCTGGTGTAGTACCCGTGATAGGTAGCGTGCTTAGAACCGTGCCGGGCGCCGTAGCACTAAAAGATACTAGTGTGTTGGCAGCAGCAGTCCCGCTGAGGCCATAAATAGTTTGTGCAGCAGTCGGCAGCGCAACAACGCCAGCTAGTAAGGTACCAAGGGCTACGCCTTTGCAGGCGCTAGTCCAGCGAGTAAAGTTTGCAAGCATGAGATTAAGATGTAAAAAGGAGAAATAGAGCTTGGTTTAAGGTGAACGGTACTACTTACGATTATATAGACTCAGCAGATTGTAAGAAAATGGATTTTAATTATAAATTAATCTCTATAATATCATTAAATCATTGATATGGACTTGCTTATACATTGGGTGGATTGATTTTATTTTCATAAATCCCGAATTGCCATGAGCTTTTTGCTGGCTGCAGAACGCAAAAAAGAGCTGTTCCTCTCGGAACAGCTCTTTTATTATCTACTTGCTTGTTGCTTACGCTACCACGGTACAGGCTGACCTTGCCAAGTCACAAAGCTGCCATTCTCTTCGGCGTGAAGCTGCTCGGTGAGGCGTATAATACCGCGGGCCGAATCGGCGGGCGGAAGCATAGCGGTATCGCCGCCCATTCCGGTTTGTACCCAACCTGGGTCTACGAGCACCGAAATTACACCATACGTGCCTACTTCAGCTGCCAATGCGCGCATGTACATGTTGAGCGCCGCCTTGCTAGCCGAGTAATGATAAGGCTCGCCCGAGGCCTTCCAAGTGAGAGAACCCTGGCCCGACGAAAGGCTGATGATACGCGCTTTAGTAGCCGCCTTCAGCAGATCCAGAAACGCCTGAGCCACGAGCAACGGCCCGACAGCATTCACGTGCAGGAAGGTTAGCGCGTTGGCAGCCGTCAAACCGCCGAGGTGTTGCTTAGCGGGGTCCTCGGGACCTGCACCCGGAAAAATACCCGCATTATTAACCAGCACATCGAGGCTATCAGCAAGGCCCGCTACCGTTTGCCGGGCGGCCTCAATCGAAGCTTCGTCGGTTACATCGAGCTGCACGAGGTGGAGTTGGTCGGCGTATTGGCTGCGCAATTGGTGCAGGTCGGTGGCGGTGTCGGGTTGGCGGCTGGCGGCAAATACCGTGTCGCCGCGCTCCAGGTGCTGGCGGGTGAGTTCCAGACCCAGGCCCCGATTGGCCCCGGTAATGAGGATGCGTTTCATGAAAGGGAATTAAATTATATAAAAGTGGACAATGGGGCTGGGGGCCGAAGTTTACTGAAAATAAAAGTTGATTCGACAATCGTTGACCGGCACCCAATGAAAAAGCCGGTTGGGAACGTTCCCAACCGGCTTTTTCACGAATAGATAACATGCATTAGCTTATAACAGCTTAGTCAACCTTCACAACCCGAGTTTTGGCAAGTCGGTCGTGCAAGCCAGGACCGCCGCCGAAAAAGGTGAAAGCCTCGAACGGAATGATGCGGCTAAGGGTGCGCTGGAAGGCAGCTGTGGTCGTAAGCTTGGATCCATCTTCCATGACCACACGGGTACGAGTTGCAATCTTACCCATTGTACGACCCGTCATCGACTCCATGATGAAATAGTAACTGAGCATGATTAGAATGTAAACCAGTGTGGCCAATGGGCTGTCCAGCAGACCGAACAACGATTCATCGCCGGTAATGGACACCACCATACCCAGGCCAATACCAAGGCTAAATATGATGGCGTAAAACGTAATAAGATCAACGATGTAGTTGAGGAACCGCTGACCCGTGCTGGCCGACCGCATGGCCAGCGGCGAGTTCAGCAATTCAGCAAAAACCGAGTGTTTTTCAACAGGTTCATCGGAGTAATCTTGATCGAGGTAGTCTTGTTGCATATTTCGACGTTTATTGTACGTCTACAATATGCACAAAAATTACCCAGCGGCAATGGCCTTCCGCTTGCTTACGCGCGGATGGCGCTCATCGGTGCCTTGAGCTAGCAACTCGTCGTCACGGTCGGTCTTCTTAATGGTCCAGCTTAGCGAGTACAGGTCTTTGCGCCGGTCGCGCAGGTTGCGCACGGCCCCGGAGGTGTTTAGGTCCTTAAGCAAATCCAGGTCGAGGTCGGCAATCAGGGTCATCTCGGTGTTCGGCGTAGCCTCCGCCACAATGGCATCGTGCGGGAAAGCAAAGTCGGAAGGGCTGAACACCGCGCTCTGCGAGTACTGAATGTCCATGTTCTCGACCCGGGGCAAGTTGCCTACCGAGCCGGTGATGGCCACGTAGCACTCGTTTTCGATGGCCCGCGCCTGCGCGCAGATTCGCACACGCTGGTAGGCGTTTTTGGTGTCGGTCCAGAAAGGCACGAACAGAATCTTCACGCCCTCGTCGCTGAGCATGCGGGCTAGCTCGGGGAACTCCACGTCGTAGCACACCAAAATGCCGATTTTGCCGAAGTCGGTGTCGAAGCACTTCAGCTTGTCGCCGCCGCGCATACCCCAGTAGCTGGCTTCGTCGGGTGTAACGTGTAGCTTGTACTGCTCGTCCACGGTACCGTCGCGGCGGCAGAGGTAGGCCACGTTGTGCAGCTTCTCGTCTTCGTACACCGGCATCGAGCCCGCTACAATGTTGATGTTGTAGCTTACGGCCAGTTCCATCATTTTAGCTTTGATAGGCGCCGTGAAGGCCGCCATAGCCCGGATAGCTACCGCCGGCGAATCCTCGTTGGTGAGGGCCATCAGTGGAGCGTTGAAGAACTCTGGGAACATCACGCAGTCGGCCTTGTAGCCGCTCACCGTATCCACGAAGAACTCGATTTGCTGCAACAAGTCTTCTAGGCTGCGAGTAGCCCGCATCTGCCACTGCACAATGCCAATGCGGACGTTGCTTTTCTGGTTGCCGATGAGCTTTTCCTCTTCTTCGTAATACACGTTGATCCACTCCAGCAGCGTGGCGTAGGCCTTGCTCTCGGAATCATAAGGCAGATAGCCACGGATGATTTTGCGGACGTAGAATTCGTTGGAAAGCTGAAAGGTCAGGATGGGGTCGACCAACTCCTTGTTCCGCACCATCTCCACGTATTTAGCGGGCGTCATTTCGTTGGCGTATTGGGCGTAGCCCGGAATCCGGCCGCCAGCCACCATGGCGCGCAGGTTCAGGTTCTCGCAGAGCTCTTTGCGGGCATCATAGAGGCGCCGACCGAGGCGCAAGCTGCGGTACTCGGGGTCCACAAACACGTCCACGCCGTACAGCGTGTCGCCATCGGAGTTGTGGGTGTCGAACTTGCCGTTGCCCGTGATTTTGGCGTAGGTGTGTTTGTCGCCGAACTTTTGGTAGTCCACAATGATGGCCAAAGCCGCTGCTACCAGCCGGCCGTTGTCTTCGATGCCAATCTGGCCTTCTGGAAACTTGCGAATCAGCGCGCCAAACTCATCGGCCGACCAGGCGCCTTCCATGTTGGAATACACTTGATCCATAATGCCTTTGATGGCTTTGAAATCGGAGCGGCGCAGCGTACGCAATACCAGCTTGTGGGCTGGAATGGCCGTAGGGGTCAGAAGCTCCGCTATCGAGTTTTTATCGTGCGGCACTTTTTTGGCGTGGCTGCCGCTGGTTTTACCGTTTGAAATAGTTGCCATATAGGTCAGAGAAAAGTCAGGATGAAATGCAAAAGTAGCGTCCTACTTGTTGGGCTTGGCGCTTGTAATACGGGCCTACAACAACTTTGGTGGCAAAAACGCTCAGTTAGTGCAAAGTTACTGAAGGGGCTAGGCTACAGTTGTTTCGAGCTGTACTACCTACTAGTAAGGATACAATAGCTTACTTTCAAATGCAGGCTGCTGTCTGCTTACCCTTATCCATATGACGTCTTCCAAGTACTTAGCACTAGCCTTATTGCCATTCGTATTTGTGGCTTTCTGGCTTGGTATAAGCTGGTTTGTTTCGTTGAACGGCTGGAACCGGTTGAGCAATTACTTTCGGGCAAGCGAGGCGGTCAGCCAAGCTCCGGCTACCAGCTTCCCGATGCAGTCGGGGACGCTTCGCAAAGCGGGGGCAGTTGGGTTTGGCGGTAACTACCGCGGCGCACTCACCATCCGGTGCGGACCCACCGGCCTTGGTCTTTCGGTGATGGTACTCTTTCGGTTCGGCCATCCGCCATTGCTCGTTCCGTGGTCGGCCCTAGGCCCGATAGAAGAAAAATCGGCGCTCTTTGGCTTGAGCCGGTACCATAGCATTCCTATCAACCTGCCCGACGGGTCAGACGGTGTGGACTTGCACTTGCATAACCACCGTGTTGTAGAAGCCATTGCTAGCTACCAACAGGTGGATATGCTAGGAAAATAGCAAGGCAGCTACACCCTGTTACTGCCGCACTACGCGGCGCATGGCTACACCCGTTTCGGTTTGCACCCGTAGCATAGCCACCCCCCGAAACGTGCCAAAGGCCGCCGCTGGTACTGTGGCTTCGCCGGCAGCGCGCGGAATAGAATAGGTAAATAGCACGCGCCCCGTCAGGTCGGTGGCAGTAACAGAAACAGGGCCGGAGGTCGGTAAAGTAAGCTGCAACGATTCTCCTTCCCCCACAGGGTTAGGATATACTGCCACCGCCGTTTCGGGGAGCTTGGTTTGGGTACTCAATACCGATATGCGCCGATAGATGTCCCGGTACTGCACCAGCGACACTATTTCCTGGCCGTTCGCAAGCTGCGTTATCACTTGCAGCAGCGGAATGCCCTGGTTTTTGGCCAGCCACTTATACTGTTTCATCACCGGCCGCTGAATAGCTGGGCCGGGCTGCCCTTGCAACGACACACTGTCGCGGACTTGTAGCGTACTCACCACACGCAGCGCCTCGAACCTGCCGAACGGCGTGATGAGCGTGCCCCAGCCGTCGGCGTTGTTTACGCGCTTCTGCCGTTCCCGCAGAAAGGCCGTGCCAGGCACGTTTACCGAGAAATCAGCATTACTGGAATCCCGCTGCTGGTATACGAGCGGAAAACGGTATATCACGTCCTGCAGGGCCTGGCTCTGGTAAAGAACCGGCAACGCACCCACCGACGGAATATCTGCGCCGTAGCCTACCTGCCGGTAGTTGGTAGCCGACTCGTTGAAAAAGGAATACACCTCCGTGATAGGCAAGCCGGCGGCTACCAACACCGCGGGCAGCGGCTGCCGATTGGCAATGGTAGCCCGGTTTACGCCACCTAAAGCGCCGAACACAATTGGCAGCAGACCTGGGGTACTACCAACTCCAGAATAGTACGATACGCTTTGGTTGATGGGCCGCAAACCGCTGTAGTTCCAGGTTTGGTTGGGCCCGGTTTGGGTAAGGGCCGGCCCCGTAAGAGTCAGGGTTTCACTGGTGCGCAACGAGTCGCCCACGTTGGGCATGTCGTTGCGGTCGATGATGATGGGCGTTTGAGCTTGAACCGTAAGGGTAGCGGTTGTCAGCAGCAAAGCAAGAAAACCAGAGTAGCAGTGGCGCATAAGAAGAGTGTTTTCGATGAGGCATTGGTGCACTCGAATATAGCACCTCTACGTAGGTTAGGTACCATCCGGTTAGGTCGTTGTACCTTGCACTATGCTTCCGCCCGAAGAACGTCGTCTCCAGACGTTGGGCCGGCTGCTGGCCTCGCCCGAAAGTTTCCCCCCAACGGCCTGGTTATGCGCCCCGCCCGACGTGCACCGCTGGCAGCCCGCCATGCCGGCGGCCGTGTTAGTAGTGGCCGCTGCCGGCCAAGCCGTGCCCGCGCCGCCCGGCCTCGTCCGTACCTTATTTATGGATGAGGTGCAGCTCGTTATAGAGCGTTTGCTCACCCAAGTGCCCGGCGCGCCCGATTGGCTCCGCGTTGACATTCTGGCGCGCTACAAAACCAACCACGAGTTTCCGGCCCTCACCGGCCACCCCGATACGCTCGCCGACTACCTAGCCGAAGCTGTTCACGCGGGCGGGCTCTCGGCTCCTGCTGCATTGGCCCAGCTGCTGAAGTATTTTTCGCACTTCACCCGCGAGGCGGCCGAGCGCATCATGGCCCAGGCCTACCGCCGCACACAGAAGTAGGTGTTATGATGCTTGCTAAGCAATAGCTAAAAGCAAGCCCAAATTTCAACAACTGTTAGTAAAACGGTCCTGCTGAGCAGCACATAGCGCATCAAACCAGGGTGAAGCATCTCACGTGCTGACGTTGTCATACATTTGTCATGCTGAGCGGAGCCGAAGCATCTCGCTCGAATCGTTGTGGTAGAAGGATATTACCACACTAGCGAGATGCTTCGACTCCGCTCAGCATGACGGTTACTACTCATGTGTCAGCACGCGAGATGCTTCGGCAAGCTCAGTATGACGGTCTGAAGTTGTTAGTACTACAACGCCAGCACGCAAATGCCATTGGTAAGCCGCCGGATGAAGCAGAACGACTTGGTGTAGATAAGCTACACGCCTGTCATTTCCGGTACTTCGTCGGGCACTACCAGCTTTCCAGCTGTGGCCGCCCGAATCTGCTCGACGCTGACACCAGGGGCCCGTTCGCGCAACACAAAGCCGTCGGGCGTCACGTCTAGTACGGCTAGCTCGGTTACTATTTTCTTGACGCAGTGCAGGCCCGTAATGGGCAGTGTGCAGGCGGGCAGCAACTTGCTGCTGCCGTCTTTGGCTACGTGCTGCATGGCCACAATGATGTTTTTGGCCGAAGCTACTAGGTCCATGGCGCCGCCCATGCCCTTCACCATCTTGCCGGGAATCTTCCAGTTGGCAATGTCGCCGTTTTCGGAAACCTCCATGGCCCCGAGGATGGTCAAATCCACATGCTCGCCGCGTATCATCCCGAACGAGTCGGCGGAAGAAAAGAGGCTGGAACCGGGTAGAGTGGTTACGGTTTGCTTGCCCGCGTTGATGAGGTCGGGGTCCACTTCGTCCTCGGTAGGGAAGGGACCCATGCCCAGCAAGCCGTTTTCCGACTGCAATTCCACGTTGATGCCCGCGGGTATGTAGTTGGCCACAAGCGTCGGGATGCCAATGCCAAGGTTTACGTGGTATCCGTCGCGCACTTCCTGCGCAATCCGCCGGGCGATGCCGTGTTTGTCTAACATAATGGGTGGGAGAGGGGAGAGAGGGTTATTTGGCAGATGCAGCAGGAGCAGGAGTGCCTACCACCGCCTGCCGGACTTGCACCTTGTATTTCCCGGCTAGGTCGCGGGCCGTGGTGTTGGGGTATTTCTGCGTGTAGAGCAAGGCCACAATTTTCAGCTTGGGGTCCACCCAATACGTGGTGCCGAAGATGCCGCCCCACTCAAAAGAGCCCTCGGAGAGGCCGGAAGTGTCGGCGGTTTTGGTTGTGGTGATGCTGAAGCCGAGGCCAAACTTATTGTCGCCCTGGTTGACGTCGCTGATTTGGTTGCTGGTCATCAGGCGCACCGTGGCGGGCTTCAGAATGCGGCGGCCGTTGTATTCGCCTTCGTTCAGCATCATTTGCAAAAAGACGGCGTAGTCGTCGATAGTGGACGAAAGACCCGCGCCGCCCGAGAAGTAGGTGCCCGCGGCCTTGGGGTAGTCGGGCGTCATGCGTCCCTGCACCCCCCTCTTCACGGTAGCTTTGTTGGCGTCTTCGGTGTAAAGGGCTGCCAGACGATTTTGCTTTTCGGCGGGCAGGTAAAACCAGGTGTCGCGCATGCCGAGTGGATCGAAGAGACGGGCGCGCAGATACTGGTCGAGGGGCTGCTTGGAAAGCACTTCAATCAAGTAGCCTAGCACATCCACGCTCAAACCGTACGTGAATTTTTCGCCCGGCTGGTGCATCAGCGGCAGCGCCCCCAACGCATTCATAGACGTAGCCAAGTTGCCACTCGGCGTGCCAATGCCGCTCGGAATATTCGCTTTGGCGTAAATAGCAGTGGCTTCCTTGCTACCAATTACCGGATAGCTGATGCCTGAAGTGTGGGTAAACAGTTGCCGGATGGTTATTTCGGATTTGGCCGGAACGGTGGTATAGGTGGAATCTTTCTCGTTGAAAGTAGCCAGTACTTTGGGGTTGCGGAAGGCCGGCAGATACTTGGAAATAGGGTCATCGAGCTGAAATTTCCCTTCGTCGTAGAGCATCATCAAGCCCACGCTGGTAATAGCCTTGGTCTGCGAGGCAATCCGGAAAATAGCGTCGGGCTTGAGCGGCGTTTTCGCTTCTACATCCTCGTAGCCAAAGGCTTTACGGTAGATGATTTTACCGTTGTGCGCTACCAAGGCAATGGCACCCGGAACCCGGTTAGCGGCCGTGTATTCCTGCAGCAGTTGGTCGATGCCCGGCAGCTGTTCGGGTTTGGCCGTGAGGGTCTGCGACTTGCTGCTCTTAGGTTTGGCTGGGGCTACCTTCTGAGCGTACGAATGGCCACTGAATGTGAGGGAAAGGAGAAGGAGGAAGGCTGTTTTTTTCATAGTAGACTGTTAGGTTGATTTCGGGAGGAGCAACAAAAGGCCTCGTAATGGTCTGTTAAGTGAAACAGCACTTCATGCTTTATGCCCGGCAAACCCTGCGTGAGATACTACTTAGTTGAAGCCCGTACGGTACGCTGCTCGATGCGCTTTTCGTAGTTTTTGCCCTCGAAAATGCGCTGCACGAAGATGCCCGGCGTGTGAATGTGGTTGGGGTCCAACTCGCCAGCGGGCACCAATTCTTCTACCTCAGCCACCGTGATTTTGCCGGCCGTCGCCATCATGGGGTTGAAATTGCGGGCCGTGCCTTTGTAGATAAGATTACCGGCCGTGTCGCCCTTCCAGGCTTTCACGAAGGCATAGTCTGCTTTCAGCCAGGTTTCCAGCAAATACATCTTGCCGTAGAATTCCTGGCTTGGCTTGCCCTCACCCACTTCGGTGCCGTAGCCCGCCGGGGTGTAGAAGGCTGGAATACCGGCACCCCCGGCCCGGATGCGCTCGGCCAGCGTACCCTGCGGCAACAATTCCACTTCCAGCTCGCCGCTAAGCAACTGCCGCTCGAACTCGGCATTCTCGCCCACGTAGCTGGAAATCATTTTCTTCACCTGCCGCTGCTGCAGTAGCAGCCCGATGCCAAAATCATCGACACCCGCATTGTTGCTGATGCAGGTAAGGTTTTTGACGCCGAGGCGCAGGATTTCCTGGATGGCGTTTTCGGGGATGCCGCACAAACCAAAGCCACCGAGCATGAGCGTCATACCGTCGGTGAGGCCGTGCAAGGCGGTTTGGGCGTCGGGAACTACTTTGTTGATCATAGGAAGGAGCGTGGAGTGGGAATTATCGGTGGGGTGGTGGGGCCACGGGGGGCGCGTAATCGATGGGCAAAAGTTCACCCATTTTCTCGAATCCCCAGTACTGGTCCGTGAAAACAGCTAGCGGCTCCACTAGCTGCCCGTTGGGCAATATTTCGGCCTCATGCTTGGTGAGGGAAAGCAACGAAATCTGCCGGTCTGCTTTAGTGGCCGGAGCAGGTGGTGCACCTACAGGGCGGGGCAACTGGTAAGCCGGGTCTGGACTTTCGCGCAAATAGCTGACCTGCAAATAATCTCGAAAGCACAGCCACACCCGTCCGCTAGCATCAACCCGGCGCAAACTGTCGATGGGGCGCTCCGTGAGGTAGAGCAGCGAGAAGCTGCGGGGCACTTTAACCCAGCGTTCAACAGAATCTACTTCCGGTGCCGACAACGGCTGATTGCGCCGGGCCTGCAACAGCGCTTTGCGGAGACTATCGGCGCGGGCGAAGCGCGGATTGGACACGATGCGCAGTTTCCGCACCAGAAATCCTTGACTTGCTACCTGGTTGGTGTGCACGCTCCGTAAGAAATGCACTAGGGAGCCTTGGTAGGCTTTCGCACGGTTGGCGAGCCAGCGTTGCTGCTGCCGACTGTTGCGCGGTTTCATTTCCTCGAAAATCGGCCAGCCGTAAAACGACACGAACTGCTGTTTGAAATTCAGCGTGAATTCCAAGCCGTAATATTTGATGCGGTAGCCTAGTGCCGTGTTGTCAACTTGCAAAAAGGTAGGACTGGACGCCGTGAGTTCATTAGCTTCGGTATCATAGGAAACTAGCACGGCATCGGGGTTGCGGATGCGGCATTGCTTGGAAAAGCTGGTCTGCCCCAGAAATGTCTCCGCGAATTTTTGATAGTCACTTGCCCGGTTAGGGTTGGGCCGCACCGTTACGCCTTGCAACTGCTGACTGGAAGGCGTAAGCAGCAAATTCAGCGGCTGCGGGCCGTTGCGCACCGTGATAGTCCGCTTCAGCAGCTTGTAGCCTACATACGAAACAATAAGGTCGTACGGCCCGGCTGGTACACCGGCCAGCGTAAACTGTCCGCTAGCGTTGGTGGTTGCGCCGTAGGTGGTGCTAGCCAGAAACACGCTTGCAAATTCCAGCGGCTTTTGCGTGAGAGAATCCCGAATAGTGCCGCTCAACGTTCCCTGCGCATGCACTACCATTGTCCCACTCAGCCAGCACAGAAACACGAGCAAGTAGCGTAACACCAGAGAGCAGGCTTGATGAGTTGTTCAGCTACAGAACTGATTCAGCCGCCTACTAAGTGCCGGCGGGCATCTTCGGCGTCGAGCTTCAGTTGCGCTTTTAGCGCGTCTAGGCCATCAAATTTCTGCTCGTCGCGCAGGCGGGCTACCAGTTGAAGGGTGAGTTGCTGGTCGTACAAGTCGCCGTTGAAATCCAACAGGTGCGCCTCAATAGTTTGCGCTAAGTCGCCGCCCACGGTCGGGCGGACGCCAATATTGAGCATGGCTTCGTGGTGAGTGCCGGCAGCGGTGGTGGCCATTACGGCATACACGCCGCGGGCCGGAATCAGCTTCAAAGGCTCTTCCACCTGCACGTTAGCCGTAGGCCAACCGATGGTGCGCCCGAGCTGTCGGCCACGCACAACGGTGCCGGTTAGCTCGTAGGGGTAGCCGAGGTAGCGGCTGGCCGTCAGAATGTCGCCGCTTTCGAGGGCCCGGCGGATGCGGGTGCTGCTCACGCCCACGGCATCTACGTCTTCGCGCGGAATTTCTTCTACGCTAAGACCATAGCGGTTGGCATTTTGGCTGAGGTAGTCGAAGCCGCCCTCTCGATTTTTGCCGAAACGGTGGTCGTAGCCAATAACTAGCTTACTGGTACCTACCGTGCGCAGCAGGATATTTTGGATGTATTCCTCGGAAGTCCAGGAGGCAAATTCTTGCGTGAAGGGGATAATAAGCAGGTAATCAATGCCGAAATCTTCCAGCCTTTTGATGCGCTCCTCAAGAGTACTAAGCAGATGCAGGTCCTGTGGGTTCGGGTGGGAGAGCGGCGGGTCCAACACCAAGCGGGGGTGGGGCCAATACGTTATAACCACCGAGGGGCCACCGCTTTGCTGTGCCACTTCCTGCAACCGCCGCAGGATTTGCTGGTGCCCGAGGTGCACACCATCAAATGTGCCGCTCGTAACAACCGCTTGGCCTTGAAGGTGTGGAAACTGCGCCGGGTCCCGAACAACTTGCATTTGCTTGATAATAACTGAGAGTTGAAGTAACCAAATAGTACGTCTACTGGAAACGGTCGGGTAGCCACGTTGCCCTGGCTATTGCCGACAGCCTGCAATATGCAGATTCTCCTGTACGGCGCGGCGCTTGTCAGGGTGCAGCCAACATAGGCTTTGCGGAGCTAGCGAACCTGAGTGACTAGTAGGCTGCTGAGCTTTCAATAGCGCATAACCTTCTGCCAGAACTACTTCTAGAATCCGGCAGCATACAGTAGGACACCGCGTAGGTCGGCCGATTTGGTGTGGAGTTGTACTGAAATATTGCCAACAGACCCACTATAGTCGGCTGGTTTATTCGGAAACGTTTTCCGATGTACCGTCTAACTCCGGTGCTGCATTAGTAGCGTTGAAATACTCCAAGCCAGCCCGGCGCTCTGGCCGCCGCTGCTTTTGCGGCCGGGGTGGCCGTTCGGGGGATCCTTCGGGGCGCGGCGGGCGCAACGCTTCTATTTGGTCCATGTTCAGGGCCTCAGCTAACTGATACTCGCCGATGCGCGTGCGCACTAGTTTGGTGAGGTGAGCTCCGCAGCCAAGCGCCGCACCATAGTCGCGGGCAAGGCTACGGATGTAGGTGCCCTTCGAGCAAACCACTCGGAAATCTACCTCTGGCAGTTCCAAACGGGTTATTTCAAACGCTTTGATGGTGACTTGTTTGCTCTTGATAACGGCTTCTTCGCCGCGCCGGGCTACTTCATAGGCCCGCTCGCCGTTTACCTTCACCGCCGAGAACAACGGCGGCGTCTGCTCAATCAAACCGGTAAAAGACGCCGTAGCAGCCCGGATGGCCGCCTCGTCAAGGTGCTCGAAAGGCAACTCGGCATCTACGGGCGTTTCCAGGTCGAAGCTAGGTGTGGTTTGGCCCAAGCGGAAGGTGCCGGTGTACTCTTTTTCCTGCGCTTGGATCGAGTCGATTTCCTTGGTTTTCTTGCCAGTGCACAAGATGAGGAGTCCCGTAGCCAGTGGGTCGAGCGTGCCCGCGTGCCCGATTTTCTTGATGCGGAGCGTGTTTTTGACTTTGCGCACCACATCAAACGAAGTCCAGGTTAAGGGCTTGTCGAGCAGCAAAACTTCGCCGGCTTCAAAATCGAAAGGAGGAAAGGAAGCGTCTGTCATCTTCTCGCTTAAATCAACTGTAGGTTGATGCCCAACCCAATCATCACCAGAATGACCACGCCCACAATAATGCGGTAGAAGCCAAAGGCCCGGAAACCAAAGCGCGACACAAAGTTCACGAACGATTTCACGGCGAGCAGTCCCACCGCAAACGCCACCACGTTGCCGAACAGCAGCAGCTTGATGTCTTCAGCGCCCGGCGCACTCACTTTGTAGGTTTTGTAGAGCTGGTATGCCGTAATAACGAACATAGTAGGTACAGCCAGCAAAAAAGAAAAGTCAGCGGCCGAGCGACGGTCGAAGCCTTGGGTCAAGCCGCCAATGATGGTAGCCGCCGAGCGCGACACCCCTGGTATCAGCGCAATGCACTGGAAAAGCCCAATCTTGAGGGCTTGCATGAGGCTTGGGGTAGTAACTTCCTTGCGCGGGCCCGAAAACCAACGGTCTACAAACAGCAGCACAATACCACCGACTACCAACGAAACCGCTACCACCGTCACGCTCTTCAGCAGCTCCTCGATGACATCTTTTAGCAGAAAGCCCAACAAACCGAAGGGCAGAAAGGCCACAATTAGCTTCACGTAAAAGTCAACGCTTTGCAGAAACCGCCGCCAGTACAGCACCACCACCGACAGAATAGCGCCGAGCTGAATCGAGGTGATGTACGTTTCGGTGAAGGGGAGCTGCCCAATACCGAGCAGGTTGGCTACTATAACCATGTGACCGGTGCTGGAAACCGGCAAAAATTCAGTTAGGCCTTCAACAATGGCGAGTAGCAGCGCGTGCCAGTAATTCATAAAGAAGCGGTGTAGCGCGAAGCTCCAGCTTCGCGCCGCGTAGAAGATGGGCGTGCCCACCCCTCCCACAAAGTAGCGCTTCGAGGTACGGGTGAACGATGCGCGAAGCTGGAGCTTCGCGTCCCAAAGCTACGGGCGCTTGTAAGTAGGAGCAGTAGGGGCGGGGGCCGCAGGAGCGGCAGGGGCAGGCTGCTGCGCCAATGTTTCGCGGGTGGTGGCGTCGGCCGCTACAGGAGCGTAGCCGTGGGGCCGCGCCATAATAGCCCAAAACTCAATCAGGAAACCAATAATAAGCAGGATGGGGCCTAGCGTGATGCCGAGGAATCCTTCACCATAGTCGGCAGAGTCCAGTGTCATCGTAACGAAGCCAGCGGCCAGCACAGCCAGCCCAAGAAACATCAGGCGGTAGTTGCGCGTCCCGAAGGCGAAGCGAGGTTCTTGAGTAGGTTCCATTATGTCTAGTTAAGAAATTCGAGAAGGAACGTGTCCTGTGGGGGTTACAAGCAGTTAATACAAGTCGTCCAGCGACATGCCCAAGTACTTACGCACGGCACGGTAAGAACTTAGGAAGCCGATGCCACAACCCAAGCCGACCATCACCAGGAGCAACGCCCCAATGAGCCGGTCGTCGCGCAGAATGCGTAGGTCGCCCACCTGTAAGTAGGCATATTGCAGCAGGGCCAGCAAAAGCAAAGAAGCCAGAATACCACTCGCTAAACCTTGCCAAGTAGCCCGCCGAAGAAAGGGTCGTTGGATAAAGAAGGAAGTGGCCCCCACCAGCTGCATGCTCCGGATAAGGAAGCGTTGCGAGAATAGAGCCAGCTTGATGGTGTTATTGATGAGCACCGTCACAACAATGGTAAGCACGACGGCAAAGCCGAGCAGCACCAAGCTGAGCTTGCGCACATTCTGGTTGATGGAGCTAATCAGGCTTTGAACATACTGGACCTCGTACACACCCGGCTCGGCTTTCAGTTCCCGCTCGATGCGCCCCATCTGCAATGAATCCGAATACTCGGACTTGATTTTCAGAATGTACGCGTCGCGTAGCGGGTTGTCGCCGAGGAAGTTCTTGAAATCCTCGCCGGTTTGGTCGATGAACTGCTTGGCTCCTTCCTCTTTCGATAAGAAGCGCACCTGCGGTTTCTGGTCGCGGAGGGCAATGTAGGGCTTGCGCGAGAAGTCTTGTTGCAGTCGTAGCAGTTCGGTTGCCGGCAAGTCGCGCTCCAGGTATACCTGCATTTCGATGTTCTCCTTCACAAGGTTGGAGAGCTTGTGCGCATGAATCAAGAGCAATCCAAACAAACCAATGACCAGCAACGCCAGCGTAATGCTGAACACAACCATCAGGTGCGGATAGCTGCCAAGCTTTTTCTTACGGGTCGGACGGGTTTGGGGCATAGATAGGCAAAGGTAAGCGTAAGAGTGATTAGAGGCTCAAGCAAATCAACCATTAACAATGATTAACACAGAAACACCCTCAAAGTAAAGAGTGGTCTGGTCGAGCTTATAAGCCTGCAGTGTGGTGGCATGGTGCGCTTATTGATCATCTAGTGCGCTACCGTTGTAATACTACCTGTCATGTTGAGCGTAGGCGTAGCCGGAGTCGAAGCATCTCGCGTGCTGACGTTGTGGGGCCGACTGTCATGCTGAGCGCAGTGCAACGAAGCCGAAGCATCTCGCTCGAATCGTTGCATAGGTTAAGGTTTACTACACTAGCGAGATGCTTCGGCTTCGTTGCACTGCGCTCAGCATGACGGGTAAGTATTACAACATCAGCACGCGAGGTGCTTTAGTCCCTCTGGCTTGATACGTCAGATGCTTAGCCTGGCAATACTATTATAACGTCAGCACGCCGATAGGCTGTTTCCTTGGTTACTGCTTTGGCCGGCTTTCAGCTATTACTCATAATGTTGTCCGCGGGTCGTCGTCAATGTTAAGGACCTCGCGGGCTTTGCGGGCGTTGGTTTCGCGGCGGCGCAGGTGCTTGCGCGCAAACAGCTCGTTAAGCGAATCAAACTGCTCGGTGTGCAGCAGAGAGATACCAGCCCGGGCCTGGTTCTGGCTAGTTATGTCGCTGTAGTCGCGCGGGGTGGTTTCGTACCGGAGTTTCGCCCGGAACTTGCCGTCGGTACGAAGCGCGTATTCCAAACTTAAATCCCCGATAACTGAGTTGTTGGCTCCTGATATAGGCGTACCCCCGCTGGTTGTAACGGCGCTGTTGCTGAAGCCGCCTTCCCGCGTTACGCGCAGTCGGCCGTTCATGAAGGAGTAGCTCAGGCGCACTTGCAAAGCCTGCAGCTGCTCGGCTGAGAGGCCATTGAAGTTGAAGCTGATTTCCAAATTCGGATCAAGCTGCGAAGTAAGGGCCCCGAGCTGCGTGGAAATAATTTGCCCCAAGCTGTTGCCCAAGGCGTTGTCCTGGCCCCTGAGCGAAGTAACCGACGACAACGAGCCTACTTGCGCCAATTGCCGGAACACCACCAAGCTAAAGACCTGTCGGTTCAGTTCCTGCTCATCGTTGCGCAACGAAGATAAGAACGGCGCCAGATCCCCTTCCAAGGACGAGGGAATATCATTGAACTCCAGATTCAGCTTGATAGCCGGCAGCAGCAGCGGCCCGGTCAAGTTCATCACGGCCGTGACGGGCACCACGGCGTTGTTGCCGGGTAGGGCAGGAGCCAGGGAAGTACGTTGGGTGTAAGCGGCCGTCACGTTCATTTCGCCGGCCAGTGGGTCGCCGTTCCAGACGATGGTACCGCCCGGCCGCACCACAAATTCCTTGTTGACGAGCCCCTGCAACGTGAAGTTGTAAGCCCCGCGCACAATCTCGATTTGCCCGCTCATGTTGAAGTCGCCGCGGGTATCGATGTTGAGGCGCAATCGGCCCGCCGCGGTGCCCCGAATAACGTCGCCGGTGCTTTCATCAAGCAGAATTTCCACGTAGGCATCGGGTGTTACTTCCAGGTTCATGTTCAGCCGGATGCCCGACAAGTCAATCTTATCCTGCACACCCACCGGCACGGGTGTGCGGGCCGTGTCGAGCAGGTTGCGGTTCACAAAGCGGATGTAGCTGGCCTGCTCGGCTTTGGCAGCGTTGTCGAGCGGTAAGGAAAGGCGCGTGCCGGGGTCGGATTTGGCTTGCACATTCACTACCAGGTTGGTCGACGGGCCATTGACGCGGGCCGTGCCCGTGGCATAGGCCGTACCGAAGTACAATTGGTTGTCTTTGCGGGTGGTGTTGAGCACCAACAGCTTGCGGAACGAGGCATCCAAGTCCAGCCGCATATTCTTAAACCCGTCGTGGAAAATGTCGCCGGTGATGGTGCCGGTGTTGCCAAGCGGGTCGCGCATCTTGATATCACGTAGCGCAATCCGGTCTTCTGTAAACCGAATCCGGTCGGAGAAGGTGTAGGTGGTGTTCAAGTAAATAAACGTGAGCTGCCCTTCCGTAACGTCGATACTGCCAGTGAGGCGGGGCGAATTGAAGCGGCCCGCTAGGCGCAAAGTGCCCACCGCGGTGCCGCCTAAGTCGCGGAACAGCGTTTTGAGGAAAGGCTCGGCTAGCTTCACGGGGGCCGTATCGAGTACGGCCGTTAGATTGAGTTGCTCTTCTTCCTGGCTCGGCGCAATGCTACCCGCCACCCGTACCACGCGCTGGTCGTTGCGGAGCACATCCAAGTCCACGAGGGCCTGTTTGGCGCGGTTATCCCAATTGCTTTGCCCGGTCACGTTCCCAATCAGCACGTTGTCCAGGCTCATCGAATCAACCGAAAGGGTGGAGTTGATGGCCAACGGACCGTAGACGCCGCTCATGGTGCCTTGGGCGTTTACGCGGCCGGTCATGTTCTGTTTGGTGAGCGAATTGAGAGTTTCCAACTCCATATCCTTCACCGTCAGCTTCAGCTCTTTGCTTGGGTCTTGCGAAATAAAGCCTTGGGCACTGATGCTCTGCGGGCCGTTGCTCAAGCTCAGGTGCTGAATATCAACCTCCTTGCCCTTGTTGGAAATCACCACGGCGTTGTCTTGCGCAATAGTCCAGTCCTTGCCCAACAAGTTCACGCCCGATTGCCGGAACACCACTTGCACCGCATTCGGCAGAAACGACAGCGCTCCGTTGATCTGCGCCCGGTTGGTGGTGTTGGTTTGGGCCAGAGCCGTCGAGAAGTTGATGCGCTCCTGGTCCCACACGCCTTCCACGTAGAACCGCTCGGTCTTGCCTAAAGTGGGCAGTATCTGGCGCTCCGAGGTTACGCTAGCTTGCGCCAGAACTTCGGGCTGATAAGGCAGCTTGGAGGTAGTGAAGTCGAAGGCCGTGCGGTAGGTGCGGATGCTGTCAATCTGCAACGTATCGAAGCTGCCGCCGAGCTGGAAGATCGAAGTCTGCCCGTTCCGGAACGAACCGTCGATGCGCGAGTAGTTCGACACCTGCAAGCCGGGCATGAACAGTTGCAACGCCGGATTCGGCTTTTTAAGATACAAGTCCAAGGCAATGGCGTACTCCCGGATTGGCAGCTGGCGCTTGCGGCGGTAGTAGTTGGCAATGGCCGCATCGTCGCTCTCGAAGTTCAGAGCATACTCGGTCAGTAGGGTTTGGGCGCTCCGAATTACTTCGGTAAAGTTGTAGTTGCCGTTCGCCGTTAGGTTGAGGACTTCCGAACGAACCGTAAGCTGGCGCTGCCCCGCTGCGCGTTGGCTGAGCACGTCGAATGTATCCAGAGCTACGGTGCGGCCCGCGTAGCCTAAACGCGTGTTGCGCAGGATGACGCGGCCCAGCAGGTCGTCGAGGCGCAACCCCCGGAACTTCACGTCGGCGTTGGTGGCCACCGTTACGCTTTGTTTGGTGAGGCCCAGCGCGCGCAAGTCGGCGCGGCGAATGCGGGCCCGCACGTCGAAGGCTTGCGTGGCTTTGTTGAGGTCGACGGTGCCGTTGGCATCGAATTGTAGGCTCGGGTCGTTGGCGGCCAAGCGGCCCGTGAATGATTCGCGGCTAAACCGTCCGTCGGTGGTGATGTTGCGGTAGCGGTAGCCATTCAGCCAAATGCTCTGCACGGTGGCGCGAGCCGTTACGCGGGCACCCTCGGGCGAGAAGCCCACGCCTTGCACGCGGCCATTCATGGTGATGTCGCGCACCACCTTTTCCTGCCCCAGCAGCTTGCCCAGCTGGAAATTAGTGGTGCGAATGTCGCCTTCGTAAGAAGAAAGGCGCGGGTCAGTCTTAAATTTCAGGTTGACATCGGATACCACCGAACCTAGCGCGGTGTCGAACGAACCGTTGGCTACGAAGTCGTTATAGAATCCAAGGAATTGCCCTTTCAGCTTTACTAGCCCCAGCCGCTGCACATACGGCCAGCCCGAAGCCGGGATATAGCGCCGGATGTCGCGCCCATCAACCACCGATGGCTGCAGCTTCATTTCCACGAAGCTTTCCTTGAAATTGGGCAGCCCTTCCACCCCAATATTGCCGACTACGTGCGTGTTTTTGCCGTAGCGGATATCCAGGTTCTTGGTGTGAAAGTCGCGCACGTAGCCCGTAGCCTCGCCCGAAATCAGCACCGTTTCTTTCAGGTCGCGCACCGATTGTTGGGGCGCGAATTGGGCAATGTCGTCGGAGTAAAGGCGCGAAGGTTGCAGCCGCGCTACCACCCGCACCGAGTCGTTGAAGCTGGTGAAGTTGAGGAACCGCTTGTACTCGAAGCGCAAGTAGTTGCTGATCTGGCTGTTGCCTACGCGCAAATTCAAGCCCGTAAATTCCCAGAACTTGCTGGTGTAGGTCATGTTGGCCGTCAGCTCCCGCAGGCGGGTGCCGGAAGGCGAATCTACCGCGCGTAAACCATCTATCTGCGTATGAATAGTGTCGCCGTGCAGTTGAATTTCCGATACATCGGCGTAGATGCTGTCGATCTGCATGTGCGCATAATCCATCGAGCGGCCGTAATAAGCGGCGCGGGGCTTGACTTGGTTTTCCAGGATGAAGCGGCCGTTGCGCAGGCTAACGGTTTCAATCTTAAAGTCGAAGGGCTTCTTGCTGACCTTGGTGGTATCGGAAGGGCCGACTAGGCGGCGCACGGCGCGTATGAACTGCGTGAGGGTAGTAGAGTCGGGCTGGTCTTTATAAGTAACCAGGGCGAAGCGCGGCTCTTCCAGCGTGAGGTTGCTGATGTGCAGGTGCGAGGGGTCGAAAACGCTAAACAAACTGATGGAAGCATCAGCACGCCCGATATTAAACAGCTCTCCACCGCGCCGATCGAGCACCCGTACGCCTTGCAGCAGCACCCGCGAAAACGGCCGCACGTCTACTCGCCCCACTATCACTTTTTGCCCCAACTTGTCGGTCAGGATGCTGGCGGCTTGTTGCACCAGCCGGGTCTGCACGCTCGGAATTCGCAATGCCACCAACGTGCCCACCACTGCCACCGTCACTACTAGCACCAAGACTAGCAGCACTTTAAGCAAGATGGAGACGAAACGAGGCACGGGCGAAACAGCTGAAAGAGAGCAGAAGGAGCGAAGATACAGGTTAGTAGTTGCTTACCTAAAAGCGCATACGGCCGGGCTACCGCTGCCGCAAGAACGATACCACGCCGTCTTTGGTTAAGCTTCTGACTAGATGAAGCAGCGTTGGTTTAAGGTTTTAAACGAACTTTGTCTTGGATTCCGTCTATGAGGCTGCCTATAGCCTCCGGAAGCTAGGGCCGTCATGCTTCGGCAATTTGAAAATCCGGCCCTTTATTACCCACTGGCTACGTTCACAGTACTATATCATGCCCACTATTCTCGCCATCGAATCTTCCTGCGACGACACGTCCGCTGCTGTAATGGTAGACGGTGAAATCCGGTCCAACGTGGTGGCTACCCAGCAAATACACGAACAATACGGCGGCGTAGTGCCCGAGCTGGCTTCGCGCGCCCACCAGCAACACCTGATTCCGGTCGTGACGGCCGCATTGCATAAAGCAGGCGTTGAAAAACAAGACCTCGACGCCGTGGCTTTCACGCAAGGTCCGGGGCTGTTGGGGTCGTTGCTGGTAGGCGGCATGTTTGCCAAAACCATGGCGTTGGCCCTCGGCAAGCCACTGATTGCCGTTAACCATATGCGGGCTCATATTCTGGCGCATTTTATTGAAGAGCCACGGCCCGCGTTTCCGTTTCTGTGCCTTACCGTGAGTGGTGGCCACACGCAACTCGTAATTGTGCGGAGCGCAATGGATATGGAAATCATCGGCCAAACCATTGACGACGCAGCCGGCGAAGCCTTCGACAAAACCGCCAAACAACTCGGCCTGCCGTATCCGGGCGGCCCCCACCTCGACAAGCTGGCCCGCGAAGGCAACCCCACCCGGTTCCCGTTCCCTGTGGGTGCCATGCCGGGCTACGATTTCAGCTTCAGCGGCCTCAAAACGGCCGTTATGTACTTTTTGCGTCAGCAAACTGCCAAGAACCCGGAGTTCGTCCAAGAAAACTTAGCGGACCTCTGCGCCAGCATCCAGTACACCATCATCCAGACGCTGCTGCGGCAGCTCCGCCGCGCCGCCGCCGACCACCAGCTTACGCAAATAGCCCTTGCCGGCGGCGTGGCTGCCAATTCCGGCCTGCGCCAAGCCCTACAAGACGAAGCGGCTATTCAAAACTGGCAGGTATTCATTCCCGCGTTCCAGTTCTGCACCGATAATGCCGGCATGGTCGCCATGACGGCCCATTTCCAATACCAAGCCGGCGATTTTGCCTCGCAATTAGTTAGCTCCGACCCTCGGCTGAAGTTGGCTTAGCTTTCTGAGTTGCCACCCAATAGCTTCCTCAATACTCCCCCGCCTGTCATCCTGAGCGGAGCGAAGGACCTTATCCCGTCTGCGCAAGGGGAGCAACGTCTTGTTCAACCCTAATAAGGTCCTTTGCTCCGCTCAGGATGACAGGCGGGGAGTATGGATGACAAATAATATCAGAAAGAGCATTCATTTAAATAAGGTCGATGCGCAACCCTTTCCAGCCCGGCGACATACAGGTTTATTCGTTTGTGGTCGGGCCGCAGGACTTTGCAGTTCTTAACGGCAAGCTGATTCAGCCGGTGTTGAGCACGTTTGCCTTGGGCCAAGCACTGGAATGGGCCAGCCGACAGTTTGTCGAGTTGATGCTGGAAGCAGGAGAGGCGGGTATCGGCACGATGCTGACCATCAAGCACCGAGCGCCGGCCTTTGAAGGGGAAACCGTGGAAATTCAAGCTATTTTTGAACGACTGGAAGGCGCCGAACTAACTTGCCACGTACAAGCCTATGTAGGCGAGCGACTACTAGCTACCGGCCGCACCGGTCAGCGCATTGTGGATGCAGGCAAGCTGCAAGCCCGTTTCCAAGAGTTGCGCCAGAAGCTGTAGTAGCACCCCAGCACTGCAAAATCCTGCGCGAAATAACACCCGAACCATCGTGAGTAAGAAAGAAGATACCCCCAAGCGCGTCAACATCCTGAACCGCCGCGCCTCCTACGAATATGCTTTCCTGGCGAAGTATGATGCCGGTATTATGCTGCAAGGCACTGAAATCAAAAGCATCCGGGACGGCAGCGTGCAGATTCAGGACGGCTACTGCGTGTTTCAGCCCGACGGTAGCTTGTGGGTGCACGGGCTTACTATTGCCAAATACACAGCCGGCACTTACAACAACCACGAGCCCACCCGGCCCCGCAAGCTGCTGCTCAACAAGCGCGAGCTAACCCAACTCAACAACAAAAGCCAGGAGCAGGGCCTTACCATCATTCCCATCCGGATGTTCGTCAACGACCGGGGCTTTGCGAAACTGGAAATTGCGTTGGCGAAAGGCAAGAAGCTGTTCGATAAGCGCGACAGCATCAAAGAGAAAGACCAGAAACGCGAGCTAGACCGCGCTCGGGAGTATTAGGCCAGTTTTATGAAGCAGTGAATTTGTGGAAGATACTTGGCGAGTTCAGCTTAAAAAAGGAGCTTCGCGCTGAATACTACAGGTTGCGGGTAGGCTCTGTGAAAATCACTGCTCTCGTTCCACCGATCTGCCATTATACCACATCAATACCTTGGAACACGGAATCTGCGCGCTGAGCGTCGTGCCGGTACGCGCCGAGCCTACGGACAAAGCCGAAATTGTTACGCAATTAATTTTCGGAGAGTGTTATTCTATTTTGCTGGTCCAGAACCAATGGGTGCAAGTTCGCACCGCTGCCGACCAGTACGTGGGCTGGATGGATGGCAAGCAACACACGCCCGTAACGCCTGAGTATTTGGCCGCTTGGCACGCCCAGGACCACCCACGCACCCTCGATGTCGTGCAGATGGTAAGTGACCCCGCCACCCGGATTCCGGTGCAGCTCGGCTCGCGCCTGCCTTTTTTCGACGGCATGACCCTGCGCATCGGAGAGCGGCAGCTGTTCTACAACGGGGCCGCTACCAATCCGCAAAACGGCCACGGCCCGCACGGTTCCGTTGATGGTCGCCTGCGCTTACTTCAGAAAATGGCGCTGGTCTATCTAAAGGCGCCTTACCTATGGGGCGGTAAAAGTCTGTTCGGTATCGACTGCTCGGGTTTGATGCAGCAGCTCTACGGCCTTATTGGGGTGCAACTCCCGCGTGATGCGCGCCAGCAAATCAACCTCGGCCAAACGGTCCACTTTGTGGCCCAAACTCAACCCGGCGACCTCGCCTTCTTCGACAATGCCGAAGGCAACATCGTGCACGTAGGACTGCTGCTCGACGAGCAGCAAATTATCCACGCCAGCGGCGAAGTGCGCATTGACCCCCTCGACCACAACGGTATTTTCAACCGCGACCGGCAGAAATATTCCCATAAGCTGCGCCTGATAAAGCGCATCTTAAGCGAATAGCTCATTTCTGCGGGCTTTTTGGGTCTTCAGAGCCGTTAAAACGATATATACCAATTAGTAACGAGCATTTGGAACTCAGCCGATCAACTAGGATATGGATTAGAAACTAAAGTTTCTGGCTATTGTTAATACGCTTAGAATCATCTAGCTTTCGCTGTACACGATGATTACTCTCTAGTTAAGCGTATGGATCAAAAAGTCCTAGTTCTCAATGGTGACTACACAGCCATTACGCTGTGCAGTGTGCAGAAGGCTTTTGTGCTGTTGTTTCTGGATAAAGCTGAGATGATTGCCAACTCAGAGAATGGCGTGCTGCGCACAGTCAGCAAGTCGTATCCTAAGCCAAGCATCATCCGGCTTCAACGGTATGTGCGCGTGCCGTACAAAGGCATTGCCCTAAGCCGGCACAACATTATGAAGCGTGACCATTTCGAGTGTCAGTATTGCGGTTCTACCAAAAACTTGACCCTTGACCACGTACTACCCCGCTCCCGTGGCGGCGACTCCAGTTGGGGCAACTTGCTTACCGCTTGTTCCCGGTGCAACCATGCCAAAGGGCATCGTACCCCGCAGGAAGCCGGCCTCACAATTCGGCAGCAACCGAAGAAACCGACCTTATCTGGTTTCCTCAAACTCAGCGCCGGTACCATCGACCATAACTGGCACGCCTATCTGAATAATTAAGCCGGAAGCATTGCTTACCGGCTTTTTTTTTGCCTGTACTTTAGAATAAAACGTGTACGGGAAAAGATAGACAAGTGGTTAGCTGTGTAGCAGTAGCACAAGCACAAAGGCTTATGCTACTGCTACGCAACTGACTGTGCTGGAAAATCAGCTACGAACACCAGGCTACCTTAACCTAAACCAGTTAAAATAGCTGGTATGCAAAAATGCCCCTGGCTTTATGTGAGAAGCCAAGGGCATTTTGTTGCTATAGAACCATCATCGTAAGTAACAGTCCTGGGGTGTGGCGCCTACGAACCGGTGACGAAAGCCAGCAGGTCGCGGTTCAGTTGGTCTTTGTTGGTGATGAAGAGGCCGTGGGGGGCTCCTTCGTAAACAAGGTAGTTCGCTTGTTTCAGGTGTTCAGTCATTCGGGCGCCGCTGTTTTTGATTGGCACCGTTTTGTCTTCGTCGCCGTGAATCACTAGGGCCGGAACACTGATAGTGGCCAGGTCAGGACGGAAATCAGTTTCGGCAAAGGCGTGGGCGCAGGCCACAGTAGCTTGGTGTGAGCCGAGTGAAGCCATGCCAAACGACCAGTCGAGAACGGCTTGGCTAACGGGCTTGTTGAGGACCCCAACGCCGTAGAAGTCTTTACTGAACGACTGCAGGAAGTCGAACCGGTCTTTGGCGATGTTGGCTTGAATCTCGTCGAACACCGATTGCGGAACTCCGTCGGGGTTGTCGTCGGTCTTCAGCAGATAGGGCGTTACCGCCGACACGAAGGCCACTTTGGCTACGCGGGCGCCACCGTGGCGGCTCATGTAGCGGGCCACTTCGCCACCACCCATCGAGAAGCCTACCAGCGTTACGTTTTGCAGGTCCAGCGTGTCAAGTACGGCTTTCAAATCGTCGGCCAGCGTGTCATAATTGTATCCCTCAAACGGCTTCGAGGAGTTTCCGAATCCACGGCGCGTATAGGCTATTACGCGTAGGCCGTGTTTGGGCAACTCGCCTAGTTGATAGGTCCAAGCTTCGTGGTTTTGCGGCCAGCCATGAATCAACACAACGGGCGTACCTTGGCCCTGGTCGGTGTAATGCAATCTAATGTCTTCACCGTTGGCGTCTTGGCCGACTTTGATGTAGCTCATGAGGAGAGAATTTTGAAAATAAGCGCTGAAAGATGTTGGTACATACGCAGCATATGCTGTTGAGGTATTTTTAGAACAATATCTTGCACATATCTTTCCTACTTATCCAGTACAGATGAGCTTACCTGTCACGAGCTGTTTATCACCTCTCCGTATTTCCAGCTTGCTGCTAGGTGTGCTGATGGCTGCCTGCCAATCCAAAACTGATTCTGGAAGCATTGCCACGCAACTCGATCAGAAGGCGGCCATCGTACCACCCAAAGATTCGCCTGGCACTTGGTACCGGTGCTACCGCGGCACGCTCGGCCCCGAAACTATCACGCTACACCTCCAAATGCTGCCCGCGGGCTACGGAGGCCGCAGCGCCGCCAGCTTTGTAGGTTCCTACAGTGGTCCTGATGGGCAACCTTACGAATTAGGCTCCGACTACGACGCCTTTATTACGCCGGACAGTGTGGTGGTGCGGGACCAAAGCCTTGAGCTGCAAGACGAAAATTCCAACGGGCCAATTTGGCGGCTGCATATCAATGGCAAGGAACTCCTAGGCAACCGAGCCGGGCAGCCCGTGCAATTGCGCGAAGTTGATTTGCCAGGCAGTATATCCTTCATTTCGCGCTATTTCACCGATTCGGTGGCGGCGTATCCTAACCAGCCTAAGTCACCACACGGACACACTAGCCTGCACACCCTAATACCTACCAACGGCCCCGAATCAGCGCGCAGCGCTTTAGCCACTGGTATCCTGCGCGGTCTGCGCGGCGATACCCTGGATACCAAAGCAGCGCCAGCCTCGGTAGAGCAATTTTGGGAGCAACAGGCTAGCGCCTTCAAAAAAGAGTACCAACTAAGCGTTGCTGACCTTGTCAAGGATAGACCCGCGGAGCCCGACACCAGTAGCAGTGCTCCCTCGTACGACTACATGCTGCGTTACGAAGACCAAGCGGCCACGCACGTGCTCTGGAATCAGCAGAATCTGCTGAGCCTTGGGTTTTTCACGTACAGCTACACGGGTGGTGCCCACGGCAACTACGGCACCAGCGCCGTTACCTTCGATACTCGTACCGGCCGCGCCCTACGCTTTTCCGATATTTTTCGCCCCAATTCTGATGCCCAGCTTAGCACTTTGCTTGAGCAAGCTGTGCGTCGCGTGCTGCATCAACCAGCCTCCGTTAAGCTCGATGACTTTCTTTTCGTGAAGAAAATGCCTGTTAGCCATAACCTATATCTGACGAGTGGCGGCGTAGTTTTCATTTACACTCCCTATGAAATTGCTTCGTACGCTCAAGGCGAGCTTCGGCTGTTTGTGCCGCTAGACCAATTGCGCCCCTTGTTGAAACCCAATTTGCCAATAGGAGGGGCAGAGGTAAGTCACCGCTAGCCGATAAGATAGCGGTGACTATGCATAGGTACTTCTTGTTAAAATCAGGGCGCGAGGTAGTCCTTGCTGGTGTGTTCTTATTGGGTATCAGTGCTATGCTGTAGAAAAATCGATTAGTAGGGAGCAACAAAAACATAGGCCGGGGTATTGCCATTGTGCAAAATGCGGGGCTTATGGACGATTCCGGATGAGCTAGCGTTAGAGGGACATACCTTTGCAGGATTCCTTCATCATCACTTCATATGCAAGCACCTAAGTTCGCGGCTTCTCGCTCCTTTCATAAGGAGTTGAAACTCCGCACCAATGCCTACTTCGCTGAAGCAGGCAAAGACACTACCGGCGACTCCCGTTTGTTTGCCAAAGCCATCATCCTCACGGTTTCGTTCGTGGCCGTGTACCTGCACCTGGTTTTCCTGACGCCTCCCGCTTGGCTGGCACTTCTGGAGTGCGCCCTGCTAGGCCTCGTGGGGTCAGCTATTGGTTTCAACGTTATGCACGACGGCGCCCACGGCTCGTTCAGCAAGTCGAAATGGGTTAATCAGTTTGCTTCGTTCACGCTTAATGTGCTCGGCGGCAACAGCTTCATGTGGAATATGAAGCACAACCTCATCCACCACATGTACACCAACGTGGACGGCGTAGACGACGACCTCGACGCACAACCATGGTTGCGCCTGAGCAGCACCCAAACGCGCTACCGTTTCCACCGTTTCCAGCACCTCTACTTCTGGTTTTTCTACGCCCTGCTCTTCATTGCCTGGATTTTCTTCATGGACTACCAGAAGTACTTCAAAGGCAAAATCGGGGAAATGCCTATCAAGAAAATGACGGCTTCCGACCAAGGCGTGTTCTGGGGTTTCAAGGCGCTGCACTTGTTCCTGTTCGTTGCCCTGCCCATCTATACCGTCGGCTTCGTTGCCTGGATAATTGGTTTCTTGGTATTTGCCACAGTTGTTGGATTCACCATGAGCATCGTGTTTCAATTGGCGCACACCGTCGAGCACGCAGCCTTTCCTATCCCGCACGAAATCACCAACAAGCTGGAAGATGAATGGGCTATCCACCAAATTAAAACCACTGCTAACTTCGCTACCGATAGCAAAGTCATCAGCTGGTTGGTAGGCGGCCTCAATTTCCAGGTGGAGCACCACTTGTTTCCTAACATCTCTCACATCCACTATCCTGCCCTCAATAAAATCATCCGGCAGGCTTGTCTGGAGTTTGGTGTGGAGTACAACGAGTACCCGAAGATGCGCTACGCCGTAGCCTCTCACGTAGCACACTTACGCGAAATGGGCCGGGCGTAAGCAAGTTTAAGAGCAAGTAATTAGTTTAGTTAGAAGAGGATTGCAGTAGTTATTGCAGTCCTCTTTTCTATTTACAGTGATGCAAAGGCTCCTTTTAATATCCTTACTTATAATCACTACTAGCTGCCGTAACAAGGAGTACAGGACGGTTACTATTGGCAATCCCAAGGTTGATAAAGCATGGGTATCTATGCAGGTGCCAGCTAGCTGGAAGTACCAGAAGAAACTTTGGGCATTCGGATCTGATTGCCAAGAATGTGGTTACACAGTGAGTAACGAAATAGTAAGCACAAGCAGGGATAGAGCGAGCCTTAACATGGATTCGGATAGCATAGATAATGAAGGGTGTTTTATACATATAGATGTTGCTCCAAAAGGCGAATTCCGTCTTGTGCCTAAGTATGAAGTAGAAGCAATAAAGGACAAAAATCCTGGGTGCATAATCCTTTCCGTTGATACTGATTCAACAAAGGCAGTGTAGACATAAGTGCTTATGAAATACAGCGTTGCTTGTATTTTCGCCAGATTACAATAGTGAAGAATAATACTAGATTCCACTTTTTCTTTGGAAGAAGTAAGCACATATCTTCCATTAAGGAGACAATAGATGAAATAAAAAACAGCATCGTTTGCCATGCCACTAAGTAAGGTTTGGCAAGTATTGTAACCGGAGCTACTATCTCCTTTCCATCTCTTCTTCAAATTGCTTATCTTTGCCGCCCCGTCAGGGTGGCGGGCCGGCGCTTTCATGCTGTGTATCAAGTAAAAACGCGTTCCGGAGTTGGCCCTGAGCCGGACGTGTACAGCAGGGCTACAAGCAACAAATGGCTGAAGTAGCAGATAACTTCGACTGGGACAATGTAGGGGCGTCAGGCTTCGGTGGTAACTATACCCCCGAGCAGCGTGCCGAAATGGAGCAGATGTACGGCAATACGCTGACTACCGTACAGGAAGAAGAAGTAGTAAGAGGCGTTGTGGTGGGTATCACCGAGCGCGACGTAATCCTGAACATCGGCTTCAAGTCCGATGGTTTGGTGTCTATCACTGAATTCCGCGACCTGCCCGACCTGAAAATCGGTGACGAGGTAGAGGTATTCATCGAAGACCAAGAAGACCTGAATGGTCAGCTGATCCTGAGCCGCAAGAAGGCGAAGATCAAGCAGGCTTGGAAGTCTATCTACGACGCGCTGGAGAATGACACCATTCTTGAAGGCGTAGTGAAGCGTCGCACCAAAGGTGGTCTGATCATGGACCTGGACGGTGTTGAAGCTTTCTTGCCCGGCTCGCAAATCGACGTGAAGCCTATCCGTGACTTCGACATTTATGTTGGTCGTCGGATGGAAGTGAAAGTAGTGAAAATCAACGCTGCTTTCGACAACGTGGTAGTTTCGCACAAAGTCCTGATCGAGAAAGACCTCGAGAAGCAGCGCGAAGCCATCCTCAACAACCTGGAGAAAGGCCAGATCCTGGAAGGCGTTATCAAGAACATGACCAACTTCGGTGTGTTCATTGACCTTGGTGGCGTTGACGGTCTGTTGCACATCACCGACATTTCGTGGGGCCGCATTGCGCACCCGAGCGAAGTATTGCAGCTCGACCAGAAGCTGAACATCGTAGTATTGGACTTCGACGAAGCCAAGAAGCGTATCAGCCTCGGTCTGAAGCAGCTGACCGCCCACCCATGGGATTCGCTGCCTGCCGACATGGGCGTAGGCTCGAAAGTGAAAGGCCGCATCGTAAACGTAGCCGACTACGGCGCGTTCATGGAAATCATCCCTGGCGTGGAAGGCCTCATCCACGTTTCGGAAATGAGCTGGAGCCAGCACCTGCGCAACCCGCAGGACTTCATCAAGCAGGGCGACGTAGTAGAAGCGCAGATCTTGACGCTCGACCGGGAAGACCGCAAGATGAGCCTCGGCATCAAGCAGCTGAGCGAAGACCCATGGACTCGTGGCGACTTCGCCACCAAGTACGCTGTGGGCACCTCGCACAACGGCCTCGTGCGTAACCTGACCAACTTCGGCCTGTTCGTAGAACTGGAAGAAGGTGTTGACGGCCTCGTGCACGTATCTGACTTGTCGTGGACCAAGAAGATCAAGCATCCTTCGGAAGTAGTGAAAGTAGGCGACCGTCTGGACGTGCTTGTACTCGAGTTGGACGTGCCTAACCGTCGCTTGGCCCTAGGCCACAAGCAACTGGAAGAAAACCCATGGGATACGTTCCAGACGGTATTCACTCCTGGTTCGGTACACAAGGCGACCATCACCGACAAAAACGACCGTGGCGCTGTGCTCGAGTTGCCGTACGGCATCGAAGGCTTCGCGTATCCGAAGTCGCTGGTGAAGGAAGATGGTAGCAACGCTGAGAACGGTGAGTCGCTGGACTTCCGCGTGGTTGAGTTCTCGAAGGATGACCGCCGCATCGTATTGTCGCACACTGCTGTTTACAACCAACAGCAGGAAGAAGACACGCGTGCTGCCAAGTTCAAGAAGAAAGGCCCCGCTGGTCAGGCTCCAACCGCTACGCAAGGCGAAGGCAAGCTGACCGACCTCAAGAAGCAGCCTGCTGCTGAGAAGTCGACCCTCGGCGACCTGGATGCTCTGTCGGCTCTGCGCGACAAGATGATGGGTACGGAGCGTCAGGTTGGCGAGCAGAAGCTAGCTTCCAAAGCTGCTCCTGCCGCTGAGGCTGCCCCCGCTGCCGAAGCTCCTGCAACTGAAGGTGGTATCCTGGCTGCCGTTACTGGTGCTGCCTCCGCTGCCTTCGATAAAGTAACTGAAGTAGCTGGCGACGTAGTAGACCGTGCCAAGCACTTGCTCGACAGCGATGACGCTGCCGACAAAAAAGACGAAGAATAAGCTAAGCTTGCTTCTTGCAGTGGAAAGGCCCCGGAGAATTCCGGGGCCTTTTTTGTGTCTATAGCAGTAGGTAAAGGAAATTTTCAAGATTTTATTCTGCCAGAAAAACAGTGCCTTACCATGTCAAACTTGGGAAATACCGCTTCAGGTTTGGCATAAGTCAGATTAAGGTGTAAGTTTGCATCCCCAATCCGGTGACGTGACCGAGTGGCTAGGTAGAGGTCTGCAAAACCTCCTACGGCGGTTCGAATCCGCCCGTCACCTCTTATTAAGTAAAGAACCCCGCTATAAGTCAACCTCTTACAGCGGGGTTTTTTCATTCAGGTACAACATCAGTACAACAGTGCGATAACTTCTCTCCAAAAACGTTCTGGGAGACCATCATTTGCCCTAGCACTACACACTTCTATGAATTCAGCTTCCCAGTTGCATGAGCGACTGCTCAAATTGTTTCCAGTAAAAGTTGTTAAGGGTCAGTTTGAGGTGGAGGCCACCATTCAAGCTGAGATGCTTCCTGAGATTGCAGCTAAATACTCAGCCGATTCTATTAAGGCTTTCCTGGTAGATAACATCGGCCTGACTAGGCAGCACAACTATTTTTTCCGACTAGGCTCAAAATTCAACCGCGGAAATTTCGATATCGATGCGCTACCGATGCAGGTCATAAGCAGCCTGCAACAAGACGACAGCTACATTTTCTGGTGCCTGCCTGTAGTTGAATACGATTTGGCTCTATTTCCTCCCGGCGAGCAATTCACAATGCAGCTTTACCAGCCGACGAGAATAGTTGTCAATCGAAAAGATGTGGTAATCCAGGCGACCATCTTAGAACGTAGTGCTTCCTCTTATATGGAGGTGCCTAAGCAACAAAAGCTAATCGAAATCCAGCGGCGTAATACAGAGGATGTTTTTATTCAGGATATTCTTGCCGTATTTAGACAGAGCAACACGATAAGCGTTTGCGACCTAAACCAAGGGGTGAAAGCTCTCTGGAATGGGAACTCTATTGATGCCACTTCGGTCAGTTATAGAGGTGACAAGTCGATGACTACGAAAGCCATGGACGAGCAATGTACAGTAAAACAGGACTTGCCTGAAGATTTCAAAGACATCATAACTCGGCCTTTAAGCAGGACCATCTTTCAGCCGATAAGCGATAAAGATCAGTTCAGCCGCAAGTTCACGGTTGACCCTTCCAAGGGTATTCTACGTACCTCTACCTACCCAGAGCATCCTGACCAAACCTGGAACATTATCAATGAAATTCTTAGAAATAATTGATAGGTCTTTCATTGGAAGGTTTGTTCAGAACCGGCTGAACATACTTGAGCACACCGACCCCAATAGAATCTACGTGGAACAAGTCCGTAGCTTCTATGGCGTGCCTAAGTTTGTGGCAAAGTATCTCTGTGAGAAAGCGGTGCAAAAGGGGCTTTTTGTTAAGCGCTTCGGTGTCGAGTGCCCTAATGAAGGAAGGTTGATCATTACCGCTGGTAGCAGAGAAGAGTTACCACGCGTGATATATTGCTCGAATTGTGAAGCACTTGAAGAGGATAAGTATGAGTTTGCGCTTGAGGAGTGCCACGTAGAGGAATTCTATAAGCTTAATGTGCATTAAACGTGGCTCTTACCAAGGCAAAGCTTGAGGTTTATAAGATCTTACTCAGTATGGCTATAGAGGCTTTTAACAAGTTCATGCAATTTGTACTGGCCCTATTTGCAATGTATTGGTTTGGACGGTCTATGGAAAAGTACATCATGAGCAACACAGAGCTTGAAGCAACTAAGTGGGCAGCTGCCAATGGAACGTTTGCCTTCATGATTTTTGCAGTCTATGCTTACTTCTTCAAAAAAGATGACAAGGAAAAAAAGGAGGCCTCGAAGCTTGATAAGATAGTGGACGCTGCCATTAACAGATGGTCGGGAAATAATCCACCGCCTACCTCCCCATAATTTGTATAGCAGCTTGATGCATCATTATATCACTGAAAAAGCCCCGGCATCGTTGGGGCTTTTTATATGTTCGGCAACCGGATCTGATCGGTGTAGGCTTCCAGTGGAGCGGTGCTCACGAAGGTGCGGCATTGGTGCAAGTGATTGGCTTGTGGGTCGTAATACACCTCGGCAAAGAAACTGCCTAGGTGGTAGAGGTTGACCCTATCCTCCTTTTCTCCCCTACGCATAGCTAAGTAGGTGCCTTCCGTAAAAACAATGGATAACTGCTCTAGCAGGTTTAGTCGATTAAAGGCGTAGAGGGGTGGGATAGCCATAGCTTCACAATAAGAAGGCGAATACTAACTTAATTTAACTAATCAAGGAATAAATAGTCTATAAAAGCATAAAGCCTCAGCAGTTGCTGAGGCTTTGTTGTGCCTTGCAAAGCTTACTTATGCTAGTAACAAAGTGCGGCTTTATAATCCAACCCACTGCCGAGCGGCAAGCACGTAGAAAGGCGGCCGGTTTTCGTGTTCCTGATTGCCGCCGGTTTCGTTGATGACGTGGGTGTGGTTGCCGGCCTTCTCCGTTTGGATGGTTTGATCCGAAGTAGGGTTGTTGCCCCGGCTAGCGAGCGGGCTGCTGCCGTCAGAGCCGCGGCTTTTAAGGCCGTGGGTGTGCTCCCCGGCTTGCTCCATGCCGTGACTGTGTGCCGGCAACTGCTCTATGCTCAGCGTCACTCGCTCCGCGCCGCCTTTCTTGCCTACTTGGGAATAGTCGTTGTGAGCCTCAAACAAGCCGACAATAAAGCGGGCGCGCAGATCCGCCGTGCCGTTTTGGCCGTTGCACAAGGCCCACCCCCGGGCCGGACCATCGGCATAACCAAGGCCAGTAGCTGAATACAGCCCACCATTGTGTGAGGCTAGCCACTGCACTTCTCCTAAGGTGCGCTGTTTGCTTTCCAGCCACTTCGCATAAGTGAGCTCCGGTGAGCCGCTCACAACCAATTTCTCCACGTTGGCCGGATAGGTGCCCAGCGGCTGCGCTGTGTAGAGCATCTCCGTCATGCAGGGTTTGCTGCCGCCGGTCTGGTAGGCTCGATAATCAGTTTCATCGTTGCCGATAAAAACAATTTCCGCTGGCAACTGCACATCCGTTTGCCCCTCAAAGCGCTGTATCCGGCCGTTGAGCCACATATAGCCAGCGGTGATATCCCCACGGTTGTTCGGTCGGCGGGTGACACTTAAGCCGCTCAAGGCCATTGGGGGTGCTCCGGCTAGCACGGCCGTAACGGCGGTATATACCTCGCTCTGCAGCACATCGAAATCATCGAGCGCAATCGGCCGGCCGCCGGTATCAAAAAGTAATTGTTTCATTTTAGATGTAAGTGATAGCGTGACGGATCATGCTGATTTTTAACTGCTTTATTCTGGCCTGCACTGTCGGTTCCTGTGGTCGCAGGGAGCGGGGCACCTGTACCACAAAACCCACTTGCGAAACGTATTCCAGCCAGTTATTCACCTTGAGTAGCGGCATATCCTCCACCACGTAGTAAGTCACCGGCATTTCTTGCAACTCGCTCACGTAGTTGAGGTAGATCGGGCTCAGCTCCGTATCGGAGTTAATGATTCGGATCCGCCGAAAAACCGGATCAAACCGATCATTCAAAGCTTTTTCCAGCAGCATTGTCTGCCCGTTGTAGCTAAGCTCCGTGGCACTGCGCCGAACGTGCTCCGCGAAAGCCAAGTAGGTAGCCTGCAGCGGTTCATGCAGAGCATAGAGCCAGGCCAGCATTTTCGGTCGCCTGAGCAGCGCGGGGAGTAAGTTTCTTATCAGTCGCTGCGGCTGCACTCGGTACCGGGCTGGCAGCAACTCTGCAAAAGAGAAGAGCGGCATGCTAGTAGGGGAGGAAGGTAAGCGTATCGGCTAGCGTGCTGCCGGCGGCATCATCGAGCACGATATAACCGGCCTGCGTCTCATAGATCCGCTCAATGGGCACCACGGCACCGGCTCCGGCCCGAGCAGTGACGCTACTCAGTTGCACATCCTTCACGCCTGGCACGGCTTGAATGTAGTCTTGGATCTTGGCTACGTAGATCAGGCCGTTAAATTCGAGGCTTGCCAAGTAGGCCCGGATCGAGGCTTGTACCTGCTGCTGCAAGGCCGGCACATCAATCAGCGGATCATAATACACTTGAGCGGTAACGCGGAGCTTGTCAGCGGCCCGGCTCACGATTTCTTTCCGCACCCCGGCAAAACCTTTCCGGTCAAAATAGCCACGTACCTGCACCAGCTCAGGAGCCGAAAGCGCTGCCAGCAAACCGGGCCGCGCCCCATCTTTGGCCACCTTAATAAAGAGCTTGCCGGTTAATTCGTTTTCGATGGCTGCGGCCCGGGTGATAATGCGCTCCCCGGTGCTGCCGGCCGCGTAGTGGATCCCTTCATCATCGGCCACCAATGTATCCCCAGCCTGAAATAGCAGCGCCTGATCAGCATACCATGCCGCCGTGCCAGGTTTGGCCCGGCTTAGCGCCAATTCCACATCCGCCTTATGTCTATCAAATATGGTTTCGTGCACGGAATGCACGACGGCCGTAACGTATGCCCATAGCCGGTGCAGGGCCGTCGCAGAAGACGAGGTGAGCTGCGGTGCTAACTCCGGATCCGCTTGAATAGTGGCCTGGATAGAATCAAAGATTTGCTGCGTAGAACGTGCCACAGATAGCTATTTTTTAAAGTAAAGCCGAACCAAATACAGCAGGCCGGCCAGTAGGAGCACGGCAAAAGCTGGCACCCACCAATCAAACCAAGGCACCACTAGGCAAAGCGGCCCATCAGATCGGCCTGCTGAATGTGATCCTCAATGAGCTTGCGCATCAAAACCGGCTGGGTGTCGCGCAGAAAGCAGAAAAAATCGCCTTGCAGGGCCAACGGCTCCGGCAGGCTATCCAGGAAAGAGCGCCAGCTGTCCCCGTTTTCCACGACCGGCATCGGCACCGGTTCTTTGGTGAGGAAGTTCAGGGCCAACTCCGGCGAAATCCGGATGTAGCAGATAGCGCCCTCTTTTTGCGGATTTACGGCCGTGTTGTTGTCGGCTACCAGCGTGACCTGATAATCCGAGAAACCAGGGCCGCTCAGCGCCGGCCCGTAGTTGCCCTGCTCAGTTGCGGCAAACAGCGAAACGGTGAGTAGCAAGTGCACCGCCCGGCTCTGCTCATCCACTGATAGGCGGGGGCTATGGGCTTTCTGTTTAACAATGGTTGAGCCGGCCACCCGATCCGAAACGGGCAGCACGATATCCGAGAAAGGCAAGGAAATAAGAGGCATAAGCAAAGAGGGTAGGAAGGGTTAAAGAATGCGGCCGTGCCGGGCGTAGCCGCTGCGATCGATGATCTTGGTGCCACTCGGGCCGCGTTCGTCCATGCGTAAGCACATTTGCAGGCCCGGCGTCTTGTCGGAAATCGAGAAGTCTTTTAGTTCGTTGATCTGCTCGAGCGAGCGCGCGTAGTTCCAATAGCGCACTTCGCCGACCGTGCCCTGATTGGCCGGGAAGTCGAGCGGATAGGGATCTTGCACGATATAGGGCTCGCAACCAGCGACGGAATAGCGCTCGCCCCCGTCGATATAAACGGTGCGCTTGCTACGCTCGAAATCGACGACAAAGGCGATATGGTGCGGTGAGCCGACGAAACCGGCCGGCATGCCAAACTGCAGGCGCCCGGTCGGGGCGGAGCTGTTGCCCGTATCGAAGTAAAGCGTCCCGCCATAAGGCAAGTGAGCACTGAATCGAACGGTGTTGAAATCGGCGTCCGGATTCATGTAGGCGTAGCCGTTGGCGCCGGTGGGCGTGTACCAGAACTCCAGCGTGTACGATGTGCGGCCCAGGATCTGGAGCACGTTTTCAACGCGAATTCCGGACTGCTGCTGCATGGCCAATGTGTAGGGAATCGGCCCACCGAGCGCGTTCTGCACGCTCATAAAGTAGCGGAGTAAGCTCATTAGTCGAGTTCCTGAATGGTGTACTGCACTTTACCGTTGCCGCCCGCGCAAAACATATAGCAGAGGTTTTTGCCTGCCGTATAGGTTTGCTTGCTTTGGAAAACAGCCGGATCGAGCGTCGGCGGGGTCGCGGAAGGCGTGAGGAAAATCTGCGCCACTGAGCCCGGCACTTTGTCGGAAAGATCGACGGCGAACGTGCCGCTCGTTATCGTGCCGTACACGCTATCCCTATCCAGATGTACAATCGTGCCCGTGCGCGGCGCGGCGCGCGTCGCGCTGCGCACGGCGGCCACGCTCGGCACTGAACTTGGGCTGTTGCTGCTCAGATCCTGCTCAACGGTTGGGCCGCCTCCGCTGCCGGCCGCCACGTTGACGTTGCCATTGGCATCGGGCGCAACCCCGTTCACGGTTTTCACCGTGCCGAGGCCGATGGTGAGCGTCACGTTGCCGTTGGCATCAGGGGCTACGTTATTGACGGATTTGACAGTGCCGCCTCCGGTGCCGGTGGTAGGGACGGTGATGGTTTTATAGCTGCCATCATTGGCCAGAAACTTGGTACCGTCGCCGGAGCTGGTGAGCGCTACCCCGTTGGTTGAATTGGAAGGCGCGGCCGTGCCATCCGGGGAGGTGAAACGGAGCCGCCAAGTGATATCTCCCTGCGCGTTTACCAGACAATCATAAATAGCATACTTGGCGGCGCTGATGGTGTGAATCCACAGATCCCCGAAGTTGCTCACCTCCGTCGTCGGCTCAAAAGATTCGATCCGGATCCGGGTGCCGTTGGTGCCATCTTCGCCATCAGCCCCCGGGGCGCCCTTCAGGCTGGCCAGGAACTGCGCTACCGTGCCGACGTAACCGGAGGCCACTGCCAACTCATAGGCGGATTTCCCGGCCGGGCCGGCTACCGTCGAGGCCGGCCCCTCCTTGCCCGGAGGCCCGGGTACCGTGCTGGGTGCACCGCGGAGCGTGAGCCGGAAAGTCCAGGCCCCCGCCTCCTTAATATACAAGTCAGTGTTTCTGGTATCGATATAAGCATCAATATCCAAGCCGAGGCCGTTGTCCGGTGCCCCGGGGCCATGGTGAATAATGGCCCCGCGGGTGACCCCCTCAAAGGTTTCTACCGCCTCCGCCACCTTACCAAAAACAGCTTGTAAATCCTGAGCACTCGTATCAGATTGGCCGCTCCTGATGTGGGTTTCGGCCGCGTCACGTATTAAATCCGCGTACATAGCAACTTATTTAAAATCGGTTTTCTTGAAATCGGCAGGCTTGAAATCGAGCATAGTGGCCGGCTCAACGGGCGGCACAACCACACCGGCCGGCAGGATGGTATCCGCCACATTGATTCGCTGCTGCCGGCCGGCGAAGTAGGCGGCTACTTCCGGCCGGCTCAGGGCCGAGGCCGGTACTTGCAGCACTTGCCCGGGCGTGAGCAGCTCTGTGATGCTGATGCCGTTGGCATCCGCTAAATCGAATAGGGCATCCAGCGTGCCGAGTTCCTGCAGGCAGATGTCGAGCAGCGATTGGCCGAAAGAAACATGAATCACAGGCGTTCCGCATTAATGAGCGCGCTGCTCAGGTTGGCAAGGTCAAGTTCGATAATGGTGTAGCCGTCGCGCTCTAATTGGATACTTACATTTCGCGTCAACTCGGCTGTTTGGCCGGGGCCGTAGGTGCTGACGATATAGCGGCTCAGGCCTACGCCAACGAGCGGATCTTGGCGCCACTCGCCCTGATTGGTTTGCAGTAGCAAGTCGATATGCTGCGCGTCGCTCTCGCCCAGCACGAAGTCGCCTCGCTCAATGGCCAAGTCAGCGTTGGCATCGAGCAACAAGTCCGTCGCTATCATAGAATGGTGCCGGTTTGGGCAGCAGCCGTGCCAGTTGTTGAGACTTGTCCCGTTTTCACGAAGGCGGTAATGATCTGAGCCAACTCCCGGGCATAGTCAGCCCGGGCCTTAATGGGCTCTTCCGTCCGGGCCGCCATATCGTTGAGCAGATTCAGGATATCAAGCTCCAGCTTCGGTGTATTGAGAGGCATGGGTTAGGCAACTAGAAGGTTAAGTAGACGCTGCTCCAGGGCCGTGAACGCAGCGAGGTTGTTGGCAAAGCCCGTCACGCCGCCGCCATTGCTGAAGGTTTGCTGCTTGAGAGCCGTGATGAGGTCCTGTAGCAGCGTGAGCAGGCTTTCGCTCGTCGTGGCCAGGCGGAAGTGGGTCACCTTATCGGCCGAGATGAGGAAGGTGTCGACGAGCCGGTTTTCTACTAGCCCGATGAGTACCTGTGCCCCAACGGCTGGGTAGATGCCGTTGAGCAGGGCCACGTCGAACACTTGCGCGTCGTCACTATCGGGCTGCACGTCGCACGTGTCTTCTTCCGGGCGCACGTCCGTCACGACGCCCCCGATGACCGAGACCGGAATCTGATTATTCATCAGCCGCTCGAATGCTTCCTTTACGCCGCTCATGCTTTAGGTCCTAAGGTGATGAGGCGCCGGCTGCCACCGATGCCAAATGATTTGCTGACTTTATCCACGGAAAATGCGCCTTCGCGCTCCGGGTAGTCCGGATCCTGGATCAACACCACGTCGCCGTGCTCGATGTGCGGGATACCGAACGTGGTCAAACTGCCCCGGTAGCCATCGAAGCGAAGACGAGCTAGCTCTTCTTTGGCCCGGGCCTCCAGCTGGTCGGCTGGCACGCCCGAAAAGTTGAGGGTGCGCAGTTCGCCGTCCGGATCCCCGAATTCTTTTACCACCCGCTTTTTGCCTTTGCGCGGGCCACTTACGTGCGAAATGGCACGGACCTTAATTCGGAAATCTTCTTGCCGGGCGTAGCTCAAATCATTGCTGACCACGTTGCGGCGAAAAGTGAGCACGTGGCGCGGGGCGGTTGCCCGGGCCTTGTAAGGATCGCCGGCAACTAAAGTGCCTTCCCGAAAGAAGGTGCGAATACCATAGTCTTTGCGCAACGCCTCCAGCACCTGCGCGCCGGTGGCCTGGTTGATAGTGAACTTACCGAGGTCCACGGCGCCTAACGTCTGAATCGGGAAGCTTTGGCCGCTCTTATCCCGCACGTACTCCAGTAGCGTCTGCAGCGACACCGACCGCCAACTCATGGTCATCGGTTTGCGCTTGAGCAGCCACATGTCATCTTCACACGTGATTTCCGCCGGCGGGCCTGTCTTTACTGCCACTACGTAGCCGGTAAACTCGGTGCGTAGCTCCCCATCGTAGCCGTAGTTCACAATTACCCGGTCACCTACTTTCACCGCATCGGGCAGCGACTTGCCGCCCAGCACGAGAATGCGCCGGGGCACCCGGATAACGCACGTGTCGGTAAGCTGCTGCCACGTGCTCTCAATCTGGACATCATTGACGAAATCCAGATTGAAATCACCGAGGGTTATATGAGAGGTGAGACGTAGCATTAGACGTAGCGCCGGGGCGTGAAGGAAATGCCTAGGTCAGGCAGGGGAGTGGACTTTTGTAGCTCAATCGGCTCGTCCGAGAGGCAGCGCAGCTCGTAAGCCTGCAGGTTGGTGAAACCGGGTAGCGCGGGCCAGCTATGACCTTTGATGACTAGGTTCTTGATACCGAGCAGGCGGAACAGCCGCCCCGTCACGGGTATGGCCGCCGGTACATCGATAAGGGTTTGCAGGGCCTGCACTTCGCGCTCAGGATAGCGCCGGGAATAGCGGCCATCGGTTGGATCCGAGGCGAGTACTCCTTTGATGGTCACGGCGTAGTCGCCGTTGCTGATGTACTCTTTCACCGAGCCGTTACGGCCCTGGATGTCGGTGGTGACAATGAGTTTATCCCGGCTCACCTCCACGATCGGATCGTTGAGCACCAGCTGCCGCCAGGCGGCGGCCGCTAGAAACTCCACCCGCGCGAAGACGGGCAGCCCGAGCAGGCCGGTGCCCTCCACGTTGGGGGGGAGGGGTGTGCCGTAGTCATTCTGCACCAGCTCCTCCCGCTCGGGCTCTTCCGGTACGGTGTAGCGCACCAACGGTGCGTAGCCAAAGGCTTCCGCGGCTAAGGCTTTAAGATTGATTGCGTACTGCATTAGCTGGCGGTGGTCATGGCGTTGGCATCGTTGAGCACCGAGAGCAGCGCCTGGCGCACGCCCTCTTTCATCTTGTCGATGCCTTCGCCGGCGGTGGCGGTGTAAATGGTGGTCTGGCCTAGCTGCTGCACATTGATGGTGATGTTGGTCACGCCCCGGCCCGCGCCGGTCGCGCCGCTGCCTTTACCCTTGGTACTGGCCAGCCCTACGTCAGCGGCGCTACCTGCTTTTTCGGCGGCTTGCTCGTCCGGCTTTTTGGCGGCAAAGAAGTCGCTCATACTTTTGCCGCTCGTGCCCCGGAAGTCATCCACGCCCTTGGCAAAGCCTTTTTGGTAGCGCTTGTTAATGTTCATCAACTGCTGCACGCCCTGCGCTATCTGGGCTGGATTGATGGTAAAAGCCCCTGCAATCACGTTGCCCAGGCCCCGAAATAGCTCCATCGCGCCGTAAGCAAACCCGTAGAGAAAGCCCCGAAAGCCTTCGAACTTATTCCAGCAATACACTACGGCGGCTACCAAGGCCAGCACGGCCGCCACGACTAGGCCTATCGGGTTGAGCATCATCGCGCCGTTAAGGAGCATCTGCGCGGCAGCCCAGAGCTGCGTGACGACGGTGGCAATTTTCACGTAGGTGGTATAGGCAATGATGCCGGCCACGATGGGCGTAATGACAATGCCGAGCACCTTGAAAGCCGTGCTGTGCTCCTGCACGAAGCGGGTAGCGTCTCGTACCGTTTCCATCAGGCCCCGCACGTTGCTCATCAGGGAGATGACCGCCGGCAAGGCCGCTTCCACCAGCACCGTTTTTGTTTTCAGCCATTCGTTATCAAAGCGGGCAATCTGCGCTGGCAAAGCGTTCATAGCTTGGGCCAAGCCCGGGCCGAACACCTTACGCAGCTGCGCCGAGAATTTGGGCAAGAAGTCCTCGGACATCAGCTTGCCATCATCCATCGTCTTGTTGAGCTGCGCTTGCGTCATGCCCATGGCATCGGCTGCAATCTTGAAGGCACCGGGAATCCGTTCGCCAATCTGCCCGCGCAATTCTTCGGCCTGCACCTTGCCTTTGCTCATGATCTGCCCTAAGGCTAGATACACGCCCTTGGCATTTTCACCGTCAAGCCCCATCACGGTGGTGGCGGTGGCTACGTCCTCGAAAATCTTGCGTGTGCCTTCACCTTGCAGCTTGGTGCCCATCATCGAGCCGGTGAGCGTGCGGAAGCCTTCTTTCGAAGCCAGCAGGCTTACCCCGAGCCGGTCAGAGGTGGTTTGCAGAAACTGCAGGTTCTTGGAGCCTTCCTGGGCCGAGCCGCTGGCAAACTTGATGGCATTGTCCATGCCCGTGAGCTGCGCCGTGTCGCGCACTAAGTCCATGCCCCCCATTACGCCGGCCCCGAGTGCCAGGCCGCCGAGCAGGCCTAAACCCATACCGCCCCCACCAGTGCCACGGCGGCCGATGCTCTGCAGCCGCTCCATCTTGCGTTCCGTCTCCTCGATAGCCCGATTAGCCCGCGCCAAGTCACGCAGGTTCATCTTTAGATCCCGCTCTTTGGTAAGCGTGTTCAGCTTAATTTCCAGGCTGGTGAGGCTGGTTACCGCCCGATTGCTGCCACTAACAATCTTGCTGGTGGCACCGGCGACGCTGCTGCCCATTCCACCCGCCTTGCTTTGCACGCCCTGCACGGCCCGAGAAACCCGGCCCATAGCGGACTCCCCAACTGCTGCTACTTTCCGCAACGGGGCGGAAAAAAGGTCCTGCAGCTTAAGAGTATAGGAAAGTAAGTTAGCCATCGGTGGGAAAGAGAAGGGGAGCCGCCATGGCGGCCGCTCCCCTTACTGTTGCTCGTTGATTATTTTATGCAGCCACTGCGCTTGTCCTGCTTTGTCCTGCCACGCTTCATCGGAAAGATCTTCCGGATTTGGAATGTGGAGGTAGTAGCTGATTAGTGCGTCTGCCTTGCGCAAGCCGTCCTTCCGATCGCGCGCGTCGACCGGCAGCGGAATTAGTTTTTTTTAAGCTCGCCGTCGAGCAGCTCGACCAACGCAATGACTTGCATGGCAGCCGACATCTTCAACTTTTCATTGGTCAGCACCTGGTCGTTGCCCCCCACAAAGCAGTTCTCCAGAATAAATTCGCCCGCTTCCATCGGCTTGTTTTGGGCAATCAGGGACATCGAGCGCGCTACGACGCTACGGCCTGGCTCCTTCAGATGGGCGACGGCTACAACGTTGCCAGCTTTGTCTTTCAACGTAAGCGTCTGCACGTCTCCGTGCTCTTTCTTCAACTCGTCGAGGGTTTTAGCAGCTACTTCCACAGGATGTGCGAGATAATGAGGGGAACTTCCACCTCGATGTTGGTATCACCGGCTTTGCTATTCCGGCTGTTTTTCTTAAACTGGGCATTCATGAGCTTGTGGGTCACCACGCGGTTAACCGAATTGACGAAGCTCACCACAATGGGAAAGGGCGGAATGTCCTGGATACGGCCCGAGGGCACGGCGTCAACCAAGCGCTCCAACTCCTTGGCTTCCACCTTCATCGAAGCCGTAGGCTTATTCTGCCCGTAGCCGCGGCTCGAAGGATTGTTGCCCGCCCCGTAGTTGTCGACCATCTCCTGCTCGTCTTCGTAGGTGATTTCCGAGATGCCGATTAAGGTTTTGCCGAGCAGCTGGACGTTGATATCGGCCCACGAATAGGCCACGCCGTTGATAAGAGGGGTGTAATTCATGGCTTAGAGAGATTTGGCGAAGCCGACCGTCGCAACGATTTCGCGGGCCGTACCCACCGGCACGATGGTAAAATCTACTTCCACGAGGCTCGTGGCCAGCACGTCCTGCGCCGGGTTGATGTACACGTCGGAAGCCGAAATTTCCCCCGCGCGGCCCAGGTTAGCATCGAGCGCCGTTTTACCCTTGGCCTCCAGTTCCCCGACCGTCTGCGCCCGAAGCGTACCGTCCTCGTTGAGGGGCAACGGGCCGAGTAGCGACGGTAGCAGCGCTTGGCGAACTACGCGAGCGGCTTTGTTGCTAGTGCGCACGTTCTCGATGTACGCGTAGTCGCTGGCCAGGCTCGTGCACGTGTGCGAGTCATTCCAGTAAAAGCCATCAAAGCCGACGTGGGTCTTCGCAAACAAATAGCCTTTGGTGTGCAACGCTTCCAGGTCACCAGGTAGCAGCTGCCCTAGGCTCTTGCCGTTGCTCAGGCCCGCGCTGAGGAAACGGCCGTCGGAAGCCAGGTTGAATTTGTCAAGCCAGCCAATATTCTCGTGTACCTGCGCATAGCTTACCGTGCCCAACGCGGTACCGATGGCCGGCACGCCCGGGCGGTTGAGGTGGTCACTGCCAACGACTAGCGCTACGTATTCGGCACTCTGGCCCCGCAAGTCGAGCAAGCCAGCGACCGAGGCCGCTAGGCTGTGACCAGCAAGCAGAATCAGCACGGGGCGGTGTTCGCTGAACTCTTCCGCAGCGAGCGCCTGCGCTTTGGGAATGGTGGCCACTACGTCGCCATCCAAGCCGTCCACGCTCACCGGCACGTAGCCAGCAGCAGAGTCCAGGCAGATAGCCAATTGCTTGATCTTTCCAGCGGCTTCCGCTAGCAAGCTCTTGGCGTAGGTTTTCGTTTTATCAGCCATTTCCGCCATGGTCACGGTGCGGGCTACAACCATCAGGTAGAGCACGCTGCCTTGACTCAGGCGGAAGTATTCCGACACGTGGTAGTACAGATCCGCACTGTTGGTGGTGTCGTAGGCTTCATCCACTCCCAAGGCCTCCAGTTGGCGGAGCGAACGCAGCTCATAGACGGTACCGAGCTGCAGGCCCCCAACCACGGCCACGCCCTGAGTGATGAGACCCGAGATACCATCTTCGGTGGGGCGCTGCCGGCCCAGGCCACCGCGGCCCTTTACAATGCGAACGTCAGGCAATTTGGCCATTAGTCGAGGAGGTAAGTAAGGAGTGAGGAGGTGGTACCACTGTTGTAGGCAGTGGCAGCGGCAAGGGTGCGGAAGTAAGCGCCGTCCCCGTTGCCATAGAGTGTGGTCAGGTCCAGGGCCCGCATGGTGGCGCGGGCCCGGGCCAGGTCCGCACTAGACGGCTGGAGTTTCTTCTTCCTCGGCATCGACTTCTTCGGTTTCGCGCTCAATCGTCGTAATGTTCTTGTCTTCCAAGAACTTCACGTGCGATTTGCACCAGCCTTCGTGGGTGAACACTTGCCCGTCACTGGAGACGTAAAGCGTATCCGTTTCCGGATTCGCCTCAAAATAGGCGTCATAGTTAGGAGCCGAAGTGGCGCCTTCAGTTGCGGGGGTCTTCTTGGCTTTGGCCATCTTTACAAGTGAATTGCGCCGTGCCGGCGACGGTGGTAAAAAAGATGAAGGCGTACTTCAGATAGGGCAATAGCAATTCGGGAATCAGTTCCGGCTCCAGCTTGATCGCGGCAATCACGCCCAGGGCAAACAGGGCCAGCTTCTGCGCCCGGCGCCAAAACGTGGGCATTTCCGCCCGAAAGCGAGTAAGCAGCGTTTTCATCGAGCGGCGCGTAAGGTGAGCGAGAACAGGCACCAGGTGAGGCTGGCCCCGGCGGCAAAGCCGAGGAAGAGCAGCCACCACCATACCCAGCCGCGCGGGTCGTACCAGCTGAAGTGCAGCACCTGAGGGTAGATCCTCAGCTTGGGCGCTATCACGGTACCGGCGGCTCTGCCTTGGATAGCCGCCCGAATAATTTCGAGCTTGTAGTTGCGCCCTACTCGCCAGAAGCGGCCTTGTACGCCCAACGTGTCGAAACACAACGTGTCCCGCAGAACGGGCCGGTCTAAGACAAAAGGCGTAACGGCTGCTTTCACAGCGGCTTTCTGCGTGGAGTCCAGTGACGCCTGCAGGTTGCTGATCAGCGAGTCGAGCTGCCAGGCTTCGCGCTGGATCCACACCGTGTCGTGCACGGGCACAAACTCTTTGCGGATAATTACCTGCGGCACGCGGAAAGGCACATACACCTTCACCGTCTCAGGCCGAACCAGGTCCGGATGGTTGGCCACAAAGTCAGCTACCTTCTTCTCTGGACTCTGAAGGACGGCGCAGCTGCTAGCCATGAGCAAGCCAGCTGAGGCAAGCAAGAGGAATTTCATCGATGGCTGGATTTAGGGATGTTGAGGGCGCCCCGAATGGCCGCCACGTCTTCTTTCACTTCGCCCAGCTTGTCGAGTACTTGCTTATTGCCATCCTCGACCCCAGCAATGCGGCGGTTCAATTCCGCTTTGGCTTCTTTGGAATCCGCCACGTGCTGATCGAAAGCCGTTTTCTGCGTCGTCTGCGCGTTTTCTACCGTCGTGATGCGGTTTTCGTAGCGAAGTGCAGAGCCAAAGGCACCGCCACCGAGAACGATGGCGATACCGATGCCCCACTTCACCCATTCACTAGTAGTAGATTGCGCACTCACGATACAGTAATTGTGACCGGCTCGCCGGCGTCTAAAGCCTCTTTGATGCGGGCGTAGAGCAATGCATAAGCAGCGCGGCTATTGCCCACGAAATCTTTACTCTCGGTAATGCCGACCAGCAAGCAGCCTTCCGTATCGGCGGCTGTGTTGCCGCTGTGGATCCGGATGCCGGCAAAGCCCGGCACGTTACCGAGCAGCGGCATGAGCCGGCGGAAGCGGTTCGAGTAGGTGATGGTCACCGGGTAGGTGCCGGCCGGGATGGCTGTTTTGCCATACACTTTCGCCGCGCCAGCCTTGCGCACCACATCTTCCAGTACCAAGCACTCATACCGGCCGTCAATGGACAGCTTGCCGATGGTGCTCTCGGCTGTGAACGTGGTGCGTTTTAGGCTCAGCTGCATGAGGGCTTAGCGGTTGTTGGTGTTGCTGCGATGAGATAAGCCCCACTTGGCAGTGCGACTGGCTACCGTCTTCTTTCCAGGCCAGTAAGTGAGGTTGTTCACCCTGCTGCTGCTGCAGGCCTGAAGGCCAAGCAGCAGCAGCAGGGTTACGAGCCGAAGGGCGCGCACTTTAGGCGGCGGCAGACTGCCGGATAGCTACTACACCTTTCTTATCGGTGCGTAGGATCTTCATGCCGAAGCGCACGGCGTTGTTCATCAGCGAGCCCAGGTACTGTGCCTGCTTTTCGTTGATGTACACTTCTACCGAGCCTTCCACGCGACCGATAGCGTCCTCAATCCAGAGGAGCATGCCTTCGTTGTCGTCGGCCGCAGCAGCGGAACCAGCTGCCTTGGCAGCACCAGCACCGGTGAACATGGCACCCGTGCTACGCTTGTACCACTTTACGCCCATTAGCTCCCCAACCGCACCCGTGAGCAGGGCCGAGGCGTTGCCAGTCTTATTGTAGTCGACGAAGTGCTCGATCTTGAGCAGTTCGCTGTACTGCGTAGCACCTACCAGGCCGTAGCGCTGGCCCGGCATGTCGGTACGGTCCAGAATTTCACAGCCCTTGATGATGTCGTCTTTGGTAACAGCTTTGCGGTTGCCGGTTAGACCAGGCAGAGCAGCGGCGGCGGCCGCACCGGAAGTCAGCACAATGGCACTAGAAGCCACCTGCGACATGCGGTTCAGGGCAACGCCAGCCGCCATTTGATCGAGCACGGCGCTGTGCAGCGACAGCACGCTGGCGCGCTTGTCGTAGCTCACTTCTAGCAACTCCTTATCCCCAAGGCGGGTCGGCTTAGTGGCCAACAAACTCAGCGTCACAATCTCGTTACCGCCTTCCAACTCTTCTACTTCCAGCGGGAACGTGGCTGGATCCACAATGCCCTCCGGCATCTGGAGTTCTTGAGGAATCTGATAAGAGGCAGCCGCAGTACCTGGTGCGTCTGTTGCCGTGTTTAGCCTCTTGGTGCGCTTATAAAAGCTATTATCCGGGAACAGAATCTTCTGCAAATCCCGGGTGAAGATGGAGGTTAGTACATCATCAAAGGCGAGGCCTGGCATGGCCACGGGGCGCACGCAAGAGCGAACTACCTGAGCGGCGAACAGGCCGCCCCCGATAGCCAGCGGCGACACCCCCAACGCTGGAGCGAGAATGACACCGACAAAAAGTGCTACAAAAAAGCCGATAGTCAGCTTAGAAAGGAGAGACAGAGTTTTCATTATAAATGAAGTTGAAAAGCAGATTTGAGAGGGCACTGAGAAAGGGTGAGCCAGGTACTAATCGGCTTATTTGATGCCGTCTAGCAGGTTCTGGTATTTGTCGGGGTCGTTGCGCTTGATAGCGAGCAAGCCCTTCTCGTCTTCTTTGCTCCACTTGTCGAAGTCCCAATCATTGCGGGCCTCGGTAACAGCGACGCTGCTAGCCGCTTGGCCGTTGACGCGATGGGCTACTGATTGACGGCCGGGCATCTCACCCAGGATCTTGGCCGTGTTGGTGAAGTCCACCCCGAGCAAGGCCGTGTAAGCGGGCTTTTGAGCAGCCGTGATTTTGCCGGCACTTACCGCGCTGTTCACTACCTCCTCAATGCGCTGGGCCTGATCCCCTTTGCGGGCATCTTCCAACTCTTTCAGCTGCTTCTTTAGCTTGCCGATTTCGATTTCATCCTCCGCCTTGGCAGCGGGAGCGTCCGGCTGCTTGGCCTCGTTTTTCAACTTGGCAATAGCCGCTAGAACGTCGGCTTCGGTGGCGTTATCGGCCAACTTGATGCCAGCCGTAGCCAGCGCATTCTTCACTTCGTCGAGCTTCATCTCGTCTTGTTGGGGGAGTAGTGACATGTAGTATTGGTGCACGTCGGCGGCAGCCATGCTGGCGTCGGCGGCAACCTGACCCGGTTTGGCCGGGAGCACTTCCGTGCAGAATTCCATTTGATGCGCTTCCTCGGCACCAATCCACGTTTCGGCCTCCATCATCTGTTCCCATTCCTCCACCGTCTTGGTAGAGGCCACCACGTACATTTCCGCGGTGGAGCGGTTCAGGGCTTCCTGCGAAGCCAGGGCCTTTTTCAAGTCCTTTACCTGGCCCGAGACGTTGCCCGAAACCTGATGCATCATGAACTTGGCGTGGGCCTGGCACTGGCGCACGGCGCCGGCGGCGAAAGGCAACGTAGCCGCGGAGCCCACCAGGCCCTCGTTCACGGTCGTTACCTTCAGTTTGCTGGCTAGGATGTAGCCGCGCATCTTCTGCCCGGCCATCCACGAGCCCCCAGGGGAGTTGATGCGGATCGTGGCCGTGCGCGCTCCGCTCGCCTCCAGTTCGGAGAGGAAGGTGTCGAGTTGGGCGGCGTGCCACATCTCGATTTGCTCAAATAGTCGGAATTCGCGCTGCATTAGGCCCCAAAACTTGCCCCCTGCCACGCAGGGGGCAAATTGGCCTGGAAGGGCACGGCAATTTTTGCCGTAAGTCACGGCAAAAATTGCCGTAAGCCTCCACAGTAAATTGAGGAAAAAGCGCTTTTACGGCAGCTTTGAGGCACTTATGCCCTCGAATCCGAACGAAGAACGTCAAGACTCCCAACGCAACCGGGCCAAAATCCAGAAGGAGATAGCGCGCATCATTCGCCGGGAGATGCGCAAGCCTACTGTGCAAGAGCTGGTAGCAGCTACTGGCTTAACTGACAAGACGGTAAAGGCGCACCTGAAGCGGGTAAAGCTAGGTGACGGCAAGAGCAACGTATTCCAGGCTTTGACGCCAAACGTGATTCTCAAGCTCTACGAGCGGGCCGTGGGCTACTCGCACCCAGCGGTGAAATTCCTCACCGTCTCACAAGGCTCAGGTCTTGGCTCCAGTGTGGAAGAGTGCGAATACACTGAGCACTATCCGCCCGATACGGCCGCGGCTAAGCTATTCGTGCAGCTGGTGGAAGGCTTCAAGGAGAAATCCGAAACGGAGCACACCCTGCCTGGCGTCTTCAATTTCACGTACCAGGCCCCCGCGCCCCCTGAACCTGATGGTGAACATTAATTTCCAGCCTTCCTGGAAACAGCACCTGGCGTGGCAGGCCCTGGAAGACGACACGACGGAGGAAGTGATGTACGGCGGTGCCGCCGGCGGCGGGAAGTCGTTTCTAGGCGCCTCGTGGAAGATCTACCGCCGGCTGCGCTATCCAGGCAGCCGGGGGGTGACGGCACGTACCCGCCTCATCGACATCAAGGAATCCACGCTTGTGACCTACTTCAAGGTGCTGGCAGCGTGGGGCCTAGTGATGGGCAAGGACTACTGGTATAAGTCGCGCTCTGGAGCCCCCGAGGCCCTGGTATTCGCCAACGGCAGCCGGGAGATTTTCAAGGAACTGGCGTATAGCCCCAGTGATGAAGACTACCAGCGGCTGGGCTCGTTGGAAATCACGGATTGCTGGATTGAGGAAGCGAATGACGGCGTACCGGAGAAAGGCGCGGATATCATCAAGTCGCGTATTCGCTGGATGCTGCCTGAGTTCGGGTTGATTCCTAAGCTGCTCGTGACCTGCAACCCGGGCTACACGTGGGTACGGCTCAAGTACGTTTATGATGCCGACAACAACCCCGTCGAGCTCAAGCCCTACCAGAAAGTAATTCAGGCCCTGGTGACCGACAACCCCGATAAGGCGTTTGTGGCCACCTACAAAAAGAGTCTGGAGCAGCTCAAGGACTACGACCGGCAACGCCTGCTTGGCGGAGACTGGAATGCGGTAGAAAAAACGGGTGGTGAGTTCTACCCGAGTTTTGATACGCAGCTGCACGTGAGCGACTACGCTAGTACCTACGACGTGGACCTGCCACTGCACATTACGCTGGACTTCAACCTCACACCTGGTGTCACGCTCAACATCTGGCAGGTGCGCGGCAAACAAGCAACACAGATTGATGAGATCAATCAGCACAACAACACCATCACGGCTTGCCAAGCCTTCATGCGCCGGTATGGCAAGCACCAAGCTGAGGTATTCATTTATGGCGACCCCGCCGGCAAGCAAGGCGACACCCGAAACGAGCAAGGGCACAACGACTTTACCATTGTCGTTCGGGAGCTGAAGCGGCTGCCTAAGGTTACGCTTCGAGTGGAAGCGGCGGCGCCCTCGGTATCGATGCGCGGGCTGTGGGTTGATGCGATTCTGGAAAAGCAACAGGATGGTATCGAGCTGCGCTTCGACCGCAAGTGCAACGTGACCACCACCGACTATCAGAAGGTGAAGAAAGCCAGTGACGGCACCAAGGACAAAAAGAAGGTCACCGACCCCAAAACCAAGGTGAGCTATGAGCCTTATGGCCACGCTACTGATGCCAACGACTATTTCCTCTGCCGCTGCTTCCAGAATGAATGGCGCGCCTTCCAGCGGGCCGGCAGCAACAAACCCGCCGTGGGCAACCGCTCCGACGTTCACCAACGCGCCTTTTAGCTATGGCTTTTCTTATTACCGACGATTATGGCACCCAGATCCGGCAAGACCAGCTCGATGTGGTGCTACAGGGCAATGCAGCGGCCCTACCCAAAGCCGAACTATTTGCCCAGCAGTTCATTGAAAGCTACCTGCGCACGCGCTACGACGTGGCGAAGATCTTCGGCGCCACCGGTGAGCAGCGGAGTCAGCTCCTCATCACTTACCTGATCGATATCACGCTCTACACCGTGCATTCTCGTCATGGGCGCGTGCAAATGCCCGAGAAGCGCATCGACCGCTACGACCAGGCAGTGGAGTGGCTGAAGGCGGTGGCCGCCGGCAAGATATCGGCCGATTTACCTCTGTTGCCAGTCAACGAACGCAACGGGGGCTTTAAATGGGGCTCCGCTCCGCAACAATCTCTCAGCTGGTAAGCTATGAACCTGCATCAACGACTCCAGGCCCAGGTAGGCGCCGTTAATACCAACATCACCAAGATGGGGCGTCGCTCCGTAACGAGCCGGATCCAGGAGCATCAGACCTCCCGCATCAAAGCGGACCTGAGCCACTGGCGTATGGCCCTGGCCAATGCGGAAAACAAGGCTTACCCAGACCGCACGGAATTGTACCGGTTGTATCGGGAGGCTGTTATCGATTCGCACCTCACCAGCGTCACCGAAACGCGCACATTAAACATTCTCTGCCAGCCCTTTAAGGTAGTGAGTATTAAAGGGCAAGTGGAAGATGAGAAGCTGACGCGCATGCTCATGACGCCTTGGTTTTTCAACATCCTCAAGGAAGCTATGGAGGCTATCTACTGGGGCGCGCGCGTGGTAGAGCTAGGCGTACCAGTCGATGGAGAGTTCTCCAGCACCGAGCTAATCCAGCCCGAAATGGTGGTTCCCGAGTGGGGCATTATTCGGGATAGGCCCGGCAGCTCTACCGGTATTCCTTACCGGGAAGGCCTCGAAGCGCAGTGGCTGCTGCAGCTAGGCAACCCCAAGGATTTGGGCTTGCTGCACAAGGCTATTCCGCACGTGGTGTGGAAGAAAAACGCCATGCAGGCCTGGGCTGAATACTGCGACCGATTTGCCTTGCCGGTGCGCACGGTGAAGATGGATCTGGGTGATGAGGACCGGGTAGAAGTAGAAAATATGCTCCGCAACATGGGTAGAGCAGCGTATGCTATTCTGCCTCCAGGCGCCTCGGATTTCACCTACCACACCCCGCAAAACTTTCAGGATGGCGTGTTTGCTGGTATGATCGACTACCCCAATGCCGAGCTTTCGAAGCTGGTCTTAGGGCAGACGATGACCACGGAAAACGGCAGTAGCCGTAGCCAAGCAGAGGTGCACGAGCGCGTAAGCGAGAAGTACACCAAGGCCGACAAGATGTACGTGCGCAACCTAGTGATGTGGGAAATCTGGGATAAGCTGCTGCTGCATGGCTATCCCGTGGCAGGCTTTGAGTTCAAGTGGGACGAGACGGAAACCCTCACCAAGAAAGAGCAGTGGGACATTGTAGCAGGCATTATGCAGCACTCGGGCTACCGTGTGCCGGCAAAGTACATCCTCGATACGTTCGGCGTTGAGGTGGAAGAGAAGCCAGAGCCGGTGGTTGCTCCAGTGGTACCAGGCACACCACCGGTGCCGGGAAAGATGCCGGCGCGGGTGTAGCAGCGCTATACGCCCGCGCCTGTACGCACCATGGCCACGAGATGGCCGATGTGCGCAACGCGACGCCAGACGAGAAAACTGCTAAGCAACTGCTTAGTGAGTTCCTGCTACTAGCGGAGCAAGTACACCAGGCGCAGCAGGTAGGAGCTGTACAGCTAGGCTTATTTACAGCCACTAGCAACCGTCTGCTGCAAGCCGTCAAGGTAGGCTATGGGGTTGCCGATGAGAAGGCACTCGCTTTCCTCAAGCAGAACGTGCAGTTCTTTTCGGCTGCTAAGACGATGCACCAAGCTCGGGAGCTAAGCGGGCTATTGCTTGACGAAGCAGGCCAGCGTAAGCCGTGGCGGGAGTTTCGGAAGGAGGCCCTGCAGCTGCATGACCAGTACAATGTGCGGTGGTTGTCGGCCGAGTATGAGCACGCCGTGGCCAGTTCGCAAATGGCCTCCCGGTGGCAGGACTACGATGCCGATACTGTGCTCCAGTACGAGACGGTAGGGGATAGCCGGGTACGGCCGGAGCACCTGGCCTGGGATAACGTCAAGCTGCCAGCTTCACACCCGTGGTGGCAGACCCACTACCCGCCGAATGGATGGTTGTGCCGGTGCACCGTGATTGCCGCGAGTCCGACCGACCGACCCACTCCGGCTAGCATCCTGCCGGCATTACCGGAGCCGGATCCACTCTTCAATAGCAATGTTGGCCAGACCGGCACCATCTTCCCTACTGAGCATCCTTACTTCTCCACCCTCGATGCTGGAGAGCAGGACAAAGTGATTCGCTTTACCAAGGACCTTCCCGATGGCCAGTAAGAAAGTATTCGAGCAGCTGGAGCGGGAAGCCGCCCGAATCCAGACGTTTATGACCCGGGCACCGAAGACGGTGGGTCAGCTAGCCGTGCGCGAATTCGTGGGCAACTTCAAGCGCCAGAGCTTCCAGAATGAGGCAGGCGTAGAGCAGGCCTGGCCTAACCGCAAGGTCCGCCGCTATAAGCGCAAATCTGGTAAGAAGGCGACTCGCCTGGTGATGAGCAAAGCCGGTAAAGCCGACCGCGGGCGTGCTTTGTTGGTGCAGTCTGGCACGCTTCGCCGCTCGATTCGCGTCGACAGCCTCGATAGCGACAGCGTGACCATCAGTACCGATTCGGAGTATGCCCAGGCGCATAACGAGGGGCACAAGTACGATAACCGCACCTTGCCCCAACGCCAGTTTATGGGCGCCAGCCGCCGCCTCAATGAGGAGGTGATTACCTACCTGAAGAGTGGCGTTGATGCCATCCTAACCAAGAAATAGCATGCTACATACCCTCTTTCCCCAACTAGCCGACCACCTGCGCGCCACGGTGCCTGAACTGGGTACGATCGACCTTGATATGGCGCAGCTTGACTATCAGAGTCAGGAGCCGATTGCTTACCCAGCCGTTTACATCGATGTAGAGAATATTCCGTGGCGCGACTTAGGCCAAGGCGTACAGACGGGACAGGCCTTATTGCGCTTCACAGTAGCAGTGGAGGTGTCGGAAGAGACCTACCAGGGCAGTGGCCAGCGCACGCCAGCCATGACACGGCTGCAGGTGATTCAGAAGGTACACGAGGCACTGCAGCATCACCAGGGGCAAGGCTTCGGGCCGATGGTGCGCAGCAGTTACCGCCGGGACCGGCCGCAGCACCCGGAGGCCTGGTGCCTAGCCATGGGCTACCTCACCGAGGTGACGGACGAGGACGGCGCGCGACGTGGTGAGCTGGTGAGTAACCTTACGATGAAAGAGCGACTAGGGCGCCGGCCGGTACCGGAACTTGAAGAGGGTGGTTACGTGCTTCCAGAGAGTTAGGCTTACTCATGTCGAGCAGAACCAATTTGACTAGGCATGTAAGCAACGTTTTTTTCGTAGTACGACTGAATATCGCCGGCTTTAAGTTTGTCTTTTCCGCGAAGATGCTTCCTTACATCAATCAGCACAGCAGCGAGTGTTTTTGCATCTTTGTCATGCGATGTGAGCTTTGAAAGCTCAACTGCTATATCACATGGAAGCCATAAATATGCTTGATAACGAAGCTTGTTAAGCTTTTTTATTTCATCAGAGTGCCCTTGTGACTCTGCAAGTAGTTCAGCTATTATTTCAGCTTTGAGTCTAATTTGATCTTGATATTTAAGTGTTTCTAGCCAGCGTGCTAATACAAATCCTAAAAGCCCTCCAATTAGAGCTGAGAGACCTGTTATAACATTAGTCAACAATATATCCATGATAGCCCGTGCTTAACTGATTGCGTTATGTGAATATAGATAAAGCCCCGATACAATGATGTATTGGGGCTTTGTTGTTAAGCAGCCTGCTTTTCTACTTTGCTGTATACAATGTCTTCAATGGTGGCCATGCTCAGGTAGTACTCCTGGGCCAATTGCGAGATGACGTACTCGCGACTATACATGCGCGGCCTCTTCGCCTCGGTATAGCGTCTGTGAAACTCTTCGCGAATCTTGGTATTACGATTCTCTTTATTGGATTTGAGAGTAGTTACGCGTGGACTCACGTATATAAGGGGCAGAGTGAATAGAACAATATGATGTTCGAATCTCCAAATTGTTTGAGGATAGAAATAGAATTAGATACTTGAATTTTAAACAGGTAAAAATTTATGGTGAAAAGCTTTTTATAAGCTAAGCTTTAGTCTTCACATTAGATCCTAGAACATAATAAAAAATCATGACAAGCACTTGTAACACACAGTTTAAGTAGTAATTCCACTTCCATGAGTTACCGATTTGAGGAATCAAACCGAATAGAAAGTAATTAATCCATGAAAGTCCAAAGGTGATTACTGCTAAAATCAGCAAACCTCCTAATATATCTGTAAGAGAAGAGTTAGCTGAAGCAGCAAGTAATATAGGGACTAGAATAATACCAACTATAATATATATACCACTAGAAGTCATTAAATGAATAAAGCCGCTTTTTGCTGTTGGATATACTATTGAACTTACAACAATCTGGGGCTTTTCACTTACATCTGCATGTTTGTCAGGTGCTTGCTTTGGATATTTAAAACTAATGCCATGCATGCTATTTGAAGCTTCAGCAGCAAGAGAGGACATATATTCTATTATATTCTTTCTATTCATTACCTCTGTTTCCAAAGCAATTAGTTTTGCTTTAGTAGAGGCAGATAAAGACGAATCCCTCCGTAGTTCTGTTATATCTTTAATCTTGCTTATTCTATTTTCAATGTTAGAGTAATATGTGAATCCTGTTATATCGTTAATAAATATTGCTGATAATACTAAAAATATTAATATAATAACTTTAGAAGATACGTGTCTTTTAGGGTCAGTTAAATATTCTATTAATTTAGTTATAAGATCCATGGTTCTATGGTGGAAACACAAATAATGCGGCTCCGAAATTAGGGTATTTTATAATTATATTCTTCCTCTTTTTCTCAACTCCGGATTCGCCCGAATAAACCCCTTCAGGCTCCCAAGGGTGCGCCCCAATTGCTTTGCTAGCTTCGGCCCCGTTGCCTCGCTATAGTGCTGTAGCAGGAAGTTATAATCCTTTCGGGTGTAGGCTCGACGAGTCTGGTGTGGTTTCAAATTCGGGGTAGTTTCTCGGAGTTTCTGCGTACTGGTGGGGAAGGTGAACAGGCAGGATGGCAGAGCAGTGGTTGACGTATTCATGAGATTAGACTAGCCGTAGATGTTTGACATAGGCAGTTGGTTTTCATAGTGGGTAGGGCAGGGGCGGTTACGAGGCGAATGGCTTGGTCTACCGAGTAGACGATGTGGTATTCAGAGCCCCGCCAACTGGCTTTGAATTCGGCTTCTCCATCAGTCAGCTTCTCCTTCTCGGAAGTCTTGATTTCGATGAGGAAGGTTCGGCCTCGATACCCGACGAGGATATCAAAGCAGTTCTTGAGTTGATGCACATGCAGCACTGAGGCACCTATTTGCCTCAGTGCGGTCACGATTTGCTTTTGGTTGGCATCGACTCGGGAGGCGGTGCGTATCATATAAATATTAGGGGTGCTGGCACATCACGTCTCACGTGCATCCAGTTGAGTTTGCATTTATAATTGATTGTCGAGCTTTATTCTGTCAACCTCGTATATATATATTCAGTAGAATATATTCCGATGGATGGGCAAGAAGAAGTACAGCACGGAGAAACCGAGGAAGAAGCCGCTGATAGAATCCTATTTGATCACTGGTGGAACAGCCTGAAGAAGCAGGAGAAAAAGATGTGGCTAAAGCGGCATCGAGAATTGCGTGACCATATTCGATTTGGGGGAGAGATGACTAACATTATAGATTAGAAGATCAAGTGAGTGATTTCTCTATCGTTGACGCAAGAGAGGATAACAGTGTCGAGATTGATGTAAATATTTGTTTATTGCCGAGTTGCGCGCTTCCCCCCCCCCCCCTACTTTCGGTCAGAACAAGTCGAAAGTGGCCATGGAGAATCGGGAGACGCATTATCAGGAGCAAGTAAGTGAGCTAAATCGCACCCATTTGTGTTGGGACAAGTGGTGGCAGAGTATGACCCTTACCGAGCGGCATATGTGGCTTAAGGGCCATCGTCACCTGCGTGAGCAGCTTCGATCAGGCCTCCATCCCGAGGAAGCAAGCATAAGAGCGGAAACGTGGCTTACCCTGACCTGGGAGCGTATAAGAGCAACGAATGCTAGAATTTGAGAGGACCGATTGCGACAAGTAAACGGTAGTTGCTTTGATGCGAGTAGTGGTAGCTTGTTCCTAGTGAAGGAAAGAGATGCGTTGAGCCACGAAAAGGATACGTTCGGATAGTTTTTCATTATTGGCATATTGATTGAACTACGTTTAGTCATCTACTGCTGATTTTTATGAAGAATCATTACCACTTTGTTATGGGGCATGAGACCCAATTGCGTTTGGCGATCATGGGTTGTGTTGTCATGAGTCTATGCGTACTGCTTGCATTCCAAATTTGAACTTTGCTTTGACTGCTTAGGCTTTTCACAAACTAAAAAGCTAGAATTATTGCATTGTTGAGCTGGTCCAGCGGGGAAAGGCCTCTTATCTTGCGGCATGCCCAGAAGGCCTAATCCACCCTTGCGTTTATATCAGGAGCATTGGCGAGCTCTTCTTTTATGCCTGCTATTGGGTGGATGCTTGGCGCTCGTGTTCTGGTTCACTCAGTAGCTTTCCTTCACCTCCTTTCTGGCCACCAGTACAAGTCGGGCGCTCCGTTAGAATTTGAGCTTCCCCAGCGCGGCGGTACACTACCTCGTAGCTGAGCCGATAGCACTTAGCGGTACCGCACTTGAGGCAGACGGCCGTCTGGCCTCGCAGAGGCTTGCGACTCCACTTGTGCCGCTCGTGGCCTGGCACTACCCGGGCCGGCTTGGTCAGGTTGAAATGCACTATCCCGACGCCTTCAATAAACTCGAAGCTCATGCGGCCTCACCTCCTTCCTGAGCAGACCAGGGCAGGCCGGTGTTCGGGTCGTGGTTCATCCATGTGTCAATATCGTGGGCACTCCAGCCCTCCACTGTGTAGAGCGCATCCTTAAGTCGGTCTAGCTGGCGTTGCAGTTCGGCCACGTCCGGCGTCATGTCAATCACGATAGCGGAGCCAGTTTGCTGAGCCGCCACCACTTTTTCAGCTACATCAAGCAGGCGTGGCATCCAGGCCCGGGCAGTCATGGCAAACACTGCATTCTCATGCGAGAGGCCTTGGCCAATGTTAGTTAGGTCGGAATTAAGATCCTTCTGCGCCATCAGGGCGCACCCAACAACAGAGTTAGGAGGAGTAACCCGCCACGGCGCGGGGGTAGCAGCTTGACAAGCTTTACGCAGTACTTTGATGATGTTGAAGTTAATCCGGGTCATAGGGTGGGCTTGGAAGGTTGTCCTTGTGCCTGGCGGCGATTAATTTCTTTCTCGATAAGCTTGACTGCTTCCGGATCGGCGGCATAAATGGTAAGCAGCTTGGATAGCCGCTCAGTGGGCTGGGTGCGCAGGTATTCGCGCTTTTTCTGAGCGCTACTCATGCGGCAGGCTTTTGCTGGAGGGAAAAACGTTGCCAGTTTATTTCCCGCTTGTCAGCTGACGAGGGGTGGGAAGGAGGACGCTTGGCCGCGGCCCGCTCGGCAATGAAAGAGTTGCGGAAGCGCTGGTATTCTTCCTCGGACGCCTCCCGGGCATAGGTGCCATCATCGTTGCCTTTGCTGACGACGGCCTTGAGCAGCTCCAGTCGCTTGCGATCGAGTAGCACCTCACAGGCCAGGCGGAGCTTAACATCGGCAAACTCATCTTCCGGGTGCTGCTCATACCATGCAATACCCTTGCGTAGCTCCGCATCGGTGAATGTCTCTAGATGACGCCGAAACGCGTGCTCGTTGTCGTAGCGCCTGGGGGCCGTGGTACGCTCAGCTAGCACGTGCTGCTTGACTTCGCGCTGGGCCTGGCGCTCCAGCTCCGCGCCCCGCACCTCGTCATATTGCCGGCACCACTCGTGCACGGTGGCTGGGTCAAGCCGGTCGTAAGCCTTGCCCCACCGGCCGGCAACGCCCTCCTTGAGCACCACCAGGAACTCATCGAAGTGCCAGTTCCAGTAGCGCTCCAACAAGTCCGGCACGAGGAGCATGATTTGCACGTCTGTGATGTTGCGTACCACGTTGAAATACTGCGCGTAGAACGTCAGCACGTTGCCTAGGGCCTCGGCTACTTCGCCGTAAGCTTCCCGGCTGAGCACGGAGACTTGAGGCGACTCCAGCGCCCGGGCAATGCTCAAACCGGTTTGGCGGTCGGAGATTGCCAGGGCCAGCTCCGTGTTACTCGCCGGGTTTTCGCCGGCGTTCAGCAAAGGCTCTAGCGAGTTGACCTGCGTTGCCGGTAGGTTTCTGGCCACCGCGCTGTTGGGGGAAAGAAGTTGAACGTTGGCTTGCATTTGTCGAAGAATCTTTGGGAGGGGTAGTAATCAGACCGTTGTCGGAGTTGGCGTCAATTTCTAGGTAGCGTCGGACGAAGTTTTGCCAGCCTTTCTCGTCTCGCAATCCTTCCCCGGCTGCAACGGCTATGTGAGCCAGGTAGTGGGGAGCATAGGCGGTGGGGTAGGTGAGGGCCGTAGCCAGCTTGGTGAAGCCTTCCGGCGTGGCATACTGGCTTTGGGCGAACGTCATTTTTGGAGCGCCCGCCGCCCCCCCAGTGTGCGAAGCCGACGCGTTAGCGCCGGTAGGACGTTGGGCCAGAACGGAGGCCCGGAGCTGGTTTCGTTGGTGGGTAACTTCCGCCAACTTTTCCTCTAGCTCCCTAATTTTTTTTTCGGCGGCGGCGAGGGTGGAGCGTAGCGTGTGCGCCTCCTCCTCCTGTTCGTCTATGCTCGTCTGTTCGTCTCTATATACGCGCGACCCTGTTTGGCTATAGTTGCTACCACAGTTGTCTATAGTTGTGTCACGGTTGTCTATAGTTGGGCCTGATTTAACTATAGCCATTTGCGCCAAACTGTCTATAGTTGCGCCCTGTTTGTCTATAGTTTTGTCTATAGTTGGGCCGTCAGAAGTAGCGCTGATTAAGGCGTCTGAGAGGGCATTTAAGGCAGCGGTGGTATCGGTGCCAGCATAGCAGGCGCGCAGGCCTGGAGTGGGCAGAATTACGCGCTTATTGGTGGCCCCAAAAGACTCGATGAGCCCCAGCTTTTCCAGCCCAGTTAACGTGCGCGAAATGGTGCGTAGGCTAGCCGAGAGGCGGGAGGCGAAGTGGTCGTTATCGGCGGAGCAGTTGCCTTTAGTACCGTTCTCTACCAGCTCACACACTTCAATCAGCACCGCCTTATAGGTCCGGTTGATGCCTGTGAGCTGGTTTATGTTTTGACGTATTGGAAGCATGCGACGGGTAGGGAGCAGAGTACTGGAGCCACCCACGTGGGCAGCCATCATCGGCGCGGTACTCACGGGCGGGGAGGGAACTCGTCCCGTTTGATAGTGAAGCATCCCATTAGAATAAGCTTGTTTGGATAGGAGTTTGAGGCAGTAAGCCCCGCTACCGGCAGGCCTGGCAACGGAGCTTCGTAGACTAGGCTAGCTTCTGATTGAGCTGCAGATAGTTCTTGCGCGTCTCCTTGGCGTCGAACACATCCAAATCGTTGTGGTAGGGCTTGGCCTCATTTAGCCACAGGCTGCGCAAATCGTCAAGCGTATCCGCATCCTTGAGCATCGCCACGACAATTACCTTAGTCAAGGGCTCCTCCGCCTCGTTTTGGTCGGGTGTAATGAAGGGAGCCGGGGCGGTTGAAGCCAGCGGCGTGGGCTCTTGCGCGGCCGGCTGCAAGGGGCGAGGCGCTTCGGCCTGGGGCTCCGGATTACGCCGGCGGTCGAAATCATCCGCCTCGTCTTCCCCATACACCCCCTCCTGATACAAGTCTGTGATTTGCAGGATAGCGCGGCTCTTGGCCCGCTTCTCTGCCATTTCCAGGTAATACTTATTCTGGCTCGTAGTTTGGCAGGCACTACCAAACGTCTCCACAGTAATAAACTTGGAGCCGACTGCTTTCTTAGCAATAGCCTTTACAGCGGCATAATCTGCTCCAGCACTGCATACCTCGTAGGTAAGGCGAATTCCTTCCTTGGCGGCTATCTTCTCGATGCCCGTGCGGCGAATGATAGTATAGTGGTTGTGCTTATGCACATCCTCTTTCAGCAGGCCGTAGACAGAATAAAGACGATTTAATTTGTCCCGTTGAGATTCAGTTTTCGAAGCTTCCATTATATTTGTGAAGGATTGAAGAATTTATAGGATAAAGGGGTTGCGGTGGTCAGACCGTAGCCCCTTTCTTTTTGCGGTTTAGCGACTGAGATAGGCGCGAATGACCAAGGCAAGCAGCCCACTCAGGACCAAGTGAGCTACCACTCGCCACACCACCGGAGAAACTTTAGAAAGAAGATTTTCCATAGGGTGGGGCCAGTTAGCAGAGGTTCAGTACTGATTGAGGGAGGGGCATACCTGGAGCGGTGCGTAGGCGGCGCTGCATTTCGGATTGAGCAGCAGCACGCACTTGTTTCTCCAAATGGGCAGCGACGCGGGCGCCAGTGCCGCACATGGTTTCAGAGCAGATAAAGCGGCCATTGTCGGTTGCCGTAACCGTGGTTTCACGCCGGGCGTGGTTTCGGGTGGTGGTGAGGATAAGGGCCATCGGTCAGAATGGTTAAAGATGAAATAAGAGTTAGGCGGCTTGTGCCATAAGTGCCTCTTCCCGCAGTGCGAAGGCCGCGGAGAGGAAATCGTAGTACCACTGGTGTTCGGAGCTGTGCAGGCGAAAGGCAAAGGCGCGGACGTTGATGCGCTCCATCTCTAGCAGCGAGGCTTCATGCGCGTTGATCAAGCGCAGTAGCTCAGCCATGGGTAAGGGGTCGCGGCTGACAGCCACTTGGTGGCGCAGCTTGTCACGGCAAGATTTGAGGCGAGTAAGCAAGCCGAGTTGCTCAGCGGCACTCCAGCCGGGGTATTGCTCGGTGCGTTCTGCCACGAGCGCGGGGTGCGCATCAAGTAGCAGCGGATTGGTAAGCCAAAAGGCGAGGGCTTGACGAGTCGGTAGGTAAGCCGGCACCACGACGAAAGCCGGGTTGAGGGAGGCGGTTGCGAGGTCCATCTTGGTCAGAAGAGGAAGAGCAGGAAGAAGAGAAACTAGGAGATCAGCCGCATAGGGGCCGGAGAGTATTGATTGAGCCGGCGGGAGAGCTTGTAGTCAATGCAACTCTTGCGCGAGTAACTCACCGACCGGCCGTGCTTGCTGTATTTGATTAGGCTGCCTGGACGGTCCCGCTCCTTAATCAGCGTGTCCCGGGACTTGATGCCAGTGATTTTCAGGGCTTCGTGTGTGTCCACCTCATCATTCACTGACTCGACATAGGCCAAAAGCCGCCACTCCATTTGGAGCATTCGTTGGCTAAGCTCTTGAAGCTGGGCGGGGAGGGCCGCTAATTGTTCCAGGCTAGTCATAGAAAGATTATAGTTTTGACACGATTTGACACAAGCATGACACAAAAAAAAGCTACTCTCTCTGCGACAGCTGAGCTGTTGCCTTTTCCTCAAGCCATTCAGCGGCTATACTCATGAGAGTAACTTTTTCGCCTTTAGCGCTCTGTCTGCGCCCTTGTTCTTGAATTAACGCATTCTTGACAAACTCGGCCGTGTTCGTGCGAACAGGATAAGTCTTGGTTTCAGGAGGTGCTGTTGCGTGTGCCATGGAGTCCTATTGGTTTATGTATAGCACAAATATATTACACGTTTTGACACTAAACAACATTGTATGACACAAAGTTTGTCAAAGTGTGTTGCCACGTATTGTTTTGTGGAAATATCTCGCTTAGAAAAATGAAATCAGACCAAGCAACACGTCTCTCAGAGCTGCGTCGGCAGTCGGATCTATCACTAAGAGAGGTTGAGCAGTGGTTGAGAAGTGCAGGGGAGTCGGTGGGCGTGACTTATTCGCAACTGGGCAAATACGAAAAGAACCCTGCTATTAAGATTAAAATGAGTGTGCTACGCAAGTTGGCGGAACTCTATCATACTACACCAGAGTACATTGAGACTGGTGTCCGCACTGGCAAAGAATCGTTTAATAGCATGCCTACCCGTATCATCATTACTAATAATCAACAAAAGGCCCAGATGCTTATGGTACCGCACAAAGCAGAGGCGGGCTATCGTAAAAGCTTTAATGATGAGGAGTATCTAGGAACGCTACCTACTTATTCACTACCTGGTTTTGAACACGGCAACTTTCGCATGTTCGAGGTGGCGGGCACTAGCATGACACCGGATTTTCAACCTGGCGATATCGTGATATGTGAGCACGTAGAGCGCCCTGAGGAAATAGTAGATGGCACTGTGTACGTGATTGTAACCACGGAAGGCATTTGCCTCAAGCGTGTCACGAATGCTGTAGCAAAGCGAGGGTATCTTATTATCGAGTCTGACAACCCAGAGTTTAAGCCAGACCTCATTATGCCATCTGAGGTGCTGGAAATGTGGTCTTATAGGAAAAAGCTAACAGTCTAATATTTATGAAAAAACACTTACTCATTGTAACAGCCCTCTGGCTGCTCCCATTCTTTGCTTCAGCACAGGTTGCTGAAGCTGCTATGCTACTTGGTGAAGGCATAAGTCTTGGCTCTAAAGCCATTAAAAACCGCGGAAACAAGCTGGGTGAATTCACCACTTATTTCAAGGTAGGGCAGGATTCTATCCCTATGAAACGCACGCCTGAAAACAAGCTGCGCGGGGATGCTGCCAGCACCATTCGGCAGCTAGAAAGCTACTTGACACAAGTTCATCAGAACTTTTTACAGGTTGAGATGGAATCTATCTGCCCTAATACCTACGCTGCTCAAGCCTATATCAGGGATATTAAAAGTTTACAACCGAAGTGGGACACCGCGCCTTACGAAGCTGAATCTGCTTTCTATAATAAAGAACACCAGCGTCGCTATACAGCGGCCCGCCTTGCCGAGCAGCAAGCCAGAGAAGTAGCCCAGCGCCGTTATCAAGCCCGGCAAGACAGCATAGTGCAGCTCGCACGCCGACAGCAAGCTGTTACCGATAGCCTAACGCGAATAGTGTTTGTCCGCCACCAGGCCCGGCAGGATAGTCTGGATCGGATTGCTGAAACGACGGTTGCAGTGGCCTCTGTAGCAAAGCCGGTTGCGGTTACTCACTCAGTAACACGACCAACTGCGACTAAGAAACCAGCACCGGCACCAATTCGCAGAGTCACCGGCGCTAGTGTGTATATGTGCAACAGTGGTAACACTGTGAAGTATCACGCAACTCCTGACTGCCGGGGCTTGAACCGGTGCAATGCGTCAGTTGTGAAAATCAGCAAGGCTGAAGCTATGCAGAGCATGGATGGGTGTAAGTTCTGCTATTAACCAGTTGTAAAAAACAATACGGCCGTCGCTTAGCCAGCAATACTTTAAATACTATTCCAGTGTCAGAAAAAGAGAAGGCAGCAGAAGCCCCAAAGCCTAAATGCGGAATTATAATGCCTATTAGTGCATCTGAAGGCTACTCAGAAGAGCACTGGCAAGATGTATTACAAGTGATTCAGGATGCAGCGGGTAGTGTGGGCTTTGAAGCTAATTTGGTAAGCGCAAATGGCAAAGCTGATATAATTCACTCAACAATCATAAATAACATATTTCATAACGAAATAGTAGTATGTGATGTGAGTGATATGAATCCCAACGTCATGATTGAATTGGGATTAAGATTCGCAGCAAAAAAGCCAGTTATAATTATTTTTGATTCAGAGAAAAAATATCCATTCGATATAGGCCAGTTACGTTATTATAATTATGGAAGAAATCTTAGATACTCTGCTTTGGTAAAATTTAAAATTGAATTATCGGAGCTTATTGATTCTGTTTACAAGGATGATATAGCAGGTAAATATCGTCCTTACTTATCTCACTTCACCGAAGTGACAATCAACCCTGCTACTATACCTACCGAACAAGTAAGCGTAGTTCAGGCACTAGAAGAGCTTAGAAACGAAGTGGTGCGAATTAAATCGTTTCAAACGTTTTATGACTCTGATTATACTCATCCCTCTAATTTACTTAGGGTGTTGGGGTCTACGCCCTCAAGTAAAATTAATAAGGCTTCAATTTTTGAGAAAGTTGAATTAAATTTATTGCAGAAGAGTATTTTCAAAGCTATAAATGATGTAAATGATCCAAATGGTTTCAAAGATTATTTGTATAAACACAAAGAGAATGATATCGAAGCTCAATTATTATTAGTGCATACAGCTATCATTCCTTACATAAAGGAGAATGATCCAGGACCTATATTAGCAGAAGGTATAAGATTATATGATAATATGTCGGCGCAAAAACAAAAGGGATTTGTGAAAATAGTTATTAACAATTATTATGCTCAAGAGATTTGAAATACGCATAAAAGAAATATTGCTCTATTTTCTCTTAGATAAAAGTTGATGAGTTTTTAATGCCTGCCACCTTCAAAATAACTCTAGCTGCCAGCGCCGACGCCGATGGTCTTCATGATGTGCGCCTGCGCATCACGGTAAACCGGATAAGCCGCTTCACCAACACGGGCGTTACCGTTGCCGAGAAACATTGGAATGTGAAGGCTACGCTCGAAAAAGAGAACTGGGTGAAGTCGAGCCACCGCGAGTACACACAGTATAATAAGGAGTTGCTGGAGTGGTACAACCGGGCCCGCAAGCTCGCGCAGCAACATCCTACCTGGTCAGCCGACCAATTAAAGGCTACGCTTCGCAATGGTGACCTCGACCCTACGGCCCCTGACTTCTTTGCCTTTTGCCGCCGGCGTCTGCAAGAGGAGCAAAAGCTAATCGACGAAGCCTATAAGAAAGGAGTGGATTCGCCCGGTTGGAGCCAGGGTACTATTGACTCCCGCACGCCAATAGTGGATAAGCTGGAGACATGGTACCAACGCGAGTGCCATAGCCCCGTTCCCGTACCGTTGCCTATTCCGCTCATCACGGAGGAGCTGCTTAAAAAGTACGAGCGCTACCTGCTCACCGAACTGGGCAACGCCGGCACCACCACCGTCAAGAACCTAAAGACGCTACACTCCTTTATAAGGGAGGCAATCAAAAAGCGGTTGCTCACGCCCGATAAAGACCCCATGGCGTTGTACGAGTACCCAGAAGCCAAGCCCAAACGGGTGTGGATGGATAAGCAGGAGGTGGACAACTTCGAAACGGTTGCCCTTGCCAAGGAGCGGCACTTGGCCCGGGCCGTGTATTACTTGCAGTATTACCTGCACGGCTCCCGCATCGGTGTCATTCTACGCCTGAAGTGGAAGGACCGCGCTGGCGGCAGGGTTCGGTTCGTGATGGACAAGGGCGGCCGGCTGAAGGAAGTGGAAGAGACGCCAGAGCTAGCGGCGCTGCTCGACTCGTTTCGCCCGGCCGATGGAAGCAAGCCAAAACCCGACTCCTATATATTACCCTACTTGCCAGCGAACTTCGAGCAGCTACACCCACGCGACCAGCTGGAGCTCACCAAGCAGATGACGTCGAAGATCAATGCCAACCTGAAGCGGGCCGCCAAGCAGTATGGTATTTCCAAGAAGCTTAGCTCCCACGTAGCCCGGCGCACGCTGGCCACGCTGGCTGACCGCACGCTGAAAGGCGATTTACGCGGCGTAGGCAGCTTGCTTGGCCATACCAACACGCGCACCACGCAGCTATATTTGCAGCAAATGGACACCTATGCCGTGGACGAGCATGCCCGGCAAGTGTACCAGGCGCTGAGTACAACATCAGTACAACAAGTGCCGGACACGGGGCGGCAAAGCTTGTCGAAACCGGTAGACAAAAAACCGGTAGATGATGCCGCTTAGGCACTTTTCGTCTACCTTTGTCCGGAAGTGCGGGTCCGCCCGTCACCTCTTTTTCCTGTTTTCTGCGTACCGAGTGCCCCGGTTGATTAGCCCCAACCGGGGCAAATTTTTTGGGTGCAATTTATAAGCAGGCCCGACTAAATAAGAAGGCCCACTAGCACTGCTAGTGGGCCTTCTTATTTAGTCGGGTTACAATACGACAGTTGCGTTGGATGAGGTAGCTTTCATAGAAAAGCGGAAATTGAAAGTGCTCCCCACTAAGCAGTATAGTGTGCGCTTAGAGTCGAGATACCAAGAAAATAAAGCGCTAAAGCCGAGGTGTAGGGAGAAATAATAGGTATCCTAGCTCAAATCCCTACATTTAGCTTCCGCGTACAACGGGCATTATTTGCCTCCTACGCCTTCCACTTCTTGCTTCTTATGAAGATTATTGACCTACGCACCATGCGCGGGCCCAGCTACTGGTCCGTTAAACATTACAAGCTAATTGTAATGAAAGTGGATCTTGAGGACTACGCCGACCAATGGTCGAATGCGGTGCCAGAACTAGCCGAACGTCTCACGCAATTAATGCCCGAACTTGGCAAGCCGCACGCTGCTTTCGAGTCGCAGAAGCAAGCGGCCAAGCATCCACCCTTAACGCAAGAACAATTAGCTGATGGCGAGCCCCTCGGGCATGTTATTCAGCACGTAGCCCTGGAACTCCAGCGCCAAGCCGGAATGCCTGTGTACTGGGGCAAGTCGTACCCAGCGCGCGAGGAGGGAGTTGAATTCGTGGTGTTTAGTTACCAGGAAGAGCGGGCCGGCCGCCGTGCCGCCGAAGCTGCCGTGGAAATTGTGGAATCGCTCTGCCAAAAGAGACAGGTGGACCTAAAGCCCATTATCGATGAACTGCACGAAATTCGAGAGGAAGAGTTCATCGGGCCAAGCACCTGGAGTATAGTGTCGGAGGCTGCCTCAAGGGGCATACCGTATATCCAGCTCAAAAATAGCGGTATCATCCAGCTTGGGTACGGGGTCAACCAGAAGCGCATTTGGGCCACTACTACCACCTATACCTCGCACGCAGGAGTGGAAATAGCGGGCAATAAGAACCGCACGAAGGCCATGCTGCATGATGCCGGCGTGCTGGTGCCACAGGGGACTACCGTGTATTCTGAAGATGGATTGCGAGATGCTATTGAAGAGTTGGGCTTTCCGTTGGTAACCAAGCCGCTCGATGGCAACCACGGCAAAGGTGTCACTATTCGCATCATGAATTGGGAAGATGCGGTGGAGGGCCTGAAAATGGCGCAAGCGTATTCTAGAGCAGTTATTGTCGAGCAATTTATTGAGGGAGCAGACTTCCGGCTACTAGTCGTGAACGGCAAACTGATAGCTGCCGCCAAGCGCACCCCTGCTGCTGTAGTCGGCGACGGGCAGCATACTATCCAAGAACTGATCGACGAAGTAAACAAGGACCCGCGCCGTGGGGTAGGGCATGAGAAGGTGCTCACCAGCATCAAAGCCGACAAGCACACGCTTGACATTCTAAAGGGGTTGAAGCTGACCCTGGAATCGGTGCTGCCAGAAGGGGAAACGGTGTATCTGAAGAGTACCGCCAACATCAGTACGGGTGGCACAGCCACCGACGTGACGGACTTAATGCACCCCTACAACGTGCTGCTTGCGGAACGCGTAGCCGGCATTGTAGGGCTCGATATCTGCGGCATCGACCTGATGACGACTGATATTGCGGTACCGCTCAATGAGACGCGCGGTGCCGTAATTGAAGTAAATGCTGCACCTGGTTTCCGGATGCATATTTCACCCACCGAAGGTTTGCCGCGCAACGTTGCGGAGCCCGTAGTAGACATGCTGTTTCCGCCCGGCTGTGATTCTCGCATCCCAATTATTGCCATTACGGGTACCAACGGCAAAACCACAACCACCCGCCTTATTGCTCATATGATAACGGCAAAGGGCTACAAGGTAGGCTTCACGACCACGGATGGTATCTACATTCAAGGGCGGCAATTGCAGAAAGGCGACTGTACGGGCGGTGTCAGTGCCGAATTTGTATTGAAAGACCCAACTATCAACTACGCGGTGCTGGAGACGGCGCGGGGTGGTATGTTGCGCTCGGGTCTTGGCTTTCACACCTGCGACATTGCCGTGGTAACCAACGTAGCCGCCGACCACTTAGGGATGCGCGATATTCATACGGTCGAGGAAATGGCCGCTGTGAAAGGCGTATTGCCGCGGACCGTGCGCAAAAATGGCTGGGCGGTGCTCAATGCCGACGATGATTTGGTGTACGCAATGCGTGAAAAGGTGGACTGCCGGGTGGCGCTATTCAGCATGGATGAAAGAAACCCGCGCATTCTCGACCATGTAGAAGCGGGCGGTGTAGCGGCCGTGTACGAGGAAGGCTACGTAACCATCTATAAGAACAGTTACAAATTGCGCATCGACCGGGCCGCGGAATTTCCCGTGACCTTTGGTGGGCGGGCTACATTCAACATCGAAAACAGTTTGGCAACGGCCCTGACTGGTTATTTGGCGGGCATGGAGCGGGAGGACATCAAACTAGCGTTGCGCACGTTTGTGCCGTCGGCCAGCAAGACGCCCGGCCGCATGAACTTATTTAAGTTTCCGAAGTTCGAAGTCATTGTAGACTATGCGCACAACACGCACGGCCTAGAAAACTTTGCGAAGTTTCTGGATGCTACGGAAGCTACCCGTAAGATTGGGATGGTATCGGGGTTGGGAGACAGGCGTGATGAAGACACGCTAGGTTTCGCTCGTGTAGCTGGTCGCATCTTCGATGAAGTAATTCTCCGTCAAGATCGGGACCTGCGGGGCAAGACGGCCGAGTTCCTGAAAGACATCATGACTCGTGGCCTGCGCCTCGACAAACCAGAACTGCCCATCACCTACATCGAAAATGAATTGGAGGCGGTGGATTATGTAATGGCCAATGCTCCACAAGGCGCTGTGATTGTGCTCCTCACCGAAAACATAACGGCTGTGTTGAAGAAGCTGGAAGAATACGAAGCGAAGGTGTAGCTAACCTGCATGTATTATTTGTCTTTAGGTGCAGAAACAAGCTTCTGCTTTCACGCCTACTCCTAATAAAACCAATGAAAAGGGCCACCTCAGATAGAGGTGGCCCTTTTCATTGATGAAATTTTAAACTAGCTGAATTCAAGCAAGCTGATCTAGCTAGGTCACGCTTATTTCAGAGTGAAAGACGTTTTACCAATCATAACGCCGCCCTCGTACAATTCAACCGTGTGCTGGCCAGTCTTGTATGGGGCGCCTTTCGCGTAGAGGAACTGAACAGGTTGACGGGTATTGTCAAACACGAGGTCTTGCTTGGCCGTGTAAAAAGCCTCGGAGCCATCGACCATGAACGTGCCACCACCAGTGCTCAGGTTGTAGAGAGCAGCGCCGTCGGGCTCGATCAGGCGTAGCATGATCTGCTTGGTTTCCTTGGGCGACACGTCGTTGCGAGCCAAGTTGAAGGTGATTTTTACCTTCTCAACCCGCTTGGCTTTGAATTCATTGTCTTCATCATCCTTCTCCTTGTCGCGCGAGTTCAGTACACCAATGCGGATGTTCTCGGCCTGAAGGCGCGATGCTACCGCTACTTTCTCGCTCAGCTCCTGGTTGGAGCGGGCAATGGTGGTGATAGTGTCCGTGAGCTTGTTCTGACGCTCTTTGAGAGTAGTGGTTTCGGTGTACAACGCTTCGTTGTCAGCTTTGAGCTGAGCAATTTCTTCGTCCTTCTTGCGAAGCTGTGCCTCAAAGTTGATGGCGCGCTGCTTGAAGCGCTGCTGCTCCTTGATAGAGAAACTACCGGCTTTGAAAGAACGAAGCTTCAGCAAGTCGGCATTGATAGAAGCAATCCGGGCTTCTAAGGAGTCGTTGGACAGGCCCATCGACTGTACTTCTTGGCTCTGCCGCTCGAAATCGGCTTTGAGCGTTTCGTACTGTTTGATTTGCTCTTGCAGCTTGGAATCTTTCTCAGTTACCTGCGTAGTGAGTTGCTCATTCTCCTGGGTTTTCTGCCGGTTCATCCAATACAGGACGCCGTTGATGCCAAGTAGCACCAGCGCCAATGCGACGATGAGTAAAAAGCGACTGTTGTTCCGGGGGGTTGGGCTTTGTTCTTGTTCCATTGCAAGCAGGGTTAAGTAAAGGTCGGACGCGCCGATAGTGTAGTATCTTGTATGCGCAAACAAACGAAATTTTACAACAATCTAACTTCTGTCAAGTAAAATCAGACAGTGAAAGGTACGAGGTCTGCATGAAACCTACCACTCAACTCGATGAAGCGTATTGGAGCCGGCGCTATGCAACCAACCAGACGGGCTGGGATGCTGGCGCTATAACGCCGCCGCTGCGCGAATATTTCGACCAATTAGGGCCTGCTGATTATTGGCGAATTCTTGTTCCGGGTGCTGGACGCGCCTACGAAGCCGAGTACCTTCACCAGAAAGGATTTAGAAATGTTTTTGTGGCAGATATTGCCGAGGAAGCCTTGCGGGCGCTTCAGCAGCGTGTTCCCGACTTCCCAGTAGCTCATTTGCTTCACCAAGATTTTTTCACGCTCCAACCAACGCCTCCGTTTGATATGCTGGTCGAGCAAACCTTCTTTTGCGCCCTAGATCCAGCCCTGCGTCCATCTTACGCCGAGCAGTGTGCCCATCTGCTGCGCCCAGGCGGAATAGTAGTCGGATTGCTATTCGAAACTGACTTTGGCGATTCGCCGGAGCCCCCGTTCGGAGGTACTAGAGAAGAATACCGGTCGTATTTCGAGCCCTACTTCGACTTTGTGCATTTCGACACGGCCTATAATTCGCTTCGGCCGAGGCAAGGCAGGGAGCTGTTTATTTGTTTGAAAAAGAAAGCAGCACACAACTAGCCGCGGTGTATGCTGTTGCTGCCAACAACCGCAATGCAAAATATTGCCTGTTGCGCGTTGCCGCACCAGTTGCTTGCTATGGTTCGCCGCCGAAGAATATGTTAAGCGGGGTAAGATGCGCGTCTCTGCTACCTTTGGCTTCTTGAAATAGCTGAGGCCGGTTGGCTTGAGCTTCTGCGTATGCTACATTTCTCCTTCCATGCTTGAACTCCTCGCCAACACCCTGCCGCATTTCCGCAATACTAATTCTGGTCAGTTCTTTTTGATGGCTGGTCCCTGCGTGATTGAGGGCGAAGACATGGCCCTGCGCATTGCCGAGAAAGTGCGCCACATCACCGACAAGCTGCAGATTCCTTACATCTTCAAAGGCTCATACCGCAAAGCCAACCGCTCCCGCCTCGATTCCTTCACCGGTATTGGCGACGAAAAAGCTCTGCAGATTCTGGCGAAAGTCGGCCGTGAAATGGGCGTGCCTACCGTTACCGATATCCACGAATCGGGAGAGGCGGCGCTGGCGGCGGAGTATGTGGATGTGCTGCAAATTCCCGCGTTCTTGTGCCGGCAAACCGACTTGCTGATTGCCGCTGCCGAAACAGGCAAAGTGATAAATATCAAGAAAGGCCAGTTTCTGAACGGGGAGGCTATGCAGTTTGCTGTCGACAAAGTGCGTCAGTCGGGCAATCAGAACGTTATCCTCACTGACCGGGGCAACTCGTTTGGCTATTCCGACCTTGTAGTAGATTTCCGCAACTTGCCCGCTATGCGCGAGTTTGGGGTGCCCGTGGTGATGGACGTAACGCACTCTTTGCAGCGACCCAACCAGAGCAGCGGCGTCACGGGCGGGCAGCCGGCTCTTATCGAAACCATTGCCAAAGCGGCCATTGCCGTCGGAGCCGATGGCTTGTTTATTGAAACGCACCCTACGCCAGCCACTGCCAAATCGGACGGCGCGAATATGCTAGCCCTTGACAAGTTGGAAGACCTGCTAGTGAAGCTGACGAAAGTGCGGGAGGCCGTACGGTAACAACTGCCGCAGTCTGCTTGTAGGCTTTAAGCTGAAAGCCACTTGGTACGGTCCAGCAACTTATCTAATGCGCTATTGAAGCGGAGCCGGAAGTGTTGTCGGGGTTGGTTGCGTCGGAAGAACACCAACCCCACAAAGAACAGGTCAATGGTCAAGCGGACTTCGGGATGCTGGCGAATCGTGTTCCAAGCCCGTTCCATTTCGCTGGACCAGTGAATATCATCGAGCACGAACACGCTTCGCTCTGTGCGGTGAGCTACGCACAGGTTGAAGTAACGCAGAGTTGGCTCGTAGCGGTGGTTGCCGTCGAAGAAGGCGAAGTCAAGAGGCGCGTTAAGAGTAGCTAGGGTAGGAGCGAGGGTTTCGTCGAGGTTGCCTTCAACTAGTTCTATGTTGCGCAGGTGAAGTGTCTGAAACGTTTCGCGGGCAATTTGGGCTGTATTAGGGCAACCTTCAAACGTGAGCACCCGGCTGCGGGAGTCGGCGGCCGCTAAATAGGCGGTGGTGAGGCCAAGCGAAGTGCCAAGCTCCAGAATAGTGCGCGGCTTGAAATGATTAACCAGCCGAAAGAGCAGTTGCGCCAGATTGGACGGCTTGGCAGCGGCGCGGGCTATGTCGCCTATGCGGCGGCGGCGGCCGGCGCCGGTGTGTGAGCCCGCCCCGAAGTCGCGAACTTCTATTTGTTGCTGGCTTTGTAGCAACTTCTGTCGTCTAGCCTCAATGTCTTGGAAAGCTGCGAACTGACCGTCGTGGTGGATAACGTGATTGTAGAGCCCAAAAACGAACGGGGAATGCAGCCCATGTGCATTCCCCGAGCGAAAAAAAAACTGAACGTAGCGAAGAGCTTGGAAAAGCAAATTTTTGACAGTTGAGTTAAATAGCGAAATGGTTGAATCGTTCAGATGGCTGGTCGTTCCAACATGTTGCTGAACGACCAGCCATCAAACAATTCAACCGTTTGGTTATTCGGAGCAGGTTAATTCAGGCGGTATGGCACTACAAGGGTGAATTCCGGAATTTCAACCGTGAATACACTGCCATCAGCGAGGCGCTCCATTTCATAGGTGCCGCGCATCTTACCGAGCCCGGATTTCAAGTTGCAACCCGAAACATACTGGTGTGCCTCACCCGGCTCCAAAACCGGTTGCTGGCCTACTACGCCTTCGCCTTCAACTTCGCGTACTACACCGTTGGCATCATGTATGTACCAGTGACGGCGTAACAGCTTCACGGTATATTCGCCGTTATTACGAATATCAATCTTGTACGCAAATACGTAGTGTTCTTGGCCAGGGCTCGAATAGTCAGGCAAATAGTTTGTCGTGACGCTCACGGTAACGCCCTGCGTGGTGGTCGTATTCATGATTACTGTGCGGTGTGGTGAGACTAACAGCCGGGGCCGGAATTTGGTTTATGTACGCAGCCGGAGCCAAACAGGGTCCGCTCAATCCGCAATAATTTCTTTCCAACGTATGAATGTAAAGATAGAAGAGAGTTGGCGCAAGGTATTACAGCCAGAATTTGAGAAACCATATTTTCAACATTTAATTGCTTTTGTGCGGGGCGAGTACGCTACGGCTACGGTGTACCCACCAGGGCCACTAATTTTCCATGCTTTTGATGCCTGTCCGTTTGAAGCGCTGAAAGTGGTGATTCTTGGCCAGGACCCTTATCATGGTAAAGGACAAGCGCACGGGTTGAGTTTCTCAGTGGCAGAAGACAAGCGTACCCCTCCGTCTTTGCAAAATATTTTCAAGGAACTACAGGATGATCTGCCCGGTACGCCGCCTGCTCCCAACGGCAACCTCGACCGATGGGCGCAACAAGGCGTTTTGCTGCTCAATGCTACGCTTACGGTGCGGGCGGCCGAGCCTGGCAGCCACCAAAAGAAGGGCTGGGAACAATTCACCGATGCCGTTATTCAAACCATTTCCGAGCAGAAGCAAAACGTCGTCTTTATTCTGTGGGGCGCTTATGCGCAGAAGAAAGCCGAATTGATAGACGAGCGTAAGCATCTTGTTCTCAAAGCGGCGCACCCATCACCTTATGCTGCCGACCGAGGATTCTTTGGCTCTCGCCCCTTCAGTAAAACCAATGCCTACCTGCAGGAGCACAGCCTGAAGCCCATTGTTTGGTAGGTAAAGGACTGAAGTAGATTACGTAGTTGCTGGGAGCGGTAAACCTGCTTCGTTACACAATATGAAAAAGGGCTTGCCAGTTGGCAAGCCCTTTTTCATATTGTGTAAGTATTACAACCCGAGAGTTAGTGGATCGTGTTGAAAAGCCGGCTCCAGCGAATTTTGTGGAAGAAGTCAGCATACGGATCAACGGACATCCAGATCATAACGGCTTTGCCGACGATGTGGTCTTCAGGAACGAAGCCCCAATAGCGGGAGTCAAGCGAGTCATGGCGGTTGTCGCCCATCATAAAGTAATAGTTCTGCTTGAAGGTGTAGCTCTTTAAGGGCTGACCATTCTGCATCAATACGCCATTTATTATGGTTACGCCTTCATTGTGCTCGTAGCGCATGATGATTTTCTCGTAGATAGGCGTGTTCTGCGGCGTAAGCTGTACGGTTTGTCCTTTCTTGGGTAGCTGCAGAGGACCGTAGTTGTCTTTGTTCCAGTTGTTGATGGGCTGCGGCGTGCTTTGTGGGTAGTCCGGGTTGTTCGGGAAAACATCGGGCTCCGCTTGACCAGGGGTTGCCTTATCCTGCACTACTGCTTTTACGTAAGGCTGCTTGCGGAAAAAATCGGCAGTGGCCGGCGTGGCATCAATCATGAAGGTAGGCTCCTGCATGCCGTAGAGTGGCTCGGGTTGACCATCCGGACGGTTAAAATTGGTGACGCCTTGCTGTTGAAACGCCTTCTTGAGGTCGTCATTGGGCTGGGGCACCTGCAGGAAGTAGCGGTTCTGACTTTGCGGCGGATTTACCATCGGCTTGCCATTGACAAGCACCTGCGTGTCTTTAATTTCCAAGACATCACCGGCAACTGCTACGCAACGCTTGATATAGTTGGTGCGCAAGTCGGCGGGGTGCTGGTTTTCGAAGGGCACATTGAACACCACCACGTCGCCACTTTTCACCTCCGAGAAGCCAGGCAGGCGGTAGCTCGGTAGCTGAATAGCGTCGGAATAGCTTTTAAGGCCGGTGCCCCAAAGTGTTTGGTGAGTAAGCGGAATTTGTAGCGGCGTCTGGGGAGTGCGTGGTCCGTAATGCAGCTTGCTTACAAACAGATAGTCGCCTACCAACAGCGAATCTTCCATCGAAGGCGTCGGGATGGTATAGGCCTCGAAGGTAGCCCAGCGGATGAGGGTAGCGGCTACTACCGCGAATAGAATGGCATCTCCCCATTCCCGAAAGAAGCTTTTCTTTCTTTCGATAGGCTTAGGCGCGGAAGCCGCTTTCATGCGTTGTTCCCAGGACTGTTGTACGGCCATAGCAAGAGTGCGAAATCAGGTAAGGCCCGGCCTAAAGCCAGGCAGTAATTTAAAGTCGGAATATCCGAAGAAATTAAGGGGCAACAGCTATATCATTCAAACCTTGCCAGGCTTTTTCCTTCTCAACTAAGCTGTAGCAACCAGCTAGTTAACAATTCAAGTAGCAAGCCGTTCAAATACCTAGCAAATCCTTCATGCCAAATACCCCTTGGTGCCCAGGAAGCCACTCGGCAGCTAATAAGGCGCCCTCTACAAATCCGTCGCGGGTATGTGCCTCGTGCTTGAGTTCAAGGGTATCAGCTTCGGAGGTGTAGGTTACAATGTGGGTGCCTACCACCGAGCCTATTCTTTCGCTAAGCACCGCTAGCTCGTTGGGCGCTTGTGCTGCCTCGTTGCGCCAAATTGTTTTGCTTGGGAAATGACGCAGAATTGCTTCTGCCGCCGTCAGGGCAGTGCCGCTGGGTTGGTCTACTTTCTGGGTGTGATGAATCTCGCGCACCTGCACATCGTAGCCGCCAAACTGATGCATTTTGGTGGCGATGTATTCATTGAAATGAAAAAACAGGTTTACGCCCACACTATAGTTGGAGGCGTAAAACAGGGAGCCATCATTGGCCTGACACAGCTTTACGGCCTCCTGAAAATGATGAAGCCAACCCGTAGAGCCGCACACCACAGGCAGACCCTGACGTAGGCAAGCCTGCACGTTGGCGAAAGCCGCATCAGGGTGCGTGAATTCGATGGCTACATCGGCGGTGGTAGTATCGAAGTCGGCAATATTGGCTTCGGGATAAGCAGGATCAATAATACCAACGACTTGGTGGCCCCGCGCTACGGCGCGGGCTTCGATAGCGCGGCCCATTTTGCCGTAGCCAATCAACAGAAGCTTCATTTCTTGAATTACTAGGGTCTGGTTGCTGCTTTCCAGTTGTCGTGCCAACAGGCTAGTCGATTATCAACTAGAAAGCAGCAACGAGCAAGCAGAAGCTTATTTGAAAGTGAGAGTGAGGCCAATACCAGGTGTGACGGCGGCAGTAGGCATCCGCAACATAGTCGGCTCCAATTGCAGGCTCAAATCGTCACTGATATCGAAGTCACGCAGGTGAGCGTCTACCACGGCATCAATTATTTGTACTCCGTACGCCAAGGCTACATATGCTATGAACACGTCACGTTGGCGCCTATAAGTGTTGATTCCTCTCTGAATTGAGGAGTTAGGGTATTCATTAGTGAGTTTACCCTCATCCGGATGGGGTGTATTACTGCCATTCCGCAGCCTTTTAGCTTCTACGAAGGTTTGATACCGTTTCAGATAAAATAGCTCCCCGTAGAGGGTGCCACCCACGGCGCCGTACACCAGTGGCAACTTCCACCAACGCCGGTTATATATCTGCCCGGCGCCAGGCAGCAACGCCGACAGAAAGCCGGCTTTTGCGGGCTTGGTCATCTTCAAGCCGAACAACCGAGCCGTACGGCGCACCGAATCGGGTACTATTTGTGTGCTGACCTGGGCTGAATCTGGTCCTGCCGTTACGACGGTGGTGCGGGTAGGCGGAGTAACTTGGGCATGCGCTTCCTGCGCCAGTGACAGAGCTAGGAAAAGCGCAGCAGCCAAGTTGCGAAAGCAGGAATGAAGTTTCATAACGGGGAGCCAAGGCAAGTCAACGGCAACTGAATCCATAACGTTGACAAATAGAAGCTAGTCTGCTGAAATATAGGCTAAACTTACTGTAGCTCACGTTCCAACTGCCTAGCACTACGCGGGTTGCAGAATGTGCAGGATACGCTGCATGTCTTCCACCGAATCGAAGGCAATTTTGATTTCGCCTCGACCTTGCGGACCTGGCTTCACCATTACCCGGCTCCCGAACCGTTCGGTTAGGTGGCGCTCAGTGCGGCGTAGTTCTGCTACCGGCACTTGGCCAGCCATGTCTTGTGCAGGTTTGGTTGCAGGTGCTCCAGACTTCTCTACCGGATTCAGGCCGGCCCGTACTAGTTGCTCCACCCGCCGTACCGATAGTTCTTCGGCTAGGATGCGGTGAAATAAGGCCAACTGCTGCTCAGGGTTCTCGATATTGATGAGGGCGCGGGCGTGGCCCATGCTGATGGCCGTATCGCGCAGCCCAATTTGAATATCGGGTGGCAGCTTGAGCAGGCGGAGGTAGTTGGTCACGGTCGAGCGGTTTTTGCCGACCCGGTCGCCCAACTCTTCCTGCTTCAGGTTGCACTCGCTCACCAACCGCTGATAACTCAATGCAATTTCAATAGCGTTGAGGTTTTCGCGTTGGATGTTCTCGATAAGCGCCATTTCCAGCATTTGCTGGTCATCAGCTTTCCGGATGTAAGCTGGAATGGTGTCGAGACCTGCAAGCTTAGAAGCCTGCAAACGACGCTCCCCGCTGATAAGCTGGTAGGCATTGGTGCCCGTTTGGCGCACCGTTACCGGCTGAATGATGCCTTGAATCTTGATACTTTCAGCCAGCTCATGCAAAGCATCTTGGTCGAAGTGCGTGCGCGGCTGGTAGGGATTCGCTTCAATCTGACCTACCGGAATCAGCCCCACTGAGTTCATTGGGTGCGGCACTAGACCTACCCGGTCGCTCTTTTTCTCGTAGCTGCCCTCAATTAAAGCATTCAATCCGCGGCCTAAACCACCGATTTTGCGCTTGGCTGCCGCCGACGGTGCAGCTGGAACAGATTTCTCTTCTTGCTTGTTTGACATACCTACAATTCGCCTTCTCGCAACGGCGCGGTAAAAGCGGGATTCAAAAATACACAAACGCCGGGAAGGGAAGGGGTATTTTGTTCCACGAAAGTAAAATAAGCGTGGAACGTTGTGATGAAAGCCGTTTGCCTGCTGCAGTTTATTGCACTGGATTGGAGTGCAGGTTAAGGATGGCAACAACTTCACATACCGCCACCCGTTTGGGTCCTTCCACAAAATAACCCCGCAGCCCTACTCTGATATGTTGCTGATGCAAAGCCCGTGATGTAGGGAAGACAATAAACATATCTGCTAACCCATACGTCGGCACAAAAGGCTCGGTCATTAGCTGGCCATTGGGCTGCAGAATCTCCGGCCAAATCATGAAGGTGCCGGTAGATATACCTTTGTGATCGTAGCGGAAGTCCCAACGAATGTGCTGGTTGGCTGGCGTTTTGCGGCCGCCTTCTTCAGCACTATACAAAGCGTAGCTGACCCGGAAATCAGGTGGTAGTCCGTTCTTGGAATATGAATCCATCTAAGGCAGGTAGCAACCACTAAAAAAGCAGAAGCCCACGGATTTCGCGGGCTTCTGCTAGATAAACGATAACCTAAGACCTATGCCGCTGCGTCCTCGGCGGGCTCCGAGGTTCCAGCAGCTTCCACGTTCTTTTCCACGATTTCGCGGGCCAGATTGAGGTAGCTAATGCTGCCTTTGCTTTCGGCGTCGTGCAGAATAACGGGGATGCCGAAACTAGGCGACTCGCTTAGCTTTACGTTGCGCGGAATGATGGTATCGAACACGAGCTGCTGGAAGTGCAGCTTCACTTCCTCTACCACTTGGTTGCTGAGACGCAAACGCACGTCGTACATCGTCAGCAGAATGCCTTCGATTTCAAGGTCTGTGTTCAGGCGGCTCTGGATGATTTTGACGGTGTTCAGCAGCTTACCCAAGCCCTCGAGAGCGAAATACTCGCACTGTACCGGAATGATAACGGAGTGTGCAGCCGTGAGGGCATTGACCGTAATCAAGCCCAAGCTAGGGGAGCAGTCGATGATAATGAAGTCGTACTGATCAGCCAAAGGACGCAGGGCGTCCTTCATCTTTTCCTCCCGGTTGGGCAGGTTGATCATCTCCACTTCCGCCCCCACCAAGTCGATGTGGGAGGGCATGAGGTCGAGGTGGGGCAGCACGTTGGTTTGGAGCACGATGTCCTGGGCATTGATGCCGTCCACCATGCACTCGTAGATGCTGTTTTCAATATCCTTGGGGTCGAAGCCCACGCCGGAGGTGGCGTTGGCCTGCGGGTCGGCGTCCACGAGGAGCGTCCGGTACTCCAAAGCCGCCAGACTGGCCGCCAAGTTGATAGCCGAGGTGGTTTTGCCCACCCCGCCCTTCTGATTGGCTACCGCAATGATTTTTCCCATGAGGGGGCTTGATTAATGGCTAAATAGCTGAATGGTTGAAGTGGCGCCTTGTTAAATGGGGTTGTGCCTGAGCACGCAACCAGCTAACAAGTAAACCATTCAGCCATTAAACTTACAAATTAATGGTTTCACCAATCTTGAGTAGCAACAGTTCTTTGCCGGCTTGGGTAGCCTTTTGCTTGGCTGCTTCTTGATCGATGGTAATAGGCGGGAACGTATCGTAGTGCATCCCGATAATTTTATTGGCTCCAGTCCAGTCAGCAGCTATCAGCGCGTCGTCGATACCCATCGTGAAGTTGTCGCCAATGGGTAGCAAGGCGAAGTCCAGCTTGTATTGCTCGCCGAGGAGCTTCATGTCGTAGGTGAGGGCAGTGTCGCCGGCAAAGTAAAAGGTTTTGCCTTCGGCTTCCACCACAAAACCAGCCGCTATGCCGCCGTAAGAACCGTCGGGCATGGAGCTGGAGTGCAGTGCGGCCACCATTTTCACGGTACCGAAAGGCAACGATACCTTACCGCCGATGTTCATGGCGTAGTTGGCTTTCAGACCTTTCTGGCCAAACCACCCTACTACTTCCGCCATACCTACTACCTCGGCACCAGTGCGCTTGCCAATTGCTTCGGCATCGGCTACGTGGTCGGCGTGACCGTGACTGAGCAGAATGAATTGAGCGTCAATCTGGTCGGTGGCCACGTCTTTGGCCAGTGGGTTCGGACTGATGAAGGGGTCGAAAAGCACTTTGCTGCCGCCGGTTTCGAGAAGGAAGCAGGAGTGACCGTAGTACGTGAGTTGCATAAGGAAAAGAAAGTGGCTGACCAGACGTGAAAGGCAACAGCCAGACGGGGTACCTTTGTTGCAAATATACGTGATTCCGCCTTTCCCATGCTCCCGATTTCGCGCTTGGTTTACTGTTCTGCTTTCCTGTCGCTGGTGTTGCTGGCTGGCTGTCAGGGCCCCGCACCGGCCACCGAAGCCCGACGTGTATTTCGCTACAATCAGCCCGAATCCCTTTCTTCCCTCGATCCGGCTTTCGCCCGCAACCAAGCCAATACCTGGGCTACCACGCAGCTCTACAATGGATTGGTGGAGTTAGACGACAGCCTCAAGCCTGGCCCTTCCGTGGCGCGGCGCTACGAAATAAGTGCCGACGGCCGGCGCTACACCTTCACACTTCGCCCCGATGTGCGCTTTCACGACTCCGATGTATTTCCGGGCGGCAAAGGCCGGCGCGTAACAGCGCAGGATTTTGTATACAGCTTCAAGCGGCTGCTCGAGGGAGCTACTGCTAGCCCCGGCGGCTGGATTTTCAGGGGCAAAGTGCTGGAAAACGCACAAGGCGAGCCTGCTGATACTGCCTTCGTGGCCGTAAATGATTCCACGTTGCGCATCCACTTGAAGGAGCCGTTTATTCCGTTCCTGGGTATGCTAACGATGCCTTACGCCTACGTGGTGCCGCGCGAGGCCGTGCAGCGCTACGGTAAGGACTTCCGCGAGCACCCGGTTGGAACGGGGCCATTCCTGTTCAAAGAATGGGATGAAGGCAACGCCATCATCTACCACCGCAACCCTAATTACTGGAAGCGCGATGCTCAAGGTAAGCGCCTGCCTTACGTGGATGCCGTGCAGATTAGCTTCATTCAGGACCGCAAAACCGAGTTTCTGACTTTCCAGCAAGGTAAGCTAGACTTTATCAGCGGTATTCGCTCTGGCTCGCGCGACCTTATTTTGTACCCCGATGGCTCGGTACGCGAAGATTTCAAGGGCAAGTTTCGCCTTCAGAAGGTGCCGTACCTGAACACCGAGTACATCGGTATGCAGCAGGACCCCACTAACCTGCGCGGCGACAACGCCGAAACCGGCCGCGCCTTGCGCGACAAGCGCGTGCGGCAAGCCCTAAACTATGCGCTGAACAAGCCGGAGTTTTTGGCATACTTCATCAATAACATTGGGCTGCCCGGCAATTCAGGTTTTGTGCCCGCTTCTCTGCCTTCTTTCAGCGCCAAACTGGTGCCTGGCTACACCTATCAGCCCGACAAAGCCCGCCAGCTTTTGCGCGAAGCTGGTTACGGACCAAACAAGCCGTTGCGCCTGCGCCTGAGCACCGTGGCCGAAAGCAAGGAGTACTGCGAGTATTATCAGAAAAAGTGGGCCGAAGTAGGCGTGCAGGTGGAAATAGATGTAAACCAAGGCGCTGCCCACGGCGAGTTAATCGACAACGGCCGTGCCGCCTTTTTCACCCGCAGCTGGCTCGGCGACTACCCCGACGCGGAAAACTATTTGGCCCTCTTCTACAGCCCCAACTTCGCACCCGCTGGCCCTAACAAAACGCACTTCAAAAATGCCGCCTACGACCGGCTCTATGAAAAGGCGCGGCTAGAGCAAAACCTAGAAAAGCGCTATGACCTCTACCGCCAGATGGACCGCATTGTGGTGGAAGAATGCCCAGTTATTGCGGTTTACTATGATGAAGTGGTGCGCCTCACGCAAAATAATGTGCACGGCCTCACCCCCAACCCAATGAACCAACTGGTATTGGAGCGGGTGCGGAAAGAGTAATTCGACTCCACTGCTGGAGAAGAGGGGAAGGGGTGAGGTACACGCAGGATGCTACAGGACGCTTAGGTGTCACCTAGTATCTAAGTTGAGGAGCCAAACCAGTACGGCGCTGGCTTGGAAACTCCTTTGATCTGCGTATGAATAGCAACTACATCCTGGTGCTAAGCAGCATTTTTTGGCTGTTCTTTAGCAATGCAACTCTAGCCGCGGAGCCAGAACCCGCTTGGGTGAAAAAGACGGGTGCGAAAACCTTTCCCACTAAAAAGCAGGAGTTCAAGGTAAAAGCATATGGTGCCAAGAGCGACGGCACCACACTGAACACCCGCGCCATTCAGGCAGCTATTGATGCTTGTGCGGCCAAAGGTGGGGGCCTAGTTACGTTCGAGCCGGGTGCTTACCTGACGGGTTCTATCTTCCTCAAGAAAGGCGTCAATCTACTTATTGCGAAAGGGGTGGAGCTGAAAGGCAGTCAGGATATCAAGGACTATCCGGAAATAGATACGCGGGTTGCGGGGATTGAAATGAAGTGGCCGGCCGCGCTTATCAATTGCATTGGCCAAGACAATGCCGCTATTACCGGCGAAGGCATAGTGAATGCGCAAGGCAAACCCTTCTGGGATTTCTACTGGAACCTGCGCCGCGAATACGAGCCCAAAGGCTTGCGCTGGATTGTGGACTACGACGCCAAACGGCCGCGCACGGTGCTCATTTCCGAGTCGTCCAACATCACGCTGAAGAACTTAACCCTACAGCAGGCTGGCTTCTGGACGGTGCAGATTCTGTATTCCCGGCAGGTCACAGTTGATGGGGTTATTGTGCGCAACAACATCGACGGGCACGGGCCTAGCACCGATGGCGTCGATGTGGACTCCTCGTCTTATGTGCTGATTCAGAACTGTGATATTGATTGCAACGACGACGATTTCTGTCTGAAGGCGGGCCGGGATTGGGACGGGCTGCGCGTGAACCGGCCGACGGAGTACGTAGTAATTCGGAACTGTGTGGCGCGGGCTGGTGGTGGACTACTTACACTCGGCAGTGAAACGTCGGGCAGCATCCGGCACGTGTTTGCCACCAACCTGACCGCCAACGGCACCGGTAACGGGATGAATATTAAATCGGCTACCACCCGCGGGGGAACGGTGGAGGATGTGCACTTTCAGAACATCACCATGAACGGGGTTAGCAATGTATTGCAGGTGACCTTGAACTGGAACCCGAGCTACAGCTACTCGAAACTACCCGAAGGCTACACCGAGGCCAACCTGCCCGCGCACTGGAAAAAGATGCTCACCAAGGTAGAGCCAACTGAGAAGGGAGTACCCCACTGCAACTCCATCTACCTCTCCGACATCGTGGCCAAAGATGCCAAGCGGGCTATTAATGCAGTTGGCCTGCCCGAGTCGCTCCTAACCAATTTCCACTTCAAGAACATGCAGATTGAAGGCGCAACCGCAGGCAGCATCGCCTATTCCCGCGACTGGCACTTCGAGAACGTAAACATCAGAACCAAAGACGCTGCTCCACTAAAGGTAGAAAACTCGGCCAGCATGCAAACCGTGAAGTAACTACCGATCAGTCGAGGCTCCCAAGGCGTTAGTTACCTGCTTTTCAACGTAGTCTAGGAAGCTCTTTAAGTCAGCGGGTACGCCTTCCTCGGCAATTACAGTTTTGGCCGTACCCTTCGCCGGATTAATGGTGAGGCTAGTGGCAGGCAAGTCGCTGGTGCCTAAGGTGTACTGCTCGGGTAACTCCGTGAAGTGTAACGCCCGGGCTTTGTCCAGGATAGATTTGATGGTTGCTGCTGGCATTCTTACCTCGCGCTTGCCCTCCACTGGCGCATACTCGAAGCCTTCGTAGCTCATGCGGCCATCGGCGTAAATGCGCGCTTCGTAATGTGGGCAGTAGCCGAAGCACGGCGTCTTGCGAAACACAATTACAGGCGTGGCCTCCGTTGCTGGTTTGCTGGTAGCAGCCTTATCGGTTTTCACTTTTTGCTTGGTGGCCGTTTGTGGAGCCTTGGGCAGTTGTTGGGCCTGTGAAGCGCAGGACGCAAGCAAGCTAGCCAACAAGAAAGAAGACAGAAGCAGACGCATACCGGGTACAAAAAATGAGAGTCGCATGACAAGGTTCAAAAAATAGACCGGTTTCCGTCGTTAAACAAAACGCCCTCCCGTCGGCTGACGGGAGGGCGTTTTGTTGATATAAGCCTTTAGGCTACTACGAACGGCGCGTTGGCTTCTTGGGCTTGGGCTCTACGGAGGCGGAAGTGCCTTCGTCGCCTTTGCGGGCTTGGGCGTCGCGTTCCTGGGCGGTGCGCATGGCATCCTGAAGGCGGGCCGAGAAACCGCCGGGCTTCTTGTCTTTGTTTTTGATCTTGTTAGCTTCGAGCTGCGCCCGAATCTTGGTGTCGTCTACCAAGCGGCGGGTGAGGGCCTGCTGGCCGAGCGTTACTACGTTGGAAACGAGATAGTACCAAGTCAAACCAGCGGCGAAGCTGTTCAGCACGAACATGAAGATTACAGGCATTAGGTAGCTGTAGAACTTCATCGGACCTTGCATAGCGGCCGGGTTCATTTGGTTGCTCTGCCAAGTCATTACCAGCGTCGAGAGCGTCATGAGCACCGTGAACAAGCTGATGTGGCTACCCAAGAAAGGCACCGCGAAAGGCAGCAGAATCGGCGAGTCGTAGGTGCTTAGATCTTTCGCCCACAGGAACGGTTCTTGCCGCAGCTCAATGGCGTTGGGGAAGAACTGGAACATGGCGAACAGAATCGGGATGGTGAGCAGCGTAGGTACGCAGCCACTTAGCGGGCTAACTCCGAAGGTGGAGTAGAGCTTCATAGTTTCCTGCTGCGCCTTCATCTGGTCGTCGCCGGCTTTTTCCTTGATGGCGTCGATTTCCGGCTTCAGCACTTTCATGCGAGCCTGCGAAACGTAGGTTTTGTAAGTCAGCGGCCAAGTCACAAGCTTGATCAGCACCACGAGTAGCGCGATAATGATGCCGTAGCTGGAAATAAACTTCTCGAGCACGTGGAACACCGGCAGAATCACAAACTGATTTACCCACCGGAACACGCCCCAACCCAAGTACACGTTGCGGTCGAAGCCGGGAGCCACTTCCTTCAGCATGCTAAACGAGTTCGGGCCGAAGAAATAGCGGAAGCTGGCTTTGCCTTGCTGCACATCGGCAGCCGGAATGCTCAGCGTGGAGCTCAGCGTTTTGATGAACGTGCTGTCGGCTACGTCAACCGTCGATACGAATTTGCCGTTCGGAAATTGATTGTTGGCAATGATACCGGCTACGAAGAAGTCGTGTTTGTGGGCAGCCCACTTCAGTGGTTCGGTGATGCTCACTTCCTCTGGCTTCTCCGAAGCCTCGGCCAAAGAGCCGTGGTCGTCGTTGGCGAGGTAGTGGTTGATGGTGGTGTGGTTGCGGTTCTGCTTCAGGTCCTGCTCGGTCTGGCGCACATGGTCCACAAAGGTGAACGTAAGCGGCTCCTGCGACATAGCCTGTTGCAAACCTGTAAAGCGCAAATCGTAGGCTACTTCATAGGCATTGTCGAACAAGGTGTACACCTGCTCGATCTGGCCGCCGGCCACGCTAGTTACGAAGCTCAGACGCTGGCCTTTCTTGTCGCCTTCAGTTACGGGTTGTGGCGCGCTAGGCTGGAAGTATAAGTCTGATAACCGAACGGTTTGACCACCAATAGTGCGAAAACGAGTGTCAATCTGAGCGCTCTGCGCGTCAAACAGATCTAGCGGCTTACCGAAAAACGTCTTGTACTTGGTGAGGCGTACTGCCTCGGGGCGCCCACCTTTTGAAGAGAACGTAACAGTAAGGTTATCGTTTTGCAGTTGCACCTGCTGCGCCGTGCCAGTGGCCGCGCCGGCAAAAGCGCCCAATGTGCGGGCAGCGGCTGCCGAATCGAGGGGGGCAGCGGAGGCAGAGGAAGTGGTTGAACCCGGCTTTGCGCTGGCAGCGGTAGTGGGCTTGTCGGCTGGTGTTTCCTTGGGCGGTTCGGGCTTAAAGAAATACAGGTAGACGAGAAGCAAGGCCGCAATCAGAAACAGGCCGGTTGCTGAATTTTTGTCCATTCAGGTAAAAATGAGGGCACTAGAGGAGTGTAAGGAACCAACGTCCCCTTCAAAAATCTGGCGACGCTGCCGCAAAGGTCGGACTTGTCAGGCGAATATTTTTGAATCGGCGTTTTTGGCAGAGAAAAAGGTGCGGCAAGGTGCCAAGTAATGGAAGCAACAGCTATAAAAACAGCTGTCATCCTGAGCTTGCGAAGGACCCTCCCACAGCTGAACGACAGACGTACCACGACTCGTTCTACTGGCAGAAGATCCTTCGCAAGCTCAGGATGACAGACAGAGTTACTTCACCATCCTAGTTACACCTTGCGGTGCTGGATGGCGGCTTTCACGAAGCGCACGAACAGCGGGTGCGGGTTCTGCACCGTGCTTTTCAGCTCGGGGTGGAACTGCCCGGCCACAAACCACGGGTGGCTCGGAAGCTCGACCACTTCTACTAGGCCGGTGGCGGGGTTAACGCCCGAAGGCACCATGCCCGCGTCCTCGAATTGCTTCAGGAACTCGTTGTTGAACTCGTAGCGGTGGCGGTGCCGCTCACTGATGTGGTTGCGGCCATAGGCTTTGGCTGCTTTCGAGCCGCGACGCAATTCGCAGTCGTAAGCCCCGAGGCGCATGGTGCCGCCCTTTTGGGTGATGCTTTTCTGCTCCTCCATCATGGCAATAACGGGGGCCGAAGTTTGCGGGTGCATTTCGGTGGAAGAAGCTTCTTTCATGCCGAGCACATTGCGGGCAAATTCCACTACGGCCACCTGCATGCCTAAGCAAATACCGAAAAACGGAATGTTGTTTTCGCGCACGTGCTTCACGGCCAGAATCTTGCCCTCAAAACCACGCTCCCCGAAGCCCGGTGCCACTAGCACGCCATCAACGCCGTGTAGAAGTTGCGCTACGTTGTCTTCGTTGATGTGGTCGGATTGGATGCTGCGCACCGTCACCTTGCACTCGTTTTGGGCGCCGGCGTGTACGAAAGCTTCGTTGATGGACTTATAAGCGTCGGGTAGTTCCACGTATTTGCCTACCAGCGCGATGGTAACTTCCTCGGTTGGATTTTTGAGGCGGCCTAAGAAGTCTTTCCATACTTCCAGGTCGGGCTGTTGGGTGCCGCCAGTCAGCTTCAGGCGCTTGATTACGCGCTCATCGAGCTGCTCTTTCAGCATGAGCAGCGGCACCGAGTAGATGCTGTCGGCGTCGAGGCTCTCGATAACGGAGTTGATTTTAACGTTGCAAAACAGCGCAATCTTGCGCCGCATCTCGGCCGGAATCGGGTGCTCGGAGCGGCACACCAGAATATCGGGTTGCAGACCCGCTTCGCGCAGGTCGCGCACAGAGTGTTGCGTCGGCTTGGTTTTCAATTCGCCAGCCGCCTTCAGGTAGGGCAGCAGCGTGAGGTGAATAACAAGCGAGTCGTTGGGCGGCAACTCCCACCGCAGTTGGCGCACAGCCTCCACGAAAGGCAAGCTCTCGATGTCGCCAATGCAGCCCCCAATTTCGGTGATAACCACGTCGAACCGGTCGTCTTCGCCGAGCAGCAGCATGCGCCGCTTGATTTCGTCGGTGATGTGCGGCACCACTTGCACGGTCTTGCCGAGGTAGGCGCCTTCGCGCTCCTTGCTGATAACGTGGTTGTAGATGCGGCCGGTCGTGACGTTGTTGGCCTGTGAAGTCGGTACGTTCAGGAACCGCTCGTAGTGGCCGAGGTCGAGGTCGGTTTCGGCGCCGTCGTCGGTTACATAACATTCGCCGTGCTCATAGGGGTTGAGCGTGCCCGGGTCGATGTTGATGTAGGGGTCAAACTTCTGGATGGTGACGCGGAAGCCGCGAGCTTGCAGAAGCTTAGCCAGGGAGGCGGAAATGATGCCTTTGCCTAGCGAGGAGGTCACTCCACCGGTGACGAAAATATACTTGGCCGTTGCAGCCGTGGGGGTAGGGGTTCGGTCTGGCATAACGGGAAACAAAGTTAGTGGATATATCCGGGGCAATCCACGAAACTTTGTGCTACGCGCGAGGCTGAGCTAGTGCTTTGTTTCTAAAGTCGAGTTTAGTTGGCTTGTTCGCCATGATAAACGGTCAGGCTTTCGTGAAAGACACTGTTAAAAATCTAGTAAAAAAACCATCCCGAATCCCTTCCTAACTAAGGATGGATTCGGGATGGTGGAAACTCTAGAACAACCTAGAAAACGTCATGCTGAGCGCAGCCGAAGCATCTCGCTAGTGTGGTACACCCTTTTGCCATTGCAACGATTCGAGCGAGATGCTTCGACTGCGCTCAGCATGACAGGTACTTTGACAACGGCAGCGCGCGAGATGCTTCGGCTGCGCTCAGCATGACCGATAGTTTAACAATACCAGACTGCAAGCAGTCAACCACCTCTATCCCTGCCTTACCTGAAGAGGGGATAGAGGTAGTTTTCTGACCTTTACATAGCTTCTTTTTGCTTTACTCTTGTTTACGCCTGCTTGGGCTCGGGGCCGCGGAAGACGTCAGTGCCTTGTACGGGAGTGAGTTTCACTGGCTTGCCTTCGCGGGCTGACTGGTAAATTGCCTCCATGATGCGGTGATCCTGCAAGCCTTCCTCGCCGGGCGTATGCGGCGGCTTATCGTTCATGACGCACTCGGAAAAGTGGTCCATTTCGGTGGCGAACTGGTTTTTCGACTCGATGGTAATTTGGTTCTGCATTTTAGCCGGACCCTCGGCGTGCGAGGTTTGCAGCCGTTGGCCAGTGTAGGCGTAGGCGTTGTCGAGGTGCAGCCAGCCCCGCTCGGAGTTCACCCGGTAGTAGCGCGAATCGTGAGTGTTGTAGTGCGTAATGCTGTCGACGATGATGCCGTCGGGAAAACGCATCTGCCACGACATATGCTCCTCTACTTCTTTAAATAATGGATTGCCGGGCGTGCTGTACGAATACGCAAATACTTCGGTCGGCTCGGTGCCGAGCAGGAAGCGGCTGGTGTTCAGGCAGTATAGGCCAATGTCGGGGAGGGAGCCGCCGCCAGCTAGGTCTTTCTTGTGGCGCCAGTGGTTGGGGTTGGCGGAACTCTGGCTGTTTTGGGTTTGGATGTACTTGGTCTTACCGAACTTGTTGTCACGAATCATGTCGCGCACCAGCCGATTGTAGGGCTCGTACTGAATGCGGTAGGCTACCATCAGCTTTTTGTTGGCCTTTTTGCAAGCGTCAATCATAAGCTGGCATTCGGCGGAAGAACTGGCCATGGGCTTTTCGCACAGGATGTGCTTGCCGGCTTGCGCGCCGCGCACCGTGTACTCGGCGTGCATGGAATTGGGCAGCACAATGTAGATAACCTGCACCTCCGGGTTGTCCTTGAGTTTGTCGTAGTTTTCGTAGCCGTAGCAGCTTTCGGGCTTGATGCCGTACTGTTGCGCCACCTTCTTTAGCTTTTCCGGCGAGCCGCTCACCAGCGCCACCGGTTTCGACTTCTTACACTCCCCGAAAGCCGGCAGAATTTCTTCCAGCGTGAGGTGTCCAAGCCCTACCAAGGCGTAGCCTACGCGCTTGTCGGGAGGCATGGGGGTAGGAGTAGGCCCCGATTTTGGGTCTACATCCGACTTCCAGGCCTCTAGTTCAATAGGTTTATCTAACTCGCTCGGCACCTTGGCAGGTGGCGAAACAGCTTCCGACGAAGGTACTTTCTGTCCATCGGGGGAGGTATAAACAGTATTGGCGTTGACTTCGGAGGCCGGTGTACCGGTGGTAGGGGTGCCCGCCACGGCACTCGAAGCGCCATCGGATTGGCAACTGGCGAGCGTGCCCGCCGCAACGCCCACTGCCAGCCCGCGGCCGGCTAAAGACAAGAATTCTTTACGTGATACCTCTTGGCCGGCATGACGCAGCACTGTATTGAGTAGTTCGTTGGTGAAAGACATAGGAAGCAAAAACTAGATGAGCAATACAGCTTAACATACTCCTAGGTCTAGGTGAGGTTGCGGTATAGCAAGGGTTAAGCACGAATTGCCATGATCTTGTAGCACAGACTACTAGCTCGCTAAAGTATAAACGAAACAGCCAGCAAACTTTAGGCGCCAAAGCAACTTGCTTATGCATAGCTGCATCTGCGCTTCAGGTTGCGCAACCCATGCACTTGGGCTGGCTTCCTGCTTTGCCTGAAAAGCAGAACAGGTGGAGCGGCTTCGCTGGAAGATTCCGGCAGGGCAGAAAGTTGAAAAGCAGGACGCTTTTGCCCATGTTGCAACACCTTTTGCCTGTTCTTGTCTTTGATGTCGGTTTTTCTGGTTGTTCGTCGCGCCCTATTTGTGAGCGTGTTGTGTTTGGTTGTACTGCCGATTTGGGCTCAGGTGGCCCCGGCTCCTGTCGCGCCGGCAAGTTTTGTAAACCCGGCCTGGCTGACCCAACTACTGCAGAATTCGGCGGTGCTGCGGCAGCACAATGTGGGCGTGTGTCTCACCGACGCAACTACTGGCGCCAAAGTGTTTGAGCTGAATGCCGAGAGGTACTTCACGCCCGCCAGCGTGATGAAGCTGTTTAGCTTGTACACGGGGCTGCACATGCTCTCCGACTCGTTGCCTAGCCTGCGCTACGTGGTGCGCCACGACTCCCTAATCTTCTGGGGCACTGGCGACCCTACCTTGCTGCACGGCGACGTACCGAGCCGCCGGGCGCTAGACCTTTTGCGTACTCGTCCGGAAAAGCTATTCTACGCCGAAATTCCGAATGTAACCGCCTACGGCCCCGGCTGGACCTGGGACGACTACAACTACTACTTCCAGCCCGAGAGGGGCCCCTTCCCGATCTACGGTCACACCGTGCGCTTCTACGCCACTGCCGGTAAGCCCCGACCCCGCGTGTACCCGCGTTTCTTTGGGCCACTGACACAGCCCGTTCCGGTTGGTACGCCCAACCCCGCCGACGACCATGTGCGCCGCCCGGAAATGGAGAATCGGTTTGCCTTCTTTCCTATCACTAAAAATTGGGTGGATGAAACGCCCTTTCGTACTAGTCCGGCGCTGCTGCTCGAACTACTGCAAGACACCTTGCACCGTCCTGTAGGTACAGTGACCTTCCGCCTGCGTGCGCAAGACAGCATTCAGGTGGTGAAAGGGTTACCGGCCGATTCGCTGTACCGCCGCATGTTGCAGGTGAGCGACAATTTTCTGGCAGAGCAGCTCTTGCTTATGTGCTCGAGCCGGATAGGAGACGACTCGCTCAGTACCAGTCGGCCAATTCGCGTTATGCGTACCCTGTTTCTAGCCAACCTACCCGATGCGCCGCGCTGGGTGGATGGCTCTGGCCTCTCGCGCCTCAACCTCGTTACGCCGCGTACCATGGTGGCGCTGTTGCTAAAGCTGCACCAAGAAGTGCCCGAAAAGCGTCTGCTCAGCCTCTTAGCTGCCGGGGGAGGCCATGGTACACTGCGCCGCGTGTACCGCGACCCACACGGCCCATGGCTGTGGGGCAAAACCGGCACGCTCACCAACAACCACAACCTTGTGGGCTATCTGCGTACTCGTTCGGGCCGGCTGTTGGCCTTCAGTTTTATGAACAACAACCACGTGGTGGAAACCAGCGAAGTCCGCAAGGAAATGGAGCGGGTGCTGACGCAGGTACGGGAACGGCTGTGATAATACAGGATCTAATGTCAATACCGCCTCTTCATTAAACAGAAGGAGAGCAACTCACAGAGAGGCAAGCAGCCAGCAAGGACCTATTTGATATATCGTGCTAAGGTCGCCTTTAGGTCGTCGCCGCGCAGGTTAGTAGCCACGATCTTGCCGGTAGGGCCCACCAAGAAGTTCTGCGGAATAGCCTGCACAAAGTAGCGCGTAGCAACCTCATTACTCCGCCCTTTTAAGTCAGATACTTGCGTCCAAGCTAACTGGTCGTCCTTGATGGCTCTCAGCCATTTGGCCCGGTCCTTCTCATCGTCGAGCGACACGCCCAGAATGTCGAAGTTGCGGTTTTTGTATTCGTTGTAGACTTTAGTAAGGTTGGGATTTTCTGCCCGACAAGGGCCGCACCAGGAAGCCCAAAAATCCACCAACACGTATTTGCCACGGTAATCAGCCAACGATACTTCCTTGCCATCAGGCGTATTTTGAGTGAAGTTGGGCGCTTGTGCCCCAACAGAAACAACTTTGATGTTCTCCAGCATCTGGCCGTATGCTTTGCCCTCCGGGGTATTTTTTACCGCGGGAGCCAGCACGTTGTAGAGCGGCATTACCTTCGCATAATCTGGTACAGGACCAGCCATTTCCTTCAACGCTTCCAAGCTCTCATACGAGTTGGGGTTAGCCTTAATGTAGGCTGCACGCTGCTTGTTGCGCTCCTCGTTCTGCAACTCACGTTTTTCGCTAAGAATTTTTTCTTGCCCTTCCTCGTACCTCTCGACGGCTAGTTTCACTGCTGGGTCGTCGGGGTGCTGTGTGCCAATGATGGCTGCTTTAATAACCTGCAGTCGTGCACCGTATGCGCGGCCATCCTGGCTATTCCGAATGGTAGGCGATAACGCGTTATAAAGAGGCGCTATTTTCGCATACTGCGGAATCGGACCACCCATTCGCTGCAATGCATCTAGACTTACGTACGATTCCGGATTAGCTTTAATAAAAGTCTCGGTTTGCTGATTGCGCTCTTGTGTAAGGGCTTCCTTCTGGGCCTCCAAACGCTTCATGAGTTCTGGTGACTGCTGCTCCGGCGCCGCCGGATATTGTGCCATCAGAGCCTGCATCTTGTTGTTGATTGGCTGCAGCAATGCCTGCAAATTCTCGTATTCCGTCGTTAGCTTGGCCCCCGTGATTTTAGCATTCTTTAAGGAGTCAGCACTATGGAAGAAGGTAGATCCTTCTCCCAGGAAAAAGAAAGTGCGGTCTATGCTAGGGCCAGTATAAGCATCATTTAGTTTCCCACTTGGCACCAGTAGCAACATTGTATATTGGGGAGCATCTACAGTGCCTTTCAACTCGAAAGCACCATTGTGCAGAATGGCAAAGTCATTGAAGTTGCCATCCTGCAACAGGAATATTTTGGCTGGTGGATTTAGCTTGCCAATCGTGCCTTTCAGTGTGAAGGACATCGGTTTTTGGGCACTTGCAGATAAGCCCAGTACTAGCAGTAGACCAAGTAGATACGTTTTCATAGCAGCCGATTATATAGGAAGGTAGTCAGCGAACCTTGCAATTGCAACTGTCTGAAATGCAATTCAATACGAAGGCTGAAAACCTAGCTGCTTATTCCAATTTGCGCCGCGCATACCAGTTGCTTCTTATCTATCTTCAGCTATTCAAGCAACATGAGAAATAAGTACGCCTGCATCATTCAAGCACTGTTTCTGGTAGTTGGCCTCAACGCCTGCCAAAAGCAGTCAAAAACGCGAATGGAAGCCCCCGTGCCTGCTGATGCGGTACCAGCCAACCAAAAGCTGGTAGCCAGTGCAGCAAGAAAAGGTGAGCCCACTGCTGCTCCTGATTCGGTGCAGCAGCTAGCACCGTTTATTCCGACCGGGTATAACCTGCTCGAAGTTACCTCCGGCGACCTGAACCTAGATGCTTTGCCCGATAAGGCGCTCGTGCTCCAACGCGTAGATGCCGATACCTCCGCAATGGGCGACACGCTCACCCGTCCTTTACTGCTGCTGCTCGGCCAACCCAACCACCGCTACCAGCTAGCTGCCCGCAACGACCGGGCCGTTATGTGTTCTGGCTGCGGCGGCATGATGGGCGACCCGTATCAGGGCATCACCATCAAAAAAGGCTTCTTCTCCGTGGAGCACTACGGCGGCAGCGGTTGGCGCTGGACCCACATAAGTACCTTCAAATACGCCCCCGCCAACAAACAGTGGTACCTGCACCGCGAAGGCGGCGACAGTTTCCACGCCGCCGACCCCGAAAAAGTCGAAACCCACGTCGAAACCGTCCGCGACTTCGGCCGGATTCCTTTCAGCGACTACAATTACGAGAAGCGGCTAGAAGAGTAGGTGCCGAGAATACTATTACAAGATTAGCGTCGCCTGTACCTCCAACGGCCTCGGGCTCCACAGCAAGGGCAGTAGGCTACTTACTGTTTGACGTTATATCCTTGTCGGGGATAAAGCCGTGGTTGGTGCCGGGGGCGAAAGGAATATAAAGTCGTTCCCAAGTATCCCCCTCCAGTAGCTCCCAACTGTGGCCAGGGCCTTTGGTGTCTTCCGCCAGAAGAATAATGCCAGGCTCGACAATAAATGTGTCGCCGTTGCTTACCGTGAAGCGCAGATTGCCTTTAGGCGTGACGACAAACTGCGTACGGGGAGCAGGATGAGGCTTATGTTCATTGCTTACTTCGGTCTTGCCAAAAAAGTAAGTAGCTGCTATGTGCGCTTGAATCGGAAGCTTACCTAGCTCAAATGTGCACTGTTCATCATCGGTGTTAATAAGCCGGATGGCCTTGAGGAATTGCGCACCATTCTCGTTTGCTTCCATGTGCATTAGGTTTTCAGCAGAACTACGCTACCAAGGAATAGGCAGTTGGCTAAGCTGTGGACAACAGGCAAAAGTAGAATGTCATGCTTCGACAAGCGCAGCATGACAACCTCCTGATTAGATGGAAAATTAGTAAACCTCAATTATCTAGTACAGCACGCGGAACTTGATGGTGTGTTCCACTTTGCGCAACTCGCCGATTACTTCCTGCTCGTACTGCTTGTCGATGTCGGCTATCACGCTGGCGAACCCGATAATGATGCATGAGCATCATGCTGGTGATGTTGAGGGAGAGAACTGACTTGGGCAGCAGTTATTCGTCCGTGCTAGTTACAGCGAATAGTTCGGGTTGTGCTTTTTGCAAATCTGTGTATTGCTGAGGCGTAAGAAAAATGTAGGCTTCTCCTGCCAGACAAGGATAAAAATTGCCGTTACCGTACTGTTCTTGCATAGCACGCTTTATTAACTCGAAAAACTCGGAATCCAACCAATCGGACTGCACTTTTAGTTGAGTGCGATAAGTCTGTTGACGCAGTTGAAAGCCGAATGATACCCTTTCTTTTTCCGGGTATGTAGCGCCGAATCCGTCTTGCACGTCAACAGGAACGAATGCACCGCGTGAAATAGCTGCGAATCGGCGGGTGACTCTGTCGTATGGATAAGGTGGGTTAGCAGATTCCCAATCCAATTCGTAAATGACATTTGGAAAGCAGCTCAGCACTTGCGCAAAATCAGTTTTTTCGCCCCGTAATGCCTCCTGCCGACCTTCAGCTAGTTGAGTTGGGGAAAGATGAGAGAGCAGCCCTAACTTTTGGTACCAAATTATTAGCTTCTCGATGTTGACCGAAGTAAAGCGGTTGTCGTGAGACTCAGAGGATAAGAAGTAGGACTTGGTACCCCACAGCTTGCGTTGCTCATTTGTTAAAGCAATCAAACCTAGCCGCTCGTTGCCGTATATTGACTGAGCATCCGGCGTGTGGGCTTGATAAAGACGAAGAAGCGAGTTTTGGTCGGCCAACCATCGGTTGATGCTTTGATGGAAATACTCGCCTACTTCTGCTCCGAGGGGTGAAGTGGGGTCGGTGCCGTCTTTGCGCTGATACGCTTGAAAAAAGGTGTTTTCGTAAAGTCGGCCATCAGCCCAGAAACTGATGGTAACGTTTTGTGTCAGAAGGTCTGAATGGTCATCCTTCACTGCTACTGTTACTTTCAAATCGGTAAAGTGAAAGTTTGGGAGTACAGTAGAGAGCTTCGCAAAAAGAATGGGATATAACTCCTGCGGCTTCCGGCTCATATGCCGTAAGTCAATTATTTGGCTATGCTCGCAGTAAGCCAACAATTCAAAAGGCTCTTTCAGCTGGTACGGCTGATATTCACGAAGCAAGCGTAGGTGTTGTGAATCAGAAAGTAAGCCAGCTTGCTGTAGGCGTTGCAGCCACCGGAGTTGCTTGGCTTTGTTTTTAGCATACTTGGCGTGATGCAGCGCGAGTTCAGCGGCCTTTTGGCAAACTTGCACCTCTGTCGGCAATCGGTCTTGCTTGAGTAAGCTTTGTAATTGTTTGTATGCGGTAGCGTCGATCAAGTTAAGCTCGTATAAATCTTGCACTGTTCGGGTGCGGGTTTTCCCCAATACGCTGCGCTTTTCATGTATCCAATGATGCAAAGCCGGCTGGGTAAGCGGCGGATAAATGGTCCACCCCATTTGAAGCATCGAATCCTCGGCTGCAATAGCTTGCTCAATCTTGAGCCGAGCCGGGAGCTGCTCATAGTACCATTGTTGAAAGGCTGCTGTATCGCCTTTGAATCGTTGTTGAGCTTGCTCGTATTTAGTCTTTGCTTCCGAACTCTTTATATCACTAGTGCTATCTGATGCAGAGGCAAGAGCCACGGTCATAGCTTCTGTATCTAGTGTTCTGTAATCAAACTCAGCAGCGAAGGCCTCGGCACAAAAAGCAAGAATAGCAGCCGGACTATTGCTGCTTTCTTCCTCAATGGTTTGAGTTAATTCATCCTGTTCCTGAATACGAAGCTTGCCTAGGCGCATGCGTGTTAACAGCTCGTCGCGCCCGGCAGCAGACAAAATCTGACGCTGATATAATTCCTCAGGTATAGAAGCTTCGGAACTCCAGCCTGAAGATGATTTCATATAAAACCAGCCGACTGCGGCTGCTAGAACGAGTAGGCCTGTCGCAAGTAAATACTTGGAATACAAAAGCTTAAAGTAAGCCATTGTCTATGTTCTTCCATGTATTATTCATGAAGTAGAATTCTGCTATGAGAATGTCAAAGAAGCATTTATCTAAACCGTTTCTTACTCTTATTACGAACCTTACGGCGCTGGTTGACGGCCTTGTTCAGGGCTTTACGCTGCATAGCAGCTTCATCAGATCGGGCAAGTGTAGTCCGAAGAGTTGCCAGAACAATGAAACTGCCACTAAGCCAATAGAGCATAGCAGGCGTACCTGTGTGACCTGGATAAGTGAAGCTCTCAACCCCTCTGTATGTTAGAGTTAAGCCTAAGGCAAGAAAGAATAACCCTGGCCAAAAGAGTAGCCTACCGCTATGGCCTAGTAGTTTTTTCAAACTTGCCTTCTGGTCATCTAAGGCCATTTTAGTACAGCACCCGGAACTTGATGGTGTGCTCCACTTTGCGCAGCTCGCCGATTACTTCCTGCTCGTACTGCTTGTCGATGTCGGTAATCACGTAGCCGATGTGCTCGTTGGTTTTCAGGTACTGGCCGAGAATGTTGACGTGGTGAGCGGCCAGCACGTTGTTGATGCGGGCCAGCACGCCGGGTACGTTGGCGTGGATGTGAATGAGACGGTGCGCCTGCTGCTCAGGTAGCTGAATGTTGGGGAAGTTGACGCTCTGCTGCGTGTTGCCGGTGTTGATGTACTGCATGATGCGCTCCGGCACGAACTCGGCAATGTTGCGCTGCGCCTCGGCCGTGCTACCGCCGATGTGGGGCGTCAAAAGCACGTTGGGCAGGCCGCGCAGCTCACTCTCGAAGCTCTCCTGGTTGGTTTTCGGCTCGTACGGAAACACGTCGACGGCGGCACCGCCGAGGTGGCCGGAGCGGAGCACGTCGGCCAGGGCAGGCAGGTCCACGATGTGGCCGCGGCTGTTGTTGAGCAGCAGCGCCCCGGGCTTCATCATAGCTAATTCGCTGGCTCCGAAGAGGTTGGTGTTTTCCTTGCGGCCATCCACGTGCAGCGTTACTACGTCGGATTGGCGCAGCAGTTCTTCCAAGGTGCGGCACTTCACGGCGTTGCCAAGCTGCAGCTTTTCGGCCACGTCATAGTACACTACTTTCATTCCGACTGCCTCGGCTACCACCGACAGCTGGCTGCCGATATTACCGTAGCCCACGATGCCAAGCGTTTTGCCCCGGATTTCAAACGAACCCTTCGCCGACTTGTCCCACTCGCCGCGGTGCATCTTCGGGTTTTTGTCGGGAATGCGGCGGGCTAGCATGATGATTTCGCCTAGCGCCAATTCCACTACCGAGCGGGTGTTGCTGAACGGCGCGTTGAACACCGCCACGCCTTTCTTCATACAGCCGGCCAAGTCAATCTGGTTGGTGCCGATGCAGAACGCACCCACCGCAATCAGGCGGTTGGCAGCTTCCAGTACGCGGGGCGTCACGTTGGTTTTGCTGCGAATACCCAAGATGCTCACGCCTTCGATGTGCTGCACCAATTCATCTTCGTCGAGGCCGCCGGGAATGGTTTCCACTTGGTAGCCTTCCTGACGAAACAGTTCGGCGGCGCGGACGTCGGGGTTTTCGAGCAGCAGGACCTTGATGCGGTTTTTGGGGTACGAAAGGGTCATGGGAAGCTTGTTCTGGTAGAGAAATTCGTCGAAGGAAGGCAGCACTTCATCGGCGCGGGCCACGACGGCGTCGCGGGTTACGTTTTCGGTGAAGGCGTAGAAGCGGTTGGCAAGGCCTGCTTCCCGGATCTGGTAGTCGGTGTACCCGTCGCCGAGTACATACACGTCGCCAAGGAGGTCGAGCTGGCGCAGTTGCTCGATTTTGCCCCCGTCGCGGCTCAGAATGTTGTTGGCATCGAAGCCGTTGATGCTACCGTCGGGGGCGTAGGTGAACGTATTGGCCAGCACGAAGTCGGCGGCAATGCCGTACTCGGCCACTACCGGCTCAATAAACTCGCGGAAACCACTGCTCACGATATACACCCGCCCCCGAAACTGCTCGAAGAAGCCTCGGTTGCGGGCTATACTCTCCGAAACCTTGCCTTTCAGCCGGGCCACCAAGGGTGCTAGGTGCTGCTGATGCGCGGGCAGTAGCGCCAGCCGCTGCTTCAACGACTCCGAGAAATTCAACTCGCCGCTCATGCCCCGGTCGGTGAGGGCGCGGATGGCGCCGACTACTTTTTCTCGGTCGGGGTGGCCATCCAAGGCAATATCGGCTAGTTCGTCGAGACCTTCTACTTGCGTGAACGTGCTATCGAAGTCAATGATGAGGTACGGAAGCGGCTGCTGTGGTTCGGGCATAACGGAGGCAAGGTAAAACGGAATGCCGAGTCCTATAGGAAAAACCAATAAAAAACGACCATAACTCCCTGCTACCAAGTCAAGGCAACAGCCATCCAGCGCAACGTACTTACATAGATTCCGGGCTGGATTGACGTATAGAATGCAAGTCCGGATTACCCCTCGTAAAATTCCAGTGGCAGCCCGTCGGGGTCTTGAATGAAGGTGAAACGCCGGCCGGTAAACTCATCGACCCGAATGGGCTCCGAGACTACACCGTGGGCATCCAGGCCGCGCACGGTAGCATCTAGGTCGGCTACGGCGAAGGCCAAGTGACGCAAGCCGGCAGCTTCGGGGCGGCTCGGGCGGGGTGGCGGTTCCGGGAAGGAAAACAATTCGATAATGTACTGCCCTTGCAGCGCCAGATCCAGCTTCCATGACTGCCGCTCGGCGCGGTGCACTTCCCGAATAATTTCCAGCCCGAGCACTTCGGTGTAGAACCGCTTGGATACGGCGTAATCCTGGCAAATGATGGCAATGTGATGAACGTGGAGCAGGCCAACCATACGTTGTTACTGGTGACGGTTAAAGAAAAAGCAGACAGTAAAAAGAGCTGCGATAGTAGCAGCAAGTGCTGGTGAAGGTATGCAATACCGTTAGTCTAGGCGGGAAGGCAGGCTAAGAAACCAGGAAACCACAGCAGCCTTAGCTCCAGTGTAAGGTGGAGTTGCCCCAACCTCTACAGCATCAATTTCAAGCCGTATCAGTACACCCGTGTAGACGACTAACAGTAGCTAGACAGGTATGGCACGGCGACAGGAAAAAGAATTTGTGTTGGAAGCCGTAACGGTTGAAGGCACCGACGAGCACGGGGTAGAGGCGCTAGCCATGCAAACCAACGCGGGCCTGATTACGGCCCGTTTGCACCCGGCCGGAGCGGGAGCAGCCGCAGTGGTGTGGGTGGGGGGAGCCGGCGGCGGCCTCGATGGGCCGGCGTGGGGCATGTATCCCCGGCTGGCTGGCCAGTTAGCTGCACAAGGTATTGCCTCGCTGCGCCTGCACTACCGCAAGCCCAATTACCTCGAAGACTGCGTAGTGGACACCCTGCTTGGGGTGCAATATCTGGTGCGGCAACTCGGCTACGGGGCGGTTGCGCTGGTAGGCCACTCGTTTGGCGGAGCCGTGGTGGTGAGTGCAGGGGCGCTGAGCAATGAAGTGGTAGCCGTGGTGGCCATGAGCAGCCAAACCTACGGCACCGATCTAGCCCCGCGCGTCAGTCCCCGAGCCTTACTGGTGCTGCACGGCACTGCCGACGAAATCCTGTCGGATGCCTGCTCCCGAAGCATTTATGAGCGGGCGCAGGAACCCAAAGAAATCTTGCTATACCCTGGTTGCCGGCATGGGCTGGACGAGTGCCGCGACCAAGTAGATGCCGATGTGGTAGGGTGGCTGGTCAAGCAACTAGCTGCTGCTCGACCTGCCGAGCAAGTCTGATGGGTTACACATTAGGCCGTGCGTTTGGTAGTACATACTGCCAACCATGTATCGCTGTGGCAAACGGTGCATTGGGCGGTGCCGTGGGGTAACTCTTGCACGTGGCCGCAAAAGGTGCAGGCATGCGGGCCGGCTTTTTCAATTTGGCGAGGCGGATGCTTCAACCCCTCGGGCCAAATGGGCAAGCCGGGTCGGACTTCGGCATCTTCGAAAAAGAAAGCGCTGAGATTGCCTGTGGCTTCGATATAGGCTCGGCGTACTTGACCGAGGTGTTCTACCTGGTGCTGCCGCAACTCGCCAAAGAGCTCTTTCTGCGTGAGCTTCTGCTTATTAAAATTGGCTAGGTTAATCTCGCCATTTTCTACTAGCAGCACGGGCGCGCCTTCCAGCCAGTCACTGAAGCCAGGGTATTTCTCGGTGAGCCGGTTGAAAACCAAATAAAGCGCCGACACCATCACAAACACCACCAATACGTGCAGCATCGGCACGTCGTCGTAGAACATGGCATCACCAGCGGCCGACCCCAAAGCTAGAATAATGCTCAACTCGAAGATGGACAGTTGCCGTACTCCGCGCCGCCCGGTTACGCGCAATGCGCCGAGTACCAGCAGGTAGGTTAGCAGGCAGCGCAGCGCTATTTCCAGTAGATAGAGCGGCGGCGCCTTATCCGAGAGCAAAAATCTATTCCAATCGAAGGGTTCAATAAAAGCTGCAAGAAGCATAGGTAGACAGGCCAGAAAGTGAAAAGCGCAAAAGCGCAGGTCTTCCTAACGCAATACCCTACTGTTCTGTTTGGTACTTGTTGAGCTAGAAGCGCACCGCCCTTGGCGGGGTTGCTGCCCTACAGCTCAATCATGGGCAGTATCATGTGCTGTGTGGTAACCGTGAAGCCTTGGGCCGCCCAAAATTGCTGCGCTGCCGGGTTAGCTACGGCTACTTGCAATTCGAGGTGGTCGGCTCCTTGCACGGTAAGCCAGGCTTTGGCCGAATTGAAGAGCGCCCGGCCCATGCCCTGCCGCCGGTGTGCTTCCTCTACAATGGTTTCGGCAATGTAGCCACGGCGGTGGAAGTGCATGCCCCGGCTCCCAATCTGGTAGGTGGCCACCAGCAAGCCCGCTAGCCCACCCGGTTTTTCTACCACAAAAATGCGAGTATAGGCCTCGTAAAGCCGGTCGCGCAGCAGGCGCCGCAATTCCGCTTTGGCGGCCCGATAGTAACCAAAGACGGGGTGGTAGGCTTGGTGCATTTCCATCAGTTCGCACCACAGCCGGTACAACTCGTCGAGGTCTTGGGAAGTAGCTTCGCGGATGATCATACAAGGGTGAACGAGGACGGGCCTACAAAGGCAAACAAGTGAAAGTAGGGCCGCAAACGCTAGTTCGCAAACTGCCGACGGGTCAAGTATGAAAGATATCTGTAGGTATCCAGCAATACATCAGAGTATTACGAAGGTTTGTAAATCTTAAAAGCCTGCTGCAGAGCTTCAAACTCTGGTACCAAAAACGCCAGTGCCTTGCGTAAGACACTGGCGTCAAGAAAGACTAAGAAGGCTGCCCTTTGGCTAGCACTTCATGCAGCGGTTAGGAACTAGCTTCACCTAGCTCCTGCAAATCCTGAGCATTTAGTTGCAGTTCGGTGGCTTTCAGGAGTTCTGTCACTTGCTCGACGCTAGTGGCGCTGGCAATAGGAGCCGTCAGGCCGGGTTGGGCCATTATCCAAGCCAAGGCCACCTGGGCCGGTGTGGCTTGCTGGCGAGCCGCTACTGCGTCGAGGGCGCGCAGGATAGTAAGGCCTTTTTCATTGAGGTATTTCTGACCCACTCCGCCGCCCCGGGCGCTCTTCTGAAGGTCGGCTTCCGAGCGGTATTTGCCGGTGAGAAAGCCGGCCGCCAGTCCGTAATACGGTATCACGCCGATGTGGTGCTCTTGGAGCAACGGCAGTAGCTGCTGCTCGAATTCCGCTCGGTCGTAAAGGTTGTAGAGCGGCTGTAGCGACTCGTAGCGTGGGAAACCATGCGCAGCACTAGCTTCCACTGATTCGCGCAGGCGCTCGGCCGTGAAGTTGGAAGCTCCAATAGCGCGTACTTTTCCTTGTTTCACTAGCTGCGCATACGCTTCTAGGGTTTCCTCTACGGGCACGGTCGGGTCGTCTTTGTGCGACTGGTAGAGGTCGATATAGTCGGTTTGGAGGCGCTTCAGGGAGTTTTCTACGGCCCGCAAAATGTAGTTTTTGGCAAGACCTTTGTTTTCGGGATTCACTTCCCACCCTACTTTGGTGGCAATTACCACGTCGTCGCGGCGGCCGCGCTGCTTGAGCCACTTGCCGATGATGGTTTCCGATTCGCCGCCTTGATGGCCGGGTACCCACACGGAGTAGCCATCGGCGGTATCAATGGCGTTGCCGCCACCTGCCACGAAGGCATCTAAAATCTGAAAAGAAGTGGCTTCGTCGGCCGTCCAGCCAAAGACGTTGCCGCCCAATACGAGCGGCGCAATATGGAGGCCAGAGCGGCCTAGTTCACGATGTTGCATATCGGTAGAATGAATAAGGCCACTCACACGAGCAGCCAGAACACGCTATCAAACTGCAAATCCGGAATTGGGTTCTAAAATTCTATAAGTAAACAGCCCTGGCAGCGGGAGTTAGTACTTCACTCCTCGCTACCAGGGCTGCATGTTATGAGGCTTATGCTTTAGGGTTTGCGGTCCTGCTGCCGATTGATAATGCTAGGCTCTAAAGGCAAATCTAGTTGTAGAAGGTAAGGCTCAAGGCAGCGCTGATTGGTGAACGTGCGAAAGAAGTCTAGCTCTGGGCAAGTCTGCTCCATCCATAGCTCACAGTAATAAGTGCCCATATAGTAGAGGTTGATGCTGTAGTTGCCTTCTGGCCGACCAGCTAAGTAGGTTCCATGGCTAAACAAGTAGCCACATTGCTCCTCAGGCGGTAACGTGAGAAATTCGTGGTGAGTTAGTTTCATGGTCAAGAGAATTGGAGTGCGCTACTCTTCCTGCATTCTTCGTACCACGTAGTAATAATTCTGTAACATAAAGCTGAAAACTATGGCTAAGTCATTTTAATCAGCGTGTTATGTTTTGTATATTCCTTATGTCTGCAAAAGCTGAAAATTTCAATTCGGGAAAAAATCTAGGATCGGGATTCTCATTCTGAAATTGCACTCATCAACAGAGGTTTGAACTTAGCTAGGAAAGTACTTTCTCTTGAGTGAAAGATACGGTCGTGCCCACGGCTGAAGCAGGGAGAGCAGGCCTAAGGAAAGAAAAAAGTGAGCAGCTAGCTTTTAACTTGCTGCCCCTTCATCCTCCTGTTTGCTATGCGGTTCCTATTCCTGATTTCGCTGCTTCTGCTCTGGATACAACCAGCCCCCGCGCCATCAATAGTGGAGCGGAACTTCCAGAAGCATTTCAGCCAATACGGTCTGCAAGGATCCTTTTTGCTGTATGATGAGCAAGCTGCCCGCTTCACCGCCTATGACCTGAAGCGCTGCCGCCAAGGGTTCCTGCCCGCCTCCACCTTCAAGATTCCCAACACCATCATCGGCTTGGAAACTGGTGTAATTCAAGATACCAGCCAGATCATGAAATGGGACGGCCAGAAACGGAGCTTTCCGCAGTGGAACCAAGACATGACGCTGGCCCAGGCGCTGCGCGTTTCCTGCGTACCGTGCTACCAGCAGATAGCGCGTGGCGTGGGCGCCAAACGCTACAACGAAAAGCTGTCCAACTTGCGGTTCGGTGCAATGCGGGTAACGGAGGCTACCGTCGACAGCTTCTGGCTCACGGGCTCTTCGCGCATCACCCAGTTTCAGCAAATTGATTTCCTGCGGCGCCTGTATGCCAACCAGCTGCCTGCCACGCGTGAACATCAGCAGACAACCAAAGCCCTGCTTGAACTCCGCCGCACGGCTGGCTACCGCCTCTACGGCAAAACCGGCTGGACTGGGAGGGCAGTTGGCCTGGCTGCCCCCATCGACAATGGTTGGTTTGTGGGCTGGCTGGAGCGCACCGATGGCCGCACGTTCTACTTCGCCCTCAATGCCGAGCCCCAACCCGGCCGTACCGTTGCCGATACCAAGTTCATTCCGGGCCGCCGGGCGATTACCGAGGATATCTTGGCGGAACTGCAACTACTGTCGCCGCAATAGTTGCCTACACCCGCTCTAGCACCCGCCAGCCGTGGGGCGAAACCGATAGCTCAGATCCGGCTTGCAGTTCTAGTTTTTCGCCGCTGAACACGTCGTAGTAGATACCTGCAGCTTCAGCAGGTAGCGTCAGCTGCTGTGGCGTGGCGGCTATATTGATGGCAGCAAGCACAGCCGCCTCCTCGTGGCGGCGAATGAAGGCGTACACGTCGGGGGCGGAGGGCAGGCGCTCGAAGCGGCTTTCTAAGACGCCGTTGTGCAGGGCGGGGTGGCGCTTGTTGAGTTGCAGCAGCTTGGTGTAAAAGTCCTGTAGTGGGTAGTCTTGCCAGTCTATGGGGTCCCGGTCGAAGAAGGCCAGCCGTTTTTGCAGCGCCGCTTCTTGCCCGCTGTACACGAGTGGCATACCCGGCAGCAAGGCGGTCAGCACCGCGAAGGGCAGAGCGTTGGTACCTAGTCGTTCGTACTCGGTGCCATCCCAACTGTTTACATCGTGGTTGCTGGTGAAGTGCATCAGGTACACGCTCGGCGGATATTTAGCTCGCTCGGCGGCCAGGTAAACATCGATGTCGTGGAGTGGCTGCTTGCCCTCGGCAATGTGGTCGAGTAGGTAGTGCAGGCGCAAGCCAAACGTCATGTCGAAAGCGCGTTCGAGCAGACGGGTATTGCCGTCGAATTCTTCCCAGGTGAGGCCACCCGAGGGGTACAACTCGTCCCATTCAGCCAGCATGAATATGGGCTTCACTTGGTCTAACTCCTGGCGGGCAGCATCCCAGAAATCGGTGGGCACGAGGCCGGCTACGTCGCACCGGTAGCCGTCGATGTCGGCTTCGCGCACCCAGTACAGCAGCGCATCGGTCATGTAGCGGCGCAGGGCTGGCTGGTTGTAGTCGAGGTCGATTACATCGTGCCAGTCGGGGATGGGCGGCACAAAATTGCCGGCTGCGTCGCGGGTGTACCATTCCGGATGTTCAGCCACGAGCGGATTGTCCCAGGCGGTGTGGTTGGCTACCCAATCAATCAGCACGTAGAGGCCAAGTTCGTGGGCGGCTTGCACAAGGTGACGCAAATCGTCGAGTGTGCCGAACTCCGGGTTCACGCCGTAATAGTCCTGCACGGCATACTGGCTGCCCAACGTGCCCTTGCGGTTCACGGCGCCAATCGGGTGAATCGGCATCAGCCAGATAATGCCCACGCCCATATCAGCCAAGCGCGGCAAATGCGCCTCGAAAGCTTGAAATGTGCCCTCTGGCGTATACTGGCGCAAATTTACTTCGTAGATGCTGGTATGAGTTGCCCAAGCCGGGTGCTGTACTTGGAACAGATGCGAGTCGGGGTGTAAAGCAGGATTTAACACAGTGCGGAGGCTTTTTGAAACAACTAAAACTGCCTGTGCCTACGCAGAACGGGTTGCTGACAGTTGAAAGCGCTGCCGTTGATATTATCCTTTCTCCTGATGCCTAAGGAACCAGAACAGGTCAAAACCGGATAACGTCGGTGTCAACGGGGGTGTAGCCTAGTTGCCGGCTCATGCTAAGCAATTGGCCTTTGTGGTGAAACTCGTGCGTGACTACGTGAGTGAACAGTGCCAGCGGCGTCAGCAGTAGTGGCTCGGAGCGGCGCGAAACTGTGTATGGCTTCGCCATTTGCCACTGATCTCCGACGTAGGCGCCATACGCGGCTACCAAAGTATCCACTTCCTGATACAGTTGATGTACTGCGGCTACATCAAGAGTTGTGGCCGGGTCGAAATAGGAGCGAGGCTTGCCTTGCGCCACAACTCCTAGCCAGTGCCAATACACATTTGCTACATGCACCAGCAAGTCGCGCAGGCTGCTGTTGTTGAAAGCTGGTACGGGAGCAATAAAGTCAGTGGGTGTCAGCGTAGCGCAGTAGTCGAGCAACGCGCCGCGGGCACTTTGCACCAAAGCATACTGAGCGAGAAGAAGGCTAGTCATCATTGGCCAATAGGTTTTTCTACCATAGGATGTTCTACCATAGAAGCAGCAACTAACAAGTATTAAACTGTCATGCTGAGCGCAGCCGAAGCATCTCGCGTGCTGACCGTGCTGCCATTGTTATACTATTGTCATGCTGAGCGGAGTCGAAGCATCTCGCTCGAATCATTGTTAGTACCACAACGTCAGCACGCGAGATGCTTCGACTTCGCCTCCGGCTTCGCTCAGCATGACAGGTAGTTTGGCAACCTCAGTTCGCCAGATGCTTTGGTGCCTGGCTTGATACCCCACATGCTCAGCTACCACGCTGATCATGTGGGGTATCAAGCCGAACTTTTAAGTTTACTTCTGCCGAGCGGCCCAGGCGTCCATTTTGCGTTCTAGTACGGCTAGGGGCATGCTGCCACCGGCTAATACTTCGTCGTGGAAGGCGCGGAGGTCGAACTTGGAGCCTAGCTGTTTGGCGTACCGGTCGCGCAGTTCGCGCAGCTTGAGGGCGCCCGTTTTGTAGGCTAGCGCTTGCCCAGGAATGGCCATGTAGCGTTCAATTTCGGCGGTGGCACCTTGCTCGCTGATGGGTTCGTTGTCCATCATGTACTTGATGGCTTCTTCGCGGGTCATGTTTTTAGAGTGCATACCCACGTCTACTACCAAGCGAATAGCGCGGTGAATTTCGTCACCCAAGGCACCAATTTTCTGGTAGGGGTCCGCGTAAAGGCCTAGCTCCGGCCCCAGGCTTTCACAGTACAAGGCCCACCCTTCACTGAAGGCCGGATAGGAGGCGAAGCGGCGGAATTTGGGCAAGCCCGTGTTTTCCTGCTGCAACGACAACTGGTAGTGATGGCCCGGAATGGCTTCGTGCGCAAACAACGACTCCATGCCCGACGTGGTATTGAACTTGGTGGCATCGAGAATGGGCACGTAGAAAATGCCGGGCCGCGAGCCGTCGGGGGTGCCGCGGTTGTACTCGGCCGAGGCGGTAGCGGCCCGGAACGCTTCAGTCTGGCGAATCTCGAATGGCGACTTCGGCGTGCGGCCAAACAGCTTGGGCAGGTTGGGCGTGATGCGGGCCTGGATGGCGCGGAAGGCGTTAAGCACGTCTTCGGGTGTTTTGTAAGGCGTAAACTTTGGCTCGGAATTCAAGTAGGTGAAGAAGGCCGGTAAGTCGCCTTGAAAAGCCACTTGCTTCTTTACCGCTTCCATCTCGGTTCGAATGCGCTTTACCTCGCTCAGGCCAGTTTGGTAGATGGCGTCGGGGGCGCGGTCGGTGGTGGTCATCAGCCGCACGTTGTAGGCATACATTTCGGTGCCGCCGGGCACAGCAGCCAGGCCGGTGCTGGTGCGGGCTTTGGGTAGGTACTCGGTTTGTAGAAAGTCGGCCAGCTTGCGGTAGGTGGGTACCAGTTGGGTAAGAATGGCCTGCTGATACGCGGCCGTCAGGCGGGTTTTGTCGGCTTCCGAGAAGCTGGCCGGCATCCGCGTGATAGGACCGTAGAACAGGCTCTTACTGGCATCAGTGGTGATCTGGGCTTGTAGCTGCGGCACCATTTTCAGCACCAGGGCCCGCGGCAGCACGACGCCCGCCTTCATGCCCTGCCGGAAGTTGCTAACGGCCGAGTCGGCCCACACCGGAAACTGCCCGATACGCTTCAGCCAATCGTCGTAGTCTTTCACGGTTTTGAAGGGCTGCGCGCCGGTGCCCGCGCCCAACTGACCGAGCGTATTAGGCAAGCTATAGAACTGCGCAAACGGCATCATCCAGCTGTTCAGCTTCAACCCATTGAGCCGGCTTTCCATTTCGTACTGGAAGATGTCGTAGCTCACTTGATCCTCAGCCGACAACTTGCTTCGGTTGAACTGCTTGAGCGACGTTAAGTACTGCTGGTAAAACTGCTGTTGTTGCTGCCGGAAAGCGCGGGTTTGGTCGTTGGGTAGCTGGTCGTTGTAGCGGTTGTCGCCCTGGCTGGTGGCGTTGAGCGGAAACAGCTTGGCGCGGTCTTCCCAGTAGGTGTCGAAGAGCTTGGCTAGGGGCGCCGAGGCCGTAGTAGAAGCGGCGGCTGTCGTGGCAGTGGCTTTAGCGGCTGGCGCAGGTTTTTTCGTTGACTGTGCTGTAGCTAATCCGGCGGGCAGCCACAAGGCAGCGAGCAGGGCAAAGGAGGTTGTTTTCATTGGTTGGGCGCGTGCAAATGAGGAAAGCAAGCTACGCCTTTCAGGGCAACGGCGGAAAACAGTCACTGGATTTTCCAACTAAAAACCCCGTGCCACACTACGGCGGCACGGGGTTTCACTTCATGACGAAGAAGGTTGCTTGACGTAGCTAGCTTAAGGAGTTGTTACTCTTTTACAAACTTGAACACCTTGCTTTCCTTTCCTTCCGCTTTAAGCAAATAGGTGCCGGGCTTCAAGTTTTTTACATGAACGACAGGCTGGTTTGGTGCTATCCGCGTGGTGCTTACCATCACTTTTCCGGTAAGATCATAGACCGTTACTTCGGCATTTTCAGCTATTCCAGTAATTGTTAGCTCACTGGAAGCGGGATTCGGATACAGCCTCATTTCGCCTCTGCCCACCAAAGCCTTCGACTCGCTATCTACACTTGTGCGTGCCACGGCGGATTTGCTGCCGGGGTCGGTTGGGAGGCCATTTGCCTCACGGATAAGTTGGAAAATGTGGTCAGGCCGCACCACCACATAATCGGTGTTGAGCGAGGTGGCCACGTTCTTGAAATTGGAGGGCTTTACATCGGTCCAGGGCTGCGCTTGAATAATTACGAAGCGTGGGGAGTTGCCATCCCACCCGGCCGAGGCACTGGCAATGTGGTCTTTCATGGCTTGTTCGTTTGTGCAGTAATTGCAGGAAAGCGCCATGCCCGGCAAACTCTGCTTGTAGATGGTCAGGCCGCCCCCTGTGTTTTGGCCGGTCAACCCAAGTAAAGACGGCGCTTTCTCCGCGAAGCTCTGGCCGACATTCTCGTTGATACCCCCGATGATGGTATTCCAAACCGTGACAACCCGGAAGCCCGCCCGCCGATTATACTCCTCCGTTTTTGCCACAAACTGGTTCAGTGAATTCTGATCAGGAAAGCTGTTCGGGTAAGTGTAGCCGTAGCCCGAAGGACCCGAAATCAGGTTGTCGTTGGCGGTAGCGGTTTGCCAGTAGTAGTTCAGGGCGCCCGGCATGGCATCCAGCATGGCCGGCGACAGAGTCCAGCCCATTGGCACCGATCCTCGGTCCTGGTTATTCCACAGCTTGCGCATCAGGTGCTCGACGTACTGTAGGTTGTCGCCGTCACTCAAGATGAATGCAACGTAGATCTTGTTTTGTAGGGCGGGTTTCGGTGGTATAGGCTTGAGGTTTATTTTCCGAGGCATCCCGCTGTGCATGGTCAGGTTGGTGGCGTAGTCGCTGGCAATGGTGGCAATGCCGTAGCTAGAGGCCCGCTCCACACCGGGTTGTTCCTCGGGCCACCATCCCATCACGTTCGAGCCGGCTGGCATCGAGGCCAAGAAGCTGTTCAGGAGCTCACTCTCACCGGCCACTTTCGGGTCGAGCCAGATAACTGCGGCCCCGAGCGCCGTTGCGTACTCCCGTAGGGCTGATTTGTGGGTATCCGGATTCAACCCAATCAGCAGCCGATGGTCAAGCTTAGGCCAGTACTTGCTGTAGATGGTCTGATATACTTGCAGTTTGCTGCTAAACTGGCCGCGCAAATCAAGCAAGACTGGTAAGTTGTAGGGCGAAGCGGTAAGCCGGGATACCAAGTCTGGCGAGGCAATGAGGGCTTTTTTATCCTTGGCCAATAGCGTTGCCAGGTTCACGGTGTGAATCTGCGCGGGATCATACACGATCAGGCCCGATACCTCGCTCCGATACTTGGTGATAAGGTCCCACTTATCCGCGGGTTCAGACCAATTCAACCCCAACGACTCCAACCACGTGTAGGGGCCTTCCGCATAGGCGTCGCCTTCGTACGAAAAGATGCGCGGCTGTTTCTTGTTTACGATGCCTTTCAGCGACGCAAACAAGTACATTTCGGCAGACGATTGATTTTGCTGCAGCCCAACCCAATCCACTTTCGTGTAGGAAGTGCCGCGCCAAAACACGCGTATTTCCAACGATTGATTGGCCGCCGGCATCGTAAACGGCAGCGTAAAGTTGGTGTAGTCGGAAGCTATGGGGAATTGCCGGCGGGTGAGTGTGCGCTTGGCCAGCGTCTGGCCCGTGGTGGCATTCCGAACATCAAGGTCCACTATCGAATCGTTGTTGGCGGTATTGTTGTCGACCTTCAAGCGAAACTCGGCCACATTCGGTCCAGCTGGTACGCTGGTATCGTAGGGCCCATAAATCATATGCCGATTGGGCTCGTCAATGCCCGTCTGGCAAAGCCACCCGTCGCTTTCCAAGCGCCCCGTGCCGTGGCCAAGCGACGAACCTTCCGCTTCCCAGCGGGAAGTAGCTTCGCGTAGATAAATTAAATCCTGCGTTTTGGCCGGCTCCGGAAAGGAGGGAAGCAGTTGACCGGCCGGCCATTTTATTTGGCCCATAGAGGGAACAATGATCATCTGGAGCAAGCACAAGAGCACCACTCCGTTTATTCTGAATGAACTAATCATAAGAGTAAGGTTAGGTTGATAATGGGTTGCCTTTTAATGGTTTGACTCGCACACCTCAGTGTATCCGAATATAGAACTTAGGGAGTAAAGTTTGCTGTGATAAAGTGCCGTAGCTGCTTGCTAAATAGTTTTAGCAACTCGTTTTTCGGTAGGTGTTAACCACAAGCATGGATTTGGCAATCGGCACGTTATCAAGTCTTTGGGCAAGCGAGTACTAGCCTTGTCACCAGGTGGTGCAGGATGATTTAGGCCTGGCTTTAAAGCTTGAAAAGCAATAATTTTGAACGAAATACTGGTGGCCCGAACCACCCACACCTAAGGAGGCGGTGCGTCAGAACCGAAGTCACACTGCTCCGCCTTCTGCTATACATGAACAGGCATACTGGAAAAACACAAAACCCGCTCTTGGGCGGGTTTTGGTGAGTAATTGCCTTCAAGTAAGCGTATTGCTACTTCATATGTAGTGCCGATGGTATAGGCAACATTAATTGAAAGCGTCCTCGTTTAGTAGCCTCTACCGCAAAAAAGGATATGCCGTTAAGCAGACCGACGCGACGTGCCTGCCCGGTCGGGGTCGTAGTGCACGCCGCCAAACCAATACAGCATTAGGGTGCGCGAATAACGCAAGCTAAGCGGCGTAAGCAGCACCGATGCCACCGCCACACTTACAATGTATACCCATGTATCGGGGTCGTTGAGCAGGAAGTACACACCAAACCCCACAACCAGCATGATGCCCGTTGAGAAAGCAAAGCTGATGTACATAGCACCCCAATAGAAGCCTGGTTCCGGTTCATAAGCTTGTCCGCATACTGGGCATGCGGCCGGCATGTCGGCGAACTTGGTCAGGTTGAAGGCTGAGTAAGTGAATAGCCGACCTTGGTGGCAGCGCGGGCAGCGTTGCTGCAACGCCGCTAATGTAGAAGAGTCTGTTGCTGACATGGTACGAACACTGAAGTGAGCTATGCTAGTAAGGGGTACTACGTCCAAAAAGGGCAAAGGAGCTAGTTTTACCGCGCTAATTAGTGTTTGCACCTCTCACCTTAGCTGCTAGCGGACTTCGTTTTGCCGTTATTCATCACCGAAATTGCGCAGCCGCTTCTTGCTGAGTTCGTAGCTCAGAATGGCCGGAACATAGAACGTGACGTCGGCTAGCAGCTTCGCCAGCACGATGCCGGCCCCAAAGTTGCCGAGCCAGCGGGGTAGATAAAACATAAGCGCCGGGCGAATAAGCAGACTATCCAGCACCTCGGCTAGCCCGAACTCCACTGCCAGTGCCCGCACGTTGCGCCCGAAGATGCGGCGCGTGTACGGTCTGTTTTGGGCGTGACAGGCGCGGCGGGCCAGCAGTACATCTTGCCCCAGCAGATACCCGAAGTACGCCACGTTGCCGGCCCAGGTGCCCGCCAAGGCGGCGCTCAACTGGCTGTGGGTGCTGTGCAGCGTTAGCCAAGCACCCACCAGCGTGGCGGCCATGGATAAGATTTCGGCGGGCAAGTACCGGCGCAGCCATTCCCGGATTTTCTGTTTCATGCGGGCCAGGTGCGAGACACTAAAGAAACCACTATTTTACTGGTAGCAAGAGTACGTTACGGGCCCGCAATATCCGGCGTGCTTTTTTGTCTTTCTCTGGTTTTATGCAGCTACCGCTTACGCCCTTAGTCGTGCTCCTGTTTGCGGTTATAGCCCAGGCCGTGTTTGCGGCGGGACTATTGGGGCTGGCTCGCGCCAACCAGTTGCCCAACCGCTTTCTGGCTCTGCTGATGCTGGCTATTGCGCTGTGGCTGCTCGATGGCTTTTTCCGGGTGGCTAACATCTACGCGCAAAACCCAAACTGGTATTTCGCTCCTATCTACTACTCGTTTGCCTTCGGGCCGTTGCTGTATTTCTACGTGCGCAGCCTGATCAATCATGATTTTCGGTGGGAAGTGCGCTATTGGTGGCACTTCGTGCCGGTGCTGGTACAGGCGGCACTCTACGGCTGGCTGCGCTGGCAAGACTACGAAACCCGCAACTGGTTTTGGCAAACTATCCACCGGCCTTATACCTACCGGGTGGAGTTTGTGGGGACCTGGCTTTCCCTAACCATTTACTTGGTGCTGAGCTTGCGCCTGTTGCGCCAGTACCGCCGCTGGCTACTCGACAATTTCTCGGAAACGTCGCAGCTGCGGTTGCTGTGGCTGCGCACGCTGCTGGTGCTGGTGGCAGTGGTAAGCGTGCAATGGCTAGTTGAGCTGGTACTACGCGAGTTCTTCGGGCTTTACTACCGCTACGACTACTCCACCGAACTACTTGGCGTAGTGGTGTTCCTGATAGGAGTAGTGGGCCTACGTCAAGCCGATATGCAGGCGGTCCGCTTCGCCCCGGAAGAAGAGCCAGATTCCTTCGTGCCGGTTGCCGCCGCTTCAACCGCGCCAGAACCGGCCGTGGATGTGCCTTCGCCAGGCGAGTACGCTCGGGCCGTTGCGGCTGGTGTGCATAATACCAATGAATCAGCTGCGAGTATTCAGGGTGAAACCAGCGTAGCAGCGCCAGTGGTGAAACTCGCTGCTACGGCGGTAGACGAGGCCGTGGTGGCGCGTATCCGGCGGGCACTGGAAGACGAGCATTTGTATTTAAATCCTACGCTCACGCTGGCCGAGTTGTCGGAGCATACAGGACTGGCACCCCGGCTTATTTCCTTCACCGTCAACAACGGTTTCGGCCAGTCCTTCAACGACCTGGTGAACAGCTACCGAGTGGCGGAAGTGAAACGCCGCCTCGCCACCCCCGACGCGCGGCGGCTAACCCTACTTGGCATTGCCTTCGAGAGCGGCTTCAATTCCAAGACCACCTTCAACCGCATCTTCAAGCAGTTTACCGGCGTAGCCCCCCGCGACTACCGAGTAGGTGAATAAGAAGCGAGAACAAATAGCTTTTAGCTTCTTGCAATAGCGCCCATATCATGATATGGGGCGTTCCAATGCTGGATTCGGGGCGTTCGGGGCAATGCGGGTTGCCACTTTTGGGTCATACTTCAACCCGGTATGACCATGAAAACACTGCTCTTGCTGGCTGCCCTGTTGGCTGCCCCCACCGCCGCCCTGCTGGCCCAAACCACGGCTGCTGCCCCTTCGGCTTGGTCGAATCATAGCCGCGTACTGCCCGACAAGCTGCGGCAGGTGCCGGTAGGTATTACGCTCTGGCACACGCCCAATCCTGTTTATCCGGAGCCTAACCCCGAGCAGCCGGGCGGCTACGTCTGGAAGCACAACACCATGATTCGCTCAGAAGTAGGGGAGCTGGAAGTGGTGGAATGCGGCAGCTTCATCTGGTATAATGCGGAGGGCTGGAAGGCCAACATGAGGGAAACCCAGGCGGAGTTTGCCGAGCTATTCCGCTGCCCCGGTGCGCGGCTACAGGCCGGCCAGACCTACACGTTCGAGAAAAATTACCGCTATGCCGACAGCGCCCATCGCCTCTACGGCGGCGATGCCCTCTGGTACGTGCTGGCCAAAGACAAAACCGGCAAACTCTATAAAGGCACCGGCCTCATCGAAACAGAAGCCACTGTCCGCTAAACCGCCCGCTTCACTTTTCTTGGTTTGTCACTTTTTCGCCTTTTCCTATATGAAACCTGTCCTTGCCTTCCTGCTTTTCTTCTCGCTCGTCTCTTTTCAGCCAGCGGCCACCACGTACCAAGCCAATCTGACCACCAGCCAGCTCACCTGGACTGGTCATGCCGAAGCCGGTACCTGGGCACCTACTGGGTCCATGCAGCTGCGTCGTGGTGCCTTCGAGTACGATGGCCAGACCTTGCGCAATGCCCGGTTTGAATTCGATATGAGCAGCATCAAACATCAAGATGCCAAGCTAACCGAACACCTGCGCGGCGCCGACTTTTTTGATATCGAAAAGTATCCGACGGCCGTGTTTGTGCTGCGCGAAATGAAAGGCGATATGGCCGTAGGTCAACTCACCGTCAAAGGCATCACCAAGCCCATCCAGTTTCCCTTAGCTCTGGAGCGTCTGCCCGACGGCCAACTGCGCATCAAGGGCACCGCCACCATCGACCGCACGCAGTTCGGGGTGAATTATAACTCCAGCAGCTTCTTTCAAAACCTAGGTTCCTACGCCATCCGCAACGATTTCCAGCTGGCCTTTGCCATAGTAGCCGTGAAACTGTGAAGTAATGAGTTTGATGTTTTGCCTGCGCAAGCAGAATGTCAAACTTCCTGCTGCCCCACCTTAAAGCAGCACGCCATCCACAGCCTGAATACGTTCGGGTAGTGGGGCGTCGCCGAGTAGCTCGCGCAGGTCGATTTCGATGTTGCGGCAGATGGCCGTCATGGGCACATCATTGAGGCCGTTTTCGAAGGGGTTTTCGCTGGCGTCACCGATAGATTCCATGGAAAAGAAAACCCAGGAAATAAGTATGCTGAAGGGTAGCGCAAGCCACACGGCATTGGGACCAAACTTAGCCATTTCGCCGATTAGCGCGAAAGGCAGCAGGAACGTGAACAAGCAAACAAAGATGGTGCTGAAGTGAGCGTACTGCCGCGGAAAAGGGAAGCTCTTAATCCGCTCGGCAGCACCTTGTTGGGCGAAGCACTCCACTAGCAGGGCCGACAGCGTGTTGTGCTCGAAAGGATCGAGCAGGCCGCGGGTTTTCAGTTCGGCAAGTTGCGTGGCGTGGGCTTGCAGCAACAGGTTGGGTACGTTGCTGGCTCCGCAGTCGGTGCAGGCCAGCTCGAAGGACGGCAGAAACGGCTCTAGCGTACTGTGCATTTCCTCGGCCTGCCGGTGCTGCTGTTCCACCAGCTTCACGTGCAACGACCTCACCCTGGGGTCTTCCTGCCAGAGCACCCGCCGCCGAAGTTGGAGCCGCAGCGCATTTACCCAGCCTACTTGCCGCAGAATTAGCTGCCGCCGCAGCCGAATTATGGCGTCGGGGTTCTCGTCGTACTGCTCGCGGCCTACCGTCGTGTTCACCAGCGTAGCCCACGACCGGCTGGCGTTGGTGATGGCGCCCCAGATGCGTCGGGCCTCCCAAAGCCGCTCGTACGAGGAGTTGTTTTTGAAGCCCACATAGAAGGCCACCGCCGTACCGATGGTAGCTACCGGCAAAAATGGAATGGCGATAAACGTCCAACCAAGCCCCTTATAAGCCACTAATACGGCTACACTCAGCAGCGTAAACCACAGCAGCTCGCGCCAGCAGAAAAACAGAATAATGCGCAGGGGAAAGGTCTTATTGGTATACATAGAGGCAAGCAGTGAAGTAAACCATATGGCCGTAGCCAGTGCTACTAGCAAGGGTATCAGCAACTGAGCGGCGTGTATTGAAAAAATAAGCCAACTCGCGAGTGACAATATATACGATTTGCCGCATGTTATTCAGGGCCGATATAGCCCAGCTAACATTGGCTTGTGGGCTTCTGCAAAGCAGGTATTGCAACGCCTGTTGGCCGGGCGGCGTACAGTCGGGTAAGATTTCCTGTCATCTCCCAAACTTCCTTTCCCATGAACCATAACGACCGCATCGAAGAAACCATCCGTAGCATCTACCACACGTTCGAGCATCCTGGTGCGCACCCAGTCGACGCAGGCCTTGGGGCTATCGACAATTGGATTGCAGCCCTCGATGGCCTCGGTGGTTCGGCTCTGATAGGTATTCAAAACCAGCTCCGTTCCCTTCGTACCCACGTAGAGCGCGACGACCGGCCCGCCATAGCGGCTTCGCTCCAGCAGCTGGGGCAGGATACTTCGCTGGCCGCGCGGGATATGCACGGCGAAACCGGCGACCATCTGCGTCACTTAGGCCAGACCCTAATTACTGCGTCGGGCAACCTCAAGGTATCTTAGCAAGACTGTTAAGTTTTCAATACTAAAATAGTAGCGTATAAAATTCAGGCCGGCCCTGCTCTTTCAAGGAGTAGGGCCGGCCTTTGTTTTTGTAGCATCACGTCAGATGGGGCAAAAGGAAGCGCGAGAACCTAACTAGGTAACTACTGCCTTTAGTTATGGCGCGGATACACGATTATTTAGCTTGGAATCGTAAGCTGAACGGTAATTGAAAATAGTCGGCCTTTGCCAACCCTAACGCTGGGGATGCAGTAAATAAGGGTTCCTTACTTTCCACCGAACCCCTTTACACTATGTCTGTTTCACATTCTGCCAGCGCCGACCAACTCGAAGCATCCCTCCGCATTTTCCGCAGCGGCGACCTTGCCCAAGCCCTCGACCTTGCCCATAAAAACATTGATGGCTGGATTCAGATGCTGCGCGCTTCTGGCGAAACGGCCCACGCCACCATCGCCGCCGATTTGGTGCAGCTAAAAGGCTACCTCAGTGGCACCGACCCTAACCCCATCAGCGACACGCTGCAAACTCTAGCCGAGCACATCAACAGCATCGTCGACAACGCCAACCCGCGCTTTATCAACTCGCTCGACGAGCTATCCAAGGCCCTCACCGACGCAGCCCGCAACCTGCAACACCAGCGCGACTTGCAACAGCAATAACCGGTAGCGGCTTCGCGCAATTAGCAAGCCCAACGCCACAACGGCCTACTTCCGCATCAGGGAAGTAGGCCGTTGTGTTAGTAAACCAAAGTGTATAGAAAGCTTAGTAGCCAGCCGCCATGTCGTCGCCGCGGGGATCGGCGCCGCCTTCCAGTTTGCCGTCGGGTAGCACCCGAATTACTTCCATGCGGCCCCACGCGCCGCGCGGATTGAGTTTGTAGCCCCGGGCCCGTAAGGAATCTTCGGCGGCGGGTAGCAGTGCCTTTGCTTCTACATCGATATAGTCGGGGAGCCACTGATGGTGCAGGCGCGGCACGGCTACGGCTTGCTGCGCGTTCATGCCATAGTCGATGGTGTGAAGAATGGCCTGCATGACGCTGGTGATGATGGTGCTGCCGCCGGGAGTACCCACAACCATGGCCAGTTTCTGGTTTTTGGTGAGAATGGTGGGCGTCATCGAGGACAGCATGCGCTTGCCGGGCGCAATGGCGTTGGCCGCGCCCCCAACCAAACCGTAGGCGTTGGGGGTACCGGGCTTGCTACTGAAGTCGTCCATTTCGTTGTTGAGCAAGAAACCCGCCCCGGCCACTACTACTTTGCTGCCGTAGCCACCGTTGAGCGTGGTGGTGCAACTCACCGCGTTGCCAGTGGCATCCACAATGTTGTAGTGCGTGGTTTGGTCAGATTCGTAGCCGGGCAATCCAGCGCCAGCCGCTACTTCGGCGCTCGGCGTAGCGCGGTAGGGCAGGGTGGAAGCCATGCGCTGCTGGTTGTAAGGCTTAGCGAGAAGCTGCTCCACGGGCACGCGTCCAAAATCCGGGTCGCCGAGGTAAGTGGCGCGGTCGGCATAGACGCGGCGCTCGGCTTCCGTAATCCAGTGCGTGGCCTGCGGGGAGTGCCAACCTGCTTTAGCTAAGTCAAAGAACTCCAGCATTTGCAGCATTTGCAGCAGTGCCACACCGCCCGAGCTAGGCGGTGGGAAAGTCTGTACATCATAGCCACGGTATTGGCCGTGCAGCGGAATGCGCCATTTAGGTTGGTAGTTAGCTAGGTCCTTCTTGCTGATGATGCCCTTGCCGCGCTGCATTTCGGCCACCAATAGGTCGGCCGTTTTGCCACTATAAAATCCGGCGCGGCCTTGGTCGCGGATGCGGCCCAGGGTGCTGGCTAAGTCTGGGTATTTGATAACGTCGCCGGCTTGCCAGGGGCGGGTGGCACCGTCGGGGCGGACGTAGGCCGGTGGGGTAGTTGGGTTATACTTCAGGAAATTTTCTCGCTGACTGTTAAGGCCATTGGCTTCTTTTTCGGTGAGCTTCAAGCCTTGGGCGGCTAGGTCCACGGCGGGCTGCACCACGTCGCGCCACGGCAGCTTGCCTAACTTCTTATGCACCGCCTCCATGCCTGCCACGGTTCCCGGTACGCCAGCTGCCAAGTGGCCAAGCGTGCTTAGGTCGGGTATTACGTTGCCCTGTGGGTCGAGGTACATGTCGCGCGTGGCGGCGGCTGGTGCTGTTTCCCGAAAGTCGAGGGCGCCCTCGGTGCCATCGGCGCCCCGATACAGCAAGAAGCCACCCCCGCCAATATTACCGGCCGTAGGCAATGCCACCGCCAAGGCAAACTGCACGGCTACCGCGGCATCATAGGCATTGCCACCCCGGCGCAAAATTTCCACCCCAATGCGCGTAGCCTCCGGATGCGCCGAAACCACCATGGCCTGCTCCGTCACGACGGGAGTAGCAGCCGGAATGGGAGCTGCTAGAGTAGTAGTGGCTGCCGGCGTGGTAACTGCCTCCGGCCGCTGCCCTGTGGTGCACGAAAACAGTAGTCCGGCCAGGGCCAGCGGGAGAAAATGTCGTTTCATAGAGCAAGCGTAAGTCAAGGTGCCGCGAAGCATGAGCTTCTGCATACAAGCAGAGCGAGTATACGATGCCGCACCATCTGGTCCTAGAATTTCCATAAAATTGCCCCGAGGCAGCGCCTGCATCTTGCGGGCCTGACGTTCAGCTGCCTTGTACCTTCGTATACCTTCCTATCTTACCGGCTCACGCTCTTACTTCCGCTCTTATGGCTCCCGACATGCTTATTCCAGCTCTGAAAACGCCCCATCTTCCCTTGGTGCAGCAAGATCCCTGGCTCATGCCTTTCGAGCCCGTATTGCGCCGCCGCCTCACGCGCCTGAATCAGCGCCTCGACGAAATCAAGGGTAAGTGGGGTTCTCTGAGCAAGTTTGCTTCTTCGCACCACCACCTGGGCCTCAACTACGATTCGCGGCGGCGGGGCTTCTGGTACCGGGAGTGGGCGCCAGCCGCGGAATCTTTGTCGCTCATCGGTGACTTCAACGGCTGGGACCGGCATAATACCTTGCTCACGCGCGGCGAGGATGGGGTTTGGGAAGTTTTTCTGCCCGATAGAGACTACAAAGACCGCCTTACGCACGGCAGCCGCTTCAAGGTGCACGTCCGGACGGCCAAGGGCGGCAAAGACCGGCTGCCAGCCACGCTGCACCGCGCCGTGCAAGACGAGTACACCCACGACTTTGCCGGCCAGCTCTGGCGCCCCGAGAAGCCCTTCGTCTGGACGGACCAGAAGTTTCGCATCCACAACCACGTCAAGGAGCCGCTGATTTATGAGGCGCACGTGGGCATGGCTACCGAGGACGAGCGGGTAGGTACCTACCGCGAGTTTGCCGACAATATTTTGCCTCGTATCCACGACGGTGGCTACAACTGCGTGCAGCTCATGGCCGTGATGGAGCACCCCTATTATGGCTCGTTTGGCTACCACGTCGCCAACTTCTTTGCGGCCAGTTCCCGCTTCGGCACCCCCGAGGATCTGAAATATTTGATCAACGAAGCGCACCAGCGCGGTATAGCGGTGCTCCTGGACATCGTGCATTCGCACGCCGTGAAGAATGAGGCCGAGGGCTTGGCGGATTTCGATGGCTCCGGCAACCAATATTTCCACCCCGGCCCGCGTGGCAACCACCCTGGCTGGGATTCCAAGCTTTTCGACTACGGCAAGCCCGAGGTGCAGCGCTTTCTGCTCAGCAACCTACGCTACTGGCTGGAAGAATACCACTTCGATGGTTTCCGATTTGATGGCGTGACAAGTATGCTCTACCACCATCACGGCGAAGGAGTAGCTTTCAGCGGCTACGAGCAGTATTTTGGGCCCGAAGCCGATGAAGATGCTATTCTGTACCTGCAACTTGCTACCACGCTGGTACACGAACTGAAAAAAGGGGCCCTGCTGATTGCCGAAGACATGAGCGGCCTGCCTGGCCTGTGCCGCCCGGTTCTGGAAGGAGGCGTTGGGTTCGATTACCGCCTGGGTATGGGCATCCCCGATTACTGGATCAAACTACTCAAGCACACCCGCGACGAAGACTGGAACCTGCACGACCTGTGGTACGTGCTAACTAACCGCCGCGCCGGAGAGAAAACGGTAGCCTACGCCGAAAGCCACGACCAAGCTTTGGTCGGTGACAAAACCCTTTCGCACTGGCTGCTCGACAAAGCCATCTACGAGCACATGCGCAAAGACGACCCCGACCCGATAACCGACCGGGGCGTTGCGCTGCACAAGCTTATTCGGTTGCTGACGCTGAGCCTCGGCGGTGAGGCCTACCTCAACTTTATCGGCAACGAGTTTGGCCATCCGGAATGGGTGGACTTCCCACGCGAAGGCAACAACTGGAGCTACCATTTTGCCCGCCGCCAGTGGAGCCTGGCTGAAAACCCGGACCTCAAGTTTCAACAGCTGCTGGCCTTCGACCACGCGCAGCTCACGTTAGCCCGCAAGAACCATTTGCTGGCCCACCCTGCCGCGCACCAACTCAATATCGATACCGTCAATCAGGTGCTGATATTCGAGCGGGGACCGTTGGTTTTCGTGTTCAACTTCCACGTGTCGAAGAGCATCCCCGATTACCATTTCTTCGTGCCGAAATCCGGCCGCTACCGCATCCTGCTCAGCACCGATGCCCCCGAGTTTGGTGGTCACAACCGCGTGGATACCTCTCTGACCTATGAAACATTCGAAGAGGAAGGCCTGGAAAAGCTCAGCCTCTACGTCACCAACCGCACAGCCTTGGTGCTGATGCGGATAGGATAGGGACTAACGAAAAAGCCCGTCGTGCCAAGCACGACGGGCTTTTTAAGACAATTAAAGTTAACTCAGTTTCTTGCCTGCTTCCGCGCCTTCCACCACTTCTTGGATGCGGCGGATGCGGGCTTCGGGCTTTTTGGCGCGCTCCACCCATTGCACATATTCACGACGGTGCGGATACGCTAGCTCGTCGAACTTGGCGCGCAAGCCAGCCCGGTCGAGGGCACGGGCCAAGTCGTCGGGGATAGTGAAGCCAGGCTCGTCGGTGTCCAGCGTCATTGTTACGTGCACCGGCATACCCCACGTTTTACCAACGGCATTGCGCAGTTGCTTGTTCACCGATAAAACGTGGTGGCCGTCTTCGTCGAGGGTAAGTGGCAAGCGGAACGGAAAGCCGTCGAGGGTGCCGCGCACGTGTACTTGCCCGCGCTGCCCAAAGACGTCGGGCACACTGAAGGGAATGAAAAGAAACACGCCTCCGTCGCTGGGGTGCAGCTCTAATTCGGCATCGAAAACCTGTTCCTGAGAATCAGCCATAGAAAAAACGCAAAGTGTAGCGCGCAAAGCAGTGCGCGCTACAAAGGTAGCACGGGGGCGTATCTAACCGGGGCAGTCTAAAAGATTGTCTACTTGCGTACAGTTTTCCTCATCCCTGCATGTTCATCGAGACACTTCCCGCAATGCCGACAAAATGGTTTCGGCCAGGAGGTCCGCTTCTTGGGTAGCAGCACGGCTTAAGCGGCGCACACGCTGCGGGGCTACATCGTGTAGCTCTATCACGCGCAAAGCCAAATCGGCAGTAGAAGTCAAGACCAAGTCGGCGCGGCGCAGAGCAATGCGCTCCAGTTCCATCACCCAACCACGGTCGGCGGGGGTGTTGCGCTCTTGGGCCAGGCTGTACACGTGCAGCACCAGCGGCTTGCCCGTAAGCTGCCGAATCTCCATGCCCGCCAGCCACGACTGCCAATCGGAGGCATAAATCACCGCGAAATCCTGGCTGGCAGCTAGTCGAGTAGCTAGCCGTGCGTATTGAATAACGCGGAAGTTCAGACTGGCATCGTCAGTTGGCAGGGCTTGCAAAGCAGCAGTTGCCACATCCAAAATGGATTGGTGAATCGGCAATTCCGTCATCCAGCCAGTTGGGACCACTTCGGCCGGGGCGGCGTCGTTGATAGGAGCACTTGGCGCTTCGGTAGGCTGCGCTGCCACTTCCGTGCTAGAAACCTCTTCGGTTTCCGAGTACGGTGCAACATTATCAGAAGCAAGGTCCGCTGCCTCGCCAATCCCCACTGTGCCCGCCGATACCTCATCCGGTGCGGCAAATTCGAGGGCTGGCGAAGCGAACGGCGTGTTTGTCTCTTCCTCAGTACGACCAATATAGGGCGCCGCAGGCACTCCGTTCGGATTGTCTTCCTGGTTGATTGAGGCACCGAGGTAAGGCGATGCAGGCCATTGCAGGGTCTGCGACTTATCGGATTCGTAGAGCGCCTCCAGCAGCACCAGTTCTTCGGCGGTTAGGTTGCCAAGGCTGGTGGTTTGAACATGGCTGGAAAGTCGCATCGGCTCGGAAATGCGCGGCAGCAGCAGCGTCAGTTCGGCGCGGGGCGCTAGAGCTTGGAGTAGGGCAGTGGTTGGCGGTACAACTTCTGCGGACACGTTGGGGGTGTCCCAACCTAGCAGTAGCACCTTTAGTGGGTTAGTTTTCATGAGCGCGGCAAACGGGAGCGGTATTACCCAAAAAATGCACTAGCAGGGCCGCTAGGGCAATTATAGGGAATGATGGTCAATGTTAGGTAAAATTCGTGGGATTCATTTTTACCTTTACAAGCTGAACAGGACTTTTTTGGGCTTGCTCAACTCTCATCTAAATTCTTCTGCTGCTTCTTTCAGTACCTGCATATCCTATATGAACGATAATAATTTCCAGGGCCAAAACTATATGGTGAACGACCTGGCCGCGAAAGCAAAACAGGAGTTCTTTCCTGGCCAAGTAGTTGCCAATCATCAAGAAGGCACCGATTTTCTTTTCCGTTGCGACAATGGAGTTCAGTTGCGAATCGAGGTAATTACCGATAAGGTGCTGCGGTTTCGCTTCGCCACCGACAATGGATTTGCCCCCGATTTTAGCTACGCTTTTCCCGAAGGAGTGCCCTCCCGACAAGCTCCCGTTTTTTTGGAGTTTCGCGAAAAAACCGACCACTTCCGTATCACCACCGACCGCCTAATCTGCACCGTTTCAAAAGAAGGCTTGAGAACGCGCGTGCTCAACCGTTCAGGTTTGGTACTGATGGAAGACGATAAAGGTTTCCATTGGGAGTACGACTACGACTCCGGCAACGACATCGTGAAGATGAGCAAGCAGGTGCAAAGCGGCGTCTGCTACTACGGCCTCGGCGACAAGCCCGACAACATGAACCTACGGGGTCGGCGCTTCACTAATTGGGGAACCGATACGTACGGCTACGTTAAGGGCACCGATCCGCTGTATAAAAATATCCCGTTCTACCTGGAATTGCAGCAGCGCATCGGGCACGGCATCTTCTTCGACAATTCTTTCCGGACCACCTTCGATTTTGCGGCCGAGCGCGCCGACGTTACCAGCTTCTGGGCCCAAGGCGGTGAGATGAACTACTATTTCATCTACGGCCCCTCCCTGCTCGAAGTCACGCAGGAGTACACGCGTCTGACGTGCCCACCCGAAATGCCGCCGCTCTGGGCCCTGGGCTACCATCAGTGCAAGTGGAGCTACTACCCCGAAAGCAATGTGAAAGCCATTGCCCAAGGCTTCCGCGACCGGCAGATTCCCTGCGATGCGCTCTACCTCGACATCGACTACATGGACGGCTACCGGTGTTTCACCTGGAGCCCGAAGCACTTTCCCGAACCGAAGCGCATGGTGCAGGAACTGGCCGCCGATGGCTTCAAAACCATTGTCATTATCGACCCGGGCATCAAGATTGACCCCGAGTACAGCGTCTATACCGAGGCCCTGGCCAACGATTATTTCTGCCGCCGCGCTGATGGGCCGCTGATGAAAGGCTCGGTGTGGCCTGGGCTCTGCAACTTCCCCGACTACACGCGCCCCGAAGTGCGCGAGTGGTGGGCGGGTCTGTTCAAAGGCCTGATTCAGGAAGACGGCGTGAAAGGCGTCTGGAACGATATGAACGAGCCGGCGGTGTTCGAAAAAGGCACCTTCCCCGACGATGTGCGTTTCCACTACGAAGGCCACCCGGCTTCGCACAAAAAGGCGCACAATGTATATGGCATGCAGATGGCCCGCGCTACGGCCGCCGGCGTCAAGCAGTTCAGCTACCCCAATCGGCCTTTTAGCATCACGCGCAGCACCTACGCGGGTGGGCAGCGCTATTCCTCGGCCTGGACGGGTGACAACATTGCCTCTTGGGAGCACCTGTGGCTGGCCAATATTCAGTGCCAGCGCCTGAGCGTGTCGGGTTTCAGCTTTGTAGGTTCCGACATTGGGGGCTTCATCGATACGCCCGACGCCGAACTGTACGTGCGCTGGGTGGCGCTGGGCGCATTTCACCCATTCTTCCGGACCCACAGTTCCGGCGACCACGGCGACCAAGAGCCCTGGTCGTTTGGTGAAGAGGCTGCTGGGCTAGCCAAACGCTTTATTGAATTGCGTTACCGCTTGCTGCCGTACATGTACACCACGTTCTGGCAGTATGTACAGCAGGGTACGCCTATGCTGCGCCCGCTGCCCTTCCTCGACCAGAACGATACCGAGACCTACCTCCGCATGGCTGAATTCAGCCTCGGCGACCATCTGCTGATTTGCCCGATCACGCAAGCGGGCGTCGATGGTCGTTGGATGTACCTGCCGCGCGGCGACTGGTTCTACTACTACACCGACGAGCCCAAATCGGGCGGCGCCGAAGTATGGGCCACCGCTGGTCTCGACCGAATTCCCCTGTTCGTCCGCGCCGGAGCTGTACTTCCCTTCTACCCGGTGCAGCAGTATGTAGGCGAGCTGGTTATAGAAGAAGTGACCTTGCACGTCTACTATAAGGCCGGCCAGCAAAACAGCGTCCTCTACGACGACGGTGGCGAAGGCTACGGTTACCTCGAAGGCCACAGCACCACCCGCCGCTTCACGGTAGCGGGCACTGATAAGAACTTGGCGCTTCAGCAAAGTATAGATGGAGCCTATCAGCCTAGCTTCACACGCTACCAGGTGGTATTCCACGGCTTGCCCTTCGGCGCCACTAGCTTCGTCGTTGATGGGCAGCCCCTTGAAGTGCAGGAAGTAACTCTCGAAACCGGCCTTAAGCTGCCTGGAGTAGTGGTCGAGGCTAATTTCACAGAGTTGGTAATCGAATAGAAAAGCTTCTAGTACGCTCAACAAAAAGCCCTGCTACTTGGAAGTAGCAGGGCTTTTTGTTGAGCGTGTATATCGGGTCCAGTTTAAGCTAGAACTAGAAATTATAAGCTATACCGCCCGAAACACCAGTTGACTTGCCTAGGTTGCGGCCGGCCACATACGTATTCACGCCCACTGTCAAACCAAAGCCTTTAGCTAGTGGCCGAAATGCGCTAGCGCCTAAGCGTACATAGTTAACACGCGTGGCAGGAAAGAAGCCGGTGAAGCCAGGCTGCAAAATATCAGTGCCATCCTTTTCGGAATGCTGAAAAGCGGCTAGTGCATCCACGTAGAGCTTTGGGCCAGCATACCCAACTTTGGTTTCCGCTACAAAAGCATTCGGTGCGCTGTTGTCGCGCACGCTGTAGCCCGCCTGGCCCGTAAAGAAAACTCCTGACACCGTTTTGAGGTGAGCCACGCCAGAAACCGTTGCCTTTTTTGCGTGGTTGCCGATGGCAATAATATAGCCTAAGCCTTCCTCCGATTTATAATCACTTACTGGAGTGCTAGCACTGACTACAGCTAAGATGTCGAGCACGTTAGTACCTATCTCATGGGTCAGAACTTTGCCTTTGAGCAGCACAGTTAGGTCTTGCAATCCGGCGCGCCGGTTGGTGTAGTTCTGCGCCTTTACCACCTGCTCATCGGCGTTGCCCTTGGATTCGATGTAAGGCAAACTCACTACGGCTTCCAGCTTGTCGCTGATGCCATAGTTGCCATACAGGTTAAGAGAGCTAACTCTAACCTCATCAAAGATTGGCACCTTATCAATCTTCGTGGGGGCCAAATAAACACTGGAATAACGCTCCACCGTACCCGAAACGACCACTGAGCCATGGCCTTTACCAGCCATAAAGCCGCTGACCAAGCTTTGTGCACTAGCAGCCGATAGGCCGCCTAAGCTGGAAAGTGAGAGAAGAAGTAGAGAACGGTAGATTTTTTGCATAAAAGTATGATTTGGAAGCAAACCTAAGCGAATAATAGCTGAACATTATTCAAATATAATACCTTCGTAGTGTTCTTTGCTATTCCTTGAATTTATACTTGTTGAGCTACGAAATTAAGGTGTTGATCGGATTTAGCTTCTGTACAATCCGAAAGCATTAAAATTTCGTTTGTTAGGCAAACCTGCTCGGTGAAATTTGTGGGATTGCAATAGTCGGTTGCAGTATAATCTTGTATAACAAACAATTACATATGAAAAAAAACATATTCACTTGGTGTGGTAGTTTATTGGTCGGTGCACTGGCGTTGTCAAGCTGCGATAAGAAAGAGGAAGTTAATCCTACAATTGCTAGTATCGCCGTTTCCAATCCCGACTTTCAGGTTTTGGAAGATGCGGCTATACGGGGTGATGTTGCCGGAATTTTATCTAATAAAAATCCTAATGATCCTAAGGGAGAAGGTAACTACACGGTTTTTGCACCAACTAATGCTGCTTTCTCCAAGCTAGGCCTCAATTCAGCTAGCGATTTGCTTGGTTTGCAACAGCCTTTCCTTAAGAATACATTGTTCTACCATGTTGGCAATGGCACGATAGCAGGCAGTGCTTTGAAAGCTGGAGCAACATCAGCGTCAGCGCTAGGGCCGCAACGTCGCATTATCAGCAAAGGCAACAATCTGTACGTGAATGGCTCGCGCATTCTGGCCACTGATGTACAAGCAGCCAATGGTACCATTCACGTGATTGATAAGGTCCTATTGGCAACCAAGGTTGATGTAGTGCAATCGGCTTTGGCGTTACAGAGTTCGGCCGTCTTTACCAATCCAGAGCTAACTTTTCTGGTAGAAGCCGTGCTGTATTGCGACTTAGCTGGTACGCTTTCCAACACGCCCAATCTAACGGTGTTTGCGCCTACCGATCAAGCATTCAAAAACCTGGGTACTGATCTTGGCGTGCCGCTCAATGTGCCAGCAGATATTCGTAAGCTGCCTAAAGATGTGGTAACGGCTGTGCTTGCCACGCACGTTCTTGCTGACGGCGCCAAGTTTACCCCCGAACTTCCCGATAACTCCACTGTACGTTCGTTTGGTGGGGCACCTTTACAATTGGGCGCATTCACTAACGGCGTGCTGACTGTGAAAGGCGCCGGCAACGCGGCACCTGCTAATATGGTGATACCGGATGTGCAGGCTACCAACGGTATTGTGCACGTCATCGACCGGGTTTTGCGCCCATAATGGGGTATTCACATTAGTCAGTCGAAACCTCATTCTTGTCGCCTTTTTGCCAAGCTCCAACGAATTGTACGGTTGAGCTTAAAGCCAAATAACGTACTTGCAGCATATTTAAACTTCAGCCCATCTGCTCGTCGAGTAGGTGGGCTGGATTGCAACCAAGCTCTGTTAAAAGGCTATAGTTCCTATTATACTAATCATGAAAAAGTTGGTTTCCAGATCCTTATGGAACTGGTTTGTGCTGATGCTACTCGGCTTTACTATTTGCGCGCAGGCGCAAGCTCAGGCGCCGACCGCCAAGCGTTATTCGCTAGAGGGGCAGTGGAAAGGAGCCTTAACGGTGCCCGGCGGTAGTTTGCCAATGATGATTACGGTAACGGAACTAGCTGATGGAAATCGGTTTGCAGTGCTAGATGTACCTATGCAGCGTGTCAACCGGGAGCCCATGACCGTAACCCCACGTGGCGACACGCTCACCTTTGAAGCCGAGCAAGCAGGCTGCCGCTTTGTGGGTCGGCGCTCGGCCGATGGGCAGCAGCTTTTGGGTATATGGCAGCAAACGGGCTACTCGGCTCCGCTTACGCTGTTGTTTATACCCCCGGCTACTACGGCCGCTCCCAAAACTTTCAAGTTCCCGCCACCTTACCGCGTCGAAGAAGTGAAGGTGCCCAATACTATTGACCACCTGAGTTTGGCCGGCACACTCACCATACCTGCCGGTGAAGGACCTTTCCCGGCAGTGGTGCTGCTTTCAGACCTCGACACGCAAACCCGCGACGCGGTATATGGCGACTACGCCCTAGCTGGCAACTTAGCTGACTTCCTTACTCGCCGTGGTATTGCAGTGTTACGTCTCGATGACCGAGGCATCGGGCAATCGGCCGGCGATTCAGCTACGGTAACTACTGCTGACCGCGTACGCGACGCTCAGGCAGCACTAGGTTTTCTGCGTACTCGGCCACTCATTGATATTGCGCATCTTGGGATGGTGGGGCACGGCGAAGGTGGTAACATAGCCTTGTTGGCCGCCGCCCAGCCCTTGGCTCCCACCTTTGTAGTGGCGCTAGCCGCCACGGGTTTGTCGGGTCGGGAGACACTGGCTGAGCAAAGGCCCTCTTTGCTGCTGCGCTCTGGCGTAGCTGATACGGCTCTATTAGGGTTAGCCCGCCGCCAGGAGTTGGCCCGTGAAGCAGCGCGTCGGCAAGCCGAGCAACTGCGCGCCTCGGGTTCCAACGTAGCACAGGTGGAAACCTTCTTGGAGCAGCAGCGCATGCGGCAGAAAGGCGAGGACCGTAAGCGCATCGATGCCTTGCGCAAACGCCGCCGAGCTATGCTGGAAATTATCCGCCAGACGGCTGACAACAACCAAGCACAAGCCATTGTGGCCAACATGATTCAGCAAGACAACCCGAACATGCGCTTGGATGCGGTACACGCGGCGGCGGCTCGTCTTACGGCGCCTTGGTACCGCAATTACCTCAACTTCGATCCGCAAGCTTCCCTAGCCAATGTACGCGGTGCCGTTCTGCTGATGCACGGTACCGGCGACGACATGGTGGAGGCTCAAACAAACCTGGACTTGCTAGCCAAAGGCTTGAAGGCTAACAAACAGGTGACGGTGCAGAAGCTCGATAACATCAACCACTTGTTTCAGGCACCAACCACTGAATGGCCGCTCATCAACGGGCAGCCGCGTCCGGTAATGGCTCCCGCGGCCCTCGAAGCCATGCAAGCCTGGATTAAGTCGCACGCTAAGGACTAGCTTCTCGTTTGGTTAATTCGGTCCCGCAGGTACTGATACACTTCTTGGTTGCTAAGCAGGGTGCCGTGGTGAAGCTTGGAAAATACGCGGGTGCTGATTTGCTGTTCCGGCGGCAGGGCCGGGTCGCCGAAAACACGGCCGAGGGCGCTGCCCGCGCCTACTAGCCCATCACCGAAGTAGTCGTGGAGGGCCGAGTTGGCAGATTTGAGCAAGGACCCAACCAGCACATGGTAACGCACGCCCGGCAGGGGCGGCACCAACGTGCGCGGCGGAAATAGGTCGTTGGCGTGTGGGTCTTGCCAATCCTCATCGACCAGAATAGCATGCCGCAGATCCTTGATGCCGTTGCTGCGCTTATCGATAAGGCCACTAATAAAGCGGGTGGGGCGCAAGTTGATTTTGCGAAGCACCACCGACGTAAAATGGCTGTTCTGCTCCAGAAACGAGCCGTCGTTGGGCACCCCTAACAGGAACACGTCGCGTAGGTGCGCCAGCCAATTGCTGGGTTGAGGGAGCGGCGCACTAGTTTCTGAGTGGAGAGCGTGGCTGTGCTCGGCTTGGTTGGTGGTTGAAACTTCCTGCTTCGGAGCGTGTGGTAGTAAGGCTGCATAGTAACCCGCACTGCGAATGACAAGTCCCCCCATGCTGTGCCCTACCAATACTAAGTCGCCAATAGCGTCGGGAAACGTGGCGAGTAGTTCACTGAGAAGTAGGTTGAGCTGCTTGCCATTCTTGGAGATGTGCAGGCCCGAGTTGTAGCGAACGTAGAGGCAATGGGCACCCGTATCTTGCTGTAGGCGTGGCCCGTAACGCAGGCCTTCCGGTGAACCTGCTTGCCAGATCACCTCATCGCCCATCAGGCCATGCAGAAACACCACCGTTTTGCGCGGGCGCCCCTCGGCTGTTGGCTCTAACCGCAACATTGCCACCGATACATCAGCACCGTGGCGACGGAAGCTCATCTGAATAGCTCGCCGGTCGTGGCGCTCGGCAAGTTGGTCGCCGAAGGCACCATTGAGCACTGGAAGCGTGAAGTGGCGGTTTTGCTGGCCAGTCCGGTAGAGGTAGCCAGCCGTGTTGAAAGGCGCCACCGCCACTCGACCAACAGCCGCCACTGCGCGCTGCCACCTCGAGGGTTGCTTTCCGTCTTGCGGGTCGGGCAAGGAGTTGTCGGGTAGCTGGTCGTCGGTCACAGAATCAGGTGTTGTGCGTCGGTAATTCAGGCGGGGCGGGCAATAAAAGATACGTCCCGAATAACTACTACAACTGACCGGGGCCATAGGTTGCTAAACTGCCCGCTAGCTGCTTGTGCGTGCCCGTAATTATTTATTCTTTTTTAAGCTTTTCCAATGATACCAAAAAACCACTCCCGCCGCTGGTATCATCCGGCGGCGGGAGTGGAAGGAGACAGCCTTATTATTGGAAGCTACTAGGGAATCAGCAGCTTGCGGGTAAGCAGACCCTCAGACGTATTTAGTTGCAGCATATACACACCTGCCGGTAAGCCACGCAGTTCTAGCGGCCGACCATTGGCCAAGCTGGCTGGTGCTGCTGCCGATGTGCGTACCACATGACCCGTTGCGTCAGTGATGGTGTAAGGGGCGGTTGCTACGGTTGGCTTGGTAGGGGAGGTCAATCGAAACTCGCTGTTCGAGCTAGGGTTAGGATAAACAGTTAGTGCAGCTTCCAACGCTGGATTCTTGGTTGCAGACACTATTCCGGTCATCACCACATCGTCGACGAAGAGCGTGGTACCGGCCGTGCGCGTATCAGCAAGCCCCGATGCAAAAGCAATGTGAATGGAATCGGGGGTAAGGGCAGAAGTGTATTGCAGGGGTACGCTAGCCAAGGTATAAGCTGCCGCAGGCAACAAGCGCAGACTGCCAGACGCAATAGTTTGGGTGGTACCGCCGGTAGTGCGGGTTAGTGCCACAATAGCGTAAGCCGAATCGGGTAAGGCATTATTACCTGTCAGCTTGTAATAAAACTGCATGTTGGCCGCACGGGTAGTGAAAGGCAGCCCGCCGACACCGCTTATATCACGGTCGGCTAGCACATCAGTAACGGAGTTGAAGTCCGCTGTACCGAGTAGCAGACCTCCCGGAACTGGCCCGAAAAGCGTACTAAAGAGCGGATCAGATTTCGTTTCTAGTTTTGCTGCATACGTGCCAGCATGGCTACTACCATCTTTAGAAGCCGTAACCGTGTTGTAAAAACCGCCAGCAGGAGATGACTCGATGCCTTCATCCACAGTCGTCCAGCTAAAGGGAACCTCTAGCCCTCTGCGAGATACCCAAGTTTCGAACGTGCCGTTGGATATGGCTTGTGCTGAAGTGGTAGTTGATGTGAATAAGCCGAGACTGGCGGTTACTAGCGCAAGTAGAGTTGCTCTCATGGGTGAAAGTTGATTGGGAAGGGAGGTGCTCTTTGCCTACTAGATAAAGAAGAGGACTATTTAGTTGTATTTGTAAAAGTAAAAATTTGATTTACTTAATACTCAACTATTGCTTCTTAAAGCATAAAAGCTTGTAGTCAGCGAGTTTTGCTATTTGCCACTCCCAATATCAAGCCCACTCCAAAGCCAGTCAGCAAGCCTCCGATATGGGCTGCATTGTCGGTATTGGGGCCTTCTAGACCGCCTACTAAGCTGCCGAGCGCGAAGTAAAGCAACAGCCCAATGATGGCCGCCCGATCTTGGCGGGTTTTGAAATACGTGCGAGTTAGCAGCAAGGCCAGGAGCAGCCCGTATAGCCCAAAAATTGCTCCCGAAGCGCCGACCGAATTAATACCGCCAGCGTGCCACCACCAACTCGTCAGGCTGCCGCCGATGCCACTTAACAAGTAAACAAGTAGCCAGGCGCCGCGGCCCACTTTTGCTTCAGCCAGCAAGCCTAATAGCAGGAGCGCACTCAGGTTGAGAAGTAGGTGCGCTGGGCCGCCGTGCAAAAACACACTGGTAAGCAGCCGCCAAGGCTGCGTTGGAACCAGAGCAGAGAAGTTGGATCCCCAAGCCACCAGATCAGACCCAGCCGGATTGAGCAGATTCACCCCACTCAGCCCCATCAGCAGAAATACCAGCAGATTAGCAAGAATTAGTAGAGGCGTGATGAAGTAGCCCTGATGCGGCCAGGCGATGCCTTTCACTAAGCGGCCTAGTTGGAGCAGCCAGCTTTCGGCTGGTTTGGGCGGGGGAACTGGGGTGGGCGAGGGCGGTGCGGGGAGCTCGGTTGGTATCAATCCGCGGCGCTGTAATTCCTGCACGGCTGCGTTGGCCACGGCCGGGGAGTAGCGTGCCCCATGCTGCGCCAAATACAGCAGCTCCGCGTCGGTTTTATCTTCAAAGGGCATAAAGAACCCGTGTAATGTAGCTTGGGCAGGACAAGAATACCCTGCATTTACATTAACAACACAACGCACAAAATGACACAAGCCCTGACCGTTGGCTACGGTCAGGGCTTGATAGTCAGTCGTAAATTTTCTGATACGCCGCTGGCAAATGCAGCAGCCCTAATGCTAGGCGCGTTTATGTACAACGTGGCGCACTGCCGAAAACTTTAGAACGTAGCGCGACGAAGCCGGCCGGTCCACTTTGCGCGGCTCAGCAGCGACTCCCGCATCTGCGCAGCAGAATCGGCCAGATGAATGATGTCGGGGTCAACGATAACCTGGTCGTTTTGAGCCCGACGGGCAACTTCCTGCAGCGTCTCGATGCGCAAATAAGCGGCTTGGCGCATCAGGTCCATGCGCTCGGCTAGGGTAGCAGTGAGGCCGTGGTTGTACACGAGGGCCTTCGTGAGCCGGCGCCACTCTTCAATGACTACAGGTGCCTGTCTGGCCAAGGCAACATCGTCGGCGTTGCCTTTCAATTGCTTGAACAAGTAAGTGGACTGATTCTCGGCGTTCCAGTAGCGGGTGGCGAGCAGCTTGTATTTGCGGGTAGCCGTAGTATCCTCGCTCAGGGCAGACGGAGAAAGCTGCCGCAACTCTTGCGCAATTTGAGTGCGGGTAAGCGAATCGAACGTAGGAATAAGATGAGTTTGCACAGTTTCTAGCTCGATAGGTCCTTCCTCCTCCTGTTGCGCTGCCACGGCTTGGGAGGCTTGCTTCTGCATGTTATTCCAGTATAGAACGCCGCCGATGAGCAGCACGGCTAACACAACCACCCACGGCGTGGGACGTTGCCACAGGCTTGGCTCATGCTCTTCCTGATAAGGCAGAATGTAGTTTTCGCGGGGAAGCGGCTCGGGCTGTGCCGGGTCGGGGCTGATGCCGCGGCGGCGTAGTTCGCGGCGGGCAGCGGCAATTAGGTCGGCATGGTATAGCTCGGGGTGCTGCGCCAGAAATAGCAATTCGCTATCGGTCTTTTGGGATAAAGAGTCAGGAGGTAAAGTAGACATACGAAAACAAAACGCGGATAACTTAGAAAGAAGCAGTTCCCAAGTTCTGGAAAAGCCTCCGTACTACCATGCCTCCTCGGTGAACGCGCCGGCCGTAGCCGCGTATAGCCTGTAGAGCTCTTTGCGCATCCACTCACCGAAACACTTTCAACCCATGGATAAGCCCACCGAACAACCCATCGACGCCAGCAACCTGCCCGAAGCTAGCAGCTCGCAAACGGACCAGCGGCAGCCTGAAGGCCGCCAAGCGCCCGGCGGCCCCGATACCGGCAACAACGCCGACGACAACTCCGGCAGTGGCGGTACCGAAGGCGGCAAGGAAATCGCCGGAGCCCGTGTGCGTTCAGGCGCGCCTAACTATGATGCCCCCGGCAACGCCCAGGATGGCGACGTTGGCGGCAACTCCATCAGCAGCGGTACTGGCGTATCGGGCGGCGAAACCGGTAAAGTGAACTTGTAATATCCTATCTCCCTTCAACAACCCCACTACTATGGCAAACGATCAGCAAGATCCTACCTCAGATAAGCAGCAAGAAGAAGCTGCCAAAAACCAAGCTAGCCAAATGAGCACCGCCGGCCGCGTACCGGGCCAGGACGACCCCGACCCCAATGCCAGCGGTAACCCTGAAGCCACTAGCACCCAGGAAAACATGGGCGACGGCTCGGGCATTCGCGGCGAATATGGCAATGCAGGCCAAACTAACGGCATGGAAGGCGGCCCCAACTCCGCCCCCGACGGCAGCCCCATAGAAGACCAAGGAGCTGAATAAGTAGAGAACCGTACTTCTTTTAGAAGCACATGAGCGGCGTATGGCAGGAGGATACTCATTCTCTTGTCATACGCCGCTTTTCTGTTGAAGCAGTGTAAACCAGCTTCCGGGTTCCGCTGACAAACGGCTTCGTTTTGCCACAGAATGGAGGAGAAGATTTAGAAGGTAGAAATACAATATAGCGTTCGGGGAATGAGTTAAGGCTAGTGAGTTTCTATCTAACCTCAACACTTCGCCATGAACCTTTTTAGCTCCAAGCACAGCGGCAAAGCCCCTTCCCCGAAACCCCAAAGTGCATTTCGCGAGTGGCGCAATGCCTTGGTTTTTGCTGTTGGAGCGGCCACCTTGATTCGTTGGTCGGCCGTTGAGGCCTACCATATTCCTACGCCCAGCATGGAGAATTCGCTGCTGGTGGGCGACTATCTATTTGTGAGCCGGTTGCATTATGGTCCTATCACGCCGCAAACGCCGCTTCAAATCCCCCTGACGCATCAATCGGTTTTGGGCATCAAAAGCTACTCCGACCTGATTCAATTGCCTACGTACCGTTTCCCCGGCTTCAGCTCTATTCAGCGGAATGACGTGGTGGTGTTTCATGTGCCGCACGAGCAGCAAGTGCCCGCCGACCAGCGTACGCACCTAATCAAGCGCTGCGTGGCAGTGGCGGGCGACACCCTAGAAATCCGCAACGGCCAAGTGTTTCTCAACGGCAAACCAGGCGAGGCAGCTGGCCAACCGCAGACCAATTACTTCATGGAGGTTGAAACCCCGAATGACGATGTCCGGCAAGCCTTGCACAGCCAGGGCGTGGTAGACTACAACCAGCCCGACGGCATTCCCCAAGCAGTTACCGACCCCGAAACCGGCAAACAGGGGTTTGCCATAAGCTGCACGGCCAGCGTGGCCGAGTACTTTCGGAAGCAGCCCTACGTGAAGGCCCTCACCGTAACCGACACCCATGTGCCCGACTTGACCTTGTTTCCGGATGCCGCCGATTTTCACGTGTCGAATGCGGTAAGCGCCGCACCGCACCATTGGCAACTCGATAACTACGGCAAACTGCCGGTACCCAAAAAGGGCCAGACCATTACGCTTACACCCGACAACGCCGCTATGTATTACAAAATCGTAGCGCAATACGAGCACAACGATGGTATCACGTGGAAGGACGGCATGATTCAGCAGAACGGCCAGCCTCTCAAGCAATACACCATCAAGCAGAACTACTATTTCATGATGGGTGACAACCGCCACAACTCCGAAGATTCGCGGTTTTGGGGCTTCGTGCCCGAGGACCATGTAGTAGGCAAAGCAGTGTTCGTTTGGCTGTCGTTAGACCCGTACGGCGATTTTCTACACAAAATTCGCTGGAATCATTTGCTGCACCCAGTTAGCTAATAGATACCCCACCCCAACCCCCTCTGCTTAATTATAACAACCCTCTCCCGGGGGATTCTGCGCGTTAAGCAGAGAGGGCCGGGAGAGGGGTACGCTAAAGGCAACAAACCATGCCCTCCTATAGCCCGAAGAATTCTATCTTCCGGCTACATGAGATGTATTTCGCATTTAAAGATGGGAGCAGTGGTCGTGGCGCTGCTGTTGCCGGTTTTGGGGTGGGCGCAAGGCAACCCGTTGCCCCGCCTGCTTCAGGCCGATACGGCCCGGTTTGGGCGCGTACTGCGCAATCCGGCGGCGTATCGGCTTCAGATTCTGTACACGCAAATCAACCGCGACGCCGAAGGCAAGCCGCACTTTCGTACGTTCCGTTATGGTGCGTCGGCACGGCAGTATTTCTATCCGGCTAGCACCGTGAAGCTGCCAGCGGCGGCTTTAGCACTAGCAAAGCTGCGGAGCCTGCGGGCGCAGGTGCCCGGGCTTACGGCCGCCTCCCCGCTGCGGATAGATTCCGCTTTTGCCGGCCAAACCCGCGTGTTGCGCGATTCTTCGGCGGCCTCGGGCCGGGCCAGTGTGGGGCAGTACGTGCGCAAGGTGCTGCTAGTGAGCGACAATGATGCCTACAACCGGCTCTATGAGTTTGTGGGGCAGCAGGAGCTGAATGACAAGCTGCGTAGCCTTGGCCTGCGCCGTACCCGGCTGATTCATCGACTTTCCGTCGGTGACGAAGAGCCCGGCTCGCGCCACACCAACCCGCTGGCTTTTTACGCCGATACTGTCCTCACGCAACCGCTCTACATGCAGCCTTCTGCCTACAATAGCCAGCCGCTCCCAAAGCTGGCGGCGCAGGATATTCGGATTGGTCAGGCCTATTTGCAGGGCGATAAACGAGTGGAGACGCCATTCGACTTCAGCGTTAAAAACAACTTCCCGCTGCCCGAGCAGCAGCAGGTGCTGCGAGCTTTGCTGTTTCCAGAAGCCACGCCCGCCAAGCACCGCTTTGCGCTGGCCCCCGACGACTACCAGTTCCTGTACCGCTACCTGTCGATGCTGCCCCGCGAAAGCCGCGCCCCGCGCTACGATGCGGCGCACTTTCCCGATACCTACGCTAAGTTTCTGCTGGGCGGTGGGGGCATTGCGCCGCTGCCACCGGGCGTACGGGTCTTCAACAAGATCGGGCAGGCGTACGGCTTCCTCATCGACAATGCCTACGTAGCCGACTTCGAACACGGCGTGGAGTTTCTGCTGGCCGCCGTCATCTACGTCAACGCCGACGGCGTGCTCAACGACGACCACTACGATTACGACACCATCGGCTTCCCTTTCCTGCGCGACTTAGGCCAGGCGGTGTATAACTACGAGCGACAACGCCCGTGCCGCCAGCCGGCCAACCTCAGCCGATTTCAGCTCAACTACAACGTAGTAGGGGAGGACGCGCCATGACACCTACGGCCTTCACCTTCCCAACACCCAATGCCTATGGCTTGGCGGTAGTTACTGACGTGTCCGCTTACCAGCAACAAGTTCACCTACACCCCGAAACCAAGCTGGTGAACCTGCGGGACGCAATTCCTGGTATTCAGCTTGATATTCGCTACGCCACGGTTTCCAACGTACTAGGCGAGGCCCTGTACCCAACGGCTGCAGCGTTTCTGCGTGCCCCCGCAGCCGCAGCGTTGCAGCAGGTGCAAGCGGCCTTGGCCGTGCATGGCGTGGGGTTGGTGGTGTTCGATGCCTACCGGCCGTACAGCGTCACGGTGCGGTTCTGGAACCAAATTCAGGACGAAACCTACGCGGCCCCACCGTGGCGCGGCTCCCGGCACAACCGCGGCTGCTCCGTGGATGTAGGGCTAGTGGATGCCACCGGCCAGCCGTTGCGCATGCCCGCCGATTTCGATGATCTGACGCCCGCCGCCCATGCTGCCTACGAGCCCGTAGCAGCCGAGGCGCGCCGTAACCGTACGTTGCTACTAGATACCATGGCGGCTTTCCACTTCGTGAACTACCCAGCGGAGTGGTGGCACTTCGACTTTGCGCGGTGGGCCGAGTTCGACTTATTGGATATTCCGTTCACCGCATTGCCCTCAACTAAGTAGTTGCAATTGGATATAGCGTTTGAAGAAGGCAAGCCATTCGTTTATATTCAGGCAGATTCAGATATAACTGGCAAGGCAGCGCATGAAAAAATTCACTGTAACTACCCACGGGCACCACTTTGATATCGAGGCTAGCTTCTGGAACGGCCGGGAAAGAATTACTTATAATGGGCAGGTCGTATCCGACAAAAAAAGCTTCCTGTTTGTGAGTCCTCACATCTTCACGGTGGTGGAAGACGGTACTGATGTGGTCTATGAAGTGAACATGCTCAGCGGGTTATTCCGGATTGGGTTTGTGGTGCGGCGCAACGGTATTGCGGTGGCAAGTAGTTCTTAGCCAACCAAAACAGTAGTGATATACGGCGAGGAGGCGCTAATTTGCAGCCTGATTCCCTTTTCGTGCTGATGTCCCATTTGTTTGCCGCCGGCCGGCTTCTTGCTTTTTTTGTTTCTATTGTAGGCCTACTGGCTGTTTCTGCACGCCCCGCCCTTGCCGATGTGCCCCCCAAACGCGAACTACGCGGCGTTTGGATTGCCACCGTGGAAAACATCGACTGGCCCAGTTCCCGCAACCTTACCCCCGAGCAGCAGCGCCGCGAATACCGCCGCATGCTGGACCTACAGCAGCGCAACGGCATCAACGCGGTATTTGTGCAAGTCCGTCCCGCCTCCGATGCTTTCTACCAAAGCAGCCTGGAACCCTGGAGCCGGTGGCTGACCGGTACCCAAGGCAAAGCGCCCAATCCGGCCTACGACCCGTTGCCCTTCCTCATCGAAGAAGCGCACAACCGGGGCATGGAATTCCACGCTTGGTTTAATCCTTATCGGGCTTCCATGGATTCGGTGACGCGCCGGCTGGCCCCGAATCACCCGTTTCGGCAGCATCCGGAGTGGTTTCTGCGCTATGCGGGCAAATTGCTCTACAACCCCGGTTTACCGGAAGTGCGTCAGTACATCAACCGCATCATCATGGACGTGGTGCGCCGCTACGACATCGACGGTGTACACTTCGACGACTACTTCTACCCGTATCCGGAGGCGGGCCAAGTCATTCACGATGAAGCGGCTTTCGCGCAGTTCAACCCCGACAACCTCACACTGCCCAACTGGCGCCGCCAAAACGTAAACGTGCTCATCCGCGACCTGCACGACTCGATCCAGCACACCAAGCGCTGGGTGAAATTCGGGGTGTCGCCGTTCGGGGTTTGGATGAACCAGCGCAACGACCCGGAGGGCTCGGCTACGTCGGCTTTCGAAGGCTACTCTGGCTTGTATGCCGATGCTCGGGAGTGGACGCGTCAGGGGTGGGTTGATTACATTTTGCCGCAACTCTACTGGAGCAGCAGCTTCAAAGTGGCGGCGTATCCGGTGCTGCTGGAATGGTGGTCGCGCAACCGGTTTGGGCGGCATCTTTACATCGGGCAGGGGGCCTACCGCATGCTGGAAACCAGCCGCCGCGACACGGCCTGGCTCGGCAACCGGGAACTGCCCCGGCAAGTCCGGATGAACCGCTCTTTCCCCGCCGATGTGCAGGGTAGCGTGTTCTTCAGCTCGAAGTCGTTGCTGGTGAATCCCCGGCACGCCGCCGATTCGTTACGCCTGAACCTGTTCCGCTACCCGGCCCTCGTCCCGACGATGCCTTGGCTGGATGCTGTACCGCCCCGTCCCGCGCAGAACTTGGTGGTTACGGCCTCTCCCAAAGCCAATACCCTCACCTGGCAGCCTGCCCCCATTGCCCCCGACGGCGACCTAGCGGCCTACTATGTGCTCTACCGCTTCGCCGAAAACGAAACGCCCACTCCCGACGATCCGCGCCACATCCTGACCGTGTTGCGTCCGCGTCCCGGTGCTGGCTTGGCTTACGTGGATACCACCGCCCGCTCGGGCCTTGGCTACGCTTATTACCTTACCGCCGTAGATAGGCTGCACAATGAGAGCCGCCCCGTAAACGTGCGTACCACGGGCCGCCCCGTCGAGATTATTGTAGCGCAAGCTTCCGCTAACCCGGCGCCCGTGCCGCCCGCTGTGCCGCCCGTGGCTACTACGCCACCTCGGCCCACCCCATCAACGCCTCGCTCCACTACCACGCGCATCAGCACTTCGGCAGGTAGCATTACCAAAATCAAGACGAAGATCAAGCCTCGTAAAAAGCGCGGCGGATTCTTCCGAAGAATTTTCGGCGGACGCTAGGTTTTTCAACTCTACTTAAGCTAATAAACGAAGTAACGAAGCTGTTCCAGGAAATCACCTGCCCGTCATGCTGAGCGCAGTCGAAGCATCTCGCTCGACTCGTTGAGCTCATAAAGGAGTTACCACACTAGCCAGATGCTTCGACTACGCCTCCGGCTTCGCTCAGCATGACGGTATGGAGAAGGTTGATTGATTTCCTGGTCAGCTTTATAAGTATATAGCAAAAGCCTCCTTCGCTATAGCGAGGGAGGCCTTGTGTTACTGATGCTGCTTAAGCTTTCCGAAAAACCAGGTGGTGGCATAGCTGACTTAGTTGAAGCCTATACTTGGTTTCTAAATCAGCTACGCTACCATCTGGCGGCCAGTACCAGTAGGAACTGGTAAGGCACTTTCGGGATAAACGCCGGGTGGGTGCTTATGGATGTAGAAACACAAAAGCAGCTCAAGAGTTGCAGCCTATTGCCCAGATTATCTGTCGAAGATTTTCACCGAACACTGAATGAGCCGGATACAGTAACGAAGAAAATCATCTACATAGCCGGCTTCGGACAGAATAAGGTATAGCGTAGCGGACTAATGCAGCGCGGGCAACCGGCTGGCTGGTTTGTTGCATCATAAAAAAGGCTCTGCTATCAATAGCAGAGCCTTTTTTATGATGCAACAAACACAAATTGCTACAGTGCCTTTACTGCCAGCGTTACGGCTGCATCGGTGGGGGAGGTTCGGTTGATACCTGCCACCGTGAAGATGACGTACTGGTCGAGGCCACGCACACGGGCAATAACCACGTCACCTACCACCACGTTATCGAGCGTGGTTACTTGGTTGGCAGCCGGAGCAGTCAGGAACGCTTGCCGAATGCTGTTGAGCGTGGCACTGGTATATGCTGCGGCACCGCCCGTAGTATAGCGGAAGAAGCGGGTAGGAACGGGCGCAGGCGTGCCCGTAGTGGGGTTTAGGGCTTGCAGACGCACTGCATTGCTGGCCGTACTGGTAATAGCAAGGTCCTTGCTGCTAGCAGCCCCGGTAGCTGGTACTGGCATAAACGAAGTAAGATCGTAAGCAGCTAAGTCGCCGCCGGTGGTACCGGTGTACGAAAGCGTAACCGTGCGCGCCGCGGCTAGTGCGGTAGACGTACCGGGGGTGAGAGCAGGCGCCGTAATAGTAGCCGTGCGGAAAGTAGCAGCCAGCGGGGGAGTGCGCTCTTGGTAACGGCTTTTGGCCTCAAACCGGAACACAACGGGTTGGCCGCTGCTGCCGGGTGGCAAAGTCAGATCCACATTCACGGTGGTAGCTGCACCGCTCTGCGTACCAGCCACAGGTACTCGTTGGCGGGCAAAGCGGCGTTCGTCGCCGCTACCTACTTTCACGTACGTAATCAAACTATCAAGGTCCTTGAACAAAGTGCCGGTGGAGGTAATGGCAGTGGCAGTCGTAATGCCTCCTTCGTTCAACACGACCGGGTAACGCACTACGTCGCCGGGAACGGGCGTAATCGTGCTGGGGGCCGTTACGTTGCTTACGTTGTTCACGCGAATGGTAGGTGTGGCTTGCGCCAAACGGAAGCTGAACGTACGCGTCTTGGTTTGCCCGTTCTGGCTCACCAACACGGCGTCAACCCGCACGTTTGCCTTGTTCTGCCCAGCGGGTACAGTGTAGTTGACAAGCAGCGTATCCGATTGCCGAATACGGGAGAAGGCTGCCCGATAGGGAATAGTCTGCACCAGCGTGGAGTCGCGGCCAGGCTCAACTTTTTGCAAAATGCGGATTTCACTGAGGGGAGCAGTTTGCTCGGCAAAGCGCAACTCGAACTGCACTATCTCGCCGGGTGCGTACTTGGTAGCTGTGCCCAGCGCGTTGGTAGAAAAAGTAGGCAGCTGCGGACTCACCTCGGTGTAGTAAGTATCCAGCTCCTTTTCGCAGCTGCTGGCCAACACCGCCAACGCCGGTAATAGGAGAACTGCAGCGCGGGAAAGTTTAGAAAATATCATTCGCTTCAGGAAAAATAGCCAAAGAAAATACCGCCAGGTTGCCGGTTAAGGACGGTCCCACCACAGCGGCTTGCCCACATAGTCGTCGTTGTTGGTGGCGCCTGCTTCGGAGAATAGGCGAGCCACTTCGTCGGGACTGTAGAGCGTTTCGGTGGCCCCAGGCAGCATCCGACGCGGGAAGCGTTGCGTAGGATCGGTGGCGGCACTTAAGCTCGGATTTACACCGTTGCCCGTCGGATATTCTAAGTTCACGTACACATTCGAACTGAAGTCGTAGCGCCGCATATCCGACCACGATTCTGGGTTCAGGAACATGGCAATATACTTCTGCTCCATAATGGCACGCGGCAGGTTGGGGTTGTTGGACGAAGCCAACTGCGCTTCCGTCTGCGCGACGGCAGGACTAGCCAGATAGGCATCAATTTGAGCCGGTGTGATAGTTGGAAACGTGATGGCTGGCGCGCTGAATGTGCCTCCAGCACCTATCTTGGTCATATGGGCTCGAATACCTGCCTTGTAGGCTGTCAGGGCGCGCCCCCTATTACCGGCTTTAAAGGCAGCTTCGGCTTCAATAAACTTCAACTCGTGGTAGGTGATAACCTCGAAATAGCCTAAGTCGCGGGCGTACCAGCTGGCGTAGAAATCGGTGGTATTGTTGGAGTTTGGAATGACGTTCGTGCCAACCGTAGTGCCAACTCCCGGCGAGGACCCAGTGCTGGTAGTCGGCGCCATAATGCCGAAGCGCGGGTCCGTGACTCCCGGAAACGTAGTGCCGTTCAGGTACTTAATAAAGTTGGTGGAATAAGTGGCCGTACCGAAGTTGGCGCGGGTAGTGCCAAAGATGTTGGTGGTATTGGCTAAGGGCGCAATGGCGGTCTGATACTGGATCTGCGCGTCGTCGGCGCTGTTCAAAAAGCCTTTGTCTACCAACGCCAGCACGGCATTCGGATCGTAGCTAGCCTTCTTCGTGAGGTGTTGAAGCTGACGGGCCTTCAGCGAATATGCCAGTCTGATCCATTTTTTTACGTCGCCTTTGTACAGAATGTCGCCACTCTCGCTGGGCGTAGTGGTATAGAATGGGCGCGTATTCTGGCTGGCATCCTTGCTCATTTCCACAATGCCCTCGTCGAGCAACTGATTTACCGTGGCGTAAATCTGTTCCTGTGAGTCGTACTTCGGCTTGAAGTTGGCCCCTCCTTGATACGCCTCCGTGTAGGGCACATCACCCATCATGTCGGTGAGGTGGGCCAAAATGAGAGCCTGCATAATCTTGCCAGCGCCCACATAATACGCCGAGCCTTCGGCCTGCGCCGCCGCTATCATGGGCGGAATATTGCCGCCCGACTGAAAGTAGGAGTAGTTGAAGGTGTTAGTGCTCTGGGCGTTGGTGAAGCGGTACTGGTCGTTGCCGCCGCTGTTGATGGTGCGGCTCACCACGTATTGCTCGATAAAAGGCGTACGCAGCGCCGTAAACATCTGGGTCTGGATGCCATTGCTGATGATGCTAGGCAACAAGAAGTTGGGAGTCGTTTCGGACGGGTTGTTCGGGTTATCGTTCACGTCGAGGTAACTCTCGCACGACGTGAGGGCGCTACCACCCAGCAGCAACCCCAGGAAAAGAAGGTATTTTTTCATCTGAAATGTATAAATCAATTGCTTGATTGCTAAATGCTTATTTGTTTAATAAGCCATTCAACAACTCAGCTATTAGACAATTAGAACGTCACCCGCAAGCCCATATCCACGCCGCGCGTGGCGGGCACATTGCCGTAGTCGAAGCCGTTGGAGCCACCCCCACGCACGCCAGACCCGGCCGCTGCCGTTTCGGGGTCGGCACCGCTGTATTTGGTGAGCAGCATGAGGTTGCGGCCGGTTACGTTCAACTCAATTGCCTTCAAGAAGCTGGTTTTGCTAAGCAGCGAAGTAGGCAGCGAGTAGCTGAGCGTCACGTAGCGTAGCCGCGTCCAAGAGGCGTCTTCTATGAAAGGTGTGCCCACTGCCCCAAGAATAGTGCGGTAATACGTCTGCGTAAGCTCAACTGTGCGGTTGTTCTGCGTGTAAGTGCCATCAGAGTTGGCTATTACCCCGTCGAATACCACCTGCTTGTAGCGGTCAGCGGTACGGGCGCTGAGACCAGTGCCCGTAGAGTACAGGTCGTTGCCATTGATTACCTTGCCACCCACCCGGAAGTCCAGCAAGAAGCTCATCGACAAGGCTTTGTACGTGAACGTGTTGGTGAGTTGCGTGGTAAAGCGCGGTGCCCGGTTGCCAGCATAAATAAATGTAGTGCCCGGAATGGGGTAGCCCGTGGTGCCGTTAATCAAGATTTTGCCGAAATCAGGGCTATCAGGGTTTGTTACCCGCTGGAAATCATAAGCGCCAATACCCGTTATGGGCTGACCTAGGAAAGCGCCGCCTTGGTGGACGTTGGTGATAAAGGCGTCGGACTGGAATACCACCGTTAGCGGGTAGGGCAGCGACTCTGTGCGGTTGGTGTTGTGGTAGAAGTTAGCCAGAATATCCCAGGTGAAACCACCCGCATCTTTGATAGGGGTGCCGTTCAGGGTTATTTCTTGGCCTTCGTTGGTAACTACCCCACCGTTGATGTACTGCAGAATGTAGCCGGTAGCCTGACTTACGCGAGGCGCAATCAGCTGATCTTTGGTGCGCGAGAAATAGTAGTTGAAGTCGAGGCCGAGGCGGTTTTGCAGGAATTGCAGGTTGATACCGGCCTCATACGAACGGGTGCGCTCCGGCTTCAGAAGGGGGTTCGAGCCGAAGAAGTCGTTGCGGAAGCCGCCCCCGATATAGGTGTTGGTGGTTAGCGGCGACTGCACGCGGTACGGACCCGTGTCGCGGCCCACTTCCGCCACCGACGCCCGAATCTTGCCGAAGTTCAGAATCCTGTTCTGTTCCAGGCCCAGCGTGCGGGTGAACTCGTAGCCCAAAGCCGCCGAACCATACCCGAAGCCCTTGCCGAAGATTTTGCCTTCGTCGGGGCGGGGTAGGGTAGAGGATTGGTCGTAGCGGCCCTGCAATTCCACCGTCACCTGGTCATACAAAGTAGCGCTCAGACGAGCAAAATTGCCGATCAAGCGGCGCACCGCTACACGCTGCAACACGCCGCGGTTTACAGTATTGTTGATGCTGACAAACGTTGGGTTCTGAAAAACCAAGCCAACGTAGTCCACGGCTTCGTCGCGGCTCTGCTCGATGGTATTGCCAAGCACCAGCGTACCGCGGAAGTTCTCGTTGATAGTGTGGTTGAAGGACGCCAGCGTGGTAGCCGTTAGTAGACGGTTGAAGTCTACCGTTTCGGCAATGCCACCGTTCTGGTTACTAGCCTGCGACGTGCCAACTGCTCGCACCGACCTGGATTGGGTATTGGCTATGTCGGTACCAATATTGTGGCTCAGGGTCAGAAACTTGAAAGGCTGATAACTTAGCTGCGTGTTCCCAATGAAGCGGTTGGTGCGGTCGGTCTGGGGGTTGAAGCGGGCCGTCCAATACGGGTTATCGGCGTCGGCATCAATGCCGTTGTTGGGCGGTAGCAAGCGGCGGCGGGTGCCGTCGGCATTAAGGTAGTTGCGAGCATCATCGTTCTGGGGCCAGTTCAATAGGCTCAGCAAAAAGCCTCCCGTCGAACTGCCGGCTGTAGTCAGAAGTCCAGGCCCTTGTAGTGTGCGCCGTCCGCCCGAGTTCAGGTACTGGGCCGAGGCTGTGACGCTCAGCTTAGGCGAAATCTGGGCCGTGCCCGACATGCGCACCGTTGTCTTGTCGTACTTGTTTTCCGGCGTCACGCCCGATTGGTCGAGCCGAGAAGCGGATACGAAGAAAGTTGCCTTTTCCGTACCGCCCGACATATTGAGGAAGTGCTGGTACGCGTAGCCTTTCTCGAAAAAGTCGCTCAGGTTGTTATAAACTGGTTGACCTGGCTGAAAGCGTGGCCCCCACGAGTTACGCGTGGTGCCATCAAACACCCCTTCGGAACCTTGCCCATACTCGCGCTGAATTTTAGGCAGTCGGTTCACTTCATCCACCGAAAACTGAGTACGGTAGCTGAGCGTCGTGCGGCCCGCTACGCCTTTTTTGGTGGTAATAACCACAGCCCCATTGGCAGCTCGTAGTCCGTAGAGCGCGGCCGCGGCCGGGCCTTTTAGCACCGTAATGCTGGCAATGTCTTCGGGGTTGATGTCGCCGGCACGGTTGGGCGTGCCCACGGAGCGGCCCAGTTGGCCATTAAACTGCGACCCGGCCCCTGGTGCGGTGCTTTCCTGAAACGACGAGTTATCCATAATGATACCGTCGATGATGAACAGGGGCTGGTTGTCGCCGTCGAGCGAAGTGCCGCCCCGAATCACGATGGCGGAGCCTTCGCCCGGCGCCCCACCCGACGAGGTGATATTCACGCCCGCTACTTTGCCCTGCAAGGCATTCACGACGTTGGTTTGGCGCGAGTCGATGATGTCTTTGGATTTCACTTCCTGCACCGCCGTCACAATATCACGTCTGTCCTGCGCAATGTTGTAGCCCGTTACTACTACGTCTTTCAGCTCCGTGGTATTCTCGCTTAAGCCCACATCCAGCGTGCTTTCTTCGCCAACGGCGCGCTCCAGCGTGGTGTACCCGATAAAGCTGAAGGAGAGCGTATTGCCGGTTGCAGCTTGCAGCGTGTAGCGGCCATCGGGGCCAGTGCTGGTACCAATGGTAGTGCCCTTAACTAGAACCGTTACGCCCGGCAACGGGCTCCGGTCAGCTGCCGAGGTGACCACACCGGTGATGGTGCGCTGCGCCTGAGCAAAACCGGGCGGAGCCACGAGCACGCACAAGCTGGCAGGCAGCAAGTAAAGTCTTTTCATAGAGAGAAGAGAGGGTGAATGTGAAAGAGTAGAGGGGTGAAAAGCGGCCGGCCGGAGCTCAGCTGCTATGCGCAGGCGAATTCCGGCCGGATTAGTATCGGTTCTGATTAGACGGTAGACAACAAAACCAAGTGACGAGCATCAGGGAAAAGCTGAAGTAACAGGCTGCCTTCAGACCCCTATCGAGTTAAAAGCATGGGTTTGGTCACAATTAAGTAACCTAAGCAAAGCCTAAACTAGAAAGCTCGTCATGTGTAACCAACTATATATGGGATTTAATTTAGTAATTTTTGATTTTGAATGTCCTTTGAAAAGCCTCAGCTTTCCTGTCCACTACACCGGCTTACTCCTATGGTCCACGTTGCCGCTACCACCCGCGTTCCAGTCTGAGTATTCTAAGATTACGAGTTGGTTGTGCGGTGTGCATTTCTAGTAATTCTTGTAATATGGCCAGTCGTTACAAGCAAACGCCTTACAGACTTAGCATGCTGTAGCGTTGAGGTTTGACCGCTGAAATGATGCATTGATTTAGCTTTTTGCTTTCTCTGATGAGGATGATGGCCGTCGAGTTGATTTAAGCAAGATTACCAGTTCCTACTATAAGGAACACATTGTGATGTAAGCTGGAGATGATGTGCGGTAGGCTCTGCTCTTTTGCTCGTGACGCTGCTTTTGAGACAGTATGTGGCGCTTCTGTAGTATCACATAAATCCTATATTAACAACGCTTTCCCCAAATTCCCACACCACTTTTTCCTTTCCTAAAGTATGCGAAACACCTACCCTATTGCGAGGCTGGCGCTAACATTGGCTTGGCCTCTTGCTGGCACCTTATTGCACACAACGGCCCTGGCGCAAACTGATGGTAGCCAAGCCTACACCCTACAAGGCCGAGTCACGGACGAGCGAGGCCAAGGGGTGCCCGGTACTACGGTGCTGCTAGGTGGCACCACCCTAGGCACCGCCACCAACGCCGAAGGCAACTACACGTTGCCCGTGCGAGTGAAGCCCGGCGCCTACACGCTCACGTTTTCTACTATCGGCTATAAAGCGCAGTCCCGGCCGATAACGCTAGGAAGTACCCCTTCCGTAAGCACCGATATTGCGCTAGCGGAAGCCCGCCAGAATCTGGACGACGTAGTAATAATTGGCTCCACTATCAGCGTAAACAAGCGCGAATTGGGCAACGCCATCAGCACCGTAACGGCCCGCGACCTAGAACAAACCGGTACTGGCGGCGCGCTCAACGCCCTGCAAGGCAAACTTCCCGGCGCCCAGATTGTGCAGAACTCCGGCGACCCCTCAGGCTCGCTTTCCGTGCGGCTGCGGGGCATCCATTCGTTGGCAGGCTCCTCCGACCCGTTGTATGTAATTGACGGGGTAATTGTGAGTAACAACAGCACCAACGTGTCGCAGCTGGCGGCAGCCAATGATAACGGCATTGGGACAGCCAGCGCCGGGCAGAACCGCCTAGCTGACCTCAACCCCAACGATATTGCCAGTATCAACGTCATCAACGGGGCGGCCGCCGCAGCGCAATACGGCTCGCGGGCGTCCAATGGCGTGGTGCTCATTACCACCAAACGTGGCACAACGGGCGCGGCGCGGGTATCGGTATACACTAGCTTCAATATAAATGAGCTGCGCAAATCGGTGCCGGTGAACACGTACGGCAAGCAGTTTGGCTTCGCGGGGCTGCGCCTCTACACCATTGGGGCACCCACGGCTCAGCAACTAGCTGCCAACCCCGGCACTACCACCACGGGCATCACGCGGGCGGGTGCCGTCACTCAGCTGGCCACTAACCTTGTGGATGTATCTCGCTATAACTATTTCAACGACGTTTTCCGGACCGGCTACGGTACCGACAATGGCGCGTCGGTGGCAGGCGGGGCTGATCGGACGCAGTACCTGGTGTCAGTAGGTTACTTGAAAAACCAGGGCATTATCGAGGGGACGGATTTCACACGCTACAACGTGCGAGCCAGAGTAGACCAGCGCCTCGCCACCTGGGCGCGTGCTTCAGTAGGGGTGGCCTACAACAACAGCTTCTCCAACGAGAAGGCCAATGGCAATGTGTTCTACAGCCCCATCAACTCCATCAACATCACCAACAACATCTACGACATCAATCAGCGTGATGCCAGCGGCAACCTGCTGGCCGTAGAGCCTACTCGCGTCAACCCACTGTCCACCATCGAGGACATGAAGTTTACGCAGCGCATCAACCGCACCATCAGCGACTTGCAAATCAACCTGACGCCATTCAAAGGCTTCTCGCTCGACTACATTCTAGGGGTGGATACCTACTCGCAGGCAGGCCAGAACTACATCCGGCCGTATCCATACCAAGCTACGGCAGGTCTACCCTTGGCGCGCTACCCCAACGGTTTCGCGGCCAACGCTAACAACAACGTGCTCCAGCTGAACTCCGACGTGAACCTAGGCTACGACCGACAACTCACTGAGGACGTGAAAGTGACGGTGCTGGCCGGCTACAGCTACCAGTATCTGCGTGGCGAGCTAGTGCGTACCCAGGGGCAAAACCAGGCGCCGTTCATTACTACTGTCAGCGGTTCGGGGAGCACCACGGTGGCTTCTGGCTACGGGCTAGAACAGTTTGACTTGAGCGGTATTTTCGGGCAGGCTACGTTCGGCTTCCGCAACCTGGCCTTCGTGACAGGGGCCGTGCGGCGCGACCGTTCGTCGAAATTTTCGCCTTCGGAAACCAACCAATATTACCCTAAAGTGAGTGGTTCATTGGTTGTCTCTGATTTAGACTTATGGAAGAACGCCGGCTACGCTAAGGCCTTCAATACCCTCAAGCTACGGGCCAGCTACGGCGAGGCTGGCAACTTGAACGGAATTGGCGCATATGACCGTTTCTACCAGTTTACGCCGGTTGCTTTCCAGGGCCGCGCCACGTTTGTGCCCAATGCACAGTTGGCCAACCCGCGGGTACGGCCAGAGCGGGTGGCCGAGTTGGAACTAGGAGCTGACCTGGGCTTTTTGAACGATCGACTGGGCCTGGGCGTGACGGTGTACAATCAAAAAACCAAGGATTTGGTGGTAAATCGACCAATTTCGCCTTCGCGCGGTGGCTCTTCTATCATCGAAAACGTAGCCCGGCTCAACAACAAGGGCGTGGAACTGCAATTGAGTGCCACACCCGTAAGAACTGCTGATTTCAGCTGGGATTTCACGGCCATCTTCAGCCGTAACCGCAACAAGATTGTGGATCTGGTGGGCTCAACGGCCACCTCCGTCGACAACGTAGCGGGCGCGCCGGTGTATCTAATCAACGGGCAGCCAGCCGGCGTGTTCTACGGCTCCGCATATGCTCGTAATCCTGACGGCTCGCTTCTGCTTACGCCTCAAGGCTTCCCACAGGACGAGCGCGCTACCGGTCAGTCGACGGGTGATATTAGCTTTACCACTGCCCGGGAGGCTAATGGTCAGCCCAGTTATGCTCAAGGCACCAGCATTGCCAACGTCATTATTGGTAACCCGAACCCTGACTGGACCGGTTCATTCAGCACCAATTTCACGTATAAGAAGCTCTCGTTGCGGGTGTTGTTTGATGCAGTGCAAGGCGTAGATGTGTTCAATGCCGATTATCGCACGCGCCAAGGTGTTGGCCTCGGTGACTTAGCCGAAAAAGAATTGCGGGGTGACTTGCCGCGCGGCTACATCTTCTCTGTCTACAACACACAAGAGTTTCGCATTGATGATGGCTCGTTTGTGAAGTTGCGCGAAACAGCGCTTACCTACACGCTGCCTACCATCAGCAAGTTCATCAGCAACATCAACGTGTCGTTGATAGGCCGGAACCTGTACTCATGGGATGATTATAAGGGCTTTGACCCCGAAACCAGCGCGGGTGGTTCCTCTGACTTGCTGCGAGCCATTGACTTCGGCAACGTGCCCATTCCGCGCACTTATCAGCTCCGTTTGTCGGCTACTTTCTAGCCACAGGTTCTAGCTTCCAATATTTCGTCTTCTCATGAAAAAGATACTAGTAGTGTTGGCTGTCCTGTCGTTTACGATGGGTAGCTGCAACAAGGAATACCTCAACCCGAGTACGGCCAGCGATGAGCAGGTGCTCTCCAATTCCGACGGTTTGATTACGGTATGCAACGGCATGCAATCGCGCTTCACCACAGGCGGGGCTCTTAGTCCCCTCTACAACACGGTGGCTGCCGGGGGACTGACTACCCGAGAGCTAACAATAATCAACGTCGGTAACATCGAGGAGTATAACGTTAGTCTTGGCGCCGGCAACGTCACCAACCTCAATGGTGTAGTGCGCAACCTTTGGACCCAGTCGCAGTTGGTACGTGCCAATGCCGACTTAGTGTTAGCCAATGCCAACAATGCCGCCGACCCAGCCACGCGTAGCGGTGTCGTGGCCTATGCTAGTATTTTTCGGGCCCTGGCCTTGGGCACGCTGGCACAGTATTTCCAGCAAATACCCATCGTAACGCAGGAAAATGCGCCTTTCGTTGACCGGGTGGCCGCGTTGCAGTCAGCAGTAACACAATTAGAAGCGGCAGCTACCCAACTCACTTCCACGCCGGTATCGGCTGATTTCAACAGTAAAATCATTGGCGGTATCAACTTGCCCAATACGTTGCAGGCCCTCATTGCTCGCTATAGCCTACTAGCAGGCGACTACGACAAAGCTATTGCCGCCGCTGGGCGTGTGGACCTGAGCAGCCGGTCGTATTTCACCTTCGACGATTTGGCCCGCAATGCGGTATTCGAGGTAGCTTTCGGTAACCGCAACGTTTTTGAGCCAACGGATGTGAATTTAGGGTTGACGGGGCCCTTGGCTCCTGAAGCCAACGACCGGCGGATTCCGTTTTACACCCGCGCCAACCCTACCTCAACCCAGAACCGTGGTACTGGGTTCTATACCGCCAGCTCTGCGCCTGTTCCGGTGTACGTACCCGGCGAAATGCTGTTGATCCGGGCTGAAGCGTACGCCCGTAAAAACGACCTAGTTAACGCCGTGACGGAATTAAATCGGGTGCGTACTAGCACTGCTGCTGCTACGGTCGTCAATAACTTGCCCACGGCGCCTCCCGGCGCAGGGCTGCCTCCCTATGCGGGGGGCCTTACGCAAGACGCTATTCTGCTGGACATCTACCGCAACCGACAAGTTGAGCTAGCTTTTCAAGGGTTTCGCCTCGAGGATAACCGTCGCTTCAACCGCCCTGGTCCTGGCAGCACTGGTGCGGAGCGTAACCGCAACTTCTTCCCGTATCCGCGGGTAGAGCGCGAAAACAACCCCGCTACTCCCGAAGACCCGGCTATTTAAACTTCTGGTTTAGGACTAGAAATTTCTGGCAGTTCTTCTCCTTTCGAGGAGGAGAACTGCTAGTTTATTTTTACTCTTAGTAGCACCGCGCCCATCTACAAGTTAATGTAAGTTGCTGGCTCTATGTAGCCGTTCATTTAACCTCCTCATGCAAACTACTACCCAGGCTGCTGTCGAAACTACGCATGCTCAGCCGTTGGTTGAAGCGTCGCAGCCGGCGCGGCTTATCTCGCTCGACGTGTTCCGTGGTATCACGGTGGCAGCCATGATACTGGTCAACAATCCGGGGGATTGGGGGCACATTTATGCGCCGCTGGAGCATGCGCACTGGCACGGCTGCACGCCTACCGACCTAATATTTCCGTTCTTTCTCTTCATAGTGGGGGTGAGTATCGTGTATGCACTGGATGGGGCGCGGCGGCAGCCCGAAGCGCACGGGCGCACGATGGTGCGGATACTGAAGCGTTCAGCCATCTTGTTTGGGCTTGGGCTGCTTTCGGCGCTGTTCCCGAAGTTCGAGTTCGAGACGGTGCGGATTCCGGGGGTGCTGGCGCGGATTTCGTGGGTGTTTTTGATCTGCGGAATCCTGTTTCTGAAAACCACTCGGCGGCAGCAAATTGGGTTGCTGGCTTTCAGTTTGATTTTCTACAACGTGCTGATGCAAGTGGTGCCGGTGCCCGGTTTCGGACCAGCCAACTTGGAAGCTAGCACCAACCTAGGCGCGTGGCTGGATCGGCTGGTTTTCACCGAGAACCACCTGTGGTCGAGCAGCCGCACCTGGGACCCGGAAGGACTGCTCGGCACGCTGCCGGCCGTAGGCACTGGCTTGCTGGGCATGCTCACCGGGCAGTGGCTGCGCCGCAAAGACGTGGACCCGGCCACTCGGGTGGCGTGGCTTTTTGTAGCAGGCGGGGCGGCCGTTATTTTGGGCCTTATCTGGAACGGATGGTTTCCTATCAACAAGGCACTCTGGACAAGCTCCTTTGTGCTTTACGCTGGCGGACTGGCCATGGCCACCCTGGCGGGCCTTTATTGGCTGACCGATGTGCAAGGCTACCGCCGATTTACTACGCCAGCACTGGTGTATGGCGTCAATGCCATTACGGTGTTTTTCCTGTCGGCTATTGTGGCCAAGTCGCTTAATAGTATCGAGGTAACGGGAGCCCATGTGCCTCTCAAAACCTGGCTCTACACCACTTTTTTCACGCCGTATTTCAGCCCGATTAATGCTTCGCTGGCCGGGGCTATTGTGTGCGTTCTGATTTGGTTGGGCATCTTATGGGTGATGTATAAGAAGCAAATCATCATCAAGGTCTGAAGTAGGAGTAGCCGGTTGTTCCTGCCAAGACGTAGGAATTTCCGTACTTCCGTTATGAAAAAACTGTGGATACTGGCGGCCAGTCTTTTGCTGGCGGCCCCAATCGTGAATGCCCAATCAACAACTTCCACGGCTACGGCCTCGGCCGCGCCGGTTTCGGCCAGCCACCGCAAAGCCGCTGAAGAACTGCTCGTTGTAACGGGAAGTGAGAAGAACACCACCTCCATGATGAATCAAATGTTGGAGGCGCAAATAGCCCAGCGTCCTGAAATGAAGGCGGTGGAACCCGAAATGCGCGCCTTTATCACGAAGTACATGGGTTGGCAGGCCATCAAAGAAGATATTACCTCACTCTACACCAAGGAGTTCACGGAGAAGGAGCTAAAGGAGCTAACCAAGTTCTACCAGACGCCTACCGGCCGCAAAACCATTGAGAAAATGCCGCAGCTCATGATGGCTGGCGTAGAAATAGGGCAGAAGCGCGTGCAAGAGCACCTGCCAGAGCTACAGCAGGTTATCGGGGAGAAGATGAAGGCGCAGCAGCCTGCCACCCAACCACCCACAAGCCAGCCACCCGCAAAACCAGAATAGGCTTGACCTAAGCTCGTTGATACGCTTAAATAAACACCGAAAGGCCGTCAGGCTGAGTTTAAGCTCGGTCTGGCGGCCTTTCGGCGTGAGAAGCTTTGAGTAACTCACTGAAACGTGTAGCCTGCAAAATCCTGCCGCAACTTGGTTTTCAATAGCTTGCCAGTGGCCGTGTGCGGCAGTTCGTTTACGAATTCCACGGCATCGGGCTTCCACCAAGTGGCTACTTTGCCATCGTAGTAGTTCAGAAGTTCTTCCTTGCTCACGGTGGCGTCGGGTTTGCGGACTACCACGAGTAGGGGCCGCTCGCTCCATTTGGGGTGGGGCACTCCAATGACAGCAGCCTCAGCTACTTGGGGATGAGCTATAGCCAAGTTCTCTAGCTCGATGCTGGAAATCCACTCGCCGCCCGACTTGATAACGTCTTTCGACCGGTCGGTTATTTGCATGAAGCCGTCGGGGTCGATGGTGGCTACGTCGCCGGTGCGGAACCAGCCGGACCTGGTTAGCTCGCCCGGATGGTTGGCCCGGAAATACTCGGCTACTACGAATGGCCCGCGCACCAGCAGGTCGCCGAAGGCAAGGCCGTCGGTGGGTAGCTCTTTGCCTTCGTCGTCCACTATCTTCATGTCGATGCCGAAAACCGAGCGGCCTTGCTTGGTTTGAATGGCAAATTGCTCGTCTTCGCTCAGCGACAGATGTTTGGTTTTGAGGGTACAGACCGTGCCGAGGGGCGAGGTTTCGCTCATGCCCCAGGCGTGCCGAATCTCCACGCCCAACTCTTCATCAAACGCTTTAAGGAGCGCCGGCGGGCAGGAGGCGCCACCCACAATCATGCGCTTGAGAGTGCTGAATTGCAGTTTTTTCTCGCGCATAAACGTCAGCAGCCCAAACCAGATGGTGGGTACACCCGCCGTGAACGTGACACCTTCCTGCTCATACAGTTCATACAAACTAGCCGCATCCAGGCCGGGACCGGGCATTACTAGTTTGCAGCCGTTGAGCGGTGCCGCATACGGAATGCCCCAGGCGTTGACGTGAAACATGGGGACCACGGGCAATACCACGTCGCGGGCCGAGCAGTTGAAACAGTCGGGCAGGGAGGCGGCGTAGGAGTGCAGCAAGGTAGAACGGTGCGAGTAGAGCACGCCCTTAGGCTGGTCGGTGGTGCCGGAGGTGTAGCAGAGAGAAGAAGCGGTGTTTTCGTCGAATACTGGCCACTCGAAGTCGGCGGATTGGGCGGCTATCAGGTCTTCGTAGCAGTGCAAGCCGCCCGGAAACTCCGTGTCGGGCATATGGGCCCGGTCGGTCATTAGTACCCAGCTTTCCACGGTGGGGCAGTGTGGTACTAGCTTTTCGGCCAGCGGCAGAAAGGTGAGGTCGAAAAACAGCACCTGGTCCTCGGCGTGGTTGATGATATATACCAGTTGCTCGAAAAACAGCCGGGGGTTGATGGTGTGGCAAACCGCCCCCATGCCCGAAATACCATAGTACAGCTCCAGATGGCGGTGCGTGTTCCAGGCCAAGGTGCCCACGCGGGTGCCCCGGCGGACCCCAAGCTCAGTTAAGACATTAGCTACCTGCCGACTGCGGCGGCCTAGGTCGGCGTAGGTGTAGCGGTGAATCAGGCCTTCCGGCATGCGCGACACAACTTCGGTATCGGCGTGCCACTTGGCGGCGTACTCCAGTAGCCCCGCAATGCGCAGGGGCTCGTTCATCATCAGACCTAACATAGAGCGGCGGGGAATGGTGGGATAGATGCCAAACAAGCTACCAAAAAATCGTTGTTTCCGCTGCTGTAAGCCAAGCTTGAGCAAAAAAAGTGGTGTTGGCACTGCTATGCCAAGCAAGAAGCACGGGCACGCAAAGCGACACAAAACCGTGCCGTCAACTATTAGTCTGCAACCACCCAATACGGCAGTGCTTTAGTTGGCTGAGCAATATTTCAGTGAAGGCAGTGCGCAGCAGCAAGCACGCAAACCTGGCTAGGTGGTTGCTACACCAGAAAAAGGTAGTTTCTGGCTCGTAGTAGTGTACTTGTTTGAGCTTGGAGAAGAAGCCTTGACTGCTTTGTTTGCCGCCTTCAAGGCTTGCTCGCCTTCTTATAAATTGATTTTATTCAGGCAAATAGGAATTTACGAGGTAAAAGTCAGCCATAGTTCAGCTTTTATCGTAAAAGGAAAAAGTGGAAGAATTGCCTTCCTCTTATTATCCTATGTACCTCGATTATACTGCATCCGATTTCTTAACAGTCACCTACAACTGCGACACACACATATTAGTAGGTCGATGGCTGCGTCCCGTTACTCCAGTTGAATCCCGTCGTGGTTACGAGGAGTTGTTAATTGCCTCTCGTAAAGAAAAGGCAAGTTTTTGGCTGCTTGATGTGCGGCGGTGCCACTCCAGTGCCCCGGAAACCCAGCAGTGGCTTAAGGAAACCTATTATCCTAAGGTTACAGCTGAGTTAAGTACTCCGGTGTGTGTGGTGTACTTCATGTCGCCGGATTTGCGCAAGGACTTCGAGGTGAATGGGGCGCCGTTGGAGTCAGCAACTTATGCAGGCAAATCCTTTCGCTTGAGTCTGTGCACCACGGAAGGCGAGTGTTTGGATTGGTTGCACCAACAGCAGCAGCCAGTTTCTCAGTTGCTGAACGCTAAGTAAGCCAGCTGGTACAAGCAACTCTTGTGGTAAAGGGAAATTCCTAAAGTCTTTCAACTACTCCATGCAAAAAGCCCCCACTGCTGCCAGTGGGGGCTTTTTATTGACTTAATGGAAGCAAGGCTACGAGGAACTACTTGCCTGTGCGGCGCCTAGCTTTTTGCTTGTCCTATTTGGATAGCCGCGGGTACTTCAATAAGCTGGCCGCTTTTTACGTCGTAGATATAGCCGTACACAGCAATGGTGGCGGGTACCAAGGGGTGTTGCCGGATACGTTGCACATCATCTACCACGCTTTGCTCCAGATTTTTGAAGGTTAGAAAGGCAATGTGTTGCGCCTCGGGGGAGCCAGGGCCCTGGCCTACGTCGTGCCAGCCGCTGGCATCAACCGTAGCTGTTTCCAGGCTGCTAGCCAGCAAGTCGCGCATGATGTCGTCGGTGAAATACTGCATGCCGCAGTCGGTATGGTGGATTACAAAGAACTCCTTGGTACCAAGTAGCTTGTAGGAAATAACCAAAGAGCGAATCGCATCGTCGCTGGCCCGGCCGCCGGCGTTGCGAATGACGTGCGCATCACCTTCGGCAAGGCCTGCGTATTTGGCCGGATCGAGGTGGGCATCCATGCACGTCAGGATGGCGAAATGCCGGGCTGGCGGCAAAGCAAGTGCCCCCTTTTCGCCGAAGTCGGCTTGATACTGCTGGTTGGCAGCGAGAACTTCTTCTAGAATCTGACTCATGCTGTGGAATGCTGGTTTGGGTTTAGGATTAGGACTAAGCGGGTAGCGGCTGGGCAGCGGGCCAGTCGATGGGTACCTGGGCAATATGCTGCACGTAGTTGTTGAAGGTGTTCAGCGCCACAAAGCCAATCAGCTCCACCAGCGCCGCCTTGCTGTAGCCAGCGGCAAAGAATTGTTCGAGGCTGGTTTGGGAAGGGCGGCCATTGTTGCCGACGATGTCGAGGGTAAGCGCGGCTACAGCGTTGAGGCGGGCGTCGGAACTGTTGGCGGTGCGCACCGCAATAGTTTCCTCTTCGGTCAGACCTTGCAGCTTGCCCACGGTGGTATGCGCGGCCACGCAATAGTCGCACTCATTGGCTTCGGAGGCAGCCAGATAAATCGTTTCGATTTCGCGCCCGTTTAGCTCGCCCTTGCTTAGCGCCGTGCCAAACCCGATAGAGCCGTTTAGGGCCGCGGGGGAGTGCGCGAAGGTGGCATACAGATTGGGCACAAAACCAAGTTTGCCCTGCAATCCATCAAAAGTGGCCTTGGCTCCCTCTGGAGCCTGCTCACGCGTAAGTACCTGCAACTGGTTGCTCATAAGTGAATGGAAAAAGTGAGAAATAGAAAAAGCGAAATCAAAGCTTCAATAGCCTGTGACAACTGCCGGTGCTGCCGTTCCATCACAATGCCTGTGCCCCGCCCCGCTTGCGCAAGTAGGTGGGCATAGCAGCACCATCAGCTAAACCAGGAAGCAGAAAAGGAGCAGCGGTAGAAAAGCCGCCGTAAGGCCAGTAAGGCCGACAAACTAGCACCCCTTAGCAGAAGCTAATCTGCTAGTAGCGCCAACTTAAAAAATAGGGTTCTTCAACAACCACTACCGGCCGGGTACACCAAACAACAACACGTCGGCAAATTCGCAACGAGGTGGGTAGGCAGGGAAGGGAAGAGGAAGAAAAGATCCACGGCAACTTGTTTTTATATAGTCAGCGCGTAGCTGCGCTGACCTTCGGTTGGCACCGTTCCGGATGTTCCAGAGGTTGCCGGCGTTTCGTCGAGCCTGTCTCTCCACGCCTCTGTATAAAAACAATCCTTTGGGTAAAGAATTGATAGTTAAATGTAACGGATGAGTTACGATATATACAAGTTATTATTTTGTGAGAATGAAGAAGGGAGGTTCCTCCTAGTCGATCAGCGACTAGGAGGAACCTCCCTTCTTATGTATTAATAACTGGAATAGCTTACTGCTCCACCGTCGTCTCGACCTTCAGCTTCTGCACTGGCCGCACGCTCTCCAGCGCTACCTGCAGCACGTTGGTCCGGACGTTGAGGCTGGAAAGCTTGTTGTTGCGGCGCGTTGGATTTACGCGGTTGGTAAGCACAATGCAGACGATTTCCTCTTTCGGATCAACCCAGAAGTAGGTGCCCGTGAAGCCCGTGTGGCCGTAGCTCAGCGGCGACGCGCTTTTGGCCGAATTGACCGCAGGATTGGCCGCCGGCCTGTCGAAGCCAAGGGCCCGGCGGTTGTCGGGGCAGAACTGGCAGCGGGTGTACTCGGTTAGCGTTTCGGCTTTAAGCAACTGCTGACCACCATACTTGCCGTTCCAGGCGTACAGTTGCACGATTTTAGCCAAGTCGTTGGCATTGCCGAAAAGGCCGGCGTGGCCCGAGAAACCACCGAGCAGGGCTGCACCTTCGTCATCAACGGTGCCTTGTAGTAGTTGGTGGCGAAACAGCGAGTCGTATTCGGTGGGCGTGATGCGGCTGAGCGGGAAGCGGCGGGTGGGGTTGTAGCCGAGCGTAGTAGCGCCGAGCGGCTTATAAATCTCGTCGTTGATAAACTGCGCCAGCGGCTTACCCGTGGCCGACTGCACGAACCGCGGATACATGATGAACGACAAATCCGAGTACACATAGCCCGGCTTCTCATTCAGTGGCGACTCGGCAATGGCCTTGGTGATGCGCTCCGGGAAATCCTTGCGCGCCCACAACCCGGTGGCCGCACGCAGCGGGAAGCGGCCCGAGGAGTCGGGACGGAAAAAGCGCCGGCTCAGCTCCGAGGGCTTTGTGAGCGACACGTCTTTAGCATCCGGGCTGTTGCCGAACAACGCATTGAAAATGCCGCGCGGCTTGGTGTAGTCTTTCCAGAACGGAATCCAGGCTTTCAGGCGGGCTTGGTGCGTCAGCACGTCGCGCAGCTTCAGGTCTTGCTTGTTGGTGCCCACAAACTCCGGGAAAAGCTGACCCAAGGTCATGTCGGGGTTGAATTTGCCTTGGTCTTGCAGCTTCATCAGGGCCGGCAGCGCCGCCGATACTTTGGTCAGGGAGGCTAAGTCGTAGAGGTCGGTGTTGCGAACGGCGCGGCTGGGTCGGCCACCCTGCGAGGGCGCGTCGGCGAAGGTGTGGGTGCCGTAGCTTTTGCGCAACACCACCGTACCACGCCGCGCAATCAGCACCTCGGCTCCGGGGAAAGCTCGGGCGGCCAGTGCCCCATTCATAATAGAGTCCACGCGGGCTTCGAGGTTGTTGTTCATGCCCACCGCCTCGGGGAAGCTGTAGCGCAGTCGCGTGCCGCCCTGCGTAGTAAGCCCAGTACCGTAGCTGTACCGGTCCGATACAGTTACGGGCAGCTTGCCGGTGGCCGATATGCCCCCGAAAATCACTTCGGCGGTTACGTCCTGCGCATTCTTGCTTTCCTGATACGCCAGCACCACCGCATCGGCGCGGTCCAGGTCTCGGATCTTGGCTACCGCGTAGGCCGAACCGAACACCGACACCACCAGCTTTTGCCCCGGCCGGCCAAGCTCGCGCAGCAGCACGTTGGCCTCGGCCGTTACACCGAAGTTGGTGGCTGGTAAGCGGCCGAGGTTGTTCATACCCACCAGCAGCACATTGTAGGGTTTCAGCGTCTCACGCATCTTGGTTAGCTCATCCAGCGTGGGCGTGGCCGACATCCAATAGTGGCGCACGGGTGCGTAATCGGCCACCATGCGCTGGAAATCGGTGGTGTCCTTGGTGCCGATGGTGAGCGTGGCCAGCCGCAGCGTATCGAGGCGTTGGAGGGGCAGAAGGTTTTTCTGGTTGCGCAGCACCGTCACGCTTAGCTCGGTGAGACGCTGGCTTAGGTACTGCGCGTGCGGCGTGTTGAGGTCGGCAATGATGTTTTTCAGTGGAATAGGCTTGTACTTGTTGAGGCCTGCCCACTCTTTCAGCGCCAGCACCTTGCGGCAACGAGCATCGAGGTCGGCTTGCGAAATCAGTCCGCTGTCGACGGCCGCGCGCACCATTTTCAGGGCCAGCGGCACGTTCTTCGAGAATTCCAGCACGTCGTTGCCGGCTAGCAGCGCCCGCACATCGGCGTCGCCGGGCGGGTACTTGCTGATGACGCCCTTCATGTTCATGGCATCGGTGAAAATGACGCCTTCAAACCCTAGCTTCTGCTTGAGCAGGCCCGTGGTGATGGGCTTGGAAAGCGTAGAGGGCATGCCCGTGGTATCAAGGGCCGGAATGTTGAGGTGAGCCACCATCATGCCGCCGAGGCCGCGCCGCATTAAGTCCCGAAACGGAAACAGTTCCAGCGTGTCAATCCGCTTCCGGTCGATGCGCAGTAGCGGCAGGGCCAGGTGCGAGTCGGTGTCGGTGTCGCCGTGGCCGGGGAAGTGTTTGGCTACGGCCAGGATGTTAGCATCCTGCATGCCCTTCATGTAGAGGTAGCTTTTCTCGGTGACGCTCTGCCGGTCTTCGCCCCAGCTTCGGAAGCCAATGACCGGGTTGGCGGCGTTGTTGTTCACGTCCACCACCGGCGCAAAATTGACGTGCATCCCCAGCCGCTTGAACTGCGACGCCACTTCGGTGCCCATATCATAGATAAGCTGATTGTCGCGGACACCGCCCATACTCATCTGGTAGGGGAAGCGCTGCACGCTGTCGAGGCGCATGCCCACGCCCCATTCGGCGTCCATGGCCACCAGCAGAGGCACTTTGCTTTGGCTTTGGTAGCGGTTCAGGAGTCGGCTCTGCCGCACCGGGCCGCCCTGGAAAACCACCAAGCCGCCAATGCCATACTGCTGAATCAGGGTCGTGATAGAGTCTTCGTCGATACGCTTGCGGTTGGAATACGCCGCTACCATAAACAACTGCGCCACCCGCTGGTCAGGAGTAAGCGTTTTCATCACCGAGTCAACCCAGCGCGAACTTTTTAGCTGCCGGGCAAACGGAACGGGCTGGTTGATCTTTTTGGCTACCGGCGCAGCTTTTTTCGCTCGGGCTTTTGTGGCGGAAGCTTTCGAGCTGGTTGGCGTACGGCGAGTGATGGTTTGGGTGTGGCTCTTCTTCGGAGTGGGTTGCTGTCGGCGTTGGGCAAAGGCATCGGGCACGAGTAGCAACAGAAGCCACAGAAGCGAGAGAGTACAGCGAGTAGACAAGATGAAGCGGTAAGGGTTGAAAGGCGAATTTAGAGCATTACAGGTCTTTACGCGTGAAGCGGCGGGTAGCTAGCCAGAAATTTATTTTAAAATTTCTCTATTAATTATTCATAAACCTATATGTAACTGATTTAATAATGTTGTATTTTTGGAACATAAAATAGTAAGCCTTGCTGATGCTTAGCGAACAGAAGCCCCTCTGGTAGTGGGCTAAGGGCACTCTGTGCTTGCTGAGCATACAGTTGAGCTTCGTCTGCTCCTCTCACCACACCTATTGCAAGCCAGTTATGTTACCTCAAGGAGTACCTAGGAAGTATCATTACCCGGAAGTTCATGTCAACACTGCTATTCATAGCATCCTGCAAGAACTGCCTCCCAACAACTTAGTGGCACCGGCACCGCCCGAACCGCCCGTATTCCCTTATAACCCCAACGTGTTGTCGTTGTACGCGTGGGTTGCTGGTATATGCTTTGCGCTTTATCTGTTGTTGCAAAACGTGTACGTAATAGGCTGGGCGCTTGCCTTATCAGCAATTTCATATTTGCTGATTAAAATGCGTTTCCGGTTTGCGCTCGATAAATATCATGCGGCCCGAGCTTATGCCGCTGCCTACGATGTGCGAGTAGCAGAATATCAAAAGCAATTAAAAGTTATGTTTCCCGCAGATAAATTGTGGGAATACAGATTGGCTTTATTGCAGCAATTCTTTGGTGCTGTTAGAAAGCCGAAAACCATTACGTCGGATGATGAACGCCACATCACTAGAGGTAAGCATGCAATAATGTTTCATACATACTTAGCGGAATGTTTCGGCAATGCAATTCAGACCGATAAAAAGCTAGATGTATTAGACGGCGAGAAGTATAACATCAGTTACTATCCTGATTTTGTTTACCACGATGAAACCGGCTTGTTCATTGCTATTGAGGTTGACGAACCGTATGATGAAAAGCACGGCAAGCCTATGCACTGTGTGGGAAAGGATGATGATAGAAATAACTTCTTTGTTGAAAACCGATGGGCCGTTATTCGATTTTCGGAAGAGCAAGTAATTAAATGGCCGGAATTATGCTGCAAAGAAATTGCTTTACTTGTGTACAGTATTAATAAAATAAATTATCCAGTGAAAGATTTCACAGGCACTTTGCCAAAGCAGAAAAAATGGACGGAATACGAGGCAAAAGCCTTAGCAAGCAAAACATACGCGCAAGAATATGCTGCTTAGAATAAGTATTACTTGAGTTTGATAATACAATAAGATTATATACAATGAGTCCGATAGGCGCTAGAACCTATCGGACTTTATTATTTGCAATAAATATTATGAAGCAAATTATTAACGCCTTTCAACTGGATAGGTACATAGTAAACAACTGTAAGCGAATATCTCTTTAAAGCTGCATTAGTTATTGCTAAAGGACGCTAAAGGCTTAGCTGTAATGGCAGTGCGAGAGGTATGCGGGGAGTGGAGTTGTCGGTGGGTTCGTTGGAGCCGGGCGTGTGTCGGTGTGGGTGAACAGCAAGGGCGCCGTTACCACGCAGCGGTTTGTGAAGAAGTAAACAGACGCTTGAAACACAGAAAGGTCCGGTGGAATATCCACCGGACCTTTTCGTTGGTGCGTGCCAAGAGTAACGCAACTAGTTTTTAACCTCAATATCTTCTGAATAAATAACCTTGCCGTCCTCGCCTTTCAGCGCGGCGGTTACCAGTAGCTTCTTGCCTTGCTCCCGAAAAAGGAACAACCCGTAGTGCTTTTGGTTAACCAGCGGACCAACCCGCAAGTCGTTGGGCTCGCCCTTATTGTTGGCTGCGGGGTGGGTAAGGCCACTGGAAGTCACCTCGTACACTGGATATGCCACGCCCGGCACCGTCATTTTCGATATTTCACCAATGTGCCTATCACCGCTAACCAGTAACACGCCCTTTGCGTGGGAACTGGCTAGCAGCGTAAGCAGGCGCTGACGGGCCGCCGGGAAGTTGGCCCACTTCTCGAAACGGTGCTGCTGGGGCAGAAACTGAATGCCCGACCCGATGATGTGGGCGTCGGCGGTACTGTTGGTGAGCTGCTGCTGTAGCCACTGCCACTGCGTTTCGCCGAGAACGTCGCCGGTGGGGTTGGGCTGGTACACCTGCTGCGCATCGCGGTAGAGCGTATCTTGGAAGTACCGGTCGTCGAGTAGAATTACCTTCACTTTTTTCTTGCCCACTTTGTATTCGTAGGACGTGTAGATGCCTTCCTGCTGGCGGCGGGGCGTGTTGGCGGGCTCTTGCAGAAAATCGAGGGCTACTTGCTGGCTTTGTTTCTTATAAGGATAGGTTTTGTTGCTGTCGTTGCGACCGTAGTCGTGGTCGTCCCAGGTGCCAATGATGGTGGGTACTTGCGCCCGAAACTGAGCGTAGCCGGGTAGGTTGAACTGCGTGTCGTACTTCTGCTTGAGCACGGCCATGTTGTCGGTGTCGCCGTAGATGTTGTCGCCGAGCCAGATCCAGACGTCTGGCTTGTCGTTGGCAATAACGGGCCAGAGCGGTTGCGGCAAGTCGATGCGGTTGCAAGAGCCGAATGCTACTGTCAGTTCTTTTTTGCTTTGGGCTTGCGTGGCAGGTCCATTCAGTAGCAAACCAGCCGATAGCAGGAATAACAGATATTTTTTCATGCTACAAAGATGGGAGACTACATCTGGTTGCTGCATACCGAGGTGGTAAAGACTATGTTAATTACCGCAGTGCGATAGACTGCAAGGCCGTAAGAAACTGCCCTGTTGCGCCTTCTGGAGCGCATAAAAAAGCCCGCCGGACATTCCAGCGGGCTTTTCTAGTAGTGCAAGCTTGCTGGCTCTTCCCGATGCTAGATGGGAAGCACCAGCAACACTAGCCTTTTTTCACGGCTTCGAAGCGGCGGTTTGCTTCAGGCCAGTTTACCACGTTCCAGAAGGCGGCCACGTACTCGGGGCGCTTGTTCTGGTACTTCAGGTAATAGGCGTGCTCCCACACATCGAGGCCGAGTACGGGCGTGCCGTGCTGGATGCCAGCTATGTCCATGAGCGGGTTGTCTTGGTTGGGAGTCGAGGAAATAAAGAGCTTACCGGTGTTGTCGGCGCTCAACCAAGCCCAACCCGAACCGAAGCGGCTGGTGGCCGCTGTTGCAAACTGCTCCTTGAACTTATCGAACGAGCCGAAAGTGCTGGTGATGGCCGTGGCCAGGGTGCCCGTAGGCTGCCCGCCGCCCTTGGCCGACAGCAATTGCCAGAACATCGAGTGGTTGAAGTGGCCCCCGGCATTGTTGCGCACCGCATCGGTTTGCTTGCTAGCCGAAGCCAGCAGATCGGCCAACGACATTTTCTCTTGTGGTTTGCCAGCTACTGCCTCGTTCAGCTTCGAAACGTAAGTTTTGTGGTGCGCATCGTGGTGAACTTCCATAGTGCGCGCATCAATATGCGGCTCCAAGGCATTGAAGGCATATGGCAGAGCCGGTAGCGTGAAAGGTCCGTCGGCAATAGGAGTAGCACGGGCTTCGCGGAGCAGCTTTTCGTCGTGGGCGCGGGCTAGCAAGGCAGGGCTTACTAGGGCACCAACCATGGTCATTAGACCGTTTTTCAAAAAATCTCGCTTCAGCATGACGTGGAAAGTAGGAGTGAGGAAAGGAAAAGTAGCATTGATAGGACCAAGATAGGGCCCGCCTAGTTTACGCAGATGAAGAAAAACGTATCGTGCTCAACCGTAAGAAGCTGCGCTTTATCGGTATTGTATTTGTATTGAGGAGAGAAGTCTTCACTTTTTCCGTTTTCGAAACCGTGTCCGAATCTACCTTTGTAGTGTCGGTATATGTTTCAAGCATTAAACTCCGTTTTAGAACTGTCTTCTCTCGTATTCATTTAATCTGTCTCGCCTTGTTATCGTCTGTTTTTTCTACGTTCCGTAGGTCGTCGTTGCGCTTGCTGCTGACGAGCGGATTTTTCCTGGTGGCCTTGCTCGGCCTGAACTCTGCCGCTATGGCGCAGTACACGGTACGCGGCACCATCACCGACAAAGAAACCAAGGAGGTGCTCCCCTTCGTGAGTATCTCGGTGACGGGTACCACCAATGGCACCGCCAGCAACGCCAACGGCGAGTTTACGCTGGTGCTCAAAGATGTGCCCCGCACCCTGGTTTTCTCGGAGCTAGGCCACTTGCGCGACACCGTGCGCGTGACGCAGGCCAACTACACTACGCCCCTGCAAGTAGCGCTGGCACCGGCTACAGTGGCGTTGCCCGAAGTGAAAGTGAACAGCTACCCTTTCCAGCTGGTGGAAAAGGCTTTCCGGCAGCTTCAAAGCAATTACTCCAAGAAATTCTACGGCAAGGCGTACTACCGCCAGCTCACGCGCATCAGCAACGAGCCCACCGAACTGCAGGAAGTGGTGTGGAACGTGAAGTCTAACCCGGCGCGTATCGAGGGCACAACCGTTGCGCAAGGACGCTATGCCGCTAAGCAAGCCGCCACGGCCTTCAGCAACTTCTCTATTTACACCCGCCGCTACGGCCTCTACGATGCCGGTATGGACAGCACCAAATCGTTGGCGCTACTTAGCCCCAACACCGTGAAGAACTATCTGTTGGAGCTGAAAGGCCTGCTCGACCAAGACAGCAGCACTATTGCCGAAATAACCTTCGAGACCCGGCCCGAAATCAAGTATCAATCTTCTGGCACCATCTGGATTAATATCGAGACCAACAAGATTGTGCGCTACAAGATGACGCAGCCTAGTTTCACGGCTACGTCGAGCAACCCCAACCAGAAATTCAAGAACCCCAAGCTGTCCGTCGACATGGTGTTTCAGCCGTCGGATGCGCCCGTTTCACCCCTCGACCACATGCAGGTGGATTTGACGGCCGACTTGGTAACCGGCACCAAAACCGGCACCGTGCCCCTAAGCGTGACGTCGTTCACCTACTTCTACGACACGTCCACCACGCCCACCAAAATTCCGTATGCCCGCGCCAGCCTCGACGACCGGGACCTGGAAACCATTAAGGCCACCAAGTACGACCCCGAGTTCTGGGCCAACAACCCCGTCGTTCAGCGCACCCCCGTCGAGGACGAAGTGGTAGCTTCTTTCGAGAAGAAAGGTGCGTTCGGGACCATGGTCAAGAAGGCAGATCCAAAGTAAGCCTCAACACCTTGTTCAACAAAAAAGGCCGCTTTGCTTAGCAAGGCGGCCTTTTTTGTTAGTCAAATCACCTACGGGTTGGTGCTCCACATCCCGGCTTCCTTGATGAAGATGCGGCGGTTGAGCTTGAGCTGCGACACCACAAACTCGGCTAGGTCCTCGGGCTGCATCACCTTGTCGGGGTTGCCGTCGGTGAGCTTGTTGCTGATGGCCAACTCGGTGGCTACGGTACTTGGCGTAAGAGCAGACACCCGGATGTTGTGCTTGCGCACTTCTTGCATCAGGGACTCGGTAAGGCCCATCACCGCGAATTTAGAAGCACTGTAGGCGCTGGTAGTAGCCGCACCCCGCAAGCCAGCAGTAGAGGAGATGTTGATAATGTCGCCGGTTTCGCGCGCTATCATGCCTGGTAGCACGGCGCGGGTGGCGTAATACGTACCGAACAGATTCACCTGCACGATTTGCTCCCACTCGGTGGGGTCCATATCAACAAGCTTGGCGAAGGTACCGATGCCCGCATTGTTGATGAGGATGTCGATGGTGCCGAGTGCAGCTTCGGCTTGGGCTACGGCGGCTTCCACGGCGGCCCGGTTGGCTACGTCGGCCGTTACGATGGCAGTTTTCACGCCTAGAGCTTCAATTTCCTGCGCAACTTGTTGCAGTTGAGCTTCGGTGCGCGCGAGCAACGCCACATTTACACCTTCCTGGGCTAAGGCAATAGCTATAGCCCGACCGATGCCCTTGCCGGCGCCCGTTACAAGGGCATTTTTTCCGGTTATTGATTCCATGAGGAAATGCTTGAGAGGTAAATTAGAAAAGCTTCTATAACCAATCTACTCCGAAACAGTTATCTTGTTCTAGTATCTTGTGGTTAGAGCAATGGACTGCAACGTATTACTGCTCAAGGAGTGCCATTGCAAGCAGCGCTTTTGACTTTTTTATTGTCCACGGAAAAAGTGTTGGATAAGGCAACCGCCTAGCTTTTTAAAAATACAGTCGAGATTTATATTGGGAAAGGTTAGCCCAACAATTAGCCCTACTATCTCCGCTTCGTCTGCTGGATTTTATCTAGAAAAATCAGACGATACTTCTATAGAATTGAATTTTTTATTGTATTGATTTTCTTGGATTATTATAATATAATAATGCCCCATTGTCATCTATTAGATAAATGACTTAAAATATTATAATCATTATAAATTGGATTGAATTATTTCAATTTATATGTATCTAGCTGTATCTGTGCAGTTTAGGCATCATAAACTTGTAGTAAGCGTAATTTGCCGAAGAATTAAGTCCTGCTTCGTCAAACACAATTACTATGAAAACGACCTTACTCACTGTCTTTTTAGCTTTCTTTTGCCTGTTTGGCTCTGTGGTGGAGTCGAGGGCACAGGGGCCACAGACGCCATTAATAACATACACATCAAAGGCGAGTGGCACTTGGACTGATGCCAACATTTGGGAGGCAAGGGATGAAAGAAACCGCCTCATCCCTAATGTTCATCCTGTTTCTGATGCTAACAATATTGTGAACGTTGTACACCCTATTGTTCTTGACGTAGATTATACCGTATCTGGTCGGGATGGTAGGCTGGTTGTAGGGGCGAATGGTTCGCTGGCTCATAATGGTCGATACACGTTGTCAATTGGAGAAAAAGCAACTCCTGCTGGCGGGAATGCTCAATTACGCATTGAAGTAGTAAAGCACACCTCTGCTACCGACCTACCTCTGAACCTCTACAAACTGGAGTTTTATAAGGCAGAGGGAATAATTGATGCTCCTATCCAAACAGCTTCGTGCTTAACATTTAGCAATAATACCGACATGGTTATCTCCTCCTCGTTGGAGGTCAAAGGCAATTTGAACGTTACGCAGGGCAACAGTAGTATCAATGCGGGCTTTCCTGCGCAAGGTTCACTCCGGGTAACAGGCCGAGTGCTTGGTAACCCGAATGCTTTGCGTAACCTCAATTTTGCTAATGTTATAGTAGATGGGGTGAATATTGATTGCGAGGCGCTGGCGCCTCTACCCGTGGAGCTAGTGAGCTTCAGTGCCAAGTACGACAACAAGCAGGTGGTAGTCCGTTGGGCTACGGCATCGGAGAAGGATGCTGCCAATTTCTCGGTAGAGCGTTCTTCTGATGGCAAAAACTTCAGCTCCGTGGCCTTGGTACCGGCTGCTGGCACCTCTGCTGCCCGCCGCGAGTACGAAGCAGTTGACCATAGCATGCGCAGCGGGCTTAATTACTACCGCCTAAAGCAAACCGACCTCGACGGCACTTTCACGTACTCGCAGGTGATTCCGGTGCAAGTAGGAGAGACGGCGCAACAGCTAGAAGCATATGGCAGCCAAGGCAGCCTCAACATTGTCATGCAGACGCCCGGTACGTTGCAGCAACTGCGGGTGCTCGATGCTATGGGCCGGGTGCTTTACACGGAAACGTTGTCTGACGGTGCTACTGGCCTCGTGACGCGCACAGTGCCCATGACGGGTGGCGCAGAAAACCGCGTGTATATGGTGCAAGCTGTTACGTCGCAGGGAGTAGTAAACAAGAAATTCATGACCGTCAACTAAGAAGGAACTAACATCTTTTGTTAAAAGCCTGAACCCTAAAAAGCCCGTGAGGATGTCCCTTACGGGCTTTTTAGGGTTTTAGCCGAAAGGATAGGGCGAGGCGAATGTTTAGTTGTTCTGTGAACCGCGCAAACCCCTTACCTTTTGGCTTCGAAACCTTGTTGTACTTTCTACATGAAGAAGTTTGCCTTTACTGGCCTGCTGGCCGTGACCTTGCTAGGCGCTTGCAACCAGCAAAAACCCGCTGCCGATGGCAGCACGCCCATTGAAACCGACGTGGCCAAAATCAAGAACTTGCCGGACCTTTTTGCCGGGTATTGGGAAGAGCAGGCCCGCCTGTTTCCGCTCGACGCCACCACCCAGGGCGACAACCGCTACAACGACCAACTCCCCAACGACCAAACGCGCGCCTTTCGCCAGCAGGTTCAGACCTTCTACCAGAAGTACCTGGATGGCCTCAAGAAATTTGACCGCGAGAAACTGTCGGAAAACGACAAAATCAGCTACGACATCTTTCAGTACGACCTCGAAACCAAGCTGGAGGGGCTGAAGCTGAACACCTGGATGATGCCGTTTCAGCAGTTTTGGGGCCTGCCTATCACCATGGGACAATATGGCTCGGGCGAGGGCATACAACCTTTCAAAACGGCTAAGGACTACGACAACTGGCTTGGCCGGGTACGTGGGTTCTCGGTGTGGGGCGATTCGGCTATTGCCAATTTCCGGCAGGGTATGAAGGCCGGGGTGGTGCTACCCAAAGCGCTGGTGCAAAAGATGATTCCGCAAATGCGCGACTTGGTGGTGACCGACCCGACCAAGAGCTTGTTCTACGGTCCCATCAACCGGTTCCCGAAAGAAGTATCGGCGGAAGATCAGCAGCGCATTACGGCTGAATACAAGAAGGCCATCCTGGAGGAACTGGTGCCTACGTACCAGAAGCTCGGCAACTTCCTCGAGAAGGAGTATCTGCCCCAAGCTCGACCCACTACTGGTATTTCGGCGGTGCCCGGCGGGCCAGAAATCTACCGCTACTACGTAAAGAACTGGACCACCACCGACAAAACGCCGGAGGAAATCTACCAGACGGGTTTAGCTGAGGTGAAGCGTATCCGCACCGAAATGGAGAAGGTAAAAGCACAAGTCGGCTTCAAGGGTGACTTGAAAGCTTTCTTCGCCTCGCTGAAGACTGACCCCAAGCTGATGCCTTACCAAAAGCCCGAAGACGTGCTCAACGCCTTCCGCACAATTCAGGCTAAAATCACGCCCAACCTGCCCAAGATGTTTGGGCGCACGCCCAAGACGCCGTTTGAAATCCGGCAGACGGAGGCCTTCCGCGCCGCCTCGGCCTCAGCCGAATACAACCAAGGTAGCCCCGACGGATCCCGGCCGGGCATCTTCTACATTCCGATTGTCGATGCCAAGACGTTCAACGTGACGTCGGGTATGGAGTCGTTGTTTTTGCACGAAGCCATTCCCGGCCACCACTACCAGATTTCGCTGCAACAGGAAAACGAGAATCTACCGAAGTTCCGCCGGTTTGCTTGGTACGGGGCCATGGGCGAAGGCTGGGCGCTGTATACTGAAAGCCTAGGCAAAGAGCTAGGCCTCTACACCGACCCTTACCAGTACATGGGTGCCCTCGGCGACGAGATGCACCGCGCCGTGCGCCTGGTAGTCGATGTGGCCATGCACACCAAAAACATGACCCGCGAGCAGGCCATTGCCTATATGATGGAAAACGAAGCCATCAGCGAGGAAGGTGCTACAGCCGAAATTGAACGGTACATGGCCATTCCGGGGCAGGCGTTGAGCTATAAGATTGGGGCCTTGAAGATTCGGGAGCTGCGCGAAAAGTACCAGAAGCAGCTTGGGCCTCAAAAGAACAAGCTACGCGAACAGTACGCCGGCCAAAACAAAGAGCACTTCCACCTGGCCGACTTCCACGATGAGCTGCTGAAAGATGGGGTCATGCCTCTCTCGGTGCTGGAGCGCAAAATGGATACCTGGGCATACGGGCAGCGGTAATACGCCCTGTACTTAGCAAAAAAGGGTCTTGTTTCTGCTAATAGAAACAAGACCCTTTTTATTGTAGCTACTTGCCTACTTTAAGCAGGATTGAGCGAATCTAGCTCGCTCATGTCTTCCGGCGAAAGCGCAATGGATGCAGCTTGCATGTTCTCTTCGAGGTGCTTCACTTTCGAGGTGCCAGGAATGAGCAGAATGTTGGGGGCGCGGTGCAACAGCCAGCTCAGGGCCACTTGCTGTTTAGTGGCGTTGTATTTCTGGCCGATCTGCGTGAGCTTGTCGAGGGCTTGGGTGTTGCCACCACTCAGCGGGTACCACGGAATGAACGCAATACCGTTCTGCTCGGTGAAGTTGAGTTCTGCCTCCCATTTGCGGTTGTCGACGCTGTACATGTTCTGCACCGATACCACCTTCACGTACTCCTGAGCCTTTTGGATTTGCTCGACCGTTACTTCCGACAAGCCGATGTGCTTCACCAAGCCTTCTTCCTGCGCTTGCTGCAAGAATTCCAGCGTTTGCTCGAAAGGTACTTCTGGATCGATGCGGTGCAGCTGATACAAGTCAATCTGGTCGAGCTTCAGGCGTTTCAGGCTGCCTTCCAGGGCTTCGCGCAGGTGGTTGGGGCTGGCATCAATGGGCCATTGGTTGGGGCCGGTACGCAGCAGTCCGCCTTTGGTTGCAATCAGCAGGCCCTCCCGATACGGATGCAGTGCCTCCGCAATCAGCTCCTCCGATACGTTGGGGCCATAGCTGTCGGCGGTGTCGATGAAGTTGACACCTAGTTCCACCGCCCGCTGTAGCACCCGGATAGATTCGTCGTGGTCTTGGGGTGGGCCCCAGATACCGTCGCCGGTAATGCGCATGGCGCCGTAGCCCATGCGGTTCACTGTAATATCGCCGCCTAAAGAGTAAGTGGCGTCGAAAGAAGTTTCAGTTGCGTTGGCCATTTTAAGGTCGAGGTTAGATGAAATGCGTAAGATCTACTAACGAAACTTGCGGGCCTTGGGTGACGCATAAGCAGGAATTCAGCTGCCCGAACAGCCCACGGCCTTTGTTAAACCTTTGTATGCTGGTTTTGCTTTTTTGCAGGCCACAATTCAATTCGTAGTTGCGTCTGTAGGAGCTGCGGCATTCTCCTTCCCGAAAGAGTTTTGCTTGCTCCACTCAGCTTTTGCCCTTTTCGGCCTTGTGCCGGCTTACCATTTCACCTTCTGTATGCGCCACATTACCCCCGCCGACCTTCAGGCTTTCGAGAAGGTGTATCGTCTCAACCTCATCAACGCCCTGCCCGGCTACAAGCCCACCAACCTGATTGGTACCGCCGATGCGGACGGCTTTACCAACCTGGCTATTTTCAGTTCGGTTATTCATTTGGGGTCGGCGCCGGCGGTGCTGGGTATTGTTACGCGGCCCACCACGGTGCCGCGCCATACCTACCAGAACCTGAAAACCACCGGTTGCTTCACCATCAACCACGTGCACGCCGGGTTCGTGGCGCAGGCGCACTATACCTCCGCCGACTTCCCCGCCGACCAATCCGAGTTCGAGCAGTGCCACTTCACACCCGAGTTCCGCGAAGATTTTCCGGCGCCTTACGCCGCCGAAAGCAAGATTAGCATCGGGCTGCGGCTCAAGGAAGAGCTACCCATTCATAACGGCACGGTGCTGATAGTAGGCACCGTCGAGCACATCTACCTTCCCGAGAACGTGCTGCTCCCCGATGGTACTCTCGACCTGCCCGCCGTTGACGATGTGTGTGTGTCTGGCCTCGATACCTATTACCGGGCCTCGCCGGTGGGTGCTTTTGCCTATGCCCGGCCGGGGCAGGGGCCGCAAGTGAAACCGGCACCCGCCAGCAAGGAGTAGCCCCCTACTTAAACCACACAAAAAAGCCCCGGAGCAAGCTGCGCCGGGGCTTTTTTAGGAATAGGCTCGTCTTAATCGAAGATGTAGCGCAAACCCACCTGAGCGCGCCAGCGGCTGTTCAGGTCGGTGTTGTTGATGAAGGTTTGGTTGCCACCGCGGAACTGGTAGATGGGCGCGTCGGGAGCAGAGGGCAGGTAGCTGGTTTCAATGAAGCGGTTGTTAGCATACACGCGCCGCACGCCCCAATCCGAGTTAAGCAGGTTGCCAAGGTTCTGCACGTCGAGGCTCAGTTGTAGCGTGTGTTTCCGCTCGCCGGTTTTCACCGAGAAGTCCTGGAGTATCCGGGCATCGAGTTGCGTGTACCAGGGGCTGATGGCGCCGTTGCGCTCGGTATAACCACCACGGCGGTTCGATAGGTAGTCGTCCTGGTTGATGTAAGCATTTAACTGCTCCCACTGCTGCGCAGCCGTCACGAGCACGTTACCGCTCTGGTCGCGGATGTCCACCAAGTTGATTTGGTCGCGGGAGGCGGGCACAAACAACAGGTCGTTGCCAGGGATGCCGTCGCGGTTCAGGTCGCCGGCATAGGTGTAGGAGAAGCGGTTGCCTTGCGCCGCCTCAAAGAAGAAGCTGATGGTGGTGGCCAATCGGTCATCGGCATAAGCGAAGCGCTTGCCAGCCGCTCCAATAACGCGGTGCCGCAAGCCAAAGTCGCTGTACGCCAGTTGCGGATTGTTGGCATTGCCAACCACAGGGTTACGCTGGTAGGCATCGGCCGCAATTTCGCCGGGGTTCGACGTCACATCTTTGGCCTTCGTGTAGGTATAGGCGGCTTGCACGTACAGCCCATTGTCGAAGTCTTTCTTTAGTTGCCCAGTCAGATTGTACTGAAAGCCTTTGTTGGTGTTTTCCAATACAATCACGCCGGCATCCAGGAAGCTAAACTGCCCGTCGGGACCGGTGAAGCCCGGCGTAATCCGCGGGCCTGCCGTGGGGTAAATCAAGCGGTTGTCGGCGCCTGCCAGCTGCTGGGTAGGCGTCACGAAGTTGTAGTTGCGGTGAATGGCTGCGTTGCGGTCCTTGGAATAAATGCCTTCCAGCGTAGCCACAATGCCGCCCGGCAGCTCTTGGTCGATAGCCAAGTTGGAGCGCCACACCTGCGGAAACTTAAAGTCGCGGGCCGTGCCGTTGATCTGGAACGTGTAACCGTTGGGGTCGAACTGCGAGTTAGAGGCTTGGTTGCTGATCCACACAAACGGAATGCGACCGGTGAAAATGCCCGTACCGCCCCGAATTTGGGTGGTGAGGTCGTTTTCGATGGCGTAGTTGAAGCCTAGCCGCGGCGAGAAGAGTGGGGTTGCCTTCGGAAACTTGGTTACGTCAACTTGCGTCGGCCGGCCTTCGGAATCAAGCAGGGGTGCGGCGGCAATTTGCGGGTTGGGCGCTACGTCGGTGTTGTAGATGGGCATGTCGGCCCGTACACCGAGCGTCAGCTTGAAGGCAGGCGTCACGTTCCATTCGTCTTGCGCATACAAGGCAAGTTGCGCCACGTTCACGTCCACCGATTTCACCCGGTTGCGGCCGCCAGCGGCGGCTACAGCGTTGAGGTCCACAAAAGCTGGGTTTGAGCGGTCCGTCACCTGGAAGAACCGGTCCACATCTATCCCCCCGAAGAAGGGGTAGCCGTAGCGAGCTAGGTTGAAGTCGTTGACGAAGTTGAATTGCTCGTACGTGACGCCGGCCGTCAGCACGTGGGCTCCAGCAAAATAGCTCAGGTTGTCGGTGAATTGCAGGATGTTCTGGTCGAGCCGGTTCTCGGCCGAAAACTGCTCGGTGCCCACGGTCACATACGTAGTGCCGTTGCGGGTAATGTCGAGCATGGGGAAAAGCGGGGCATTGGGCAGCTCGCGGTAGTCACGGAAGGCCGAGAAGCTAAGCTGCGCTTTGTTGCTGAACTTCTCGCCAAAGCGCGAGTTCAACTCACCCACCACGGAGTTCAGGTCGTTGTTGATGGTGTAGCCCGAATTAGAGTATTGCAGCGTATTCACGCCTTGCACCCGCGAAGAAGGCGCAATGGCAATAGGGTGGGGCCCCTGCTCACGGTAGCTTTTCAAGTAGTTGTAGCGCAGGGAGAAGGTGTTCTTGGCGTTGATGTTCCAGTCGAACTTCACCAGAAACTTGTCGCTGTAGGTGCGGTAGGTGAAGCCCTGGTACGAACCAGGGTCGTAGCCGTAAGTGTCAATCAGGCGCTGCCGGATGGCAATCAAGTCACTTTCCAGCACCCGGCTCACCCCATTGGCCGAGCCGTTGAGGGCTGCTTGCGCCTCGGTGGGGCTGCTGGCGGGCCGGAACGTCAGGCCGGGGTCATCGCGCCGCGTGATTTCGGCGTTGGTGAAGAAGAACAGCTTGTTTTTAAGGATGGGGCCACCGAGCGCGAAGCCCGTTTGGTTGAATTTCAGGTCCGGGTTCGTAATTTTTACGTCCCCAACTTTCTCGCCAATCAGGCTTTCGTTGCGCAGAAAGGTGTATACCGTGCCTTTGAAATCGTTGGTACCGCTCTTGGTTACGGCATTCACCCCGGCGCCGGTAAAGCCGCCCTGCCGCACATCGTACGGCGCCAAGCTTACTTCCAGCTGCTCAATAGCATCCAGCGACACCGGTTGCGAGTTGGTTTGGCCACCCGGTGTGGGAGCATCAAGGCCAAACGAGTTGTTGAAGATAGAGCCGTCGAGCGAGAAGTTGTTGTAGAGCGTGTTGCGCCCGCCAAAGCTTAGGCCGCTGCTTTGCGGCGTGAGGCGCGTAAAGTCTTCCTGCGAGCGGCTGATGGTAGGCAGCGTCCGGATGGCGTTGTTGTTGATGTTGGTAGAAGCCCCGGTGCGGTCCTTGTTGATTTGGCCGTCGCGGTTGCCTTTCACCACCACTTCCCCCAGCGCTTGGGAGGCATCGGCGAGGGTAACCTTGCTCTCGAAGGTCTTGCCTAGCGCCAGCTGGATACCCGTGTCGGTGTACGTCTGCGAGCCGATAAACGAAACTACCAACTCATAAGGGCCCCCGACGCGCATGTTCAGCAAGTCGTATTGGCCGTTGTCGCGGGTGGTAGTGCCATACTTGGTGCCGGTAGGCAAGTGGGTGGCCACCACGGTGGCACCGGGCAAAGGCTGGCCCTTGCTGTCAAGTACCAATCCTTTCATAGCGGAGGTAGTCACGCCTTGTGCCAACCCAACAAAACTGCTTGAAAGCATAAAGCTTAACAGCAGAAACAGGAGTAGTCTGTTTTTCATACACGGTAGTAAAAGAGCGGTTATTTATCAGAAGTACTTCTTCTGAATTTGACTGCGAAGGTATGTTACGCCTAAATGAATGATGCTTGCATAACATTTTGATAACGTTTAGGAAACATTGAAATGAGTGTGTTGTGCTCGTTTATAATAAGCTAAACAGCTGTTTACGTTAACCTTACTAAATAAAAATACATAGCAAATATCGTATTTGTGCTATGCTGGCTAGGAGTTAAGGCCAACAGCACTGGGTAAGGAAGCCCAGGGTGTTGCGCGTATGCCAAAACGCTTGTTGAAAGCTGGCGCTTGAAATGCTCTGAGAACACTGAGTGAAAGTAAAAAGGCGAAACAGCCGTGTTTGTGCTTCGCTGAAAAAGAAGCAGCCCCAACCTTTGGTCTAAAGTGTCGATTTGCCGTTGAAGGAAGAGCTTTTCTTCCACTGACTTCCTTATCATCATGCAGAAGTATTTTTGGCAAACCGTAGGCTTGGGCGCTCTGGCTGGCTTCCGGAGCATAACCGCCCCAGCACTACTCAGCGACAACCTCAGCAAGTTTAATCCGCGTGCCCTGGCCAATTCGCCTTTGCGGCTGCTGCAAAAGCCTTGGGTGGCGGCCGGCCTCAAACTCATGGCCGCCGGTGAAATGGTGGGCGACAAACTGCCCCAGGCCCCCGACCGTACTTCGCCCCCCATTCTGACGGGCCGCTTACTATCAGGAGCCTTGATTGGTGCCACACTCTACAAAGTCAACCACGACAGCGTCGTTAAAGGGGCCTTGGTAGGCGGTGCCGTAGCAGTAGCCGCTACCTACGGCAGCCTATTCCTGCGCAAAGAATCGGCGGCCCAATCCGGGTTGCCTGTTTCGGTAGTTGGTGGAGTCGAGGATTTGCTGGTGCTTGTAGCCGGGCTGGCCTTATCGAAAGGTACCGATGCTGGTTCGCCGGCTGGCCGGGCGCTGTAGCCTATCGTTAAAACGGAAAAGCCCCGCTGATTCGAAATCGGCGGGGCTTTTGCATTTACTATTAGGCTGAGGCTACTCGGCCTTTCGGGCCGTGCCTTTCACTTCAGGCGACTCTGTTGGAATTTGGCTGGTAGGCGAGCTAACGTCGCCGGGAGCTTGTTGCATACTGCCTGAGCCAGAAGCGGCCTGATCGGCAGCCGACCCTTTGCCAATGGGTTTCTCGACCCGTTCTTGGGATGAAATGCTGTCGCGGTCGGTTTCGTTGGCGGTGGCGGGCGGCATGGTACTAAAGTCTTGCTCGCGAGCAGGGTCTTTGCCGGGTGAATTTTGCGCATCGCAGGCCGAAAGTACTACTATGGCCAGCAGCGCCAGCAAATGGGGAAGACGTTTCATAAGGTATTAGGTTGGATGGTAGACAAAACGAAGGAGACACGAGTGCAAGCCGTTGGGGCAGCACCCGCCGTTTCTGCGAACGTACCGCAAGGCACTGCGGTTGCGGTTTCAGGAAGAGTGCCCCAGCAGTCCCGTCTTCACTGTATGGCTGCCTTCGGTTTATAAGGCACGTAATAAGCGCAGCATGCTGGCACTGAGCCCTAAAAAATATGCCCCGTTTCTCTCCGGGCAGAGAGAAACGGGGCAAGGATACTTCAATTGACCTAGCCTCGGTATATAGTAGACGACGAGTGGGCCTGTTGTTTTTTGGAGCTGGTCTTATAACCAGAAATTTTGTCGCGGTTGCGTGACAGCCAAATACCGCCCGCTACTGCTAGGCCTGCACCAACTAGCCACACCGGCAAGTTAGTAGGCGCCGCTGGTGGTACCGATACCACCCCATTTTCGTTGGCTATGGCAGGATGGCCTACGTAGCGGCCACGAACCGGCACGGCTTTCTCATCGAAGTGCTCGACTAAGTCGGCGAGTTGTTGGCGCAGTTCCGCGCCTTCCATTGGAATGCCGTGGCCGGTGGCTGCCAAGGAAGGCGCCAAACCCGCCAGCAAAGCCACAGAATGACGAGCGTGCTGCCAGTCGGGAGTGAAATAAGCGGGTGGGCCATTCACTTCCTGCTTTTGCGTCCAGGTGGCCAAGCCCGACTCGGCTTCTACCGTCACGAAGGCGTCGCCGGCTACCAGCACGTGGTCATGTTCCCGAAAAAACGAGACGTGGCCCGGCGTATGGCCGGGCGTATGCACCCAGCGCCAACCCGGCAGCTCAGGCACTGTGCCATCGGTGGGCAGCGCGTGTACGCGGGTGCCTAGGTCGATGGGCTTCTTGGGATACAAAAACGACATGGCCGACATAGCGCCGCCCACCGTTGGGTCTGGTGGCGGATACGAAGAGCGGCCTGTGAGGTAAGGCAATTCCAGTGGGTGAGCGTACACCGGCGCATTAGGCCAAACCTTCAGCAAATGCCCTATAGCACCGATGTGGTCGAAGTGGCCGTGGGTGAGCAGGATAGCAGCGGGTGGGTTGTTCTGCCCGAAGATTGCTTCAGCAGAGCGCTGTATTTTTTCGCCCGAACCTGGAAGGCCGGCGTCAATAAGCACCCATGAATCGGTGGGAAGATCAGAGTCGCGCACAAAGTACAGATTCGTAAATACGTCGCGCAGACCCCACAAACCCGCCGTAACGTGTTGGAGCGCGGGGGTGCTGGCGCGGTTGGCTTTGTTGGACATAGTTGTTAGGGTAAGGGTGGAAAATTAACGGCAGTGGAAAGACTGTATCAATTAGCAAAGCTTATTGCCACACACGCCGCTCATAGCGAAGCCAAAGCAACCCAAGAGGCTAGTTTGGTTTAGCAGTTGCGGTGTCGGGCGTGGTAGGAGGGGGCAGTTCGGCGTCGCAGCCGCAGAGCACCTCCCGCGTCGGAGTTGGTACTTTGTAGTCAGGCAACGACACCTCTTTCATGTAGATAACGTCGAGGTGGCGCAGGGGCGGGTGCGACGGATTTTCACTCCAAATGCGCAATAGGTAATTGCAGTAGTAGGGGCGCATGTAGGTGTTCGAGACAAACAAGTAGTTTTCCGAATACTTACGCCACCGGTCGTTCTTGAACAGCCGCATCACCGACTCCGGCTTCTCGTACGTGGTGGGCGCGCCCTTGCGGTTCAGGTCGAGGTGACGGCCATCGACGGTGGTGCCATCCAAGATGTACCACCCATCATCCTTGAACACGGTAGGCGCAAACATACCCCAGTGCTGATCGACGCGCACCAAGTAGCCTATCCACCGGAATCCTTCGCCCATCGTCCAGCGCGGGTCAACGATATTGTCGAGGTTCCACCAGCATACATATACCAGAATGCCGGTTACGAGGCCATTGCGCATCGCGCGCAGCAACCGGTGAAAACCCTCGGAAAGCTCCATCGAAGACGTGACCTGTACTTTGACGGGGCGCCAAGTAGCCAAGCGGTTTTGCAAAGGAGCCAACCGCGCGGCTACGCGTGGCCCTAACCGCTGCGTGGCCGGCACCAAGCGGCGCTCCAACCACTCCATAGCAACGGGCGGCAGCAAGCCAAGTACCGAGGCCATGTTGATCAGGAAAAACAGGCCCACAAACAACGTCAGGCTAATACCGAGGTGGAAGCCAAACATGATGACCACAAACAGTATGCGCCAGAAAGGCACCCAGAACGGCAAAAACAGCACGAAGGGCAGAAATTTTTCCAGGTAATACGTCATGAAGGTCAGAGCCTTCAGCAAGTCCGGATACGGATAAATGAGCTTTCCGCCAGGCATCAGCACTTGGTCGAGGCTGAGTGCATAATAAATGGCTGTGTACTCTCTGCTCCATTCAGCGCCACTTTTAAGCAGCGCCGTGCACCAGTACACCAGCGCCAGTTGCACTACGTACGCTATAGTAGCAGCACTAAAGTAATGTAGGTCGGTAGGGGCGGGGCGTTTGCGCGCGTCCAAGGAGTAGACGCGGCCCCACGGCAGAAAGAAGCCCCAGAATAGTAGCATTCGGAGTAAATCGTCGCCGCCCTGGGAGATAAGCGGGTTGCGGTTTTGCAACGAAACCAGCAATACCCACGATACGGCCGTAGCCAGCCGGGTTTTGTAGCCTAGCAGCATGGCAACGCCTGCCACGGCGGCTATCAGGAACAGAACCGCCTGTACCTGCCACAAGCCGCTGCTACTGTGCAACGAAAATTCGTAGGGATTCCAGTTGTGCTCGAATAGCACTTGGAGCGGCAGCACTCCCATATTGGAGTAAAGCGCTTCGAGATCTGTACTCCGAATGCCTAAGTCAACTAATACTACGGCCGCCACGGCCACTCGCAACAGAGCTAGGGCGCGCAAATCGAAAACAAAAGGACGACGAAGAACAGTAAGCAGTTGGAGCATAGGTAAGGTAGGGCAACTCAGAGACGGAAAGCCAAAAAAAGGCGGAAAGGCAACCACCGTTTCAGATGATCAGCCTTTCCGCCCTTTCAACCGACTAAAAAAGGTAAGTCGGCATTTCCCTTAGCGGGTAGTGCTGCCGCTGGTAGAGCCTGAAGTAGTACCGCCCGTGGAAGAGCCTGAAGTGCTGCCGCTGGTGCTACGACCTGTGTTTTTGCTGCCAGATTTAGAACGGCTAGTAGTACGGCCTGAAGTAGACGAAGTAGACGAGCCGCTAGTGCTACCCGACGTCATCGAGCCCGAACCAGACGTAGTGCCCGAAGTCATCGAACCGCTGCCGCTAGTAGTACCCGACGTTACCGAGCCGGAAGTGCTGCCCGAGGTCAGCGAACCCGAAGTAGAACCAGCTGTAGTGCCCGAAGTGGTACCGGTGGTAGTGCCCGAGGTAGTACCCGAAGTCAACGAACCAGACGTGGAGCCCGAAGTGGTACCCATAGTCGACGAGCCGCTAGTAGTGCCCGAAGTCATCGAACCGCTGGTGCTACCAGCTGTCATCGAGCCTGAGCCCGACGTAGTACCTGTAGTGGTCGAACCGCTAGTAGTGCGGCCGGCTGTTGTGCCTGAAGTAGAACCGCTTGTGGTACGACCAGCGGTGGTACCTGATGTTGAACCGGTAGTAGAGCCTGAAGTAGAACCCGAAGTGCTACCGCCAGTGGTGGTTTGAGCTAATGCAGATACGCTGGAAGAAGCTACTAGTGCGGCAACGAAAGCGGCGGAGAGGAAGAATGAAGACTTTTTCATAGCTAGGAAAAACAAGGTGGATGTGGAATCAATTAGGTGGAGGGTGGCAATGGGGTCTTCTACGACTATTTAGCTCGTCATGGTTGAAAAATGCAGTTTGAATTAATACTGAATTTTTCTGAGGAAGAAAACAGCGGTAAACACCGGCTGAGCTACCGATTCAGTCCACGTCTACGGGTTTATACGGGGCAAGAGTTACTGATACGTGCGCATAATCAACTCATTGCCCGAATTTTATTGAGTTCTGAGGCTATTGGCCGGTCGTCGAACTGCTGCCAGTTCCGGCGGTAGTACCGCCTGATCCGCCAGCTGCTCCAGTAGTACCACTGGTGCTGCCACTGCCCGTACCCGTCGAAACAGGGCCGTTGCTCATGGTGCCGCCGTTGGTAGTGCTACCCGTGGTGCCAGACGTTGAACTGCCTCCTCCTGCGCCTCCGGCTTCCCCGCCAGCGGCTGCGTCATCACCCTTAGATACATCGCCGGTGCTCATCGAATCCATGGCCGTGTTGGAAGTGCCATTGATATCGGAGCTGCCATTGGCATCGGAATCGGTGGCTACATCACCCGAGCCAGTGCTCGACTCGGAGGCGCTGCCATTGCCGCCACAAGAGCTGAAAGAAAGTGCCGCGCCAAAAAGGGCGGCTGCCAAGAAGTTGAAACGTGGTCTGTACATAAAAAGGAAGGAAAGTGGAAAGATGTGAATAGCACCCTTCTACGAGTCGGCCGCACAGATGGTCCAAAGTTGGAGCCATTTGTGCGGCCGAGCGCAGATTAACAGAACAATCAGGTAGTGCCGCCACCCCCACCGCCGCCGGTGGTGCCGCCGCCCGAAGTAGTGCCACCACCCGAGGTAGTGCCGCCTCCTGAAGTGGTACCACCACCCGACGTGGTGCCACCGGTTGTTGAGCCAGAAGTAGTGCCTGATGTAGTACCGCCGGTAGTTGAACCGCCAGTCGAACCCGAAGTAGTTCCGGTAGTCGAACCAGCTGTAGTGCCTGAAGTCGTGCTGGTCGTTGAGCCAGATGTAGTACCCGAGGTAGTGCCACCTGTCGTGGAGCCTGACGTAGTACCGCCAGTGGTACCCGAAGTAGTTCCGCCCGTTGTGCTACCAGCAGTAGTGCCACCGGTGGTACCGCTTGTGGTACCTGTAGTTGACCCGGCTGTAGTACCTGAAGTGGTTCCAGTCGTTGATCCGGCGGTAGTGCCAGAGGTGGTTCCGGTAGTAGAGCCAGCCGTCGTGCCAGAGGTAGTTCCGGTTGTTGAACCGGCCGTAGTGCCTGATGTAGTGCCGGTAGTGCTACCAGCAGTAGTGCCACTCGTTGTAGTGCCTGATGTGGTAGTTCCGCTCGTAGTGCCCGAGGTTGTACCAGTAGTTGAACCGGCTGTCGTGCCTGCAGTGGTCGTACCACTTGTAGTAGTGCCGGAAGTAGTGGTACCACTAGTTGTACCTGAGGTAGTGGTGCCAGCAGTCGTGCCTGAAGTAGTCGTGCCGCTTGTGGTGGTGCCGCTGGTAGTACCTGATGTGGTAGTACCGCTTGTAGTGCCAGTAGTGGTGCCGGAAGTAGTACCAGATGTGGTTCCGCTAGTGGAACCCGAGGTGGTAGATGGAGTTGTAGTTCCGTCGTCGTCATCGCAGGAGGTCATACCCAACGATAAGCTCAGGATGGCGGCCGGAATGGCCAGGAGCCAGGTTTTTTTCATAGCGCAGAAAGATGTTAAGGTGGCGGAAAACTTCTTTCGCTATACGGGCATACTCTTAATGCAAATGAGTTTATGGGAATGAATTAATACCTATTTTAATATTAAGGATATGAGTAAAAAATGCGTAAACTACTTATAATTCAGATGTTTAAACATAATTATGATCTTAGTACATCTATATAATGTAATATTAAGAAACAGTGAAGTTTAGCTCCCAATTGTCTACCGTCTTTTCGATTATAGAATCCGAACGGCTCGCTGCAGTATACGTACTGCTGCTACCCACTGCTACTTTCTAGCAGATGCTCTTTCTTATAAAATATTGCGCTCTATGGCTTCTACCTCTGCTATTATTCTGTTTGATGGCGTTTGCAACCTCTGCAACGGCTTCGTGCAGTTTGTTATCAATCACGATCCTACGGGCCGATTTCACTTCACGTCTTTGCAGTCGGAGGCCGGACGGAAGCTACTCGCCACGCACGGTCTACCCCCGGTAGTAGAGCCCGAAACCGTGATACTCATCGAGCAAGACCGGGTGTACACGCACTCCACGGCGGCCCTGCGCATCCTGCGGCAGCTAAGCGGGCTGTGGTCGTGGCTGTATGCCGCCATACTAGTACCCCGCCCCATGCGCGATTGGGTATACCGCTTTGTGGCCCGACACCGCTACCAGTGGTTCGGCCACCGCGACGCCTGTATGCTGCCTACACCTGCCCTTCGGCAGCGTTTTTTATAGCTTCGTTTTTTAAACCGCATCCGCAACTTTCTCACCTAGTTTCCAGCTCATGCAAGCTCTTGTTCTTGATGGTATCAATCAAGTAGTTCAATTACGCGAGGTGCCTACGCCCCAGCCTGGCCCGGGGCAGGTGCAAGTGCAGTTGCACGCCGCCGCCCTCAACCACCGCGACGTCTGGATTCAGAAGGGGCAATACGCGGGCCTGAAGTTTCCCATTATTCTAGGAGCTGATGGGGCAGGCATTGTAACGGAAGTAGGCGAGGGCGTCGATCAGAGTTTGCGGGGGCAGGAAGTGCTTATCAATCCTAGTCATAACTGGGGCAACAATCCGGCCGCCCAAGGCCGCGATTTCACCATTTTGGGGCTCCCGCACGATGGCACATTTGCCGAGTATGTATGCGTACCAGCACAGTACGTGCTAGGTAAGCCCGCGCACTTGTCCTTCGAGCAGGCGGCAGCGCTGCCGCTAGGCGGTGTTACTGCTTACCGAGCGCTGTTCACGCGGGCCGCGTTGCAAGCAGGCGAACGAGTCCTGATCAACGGGATAGGAGGGGGCGTGGCCTTGCTAGCTCTGCAAATGGCAATAGCCGCCGGCGCTGAGGTGTGGGTGACGTCGGGCTCGGAAGAGAAGATTGAAAAAGCTGTAGCCCTCGGGGCCAAAGGCGGCATTAGCTACAAAGCCGAGAAGTGGCCTATTACCCTCAGCCAGCAAGCCGGCGGCGGATTCGACGTAGTAGTGGACAGCGCTGGTGGCCCCGGCTTCGGCGACTTACTCGATGCTGCAAATCCTGGCGGCCGGATCGTATTCTACGGTGCTACCAACGGCAACGTGCCCGACTTAGCCGTACGCAAAGTATTCTGGAAGCAGCTTTCCTTGCTTGGATCTACTATGGGTACCGAACAAGATTTCACAGAAATGGTGCGCTTCTTTGAGCAGCACCAACTAGTACCCGTAGTAGATCAAATTTTCCTACTAGGTGAGGGCGAAACGGCCTTGCGCCACATGGAGGATAGCCTTCAGTTTGGCAAAATAGTTTTGAATATAAAGAATTGATATACAGGTCGTTGTATATCATGATAAGGGTTGAAATAATGGCTACTCACGGAATGAAAATACCAGTCAATCTGTTGTAGTCATATAGAAATTCAACCCTGCTTTTAAGACACTTGCTCATATGAAAACGCCCGCTGAATACCTGCAATGCCCGGTTTTTGACCTGACGTATCCTACGGGCGAATCTGCCGAATCGGTGCCTGTAGTAGCCTACAACGATGCGCTTCGCGCCGTAGAAGCTGCCCTCGCCGACGCGGAGAAATACAGATATCTGTTGATGCGCGCCCTGCGCCGCAACAATGCGGCCTACACAGTTGCACCTTCGCTTATACCTGCGTTGCCGGCCGCGCCTGAAGTGCCAGTGCTGCCGCTTTACCCCGACGAAGACGAACTGGCTGCTTAATTGGAACGCTACTACCACCTACGAAAAGACCGGACTCACGAGCCCGGTCTTTCTTTTTATAGCTGCCAAGGCAGAAATAATAAGCCTTTATTGGCTGGCAGCCCAGCGGCAGCCTAGCTCTTGCGCCAGCGCTACAGCTTGCTGGCGCAGCTCCGGCACCGCCGTCGATTCAAAATAGGCTGGTCGACGACTTGGGCCCAAGGTGAAAAACAAGGGAGAAGCTTCCCCAACGGCGTTTAGGAGCGCACCGTGTTCATCGGTAAGAATACCTAGCCGCAGCGGGTCAGGCTGCAGGTGCCCGGCCGACCGCAGCTGAACCACCAGCGGGTCTGGAATACGGGTGTAATCCAGCAGGGGGCCCGTACAGTTGATTACGTGCTGAGGCGTGAGGTAGGTGCTGGTACCTTGCCGCTCGATTTCAACGCGCAGCATATCGCCAGCGGGCTCAATGCCTCGTACTCGGCCGCTTCGCATTTGCAGTTGGCCGGTAGCCATTAGCTCGTGCAGGGCGGCATCGTTTTGGGGCGGGCTTCGGTGCCGCAGCACCGACCACAAAGAAGCTAGGTGCCGTATAAAGCGAGCCTGCTCTACCAACGGCCAAGCCGCCCAAATAACACCTAAGTGAGGCCGCATTGAGTCGAAAACGGCCCGCCAGGGAATGTCCTGCTCGGCTGCCTGCCGAACCTGTTGGCGAACCGCGGCTACCACTTCCCCAACGGTATGCAAGCCTCGTAACTTGGCCTCATAGAAGCTGGGATAAGGCGCGTCATACCACTGATGGCTAACTGGCCACCATTTGTTGCGCGATACCGCTGTAATAAGGCCCCGGTGCCCATCGGCGCGCAGGCCTAGTACCACGTCTACCGCCGTTAGCCCCGAGCCAATAAGCAAGACTTCATCGTCGAGTTCGATGTTGCGTAGTGCGCCTTCGGCCCACGGGTTATTGTGAAAACCTGGGTGGGAGAGGCCATTTCTAGCTACTAGTGGCGGCGGATAGTTGCCAAGGGCCAGCACTACCATGTCGCTCTGGATTTCGGTGCCGTCGGCGAGGCGCACCGTAGCTTTTTGCTGGCTTGATGCCTCCACGCCTACGGCAGCCTGCTGGTGCCACTCAACCCGAAGGCCGTTGGCGGCGGGGCCAGCCAGTATAGAGGCCGTTAAGTCCTGCAGATAGCGCCCGTAGGTCTGGCGGGGGCAAAAATTGTTTTCACAAACCGGCCTCCCTGTTGCGTGCAGCCAGTCGACAAAATGGTTGGGCTGGTCGGGGAAGGCGCTTATGTTGGGAGCCCGCACGTTGAGCAAATGCTCCGGCCGTCGGTCGAGGTAGGCCAAACCGGGCCCTAGCACCGGGCGCGGTTCTACCACATGTACGGTGCCATTTAGCGGCTGGCGCAGGTGCGCCAACTGAATTGCTAACATCGAGCCCGAAAACCCGCCGCCTAAAATTGTAATGGTGCGTTGCTGCAAGACAAAGTAGTTAGGAGTGCAGAGCGCAAAGATGACAGAACCTCAACAACTATGGCGTCTACATAGAACTGCTAGCCCAGCTATGAGTTTCCTGGTTCTGTTTATTCAACTAAAACGACTGTCACTCCGACGCAGGGGAATCTGGTATTACCGTGGAATGGTTAAACTCAGATTCCTCCTGCGTTGGAATGACAGTCGTTCTTGTAGGACAAGAGAGACATTCCGATGCAATTACAGGTAGACACCTGGCACCAGATAGTTGCGCACATAATCTTGCACACCGTCTTCGAGCGAGGTGAAAGGCCGGTCGTAGCCAATGCTGCGCAGCTTGCTCATGTCGGCTTGCGTGAAGTATTGGTACTTGTCGCGGATGTCCTCGGGAGTGTCGCGGAACTGGATGTCGGCGGTGCGGCCAAGGGCTGCGAAGGTGTTCAGGGCCAAGTCCATGAAAGTGCGTGCCTCGCCGGTGCCTAGGTTGTAGATGCCCGACTGCTGGCGGTGGTGCATCAGAAAGTAGCACACTTCCACCACGTCTTTCACATACACAAAGTCGCGCATTTGACCGCCGTCGGTATAGTCGGGGTTGTGCGAGCGAAACAGTACCATTGAGCCAGTCTTTTGAATTTGCTGGAAGGCATGCATGATCACCGACGCCATCCGGCCCTTGTGGTACTCGTTGGGACCGTAGACGTTGAAAAACTTCAATCCAGCCCAGAAGAAAGGCTTTTCTGTTTGATTGACAGCCCAGTTATCGAATTCGTTTTTCGAGTCGCCGTACGGGTTGAGCGGTCGGTAAAGCGGCAGTAGTGCGTCGTCTTGGTCGGAGTAGCCGAGGGTGCCCGAGCCGTAGGTAGCTGCCGACGAAGCGTACACCAGCGGCAACTGGTAGCGGCAGCAGGCCTGCCACATTTGCTTGGAGTAGTTAAGATTCAACAAATCCAGCACGGCCCGGTCTTGCTCGGTGGTATCGGTGCGGGCTCCGAGGTGGAAGATGAATTCCACCTCTTCGTGGTTGGTATCTAGCCAGTCGAAGAACTCGGTGCGGTCCACGTATTCGCGCAAATGCTTGCCTTTGAGATTGGCGAGCTTCTGCTCTACGGCAAAGTTATCCACCACCACGATGTCGTTGAATTTGGCGGCGTTGAGGCGAGTAACAAGGCAGCTAGCAATAAAGCCGGCCGCTCCGGTGACAACTATCATAAGGCAGAGTTTTCACCAAAAGTATCATCAATTTTATTGACTGCCTCCCAAAGCAGTGCCTGGGCTAGCAGAATTCAATGCATACTAGGGCTCTTCACTAAGCAGAAGCCTGCGTGCCGAGCCAACCCGTTTTGACGCCAAAAGCTTCCCGCCGCGGCACTGTCTGGCTCTTACCTTTGCGGCCATGCTTCCCTCACTGCGCCAGTTCCTGAAGTTATTGCCATTGCTTTGGTTGCCAATGGCCTGCCAGCCCGACCGTTCCAGCCCGAACACAACTCCTGGCGCCGCTACCACCCAACCACAAACACAGCAGCTCCGCGACGATCTAGGCCGTCAACTTACCGTGGCCGCTCAGCCGCGCCGCATTATGGCCTTGGCGCCCTCGGCCACCGAAATGTTGTACGCTGTAGCCGACACCGCCACCATCATTGCCCGCACCCAGAACTGCGATTATCCAGCTGCCGTCTTGCGCAAACCCATCGTCAACAGCTATCCGCTGGACATGGAGAAACTTGTGGCCCTGCACCCCGACATCGTGTTTACTGTGGAAGGCATCACCTCCCTCGACGACGCGGCCCGGCTCGCCAGCTTCGGCATTCCGGTTTACTACCAACGGTTCCAGACGCTACCCGACGTGTTCCGCGGACTGCGCGACATGGGGCGCATCCTGCACCGGCAACCCCAAGCCCGCCGCCTAACCGATTCGTTACAAGCAGAGCTAACGGCTATAACCCAAACTGCGCCGCCCAACCAGCAACGGCCGCGCGTACTGGCTATTACATGGCAAGACCCCATTTACGTGTACGGCCAAAACACGCTGTTCACTGATAAAATACGAGTTGCAGGTGGCCAGAATGCCGTAACCGAAAAATTTGCGCAGCCTTATCCAGCCCTCACCCGCGAGTATATTCTGAAGCTAAACCCAGATGTGCTCATCGGTGGCAGCTTTGGCAAGTTGGATAGCACCTTTTTCAAAAACTACCCCGAACTCAAGCGCATCAACGCCTACCAAACGCGCCGCGTGTACGGCATCACCGGCAACCTCATGGAGCGTCCCGGGCCTCGGGTAGTAGAATCGGTCCGTGAACTCCAGCGAATTATAAGCAGCCACTAATACCCATCAAGCCGCCTGCCCATCCAACCGCAGTAACCTACATGAACAGACCCGCCTTGCCCTGGATTTTGGCCAGCCTGCTCCTGACACTTGTGCTGGTCGTTGTGGGCATGCGGGTAGGTAGCTACGACACCGATTATGCGCTTATTGGCCGCGCCCTCACGCAGTATAATCCGCAGGACCCCATGCATTTGGTACTGGTGGAGCTTCGGCTGCCCCGCATCTTGCTGGCCTTGCTGGCCGGGGGCGGATTGGCATTCAGTGGTTACCTTATGCAGGCCATGGTCAACAATCCGTTGGCTGATCCTTACTTGCTCGGAACGGCTTCAGGCGCCTCGCTAGGCGCCATTTTCTGCTTTTCTTTCTTACCGACTCTCACCTTAGGTGGTTTCTACCTGCCGCCTCTGTTTGCCCTTGGTGGCGCGTTAGGTACTACATTGGTGGTAGTAGCCGTCGGCACGCAGCGAGGACGAATTATTCCCACGCAGCTATTGCTGGCGGGAGTAGCTATAGGTTCACTAACTATCGCTATTGGCGGAGTATTCACGTTTCTGTCTTCCACGCAGGAGAAGCTACGGAGCATCACGTTCTGGGCTGCCGGCAGCTTCGAGCGGGCTGGTTGGACCGTATTGCCTTATCCGGCTGTAGCCTTGGTGGCGTCTTTGGGGCTGTTCCTCTTTCTGCAAAAGGACTTGAACATTCTGCTACTAGGGGAGGAAAGAGCCCAAGGGCTGGGCGTTGATGTGGCCCGTACCCGTTGGTTGCTACTGCTCATGGCCTCCGTCCTGACCGGCTGCGTAGTTGCTTTGTGTGGGCCAGTAGGCTTTGTCGGGCTAGTTGTACCACACCTCACCCGGTGGCTTTTGGGCGTCACTGGTCGGGCCAATGCGCTGTTCTGCGTATTGCTCGGCGGCAACTTCCTACTAGCATGCGACCTGTTGGCTCGGCTGCTTTATCCGCCGGCTGGCTTACCCGTCGGCTTGGTCACAGCCCTATTCGGCGTACCGTTCTTCGTATATTTGCTGCGAAATAAAGGCTGATGCCGACTTTCCGTCTCCAGTAGGAGTAGCCTCTTGGCTGGTAGTCCTTCCCTCTTTGCGTCAGTAAAGAGGAGTCTGCCAGGTAAAAAGACCTTTGTTGCCGCTTGATTTAGAGTACGGAACACACGGGAGGACGGCCTTTTCCAGCAATCAGCCATCAACAAGCAATACCCAATGATTTACATCAGTCGGCAGGAACACTTCAATGCGGCCCACAAACTCTACAACCCGAAGTGGAGTGAGGAGCGGAACCGTGAGGTGTTCGGCCCCTGTGCCAACACCAACTGGCACGGCCATAACTTCGACCTTATCGTGACCGTGAAGGGGAAACCCGACCCGGAAACTGGCTTCGTAATCGACCTCAAGCAACTCAGCACACTCATTCGGGAGCACATCATCGACCAGGTTGACCACAAAAACCTCAACCTCGATGTGCCCTTCATGCAAGACCAAATGGCCAGCACCGAAAACTTAGCCATTGCTTTCTGGAAGATTCTAGAACCCGAAATCGAGCGGATTTCCACCGCCCGTTTGCACAGCATCAAGCTCTACGAAACGCCCCGCAATTTCGTAGAATACCTCGGCGAATAAATGGTTGAATGGCTGACCAGTGCGTGATGCCCGCTCAAAGCCAGCGAAGTCGACGGCTCAGTCATTTAACAGTTCAACAATTCAACCATTTAACTCATTGAAGTACTACCTGATAGCTGGCGAACGGTCCGGCGACTTTCACGCCGCCAACTTGATGCGAAACTTGCACCAGCAAGACCCTGAGGCAGAGTTTCGGGGTTGGGGCGGCGACATGATGAAGGCCGAAGGCGGCACGCTCGTGCACCACTACCAGGAAATGGCCATTATGGGTTTCTGGGAAGCGGCCACGAGTATTCTCAAGTTTCGTGGTTACCTGAAAGAATGTCAGCGCGACCTGCTAGCCTACCAGCCGGACGTCTTGATTCTGATTGATTACGCCGGTTTCAACCTGCGGGTCGCCCGGTTTGCCAAGGAGCATGGCATCAAGGTGTTCTACTACATCTCGCCCAAAATATGGGCTTGGAACCAGGGCCGGGTTCACACCGTCAAAAAAATCGTCGACCGGATGTTCGTCATCCTGCCTTTCGAGCAGGAATTCTACCAACGTTTCGGCTACGGGGTCGACTACATTGGCAACCCCACCGCCGATGCTGTAGCCGAACACCAGAAAAGCAATGACTTCTATCAGCGCAACAACCTCGATCCGAGCCGCAAGATTGTGGCCGTATTGCCTGGTTCGCGCAAGCAGGAAATAGAGGAAATGCTCTATGAAATGGTAGCCATCCTGCCGCCTTTCCTCGATTACCAGTTCATAGTAGCCGGCGTCGATAACCTCGACCGGAATTACTATGCCCATTTCGAGCGCAACAACGTCCGCATCCTCTTCAACGAGACGTACGACCTACTTGCTCACGCCACCGCGGCTCTAGTCACCAGCGGTACCGCCACCCTCGAAACAGCTTTGTTTGGTGTACCGCAAGTGGTTTGCTACCGCACCAGCGCTGTTTCCTACGCCATTGGTAAGGCCGTCATCAAAGTGCCCTATATCTCTTTGGTGAATTTAATTGCCGATAGGGAAGTAGTAAAAGAGCTTATTCAAGGCGAGTTTAACTCACGCAACCTTGTGAAAGAGCTTCGCAAGATTCTAACCGACGATGAGTTTATAATCCGGCAAAAGGCGGGCTATGCCGAAATACGGGAGAAGCTAGGCCAGCAACGAGCAGCCGAAAAGGCAGCGAAACTAATGATTGGTTACTTGCAGAAGTAAACGAGTCAGTCGGGTTGAACCCGAGGAAATGCTTCTTGCTTCATTTCAATAAGTATAGCTTATATATGCTTATAATGTGCCCGAATAGCATAGCCTGACTTCTAAGACCTAAAATCAAAACCTCTGAAAAGGTAAATATGAAACTTAAGCTTCACACAGATTTAAGTCTTTTAGACAAGGGCCATCCAATAGAATTGCTTATTCCCTTCGTAGGCACTTTTAATAAAGAAGATGAATCTGGTGCGGTTCGGCAAGGCCGCTTTGATGAATATCAGCGAATTGGTAAAGACCTTATTGAATTAACAAGCATAGAAGAATGTGATGCCTGTTTGCTGCCTATCTTCTACGACGTTTTATTTGATCAAGCAGGGTTTGAAAAGAAAATAGCTCCCTTTATTCAAAAAGTTGAAAGCCATAATAAGAAGATATTAATTTTTGTCGGGCATGATGTGTTGCACATCAATATACCCGTTAAGAATGCTATTCTGTTTAACAGCGCAATAAGTAAATCCACCCAAGCCAAGAATATACATTCGTGGCCGCATTTTTTCGAGGATTTTCTAGAAAAGTATAATGACGGCAAACCGCGGCCCCGTAAAAAAGGCGTTAAGCCAGTAATAGGTTTTTGTGGTTATGCGCCACCGTTGAACATCAAGATGAGCCGTGAGAAAATAATTAGTAGCTTAAAATTAGCTGCTAATTACGCTGGCTTACTGCAAAAATTCCCAGATAAAATATCTCACTCCTACAGAGCCCGGTCAATTATAGGACTACAGAAGTCTAACAAAATCACTCCAAACTTTATATTGAAAAGCAATTTTGCGTTTGGACCTACTGGGGGCTTAAACACTGGTAACACAACAGAAAGTAATTTCGATTTCAGAAAAAACTTCGTAGAAAATATTCTGGAGAGCGACTACACTTTATGTATTCGGGGTATAGGTAATAATTCCGTTCGTTTCTTCGAGACATTGTGTTGCGGTCGTATTCCTGTGTTTGTAGACACTGATAGCGCACTGCCGTTCGATGAAATGATCGACTGGAAAAAGTATTGCGTTTGGGTGGAGGAAAAAGACGTAGATAAAGTAGATGCTATTGTGCAGGAATTCCACAGTAAAATTTCTGAGGAAGAGTTTCTTGAAATGCAGAAGAGAGCAAGAGAGGTGTGGGAAGAATACTTAACGCCTGTAGGCTTCTATAAAAACCTGCATCGTTTCCTTGAGAACTAATACTCTCTGAAGTCAATTTGCACTTGCAAACAAAAGCCCGAACTAGGAAAGCCGATCGGCTACCTAGTTCGGGCTTTTTCTTAAGTCTAAGTGAGATATTACGCGGCTCTCAACTGCTTCATAGGCGACTGCTCGAACTTGCTACGAGCATACTCCAGATCAATAACCAGTTCTTTAGGGTCTATTTCCGAAGGCATATCGAACATAGCATCCGTCATAATGCCTTCGCAGATGGAGCGGAGGCCACGAGCACCAAGACGATATTCATCAGCCTTTATAACGATGTATTCTAGAGCCCCTTCCGTGAAAGAGAGCTGAATGCCTTCCATGTCGAACAGCCGCTGATACTGCTTCACGATAGAGTTCTTAGGCTCCGTCAGGATTTTACGCAGCGTGGCGTGGTCGAGTGGGTTGAGGTGCGTCAGCACGGGCAGACGGCCAATAAGCTCCGGAATCAAGCCGAAAGCTTTCAAATCCTGAGCCGTTACATAGCGCAGGAAGTTCTCTGTATCAACCTTCTCTTCGAGTTGCGTTTTGGCGAAACCAATTGGCTTGGTGTTGAGGCGGTTCTTGATGATGCGCTCAATTCCTACAAAAGCCCCACCACATATAAAGAGGATATTCTCGGTGTTCACCGTAATCATCTTTTGCTCGGGATGCTTGCGGCCACCGTGTGGGGGTACGTTTACCGTAGTGCCCTCTAATAGCTTCAGCATGGCCTGCTGCACGCCCTCGCCGCTTACATCACGCGTGATGCTCGGATTGTCGCTCTTGCGGGCAATCTTATCGATTTCGTCGATGTAAACGATGCCGCGCTCAGCCGCTTCTACATTGTAATCGGCAGCTTGTAGCAGGCGGGTCAGGATGCTTTCTACATCTTCGCCCACGTAGCCTGCCTCAGTTAGTACGGTTGCGTCTGCAATGCAGAAAGGTACTTGGAGGATATTAGCTAGCATTCGGGTCAGGAACGTCTTGCCCGTGCCAGTTTCGCCTACCATAATAATGTTAGACTTCTCAATCACTACGTCGTCTTTCTGCGGCTTCTGCATGAGGCGCTTGTAGTGGTTGTACACCGCTACCGACATCACCTTTTTTGCTTCATCCTGGCCTACTACGTATTGGTCGAGATACTCCTTCATCTCCCGCGGCTTCACCAAATTAAACTTTGGTGTCTTCGAGTTAGATCGAATCTTATTCTCCTCGTTGAGAATTTGTTGGGCCTGCCCTACACACCGCTCACAAATGTGAGCGTTGATGCCGGAAATCATAACCGAAACGTCTTTTTTGCTCTTGCCGCAGAAGGAGCACGTTATATCTGCCATTGTTAAGGAACTCTCAGAGTAGAGGAGGATAAGCTAATTTCAGTAACCTACCTCAAAGGTACGAAAAGGCCAACGCCGTACACCAGGAAAAAAGTGCCTGCACGGTAGGTCCCTATAAAAAGGAAAAGCCCGCCGAAGCGAGCTTTTCTTTTCTAAACAGGTTCCAGTCAAGGAGAAATCTAAGCGAAAAAGACGAGCAATCAAACCTGATTTTTGCCTTCAACTGAAAGTAAGATAAAGCCTAAGCCTTCTTCTTTTCCAGTACCTCGTCAATCAGGCCATACTCTTTGGCCTCATCGGCACGCATCCAGTAGTCGCGGTCCGAGTTGTCGTGGATTTCCTGGTAGGTTTTGCCAGTGTGCTGCGCCAAAATGTCGTACAGCTCTTTCTTGAGCTTCAGAATCTCACGGGCTGTGATTTCAATGTCCGACGACTGACCTTGTGCGCCACCCGAAGGCTGGTGAATCATAACGCGGGCGTGAGGCAGGGCAGAGCGTTTGTCTTTAGCACCGCCAGCCAGCAATACGGCTCCCATAGAGGCAGCAAGACCTGTGCAGATCGTTGCTACGTCGGGGTTTACGTACTGCATGGTGTCATAAATGCCGAGACCAGCATACACCGAACCACCGGGTGAATTGATGTAAAGTAGGATGTCCTTCTTCGCGTCTACCGACTCGAGAAACAGGAACTGAGCCGTAATAATATTGGCAATATAGTCGTCGACGGCTGTGCCTAAGAACACGATCCGGTCCATGATCAGACGCGAAAACACGTCAATCTCCGCGAAACGCGTCGGACGCTCTTCAATAACCGAACGGGTCATGTTGGTAGGCAGCACCAAACCGGCAGCTTGACCTTCAATATGATGCAGATACTGATCCACACCTAGGCCGCTGAGGCCCTGGCCTTTCACAGCGAACTTGCGGAACTCTTGTTTATTCAGCATGACAGGAAAAAAGGAGTTAGTAATGTAGAAGCTAGGAACTAGGAGAGAGGGTAGAGTCTAGGACGCATAAACAGCCAGAATATTCTAACATCCAGCTCCTGACTTCTAGCTTCTCGAAAACAAAAAAGCCCATACGGCAAGTAAGGGCTTTTTTGTTGGTTGAAAAACCGGAACGCTAGGGTTAGCCAGCGTTTTGATTGCGGAAGCCTTCGGCCGTAATCGGGTTGTCGTTAACAACAACTTTGCCGCGTAGGTTTTCCACTACTTTCTCTGCCAGAATGGCCTCATACTCCTGTACGTAGTTCTTGCCGTTCTCCTGACGCAGGTAGTTGTCAGCAAATCCGCGTACCGATTCTTCCAGTTCCGGCGTCATCTCCATGTTGAACTGACCAAGGATCTTCTGCATCGTACGATCCAAGATTTCCTGGTTCTCTACCTTTAGGCCTTGCTCCTCAACTACTTTGTTGCGGATCATCGACCACTTCAACTCCTTCTCGTAGTCGGTGTAGTGCTCTTCTACCTGCTCAGTAGTCAGTTTGCCTTCGTTGGCACGTACCAGCCACTTCTTGAAGAACTCGGTTGGAATCTGCACCGTAGTCGCCTCTACCATCTTATCGATGATGGTGCGGTTGATCAAGTTGTCAGCTTCCCGGTCATAATTTTCCTGTACCGTTTCGCGTACTTTCTGGTCGAACTCCTCTTTCGAGGTCACGATGTCCTTGCCGAACACCTTGTCGAACAGCTCCTGATTTAGCTCGGCTGGCGTTGTGCGGTTAATTTTTTCTACGCTCAACACGTATTCGCCTTCTACAGCTTCAGCATCTTCCTTGCTCAGGCCCGTAACGCTGGCAATGGTAGCAGCGTCACTGTCAAAAGCTTCTTTCAGGTCGAACGTAACAGTGTCTTCAGGCTTGAGACCTACGAACTTGTCAGCCCCGTTCTTCACCTTCTTGATAGGGAAAAGCACTGGACGGCCGTCGCCTTCTTCGTCAGCTTTCTTCAGCTTGCCATATAAGGAGTCGCCAGCTTCCGAAACCTCAGGGTTGGTGCTCTCACCGAACTGACGCTCAATTTGCTCGTAGGTTTCCTGCAGCGTAGCCTCGTCCAGCTCTACTTTGTGGCGGTCAACAGTAATGCTTTGGTCAGCAGGTAGCTCGAAATCAGGTAGTAAACCTAGTTCGAAGGGGAAGGAGAATTCTTTCTCGGTGTCAAAATTCACGTCGGTTGGCACAGGAAGAGGCTCACCTAGAATCTTGAGGTTGTTTTCTTTGATATAGCCGTCAACAGCTTTGCCAAGCAAAGAATTGATTTCATCGGCCAGAATGCCTTTGCCGTACATTTTACGCACCAGCGTGGCCGGAACCTTGCCGGGGCGGAACCCTTTGATTTGCGCCTTCTTACTATAGTCCTTCAGCTTGGCATCTACAGCAGGAGCGTAATCCGCTTCCTTGAGGTTTACTGTCAGGATGGCACTCAGTTGGTCGTCTTTTTTATCTAAGGTGATGTCCAAAGCGGGGCGTCGGTTAAAGGTAAACTACGGGTAAAAGACACCGAAACCGGGAAAAAGAAACCCCCAACGGTTGGGTTGAGGGCTCGGGGCGTTTTCGATGATGTTTAAAAAAATGTGCGGATGGAGGGACTCGAACCCACACGCCTTGCGGCACCAGATCCTAAGTCTGGCACGTCTACCAATTTCGCCACATCCGCCTCAAGGCCATTCGCCTCGGGGGCGCAAAGCTACGCAAGCTCTTCGAAAAACCAAACGCAACCTCTAGCATAAAATTTAAAAAGAGTTTCCACGGGTTCTTATTGCCCTTGCTTAAACCTCCTAGTGCAGCAGCTGGTGATACATAAGGGACATGATACCAATAGAGTTAGAAGGGAATCCTGTTCTCTTGCAGACGGGTCGATGGCAGTGTTATTTATTTAAAGAAGGAATTGCAAAAGGCTTCGCCAAGCAGTAGTCAACCTTTTCCGTGCTGCTACTTGTTCATAAGCCGCCCCCCTCTTCGTACTTTAGTGTTTATTGACTTTGGCGCTCCGGCGCTGCCCATGCATCATGGCCACCTTAATTGACCCCGAAGTAGAGCGCCAAGAAATTCTGCGCCACTACCGCCGCCTCCTCCGCACCGCTAAGCCTTACTTACAGGAAGGCGACGCCCGACTAATAAAGAAGGCCTTCAATACCTCATTGGAGGCTCACAAAGAGATGCGCCGCAAGTCTGGCGAGCCTTACATTCTGCACCCGCTGGCAGTAGCCCAGATAGTAGTAGAAGAAATTGGCCTCGGCACTACCAGCATTGTGGCGGCCTTACTACACGATGTAGTTGAAGATACACCGTGGGAAATTGCCGATGTAGAGCGGGAGTTTGGTTCCAAGGTGGCCCGTATAGTAGATGGCCTAACCAAAATCTCCGGCGTTTTCGAGTACGGCACCTCCGAGCAAGCCGAGAACTTCCGCAAGATGCTGCTCACGCTCTCCGAAGATGTGCGTGTCATCCTGATCAAGCTGGCTGACAGGCTGCACAACATGCGGACCCTCGACTCGATGCCGCGCCACAAGCAACTCAAGATTTCCTCGGAAACTATCTACCTCTACGCCCCGCTGGCCCACCGTCTTGGTCTATATGCCATCAAAACGGAGCTAGAAGACCTCCATTTAAAATACACGGATACCGACGTATATAATGAGTTGGTGAACCGGGTGCGCCAAAGCCGTAGTGCCCGCAACCGCTTTATCAAGGAGTTTGTGCTCCCTATCGACGAGGAGCTGAAAGCCCAAGGGTTCACCTTTGAAATTAAAGGCCGCCCTAAAAGCATCTATTCCATTCTAAAAAAGATGCGCAAGCAAAACATCACCTTCGACGAGGTGTATGATCTGTTTGCCATCCGCGTAATTCTGGATGTGCCACACGAGCAGGAAAAAGCAGCCTGCTGGCAAGTATATTCTATCGTGACGGACTTCTACCAGCCTAACCCTGATCGGCTGCGCGACTGGGTAAGTACGCCCAAAGCCAATGGCTATGAGAGTTTACATACCACTGTTATGTCTCGTGCTGGGCAGTGGGTCGAAGTGCAGATTCGCTCACGCCGCATGGATGAAATTGCGGAGAAAGGCTACGCTGCTCACTGGAAATACAAGGATACCGGCGCCATTCAGCCGGAGTCCACGCTAGAAGTCTGGATCAACAAGGTGCGTGAGATGCTCGAAACCAATAACTCTAGTGCTCTAGAGTTTATGGACGAGTTCCGCCAGAACCTGTTTGTAAAAGAAGTTTATGCCTTTACACCCAAAGGCAAGCTGCTCATTCTGCCTGATAAGTCTACCGCTTTAGACTTCGCCTTCGAAATTCACACGCACATTGGGTTGCAGTGCTTGGGGGCCAAGGTCAACCAGAAACTGCAACCGCTGAGCTACCAACTTCACAACGGCGACCAAGTCGAAATTTTGACGTCGCACAAGCAGAAGCCTACGGAAGAATGGCTACAATATGTCATTACGTCCAAAGCCCGCTCGAAAATCAAGGAGTGGCTGCGTGATGATAAACGTAGCAAGGCTGAAGATGGCCGCTTCCTTGTGGAGAAGCGGCTAGAGCTACTTGGAGTCGAATACACGCAGGACAACTTCAACCGCTTGCTCGCACACTTTCATACCTATAATGCGCAAGAGTTCTTCTACCGCGTAGCCATCGGCCAGATTGACGGTCGCGAAATCAAAACTGACCTTTTCGACCCCACTACGGAAGCTCCCCGTCTACCGTCTAAACTAGAGCCCAAAGCATTCGACCACGAGGTTCAGAAAATCCGAGGGCTTAGTGCCAACATGCTTGTTATTGGCGAACGAACCGATAAGTTTGATTACACCATCGCGCCTTGTTGCAACCCTATCCCCGGCGATGATGTGTTCGGCTTCGAAACAGAAGCAGGTATCGTTATCCATCGTACTTCTTGTCCGAAAGCAGTGAAGATGATGTCCAATTACGGCAACCGCATTGTGCGCGCAAAGTGGACCGATCAGTTGGAGCTTGCTTTCCTCGCTGGTTTACGCATTAAAGGCTCCGATAGGGTAGGACTAGTAAATGATGTGACACGCATCATCAGTAATAGCCTCAAAGTGAACATGCGCTCCATCACTATCGATTCGGATGATGGTATGTTTGAAGGGCAGATTATGGTTTTCGTCAATGATACCGACCACCTTACTAAACTCATCCAACGCCTTTCCAAGGTAAACGGGGTGTTGCTAGTTGAGCGGTTCGATTCTTAAGTAAGCATTTAGTCTTAAATAGTCTTAACAAAGAGCCAAAGTTTAAAACAGTATATAACTGTTAGCGGAAAAGGCATCTTATGATGGAGCTTTTAAGGTTATGCATGTTGTATTGTAGCTTTGCAGTACTCCTTGTATATAAGGTCACACAAAATGCTTGATAAAGAAAAGTACGAGGAGGTCAAAAAGATCTTCACCGCGTACCTCGAAAATAAAGGCTTGCGCAAAACGTCGGAGCGCTATGCTATTCTGGAGGAGATTTATTCTCGTACCGGTCACTTCGACGTAGAAGAGCTGTTTGCTGGTATGAAAGGGCAGGGCTTACAAGTGAGCCGTGCTACAGTATATAACACCCTCGATTTGCTGGTGGAGCACGGCCTTGTTAGCAAGCACCAGTTCGGACGTAATCTTGCCCAATACGAGAAGTCATATGGGTACCGGCAGCACGACCACGTGATATGCACAGAGTGCCACAAGGTGGTTGAGTTTTGTGACCCTCGCATCCATGGCATCCAGACGATGGTAGGGGAGTTACTCAACTTCCATATCTTGCACCACTCTTTGAACCTTTATGGCGTGTGCGGCGACTGCCGTGCCAAAGCCGCCACCCGCTCTCAAGCCGAATGAAAACAGAAACTGCCGTTCAAGACGGCATCCTCTTCGTGCGCCTCTCCGGCGACCTTATCGGTAGCCCCGATACTCAGCAGCTCCTTCAGTCGGTTGATCAGCATCTTGGCGATGAGTTGCGCCATTGTGCAGTCGATCTGTCGGAGGTGCGCTACATAAACAGCACTGGTATCGGGGTGCTGGTGTCATTGCTCACCAAATTTCGCAGTCGTGGAGGAGAACTAGTTCTCATTAATCCCGCCGACCATCCGCGCAAAATGCTAGCTCTCACCAAGCTCAACGCTATTTTCTCTATTGCCGACGACGATTCCGCCGCCGCTCAACAATTGAAAGCTTCGAATTAATGCCAGTTGACGTTTTAGTAGGCTTACAGTGGGGCGACGAAGGAAAAGGTAAAATTGTGGATGTACTAGCCCCCACTTACGATGTAGTAGCCCGTTTCCAAGGAGGACCTAACGCTGGTCACACCCTTACCTTCGGTGGCGTTAAGCACGTCTTACACCAAGTGCCTTCCGGAATTTTTCATCCCCACATCCTGAATGTTGTAGGCAACGGCGTTGTTCTCGACCCGGTTGTGTTTCGGCAGGAGCTCCAAAAATTGACAGATCGGGGTATCAATTGGGCAGCCAACTTATATATCTCGAAGAAAGCACAACTTATCCTTCCTTCGCACCGTGCCCTCGACCGTATTAGCGAAGATGCCCGCGGAGGTAGCAAAATAGGTTCTACCTTGAAAGGTATAGGTCCTACTTACCAAGATAAAATTGGTCGCACGGGCTTGCGTGTAGGTGACGTACTATTGCCGGATTTCCAGCAGCGTTATGAAGAAGCCGTGGCTCGCCATGCCACATTAGCTGCTTTTCACAACAAGGAGCTAGAAATTGAAGCGCTAGAAGCTGACTTCTTCTCTGCTGTCGAATTCCTGCGCAGCCTTCAACTTACGGATACCGAGTATCTGTTAAATGACCTATTAAAGCAAGGCAAAAAAATTCTCGCAGAAGGTGCTCAGGGCTCCCTGTTGGATGTTGATTTCGGTACGTATCCTTACGTCACCTCATCTAGTACGATAGTAGCTGGCGCTTGTACGGGTTTGGGTATTGCCCCCCGCCATATAGATAAAGTCTATGGCATTAGTAAAGCCTACTGCACTCGAGTAGGTAGTGGCCCTTTCCCAACTGAATTACTCGATGAAGTAGGAGAGCAAATACGCAAAGCAGGCAGTGAGTTTGGCTCTACTACAGGACGGCCACGTCGTTGTGGCTGGATAGATCTACCCGCTTTACGGTATAGTATCATGCTTAATGGAGTCACTGAGATTCATCTAATGAAGGCTGACGTCTTAGATGAGTTTGACGAAATCTACGTGTGCACCCATTACGAGTATCCGGACGGCCAGCAAACAGACCATCTGCCTGACCATGGCGATTTGCAGACTATGAAGCCTGTATATAAGAGTCTGCCAGGTTGGAAAACCGAATTGCAAAAGCTGACTGACCCTCAGTCCCTTCCTGCCGAACTGAAGGATTACGTACAGTTTCTAGAGAATTACTTAGAGGTGCCTATTAGCATCGTTAGCGTAGGCCCAGACCGAGTAAGTACCTTACATCTCAACTATAGATAAAACCAGATTCATATATCTAAGAAGGGGCGCCCAAGCGCTCCTTTTTTGTTTAATACCTTGTACACTATGGGGTACACCTTGGTGGTCTAAATTTTGTCTAGGTATGCTTGCCTTACAGGTTCTACCATAGAACAAATTTTTTTGATAGAGGCTTGACAAAGCCGAAACACTGTTAGATATTTGCAACCCCAAATCAATCGGGTGTGGGAACAAGGCAAAAGCGAAAAAAATTATCGAAGCCTTTTGTAAAATTGAATAGTGGTTGTAGTTTTGCAGCCCACTTCAAAAGGAAGGGTTCAGGAAAATCAACAGCTAAAAAAAAGCTTGTTGATCTTTTGTAGAACACATAAGAAGTTATAGCTTTGCAACCCGCTTGAGTAAAGCTCTTGTAAAAACGGATAAACAAGAAAAAATATTTTTCAGTTTTTCTTGTTTTGTGTGAAGCGAGTAGTATCTTTGCACCCCGCTTCGGTTTGAGCGGCGCAACGCAGACGACAACCGGTCGTTACTTGGAACTTTCAACTGGAGAGTTCATACGTTCTTTGAATGGATGGAAAGACAAAAGGAAGGACATTGCTTCCACGCTGCTTCGGCAGCCCAAGCAATGGACTCCGCGTAGAAGACGAGACACAACAACTCGCAATACGAGTCGGATCAGCACTCGACATCGCTCTTGGTTCGCCAAGGGTAAGTAGAATTTATACAATGGAGAGTTTGATCCTGGCTCAGGATGAACGCTAGCGGCAGGCCTAATACATGCAAGTCGAACGGGTGTAGCAAT
>NZ_JARNTX010000003.1 GCF_029433095.1 Hymenobacter sp. YC55
GGCCATGCACGGCCACGCACTGGTCCGTCTCGATGTGGCGGCTCGCATACCGCGAATAGATGATGCCCGGCGGCGTAAAGAGGGGCGCTGGCTCCGTTTTCATACGTTTTCCCGGTTACACTTAACCACACAAAGGTCGGAAGCAGCGAACGCAGAGTGTTTGCGTAGAAAGCTCAATGTTGCGTTTGCCCCTGAACGTGGGTGCGGGACTGTTGCAAAAGTTAGCTCCCGCTGAAAGTGGCCCAGCGATTGTTCTAGGTAGCTGGGCAGGGGGCGGCACTCTTGTTTTGTGCCTTATTCCTGCTTGCTCACCCAATCTGCATCACCGACCCGCACCTGCTCACCCTGCTCGCTGCCATCCGCCGCATGTGAGGCCCTCCCTCAGCCGCTCACACCTAGCTTTGCTCGCGCCCCCCCCGCTCGTCCCGCTGAGCGCTCGATGAGGGGCGGGCTACTTTCGCCCCGCGCCAAATAGAAACCGCAGGGCCTCGTATTCGGTGATGAAGGGCACCGACATATGGCTCTCGTCTTTGTAATACTTGCCCTGGTACTTCAACCCATTGTGCTTGTTGGTCTCCAAATAGCGCTGCAATTGCAATACACTGCGCATGTGCAAGGTCTCCGCCGTCGTATCCGCACGCACCGCCGGTAACTCCATGTCCTGCTCGGCCGTGTTGGCAATGCCGAGATACAGGGCGGTTCCTTGGAAGCTTCTCTGTTCCAACGCCCGTTTGGTTTCTTTTAAGAGAGTTTGCTTGTCCCACCACATGCTGGGGTCAATACAGATATAGGCGTTAAATAGTCGGGTATGGTGCACGAAGATTTGCATCACCGTCAGCCCGCCGAGCGAGTGGCCAATCAGCAGTTTGTCGGGTCGGGTCGGATAGTGCCGGTCAATGTAGGGGATTAATTCCTGTTCGATAAAGGCAATAAATTTCTCGCCCCCGCCGGTCGTTTTGCTAGTACCAGGCGCCCAAAAAGGCGGGTCTGTAGTGACATGCGTGGGGGTTAAATCTTTTCTGCGGTCCGAATGAAGCAGGCCGACCACGATCATTTCCGGACAAACGGTGTTGTAATTGGTGCTCAAGTATTGAATCAGGCTAGTCGTCGCGGCAAACTGGGCGTCGGCATCGAAGAGATACACCACCGGATACCGTTTGTTGGCCCCCTCCTTGCCGGAGGCACTAGAGGGGACGTGCACATAAAACTTTCGCTGTTCTTTTAACAGAGTTGAGGGGATACTGTCGGTTTGGCCCAGGACCAGTTGCTTGCCCGGCTGCGCGTGACAGGGGAAAGATAAAAGAACAGAGCAGAGAAAAAGAAGAACCTGTTTCATGGGCGGCGTCGGCTTAGCAAGAATAACTGAGGTGGTCTAAGCTAGCTGGCCCCCAGCAAGAAATATACGTCCTTCTTTTGCACGGTTAAGCAACGAGTTTGATACACCCTCGGCTATGGCTGTAAACGCGGGCGGTAATGTGGTGGTGACCGGCTTTAGTGATGGCGACACCACCGCCAACTACAACTTCCTTACGCTCAAATATTCAACCAGCGGCGGGCAATTGTGGGTGAAAACCTACAACAGCACTGGTGTCAGAAACAGCCAGGAAGTGCCCGCCAATCTGGCGCTAAATCCAGCGGGTAATGTGGCCGTGACGGGTCGTTCCTACACAAGCTCCGGCCAGAGTGCTTACGCCACGGTTAAATATTCGGCTGGTGGGCAGCAGCTATGGGCCGCGCGCTACGAGGGATTTGGCCCTGCAAGCCAGCTACACGGTGCAACTGGCGTTATGTTAGTTGGAAGCAACCCTGGTGACCCGCGCTGCATCTGGCGGCTAGGCCACTTCTTCTTCGTCCTCGATGTCACTCGCTTCGCGTTTTCGCCTGCTGCTCGGCAGGGCAATGGTTGTTCTGCTGGTAACCGCGCTACCCCTCGCTGCCCAAACGGTGCAGAAACAACGTCTGCCCCTCCGCGACGAAACCCATTTGTATCAAGCCAGCAAGCCCACTACGCCGTTAGCCCTCTTCGTGCTCGCTCCCCAACGGCCGACCCCGCGGGGAGTGCTGCTCTTACTGCCCGGCTTGGGGGAGAAAGCCGAAGACGTGTTCCAGCAAACCAGCCTGGCCCAGGAAGCGGCCCGAGCGGGCCTACTGACGGTGGTGCCCACCCTCAACAACCGGCTCTACCTCGACTCGGCCAGTGCCCACTACCTCGATGACGTCCTGCGCCACCTGCTGGCACAGTACCCGAACATGGAGCGCCTGTTGTTCCTGGGCGGCTTTTCGGCCGGCGGACACTTAGCCTTATCCTATGCCGAACGCCTGGTGGGGGATACGACCCGCCTGCCGTTGCGGGTGAAAGCCGTGTTTGGCGTCGACCCCCCGGTGGATCTGGCCGCCTTCTGGCAGGTGGGGCAGCGGCGCATCGCCCAGCAGTGCAGCCCCTTGCTGGTGCGGGAAGGCCGCTCGCTGGTGGCCACCCTAACCCAGGCGTTCGGCGGCTCGCCCGAGCAGGTGCCGGCGGCCTATCATCAGTACTCGGCGTTTTCCAGCAGCAGTCCCAGCGGCGGCAACTTGGTCCTGCTCAAAGCGATTCCCGTGCGCGTGTACTGTGAGCCCGACCTGGCCTTTTGGCGCCAGCACTACTGTCCCACCCTGCAGCTCGCGGATCTGAATGCGGCCCACCTCCAGCTGTTGGTAGCGTGTCTGCGGCGGCAAGGCAACCAGCGGGCGCAGTACCTAGAGACGCGCGGCAAAGGACGCCTTGGCCGACGGCCCTTCCCGCATTCCTGGTCAATTGTCGATGCTCCGGAGTGTATTCACTGGCTGCAAACCGTTGGGCCAGAGGAGTGATGAGCCATATTCGTCGGGTTACTGGAGCCTTTTTTAGACGGTACAGCTATTGGTGTCGTCTTAAAAAACGAACCAATAAAAGGATGGCTAACCGGGGAATGGGCATCCGCCACTACTTTGGCGCTGAAACAGTTCATTGGCCTGTCAGCCTGTATCTACTCGGCTACGCAAACTCCCGGCCTGTCCAAAGAATGGATCTTTAAGTTGGAAAGGTGGCCGTAAAGGTGGAGCCCCGACCCAATTCGCTTTCGACTTCGATGCTACCTCCGGCCTGGTCGAGGATCTTTTTCACCAAGTACAACCCCACCCCCGTGCCCTCGACGTGGGCGTGCAAGCGCCGAAACAAGCCGAACAGCTGCTGCTGCTGGGCCGCACTCAAGCCCAGCCCGTTGTCGTGCACGCGCACGACCAGCCGGCCCGCCTCGCGGTAGCTGCGCACGCGCACGATGGGCACGCGGTCGGGGTGGCGGTACTTGAGGGCATTGCTGATCAAATTCAACAACACCGAGTGCACGTGCTTGGCGGCAAACCAAAGCCGGGCCGGGCCGGCCAGCTCTACCTCCAACTGCCCGCCGGTGGCCGCGAACTGAACGGCGAGTTCCTGGCGTACTTCTTCGAGCACGGCAGCCAACTGCACCGACTCGCGGGGGAGGTCGGCTTGTACGCGCGTCGCACCAAAGTCGGCCAGACGGTCGAGCGTGTGGCGAAAGCGCGCCATCGACTCCTGCATCATGGTCAGGATAAGCTCGACTTGCTCGGCTTGCCGGGCCGCGGGGGGCAGTTGCTCGACCAGGGCCTGCACTAGCCCTTGCAGATTAGCCACGGGCAGGCGCAGGTCGTGGGCGGCGGCGTACACGAACGTGTCGAGCTCGGTGTTGAGCTGACCCAACGCGGAGTTGGTGTGCTGCAGCTCGTCGTTGAGTACGCGCAATTCTTCGTTGCTGGCTCCGAGGTCCTGGTTGGCGTCTTCCAAGGCCTGGGTGGTGTGCTGCACCTGGGCTTCGAGGTGGCGGCGGGCGGAAATGTCTTCCAGTGTGGTGTAGCCGAGCTCGCCGCTTTCGTCGGGAAACAAGACCGACGTGACCCGGCACCACACTAGGCTGCCGTCGGGGCGCACCAGGCACGTCTCGAGGGCAAACCAGGGCAGGTGGTGGGCCCAGAGGGCAACCTGTAAGCGGGCCCAGTCGGCCACGTAATCAGGGTGGGCAAACTCGAGAATCGTGTGGCCCAGCAAATCCAGCGGCGAAGCCAAGCCCAGCAAGGCGGCTACGGCGGCGTTGGCCTGCCGAATGGTGAGGTCGGCCGCAATGATTTTATGGCCCAGCGGGGAGTGCTCGAATACGGTGCGAAAACGCACTTGGCTGAGGCGGTATCGTTCGCGTTCCGCGTGGTGGGCCGCGTGCTGGTCGCGCTCGGCCTGCAGGCGCGCCACTTCAGCTTGAGCGGCGCGCAGCTCGGCTTCGAGAGCCTGATACGCAGAGGGGGGCAGATCAGGCATAACAACGACCAACAAGCAACAACCTTCGTCAGAAGCGGAAAGGTACGCGTTTGGCGCCAAGAACCGCGCGCAAGGTCGAACATTACGCGCTTACTGACAGATAGTACAGCCTCGTCTTTGTTTCAACCCGTAGCTTCGCATGGGAGTTCTTCGTTCTCCTCTTTCTGCCCGGACCGAACCTGAAGGAGTAACGGTGGAAACGCAGGTTTATTTTCAGGAACGATAGTAGGCAGGGCTTGGCCAGTAAAAGCACCAGAAACCGGCCACTCACGGGATAGGGCGGTAGCCCTCCTGGCGACCGTAGTTTCCGCTACGGAAGAGGAAGCAAAAATACACTTTGCTGTAGGCTGCCAGACGTACCGCCGTAACACGGAGCCAAGTAGGGAAGAGCCTATTTCTCAGCATTTATTGTATTATATAAAGTACAACTATCTTTCGATGTTATGCCAAACAATCAGCAATTGCACTGTTAAGATAATTTATGCGTGAAAACTGCTATCTTGCAATCTGCCCAGCCCGTACGAGCAGCGTTGTACTCGAGCAGTAGGAACCCGAACGAGTCTCTGCATGCCCTAGGTAACGCAAGTACTCGGCCCTCCAGCGCAACTTTCCTTTTCCCGTTAGACAGCCGGCAGTGCTGCTCGTCGCAGTAATTGCGCTTCCCTTTCCCTTCTGCTGCCTCGTCAGCCCTTTTCTATGTCGTATCCCCTGCCCTTCTTCGCGAGTTTTTTGCAACAGGGTCCCATGCTCTTCTTCGTGTATTCCTTGACGCAGCAGCGGGTGCTGTACGTGAGTCCGGCCTACGAGCGGGTGCTACATGGCACTTGCGCCCGCGTCAACGAGGAGTTGCCGGCGTTGCTGGCGCGCGTGCATCCCGACGACCAAGACCACGCCGCGGACTGCTGGCGGCGCTGGCAAGCGGGGGGCCTGCACGAACCGTTTGAGTTGCGCTTGCGGCAGCCCACCGGCGAGGATCAGCACCTGTGCCTGACCCCGCACCACCTGGTTGGTTCCGACGGCGAAACGCAGGTGGGCGGCCTGGTGGAGGATATCACGACCACCAAAGTCATGCTCTGGCATGCCGACAAGTACAACTCGAAAAAGAACACCACGCTCGAAATCCTCTCCCACGACCTGGCCGGCCCCTTTGCCATGTTACAGCAAATGAGCGACTACTTCCACGAGGCGATGGCCCCGCTGCAAAACCCGGAGCTGGTACGCATGGTCGAGCACATGCGACAACTGTGCGGCGACAGCGTCAACCTGATTCGTGATTTCGTGGATCACGAGTTCTTGGATTCGGTTCACGTCGAGCTCAAGCGCGAACGGGTGGATTTGGTGGAAAAACTGCGCTTGGTGATGGCGCAGTACCAGCAGGGGGAACCCTACGTAGGCAAATCCTTTGCTTTCCACGTCGAGCAAGCGCCACTTTACGTCGTCATCGACCAGAACAAGCTCATGCAGGTCATCAACAACTTGCTCAGCAACGCGCTCAAGTTCACGCCCGACGGCGGCACGATCACCGTCAGCCTGGCCCACGCGCCCGGGCAGGCGCTGGTACGCGTGGCCGATACGGGAGTGGGCATTCCCGAAGCCCTGCACCCCACGCTGTTCGAGAAGTTCACCCCGGCGCGGCGCCCGGGGCTGCGGGGCGAACGCAGCACGGGCCTGGGCATGTCCATCATCAAGACCATTGTCGAGCTGCACGAGGGAACTATCGCCTTCACGAGTGCGGAAGGGCAAGGCACCACCTTCACCCTCACCCTGCCCCTAGCCGACGAGGACCCCGCGCTACGCTAACCCGCGGGTCAGGTCGCCTTCGCGCATAAATTTTTTCCGCCGGGATCAATGGCGAGCACCACAACCCGCGGCCGCCGACTTGGTAAGGCAGGGAGGGGACGCTTATTATTAGAGCTGGCGGGATCTAGAGCCGTATCTAAGTCCGGCTGAGTTCGCGCAGGGGCACACGGGGGCCGGGGCGCGGGCGTTGCCGTGCTGGTGCTGCCTATGATTGTCACCACGCTCGCGGCCGTGAGTTTGCTGCGCTACTGGCCCGCGCAGCTGCCGCGCCGGCTTCCGCCGCCCGACAGGCCGGACAGCCGTATCCTTGCAGGTGCTGGTGACCCGCCTGCGCAAAGCATCCATGCACCGCACAGCCAATCACGACGATAGCGGCGTTGGCGCGATAGACGACCAGTGAGTAATCGTAGCGCGGGCCGTGCACGGCCCGTGCGCGGGCAATCCAGCCCTGCCTGGTTTGTTTAGCTGCCATACTGCATCTCGTTTAGTGGACGCTCGCTACCCACTATGGGCCGAACGGAGGCGATGTAGGGCCGAGCATACCCTATGGGCCCGGCCAAGAACACCGTCAATTCCCTTAGTAGCCTTAAATTCAACCCTGCCATTTTCAGAAGGTAAGTAGTAAAGGAAAAACCATCTGGCACCAACGGGGTGCCAAGCCGCTTAAAGCTGCTGCCAGACTCTGCGGCCCCCTTTTTAAGAGAACGCCCCCTAGCATTTTGCAACCCTCCAGTAGCAAAACGCCAGGCGGCGTTACGCTCGGTTTGGGGACGGTTGCTGGCCGGGTTCACCCGTCCGGCTGCTTCAAACTTGCCGTAGCGGGAAGCTCCGCGGGGTGGGCAACTGGGGGGCCAATTACTTTTTGGCTCTTGCCCTTAGGCCCACGAGTGATCTTAGGCTGACAACTACCGGGCGGAGCGCCCGCTTAATACAAGAATTTTAGGGGCGGGTGCTCCAGAAGCGAAAAGCTTCGTAGGAAAGACACTTCACGAAATAGTCACGCATCGAAAAGCCGCGCCATTCCAAACAGTAGCGCTGAAAGGCGGCTACTGCGCAGCACGCCTCGAAGCCTTGCTGCGCGTAGTAGTTGTGCTGGCCGGGGGGAAGTGTCAACAACCACTCGGCATAATCAGTAGCGGTCAGTTCGATGGCCGTGCGCTGCGCATGGTAGGCCAAGGCAGCCCGTTCAATCTCCAACTCAATTGCAGTCATAGCCAGGAATCAGGCAGCCGGAAATACCAAGCAAACAGAACAAGGAGCAAACCACCGAAGAGGGCATGGCATAGGTAGATCCGTTTTTTTCTGTACCCCTGAGGTGCAGGACGGTTGCCAAGCCGCCAATAGGGTGCCAACCGGCCAAAACGGGCTTGTAGAGGCTTGAGCGCCCCGACCGCGTGCCAGGCCCCCTAGCGTTATGCTGCGCTCTGCTGGCGAAACGACTGGGGTCTACTCGTTCACTGCTTGCTGCCATTAAGCTCATTGAGGCCAGTTTTCAAGCTTTTTGTGTACCCTTGCACCTCTAGCCACCGAACATGCTGGCTACGATCCTTATGCCCGACGGAACCCTACTGCTGATTGACGACGAAGGCAGCCTGCGGCAGTTGTTAACCCGCGTGCTGGAACTGGAAGGCTACACCGTGCTACCAGCGCCCACTGCGCAGCAGGGGCTGGAATTGTTGCGCGACCACGCTGCGGAAATTCTGGTGGTGCTGTCGGACGTGAAGCTGCCCGACGGCCACGGCCTGAGCTTGCTGCCACGCTACAAGGCCGTGGGGCCCCTGGTGGAGGTCATCCTGATGACGGCCTTCGGTACCATTGCCGATGGGGTGCAGGCCATGAAATCGGGCGCCTTCGACTACCTCACCAAAGGCGACTCCGACGACCAGCTGGTGGTGGTAGTGGAGCGGGCCGCCGAAAAAGCCCGCCTGCAGCGCCGCGTGGCCGAGCTGGAAAAGCAACTGGCCCCGCAGTTCACCTTCGATTCGATGATTGGTCATTCCGCGCCGCTCACCCAAGCCAAGGCCCTGGCCTTGCGCGTAGCGCCCACCGACAGCACCGTGTTACTGGAAGGACCCACGGGTTCGGGCAAAGAGTTGTTTGCGCAAGCCATTCACGCGGCCAGCCCACGGCGCACCAAGCCATTTGTGGCCGTCAATTGCAGCGCCTTCCCCAAGGATTTGCTGGAATCGGAGCTGCTCGGCTACCGCAAAGGCGCTTTCACGGGGGCCCTGACCGACAAGCGCGGCCTGCTGGAGGAAGCCAACGGCGGCACGCTGTTCTTGGATGAAATAGGGGAGCTGCCGCTGGAGCTGCAAGCCAAGCTGCTGCGGGTGCTCGAAACGCAGAGCTTCACCAAAATCGGGGATACCAAACCTGTAACCGTAAACGTGCGCATTGTGGCCGCCACCAACCGCCACCTGCGCCAGGAAGCCGAAGCCGGCCATTTCCGCCCCGACTTGTACTATCGGCTGGCCGTGTTCACCGTGGCCGTGCCCCCGCTCAATGCCCGCCGCGAAGACATCGAGCCGCTGGCCACGCACTTCCTGCATTTCTACGCCGCCAAGCTGCGCAAGCGCTTGCGCGGGATGGAAGTCGACTTTCTGCGCCAGCTCACCCACTACAACTGGCGCGGCAACGTGCGGGAGCTGAAGAACGTGCTGGAACGCGCCGTCATTTTGGCCGAGGGCGAGTGGCTGAGCCCCGACAACCTACCCGTTGAGTTCGCCCAACAACTCGCTCCCGCCTCGGGCCCGTCCACCGCCCACGAGCGCACCTTGCGCAGTATGGAGTGCCAGCACATTCGCAGTGTGTTGCAGGAAGCCCACGGCAATAAAACCGAAGCCGCCCGCATCCTGGGCGTCGCCCTGACCACCCTTTACCGCAAGATTCAGGAGTACGAGTTGTAGCGCTCCGGCATACGGCAACGTATGCCGGAACGCGTCTCTTTATCTTGTTCGCTCTGGATAGCATCATCCGCGCCAGTTACTCCGTCTGCTACTGCTGCCGCCGCGTCCGGCGCCGTCCTGCACGTGGCCACCCCGGCCGGGGTTCTTATTGCGCTAGACATCGTGTACGGGGATATTGGCACCACCCCGCTGTACGCGCTGCGGGCTATTCTGAGCTTCTATGCGCTGCTCCGGCGGCAGCCAGCCAAGTGGCTATACTTACCGGGTTGGCCTCGACAACAGCAACGTGACCAGCGCAAATTGGCCCCTTGCCATTCCCGAGCGCCCGGAGCGGCAACTCGTGCGCAAGCAGCCGCCAGTCCACTCCGTAACTCGACCATGTAAATTAGCGGGCCCCTCGCTGCCTAGCGAAGCAGTAGCCCGCCTCTAGCGTTTCGATAGGGGCGGGTGGTATTTTAGGGTACGCCATAAAGAGCGATTTTCTATTTAATCAACTCACTATCTAATTGTTATCAATAATTCTTGCTGGCTGTACGGGGCTGGCATCTGCCTTGACTAAGCAGTGAACAGGTTTTTCGGTCCTGGGTGTGTGCCACGGGGCCGGTTGGTTTCACCTTCTGTTCTGCTGCTTATGTTTGCTCCCCATCAACTGGCGACGCTGCTTGTCCAGCATTTCCCCGCCCTCGTTCCGACTTGCAGCCGACTTGCTTGCCAGCCACCATGCCGCAACAGTTGTTGTACTTCGCGGCCTATACCCGGCAGGTAGCTATTCGGGGCCGCTTGCACGAACTGCGCGACTGTCTGCTGCTGGCCGGCCAGCTGTTACACCTCAACGATTCAGCGCTTTCTTCGGCGGTGGTGCATATTTATTTGCCCGCCCTGCGCTTGTCCGAATTACCCCAGGACGCGCAGTTGGTGCGGCAGTTCATGCCCGCGGCCCTCTGCCAGGCCTGTTATCCGCATGCCGCCTAGGACGAAGCCTATCCTAAGTTTATCCTTTTTTCGTCATGAAATACGCATTGGGTTTCTTGCTGCTGCTTTGGGCTGCTATTGCATTAGTTAGCTGAGTTGTATTTTCTCTTACTTCTGTTGCTCGTCGTTCTGCCGTAGGCGGTCGGGCACCCCCTCCCCTTTGTTTTTTGCCATGCTTACTCCCGTTGAAACGGCTCAAGTGCTTGCCAGCAATTTCCCGGAATTAACTTTTTCCCTACGTAGTACCCAAGGTCCCCACGGGCGAAGCGGCTTTTACAGCCAACTCGACAGCTTCGCCGTGTTCACCCGCCGCGCCATCGATGAGTGCCACCCCAGCTTGTTACGCCACTGCTTTGCCGTAGCCGATACCCTACTGCAACGCGCTGATGCGTACTTGGCCGCGGCCATCGAGACGATTTATCTGCAAGGCTTGCACCTCGACGATACGCCGGCCGGCAATGAGCTAGCGCGCGCGTTGATGCCTGCTCGGCTCTACCGCGCTTATGAGCACCAGCGAGCCAACATTCTTGGGCTGGGTGCTAACTAAAGCCGCCTTACCTTCCTGCTAGTCCAACTCAATCAGCTTACCCGCCAGAACTTTTATGTAGCCAACCGAAACGCCTTACGCGGGGCCGCCAAGCTTGTCGGTTAGCGAGAGTTCAGTCCCGACTGGTACCGCGGTATTGCATTGCAAAACGCTTCTCCTCCGCACGTACATCAGGAACTGCAGACGTAGGGGCCAGCACCAGAATCCTTGGCCACACCCCTAGCGGGCAGATTCATTTGCTGTAGCGGCGGCGAACCATCGCCCTCGATATTCCGCACCAGGACAACCTCGCGCAGCACTTCATGCAAGCCCTCTGACAGGGAAATGTCGTGCTTTCTCTCCTTGATGATTAAGGCAATAAGCACGTGCTCTCTTGAACTGCGACTGGCGGCTGCCAGAACAGAAAACGCTTTTTTGTCCAGTGTCATTTAGTTGCTCTGCTCACCAAACGGGCTCAAAGGAATGAGGAAGTATGCTGGCTTGCTAAGGGACCACCTCTATCTTGTTCGCTCCCTTCTCAGGATTTGTTAGGAGGGCCAAAAAGAAATAAGTCTAGGGCAGCACCTACCGGCTTGCTGCAAAAGAGGTACTAACAAACCTTCGGGTTTCAAGGCAGCGCGTCCTTCGCCACGCGCGCAAGCGAATATATTTATACTTGATTGCTGTTATATTTCTACTATTTCGGGGATCTTAGTACCTGTTCATGTGCTGCCGGTGGTTCGCTAGTTGGTACTTGTCGCAGAGCCAGGCACCGTCAAGCAGGAGAGTGCTGCCGTTTCTTGCCGGCTGGTTAGCCGTTTCCCGTCTGCCTTCTTCTTTTCCCCATATCCCACCCCTTGTATGCTCTATTTTACGCAGGTGCTGCTCGCAGCAGGTTTCTTGCTGCCCCCCCTGACAACTCAGGTACAGGTCGACCAAAGCGTACCCCACGCGGTATGGGCAGTTCTCCCAACGGCTGCCCAGCCAGCGCCCCGGCGCCCACTACTTCGTCCCGGCCCCTCGCCAACTCCCAACGCGTCCCGCCCCGCGGAGGCCGTCCGCGAGGTATGGGCGGCGCGGTATCAGCTGACAGCGGGGCAGGCCACGGATATGACCCTAGACGCGGCCGGCAACGTGGTCGTAACCGGCACGTTTTACAATGGTAACGCTTCCCAATACGTCACGGTGAAGTATGCGGCCAGTGGCCAGCAACTCTGGACGGCCCACTATGACGAGGCCGCAATCGGCCGGGCCGCGAAAGTGGTGGTCGATGCCACGGGCAATGTGTACGTGAGCGGAACGGGAACCAACGGTCCTGGCGGCAACCGGCAAGACTTTATTACCCTCAAGTATTCCGGGAACGGCACCTTGCTTTGGAGTAAGCGCTTCGACGGGGGTATGCGGCGGCGAGATTACGCAGCGGACGTAGCGGTGGATGCGGCTGGCAACGTCTACGTCACCGGCACCTCAGATCCGGGAGGGACGGTAGAGAGCGACTTCGGCGAGTTGGCGACCGTGAAGTATTCACCCACCGGGCAGCCGCTCTGGACAAACTCCTTGCCGGCCGACTTCTCCCGTTTCCGGCAAGCGGTGGCAATCGCCCTCGATGCGGCCGGCGATGTGGTGGTCACCGGCTTCGATGGCAGCAGCGGATACTTGACGAGTAAGTATGCGGGAGCTAATGGGCAGCAACTCTGGCAAACCCGCTCGGCGGGTCGAGTCCCGGTTGACCTGGCCGTCGATGCGGCCGGCGATGTCGTGGTCACGGGCTCCGTGTCCGAGAACGGGTACGTAACGTGCAAGTATGCGGGCACCAGTGGCCAGCAAGTCTGGCAGGCCCGCGACGGGAACCCGGGGCAAGTCAGTGCGCTGGCCGTCGACGGGAACCGCAATGTGGTCGTTACCGGGTACTCGGGCGCCGAGTATGCCACCCGGAAGTATTCGCCCAGTGGTCAACTGCTCTGGGTGGCGCGTTACGCCGGGCCCGGCACCGGCTTGGAACGAGCGACGAGTGTCGCCCTCGACTCGGCCGGCAACGTGTATGTGACGGGCACGTCGACCGTTGCCACTCCCACCAGTACCATCACCAACAGCTTGGCCACCGTCAAGTACGCCGCCGAAGATGGCCAGCCGCTCTGGGTCGCTCGCCATACGCGGGCGGTCGGAGTGAATGCAGCGGGGGTAAAGACGGTGGGGGTCGTCGTCAGCCCGAGTGGACTCGTATACGTAGCCGGCTCCAGCGAAGGGGCCTACTTCGCGTTTCAGTACGCCCAAACGGGGGGGCTACCCGCCGGACAACCCGTGGTCGGACCCATCAGCGCCACAACCGATCGGGGCGCCTGCAGCGCGCAGCTGGCCTTTGCTGCCCTTGCCCCGGGGCCACCCGCCACGCTCACCTATGCGCTGCCCAGCGGGCCCATCACTTCACCCCACGTGTTTCCGGTGGGCGTGAGCCAAGTGACCGCCACAGCGACCTCCAGCGCGGGCACCTTCCAGCAGACGTTCCCCGTGACCGTGACCGATACCGAAGCGCCCACGCTGACGGTGCCCGCGGAGTTCGTATCGTTTAAGGCCCCGGCCGATTCCTGCGTTGTGACGCGCCGCTTGGTTTCGCCAACTGTCACCGAGTCTTGTGAACAAGTAACCGTAGTCGGGGTGCGCAGCGATTCGCTGGCCTTGAGCGCCCCTTTCCCCGTCGGGCAGACCGCCCTGTTATGGCGGGCAACCGACCAAGCCGGCAATCTAACCCAGGTGAGGCAGTATATCAATGTCTTCGAAGAGACCCTTCCCATTGTGCGCGCCCAAAATGTGACGGTGCGCTTAGTGAACGGGCAGGCCACGGTTACGGCCGAGCAAGTCAACAACGGCAGCAGCGATAACTGCGGCCTTGCCTATATGGCGCTGAGCCGGGCCTACTTCACCGCCGCCGACCTGGGCCCTAATCCCGTTACATTATTTGTGTGGGACCGCTCGCGCAACTTGGACAGCGCTCAGGCCGTGGTCACGGTGCTGCCGGCGGCCCCTACCAGCGGCCCGGCCCGCTACCGCCTGCATGCTGGCGGCGGCCCCCTCACGACCGCACTAGGCCTGTTCGCCGCCGACGAGTACGCGGCGGGCGGGGCCGTTTTCACGACCGACCAGGCCATTGCCGGCACCCCCGACGAGGCGCTCTACCAAACCGAGCGCTACGGCAGCTTCACCTATAACCTGCCCGTGCCCAACGGCCAGTACACCGTCCGGTTGCACTTCGCCGAAATCTACTGGAACGCGGCGGGCCAGCGCGTCTTCGACGTCGCCGCCGAGGGCAGCCAGGTGCTCAGCGCCTACGACATTGTGCGAAAAGTTGGGGCCTTCACGGCCACCACCGAGACCTTCCCCGTCACCGTCACCGACGGCCTGCTCACCCTGACTTTCGCGCCCGGCACCAGGGGTGTGGATTTGCCGAAAGTGTCGGCCATCGAAGTGCTGGACGTGGTGCCGGCGGCCGTGCTGCGCCTCAAAGCCGGTGGGGACGCGCTGAGCACCTCCCTCGGTCACTTTGCCGCCGATCAATTCGCGACCGGCGGCAGCGACTTTGCTACCGACCAGCCCATTGCTGGCACCGAGGACGATGCCTTGTACCAGAGTGAGCGTTATGGCAACTTCGTCTATCACCTGCCGGTGCCCAACGGCACCTACACGGTCAAGCTGCACTTCGCTGAGCTCTATTGGAACGCGGCGGGCCAGCGCGTCTTCGACGTGGCGGCCGAAGGAACGACCGTGCTCAGCGCCTATGACATCGTGCGGAAGGTAGGCCCGCTGACGGCCACCACCGAGTCCTTTTCGGTGACCGTCACCGACGGGGTACTCTCGCTGGCCTTTGCCTCTGGCGTTACGGGGGTGGACCAAGCCAAAGTGTCGGCCATCGAAGTGCTCAGCAACAATGCTGAGCGGCCCGCGGCTAGCCCGCTGGCCGCGGTTGCGGCGACCAAGCTGCCGGTCTACAGTGCCCAGGTCAAGCTCTATCCCAACCCGTCCGCTGACGGCCGGGTTACGGTCGAGTTGCCGGCTGCCTTCCAGGGAGAAATGAGCTATACCTTGGTCTCATCGTTGGGCACAACCCTGAGCCAGGGCCAGCGCACCATCTCGGCCGCGGGACAGCCCTTGACGTTCGACTTCTCGCTGCAGCTCGCGGCGGAAGGCCTCTACTACCTGCACTTGCGCGGGGCCCAGGGCCAAGCGCACGTTAAGCTACTACGGAAATAACCCACCGCCCCGGCGCTGACCCGACGCGCGCTGAAGCGTCCAACGAACGAGGAGGCCCTGCTGCGGCAGAGGGGCACCGTTTTGAACCGCCTGCCCGGAACGAGGGGCCAGTCCAGCTACGGGCGGATGCCGAAAAGCGGAAAAGGGTCTGCTGCCTCGGGCGGCAGACCCTTTTTTTTCTCAGGGGGCCCTGCGACCAACTCGCGATTTATAATTCAACTTGAGGAGCTGGCAGGTGCGGGCCCTTTTACCCAGTGAGCACCTTCCAAGTGAATCTGCAGAAAAGGTTCCTGCTAGGCCACTAACAAGCTACTCTGTGTGTACACACAAGAGCTCTTTACTTGATATAATTCAACTTCTCGGACTACCGTAAGCCTGATTTTAGCAATCCATCGGCACTGCGCTGAGGTTAGTTCAGAGAAAAGAGGCCTAGACCATTCGTGACGTATGGTCATCCGATTGAGATTGTCCCGAATCGCCCCCCCTCCTGCACCTGGATGGAATCCGGAAACGCAAAGTACTCGCGCAGTTGGGCAGCGTCGAGGGGTTCTGTAAAGGTGTAATCCTGACTTCCTCATTTTGGCTAACTCTTTCCTCGATTAGCCTAATTAAGGCCAATAGCCTCTGGTAACCTTTGTGTTTCAACTAAAAAGCAACACATGAAAGCGCAACATGGTCAAGCAACCCGTATTGCCCTCGTAACGGGGGCAAATCAAGGCATCGGCTTACAAGTCGCAAAAGAACTGGTGGCAAACGGGTACACCGTTCTGGTGGGTTCTCGAAATCTTACAAAGGGGGAAGAGGCAGCAACGGGTATTGGGGCTGGTGCAATCCCCATCCAGTTGGATGTGACCAATTCGACGTCAATAGCCAAGGCAGCCGAACGAATTCATACAGAATATGGCAGAATCGACGTACTAGTGAACAATGCGGGAATCTCACAGGCCGGAAGAGCGAACCGAACCTTTGAAGAGGCTACCAACGAGGCCCGGGCAAGTATGGCTTCCCTTGAGGAAGTGAAAGCCATATGGGAGACCAATGTCTTTGGGGTTATCGCCGTGACCCAGGCGATGCTGCCCTTCCTCAAGGAATCTGCTGCCGGACGAATCATCAATGTATCCAGTGCGTTGGGTTCCCTGAATCTAAATGCAGATCCCACGTATCCTTATCGGGCTATTTTTGGAGTGGGGTATGCCGCCTCTAAAACGGCCCTTAATGCCGTTACCTTGAGCTTTGCTATTGAATTAGAAACGTCAACTATCACGGTCAATGCGGCAAGTCCCGGTTTCCCGGCCACCGCTCTCAACAATTTTCAAGGTACGGAGACGATAGAAGTGGCGGCTCGTAACATTGTTCGTGCGGCGCTGGACGAAAGTGGTGTAACCGGTACATTCACCGGTTCTGATGGTGCCTTACCTTGGTAAATAAAAAAGGCATAAATAAAAAGCAAATCTACCCTGGAACGCGTAAGTTCCTAGTTAGATTTTTATTGAAATGAAAGATGAAAAAGGAAGAGCGTCCCTATCATAAATTTAATTCTTTATCCGAAGCCCATCGGGCGTTTGGCTTGCCTAAACCGCAGCACCCGTTGATAAGCTTAATTGACAATACAAGTAATCAAATCGATTTAAATACGCTACCTAACTCGATTATTCTGAATTTTTACAAGATATCATACAAAATAAAGCTGACTGGAAGCGTAAAATATGGGCAAGGGTCTTATGACTTCGATGAAGGTGGTTTATTATTTGCTGCGCCTGAACAGGTAATTGGGATAGCAGATGAAGCCGACGGCCATAGAGGGTATTCCTTGTTTATCAGTCCGGAATTTTTACTGCACCATCCTTTAGCAAAAAAAATCAAACAGTATGGCTTTTTCTCTTATTCTGTCAACGAAGCCTTGCATCTTTCCGACCAGGAAAAGTCAACAATAGACGCCATATTCAAGCTAATTGAAGAAGAGCTCAACAGCCGGATTGATGATTTCAGCCAGGAAGTACTTATTTCACAGATTGAATTGCTTTTAAATTGCTGCAACAGGTTTTACAAAAGACAATTCATCACCCGTAAAGCTGTAAATAATGACTTATTACAAGCACTGGAAGATATTTTAGAAGAATGTTTTAGCGCGAACGGACCCCTTACCCAAGGGTTACCAACGGTACACTTTCTTGCTGAAAAATTAAATATTTCATCCAGCTACTTGAGTGATATGTTACGAAGCCTTACGGGACAAAATGCGCAACAACACATCCACAACAAACTAATTGAAAAGGCAAAAGTAAAAATATCAACTACTAATTTAACGATAAGTGAAATTGCGTATGAATTAGGTTTTGAACATCCCTCTTCATTTACTAAACTATTCAAGGCAAAAACGACTATTTCACCTTTAGAGTTTAGACAATCCTTTGTTTGATACCTGACAAGAAATGCTGAAAAGACAAGGCCGTTATGCTTCCTCCGGGGCGCATTGCTCCCCTTGAATGGGAGGCTGCGGAAGGCGACTCAGTACACTAGGCAGGTGTTGACGGCCGCCATGCCTCGTCGAAAGATAAGGATGGGGTGGGCCGTTTAGGCATGACAGGTAAACTAGATTTTAGGGGTAATTAGAGGGTGATGTTCCGTCCGCCGCCCGAAGGTGCGAAAGAAAGGGGAGCCTGGGTTGCGTAGCCAGGGGTCGGGGTACAGGAACCGACAGGCTGGCCCATCGGCCCTTGTCATCCTTCCACTACAACGAGTTCTTCGGAGACGAGTATCCCCCCTTGGGTCAGGTCGAGGAAGTTGGCATGGTCCGGGTCCACTTTGGTTTGAAAGTTTTCAGAAAAGAACAACGCGTTCAGGTCTTCCAAACTGTCAAACCACGTTTCCACTACCGCATCGTAGCTCGGCTCGCCAAACCCAGCGGCGGGAATGGGGTAAGAGACAACGAAGCGACGCATGTACCGGGCTTCGGGAAGGGCAAGCAGCAGCGGCTCATGCACGTTCCGGCGATAGTCTTTAAACTCCTGCTGGCTCATGCCGGCGCGGCGCTTCAGGGTAAGGAGCAGTTTTATCATGGCAACAAGGGGGGATCCGTCCAGAGCGGATGTTTGTAGATAAACCGAGTTAACCCGCCGCCCCGGCAGGAGCACCAAGCCCCGCTTTAGCGAAGCCTACTGCCACCAGGCGGCCTGTTTAACGACAGCAAAGGTCGGTCGATGACATAGCCGCTGTTTACCAAATTCACTCAGATACTTACCAAATTCAAAGACGCCGAAAAGTCGAGGGCGTGAGGCCGGTGTGCTTTTTAAAGAAGTAATTGAAATGCGCCGGCTCGTCAAACCCGAGGCTGTAGCCGACTTCGGCGATGTTCCAGTCCGTGTGCCGGAGCAGGGCTTTTGCTTCGCTGCTCAAGCGGGCGGCAATGTGGTCGGTGGTGGTTTTGCCGGTTGTGGCTCGCACGCAGTGGTTGAGGTGGTTGGGGTGCACGGCTAAGTGCTGGGCAAAATCGCGGGCCGAGCGCAAGGCCACCCGCTGGGTGGGGGACTCGAGGGGAAACTGCCGTTCGAGCAACGCTAAAAACCCGGCCGTGAGGCGCGCTTTGGCATCAGCCGGCGGGTAGCGGGTACCGGCCGGCCGCAGTTTAAGAGCGTAGTGCAGCAACTCCGCGGCGTAGGTCCGCAGCAGGTCGTACTTGAGCAAGTAGTCGGAGGCGAGTTCGGTTAGCATTTTCTCGAACAAGGCACTCACTTCGGCCACTTGGGGAACCGTGAGGGGGTAGATGAGCACGTTGCCGGGCCCGAAGAACGGTTGTTCGGGGAGAGTTATCCCCCCACGTTCCTGAAAGAAGTCTTGGCGAAGAATGCAAAAAAAGCCGGTTATCTCCGCGGAGAGCAGGTATCGAGTGTAGGGTAGTTGCGGAGCGAAAAACAGTAAGGCGGGGCCAAGGGCCTCGACTCGTTGGTCGGCGTAGTGATAGGCACAGTGCCCGTGGCGGAGCAGCGCGATTTTGTAGAAATCGCGGCGGCTAAACTGCACGGGCTCGGCGCCGAGGACCAGGGACTCTTCCAAGCGAAATACATTGACCTGCCCCAGGTCGGTGGGCCGGGTATCCGGGGTAGTTTGGAAGTGGTGCTGATAAAATTCGGGGAGACCCTCGGGCTTTGCCATGCGGCAAACTTACCAAATTCACCTTTTCTCGGGGGCGGGGCCGCTGGTTTGCCAGCGTCGCTTGGCCCGCTGAAATGGTTTCCAGAAGCGGCAGTCGGCCATCCAAATAAAAGATAAGCTCACCCCACCGCGAGGAAGCGGACTAAGCCGCAGTCAGAAAGGGGTGCCTTGTGGAGCCATCTCTAGTTGTCGGTAGCAGGCGGTACTTGCTAACGCTTCACTGGCCAACTATTTTTTTGTGGTGTATAACTCCCCAAGCCGCTAACCCTTCAATAATGGGTTGCAGGGTTTTGCCATGTTCGGTCAGCTCATAGGTAACGGTTATGGGTTGCGTATCTACAATAGTTCGCTTGATCACCTGGTTTATTTCCAACTCCTTCAATTCCTTGCTCAACATTCGATTGGAAATCCCGACTACATCATGCAAGATGTCGGAAAACCGTCGTTTCGTGAAACAGCAAAGAGCGGAAATAATGGCAATTTTCCATTTCCCGTTCAGCACATCCATCGAGTCCTGAACGGTTCGCATGAGGTACTTACGTCTGGTTTGAGCGTCTTCTTTTGAGGACATGGCAAGGTTACTTGGTAACACCGATGTAACGGTTATTTTTAATTACAAAGTTACTAAATAGAACAAGGGTAGTCTACTTTTGGCCCGTCAACCAACAAACTTTTTCATCATGCGTCTGAGAGGAAAAAATGCGATTATTTGTGGGGGAACCACCGGCATTGGGTTTGCGGCGGCCCAGGCCTTTATCGAGGCCGGGGCGACGGTTTGGATAACGGGCCGAGGGGAAGAGAATCTACGGGCCGCGGCGGCAAAAATCAATAGTCCCCATCTACGAACCGTAGTGGCCGACACCTCCGCGCTGGCTGGTATCGCCGCGCTGGAACAAGCCGTGCAAGAAAGCGGGGCCACTATCGATGTGCTCCTGTTGAATGCCGCCATCGTCGGCATTCAGTCAATTGAGCGGACCACGGAAGCGGAGTTTGATGCCCAATTCAACACCAACGTGAAAGGCCATTACTTTACGTTGCAGAAGCTGCTGCCTTATTTGGCGGATGGGGCCTCCGTACTGTTCACCTCTTCCGGTTCCGCCACGGCGGCCACGCTAAATACGAGCGTGTACGCGGCGACCAAAGCCGCCTTAAACAAAATTGCGCAGGTTGCCGCGAATGAGCTGGCAGGCAGAAAAATTCGCGTAAACGTGGTGAGTCCCGGGCCGGTTGCGACGGAATTAGTGTTAGCTGCCCCGGCAGAAGTGTTGACCCATTTTGCCTCCTCGACGGCCTTGCAACGACTAGGGCAGCCCGAGGAATTGGCCAAAGCCTTCTTATTCCTGGCTTCCGATGAGGCCAGCTTTATCACTGGCACGGAGCTGCTGGTAGACGGCGGTTGGGTTAACTACGCGTACAAGTAGAAACTCTGTTCTTCGGAACGTGTTAGGGAAGTAGCCAATGCTGATTAGGGCTTGCCCTATGTGTTTAACCATACCCTCTCTATTGTACAAGCTCCCACTTAAGCTCAGGAAAGCGACATGCTTTTCTTTGCTATTTCTGTAAGCTTCTAACTGCTAGGTGCCCGCAAGGAATATTAAACCAAGCAAGAAGCGAAGACAGTTATCTTTGAATTCCGCAAGTTCGCTGCCCGATGAAACCCACTTCGCTCGACCAGTTTTACCAGGAGGCAACTACTGCTCTTGATACGAAATTGCAGGCTTTGTTGCCCCCCGACATTCAAAAAGAAGTGGGGCATTTCAATGTGTTCAACATCCAGGAGTTGTTCGAGCGCCTGCGCGAGAAGCCCGTGATGCCCTACGACCGCCGGGCCTACTATAAAATCAGCTTGATTAGCGGGCGCAACCAAGCCGAATACGCCGACAAAGTAATTGCTATCGAGCGCAATGCCCTGCTCTTTGCCACACCCAAGGTGCCCTACCATTGGGTGCCGCAGGACCTGGAGCAGGCGGGGTATTTCTGCATCTTCACCGAAGCCTTTCTGCTGCCAGCCAAGAGCGGGGTGGTGCTGGACGAGTTGCCCATCTTCCAAGCCGGCGGCTACCCCGTATTTCAAGTGAGCGACGAGGAAAGCGCGGAAATCAAGGCCATCTTTCAAAAGATGCACCGGGAAATCGGCTCCAACTACGCCTACAAATATGATCTGATTCGCACGTACTTGCTGGAAATCATTCATCTCGGGCAGAAGCTGCAGCCCGTGACGGCGCTCTACCCCGCCCATACCGCTTCTGCCCGGGTATCGTCGCTGTTTATTGAACTGCTCGAGCGGCAGTTTCCCATCGAAACGCCTCGGCAGAAGCTGCAGTTGCGCACAGCCAAGGACTATGCGGACCGCCTCGCCGTGCACGTCAACCACCTCAACAAGGTGCTCAAGGAACACACTGGCCGCACCACCACCGACATCATCGGCAGCCGCGTGGTGCAGGAAGCCAAGCTGCTGCTCAAGCAAACCAACTGGAACATCTCGGAAATTTCCGACAGCCTCGGCTTTGCCGAAGTCGCTCACTTCTCCAACTTCTTCAAACGACAGACTTCCTTTTCACCTTTGGCCTTTCGAGCGTAGAGCCATTAGATGTGAATTTCGCAAAAGATGGATTGCGGAACGCAAACACTCCGCGGTGTTCTAGGGGGACCTTTGCCCGGTCATTATTTCTCTAGAAACTCATGGACGTACGTCAGAACACTATTCTCATTACCGGCGGTACCAGCGGCTTCGGCTACGCGTTTGCGGCTCGCTTACTGGAGTTGGGCAACACCGTGCTTATCACGGGCCGCAACCAAGCCAAGCTCGACGAAACCAAACGTCGTCTGCCCGGCGTGCATACCTTCCGAAGCGACGTAAGCGACCCGGAAGCGATAGCGCGTCTCTACCAGCAGGTAGTCAGTGAATTTCCGGCCCTCAACGTGCTCATCAACAATGCCGGGGAGATGCGCAAGCTCAATCTACAAGATCCGACGCTGGATTTGCGCGACCTCACCCGGGAGGTAGACATCAACCTGGTGGGTCCCATTCGCATGGTGCAGCAATTCCTACCGCACCTGAAAACCAAAAAGACGGCGGCCCTGCTGAACGTGACGTCCGGGCTGGCCATGACCCCATTTCCGCTGGCGCCGATTTATAGCGGCACCAAAGCGGGGCTGCGCGCTTACACCAAAGCTTTGCGGGTACAACTGCAACACACGCCGGTCAAGGTATTTGAACTGGTAGCGCCCGCCGCCAAAACGCCCCTAGCCGATCCGTTTGCCGGCGTGATGGCCGAGAGCATGCTCATGGCTCCGGACAAGGTGGTTGCGCAAGCCATCGAGGGGCTGCAGCACGATCGGCTGGAAATCTATCCCGGCCTGTCGCGCATCTTGCGCTACATGAGCCGTCTAGCCCCGGGGGTACTGCTCAAGCAAATGAGCAAGGGCGTAACCGAAGCGTTTGCCCAGCCCCGGGTGAAGGCCTAAGCGCGCTACGTTTCTTCCTCTATCCTCCCTGTCATGGCCCGGCTGCCCAGGCCATTAGGGTGAAATGGGATTGGCGGAACTGTGCTGCACGTGAAAAACCGGCAGGTGATTGAGCCGCCAGTAAGCTAAAAGCATAGCGGCCTTTTGTTCGGCGGTAGAATGGTTGCGCTCGTTTCCCCAGATAGGCTAGATCCTGGAAGTTTTTCTGGATATCGATGAGCAACAAAGCAGGGCCGTTTTTTCGATTGAGGGCCATACATGTCAGGTTGAAAAGTACATTCAACTGATTGGCACAACCCATTTTAATGAAGAAGCATAAGAAGGGTGACTTGAGTAAGTGAGAGTTCTAGTTGGCATCGATTAGCTGGCCGGCGCCGCTTACCTGCGAGTTAATCTGGGGCTGACCTTGGTAGCGGACTTTGCTACCCCCGCTGATGCGGGCAGTCAACCGCCTTGCAACGCGGATGCGGGCCTCGCCCGCGCCGGAAACGGTGACGTCAGTGGTCTGCGTCGCGAGGTCGAAGGCTCGCAGCTGGCCCGCCCCGCTTAAATTTACCGTTTGTTCGGCCGCGGTGCCGTGCAACGTAACCTGGCCGGCTCCGGAGATGGTGGTGAACACGCTGCCTATTTCCTGACAAGCCAGCGTGACGTGACTCGCGCCCGAGGTTTCAATGTGCAACTGATTGCCGGTCCAGGCCGAGGAACTGGCAACCTGCGCAACCGATGAAGCCCCCAAACTAGTGAGCATGGGCGTGGTCAGGTACACTTTTACCGGCTCGTGCTTGCCCAGCCGGACCCGGTCGAAGTCGATGGCGAGCCGCTTGCCTATCACCTGCGTACGCAGCACGTTCAACACGTTGCGCTGGCCTTCCACGCGCAGCTCCGGCTGATTGCCTTGCGTCAAAGCTAGGTCGATGGCGCCGCTTACTTCTACGCTTTCCACTGGGCCAACTACCCGGGTCTCACTTACCACGGGTCCTTCGCCCTTTACTTTAGGGCCGATATTATCCCGGTCGCAGCCCACTAGGAATAGGGCCGCGAATAAGAGCGTGCACAGACGTTTCATAGCCTCAGAAAACAAAAATCAAGGTTGCAAAAAGGAGAGTAGCTTATTGCGCTAGTTGCAGCGCGCGTTCAAGTATAAGGTCGTGGCCGGCCGCCAGATCGGCGGCGGTGTTGGCTACGGCCACATCGGGTGTCAGGCCGCGGCCTTCCCAACTCACGCCGTTGTGGTCGCGGTACTCGCCCACCGACACGGTGAAACGCCAGCCGTTGGGCATGTCGCGCTCCACCCGGTCGGAGAAGGCGCCGTAGGTGGCAATCCCCACTTGGCGCACGTGAGGCAATCGTTTCAGGGCCAGCGTAAAGGTTTCGCCGGCGCTGAAGGTGTCGTCGGAAGTGAGCAGGATGATGGGGTTGGTGTACTGCCGCGAGCCGGTGGGCTGCACGTACCATTCCTGCCAGGCCGTGAACTGGTTGTGCAACGGCCCGTTGCGCTTGCGCGACTTCATGTAGAGGCGCCGCTGGTCGGCGAAGCGGCCCGCCACGTACTGACCTAGCTCGTCGCGCCCGCCGGAGTTGTCGCGGATGTCGAGCACCAGCGCTTTAGTGCCCTGTAAGTCCCGGAGGATGTTGTCGAGGTTTTGCTGGTAATTCCGGTAGTCTTCATCCAGCCCTGACAGGTAGAGGTAGCCCACGTTGCCCGGCAGTTTGCCGTAGGTGATGGTCGGAGAAGCCAGGTGGCTTTCGGTGAGGTAGCGTGCCTTGATCAGCGCCAGGCTGGTGTGGTTGAGCGCCGGCCCGCGGCTCTGGCCCGACACGTAGCGCGGGTACTGCGCTTCGGTCGGGGACAAGCTCACGTGCCCGTCGTTGAGTTCGTCCAGCATGTGCGTTAGCACCCGGTACAAGTCCGCGTTGTCGGATTGCGGCGTGAGCTGCGGGCGGTAGTTGCGCTGCACGGCCAGCCAGTCCACGGCCTTCACCTCGAAGCCGCCGTAGAGCTGATCGAACTCCTGCCAGACAAATTTGAAGTTGGTTTGGGCCGTAGCGGTGGGCTCGACCTCTAGAGTTTCGCAGGAGGAAAAAGTGCCCAGCGCTAGCATACAAGAAAGAATAAGTGTTTTCTTCATGGTTAAAAAGTGAGCCGCAGAGCTAAGTTCAGGCTATGCGAAAGGGTGGTGAGCGGCCGAGGATCGGGGTGCCGCAGCAAATTGAAATCATAGCCGAGGCCCGCCTGCCAATGCGTACCAAAAGCATGTGTGGCCGCTAGCGTCAGAGCGGCTTGCTGCAAGCGGTGCCCGCCTTCGAGCTGGGTGTTGTGGCGGTAGAAAGCCTTGAGTTGGCGGGTTTCCTCGGGCCGCGAAAGGGAACTGTGCCAGGGCAGCCGCGTGATAAGACCAGCCAGCGCGTACTGGCCCTGCGCTTCCAGCACCATTTTCGAACCCAGCGCGTAGCGCAGCTGGGCCACCACCGGCACCGACGTGATGCTGGTCATGCTCGCGTGTGGCTCGCTCTGCGGGTAGTGCAGCAGCTGTTGCAGGCCGCCGCCAACCAGCACTTCACCGGCTTCAAAAGTCGCGAAGCGCCGCAGGTAGTGTACCTGCCCACTGGCCGTCGTGAGGTTGTCGCGTAAGGGTACGGGCGTATCGCCGAAGTATACCATCCGGTCGGGATAGGCTTTGGCGTAAAACGCACCGTGGGCGGCACGGGCGCCCACAAACCACTCGCTTTGGAAGGTGCGGTGCTGATAAGAAACGCCTACTTGCGCGAGCTGCCCTTGGTAAGCAAGCGGACTGGCGTTGCGGTCGTGCACGGTGTGCAGCACGGCGCCGGTGTGCAGCGTGAGCGTATGGTGGCTCGTTGGGGCCAGACCCTGGGCACCCGCGGCCCCCGGGGCCACGAGCGAGCTTAAGGCCACTAGCCTGAGAGCACTCAAAGTTGAATTCATAGTTGGAGAAAAGGGATCTATCTAGCTGTTAGTTAACTAGGTGCAAAGCTAGAGTGCCCCTCCTCGCCCAACTTTCGCCAACGGGATTCTAACTTTTCCCGGACGGATTTTCGCGGCGCATTTAAAAAGCCTTCCTCGGCAAAGAGCCGCCTTAAATATTAAAAAGCCCCGGCATAATGTACCGGGGCTTGCAGTAAACTATAGCTGACTTGATAAAGGGCGAGCCGTTGAGGCATTGCTCTAAAGAAGCAGCGAAATGCGCATGTTTACTGTTTGTCGTTGTCGAAGTACCCTAGCAGAAAACGTCAGCCACAAGCAGCCAGCTTTTCCACGGGTGGGCTAGCTCTGGTATTCTTTGTGGAGCTTGCGGATCAAACGTATCTGGCTCCGGTGGTAGATTTCGTCTTCGATCAGGTGAAACAGAACCCAAGCTAAGGTGCACCCTATATTCGCTTGATACCCCTCGATTCGTTTTGTGAAGTCTTCGAACGTGAGGGCCCGCACTGCCTGCACTGGTAATTGCCGGGATGCCATCAAGGAGGCTTGGTAAACGTTGATCAGCTGACCATACGCCACGCAATATCTGTTGCAACTGGCAGTGGAAGAGATGTAGTAGCAGATCAACCAGCGGTATAGATCAGTGCCTTGGCCTTGATAGCACAAAGTTGGGGGCCTAGGCAGGGTTACTGTATTAATAGCTGCTCTAATTCAGTTAACGGTGAAATTTCTTTGCGAAAGGCCGAGCAGCCGGCGTTAAGGCGCCACGCGCAAGGCGCATGTTCGGATAACTATCGAATTGGCCTAGCGCAATATGCCAAACAACGTGGCAGGTTTTAGCAAGAGGTAAATGAATTAGACAATAATAACTCCAAATGTTGCTATTAGGCGCGAGAAATAATTCTAGTATTTACAATAAATCGCTGACTTAGCGGAAAACTATGTTCAACTAAACCAGCGGTTTTATGCCCCGCTGGCTGACTGTCTCCCGTTTACAGCAGGGGCGCCGGGTACCCCTGCTGCGGGCATTCCTTACGCAACTTTACACCACGGGCACAGTACCCCCGTCAATCAAATAGTTGGCGCCGGTCAAGTAGGACGCGGCGGGGGAAACCAGAAAATGAACCAGCGACGCAATTTCTTCCGGCTCCGCCATGCGCCCCATGGGGATGCCGCCCGCTTGCGCTGCCATTTGCTGAAAGGCTTCCTCTGCGCTCAGGCCGGCAGTGGCCGCAACTTTCTGAACGAGTCCCTGCATCAGGGGCGTGTTGGTCGCCCCGGGCGAAACGGTCAGCACGCGTACGCCGTGGGGGGCCAGTTCATTTGAGAGGGCTTTGCTATAGGCATTGAGCCCTGCTTTGGAGACGGCATAGGCCAAATTGTGAGACCACACGGGCTTCACCCCCGCCACCGACGAAATGTGAATAATCACCCCGCTTTTCTGCGCCAGCATGTGGGGTACGAGCGCGCGGTCCAGCCGAATGGTCGCCAGCAAGTTAAATTGCAATTCCTGCTCCCAATCCTGGTCCGTTAAGCGACTAAAGCCCCCCCCGGGCGCCGTCACGCCCCCCATATTGTCGACTAGGATATCCAGGCCGCCATACGTGTCGTGGATGGCTTGGGCCAGCTGGTCTACCTGCTCCGGCTTGGTTAGATCGGCTTCGAGGAACTGATGAGCCGAACGGGTCTCTGCCGGCTGCTGACGGGCGGTGATGATCACATGGGCGCCGGCCTGGCTTAATTTGTCGGCAATGGCCTTGCCAATGCCTTTGGTGCCGCCCGTGACCAACGCCGTTTTCCCGGCTAGGTCGTGGTACTGCTGGTGGTTGCTTTCCATCTGACTCCTTGTTCTGAATGATAAACTACAGACGCAAAGGTCCGGGCTTACTCCCACGGGCAGGTAACTGAAATCAATCGAAAAAGTATACAAAACAGGCCAGCACTACCCCTTCCCGACCGCCACCGCCACCTCAACCCAACCGGCTCTGGTGCGCCGACGGGTCAGCGGGAACCGCGCGCCTGGCCTAGACCTTGCGGCGCAGGGACAGGGGCGTACGGCCGGTGTGCTTCTTAAAAAAGGTATTGAAGTAGGTCGGGTACTCGAAGCCGAGGCAATAGGCAATGCTGGCCACGCTCCAGTCGGTGTGGTGCAGCAGCGCCTTGGCCTCGTCCAGGATGCGGCCGGCAATGTGGGCACTCGTCGGCTTGCCCGTCACCTGCTTGACGGCTTTGTTGAGGTGATTGACCTGCACGGCCAACCGGTCGGCAAATTCCTGCGGCGTTTTGAGGGCCAGCTGCTGCGTCGGCAGCTCGATTGGAAACTGGCGCTCGAGCCGTTCCAGAAACAGCGAGGTCAGGCGGGTCGCCGCGTTCTGCGGCAGCCAAACCGGATTTGCCGGCTGCAGGTGCAGCGCCTCGTGCAGGAGTAAGTGCACATAGGTGCGAATCAGGTCGCCCTTGAAGGGATAGTCGCCGGCCTGTTCGGTTAGCATCTTGTCAAAGATGCCCCTGACGTAGTCCGCTTGGGAGGCCGGGAGTTTAAAGAGCGGGGGGCTGCCAAGGCGAAACAGGGGCGACTGCTGCAAGCTTTCCGACCGGTCAGCAACTTTGACAAACTCCTCGGTAAACAAGCAGGCGTAGGCGTGCAGCCGGTCCGAGCGCAACTCCAGCGAATAGGGAATATGCGGATTGGTAAAGAACAGGTACGGCCCGTCGAGCTCCACGCGTTGGTGGGCGTAGTGAAGCCGACACTGGCTCTCCAGCAAGAGCACTTTATAGTAGTCGCGCCGGCTGAAGATCTGCGCCGCCAGCCGGAGCTGATCCGCCGACTGCAGCGTCAGGTTTTTCTCGTACACCTTGAAGCCTTTCAACTGTAAGTCAACGAGAGAAGAGAGGGTGGTGCTCATGCGGTACAAGTACAGAAAGGGTTAGGTGGAGGTTGTTAAACAACTCGGGCAACCTCTCCGGCTCCGGTATGGTCTCGTTTGTTTTCCCATCTTACGGCCTTGTTAAACAAGCATTAACCTGCTTAACAGTCCAGCTAGTGGGTAAACATTCGTTTGCGCTATTCTCTGTTACCGGTGTTAAGGGACGTGTAAAACTATCGTCCCTCCTTACGCTGACAGGGCATGGCAGCCTATCAGCAGCGTTCACGCTACCTGATCACCGAGTCGGAGGATTTCCCTCTTTATTCCCCAACTCCCTACCTCGCTCACTTAGCCGTGCCCCCTGGGAGGGCCGCCAATGCCCCCAGCGCTTTGCGCAGGCTGATGTCTACTCACTGAAAGACCTCCCAGAAGGTCAGAAAGGTAGGGCCAATAAACTAAATCCCGTTCTCTTTATGGCCCTACTTCCTAACTCCAGTTGATTCAGAAGAGCAGTCCAAGAAGCGAAACGTGAAAATTGATAACCTTGGAGTTCTGCCCCTACTAGGCCGCTGGTGAGCGAGCAGTATGGAAGCCACGCCAGTACCGCTTGTCCCCGATCTTTTGGGCAGCCCAAACAGGTGATGCATGCTAGCTGGCAGTAGTGCCGAAGTGATAGCACTACCCTGTCGGTGCCAACTGATTCTATGACCCGACAAGCCGTCTCTTCGCCCAAAAAAAACGCACTAATAGCTGGATAACAAGCCGGATTTTGAAACATATAGCCCTTATGCGTTACCCATAGTCGAACGCCTTGAGGTGAGGCTCAAACACGAAAATGCGGTTGCGACTTAGGCCGGTAATTTCTTTGAGGTAGCCCTGCTCTCGCAGCCGGGCCACTAGCTGGTTGGCTGCCCTGTAGCTGAGCTCGCAAGTAAGGGCAGCCTGCTCGACGGTAGTAACGGGTTTGGCAAACAGGGCTTGCAGCAGGCGCAGCGCGGCGGGCGCCCGCGTGCTGAAAGTGTCGTGAATAACCCGCTCCATGGTCAGCTTTAGAGTCAAGAAGGTCGAAAGGGTCTGCACGGCCTGGGCGGCGGTTTGCTCGATGCCAACCAAAAAGTATTTAAGCCACTGCACCAAGTCGCTTTTCTGGCGTACGAGCGTCAGATTGTCGTAATAAAGGTTTTTGTTTTTCTCGAAGTAGGCCGATAGATAAAGCAGGGGCTGGTTCAGGATGCCTTCGCTTACAAGGTAGAGAGTGATGAGCAAGCGCCCGATGCAGCCATTGCCGTCGAGAAACGGGTGAATGGTTCTGAACTGGTAGTGCGCCATGCCAATGCGGATAAGCGCCGGCACGTGGATGTCGTCGTTGTGCAGGAAGTTCTCCAAGTCGCCCATGCGTTCCGCTACCAACTTGTCGTGGGGCGGGATGAAAGCGGCATCCGCCAAGCTGTTGCCCCCAATCCACTTTTGGCTCCGCCTTAACTCGCCCGGCTGCTTATGCTCGTTATACTCGCCGCGTCCGCTGCTGAGCAGCGTCAGGTGGGTCTGGCGCAGCAGACGCGAAGAGATGGGGAGGGCAAGCAGCAACTTACCCGCGGCGCTATTCTGGCATGACCGACGTCCTTATAAAATCCTTCCTAAAGCTCGCTGCAACCGTGCCGGAGAACCCAGAAGACAAGCCTAGGGGGCGGGTAGCGCGCCGTCCGCGCCGACTTTGCGCCGCCGCCTTAGCGGGACAGCACCAGGCGCTGCGTTACCTTGTACCCGGTGGTCGTGAGCCGGCTTAGTTAGGTCACCTCATAGGTCACCGCCTTTCCAATAGATACACCGTTTCCGTCGAGGCCCCGGCTCCTACCGTGCTTTGCACCACGTGTACCAGCTTCCACCCTTGCGCGTAAAGCTTGTTAACCGCCTGCAGTTCGGCGTGGTGAATTTCTAATGCGCCTGCTGCACTTGGACCCTCGTTCGATACTTTTATTTTCGAGAGCTCCTGAACGGTCCGCCGGCCGTCGGGGTACAGGATGGTGATTTCGGCAGACCTAGTTTTGCCGGGCCGTCCGCTGCCAATTACAGCCATATAACCGGTTGTTGCCGAGGCTTTGGGATAAAAAGACCACGACCCGATGGCAACGAATACAATGGCGAGGAGAATCAATAGATTTTTCATGGTGGCTGGAGCAAAGTGATTTAATTGGTCTTGGTCACTCACGGCGCGGACCTATTCATATTGGGTTTCGCGCAACTGCACCGGCGGGGCCTTGACCTTACGGCGCAGCCGAATGTTGAGCATTTCAACCAGCAGCGAGAAAGCCATGGCAAAGTACAGGTAGCCTTTATCGAGGTGCTGGTGCGCCGCTTCCATGACCAGCATCAAGCCAATCATAATCAGGAACGAAAGGGCCAGCATCTTGATGGTGGGATGGCGGTTCACGAAGTCGGCTACCACGCCACTGAAGGCCAGCATAATGCCCATCGAAACAACTACCGCTATCATCATCACCAGCACGTTGTCGACCAGGCCGACGGCAGTCAGGATGGAGTCGAAGCTGAACACGAGGTCAATAAGGATAATTTGTGTAATCACCTGCGAAAGTGCCTTGGCGGTATTGCCTCCGGCCTGCGCCGATTCCTCTTCACCTTGTAGCTTGGTGTGAATCTCGGTCGTGCTTTTGTAGATGAGAAACAAGCCCCCGGCCAGCAATATCAAGTCGCGGCCACTAACGGGGAACGGGGCACTCAACCAAGGCAGCGTCAAGGTGAACAGGGCGGCCCGCAAGCCCACAATCCAGGAAATACTCATCAGCAGCCCTAGCCGAAACACTAAAGCCAGCAGCAGCCCGATGGTGCGGCCCCGCTTCTGCTCGGCTACGGGCAGGCGGTTGACCATGATGGAGATGAAGATGATGTTGTCGATGCCGAGCACGATTTCCATCAACGTCAAGGTCAGCAGGCTAATCCACGTATCGACGTGCGTAAAGGCCTCTAAATCGTACATGGGTGAAGCAGGTAAAGTAAGCGAGGAGGAAAAGGCGGCCGGCGCGCCGGTGTCTCGGCCAGCGAGACGGGTAGAATCGGCGCGTTACCGAACAAGGGGCGCCGCGGCACTTCCTTTATGGTGCAGTTGCTAGTAGGTGATAAGGTACTGAAACTTAGTTGGAAAAGTCGCCGGTAGCCTCGGGCTGATACAAGATGGCTTCCAGCCAATACGTAGCCTGTCCCGTGGGCAGAGGCCACGTCACCTGGTCACCGACGCGGCAGCCGAGTACGGCCGTGGCCACGGGTGCCAGAATCGAGATTTTGCCGGCTTTCACGTCGGCATACTGCGGGTAGACCAGGGTGATTTCCAATTGCGCGTCGCTGTGCAGGTCGCGCAGCCGCACCCGGGAGTTCATCGTCACAACGTCGGGCAGAATGTCGGTGGCGGATACCCTCTCGGCGCGGCGCAGCTCGTGGTTCAAGGCTTCCACGGCGCCGTTGCCGAACTGCAGGCGGTGCGAGAGCACCAACAGGTGCAGGCGGGCGTAATCAGCGTTGGTTACCCAAATAGTGTTCATGGCAAAAGGAGTTAGAAGGTGGGAGCGCGGAGACCGAGCAGCAAGTAGGGGTTGCTACTTGTTGACGTGCAGCACCATGCTGCTCGGGTTTAGTAAAGAACCAACCCCATCATGAGAATGAGATGAGAAGGGAATGAGAAATGATGAGCGCCCCATTATCACGGGCTGTATCCACTTCCTCCTTGTAGGCAGCCTCACAAAGCAGTAACCCCACCTCGGCCGGACGCGAATAAATCCGTCCCGTCAAGGTGGAGCTACGGTATGGCAATACTTCTCTCCGCTCTGGCCATCAACACCTGGCTGGCGTAAGCAAAGGCAGTTTGTGCCGGCCTACTGCCAGCCGCCGCCGAGCGCGCGGTACAGCGTTACGCTTTGGAGCAACTGCGCCTGGCGCGCCTCGGCTAAACTTAGCTCGGCTTCGAGTACGCTGCGCTGAGCGGTAATCACTTCTAGATATGTCGCGTAGCCGGCCACAAACAATTCCCGGGAAGTGGCCACGGCTTCCGTCAGCAGATTCACTTCCTGCTGGCGGGCAACGGCCGAAGCGCGGTAGTTTTCCAATCCCTGCAAGCCCGTTACCACTTCGCGAAAACCAGTTTGCAGCGCCTGGTGGTAACGGTAATAAGCCTCGTAGTTACCGGCCACGGCTTGGCGGTATTCGGCCTTGAATTGCGCCCGGTTCAGCAACGGACCCGTTAAGCCTGCCAGGGCCCCGTAGGCGAGCGAAGCGGGGTTGAACAGCGCTTCGGGCCGGAACGCATGAAAGCCGATGTAGGGCGTGAGCGTGAGCGAGGGTAGAAAGGCGGCCCGAGCGGCATCCACGTCGGCGCGGGTAGCTTGCAGCGTGAGTTCGGCTTCGCGCACGTCGGGGCGGCGCAACAGCGCCGTGGACGGCACGCCAGCGCTGAGGCGGGTGGGCAGCGTTTGGGCGGGCAGGGCTTGGCCGCGGGTGATGGGTTGGGCGTAGCGCCCAAGCAGCTGGTTGAGGCTGGTTTCCGCTTCCGTCACGCGCTGGCGGGCTTCGTAGGAAAGGCTTTCGGTGCGCGCGAGCTGGGCGGCGAACTGCTGCACGGCCAGCTCGGTGGCCCGGCCCGCCTGCTTCTGCACCCGAATCAGCCCCAGGGCTTCGCGCTGCAAGGCTAAGTTGCGCTCGAGCACGGCCCGCTGGTTGTCGGCCGTGAGCAGCTCGTAGTAGAGGCGGGCCACTTCAGCCACGACGGTGGTTGCCACTAGGTTGCGGCCCTGCTCGGAACCGAGTACCCGCAGGTACGCGGCCCGGCGACGCTGGCGCAACTTGCCCCAAATGTCCAACTCCCAGGAACTGCGCAAACCCACAAACAAGTCCGGCGTCACGGGCCCCGGAATGCGCTGCTGGCCCTCGATGTTGGGGGAAAGGTTGGTGTCGAAGTTGCCCACGCCGTTGAGGGTGTAGCGGCCGAAACGGTCGGCGCCAGCCGAAGCTGCCCCCGACACGACCGGCAGCAACGCCCCGCGCCGGGCCAGGTATTGGGCGCGGGCCACTTCCACCCGCTGCAAGGCCACCCGCACATCCAGGTTTTGCCGCAGGGCCGTGTCAATAAGCGCGGTCAGGGCGGGGTCCTGAAAGAACTGCCGCCACGATTTTCGTCCGGCGTCGAGCGTGTCGAGGGGGGCGGGTTGGGAACTCACCTTGGAGGCGTGCTGGAAAGATGAAGGCAGGGCCGGACTGGCCGCGGGCTGGTCAGGAGCTGCCACCCGGCAGCTAGTGGCCAGCAGCAGCGTACCCGTCAGCATATACAAAAGCAAACGCATAAGCGAGAATAGATTAAGTGAAGCCGCGGGAAAACCGGGCGCAAGCGTGGGGCTGCCGCTAGTGCGTTACCAGTTCCGCTTGCTTGGCCACGGGGGCCACTGGTTTTTCCGCGGGCGCGAGGTTTTTGCTTTTCTCGAACGAGGCGAACAGCACGTACAAGCCCGGAATCAGCACCATGCCAAACAAGGTGCCCACCAGCATGCCGCCCGCCGCCGCCGTGCCAATGGAGCGGTTGCCCAACGCCCCGGCCCCACTGGCCACAACCAGCGGAATCAAGCCCGCCACGAAGGCAAACGAGGTCATCAGAATGGGGCGCAGACGCGAAACGGCCCCTTCCACGGCGGCGGTCAGCACGGCAGCCCCGGCCCGGCGGCGCTGCTCGGCAAACTCGATGACCAGAATGGCGTTCTTCCCGAGCAAACCCACCAGCATTACCAAAGCCACCTGAGCGTAGATGTTGTTTTCCAGCCCGAGCAGCTTGAGGCTGAGAAAGGCGCCAAACACCCCGGTCGGCAGGCTTAGGAGCACGGGCAGCGGCAGCAGCAAACTTTCGTACTGCGCGGCCAGCAGCAGGTACACGAAAATCAGCACTACGCCGAATACGTACAGGGCTTGGTCGCCACTCAGAATCTGCTCGCGGGTCATGCCGCTCCACTCGTAGTCGTAGCCGCGGGGCAGCACCTCGGCGGCCACTTTTTCGATGGCCGTAATGGCGTCGCCGGAACTGAAGCCGGGGGCCGAGTCGCCGTTGAGCATGGCCGAGGTGTACATGTTGTAGCGGGTCAACTGATCAGGGCCGAACACCCGCTCCAACCGCACGAAGGTGGAGAAGGGCACCATTTCGCCCCGGTCGTTTTTCACGTGCAAGGCCAGCAAATCCTCGGGCCGCCCGCGGTACTCGGGGCCGGCTTGCAGCATCACCTTGTACATCTGCCCGAAGCGGATGAAGTTGGAGGCGTAGTAGCTGCCCATTAGGGTTTGCAGGGTGCTCATGGCCTTATCAATGGTCACGCCTTTCTTGGCCGCCATGTCTTGGTCGACGTGAATTAAGTACTGCGGGAAGTTGGGGTCGAAGCTGGTGAAGGCCCCACCGATGGCTGCATCCGCGCGCAGCGCCGTCAGGAAAGTTTGTGATACTTCGGCGGTTTTTTGCAGGTCGCCGGTGCCCGATTTATCAAGTAAACGCAGCTCGAAGCCGCTGGAGTTGCCGAAGCCAGGCACCGTAGGCGGCGGCAGAAACTGAATGTCGGCGTCACTGATGTTCTTGGTTTTCTCTTCCAGCTCGGCAATGAAATCGGCCACCGACTGCTCGCGCTCGTCCCAGGCCTTGAGGTTGATCATGCCCATGCCGTAGCTGGACCCGGCCACCTCGTTCACCAAGCTGTAGCCAGCCAGCGTCGATACCGATTCCACGGGCTTGAGGGCACTGGCAATCCGCTGCACTTCGTCCAGCACGGCTTCGGTGCGCTCTACGGTGGCCCCGGCAGGGGTCGTGACGTTCACGTACACCATGCCCTGGTCTTCGGTCGGAATGAAGCCCGCGGGCAGCACCCGGCTCACGCCCCACGTAGCCGCGAAAAAGCCGGCCAGCACCAATAGCGTGATGGTGCGGCGCCCGGCCACCACTGTAAGCAAGCGCTGGTAGCCACCGGCCAGGGCCTCGTAGCGGCGGTTGAAGCCGGCAAAGAACCGACCCATCAGCCCCTGGCGCGGCGTAGTAGCATCGTGCTTGAGCAGCAGCGCGCACAAGGCCGGGGTGAGGGTGACGGCATTCACCCCCGAAATCACAATGGCAATGGCCAAGGTCAGCGAGAACTGTCGGTAGAACACGCCCACCGGCCCGTCCATAAAGGAAACCGGGATGAACACCGCCGACATTACCAGGGTTATGGCAATCAGGGAAGAGCTGATTTCGCCCATAGCCTCGAACGTGGCGGCCCGCGCCGGCAGGTGCTTTTCCTGCATTTTGGCGTGCACCGCTTCCACCACCACAATGGCGTTATCAACCACAATCCCGATGGCCAGCACCAAGGCAAACAAGGTCAGCAGGTTGATCGAGAAGCCTAGGGTCTGCATGAAAAACAGGGTGCCAATCAGGGCGACGGGCACGGCCAGGGCCGGAATGAGGGTGGAGCGCCAGTCCTGCAAAAACAGATATACAATCACGAATACCAGCAAGAAAGCTTCCACCAGCGTGCGCAGCACCTCGTGAATAGAGGCGTCGAGAAAGCGCGACACGTCGTAGGCAATGCTGTACTTCATGCCGGGCGGAAAGCTGGTTTCCTGCAACTCGGCCATGCGCGTTTTCACGTTGGCAATCACCTCGGAGGCATTCGAGCCGGGACGCTGCTTGAGCATGATGGCCGCCGAGGGCCGTCCGTCGGTTTTCGAGGCCATGCTGTAGGTGAGCGAGCCAAATTCCACGTCGGCCACCTCGCGCAGGCGCAGTACCGAGCCGTCGGCGTTGGCGCGCACCACCAGGTTGCGGTACTGCTCGGGCTCGAAGAACTTGCCGGAGTAGCGCAGCACGTACTGCATGGCGTGGGGCGTGTTCGAGCCCGAGCTTTCACCGGATTTACCGGGGGCTGCCTCCACGTTCTGGCTGCGGATGGCCTCCACTATTTCGTCGGTGCCCACGTCGTAGGCGGCCATGCGGTCGGGCTTGAGCCACACCCGCATCGAGTACTCGCGGGAGCCCATGATTTCAGCGAAGCCCACCCCATCAATGCGCTTGAGCTCCTGCAACACGTTGATATCGGCGAAGTTGTAGATGAATTTCTCGCCGGCCGCTTTGTCGTCGCTGGTGATGTTGAGGTAGAGCAACATCGAGTTCACCTCTTTCTCGGTGGTCACGCCAGCCTTGATAACTTCTTCCGGCAGCTCGTCGAGAATGGTGGTTACCCGGTTCTGCACGCCCACGGCGGCCAAATCGGGGTCGGTGCCCACCTGGAAAAACACGGTAATCAGCGTAACGCCGTTGTTGGAGCTCACCGAGTTCATATAGGTCATGCCCGGCACGCCGTTGATGGCCCGCTCTAGGGGCGTGGCCACGGCTTTAGCGCACACTTCAGCGTTGGCCCCGGTGTACTTGGCCGTCACGGTTACGGAGGGCGGCACGATGTCGGGGAATTGAGTGATGGGCAGCGTAAAGAGGGCCAGCATACCCAGCAGCACCAGAAACACCGAAATAACCAGCGACAGAATGGGCCGGCGAATGAATATATCGAACATAGGGCAGCAAGCAGACGCGCTAGGCGGTCTGCAAATAGGTGGAAAGGAGTAGGCGGGCGGGGCCGTCAGCGCCAGCAAAAGTCCGCTGGCAGCCCCCTCAGCCCGGACCGAACAAGGCGGTTAGCGCGCCGCCAGCAGCGAGTCGAGGGAAACGGAGCGGGGCTTGATCTGCTGGCCGTTCTTCAGGCTGTTGGCGCCTTCGTACACGATTCGCTCGCCGGGCTTCAAACCTTCTTTAACCACGTAAAAATCCCCGGTTCGGGTTTGGGGTACGAAGTTGCGCATGTGCACGGTATTGGCTTGGTCCACCACGTACACGTAGTTTTTGTCCTGGATTTCAAACACCGCCTTCTGGGGCAGCAGCAGCGCCGCCGGCAACGTAGTAGTCAGGCGAATCCGGCCCGAGGCGCCGTGCTTGAGCAGCCCCTGCGGGTTGGCAAACCGCGCCCGGAACGCCAGCGAGCCGGTGTTGGGGTTGAACTCGCTTTCGGTGGTTTCGATGTGGCCCGCCTGCGGATACAACGAGTTGTCGGCCAAGGTCAAACGCACCGAGTCGGAATGCCGGTCGGGGTACTGCTGCCGAGCCTTCAGGTACTGCAAATACTCGCCTTCGCCCACGTTGAAGTAGGCGTACACCTCGTGCAAATCGGAAACCGTAGTTAGCAAGGTACCTTCTTCTACTAGGCTACCCATTTTCAAAGGGATACGGTCAATAATTCCGTCGAAAGGGGCGCGCACCAGCGTGTAGTCCAAGCTCAGGCGGGCCGCGGCTACTCCAGCCTGCGCCTGCGCCACCCGGGCCCGGGCGTCTTTCACTTTGTTGGCCGCCAGGGTCAATTCGGTTTTGGCAACGATGTTCTTGGCAGCTAGCAATTGCACTCGCTCGCGCTCCACGTCGGCGGCGCCGGCTTGGGCTTGCGCGCTGGCCAGCGCCGCTTGGGCCTGACTGAGCTGGTTGCGGTAGGCACTGGCGTTGAGTTGAAACAACGGTTGGCCCTTCTTCACCGGACGGCCTTCATCCACGTAAATGCGTTCCAAAAACCCCGCCACCTGGGCCCGCACTTCCACGTTGCGCACCGCCTGCACGTCGGCCACGTAGTCGTGGAACAGGTCTTGCTCCGCGGTTTTCAGCGCTACCACTGGCCGCACGTCCGGGGTAGCTACGGGGCCTCGGTCTTTGCCGTCGACCGAACAGCCACTGACTCCGGCCGCGCAAGCCGCGACCAGCAGCGCCTGCCGAAAGTGAAAACCTAGAATCCCCTCGGGGGAAATGAATGCAAGCGGTTTGGAAGTACGTGAGTTCATGGAGGTGGAGTGTATTAACGCTCGGCCAAAGCCGAGTTGCGGCTCTGGGGACGCAGCAACAAGAGTAAGCTGTCCTGCTGCTGCTGTTGGATCTGGCAATGGGCTAGCAACTGCTGCGTGAGGTGCAAATCGGCCGTCGCCTCGGCCAATTCTTCGCTGTGTTCGGCCGGGAAGATTTCCAGCCGGGAAGTAAGCAGCAGCCCGTTGAGCCCAAGCGAAAGAGCCAGGGCAACGGCGAGCAGCAGGACGGCGAGCGTGGTAAACCGGGAGGTGCAGCGCATTGGAAACAGGGCAGCAGGAGCCAGGTGAAAGTGCCGTAAAGGACTCGTCCCGACTTAAGAATGAGATGAGAATGGAATTAGAAAAAATTAAAGGGCTGGATTGCGCAGCCTCAGCCGCGCAATCCAGCCCTTTAGTCGGGCGCAAAAAGGGAAGAACTACAGGGGAGAAGCGGGCAGCAATACCGTGGCCGTAGTGCCCTGACCGGGCGCCGAGGTGATTTCCAGCTGGCCCCCGTGGCGCAGCACAATGCGCCGGGTGAGCGGCAACCCGAGGCCGTAGCCCGGCCGCCCCATGGCCCCTGCTGCCCGGTACAAGGGCTCGTAGATCTGGTGTAGTTCCTCGGGCGAGAGGCCAGGGCCCGCGTCGGTGATGCGCACGCACAGCCAGTTACTAGCCGCGTACGTTATTTCCGTGCGTACCGGCCCCGCGGAGTACTTGCCGGCATTGTCGAGTAGGTTGAGCAGGGCCGTAGTTAGCAAGTCGGCGTTGCCAGCCAGCATAAATAGGTCGGCCTCGGTGTCGGTGGGCAGCGTCCCGAAGGCCAGGCGCCATTCCCGGCCCGGGTACCGGCCCCGCACCAAGGTCAGGGCCTCGTTCACGCATTCGTCGAGGCGCACGGGCACAAAGGCGGGCAGGGCCCCATCCACTTTGGCTAGGTTCAGTAAGCCGTTGGTAAGCGCGCTAAGGCGGCGGGCGGCTTCCAGGCTCTGTTCTAAGCTCTGGCGGGCTTCGGGCAAAGTGGTATCGTATTCGAGCGCTGTTTCCAGGGTGCCCGTCAGCGTAGTAAGGGGGGTGCGCAGCTCATGGGAGGCGTGCGAAAGGAAGCTTTTCTGCGCCTCAAAGGCCTGCTCCAGCCCGGCCAGCATGGTATTGATGACTTTCGCGAGTTGGGCGAGTTCGTCGCGCCCGTTGCCTTCGGACAGCCGCCGCCCCAGGCTAGTGGCCGAAATGCGCCCCGCCTGCCGGCTGATCCGAGTCACGGGCCGCAGCGCCGAACCCGCAAACAACCAGCCCGCCAGCACTGTGACGGCCAGTGCGCCCACGTTGCTTAGCAGCAAGAGCAACCCCAGCTGCCGCAGTTGCGCCCAGCCCACCCGGTCTTCGGCCGACACTAGAATGCGGTACTGGTCGGGACTCGACGGTTCCGAAAACACTAGCCCTACCGTTTCGCGTCGGCCTTCCCGGGGGAAGGACACCAACCGGCCCGGCACGAGCTGCCCCAAGCGGGCCCGGTTAACGGTTTGGTCGATGCTATCGGCGGAGCTGTAGCGAAGGGTGTTGTCGGGACCGTAGATGCTGATTTGCTCGCGGGGCAGCGTGAGCAGGTCGCTGCGGCGCAAACGGCCGAGCATGCCCGCTTCCAGCTTGTGGGTACGCATCAGCACCCGCCCCGCCACCGTGCCGCTGCTGGCCAGGCGAAACTCAAACCGTTGGGCCCGGGTGTGGGCGTTGAAGTAATAAATAAACGCGGAGAAGCCGAGTTGAATCCCAAGCACCAGCAGCGTAAAGCGAAGCATCAGCTTGTTGCGAATCAGCATCTAATTGTCAAGTGATTATAAGGTTATTTCTACGGGTTTAAGCCTATTCCGGCAGCCAGGCAACAAGTTTATTCGGCCCGCATCACGTAGCCCATCCCGACCACGGTATGGATCAGCTTGGGCGAAAAGTCCCGGTCTATCTTCTTGCGCAGGTAGCCCACGTACACGTCAATGATGTTAGTGGTGGTATCGAAATCCACTTCCCAGACGCGCTCGGCAATATCCACCCGCGAAACGATGCGGCCCTGATTGAGCAACAGGTGTTCCAGCAACGAATACTCCCGGCTGGTTAGGTCGATGCGCTGGCCGGCGCGCGTTACGATCTTGGAGTCCAGGTTCAACTGCAAGTCGGCAAGTTGCAGCAACTGAGGGGTACTGGTTTCCGCGTAGCGCTTGGTTAGGGCCCGTACCCGCAGCAGCAACTCCCGAAACGCGAAGGGCTTAACCAAGTAGTCGTCGGCCCCAGCTTCAAACCCAACTTCCTTGTCGGCGAGGCTGTCGAGGGCCGTTAGCAGCAGCACGGGCACGCGGGGGCCAGCGCGGCGGATGCGCTGGCACAGTTCCACGCCGTTGAGGTAGGGCAGGTTCACGTCGAGAATAACCATGTCGTAGGGCTGGTGCTGATACAGCGACCAGCCCGAGCGGCCGTCGTAGGCAATAGTCAACTCGTAGCCTTCATGCTCGAACCCTTTCTTAACAAAAGACGCCACATGAGGATCATCCTCGACGAGTAAAATTTTCATGTTAAAATGAAATATGGTAGACTATTGCACAAATAAAGAGCATAATGAAGGCCAAATTCTCATAGTGGCTATTACAGAACTTGGTGCTGTTTATTTAAACAATTGCCTCACCACCCAATAATGGTCTAAACTGCCTGGTTAGTGCTTTTTTTACAGCTGCGACCCGTTCGCAGATACCGTTAGCAAGGTATAATTAGAGTTCTGCCACAGCCACTCGAATTACGTTAATCAATTTTTCCGCTAAGAGAGCCAGTCAGCAGTCTGTTTCTCGTTTCTGTCTGATAATAAGTGAGGGGTGCAAGTCCCTTAAACGAGAGACTAATTACGCGGGCCTCGTTGGTCTGCTTCCACGCTCCCCTCTTGGTTGAAAAATAACTGAATAGCAGGACGGGCGACGCCTAGGGAAGCAACGCCCCGCTGGGACGGAGCGGCGGCGAGCCAAATCACCAAACAGGAATCAGTCCACTGGTACTCCAAGCGCTGAGTTAACCGAAACAACCCGTTTTCCAGACACCGCCCATCGGAAGCGTAATACGAGACGCGGGTCAGGGGCCCATACCGCGCCCCCACCGGCTTGAACCCCCACAGTTCGTGCACCTTATCCTGCAAGTTCCTGCCTGTTGCCGGGATGTCTGCCTTGCCTGGCATCTGCTCAAGCGTTAAGTACCGTTCCGCTAGCAGTTGCACCTGGTAAAACCGCGACTGCGACTGCGGGCTCCTGCGCGTAAACCGTCCAGTTGCGGGATGGTACGTTCCCCAAGCCTGGCGGGAACTGCTTTTGACGCGCAAAGAGAGGGCCCCGGTCTCATACCCGTCCGCAGAGGCAGAGGGCGGTGGGGTAGGCCGCTCACAAGCCAAAAAGGGCAGGGTGGCGGCGGCCATAACGAAGGAGAGGGACCATGTACGCATATCAATACGGCAGTGGTTGCCTGGCCGCGATGCCAAAGCTACTAGCGGCTAAGCAACAAAATGTTAGTTCAACTTATTAGCCGTTCATCATATACAGTAATGCGAGCGTTGCAGCTTGCGGCTCCCGCTTCCATAAGGCTGCCTATCACCGGGTATATGTGCAAGGGCCACAGAATAGGAAAGTTATACAGGGCAAACAACGAAAATCTTAGCTGAAAGCTAGGGCTCCTTTTTAACAGGATGTAGCTTCTCGGACATGGCTATGACAGAAACGGACTACCAACAAATCATTGCTCCTTATCTGAATCACCAGACAACAGTAGACGAATTCATTGCTTCGTTTATGGCACAGTGGCGACAGGCCCGGGATCAGACAGAGGACGTTTCTGTAGGGGACGAACAAGTGACGACTGTGCGCTTTCGTCGCATGATGAATCGTCTCTTCACGAGCTGCGATTGCTACGGTGAGGCACCAGTCGGTCCCTTTGAAATAAGCGAAGAAGTTCTTCGTCATGAGGTAGGCCTCTTTGCTTACATCTGTTGGGAATAGACGACAGTTGTGCGCCCTAAAGACGTGCTTCTGTCTCGGGGCGCTCCACAGAATAAGCCTATTATGAAACGAATCGTTATGCTTTGGCCACCCCTTAGGCAGGGCAGCTAGAGCATAGCGAATTGTCTCCCAATGACGTCTACCAAAACAACTTCCCATCCGACACGAAATCGTTGACTTTTTGGTAGCCGGATAGGAGTTAGCTGCCCACGTGTAGCAGAACTGTGCGGTTGTGAGGCCCCTGCTCGTGCAGCCGGTCTCCTGCGGGCATACGGCCTGCTGTAAGCGATGGATAGAGTACCTATTGTGGGACTTGCCCGCTATCTTTACCGTGGCGCTTAAACCAGGTGCCTACTCCCCCACCCGGTCCGCGTCACCCGCCTTCCTCCCGCTATTCTACGATGCCTCACCACGAAATGGAGCCGCCGGAAGCGTTGCGGAACTTGGTGCACTGCTTTTGGTACCACTGCCTCGACTTCGGCGAACAGCCCGTCGTGTTCGAGGTCCCACCGGATGGCTACGCGGAAATCATTTTTTATTTTGGCAGCGCCTGCCACCTAGCCACGCCCTCCGGCTGGCAGCTCTTGCCGTCCCCCTTTCTGATGCCGCTGCTCCAGCAGCCGGCGCGGTTGACCACCATAAACCGGTTGGAAATTATTGGCATCCGCTGCTTTCCGTGGACCGTGTTTGAATTGCTGGGCCTCTCGCCCGGGGACGCTCCTCTCAACTTGGCGGCGCATGCCTTGGCGCAGCTGCACGGCCCACTGAGCCAGTATCTGCAGGCCGGTCAGTTAACAGAAGCCCTGGCGCAGGTCGCGCAGTATGGTGTGCAGGCGCAGGCGCAGATGCCCAAGCCGGGATGGCTGGTCCAGGCGGGTCGGGCGATGCGGGCGGTCACGGGCACGCTGCCCGTCCGGCAGGTAGCGGCGGCAGCCCACGTGACGGTTCGTACCCTGGAGCGCCATTTCAAGCACGCCGCCGGCTATACGGTAAAAGACGTGTCCTCGCTGATGCGCTTCGAGCAGGTCCGCAATTGTTTGCTGCTGCAGCCCACGACCAATATTGCCGCCTTGGCGTACACGTTGGGCTATACCGACCAATCCCACCTGAGCCGGGAGTTTAAACGCTATAGCGGCGTCACGCCCGCCGTCTTCGCCCGCAAGTCGCTGGCCAAGGGGCCGACAATCGGACCCGAGGTGAGCGCCTTTCCGGAACCGTAGGCCCGGCACAGCCAGTCCTAGTGAGCTTCGTTACGCCCGAAAAAAACCCCTCCGAGCAGACAACCGGAAGCGTAGCACGGGCAATAAAACCCGCTGGGGCGCCCCAAGCGCAAATGGACGTTAGTACCCGGCAAGCAGGTTACGGCTGGAAGCGTTGTTGAAAGGAAAAGTTTACGTCGTGCATCGCCAGCTCGTTCTGGCGCGTGACGCGTTGGGCCGCCCGTGCGTAGTCGAGCATCTGCCGCTCGTAGTCCTGAATAGCGGCCTCCAGGTTAGGGAAAGAGCCGCTGGTGAGATTGGTGGCTAACAGCAGGGCGTCTTGCAACCCGAGGTTGACGCCCACGCCGGCGAAGGGTGGCATCAGGTGGGCCGCGTCGCCGATGAGCGTGAGCGGCAGCGGGCGCTGGGCGTGCCAGGGCAGGTCCAGAGAAAGTTGGCGGGCGGGCAAGCCCACGAACGTGGTCGGGGCCTGAAATAAGTGCTGGTAAACCGGCGCCTGCCGCGCAAACAGCGCGGCCAGGAAGGCGCTGATAGCCGAAGGATTCGAGAAGTCCAAGCGGTTGTCCAGCAGCCAACTCGCGGGGCGCTGAAAGCTGACGCCGTAGCTCAGCGCCCCGGCGTTGTCGGGGTTGGCTACGAGCGTGAGTCCGTCGGCCGCGAACATGAGGATGTTGTCTTGACAGAGGCGGTAAAAGTCGGGACAGTTGTGGGCCGGCTCCCGTATTTCGCCCTGAATCATGAAGGTGCCCGTGTAGGCGACCTCGGCGGCGGTAACGTACGCTCGGGCCCGCGACAGGCCCCCGTTGGCCCCGATAACCACTTCGGCCGTGGCGGGGGGGCGGTTGGCAAAGTGCAGTTGCCAGGAATCCTGCGCCGGCTCCAAACTGGTAACGTGGTGGTCCCATTGCACGGTGCCGGCCGCCAGACTCTCCAGCAGCAGGGTGCGCAGCGCGTTGCGGTTCAGCTCGGGATTGGTCGTGTTCGGTGGAGTCGTCAACAGTACCTGGCCCTGCGCATCGACGAGCGTGCGGCCCATGGGCTTGGCCAGCTCGAAGTAGCGGGCTAGCAAGCCCGCTTGGTGCAGGGCAACTTGGCCGGTGTCCTCGTGCAAATCCAGCGTGCCGCCCCACACGCGGGCCTGAGGGGTGGCATCCCGTTCGTAGACGGTGACGGGTACGCCCTGCTGTTGGAGCAAGCGGGCCATGGTTAAGCCCACCGGACCCGCTCCGAGGATGGCTACTTGTCGGTTATGCAGTAACATATTTTGTCTGGACGTAAGGGAGGGTTCATAGGGCAAAGTTGCCGAGCTGACCGCCGCCAGTCTTGTACAAACGCGACAAAATCGGGTACTGCCTCTACTCTAGTAACTGTTGCAGAGAAAGCCAAAGAAGACCACGATTACCCTTGTTTTCGGGGCTGTCGGTGTGGGAACGAGATTCATTCAACGCGAATACATTTCCGATACCTCCCTCCTGCTGCTTATTTCCTTCTAAGGAGGAAGGTTCTCAGGAAGAAACAAGCGTATACCGGCTGGCCGCCGCCCGGAGGACCAGGGCCAGCGCTGACCAGGACGCGACTGGCTTGATACGTCTAGCGGCGGTGGCTTGCTGATGAGGGCAATGTAACTGGCCTACAAAGCCTAATACAGAAGCGGAGTTGTCATGGTTGGCGCAACAACTAAGCCCTAGCCAGGTCTTCTCAATCGAAGCACTGATACCCCACCGGGGATTGCTACACGGCCTGCTGCCCAATGCGATGCAGGGCGGGGCGCGCAAATTCATGGGTAGCGGTCACCGACCCCAACAGCGAAGATGCCAACGAGCTGGGGGTGCAACGCTTTGCCTATTTGCACTCGGTCAAGCAACAGGGCCACACCACGGTCTTTTTTTAGGTTTGGCTAACAACTACCTTCTTCCGCTATGGCCCACCCGCCACTCGTGCGCTTGCAACTACCCGCCCGCTGGGCGGTCTGCTCCAATGCCTTTGGGGAGGAAGAAATGGTGGTTGACGGCTGGATTGAAAACAACCAGTACGGCCACGAGCAGGGGAACACACGCCACCGATGGCCCTAATGGCGCGCCCCCCTTATTGGACTGGTCCTGCTGCTTATCATACGGCCCTCGACTAGGCGCCAGGCGCAGGGTATTCACTAGGCTGCACTGCTCCTATTTGTGTACCCCATACTTGCGATTCTGATTCTTAGTGAGGTGGGTGTCGAGCGGCCTCGTTTCCATGGAGGTGAGCTCCCAGCGGTAGAAATTCAAATGCCGACGCGACCATAACTAACAGGGGTTTGAGCACCTAGTGACACCTCTGGTTTCCACGCTGGTCTTCATAGCAGGGTACGGGATCTGCATATCCTCTGCACAGGCGCTCCGGAAACAGAGCAGTGGCAGCACGGTTAATTACCGCGTGGCCTTGAGGCAAAAACAAGTTGACAGGTAATTTTTGGGCGGGTTTGTCGCACAGCTTAACCTTATGCTTTTAAAGCAAGAGGGGCGACCACTGGCCAGGCTTTTGTTATGTCTAGGATCATGAAAAATCTATTACCTGTATTCGGCATCCTCTTATCGCTCCGTGCGCTTGCGCAGGGGCCAGATAGGTCGAAGGAAGAGAAAGCACGGGAGGCCGTGCGCGCCGACATTTATGCGCGGGCATCCGCTAGAAAAGTGTTCTACCAGCCGGGAGAATTCCAGACAAGTTCGTATACCAACCCAGAAAACAACGCGGCCTTTGCTGGTGGCACCTTAGTCGTGCATCGCTTCCGAACTAGGGATTCAACCAACTTTGTGAAGTCTTACCACGTGTCGTACGTAGTTACCCCGGCGGGTGAGGTGTACGTGCTAGAGGTTTTCAACCCTAGGCGCTAAGAGAGCCTACGAAACACTGACACGATTGCCAAGTGGGAAGGGCGGATCTGCTTGCAGACCGCAGGTGAGGCAAGTTCTTGGTGGATTCGATGCCCACTCCTGGTACTGGCGAAATAAAAAAGAAGCCCGACCATTGGCCGGGCTTTACTGAGGTGGTCTAGTTGGGCCGGACAGAAGTAGGACGTATATTTCTTCGGCCATGGCAGCAAAAGCAAGCGGATCGTCGCCCGACAAACGACGCAAGTACGACGCGGCCTTTAAAGTGGAAGCGTTGCGCCTGACCTCGGAGAGCCGCAGCGCGCAGGCCGCCGCGTTGCAACTGGGCATCAGCCCGAAGCTGCTTTACCGCTGGCAACAGGCCTAAGTGGTGGCCGAGGTGGGCAGTGTGGAAGTAGCCCGCGACCCGGAAGTGCGGGCCTTGCGCTAGGCGGTCTAGTCAACGCGGTACTCTGGCAGCAGCACCTCACGACCAGCCCCTGCTCCGGCAACACGGACCTCAGCGCGGTACTGCTCCCAAACGAGCAGGATGGGGCCGTTCGTGGCCACGTGTTGTACAAGCTTAGTTGGGAGTGATACGCCGTTATGGCTCTTAGCACGCACCGCTGGTTAGGGTCTGCTTCTTACTGCTTTTCAGACAAGTCTTTTAGTTCGATGTTTCTAAAATCAACCGGCTGTCCTTCGCTCTGCAGCGCAATAAACCCGCTTGTTAACAGTTGCCCATCCCGTTTTATCGCCGGATCGAAACGATTCACGACCCCGCCCCCAATCTGCGGGTTGGCATAGCGCATAACGGTGTCGCCGTTGATGACATGAATAACGCGCGAACCGCCCAACACAATAAGTTCAGCTTTCACCCATTGATCCCCCTCGTAGGTTTTCGAGGTGGACTCGATGCAGTGGCGCTCGTCAAGTTGACCCTGGTACACAATGTGGGTGCCCGGCGAACACATATTTCCGGTCGGGCGCGGCTTGCCATCCCCAAGGCCGCCTAGAAATTGAAACTCCACCGAAATCGGCCAATCCTGTTCTTTCGGCATCGTGCGCGGGTCCTGGGAGTGAAACATGACGCCGCTGTTGCGTAAGGTATAGCTTGGGGCCCCTTCTTGAAGCGCCCCTACGAATCGGTACTCTAATTTTAGGTGGTAAGAGGAAAAGGGCGTCTTGTAATACAAATGGCCAAATTGCTCGTTGAAATCCCCGTATTGATCGTAGCGCACCTTGATAATGCCATCTTCAACCCGGAACGTATTCCCAAAATTCTCGTCCACGTCATGGTGATGAATTTTGACAACCCAATCCGAAAGATCCCGGCCGTTAAAGAGCTTGATCCATTCCTTATCCTCTCGGGCAGGCTTACCCGATGAACAGCCAGTTAGTGCCAGCAGCCCCAAGATCGAAACAGCAACTAGTCGCATCAGTGGTGGTTGAATGGTAAAGAATATCGGTAAAATAATAAACTTCAGTTAAGGTCATGAAAAGACAACCATTACAGCAATACCGGCATGGCTTTCCTTGACCTTACGTACCGGGCCATTAAACCGGAACCGTTGTTAACTTCCTTCGTCGAAAGTTTCTGGATGCTGGTTAACCCAACGGGACTGGCCCAGCCCATCGTCCTCGTGCCTGATGGTCGCATTGACGTATTCTTTTCCGTTTCCGCTGCCGAACCCTACCACGTCAGCCTGCTAGGGCTGCAGGACCGGCCCGAGGCCCAAGTAATTGCGCCGCACTCCACCGTATTTGCCATCAGCTGGAATCTGTTGGCAGTTGAATACATCCTGCCAACCCAAGTGGGCTCCTTGTTGCAAAACGGGTGTGAGTTGCCCGGCAACTTCTTGGGCATGGGCATAGACGACTTGCAGGATTTCGAGGGTTTCTGTGCGAAAGCAGCGGCGCGCATCACGCAGGCCCTTCCCGCCCGGGTTGACCCGCGCAAACGCCAGCTGTTCGAGCTGCTGTATGCCTCACACGGCAGCCTGTCGGTTCAGGCGCTGGCCGAGGCGGCCGGCTGGAGCAGCCGGCAAATCAACCGGTACTTTACCCGCATGTTTGGCCTCCCGCTGAAAGCCTACAGCTCCATCCTCCGGTTTCGGGCCACCTGGCCGCAGCTTAAAGCCGGCCAGCTGTACGCCGAAGGGAACTTTGCCGATCAAGCCCATTTCATTCGCGAGATGAAGAAATACACGGGCGCCGTACCCAAAGAAGTGGCCCGCAACCACGATGACCGATTTATTCAATTATCCACCTTGCCGGGAAAATAATTTTGCATTGGATCAACTCATTCCATGCAAGCATGTTACTTCAAAACAAACAAGTAGCCATTGTGGGCGGTGGCCCTGGCGGCCTGACCCTGGCCCGGCTGTTGCAAATAAACGGGGCCGCCGTCAACGTATACGAGCGTGACCTTAACCCCGAGGTGCGGGTTCAGGGCGCCACGCTGGACTTACACAACGATTCAGGCTTGGCCGCTCTGCGCCACGCCCAGTTACTAGACGAGTTCAAAGCCTGCTACCGGCCCGGCGCCGACCGGCTACGTTTGGTAAACCAACACGCGGCTATTGCTTACGACCAGCACGAAGAGCAGCAAACTGCCACCTTCGGCGACCCTTGGTTTCGTCCTGAAATTGACCGGGGACCGTTGCGCACTCTCTTGCTCGACTCGCTGCAACCCAACACGGTGGTGTGGGACCGCCGCCTAGCAGCGTTAACTCCCCTAGGCGAGGGGTGGCAGCTCGCCTTTGAAAACGGCACGACCGCCACGGCAGACCTCGTCATCGGGGCCGATGGCGCCAATTCCAGCATCCGGCAACTCGTGACGCCGATTCAACCCTTCTATGCCGGGGTAACGGTGGTGGAAGGCACCGTGTACCACGCCGCCCGCAATGCGCCCCGCATGCACGCCTTGACGCAGGGCGGGAAGGTGTTTGCGATGGGCAACTCCCACACGCTTATCACCAGCGCCAAAGGCGACGGCAGCCTCTGCTTTTACACCGGTTGCCGAACCCCCGAATTCTGGGTAAAAAACAGCGGCATCGACTTTACTGATGCGGCGCAGGTGCTAACTTGGTTTCAACAAGAATTCGCTGGCTGGGACGAGATGTGGCAGGAATTATTTACCAACAAAGCCACCCGGTTCGTGCCCCGCCCCCAGTACTGCATGCCCCTCGACCAGAACTGGGAAGCTCAAGCCAACATCACCCTGCTGGGCGACGCGGCGCACCTGATGCCACCCTACGCCGGCGAAGGTGTAAACATGGCTATGCTCGACGCGCTGGAACTGAGCCAGAACCTCGCTAACGAACACTTCCCCGATGTGCGCACCGCAATCAGGCATTACGAAGCTCGCATGCGCGAGCGGGCCTCGCTAGTGGCACAGGAAACCCTAACGCAAACCGAAGCCTTGCATTCGCCCCGCGCGCTGGCGCACCTGCTGGCCTTGTTTGGGGTAGCGTAAATTCAGGACCGCTTCTCCAACTGCAAAGACCCTATAAGTCTAGGGCTTTGCCCTAGGGCAACTTGATTAGGGTAAAGCCCTGGACTTGTAAGGTTGTTACTTTCCAAAAGCAGCCGCAAAGTCTTGGGCGAACTGCGCGAGCTTCACTTGCCCGAGGGTGGCTGGTCGGGGCTGCGCGTAGCCCTTTTCAGACTCCGGCAGAAGTTTATTGCGCCGAGCACCCCTACCACCTCGGCCGCGCCAACGCGTAGCTAGAGGCGCATTGCCACCTTTCTGGTCATCTATCTGGGTTTTAAAGCATGCTGGCCAAAAAGTGGGCGCAGGGAAAAGTTCTTAAAGTAGTTTAAGCAGCCGCGAAGTGTCATCTCCGAACTTTGCCAGCTCCTTCCCCATCCTTTCCTGGCCCATGCACATGCCGGAACTAACGGCCAGCGCTGCTTGGCGCTTACTTGCTTTAGCTGGTCTCGCCCAGGAAAGCACTCTGGGGCTTGTTTTCCACTTCCTTTTTCACGTACCATGCCTGCGCTCGACCGCCACCTCGTCATTCAACACTACACCGCCGCCTGGGCCGAAACCGACCGCGACCAGCAACGGGCGCAGTTAGCCCACTGCTGGACCCCTGATTCCACCTATGAAGACCCACAAACGCCCGTGGTGCGCGGGGTTGAGGCACTGCTCGACGTGATTGCGGGCTTTCACCAGGCCCTGCCAGGGGCACGCCTCTCCCTCAACAGCACCTTGGAGGAATACCACCAGGTTGGCCGCTTTCATTGGCTGCTGCGGCAACCAAATAACCCAACAACCTACGGCACCGACTTTGTGGAGTTCAACGAGCACAACCAGCTGATGCGCGTTGTCGGCTTCTTTAGCCATCTGACGCGTTTGCAGCGGTAGCCGCTTTGCTAGGCGGCCCTAAGTACTCGGGCGCAACAAGGGCCTCAGAAGTTACGCCGGTGCAGGGTAGGGAGTCGGCAACTCGGGGTGCTTGAGCTTGACCCAGACATAGTCGTCCTGCACCTGCCCGTGCTTGACCACGGCCTGCCGGCGGATGCATTCCAAATAGTAGCCGTTTTTCTCTAAGGCCCGCATCGACGGCTGATTGAAGGCAAACACGCCAGCCTCCAATCGTATTATGTCGAAGGCGGCAAACGCATACGCCGTAAACTGACGAATGGCCTCGGTGGCCACGCCCTGCCCCCAGTACGGGACGCCAACCCAGTAGCCCATGCCCGCGCTGAGTTGGAACACGTCTTCTTTGCGCCACAGGCCAATGCTGCCCACCAACTCTTGGTTGCGCCAGACAGCCAGATTTTCGGCCGGCTGCTTGGGAAGTTGCGCGGCCACGAAAGCCTCGGCGGCAACCAGGGTATAGGGATTGGGGGTAGCGTCGAAGCCATTGGCCAGGATGCCGGGGTGATTGCGCATCTCCGCAATGAGCGGCGCGTCTGAAGGGGTGAAGGGCTTTAGTTCTAGCATAAACGGTGCGTGACCAAGGAGTCCTTCGACTAGTTACTGGTTTCCATTGGTTTCCACTGGTTTCCGCCAGCAAGGGCTCTAATCGCGCCACTAAGGCATCCAGGGTGGCGGTACGGGCATAGTGGCCAGTGCCGCAAGCCCGTGACCGGGCAGCGGCACCCAGGACACCCAAACCCGGCCGTTGCTAACAGCCAAGAGTGTGCAAGCCTGGCTTGGGGCGAGCCTTTCTGGTGGGAGTCTGGTAGCTCTGCGAAGAAACAAAAAGAGCCGCTCTGTTACGGAGCGGCTCTTTTCATTTTTATGCGTGGCGTGCGTACACCTCTTCAGTGTAGTCAATACCCGAAAACTTGTGTCTACAGGGGGTTTTGCACAATGGCTTTGTTGACATTGAGTTCCGCCTGCGGGAACAGGAATTGCCACTCCTTAACCCCAGCTGCTACCCGGAGGTTGCCACCGGTGAGGGCCCAGGCCCACTGTGTAATATGGTTCTTACTTGTTCTATCTAGCGGGCTGTTGGTGCGTTTCAAGTCCAGGAACCGGAACCCTTCGCCCCACAGCTCTATGCGGCGCTGGAAAAGAATTTCATCTACCAACGCCTGCCCAGTGCGGGTGGAACGCACATACTGCGGGTCGCGCGCACTTACCAACGTAAACAGCGTGCCCGCCGCGGCGGCCAGTCCTTGCCGGGCTTCGGCTTCGGCCTGGATCAGATACAGCTCGGCTAAGCGCATGTGCGGCACGTCCCCGATGCTCAGGTTCGGGTCCGCCACCAGAAACTTCTTATGCCCATACGGTGCTTTCACACCCGTGGCAGGAGCTGGTATACTGGCTCCGGTCGGGTCCCACAGGGCTTTACGGATATCAGTGGCCGGGATTTGGTTGTAAAGCACCGAGTTGATTTTCTTCGGATTCTGCCGGATAACGGTCGAGCTATAGTTGGCTGACATATAGGCGAAGAAAGAGTAGAAATAGCTGGTCTGGTCGGCCTGCATTTTGCTACCCCACAGCCACTCCGGGTTTTCTATGCTATTGAACCCACTCGTGTACTGCGTCCGGCTCATGAGGGTAGCGCCGCTCTGCTGAATGGCTTCCTGCGCTAACCGTGCGGCCAGGGGCCAGTTTTGCATGGTCAGGGCCACCCGGGCTTTGATGCCTTTGGCCACCGCCGCATTGAAGTGCGATTTAGCCGGGCGGTTGGCCGCGCCGGTCAGCATCCCGATGGCTGCATCCAAGTCCGCGTTGATTTGGGTATACACCTCTTCCACAGCAGCGCGCGGTTGGCCTACTGTTGTGCTAGAAGTCATTAAGGGTACGCCTAACTGGCTGTTGGTTTTGCCGGCGTCGTACCGCTCCCCAAACACTTGCACCAGCTGAAAATGAGCCCAGGCCCGGTATACGAGGGCCTCGCCAATTATCATCTGCCTTTCTGCTTCCGGGCCGGTGGCGCTGCCCAAACCGTTGATGAGCACGTTGGCATTGGCTATGATGCGGTAGTAGAAATAGTACCAGGCATGATTGTACGAGGTAGTCGAAGTAGCATTTCGGTGTGCAATCCAGTTGTGCTCATCGGCCCACCAGCTCGTTCCTATGGTCTGCACCCAGTCTTCCCCCAAGGCATCCATCATGATCTTGTTCGAACCTTCTCCGCCCTGGTTCTGCCTCCCATTGTGTTGGAGATACATTATCCGATGGATACCGTTCAGCGCCGCCATCCCGTTTTTAGTGCTGGACAGCACATCCCCTTCTGTTACGGCAGTAGTGGGTGCCGTATCCAGGTACTCCTTATCACAGGAGGAAAAAATTATGGCGCTGGCTAGCAACGCGCTGTATATAGTCTTTTTCATGACTGTTCAGTCCAATCAGTTGCTACAAAGAAAGATTCAACCCCAGAGAAAGCACCCGGGCGGGCACGTACACCGCCGACGTAGTACCCGTGAAGGTTTGGGCCACGTTCATGCCTTTTCGCTTGGAAATCAGCGCTAGGTTTTCCCCCGTGGCGAAGATGTTCACGTTGCGCAGCTTGAGCCTAGTGGTGAGAGGAGCCGGGAGGTTGTAGCTTAAGCTCACCGAGCGGAAGTTCAGGTAGGAAGCATCAATCAACCACCGGTCGGATTCTGCCCCCAGGTTGACTGTATTTCCGGCTTGCATTTTAGGCACGTCGGTGATATCACCCGGATTCTGCCACCGGTTCAGCATGTCCTTGTGTATGGCGCCGCCGTAGGTGCCGTGGTTCATTAGGGTGGCGTACTGGCCGTCATAGAACTTGCCGCCTACCGAATAGGTAAGCAACGCCGACAGGGTGAAGCCTTTGAAGGAGAACGTATTCGTAACACCACCTGAGAACTTCGGAATAGCCGTGCCGGCGTAATGGTACCGGGCGTTGTTGGCAAGCCAAGTCACGGTATCGGATCCGATGATCTTGCTGTTGGCCTCGTTGTATGTATTGGCGCGGTAGAGAGCATTGCCGTTATCGGGGTCAACGCCATAATATTCGCGTAGCCAAAACGACTGCAAATCTTCGCCTACTTTCAGCTTTTTCGTGCCGGACACCAGTTCGGGGTAAGGCAGCCGGGTTATCTCGTTTTTGAAAGTGGTCCAGTTGACATCCAAGTTCCAGGTGAAGGCGTCAGTTTTGATGACATCACCGGCTAGGCGCAGTTCTACGCCCTGGTTGTACATCGTGCCCACGTTTTCAATCCGGTTGGCTACCCCGCTGGACAGGGGCAACTGCACTTCAAACAACAGGTCTTCGGATGTTCGCTTGAAGTATTCAACCGAACCGTTCAGGCGGTTTCCAAACAAGGCAAATTCCAGTCCCGCGTCGAAGCTGTTGTTCTTCTCCCAGAGCAAGCTCCGGTTTCCTAGGGTTGCTTGCGAGTAGCCCGGCTCGGCGGCGTTGTTTTGGCCGAGTGTGTAGAGCGCCTGCCAGGCGTAATACTGATTGCCGTCGGTGTTTTCAAGGTTTTCGTTGCCCACTTGCCCGTAGGACGAGCGGAGCTTCACCATGTCCACCCACTTAGGTTTGGTGAAGAAGGTTTCCTGGTCTAGGCGCCACGAGCCCCCCACCGACCAGAAACTGCCCCAGCGCACGTCCTTGTAGAAGCGGGAAGAGCCGTCCCGCCGGTACGAGGCAGAAACCGTGTACTTGTCGTTGTAGGTGTAGTTGGCCCGCCCGAAATACGACTCTATCCGGTGTTCTTGCAGATAGGTGTTGAAACTATTAATGGTGCTGAAGTTCTGCAGCTCAGTGTTATTGGCAATTACCTCTCCTGATTTGGAGCCATTCAGGTAGTCCCGGCTTCGGCTGTAATTCTCGTGGCCCACCAAGAAATCCACCGTGTGCATGTCCGCCAGCGTCCGGGTGTAGTTGAGGAGTTGGTTGGCCGTGTAGCTCGTTAGGTTGTACAGCACGCGGCCCGCCCGCCCGGCTGGCGCACCATCACCTACTATGGTGTTTTCGTAGGTCTGCTCTTCGTAGTTGGTGATGTCCGCCGCGAAGTTAGCCGTGAACTTGAAGTCTTTCAGGAAGGTGATTTCCCCATAGGTTCGGCCACCCAGCACATTGTTCCGGTAGAGGTTGTTGTTCCATTCCGTTTCAGCTATGATGTGCCGGCCTGGGTACACGGGGCGGGTCATGGTTGGCGAGGAGCCGCCCAAATCGTATATCCGTTGGCCATTCGCGTCGAGCACATATTCCCCCGTGGTCGGGTCGTGCTGGTAGATGGGGTAAATCGGACCCACCCCGCGGCTGAAGAAGAAAGGATTCACAAAGCTTGTGGCGCTTCCTGTGCCCGCCCTAGCCTGATTGGAGTTGGTGAGAGTGTAGTTCAGGTTTACACCCGCCTTGAACCACTTGGTTAGGTTGGTGTTGACGTTCAACCGGCCCGAAAACCGCTCGAAGTCCGATTTGATCAGGTACCCTTTCTCGTTCAGGTAGCCCAGCGAAACGTAGTAGTCGCTTTTCTCAGATCCGCCATTGAAGCTCACCGTATAATCAGAGCGGGAACCGTCCCGGGTCAAGGCTTTTTCCCAGTCCAAGTCATCGCCCCACAGCAGCTGCGCTTCCGGGTTGAGCGTGCCATCGGGCAGCACAATCTGGTTGTTTGGCACGTTGAACGGGTTGTAGCCCAGCAGGCCCTTGATATCGGCGGTAGCCCGTTGGCTGGCCTGCGCGTTGGTGACGGTTGCGCTGACCAGGCTATTGCGGTAGGCTTCCCACATCAGCGGGTAGTACTGCTGCGCGTTTACGCGTTCATATTCGGGAACTGCGCGCGAGGAAACGCCCTGCAACGCCCGTACGTTGACCTGCACCCGATCTTTCTTGCCCTTTTTCGTGGTAATCATCACCACCCCGTTGGTGGCCCGGGAACCGTAGAGGGCAGTGGAAGCGGCATCTTTCAACACCGAGATGCTCGCTATATCCTCGGTGTTTAGGTTCGACAAACCGGCCGTATACGGCACCCCGTCCACGACGTACAGCGGGTCGTTGGCGTAGTTCACCGAGCTGAATCCCCGGATGCGGATCTCAGGGCCGGAGCCCGGCTGGCCGGAGCCACCGGAAACCTGCACCCCGGCCGCTTGGCCCGCAAGGGCGTTGGTGATGTTGGTTACCGGCCGTTGCGCGAGTTTCTCGGCCCCAATCTGCGCCACCGAACCGGTGTACGTTGCCGGATCGGCCGTACCGTAGGCCACCACCACTACCTCGTTCAGGCTCTTGGAGTCGGTAGCCAAGCTCACATTGAGCGTGGACTGGCTGCCGACGGCCACCTCTTTGTTGATGTAGCCGATAAAGGTGAACACCAGGGTGCCCCCGCTGGCTGGCACGCTGATGCTGTAATTGCCCTTCTCATCGGTTGGCGCGGCCGTGGAAGTGTCTTTGAGGTGGACGGTCACCCCGGGCATGCCTTCGCCGGTAATGGCATCCGTCACTCGCCCTGTTACCGCCTTGTTTTGCGCCCACGCCTGCACGGGGAGGGCCGACATCAAAACAATGCTGGAAAGTAAAGCTTTCTTCATATGAATTGTGAGTTGTTGAATGAACGAGGTGTTGGCTGAGCTACCCTGCCGCTTTCCGGACCTTCCTACTCGCTGCCTTCAGCACGCTCCAAAGCCGACCCAAGCAGTTAAACTGCTTGCGGTCAACTAATTATTAGCCGGCTTTCACTTGTTGTCACCGCTCTAGCTGGTGAGTGTCTGGCAGCTGTGTCCCTGGCTACTCTTCTCGGAGCGCACGTCAACGTAGTCGCAGGGGCAGTAAGGCAGGAAGGATCCTCAGACAAGGGCAGCTACCCTGGTCGCGCTGCGTTTTCTGCAGCTATTCTTCGATCCGTGTTAGGTTACCTGCTTTGTCTACAACTTGCCCTCTGTAGGTGTGGGCATTGCCAGCAGAAATGAGCGTAATGTTTTCTCATGCACTGAATCGTTTATTGATAGTATTCCAGTTATAAGCCCTAAGAAAAAGCAAAATAGTAACAGTATCATAATTAAATTGATAATTTATTCCATAAAACAACGCTAATATTGAAAATATTGCAATCGATTTCCCTTGCAAATCGTCTCTTAAAAATTATATAAAAGAAGGATTTAGCTACTTTATATTGCACTATTACAAGCCAGTTCTGCCGGCGCATTTTTTTAGCAACTGCCGCAACAGTGGTATCGAGGAACGTATTTCTCTTTATGGCTTGAGTAATAGTCGAGGGGTGATTCTTCTAGTAGGGAGCTACAGCAGGCCGTAGTCCGGGTTGACCTTGCGTAGGGTTCACGGCCCCGTTAGTAGGTTGGCAATAGCAGGTCGACAGGCATATGCAAAAAAGCCTGAACTACTCGGTAGTTCAGGCTTGGCACTTTCAGCGTGTGCTTTGTTTGCCGTATTAGTTTGCCGGCTTGGATGGTTTCACGTACTTATCCAGCCAGGCATTCGTCTCCCACAGCACGTGGAGCAGGTTTTCACGGGCCGTGTACCCGTGCGCCTCGGCCGGGAGCACCACGTAGCGAGCGGTAGCACCCTGGCCTTTCAGCGCGGAAAAGTACCGCTCACTCTGAATCGGGAAAGTGCCTTGGTTGTTGTCGGCTTCGCCGTGAATGAGCAGCAGGGGGGTCTTCATTTTGTCGGCGTAGTTGAACGGCGACATGGCGTTGTACACCTCGGGCACCTGCCAGTAGCTGCGCTCTTCGCCCTGGAAACCATAGGGCGTGAGGGTCCGGTTGTAGGCGCCGCTGCGAGCAATACCCGCTTTAAACAAGTTGGAGTGCGACAGCAGGTTGGCCGTCATGAAAGCCCCGTAGCTGTGGCCCATCACGCCTACCCGGTCGGCATCCACTACGCCCAGGCGCGCCCCTTCGTCGATGGCGGCTTTGGCGCTGCTCACCAGTTGCTCGATGTAGGTATCGTTGGGGTCTTTGCTGCCCTCCCCTACTATCGGCACGCTGGCATTTTCCAATACGGCGTAGCCCTGGGTAACCCAAAATACCGGCGAGCCCCCACCCAGGCGGGTGAAGGTGTACGGGGAGCCACTCACCTGGCCGGCCGTGTTTTTATCTTTGAATTCCAACGGATAAGCCGACATGAGCGTGGGCAGCGGGCCGTCGCTTTTCTTGTAGTTCGGGGGCAAATAAAGGTTGGCCGTCAAGTCCACCCCGTCGGCGCGCTTGTACTTCAGCACCTGTTTGGGAAAGCTGCCGCCGAACGCCGCGTACGGGTTCGGGAATTTGGTTACGGCCGTGAGCTTGTCTTTTTTGGTGGCGTCGCGCAGGTAGTAGTTCGGCGATTGGGTGAGCGACTCGCGGCGGGTGAGCAGCTGTCGGTTTTTGCCGCTGGCATCGATAATGGCCACGGGCACCTCGTACACGGGGGCTTGGGACCGCCACCAGCGGATGGTTTTCTTGCTGCTTAAATCCAGCTCGTCCACGAAAGGCCGGTCGCCTTCGGGCGAAGCCCCCGCGCCCAGCAGATACAGGCTCTGGCCCGTGGGCCCGCCCGTAAGCAGCACCGATTTGCCCTGGCCATTGCGGTGCTCGTACGGCGTGCCCGGGTCCTTATATTTATCTTCCGACGAGCCCTCGAACAGCACGGTAAGCGGCGCAGTGGGCTTGCTAGGATTCAACTGCCAGGTGGTTTCGTGGCGGTCGGCCCAGCGGTAGCCGCCCACCAAAGCCAGCTGGCTGGTGCCCCAACTCAGGCCACCAAAGCGCAGGGGTAAAGCCGCCAGTTCCTGGGGAGCGCCCGTAAACGGTGCCTCCAAAGTGTAGAGCTTGTCGCGGATGTCGGCTTTGGTTTTGGGGTTGCCGCCGTCCTGGGCCTCCACGTAGTACAGCGTAGCCGGCACATCGGCCCGCCACGCGTGATTACGCGGACCGGTGGGCGCCGCATCGTTGCCGATGGGCACGGCGTCGGCCAAGGGCAAGTCAACCACCGATTTCACCGCCGCGCCGGTGGTTAGGTCCAGCACGTCGATGCGCTGCGGAAACCGGCTGATGGGCAGCGTGTAGGAATACGGCCGGTGGCGAGTGCGCAGCAGTACGTACTTGCCATCGGGCGAGGGCGAGGCCGTTTGAATCAGGCCGGGCTGGCCCAGGGGCTGGGTGTTGCCATCGGCTACGTTCACTTTCACGAGCTGGGAAGTGGCGTAGTAGTCGAACAGCTTTTCGTCGGCGGGGTTTTTCAGCAAATCCGGGTAGGTACGGGCCGCCGTTTTTATGCCGCCGCCGCTTTCCTGCACCGCCGGGCCGGTGGGCGCTGCATCGGCAGCGGGGGCAGTTCCCCGGCCGGCGGGTACGGTGCAAGCCAAAATCGTCTTGCTATCGGAAACCCAATCAAAGGAGTTGCCAAAGGCGTCGTTGAGGGGCGTAGCCAGCAGGCGGCGGGCCGTAGCCCCGGCCACATCGGCCACCCAAAGTTCCACGCGGCCGTCGGTGCCGGAGCCGGGCACGGTCAGCGCGAAGGCAATGGTCTTGTTATCGGGCGACCAGTTCACGTCGCTGATGCGCGCCTGGGCTGGCAAACCTTTCACTTCGATTTCGGCACCGTTTGGCAAGGTTTTCAGCTTGATGCCCACGGCGTAGCTCACCCGGCTCTGCCCGTTGGTGCGCGGATTTATGCGCAGGCCGGCAAGGCGCAACTCGGGCTGCGCCAGCTCGGCCACGGTAGGATAATCCTGCACTTGCAGCAGGGCCATGGTACGCCCATCCGACGCGAGGCTGACGCGAGGGGTGAGCGGCGCCAAGAGCAGATCCTGCAGGGCTTTAGGGGGGGTCTGGTACTTGAAATCCTGGCCCTCAGACGCGACAGCAACAAGTAACAATGTGGTGGAAAGAAGAAGTTTTTTCATACGCCGAAGTGGAAAGGAAGCTATTGTGGCACGCTGCCATGACTGGTAAGGTAACAAGGAAACAAATTCCGAACCGTGCCGGGCCAGAAAATAAAGGCGATGGTCGAGGTAATTTAGTGCCTAGCAACTAGGCGCATAGCCCTTGCTTAGGTGTTGCCCAACTCGGCGCAGTGCCTGCGCCGAGGCAGTCCTGTGCTCGTGAAAAAGTTGAATCAATGGCTTTGTTAACGCAGTACCGGTTGCGCGGCAAGCCCGCCTGCCTGCCACACGCAAAGTGCTTGCGTTGGCGCCGTATTCAAGTACGTTAAGTAGTAGCATTAACATTGGCAAGAGCAACCCCGCAGCCAGCCGGTGGGGTTGCTAAAGGCTGGCCTAGAAGTAGTTCTATGGCCAGCCAGTAGTAAACACCAATAGTAGCAGAGCCTCTGAAACGCGGCTGGCCTCCTGGCTCCGCAGCGGCGTCCTAGGTAGGAGCTTGCAACTAAAGCCTAAATGCGGTGGCGCTCCACGGCCTCCCGGAAACTTTTGGCGTAGGTGGTGCTCACGGGCAGATACCGCTCGCCAATCTGGACCTTGTCTTTGTGCACCACGTCTATGGCATCCAGGGCCACAATGCAGGAGTGGTGAATGCGCACAAACCGGTCGGCGGGCAGTTGCTGGGTGAGGGATTTGAGTTGCTGCAGGGTGACGATTTTGCGCTGCCGGGTGTGGAGGGTGACGTAATCGCGCAGGCCTTCCACGTACAACACGTCGGCCCACCAAACTTTAATGAGCTGGACGCCGTCCTTCACGAACAGGTAAGCGGGGTCAGCGGGTTTAACCGGGGTAGCGCTGGCAACGCTGGCGGGTTCCCAGCGGGCGTAGGCTTTGTGCACGGCCCGCAAAAACCGGTCGAGGGTGATGGGCTTAAGCAGGTAATCTATTACGTCGAGGTCGTAGCTTTCCAGGGCGTATTCGGAGTAGGCGGTGGTCAGAATAACTAGCGGCTTGCGCGGCAGCAGGCGCAGAAAAGTTAGCCCGGTCATCTCCGGCATCTGCACGTCGAGAAATAGCACGTCCACCGGGTGTTTGGCCAGGGCCGCAAACGCGGCGGTGGGGGTGGCGCAGGCGTCGATTAGCTGGAGGTAAGGCACTTGGCCGACGTAGTCGGTCAGCAGCTGGCGGGCCAGGGGCTCGTCCTCGACTAGCAGGCAGGAAAGCTGGTTCATAAGGTCAGGCGTAAGCAAATACGATACTCGTCGGGCAAGTCTTCCACGTGCAGCTCGTGCCGGTTGGGGTAGCTCAGGGCTAGGCGGCGGCGAACGTTGGGCAGGCCCGCGCCGGCGGGCCCCGGCGGCGGGGCGGCAGCGGGCAGCTTGCTGTTGGCCACGGTGAAGCAGCAGTCCGGGCCGACCAAATCGAAATGCACCCGCACCCAGGCGGTGCTCGTGGTGGTGCTCACGCCGTGCTTGAAGGCATTTTCCAGGAACGCCATGAAAATAAGCGGGGCCACCAGCCGGCCGGCCGGCTGCCCGGCCACGGTCAGGGTGATGGGAATGGGGTGATTGAGGCGCAGCTTTTCGAGCTGGATGTAGCTGCTCAGGTAGTCGATTTCGCGGCTTAGCGCCACGGCCGGCCGGTTGGCTTCTTCCAGCATGTAGCGCATCATTTGGGCCAGGGTGGCGACCACCTCGGGGGTGCGCTCCGAGCGGCTATAAGCCAGATAATAGAGGTTGTTGAGCGTGTTGAAAAGGAAGTGGGGGTTGAGCTGCGCCTTGAGGTAGCGCAGTTCGGCGGTCAGGTTCTCGTTTTCCAGGGCCTTGGCGCGGGCTTCGAGGGCAAACCAGTGGACAGCGAAATAAAGCAGGGCCACGAAGGCCGTGACAAACAGAACCCCAATTGCTACCGACCAGGTGTGGGCCGTGGAATACAAGTAACGGTGGTTGACGGCCGTGGCTAGCAGGTGGCGGTCGGCCACGACACGCAAGGCGACCACGGCCGCGTAAGGGCCGGCAAAAAGCAACAAATAGCGGCCCACCCGGCGATTACGCAGTAGGCGGGGCAGCAAGTAAAAATAGTGCAGGTACGCCAGTGCGGCGTTCAGTACGAGCGCCGCCAGCAGCCCCAGCACCACTTGCCGCCGCGGATACTCTTGCCCGAACTGATAAAGAAAAAAGGAAAAGTAGATACTCCAGTACGAGAGGTGCAGTGCCGCGGCTCGGTAGCGAGGAAAAACAGATTTCATGGCCAGGTAGTAAGCAACGGCTCGCTGGGCAAGCAAAGAAAATGGCGTGGGCAACCCCTTGGCTTGGTATTACCCGCGGCGACGTTTCGACGCGGCCCGCCCTGCAAATGGCCGCTGCTGAAAAAGTAAACATACCGGTTTGCAACCGGCCTTCCGGCACGGCTGGGGCTTTTTTCGACCGTCCGGGCTGATTTTTCGACCATCGTCGAAAATTCCGCTAAACAGCAACGGCCGATAAACCACCTCGGGTGGCCGAAAAAAGCCCGGCAAGCGTCTAATAACTCCACAAGGATGAGGCAGCGGACCTTGCTTTGCCGGCATTCTCCTTCCTTCACTGCTCTTGCTTATGGCCCTCTTTCACAAAGCTCTTGGGTTAGTCCGGCACCTCGCTACCCACCCAGCCACCCAACCCAGCCGAACCCGCAGTCTAACGGGTAGCCTTTGGCGCGCCTTGCTCGGCGGGCCGGGGCTGGCCGCCCTGCTCCTGGTCCAGCCCGCCGCCGCTCAGCAAACCGATACCATTCGGGTGGGCGACCGGCGCCTGCGAACGGCCCGTGTCAAACCGGGCACCCGACAGTACCTGGTGTATTTTCTGAATCCGGCCCAGCCCAAGATGCTGGGCTTCTGGCTGTGGCGGCGCGAGCTGCAAATTACCCAGCTGCGCGGCGAACCGGCGTTTCAAATTAGCCAGCACTGGTACGGCAGCGACACGAGCAGCTACCGCGAAGTTTGCTCGCTGGTACGGGCCGCCGACTTTGCGCCGCTCTACCACGCCGAAACGGTGAAGGGCCGGCGCAAAGTCTACAATTGGAGCCCCACCGGGGTGGCGGGGGCCGACAGCGTGCCGGGCAACTCGGCGCAGGCGTACCAACTGGCGTTCCGGCACCCCGCCTTCAACTGGAACCTCGATATTGAAACCTTCGAGCTGCTGCCCCTGGCGGCCGGCAAGCGCTTTGCCATCCCCTTCCACGACGCGGGCAGCAACCCACCCACCTACGTGGTGTACACCGTGACGGGCTGGGAGGAGCTGGCCGTGCCAGGCGGCCGGCCGGTGGCTTGCTGGAAACTGGTAACGCAAGGGCTTACCCCGGCCGGAGCTCCCTACACGCAAACGTTCTGGCTCAGCCAGCGCGACCAGGAATTTCTAAAAGAGGAAGACCACTACCCCGGTGGGCTCTTTCGCTACAAAATCAAGACCGGCACCGTGCCCGGCACTTTTCCCAAACGCAACCTGCGTGGGACACCGTAGCTGGTGGTTTTTCTCGCCTAGCTCGGGGCCGCTACGGGCTAAGACTCGCCTAACTGACCGGAGCGCCGGCTCGGTTTACTTAGCGTAGAAGGCAAGTAGTTATTGGACTCAATGGCTCATCGAAGTCCACTGCTCAAATCAACAGCAGCGAAAACAGTTGCCAACGTATCACCTGACCTACAAGCACTTAATAAAGCAACTGTAGCAAACCGCTCTGAATCAAGTTTTAGCGGCCATTCCAGTCAAGAAAGCAACTATATGCAACCGTTGAACCTGGTCACGAATGCTGCTCGAATGCTGCTCGGCTATAAGGCCTCCTTTCCTAGCTAAATGTTAGCTGGTTGAAGGTAATGGTTCGTGGGGGCCTGGCAGTAGCTGATTATTCTCTCTATTTTATATTACATATCTTTGATAAACACTGTCATCGTTTCAGGCTTAGGAGGATAATGCAAGGGCTTGACTGAGAATATTCTAAACAGATTACTATGGTGCCTGGCACCTCTCATCCTACTAAGTGCCTGTAGTGGGCCAACCAAACCCCGTACTTACCGCATTGGCTTCTAGCAGTGCAGCACGGACGGCACTTGGCGGCAGGCCGTCACGGCGGGCATGGATCGGGAGCTGAGCTTCCACCCCGAGCTGCAGCTGCGCATGACGGACGCACGCAGCAGTAGCCAGCTACAGCAGCAGCAAATTCGAGAGCTGCTGCGCGAGAACATTGACCTGCTCATTGTCTCGCCGCAGGAAGCAAGCACCCTGACCCCGGTCGTGGCGGAGGCCTACCAGCGCGGCATCCCGGTGGTGCTGCTCGACCGGCGGATTGCCTCAACCCAATACACCGCTTTTGTGGGAGGCGACAACTTGCAAACTGGCAAAACCGCCGCCCGCTACGCCGCCCGCTTGCTTAAAGAGCGCGGCAGTTTGCTGGAGATTCTCGGCACGGCCGAGTCGCCGGCTACTAAAAACCGGCACCTAGGCTTCAGCCAAGGCTTGGCCGAGTTTCCCAACCTGCACCTGGTAGCCACGGTGAATGGCAACTGGAGCCGAACGGCGGTGCAACCGCCCCTCACGGCGGCCCTGAAAGCGCATCCCGAGGTGTCGCTCATTTTTGCGCACAACGACGCCATGGGCCGGGGGGCCGCCGCCGTGCTGCAGCAAATGGGCCGCACCCGGCAAGTGCGCATCATTGGTGTCGACGGGCTGGACCCGGTACTAATCCAGCGGGGCGAGCTGACGGCTTCGCTGCTGTACCCGACCGCGGGCGAAGATGCTATTCGCTTGGCAGCTAGGATTCTAACCAAGCAGCCCTTCAAGCGGGAAAATGTCTTAGCTACACTAGTCGTCGACTCGACCAACGCGGCTACAATACGGCAGCAGACCGATAAAACGGTCAGACAGCAGCGCGATATCGAGCGGCAGCAGGGCATCATGCAGCAGCTACAGGACGCCTACACCGCGCAGCACCGGGCCGTGTTCGGGTTGCTGGCCTCGCTGGTGGTGGCGCTTGCCCTAGGGGCCTTGGCGTGGCATTCAGCCCGCAAGAACCGGCAGATAAACCGGCAGCTGGCCCTGCAAAACGCGGAAAACGATAAAATCAACAAGGAGCTGACCAGCCGCAACGAGGAGAACGACCGCATCAACCGCGAGCTGGCCAGCCAGAACGAGGAAATTATGATGCAGCGCAATCAGCTGGAGGCCCTGGCCCAGCAAGCGCGCGCCGATATGGAAGCGAAGCTGCGGTTTTTCACCAACCTTTCGCACGAGCTGCGCACCCCGCTCACCCTGCTGATGGGGCCGGTAGAAGAGCTGCTTACCAGCGGCTCCACGCTGACCAAGGACCAACGGCAGGATTTGACGTTGATGCGCCGCAACACCCGGCGGCTGCTCCAGTTGGTCAATCAGCTCCTGGATTTTCGAAAAATTGAAGTGGGCAAAATGGCCGTGCGGGCCACCCGGGGCGACTTGGTGGCCTTCGTGCGCGAGATTGTGGAAGTGTTCGAGAAGCCGGCGCAGCTGCGCGGCATCGAGCTGCAACTGCTGAGCCCCGAGCCCGAGTTGCTGGCTTCCTTCGATACCAATCTGCTCGACAAGGTGTTCTTCAACTTGCTTGCCAACGCGGTGAAGTTCACGCCCGACCGGGGCACGATTACCATCAGCCTGCAACCTGCCGACGAGGGGCGGTCCGTGCAGGTTAGCATCGCCGATACGGGGCGCGGCATCTCGGAGCAGGACCGGGCGCACATTTTTGAGTGGTTTTACCAGGGCGACCAAAGCGGGCTAGGAACCGAAACCAAGGGCTCCGGCATTGGCCTGGCGCTGGCCCATGGGCTGGTGCGCCTGCACCAGGGCGAGCTCACCTTCAGTAGTTTGGCGGGGCGGGGTAGCACATTCACCGTAACGCTGCCGCGCGAGTTGCCGGTCGAGCTGCTGGCCACTGATGCCGGGGAGGAGCCGGCGGCCGGCTGGCTCGAGGAGCCGGAAGGCATGCTGCACGACTTGGCGCCCGAGGCCGAGGTAGCAGCCAACGCCGACAGCGAAACGTTGGTGCTCGTGATTGAAGACAATCCGGAGGTTAATGGCTTTTTGACGCGCAAGCTGAACACCGATTTTCAGGTGCAGAGCGCTACTGATGGTCACACCGGCTTCCGCTTGGCCACCGACCTGGTGCCGGACCTCATTGTGTGCGATGTGATGATGCCGGGCCTCAGCGGCTTGGAAGTTGTCACGAAGCTGCGGGCCGACTGGCGCACCTCGCACATCCCGGTGGTGCTGCTCACGGCCCGCGGGGCGGCCGAGCAGCAGGTGGAAGGCGTGCAAGCCGGCGCCGACCTCTACCTGACCAAGCCCTTCAATCCCGCGCTGCTGCTCGAAAGCGTGCGCACTCTGCTGGCCAACCGTGCCCGCCAGCGCGCGCATTTCCGCCGCGAGTTTCGCTTGGACGAAGCCGCGCTGACGCCCGACCAGCAGTTCGTGGCCAACCTCACGGCCACCGTAGAGGCGCACTTGAGCGACACCAACCTGAGCGTGGAGGACGTGGCCCGCCACTTGAACCTAACGCGCATGCAGCTCTACCGCAAAGTGAAAGCGGTGCTAGGCATGGGCGTCACGGAGTTCATTCAGGGCCTGCGCCTGACCAAGGCCGGCGAGCTGTTGCGCGACGAGTCCCGCACCATCACCGACGTGGCCTACGAGCTAGGCTATTCGACGCCGTCTTACTTTTCCAGCAGCTTCCGGGCCCGCTATCAAGTCTCGCCCTCCGAGTATCGGGCGCAGTACGCACCCCACTAAAACTATTGTAACAGTGGTGTTTGAAAATTGAAACCGAGCCCTACGCAGGCTCGGTTTTTTTATTCACAAATACTTGATTGTCAATACAAAATCAAAAAATCATGCAATGAACACGTTTTGTCGAAAATCAGACAAAGCAGCGGCCTAGCTGCGCAGACTTTTGCACTGTTCAGGCTTGCCACGAGGCGCCTGGCAGCGGCGCAGTAGTGGCCGCCATCACCTAGCCACAAGCAGGCTGGCGGCACCGTGCTGCTAGCCTGTAACACCCGCCGCACCTAGGTTTTTCCACCCCTGCTCACGGCACAGCCTGTCACCAACACCCCCCCAGAGGGGGTAGGCGAAACGTCTGGAGGTCTCTGTTCTAACCACAACACCCCTGACTCCATGCTAACGAAGCAACATACGTCTGCCGACCCACCAAGCCGCCTTCCGCCGAGCGCTTAGCGAGTACGTTACGAACGCGCTCAACTCGGCCGGCAACGTCATGGCCCAAGCCTACACCGAGCTTGACAAACCCGACGTGTTTTGGCTGATGGAGCGGTGGCGCAACCAAGCGCAGCGGGAGGACCACCAAAAAAGCAGCCCAGCCACCGCCGTGGCTGGCCGGGCTGGACCGCCTCTGGTTTACACCAACACGCTACGGGGGGCAAGAACGGCTGCCCATCTACCGGGTGCGCACCCTGGTCGGCATCGTGCCCCCGCTCAATTCGCACCTGAGTTTGGTGCTCAACACCGAGCCCTTCGTGTACCGCGCTGATGCCTGGCTGCAGGAGGTCCGCTCGCAAGCCGGCTTGCAATTCGCCTCTAGGTCGGGTATCACGGCGCAGGCGCTCTACTGGAACTGGTGGGCAGGCTATGAGCCGCGGCGCGTGCGCTGGCAGCATACGGTGCTGCTCACGGCCACCTTTCACCTTAACAAAATGCCAGTGCACGAACATCGCCAGTAATTGGCTACAGCTTGAGTTACAAGCTAAGAAAGCCTTACTAGTTCGAGCACCTGGTAAGCTCAACGCCTTTTCGGAGCACTCCCAAGAGCTGACGTGCTCCTGTGGTAGCCCGCTAACCCCTTGTGCCACGGGGGCTTTCTACTCTCAACTATCTGCCAAGTAGTTGGAGTCTCGAATTTACTTTCCACTGACCAGTTAGGCTGGTCGTAAATTCATTTCTGTTGAAGCCACTTACTCTCCTGCGCTCCGTCGGCGCAGTACTCGGCGCCGCGAGCATACTCGCGGCTTGCCAAGCCAACTCCTCTACTACTCCAGGCACTGCGGCCACTACCAGCGGCTATTTCACATCCCGTAGCACGGGCGTGCAAACGGGCGGCGTGCAGGTTGTTCCCATCACCACACCCAAGGGCACGTTCAACGTCTGGACCAAGCGCTTCGGCAACAACCCACGCCTCAAGGTGCTGCTACTCAACGGCGGCCCCGGCGCCACGCACGAGTACTTCGAGTGCCTGGAAAGCTTTCTGCCCCAAGAGGGTATCGAGTTCATCTACTACGACCAGCTCGGCTGCGGCAACTCCGACAACCCCAAGGACACCGCTATGTGGAGCCTGCCGCGCTACGTAGAGGAAGTCGAGCAGGTGCGCAAAGCCTTGAACCTGAACAAGGATAACTTCTACCTGCTCGGGCACTCCTGGGGTGGCATTCTAGCGGCCGAATACGCCTTCAAGTACCAGCGAAACCTGAAAGGTCTCGTCATCTCGAATATGATGATGAGCGGCCCGGCCTACGGCAAGTACGCCAACGAAGTGCTGGCCAAGCAGATGAAGCCCGAAGTACTAACTGAAATCCGGCAGCTAGAAGCCAAAAAGGATTTTGGAAATCCGCGCTACATGGAGTTGCTGCTGCCTAATTTTTACCAGGAGCATATCTGCCGCATTCCCCTGGCCAAGTGGCCTGAGCCGCTGAACCGTTCTCTGGGAAAAATCAATCAGTCGCTCTACGTGACCATGCAGGGGCCTAGTGAATTTGGGCTAGCCGGCAAATTGACGCATTGGGACCGTACCCGCGACCTAGCTCAGCTCACCGTGCCGGTGCTCACTATCGGTGGCAAGTACGACACCATGGACCCCGAGCATATGGCCTGGATTGCCACGCAGGTTCAGCAAGGCACTTCGCTTATATGCCCCAACGGCAGCCACATGAGCCTCTACGACGACCAGCAAACCTACATGGCCGGCCTAATCAAGTACCTGAAAGCAGTGGACAACGGCTCATTCCAGTCCGGCACCAAATTGTAGTCCTCTCTCCTACTGGCGGCTGCTCCCCCTCTTCTCTTTTCCCTTTATCAGCTTAGTGAAGCGTGCTATTTTCAATCCAGTTCAGCAGGACACGCTCACCTTTGTGCGAACAACGGCCGAGACGGCCGGGCAACTTAGCGAGCTGGAAATCACCCTACTACCCGGCGGCGGTAACGCCTTGCACTACCACACCACCTACACCGAAACCTTTACTGCCATCACTGGAACGCTAGGGCTCGAACTTGACAAGAAACGCAAGTTCTTATTGGCTCCCGGCGAATCCTACATGGTCAAGCTCGGGGAGGCACACCGTTTTTTCAACCCCGGCGATACGCCTATCACCTTTTAAAACCTTGTGCTACCAGGGCACGAGGGATTTGAAAACACCTTACGCATTCTCTATGGCCTAGCCGTCGACGGCCTCTACAACGACAAGGGTTTGCCAAAAAGCCTTGTTCATCTGGCCGTGTGCGCTATCATGAGCGACACGCGCCTACCAGGGCTGGGGAACCTACTCACGCCCGTGTTTCAATTGCTAGCTGTTTTCGCCCGTCGGCAGGGCATCGAGGCGCAATTGCTGAACCGGTATTGCCACTGCGCCCAAGTTCTTCCCGTTGGCCATAGTTGAAAGGTTGATTTAAAAGTTAGTTGACCTTGGCGCAGCGGCAAGCCACCATCATTGCTCTGCTTACCACCACACTGCTGGTCAAGGACTTATACTGCATCCAGCGCCTACCCATTACCGGCATACTCGACAAGCTCCTCACGATGAAAAAAATGCGTTCAATCCTCGACCACTATTTTCCTTCGGCGCAAGGCAGAGCCTAGCCAGCACTCATCAACTGCTAGCCGCTCACGGGCGGCGGTACTTTACGCTTAACCGATAAGGGAAGGTTGCTCGGCAAGAAATGTGACTGGAGAGGCCCGCCTTACGCGCCGAGTTCAAAACGAGTAACTATCAGTTCGTAGATAAGCCAACAAAAAAGCGTCTTCTGCTAAGACAGAAGACGCTTTACCACGGAGTTACTATTGGCTTACGGGTTTACCACCACGCGAATTGATTCGTATTGTCCGCCTACCGAAAGCTGACAGTGATACACTCCCGCAGCCAACGAACGCGAGTTAAGTGGCAACTCGTACAATTTTTGCGGCTGCACCACGCCCTCGTAGAGCGTGGCAACGAGTTGGCCGAGTTGATTGTACACGCGCACTTGCGCGGAACCACCGCGAACCGGGCGGAACCGAAGGGTGGCCCGGTCAGTGACCGGATTCGGAAACACGGCCAACTCCGCTGCCACGCTGCCGCGCGGGGTCTGGGTGGCCATCACCGAAGTCGGACTGTATTTGACGGTGGCATAGTCCAAGCCCGTTCCAAGGCCCGGCGAGCCACCCGTTACGTACACGTTGCGGGCCGCATCGACCACCACCTTTGTGGCTTGATCGTAACTATTAGCGGGTCCATTATAGCGCGCTTCCCATACCCGCTGGCCCGTAGGCGAATACTGCAGCGTCGTGTAGTCCGCATTAGTTTCACGGCCCGTCGAGATGCCCGTAACTATCACATTGCCCGCCACATCGACAGCCAAGCTAGTGGCTGCATTATAACTTAACTCCGGCCTAGTATACAAATCAAACCACAGTGGCTGTCCTCCTGCTGCAGAGTATTTGAGCGTCAAGTATTGGGAGCTAGTTACCACAAATAAACCTGTCACGAATACATTGCCTATCGCGTCCATCCCAATGTCGCTAGAGCGGAACTGCATATCCGACGAATTCCCAAAAAAGGCTTGCCAGAGTGTCTCTCCCGCTGGCGAATACTTGAGCGTGACGATTCCGGCGCTGTTAATACCCACCACGTTCACGCCGGTTACTGCCACGTTGCCCGCCGCATCCACGGCCAAGCCCCGTGCCTCTACATCGCGAATTAGGTCGTAAGTGACCACCCAGAGTTGTTGACCGGTAGTGGAGAATTTAAGCGTGGCTATGTCCGACGTGTTGCCGTTGATGACGCTGCCCGTCACGTAGACGTTGCCGGCCGCATCCACGGCCATATCCGCCACCCCAGACCCACTGCGGAAGCCCGTGCCGCGGTAGCGCGCTTCCCACACCCGCTGGCCTGTACTGCCTGCGTACTTGAGAACGACGTACTGGCTGCTATTAAGATCCGGGGGCGAGCCGGCCACATATACCTCACCCGCCGCATCTACGCCCACAAAGGCCCGGCCCGCCAGCGCGAAACTGGCTTGCCAGCGGAGCTGACCGTTGCGGCCGTCGTACTTGGTGGTCCGCCCACTCCCGGTTACAACGACGTCGCCCGTGGCATCAACTGCCAGTGCAGTGCCCCCGGGCGCCGACCAGAGCAGCTGCCCGCTGGGCGCATACTTGAGCGTGCGAGAACCGGTGACATACACGTTGCCGCTGGCGTCCACGGCCAAGTCCGTGGCCTGCTCATCGGCGGCGGGTCCGTTGTAGCGGGCGCTCCAGCGCGACTGCCCGCTCGCCCCGGCGTATACCAGGGTAGCGTAATCGGTCTGACCCTCGCTGTCGGCGGCGTACCCGGTAACGATGACGTTGCCCGCCGCGTCCACAGCCAGGGCCGCGGCGGCCTGATCCCCAACGGCGGCATTGGGCGAGCGGCTCGCCCACAGGGCTTGGCCGCTGGCGGCCGCGTACTTGAGCGTGGTGTATTCGCTGCGGCCGTCTCTGGTGTAGGAGCGGCCCGTTACGTAGGCGTTGCCTTGGCTGTCCACGGCCACGTCCCGTGCTTCCTCGAAGCCATTGGCCGGCCCGTTGTAGCGCGCGCTCCAAAGCGTTTGCCCGCTTAGCGCGGCATACTTGAACGTGACGTAATCCCAGTTTTCGGCGCCGGCATCGGCATACCCCGTTACCAGCACGTTGCCGGCCGCGTCCAGGGTTAGGGCCGTGGCCTCGTCGTAGCCGTCGCCCGGGCCGTTGTAGCGGCTTGTCCACTGCACTTCTCCTAGGGGCGAGTAGCGCAGGGTCGCGTAGTCGTAGCTGCGCGCCGTCTCACTCGTGCCGGTCACTGCCACGTTGCCGGCCGCATCAACGGCTAGATCCCGCGCCAGCTCATAGCCGTTGGCGGGACCATTGTAGCGCCTCTCCCATTGCAGCTGCCCACTCGACGTGTACTTGAGCGTAGCATAGTCACTCTGGCCGTTCGCATACGAGGAGCCCGTTACGTACACGTTGCCGATTTCATCCACGGCTGCGGCCGCGGGCAGCTCATCTCCCCCCGCAACCATGCCACCGTAGCGCGCCTCCCAGCGGATTTGGCCATTGCTGCCGTCGTAGACCAGGGTGCTGTAGTCGTAGCCGTTTTGCGCGTTCTGGTAGGCGGTACCCGTTACCACGACTTGGCCCTGGGCGCCCAGGGCCAGAGTCGCGGCCAGGGCGTCGCTGCTAACCGGGCCGTCGTAGCGCGTGGCCCAGAGTTGCTGCCCGCTAACCGAATACTTGAGCGTGGCGTAATCGTAACTGCCGTCTAGCCCCCGGGAAGAACCGGTCACGTACACATTACCGGTTGCGTCCACGGCCACTGTGGTTGGGACGTCATCACCGGTAGAGGTGCCAGTGTAGCGGGCCTCCCAGGCAAGTTGACCAGTGGCCGTGTACTTGACCGTAACGTAATCGTAGCCGCTGTTGCCGAGCGAATAGCCCGTTACATACGCGTTGCCCGCCGCGTCGAGTACGACGTCCACCGCCGCGTCGAAGCTTGCGTTGTAGCGAGCAACCCACGCTTCCTGCACGGGGCCGGAGGTGCTGGCCGGGCGCGCGGCGCTAGTAGCGGACTGCCTGGGGTGGGCGGGCAAGGGGCGCGCTGGCCCCGCCGGGATACTACGACTGGCCGTTGCCCCACTCAGCGCGGGTAGGTCGTGCACTACAGGCCGCGCCCCGGCCGGCAGCAGCATCTGAGGTGGCAAAAGCGGGAGGGTGCGCGGCTGCGGGGAATTGGTTTGAGCCGTAGCCGACGGGAGTTGCAGCAACCCGGTGGCTACCAAGGAGAATACTAGCGTAAACGTTTGTTTCATAGGTACCTGGAAGAGAACAGATAAGGTAACAGAGCCTATTGGCTTATAAACCGACCGGGGGAGCAGCAATACTTGCCATTTGCTGTTTCCCTCCCCTCCTGTCGGCAGCCCGAATTTATCAGTAAGAAGCAATAAAAAACTGAAATACTTCTATTATCAATTTGTTGTATTGCCGTCGCGCTTCCTTGCCAGTGTGCGCTGATCTTACCTGGGTTTTAAAATTCTCTGCGCAAGAGCTTCAACTTTTTCTGGTTGGTCTTTTGCGCAGAAGTACTCGGCTTATTCGCAACGGCAACGTACTTCCTCGGCATCATTGCTTACTTCTCCCGGCCATTTCCTTTGCGGCCCCCTGCCACTGCGCAGCCGATACTATTATTACTCTGACGCTGGGATGGCCCGTTTGCCGGACCAGTAAGGCGTAGGCTCGCGCCGTGCAGCATTCAAAGGAAAGTGCTGAAAATCGCACGTTGCTATGTAACGAAGTGTTCGACGCCTGCCCTTGCACGAAGCGCACGGTAAGCACCTTGCCAACAGGGTAACCTCCCAACGGCGAAACCCCAACCGTTGGCTCGGTCGGGGTTTCAAGAAGTAAGTCGGCAAGCCCCTGTACTTTCCAGCCATAAAAGGGCGAGCACGAGCGCAACGTATTGCCGTATTGGCAGCATCGAGTGATTCAGGATTTCTCTGGAGTTGCATAAGACGGCGCTAGCGGGGGCAATTCGGGCGGTACGCGCCCACGGGCTCGGATAGCCGGAAAGAAAGTGGCGGTTAGGGCTTAGGCGCAGGTTAGTTGCTCAGGGAACTAGGTAAGGGCGGCCACGTTTCCACTGCACTTCTACCCGCGACAGGTACCAGGTCCGGCCCTGATCGTTGTTGCCTTGGTAGAAGAGGTAGGTGCGGCCGCTAACGGGGTCCTCGAAGATGGCCGGGTGACCCGACTCGCTGCTGTTCCAGCTTCCGGCCGGGCCGTTGGGCAGCAACGGCTGCGTGGCTAGTCGCTGCCAGCGCAGCCCGTCGCGGCTGCGCGCTACGCCGATTTGTTGCGGCTCGTTGTTATAGGCCCCGGCGTAAAACAGGTATAAGTACTTGCCCCGCCGCACACACGAAGCGCCTTCCACGCAGTTCTTCTCCCAGGGCAAGCTCGGCACCAAGATGGGCCCCTGACCTTGCTGCTGCCAGGCGCTTTGGCCAAAGCTGGTCGTGAGCGGGGCCGTGGCCGCGCCCTGTAACTGCACTTTGTAACTCGGGTCGCGGGTGGCATAGTACAACCAGTACTGGTCTTTAAAGGCAACCACTTCGGCATCGATGGCGCGGCCCACGGTCCAGGCGCCGGTGGGGCGAAAGATGGGGTTGGACGCATCACGGCGAAAGTGCACGCCGTCGGTTGAGACGGCGTGACAGAGCGCATCTTTGGGGCCGTTGCCGTAGGTTTGATAGAACAGATGCACCGTGTCGCCGCGCACCAGGGCCCCCGGAGCGCACAGCCCTTTTTGCTCGTAGGAAGCGGCGGGCGTGAGTTCGCCCACCTTTTGCCAATGAATCAGGTCGGTGGAAGCTGCGATGCCAATGCCCCAGCCGGTAGTCTGGTTTTCGGGAATGGAATAGTAGAGCAGGTACTGATTGTGGAAGCGCACCACGCACGGGTTTTTGGCCACGGGCCGCCCTAGCCGGGAGGAATCGCTGAAATACATGGCTGGCCGGGGCTGGGCGTGACCCGCGGAAGCAAGGGCCAGGAAAAGCAAGACAAGCTGCAGAATACGCATGGCAGGGAACAGGTGGGTGAAAGAGCGAATGGGCTGGCCTAATCCAAGGAGAAAACAACGCGCCGGTTCGAGCGGCAGTTGTTCGCAGCAGGCGCCCCTCAGAAGCGAATGTTACCTGAAATCGGTGGATTGGTTTTCCCTTTTCGAATGATCAATCTGCTACCGAACGGCGCTAAGACGTACTGATCAGGTGAATTGCCAAGGAGTAGATGCTGGCGATGGGCCACCGAAACTGAACCATTTACTTTCTCGGTCTCTCCTCCCGATGGTGAAGAAACAAAATCTCGCCGGCATGCTCATCACTGAGCTTCTAATGGCGGCTCGATTTTCCTTTTGGAAGTGCTTGCTAAAACGATTTACCTTATCTTAATTATTGGCTTTTTTCGGGTCTCCCCCCGTGAAGGGGTGTCTAGGTTCTGCCCCGTAGCCTTATTCCTACCTCTTCTAGTCCGGCACTTCTGTTTCTCCTCCTCAAACGCCATGCTTCAGACAACCCCCACGGCTCTGGCTACGCAGACCACTCCTTATTTTGATGTCTTGGATGGCTTGCGCGGCATTGCGGCCATTGCGGTGGTGCTCTTCCACTTCATGGAATTCGCCGTTCCCGATTACGCGGATAATTTTATTGCCCATGCCTATTTAGCGGTCGACTTCTTTTTCTGCCTTTCCGGCTTTGTCATTGCCAGTGCGTACGACACGCGCTTGGCGAAAATAGGGATCCGCTCTTTTCTGCAGCGCCGTTTAATTCGCCTCCATCCCCTAGTGCTCATTGGTTCCGTGCTCGGGTGGCTGAGTTTTCGGTTCGACCCCTTTAGCGACTTGTATAGAGCGTACGCCGATAAAAGCTTCCTGCTCTTTTTGACTTCGTGTTTGCTGATTCCGTACCCGCTCGTGCCCGAACGCTACTTCAATCTCTTTCACTTGAATCCGCCTACCTGGTCTTTGTTCTGGGAGTATGTGGCCAATCTGGTGTACGCGCTCGTCTTGGTGCGGGTGCGCCTGCCCCTACTCGCCTTCTTAACGGGGCTGGCGGCCATCGCCCTCTGCTACGAGGCCCGCACGGCCACTTTCCTTGGGGTGGGCTTTGGTGGGGATACGTTCGGGGCCGGCGCGATTCGCATGAGCTACTCCTTTCTGATTGGAATCGGGATTTACCGGGCCCGGTGGATACACTACTCCCGCCTTGGGTTTCCAGTGATGGGGCTGCTGCTGGCTGCGGCCTTCGTTTTGCCTTTCTCCAAGCAAGTGAACTGGCTTACGGATTCGGTGGTCGTGCTTTTCTATTTTCCTTTTCTGGTCGGGCTGGGCGCCGGGGCGCAGCTTACGACGCGCTATGCCTTGCTTTGCCGCTTTCTAGGAAAACTCTCGTATCCGCTCTATATGGTGCACTACCCCTTCTTATGGGTGTTTCTGAGCTACGTAGAAAAATACAAACCTTCTCTGAGTACGTTCGCCTTCCTCATTCCAATCGGTATGTTCTGCTTGCTGCTGCTGGCCTATGGCACACTCGTGCTGGTGGACAGTCCGCTGCGGGCCTACTTGAGCAGCAAACTAAGGAGTGGAAAGCCGCTCGAATAAAGGGATTTGGGGGAGGTTAGCTACCTGTAGCCCGAATAGGGTCTTGATATTTTGCTTGCTTTCGTCTATGTTCAACCGCAACCTCATTTTATTGAAAACCAGCCTATTGGGCCTGACGAAGGCACGCTTTAGTAGGTAGCTTTTTCGTTGTAGAGCTAGCCCCAGGTATTTGGCCGGCGCATAGCTGAGCATTTCCGTTACGACGGCCGCGTTAGCGCCTGATGAATAGCCACGGCAGTGGGCAAATTAGCTAAGAAGGGCCCAGGCGTCGGAGTCAATTGATACTCGGGCCGACCAATCGGGCTCATGCCGACTTACTAGAAAATCAGCGTGAGGTTTTGCGGCCGAGCTAGATCAAGCCAACCAACAGCGAAAAACGCTGCAACTAAGCGGCTCGGTTGCGAAAGTGTCACCACCGCTTTCTTGCGCCACCGTCGCCGACGCGCTGGGGCTTTTGATTATTTGATAAGCACCCTAGCGGTGCTGCTGATCGTAATAGTCATTATCGTAATAACGATTACGCTGGTAACGAATTTTTGATTTAGAAGTAATGCCCCCCAGCCAACCAAGAGCTGCAAGAAGCAAACCCCAGTTGGCAAGATATTGGCCCCAGGTAGGAGCCCAAGAGCTATGCAGGAAGAAGAATAAAGCACCGAGGACAAGGAATGTACGCATAAGAGTAATAGTTAGTATGCTTCACAATATAGAACAAGCTATGCCCTTGCTACGCAAACAGCTTGCCTTTTTGTTGCAGTTTCTACAACATTATTGCACGGCATTTGGCAGATAAACAAGCAGATAGTTTCAAAGTGCAGTATTGAGGAAGTAGAAAACTTCCTTGTTAGCGATAGTGCCAGCCATCTACGCGCCACCAGTTACTGACTGCGCTACAACACCCAACGGTACACGTTGAGTAGGCTAGTCTGGTATTGCTATCGTCAGGATGGCCTTGATTTCGGCATCGCTGCCTTCTTGACCCTTTACATGATAGCTGCAAGCCTACCTGCTGCTCGGCCTACTCTCGTCACTTTTCTCAACCCCACGAGCGCGGCCTTCACCGTACACGGCCCACTCGGCACCCCCGTACTATTTACTCAACCACCTCGGCCACATGGTGCGTACTGGCCAGGTTTCGCCCCAACTGCTGGACGTACATACGTTGCCGGTTGGCCTATACTGGCTGCGCGACCTGACGAGTGGCCGTATCACGAAGCTGGTGAAAGAATAAGAGGGCAGCTTGCTCTTTACCACTAGTCTAGACATGTCCTAGTAAGTCAGCAACGCCATACTTTTGAGAGCGTTGATTTCATGGACGACACATTTGGACGAGCATATGCTTGGAACTCGATAATTAGACGGGTAGCCATAAGCTATTTTTCCTTCCCATATAACGCTCGAATAGTGGGGCGGACAAGACACCGAGCGCGCTGCACTAACAGCTGGCCTCCTCTCATCCCGGGCACTTCCCTGCTTTGCTCGGGCGCCTAGCCGGCCCATGGTCGTGTCAGAACGCAAAATAGCCCTTTGTCTAAGACACCCTCACGCGCACGCTCCTTTAAGATGGTCGTTTCTATTTAGTAACGATCACCGGCGGCAAGTTACTAGTGCCGGTCGCGGCCGGGCAGATGCGCGAAGATACGTTCCAAGGGCAGCAAGTAGAAGGCTGCGATAAAGGCCAGCGCCACTTCTTGACGGTCTCGCTTAATAACCATATCGACAATGACATCGAGTGGAGGAGAGGGGCTATGATTCTTTGGCCAACACGCTGAGCTATCGGTGAGAAAGTGAGCTGATTCCGAGCCGCAAGCAGCACAAACGGGTGGTAACGCTGCTCGATTCGGATCGCTATAGGGAAATATAGTACGACCAGCACTGTGGGCAGACGGTGAAGCGTCGCGGGTTGCGCTACAGCCGCGTCAACCAAAGAACAAATGGGCCGACCAGGTAGCCGCTGATTCTTAATTAGCTTGCGCACGGGCAGGGAGCCAAGTGAAAAGATGCTACAAGCAGCCGGACCTATAACCGGATAAGTAGCCCCGTAATCAAGTGCTTAAGGCGGCGGCACTAAAACAAGTTACTAAAGCGAGCGCACCGGTCCCTTCCCTTGTCGGGTAGCTCCCCAGCCTCAACGCTAGTGTTGATGGACTCATCGATTCACGCGATTAGTCACCTGCGTGCAAGCGGGGTTTAAGCACCATCGTTATCTAGAACTGCCAGTGCGGCTAGGCCTTCCTGGTATAGTCCGATAACCCATCCGCCAGGCAGTTGCAGGTGACAATAGCGTAAACCTGAGCATACCTCCTCGGGCCCCGCAACTACGTGCAGCCCAGCCACCTGGGCCTGTTCTACCGCCAGCTTCAGGTTGGCAACCGGAAAGCTCGCTACTAGGGGGCTGTGCTCAAATAAGTGGGGCGGGTAGCAGGCGCCGGGGCCGTAGAGTTCGAGCAGGCTGCCACTGGGCAGCTGGCAAGCGGCTAGGCCGGGCTCCTCATGCACTCTCTGTGCCCCAAGGACTGTCGTTACGAAGGCTTGAAGGCAGTCCAGGTCAGGACGGCTTCCGTGAAAGGCTAGCTTGTAGGGTATGGAATGAGGCATGGCTAAAAAGTGAGGGTAGGGCCGCCGCTGCCAGTAGTAGACTCCTATGGTAGCAGACTACATTTTTCGCCGAACGCGGCTCAGCGTTTCCGTTGTCATGCCCAGGTAAGAAGCGACCATATGCTGGGGAATACGCAGGGCGAAAGCAGGATATTTTTGCAGAAAATCACGGTATTTTTCCTCGGCTGAGTAGCTGATGGCCGCGTGAATCCGACTTTGCGAAGTCAAAAAGCTGTTTTGCAGAATCGTGTTGACCACTTCATTGAGCGTGGGTATGCCGTGCAGGAGCTGGTTGAAGTCTTCGTGCTTAATGAGCAGCACCGTTGCGTCCTCCACCGCGTCGATGTTATAGGTGGAGGGCTGGCCGGAGGTCAGGCTCTGGCGGTCGCCAATCCACCAGTTCTCCACGGCGAAGTTGAGGATGTGCTCGGCTCCTTTGGCGTCAAGGGTATAGGTACGCAAGCACCCACTGGTCACAAACGCATGGTAAGCCCAAACTTCGCCAGCGCGTAGTAGAAACTGGCGCTTGGGCAGGCTTTTGAGGACGCTTACGGCCTGGATTTGCTGGATTTCGGCACGGGTAAAAGTTGCCTTACTACCTAGATACTCTTCAAATGCAGCAAACATAGATTCGGAATTGAAACGGGAATGGCGCAAAGTAACGCCTTCTATCACCGTAGTTCCAGGTTTATTTAGCCGCCTGAGTTACCTCTCCATCCACCAAGCCGTACAGTGTTTGCCCCTTTCCCTAGTGTTTAGTCAGGTGTCGCCGGTGTGGCCGGTCGGCGTTTGTACCTAGCGAAAGATGAAAGCCCACGGCGACTCCCTACCAGTCGCTTTACCTGCAGAGGGGAGCTAACGCGGGCGCGGCAAAAATGCTTTGGCCGGGGTTGCGTTAGCGCTTCACTAAAACCAGCTGACCACCGTGGTGAAATAAGTGGCCGGTGCGGCTCAGCAACAGGTTGAGCTTGTTGCGGTGCGGCTCGCGGGCAAAGTCCTCGTCGCTGACATAGGCATGCTTCGTAAGCCAATCGGCCACGGTCAAGGTGGCGAAGCCCGCCCCGAGCTCGGCGTTGACTTGTTGCCAAGCTCCCAGCAACTCCTGGTAGGCGGGATACGTCGAGCCATTTTGCTGCGGCGCCAAAAACAGGCTGTCCCACTCCGGGTGCAGCCGTTCGCCTAAACTCAACCCTTCCAGCAGCTTATCGTGCACGGCTACCAAGTGGCCCAGCAGGTAGCCGACGGTATTACGGTCCGGGGCCACTGGTAGCTGGGCAGCCTCGGCCCCCAGGGTAGTAAATACGGCACTGGTTTGCTGCACTTTGCCTTCGAATTGATTTACAACCAAGTCGACAATCGTTTTTTCGTGGTTCATGAGTAAGGTAGCCGTAAGAAGCTACTAATTAGATTTATACCTGATTGTTAGAATCGTCGATTAACACAATCGTTCTTTCTATATTTTTAAGGCTAACTGCTAGTGCGTTTGCCGCCGGCTATCAGGTAAACTTCGGATTAACAAACACATACAAGGCGGCGATTTGACCCTCTCGCTCGATGATGACATCGAGGCCGGTATAGGCGGGGGCCTCTTTACTCGGGCCCGAACCCCACGCCAGGATGCCGCCGTTGTGCAGCGCCTGTGCTTCGCCGTGGGGGGTATAGGCGAAGTGCGGATGGGTAGCGCGCAACTCGCCGGCGAATTGGTCGAGCGCCTCCCGGCCCACGAAGATGCCCGGGGGGACGTAGAGAACGCAGTCTTCCGTATAGAGCTCGGCAATGGCTGCCCGACGGCGAGTGGCATCGCCCTCGCCGAAGACCTCCTGCAGGTTGCGATAAAGCAGGTCGTTGATGGGGTCAGTTGGCATGGTGATGGTTTATAGGTGAGGAATTAAATTATTAAGTAAGCCAGACCAGGGTATCGACAGGTGTCGACAGGTGTCCGTGAAGCGTTGGTAGCGGGCCCGAATTGGCGAGCCTTACTGAAAGCACAAAGGTTCAGCCCGGGGCCGTGCCGAACCTTTGACATTTATCAAAAAATAAAAGGGTTTAGCTAGGCAGCGCTGCCCGCGCCCTACAGAGGTGGTCTGGGCTAGACGGACAGAGGCAGCACGTATAGTTCCGGAGCTACGCCCCCCCAAAACAGTAAATCCACGCCAGCGAAACGGCTCAGCTACGACGTTGCTTTCCAAGCTGAGCTGCTGCGCTTGGCCTCGCCATGCTTACTACCGGCCTTCTGCTCTTTACGCGTCCCCCGCTTCGCCGCGTGCAGGCCGCAGTGTTGCCCAAGAGAACTTTCGTAGCCGGGGCTAGCGCTGCCATACCGGCCTGTACTAAGCAAGACGTGGGGGCGCACTTACCGGAATTTAACTTCTACCTCACGCGCCCCAGGGAGCACGTTTTTTGACAAATATCAAAGGAGCGAGAGGGAGTGGGGCGAGACCTTTGTAGAGGTAGATGAGGCTAGCCAATCGGCTGCTTTCTCGCTCGCAAATTCTCCACCCCTTTTTTCAATGAAAAAGCCCCTATTTTCCCTGCTGTTTGCTACTACGCTGCTAGTAGTTCCCACTTACGCCATAGTTTCCGGCGCACCTTTTCCTCGTTCGGCTGCTTCCAAAGCGGCTACGCCTTATAAGCTGCAGCCCCAGCTAAGCACCCTCGGCTGGGAGGCCAAAGCCGTCACCCACGGCCACAACGGCACGGCGCAATTCAGCGCTGGCGAGCTGCTAGTAACTGATACGCAGCTAGTGGGCGGCACCGTGACGGTGGACATGAAAACAATTAAAGCCACCGATATCACCGATGCGGAAACGTATGGCAAGTTCATGGGTCACCTCACGTCCGACGACTTTTTCGCCACGGCCAAGCATACGACGGCCAGCTTCAACATCACGCGTGTGACGCCCATCAAAGGCGCCGCGGCCACGGCCAACAATGCCACCATTACGGGCGAGTTGACCATCAAAGGCATTACCAAGCCGCTGAGCTTCCCGGCCAAAGTAGGCGTGAAAAACGGCGTGGTCGCCGCTACGGGTACAGCCACCGTCAATCGCACGCAGTACGATATCAAGTACGGCTCGAAGTCCTTCTTTGATAACATCGGCGACAAAGCCATCTACGACGATTTTACGCTTAGCTTCAACGTGATAGCGAAGCAGTAAGCGCTCAGTAGCCCCACGCGACTTACCGAATGCCTAGGGCAATTTCTAGAATTGTCTTAGCGAGAGCGTCCCACCGCCAGGACAACTGCGCCCATACCGGCTATAGCACCAACCTCACTCCTTCACGCAAAAAGGAAAAGCTGCGATGGTCCGCACAAGAAATGCGGTGTGCACCAGTGTCCCGGCAGGGCAAACTCGAGGCTGCTACCCTGCTCCAGCCTACGCGCTTGGCTTTAAACGCTACTTTTTTCTCTTTCCCCAACTTGTTTTTTGCTGCTTACTATCATGAGCAATTCCTTGCAGATTCCACCCACTGAGGGCGTACGCAAAGTAGGTCGCGGCGCCGGCGAACATTTCGAGATAGCCAATTCCCACTTTACCTGGAAAGCGAAGACCGCTGATACGGGGTATGATTTTGCCATTTACGAGCTGCCGCTGGAGCCCACCAAGGGGGTGCCGCTGCATGCGCATCCCTACGCGGAAGTATTCTACATCCTGGAAGGTCAAGTGGATTTTATGCGCCTAGTGCAGGGCCAACTGGAGTGGGTGAGTTGCACGTCGGGCGATATGCTTATCGTGCCGCCAAATGCTTTCCACGGCTTTGCCAATCGGACCAAACACCCGGCCCGGCTGCTGAGTACAGCCAATGGACTGCATCAGGCTTATTTCGAAGAGGCTGCCCGCACGGTAGTGGCGTCAGACCCCCTGCCGACTGGCGAGCCGGATATGAACGAGCTCATGCGCGCCCTGAGTTTGGCCCCCAAATACAACCTGTTTTTCGCGCCACCAGCAACTGAAACGTCTGCGTAGTCAGCTCGCAACTGCTTTAGCAATAACTAGTGCGGCTCGGCTTTGTCTCTTATTTCCACTAAGCATCAGTTGTATGAGCAAGTAGGGTCGCTGAAGAAGCGGTAGACCTAGTTGATTCATCCCGGCAGTAAGTCTGCTTTTATCATGGTGGCTATCTCTCGTTCGGGAATAGGTCTCTCTATCCGCTGGCCGTTAGCCGAAGGGTGCTAGGGACCAGCAGATAGAGAAAATTAGGCTTGTACAAATAAAAATCTCATGGACTTTACGAATAAAACCGTGCTTCTCACTGGGGGAGGCACCGGGATTGGCTTGGCCTTGGCGCAGCTACTCGTTAAGCAGCGCAATCGGGTAATTATCATCGGCCGCCGGCTGGACAAACTACAGGAAGCCCAACGGCTAGTGCCTGCTTTACAAATAATTCAGTGCGACGTAGCCCAGCCAGAAGCCATCGACGCGCTGTTTACTGCCCTGCACTCGCAAGGCATCGTGCTCGATGCACTGGTCAATAATGCGGCCGTGCTGGAAATGTGGGACATCCTGAAGCAGACTATCCCATCGACCGAAATTTTCAACCGCCTGAGCATCAACCTGGCAGGCCCTATTTGCCTGACACAATGCTTCCTCCGGCAGGCTGACTTGAAACGAAAAAACTACATAATCAACGTCACGACCGAAGCCGCCATCATGCCGGTGCCCATTTTGCCGCTGTATTCCGCGTCCAAAAAAGGATTGAGTGTGTTCACGCAGAGCCTGCGGGTGCAACTCAAAAACCAGCCATTTGTAGTGATGGAGGTGATGCCACCGCCCGTGGAAAGCCCCATGACAACGCAAGACTTGCGCAACTCGGGCCCCTTAGTGCTGGCCGCCGATTTTGCCGCGGGGCTAGTGAAAGAAATAGAGGCCGGCAAACACTACTATGCCCCCGGCGCCAACGCCTGGCAGTTACGCCTAATTCGCCGCCTAGCCCCCAACAGGGGCCTGCACTTGGTGGATAAGCTTAGCCGCCAGCAGCTGCACGCGGTGTAGCCACGCGCGCCTCGCCTGGCATAATGCGGCACGCAAAGGCCCTGCCTTACAAAACGAGGCGGCCACGGTGTGCAGCCTTTTATTCGACTTAAGGCCGGTCAGTAAGCGGATTAACTACGGCCCGCCTTTGCACTTTTTAGGGCCTGACATTTCCTACTATGCTGCGCCCCCTAGATGCAGCAGTCCGCGCCAGCACGCTTCTTAAGTCCTGCCAGTTTACGCCGGCTACTAGTCCAACTTAGTCTATCGAGATAAGCCAGCGCGCGTACTTCACGCCTCCACGGTGAACTTACAGACGGACTGCGTCCAACTCATTCCGATAACAATTCCCAATGACAAGTTCAACGTCTGGACCAGGCGTATCAGCAATAACCTGAAAAGGAAGGTGTTGCTGCCCAGCGGTGGACCGGGGCCCTTGCACGAATATGTTGCAGATAGGCAAGGCTATCTGCCGCAAGAGCGGTAGACTTTAAATAGTCAGTAACATAAGTGTATTCAGCGGGTATTTGTCGGCCAGTTTTTTTGACAAATATCAAAGGAGCGAGAGGGAGTGGGGCGAGACCTTTGTAGAGGTAGATGAGGCTAGCTAAACGGCTGCTTCCTCGCTCCCTGAGCCGGCGAAACCCGCCACCCTGATTTACCCGTCAAACCCATTTTTCGCTCTTTGTTATGAGTAACAACCAGAAATTAGCCGGTAAAGTAGCCCTGATTACGGGCGGTACCACGGGCATTGGCTTGGGCGCCGCCCAGCGCTTTGTGGCCGAAGGCGCCTATGTCTTCATCACCGGCCGTCGGCAAGCCGAACTGGATGCCGCCGTGCAGCAGCTCGGCACCAACGTTCGAGGCATCCGCAGCGACGTGACCAGTCAAGCCGATCTTGACCAGCTTTTTGCCACCATCCAGGCCGAAAAGGGCCACTTGGATGTCCTGTTCACGAACGCGGGGGGCGGCGAGTTTAGCGCCATAGGCGGCATCACGGAAATGCACTTCGACAACACCTTCAACCTGAACGTGAAAGCTACGCTGTTTACGGTGCAGAAGGCCCTGCCCTTGCTGCGCGATGGCGCCTCAATTATCCTAATGTCGTCCACGGCCGGGTCGCAGGGGGGCGCCAATTTCAGCGTGTATAGTGCCTCCAAGGCTGCCGTGCGCTCCTTTGCGCGCACCTGGACGGCTGACTTAAAAGACCGCAAAATCCGGGTGAATGCTATCAGCCCCGGCCCCATTGACACCCCCGGCCTGAGCGGCCTCGCCGCCGATGCCGCTCAGGCCGAGCAAATCAAGAACTACTTGGCCAGCACCGTGCCCCTGGGTCGCCTGGGCACACCGGATGAAATCGGGAAGGCCCTGGTGTTCCTGGCTTCCGACGACAGCAGCTTTGTCACTGGTACGGAGCTGTTTGTAGATGGGGGTGCTGCACAGGTGTAACGCGGCTGTTTCCGGCCGAGCTGCCCTAGTTACCGGTGGCGTGCGAGGACGTGGGCACCGACATCAGCTGCGAACTTGCGGCGCTCGGTGCCCACGTAAGCGGGGAGTTCGGGACGAGCGAAAAGCGAAAGAGGCCGCTGCTGGATTGCGTGATCCGAATCCTGCTGCCTAGAGGTTGCAACTCGACGTCACGAGACACAAAGACCGGCAAGCCTCCTGGTTGTCGGTCGCCCAAGCACAGGCAGGTTGGACACCTCGGCTAACAGCGCCGGCACGCTAGGAAAGCCTAGTATCTATTAGCAACTACATGAAACGTTCCGACTTCCTTCGAAAAGGGTTAGTGCTGGGCATAGCGGCCCTAGCACCTTATGCATTTAGAATCAACAAAACCGCTGCCCAACCCATTGACCTAAACAAGAGCAACACCATGAGCGCTACCAACACTGCAAAAGAATTACTACTGGGGTATTTGGAAAACATCCATGACCCAAGTAAGGCAATTGAATTATTTGCTGATGATGCCACGATTGAGCTACCCTACCTCGCTAGCTTAGGGTTGCCTTGGCAATGGCAGGGCAAAGAAACTATCCATAAGTTTTTGGTGAATCTGCCGAAAACTTTTCCTGGATTTGGATTCAGTAATATCAGCATACATATCGATACCCCCGACCAAGCATTTGGAGAGTATGATGCCCATTGTAAAGTGGCATCCACTGGCCGTGCTTACAATCAGACGTACATGGGGCGTCTGGTAGCGGAGAATGGAAAAATCAAGTTGCTGCGTGAGGCACTAGATATGGCCCAAGTAGCAAAAAGCATGTTCCCGAACGGCGTAGCTGATTTAGGGGAGAAAAAGGATTAAGTGGAATAAATCAGGAGCTCTAATTATAGTATAATAGGTTAAAAGAAGGTCAACATAACCAAGGTTGTCCTGAAATAAGTAAACCACTTGCTACCGCTAGCTTAATGCAGGACGGACGGATTAATTTAGTGGTCCTGAACAAGTTGGTTTTGGATGAGCTGGACCAGAAGGACACCATGGAGTTGCCGCATTGCACTGTTGCCAGTTGACATGCGCCTGCTATTTCGATAGCCAACCTACTGGCGTATCAATTACCCTCAATAAGGGGCCCTTATCACAGCTCTAAGCTTGCTCAGGCATCATACAGAGCAAATTTGGAAACTGTTCCGGGCTCTTACTTGCGCAACAGGCAGCCTACGGTGAACGCAGTCGTAAAAAAGCTCCCAACCGAAATGGGACTTCTCATACTAAAAACCGATTTCTTTGCTGTTCGCCCCCATTCCCACGGTTGTCTTACCTTGCGAAACGTCCACCCCTCGTTCGTAATGCCGCTGTTTCCCCTTTCCGCATCTGGCCAAGAAGTGCTGCACGTCCATGGCGCCATGCTCCTGCTCTTGGGCGCAATCTATGGGGGTAGTTGGCTGTTGCAGAGTGTAATGCTCTCCTTCCTCTTGGTTGCCGTGGCCCTACTTTGGGGCTTGTTGGACCTTATGCTCATGGGGCGCGCGCTGGCCATTGGCCAGCTACGGCTAGCCCTGGTATACGGCATTTTGACCTTGGGTATTGCTTATGGGGATTGGTGGCTCTTACAGCAGTTTCAGTAACGCTATGTGTGCCGTTCCAAAAAGCTCCCTATTTCGAACACTTTTCGCCCCCGGCCTTACGCCTTCGAAAACGCAGTTTTCCGGGGTAGTTTTCGATAGGTAATTCGAACACCTGCTTTTACCTTGTTCTGGTAAACACAATTCGACTTGTCGGACATGATGATGATCCACAAAGTATGGGGGCTTGGACTGCTTTGCATTTCGCCGCTTTACCTGCGTGCCCAGTCCACTTTTCCGGAGGGGCAGATTCGCTACCAAGCCGATACCGTGCGCCGACTCGAACCGCACCCGGCTGCCTATATCGCTACCCAACTCGTGGTGTATCGCAAAGCTGGGGCTACGCGCTTGGAAGTATGGCGGGTAAATCGACATAATGCCGCCGATACACAAAAAGAGATTCAGGTGCGCAACCTGGCCGGCACCTACACGTGGGTTGACTACTCGGATCGCACCCGGGCGGCCCAAGGCAACTTCGTCCTCTTTGTCAGTTATCAAGAAGAACAGCAGCTGCAACAGGCCCCGGCGCTGGCCCGGTCGAGAGGCGGGTATCAGGCGGCGAATGTGCTGCAGCAGCTGCACTGGTTGGGCTTGCCAGCGGAACGAATCGCGCTAGCCGAAAGTCCCCACAATGGATCGGAGGTCGTGGTGACGAAGGCGATTGACTTATCCTTGGAGGCCTTCTTTCCGGCTTTTCATTCGCTACCAGGTACCGCCTTGCAGTTTACGTATGGCGAAAGAGGCTGGCTGACCCACTACACCGCGAAGGCCCTCACGGCCCAACCCGTGGCTGATGCGCTTTTTACTGTAGATCCGCGCTTACAAGTGACCAGCCTAGCCGAAATAGGAAAGCTACTTTCTAATTTTGAGTAGGCCTTCAGTAAAGTATAAACTGCTCAATTAAAACCCTTTGTGATAAGGGTAGAGATTCTTGGTTTTATCACTCAACGTAATGCGACATATCGGATAGGGGGTGAAGCATCATATTATGTTTCTAGGCGTCTTTTAGAACAAGACACATGAACAGGTGGGAATGGACGGGCCATCTCCCACTCGGTGTGCTCTGCGCCGGCTTATACTTTTACCTACCTGTCTCCTCGTCCTGACCCTTGTCGCAGGGGCCGTCGTCGGTACACCTGTTCCGAGTCAGGCACAACCGAGCCCGACGCCAGAGCCACTCTATCAGTTTTCGTACGTGATCCGGCAACGGCTCCAGGCACCTGCTTCGGCCCAACCTGCTCAGGCCCAGGAGGCGGCCGTCGCGGCCTCGTTCATCGGCGATTATGCCCTGGCCCTAGAGTGCATGGATAGCTTCGCAACGCCGCTGCCGCGCCTGTCGCCCGCCGATAGCCTCTACTTCCGGCGCTTTGCGCCGCGCAGCGCCCACGCGTATATCATCGAGCGGGCCCGACACGAGCGCATCGTCCTGCTCAACGAAGCGCATCATGTACCGCTGCATCGCGTCTTTACTTTGTCCTTGTTAGCCGACTTGTATGCGCAGGGCTATCGCTACTTCGGGGCTGAAACGCTGAATGGGGACGATCGGACGCTCATGCGGCGGGGCTATGCCGCCACGACACTAACTGACTACTATCTCAATACGGGCTATTACAGCGCCGAGCCCCAATACGGTAACCTGATCCACGAGGCCCTGCGCCTAGGCTTTACGGTCTTCGCCTACGAGGCCCAGTTTAATGCCCAAACGCCCCTTTCCGCCCGGGAGCGCGAAATGCAGCAAGCGCGGCACATCCAGCAAATTCTAGCCGCCGATCCAACGGCGAAAGTGGTACTTCAGGCCGGCTATGACCATATCCGGGAAGATTCGGTGGAGGGCTGGGGCAGAGCCATGGCCGGGCGCGTGCGTGAGTTCACGGGGATCAACCCGTTCACCATCAATCAGGAAAAACTAACGGAGAAAAGTGCGCCTCGCTGGGAGAATCCCTACTACCGGCTCGTGCTTGCCCAAGAGCCGAGCGTGTTGGTTGATGCGCAGGGACAGGCCTTTTCCGGTCCGCCCGGCACGGCCTATTTTGATGTGCGGGTGTATCACCCGCCCACGCGCTATGAATACGGCCGCCCGCACTGGCTGCAACTCGCAGGCCGACGCAAGCCCTATTTCTTGAAGCGCCTACCCCCTTCCCTAACCTACCCGTGTTTGGTGTTTGCCTACCGCGCCCAAGAAGACGCGCGGCTTGCGGTGGCCGCTGATATCATAGAACTAAACACGGCAACGGAAGGCAAAGCCTTGCTCTTAGAACCGGGCCCGTATCGGCTCCGCCTACAGAGTAGCAACGGCACCAGCACCTACCAAAAGATAAGAGTTAAGTAACTAGGTAGCCGATAGAATGATTGGATTTACTTGTTCTCACCCATAAAGTAATTGCCTGCTCAATTCTTAGATAAGTTGCTTTACATAATCCTTATTATACCAGCACTCTTGGAAAAGTGGTAGTTTAACATTCACTAATCTCGGCCTAAAATTATGGTACTTTGATGGAGCCACTATTGCTTCTAACAAACTCATGCTTTGACTTTCTAGGAGCAAATTGAGGGCTTGCTACTAGCTTCCTACTAGTTTGACGAAAGGAGGATAACATTATCCACGTAATCCAAGGGCGGAGTATGCGTCTCATAACTGTTTGCCTGGTAGGAGCCGTCGCAACCATGAATTCCCTCACCTCTTGGGGGCAGCCTCCCCCAACCTTTGCTGCCTATCCCGCCCCGGCAGTGTATACAGGTCGACGTCATCCCCCGAAGTTGTACCCCCACACCGCTGCCTGGAGGTTTCGAACCCGCATCCGGGAAGTGGCGCAGCAACGCCCCAATTTTGCGGGTCATTACGTTTTGGCCACGTGGGGCTGTGGGGCGGAATGTTTAAGCTACGTAATTGTGGATGTCACCTCGGGCCACGTGTATTTCAACGATGTCACCGTTTGTTGCTGGGGCGGCCTGGTGCCTGACTCGTTTCAACCCATCCGTTTTCGCCTCACGAGCCAGCTGATCATCTTCCAGGGACTCTTAGGAGAAGAAGGCAGTCAAGGGCCACACTATTACAAATTTCACAAAGGTCGCCTGATTGCCTTATCTTAACCTCTACCTACCAGAGCGCTCACCTAAATCTCTCAGGTAGAAGCTTGTCACTTTACTTCAACCAACTAGCAAGAAAAGTGACAAGCACTACATTTCGAAATGGATCTGTTAGTTAATGTTAGTGTGTGGGTTTTTCACGGCATGGGTGGCCGATTTACAACGGGGGTCTTTACGAGTCGGCAACAAGCGGAGCAATGGATTCAACAGCATCGACTGAGCGGAATGCTAACCAATTACCCATTAAATAGGGGGGTGTATGACTGGGCAGTGCAGCAAGAGTTCTTTCGTATTACCAAAGAAGAACAGACAACAGCAGAGTTTATTCAACGGTTTACGAGTGCTAGCCAAGAACACTACCACTACGAAAACGGGGAGCTGGATTAGCTCCGTCAACCTTAGTTAGAATTCTATAATTGACGCTACCTAGCCCAGTAATATCCGTTGAACGGAGCTCTATCAGACGTTAAGGGCTGGTTGGAAAGTTGTTAAATGCTCAATTAGGAGACGTTGTGAGCCAATTGTCATTATACAAGAGCCGTTCATAAAATGACAATTAGTATAGTATATTTTTAATATATAGCCTGTAAACCAAGTCTTCCCCTAAGCAAAGAGGTTTCTAGTGCCGTAGAGTCAGCGTTATGAGGCTGTCTTTTCGGTTGCCTAGCGTATCCCGCAAGTGAAGGCGTACGTGCTGGTCGGTGGTGCTAGATGCTACCAGCTTGGTATAGCCGGGAAAGAACCCGACTACTACTTCTTGGCCCGCTCGCACTTCGCGGACTTGAATGCCGTTCGGCACGGTGGCGTTTGAGGCAATCGTATAGAGGGTGAAGCGCTGCTGTGTCTTGGGAAGATCGACCTGCCTCAGCAACTGCGGAGGGTTGGTATCAAAAATGGAAAAAGTGGCCAGCTGGTAGACAAGTACGCCCAAGAGAACGAGGAGCGAGGCAACGAAGAAAACTGCTTTTCTTTTCATGGCTTGCTTTCTTTGACGGACCGTTCGTAAAATGCCAATTGTGTAGGAATGCCTACTGAAGGGCCGTTCAACAACTGTTACGGAACTCTTAATCCCGTATTGTAGATCCTCTATGCCAGTCCTACTTCCATTGTGGGGTTAATCTCGCTGCAGAATCTGCTCCAACAGATCCAGCCAGCTACTGCGTGGGTCTTTCTGGGGAGGCAGAGACTGTTCTTCTGGTAATCTTTCCAGCTCAGGAATTTCCGCTTGCCGTTGATCATCCCGAATATGGTAAGATTTGCCACTATATGGCAAGTAGACGAGAATATAGTAACCCATCTGATGGGAGCTACCGGAACGAAAGGCTGGTGTTGCGGATAAGGTATCGAGCCGGTAGCGCGTATAAAAGCTAAACAATGTATCCAAGGAAAGTCCATCGCGTGCCTTGCTCGGTAGTAGTTCACATCCTTGGTAGGCGCGCAGGTGCCGCTGTCCTGCATGCTGCCACACCACATAGGAGCGGGCGGTGGGGAGCGTGCCATTATCGTAATCGTAGCGGAAGCTCAGCACGCTATCCACTCCTTGTTGGCGTAACTGCGTTAGCCAACTGGCAGCGTCCAAACAGACCCGTTTTCCTGTGGCCGCTCCTTTATTTTTTAGGCGTTGTCCTACGACTGGTTGCGTCAAACAGAGGCTAAGCGCAAGAAGCCGAAAGAACAGTCGCATAGAGAGGTAGCCTTTACTTAGAACAGGCATGTAGACAAGTAAAATACTACTTGATTTGCTTTGCGATAATACGCTGCCGATTAGAATTTTTCCTAGAGGTGTCCGAGAATAATTTATTATGTTTATCAACTATTCCTAGAATCAATGCTAACTCCATAGAGGCATTAAGACTAGATTTTGTCTAACTCATAAAGGTGCAAGGCATAGTGTTTGACTGGTGTAATCTATGGCTAAAAATCAACTAGTACAGTTGCTCTATACGTGGATTCTGCCGTCCTTTTTGGTGGTAAATTGTCTGTTTTACTTCTCTATACAAGCTCAGTCAACCTCGAGCACTATGCAACCTGATACCTCTCATTGGCTCACCCGTCGGGAGGTGCTAGAACTATGGAGCTTACCAGTTCTTGTTTTAGGTGGCAGTGGGGTAGTTTTTGCATATAGGAAAAGAAATTCGTTGTTGCTGCTAACCTATACGCTATTGCTAATCGCCACCAGTTGGCTACTTCTTGTCCTCATTGTCACAGAAGTATTCAGTGGCTTTGAGGGAATGTGGACGAACTAATAAGTGCAGTCATTTACTGATTAGCTCTTTGAATTAATTAATCGCATACTTGACTTTCACCGGTTTGTAGCTTGTCCGAGAAGTCGTTTTTATGTTAAACAACCTATCCACTTTAACTGGCGTAGGCCACTGATTACCCACGCTTAATTTTTTATTGCGTCCCGTTGCAGTCGGCGTTGCCTCAACACCATGTCGAACTGTTCTTCGCGCTCGCGCTCGGCCTGGATAAATCCCGGCTCTCGGTAGAACGCATTACTTTGCTGAGGTTGATAGCGATGATACTCAATGGGGTCGTCGAGCAACGCGTCGACGTGCTGCAGGTCCAACTCGATGCGCTGGGGCTCCCCGTTATACTTGGTTAGCAACACCAACTGATTGTCTTCTACCTGTATATCGGTTAGGTACGGCCCACCATACGCTTGAAACAGGGTCTTTTCGCGGGTCCCAAACCAGCCCGGGTAGTGAGCCGTCACCGTCCAGGAAAAGCTGGTGGTCGCGCCCCCATCGGAGACGGCCAGTTGGAAGGTGTAGTCGTGCCAGCGAATTTGTTTGACCGGTTTGGTTACCCAACACGAACAGGTCAGCAAGCAGAGAAGAAAGAGGCTGAACCCGACGAGAGGCTTCACAAAGAAAGGTTGGTAATGAGATTCTGCTTACCCGAGCAAGGTAAAAGAAGGCGTTCGGATTACCTACCGAATAATACCTTGGAAAAACCGCGTTTTCGGGGGTATAAGAGGAAGTACTAGAACCGTTCGAAATAGGGATAGGGATTTCTTTGGGACAGTAAATTAGTGCTTCACTGGATCGCACTCATGACAGCAAATCCTCGCCCCGATCACCTGCTCTTCGCGCCCTTGCCCACGTCGTGCACTAAACAACCAGCTAAGTGACCAAGCACTGCTTCGCAGCACCGTCGGCTGCTGTTAGCGTTTGCGGAGGGTGCCGCGGGAGAGCAAAGCTCCTTCGCAGGAGCACGGGTTGGCTTCCTCTTCCGGACCGACGTCCTTATGGGAACAGGTGAGCCAAGTCGGTCAGCAAAAGCGGATCGCGCGGTCGGGCGGCATCTAAGGAAACCGCCTGCCCCTGCTGATCCAGCAAGACGTAGCGCGGAATCGGGGGCACTTGTAAGAACGTAGCGAGCGGAGAGTCCGGGGCAAGAAGATAGTGCTGGGTGTTGGGCCGAACCAGTTGCTGCGCTCTCAAGGCTTGACGCCACTTCACGGAATCTCTATCAAGCGACACATACACGAACTGCACGGGCTGGCCGCGCAACTGGGTTTGCAGCTGGGCAGAAGCCGGCATTTCGGCTAGGCACGGGCCACACCAGCTGGCCCACAGGTCCAGGTAAACGACACGGCCGCGGTTGTTGGCGACCAGTTGTCGCCATGTCAGCGTGTCGCCGGTGGGGGCTCGGCGTAAAGACGTGTTGAGTAGAGCAGGCAGCTGAGCGAGCAGCGTTGGCCGACGGCACACACTATCCAGATACTGCCGGTAGGCGGGGGTAGCGCAGTCGCCTTGAAAGCGTGCCGAATAGGTGGAAAAGGAGGGTAGCAGCTTGCCGACCTGCTGCTTGAGCAGCGCAAACAAAACGTAATCCCGGGTTTTTCCGCGTAGCAGCGTACACGCCAGCTGATACAAAGTCGTCAGTTCGTCGGCCGTGCCCAAGGCCGCGCGTCCCCGGTAGCGCACATACCCCACGGCACAAGCCCGGTATACCTGGGAAGTTTGCACCAGCGTGTCCGAGGTCAGGAACGCGGCGGGCTCGGCCGCCTCCACCACGCGAGAATAGGACCCCGGGAGCTCGGTATAGCCCCCGGCTGGATCGTAGTAGGGGCCGAGCAGGGCGGCTAGGTACTGAGCCTGAATCTGCTGGCGGGCAAAGGTGAAAAAGGCGGCCGACAAAGGCAGTGAATCGTGATAGCGGTGCAACAGTGCCAAGCGCTGGTCGCGCTTGGCTCGTAGTCGAGGTAGCTGCAAGGGATAGCGGGCATTGACAAACAACCCCATCGCGTCGGGCAACCCCAGGCCCAAGCCTTGTTGCTTGAGCCGATTGAAAAAGGCGAGTTCCGCCTGGTGAACGCCCGCGCGGGACCGGGCGTGAAAGGAATAATAGAGGGGCTGGCGGGGGTGGGTCTGCACGTACAACGTATCGCCGGGCCGCGCGTAGACGGTGTACTGGTCCAGCCCGTTACTCCATTGCAGCCACAGCGGGTGCGTGGTAGCCAGACGTACGGGTTGCCAGCGGCCCGTTACCGAATCGACTTGGAAACGCACTGGCACGTGGTCTTGAAACTCGTTGAGGTAGTAGGCGGCCACGAAGTGTTGCGGCGACCCTTCCGCGAGGAGCGTCACCTGCTGCGCGGGCACTGGAACGGCACTCGTTGCTACTAAACTAACGAGCAGCACGCTCCACAAAACTTTTCTTCGTAGCGACATGCGGGCACTGGGAGAACGTAGGGGACTCAGAGACGGCTTCACCCGGAATTTCGGTGCTAAGCGCTTGCCGGCTGGTTGATCGCGGGTCGGTGGCAACTGCTTTAGTCGGGGAGTACTCGGCCCTGCAAATCAAAGAGGACGGTATACCGCGCTGGACCTTGGACCACGTGCACCCGATAGGCGAGTTGGCCAGTAGTCAGATCCCGGGCCTGGGTGACGGCGCTCACCTGGCTGCCGACATACTGCGCGTCCAGGTAGGTGGTGATGTAGTCCACGGCGGGAGCCGCCAACTCCGCGAACAGAACGAGTTGTTCCCCATCCGGCCCTATCCCTCCGGAGCCGGTGCGAAATGGGTCCCAAAGGGGAGCCTTCCGCTGCAGGCGGTCATTAAACGCCACGACGGCCGGATCGGCTTTTCGGGCCTTGGTCGTAATACTAATAACGCACCCATTGGGTGCCGACTGGCCCGTAAGCGGCTGGATCTGGGTCCAGTGCAGGGTTTGCTGATGATCAACAACTTCAGGCAGCAGGGGTTGGCGCTTGAGGGCCACGTTGTCGACCAGCTGGCCATCGACATAATAGCGAAAGGCAGGTCGTGGGGGCGCTGCGTTCTTGGCCGGCGTAGTCCGGGTCCGCGCGGGGGGCGTGACCGACGCAGCCAGGGGTTGCCAGTGGGCGTCAAATTCCAGCCAGTGCGTCTGCTGGCCCTGCCGCACACCGACTTGATTGTAGTAGCGAATCGTGCGCGCTTGGGAGTCGAAAAACTCCGTCCAGCCAGTCGTGATGGGCTGGGCGCCGGGATAGCGGTGCGCGATAAAGGTGCGCACGGTGTTGGGCAGGTGAGGCCAGCGGCTGCTCGATGGCTCCTGCTCTACGGTAGGAGCCACGCGCGGGCCGACTGAGCGTACCGGGTTCGAGGCCGCCGACAAACTCAGCGTTAGGGCGAGTATACCCAAAGAGGCCAGCGCGTAGCGCCCGCGCTGAGCGGGAGCGGAAGCCGGCAGCTGCAACATGCGCAGCCGTTGTTTGAGGGAAGAGAAAGCAAAGGCCGAGCCGAGCGCCGGTCTGGCCGGGCCGTGGCTGAGACGGAGCAGGCTGTATTGGTAGCCGGTCCGGTCCAGGCCCGTTTGCAGCGCGGCTTGGTCGGCCAAGTATTCGAGATTGTCGAGCAGGGCGCGGCGCAGCAGCCACACGGCCGGGTTGCACCAGGCGGCGGCGAGCGCTAGTTGCCCGAGCAGCACATCCAGCGTGTGCCCCTGCTGCACATGCGCCTGCTCATGGCGCAGCACCGCTAGCGACTCGGCCGGGGCGTGGCGGGACGGGTTGAGGTAGATGGTGGCCCCAAACGAAAAAGGCGTGCGCAGGCCCGCTACCGTGCGCACCAGTTGCCCCTGCACTAGGGTTGGTTCCGACTGGCGGTGCAGCTGCCACAACGAGAGCAACTGGCCCAGCAGGCGGGCGAGCAGGGCGGCTGTTCCCACGGCGTACAGCAGCAGGCCGATCGCGAGCCAGTCGAGCGGGGCCTCTACGGGCCGGGGAACGGCGCGGGTGGCGCGTGGTGGAAGGGGGAGCGGGATAGGTGGGGCGAGTGCCGGTGGGGCGGCAGGTAAGAAAACCGCTGCCGGGTCTCGTGATAGCGGAGGGGCGCTAGCGCGCGGCAACACCGCAGAGAGCGGGGACCAGGCGGGGACCGGCAGGGCGGGGTACAGGGCTGAAAAGAGCAGCGCCAGCAGCAAAAACCACCGGTTCAGGGAGAAAAAAGTGAGGCGGCGCAGCAAGCCGAAATAGGCAGCGGCAAACAGAAGTAGCGCGGTATGGGCTTGGAGCAGGTACAGCAGCAGTGGCGTCATGGCGAGAGAATATTGCGCGTTTCGGTAAAACAAAAGGCTATACCAGTCCCGTAGCTCATTATGGCCTGCGACAACCAGCGTGGGGGAATCTCAAGCGGTTCGAGCCCCCCTGCTTCCAGGACAGCAGGCCCTGGCAAACCAGCCATCAGCGTTAACTACGAGATTATCGTAATACTACGAAACTTTCGTAGAAATAGCTAGGGGGTTGATCTAAAATCTTGCGCCAAGCTTCGCAACTCTTTTCTCTCTACCACGATGGCATCAACAGCCCCTGTTTTTGGTGTCCTCTTGCTTCCTTTTTATGCCTACCTCCTACCCCATTTTGATTTACTAGGCGCTCAAGAACAGATCACAAGTAAATAATTAACTAGTAAACAATTGGGCGTGATTGCCTTATAGCTCGTTGTCCTACACACTCCTTCTACCCGTGCACAATCTGATTACACTCTAGCCTTTAGTTCGGCAAGTTGTGAACAAGGTTGTTGCCTGCCCCCAGACAACTTTGCTTTTTTAGGCTGACAGGTGTACTATGTGTCTTGTCCGTTCTTTTATTGGAGCCTTTTTTTAGACGACACAATAGCTTTACCGTCCAAGAAATGCTTCTGTTATCCTTCTTATTTTTCGGCGGTTGCTTCACCGCCTGTGTTTTTCGCCATGTCCATTCGTCGTCGACTACGTTACCGCGTCCGGGTCGCGCCCCCTTGGTTAATGCTCCTCATTGTGCTTGTTTTTGCGCTATTGTGGATAACGAACCAGTGAGTGTTTCGCGACCCTACCGCAAAGAATCCTGATTTCTAGGTACTACTTGAGTGTACCATCCTTCTTTCCAGAAAGGACTGGGATCAGGTGCTACAAATGAACCACTTACAGTATTCTCCTGCACGGACGAGTGTGGTCAGAAGGGCGTACCCCTCGCTCCGGCTCGTTGTCACGATCTCAGTCTTATAATGCTGGCCTACAGTACCTCGGCCACGGAGTATTAGCCACCCGCTATACCGGCCGCAACTGTTCCGTCAGTGAGCGCGTGTTGGCTGTTACGACCTCGCCTGTATGCAAGGTTTGCTTTTTCTCCAGCAGCATGATATGACATTCCTGCTCGGCGACGGGGTTGTTGCGCACCCCCTTCGGGACGACGTAGAGCGAGCCGGTCGGCAACTCAACTACGCCACCGTGCTCCAACTCAATACGCAGATGCCCTTTGAGCACAAAAAAGAGCTCGTCCTCCTGCGCATGGCTATGCCAGGTAAGCGAGCCCAACAGCTTGGCGACCTTCACATAAGAGTCTTCAATTTCGGCCACCACCCGCGGCGACCAATACTCAGTTAGCGAAGCGGCCAACTCGGCCAGGGGAAGGCTAGGAAGCATAGTGAACAGGGAAAAAAGGTGAAAAACGAAACGTATAAAACGGGCCAGGACGCTACCCCGCCGAGCAGTACCCCTCAACCCACAAGCTACCCACTTACGCGGCAGGAATAACACAAAGGCGAGCTGCTTAACGGGCGCCGAAGGTGCAAGATAACCACCTCAAGCCCGTATAACTGTGATAAGGGCCCCTTATCGAGGCTAATTGATTCGGCTGTTGAAACAACTAGCGCACGTCAACGGGAGATAGTGCCGGGTGACAATTCCATGGTGTCCTTGTGGGTCGCCTTATTCAGGCCCAACCACTTGGTCTTGTACGTCCTGAAGTAAGGTAGCCGTAACAACTGGTCAACTTATTCTAGGACAAGACAAGTCGAATTATTCGAGTTAATCTGTTTGAAGGAAATTGCGGTCAATGAATTCCTTAAACGACTTGCGATAGGAGTCACTGACGGGCAAAAACCGCTCGCCAACCTGCACTTTGTCTTTGTGAATGGCTTGAATGCCTTCCAAGCTAACGATAAACGATTGGTGGATACGCACGAACTGCTCGGAGGGTAGCTGCTGCTCCAGCACTTTAAGCCGCTGGAGGCTCACGATTTTCCGCTCCCGCGTGTGGATGGCGACGTAGTCGCGTAGGCCTTCGACGTAGAGGATGTCGGCCCAGCGCACTTTCACCAGCTTTACGCCATCTTTCACAAACAGAAACGGGGAGCCACTACCACGCGCCGAGGTGGCCTCGGGCTCGGCAAGCTGCGCGCGGGCCCGCACCTTTTCTACGGCCCGCAGAAAACGCTCTAGGGTAAAGGGCTTGAGCAGGTAGTCAACCGTATCGAACTCGTAACTTTCCAAGGCATACCGGGAGTAGGCCGTGGTGAGCACTACCAGCGGCTTGCGCGGCAGCAGGCGGAGCAGTTCCAAGCCGCTGAGGTCGGGCATCTGCACGTCTAAAAACAACACGTCGATGGAGCTTGTCCGCAGCACCTCCATTGCCTCCAGAGCACTGGCGCAGGTGGCCTGCACGTGCAGCAGCGGCACCTTTTTAATGAACTCCACCAGCAACTCGCGGGCCAGCGGTTCGTCGTCGAGAATCAAACAAGTAAGTTTCATGACAGGGTCAACCGTAAGTAAACCCGGTATTCCTCGGGCAATTCATCAATCTGCAGCGAGTGGCGGTCGGGGTAGCTCAGGGCTAGGCGGCGGCGAACGTTTTGCAGCCCCGCGCCGGAGTATTTTTTTGGCGGGGATAGCGACGGGGGCCGGCTGTTGACTACCGTGTAGTCACAGCAACTGCCCTGCAGCTCGACCCGGACCCGAACCCAGCCGTTGCCGTGGGTAGCTAGGCCGTGTTTGAACGCGTTTTCCAAGAAGCTCACTAAAATTAGCGGCGCAATTTGCTGCGCTCCAATAGGGCCGGCTACTTCAAAGGTAATAGCGTTGGCATGGTTGAGACGCAGCTGTTCGAGGCTGATATAGTTCTCTAGGTACTCCAACTCTTCACTCAGGGCCACTTCGGGATGGTTGGAATCGTAAATCATGTAGCGCATCATCTGCCCCAGCTTGGCAATACCCTCCGGCGTGTTCGGCGACTGCATATAGGCCAAGTACTGCAGGTTGTTGAGCGTATTGAACAGAAAGTGCGGGTTTATCTGGGCCTTGAGCAGTTGGAGCTCGGCCGTCAGCTGGGCATTCTCCAGCGTTTTGGCTTTGGCTTCCAGCTCGAACCAGCCCACGGCAAACCGCAGCATGCTCAGAAAAGCCACGATGAAGAGCATGCTGACGCCCAGCCCCAGCACGTAAAGCGACGAGTAGAGGTAGCTGGTGGGCACATTGGCCGGGGCAAAGTGCCAGAGTACGTAAACCCGCAACGCCAGGGCGGGTAGAAAAGCCGCCGCAAATTCGAGCAGGTAGCGGCCGGTGCGCTGGTGGCGCAGCCAGCGCGGCAGCAGCCTGAAGTAGTTGAAATACACCAGCGGCAGATAAAGCACAATGGACAGCACCGTGTACCACACCGAGGCCAGCCAGCTGTACTCAGCCTGCAGTTGGTAGACGTACCACGAGAAGTACAGCCCCCAAAATGAGACGTGCAGTAGCACGACCCGGTGACGCCGAAGAAAGTTAAGCATAGGTAGCGGGGTGGATTGAATCCGCTTAAAAGTACCGGCTGGGCGCGGCCTTTTGAGAAAGTCACTAGGTTTTTTCGACACCTGCGCTGAGATATTCGACAAGCCGCCCAATCCCAAATTTTCGCCTTGGGGCCCCACGTGTCGAATATATCCGGCCACGTGTCGAACGCTGCGCCGGGGCAGTAAGCGGTGATTTTCTTTTGGTGACGGTTAGCAAAGCGGGTGCCTCAACTGCCTGGCTGGCGAAGCATGGAGGTCACCATCTGGCCCAAACAAACCCATACCTCTTACTCCATTCCGATGAAAGCGCTGCTTTTGCTGCTGCTCTGGGGCGGCGCAGGTCTTTGCCAGACCCAAACACCTCAACAAATTCGCGCAGTACCGCGGCGAGCAGACCGTGCGCCTGAGTTCACGCTACAAGTTGGCCCGGGGCGAAAAGTTTGACAGCAAGTGTCGTGCCACCGACCTAGGCGAGGTGAACCGGGCCGGCCGGTAGGCAGCCGCTACCCCGAGCGCGGCTTACCGGGTGCCCATCACAAGCCCAATTTCTTTGCAGCCACATCCTTCGGTGTCCGTCGGCTGCTTTCACCAAACAGCTTTAGGTTCATTTATTTCCCATTAAACCGGTGGAATTACAAATTCGCAACGTGTCCAAATGCTACGCCAACGGCGTGCAGGCCTTGCACAATGTGTCGCTGACTATACCGGCGGGCATGTACGGCCTGCTTGGGCCAAACGGGGCCGGCAAGTCCACCCTCATGCGCACGCTGGCCACGCTGCAGGAGCCTGACGCCGGGCAGATACTACTGGGCGACTTGGACGTGCTCCGCCAGCCTGATGCGGTGCGCCAAACCCTAGGCTACCTCCCTCAGGAATTTGGCGTGTACCCCCGGGCCCGCGCCGAGGACCTGCTCGATTACTTTGCCGTCCTCAAAGGTTTCCCCAGCCGGCGGGCGCGCCAAGCAGTCGTGGAAGGCTTGCTTCGGCAAACCAACTTGTGGGACGTGCGCCGGCAACGGCTGGGGGGCTACTCCGGCGGCATGCGGCAGCGCTTTGGCGTGGCCGTGGCGCTGCTGGGCAACCCCCGGCTGCTGATTGTGGACGAGCCCACCGCCGGCCTAGACCCTGCCGAGCGGGTGCGCTTCCTCAACCTGCTTAGCGAACTGGGCGAGAACAGCGTGGTCATTCTTTCCACGCATATCGTGGAAGACGTTTCGGAACTGTGCACCAACATGGCCATCATCAACCAAGGGCGCATTCTGCTCGAAGCCGAGCCGCAGCGGGCCATCGACAGGCTACACGGGAAAATATGGCGAAGCGTGGTCGATAAGTCGGCCCTGCCCGCGTTGGAGCAAGCGCAGGCCGTTATCTCGACCAAGCTGCTTGGCGGGCGCACCGTGGTGCGGGTGTACGGCGAGGCGGCGCCAGGAGCGGACTTCGAATCCGTGGCTCCCGACCTGGAAGATGTCTACTTCACTACCATGACCGGGCACTACAGGCTACACCCTGCCCCTAAAGGAAGAGAAGTGGCATGAAGAAGCTGTGGGAAGTGTCTCGTTTTGAATTCGTTTACCAATCGAGCCGGGTTTCGACCTGGTTTTATTTCCTGCTCCTTGGGGGGCTCACCTTTCTGCTGGCCCGGCAGGTGTTCGTGAACGAGGCGCAGGTGGGCGGCTACTTTCTCAACGCGCCGTTCGCGGTGGCGCAAGTCACGCTCGTGGCGTGCCTGCTGGGACTGCTGCCGCTGGCGGCGGTTGCGGGCGGGGCCGCGGCTCGCGACGTGGAAACGCGCATGTACCCGATTCTGTACACCGCACCCATCGGCAAGGGCGCCTACTTCGGCGGGCGGCTGCTCGCCGCCTTCGCCCTCAGCGCCCTGATGATGAGCGCCATTCCGGCGGGCCTCCTAACAGCGGCGTTCCTGCCGGGCCAGCACGCTGACCTCATCGGGCCGATGCAGCCGGCCGCGTACTTGAGTGCGTATTTCCTGCTCGCGTTGCCAAACGCTTTTACTGCCGTAGCCTTCATGTTTTGCGCGGCAGCTTTCGGGCGGCGCGGCGTGGTGAGCTACCTAGGGGGCCTATTTGTCTTGTTTACCGCGCTGACCAGCTGGCAATTCGTGGCCGTGCACCAGGGACACTGGGCGCTCGGGAAGCTGATGGACCCGCTGGGGTTTACAGTGCAGGATGAGTTGGCGAATCTTTGGGTGGCCGGCAAAAAGAACACGCTCCTGGTTGGGTTGCAACCGTCGATGCTCGCCAACCGCTTGGTGTGGCTGGGCGTCGCGCTGGGTTTGTTGGCACTCACGTATTCTCGCTTCCAACTCGCGCACCTGGCCGAGGGCCGCCAACGAGGCCGCGCGGCCCAAAGCCTCCAAGTGCCGGCCGGAGCGGTAATTGCGAAGAGTCCCTTGATTACCGCTCCGACGGTCCGGCCGGCGTTCGGACCCTGGCTCCGCGTGGCCCAGGTGTCTACCATCGCGCAGGAATCGTTCCAGCTAATCGGGGCAGGTTGGGGCGGCATTGGGGCGGCCATTCTCGCGGCTTTCGTATTCCTAACCGGCCCCCTGTGGTTCTCTGAATACTACGATGTTCCCACGCTTCCTACCACCGGGCAGTGGGTAAACAATCTGGAAAACAACAGCACCCACGGCCTGTGGCTGGTTGTTCCGCTGCTCATTGTCTACTACGCCGGCGAGTTGGTGTGGCGGGAGCGCGAAGCCGGCCTGGGCGGGATAGCCGGGGCGGCTCCCGTGCCGGGGTGGGCTTCCTTCGCCGGCAAGTTTACGGGGCTGGCCCTGGCGCTCGTCGCCGTACAGGCACTGCTGATTGCTACCGCAATGCTCGTGCAGGTGCGCCTAGGATACTACCACTTTGAGATGGGGCTGTACGCGCAAATTCTGCTAGGCATCCGGCTCACCGATTACCTCTTGTTTGCCATGCTCGCCTTCGCGATCCATGTACTGGTTGACCAGAAGTACGTGGCCCATCTGCTCGCCATACTCGCCTACGTGGTCGTGGCCTTTGGTTCGCAACTCGGGATAGAGCCGGGACTGTTAACCTACGGCTCGGACCTCGGGTGGTCGTATTCGGATATTCGGGGGCTGGAACCGTTCCTCGGACCGTGGCTGCTCTTCAAGGGGTATTGGGCTGCATGGGCCCTGCTGCTCGCGGTTCTGGCCCAGCTATTCTGGTCCCGCGGCCCAGAGCGAGCTCTGGGGCGACGACTCCGCGTGGCGCACCGCCGTCTCAGCCACCGCCCCGCCGCGACCCTCGCCGTAGCCGCTGCGCTCGGTCTGATTTGGGGCGGCCGGCTTGCCTACAACCTGCATACGCTCGGCACCAGCCCAGCCACCTCCGATACGGAGGCGTGGCGAGCCGATTACGAGCGGAAATACGGTCGGTACGCCGGCATCGCGCAGCCTCGTACGACCGTTATCCGCCTGCGCGTCGAGATGTATCCCAAGCGCCGGGTGGTGGGGGCCCGCGGCACCTATGGCCTGGTAAATCACACCCACTCCGCCATTGACTCTATTCACGTGGCCACGGCACCGGGCGTAGAAACACGTTCGGTGAGCTTCGATTTGCCGGCGCGCCCCGGGACCGTAGACGATGCCCTGGGCCACCGCATCTACGTGCTCGACAAGCCCTTGTTGCCGGGCGATTCCTTACAGCTCGCGTTCGAAGTGCGCTTGGCTCCGCTAGGCTTCAGCCCCACTCAACTAGACGCGTCAGTGGTGCCGAACGGCACGTACTTCGAAGGCTGGTGGCTGCCTAGCGTGGGCTATCAGCGCAACCGCGAGTTTCGGGATGCCCGGCAACGGCGTGCTCACGGGCTGGCTCTGCGCCCGGAGGTAACGCCCCTGGATGACCCGATGGCACTTCGGGACGTGGCCGGGCAAGAACAGATTAGGTTTGAGGCCGTTGTGGGCACCGACGAGGGGCAAACCGCCGTGGCCCCCGGCTCGCTGCGTAGGACGTGGGCGCGCGGTGCGCGGCGCTACTTTCACTACGTCACCGACGCGCCGATTAAAAATAACTGCGCCTTCTTCTCCGCCGCTTACGCCGTGCGCAAGGGGAAGTGGCAGGACACGGAAATCCAAATCCTGCACCATCCAGGACACACCCTGAACGTGGAGCGCATGCTGCGTGGGGCCCAGGCTTCGCTCGGCTACCTATCCCGGCAGTTTGGCGCCTATCCGCACCGCCAGCTTCGACTCGTAGAGGTGCCCGGCGACCGTAAAACCCTGGTTGCCCACCCAACCACCATTTCGTATGAGGAAGGCTTTGCTCTGCTCAACGCCAATAAAGACTTGCGCGGGGTGGATGTACCGTCCGCAACGATCGCGCACGAGGTAGCGCACCACTGGTGGGGCCATCAGCTGGCACCGGCCCAAGTGGGGGGCGCGGCACTGCTCACCGAGAGCCTGGCTTGGTACTCGGCTCTGGAAGTGGTGGAAGCCGCCCAAGGGCGGGCCCACTTCCGCCAGCTCCTAGGCATGATGCGCGAAGATTTCCTGGCCCCGCGCGCCCGGGCCACCGACCCGCTGCTGCGGGCCATTGACCCCGTGCAATACTACCGCAAGGGCCCGCTGGCCCTGTACACACTGCGGGAGTATGCGGGCAAAGGAACGGTGAACACCGCCCTGCGCCAACTGCTCGAAAAACAAGGATTGGGTAAGCCCCCGCTGCCAACCCCGCTCGACCTCTACCGGGAGTTGCGAGCGGCCACCCCAGATTCGCTGGACTACCTGCTGCACGACTTATTTGCCGCAAACACCTTCTGGGTGCTTGAAACAAAGAACGTCACTGCCAGAAAGAGTAAAGCAGGCAACTGGCAGGTGACGCTGGACGTGCAGGCGCGCAAACTGGTCATCGATGCCCAAGGAATTGAGACCGAAATACCCATGAACGACTGGGTGCAGATTGGCTTATTTGCTCCTGCCAGGCAAAAAAGCGAGTTAGCGGGCTTGCTCTACCTGCGCCAGCACCGCATCCACTCCGGCCGGCAGAAGATTACCGTGACAACGCAACAGCAACCCGCTCGTGCCGGCATCGACCCCAATTACCTGCTATTTGATTGGAAAATGGACGATAATTCAGCTGACGTGCAGGCTGAAAACTAAGGACGTGTATAAGCGCAATGAAACCAAACACCAGCCGCCAGCTGGTCCAGGCGTGACCAACGGATTTTGCTTCCGAGCTGACGGCCACCGAAAAAGACTTTTTTGCGGAAATCGTGTTTCTGCTGCGCACCTTTTTCTTTGTCTACGTGGGCATTTCCATCGTGCTCGACAACTGGTACCTGCTGGCCCTGGGCGCGGGGCTGACCGGACTGCTGTTTTTGGCGCGCATTCCCGTGGTGCTGGCCACCGCCGCCCGGCAGACGCCCCAGTTTGATATGGCTTTTATGAGCATAATGATCCCCAAGGGACTGGGGGCGGCCGTCCTGGCCACACTGCCCGCCCAGCGGGGCGTGCCGGGCGGGGCCACCATCCAAACCATCACGTTCGCCGTCATCATGGCCACTACCTTGTTCAGCACGGGGCTGTTCTTTCTGGTGGAGAAGCGCCGTATCCTGGGCTTTTACGCGCTTTTTTTCGGCCGGGATCGTCCGCTGGTGGCCCCGCCCCTTCCTGGTCAACCCCACCGTAAAATTGAGGCCCCTACGCGCGCCCAGGCAGCCTTGGCTAACACAGCTACATAACTAGGAGGGGAACTGGCCCTCGATCGGGCACTTTGTATAACGTCGGTGCTGGCTTCCCGCGCAGGACTAGGCGCCGCAGTTTGTCTTGGGCACTTGCCCCATTCCTGGCACCATGGGCGCCCCGGGCTCGTCTGGCCCGGGCGTGCAAAGTTTTCTGATGTAACCTAGCCTGCTAGAGCTTGTTGGACGCCCGCTACAAGCCTGCCTAGCGAGAGACGATACCTTACCCTGGTGGGTAATCCATCCTAAAACGACTGAGAACCCGGGCCCGCCCAGGCAGGCCAACAAACAAATTTTTCTGTTGGCGCCTTGCTTTGAGCCTTAAGAGCGAGTTTAAGTCGATGCTGCCAAGAACATTCTGTCAAGGAGTCTACATCAAGCAACTAGCCACTGCTCGGGCAGGTTGTCGCCCTGCTCGTTTCGCCACTCATGCCACTCTTCATACAGGTGGTCGATATCCCGGTACAGGGTTGTGTACGCCAACGACTCCAGGCGCATAATCCCCGTCGGCTCGCGATTCTTGTTTTCCAGGGCCTGAATGCTGTACTGCCCTGGGCTATGGGCTACGGCCGTCACCCGGATCTTATAGGTGTGCCCCGGATTGTAGCGCGTTAGCTTGCCTTTGTAGGTGGCGTACACCGCGGCGGGCAGGACCGGTAACGCAGTGCTCGGCTGCAAGTGATCTGTCATAGGGTGTGGTAGTGAAGTGGCGCCGAAACTTCTGACCCCCGCATTGTTAGAAGAGTTAACTTTGTTTTCCCGAGTGCACTCGGGGTTGGCCGCTCAACCCGGGGGGGTGTTGGCCGGCGGGCTGCTCAGGGGCTAATTTGCCGGCTGAATAAGTAACGCGAAAAAGCATTGCCAGTTGCTAAAAGCCCAAACCTGCCATTGCTTGCGCTGGCCCCAACCCGCGTCAGGGAGTGCCGGGTTAAGCGTTTCCGATATAGTCTTCTGGTTTAGAACCCAACTTCTTCACCCAGCGGCGGGTGGCGTGGCCGTTAGCCGGGGAAAGCCCGCTTCGCCCTTGCAGTATCATGCCCGGCAAGCAAGCGTAGCGCGTCCGGCTAGGCTCTTACTTCCGCAGAAGCAGCAGGGTCTGGAAGTGAAACGCAGCCGGCAAAACCAAGGGAATCCGGATTATCCAGCTCGGTGAGTTCTTTTTTATGAGCGTTTATACCGGTTCGGCTAGCGCAGGCGAAAACAGCCGTTACGCCCACGCCAAGTCCCTTTATGCTTGACAATCTTTAAATAAAGCCAATAATTTCTTGCTTATATTTTAAATTATTTGTGCCAAACCGGGAGAGGAAGCGTAAACCATAGTCGTTAGTCTTTTTCTATTCACCTTTCCCCCCGCCCATGACCACTCGTTGTTTCACCTTCGGATTTTACTTATTGGTTGGCACCACTTTAGGCAGTTGTTCGCTCGGCAACTCGGTGTCCAGAGACGTCAACTCCAGCAACCCGGCCGTGGCTGCCCAGGCGCAAAAGGTGCAGATTTTAGAGCAGCAAGTCAACGACCAAAAAGTTGTTGCCGAGGCCGAAAAAACCAAGCTCGCTGGGCTGGAGCAGCAGTTGGAAGGCGCCCAGCAAAACCTGAAGGGCGTCAAGCAGGAAGCGAAGGCTTTGTAGGGCCGGATAGCTATTCCGCCTTACTACCGCAGTTTGACTTTAAAGCAAGTCGACCCTTGCGCTTGCCAAGTTAGGGATTAGCTATCGCAGTGACCAGGCCCAGCCCGAGCCGCCAAGACCAAGACCTTTAAATCTCTTGCGGCATAACCGGAACCAGGATGGAGCAGATTTTTTTTACGAGTTGGAGTTCACTGGCGCGCACGCTTTTTATTGGCGTGGCAGCTTATGCCAGTTTGATCGTGTTGCTGCGCGTCTCCGGCAAACGCACGCTCTCCAAGATGAATGCGTTTGATTTGATTGTCACCGTGGCCCTGGGCTCCACCCTGGCCACCGTGCTGCTCACCAAGAGCGTGGCCCTGGCCGATGGGCTGCTAGCGTTTGCCTTGCTGATCTTTCTGCAATTCGCCCTGACCTGGCTGGCCGTCCGGTTCAAGGCCGTCAGCCAGCTAATCAAGGCGCAACCCACGCTGCTGGTCTACCAGGGGCAGTTTCTGCCCGCGGCGTTGAAGGCCGAGCGCATCACTGAAGACGAAGTCCTGGCCAGCTTGCGGGAGCACGGCGTCAGTGATCTTACCCAAGTTGCGGCCGTGGTGCTGGAAACCGAGGGCAGCTTGAGTGTTTTGCAGCAGGCCGCAACGGGGACCCCATCCGCGTTGCGGGACGTACCCATACCAGTTGCCGTAACTCCGCGGCCAGCAACCTTCTTGGCTGATTAGCCCGGAAATAGGGCGCCGCGGCAAGCGCGCTCCCACCCCCGCCCCGCTTTCGCAGTTCCACCTTTGCTTGTCGTTTTATGAAAACCGCTGCCCGGAAAGCCACCCTTGGCTAGTTGTTCTTGAATCTGATCTTCGTTGGTTGTCAGTCTCGCCCAAACGCCGAGACGGTGGCCGCTGACCTTAATTCTACCAATCCGGCCCTGGCCGCCCAGGCCCAGAAAGTGCAGCAACTCCAGGGCCAACTTGAACAACAGGAAGCGGTGATAGAGGCGGAGAAAAGAAAGCTGGCAGCCTTGAAACTGCAGCTGGAAGGGGCCGAGCAAAACTTGGAGGGTGTCCGGCGGCAGTCCCAAGCCACGCCTTAACTGCATTATGACTGATCCCGCGCGTAAACCAAAGGGATTTAATACAATAAGCTGCCACTAACTACCCGGGCTTGCTTGCCACTGAGGTTCCAACTCCTGGTACAGGGCCTGAACGGCTTGCTTTTCGTATTCCGTAGCCAGCGTCTGCTCGGCGTAGCGCCGTACTAGTTCGGCTTGGCCGGCTATCAACATTTTCCGGTCTCCCGAGGAGGTTGCCTCCCCGGCCAACGCCAAGGCCCGCAGCAAGCGCCGCAGCACCGCGTGGTTGCTGCGGGAATTGAGGCGTACCAAGTCAAAGGTTAACCGCAGATAACCGGCGAAATCCAGGGCTGATACCAGCAGCCGGGGTTGCTGTCCATCCGAGCGCAAGGCAGCCGGGAACGGGCGGCTTGCCAACCGCTGAAAAGCCAAGCCCAGGTAGTCGACGGCCATAATGGCCGTGGTGGTATCGTTGACCCCGGGCGACAGCGCCCGGAGGGCAATATCTACCAGTTGCTGTAAGCCAAAGGCCACATCCTGCTCGCTGTTGCGGTGGCGGGCGATAACTACGCGGCGCAGTAAATCCTGCGCGGCCGTGGCCGCTAACTCTTGGTTGGCAGCCGCCCCGGACGCGGGGCGGACGCGAAAAAGTAGGCTCTGTTCCCCGATAAAGGCGCCCACGGGCTGCTCCACCCGCAGGAGCGCGTGGTGCTGCCGGGCCCAGCACAGCAGCCCGTCGGCGTCCACGCGCTGTACGTAGCCGCCTTGGGGGGCGCGAATGAGTTGCCAGCCGGCCGCGGCGCCGCTAAACTCCTCTGCGCGAGCTTCTAGCTGAGGGACGGCGGCCGGCTCTCCCACCCGGGTGGGAAACAGCTGGTCGATGGTGCGTAGCGTTTCCTGGCTGATGCGCCGCAAGATGGTGCCCGTTTGGAGCGACTCGGCAATATGGTGAATGAAGTAAATCAGCGCGACCACGCCGCCCAGGGCCAGCCCTAGCCCCGCCACTACAGCGGTAGAAGGCACAAACTTTTGCTCGTCGGTGCCCCGAATGGTGCCTAGCACCAGCAGGCAGTACACGAACACGCTCACGAAGTAGCCCATCACTACCTGGTTGCCCCGGTCGCGCATAAAGTTACGCAGCACCCGGGGCGAATACTGGCTGCTTACCTGCGAGATGGTAGCCAGCGTGAGCGAAAACACCAGCGCGGCCACCGTGAGCATGGAGCCGGCAATGGCCGTGAGCATGCCCCGGGAGCCCTCCGCGCTGGCCCCGAACAAGAGGGGAAAGCGCTTGGCTCCATCGAAGGAAGTGCGCGCATCAAATTCAACCAGCCCGTACGCCAGTCCGGTGGCCAGCAACACCAACACGCTGGGCACGAACCACAACGATTCCCGCAATTGCTGCCAGTAGTAGAGAAAGCGAGTAGGCATGAGCAGTTGCGATTGAATTGTTGTGAAAGGAAATGCCACACAAGGGTACGGCTCCTACCGGTTCGGCCCGGTAAGCTCCCGGCGTTAGGGCCCGCCGCACCAATTAAGGTGGTTTTAAAAGCCAAGGTTGCCTGGGCGGGCCGCTTCAATAAGTTGACGGCAAGTGGTTGCGCGCCAAACGGCTGGGGCGCAACCCCAAGTCTTAGAGCCTTTTCGTTGGTGCTACGACTACGGCTGGGCTCTGGTCGTAAAATTCTGCGTCCTCTGGGCTTGCCCTACGTAAGAACTGCTGGTACCGTACGCCCGGCCGGGGGTCCACCCGGCCTTATTTCGCTGATTGTTTCCGGCATGCTTCCTACTTTTTCCTTTTATGCCCGGGCCCTGGCCTGGCTGGACCGGCGCTTGCTGCGGCGCTGGTACACCGACCGGGTCCGGCGCTTGATCCTGCGAAGCTTCCCGTTCTGGTTTGCCTCCATCGTGACGGGCTTTGTGGCCGTGGGCTACGAAAGTTGTTCGTCTGGGCTGAGCAAGTAAGCTTTACCTGGCTGGCCCGCGAGCTGCTGCTCGCTTTTGGGCTTACGCCCCTGGCTTTTCTCGTTTCCTGGGGCCTAGTGCAGCGCTGGGCGCCCGCTGCCCGCCGCCCGCGGGATTCCGCAGGTGATGGCCGCCATTGAATTGTCGAGTCCCGCCCACCACCGCCGTACCGGGTATCTGCTCGGCTTGCGGATGGCCTTGGTGAAGGTGCTTAGCAGCTTAGCCTTGCTGCTAGGGGGCGGCGTGATTGGCCGCGAGGGACCTATTACCCAAATCGCGGCCGCTATCTTTCGGGCCATCAACCGCCTGCAGCCGGCGGGCTGGCCCCAGCTCTCGCGCCAGATTGCCCTGGTGACGGGCGGGGCGGCCAGGCTGGCGGCGGCCTTCAACACCCCGCTCGGCGGCATTGTGTTCGTGGTCGAAGAACTCACGCAGATGCCCATGGCCCGCTTCCGCATGGCCGTTTTCTCGACCGTAATTGTAGCCGGGTTGACGGCCCAGTCGCTGCTGGGCTCCTACCTCTACCTGGGCTTTCCCAAAGTCACGGCACCCGCGGGCTGGTTTCTGGCCACGGTGGCGTTGGTGGCCGTGGTGTGCGGGTTAACGGGAGCCGTCTTTGCCAAGACGCTACTTTGGCTGGGGGCCTACCGCCAGCGGTTCACTTCCTGGCGCCAGCAGGCGAGCTGGGTAGTGGGCTGCGGGTTGCTACTGGCCGCGCTGGCGTACGCGGTGGGGCCGGAGGGCGCGGGTACGGGCAAGCCCATTATCAACCGGCTGCTGTTTGCCAACGACGGGCAGACGCCCTGGTACTTGTTTGCGGTGCGCTACGCGGGCATGGCCCTGAGTTACAGCGGCGGGGGCGCGGGCGGCATCTTCGCCACGTCGCTGAGCGCGGGCGCGGTGCTCGGCGACGCGCTCTGCCGCCTCGGGCACGTGCCCGCGCAAGACCGTAACTTGCTGATCCTGGTGAGCATGGTAGAGTTTTTGACCGGGGTGGTGCGTTCCCCCTTCACGGCCGCCATCCTGGTGCTGGAAATGATGGACCGCCACTCGGCTATTTTTCAGTTGCTGCTCAGCGGTATGATGGCCCAGGCCGTGGCCTCGCTGGTTGATCCGCACTCGTTCTACGAACACTTGAAGGCCGGTTTCCTGCGCGAAACCCTCACTCGGCCCGCCCCGCCGGCCGGCCCGCCCCGGCCAACTCACCCGGCTTAACGATCAGGCAAGCACCCAGCCGGCATAACCGGTCTGGAAACGCGGCGCGGCAACTTAATCCAGCGGGCGCGGTAGTTTCAAACTTAGCTGCTCCCGCAAAACCGGCGCCAGGTCGAGCGTGCGCACAGGAAAAGGAATAACGATGTCGGCTTGGTCGAACGCGCGCTTGATGCGCATAATGGCCTCGCTTTTCGCTTCCACGTAGTCCACTTGCCGCTGGTAGGGAATCCAGAAGCGCAGGGTGAAAGTAATGGCGCTGTCGGCAAAACCCGTGAACATCACTTCCGGGGCGCGGTCGGTGAGCAGCTTGGGAAAGTTTTGCATGGCCGCCAGCACCACCGCTCGTACCTGCTCTAAATCCGAGTCGTACGCCACCCCGCACTCCACGTCCACGCGGCGGCGCGTGGTAACCGAAAAGTTGATCACCGCACTCTCGAACACCTTGCGGTTGGGCACGCGCACCAACTCGCCGGTCACCTGGCGCAGGTCCAGGGTGCGCAGGTTGACGCTCTCAATGGTGCCGAAAAACGAGTCGGTTTGAATGACGTCGCCCACCGAGAAGGGCCGCTGGATGGCAATGATGATGCCGCTGATAAAGTTGGCCGCGATGTCCTGGAAGGCAAAGCCCAAAGCCAGGCCCACGATACCCACCCCGGCCAGCAGGGAGGCCACCGTCTTGTTGAGGCCCAGCACTTCGAGCGTGAAAAATACGCCTAGCAACATCACCCCCGCATACGTGATGGTGCCAATCAGATTGTTGAGCGTGGGGTGGTGCGAGATACGGGGCAGAAACCGCCCGGTTAGCCGCCGCACCAAGCGGGCAACGAAAAAGGTGGCCCCTAAAATCAGCAGGGCGATGAGCAGGTTGGGCAGCAGCAACACCAGCTGCTGCAGCCAGCGCACCAGCTTGCCGGAGAGGAGGTGAAAAGCACGTTGAAGATCGGTAGCAGCGAACATAGACAAGCAGTAAGTACGCTCGTTTATACGCACCCCCGGGGCGATTTGGCCGAAGGGCGCAGGTGCGGCACCCGACTTTCCGGAGCCTGGCTACCGGCTATTTGCCTCCACCAACAGCTGCACGGCGCGCTGGCCGCCCGCCCGCAAGCGCAGCCACTGACTTAACCGCTGCTGCTCGGCGGCCGGCAGTGGGCGCTGAACGCGCACCGCTACCACTACGGTGGTATCGGCGGCCAGCGAATCAACGGCGGGCTGCACGAGGCGGCTCAAGCCAAGCTGCACCACGCTGGGATGCTCGACCTGTACTTCCGCCAGCAGGGCGGGAGCGGCGGGCAGGCCCGTCACGGCGGGATTGTCGGCCTGGGTGAGCAGTTGCTGCAGCTGGGTGAAGCGGGCCTGGGTTTGCTCGTGGTGGCTGCGCATATCCTCCAGCAAACTGCTGCGCAGGGTTTGGGCATCCGTCGAATCTAGCTGGGTCAGCCCCTGGCGCACCACCAGGTGGACGTCCGGCAAGCGGTAGCGCGGCAGTTGGGCCTGGGCAGCGCGCAAGCGGGCCGCCGACAGGGGCTGACCTACCAACAGCACTTTGATGGTGCGGGTGGCGGGCTCGAGGCGGCGCGTTACCACGTACGTGCCGGGGGGGGTGAGCTGCTCGTCAACGAACTGCTGGGCGTTGTGCTGAAACGTGGTGCGGCGCACAATGCCGGTGGCCAGGTACACGCTCGGCACGGCCGTTACCACCGCCAACAGCCAGATGCTCAGCTGCACCTTACGAGCCCGGCGCCGGCTGGCGAACTGGTGGTGCGGCAGCGGTAGAAGCTGGGCCACCAGAAAGGTGGAAAGGCTAATGAACATGGAGTTGATGCAGAACAAGTACAGCGCCCCGAACAGATAGGCCCAGTGCGCGGTGGCCAGCCCGTAGCCGGCCGTGCACAGCGGCGGCATCAAGGCCGTGGCAATGGCCACCCCCGGCAACACGTTGCCGCGGGAGCGGCGGGTGAGGCCCACCGCCCCGGCGGCCCCGCCGAACAAGGCAATGAACACGTCCCAGGTGGTGGGCTGGGTGCGGGCCAGCAATTCCGAGCCCGCATCGGTAAGCGGGGTAAGCCGGAAGTATAAAGCCGAGACCAGCAAACTGATGCCGGCGGCCATGAGCAGGTTTTTCACGCCCCGCTGGATAAGTTCCACTTCCCCGGTCGCAGCCCCGAAGCCGATGCCCACGATGGGCCCCATCAGGGGCGAAATAAGCATGGCCCCAATAATAACGGCCGGCGAGTTGACATTAAGCCCCACCGAGGCCACGAGGATGGCAAAGATGAGCACCCAGAGGTTGGTGCCGCGAAAGGTGATGCCCCCTTCCACGTACGCCATGATGGCAGCTGGCTCGGCCATGTCGTGGACTAGATCGAAACGCTGGCGCAGCCAAGTCGAAAGCGAAAAGTTCATGGGCGCAGAGGCACTTAAAGAAGAAGAGTTGGGCAAGAATACAACTCTGCTCGTCAATTGTACTCGGTTAGCAAGCCCCGGGGTGGGTCCGGTTTTCTGCTGGTTGCTCCCGCCCGGGTGCAACTCCCCGCCGCTTGAAATGACACCGATCACTTGCCGGGCGCGTATTAACAGAGACGGAAGCGGTACCCTAGCGCTCGGTTTCCCCCTCGGCCTTGGTTGCTTCCCGCCTTTACTCCTTACCTTCCGTTGCCTATGGCGCGCCCGCTCATCGTCTCCAACCGTCTGCTCACCAAAGGTTTGCGTACCAACCAAAGCCGTTCTTTCCAGCTGAGCGAAGGCGGGCGGCCGACGGCCCCCGGGGCGACTTCCCGGCAAAGCAACAACGGGTGGCGAGGCTGGCCGGGTTGGTTCGGGCCCCATGAGGTGGGAGAACTGATGTGCACGCAGTTGGCTGCCGACTGCATGATCCCGGTATTTTTAATATAAAGGCCGAAGCCCCCACGTCAACCTTACCTGCGCTTGCTCGTTTTTTGCATGAATCTACCTCAACTTATCCGGCCCCTAGTTCGTCCGTTTGCCGAGTTTTTCCGCCGCGAAGCCGCGGGGAGCATTATGCTGCTGCTCAGCGCCGGCCTGGCGCTATTGCTGGCCAACACCACTTGGGGCCCAGCGCGCTACTTTCCTGCCCTTTGGGACGAGCACCTCGTGTTTCGCCTTAACGGGATAGTGCTCGATAAAAGTTTGCTGCACTGGGTTAATGATGGGCTGATGACGGTCTTTTTCCTGATTGTAGGCATGGAAATCAAGCGCGAAGTGCTGGACGGCGAACTCGCTTCCCTCCGCCAAGCGACCCTGCCCCTTGCCGGCGCGCTCGGGGGTATGGTCGTACCCGCCCTCGTGTTTGCGGCTTTCAACCACCGGACGCCCACGGCCGGCGCGTGGGGCATTCCCATGGCGACCGATATCGCCTTTGCCTTGGCCGCGCTTCACTTGCTGGGTTCACGGGTGCCGCTGGGGTTGAAGGTGTTTCTGACGGCCCTGGCCATTGTCGATGACCTCGGGGCGGTGCTGGTTATCGCCGGTTTTTACACTCAGCAATTGCACCTGTCGGCTTTGCTGCTGGCCGGGGCCACCTGGGTTGTGCTGCTGGCTTTGAACGCGGTGGGCGTGCGCAGCCAGTGGCCTTATCTATTGTTGGGAGTGGTGCTCTGGTACTACACGCTCGAATCCGGCGTGCATGCCACGCTAGCCGGAGTCCTGCTGGCCGTGGCCATCCCCGCCCGCATCCGGCATTCCCGCCCCGCGCTGCTGCGCTTGGTGGCCGCGCGGTTGCAGTTGCTTCGGCACCAGGCGCAAGGCAAGGAAGCCGATCCACGCACCATCAGCGAGGAACTCGAACACCTAGCAGAAACCATCAGTTCTCCGGCCCAGAAGCTCGAGCAGCGCTTGCACTCGGTGGTGGCCCTGGGCATCGTGCCGCTGTTTGCTTTCGCCAATACCAGCCTCACCATCGACGCCTCGGTGGTCAGCGAGTTGCGGTCCCCGCTGAGCTTGGGTATCCTGGCGGGCTTGGTGGTGGGCAAGCCCCTCGGCATTGGGCTGCTGTCCTGGGGCTGTATCCGCTTGGGCTGGGCGACGCTGCCGGCCGGGGTTTCTTGGTCTCACCTGTGGGGAGCGGGCCTGCTCGGCGGCATCGGCTTTACCATGTCACTGTTCGTAACCCTGCTGGCGCTGGGTGGCAATACCGAGCAAGAAGCAGTGGCTAAACTAGCCATTCTGCTCGCTTCGCTGGTGGCGGGTGCGCTAGGTTTTTTGGTGCTGCGCTCGGCGGCGGGGCCAGCACCGGTTGTGGAAACGTAAGCGCACCCCGACCCGTCTTTTTTGGCCGCGGCCGGCACCTCTACTGGGGCAGCCGCGCCGGACCTGCCAAGCAACTTAGGTGGGCGCACCCCACAACCTATGAACAAAAAGCAAAGCTGGATCGGGTTGATATTAGGCGCGGCGCTTGTCTTGCTGTGGGTGGTAAGCACCCTCATCTATTCCCCTCCTCAGAAGCCCCCCGCCACTTCCCTAAGGCTGATCGACCAACCCACCAGCGCCCTGCTGGCCACCCTGCAAGCGTACGGGTTGCATCCCGAGCTGCTCGAGCAACTCCACCCCCGGATGCCGACCGATAGCTTTTCAACCAGTTGCTCGCTGTGGCCCGCCTACGACCAGCAGATTGTGGCCGCCCTCCCGGGAACGCACAGCCAGGGCACCATCTTGCTGTTTGCCCAGTATTCCCGCCCGGCCGTGGCGGGTGCTAGAATAGGGGGCAACGGGGCCGCGGCGCTGCTGCGCTTAGTTGACTCCCTAACCCAAGGCCCCCCGTTGCCCAACGATATCACCGTGTTCTTTTCCACCGCCGCGCGCGAGCAGGAAGGAGAAGCGAGCAGTTTCCGGAACCGGTTTGCCTTGGCCCAGTCGCCGGACGTGGTCCTGGAACTCGAACACCAAGACCCAAGCGGGGATGTGCTCTTGTTTTACGCCAGTAAATACCATTATCGGCTGGTGGAAGACTACGTGCGACTTGCCCAGCGTTCGGCGCGGGGTGGGACCAGCGCGCGCGCGCTGGTCCCACCCCGCGCCGACAACGCGCTGGACTTCGTGCGCTACCTGGGCACCCAGCCGCTGGCCGACAAAACCGACGCGGCCGCGCCGGCCGTGTCCGTGCTCGTGCATCCCCAAACGGGGCGTTACGAGCCCGCCCTCCAGCCCCTGGATGACGCCGTTCAAGCTTTTTTGCAGAAGTGGCGCATTCCCGGGGGCGCCGTCGCCCTCACCAAGGACGGCCGGCTGGTGTACGCCCGCGGGTTTGGCCTGGCCCACCGCAAAGCGCAGACGCTGGTGCAGCCCACCCATCAGTTTCGGATTGCCAGCCTCTCCAAGCCCATCACGGCTGCGGCCATCATGTTGCTGGTCGAGTCCCAGCGACTACAGCTGGATTCGCCCGTGTTTGGTCCCCGGGGCATTTTAGCCGACAGCTCCTACGGCACCCTCGCCGACGAGCGCATGGCGCAGATCACCATCCGCCACTTGCTGGAACACTCGGCCGGTTGGGACCGGGAGGTGAGCACCGACGTGATGTTTGATCCCGTCGAGATTGCCCGGCTCATGGACGTGTATCCCCCGGCCGGCCCTAAAAGCATCATTCGCTACGCCCTGAACCGCTCCCTGGATTTCGCGCCCGGCACCCGCTACGCCTACTCCAACGTGGGGTACTGCGTGCTGGGCCGGGTGATCGAGCAGCTCACCCATCAGCCCTACGAAGACTACGTGCAAACCCACTTGTTGGCCCCGCTTGGCATCACGGCCATGCGCATCGGGGCCAGTATTCCAACGAACCCGGAAACCGAGGAGGTGCGCTACTATGCCGCCCTGGGCAGCCACTTGGTGCCCTCGATTTTCAGCCGCTCGATTCGGGTGCCCTTCGCCTACGGCGGGTTTTACTTGGAAGCGATGGATGCGCACGGGGGCTGGATAGCCTCGGCCCCGGATCTGCTGCGGTTTCTGGTGGCCGTCGATGGCTTTGCCACCAAGCCCGACCTGCTCTCCCCCGCCACGCTCCAGCAAATGACCACGCCCAACCCGGACCTGCACTCGGGTTACGGGCTCGGGTGGTGGGTCAACGCGGAAAACAGTTGGTGCCACACGGGGTCGTTACCGGGCAGCTCCGCGCTGCTCGAGCGCACCAGCACCGGGTATACCTGGGTGATATTACTGAACAGCCGGGCCAACAACGCGGCGTATTTCCCGGAGCTAGGCGCGTTGATCCGCGATAAGATCAAGCATATTACTAGCTGGCCAACCTATGATTTATTTGACGGGCCAGCGGCCGTTACGGTAACCCCGGCAACGGCAACGGACACCTCGTTTCACACCCCGCTGCTTAGAGACAGTGCCGCCGGGCGCTAATTCAACGGCGCATTTCTGCTCGTTAACCCGTAAACACCTGGTAAGTCCTCATTACTTAGTCAGAATAAAGCCGCCCGTAGTTGGCAGCCGGCTTGTGGTACGACGCGAGCCTGGGCGCAGCCTATGCAAGCGGGCCAGCTTGGTAAACCGGTTCGCTTGCTTAGGCTGCGCCCGGACCAGGCAAACAAACTACTTCTTGTTAAATCAACCAGTGGACTATGAAGCCCTTACCCCTGAAAAAGCTAGCCACCCTACTGCAATTAGCCAGCGCCGGCTTTATGCGCGATAAAGTACCCAAGCTCAGTGCTTCGCTGGCCTATTACACCCTCTTCTCGCTTGGTCCGATGCTGATGGTGGTTATTTTCTGCTCCAACTTGTTGTGGCGGGCAGCCGCCCTTGAGGGCCGGATCTTCAGCCTCATCCAACAATTAGTTGGACCGGCTACGGCCACGCAAATTCAGCAGATTATGGCGCACGCGGCCATTGACGGTAATAACCCGCTGCGGGCCACGATCGGGCTCGTCACCCTGGTCGTAGCGGCCACGTCGGTGTTCACGGAGATGCAGGATTCCCTCAACAGCATCTGGCAGCTCAAAATCCGGCCCGATGCCGGCTGGTTTAAAATGCTTTGAACCCGGCTGGTGTCCTTTTCGCTGGTCATCAGCTTGGGCTTGCTGCTGTTGATTTCCTTGCTCGTAAACGGGGTGCTGGAAGGATTGCTAGAACGGCTCCAACAAATTTTTCCGGGTACCACCGTGGGGCTGGTGTACGTCAGCAACCTGCTCCTCACCCTGCTTATAACCGCGGCCTTGTTTGGCATCATCTACAAAGTGCTGCCCGACGCTCATATCGATTGGAAAGACGTCGCCGTAGGAGCGGTTTTTACGGCTCTTCTATTCATGGTGGGCAAGTTTGGCATCACCTTTTACCTGCAGACCAGCGACGTCGGCAGCGCCTACGGTACGGCGAGCTCAGTGGTGGTGCTTCTGTGGGTGTACTATTCCGCCCTGATTCTGTATTTCGGGGCCGAGTTCACCAAATACTACGCCCTGGAATACGGCTCGGAGATTCAAGCGGACCGCTACGCCATGATCGTGCAAACGGTGCAGGTGGCAAGCCGGCAGAACAGTTTGCAAGCCAACGAAAAAAACGGCAACAAACCGCGCATGAACTGCAAAATATCGAGGACCACCAGCAAGTAAGGTAAAGCCGACGGGGCGCTGTGGCTTAACCTGGGCGGTTGCGAGTGGATCGGCGCCAGCGAACACGGCCGGACGGCCGCGGTAGCGGCACCAGGCATGTAATTCTGCCGCTTGGCGTTAGCCACCACCCTTACCAACCGACCGGCTTCCGGCACTTGTTCCAAGCTAAACAGGTAGCTGACAAGCGAAGCAACTGTGCAAGAAATAGTTACGCGCAACTAACTTTTTGCGCTGCCAGGGGGTAAACCTAGAGGTTATTGATTTCCCCTCGTAAAAGCTTAAGCTCATGCCTCAGTTAAACCAACCATTGCTCGACGCTCTACAGGCCTGCGTGGCCGCCTGTGAGCAGTGTGCCTCTGCCTGCCTGCGGGAAGACGATGTGCAGATGATGGTGCCTTGCATCACCCTTGACCGGGACTGCGCCGATATCTGTGCGCTTGCCGCTCGGCTGCTGGCGCGTAATTCCCCCCACGCAACGCATTTACTCGGGGAGTGCGCGGAAATCTGCCGCCTTTGCGGCGCCGAATGTGCTCAGCACGCGGCCCCGCACTGCCAGGAGTGCGCCGCGGCCTGCCGCCGCGGCGAAGAAGCCTGCCGTCAGGCCATGGCCGCCTAGGCAGGCTGGTTCCGGCACCGCCGTTAAGCGCTGCCCGATCAGCGGGTAGACGAATTGAACCCGCCCGACGGTAATCGACCGGGGTGCATTGGCCAGACCGAAAAGTTAACCAAGCACGCGGCCAAGGCTGGCACAACAGTTAAAGCCTCCTCCATAATTCTCAGAAATGCCAGCCCGGACGAGTTGCCTGGGTAACCAAGGAGCCCTGGCATATTTAGTTGGGATCTAATTTAAAGACGAAGGAGGACTGTAAAGTAGCCCTGTTAGTGCCTTACCAAACCCGACTATGGATTTTTCGATTGCGTGGCAGAAACTCAACCAAATCGGCCGGGACCTGATGGCCGCCTTGCCCAACCTGGTCTTCGGGGTAGTGGTGCTAGGACTGTTCGTGCTGCTGGCGCGGGGGGTACGAACCGTCGTGCAGCGAGTTACGCAGTCGAAACGCCGCAGTCAGAGTTTGTCGCTCCTGCTGAGCCGGCTGGCCTTCGTCGCCGTGCTGGTGCTCGGCGTGCTCGTGACGGTAACCATTGTCTTGCCGGGCTTCACCCCCGCCAGCTTGATCAGCGCCCTCGGCGTGGGCGGCATTGCCATCGGCTTTGCCTTCAAGGACATCTTTCAGAACTTTCTGGCCGGCCTGCTGCTGCTGCTCACCGAGCCCTTCAAGATCGGCGACCAAATCAAGTATAAAGACTTCGAGGGCACGGTCGAAGACATTCAAACCCGCGCCACGACCATCAAAACCTACGACGGCCGCCGCGTCATTATTCCCAACGCCGAGCTCTTCACCAACGCCGTCACGGTCAACACGGCCTACGAAACCCGCCGCCTGCAGTACGACGTGGGCATCGGCTACGGCGACGACATTACCCGGGCCCGGGAATTGATGCTCGAAGCCATGCGAGAAGTGGAAGGGGTGCTGCCGGATCCGGCGCCCGAAGCGCTGGTGATGGACCTGGCGGAAAGCAGCGTCAACATCCGGGCCCGGTGGTGGATCAACCCGCCCCGGCAAGCCGACGTGCTCGATGCCCAGGACAAAGTACTGGAAGCCATCAAAAACAAGCTCGTCGCCGCGGGGATAGATTTGCCGTTCCCCACCCGGCAGATCCTCTGGCACGACCAAACCGAAGTTACCGACGGCAACCGCCAGCGCCAGCGCGAAGGCTGGCCCGCGGGGCCCAACGAAGTACCGGTTGCCCGGGCGGCACCGGCATTGCCGGCCTCTAACTAGCAACCTAGCCCCCTTACCCAGCCTTAATCATTTACATACCCCCGTGCCTACCCAAAGCCCAAGCTTGGACCCTAGGCAACGCAGGTTTTTAAATGCTCCACCTCCCGCCCCTCTTGTCTTTACCCTCGCCCATCATGCCAAAATTTATTTCTTCATTGCTCTGGACAGTCCCTTTGCTGGTACACCTTACCAGCGGTTGTACCAGCAAGGAAAGTCAGGCGCAGACCCCGCACAGCAACGATCAGCCGAACCGCCCGGCGGCCCGTATTGGAGACAACAGCCCGGCGGGGGCTTCCCCTGCTTCCCCGAGCCAAGCACCCAACCGCATCGGGGACTTTGTGGTGGCCGCCAAAGCCGCCACTCCCGCCGTTGTGCACATCAAAACCACCTACAACGCCCCAACTGGCTACGGTCAGGCAGCGGGCCAGGGGTATGGGCCTTCAACTGGGCGGGGCACGGCCATGGGTTCCGGATCCGGCATTATCGTTTCCCCCGACGGTTATATCGCCACCAACAACCACGTAGTGGAAAATGCCAGCGGCATGCAGGTGGTACTGCCCAACAAGCAAACGTACCCGGCGGAACTGGTCGGCCGGGACCCGAATACCGACCTGGCCCTGCTCAAAATCAAGGCTGCTAATCTGCCGGCCATTCAATTTGGCAACTCCGATAGCGTGCAGGTCGGCGAATGGGTGGTGGCCGTGGGGTACCCCTTTTCCCTGAACACCACGGTGACGGCGGGCATCGTCAGTGCCAAAGCCCGCAGCATCGGTATTATTAATCGCCCGAGCCGCGGCGAAGCGTACGGAGCCGCCGGGTCCGCGGGCAATACGGGCGTGGAATCGTTTATTCAAACCGACGCCGCCATCAATCCCGGCAACAGCGGCGGGGCTTTGGTCAATACCGCCGGTGAATTAGTGGGCGTTAACTCGGCTATTGCTTCGCAGACCGGCAGCTACGCCGGCTACGCGTTCGCTATTCCGGTGAACCTGGCCAAAAAGATCCTCAACGATTTAAAAGAGTACGGGGCCGTGCGCCGGGGCGTGCTCGGGGTTGCCTTTCCCGCGCCCGCGGCCGAAGATCAGTATTTGCTGCAGCAGGGCCTCAAACCCGGGGCGGTGCCGGGCGTATACATCACCGGAGTGCAACCCAACAGCGCGGCGGCGGCGGCCGGGTTGCGGGAAGGCGACATCATTCAACGCCTCGATGGCGTCGCGCTAACTTCCTCGGCCGAATTTTCCGAGTTGATTGCCCGGCACGCGCCCGGCGACGCGCTCAAGCTCGCTTATCAGCGGCAAGGCAAAACCAACACGGTGACCGTGACCTTGAAGGCCGAGCCCGCTGCCCGCCCGGCGGCAGAAGGCCCGGCCACCCTGGGCAACATCTACGATAAGCTCGGGGCGCGCTTCGCGCCCGTCCCGAACGCGCTCAAGCAGCAATTCCGTTTGAATTCGGGCGTATTGGTAACGGACGTTCGCCAGGGCGGCTTTTTTCACCAGATTGGTGTTCCCAGCAATACGATTATCGCCTTTATCAATGGTCAACCGATTGGTACCGTCAAGGACATCGAGGCCGCTCTGCTCTCGGCGCAGCGGGGGATGATTCAAATGCTGGCCATTGCGCCCGATGGCTCGCGGGTGGTATTTGATTTCTCGCTCGGCACCTGACGCCTGCCGCGGCAAGGATTGCGGCCTCGGGAAACTTCCGTCTCCACCCAAAAAACAAGACGGCCCGAGGCAGGCCGTCCTGTTTAGCTTATGAAAAAGGTTTTGTTGTCTTGGCTGACCGGGAGGCGCGCTTACTCTTGCTTGTCGTCTTTGCCGTGGAAGACCTCTTTGACGGCGCCGCCTACTTTCTTGCCGACCTTGGCCGCGCCCTGGCCAACCTCCTGGCCGGTTTCTTTGGTCCCGTGGCCGATATCCTTCCCGGTCTGTTTCGCGTCTTGGGCTAGGCGCCCGGCATCGGCACGCACGTTTTTGGCAGTCTGCTTGAGGTGCACGCCCCCGCCTTTGGCTTTCGCTTCCGTGGGGTTGCCACTTACCACGTCGCCGGCCTGCGAAACGCGGCCTTTCGCTTTATCAAACGACTTAAACGCGGCGTACTTTAGTTTCTCTTTGGCAATCTCCGCTTTGTCGTTGCCGCTTACGTTGTCCTTGATTTGATCGTACTGTTGGTCTAAGGCCCGCCAATCGGCGTTGACGGCCCGCCAGTCCCCGAGGTCGTAGTGGTCTTCGTTGGCTTGCACGTGCTGAACGAAGGCCTCGTAGGTCTGACGCGCATTGGCCGCCGTCAGGGCCGCGGCCGAAGTTCTGGTTTTGTAGCGCGGCGCCGGGGCTTCCCGCGCCGTTGCTGCCGCCACGGGGGCAGCCGCTGCGGCAACCGGATCGGCACTAGTCGGCGCCGGGCTGCTTAAGCTGGCGCGCTGCGCTTGGTGGTAGCGCGCTGCCAAGCGTCGGATTTGGGTTTGCTGGGTTGTATCGCCGGGGGTGGCGTACTGCTGGGCGGCCGTCAAGCGGGTGGCAAACGAGTCGGGCAAAGCCCGCGCGGGGTTGGTCTCCACCGCACTCACGTAGGTTTCCAAGCGGTCAATGGCCCGCCGGCCGAGGAGCGACCCCTCCGTTAGTTTGTCGGAAGAGCAACTCGTCAGGGTCAGCGAGCTGGCGCTCGCCAGCAGGACTGTAGTTAGCAACAGGTAAGGAACGGGAAACAAATGCATAGGCGGGGATGGCAAATAAAGTAAGTAACTCCTTGTCTTTCAACGAGTAGCTGAAAGCGAAGTTAGATAACGGCAATTTCCTTAGATTCGTAAGGCCTTGATTGTGAATAGGATAACCTTGGTAAATAAAGTTACGCTCGGAGGAGGGCGGCCCGTAAGCGGCTGGCCGACGCGGCCAAACCCTTGCGCTTACCCGTTACCGAATTGGGCGGCGGACTCTGCTAATGGGATCACCTAAAAGTGCCCTCCGTTCGTATAGCAGCGCAACCATTCCTGCTTTGCGCGTGCTGCCAACGTATGGCTATTTCTCGAACGCTGGGGGGCTCGGTTGCCTACGGGCCCCAAGCCTACAGGCAGCTGCCCTGGTCGGGCGCCCCCCTGACCAGCCTCGAATTCCGGGCCCTGTACGGACACCTGCGCAATTTGCTGCGGCGCTTTCAGTTGCCGGCCGTGGTGGCGGATCACCACGCCATGCCCGAGGCACCGGCCGAGGTTGACCAGCAGTGGCTGCTGAATACCTGGCTGCCCCAAACCGTAGCCGAAACGCCGTTAATCCGCTACGCCGTGGTGCCCGCCCCGGATCCCCACCACCGCCTGCACACCGCAGGCGTGCTGCGCAATTTAAGTGCTTACCTCACGGTGCGCGTGTTCGAGAGTTTACCGCCCGCCAGTGGCTGGACGCGGCCACCTAGTTCGAAGTCGCTTCAGCCGAGAGCGGAATCGCGCGCCCCCAGGCAGCAGGTGCAACGGCCCGGTATCGGGCGCTTCGGCTATTCGTTGGCCGTCCCCTACCGTTTGGTGGCGCGTGGCCATCGGCACTTGCTCTTAGCCAGTTTAGTGGTCGTCAGGGGCAGTGGGTTCGACGGTGCTCAACCCCAGTTTGCGGACCAGCGCCCCGATACTGAGCCCCTGCACGATGATGCTGAACACCACCACCACGTAGGTGACCCCCACGATCAGATCCCGGGGCATGTCCTTGGCCAACGACAAGGCCAGCGCCACCGAAATGCCCCCCCGCAGCCCGCCCCAGGTCAGCACCCGCAGTGTGGCCCGGTCAAAAGACACCCGGCCGCGCAGCAGCGCCAAGGGCACGGCCAGCGACACCCAGCGGGCCGCCAGCACGAGCCCGATGGCCACCCCGCCCACCAGCAGGGTGGTGCGGCTGATGTCGAGCACGAGCATTTCCAGGCCGATGAGCACGAACAGCACCGCGTTGAGAATCTCGTCGAGCACTTCCCAAAACTTGTCGAGGTACTCCCGGGTCTGATCCGACATGCCCAGCGCCCGGCCCTTATCGCCCACGATCAGCCCGGCCACCACGATGGCCAGCGGGCCGGACGTGTGCAGGGCCGTGGCCAAGGCCGTGCCGCCCATCACCAGGGCCAGGGTCAGCAGCACTTCCACTTTGTAGTTGTCGATCGAGCGCAGGGCCCAGTACGTGAGGTAGCCGAGCGCGGCGCCGAGCACGATGCCGCCCACCGCTTCCCGCAGAAACAGCTGCCCGATTACGCCCGGCGTGGCGCGTTCGGCCCCGAAGCGGGCAATCTCAAACAAGCTCACGAACACGACCACGGCGATGCCGTCGTTGAAGAGCGACTCGCCCACAATCCGGATTTCCAGCCGCTTGTCGATGCGGGCCTGCTTGAGAATGCCGAGCACGGCAATCGGGTCGGTGGGGGAAATCAAGGCCCCGAACAGCAAACAGTAGATAAAGGCGGTGGGCAAGCCAAACAGGGGCAGCAGATAGTAGCAGGCGGTACCCACCAGGCCGGTGGAAAGCAGCGTGCCCGCCGTGGCCATGGCCCCCACCGCCGCGCGCTCCTGCCCCAGGGCGCGCACATCCACGTGCAGGGCGCCGGCAAAGAGCAGAAAGCTGAGCATGACTTGCATGAGCACGGTGTGAAAGTCGATGCTGCGCACGAGTGCACTCACGGTCAGCACCCCGGCCACGCCCAGCCGCCCCAGCCCAATGGCCAGCAGCGAGGAAACCAGGGCCAGAATCATCAAGCCGATTGTGCCGGGCAAACGCAGAAAGCGGTGGTTGAGATAAGCAAACACCGCCGCCACGACCATCAGCAGAGCCAGCGTATTGTAGAGGTCCATCACAGCAGGGGTTAGGCAAGGTATGCTTGGTAGACGGATTTAACGCCCGATAGTTGAAGTAAGCGTCTACGCTCCTAAGCAAAATGTCAGCTCCGCCGCTATCCTGCTACCAATCCGAGTCCTCTAATTGGAAAATTCCATCAACCGTTACCTGCAAGACCTGCGCAATTTTAAATGCCAGCAAGGTAGAAGGGATAAATTTACTGGTCTCAATAGCATTAATGGTTTGCCGGGAAACGTTGACTCTATCGGCTAACTCGGCTTGGGTCAGGTTATGGCGCGCGCGTTCCAGTTTAATCAGGTTTTTCATTACCCGCTACTCTCGGTGCTTGAGATAGTGAAAGGTCGCTAGCGCCAGTAGCAGGACGATGACCAGCGCTTGATAAGCCGAAAGAGATTGAATTAACTTGCTGGAATCAGGTTCTGGCAAACTTAACACCAAGTAATTAATAAGGTGGGTAATGCCAAGCCCTACCGGAAGGGCCCAGGTAAGAGCCTTAAATTTAAGTTGGTGCACGCGTTCGTCATCTATCTTTTCCTTGGAAAAAAAGAGAAAGGTCAACCCCCAACAGCCTAGTCCGGTGAGCAGATTAAGATCGAAGAGTTGATAACGCCAATACTTGGAAAAAAAGGCGTAAAAGCCCCAAAGGATACAAACTATACCCACCATTTTCATCTTATGGGAATAAGGAAACACCTTGCGTGCCGTGTTCATAACCAGTGAAGCTTGTATACTTTAAAGTAAAGTAAACTTTACTAAAAGACAAGTTTATAAGCCATTATTGTAAGGCGCATAAATCAAACGACGAGCTCGGATTTGTTTGCCTTTGCCATAAGACTACAAGGGGGTGCCCAGCTGACTCATCGTTTATAGTCTATTAGCCCTTTTCAAACGGTGAAAGTGTTATTAACCTAGGAATTAAGGATACAGGAGGAGCAGAGACACAGAATAATCAACTTAGTTACCTAATGAGGCAGGTAAAATTCTTGGCCGAGCAAGCAGTATGGCCCGGCATGTTATCTTAGTTCTAAAAGTAGTACCCGTACATCGGGGTTCGGATTGCCATCGGTGGGTACGTAGCGCTGCCGCACGGTTCCGATCTGCTGCAGGTGCTTGGTGAGCTGTTCGACGCCGTAGCCCTCGCGGAAATCGTGGCCCTGATAGTACCAGGCGGGCTGCCCGCCGTAATCGCCCTGGTTCATGTCCACGCCACTGTAAATCACCCACACGCGCTTTGGGTTGGGCGCGGAGTAGAGATCGGCATCCACCCGGGCGAAGTAGGCGGGGTAATTGTCAAGCTCGTAGCGCCGGTCCGGATCCACTACCGCCGAGAAAGGAAGCGCGTCCGCTGCTTTATAGAACGTGTAACCGGCCGCCGCATTCCAGTACACGTAGACGCCATCCCCGGCCCGGTAGTGCTGGCGTACGAACTGCAGGGCGTCGCGGTAATACGACATTTTGTAGCCGCTCAGCAGGTAAGGAGACAACGTCTGCGCTACGGCATTCTTCAAGGCGCCAGCCAGCAGCAACACGGTCAACCCATAGCCGGCATAGCGGAGGAAGGTTGATTTATGGCGCAGATACTCACTGCCGGCGGCCAGTAGCAGGATGACGAAGGGAGCCAGGAAAACTACCATGCGTTCGTAGAACGGGTAGCGGTGCAGGGCCGAGGCCGCCACGACGAGCAGCAGGCTGCCAGCGAGTAGAACGAGATACCGCTTATCGGCTCGCCAGAAATAAAGCATGCCCGCCCCCGCGAGCAGCACCGGCACGAGGGTCATGCGCTGCACAAAGCGCCGCAGATAGGCATTTTCCACCAGCTCATCCCACCACGTTAAGCCCAGGGGGGTATGAAAAAACACCACTGCTTTCTTGAGCAGCCATACCGCGCCCGCCACGGGTTGCAGGGGCACGTAGCCATCATACTTATAGAAGAAGAACACCAGCCAGCCCGCTTCCGACCCCGGCTTGGCATAAAGAAAGTAACTCAGGGCAAAGCTTACCAGCCACATACTAAACGGCAAACTCACGCGCCGAAGGGCCGACCCCTGCCGCTTGAGCAGGTACTCCCCACCGACCACCAGGGCCATGCCAGCCAAGACAAAGATGCTCGGGTACGAAAACCAGACGGCCAGGCTGCCGCCCAGGCCCCAGCGCAGCAAGTCAGCCCAACTCGTAGCATAGCGGTAGCGCCCGTAGAGCCAGAGCAGCAGCAGGGTCACCATCAAATCCGTGCCATAGGGTTTGGCTTCGACCGCGTGGTAGATGAGGGGAGTGGCCAAGGCGAGCAGCGCCAGGGCCACGAGCGCGCCGAAGGGCCGTAAAAAGTAGCGGGTGACGGGCACCAACAAGAACAAGGAAGCAATACCGGTCAGCAGCGAAAACAGGCGTAAAGCCAGTTCCGAGTTGCCAAAGAGAACGACGAACAGATGAGAGCTCAATAAGTAGCCGAGGGGGGCTTTCTGCAGATACGGCAGGGGCTTGCCCTGCAACAGTTCTTGAAAGCTCAGGTCCACGATGCCGGCATTGAGGTAGATCTCATCGGTCCACAGCGAACGATTGTAGAAGTAATGAAATAGCCTCAGGCCAATGCCTACCAAGAGCAGTAAACCGGTGGCTAAAGCATAACCAGCAGAGGGGGTGCGCGTTGGCACAACCAGGGTATCCGATCGGAGTTGAGCGAGCATAAGTTGAAAGTAGAGTCATAGTAGTTCCGCTTGCCTGACAAGCGGGACTAACCGATAGGCAACCGAGCAGCGGTAGCAACCAGCACGAGCGCGCAAGGATAGCTTACCGGAGGTAAGGAGGGAATTAACGAGGGAAGAAGGAGCAACTTGCCGAGTTGACACGGCATGCAGGCAAGCGCTCGATCCCGGCACCTAGCACACCACTAAGCGGGAAAGGGGACAGGGGAGGGTGGCCCGAGAGCAAAGAATGGGGCGCACGAGCTCGTCTACGGGGTGGTGCCGCAGGGACATAAGAGGAGAGCTCCGGTGCACGCAAGGTGGACCGGCCGAGGGAATCGGCTCGAGCAGAGGAAAGGCTTACGACCGTGCGGCTAAAATCACATTGGAGTAGAAGGGAACTAGTGGCAAGCAAAGATGAACGCCAGCGCTTACTAATCCAAGATTTTAATACTTATTTAATAATAGATTTAACTATTCAAGTGCATATATGCGAAGTAGAGCCGAAAGCTAATTCGGTTTAGCACGCTAATAGGTCTTTAAACTGTCCAATCCACCTGTCCCTAGGGTAAGCAGGTAAGTAGGTAAGCCTTTTTGTCAAGTAGGGGCGACGATACTTCGCTATTGACCTCCCGTAAAAGCTATTGGCACTTATTGCTCCCTTACCTGACCTCTTGTTGGGTAGCAAAAGAAATGAGCTTATTTAAAAATATTGTGATTATGTTATACTTTTGCTTGTAATAATGCAGGGCCTCAGCCGTACTTTATTTTTTACTCCCCCGTGACCTAACGGTTGGGGAGGTTGCCCGGACTGATAGATTTTCAGTCTTGGGGTAACTACGCATTCCCTTTATCCAAGGGGGCTGGCAACTCAGTGGACTATCTTTTCTGGCAAGCGGCTTCGCTGCAAGGCTACTGTTCTTGGGTCGGACCGTTTGGTTGGCCGCTGCATGTTCACTAAACAGGAAGAGTTACCTGCTCTGGTTGCCGCAACTGCGGCGCGACCGGCACTTCCGTGACCGCGTGTACGCCGGCCCCCCTCCTTGCTTGCCCTTCCCTGTTAAACTTCGTCCTGCACCACCTAGATTAAGTTCAGAGGGGAGGAAGACTATTTGTTGGTAGCTCATATTGCTTTTTACCCTCGTATGCTGACCGAGCAAACCCTGGACATCGTGCCCATACTTCAGGCCGAGATTACCGCTACCGAAGCGCAGATTGCGCAGCTTCAAGCTAAACGCGTCTTTGTGCCTCCTAAAAAGGAAACCAATCGCCGTTCGCGGCTCGAAGCCATCAATCAGCGACAACTACAGGAGGCGGCTTTGCGCCAAGCCATTAACCGGCTTCCGCAGTTGCAGCAATTGCTGAGCACGTTCTCCTTGCTTGGGGAGGTACGCTGCAGCCGCTGCGAACAAGCGATTCCGCTACGTCGCCTGTTGCTGCTGCCGCAGACGCGTTTGTGCGCCCCGTGTGCCCGCTGAGCCGTTTAGCCCGCCGTGCACCATTGTTGTATTGAAGGGGTTTCCATTGCAATAAAGAAGAGCCTGCTCGTCAGCTCTCGCAGGCTCTTGCAAGAAATATTCATCTCCCTGCTGGTTATGGCTTCGTTGAAACCGTGGATTTTTCAGTCTTTATTCCCCTGGCACTCGTTGTTCCAAACTGCTTTCCCGGACCGACCCTGGCAAAGACCAGCGCCGAGGGACTACCGGGGTTGGCGCGTGATTTGGCCCACCCCCCTTATTGCGGTTGATTGGGTTACTTGGCGACAGGCAGGCCTGCTTCCCCGTGCCTTGCAAACTGTTTGAAGCCAGACCCCGTCCTAGTGTAAGTATACACCCCGGCCTCTAACTGAAAAGCGACGAGGCGAGGCGAAGCAGGTACCCAAGTGAGGTACTGTTGAAAACCTTATGCCGAAATTGGTTTTTTCAGGGAAAACGAGTTTACCTCAACAACAGACTCCAGCATGGTAATCAACAACTAATGAACAAGCTACTTCCTTTTTTTATAGAAACTTGTTTATCTTATTTTAGCTTTAACCTGTTTTACTAATTGAATAATTCAACTACAATTAAATAGTTTAATTATTACTTGACTTGGAAGTAGTAAAATTCCATCTTTGTTGAACACTACCCCCTCCTCTACTCCAATGTGATTTTAGCCGCACGGTCGTAAGCCTTTCCTCTGCTCGAGCCGATACTCTCGGCCGGTCCACTTTGCGTGCACCGGAGCTCTCCTCTTATGTCCCTGCGGCACCACCCCGTAGATGAGCGCGCGCGCCTTGCCTCCCGGCTCAGGCTGCCTCTCCCTACTCCTTCCTCCTGATCGGTATGCGCTAGGCGCTTCCCGCCTACGCGGGTCAGCCCTTCCGAGCACGCCGTGTCCCCTCGGCTTGTTGTTCTTCCGCTTTCGGCAGGAAACGACGCGTCATGCCCTTGCTTTCCGGACGAACCGGGCTTTTAATAGCCCTGATCGGGTAGCCTTATGCCGTACCAGCCCGACCGCATTGCCCACTGCGCGCTGTTCCCCGCTCTCCCACCCCCTCTGTTCCACACCTGTTATGCTAGCCCAAGATTCTACCCCCTCGCACGTCAATAATTTCGACTTTTTACGCCTGCTCTTCGCCACCTTCGTCATCACGGGCCATTCCTACTACTTAGCCGGCGTACCGGAGCACGACTCGTTGTGGCTGTTCTCGCACGGGCAAGAAAAGTTCTCGAAGCTAGGCTTGTGGGGCTTTTTCGCCATTTCCGGCTATCTGATTACCAAAAGCCTGTTGCGCAGCCCTTCCTTGCCCGACTACTACTTCAAGCGGATGATCCGCGTTTTCCCCGCCCTGTGGGTGATGGTGGGCCTCACGCTGCTCGGGGTCTACTACTTGTTTGATTCCCGCCTCGGCTCGTACTGGCAAAATCACGCCGTGCCCCTGTACGGGTTGAACCTGGTGCTGCGCCTGCACACGAGCATTCCCGGCGTGTTCGCCCACAACCCCGTGCCCCACGTGCTTAACGGCTCGCTGTGGACCGTGCCCTACGAAGTGTTCTTTTACTTGCTGATTACCCCGCTCTTTTTTCTGCGCCACCACCTGGTGTGGTTGCGCGGCGTGGTGCTGGCAACTTTCGGCCTGCTGCTGGCCCTGCAGCTGACGGGGAACGTGTACTATCCCACCTATAAATTAGGCCTCATCGCCGACCAGATCATTTTCCTGGGTCTCTTCTTCTCGGCCGGGGCCCTGCTGGCGCTGTTTCCGGCCTGGGTGCGCAACGCGCAGTGGCGCCAGCGCACCGTGATCGTCACGGGCCTACTGCTGCTAACATTGCTCTACGGAGGTGGCTACACTTCTGCCCGGTTCGTGCTGATTCCGCTGTTCGTGATTGCCTTGGGCGAGAGCAACTACCCGGTCCTGAGCTGGATCCGCCGCTACGGCGACATCAGCTACGGCGTCTATATCTGGGGCTGGCCCCTGCAGCAGGTGCTCGTGCACGTGCTGCACCCCTCCCAACCCGTGCTCGCGGTGCTGAGTGTACTGCTGGCCTGGGGCGTGGGTGCCTTGTCGTGGCACCTGATCGAAAAGCCCGCCCTGCAGCTCAAGTGGCGCCGGGCGGTACTGCCCCTTCCCGCGGTGGCAGTTAGCGAATGGCCCCGGGCGGTAGTTAGCCCTTTCATCGGTATCGCCCCCGCGCCGGTGCCGTCTTTGCGCGAGCGCCAACCCGTGGCCCACGACTAGCTTAGGCCGCTCTCTTTCTTGCGCGTCAGGGCACCCTCGCCTCACGTGCAAAATGCCCCTGCGCTCAACTACCCCCTTGGGCAGGGCTGCTGACGCATCCTGCCCAAGGGTAACCCTTGCCCTGTTATACCGCTCGTTTATTCGCTCTCCCGTTATGTTTTTCCAACAAATCCAGATCGACAATACGGCCATCTCCCTGGTCAAAGGCTTTTTACCGCAAGCCCGTGAATACCGGCACGTGTTTGCTTTACGCGAGCCCCAGCCCCTTATCCGCGTTTTAGAAGGGTCCGTGCTGCGCCGGGAATACCGGCTCGAGACGCGAACAACTAATCCCGACCTGACCGGGCAGTATCTGCACGCCAGCATTCGCTTATCGTCTGCGGGAATTCTGCAAATCGAGGGGATCCTGTCTCCTGATCCGCACCGCTACCCCACGTGGCAAGACCCCGGGTTTGAGGCGATCCGGCTCCAGCCTTGCTTTCTTCGGGCCCCGCAGGACGAAAGCTTACGGCTGCCCGGGGCCGGCCTTTTGCAGCGCGGACTGCACTACAGAGACCAGCTTACGCCCGCAAAACTGCGCTGCGTCTGCGTCTGCGACCACTGCCAGCAGAGCTTTAGTGTGCAGCACCTGCATGCTGGCCAGGCGCGGGGACTGTATTTCTATTCCGATGATAGTCACCAGACGCTCTTCGTGCCCACTAGTCGGTTGGTGCCGCTGCCCTCCCCTAGCCAACTTCGCGCGCAGCCCGCGTTCCTGCGGCAGCTAGAAGCGCAACTCCCGGTGCCTACGTACGGGAGCGGCGCCTACCGCTACTACAATCCGTTTCGGTGCCCACATTGTCGCGCTCTTTTCGTGGACTTCCTCGGCAACCCCTTTCGCCGGGCCCAAGAGCAATACGGCTGTTACCTTTTGAATCACACCGTGCAGACCCTCGGCGAAGAAGACGAAGTCGCGTTCCAGCCAAGCCGTAACAGCGAGGTGTTCGCTGCCTAGGGATAAGACGCTCTTTTACCGAAACAGACAAACGATTAAAAAAATAGTACTACTTTCATCCCCCCCACGGTACCAGACCCCCTCAGGGCCGCGGGCGTTGCTTTTTCGCCCCTGCCCACCACACACCGCTTCTAATGGAAACTGCATTACTCGTTTTACTCGTCCTGCTTTTGGGCTTAGCGACCTTCGTAGGTTTCTCGATCCGCCGCCACGCCCACGAAGTGGCGCGCAATCTGCGGGCCCACCAAGCCTACCAAGTCCAGCAAGCCACGGAACAAGTAAAAGAAAAAGAACCGGCCTAAGCCGGCCAGCGACTCGCCTTCTTCCCTCTTAGTAGAGGGTAATTCGGTTATAGGCTGATCCCCCCTTTTCCGACGACCGGTAGCTAGGTTAACTACATCGGCTGGCGCTACCCTACCCACGTGGCTTTTGCGGGTTGTTCATCCCTCGCCTCGTTTACGGCTACCGGCCGGGCGCCAGCCAGGGTCCGACCGACAAGGGCCAGGCAGTGGCCAGCAAGCCGACCACCAAGGCAAACAGCAACGCGACGGCCAGCCACCACTGCAAGCGCTGGTACGGACCGGTGGGGCGGGGCCACCAGAGCAGCCCCGGCAACAGCAACGGCACGAGGCTGCGGCCGGGCCCGAGGCCGGCGAACCGCAGCCCCACGCACGTCAGCAGGGCCAGCAACGTACCCGCGAGCAGCAGATACTGCTGCCAGCGGGGAATCTGGGGAACGGGAACCATCGGAGCCTGGCCGTTAGTAGCGCTGGTTGGCGCCCGCTACCTGGTAGAGGGGATCTTCCACGACGTTGACCTCGATCAGGGCGTGGGCCTTGCCCAGCAGCCGGCGGCAATCGGGGCTCAGGTATCTCAGGTGCACGGTTTTGCCCGCCCGGTGGTAGCGCTCGGTGAGCTTGTGGAGCGCTTCGAGGGCGGACATGTCCGCCACCCGGCTGTGCTGAAAGTCGATAATCACCTGCGCCGGGTCCCCCACTACGTCGAATTTCTCGCTGAAGGCCTGCACCGAGCCGAAGAAGAGCGGCCCAAAGATTTCGTAGTGCCGCACCCCCGCCGCGTCGACATACTTGCGGGCCCGGATGCGCTTGGCATTCTCCCAGGCGAACACCAAGGCCGCGACAACCACGCCGATGAGCACGGCCAGCGCCAGATTATGTAGCAACACCGTGATGCCGGTCACCAGCACCATCACCACCAGATCGGCCACGGGCATCTTGCCGAAGGTCTTGAGCGAGGCCCACTCGAACGTGCCCACGGCCACCATCATCATCAGCCCGGTGAGCGCGGCCATGGGCACGCGCTCGATCAGCGGGGCCCCGAACATAATAAAAACCAGCAGCATGAGGGCCGCTAGGATGCCCGAGAGCCGGGCCCGGGCCCCCGAGGAAATGTTGATCAAACTCTGGCCAATCATGGCGCAGCCACCCATGCCAAAAAACAAGCCCGAGAGCACATTGGCCGTGCCCTGCGCCACGCATTCGCGGTTGGTCTGGCCCCGAGTTTCGGTGATCTCGTCAATCAAATTAAGGGTGAGCAAGCTCTCGATCAGCCCCACCCCGGCCACGATGGCCGCGTAGGGAAAGATAACCCCGAGCGTCACGAGCGTGAGCGGCACGGCCGGGATATGAAAAGGTGGGAAGCCGCCTTTGATGGCGGCAATGTCCCCGACCGTTTTCGTATCGATGCCCAAACCGATGACCAGCGCGGATACCACGACGATGGCCGCCAGCGAAGCCGGCACGGCCTTGGTCAGGCGCGGCAAGCCCACGATGATGGCCATGGTAAGGCCCACGAGTCCAAGCATCGTATACAGGGCAGTCCCCGTCAGCCAGTGGCTAATGCCCGCCGCGTCTAGGGTCTGAAACTGCACCAGCTGCGAGAGAAAAATGATGATGGCCAGCCCATTGACAAACCCAAACATAACCGAGTGGGGCACCAGGCGAATAAACTTGCCTAGCTGCAACAAGCCCGCGGCGATTTGCAGCAGCCCGGCCAGGATCACGGTGGCGAAGATGTATTCCACGCCGTGGCTTTTCGTTAGCGCCACCAGCACCACGGCCACGGCGCCGGTGGCGCCCGAGATCATACCGGGCCGCCCGCCCAGCAGGGAGGTCACCAAGCCCATCATAAAGGCGGCGTACAAACCGACTAGGGGGGAAACCTTCGCAATCAAGGAAAAGGCCACGGCTTCCGGCACCAGGGCCAAGGCCACCGTCAGGCCGGAGAGAACTTCGTTTTTATAGTTGACTTGGTACTGCGTGAAGTAGGCGAGAATGTGTTGCATAAAGACGCACCGAGACGAGCAAAAGAAAAGGCTGCCGCCGGCAAGCCCCCGCATACGCATGGGCACCCGCGACTGGCCGGCAGCAGCTGAGAAGAAAGAAAAAGGAAGACAAGCAGCGTCTCTCTGTCGAGGAGACGAGCTACGCGCCGGTAGCCCGGAGGGCCACGAAAAGCCGCGCGGGCCGTTTCGGCTAGCGGCAAAGAATTAGGGTGCCAGACAGAGTGCCGCCCCCTCGAAAAGGGCCGGGGCTACCGAGCAAGACGAGCAAAATCGCTTACCTGCGCTAGGCGGGCACTACCCTCACGGGGGCGTAAAGAAGGGGAGGTGGCTGAGAGGCTGGGCCATAAGAAGGCCTAAAGGTACGTCGTTTTCTTTGGCGGCCTACTCGGCCGTTGCTTCTCATAAGCTACCCGGGGTCCTGCTACCCGGGTCCTGGCTTCGCTGAGGCCTGCCGAAAGCGCCAGGGTCACGGGGGCGCGTCGGTACCTTAAGGGAGCAGCCTCCAAAAAACAGACAGCGTCAGTTGACCAGATAAACTCTGATCCGCTGACGCTGTCCGTAACAACAAGCAGGTGGTTTTTGGGCAAGGAGTAACGTGGGCAGCTCGTTTCCGAACGCGTCCGCTTAACCGACCCGCACGCTTAGTTTCGCTGCACTTTCACCCGGGCTCGCAGTCCCTTGCCTTCCAGCAGGAGGTAGTAGAGGCCGGGTTGGCGGAGCTCCCGCGTCAAATCAAAGGCCAGAGTGGTCGTAAGCGAAGGCAGTTGCCGTTTCCCGGTTGTTACTTGCGCGCCGGTCGCCGAGAGGAGCGTGTAAGTGAGCTCGCCAGCATACCCGGGCGCGAGCAACACGCGGAAGCGCCCGTCTAGGGTTGGATTGGGGGAGAGCTGCAGTTCGTGCTCGACCGGAGCTAACGCGGGGGCCACAGCCGCTAGCAGGCGGGCCTGGTTACTGGTGGCGCCGGTAGTCAGTACTTCAATCGCTGCTACTTTGGGCTCATCTTCCCCACTAGTACCCGGGGCAAAGACCAGGGTGAGTTGGCCGTCGGCCACGTTGACGGTGAAGGTTTCGACAACGGCGGTGTTGGGTCCGGCTTTGCGCACAATGTCGTAGGCACTGAGCACCTTGGTCCCCTCGGCTGTTACGTCGAAGACGCGCTGGCCGGGGTCACTAAAGTAGACTTCGGCGAAGTGGAGTTTGACGGTGTAGGTGCCATTGCTTAGGGGTAGGTTGTAGCTCATCGAACCCCACCGCTCGGTCTGGTACAGCACGTCGTCCAAAGTGCCGGCAATGGCCGCGCCACCCCCGGAGGGGAAGCCGCCGCTGACATACGGCTGATCGGCCGCGAAGGCCAGGCCCGAGGTAGTAAGCGCGGGCCCGCCCGCGTTGAGGCGGTAAAGAGCCGTTACGCCCCCGCTAGAAGGGGCATTGACCAGCACGCTTACTTGATCCGCGGCACTCGCCAGGCCCGTATTGTCTTTCACGACTAAGCTGAAGACGTAGGTACCCGCCACCAAGCTGTTCACGGTGGGAATGGCTGCGGTTTTGCTGGTGAAAACGGCCGTATTGGGGCCGCTCACTTGCGTCCAGGCATAGCTGGCAATCGTACCATCGACATCCGTACCCGAGCCGTTCAAGGTCGTGCTACTGGTCGGCAGCGTCAGGATCTGATCTGCCCCCGCGTTGGCAAGCGGGGTTTGGTTGCCCGTGGCGCTGGCCGCCAACACTTCGATGGCTGACACTTTGGGCTCGTCTGCGCCAGCAGAACCCGGGGCAAAGACCAAGGTGAGTTGGCCGTCGGCCACGTTGACGGTGAAGGTTTCGACAACGGCGGTGTTGGGTCCGGCTTTGCGCACAATGTCGTAGGCACTGAGCACCTTGGTCCCCTCGGCTGTTACGTCGAAGACGCGCTGGCCGGGGTCACTAAAGTAGACTTCGGCGAAGTGGAGCTTAATGGTGTACGTGCCATTGCTCACCGGCAGCGCATACGTCATCGAACCCCACCGCTCGGTTTGGTACAAGACGTCGTCCACGGTACCCGCGATGGGGTTGGAACTGTCGGCTTCATTGCCCCCGCTTACGTACTGGTCGGCCGCGAAGGCTAGGCCCGAGGTAGTAAGCGCGGGGCCACCGGCGTTGAGGCGGTAGACGGCGGAGCCCCCCCCCGTCGGGGCCGCGTTGACAAGTACGCTCACCTGATCGGCCACGCTCGGCGCGCCGGCATTATCGGTCACCACTAAGCTGAACACGTACGGGCCCGCGACCAACCCGCTCAGGGTCGGCTGCGCTACGGTTTTGCTGGAGAAGACGGCCGTGTTGGGGCCACTGACTTGCGTCCAGGCGTAGCTGGCCACGTTGCCATCCGGGTCGGTGCCCGTACCCGTTAGGCGGGTGCTGCTCGTGGGCAGGGCAAACGACTGGTCGGCGCCCGCATTGGCCACGGGGGGCTGGTTGCCGGTGGAGTTGAACGTGAAGACCTCGATGGCCGAAACCTTCGGCTCGTCGGCGCCGGCGGGACCGGGGGCAAAGGCCAGCGTCAGCTGCCCATCGGTGACGGTGACGGCGAAGGTCTCGCTGGTGGCCGTGTTCGGGCCCACCTTCATGAGAATATCGTAAGCGCTGAGCACCGTGGTGCCTTCGGCCGTCACGTCGAAGACGCGCTGGCCGGGCGCGCTCCAATAGATTTCGGCGAAGTGCAGCTTAACGGTGTAGGTGCCATTGGCTACCGGCAGGTTGTAGCTCATCGACCCCCAGCGCTCGGTCTGGTACAAGGCGTCATCGGTCGTGCCCGCAATGGGGCTGGCGGTGTCGGCGGCATTGCCCCCCGCGGCGTATTGGTCGGCGGCGAAGGTCCCGCTCGAGGCCGTAACGGCCAAGCCCCCCGCGTTAAGCCGGTAACGAGGAGCTGAAGAGCCGTTGATGGTCACGGTAACTTGATCGGGCGCACTGCGCAGACCAGCATTGTCAGTTACCACCAAGCTGAAGACGTACGTGCCCCCCACAAAACCGCTGACCGTCGGCGACGCTACCGTCTGACTGGAGAAGGTCACCGGGGCCGGGCCACTAACCTGGGTCCAAGCGTAGCCTACCACCGTGCCGTCAGCATCCGTCCCGGACCCATTGAGCACGGTATTGTTGGTGGGGCCCACGGGCATAATCAGCTGCTGGTCCGGGCCCGCGTTGGCAACGGGTGGCGTCTGCCCCCCCGGCGCCCCAAGCAGCGCTTGCAGGGCCGCGTACCAGCGCGCGGCCATCTTTTCCTCGCCGCCCTGGTTGAGGTGAATGTTATCGTAGAGGTCGGTAGCGGCATTAAAGCCCGTATTCATGTCCACCAGCACCACGGGCGAGAGCGCCGAGTTCTTCTGCTGGGCCAGGGCGGGTAGCAGCGCGTTGAGCAGGTTGATGTCGTTGTTGGGCGTGGGCGGGGCCGTAACCAGGGGAATGAGCTGGGCGAGCAGGATCTTGACGGTCGGCCGGGCCGCCCGCAGCCGGTCAATTACCTCGCTTAACTCGTCGCGGGTGCTCTCCGGGGTTTGCCGCTGCAGTACGTCGTTGGTGCCCGCGTGCAGCAGCACGATGTCGGGCTGGGCGTCGCGGGCAAACTGCTGGGCGTAGTCCCGGATCTGTTCGGTTCGCCAGCCAGCCTGGCCTTGGTGGTCGGGGTCGAAATCCGGGTTGGGCGGCGGCCCCCCGTAGTTTTCGTGCTCCGAGCCCACAAAGTCTACGCTGTAGCCCCCGGCTTGCAGCTTATGCCAGAGCGCGCGGCGGTAGGTGTTGTAGTAGATGGTGCCGTGGGTGTGCGAATCGCCCAGGGGCATAATCCGGGTTTGCGCCGAAGCGAGCACGGGCGAGAGCAGCAACCAGAGCAACCCGCTGAAAAGCACCGCTCGCTTGGCGCGGTAGGCACGCGGCGTCGCGGCGGCCGGGTAAAAAGAGGGCATGAGAACAGGTGTGAAGGAATGGAAGCAGAAAACGAAGCCCGACAGTCCAACAACACGATTCAAATATAAGTATACAAACTTAAAATATCACCATTAGCAAGAAAACGGCGTTTCAATCTTGACATTCCTCTACCTTCTAATCTGATAATAGCGGCCGTTATGTCCTATTGTAAATTGAATATCAGCTACTTGTGTTAACACATTCAACTACATAAATTGTAGGTTTTATTGGAAGAAATGACTTGCTCTTATCTCTACCTGCAGTTCTTACGTAGGATTCCGGATCAATAAGAAGCTTATAGGTCGACTATCGAGGTCAAAAACGTGTTCGGGGGACACCTCGGCCTAGCAGTCAGCCAGCTGGAACGGTGCCAATACTGCATGAAGTAGCAGTAGTTCTTCCGCGTATTTAAGCGCTTATACCCACATTGAGGGCACGGCATTGGGCTGTTATGCTCAAACTCATAGTGGGAATACCACTAACAGAACTCCTTTTCCTTCTCCTTCCAAATCTGACCTTAGAAGTCTGCATAGTTCGGTGGCTTACATAGTAGGCGGTGAGGCGGATATGGCAACACTGAACGCAAAGCATGATTTTAGCCGCATTGAGAAGGTTCTGGCTCCGTGAGCCTTGTATGACTTCTCGGCTGAGGCAAAGAAAACCGGCAGCAAAATAGATGGTCATTACCCAGCTGCCTACCAAGAACCGCATGAGGGTGACTTTAGTAAAGTTGGACGTGCTTGGTTGCAATGGCAGTTGAGAGGAGATAACACTGCCGCAAAAATGTTTCAGGGACCGAATTGTGGCCTTTGTGCTGACAAGAAATGGTCCGTGCAGAAAAAGAACATCGATTAACGTGGACTCTACACCCTGAAAATCACTTGATTTTGCCCGGCACCTACACGGCCAGGGTATAAGCGGCACCTAGCTGCTGGGTCCGGGCACTCGTCAGGCTACTTGCTGCTAGTGCTGCCATTACCAACAAGTAGCCTGACCGATTACGCAGCCCTGTGTTCTTGTTGGGGTAGCGTGAGAGCAGGAACAGAAAACCCCGCTAAGGAGGGTCAGCTGCTGTAAACAAGTGGAAGTTAGCATTGCTAAACCGGCAAGCTGAATTCCGTTCTTCACAACAGCTCAGGTACCCGCCTCCCAAGTACCCCAGCCAAGGCCCTTATCTGGTAACCAGTGCGTATGCTTAACCGGTTACTTTCGCTTACGATGCATTTTCTCCCCGGCCCTATTCCTACGCAAGCTATGTTTCGCCACCCCAGCGAGCGTGCCCGGCTGGTCACTGTTCGCCACAGCGACAGCTTACTCGACCAGCGTAAAAGCTGGCTGTTACCGCACCGCAAGCAGTACTACCTGCTCCTGCTCTTAACGACGGGCAGCGGCCGGTACTGGGTTGACACGGTGCCGTATGAGTTCCGGGCCGATTCGCTGTTCTTTTCCACCCCTGAGCAGGTGCACGCCAAGGAAGAGGTCCGGACCTCGGGCACAGCCATTTGCCTCACGCCCGAGTTCTTTGCGCTGGCCACCAACGCCGACCTGCGCCAACTGCCCTTTGTGCAGCACCCCCACCTGAGCCACGCGCTCCGGCTCGCGCCCGCCGATTGGGCAGAGCTGCGCTCCCTTTGCCAGCGCCTCGTGCAGGAGTATGAGCAGCCGGCCGACCTGCACGACGAGCTGCTGTATGCCTACCTGCGGGTGCTGCTCCTCACCCTCGGTCGTCGCTGCTACCAACAGCTCGGTGGGGCCGTGCCGGGGCCAGCGTCCCCAAGCCTCTCCGCCCGCCTGCAAGCGGGTATCGAGCACCATTACAAAACGCTCCGCGATGTAGCGGCCTACGCCCGGCTGCTGCACCTCTCCGCCAATCACCTCAACACGGTGATAAAAGCGCAGAGCGGCAAGACGGTGCTCCAGCACCTACACGAGCGCCAACTGCTCGAAGCCAAGCGCTTGCTGTACCATACCGAGCGGTCGGTGAAGGAAATTGCTTTCGAGCTCGGCTTTCAGGATGCCGCCTACTTTACCCGCTTCTTCAAGCGCCTAACGGGCGTTACGCCCCTGCATTACCGCACGGCCAGTGAATAGTACCAGCCTTCCCACCGGATGTACTGGTGAAAGCCCCTGCTACTCCTGACTTGACCGGGTAATTTGCGGTTGTACTAGCACCTACCGACGACGACCACCGTGGTCGCCCAAAAAAAGAACGAATGGAAAATACCAAACTACCGCTGCCGGCGAAGAACGCCGAAGGCATCAATGGAAAAATGCGGGCCGACCACGTGGCCTTGCGCACGCTTGACTTCGCGGGTACGATCGGCTGGTACACGGAAAAGCTAGGGTTTCGCCTACTCAAGCAGGTTACGTTGGGCGACTTGCAGCTCGCCTTCCTGGCTCCGGCTAACGACGACAACTTCTGGGTGGAAGTGTTGAGCAACGGCCCAGCCAGGGAGCCTCAGGCCACCCCGCCGCCCATCACCTCCGGCTTTCAACACTTGTGTCTCACAGTCGAAAACGTCGAGGAGACGCTCGCCGCCCTGCGCGAGCGCGGTGTCGAGGTTACCCGGGAGCCGTTCGATGTGCCGCCCCTGGGTAAGCGCTGCGGCTTTGTGGCCGACTTGCACGGCAACACGCTGGAGTTCATTCAAAATATTGACTGAAAGGCCCCAATAGCCCAGTAGGGTCGACAACCCGTCTGGTGGCCAGCCAGACCTGCTGAGCGGCGGAGGTTTACCCTTCCTCAGGCTACCTGCCTGCCTGGCCCGCCGGATAACGCGCGCCTCAACTTCACGGTCGAGGTGCGCTCCGCCCACTTTCTACGCTCCTACTCTCGGTTGCCCCAGCGTGTGAACCAGAAGCACAGGGCCTCCTTTCTGGGCATCACCCCCGAGTTCTTGAGCATGCTGCGCAGAAAGCGCGCAGGAGAGCGTTCTGAAAGTAGTTCAAGTAACAGCCGGTGGTTGTCCTGCCCCTTTGCCTGCTGAATACGCTAAACGCAGGAAATCCCTCATACCGGCTTTTGAAAGCCGATACGAGGGATTTGAACAGTCCGTCAACAGGTTGCGGACTGGCTTTGCTATCTGCCTGGTTGGTGCTTGTGGGGCTTCAAGCCAGGGTGCTTCGGCTGGTATTCTAGGGTAACCCTTCTTCTTCTGTCGGGTGTGTCTAGTGGCTGTTGCAGAACTCTCAACGGGCAACCGGATGGGCAGTAAGAGTTGATCAACCGGGCTAAAAAGTCTGTATTCAGCTACTGAGTGCAGCCAATGAGGACTGCAAGAAAGCTTTACCAGAATAGAGACCGGGTTCTGCAACAGCCACCCCGTGCCTACCCAAAGCCCAAGCTTGGACCCTAGGCAACGCAGGTTTTTAAATGATTTACCTCCCGCAACTCTCGTCTTTAGCCTCGACTATCATGCCAAAATTTATTTCTTCATTGATCATATAGGGTTCGTTTATCACTTGTGCAGGCCGTCCTTTCCTTTAAATGACGGTTAGTTTAAGATGGCTGACAAGCTATTCAACGATCGTTTATCACTATTCTTGAGTGACAAAGCAGGTGTGAAGTCATAGGTGTCTTCGCTACCGCTGTTTCACAGGGAGGGTAAGCTGGCCGCGCGTCCCTTCCCGGGAGCTGACCTGACGGACCTGGTCACCCAAGCGCACCCTAGCAATACGTTTCGCCACAGCACCGAACTTGTTTTGTTACGGCGACGGGTATTTCGCGCAGTTCTTGAAAGGCTCGGAAGTTGCAGCTCCCAAGCTTTATGCCACGATCCGGCAAGACCCGCGCCATGACCAGATCGTCCCCCTTAGTGACGGGGCCGGCCCTACGCGCTGGTTTGTCAACTGGCGCATGGCCCTCACGTTCCCGCCGGCTAGTGCTTTTCACCGGTTGCTGAGCCCCCTCGAAGCCCGGCAGCATACGCTCTACAGCCCCAGATTCCCATTGCAGATTCACCCTTGCAAACCTCGCCGCCAGCCTTCACTACCTTGGGAGTCACTCGCGAGGGGGCTGTGCAGAGTGATCCGTGCTGTTCGCTGAGTGCCGGAGCACCTGCGGCTAGGTTCGATTAGAGGCTAGGAAAGGGGTGGCCCGTCGTTGTTCGCTATACGCTAGCGCGGGTAGCGGATCCAGACACCACAGAAAAGGCCCGCCTGTTCGGGCGGGCCTTGGGTCTGAGGACCGGAAATTTTTTAGAGACGCGCAATCGGATCGGCAGTACCGTCCGGATCACTTTTACGGTGCCGCTGAGCGGGATGCTTTTGCCACGCAGCAGCACGCCCGCCATGTGGGGCGTGGCCACGGATGTGCCACTGATAAGTAGGTTACTTTCCTGCTACAAGAGCAAGCAGCAGAAAAGCCAGGTAAGCGCGGCGAAAGGCCACCTCAACGCGTCTGCCTTCAATAGCGTTGGAGGAGTACTATCTTTGACGCTATGCCCACCCCGCCTACCACCGAAAGCTCATCGTCCTTCCGGCCCCTGGTCCCGGGGCCGGTTATTGCGCTGGCCTGGTTGCTGTTCAGCGGATTCATGGTGCTGCTGATCTTTGCGCAGAACCTTTCGGCCGGCACGCCCACCCACTGGGGTGAAACCCTGGGTGGCCGCCTGCTGCACGGCCTGCTCTGGGGCTTGCTCACGCCGGTGGTGTTTGCCCTAGCCACGCGCTTCGACCTGACCGAGCGCCGCCGCCTGCTGCCCAACCTGCTGGTGCACGCGGCCGCCAGCTACGGCCTGACCCTCCTGTACCGCCTGGTCTACGCTGGCCTGATGTCCGTGCTGGGGGTGCTGCCCGGTACCCTCTCGCTCACCACCGTGGTGGCCAATGCCAATACCTGGGTACCCATTTACTGGATGCTGCTGTGCATGGCCTACGCCGTGCAATACCGGGAGCGGTTTCGCCAGGGTCAGGTGCAGGCGGCCCAACTGGAAACCCAGCTCGTGCAGGCCCAGCTGCAAGCCCTGAAAATGCAGCTCCAGCCCCACTTTCTGTTCAACTCCCTGAACGCCGTCTCGGCCCTGATGGGCACCGACGTGAAGGCGGCCCGGCGCATGCTGGCGCAGCTCAGCCAGTTTCTGCGCCTCGTGCTCGAGGGTAGCGACACCCAGGAAGTGACCCTGGCCCAGGAGCTGCACCTGACCCGCCTCTACCTGGCAATCGAGCAGACCCGCTTCCCCGACCGCCTGGCCGTGGCCTACGACATTGCCCCCGGCACGGAAGTCGCCATCCTACCCGCCCTGCTGTTGCAGCCGGTGGTGGAAAACGCGGTGCGCCACGGCCTGGCTCCGCAGGCGGGGGTCGGCCAACTGGCCATCAGCGCCCAACAGGAGGCCGACCGGCTTGTTGTGCAGGTGCAGGACAACGGCCAAGGCAGCGCCAATACCGCCGTGCGGGGCCTGGGGCTGCGCAACCTCGAAAGCCGGCTGGCTACCCGCTACGGCACCGACTACGCCGTGCGCGTCGAAACCGCGCCCGGCCAAGGCTACTGCCTGCGCTTGTCGCTGCCCTTCCAGGCGGCTCCTGCGCCCGGCCCCGCACCCCTCGCCGCATGAGCACGCCGATCCGCACCCTGCTGGTTGACGATGAGCCGCTGGCCCGCGGCCTGGTGCGAGAGCTGCTCGCCGACTTTCCGCGCCTGACCGTCGCGGGCGAGTGCCAGAATGGCACCGAGGCCCTCGCGGCCCTGCAAGCCGGGGCGTACGACGTGGTCTTTCTGGACGTGCAAATGCCTGACCTCGACGGCGTGCAGGTGCTGCAACGCCTACGGGCCGCGGGCCATCCGCTCCCGCTGGTGGTGTTCGTGACGGCCTACGACCAGTACGCCGTGGCGGCTTTCGGGCTGCACGCCGTGGATTACTTGCTGAAGCCCCTCGACCCCGACCGGTTCACCGAGTGCGTGGACCGGGTACAGCAGCAGGTTACGCAGCGCCAGACCCAGACCCTCAATGCCGACCTGGCGGCCCTGCTCCAGGCCTGGCCGGGCCGGCCCGGTTCGGCCCCGCCGCCCGAGTACCAGGACCGGTTTGTGGTCAAGCAACCCGAGCGGCAGTTCTTCGTGCCCGCGACCGAGGTGTGCTATCTCGAAGCCACGGGCAGCGGCGTGCTGCTGCACACGGCCCGCGCCACCCACCCCGTGCGGGCCACGCTGGGCCAGCTCGCCGAGCGGCTCGACCCCGCTCACTTTCTGCGCATCCACCGCTCCTACGTCATCAATACCAGCCACATCGTGGAGTTTAAATCGTGGACCCACGGCGAATATCTGTTTCGCATGACCAACGGGCAGCACGTCAGCTCGGCGCGCAGCTACAACGCGGGCATCCAGCAGTTTTTGAAGCGCTTCGCCTAGCCCCCAGCAACCAAAAAAGCCAACTCAGGGCCGAATAAGGCCAGCTGGCCGCCGGACCCTGGCAGGGGCTGACGGCTACTCGTACGTTTGCTTGTCAATCAATAAGCCGTTGGCTACCAGACAATCATGAGAACCCGATTCCTGTTAACCGGCCTGCTGCTCGGGGCCGTACCGGCCGCTCAGGCCCAGCACCAGCACCAGATGGCCACCATGAGCCACGCCCCCAGGGCGGGTCTGCCCATGGGCCCGACCGCGGCGCCGGGCAGCCCAGTAGCCGCCTTCCAGCACGGCATGGACTCGGTCATGCTGGTAATGGACGAGGGCATGCGCCGCATGGATGGGGCGAGTCCCACCGACCTCGACGCCAGTTTCGCGGCCATGATGGTGCCCCACCACCAGGGGGCCGTGGACATGGCCCGCCTGCAGCTGCTCTATGGCAAAGACCCGGCGCTGCGCCGGCTGGCCCAGAGCATCATCGCCGAGCAGCAGGTCGAGATTCAGCAAATGCAGGCCTGGCTGCGTCAGCACCCCGTGGCTTCTCCCACGCACTAACTACCGCCGGGTTTTAGCCATGCAATACCTTCTCTTTCCGGGCCTGCTGCTGGCCGCCAGCGTAGCCCAGGCCCAAGCCGTGAGCCACCGCGACCGGGTGTATACCGCCGATCAGATTTCCAATACGGTGTCGGTTATCGACCCCGCCGACAATCATCTTGTGGGCCAGGTGATCCTAGGCAAGCCGCAGCCCGACCTGGTGTCGGCCCTCTACCGGGGACAGGCCCTGGTGCACGGCCTGGGGGCCTCGCCCGACCACCGGCTGCTGGCCGTGGTGTCGGTGGGTTCGAACAATGTGACCTTTCTGGAAACGGCCACCAACGCCATCAAAGGCAGCGTGTACGTGGGCCGGGCCCCGCACGAGCCTACCTTCCGGCCCGACGGCCGGGAGGTATGGGTGACGGTGCGCGGCGAGGACTACGTATCGGTGATCAGCACGGCCACGCTGCGCGAAACCCGCCGCATTCAGGTCGCCAACGGGCCCGGTCAGGTGGCGTTCAGTCCGGACGGCAAGCGGGCCTTCGTGTGCTCCAGCTTTTCCCCCGAGCTGGCCGTGATCGATGTGGCAACCTATAAAATCATCAAGCGCCTTCCCGTGGCTAGCCCGTTCTCGCCTAACATCTTTCCAACCCAGGATGGTCAGCAGATCTGGTTTACGCACAAAGACGTGGGCAAAGTCTCGGTTCTGGACACGAAGACGCTCACCATTAGCGGGGTGCTTACTACGGGGCCCATCACCAACCACGTCGCGGCGGTGGACCTGCCCACCGGCAAGATGGCCTACGTCACGGTGGGCGGCGAAGACGTGGTGAAGGTGTACAGCCGCGAGCCGGGCTTTCGGCAGCTGGCGACCATTCCGGTGGGCGCTAACCCGCACGGAATCTGGCCCTCGGGCGACGCCAGCCGGGTGTACGTGGGCCTGGAAAACGGCGACTCGGCGGTGGCCATCAACACAACTACCAACCGGGTGCTGGGCAAAATCAAGGTTGGTCAGGCCCCCATGGCCTTGCTGTACGTGCCGGGCGCCGTGCCCTCCGGCGTACTCAGCACGGCCAACCTCGGCCAGCAGTTACTCGACAAGCCCACGCTGGTGCGAAACCTGAGGCCGCTTACCACTGGTTCGGCCGCAGGCACCATGAACCTGCGCTCGGAAGGTTTAGTGGACCTGGCCACGTTTACCCTGCGCGCACTGTCCCCCAACACGGACTATGACATCTACCTAACCAATTCAACTCAGCCCCCTTACGCCCGCGACTATGCTTTGACCACGGTGCACACCGATGCCAAAGGCAACGCCATGGGCCAGGCCCTCGGGCCCGTGCAGCGCATTGCCAGTGGCGACCTGCACCCGGCGGGCCGAGCCTTTGACCGCGTCGTCGTCGCCCCCAGAGCCGCTGGCAGTTCACCCGCGTTGGTAAGCAAATAAGCATCAGGTTGTTCCTGCCTAAAAGGACAGGCGTCTGCTCAGCGGCCCAAAGGCTGGCGCATTACCTCGCTCTTGGCTCTGCCCGTTTCCACCTACTCCGAGGTCGGGTCACTGAGCTAGGAGGGCGGACACCGGTTTTTCCTTCACCTATTTCTTCCGGTCGGGGCCTTACTGCCGGCCGCGCTGGTGGGCATGCAGGAGGTACATCCGCCGCCTAGAGAACTCGACCGGAATTGGGGGCGGCCAGGCGAAGTGCTGGCTTAGCGCCCTTTTTCCTGGCCGTAGCCGCCCGTGTTATTGCTTTTCTCTCCCTCAACTTCTTACCGACCACGCAGTAGGGGTCTTTACTTTCTTCCCATGATACTAGTAACTGGCGCCACCGGTGGCTTAGGCCACGAAACCATCAACTGCTTGCTCGCGACCACCCCGGCCGCCGAAATCGCTGCCCTGGTGCGCGACGTGCGCAAAGCCACCGACCTGGCGGCGCGGGGCGTGAACGTGCGGCCCGCCGACTACTTCAACTATGCCGCCCTGGTGCATGCTTTTCGGGGCGTCGAGAAGGTGCTGCTCGTGTCCGCTGTGGCCTTCACCGACCGGGTGCGCCAGCACCGCAACGTCATCGACGCCGCGAAGGAAGCCGGGGTCAAGCACTTGTTCTACACCAGCATCCAGCGCGATACCGATTTTGTGCTGCCCGAAGTCACGGACAGCGACCTGGCCACGGAAGCCTACCTTAAAGCGTCGGGGCTGGTGTACACCATATTGCGCAACGGCTACTACTTCGAAGGCCTGGCGTACCTGATAGGCCGCGAGGTGCCGGAGGCGGAGATCCGCTTCCCGGCGGGAGAAGGCCAGATCGCCTTCGTGAAGCGGACCGAGTTGGCCGCCGCCACGGCGACCCTGCTCACCAGCGAAGGCCATGGCAACCAGGAGTATACCTTGACCGGGAGCGTAGCTTATTCGTTTCACGAGGTCGCCCGGGAACTCGCCGCGCTAGCGGGTCGGCCCATCACCTACCGCAGCAGCGAGCCGGCACCCTACATCGCGCAGCAAGTAGCGGCCGGCTTGCCCGAACCCGTCGCCAACTTCTTTGCCCAGTGGGGGGCGGCCGCCGAGCACGGCATGCTGGCGGGCACCCACGACACGGTCGCGCGGCTGCTGGGCCGCCAGCCCACGGCGCTGCGGGAGTACCTAAAAGCAGCGTATTTCCCGGTCTAGCCCCCGGCGGCCCCAAAAGCCTCCGCCGGGCTGACTTAGGTTAGCTGGCCGCCGAGGCCTAGTAGCGGCTTGGTGCGGCCCGTAAGGTTGGGTAGCAAGTTGGTAGCCCTTGACTGCCTGGTGACGGCGCTAATGCTACTTGTTTTTTCCAAGGGTAGCACCCACCTCATTCTTTCCTCATGTAGGGTTGCCCATTTTGCAGCGGGCAACAGTAGGAGCGCAGACGCTTTGGCCTATACATCCTGATTTCCCATTTTTCACTTATACCTTATCATGAGTAGCACTTCCTTGCTGATTCCGCCCACCGAGGGCGTTCGTAAAATAGGCGCCGGCGAAGGCGAGCACTTCGATATCGCCGATTCGCGCTTCACCTGGAAAGCCAAGGCGGCCGACACCGGCTACGCCTTTGCCATCTACGAGTTGCCACTCGACCCGGGCAAAGGCGTGCCGCTGCATAGCCACCCCTATGCCGAAGTGTTTTACATCCTCGACGGGCGGGTCGATTTCATGCGCCTCACCAATGGTCAACAGGACTGGGTCAGCGGCGAGCGGGGCGAAACGCTCATCGTGCCCCCCAATGCCTTCCATGGCTTTGCCAACCGCAGCGGGGCCCCCGCCCGGCTGCTGAGCACGGCCAACCTGCTGCACCAGGCTTTCTTCGACGAGGCCTCGCGTCCCGCCCTGGCCTCCGACCCGCTTCCGGCCAGCCCACCCGATATGGCCGAGCTGCAGCGCGCCCTAGGCTTGGCCCCGAAGTACAACATGTTCTTCGCCCCGCCGCCCGCCAGCGAGCCTAGCCCGGCGGCCAACGACCCCCGCCCCGACTAAGCGCCTCTGCGCGCAACGTGTATATGGTAGAGGTAAGCAAGCACCGAACGGCGCCAGTTTATCCCTTTTTCGTGGGAGATGTTAAAGGCTATATCGTCTCGGACGGCACCCTGGCGCTGGGGGCTCCCGAGAAGGTCTTCCTGGGCGAAACAACGCAGAAGGTGGAACAGGCACTGACCAGAAACTTTTTGCCAACCGAGCAAATCATTGTGGAGCAAAATATCCTGTTCTTTTCGCTGGGTAACACGAACGTATTGGTGGAAACGGGGGTGGGTTCCTTCCGAGGGTTCGGCGAAGGCGCCGGCCAGCTAGTCGACAATCTGCGCGCCGCCGGCATTGATCCCGCCCGTATTGATGCCATTCTTTGCTCGCATCCGCATCCCGATCACGTGGGCGGACTGTGCGATACGGCCGGCCAACCTACCTTCCCCCATGCGTCGATCTACCTGGCTGAACACGACTTTGCCTACTGGACCGACGAAGCACTGCTAGACAGCTGGGCCGCGGTCGCCGTTCGCGTCGCGCGCGCCAATCTTTTGCCCCTGCGGGAACGCCTGGTTTTCATCCGTGCTGGGGAGGAGTTTCTGCCCGGCGTGACGGCGCACTCCACGCCGGGACACACGGCCGAACATATCTGCTTCGAAATCAGCGCGGGCACTGACTCGTTGTTCTTGCTAGGTGACTTAGCCCATCATGCCGTGCTATCGCTCGAAAACCCGCTCCTGCATTTTGCGGCCGATCTGGACCCCTCCACGGCCGCGAAAACTCGGACCCGGGTTTTTTCAACTTTGGCCGCCGAGCGAACGCGCGTGTTGGGGTATCATTTTCCCTGGCCGGGTTTAGGTCACCTGGCGAAACAGGGAGACGGGTTTCGGTTTGTGCCCGAGCCGATTCGCTGGTAGCCGCTGTTTTAAGTAGCGCCGGCCGAAAGGTTACTGCGCCCAGCTTGCCTGCTGCGCATCCGCGCAGGGTTTTATCTTGCCCCCGGCCGGAAGCAGGGTGAACACGATCAGCAGGTAATCATTCGCCTGAACGCCTGCCGATCGGCGGCTAAGGGGAGCTAGCCGGGAGAGCGGCACGAGCAAAGTGAGTAGCTCGACCGCATACGTTTTGCCCGCTACGGTGTACTTATTACGTTACCCTTCAATTCCTTGGCCAGTACTTTCTATGAGCCGCCTGGCCCCGGGGGTACTGCTCAAGCAAATGAGTAAGGGCGTAACCGAAGCGTTTACCCCGCCCCGGGTGAAGGCCTAAGCGCGCTACGTTTTCTCCCCTAACATTTGGTCATGGATGATAGCTAGAAGCGAAACGCGTAGCGGACGGGGACCTAGACGATGGTTTCCGGTGCCGTGCGGGTCTGCGCCATGTGCCAGAAATGCTCGGCCATGACGGCGGACGAATAGGCCGGATTGCCCTGATCAACCCCTTGCTTAATCGTCAGTAGCCCCGCGTAAACGCCTTCCGGCTGCAAGCACTGGTGCAGCTGCCCGGCCAGATTGCGCAGCCCGGCCTTGCCAATGGAGAGCGACCCAAAGGCGGGGTGTGGGTGCGTGCCCAGGCCCCCGCCGGTCAACAGCACGGCCCCGCCGTTTTGTTTGAGCTCTTCCAACACCGCTTGCACGCTGCTCAGGGCCCCCACCACGTTAACGTTGAAATCTTGCACGAGGTCGTCGGCGGCTAAACGCAGGATATCGCCGGGCTTTTTCACCGCGGCATTGTAGAGCAGGACCCGGACGCTCCCGAGCTTGGCCGACAGGCGACGCAAGGCGGCCTGCAAGTCGGCGGTATTGCCGGCGTCGGCCGCTTCAAAGGCCACGGGGATGCCTTGGGCAGCTAGTTGCGCTACCAGCGCCTCGCTATGCGGCGGGGTACGGCCGATGAGGCCCACGGCGTAGCCTTCCGCGCCGAAGCGGTGCGCCACCGCCGCGCTGATGCCGGGGCCGGCCCCGATGATGATGATGGTGTTTGCCATAGGGTTTACGAGTATGGGCCGACGCCGCTGGTCTGGTTGTTCAGGAGTAGGAAATAAAAAGCAGGGCCCCGTAGGGCGAGGCGCTGGCGGTACGCAACAGCAGTTGCTACCGCCGGGCGTTAAGGAGGTGGCTGAGCGCCGGGCTACCAAGCGTTCGTCCCGCTTGTGCGCCCGCTGCGCCACCTGCGCGGGGATCTGGCGGGCTTGTGCACCCGCCCCCACCGGCGGATAAGCTAAGCACTGAGCGCTCGGCGCGCGGGTCGGGGGGCGGCTCATTAGGCCTGGATACTGCCCGGGTCCTGGCCGATCGGGTTCACGTTCTCTAACCCGAGCTGGCGTACCAGCGGCCGAACATCCTCGGCCAGCAGGTGCACTTCGTCGCCCACTTCGGGCTTGTCGCTCTGGCCACAGCTTCTCGACTCTGGCGCGAGGAGGGTGTAGTGGGCCGTCAAGGCGGGCAGCAGCTGTCGCCCCGCGAAAGAGGTTGGGGGCGAGCAGGCAGCAGCAGGGCGAGCCCGCGGCCGCCTATGCGCTAATGCAGGCGGATGCCGCTGAGGGGTTGCGCGTTATTTTCCAGGTTCTGCCGGTCGTTGTGGTCGGCCCCTGCTGGAGCTGGTAGTCAGAACCATAGAAGATCTTTTGTGCCTTATGGCCGCGTGGAACAGGATTACGATGGCGGAGGCGCTGGCCGCCGGCAGCGCGCGGCCATTGGCTTCCTGGCTCATTCCTTCTGCGCAACACCTTTCGGGCGCGCGTAGTCAAGCAAAGCCAGCGTGCCCCGGGGCCTACCTGCTGGCCATCGGCGGGGCCAGAGAGCGAGTTCGCGTCGGCTTAACCGATGGACAGTTCCTCCCGCTTGGCAGCGGGGTAGTTGGTATAGCCGTCGGCAAAGCCGCCGGGACCGGGGGCGTAGTACGTAGCGGGGTCGGAAGGAGCTAGCGGCACCTGGTGTTGCAGGCGCGCCACCAGGTCGGGGTTCGAGATGTAGGGTCGGCCTAAAGAAACTAAGTCGGCGAGCCCGCTGTTCAGGGCCTCGTCAATGGCTTCCACCGTGGCGAGGCCCCCATTGAGAATGAGGGCGCCCGTGAAGTGCTGGCGGATGGTTTGCACGGTCCGGGCCGCGGCCGCGCCCAGGTACGAGGGATTAACCAGGTGCAGGTAGGCCAAGCCCATTTTCTGCAGCTCCTGCGCCAGATAGGCGTAGGTTTCGTCGATCTCGGGGTAATTAGGCTGGTCGTTGAACGTGCCCCAGGGCGAGAGGCGAATGCCCGTGCGCGCGGCCCCGACAGCTGTGGCGATGGCCCGAATGGTTTCGAGCATAAAGCGGGCCCGGTTCGCCACGCTGCCGCCGTACGCGTCGGTGCGCTGGTTGGAGGCCGGGTTGAGAAACTGCTCCGGCAGGTAGCCATTGGCCCCGTGCAGCTCCACGCCGTCGAAGCCGGCTTCCAACGCTAGGTGGGCGGCCTGGGCGTACTCCTGCACGGTAACTTGCACTTCGGTGGTAGTCAGGGCCCGGGGAGTGGGCTGATCCTGCAGTTGCTGCTGGTCGGTCCACATCTGACCGGCGGCGGCCACGGCGGAGGGGGCCACGCCCTCGGCGCCGGCCGGCAGGTTGAGCGGGTGGAAGATACGGCCCGTGTGCATGAGCTGCACGAAAATCCGGCCGCCTTGCGCGTGCACGGCCTCGGTAACCCTTTTCCAGCCCGCTACTTGGGCCGGGGTGTAGAGGCCGGGCGTGCGGGCATAGCCCAAGCCATTCGGGGAGGGCGAAGTGCCTTCGGCGATAATGAGGCCCGCCGTAGCGCGCTGGCGGTAGTACTCGGCCATAAGCTCGTTGGGAATGCCGTTCAGGGCGCGACTGCGCGTCATGGGAGCCATGACGATGGCATTGGCCAGGGAAAGGGAAGCCAGCTTAGTGGGCTTGAAAGCAGTGGAGAACATAAGTAAGGTGGTGAAAGGGTTAGTGAGGATACAGGAGAGCCCACGGGCGGGTAAAAGCTTGCGACGCTTAGAAATTAAAAGGGGCAGCCGGTAGCGGGGGACCTTAGTCTATCAGCAGCCCGGGGTGGCCAGGCCTTCGGGAGGCGGGTACTGACGAGCCAGTTAGCGACCGGTTTTGCTTTTACAAACGTAAGCTGCGTACCTTGTATTCGGTAACTAACCCACCCAAAGTGCGATACACACAAAAATGTAAGTAATGACCAGCATCAAGGAAAACTCGACGAATAGCTTGAACCGGAAACTGCTAACCGACTGCAACCTGACCTATGCGGTGCAGTTGATGGGCGGGCGGTGGAAATTGCTGCTCTTGATGCGGCTCGAACCCGGCCGGCAGCGCTTTGGGGAACTCAAGAAAAACATCCCCAACATCACCGAGCGCATGCTCACCCTGCAACTGCGGGAACTGGAGGCTGACGGGCTCGTGACCCGGCACGTATTTGCTGAAGTGCCGCCCCGCGTGGAATACGAGTTGACTCCAATCGGCCGGGAATTGGTGCCGATCTGTGGCACTTTACATGCCTGGGGTGGTCGTCACCGGTATCAGCATACCGGCACCGAGTCCACTTTTTCGCACGAGAATACGCCCGAAATCTGGAGTACCCCGTAAGGTGCCTATTGCAACTTAGTAAGGTACTCCAGGTAAACTGTAGAGTTAATACGTTATAAGTCGGTCAGATACAATTCGGCCTCAGGTCGCGCACGGTTTCGGGCGAGATACCGACAACGTCGGAGGGAGCCAGGAGCCCGTAGCTGATGAAGCCCCCCAGCGCGATGCCGAGTACGAACCCCAAGTTCCAGCTTTCGGCCCGCCAGGTATAGGTGAGAAAAGAATGCCAGCCGGCGCGCAGGCCGCACACTTATGGCGTAGCGAAGAGCTGGTGCCCTGGGGCCTTGTTGCCCACGAGTAGCGAGGCGGGCATCGACAGGCCATTGAGGGGCCTGCCACGTATCAGGCCAGGGTTGTTGCAGGAGTTCAAGCATGAAACGGGGCCAGGGAGCCAGTCGCCTTCGCGCTGGGTGCCGGGGTGGAACCACCTAGGGTTTCATCATAATTTACTGGATATTAATGCTTTATCTTTGCGTAAACAGTGGCTTAAGAATGCCGTGTTATGCGTGGGATCCTTGTTAGGTTCGTTGCGCCGCCGAAACGCTACGGGGTCCGCGTTAAGCGGTGGACTAGTTCGTCTGTTGCCGATTCCCACGCGAACGAGCCCGGCGTTTCTCCATGGCCTAGAAGCCCAACTTCTATTTAGGAGACGAGTACAACAAGGTAAGCCGAATCGAACGATTCGGCTTGTGGTGGCGCTCTGCTACTGCTTTCTCCGCGCACGGCCCTATCGGTGCCAACGAGGGTTAGGAAGGCGCAAGTGCCCACCACACTCCTAGCCTAAGTTGCTTTTTCATGAGGGAAACACCAGCCAGGCTAGTAGTACCCCATCCGGGCAGTTGGCATTATACGCTAGGCGGCGGCATCTCGCCCGTCGGAGCGGCTACTATTACGGGCGAGGCGTTGTGCCAGGCAACCAGTTGGTCGATGATGGGCAGCAGCGCCTGCCCGTACTCGGTGAGCGAGTACTCGACCCTGGGCGGCAACTCGGCAAAAGCTTCGCGGCGCACAATGCCGTCTTCCTCTAACTCGCGCAACTGCTCGGTAAGCACCTTGCGCGAGATGAGCGCTGAGCGCTGCACCAACTGCCCAAAGCGGCGGCGCTGCCTCAGATAGGAAATAATAATGAGTTTCCACTTGCCGCCCAGCACGCCCATGGTGCGGGTGACGTTGCAGGAAGAAGAACAAAAAGTGGCGTCACGCATAAGAAAAGGGTCTAAAAGACTCGAGAAGCAGAATGCGCTTGCTTCGACAAGCGCAGCAGGAGCTTAGCCGCCGTTAGTTACGAGCAGGTAACCAGTTTGTGAGGCGAAATGATTAGCAATAGTAACTCCTGGTGACTTAAGTTAGTTTCTTTGTGAAACCAATACAGCAAACTGTTTCAACATGGAACCTTCTTGAAAACTTGCCCTCGTCACGGGTGATACCACCGGCATCAGCTCAGCCACGGCCGGCTATCCTATCTCCTCTCGGGTGCCAGTTTGCATCGTTCAATCTGGAAGCGCCCGCTTATGAGGACCCGAATACGAAACCATCCCTGGGTATAGGCAATTTGAACCCCGGTTACCCTGTTTTGCTGAAATTGAATGATTGGGCCAAGGCGTTAGGCGCAAGTGCGTAATAAAAATTCCTTACTAAGAGTAGTACGCAGAAGTCATTGCCGCCATAGAGCTGAGTTGCCGCGACTTTTCACATTTTCCTTAGAATAAAACCAGATGAACAAAACAATCCTTATCACGGGCACGTCATCCGGTCTCGGGCGCGCCGTAGCAAAGCTTTTTCAGCGCCACGGTTGGAATGTCATCGCAACGATGCGCAATCCGGCCAACGAAACCGAATTGACAACGCTCGACCGCGTGCTCGTCACGCGCCTGGACGTAGAGGATGCGAGTTCAATCGGTCAGGCAATGGACGCCGGCATCGCTAGGTTCGGCCACATCGATGTGCTAGTGAACAATGCGGGCTTCGGTACTTTCGGCCCGCTTGAAGCCACCCCGATTGAAACAATCCGGCGCCAGTTTGAAGTGAACCTGATGGGGGTGTTGCAGTCGATGCAGGCCATCCTGCCCCATTTCCGCACGCAGCGCGCGGGCGTTATCCTCAACGTCACCTCCACGAGCGGCCGTATGACTCTTCCCTTCGGTTCCCTCTATCACGGGTCGAAATTTGCCGTCGAGGGTGTTACGGAAGCGCTGCAGTATGAATTAGCGCCACTCGGCATTAGGGTAAAGCTCGTCGAGCCTGGTGCAATTAAGACGGACTTCGCGGGCCGCTCAATGGCGTTCAACAACGAGCTTGGGTTAACAGAGTACCAGCCGCTCCTCGAATCGGCCATGGCAGCGTATGGCAAGCTCATGGGCACAAGTTCGGAACCAGAGCGGATTGCCGAGGTGGTTTACGCGGCCGCGACGGACGAAACAGACACGCTACGCTACATTGCGGGCGAAGATGCCCTGCAGATGCTGGCAGCACGTGCCGCTGCCAGCGACGAGGAGTATTTTGCCCAGGTCAGGACCCAGTTCGGTCTGGCTACCTAAGCTTAACGCTTTAGATGAAGGGGAACTGAAAGGTCTATAAAGTGAGACGGAAAAGGCCGTGGCCTTCCTTTAAGGTGGTCTAGCTAGGCCGCACAGAGTTGGGACGTAGTTTGAAATTGGGTTTCGAAGGGGTTAGGGGCGAGATAACCGAGCGCCGAATGCCGGCGTTCCGCGTTGTAATAGGCGATGTAATGGCTGATTTCCAAGCGTGCTTCGATCAGGCCAGCAAAGCTCCCGCCGTCGAGCAGCTCGGTTTTCAGGCGGCTCTAAAACGATTCGGCGTGCGCGTTGTCGTAGCAGTTGCCGCGCCGGCTCCTGCTCTGCTAAGCCCCGTGCCGCGCCAACAGGTTCTGAAAGCGGGTGGCCGTGTACTGGCTGTCTTGGTCGGAGTGGATATGAGCCCGGCCGGGGGTCAGCGCACGACTAGTGGCCGGCACAGAACTTCGCTCACGAGGTCTTCAGGCATGGTCTCGCGCACATTCCAACCGACAATTTTGCGGGAGCAGCGGTCGAGCCACGTGGCTAGGTAAAGCCAGCTGCCTTGTTTGGGCAAGTAGGTGATATCGCCGACCCACACGCGGTTGGGGCCGGCTGGCCCAGCAAGCGGTTGGGCGCGGCGCGCGGCCGGGTTGAGCTCGGTGGTGCGCGGCATGAAGGAACGGGGTTGTTGGGCCCGCAAACCGGACTGGGCCAGCGTACGACAAATACGCCAGCGGCCTACTGCGTGGCCTTTGGCGTGCAATTCGGCGGGTGCCATAGCGTTGCCCGTGCCGGGCAAAGGCTTGACGAACTGCCGCTTGCCAAGCCGGTGACCAACTCAAGCAGATAGAAGTAAATGGCAGTAGCTTTAGCATGATTGGCAATTTTTCTTTATTCTAGACTACGCTTTAAGCTAATCTTTAACTTGTGGCAACTTGGGAACCCTTAGGTGAGCGGTACAGTGCTGCACGTCCGCGCAAGCTACTAGCGCTCGACGGCGGGGGAATACGCGGCATAATTACGTTGAAGATCCTAGGGGAGCTTGAGCAGCAGCTTCGACATACTGTGGGAGAGAACAATCCTGAATTTCGCCTTTGTCATTACTTCGACTACATCGCGGGAACAAGCACCGGTGCTATCATTGCCGCTGGCTTGGCGCTAGGTATGTCGGTAGCTGAATTGCTTGATTTCTACCTGCATAAGGGCAAGAACATGTTTAATAAGGCTTTCTTGTTAAAGCAGTGGAAGTCTTTGTATGAGGCAGGGCCCTTATTGGACATGCTGAAAGAAACCTTTGGGAGTGAGACCACCCTCGATTTACGGGAAGGCAAGCTTCAGTGCTTGCTGCTCGTGGTTACAATGAATCGGAGCACCGATTCGCCCTGGCCCATCACGAACAATCCATTTGCTACGTACAACGCCTTACACCGGCCAGACTGCAACTTGCATATCAAGCTGCACCAGCTGGTACGCGCCAGCACAGCGGCACCCGTTTTTTTTCCCCCCGAAACGCTACAATGGGATAAGCATGATCCAACCAAAACGTTTGTATTCGTAGATGGGGGGGTTACGCCCTACAATAACCCGGCTTTTCTTTTATATCGGATGGCTACTCAACCGGCATATAAGCTAAATTGGCCCGTAGGGGAAGACAAGCTTCTGCTAGTTTCGGTTGGTGCGGGCTCGGCACCCACCGTGGGTAGCTACGCTAATTTGCTGGACACGGGCAAGAAGCTTTTAGGCGACCTCATGTATACCGTCAACGTGGACCAAGACATCAACTGCCGCACCATTGGTCGCTGCAGCTACGGGGCACCCATTGACCGCGAGCTACATGATATGGTCCCGATGGATGAGGAAGGGCACGTGGAGAATCTAGCACAGAAAACGCCCAGGCATTTCCGCTACGTTCGCTACAATGCCGACCTTTCCGCTTCCGGGCTGAAACAACACGGCCTCGACCACCTTCGGCCGGAAGACGTTCAGAAGATGGACTCAGTCCACTATGTAAAGGAGTTGGCGCAAGTTGGAGAGGCCGCCGCTCGCCAAGTATGCATTTCTCATCTAGGCCCTTTCGGCAGGAAGCTCACCGACTAGCTTCGGCAAGAATAGGGACCGCTCCTTGCTTGTCGCACTAGCTGGTCGGCGTATCAAATCCAAGTCGACACGCGGTAGTAGAAAGTAGGAACCGGCGCCGTAACTGCTATGATTAATGCCTACGCCGAATCGTTCTGGAGTCCACTCAAACCCGAACTATGAGGTGGTCTAGCTAAGCCGGATAGAGGAAGGTGTCTGGTCCATCCGATTATTGGAGCCTTTTTTGAGACAAGACCAATGCATGACCCGTCCCAAAAAAGGCTGGTTTTATTAGGTACTTCCTTTCTGCCATTCTTCTCCCTGCCTACAATAAAGGTACGTGCGCTTCGCTTGCCGCCAATAGCAAAGTCAAGACGCCAGGTAAGCAGTTGGGTACGTCAGCTAACCTAACAGAGGAAGTACAAGCGCAGGGCTTAGCGACCCGGCCACAGAATACGCATACCCACGAGGCCAACCGTTAGGCTAGGGCGTTGATCGTGGCTCGTCGGGCGCGAGGACAAGGCAAAAACCAGATTGCCCACGAGTTGGAGGAGTTGGGCTTTTGCACCCGTCGCGGCTGCCGCTTCACTCCCAAACAGGTCCAGCGCTTGGCTCACCGGGCGGTAGAGGTAGCAGTATCCGTGTTTTATTCGCCTGTTCAGCGGGAAACGATGCCCCCTCTTTTATTCCTGCGCTGGTACAAGGGCCAGTAAGTGCCCCTGCCCCACAATGCGGCCTGGATGCCCAAATAAAAAGAGGGTGTGTAGATGGCGTTCCGATACCCTGGTCGAGTCCAGCAGTCGCACACGTAGGCGCGCTAGCGCAGTTGCTCGCGCTGACCCCGACACTTCTTCGACGTGAATAAACTCACACGGCATTTGGTAGCCGGGCTCCTGCTCCGCCCAGAGGGATGTTCGAAGCCCAGGGCGCAGGCGAACTTCCGATAGCCGCGCTGTATACGCGAACACGAGGTCATACATAGGAGCAGCAAGTCAGGATGGCCATGGCACAAGATAGACATAGGCCGCCCAGCGCATCGCCAAGGCTGGTGCCCCCAAGCAGCGTCATGCCTGGGCTGATACTGGTCACGCGCAAGAGGCGGGGCGCGTTGTTCTCTGACTCGCAGCTCGCCACCCAGAAAGCCAGCAGTAAGAGACCACCAACAGATACGTTGTTGTTCATAGCGGGTAACAGGATAGGATACGAAACAAGATAGTACTTTATGTTTCAACGAATTACTTAGGCGCACACCTTTTAGAAAAAAGGTCTACTTAACATAAGCGGTAGTGGCTGTTGCAAAAGTAAAGCAAGGCCCAACGAAATTGATCGGGTAATGGCAGTGCCACCACATTATCGGCTTGCTGCTGTGGGGTGGTGCGCAGATACTTCTTTAGATTGTAGGCCATTGCGGCCAGGTACAGCACCTTAGCCGCCCCTACTTGGTGGCAAATAGCGCTACTCACGCGCCACTTAAACAAGTTAGCGCAATATCTGCACGACTTTAGTTCTTCGAAACAAGAAAGCGGCTAAGCGTTTGTACTTCCTCCAATGAGGAACAAACGAACTAGTTTGTCCAAGAAGTCGAATTATCCTATGTTTCCTATCCCTGAGTTGGATTTTGCTGTTTCATCCTTTTTTCACTAAGCCGAGGTAAGGCAAAATAGATGTATAACAATAAAACAGGGATGATACTAAAAGGTACGCTCCACAAGCAAATGAGTAAGGCAGCAAGGTGCAGCGCAGGGGCAATGGCATATTCTTTTGTAAGTAGCCGAATGAGCCTTTTGTCTATATCGTCCTCCATAAGTTCACTGTTTCTAATTGCGTACCACCAGAGACAATTGTAAAAAAATGTCATTAACACCAATGTGCCATGGTATATCAGTGCTGCCGTTCGTTCGTCTGGTTTGCCTACATGAATTGCCAATAGGCCTGTGGTAAAGGATTGAAGTGTAACGAACAGCAAAAACAAGATATTTAATATAAGCAGGTACTGATCCGTCTTCTTAATGTAAATAAACATATTGTGATGGTTGGACCAGGCAATGCATATAAACAGGAAAGACGCAGCGAATGCCGCATAATGAGGCCATTGTTTCACAATCTCTTGCAACAAGCCCGTTTCGGTTTCAGGTTTAGGCAGTTCGGTAGCAAGCAGTGTTGCCGCTATAGCTAAAACGGCATCGCTAAAATATTCGAGCCGATCCGTTGGTCGATGATTGTGCATAAGAACGGTTTAAAATTCAACAGTACTATTCCCACAACATCTTCATTGGTTTCTTCTCCTTTCCGGATTTGACTCATGGCAGTTACCATAGAGTTCCTGCTTGCAAAGCTTGTAGGAACTCTATGGTACTGTTATAGGCCACCAGTGCTCATAACCTGGGAGAAAAGCATTCTAAACTCTCTGCTTAAATAAAATACTGACTTACTTCATCCGGCCGGAGCAAATACCGAACGCATGTTATTGTTTGCTTTTTCTTTAAACATCATATACCCTTCCTGTCCCTGATCCAGAGATAATTTGTGGGTGAGCAAATAGGCTGGGTCTACTTCTCCGCGGGCTACAATATCCAGCAGTTTAGGAATGTATCGTTGGCCGAACTGCTGACCCATCCGGAAAGTCAGGCCTTTGTTCATGGCCGCTCCCATCGGGAATTTATCAATAAAGCCTCCGTATACCCCAATAATAGATAATGTTCCGCCTTTGCGGCACGCCATAATTGCCTGCCGGAGCACGGCAGGTCTGTCGTTCTGCAGCCGGGCATATTGCTTGGCATAATCATACACCTTTTCAATTCCGGTACTGTTAGCTTCCATGCCCACGCAATCAATGCAGCGGTCCGGACCACGGCCACCGGTCATTTCTTTCAAGGCCTCCAATACATCCACTTCTTTGAAGTTTAGCACTTCGGCCTTTGCCCTCGTACGCGCTTGCTCCAGCCGATACGGATACTGGTCAATAGCGATTACCCGGCCGGCTCCCAGCAGCCAGGCGCTATGCATGGCCATCAGGCCAACGCCGCCGCAACCCCATACCACCACGGTGTCGCCCGGTTCAATACCAGCGAAATCAGCGGCCATATACCCAGTAGGGAAGGCATCAGAAGTAAATAAGGCGGATTCGTTACGTACCCCGTCTGGCACTTTAAAACAAGTATTTTCGGCAAAAGGGACCCGGGTATACTCCGCGTGGCTGCCGGCGTAACCTCCCAAAGCGTGAGAATAACCAAAAATGCCGGCTACCGGGTAGCCGTACGCTTTCTCGCTCCATTCGGGTTCGGCATTTGAATTATCACACAACGAGTATTCCTCACGATGACAGAACTCACACCCTCCGCAAGCTAAAACGGAGCACACCACCACCCGGTCGCCTTTCTTCAGATTTTTTACTTCCGGGCCAACTTCTACGATTTCGCCCATAAACTCATGGCCAATAATATCGCCGGACCGCATGGCGGGTATATAGCCCCCCAGCAGGTGCAAATCGGAGCCGCATACCGACGATAAAATAACGCGCACAATAGCGTCACGAGGATTCAAAATAGTAGGATCGGGCACCCGCTCCGTACTCACTTTGTTAATCCCTTCCCAGCAGATTGCTTTCATCGTTTGCTTATTTAGGGTTAGAAAATTTATTTCTAGTAGTTCTCCTCTTTGCGACCGGAGGGTTGGCCAATAATGGTTGGGATTTCTCCTGCTTCCAGCAGACGCTTAAATCGGCGAAGATCCTGTTTAACCAATTCCTTAAATGCTGGATTCAGGAATTTGGCGGCTAGCTTCCCGGCAGCTCCTGCTGGCGGTTGGTAAGAAATGGTAGCTTGCACCACGGTGCCCCGGTTGGAGGGAGCATCCGTAAAACGGACTTCACCGGAATTTTCAACTTCAGAGTTAGGCAGGGAGCGCCAGGCTATCAGGCTATTTTCCTTCTCCCGGTCGATTTCGGCCTCCCACTCTATTGTACTGAGCTTCTCTTTGTAGATAATATTTTTGGGAATCTTGGCTACCCAATGTGAACGTCTGGGACCTGTTTGCTTCACATCTTCCAGGTATTGCATAAACCTGGGTAGGTTTTCGAGCTGGCGCCAAAATTGGTACACCTCCTGGCGTGGTTTCAGTATGGTAACGCTTGAAGTGACTTCGAATCCTTCAGTTTTAGGTGGAGCCGTATCTAGGTGCAGGGCCTTATTAACCAGGCAGAAACCAGAAGCTCCCCGCAGTACCAGGTAACCGCCCGCGGTGGTTAAGCTTTTTCCGAGAGGAGATTGTTTTCTACTCCATCCGTAATAGGTTAAAGCCGCACCACCCAAAACCGATAGCACTCTGCCAGTTGTTCCTACATTGGTAAAGTCCTTCGCTTGCCGCTGCCTGACAGATTTGTTTGAATTTGGCGGAACTAAGGTTTTAAGTGCATTAGCCATGGTGTTTTAAAATTTAACATGATTTAAAAACTGTCAGAAGACGATTAAAAAAGAGGGGCCAGTAATCAGCCTTGAGTGGATGCCGTTAAAGCTGATATTATTGTAAAGCTTACTGCTTGACTGCCTCCGCCGACTTAGGATTGATATTTCTTTTGGCTAATTCATTCAACCGGGTATCGGTGGCTTTTTCTTCCGCCAGAGTTTGCCGGAGTAAATCGGCTATCGATTGCAAGCCTAATTCCTCAGCATAATAAGCAGCTGCACCGTATCCTGCTATTTCGTAATGCTCCACCTTTTGTACACCCGCAATAATGGCGGCATCCAGGGTGTCTGGATGGCTATCTTTATGAAAAACCTTTTCCCCTTCAGCGATTAAGCCCTTCAAGCTAGGATTACCATCTCCTTCGGGCGAAATATTGAGCAGCCGGGCCGCTTGCTCCAGGCGTTGTTTTTGGATCTGAGTTTCTTCCAGGTGCTGGCTAAGAGCCGCCTTTAAAGCTTCATTAGTAGACTTCTGAATTATTCGGGGCAGAGCGGCAATAATAAGTTTTTCCCCTTCGTGCAAAACTTGTATTTCATGGCCCAGTAAATCGGACAAATCTTTTAACTCTTTCATGGATTTAAAATTAAAACCGTGAAATAAGCATGCTTCTCTGGCACAAATAATTAACAGCAGGCACTGCCTCATTCTTCTATTTAATTGGTAGAGAGGCTCTCATTTTTAGAGCGCGCTTCTCTACCAATCAAATGGAAGAATCTGGTATTCTGTTAACCTAAAAGAAGTGGTTGCTTAACCTTAAATGAAAATGGTATTTAATACCTGACAGCTGTGGACTGTGGGCCACCGACCATGAAGGAACCCCTAGGGCTTCAGTACTACCTTCACGCAGTTGTCTTCTTTATCGTTAAAAATCTGGTACATCCGGGCGGCCTCGCTGAGCGGGACCCGGTGGGTGATTACGTCATCCAGGGTTACTTTGCCTTCGGCTACCAGGGTAATCAGGTGGTCAATATATTTTTGTACCCAGGCCTGACCGCCCCGAAGCGTAAAGTTCTTTTCCCACCATTTCTGCACGGGGAATTTATCATACGGGTAGCCATAGGCACCTACTACTGATACCTTGCCGCCTCGCCGTACGGCATCAATACAATTTTCCAGCACCTTGTCGCTGCCTTTTTGGGCATGTAATACATTGGCCGCTTTTTCCAGCGTGGTTCTATCTGCTTCCATGCCTACGGCATCAATACATACGTCGGCGCCATAGCCACCGGTCATTTCCACAATGGCTTTTACCGCGTCTACACTATGCGCATTGATGGTTTCGGAACCAGCGGTTTCGCGGGCTTTCGCCAGCCGGTAATCATAAATATCCACTCCAATTACCCGCTTAGCGCCATGAAGCCAGGCCGCTTTTTGGGCCATTATACCTACCGGACCACAACCAAATACTACTACTGTTTCGCCAGGCGACACGTTTGCCCACTCGCAGGCAGCCCAACCCGTAGAGAAAATATCGGTTAGGAAAAGTATTTTTTCGTCCGGAATACCATCCGGAACTATCCGCGGATTGTAATCGGCGTAACGTACCCGGGCAAATTCAGCCTGGCCACCGTTTTTATCGCCGTAGGTGGCGGTGAAACCATATAACTGGCCGCCGCCGTGCGCTTTGGCCAAATTACCATCCTGGCTATAGTTCGTTTCGTTGGAGTTTTCACAGTGGGTGGCTAAATCATGCTGGCAAAACATGCAATGCCCGCAACCAATAGGAAACGGTACAATTACCCGGTCGCCTTTTTTTAATTTGGACACACTGCTGCCTACTTCTTCCACAATACCCATAAACTCGTGGCCAAGAACTAAATCATGCGGTTGGGGCATGAAGCCGTTGTAAATGTGGAGATCCGAACCACAAATGGCCGTAGAAGTTATGCGAACGATGGCATCGGTTGGTTCCTCAATCTTAGGATCCTCAACATTATCGACACTAACATCTTTGGGTTTGTGAAATACCAAGGCTTTCATAGGTAGATGGGTTAAGAATGAAACCAGTAAGGAGGAGATGATAGGGAAGGAAACGCTGGAAAAGTTTGGAGCGTTTTACTGATTTATTCTCTATGAAAACACGGAGAAATGGCAGAAACCACTTAAAGCCGGGAGGAATGCACGGATATTTGCACCAGAAATGGCACTATTTAAAGTATAATTTACTTAAAATGGTATTAGGCAAACTTATTCAAAGCTTGCATTGATAAGCAATTTTAGGATTGTTGCGGGTTATACTTATAAGCAACCCCTAACTTTTATAGCCTAAAAAATATGGATTTTAGATTACTAGTCAGGTTATTTAAGTAAATGATGGGTTGCTGCGTAAGCAATAAGAGAAGCGGTATTTTTGGAATCAGTTTTTTCGAGCAAATGCTGACGGTGACTTTCGATAGTCCGTTTACTAGTGAAAAGTTTTTCCGCCATTTGGGTAGTGGTTAAACCCTGAGCAATTAGGCTAAGGATTTCCAGCTCCCGCTTAGTGAGATTACTTTCTGGTGTTTCCTCGGGCATGGGCATCTTACTACCCCCCAATGGTAATTTCCCGAGTAGCTTTAAGGAAATGTGAGTACCTATATACACCTCGCCCCCAGCCGTTATTTGAATTGCCCGAACCAGCTCTTTGCGGCTTACTGTTTTAGTCAGGTACCCGTTTGCTCCCGCTTGTATGGCTTCCACTACAAACCGTTCATCTTCCAGCATTGAAAGGATGAGTACTTTCACCAACGGGTGCTGCTGCTTGAGTTGACGTGTGGCTTGTAAACCATCCATATCCGGCATACTTATATCCATTAGCACTACATCTACCTCTACTTCGCTAAGAAGCTGAACCAAATCAGTTCCTGATTCCACCTCGCCTACCAGGCTTATACCGGCCTCCGGAGAATGATTCAGCATAGTTCTTAAACCTTCTCTTACCAAAGGGTGATCATCGGCAACAGCTACTCTTATCATAAGGAGTACAATTTTAAATATTCCTGAAAATCACCATGTAGTAAGTGCTAGGCAGTAAGGTACAAGTATTAACAAGGCATTAGATGTGACCAGTAATTAACTCGCAGAAAACAGGCGTGCTAACGGGTCTTTTCTTGGTCACGGTAATGCATAAAATTAGGTGCCTTCCGTTACTCAACTACTGCCTTTTATGATTTACGATGCTGCTAAATACTAGCCCTCTTATTTTAAATACATTTTATTAAACACCTTCTAATTTATGTGCTCCAGGATGGTTATTTCTATTGGGTAATTCAATAGAAATGGTTGTTCCGGGGCCTGAAGATTGAATTTGTAAAGTTCCGTTTAATAGTTTCACCCGGTCACCGATTCCTATTAAACCCATTCCCTTACCTGAAAGTGGGTTCGCCTTAAATCCTTTACCGTTGTCCTGAGATAATATTAAAATGCCACTATTTTCTTCCAACACTGTTATAGATGCAATGGTAGCATGTGCATGTTTAACAATGTTATTAAGCAGTTCCTGAACAATCCGGTAAATAGCCGTTTGGAAGTGTCTTTCTAAAACCGATTTAATTTCAACTTGGCAATTCACCAGGAAGTTTTTACAACTTAATTGTTTGCATATATCCACCAGAACAGCAGATAATCCAAAAGTTTCCAGCACGGTTGGGGTAAGTTCGTGGGAGATGGTTTGGGTAAGTTCAATGGCATTAGTCAATAACTGATCTGTTCTTTGCCAGAAGGCCATTGTTTGGGCAGCACTGGATAAAGACTCTTCTGGGTTGAGCAGGTCTAATTGCATCTTAACGGCAAAAAGGACTTGCCCTAAGCCATTATGCAAACTTTCGGCTATCCGTTTTTTCTCTCTTTCTTCCGCTTCTAAAATGGCATGCAGCAATTCTTGTTGGTTCTGGAGTTCCCATTGCAGGCGTTGCTCTTCCAGTTTTTTGCGTTCTGTAATATCTTGGAAAGTTAGTACTACACCATCCCCCATTTTTACAACTATAAAATGGAACCAATGGTGGAAATCTTCATAAGGATACCAAACTTCAAACTGAGTGGTTTGTCCACTTTCGTTCACTTGTTTCATCTTGTCAAAGATCCCAGCTGGTTCCGTTCCCGGATATTCATCTGTTAGTCGCTTGCCCACCAGATCTTTTTTCCGTAGAAAGTTATCGGTTACCTGATTTGTAAGAATCCACTCAAAATCTAAAAGCTGGTTTTCCTCATCGCGTATGGCTTTAAAAGCCTGGATGCCATTGATGGAAGCATCAACAACAGCTTTGAGCAGCTGCCTGTTCGCTAGTAACCCTTGTTCGGCAATAACCTTTTCGTGGATGTCCGTTACCGTACCTGCCCAAAAAGTGATGTTGCCGGTGTGGTCTCTTACGGGTTGGGCAATGACCAACTGCCAGTGATAGGCGCCATCCCAACGGCGCATAAGAGACTGTTTCCGGTATTCTTTCTCTGAGGCAATGGCTGTTTTCCATTCCAGTTCTACCTGGGCACGTTCCGCCTCCTGATAGATCTGCTTCCAACCATAAGCTTTCATCTGCTTGAAAGTAAGCCCGGTATAATCGTAGGTTCTTTGGTTATAGTAGGTACTGCTCCCATCAATTGAGGCAATCCAAGCCATCTGAGGCAGCGAATCAATAAATTTCCGTAACCGTTCTTCGCTCTCCCGCCGTTCAACTTCAGCTCTTTTGATGGGAGTTATATCAGTGTTCCAAATCAGGATACCATCGTTTATTTTCTCGTAGTGCTGCTCAAACCAGCCATCTACATCATCGGCATGGTATTCTTCCAATTGTTGAACAGTTTCACCGGTTTCCATCACCCGGAGTAAACACTCCCACACACTTGTATTTTTTATAGAAGGAAACAAGGCAAGAACCGTGTTACCTACCATTTGCTCCTTCGAGATATTAGCGTACCTGGCCTGTACCGGATTAACTATGAGGTAACGAAAATCAGTAAGCTGTTCCTCTTCGTCCCGAATAGCCGCTAGTAGCGCCATGCCGCCAAAAGCCGTATCTACAATGGTTTGCAGTAATGCAGCTTTTCCGGTTAATTCCGCTTCCGCTTTTTTCCGGTTGGTTATATCCGTCCAGGTGACAATTAGCCCATCCCTAAACGGCACCGCCATGGTTTGAAACCAGGCAGCAAAATCTTTATACTGATCAAAGTGCTCATAATCCAAAATTTGCCTGGTCTCTACTACTTTCCTGAACTGGTCAAACATGCCGGTTTGTTTAAGCTCCGGGTAAGTGGCTAGCCAGTTATGCCCCCGCAAGTCCGTTCGCCCGGCGTAACGCGCCGTGGTATGATTCACTAGTAACCATTCAAAGTCTGTTATTTCCCCGGTGTCATTTCGCACCGTTTGGAATACTTCTATGCCGTTTAGCGAAGCATTGAAGGTAGCTTCCAGTAAATCTTTGGTTTTCTGTATTTCTTTTTCTGCCCGTTTCTTTTCAGTGATGTCCTGGACCGTTCCTATTATTTTGATGGCATTACCGGCTTCATCACAAACTATCTTTCCATTACTAAAAATGTAGCGCATCTCACCATCAGGCCGGTAAATTCGACGCGTGTATTGGTAGGGTTGTTTCACCTGAACAGCCTTATCAATTATTGCCCGTATCTGGGCGGTATCTGCCGGATGGGATATTGAATCCAAAAAATTCAGATCCGGGACAAGGCTTTGCGGTTCCAGCCCAAGTAACTGGTACATATTATCCGAAAATCGGAATTTCATGGTAGCCAAATCTCCTTCATAACCACCCGTTTGCCCTATTGCTTCGGCTTCCCGTAACAAGGCTTCGCTAGCCTGGATTTTTTCCTGAGCCATCACCTGGCTGGTAATATCCTGAATGGTTCCGTATACTTTCAGCGGCTTCCCTTGGGCATCGGGGGTTAAAATGGTTCTCCGGTGAACGTGACGAACGGTGCCATTACGCCAAATTATCCGGTGAATTAAGTCTAAGGGTTCCTGGAAGGTTTGTGCCTGCCAAATGCGTTGCCGTACAATATCCTGCTCTTCCGGATGCGAAAAGGCAATTAACTTTTCAACTGTTATTTCCTCACTCTGAGGTTCTAAACCGTGAATACGATAAAATTCATCCGAACAATTAATAATTTCTTCACTATAATTCCGCTCAAAGCTGCCGATATGCCCCAGAGACTGTGCTTCTTTTAACTTACGGTGTTCTTCTTCCAGTTTTTCGTAAGCCAGTTTAACTTTCTCCTGCTCATGGTACCACAACAGTTGACTTTCATTAGCAATTGCTTTGGTGTCTTCTTCCTGCTTGGTCAGGGTTTCCAGTTTGTGGCGTTGCTGGATTAATTCAGTAACATCTTCTACCTTATGTAAAACATAAAGCACTTCTCCCTTCTCATTTAGTACCGGAGTGTTTAAGGGGTTCCAGTAACGTTCCAGCTTTAGATTAGGCTTCTCCGGAACTGTTAAGGCGAAGCGCTGCACTGGCATTCTATCTGGCTTTTTCGTTTTCAGTACCCTTTGAAGAGATTGTTTTAGATGCCGGAGAGTTTCCGCTTCCGGCTGACCATCCTGGCCGGTAAATACTTCAAAAAGAAGGTTACCCACTAACTGTTCTCTGCTTGTAAGGGTAGATGTGATAAAGCCATCCGTAACGGCTTGGATAACAAAGCTTGGGGACAATACTAGGTAGCAGTCCGGCAGGGCTTCGAAAACCTGAGGCAGGTTCAAAGAAAAATCGGAAGAGGAATGCATAGGAGCATTTTTAGAGCTGATTCACAACAAGTAGTCAGACTAAGAATAAACGCAATTACTTGAAGCATAGCCAAGTTCTAAATGGGCGTTCTGGCGCGAATTGGCTGTGTGAACAAATGGCCACTCTATTGCATGAGTACCAAGCTACCAAGCCTGCCTTTACCTATGAGCAGGCCATTGAGAACCCAAAATGCCCCCAGCGAGCTAATCTCCCCCAACATGCATGGCCTACGCGTTGTCACAACGCCGAGCTATTATCGCCAGCAAGTGCAGGAAAGGTCAGATAATAAATTAGTTAATCTCTCGAAATTAATTCCCAGCATCGTGCTGGATATCCGCTACGCCACAACTGCTAACCTGTTAGGCAGGCCTTTATGCCAACAGCCCATTGCGTATCTGCGCCGACCAGCGACAGTCGGTTGGGGTGTGGACCGTCTCCACGTGCCACTGCGTGGCCCCGTTGTCGAAGAAGGCGGCGCGCCCGGCCAGCAAGGCCACTGCTCTACGAGTTCCTCCAGCTCCTTGGCCGCCGCTAAGTACGTGGCATACCCATGCAAGCGGTACAAGAGGTAGGCCGAACGGGTGGGGTCACCTCGGAACCTCTTCACTGGGCAAAGGTGCCGCTGCATCTATCTTTTACGGGCACCTGTCATTCCCTGTTTGTTTAATCATAGCCCCGAACTCAACAAAACCGAGCTGATGTGGCCCCGCTGCAAGCACTAGTGGCTCACGCCCGCTGATTACGCCTACGGCGGCCGCACCTTGCACCAGCGGGCCGCCCACGTATTCGCCCGGGTCGGCACCAAATGCACCATTGCTATTAGCTGACTACTTAACGAGATACTCGCTCAATTACCGCGCAAACAACAGGCCCAAATCTGGGCCGGATGCGCTGCACTAAGTAGGCTGAGGGCGCCAGCCGTTGCTGCCCCCCTTGCCTTCTGCCTTAATCGGTAATGGCAACTTCCTAGCATGTTAGAATGGCCTTCGATCAGCTTTTGACTGCAACAAAAGACGTTTTGGCTAAACATGTTTTTTAGGGTCGCGGCAACTTTGTATCAACCAATAAGGCAACAAAAATGAAACTCAGAAACAGCACAGCCCTCATTACCGGCGGCACCAGCGGAATTGGCTTGGAGTTGGTAAAGCAACTCTCCGAGCAAGGCGTAACCCTCATCGTTACCGGGCGGAGCCTCGACGCATTACACAAAACCCAAAAGCAGTTTCCCGGAATTCACATCATTCAGAGCGATGTTAGTAACTCCCAAGACATCGTTCAACTCTATGAGGAAGTAACGCGAAGATTTCCTGCGCTGAACATGATTGTCAATAACGCGGGCCTTATGAGGCTGCTTGATCTACACGACACGACCGACAGTATAGACGATGTTGTTCAGGAAATTACAACCAACCTATCGGGTACCATCCAGATGGTGCAACAGTTCATGCCGCATTTGAAAAAACAAGCGTCGGCCGCCATTGTAAACGTGTCATCGGCCATAGCTTTTATGCCTTACTCTTCAGCGCCTATTTACAGCGCCTCAAAAGCAGGGGTGCACGCTTATACTCAGGCGCTCCGCTTGCAGCTGCAGCAAACAAATATTAAGGTATTCGAAGTAATTCCGCCCGGCGTCAGCACGAATCTGCAAAACAACTGGGTTGTGCAACCCAATCCTGCCCAAATGATGAGCGTGGTGAAGATGGTGGACGTTATTGTAAAAGGCCTGCTGAAAGATGCGTTGGAAATAAAGCCCGCACTGGTGTCGGTAATCAAGGCGCTAAGCCGGGTTGTGCCTGGATTGCTGATGAATTTCGGGCACAATGAGTTTAGTAAATTCAAGAAATTAGCTGCTAGTCACTAGCCCAGCACTATAATTCGCCATGGCAAACGCGCAACCCCTCCGCATCCAGTCGATTTCCGAGATACACCGCATAATGGGCCTGCCGAAGCCTCATCATCCGCTCATCGGGGTAATCGATTTGGCGGGCTTACAGAATACGACGGATGCAACGTCAGTCATATTCGATTTGTTTGTTGTGTCGTTGAAGCGAGGATGCGACAAACTTTTCTATGGGCAGCAGAAATATGATTTCGATGAGGGCCTGATGGGCTTCATGTCGCCTGGGCAAGTACTGCGCGGCGAATCCAATGGCGTGCCTTCCAATCTAGGAGGCTGGATGCTATTCATCCATCCGGATTTCTTATGGAATACGCCCCTGGCTAAGAAAATAAAGCAGTATGATTTTTTTGACTATTCAACGCATGAGGCGCTGTTTCTTTCTGAAAAAGAAGAGCTAATTATAGACGGGATAGTGGATAATATTAAAAGTGAGTATCATTCAAACATTGATAAGTTTAGCAAGCAGATTATTATTTCACATATAGAAAATTTGCTTAGCTACGCCGAACGGTTTTATGGCCGTCAGTTTATTACACGAGAGAAAAATAACCATTATATACTTGAAAAATTGGAGGCGGTATTGTCTGATCATTTCAGTGACAATGATATGTCTGTGCAGCAGTTGCCGACAGTCCACTATATTTCCGATAAGCTGAACGTTTCGCCCGGTTACCTAAGAACACTGCTGAAGAACCTGACTGGAAAAACGACGCAGCAGCACATACATGATAAGTTGGTTGAGAAGGCCAAAGAAAAGCTTTCTACTACCAGTCTATCTGTGAGTGAAATTGCTTTTTGCCTGGGCTTTGAGCATCATCAGTCGTTTAGCAAGCTTTTTAAGTCGAAAACAAAACAATCCCCTTTGGAATTCAGGCAGTCGTTTAACTGAGTTTCAAAAAATGCCATGAAGCCCTTGCTTTTGCGGCGGAATCATGGTAGGCGTTATGGCCTGCAGGTTGTGGGCCTGGACAAATGTGGGCAAGAGTTCTGGAGCTGAACTAGTAGTACGGCGCTACCGCAGCCAGACTCATGACCCGAACACAAATGCGGCTCTAAGCCCGCGCAGCTTCAGGGCTTAGGGCAGGCCGTTTAGTCCGGATTTTACCTGCTGCTAGCCCTACCAGCCGCCCACGGCTAAGCTACGCGAGTGCAAATCATACCCGGTAAGAACACGGGCAATCCGGTGTAAATAGCCCTTTGCCAAGGGGCTGGAGAAAGGGTATGGCGGGGACACTTAGCCCGCTTTTCATCGGTAAAACCGTTATGATAATGGGCAACAACCGGATAAGGCATCAAACGATGCTTTTGGCGGCCCTGTTGTGGCTGCTAGTCCCGCGTCTGAGCCGGGCGCAGCACATACTCCGCGGCACGGTGCGCGACGTCACCGGCACGGCCCTGCCCGCCGCCACCGCTGCGGTGCCGGCTTTGGGCCTAGGTACCGCTACCACTACCGACCGGCGCTACCAGTTGACCTTGCCCGCCGGGCCGCAGCAGGTCACTATGTCGTTCGTGAGCTACGTGCCGCAGACCTTCCCGTGGAACCCCAGCCTGGGCCCGCAGCCCGACGCCACGCTGGCCGCTAATACCAGCGGCTGCGCCGAATGCTGACCCAGAGCCGCGTGGTGTTGAGGCCGGATACCTTGCCCCTGGCGCCGCACGCCTGGTTCTTTGGCACCTAGCGGGTGACGGTGAATGAATTATATGTCAAAATAACGGGCCGGAAACCAGCAAAACCAGCCCGTTGATTTTTTCTTCTTTTTAACGGTACCGAACCACTATGAAAATTATCAGCGGCCTACTGCTGCTCGTTTCCGTCTACCTGAGCTTCCAGCACGGCTGGGCCGGACTTGCCCAAAACTTCACGCCCGAGCAAGCCAACCTGATGGCGGAGCTAGGCATCAACAAGCCGCTGTTGACCGTCACCAGTAGCGTCAGCCTCGCGGTGGGCGTGCTGCTGCTGTTTCCGCAGACCTTTCTCGTGGGCAATCTGCTCAGCGCGGCCGGGGTCCTGCTGCTGATGGGGCTGGCGCTGAATACCGGCAACCTGCGCCTGGCCGCCATCGAGGTTCCCTTCCTGCTCTTACCCCTGGCCCTGATCTGGCTGAAGCACCCGCTGGCCCGCTAGCCCGGCCAGTCACGTCCTCACCTTTTTTCTTCAACGCAATGAAATACAACCTCCTGGGCCGTACGGGCCTTAAAGTATCCGAATTCTGCCTCGGCACCATGACCTTCGGCACCGTTGGCGGGCGCTTCGGCCCCATGAGCGGCGTGGATCAGGCCGCGGCCAACGCGCTGCTGCAACGCGCCGTGGAGGCCGGCGTCAACTTCATCGATACGGCCAACGTGTATTCCGAGGGGCAGTCGGAGGAAATAACCGGCCAGGCTATCCGCGACCTGGGGCTGCGGCGCGACTCGCTCATCCTAGCCACCAAGGTGCGCGGCGCGATGGGCAGCGGCCCCAACGACGCGGGCCTTAGCCGCAAGCACATCCTAGAGCAGGTAGAAGGCAGCCTGCGCCGCCTGCAGACCGACTACCTCGACCTATACCAGACGCACAGCTTCGACCCGCTCACGCCCCTGGATGAAACCCTGCGCGCCCTCGACGACCTAGTGCGCAGCGGCAAGGTGCGCTACATCGGGGCCAGCAACGTAGCGGCCTGGCAGCTCACCCGCGCCCTCGACATCGCCCACTACGAGCACCTGACCCGCTTTCAGAGCCTACAGGCCTACTATACTATTGCCGGCCGCGAGCTGGAACGGGAGCTGGTGCCGCTGCTGCTCGACCAACAAGTGGGGCTGATGGTGTGGAGCCCGTTGGCCGGCGGCTTCCTTTCGGGCAAGTACACCCGCGAACAGCCCAACGGGGAAGGCCGCCGTAGCGGCAGCTTTGACTTCCCGCCCGTCAACAAAGACAGGGCCTTCGCCATTCTCGACAAACTCCGCCCGAAAGCCGAAGCCAAGGGGCATACCGTAGCGGCCTTGGCCCTGGGCTGGCTGCTGCACCAGCCCGTGGTGAGCAGCGTCATCATCGGCGCCAAGCAGCTAAACCAGCTCAACGATAACCTGCGGGCCGTAGACGTGCAGTTTACGCCCGACGAGTTGCAGGAACTAGACCAAGTAAGCGCGCTTGCGCCCGAGTACCCGGGCTGGATGCTGGCCGCAACGGGCGGCGACCGGCGGGCTTAAGCGCTACTGTACGTCGGGCGCGCGAGTAACACCATCTGGGTGCATGCTGGTCCCCAGGCCGGCGTACTCTTGCGGGCCCTGCTCAACGGCGAGAGCTTGGCGCGCAAAACGGCCAGCTTCATAGGTATAGACCACGTTGCCGTGCTGGGCATGGTGGCGCAGCAAGGGCCGATACGGATGGCGGTCGGCAAACCCTAAGCACGGGGAAACTCTTCGCCGCCGACGCAGGACCCGGGTTCGTGGCCGAGCGTTGCCAAACGCCAACCTCTAGCACTACCTGTTCCAGCTTTACGTGGGGGTATGACGGCCTGCCCTACTCGGCAGTTATATGCTGCGGTGTGCTTTTAAGCCTTTAGTCAGGGCGCGTAGCAAGTGCCCGCCCACCAGATGGTTGACTCGCTCAAAGGCCCGGCATTGGCAATAAGAAGTGCTCTTAAGTTGGTGGCCTACTCGATTACGATAGAGCGCTTTGCGAAGACCGAGGCCAAGCGGTGTTTCGCCACCAGGTCGAAAATCTTGTTTATACCGCCGAAGCTGCCCCTCTTTGCAAAGCCGCCCTACCCAACTGGTGGCTACCAATGACCATCTCTCAATCCGGGCAATATAGTGCTTATTCGAGGCTGCCGCTTATTCGAAGCGTAGCCCATTTCTAACCCCGCCGCATTTCCTATGCCTAGCCCCCTACACTATTATCCGGCTGACCTGGCGGTGGCGTTGCAACAGCACTGGCCTCCCGACGCCCCCCCGCTACCGGCTACAACGGTGCTCACCGCCTTTCTCTCCACGCTCTACCAAGCGAGTATGCTGGCCGAGGAGGGCCGCCCCGTTGTCTGCCACCTCGTGCTGGCGACCCAAGCCGAGCTGGCGGCTCAGGCCGAGACGCTCACCGATTTTCACTTGCTGCGCTTTGCCGAGCCCCGCAGCTACTCCGAGCAGGAACTGCGCCGGCTTAGTCCCGCCGTGCAGCAGGCCAGCAGTCTGTTGGCCGTCGCCCCCACCCCGCAAGGGGACTTATACCTCTGGGGGATGCTTTTCAGTGAGCATGAGTGGGATCAGTTCGTAGACCGCCCCCGCCTGAGTACGGCGCGCCCGCCGCGCGCGCTGCTGGTGCAGGTAAATGGGCCGGGGAACCTGGTGTTCTACGATGGGGCGCACCGCATCCTCACGCTGCAACGGGGCCGGGTTGATGGGCATGGCTTTTTGTCGTTTCCCTTGGCCTGGATCCAGGGGCGAATTGTGATCAGTCAGCGGCAGGCGGGCCAGGATCTGTTGCCGGAAGAGCGGGAGCTGTTCCGCCACCTAATCTTGCAGCTCCAGCGGCGGACCCTGACCCGGATTCGGGCCAGTGGTCATGGCGCGCTCATCGTGATGGTGCCCGCCGACCGCATCGCTGCCCTGACGGCCCCTGGCGGGGTCTTGTGCCCTAAGTACCCGGTGCTGCTCGGCAAGGGAACGAGTGCACGCTTTCCGGCGCTGGTACAAGCCGTGATTCGCCGCTTGGCTGCGCTTGGGGAAGTGAGTTGGGCGCACTATCAGCGGACGCATGATGCCGACCTTCTGGCCCTCTCTGCCGAAATCGAGCACCTGGCCGACTACCTGGCCGGGCTCGCTGCCGTTGATGGAGCCTTGGTGCTCACCCAACTACTCGATCTGGTAGGCTTCGGGGTGGAAATACAAGCCACGCAGGTGTCGCTGGAACGGGTCTACCGGGCGCTTGACCTGGAGGCCCAAGAGCGGCAGGCGGTGGCTGTTGACCACGGGGGCACCCGCCACCGCGCCGCCTACCGGCTCTGCCTGGCCGCGCCTGAATGTTTGGCAATCATCGTCTCGCAGGACGGAGGGGTGCAGTTTGTGGGAGAGCAGGCCGGGCAGGTAGTGGTCTGGGACCAGCTTACCTACTAGGCAGCGCACGCACTAGGTAGGCTGTTGCCGTTAGCCCGGGTGGCCTCGCTCATGCTTAGCGGGAAGGCGTAGTATACCGGCTCCATGTAATACATCGTAGCCGTCATCGTGTTGCCGGGCGCGAAGCAGTAAGTCGTGGGGGCCAGTCCATGCTATACCGTCTCCTTATTTTAGCGACTTCATGGTATCTGCTAACCTTTGCAGCTGTCTTTATTGGCATCACGCTGCTGAATTTATGTCTGCTGAGGCCGCACATAGTCAAGGCTAAAAGAGGCTCGTTGAATGCAGTCAGAACGGCGCTCCTGATGGCGTGTTTCCAGTTGGCTATACAGCCGCTCTTTTGACTCGCGATGTTTATTTCAAATAAAACATCGCGAGGCCTGTTGCCAAACAGCTAGTCACTTGCTTAAAAGCGAGGTAGTCGGGCCAGTCCATAGCGTATGTCACTTTATTAGCCCACTCATTCAAAAACGTTATTCTACCCATCACGTGAGGGCGAGCAGCCATGACGTCTTCTAGAACACCCTCAAAAAGTGACAACGGGCTCGTGACGTCTACTCGAGCACTATCTATCACCTGTTACCAGCCCAAGAAGGTCGTTTGCAGCTGTCAAAACCGTCACTACCCAAGCATGCTAGGATGGCAGTAGGGGTACTACTGAGGTGGTCGAGTAAATCTGGACAGACTAGGGTCTACTCTTTCGAACGTCATGAAAGCCAGCCCCCTACCCACCAAACGTCGACGCTATGACGCCGCCTTCCGCACGGAAGCTCTGCGCCTGGCCAGCGAAAGCCGCTCGACGCAGGCGGCCGCCCGCGCCCTTAATACCAGTCCCAAGCTGCTCTACAAGTGGCAAAAGCAAGCGCTTACCCCCGTAGCCGCCGCCCAGGGCCCCGCGCTGGACCCGGCGACAGCGGCCGAACTGCAGGCCATCAATCAGCGGCAGGCCCAGAAGTTAGAGATTTTAAAAAAAAAGCCATCGCCAGTTGCCTGCTGTAAGCGCAGGCTCTCGCAGACGCCGGACCAATGAGCCGCTACCGCTTTATTGAGGCGCACCGCAAGCACTACCCAGTGCGCCTGCTCTGCCAAGTGCTTGGCGTCGTGGCTTGCAGCTATTACACCTGGCAACAAGCTCATCAGCAAGCAGTAACTAATGGGGTGCCCGCTTGGGAAATGGCACTGGTGAAGGTCTTTGGTTGGCATAAACGCCGCTACGGCACCCGCCGGCCCACGTGGTGGCCTTGCGCCACAAGGGCCACCACGTGGGCCGCCAGCGCTGACGGCTATTTTGAGTACTACAATTACGAGCGGCTGCACTCCAGTATTGACTACCAGCCGCCCTGTCATGCTCATCAACAGCCTATTCCACTTAACGCCCTAAACTGTCCAGCGTAACTAGACCACCTCACCTGCTCCCTTTTGCTGGCTCCTGCTTTACTTTTGCAACAGCCCCGTAGGTTAGAATAAGACAAGTTTTGGTTGGGTATTCGCTTAACCGGTAGGGTGCGGTAGCCGGACCTTTGTCGGGTTCACCACTTTCTACTCCCCCCGATGCTAGCTGTTAAAGGATACGCCGCGCACGATGCGCAAACCGATTTAGCTCCCTGGACGTTCGAGCGCCGCGACCTGGCGCCCCACGACGTGCAAATTGAAATTCTGTACTGTGGCGTGTGCCACACCGACTGGCACCTGCTGCGCAACGAATGGGGACACAGCCAATTTCCCCTAGTGCCCGGCCACGAAATGGTGGGTCGCGTGGTGGCCGTAGGGGCGCACGCCCGCAAGTTCAAGGTCGGCGATTTAGCCGGCGTCGGCGTGATGGTCGACTCGTGCCGCCACTGCCCCGACTGCGAGAACGGCCAGGAGCAATTCTGCCAAGTAAGCCCCGTGCAAACCTATAACAGTACCGGACACGACGGGTTGCCCACCTACGGCGGCTACAGTAACCACAACGTGGTGCACGAGGACTTCGCGCACCGCATTTCCGACAAGCTGGACTTAGCCGCTGTGGCCCCACTGCTGTGCGCCGGTATCACGACCTACTCGCCTCTGCGCCGCTGGAAAGTGGGTGCCGGCCACCGGCTGGCCATCGTGGGCCTAGGCGGCCTGGGGCACATGGGCGTCAAATTCGGCGTGGCCTTCGGGGCTGATGTGACCGTGCTCAGCACCTCGGAAACCAAGCGAGAAGATGCCAAAGCCTTGGGCGCACACCACTTTATTGTGACCAAAAACCCAGAGGAGGTAGCCGCCGCCACGGGCCGGTTCGACTTCATCCTCGATACGGTGGCCGCCGACCACGACATCAACCTCTACCTGCCAATGCTACGCACCAACGGCACCTACATCAACGTGGGCATGCCGCTGGCCCCGCTGCAAGTATCGTCCTTCAGCCTGGCCAACGGCAACAAAACGGTGACCGGCTCGGGCGCGGGTGGCCTGCCCGAAACGCAGGAAATGTTAGACTTCTGCGCCGAGCACAACATCGTGTCCGACATCGAACTCATTGACATCAAAGACATTCATCCGGCCTTCGAGCGCATGTTGAAGGGTGACGTGCGCTACCGCTTCGTGATTGATATGGCTACGTTATAAGTTCTTATGCGGACGGTTACCCATGGAGCCATATTCGCTTGTGGTCAAGCACATTTGTGCTTTCGCGCGCTGCTAGCGTGGACATCTCGTGCGGAGTACTCCCAGTGCGTCGGGCAATGGGCCGGCCTATTAATCAAAACGGCTACCCGCCGTGCGGCATGACGCGCTCATAATCAAGTACTGGCGTGCCCATTTATTTACGCTGTTTTATGGCTGCTCCTGAGTCGCTGATTGATTTTCACCGTCTATAGGTTACAGTATGGCCCTGGTGAACGAGTTCCTTGGTTAGGAGTTGACTGATGTTCCCGAGGGAACCGGTGACGATGATTTTCATAGGGCAAAGTTCAATTACCCGTCCAGGACACTTGTAACCGAATCTGTGCTTGTTGTAACCGAATCCAGGAGGGTAGCCAGCGCGGAAAGAAATAGCCTGGTGGCCAAGCCTCACACTCCCTTCCCCGCCGTGCCTTTGTTCGCGACCGTCACCCCCAGGCAGGTCAACTAAAAACTAGCTGGCCATAGCCGGCGGCCGCGGGCTCTACGGCACTTATTAGGCGAACAAAGAGAGAGAACTTTAAGTGAAATCGGCCTGGGCAGCACATTCTGGGACGGGAATGGCTTGGCCCGTACCCGTTATCAGTTGACCAAAACAGTTGAAGGCGACCAGATGCTAGTACGTCTTATTGGCCCTGACCGCCCGCCGCTTGAGGTAGTAGGGCAACGAGCGCGGGCTTCACCTAGGGGAGGGATAGCCCATCCGACAAATAAGTAAACCGATAAAAAGCAACGCCTCGCAAGTTCAGGCTGAATTCGGGATTATAGCGCGCAAATTCTTTGAACACTCCTTCCGCTAAAATGAAGGGCTTCTTACTGAGGATTCTCCCATCCTGCGCCCAACCTAAATGATTGATAAACAAAATGAAAACCAGTAAAGGGCTAGCTATTTTCTTTTTCAGGTTTGTTGTTTAGCACACAACTAGTGGATCGATATTTTATCGCTACTCGGGATGGGTCTTAAAAAACACTCTTTCAGCGCTTCACTTAGAGCTGTTCAGAAAGGCTCACTTTGCTGCTCCCTATCTTACCAAGACTGCGCTCACCGTGACTGGGTAGCCGGCAAGTTGCGGGGCAAAAAACGTTTGTCAGTTAGCGCCAGCAGAAAGCTCTCGAGGTCTTGCTTTTCCTGCTTGGTCAATCCGAGTGGTTTGGCTAACAGCGGATCGCGATTGAGCGCATTCGGGACTACTATGCTCGGATCATTGTAAAAGTCCAAGACCTGCCCTAGGGTCTTGAACATGCCGTTGTGCATGTAAGGCGCCGTCAAGGCCACGTTGCGTAAGGGACCGATCTTGAACTTGCCCAAGTCAGCGGCCTTCTTTGTCAGGACGGCGCGCCCACTGTCGGCCAGCGCTTGGCCGTCGTACAAGCCAATGTTGCGGAACTCAGCACTATTGAAATCGGGGCCAAAGTGGCACTGCACACACCGAGCCTTGCCCTCAAAGAGAGCAAACCCGCGCTTGGCGGCGGCACTTACCGCCACTTCGTTGTCGTTGAGGCGCCACTCGTCGAGCGGCGACTGGTTGGTTTCTAGGGTTCGTTCAAATTCTGCCAAGGCCCTAGCCAGATTCTGTTGCGTGGGGGCTTCGCCAAATACCCGCTCAAAAAAGGTGCGGTACTGGCGACTATCGTTGAGCCGCTTCACGGCCTGCCCCAGGGGTAAGTCCATTTCCGTCGGATTCGCAATGGGTAGCAGGGCCTGTTCTTCCAACGTCGCGGCCCGCCCATCCCAGAAGAAGTTGGCCTGCAGGCGTACATTCATGGCCGAGGGGGTATTGCGCTTGCCCAGACGCCCCCGTTCGCCCCGGCTTACGGCCGAAGTGTCGGCAAAGGCAAAAGCCGGCTGGTGACAACTCGCGCAGCTGATGGTGCGCGAGCGGGACAGAATCGGATCGAAAAACAGTCGTTCACCTAACGCCGCTTGATCCGCGCGCGGGACCGGGACGGGCACAAAGGCGGTGCTGCCTAGTCCAAGCGCCATCCCGATCATGAGCAGCCGCCCGGCCCACCGGCTCATGGCTTAGCCGGGGTGAGTCGACCGAAGACGCTTTGATTGGTTCCCCGGCGCCGTTGTTCACACGAGTCTTGGATGGCGGTAAACCGCACCGAGTCTTCGGCAAAAAAAGTTAGTTGGTAATGCCCGTACATCCGGCATCCCGTATCGTTCAAGGCCAGGGTGTCCTGGCGCACGGCGTAGCGGCCCCGCACAAAGGCCTTGCCATCCACAAACGCCTCGTAGGAGCCATCAGGTCGGAAATTGGCCAATAAGATCGCCCCATTGGCCCAGCGCTGTTGCCAGCGCCCCACCAAGGAACGAGGCGCATTGCGGAAAGCGAGGCTACTGCCGAGCAGGAGCACTAGCGAGAAAAGGAACCCGTTTTTCATGACCGGATAGGCTTAGTGGGTGAAGAAGTCGTGCGAGCACCTACTCCCAGCCGCGCGTTCCCGCCGCGCCGTGCACGGCATATTGCTTGCCGAAAGAGGGGCGTTCAAAGCACCTGACAAAACAAGCAACTACTGCTCTAACCCGCATTGTGGTACGTTGCAAAGGCATTGGAAAACGTTGCAAACCAGGAAATTTAGACGGCCATGCTGTGCTTGCGGCTAAATTTTATTGTTGGTTCGCGCCAGGCTTGCTTCACCGGGGCGCGCCGGTTTTATTGCGCACCTCACTAGGGGCATACCCGAAGTGACGGGAAAAACTGGTGGAAAAGGTGGACGGATTGCTGAACCCGACCAAGTAGGTTACTTCGGCCACGGTGCCGACGTTGGCCGCCAGCAGCTCCCGGGCCCGTTGCAGGCGCACGAGCCGGATGAAGTCGCCGGGCGCTTGGTTAAGTACGGCTTTGAGCTTGCGGTGCAGCTGCGTGCGGCTCAAGCCCACTTCGCGGCCGAGCATTTCCACGCTGAAGGTTTCCTCGGCCAGGTGCTGGGCCACGACCTGCTCGACCCGCCTGATAAAGGCCTGTTCCATGGACGGCAAGCCCGCGCTGGCCGACACGACGTAGCCGCGGCGGTAGCTTTCCCGCAGCAGGTGCCGGCTGCGCAGCAGGTTGGCCAGGGTGGCCAGCAGTTCCGCCGTCTGGAAGGGCTTGACCAGGTAAGCATCGGCGCCGGTGTGCAAGCCTTCCAGCTTGCTGTCCAGGCCGGCCTTGGCCGTGAGCATCACCACCGGAATGTGGCTGGTGCGCTCGTCGGCGCGCAAGGCCTGGCACACGCCGTAGCCGTCGAGGCGGGGCATCATCACGTCGGTGAGCACCAGGTCGGGCACTTGCTCGCGGGCCAGGGCTACCCCTTCTTCGCCGTGCACGGCTTCCAGCACCCGGTAGTGCGCCGCCAGCGTGGTGCAAAGGAAGGCGCGCACGTCGGCATTGTCTTCAATAACGAGCACTTGGGTGGCCTCAGCGGGTGAAGCAACCGGCAGAAGCTGTAACGGTGCAGTATCGGCTAGGGGTAAGCGCCCGGACGTACCAGCCGAAGCCGCCTCTTGGCGGACGGGCAAGCGGACCGTCACCGTGGTGCCGTAGCCTAGTTCACTCACTAGCGTAATGGTGCCGCCGTGCAAGTCCACCAGCTCTTTGGCCAGGGCCAAGCCGATACCGGTCCCTTCCTGTTCGCGCGTGGCGGAGCTATCGGCCTGGTAGAAGCGGTCGAACAGGTGCGCTTGCTGCGCGGCGGCAATGCCGCAGCCTGTATCGCCTACTACCAACTCTATCCAGGCCGCCCTCGCCGGCGTACCTTTCACTTGCTGCACACTCAGCGAGACGTGGCCGCCGCGGGGCGTGAACTTGAAGGCGTTGGCGAGCAGATTAGACACGATTTTCTCCAGCTTGTCGGGATCAAAATCCGTGACTATTTCCGCTTCACTGGTGGTAAAGGCCGTGGTGATCTGCTGCTGCTGGGCCAACGAGTCGAACGAGCCGAACAGGCCCCGAACAAATCGCACCAGGTCGTCGGACACAAAGCTGAGCGCCAGCTGGCCGGCTTCGAGCTTGCTTAAATCCAGCAATTGGTTGATCAGGCGCAGCAGGCGGTGGGCGCTGCGCTGCACTAGGCGGGCGTGCTGGCGCGTGGCGGGCTCCTGCGACTCGGCCAGGATTTGCTCGGCCGGGCCGAGCAACAGCGTGAGCGGGGTGCGAAACTCGTGGGTGATGTTGGTGAAGAAGCGCGTCTTAGCCTGATCGAGTGCTTGCAGCTTGTCGGCCTGCTCGCTGATCGCGGCTTTTTGGGTGGCCAGCACCGTGTTCTGGTGGCGGATTTCCTCGGTCCGCCTCTGCACGGTGCTTTCCAGCTCTTCATTTTGGGCCCGAATTAGTTGCTGGCGTTCCGCTTCCTGCCGCCGCGTTTGCTCGGAAAGCGCCTGCACCTGCTGCAGCTGCCTTTCCAGGTGGCGCCGGGTGGTGGCAAAGTCGCGGGCTAGGTACACCGACATGCAGATCGGCAGCAGCAACAAACACAGCTGCAGCACCACTTGCTGAAGTGCATCAAACGGACCGGTCCACGTGTTCAACACGCCGCTGGCAATAAAGGGGATTAGCAGCGTGCCAAATGCGCCGAGGGCGACCAACCAAATACCGGGTTGGTGCTGGCGCATCGCCCGGATCATCACCCGAAACATATCTAGCCACATAACCAAGCTCAGGCCTAACGTGACCACCACCCGATCCGACCACGCCCACGCTGGCCACACCAGCCACCCCACGAGCAGAGCCGCTTGCAAGCAAACGACCAGGGTTAGCCAGCGCCCCGAGATGGGGGTTTGGCAGACCGCATACACAAAGCGGAGCAGCGCGATGATGCTTAGTCCCGAGCAAAGCAGAAAGCCAAAACTAGCCCACCAGTGCGCCGACATGTCAGTGGCCCCCCACCGCAGGTACACCATTAGACTGGTTGCCGACGCCAGCGTCATATAGAGGCTGAAGTAGAGATTAGCGCGCTGGGGGCGGTAGAAGAGGAACAGAAAGCCGTGGAGCAGTGCCAGTACTGCCGTACCTGCCAGAGAGAGAAAGTTGAGGTCGCCGAGCCGTACCTGCGCCGTGTTTTGGGTGATAAGCCGCTCGGCGGTTGTCACCCGGAGCGTAAAGCCGCCTTGGGGCGGCGGCCACAGGGCAAATTTGGCGTACCGAATGGCCAGCAGGTGGGGGCCGGCCGTGGTGCATTGGAACACCAGGGGCCGGAAACGGACCCGCTGGTGCTGCGTGGAGGCGGCCGAAGTACCCACCTTACCGTAGCCGCCGAGCCAATGACCATCCAAGTATACCTCCATGCCTCCCCCTTGCAGTACCTGTACGCCTAGCGGGCGATTCACCAGGGCGGAATCCAGCATGAAGCGGAGGCGAAAACAGCCCGTACCGCGCCAGCCCGGTGGGCCCTCGCCAAAGGAAAAAACGGCCGTAGTCAACAGCCAGGTGCGGTCATCGGTGGTGGGGCTAGCCCACCCTGCCGGCGTGCCGGGTTGGAAGCGCCAAACAGGCCCGCGGCCCAGGCGCTGCATCGTGTCGGAGTCCACGCCGGGCGCGGTAAGGCGCACCAGGTTCAGGTCCTGGTCTTGGGCCCAACTCGTCAGCGCCCAATGCCAGCAAGCACAGAGCAGGCAGATAAAACGGACTGTTTTCATGCCGATAATAAAATCCAACACCTGCCCTGCGTAAGGTCCCAGCAGGGCTCAGCCGGGTTCGCCAGCCGCCGACCGATTAGAAGTAACCATTGACTGCTAACGCTTTAGCAAGACAATATAGAGAATTTGCAATTCCTGGTTACCACCCCGCCAGTGGGCTGTTTCGCCTGGCAGCTCACGGCTGTCACTCGTTGCCGAGCGTTACAAGCGAAGACTGCCTGTGCCGCAAGCTCATGCCGAAGCTTGGTTTCTCGGGCCGGCAGCTAGCCGGACGAGGAAGCTGACAACCGGCGGTAAACGAAGATTTCGCTCCCTGTGCAACTCCAGCAAACGCTTTTGCAACACCCGAAAGGCTTGGTGTTACCCAAAGCAACAAGTTTGCAACAACCTCAGATGCCGGCCGGCCAGGGGGCCGCTTCCTTTGCAACGTTCGATTGTTAACACCTTCACGCTGTTGCTTTTACCATGAAATCTTCCCCCCATTTCCTGCTCACCGGGGCGTTGCTGCTAGCCACTGCCCTCCCGACCCGCGCCCAATCCCCGGGTGCAACTACCTCGGACCTCGACTTAAAAGCTTATAAACCGCAAGTCACCTGGTGCGACCCCAGCGCCGAGTATCTGGATCCTACTTTAAAGTACCTGTTTGGCAAGTACCAGGCGATGACCCTACCCCCTACCCCGGAGCCGCAGCAGTTGCTTTCAGCGGAAAACCAACAGTTGGCGCTGGACTACCGCATCGGTTTGCTGCAAGCGCAGGTGGAGTTGCTAAGCCGGCGGCTGGCGGCCCTGGAAGCAACTCCCACCACCTCTGCTACCGAAGGCCACAGCGGCCAACCGCGTTAAGTTGGAACGCGACGGACGGGTTATTACGCCCCCGCGCGGCCAACCTCTTGGCAACGACAGCCCCTTGCCAAGCCCCCAGCCAATCAACTGCTTTCGGCCACGCGGCTTCACTTTTCCACTGCTTCTGCTACCCACTTTTTACCTCATGAAACCCTTCCTTACGACCCTCGCCTTTCTGTTGGGGCTGGCGTTGCTCGGCACTGCCCAGCCCATGCCGGGAACCGCCAGCGTTGTTGAAGAGCAAACCTTTACGGCGCTGCTAACCCAGGTGGCCACTGCGTCACAAAAGCAGGATACCGCCGCCTTAAGCCGCCTCTTCGCCTCAGAATACCGGCACAACGCGCCCGATAACCAGGTCGTGAACCGCAAATCGGAGTTGGCTTACATCGGCTCCAAGAACTGGCCCTTCACCACCGTTGCGCTCGGGAGCCCAGTGACGGTAAACGTCTACGGCCCCACGGCCGTGACGGTGGCGAATTTGAAACTTGGAAACCAGAGCAACAACGGCCCGGCGTTTACTACGACCCTGCAAATGCTGGCCGTGTGGGTGCAGCGCGACGGCCGCTGGCAGATTGCCGTGCTTCACAGCAAAAAGCTGCCAACCTCGAAACCCACGAAAAGCTAACCGTGATGAAATCCTGTTTTCTCTGCGAACCCGGGTGGGATGATCCGACTTGGCCCACCCCAGCGAAAGGCAAGTTCTTAACTACAGCCTTCATAATCAGACTACTTCTTCTCTTCCTAGGATGGGCAGCCCCTAATCGGGGATTCGCGCAGGTCGCGTTGCCGGCCTCACCCCTGGCCCAGGTGCAGGCCCTGCACCTGCCTGCGGCCCTCGACCAGCCGGTGGCCGTGTACTACGTGCCCGGCTACGAGACGCGGGCCCTGGCCTTGCGCCACCTGATGCAGGAGGTGAAAACGTTCTACCAGCAGCAGTTGCAGCTCGACGTGCCATTCAGTCTGGCGGTGCTGGACTCCGCCCGGTGGACGAGCATCTACTCCGAGCAGGGACGACCGTTCTACGGCGTTCCGTGGGTGTCCAAGAAGCCGTACGTAGCGTTTTTGCCGGCGACCGGCGGCCGCATCAACGAGCAGCTAGCGGCGGTCGAGGAAAAGCGACGGGCTAATCCAAAAAAGCCGGTGGATTCCCGCAGGTTCGCGTATGGCGGTACAAAGCTAGGCGTACCGGATTTGATTGGTATTCACGAGCTCGGTCATGCCTATACCGACGCTTACGGCATCAACCTGCAAGTAGCGTGGCTGCGGGAATTGGTGGCAACTTATTTCTGCTACGCTTATCTGCGGCAACAGCTGCCGCCGCAGGCCGCCGGGTGGGAAGCAGCCAACCACCTGTTCTACCGCAACGTGAAGCCTACCTACACGTCGCTGGCCGACTTCGATCGTCTCTATTTCGGGGTGGGTCCCGACAATTACGGCTGGTACCAAGCCTATTTTCAGCAGCAGGTCGAGCACGTGTATCGAGAGCAAGGCCTCGGCTTTCTGCGGGCCCTGCCCCACGCTTTCCCCATGAGCGAACCGCCCGTGACCGACGGGGAGGAAGCCCTGACCCGAGTAGAGAAAATCTGCCCGGGTTTCCGGGCTTGGGCCGCGGCCGGCAAGGGCGCGGCCCCGCAAACCGGTAAAAACTAAGTGTGCTGAAAGCCGCTCTTCTATTACTGCTTGGGTGAGGCAGCGCCGTCCGCGCCCACTTTCCGGCGCTGCCGGCCGCCGCTTACGGCGCGAGCACGCGCTCGAGCAGGGGGTCGCGGCCCGCCAGATAGTCTTGCGCCCGCAGCAGCACAGGAACTGTGGGGGTTAGGTCCGGGACAGCAAGATCAAGCCAGACCTGCGCGGGGGGGACCTCGGGGTGGGGCGCGGCCGAATAGCTGTGGAACCGGTCGGCATAGTGCAGCATCAGGCCTGAGTGGGGCAAGACCCAGTTGCCGCCTTCGGCCCAGTAGTCCAGGCTATCCCCGGCTGGCTCGCCCACCAGCGTGGCGCCGGCCAGGCGCAGCTGCGCCAGGTGGTACAAGCCGGCCGAGAAGGTGGCGCGCCCCACCAGCCCGTAGAGCTGGGCTCCGCACTGCTGCGTGGCCTTGCCCAACGCCTCGAAAAAGGCCTGGCCCACCTCGAGATTGCCCCCCGTGTTGAAACGCAGGTCCACCACCACTTTCCGGACCGGCCGCGTGCGCAGCTGCCGCAAGATCTGCCGGCCTACGGAGTCTACGGGAGGCTGCCCCGGGAGATTGCCGGCGCGGTTGTAGTGCACATACAGCGTCTGCTCGGTCGGCAGATACTGCTGCCAGAAGCCCTGCTGCGGCCGGCGCAGATACAGCGGCAGCTTCGTAGTGTCAGCGGGGAGCACGCTTTGCCACCGAGCTCCCCGGCCGGGATGGGTCGGGGCCAGATCCCACCACGCCTCGGTGGGCTGATTGGTGGGCGCAAAGGGCAAGGGCGATAGCTGGACCGTGCGCACGCCCCCCCCGCGCATTCGCACCCGCACCCGGAGCGGGTCCTGCTGCCCGAGCAGGCGCAGCCCCTGCAAGATCTCGGGGCTGGTCAGCGAATACGTGCTCATGTAGCGGGCCCACGTCGGGCTGCCGGCAAAAAGGGGCGTGACCCACTGGTGCAGCTTCTCGGGGTCGTGCCCGGCCAGCTGTTCTACTTTGGCGCCGAGCAGCTCGGCGTACGCGGGTGTTGTTTTAACAATGTAGAGCCCTTCGGCAAACCACCACACCCGGATCGGGTAGCGCCGCAGGGCCGTGCGGTTGCGGACAAGATAGAGGCGGGTATGGGCATTGCCACTCAGGGCCATCGCCCGGGCCAGTCCCACGATCAGCTCCGGCGTCGTTTTTAGCGCCACCGAGTCGCGCAGCGCCGTAATACGGCTGCGAAAGGCCGCCGCTTCGGCGGGACGGAAGGAGCGGTCCTTCTGCAGCAGCGAGTCGAGGGTGGCTTGCAGATCCTGGCGCCACTGGGCGGGCGTGAGTGTGGGCTGGGCCCGGCCCGCGAGGGGCAGCAGGCTCCAGCAACTCAGCAGCAGAAATCGAAGTAGATACAGCATACGCGAGAGGCAGGGGCATGATAAGGAGAGAACGTGCCCCGAGTACCTGCTTTTAAGCCATTCGTTACCGCCCCAGGGCTGTTTAATTAGTTTCCGCTCCAAGGCAGCTGCTAAAAGCCAGCCAGCACCAGGACTAAGAAACGAAACCAGTGTCGATTCCGGCGCCGGTCTACGGGCCGGTGCGTGAAGGCGCACGGGCCAGGGAGTAGTCATTAGTGAAGGAGCAAGGCGGTTGCTGCCCCGATTTCCCTGCTAGGAAAGCCTTTAAGAGCCGAGAAGAGCGGCCCTTGCCGGAATTGTCGCTTGTCTTGTTTACGGTTGCTCGCCCGGCGAACTACGACGCCATACCCTGCAACAGCCACACGAGCATTTGTTTGGACGGTCCCGCTATTGTGTCGTCCATGAAAACGCTCCAATAAAGAGACAAACAAAGCAACCGTTAACTTTTTTTGCCCAAGACCATCCTGGTCGTGCTGGTCCATACATTAAGAGCAGATGCTGTACTCTGCCTGGAAGTTAGGAGAAGGTCCTGGCCGAATTCAACCTAAAGACATGATGGCCCGCCACAACGAAGAAGGTCACCGCCGATACGCTCTACAACAATGCCGAGGTGCAGTTGTACTTTATCTACTTCGATGAGTAGCAGATGCTTTTGGCTCGCCTCGAACTCATGAATGGTTTTCGCTACTACACCTTGGCCACAGAACTTGCCAAGGTATTGCACGACCAACATACCTACTTTGCAACCAAAAAATAGCTGCTTTACCTACTTCAAAAAAAAGACAATTCTATACACGGGAATTGATAAATGAGGAATGCGTGATAGTAGCCTTTAGAAAGGATTGAACCGGTCATGCGGATTGAAAGGTCCTTTGGAAGGAGGTGTTACGCGACTTGACAAGCCCCAAAATTTGGATAGCCCAAAGAGCACTAAACCCCACGTCGCCAAGCTGCTACCCCAGCTAGGGGCCCAGGAAGAATACAAGAAAGCAATTACCGCGAGGAATAGTAAAAAGCTTTTCATAGAAGTAAGTACGTAAAATTTTATAACTGTTTGTTACTAAGCACCTAATACTTTGCTATACTGATAAATTGATGAAGCTAGGCAATAGTAAAATTAAGAAACCTTATTTATAGACTCGAGGCGCGCGATGCACTACCAAGTAAACGAAGATGATACTAGTGAAGTAGAACCTCTATTTTTCATTAAAAGCTTGTCAAGGAATTAAATATACAGAAATGGCTTGAGCATTCTGGCCACTGCCGTTCTTAGTTTCGACAGATTTTCCATCAATCAAAACTTCGGACTTCACACTCGAGGAAGCAGTACCATTTCTCACAAATACCCCGCAGCTTACAACGTCGGCCTGCTTCATCGTCCGCTTAAAAGAATAGGTCTTAGGTAGGTTTACGGGTTCATCGACTACTTCCGTACCCGTGGCATCTCGGTAAATAATTTGTGCAGTAACGGCATTGGTGCCAGTTATACGATATTCTACTGCATATTCTTTCGGTCCTATAGGTTTGGGATCAGGAGTGGAATCGGAATCATCTGATGAACAACCGTTTACCACTAGTAAGGGTAACAGCAATAAGGTCAATAGTTTCATTTTCATAGGATGGTGATGACACAAGCGGTGAAGTAAATTTTCCCCGTTCAGGACAGACACTATTTGAAGCACTGGACAAGTCGGCCAGGTTTTGTGTTTGTTAAAAGCGCTTACCAAGTTAGTCTTGGCGAAGCAGCAGGGTCATTCTGGAATGTGAGAGACCTAGCCTCTCACTTACCCTCTAGTTGGGCATTATCCTACATCTTGGGCGACGTCCAGTATCAATACAACGACAAAGAGACTCACAGCAATTATCCAGAACGAGCGTAGCAAGTTTGCCTTGAAAAGCCGGGACGAGGCCAGAAAAGTAAGTAGCATAACGAAGTGAGTTGACGCTCCAGGCTTTTCACTGGTAAAGACAAAGATCAAACCGGCTATTAAAGCAATTGCTGCTAAAACTGCATAGTTGGCACTGGGCTCATTGAATAGAATAGCGGCCAACGTCTCACGAGCAGATTGAAGCTTTTTCATACGGGAGGGCAGTTTGGTTGTAAACTACCTCCTGTAACGCACGGGCTTTTAGAAGGTCTATATCGTTATGGTTAGGCTTGGTCTGTGGGGCCTCGCTTACCTGGACCCAACAGAGCCAGCTGCGACTGCACTAGCTATGCCTTTGAAAGTATGCGCCTTCAGCAAATCTGAATTGGCAAGGGTAAGTTTGATATTGCGCCCCCCGCCCTTTTCGTAAAGCTCGATAACCAATTGCTTTTTATCGGGGATAGTAAACTTTTTGAAGATGAATACCTTCTCTAGCTTTCCCTGCGCGTCCACCTTTTTTTGCGCTCCATTGTAGACATAGATCGGCGCAATTTCAAGTGCTTGTTCGGCTGTGCGCTTAGCTACCTTTTTGTCCTGGATATAGAACTTGACAAAGTCTATGTCATACGTCACGTTGGACTTGTTAGCAATGTGAAGAGGAAAGAACAAGGTTTCGTTTTGATAGCCTACCGATCCAGCTCGCAAACTGAGTTGGTTGGCACTCTTGCTATCCGCCGTGCCCTTGCTGGTTAATGCTTCAACCGAATAGCCATCTAGGTTGCCCTGAGGAATTGGTGAATTAGATAGAATGGCCTCGTTGATAACAGGCGAAGTAGAAGCAATAGCCGGTGAGCCAGCACTCCGTACTGCTGTCGTGCCCGCTCCCAAATTCAGGGAAAGAATTTTGGGGTCACGAGCATAATTAACCACAAACGAGTAAAGCTTTCCATCGGAAGTAAGCACCGTCATGTTGGTTTCGGCAAACCGTTGCCCCGCTGCTTTCACGCGAACAATGTTCTCTGCTCCGGTGGCCTTAGCAGCAATCAGGCCCGCGCTACCCAAATCGACATAGGTTACGGGAAATGGGAAAACCAAGTGCGTAGTCTTTTGGTCGCTGACAAACAGCGGATAGGAAGCCATTTTATTTGACTCCGAGTAAGTAAGCATCTTGGGAGCCTCTTGTTGATCCTGGTTATCGGGCACATCAACGTATTGACCTTTCGGCTGACGCATGGACGCAGCGCGGGCCGCACGGCCTTGAGGTGTATTAGCTTGGCCTAGCACGGACGAGGCATTGAGCACAGCCAGCACAAGGGCAGCACTTACGGAAAGAAACGGCTTATGCATAGTAAGGAAAGAGTGGGTTAATCTTCTTTGTCAACTTTCAATAGGATGTTGTACCCGGCTTTCAGGCGCACCTTGACCAACCGAATCTTTTTTTGGCCTAAACTTTTCACTGCCGTAACCGCCACACCCGCCGCAGCCGTAGTGGGGTCCGCGCTCATAGTCATCATATCCGCCGCGCCCATGGCGTCGGCACCCGCTTGCTTAGAGGCATCCCGCGTAATCGTACCGGGAATGTGTAAGCCTTCTAATCCATCTACATCGTACACCTCTAGAGAAGCCGGGAAGATGCTACCCCCCGATTTGAGTGTTTCAATTGCGATGGTCAAACGTTCCCCGGCCAAGCTGCACTTGCCGTAGATAAAGGTATTTGCTGCTAACTGGTGCCCATTCACGACGGCAGGTTCGGTGAGCCGCATTTTCACCAAAGAGCCACTAACTACTTCCTGAGATTCGTGGATGACTGCAGGGAGTGTATTAGCATCCACTGCATCGGCGCTGCCGCTATCATCAAGTCCTTGAAAGGAAACGGTGCGTTTGGTGCTGCCAGCACCGAGGCGAGAGACAATCGCATTATCATCAACTATAAGAGCTTTGGTTGCCGGTTTCTTAGATACCGATTTAGCAACCGGGGCCACTGCCACTGGCTTAGGAGCATCCCGCTCGTCTGATTCGCGCAGTAGCCGCGCAATTTCAGCTTTAGCCCGTGCTTCCTCTATTTTCCGCTCCCGCTCACTACGATCCAGCTCTCGCTGTTCTTGAGGCGTGAGGGCGCCTGGTACCGTAGTTGGCGTAGCATTAATCGATGCTGCTTGCTGAGCTTGCTGCGCATCCAAAAGTTGCTGCTGAGCTGCTGCTACGGTTTTATCGGCCGAGGCATTCGGGCCTGTTTCCCCGTTGGGACCAACTGCGTAAGAAAGATTGTTGTTCGTAGATGCAGTATCTAACTGGCCAGACACTAAGCCCCGATTCCGCAGGGAATCGACGGGCGCCGAGTAGGCTTCAATCTTGCTGGTAGTAATATCCGTATTACCTGCCACTCCGGGCAAGTTGGTATTAAAGCCCGCCGGAACTACTTGTGCGTCGGCTGGAGTACCCCCTCCCCCACCTCCCAGATAGAACATAACCGCTAGAAAAGGTACGCCAACCACGGGCAGAAACGTTGCCATTTTGCGGGTTCGAATAAACTGGGGGTCTTTTGGTTTCGTCGCCATAGGGGCAGTGCTTAGCGGGGCGTAGTTGTGAGGTCGTTGTTTTGTAGCACTCGCCAATTCTCCATGATGAAGCCATGCGGATTGTTCTCTGAGCGCGTTACGTCGCGCAATGAGCATTCAGAAACAAAATCGCGGGTAGTAACCGATGTGGCACGAATAACACGTTGATGGCCAAAGCAACGCGCCGTAATAGGTCGCTGTGTGGAAAGCTGCACACTATCGACAATCATTTCGATACTGATATTGGCAGCGATTAAGTCGTTGTAAAATCCCTTTTCCTTGAAGTTTTCGTACTGTTTCTTCGCCGAGTTATCAGCCAAATACAGCGCCTTGTTTACATTACCCTGAATAGCTTTTTGGTCAGGATCCAGCGTGAAGAATAGTTCATGGAAGCGGCTAACGTGGCTACGCGCTTCAATGGGTCGATTCGCTTTGGAATCTCGTGCGCCAGCAGTTAGTAGAGCGCCATTTTCCAGCACATAAATGCGTTGAGAAGCTGCCTGAGAGGATTGAAAAGCGAAATAGGCAATAGTGCCCGCCAGCGTGAAAGCCGCCACAATAAAGAGCAAGGCCAGAGTCTTAACCTGCTGGAAAGCAGAATCAATAGTTTTAAGAGATGCGAACATTTCGATTTGGAATTGGAAGGTGATAGAACAACCAGCTCGGTTAGCCACGCAAGCGGTTAACTAAGCTTTGAGCTCTTTCGCGCACTGCCGTTCCTGCACGATGCCCTATTTGTTCGCCGCGCGTCATACTTCCCCCGCTATTTCCACCCAACAATCCTTGGCCAGCACCAACCGCAGCGCCTAATCCGGTTGCACCATTGGAAACTATAGAACCAGCCCCACGCAGGCTAGCGCCTCCTGCTGCGCCAGCCACTGCTGCACCACCTGTCATAGCCGATTGCATGGCCCGTCCAGCCTGCGCAGCACCTGTTGCGGAAATCATCATTTCCGTGACGAAGGGAATAATCAGATAGCCGGTAATAGCAATACAGAGAAACACCAAGTAGCCAAAGTCAGCGGACTCTAACCCCCCATTAGGACTTTGCAGGCGGGTAATATCTGCCCGCAGCATCATGATTTGAAACTGCCCCATAATGGCACCGAAAATATTAGCTACGGGCACCCATAAGCTAATCGTAATGAAGTTGCCTAACCATTTGGGAATAGTTTCGGTGAAGCCCGGAAAAATTGAAATGCCAAAGCTTAGCGGGCCTAACACAGACAGTACCACTAGCAGAAAAGTCGCCAACACATTAATTAAGAGGCGGGCCGCACAATGGAACAGTTCCAGAACGTTCTTCATCCACTCCCGGAAATTTTGATTCACATCATACTTCAGCTTGTTGAACGTTAAAGCGGTTTGTTGGCCCAGGTTGCCCATGCCCGTAACTCCGCCCAGCTCCTTCAACTTTGCTTCATAAGCCTCATCGGTTGCAAAGTCTTGATAGGCGGGTAGCCGCGCCATGATATCTTTTTTCTGCTGTTGAAGGCGCGCTATTTCCTGCGTTTCGGTGATTCGCACCGAATCAGTGCTTCGCGCAATCGCACCGGTTATACCTCGCAACCCACCAAGCAACTGAGGGAAAAGCAAAATAGCCAAGCCAATCAGGAACGGCCGCATTAGCGGGTAGATATCGATGGGTTCAGCACGTGCGATGTGGCCCCACACGCGTGAACTGATGAAGATTAATGCTCCAATGCAGCCAACTGCTCGACCTAAGGTTACGAACTGAGCCACCAACGGCATCATGGAATCGTACAGACGGCCGAGCATCTGCTCCATTTGGAGCATAGCAACGGTAAGGGTATTCATGTCCATAGGGGCAGCAGAATTGAAAGCTGGCTACTTGAAAAGGAAAGGATACAGACTGGAATCCAGGCTTACTGAGGGGCTCCGATAAGGGCCATGAGCGTAGCCTGATCTTGTTTCTCTTGCTGTTGCTTCTGAGCCAGCGCCCGGCATTTGCTGGTATGATAAGTCATGACGTTCTTTTGCGCCACCATCTTGTCGGCAATCTTATTGATGAACTTGACACGTTGCGGGTCGGTCATTTGAGCCTTGTTTGCGGCTAGAATAGTAGCCAGCTCTGAAATCAGGGAGATGTTTTCTTGCAGCAAAGCTTGGTAAGTGCCCGCCGCTTCATTAACCTGAACAGGCGTGAGACCACGCGTACGCAGTTCGGAAACGCCACTGGAGAACTGCGAAATCATAGCCGTTTGCGCATCGTAGATTTCCTGCACCCGACGATAATTGCGCACCCCAGGACTAATGTTGAGTAAGCTACTGTACCATTGTGCGTGAAGAGCCTGCGTTTGATCGGTAATACCCTTTATCACACCACTGACTTTGGTCATGCTGTTAGCCAAAGATTTGCCGGTTGCTAGCAGAGTAGCCGAAACACCTTGGTGGACGATTTGCTTGCGCGAAATCTTCTCCGAAATAGGCGCCGAAATCACAGCGGGCAGCTGGGCGTAGGCTTGATGCGCCCAAAGGGTCAAGCCCAGCAGAATTAGCTTGGAAATAACTTTCATGCGTCAGCAGTTATTGAGCGCCAATAAAGGAGTAGAGTGTTTTCGTATCCTGGTCGATCTGTTGGGCTGTTTGAAGCAGCATCATGTTTCGCCGCGTGTAGTAACTCACCAGATTTAAATGCTCCGTTATCTTGGCATCCAGTTGGTCGATGAATTCCATGCGCTCGGCATCCGTCATTTTCAGCATAGCTGGGCTTGTGATAGTGCCTAAGTCGGAAACCGTGTTAGCCCCCTCCGCCAGTAGCTTAGAGTACATTGAGGTCATTTCCGTGAGCTGAGTGGCGGTGATATAGCGCGACGTGCGGAACACGTTGATAGCCGTCGAGTAGGTGGAAATGATAGCCGTTTGCTTGGCATAAATCGCCCGCACTCGACGATAGTCACGCACTACTCCCGATACCTTCATCAGCCCGTCGTACCACTCCTTATGCTGCGTAAGGTTTTTCAGCGAATAAGTTTTGGTTAGCTCTTGCTCCTTTACTCCCAAGGCTACCAGCTTATTGGCGGCAGCCTCTAAGCCCTTCATTGTTTTTTGGAGGCCAGTTTGCACGCCGCTTTGCACTTCCAATACAGGTGCCGTTACAACCAATTGAGCGGACGCCGGAAAAGCACTAAAGGCACAGAATGCGAGGCCAAGTAATTGAAGCTTAGCTTTCATATATAGAGGTACAAGGGTGGTGTAGGGCTACAAATTCCGGGTCTGAGGATATTTCAGGTACTTCATGTGGCGCTGGGCCGCGAAGAGCACACTTCCATAGCCGGATTCGACATTTATCAGCGTAAGCAAAGCCTCCGAAGCGGTGACTTCCGGTTCTTCTGTTAGGGGTAGCAGAATCTTTGTCACCTCGTCAAGCTGAGGGGTGAAATCATTCCAGGTCTTATCATCCTCCGGCTTTACCCGCTTCATGCCCCGAGAGCTTACAACCAAGCGCAAAGCATTCCGATAACGGTTCCAAGCGCTTTCTGCTACAGGATGTCGCTTGACCGATGGTTTTAGGTTGCTTGCTTGCCAAGTGGTTACTGCTTGAGCATATCTGCGTGCAGCTTCTACGTCTGCTTTTTCTGCTTTAGGTAAAGCCGCAATACTATCAGCAAAGGCTAGTGCTGCTGTTACTTCTGGGCTAGCGCTAGATCCCGCAGGCGCCGGTGCAGGGGCCGCTCCGGGTGTAGCAGCTGTGTTGGTAGTAGCTTGCTCGGAACCGCAGTTCGCCAGGAAGGCCAGAATAATAATAGGCCACAGAGAGAGTTTCATGATTTTCTCTTTTTGATGAAATGTTATTATACCTGCACTTCTCTCAGTTCTGCTGCAAATAATTTAATAGCTGTGGGCATATCCCCAGTTTGTTTAAGCTTTTCAAACAGCTTCACTTTCTCGGTTTCTTCAGTTGTATAAGTTACATATTCTTCCTTTGACACCTCAATTGCGTATACTTTAGAAACTGTACCACCTAGTGAAATAAATACTTCTGTATATCTACCGCGGCTAGCTTTATTATCTCGATTAATAGATAATACTAAATCCTTTTCTTTAGGGGTAAGCGAAAGCAACGCCTGGATTTCATCAAACCGATTAATGAATTTTCTTTGATCTAATAAAATCTTGCAATCCGAATTATTAATAATAGCATCCTTAACTATTTCATTGCCAATTATGTCATCTATTTCTTGTGTAACTACAATGGCTTCACCGAAGAATTTTCGCACGGTTTTGAACAGATATTTGATATAAGCCGCCATACCGGGCGTGGTAAGAGCTTTCCACGCTTCTTCAATCAAAATCATTTTGCGGACACCTTTCAACTTCCGCATCTTAGATATAAATGTTTCCATAATAATTAAAGTCACCACTGGAAATAAGATAGGATGGTCTTTAATATTATCTAATTCAAACACAATGAACGGCGCTTGCACTAAATCTAACTCCTTGTTTGAATTAAGTAAATAATCATACTCACCTCCCTTATAATAAGGCTTTAAAACATAAATAAAATTATCTATATCGAAATCTTTCTCTCTTACTTTATCTTCAGCAAGTAATTGACGATAGGGACCTTTTACAAAATCATAGAAAGTATTAAAGCTTGGCTTGATTGCTGAATTTTCTTCCAGCATGACATAGTACAGGCTTACCGCAGTGGAAAGCGAAACATATTCCGATTGCGAAATTGATTCGTCATCTTTTTTCCATAAGGCTTGTAATAGGGTTTTTATTGACTCCTTCTTTTCAACGTCAAGCTTACCCGAGATTAGAAATGGGTTGAATGCAATAGGATCATCTTCTTCGTAAGTGAAATACACCCCTCCCACTAACTCGCATAGGCCTTTGTATGAATTACCTGTATCAACCAACAGGACGTGCGCGCCTTGCTCGTAGTATTGGCGTACCATGTGGTTTGTGAAAAACGATTTGCCCGAACCTGAGGGACCAAGCACGAACTTGTTGCGGTTGAAGATGATTTGCCGTTTCATCGGCTCATCCGAGATATCCACGAGCACCGGTTTGCCGGTGAGGCGGTCAGAAAGTTTGATGCCTTTTGTAGCCCCTGTGCTTCGATAGTTGGTTTCCGATGCCCAGAAACAAACCGCTTGCTCGATGAAAGTGTAGAAGGTTTCTTCGCTAGGAAAGTCGCCAGCGTTACCGGGAATGCCTCCCCAGTAGAGTGCGGCAATATCCACGGTGTTTTGCCGCGGCTTGCAATTCATCGAATTGAAAGACGCATTAACCAGCTTACGCACTTCTGTTAGCTGATCCTCGTTCTGTGCCCATGTAAGCACGTTGACATGGACCCGTACCGGCCGGCGCTTAAACGCAATCAGTTCGTTCAGGTACTGGTTATAGTACTCGAAATTGATAGAGTTCTCGCGGGAGTAAAGTGAAAGCGAATTAAGTCGGTCCTTTTTCTGCTCAAAGGTTTTGACGGTCTTTTGGGTGTTATCCAAAAACACATATTGGTTAAGGATATGATTCGTACCAAGTAGTAGACCAAGAGGAGCCGCGAAGCTGATTGGAAAATCACTTTGCTCTGTGCTGTACTGCTCGTAGCGAATATCGCTCTCAACTGATGTGGGTAGATCGTCCAGATTAGCGACCGAGAACATATTGCAGAAGTTGGCGCCAATCTTTAAGCCGCTGGTCATATCCAAGTCTACTTGTTGGGCCTGGTCAGACAGGTCCAAAGACAAGTATTTTTCCAGCAGCCCCGCAGCTTTTTCCGTACCTGCCAACTCATCAGAGGTAAGTCGGTAGCTTTTGATGTAGGGTGCATTGGTTGGGCCTACTCCTTCCAGCGTCCGAACGAACTGCCCTACGTTGTCGAAAAAGCTTTCTAATACTTTCGTGTCCAGCATTTCTTTGGGCACGATGTTGCGCCGCGCCAAGAGGCCAGAAGTACTACCCCAATCCGGACGCTCCGATGAGCACTTCGTGATAAAGAGGTAGCAATAGTGATTTAGGTAGGGACGCTCGAAAAAGTGTCGCTCATACGAAGACGAAAGCAACGTTCTTTCCGCTTCAAAGCCAGGAGCATAACGGTCTTCTACATACCAGTCCTGCTTGTGAATCACGCAATGGTCAGGAAGTAGCCGTACTGCCTTAATGAAAGCCGACTGCAACTGCGCGTAGTCCTCCCGCGAAAGGGTAAAAATTTCAGGCAGGTTTAAGCGAAATGCTACGGTCACGTCCGCATTCTTCGAAATCAGGCAATCCTTCTCAACCTTATAAATAGGTTGTTTGGACTCTAGGGATACAGAAGGAAGGACTTTATTGCTCATGGAAGGAAGAAGTCAAAACCAGGCGCTAAGAGCGCCCGACTTTGTCCGCATTGAGATTTTGGAATAAGCGACTTTTCCGATTAGTGATGTATTTGGGAGAGGCACGACGAGCCGAGGCTTTCATGAGGCCATGTTCTCCATACTTGCGATTCAGCGCGAACACGCCCGCCCACATACCTCCGCCAGCACTGAGTGTTATAATCACCGTCAGAACCAGCGGTATTCCCCCTAGATATAAGGTTATGAACAACCCGAATACCAGACCAATGCCGGCCACTAGGAAATAGATATTGTTTCCCACCAAACCCTTAAACTCCACTGGTTTGTTGATGCCACGGTTTAGATCGTAGATGGGCATTACCGCAGGCCTAGAGGAAGAAGGAGCGAATAACAGTTGCAACGATGACTAGGAAAATCATCGAGCCAAACCAAGAAACAGCAGTTTTCTGCGTGTCTTGATCACCTGAATTCCACTTGCCATACACTTTGATGGCCCCCACGAGACCTAGCACGGCACCAATTGCATACATAAGGTTGGTGAGAGGGGTAAAGTAACTCGTTACTTGAGTTGTGGCATCCGTGATACCAGCTGTGCCATTCCCCCCTTGACCATACATAATCTGCGAGGTCAGAAGCAGACCAGTTGTTACTAGTAAACGAGCAATACTCTTCTGCTTACGAGGTAATCCTGTAGTGTTTTTCATAGGTAATAGGTTGAAAAAAGAGTGAAAGGTGTAATCGGTTAATACTTATTAAGCTTCTTCGCCGAACAAGAGGGTTAGCTCATGGGCACTCTCAGCAGTGAGTAGAATTAATTGTGCTTCCAAGGTGGTACCATCAAGGGCCATTGGTACCGGTAGCTTCACGCCAGCCTGTATTTGAGCGAGGTAATCAGCAAGAGATTCGGCTTCAACTAGCGGCTCTTCCTCTACTTGAGTGATATCGAGCATAGAAGCCATCGGCTCCGTGAAGTCGGCCAATGGTTCAGAAGCAACTTCATGGGTTATTTCATAGGCTACCTCAGCACAATCCAGATCAATAGATGCTTCATGGGCCCGCTGCCGAATTATAGCCGCTAATTGCTCGTTTGCGTGGTCTTCTTCCTCAGTGCGTTCAGCGTCGAGTTCCTGCTCTTCATGAGTAGCAGTATCTACCGCTGCCTCATTTACTGTATCTGTAGCATCCGCACTGTTATCGAAGCCTATAATCGTTGCAGTAGAGTTAGGTAGCTTCCCTCCTACCAGCTGCTCGGACGGGGTAGGCAGATTTTGAACAGCCCCATTTTCGGGTTCCTCTTCATTGGTGGGGATATCAGTAATTGATTTGGGGCCTCTATTTTCCTCTTGGCGAAAAGCGGACGTGGGACGTACCAAAGCCGGTGGGGCTGGTTGAGCAGCATCAGCTGTTTGCCCCTTCATTCCCTTCTTACCTGGCGTTAGCAACGAGCTTAGTTCGTCCCGATAGTAGATGAAGCCTACTACCATATAATAAAGCACTACCAGTAGTAAAATGAAAAGCCCGAACTGACCCCAAGTATAGTGGCTGAGCATAAAGGAACCATTAGAAATGACTGGTTTTGTCGATCCTGTCAGGGCCTGCAAGCAGATTTCCAACCGTAGTCGACTTTGCTAAACTAGGTCACGCCCCAGGTCCTTTTCCGATAATTTGACGAGTGGTTGAAATTGGGTGGTGAGGTGCCGCTATAACACACGAACGGCACGGGACTAAGGTGGTAAAACCTGGTCCCGTGCCGTTCTTGCTAGCTGACTGCCGTATTAGCCCAGTAGGTGAATGCGACTTTTTAGTTCGTCTTTGCAGCTTCTACTTACAGGAACGTATTCCTTACCCAGCAGGACGCAGCCTTCCTCGTAGGCTTGTACGTGGTCGAGATTGACAATGTGCGAACGGTGCGTTTTAAAGAAGTGCGACGGTAATTGCTGCTCTAATTCCTTGAGCGTGGAGTCGAACACGTAGCTTTCAGTGGCGGTATGCATGCGCACGTAATTCTGCAGCGCCTCGAAGTAGAGGATCTCGTCGGTCAGCACCTTAACGTGGCCGGAGCCTTTGCGTACAAAAAAGTACTTGGGTGCCTGTTGCGGCGGGCCCGGAGTTGCTTCGCCAGCCAGAGCGGCCAGCGCCGCCCGCGGAGGCGGCGTTTGGTTGGCGTTATAGAGGGCCACCTCTATCTGGGCCCGTAGGGACTCTTCCGTAAAGGGCTTAATTAAATACCCGTATGGTTGGGTTAGTTTGGCCCGGTTCAGGGTAGCCGAGTCCGAGCGGGCCGTTAGAAAGACCACCGGGACGGCAAACTGCCGACGCACCAGTAGGGCCGTGGCAATTCCATCACAGTCACCAGCAATATTGATGTCCATGAGCACTAGCTCGACTGGGTGCTGGGCGAGGGCGCTCAGCGCATCATCGCTGTTATCCACGGGCTCGAGCGGCGCGTGCCCAAGACGGGTTAACATGCGCTCTATCTCGGCGGCAATCAATAATTCGTCCTCGACAATGAGTATGGAAGCCATAAAAGGCAAGAAAAATTAAGGTGGGAAGGTTAAGCGCGGGTAACCTCAATGCAGGTACCGGTAGGATGATGCGGGGTGGCGGTGATAGTGGCGCGCAGTTGCTTAACCAGGGTTTTAACTAAATTCATGCCCAGCGATTTTGGCTTGGCCTCGATTCCGGTGGCGGGCAGGCCCTTACCATTGTCGATGACTTGTAGTTTAAAGCCGTCCGGACAATTCACTTTAGCGAGGGAAATGTGCAGCTCCCCGCCATCTTGCTCGCTGAACGCATGCTTGTAGGCATTGGTCACGAGCTCGTTGACCAGCAAACCAAAGGCACTGGCGTCCTTGGCTTCCATGACGACCGCCTCGAGCTCGGCACTGACTTGAATAGGCCTTTGAGGCGTGCTAAACGATTCGTGCAAGGATTTGAGCAGTTCAGCCAGGTAAGAATCGAGGCGAACTTGCGAAAGGTTGTCGGCCCGGTAAAGAAACTCGTGCACCATGGCCATGCTTTGAATCCGCGCCTGACTGCCAGCGAGCACCGCCACTAGCGCCGGCTCAGGCAAACTGCTGCTTTGCCAGCCGAGTAAACTACTAACGAGTTGCAGATTGTTTTTCACCCGGTGATGAATTTCCTGCAGCAGCACTTCCTTTTCCGCCGCGGAAGCGCGGTTCACTTCGTTGGCTTGCGCTAGCAAGGCGCTTTGCCGGCGCAAGCGCCAGTAGAGCAGCCCGCCCGCCAGTAACCCTAACCCAAGGACGCACAGCCAAATGGTAAGCGTGCGCCGGCCGGCCTCTTGTTCTTCGTCCTGCTGGGTGAGCAACTGCAGGCGGGCCTTTTGGGTTTGCGTCTGGGCGGCCGCCACGCGGTTCTGCTCGGCCAGCAGCTCCAAGCTGGTGCGCTGCACCTGGGCCCGCGCTTCGGCCGCGTGGTTTTTTTGGGTGAGCAGTTGCACCCGCGCCCGCTCGGCCTGCGTCTGGGCCTCGGCCACGCGGTTTTGTTCGAGAGCCACGCGTTTTTGCTGCTGAGCAATGCGGTTCTGCTGCTGGAGCAGCGTGAGCTGCTGGCGTTGCTGCTGCACGTCGTATTTAACTTGCAGCTGCGCCAGGGCCTCCGATTTTTCCGAGTTGAAGAGCGAGTCGCGTAAATTCTTGGCTTGCGCGTCATACTCGTAGGCACCCATTGCATTGCCCTGGTCGGCGTACGCCCACGCCAGCGAGGCCAGCGCATCGGCCTTGTACTGACGTAAGTTTTTTTGATTGGCCAGCTGCAAAGCTAAATCCGCCATTTTCTCTGATTCAACCGGCTTGCCGTGTAAACGGTACTGGTCGGCCAAGGTTAAGGCCGCCGAGGCGGCAAACGACGCGTAGTCTTCTTTGGTCCTGAAGATTGCCAGTGCCCGGCGCAGGTGGAAAGTGGCCGAATCCAGAGTGGCCGCTGTTTGAGGCCGAATTTTGTGGTACACCTCGCCCTGAAACTGGTGAATGTAACCCACGCCGCGCTCGTCGTTTATTTGCTGCAAGTAAGGCAAGGCCCGGCGGGCGTAGAAAAGTACGGAATCGTACTGCCGCACGGAAAGAAACGTGTTAGCTATATTCACCCGCAGGGTGCCCTTCTCGCGCGGGGTAACCCCCTTGGTAGCTTTCTGCGTTGCCAATGCCTTGCGCATGTAGGCTAGCCCCCCACTGAAGTCCTTGGTATCCGCCGTAGCAACCCCCATGAGCTGATAGAAAGCCCAGGTACCGGTTGGGTAGTAGCTCTGACAGAACTCCAAGCCCTGCTGGGCGTACTTCAACGTGGATACGTAGTCGCCCATACGTTCGGAGAAGAGCACCTGATTGAAAAGGAACTGGTAGGCTTGCTCCCATTCCTTAAGCTTTAGCGCCAAGGCCACCGCCTGGTCTCCTACCCGGAGTGCTTCGGAGTTCCCGGCTTGCCCCAGCAGGTAACCCAACTCGTGTAACACTTTCAGGCGCTCCTGCGGGGCTACATCCCGCCGCTTGAGCATCCAGCGCAGCGAATCCTGATAGGTTTTAGGTTGGTCGGCTGCCCGGCCTCGCGACGAAGCGCTAGGCCGGGTCTGCGAGAACACGCTCGTGCTTGCACTCACCCACACACAAAGGACAAGCAAAAGATATTTGGGGCTGGGCATGACGAGCGTAATACGCATTAGCTTTTAAGCATCTGGCGCAGCTGCTTTTGCATGGCCTTTTGCACTTGGGCACCATGCTCGGCTCTCCACTGGGTAAGGATGTTGTGCACCACGTCGGGAACGGAAGCACCATTTCCTAGAATCATTCCGATTTGCTGAAAATACTGGTGCATGGCGGGGGTGATGCGAAACATCACGGTCTTCTTATCCTTAGTCGGCACGAAGAGCGAGTGCACATCGTAGCTGGCTCCGGCGGTCAGCACGGGTGCAGCAGTGGGCTCTGGTGGCGTCTGCTCGGCTAGTTCGTCGTCATCTACCTCTTCTGCTGCCACCGGGGCAGCACTGGCTAGAGGTTCTGCTGGCGGCGCTGGTTGGGGGGGGGCTTGCAACGGGGCACTTTTCTTTTTGGCCCCTCCCCTATCGCTGGCCACCGGCTCTGCGGTCGGTAACTGGTCGGCGGCTAAAGGCGCAGGTACCGCAGCGGGAGGCGCTGGCGACGCGGGGGCAAAGGTTTCGCTTACGGCGGGCTTCGTGGGGGAAACGGACGGAGCACTAGCTGGTGAGGCTGGCACGCTCGCGGCCGGTTGAACAGCGTTTGGCGTTAATCGAATCGGAGACACGTCGCCCATCATGGCAGCGAGTTCGGCTGCTTGCTCCTCCGGGGTTTTCTCTTTTTTTTTAGTTGGCAGTTTAGCCATGACGCATTGAAATTACGAGGTGGTGATCGGCAAGGGGTTGAAAGCTAGTTGGACTCTGTCGTAGAGTTACCGGTTGACTCCGGCACGGTGTCCACGGGCCTTTCCGGGGCGACGAAGTTGATGGTGTGTCCGGAAGGCGTAACTGCTCCGGTCCCTAGTACCAAGGACAAAACTTCCATGAAGAGTTGACCCATTCCCAACCGGTTCAGCTCTTTTTCCGGCAAGGGGAACATAGTGGACCGATTTTCTTTGTAGGTGATGAGATTCTCCACTCGGCTTTGCAGCATAGGCAACCCCTTTTCCTGGAAAAGCTCTTCGGTTTTATCGTAAATAGCTTTGCGCTCGGCCTTGAGGTACTTGTTCCAGAAAGCATAGTAGCCGACCAGGTTGGAATCAGGGTCGCTCTGCTTGGTGAAGGCCGGCAGCAAACCCATAAAAGCCATGGTAGAAGCAATCGAACCTTTGTCGGGTTCCACTGGCAAAAAGATATAGTCAATCAGGCGCAGCAAGTCCGGCAAGCCCATTACGTTCACCGTACCCGGCGTATCAATTAAAATAAAGTCGTAGTCCTGCTCGAATAAAGCCGTGATGGAAGAAGACGCTTCTTGCACGCTGGATATGTAAACCGGATAAGGTCTTCTCCCCTGCTTAAGCAAACGCTGACGAAAAGCTTCCTCGTTTTGCACGCGGGTTTGCTCGTCGATTCGATACGCGTGCAGAGAATGTTGGGGATGGTCGCAGTCCATGACAGCTACCTTGTAACCGTAGAGGTAATAGAGAGCCGAAGCCAAGTGAGTTGTAATAGTTGACTTGCCTGCCCCACCCTTCTGGGTAGCAAAAGCAATTATGTTGGGCTGATTCATTTTTCTGAAACAAGGTTGGTGACGATCACAATTTATGCATCAATGATACCTACATCATTTGATACAATTTATCATTGCTGCTTAGCATCTTGGCGGCAATGATACGATGATACTTTAAAATATCAACACAAAATCTCATTAGCGCTCTGTATCGTAGTATTATTGTGTCTTTGTATCAATTTATCAGAGCATCTAGTTATCATGCATACAATGTATCATTGTTTATGGGTATTAATGTATCAACCTGAATAATGTATCAATGTTACCTTGTATTGAGGTATCACTGTATTTTAGATACATTGTATACAGTATGTATAATTACAAAGCATCATTATATCTTTGCAGCGATATTTCTTAGAAGCATTGATATATTAATACATTGTATCAATGAGTTTGCATCTACATGATATGTAAATACGACGCATCAAAGTACCTTAGCACTTTAGATACATAGAATTTTTTAATCATTGATACATACTGTATTATGATACAACGTATTTATCTAATATAGATACATTGTATCATAGTATGCTTACAACATAGATACTATGTTACCCTGTTACGTATGTAACCATGCCTTATACATTAATACAATATGATACAATGTATTAATAATACTTTTTATCAATGCATCTTAGATACATAGTAACTAACCATATTCCAAACATCCGGCTGATGTTATTTTATATTGTTTTAGCATCTATGTATCTTAGATGCATTGATACAACTTGAGCAAACCAACCTGTTGTTATATTACTGTTTTAAAACAAGCATGAGCCTAAATTACTTCAATATAAGTATCAAAGTATCATTAATACACTGATACTATGTAACGTATAATTATCTTTTATTGCCTTAAAACGTGGTCTAGCTTCTCACGCGGTTAATTACACAGCAAGCCATGTCATTGTCCGGACAAACTTAAATTTTTCCGTTTTCTCATTCAGTTAAGCATAGCGCCTAAAGCGCTAATAGACGTACTAATTTTAGCTTATACATTAGCTTCACCACCAGCGTTAATACAAACCATATTCTGTTGATGAAACCCGATCAAGATATTAGCACACCAGCTACTACAGCTCGCACCTTACGGATTGATGTTCGCGTAAGTCCTAACGAGAAAAAAGAACTTCAAGAGAAAGCAAAGGCAGCAGGCTATAAGAAAGTGTCAGCTTATTTGCGCGAAGTTGGACGTGGAACCGAGATCAAGGAAAGCGTTCCTGCTGAGCTTCATCGGCAGTTGGTAGCAATAGGAACCGACTTACACCAGCTAACAGAATTAGCGCAATCAGGCAAGGCTTTCAGTAACCATCAAGCCCAGTTGGCACAAGTATTATCTCTTATCCATAGCTGCCTGATATGATCGCCAAAACTACTACGGGTTCTGACTTTGAGGGAGCTCTCACCTATGGCGCGGGCAAACGTGAAGGCAAGAAAAAAGAGCCTGATCAAGCCTCTCTTTTGATTGCGATCAATATTATTCCTGGCAACCCAAGGAGCATGGCTCAGCAGATGCAGGCAACGGCGAATCTGAGTGTGAAGATTCAGAAACCGGTGTGGCACACCATTCTATCTTGGAAGGCTGGAGAGGCAGTTACTTTCGAGCAAAAAATAGCCGCCGCCAAGCGATATTGCGAGCTAATAGGCGCCCCCGTTAAGCGGCACCAGGTGGTGGTTTATGAGCATCTGGACAAGCGGCATGCCCACCTACATCTGTACCTTAACCGGGTGCCAATTGATAGCGGGCCAGCCTTAAGAACCGACAACAATTTCTACCGCCAGCCTGCAATAATCAGACAAATAAGCCAGGAACTTGGGATGCTGCCGCTACCCGAACGGCGGCATAGCATCAAAGATTTAAACCCCGCAAGAGAGGCCGCTAGAGTGCGGTTAGTGCAAGCTTTGCAGTGCATCCTGAAGGCTGAGCAGCGGGGAGGTATCGACTGGTTCACCCAGCAACTGGCAAAAGAGCGTATCGCTGTTCGCTTCACCCATGATAGGGGAGGGGTTCTACGAGGAGTGAGTTTTGAAGTTAATGGGGTGGCGCTGAAGGGGCGGGAAGTAGGCTACAAGGCAGCTGAATTGCGCCAAGCTTTTACCGTCCGCTCGCTTAAATCTGTTCAAGCACTAGGGTTAGAACTTGATGCGGGCCTAGCTGCTACTAAGCCAAGTAGGGGAGGGGAGGGGGTGCCCCCGCTAGCGGCAGGCAAAACCAAGGCTGCGAAAAAGTTAGGTCATTCGTAGCGTAACTGCCTAGCAGACTTAGTGTCTCGGGTACCAACAGTAAGCCACGCTTGTTTGCAATGGTGAGCGTCGGCAAGGCTTGCCTCACGCCCACTAGGTAGCCCGTTCGTGTACTGGAATTGCATTTCACCTCCTATCTTCTGCTGCTCGTCAATTTTTCTAAAATAGGGGCAACCAGCCCGACTAGTTTGCGCTTTATCAACCACTTTTTTAAAGCGCCTAGTCGGATGGAGGATGAAAAAGCATTGCGGAAAATAATGGAGTTTATGCGCCTGTTTGCCATTGTGCTGCTAGGCATCAATATCTATTACTACTGTTTCGGGTATTTTCAAGTTTTGGGCTGGGCCCCGGCCGTGGTGGAGCGCTTACTGGCTAATTTAACCAAGAACTCGTTTCTCTTTCAAGCTAGTTGGGTCAGTAAATCGCTAGCGGTGATTTTTCTAGCCTTGAGTTGCCTAGGTACTCGGGGGCGGAAAGATGAAACAGTTAAAGGTCTTTCCGTAGCTGGCTACGGTCTGATCGGGCTAGTCCTGTTGTATGGGTCCGACCTTGCGCGGGCCCTACCCATGGCTGCAGGCTTGGCAACTGCCTTGTATGCCTTACTCAATGCCGTTGGGTTTCTTTTGTTGTTGAGCGCCGGAACCTGGCTCAGCCGGTTATTCAACAACAACTTGATGAAGGATATTTTCAACAAAGCCAACGAGTCATTTCCTCAGCAGGAGCGTCTGATGGAAAACGAGTACTCAGTGAATTTGCGCACCGAGTATCAACTGCGGGGCAAGCTGCGGCCGGGCTGGCTGAACGTAGTCAATCCCTTTCGGGCAACCATGGTACTGGGTACCCCCGGCTCGGGTAAGTCGTACGCCATTATCAATGAATTTATCCGGCAGCACCTGGCCAAGGGTTTTTGCATGTACATCTACGACTACAAGTTCGACGACTTAAGCCGCATCTGCTACAATACCCTGCTCCGGCACCAAGACAAGTTTGACAAGCCCGTCGGTTTTTATGTCATCAATTTCGATAACCCCCGCAAAAGTCACCGTTGCAACCCGCTCTTACCCGAGCTCATGACCGATATCGTGGACGCTTACGAAAGCGCCTCCACCATCATGCTGAACCTTAACAAGAGCTGGATCCAGAAGCAGGGCGACTTCTTCGTGGAAAGCCCGATCAACTTTGTGGCCGCCATCATCTGGTTTCTTAAGCTGTTCGAGCAAGGCAAGTACTGCACCTTTCCCCACGTCATCGAGTTTCTGAGCCGCGATTACGAGGAAATCTTTCCCGTGCTCGCGTCCTACCCCGAAATCGAGAACTTGGTGAAACCCTTTGTGTCGGCGTTTCAGAAAGATGCCATCGAGCAGCTGGAAGGCCAGATTGCCAGCGCCCGGATTCCGTTGGGCCGCCTGGCCAGCCCGCAACTCTACTGGGTGATGAGCGGCAACGATTTCACGCTCGACATCAACAGCCAGGAAGAACCCAAGGTGTTGTGCGTGGGCAATAATCCCGACCGGCAGGCCATCTACGGAGCGGCCTTAGGCCTCTATAATGCCCGCTTGGTGAAGCTGGTTAATCAGAAAGGCAAGCGCAAATCCTCGCTTATCATCGACGAGTTGCCCACCATCTACTTCAAGGGCCTTGATAATTTAATTGCCACGGCCCGCAGCAACAAGGTTTCCACGTGCTTGGGCTTCCAGGACTTTTCGCAGCTCGAGCGCGACTACGGCCAAAAAGAGGCCGAAGTAATCAAGAACACCGTTGGCAACGTGTTCAGCGGCCAGGTATCGGGTAATAGTGGTAAGTGGCTGAGTGAGCGGTTCGGCAAGATCCTGCAGCAGCGCCAAAGTGTAAGCATCAACATGCGCGAAACCAGCACGAGCTTATCAACCCAAATGGACAGCATGATTCCGGCCAGCACCATAGCCAACTTAACGCAGGGGAATTTTGTGGGTGCCGTGGCCGATAATTTCGGCGAGGAAATCGAGCAGAAAGTGTTTCACGCCAAGATTAAAGTGGACGTGAAAGCAGTGGCCGCCGAAGCCAAGACCTATCAACCCATTCCCGATATCACCAGCTTTATCAATCCGGCCACCGGCCGAGACGAAACGGAAGAAACAATCAAAAACAACTTCAACCAGATAAAGCTTGACGTGAAAGCGATTTGCGAACGGGAATTGCTTCGCATCGGCAAGGACCCACTGCTAAAGCATCTGCTTAAAGAGAAAGTAGCGCCGTAGGTCCTCGAGCCTTACTGGCAAATCAAGTTGGCGCAACTCACGCCGGTTCTTACAAACGGCACGAAACCAGGATGCGCTTCTTGGCTTCGTGCCGTTCGTGTGTTGTAGCGGCACCTCACCACCCATTTCCGACCACTCATCAAATTTCTCGCGGGGCCGGCCTCGCCCCGCCTAGTTTAGTACCGGCTACTTCCCGTTCAACTTACTTGAGTCGACCAAGCAAGGGGTAGCTATGCTCGATAGGCCTTGGTCGGGGCCCCTTCCAACCACTTACCTCTACCCCCTAATGGCCGCGCAAAACGAAGTGCCTACCCCGGTGACGCTACCGCCTACCCCAGCTGTGCCCCAGGTAATCTATTTGAATGGATTACCGGCTCCCGACGGCGTGGTTGACTCCCAATTGCTAAGCAATCGTCCCACCGGCTACAGCATTCTGCAACTGAAAATTGACCCCACCAATCCCGACCGGGCCGAGGGCATCACCGCCCCAGGGTCAGACCCTCAGTTAATCAACGGCTATCATGCGACCCTGCGCCCTTTGTTTAAGTTAAACAGCACTCCTCAAGCCGGGCAGGAGTACATCCATACCGAACTTCCCGCCCAATTCGAGCGCCAAGGCACTCACTGGAAGCTAACGGTCCCGGGCCAGATTAGCTTCAGTAACCAGCCCCCGCTAATACAGGCAACGACTAATGGAGTAGAGCAGGCTCAGCAAACCATACTTAGCCGTACCCACGGCGAAGCAAACCAGGCATCGCCTGTTTCCTCGCCTAGCCTTACTGCCCCGGCTGGGCCCGAAAAGGTTGTAAGCAATAGTGGGCCGCCGCTAGAACCGAAAAACGCAACCGCCGCGGCCCAGCAGCCCGCCATAGCTGAACAACCAACCAACCCCGGTGAGTTACAAATCAGGTGGCAGCAGCAGGGTGAGGCGGTAGCCCCCCTGCTGGAAATGCGGGCCTACTTCGACCAACTTAAAGAGGCTGGAGTAGCCGTTGGAGCCCTCAGGTTCGAGAAAAAACCGGACGGAAAACTCAGCGGCAACTTCAGCTTGAGCTATGATCCGGCTAGCGCTGAATTACCTAAGCTAGAAGGCATCATTCAAGGTTTAAAACGGGTAGGCAACGGGCTTGAAGTTGTCGAACAGCCAGAGCAAGTTGTTGCTCGTCGGCAGAACATAGGGGTGCAAGGCCAAGACCAGGCAACCGACTTAGGCTACAGCGTTAAGGAAGCCTTCGGAATCAAGCAGTGGGATGCCTTGAGCGCCCACCTTAGCCAGGTGCCCAAGCAGGCGCTTACCGGTCCTGAGTTAATGCAGCAAGCAGCCGGTGAAGTCCGGGTCGAACAGCTAGCCCAGCGGCAAGGCAAAATCACCGAACAGGTTGTTAAGGAAGGAAAAAGCCTGCTTGACATCGATACCAGTGGTAACCCGGTGTCAGCCTTCTTGAAAAACTTCTACGAGCATCTGAATGGGGCCCCGCAAACCCGGCAGCACCTGGAAGTGGATTATGAAAAGACCCGTCAAGCCTTGCAAGCCCGGCTGCTGCAGGTCGCCGGCAACGCTGACCCAAACGAGCACCGCCAGCAGGCAGGTCGCGTCGAGTTGGCGGCCCCGCGGACAACTCAGACGTTAGCGACGGCCGCGGCGGCAACCGACGTGGCAGCAGGCCAGCAAGGCGCCACCCAAACGGCAAAGTTCGCGGTTGCTGACCTGCCACAAAGGGTACTGACCACTATGGGATTGACAGTAGATAGGCTGGCTGCCCAGGGGCAACTCCAGAAGCTGCTAAACGGAGATAAAACTGATTTACTGACCCTGCAGGCCGGGGGAGGACCAGACCAAGAGCTGGTGCCATTCCAAGCAAAGATGGTTTTGCACCGCGAAGCGAACGGGTCGGCCACACTGAAAATGGAGCTCCCCAAACGGGAGCTTACTATTCCCAACGAGATAGGTGGCCAAACCTTCACGGCTGAGCAGCGCCAACGCCTCGCAACGGAAGGTACCGCTGGCTTGGTGCGCGGCCTCAAAGACGCCCAGGGCAACCCCTACAACGGCTACGTTGGAGTTGACAAGCAAATGAACAAGGTGGTCGTGCTACCCGAAAACAAGGTGCAATTCAAGGATACAATTGCCGGGGTAAAGCTGTCGCCCGAGCAAAGCCACGACCTGCGCGAAGGCAAAGCCGTGCCGTTAGCCCAAATGCAACAGCCTAACGGCGGCAAGCCCTTTGATGGGATTGTTCGAATCCACGCGGCCAAAGCCGGGGTGGAAGTGAAGCCGGCAGCATACGAGCTGTCGCCACAGCCTGCCGCCAAAATCACGCGGCCGCTCGGGCAAAGCATAGCTGTGAAAGCACCACCCAAGGTGCGGGGACGGGGTCCCCGAGAGTGAAGCAATTACTGTTCGGCTACAAAGCAGATCATCTTTTTTGTGCTCGCCCGAACGGGTTGGCTTGGTAGCACCTTGAATTAAGCAGGAAAGTCTGGCGGCCTCGCTTGCCGGCTTACTAGTCCCCCATGTATGATAGAACCCGAGCTCACATTTCAGCAGATAAAGGAGCGCGTCGAGCTTCCCCAATTACTGGCCCATTACGGTTACGTGCGGCAGCAAGACGAAGAGCTAGGAAAAGGTAAATGGCACGTGTTCGAGGGGCCCGAACAACTAATCGTGTTTAAGGGCAGGGGAGGAGACTGGCTCTACTTCAACAGCCAGGACGAGCGAGACAAGGGCAACGTAGTGGATTGGATGAAAAACCAAGTGAGTACGGGCCGCATTGCCGGCCTCGAGCAAGAGCCCGGCCGCAACTTATGGCAGAGCGTAAAAGACCACTTCCAATCGTATCTGAACTTGCCCCAGGCCGAGCGGTCCCGGCTCCCGTTGCCCGCCATCAGAGAAATTGCCCCCGGCGAAAAATTTCCTAGCATTCATACCAAAGACTGCGGCCCGCTAGCGAATACAACGTACTTGGAAAGCCGTGGTATTGTTAAATCCACGCTGGAAAACCCACAGTTTGCTGGGCGTATTCTCACCCAGCTTGCTGCCGGAGCGTCCCAAGCGCCCGTGAACACTGTTTTTCCCCAGTACTGCGAAGGCCGAATTGTGGGCCTAGAAAAGGCCAGCGAGCAAATCAAAGAGCCAGTAGCTGAAAAACAGCTGGCGCGCGCCCTGTGGCTAAGTAAGTTGCCTGCTGGGCAAGCGCCAGCTCACCTCGTTGTAAGTGATTCAGCGCTGGCTACAATTTCCTACGCGCAACTGCACCCCGGCGAACAAGCCTTGTATGCGTCCACCGCGGGCTCCCTAACTGAAAACCAAATTTTCGAACTCAAGCGACAGCTAAAGGAAGAGCAAATTCTGGGCGTCAAAGCTGCTTTTGCCAACGACCCGCGGGGACATTGCTGTGATACGCGGCTGCTGGTGGGATTTGCTGGTGAGCACAACCCGATGAAGCTAGTGCGGGAGCACGCCCACGTGCTGACCGTTGAAGTTCACACGACCAGCCCAGCTAACGTTCAGGCCATAAACGAGCAACTTAAAGGCTTTAATCGCAACCTAACCGAGCAATACCAGCAAGAAAGCGGCGAACCTAACTCACCCGCTACGGCGCAAACGCTGCGCAACGAGTTGATTAGCTCGGCCCGGCTCGGCCCCAACAGCTACCAGTTTCATGTTCCCGTGAATGTGGCGGCGTTAAGTTCGTTTAATCAAGCCATCGTTCAGAACTTGCAGTTCAGTCACAAAATCGAATTAGTTAAAAGCAAAGGCCGGAATTGGAACGAAGACGTGCAGCAGAAGCAGCTAGGGCAGCAGCAAGCAAAGGCTGTTCAGGCAGATCCGCACGCGCTTAACCTAACTCGCGCAGGCAAGCCCACTCTAGAACAGGTTGATTTACTAACTCAGCGGCAGAACCCAATCCTCTCGGAAGCCCAGGCCCGCGGAGAGCGCCGACTGGTAGTGGAATTCCGCGAGAGCCGCGACCAAATATCACAGTTGCCCACCTTGCGGGAGAACTTAGAGAAAGTAGGCTTAATTATCGACCACGGCAAGAGTTTACCCGCGCGGGAACTGCGGGAAGTTGGTATGGAGCTGACGCTTTGCTACCGACTTGATTCGCCGCAGCTGCCTGCTATCAGCCAAGTGCTAGATGCGCTAACCACCAACACAAAAGTCACCGTTATTGAGCCGGTGCAAGATGCGGCAGAACGCCGGCAGCTGGCCGCGGCCCAGGAACAAACCCAAAACCAGTTGCGGCAAGCCAGTGCGCAGGTCCAGCCTAGCAGTTCCCCTCTCCATGATCAGGCCCGATTGTCGTTTATTGCAGTGGCGGGGCCCCTGGCCAAGCAACTACGGGAAGCCGGCGCTGGCTTAGACGCGGCTCGCTTGCAGGAGCTAAGCAAGTTTCTAGTTAAGCAGCCGGAGCTACGCGCAATTGACAAAGAAAACCTAACCAAGGTGCTAGCGCTCGTCGATAAGTCGCCCGCTTTGAGTGCCAGCCCGGCGGTACAGCAGTTACGCCAAGCTATTCAGGTTTTGGAAACACCCGCCGTGGCTCCGAATCCACAAATGCCGCAGAAGTTGGAACCACCTGCTCTAGATGCGCGCAAGCGTAATGCCCGGCTCTAGCTAGTTGATCCGGAAAGCCAGAATCTTATTCACCTATGCAGCGCTGGTATGTGCTTGAGTACCAACGGTAGAAGCTCTACGGTTAATTTCTATAGGCAAATTTTCAATCGTCCAAATCATGTATATACATGATTCGCCCCAGTTTTAAGTTTTGCGCTCATACTTAGAGGCTAGCAGACCAGAAATTTTCGAGTAGTCGGCTACTTAACTTAAAGTCCAACTTTTTCCGCAGCTAATATTTTATTGACTTACAGTATTTTATGATTATGATACAATATTTTTGAGATAGTTCTGAGTAGGAAGCCGTTACCTCTGAGATAGGAGCCCGTTACCTTCTGAGATAACTCGAAATAGGAAGCCGTTACCTTTGAGATAATATGAAGTAGGAGGCTGTTACCTCTGAGATAGTTTTAAGTAGGAGGCCGTTACCTCTGTGAGATAATTTCCAAGTAGGAAGACTTTACCTTTTGAGATAGTTTTTTATCTCACCTATACCTTTCAAAAACCTTGAGCCTTATTCAAACTTTATTTATTAAATCTATTAATATATTAAGGGCTGCATAACCTAATGTAAGTCAACTATATATAAGCTCTAAATTGGAAGCCATTACCCTTGAGATAAGAAGCCGTTACCTCTGAGATAGGAGCCCGTTACCTCTGAGATAGGAAGCCGTTACCTTTGAGATAGGAGATTGTTACCTCTGAGATAATTGAAATAGGAAGCCGTTACCTTTGAGATAGGAGAAGAGATAAATTTTATTACTATCTGAATTTTATATCTATATCTTAGCCTTTGGTTATGTCTTACAACCTATGGCTAAAAATCAATATCCGGGTACGACCTTCGAAAAGACCCGCAACCGCTGGAAAGCGCAAGTGCGCGTCAACGGCAAAACCAAAAGCGTCGGCTACTTCAACACCCAGCCCGAGGCTTACGCCGCCGTACTGGCTGCCAAGCGCGATATGGCCCCGGCCGTCGAGCCCGAACAACTGATGGTGCAGTCGGAAAGCGAAACGTACCGCCTTGAAATCCAGGACAGCCGCCGCACCACCACGGTGGCCCAAAGCAACGTGCTGATCGAGCACCCCTGGGCCATGACCTTACTCGAAGCTCGCATCTTCGTACTCTTGCTGCGGGGACTGCGGCGCGATGAGGCCGATAGTAAGCGCATCGTTATTCCCTTGTCGGACTTGGTGGGCGACCAGCCCATTGGTGGGCGCGGCTACCAGTACTTGCACGTGGCCATGGACGGGCTCGACGCCATTCGCATCGACCTACCTATGCCCAACCGCAAGAAAGACTATCACAAGGTGCCGCTGGTTCACTCCTTGAAGCTCGACAGCGGGCAGGGAACCATCTCCGGCTACTTCTCCAACGATGTAATTCCCTATCTCACCAACCTAACCGAGAACTTCACCCTCGGGCAGGTTGCTGATCTGCTTAGCATCAAGAGCCCCAACACCCATAAGTTCTACTGGATTATGCAGATGTGGAAGTTCAAGAGTCCACACACGGTCGACGTTGACACGCTGCGCGAGCTGACGACGGGGGAGGCCTACCCCCAGTTTGCCGACTACCGCAAGTATGTGCTGAAGCCGTCCTTGGAAGAATTGAACACGCTCAACTTCGATATCTCCTACACCGAGAAGAAAAAAGGGCGCAGCGTAAATTCCATCGAGTTTCACATCAACTACAACGGTCCTAGCAAGCTCCAGCCCAAGCAGCTCCAGCTGCAGCTCGGGGAAGCTACGCTCCCCGTGCCAGCTCCCGAACCGCTTCAGTCCACAGTACCAGTACCTGGGGTGGCCCTCGACTTTCGCAGCCGTGTGGCCGGGCGCATGCGCAAGTTTAAACTCGAAGACTACCAGATCGAGCGCATTCTCTCGCTCACCGATGCCGAGCTGCAAAAGCTGATGAAGGACACGCACCAATTGCTGAAAGAGTACGAGGCAGGGGCTAAAGTTTTCGACAATATAGCCGCCACGGCAATGAGCAAAATCAATGGTATGTTTCCCCGCCTTTATCCCAAACCCAAAGCCAGTGTGTAATTCGTGAGCGGCGCTTCGTTGGCATATCATCCGCAACGGTTATGCGCGCTGGTAGCTATCCGAGCCGGAGGGTAGTAGCAAGTGCCAGAGCACTTCGCTGTTTGCCAAGCAACAGGGGAGAGTTACACCCAAATCAACCGGGCTAAGCTGAAGAAAGTAGGCCAATAAGCTGGGCAAGTCGGTTGGCGTGGCAACAACAGAATTGCTCGGGGAATTCGTGAACTTACCGGCGCCGCACTAGCTCTTTTTTCCCGCTTTATGAACGTCTGCTCACTTCTTCGCGTCGTGTTTCTCAGTGCTGTGCTTGCCGTTGGTGTGCGCCCCCGTGCCTCGGCCCAGGCGCCACCGGTCCGCACCTTTACCAATCCCTTGCGGGATGAGGGCCCCGATCCGTGGGTCACGCAGCACGGCGGATTTTATTATTACACCAACACCACGGGCAAAAACATCACGCTCTGGAAAACCAAGGCCGTGAGTGAAGTGCACGAGGCACCGGCCACCATCGTTTGGACGCCGCCCGCCACGGGCCCCAACTCCACCCAGATCTGGGCTCCGGAACTACATCGGCTCGATGGCAAGTGGTATCTCTACTACACGGCCACCGACAAGGCCAACCCGGGCGACCAGAGCCGGCATGTGTTCGTGCTCGAAAACGCGGGTGCCGACCCCACCACCGGCACCTGGGTCGACCGGGGCCAAGTCAACACCCGCTACCCGGGCCTCGATGGCTCGGTATTTCAACAAGGAGGGCAGCGCTACTTCCTGTACTCGGCCTACGTGGGGCCGCAAAGCGTGCTTGCCATTGCCCCCATGCAAACCCCCTGGGCGCTAGCGGCCGGTAAAGAAGTTATCATTGCCCAGCCCACGCTAGCTTGGGAAAAGGGCGGGGGCCGCCAGATTTTGGAAGGTCCCGAGTTTCTGGCCGGGCAGCAAGGCCAGCTCTTGGTGATATATTCGGCCAGTGCCTGCTGGGACGACAACTACTGCTTGGGTATGCTCACGGCACCGAAGGGAAGTGACCCCCTCAACCCCGCCTCCTGGACGAAAGCAACGGCCCCCGTTTTTCAGCCTTCGGCAAAAAATGGCGTGTGGGGCACCGGGCATAATTGCTTCACTAAGTCGCCGGATGGACGCCAGGATTGGATTGTCTACCACGCCAAAGCGGCGGCGGATGGCAAGTGCGAAGGCCGCAGCGCGCGCATGCAGCGCTTCAGTTGGAATGCGGACGGTACGCCCCGTTTCGGGGAGCCAGTGCCGCTGACCGAGCGCCAACCCGCACCCTCGGGTGAGTAAGCGCAGACCAGCTGATGATGGGCTTTAGTAGGATGTGCCTGAACATTTGTGTGTCAAACACTTATGGAATTTTTATTTTGGCTCAGCGGAGCACCTTTCGTACCTTTTTATTTGCCTCTCACTCCTCCCTTGCAGCTTGGGCCGACTGGTTTGCGTTGTGCGCACGCGCGTGCGCACAACGCAAACCAGTCGGCAGTATTCGCGCGCCGAGTTGGTATTGAACCCAAGCAGACGGGCGCCCGCCGCACTTATTCTTGTAGTAGGTACTGTGCCGTATAGCGGGGGCGGTAGCCTAGCATCCGCTGCGCCTTCTCGATTCGATACACCCGGTCAATACTGCTCGGGAAGGTCCAGCCTCGTTGTTGATAAATGTGCGTAGCTTCCGGTAAACGGCGGCCAATGACGGCGGTGGGGTCGTGCTTTAGAAGGGGTAAATCGGCTTGCTCGAACGGGCTGCCCGCCGCAATGTTGAAAACCTCGAAGCTGGAAAACGGGTGTTCTAAGGCAAGCACATGGCCCAGCGCGCCGTCGCGCGCATCTAGGCCCCGGTAAAGGCGGTGGTTGGCGGCCAGGTTGGGCGATTCGGGCAAAAAGCGGCCGACTCGGAGCACCGTAGTTTCCAGGCCTTCTTTCTCGAAGAAATCCCGGCAGAGGGCTTCGGCGGCCTGTTTGGTGATGTCGTAGATGTCGCGAGGTTGCGGGGGCAATTCCTCGTCGACCCAGACGGCTTGGTGGGGATTTACTAGCGCTTGGCCGTAGATGGACGTGGTGCTTGTGTAAACAAACTTTTGGATCTGGTGCGCTACGCAGGCATCAAGCAAATGCAGCGTGCCTTCTACGTTGGTATAAACGAATTCCAACCGGGGTATTTGCAGGTCATAATGCTTGCCGTGCAAGGCGGCGGTATGAATCACGGCCCCGCAACCCCGGGTTGCTTCCAGAACAGCTTCCCTGTTGCGGATATCGAGCAGAATATCCGTGGTAGGAGCAAGCACCAAATCAGCCCCTATGACTCGGTAGCCCCGCTGACGCAGCAATAATACCACTTCCTGACCTAGCCGGCCCGCAGAACCAGTAACGAAAATCGGTGCGGTGAAACGCATTGTAAAAGCATTCAAGCAAGTGACAATCAGGTACAAGGCAAAACCTCACCCTAAGACCCGGCAAGCCAAACCTTGCCTTCAAAAATACCACTACAAAGAAAAGTACAAGTATAACCAACCCCGGACGGAAGTTAAAATCTGTACTTAGTTCGAGAACGATCTGGAAAGCTGCCTAGATACAAGCGTAGAAAAAGAGGAGAATAGAAATAAAAAGCAGCACCTTTCGGGAGGAGAATAGAAATAAAAAGCAGCACCTTTCGGGTAGCTACTTATGATCTTACTACATGCTCTCCGGCTTTGCCGAGCCGTTTCATGTTTTCCTGAGACCAGTAGAAGGCACTCCTGCGTAGCGTGATCTGAAGATAGCCTATGCTATGCAAATCCCGTATCGAGCGGCTCCCTTATCACCTTGCTTATGCATGCAAAAAAAGTTACTCTCGCTTTTGCCTTATTAGCTGCCACTAGTGCCCGGCCGGTGGGTGCCCAAGAGCAAGGTATTCACCCGCAATCCACTCAGTACGAAGCTCCCACCGACCCCCTGGTAAAGCAAAAGCTGGAACGCTGGCGCGACCAAAAATTCGGGTTGATACTGCACTGGGGGTTGTATGCCGTGCCGGGCATCATCGAGTCGTGGCAGTTGTGCTCGGAAGACTGGATAGAGCGTGACAGCACCGTAGCCTACGAGGACTACAAAAAGTGGTACTGGGGATTAAGTCAGCAGTTCAACCCGGTGAAGTTCAACCCCGACCAGTGGGCGGCCGTCGCGAAAAAGGCCGGCATGCGCTATTTGGTGTTTACCACCAAGCACCACGACGGCTTCAGCATGTTTGACACCAAGCAATCAGACTTCAAGATTACCAACGGGCCGTTTCGCGACAATGCGCGAGCCAACGTGGCCAAATACGTGTTCGAGGCGTTTCGCCGGGAAGGTTTTATGATCGGGGCCTACTTCTCGAAGCCCGACTGGCACTCGCCGCAGTTCTGGTGGCCGAAGTACGCCACTCCCAACCGCAACGTCAACTACGATATCAGGAAGTACCCCTGGCGCTGGCAGCAGTACAAAAGCTTTACCTACAACCAAATCAGCGAGCTGATGCACGACTACGGCCGGATGGATATTCTGTGGCTCGACGGCGGCTGGGTGCGGCCCCGCGAAACCGTGAATGCGGAAGTGCGCTCCTGGGGCGCGCCCATTCCTGAGTTCAGCCAGGACGTAGACATGCCGCGCATTGCGGCCATGGCGCGGCAGGCCCAGCCCGGTTTGCTGCTGGTCGACCGCACCGTGCACGGCCCCTACGAAAACTACCAGACGCCCGAGCAGCGCGTGCCCGAGTTGCCGCTCGCTACCCCCTGGGAAAGCTGCCTGACTTTGGCCAACAACTGGGGCTACGTACCCAACGACACCTACAAGTCGCCCACCAAGATCATCCATTCGCTGGTGGAGGTGGTAGCCAAAGGTGGCAGCTTGCTGCTTGGCGTTGGCCCCAAGCCCGACGGCACCCTGGCCGACGAAGCCGTGACGCGGCTAGCGGTTATTGGCAAGTGGCTGGACGTGAACGGCGAGGCTATTTACAACACCCGCGCTACCGCCCGATTTCAGGACGGCCGCACCTATTTCACCCAAGGCAAAAAGGGAACCCGCTACGCTATTGTGTGCCTACCCGAAAACCAGCCGCCGCCCGCCACCCTGGAATGGACTGGTAACCTACCCGCAAAAGGCAGCCAGCTAAAACTCCTACAAACCGGCAAAGCCGTGCAGTGGACCCGCGAAGGCAACAAAGTCAAGCTCACCCTGCCCCCTGACCTAACCCAACAGGCGGGTGCTTACCCGGCGCTGGTCTTTGCCTTTGTAGCCGAATAACCTCGGTTTCCGCTGTTTTACTGCTTCACTATGTTTCGTATCACTACCCTTCTAACGCTCGGGCTGTGCTGGCTTAGTTTCACTACCGCTACGGCCCAGCAGCGCAAGCCCCTCTACCAAGACCCGCGCGCGCCCACCGAAGCCAGAGTGCAGGACCTGCTAGCGCGCATGACGGTGGCGGAAAAAGTAGGACAGCTTTCAACGCTGCTCGGCTGGGAGATGTACCAGAAAGAAGGGCCGCGGGTCGGGGTCAGTGCGGCGTACAAGAAAGCAGTAGACGAGCGCCACATCGGGGCGCTATGGGCCACGCTGCGCGCCGACCCGTGGACTAAGAAGACGCTGAAAACCGGCCTGAACCCTACGCAGGCAGCCGAGGCCACCAACGCCTTGCAGAAGTACGCCGTCGAGCACACGCGGCTGCATATTCCGCTGCTGCTGGCCGAGGAGTGCCCGCACGGCCACATGGCCATCGGCACCACGGTGTTCCCGACTTCCATCGGGCAGAGCAGCACCTGGAACCCGGCCCTTATTCAGCGCATGGCGGCCGCCATTGCCAGTGAAGCGCGGGTGCAGGGCGCCCATATCGGCTACGGCCCGGTCTTGGACTTGGCCCGCGAGCCGCGCTGGTCGCGGGTCGAGGAAACGTACGGCGAAGATCCGGTGCTTAACGGGCAGATGGGAGCTGCGATGGTGCAGGGCTTCCAGGGAAATAGCCTGAAAAGCGGGCTGAACGTGGTGTCGACCCTTAAGCACTTCACGGCCTACGGCGTGCCGGAAGGGGGCCACAACGGGGGCAGCATCAGCACCGGTACTCGCGAACTGTACCAGAGCTATTTGCCGCCGTTTCGGGCAGCGGTAAAAGCGGGAGCCTTATCCGTTATGACGGCCTACAACTCCATCGATGGAGTGCCTTGCTCGGCCAGCGAGTGGTTGCTAACCGATGTGCTGCGGAAGCAATGGGGGTTTCAAGGCTTCACGGTATCGGATTTAGGCAGCATCTCGGGGCTGGTAGGTAGCCACCACGTGGCCGCTACCCCAACCGAGGCAGCGGCCCTAGCACTCAACGCCGGCCTCGATGCCGACCTAAGCGGCTACGGTTACGACAAAGAACTGCTAACCGCCATTGAGCAAAAGCTGGTTTCCCCCGAGGCGCTCGACCGCGCCGTGGGCCGGGTGCTGCAAGTGAAGTTCGAGATGGGGTTATTTGAGAATCCCTACGTGGAGCCTAAAAAAGCAACGAAGCTGGTGAAAAACTTGGCTCACGTGCACCTGGCCCGGCAGGTGGCGCAGGAGTCAATCGTGCTGTTGAAAAACGACCAAGATGTGCTGCCGCTCGCCAAGACCCTGCAACGCATAGCCGTAATCGGCCCCAATGCCGACAACCTGTACAACCAACTTGGCGACTACACCGCGCCCCAACCGGAAAGCAACGTCGTGACGGTGCTCGAAGGCATCCGCGCAAAAGTGTCGCCGGTCACGCAGGTGCTCTACGCCCAAGGCTGCGCCATTCGGGATACAACCAACGCCAACATCGCCGAGGCCGTAGCAGCGGCCCGTCAGGCGCAGGTGGCGGTGGTGGTGCTCGGGGGCTCCAGTGCCCGCGACTTCAAAACCGAATATCAGAGCACGGGGGCGGCCACGGTCACGGCCACCGCAGGCGGGCAACTTCTCAGCGACATGGAAAGCGGCGAGGGCTACGACCGAGCCACGCTCGACTTACTTGGCCGGCAGCAGGAACTGCTCCGGGCCGTAGTAGCGACTGGCACCCCGGTAGTAGTCGTGCTCATTAAGGGCCGCCCGCTCAACCTGAATTGGATGGCCACCCACGTGCCGGCTATTGTGGATGCGTGGTATCCCGGCCAGGAAGGCGGCCACGCCGTAGCCGACGTGCTGTTTGGCGACTATAACCCCGCCGGCCGCCTACCCATCTCGGTGCCCCGGCACGTAGGGCAACTCCCGGTTTACTACAACGCCAAGCGCCCCATCAAGCACGATTACGTTGAAACCAGCGCCAAACCGCTCTACAGCTTCGGACATGGCCTGAGCTACAGTAAGTTCGAGTACTCGGGCTTGCAGGTTAAGGCGGCCGAAAATCCGGGGGCGGTGCGGGTAACGGTGCGCTTCACCGTGAAAAACACCAGTACCCGTGCTGGCGACGAAGTCGCGCAGCTTTACCTGCGCGACGAGGTGAGTTCGGTCGTCACCCCGGCCCGGCAGTTGAAAAAGTTTCAGCGGCTCACGCTGGCAGCTGGCCAGCAGCGGGAAGTGGCATTTGAGCTAACGGCCGAAGACCTGATGTTACTAAATACGAATCTGCAATGGGTGGTAGAGCCGGGCACCTTTACCGTGCTGGTCGGCGCTTCATCGGAAGATATTCGGCTTGAAGCGCAGTTCAATGTAAATCAGGCGGTAAAGAACGTACAGTAGCGGCAGAGGAATCTAGCGGAAACCATTTAAGCTCAAGCCGAATGAACCCAATCCCACTCGCATAGCTACAACTGCGGAGCGGGGCCTATACGCCAACGGTGGGGCTTACTCATCTTTGAATCGGGTGCTTAAGACCAGCAAAGGAATAGCGGAACTTGAAATTGCGGACGCATTACTTGCAAAGCCTTTTCGTGAATATATTCCACTCTTAACCCCTGAATTTGACTATCCTCCTAAACTAAGTAACATGCTTGTGCCCTCACCGCTTACCGTAGTTGCTATAAAGCAAATAACCCAAGGGATTGACCGCTACCAAAACATTCCGCTTTCGTTGGTGAACGACCACGTCGTGCGGCTTAGTGTCATGACGGAGCCGTACGTTTGGCACTTTCATCCCAACAGCGACGAAGTGTTTCTAGTTGTGGAGGGCGTGGTGTGCATCGACTTAGAAGAGCGAACCGTGGAGCTAGCCCCCGGCCAACTGTTCACTGTTCCGGCCAACGTGCGCCACCGTACCCGGCCCCAAGGTTCCCGGTCGGTAAACCTGACGTTTGAACTGGCCGGCATGGAAACCATTCTGAGTTAGCCGCGCTAGAAATAGAGGGGCTGCCCCGTTTGGCAAATTACTATTGCCCGTCATTGCCAGCATGGACTGCTGGAAGTAGACTCGGCTGAGAAATCAGCGTCGTTATTAGGACATACGCTCTTTATCCTGCTCAATTGTATTCAGCGCTTGATTATCTACCCTTACTCCAGCCGGCAGGACCTGGCCAGCATGCTCCTGGTCAGGCGCTTCCGGGCCTTAGTGGAAGAGTATTTTCGCGCGCCGCATAGCCTTTCGTTTTACGCCGAGCAGTTGGCGCTTACGGTGCACCGGGTCAACGAGGTGTGCAAGTACATGACGGGCAAGCCAGCCGGCGACGTTCTGCGCAACCGACGGTTGCTGGAAGCCAAGCAGCAGCTCGTGCACAGCGACGTCCCTATCGGCTAACTTGCCGAAGATTTAAGATTTCAACACTTCGCTTACTTTTTCCAGTAGTTCAAAAAGAACACCCAAATTGGGCTCACCGCCTACCGGTGGGCGATGCACGAGAAGTACCACCGTGCAACTTTTGCCTCATTAGCGGCTGCTCGGCAGCTTTGGGTAGGGGTACTAGCCCATCAGCCCAATAGTCGCTGAAGGCTTACTTTCCTAACAGCTTAAACTTGTTCGCCAATAGCTTCGCGCTGCTTATTCCAGGCGGTTGGTCGGTACTGGCTGCTACAGGAAAGTAGCAAGCAGCGGCAGTTAGCGGCAAAACAACAATCAGCTTTCCTTCTATGCCTCGTTTGATTGACCTCTCCAAGCCCATTCGCTACAACGCCAACGACCCGTGGTACATGCGCGTCAAAATCAAGCACAAAGCGCATCGGCAAGCGCGCTGGTTGATTCGCTTTCTGGGCTTGCCCTTTCGGCTTTTCCCGAAGCAGTTTGTTGGCTGGGCCGATGATACGATACAATCGATGGGCGTGCACGCTACCACCCACCTAGACGCGCCTTGGCACTACGGCCCAACGGTGGCCGGGCAGCCCGCCAAAACCATCGACCAGATTCCGCTCGACTGGTGTTACGGGCCAGGGGCCGTGATTGACATAAGCCATAAAGCTGATTTCGACCCTATTACCGTGTCGGATTTGCAAGGAGCGCTGCGCCAGTCGGGCGTGGTCCTGCAGCCCGGCATGATTGTGCTTATCCGCACGGGCCGCGACAAGCTCAATGGCACCAAAAAATTTGCCGAGGTAGGCACCGGTATGACGGCGGAGAGCACCCGTTGGTTGATTGAACAAGGCATCAAGGTGATGGGTATTGACCAGTGGGGCTGGGACTTGCCGTTGCCCTACCTGGTGCAACAAGCCAAGCAACACAACGACCCCAACCTGTTCTGGCAAGCGCACCTAGTGGGCTTGGAACTGGAGTATTGTCATATTGAGCAGCTAGTAAACCTGGAGTCGTTGCCGCCAACCGGTTTCAAGGTGTGTGTATTTCCGCTCAAGATTGTGGGCGCGTCGGCAGCGCCGGCCCGTGTGGTGGCTATTCTAGATTAAGCAGCAGTCCACGCAGCCGTACATGGGCTCAAATCAAGCTAATGACAGCACTTGGATTTGAGCTGCGTGCGGCAGCGTAGTGGCTTTCTGATAACAAGACAAAATTTCTAGCGGCTCCTAACTGCCGGGAGCCATCGGTTGAGCTTAGGTGTTTACCGACGGCGTGCTTTCTAACAGCCGCTGGTGCTGTGAGCCCCAGTCGCGCAGCATAAAGATGATGGGGTCCAGGGTTTCGGCGTACGGCAGCACGGCGTAGGTAACGGCAACGGGCGGGCCCGCATGCACGATGCGCTGCAGAAGCCGGTGGTCTTCGAGGTCTTTCAATTCCTTGGCCAGCACCTTGCCCGAAATGCCCGGCACGCTGCGTTCGATTTCGCCGAAGCGGCTGCTGCCGGCCCGGATGGCCATCAGGATGGGGAGCTTCCATTTGCCATTGAGCACCGTCAACGCCTGACGCAATGCTGGCATAGCGCTCAAACAGTGGGTATGCGAATGAATTTCCATGGGAAAAAGGATTTGCTACTCACTAAAAGTACGCAAAAAATGAAAAACACTTACCTAAAGGTAACTACTTTCTTTTTATTAATTACCAACATTTTGTGACCTACTTACTTTATGTAAGTAAAATCTTTTACATTTGCTTCGCTTTCACACGGAAAGCCTTTTCCAATCCCTTACGTTATCTATCATGCAGATTCTGCAAATCCTCTCCATCCCCCGGGGGGCTGCTTCGTACAGCACCCAGCTAGCAAATGGCGTAGTTGAAAAATTAGTAGCTGCCTATCCTGGCAGCTCCGTAAAGGTCCACGACCTAACCAATAAGCCTTTCCCCCATTTAGAGGAAGCGCACTTGCAGTCCTTCTTCACGCCCGCCGAAGGTCGCTCAGTGGAGCAGCAAGCCGCCGTGCGCCATTCCGATGAGGCCATTGCTGAAATAATGGCGGCCGATACCATCGTTATTGGCGCTCCACTCTACAACTTTGGCATTGCCTCGACCCTGAAGGCGTGGATTGACCACATTGCTCGCGCTGGCCTCACCTTCCGCTACACGGCTGAAGGCCCCGAAGGCCTAGTGAAAGGCAAGAAGATATACATCGCCATGTCGAGTGGCGGCGTTTACTCCGAAGGCCCCATGACTTCCTACGACTTTGTCGTGCCCTACCTGAAGGCCGTGCTCGGTTTCCTAGGTATGACCGACGTAACGGTGTTCCGCGTGGAGGGCACCAGTATTCCCACGCTGCAAGCGGAGGCGCTGCCAAAAGCGCTTGCTAGCATCAACTTTCAAGGCGCTTTTGCTTCCTAAGGAAAAGCTTGTCAGGCCGGGCATACCAATACCGGCCTGACAAGCTTTCCCACAGTCCTCTTTCAGGTACGCAGCAACTCCTAGGTGGTACCAGAAATTGGATCTTGACGCTGCCCTCCGCTAGGGAATGGTTTCATAACTCCCATTCGTGGCTTTAGGTGGGCAGTTAAAAACGCCACCACGTTCTTATGATCAGCTAAGCTGGTCCCTGTTTTCCTGCATTAATTATTATGTTACCCGCATCCAGAAGTCTTTCACTTCGGGCGCGTAAGAGTCGTTACCAACGGCCCACCCGGCCGCATTCTTCTCTCGCAGCCACCACTCAACCCGCGCTGCGGCCCACCAGCGGTTTTAGCAAATGGGGTAGCTTGCTGGCCAAGCTACTCGACGACCTAACGGGCATACCCGGTTTTCTTGATGGCGTGCTATGGGGCATCATGCTATTTCCCAAGGTGGAATCCGTGTTCCGTTGCGCGGCAAAAGAACTTGCTGCCAAGGTTCATGCCTGGCCAGCAGGCTCCTCGCAACAGCGCCCCCCACATGCTAGCCCTTGCTAAGTGCGGCTCGCCACGCATACGGCCGTCATCAACCGCACGCACCACGACATCAAATACGGCTCGAAGCTCTCTTTCAAAGGCATCGACGGCAAAGCCATCGACGACGATTTCACGCTTAGCTTCAGTGGTATAGCCTAGTGATAGGCGCTTAGATGCCGTAGAGGCTCACCCGCTGCACTTGCTAGCACAGTCATCTGAAATTTATACCTAGCCAGATAGAATCATGGCACTCAAAAGGAAAGTAGTACGCATAAATACCCCCGCGGGCCACCCGGGCTTTATGGGGCCTGAGCACATTGCGCGTTCGGTCATTGGCGGCAACTACGCGCAAAGCGACCCTTTCATCGTTTTGATGGACGATAGGCTAGACAAGAAAGATACGACCCCGGTGGGCGGCCCCCATCCGCACGCTGGCTTCGAAACCGTGTCGTTGCTGCTGGAAGGGGAAATGGGGGACGAGGCTTACCGGCTGAAAAGCGGTGACTTTCAGATGATGACCGCCGGCAGTGGGGTGGTGCATACCGAAACCATTGATAAAATAGCCAGGATGCGCCTGCTGCAATTGTGGGTGAATCTGCCGAAGAAAGACCGGTGGGTAACCCCCAGAGTGCAGGACCTGCCGCTGGAGCACGTGCCCACGTTGCAGCAGAATGACGTCGAGATAAAGCTATACAGTGGCACGTTGGCCGGGCTAACCTCGCCGGTTGAAAACTACGTTCCCATCATTATTGCCGATATCCGCATCGCCGCCCACGTAACCACTACGTTGCAACTGCCGGCCAACTTCAACACGCTCTTGTACGTGCTGCAGGGCAGCGCCAAGGTGGGACAAGAAGAAAGCTTGCTGCAAGTCGACCGGGTGGGCTGGCTGGATTTGTCAACCCAAGACGAGCTAAGTGAACTGCAGATAACGGCCGGCGAAGCAGGTACCCGGTTTGTGCTGTATGCCGGCAAGCCAACCGGGGAAAGCATGATTTCTCACGGGCCCTTTATCGGGGATAGTGCCGACGACATCAACCGGCTATATTACAACTACCGGCAAGGCCGGCTGAAGCACATTGAAACGTTGCCCTGCAGCCAAAGAATCCTGCTGTAAGAGGCGACACCATGCTTTGCTGGTCCACCCCCAAGCCTACTCTGATTCCATACCCAGCCTGCTTCTAAGCAGGCACACCAATTAAGTCAAGACGATAAAGCCGGAAAGCTGCCGGATGAGGGTGATACAATTGCCCTCATCCGGCATGTCCGTTGTTGAGGACGCGTGTCGACGTGCCGACAAGGCTCAGCTTAATTATATGATTTGAAGGGATGCCAGCTCTCATCAAAACGGCGAATACAAGGGTTGCCGTAAACGTTTACGGAAATTATTTTTGACTTAAGCTTGAGTTTTTTGACTAATTAGTTGATATACACACTGAATTCACTTAGGTAATCTTAGTTTATACCTATATGAACAGGTTGTCAACCGACCAACGAGCGTTATAAGCGCTTCCTATCCAGCAAGGAGTATTATTCTGTTATTGTATTTTTTAAATGAAGCCCCAGGGTTTTATACTGTTCTCTTTTCGAGTTTCCGCTGGCCTATTCCCACCCACTCCATTACCCCGCTTCATGATTCGAAAAACTACGCTTTTATGGTTTTTGCTTGTACTCGCGGCCCCTGTTTACGCTCAAAAGCAGCTCGACGTACAGAAGGAATTTGCCTTCGCCGCTCAGCAGTACAAGCGGCTGCTCGATACCCACCCCGATAAAAGCCGGTTTCCGCACTCCACCAACCCCGATGGCTCCCTGCGCGACAAACCGTCGGAGTGGTGGTGCAGTGGGTTTTTTGGCGGCTCGCTGTGGTATCTCTACGAGTTTACCAAAGACGAGAAATGGAAAACTGCCGCGGACAACTGGACGATGGCAATGGCCAAAGAGCAAACCAACACCGGTACCCACGACCTGGGATTTATGCTCTACTGTCCGTTCGGCAACGGCTACCGGCTCACCCAAAACCCGGCGTATCGGCCCGTGCTGCTCACCGGCGCGCAGTCGCTGAGTACCCGCTTCGACCCGACCATTGGCGTAATCAAGTCTTGGAACTCGCTAGGCGAGTACACGTATCCGGTCATCATCGACAATATGATGAATTTGGAGCTCCTGTTTTGGGCGGCCCGGCAGTCGGGCGACAAGCGGCTCTACAACGTGGCTATCTCGCACGCTGATAGCACCCTCAAAAACCATTTCCGGCCCGATCAGAGCTCGTACCATGTGGTGTGCTACGCGCCGGGGGGTAAGGTGCTCAAGCGCCAGACGCACCAGGGTGCGGCCGACGAGTCGGCCTGGGCGCGGGGGCAAGCCTGGGGCCTCTACGGCTACACGGTCATGTACCGCGAAACCAAAGACCCCAAGTACCTGGCCCAGGCCCAGCGCATCGCCGACTTCTACCTCAACCACCCCAACCTGCCCGCCGACAAGGTGCCGTATTGGGATTTCAACGCTCCCAATATTCCGAACGAGGAGCGCGATGCCTCCGCGGCCGCCATTACCGCCGCCGCTTTATTGGAACTATGCACGTACGGTGGCGCCTCCAGCCAGCCTTACTACCGGGCCGCCGTGCAGATGCTGCAAAGCCTAGCCAGCCCAGCTTACAAGGCTAAGCTAGGTGAGAACAACAATTTTCTGCTCAAACACAGCGTGGGCGCAAAGCCCCTCAAGAGCGAGATAAACGTGCCTTTGGTGTACGCTGACTATTACTACCTCGAAGCGCTGCTGCGCTACGACGCCCTCCGCAAGCAGCCCGCCTACCGGCTCTAGCGGCAGCCCTTGCGCAACGGCCTGCCCGGTCGGTTACTGTATTCCGCTTTTTTCCCGTGTCCTTTTTTCCGCACTAGCGGCTAGGCTTTCCTTTTCGGGCAAGCTGCCTGCTGCATAGTATCGGCCGAGTTGGCCCAGGGCGCGCTATTCCTACTCAAACCCACTCCCTTATACCCTATGAAACATTCTCAGCCATGGCGTAAAGCCATTTTGTTTCTGCCGCTGCTTGCCCACCCGCGCGCGGCGTACTTGCAGCCCCTGACTGAAAGTCGGTCGGGCGCCTTGGCGGTCAGTAGTGTCGCGTCCGGGCTTTTCTTTGGTTTGGGCGAGAAAAACGGCCCGGCCGTAGTGGATCGGACGGTTACGGGCGTGGTGCGGGATGAAGCGGGCCAAGGCTTGCCGGGCGTGGTGGTAGTGGTGAAGGGCACTAGCCAAGGCACCACCCAAGGCACGGCTACCGGCCCCGACGGCCGCTACCAGCTTACCGTGCCCGACGGGGCCGTAACGCTGGTGTTCAGCTTCGTGGGCTTTGCGCCTCAGGAAGTTGCCCTAGGTCAGCGCTCCGTGGTGGACATCACCCTCCGGACCGATACCAAGCAGCTCGACGACGTGGTGGTGGTAGGCTACGGCACCCAGCGCAAAAGCGACGTTACCGGCTCCATCGCCTCTGTTTCGGCCCAGGAAATCAAGGCTGTGCCCGTGACCGGCGTGGGCCAGGCCCTGCAAGGAAGGGCGCCGGGCGTGTTTGTGACGCAGGCGTCCAACGCGCCCGGAGGTGGGGTGTCTATTCGGATTCGGGGGGGCAATTCCATCAATGCGGGCAATGAACCGCTCTACGTCATCGATGGCTTTCCGGTCTACAACGAGAATGGCTCCAGCCTGAATCCCAACGACATTGAAAGTATTGAGGTGCTGAAAGATGCCTCCGCCACGGCTATTTACGGTTCGCGGGGGGCCAATGGCGTGGTGCTCGTGACAACCCGCCGCGGCAAAGCCGGGCAAAGCCGGGTTGATTTCGAGATGTACTACGGCATGCAACAGGTCCGCAAAAAGCTTCCCCTGCTCAACGCCACCGAGTACGCGGAACTGGTAAACGAGGCCCAGGTGAATGCCAACCGGCCACGCGTATTTACCGACGAGCAGATTGCCGGCTACGGGGCGGGCACAGATTGGCAGGACGAAATTTTCCGCGAAGCGCCCATGCAGAACTACCAGATAACGGCCTCGGGCGGCAGCGATAAAACCCGCTACGCCCTATCGGCCAACTACCTCGATCAGGAAGGCATCATTCTTAATTCCAGCTTCGACCGGGCTTCGTTTCGCTTTAATTTCGACCACAAAATCAACGACAAATTCAGCATCGGCAACAGCCTGAGCGTGGTGCGCAGCCGCAACCAGGCCGTGCCCACCGATACGGATGGTGGCAATGGCGGCGCGGTGGTGTACGGGGCGCTGAATTTCTCGCCTATTCAGCCCGTTTACAATCCCGATGGAACCTTGGTGGTGTTCAACACGCCCGGCCGAATTCAGATTGGCAGCCCGGTGGCCCAGGCCCTGGGCACCGACAACCTCACGGTTCGCAGCCGGCTGATTGGCAACGTGTTCGTGGACTACAAAATCCGGCCCGAGCTAACGTTCCGCACCAGCTTCGGGGCCGACGCCAACTACAGTAAAAACAGCTTCTATATCTCTCGCAACACGGCCGCGGGCATTCAGCTGGGCGGCCAGGGAGCAATTACCAACGACCAGTCCACTTCCTGGCTGAATGAAAACACGCTGTCCTATGTAAAAACGTTCGGCGAAGTGCACAACCTCACTTTTCTGGCGGGCTTTACCATGCAGGGCAGCCGCTTCGAGACCTCGCGGGCGGCGGCCCAGGGGTTTGCCAACGACATTCTTTCCTACGATAACCTCGGGGGCGCTTCCACGGCCCTCGTGCCCACTTCATCGGCCAATGAGTGGCAGCTAAACTCGTTTATCGGCCGGGCCAACTACGACTATGCCGGCCGGTACCTGCTCACGGCCACCGTACGGGCCGATGGCTCCTCGCGGTTTGGGGAGGGCAACAAGTACGCCGTCTTTCCTTCGGCCTCGCTGGCTTGGCGCTTGTCGGAAGAGCGGTTTTTGCAAGACAATCCGGTTATCGCCGACCTGAAGCTGCGGGCCAGCTACGGCCTAAGCGGCAACCAGGAAATCGGGCAGTACCAGTCGCTGGCGGCGCTGGCCACCCAGAACGCCAACTTCAACAACACCGTTGCCATCGGCATCGGGCCGGTGCGGGTGGCCAACCCCGACTTGCGCTGGGAAACCACTGCCCAGGCTGACCTCGGCTTCGACCTTGGCCTGTGGAACAACCGCATTACCCTAACGGCCGATTACTACAACAAGAAGACCACCGACCTGCTCTTGCAGGTGCCGTTGCCGTACATCTCGGGCTACGCATCGGCCTTGCAAAACTTGGGCAGCATTCGCAACCGGGGCATTGAAGCCGGCCTCAATACCAACAACCTGACCGGCAAGTTCACTTGGTCGACCTCGTTCAATATTGCGGCCAACCGCAACAAAGTGCTCGATTTGGGCGGCCAGCGGGAATTTGCGGCGGGGGACGCCAGCGGCCATTTGCAACTCCCTAACTCCGGAATAGTGCGCGTGGGCGAGCAGATCGGGACTTTTTTCGGCTACCAAACCAACGGCATTTTTCAAACTCAGGACGAGGTAGCCAGCTCCGCCCAGCCCACGGCCCGGCCCGGCGATCGGCGCTACATAGATCAGGACGGCAACAACGTTATCAACGCCAACGACCGGGTGATTCTGGGCTACGCCCAGCCCAAGCTGTACGGGGGGCTAACCAATACGTTTGCCTACAAAGGCTTCGAGCTCAGCATCTTTATGCAAGGCACGTCGGGCAACAACATTTTCAACATCAACCGCTTTGAATTGGAGTCGCTGACGGGGGTTAGCAATCAGAGCCGCGAGGTGCTGAACCGCTGGACGCCCACCAACCCGACCAACACCATCCCGCGCGCCAATGCCGTGGGCAACGCCTACGTCATCTCCGACCGCCAGGTTGAAGACGGCTCGTATCTGCGGGTTCGCAACATCAACTTGGGGTATACGCTGCCCAAGGAACTGGTAAAAAAAGCGCGCCTGACCAACGTGCGCGTGTACGTGAGCCTGCAGAACTGGATAACCTTCACCAACTACAGTGGCTACGACCCGGAAGTGAACCGGTTCGGGCAGAGCGCCCTGAGCCAGGGCATCGACTACGGCAGCTATCCCGGTAGCAAAACCATTCTGGGGGGCCTCAACCTCAGCTTGTAGTTCCACGCCACTAAACGCTTCGCGCATCCCAACCATGAAACTAACTCATACGCTGCTACTCGTAGCCCTAACCCTGGGCAGCGGAGCCTGCTCCTTGGAGGAAGTACCACCTTCGTCGCTGGCTCCCCAGAACTTTTACACCAACGCCGGTGATGCCATAGCCGCCGTCAATGCCGTTTATGACGTTGCCAACCAGCTTGGCGACCAAAGCCGCAACCTGATTATCATGGGCGACATTCCGTCCGACGATATGGATTTGCTGGCTAACAATGCCGACCGGATTCAGATTTGGAGCTTTCAAACCATTCCGACCAACGGCATCATTGCCCAGACCTGGCAAGGTCTTTATCAGGGCATCAACCGGGCCAATGCGGCCATTGAGCGCATTCCGGGCATTGCAATGGACGAGGCGCTCAAGAGCCGGCTGGTGGGCGAGGCGCGGTTTATGCGGGCCTTCTACTACTTCTACCTGGTGCGCTGGTACGGGGGCGTACCGCTGATCGTAACCGAAACCAAGTCGTTAGCCGATGGGCGCAACGTACCGAAGGCCACGGCCGACGAGGTGTACGCCCAAATCATAGCCGACTTTACGGCGGCCGAAACTGCGCTGCCGGATAAGTTCACCGGCGCGGATCTGGGTCGGGCCACGGCGGGCGCGGCCAAGGCTTTTCTGGCCAAAGTGTATTTGACGCGCAAGGAATACGCCCCGGCCCGCGACAAAGCCAAGGAAATCATCGACAACGCCGGTCGTTACGGCTACGGCTTGTTTGAGCGCTACGCCGACGTGTTTGCCATAGCCAACAAAAACGGCCGGGAGTCTGTGTTCGAGCTGCAATTTGTGGGCGGCGGCGTTGGGCAGGGCAGCGGCATGATTACGTATTTCGCCCCCGAAAATTCGCTTATCACGGGGCGGGGCTTTGGGTCGTTTTACCCCACGCCCGAGCTCTACAACAGTTTCCAGAACGGCGACAAGCGCAAAGAGCTGTTCATTAATTCTTTTGTTAATGCAGCCGGTCAGACCGTCCAAACCTTTCAGCACTTCAACAAATACCAGGACCCATCGGCGCGCGCCTTTGGCGAAGCCAACAACAACTTCCCCATCATCCGGTACGCCGACGTGCTGCTGATGTTTGCCGAGGCCGAAAACGAATTGAGCGGTCCTACGGCGGCCGTGCTCAACGCCGCCAACCCCATCCGGCGCCGGGCCTACGGTAACTCCCTAACGGCCCCCTCGCCGGTGGACTTCACGGCTGCCCTCGGAAAAGACGGGTTTCGCCAACGGCTCTGGGACGAGCGGCGCTGGGAATTACACGCCGAAGGGCACCGCTGGTTTGACCTGGTGCGGACCAATCGGCTGGTGAGCGTGCTGAAGCCCAAAGGCAAAACAAACGTAGACGAAAACGACAACCTGTTTCCTATTCCCCAGCGGGAAATAGATTTAAATCCTAGCCTAGTGCAAAACCCCGGGTATTAAGCAAGGTCAGCACGTGCCAAACCGGTAACGGGCTTACTGAGATAATAAAAGATAAACTGTGGCCCGACAACTCAACTGCCCACCCCGCATTAGCAGAGTGGGCAGTTAAGTTGTCGGGCTTACGTCGGCGTTTAATTAACGGTTACTGGCAGATGCACCCGGTCTAAAATGCGCCGCAGATCCTGCTCTTCAAGTGAAGTTAGGGGTTGAAGCGGTGCGCGTAACTCACCGGCTTCTTGGCCTTGCAGTTGCAGTCCGGCCTTGATGGCCCGGGGAAGGCCTTTGGCGACGATAAACTGGAGTAACTCAAACTGCTGGTAGAAGAGGTGCCGAGCTTCGGCCAGGTCTTGGCGCTGCACGGCCCCGTACAAGCCTAGGTTCAGTTCGGGAATGAGGTTAGGAGCAGCCGTGCACCAGCCCGTGGCGCCGGCCGCAAAAGCAGCCAGAGCGAGGGGGTTGGAGCCGTTGTAGAAAGCCACGTCTTCGCCGAGCAGTTGGCGCAGGGCCTGCATGCGCTGCACGTCGCCGCTGCTTTCCTTGATCATAGTCACGTTCGGAATTTCCAGCAGGCGCTTGAGTAACGTCGGCGACATATCCAGACCCCCAGTGGCGGGGTTGTTGTAGGCCATGATGGGTACCGACAGGGCGCTGGCTACCCGGTCGAAATGCCGGAAAATCTCGTCGTCGGTGAGCTTCCAGTAGCTCATCGGGATAACCATGACCGCGGCGGCCCCGGCCTGCTCGGCAAAGCGGGCGTGGCGTACCACCCCGGCCGTGGTGAGGTGCGAAACGCCGACTAAAACCGGCAAGCGGCCGGCTACTTGCTGCAAGGTTGCTTCGGTTACGGCGTCGCGCTCCTCGTCCGTGAGGTAGGGGAGCACGCCGGTGCTACCGAGTGGGGCAATGCCGTGCGAGCCGCTAACTATGAGGCGCTCCAACAGGTGGCGGTAAGTGGGCAGGTCCACCGCATTATCAGGGGTGAAGGGAGTGATGGGGTAGGCAATGATGCCGCGCAAAGGGACGTTCGAATTCATAATAGAAGACTTTTTAAAGTGCTGAACTACAAGTCGCGGCCGCGCTCTTCGCGCAGGGCTACGCCGAGGTTTTGCAGCAGGGGCGCATTCTCGCAGGCGATGTAGCGGGCGCCGATAGTTTCGCTGCGGTTGCCGTGGTTGTGCCAGGCCCAAATGGGGATGTAGATGGCGTCGCCGGCCTTCCATTCCACGAGGCGGTCCTCAATTTGGGTGTAGCCCTCGCCTTCGATGACGTAAATCACGGTTTCGTAGGTGTGGCGGTGCTGGTTGGTGACTTGGCCCGGCAGCAGCCCGCCGATGGTCATGCTCAGCACCACGGTGGGCAGGTCCACGAAGAAGACGGGGTGCTTGCGCTCGGTCGAGAACTGGTCGTGGGCGCCGGCTTGCTCCACGTTGGCGTGGTGCAGTTTCTCGGGCATCCGGACTTCGGGCCGGGCGTAGGTGCGGTGAAAATCGGCAGACTGAAACTTGTCCGTGGGCTTGGTTGGGGTGTTGCTGACGAGGGTGTCCATGAGAAGAATTGATAAAGAGGTGAAACCGTAATGCGGCGCTGGCAACACCCTGTTTGTAGTCCCGGGTCAGGGCGGGTACCAGCTTCCGACTCTGCAAAAGTGTGCGTAGATTGGCCCCGCTAATTCATCCAGTTTATCTAAAGCGAAGGGTCCAGTTATGCTACGCGCCTGGGATACCAATTTTCACCCAACCTTCGCGGCGGGCCGCGCCGTGTATCTGCAAATCAGCGAGCTGATAGCCACCGAAATCCGCCGCGGCCGGCTGCAACCTGGCACGGCCCTGCCCGGCACCCGGGAGCTGGCCAAGCAATTGGGCGTGAACCGCAAAACGGCGGTGCTGGCCTACGAGGAGCTGCTGGCCCAAGGCTGGCTGGAGGCGCAAACCACCCGCGGCACCTTCGTGTCGAGCCGGCTACCCGAGAGCAACCCGACGGCCTTTGCGCCCGCTGCAGGTAGCCCGCTTGAAGCGCCGGGCTTTCAATGGCAAGACCCGTTTGAGCTGGAGCAACCGCCTATGGCACCGCCGGGCGCGCTGGTGTTCAACGACGGCACGCCCGATGCCCGGCTCGCGCCCGTCGCCACGCTGGCCAGCGCCTACCGCCGGGTGATGCAGGGCCGCGGCCGCCGCAATCAGCTGGGCTACGACAGCCCCCTGGGCAGCCAACCTCTGCGCGAAGCCTTGTCGCGCATGCTCAACCAGGACCGGGGCCTGAGCACCACCCCGGCCAGCATCTGCCTGACGCGTGGCACCCAAATGGCCCTCTACCTCACGGCCCACCTGCTCATCCGGCCCGGCGACGTGGTGGCCGTGGAAAATCCCGGCTACCCGCCGGCGTGGCAAACCTTCCGCCTGCTCGGGGCCGAGCTAGCGCCGGTGCCGGTGGACGAAGAAGGCCTGTGCGTAGATGAGTTGGAAAGGTTATGCCAGCGCCAAACGGTGCGGGCCTTGTACCTAACGCCCCACCACCAGTTCCCGACCACCGTGACGCTGAAAGCGGCGCGGCGCGTGCAGCTGCTCGCCCTGGCCGCCCGCTACGGCGTGGCCATCATCGAAGACGACTACGACCACGAGTTTCACTTCCACTACCAACCCATGCTGCCGCTGGCCTCGGCCGACCCACACGGCGTAGTCATCTATATCAGCTCGCTCTCCAAGCTGATTGCGCCGGCTTTGCGTATCGGCTACGTCACCGGGCCGGCGGCCTTCATTACGGCCCTAGGCCGGCTGCGGACGCTGATTGACCGGCAGGGCGACACCGTACTGGAGCAGGCCGTAGCTGACCTTATTGACGAGGGCGAAATCAAGCGGCACACGCGCCGGGCCCACGCCGAGTACCACGCCCGCCGCGACGCGCTGGCCGATTCCTTGCGCCAGCTACCGGGCAAATACGTGGATTTTGTGTTGCCCGCCGGCGGCATGGCTCTGTGGGTGAAGTTTAGGGAAGACGTAGACCTAGAACTGGTTACCGAAGAGCTGGTGCGTCGCAAAGTGGTGATTACGCCCGGCAGCCGCTACTATTTGGCCGGGCCGGACGCCAACGCCGTGCGCATGGGCTACGCCGCTCTTACGCCCGCCGAGCTGGCCTACGGCGTAGAACAGCTCGGGGCCGTACTACGTCAGCACAGAAGCTGAGAAGCTCGGCCAGCAGCAAGAAAGCCAAGGTGCAGAAAGCGTAAACGCAAACGCCGCGCTACCAAAGCGCGGCGTCATGCTCCGGGCAATCAATGCGGAGCTGGGAGCCTTCGAGCGGGATGTTGAGCAAGTGGCAGAAGTGTTGGCCAGGGCTCCGCCCGTAGTACCGGCAGCTAAAGCACATGCGCTGCACCGGAATGGTACCGGCCTGCTGCAACTCGTGCAGCATCGTCAGCAAGCTCACATACAGGCCTAGCTTTTGCCGGGCGGGTAGGCCAGCTACGGGTGAGTTGAGCGGCGCGGCAAAGCGGCTGGCCTGGTCGGCTAGCTGCTCGCCAGCGGGGGTAAGCTGGAGCGAATGACTCCGCAAATCGGCCGGGTCGGTGTGGCGGCTTACCAGCGCTTTTTGGGCGAGGGTCTTCACCGCGTCGCTGATGGTGGCGCGGCTCACCTGGTACTCGCGGGCTAGGTTGCTGACGGTGCCCTGGCCCGGCGCGTGAAAGCGCAGAAACACGACCACTTGCAACTGCAACGGGCTCAGCCCGCTATGAGTGGCTTCTTGCCAGAGCAAGTGGCGAAACACGCCGCTCAGCCGTTCGAGCGAGGCCACAATCTTGTGGTCGAGGTCCGGCGGATGATTTTGCCGGTGGGGGTCGAACGGGCTGGCGGCGGAATCAGCAGTCACAGGTGAAATCGAGGTAGTGGCGAAAGGGCGGCGCAAAGGTGCCGTTCACGTTCACCACCCGGTCGAGACGGATACGCTCGCCGGTATCGAGTACCACGTATTCGGCGAGGCCCTCCGCGTTCCGCTCGCTAACCAGGTTTTTGAGCAGACCCGTGACGGTGGTGAACTCCCAAAGGTCCGTGAAATATTGCAGGTGCGTGTACGTGCGCAGCGTAATAGTGGCTTCCAGCAAATCGTGAAAGCCGCAATCAATGGGTTTATAGGCAGTTGGGGCCATGGCGGGGGTAAGAAAAGTGGGGCGCTACTGGCACCCCTGCATTTCAATGATGTAATAGCCTTGGGCATTGATAACGTCCACCACTTCCTGAGTGGGCTCCTCGATGTGGCAAAACCGACATTCCTTGGCCGCCAGGGGCTGGCCCTGCTGGCCTTTCGTGGCGAGGTACTGGCGGCCAAACTGGTAGACCTGCTCCTTGCTGGCTACCTCATCCGATACCAGAATATCAAAGTGCATAACCGAACCGTCTTTCTTCGAGACGTAGGTGTCATAAACGGCAACTTCCATGATTGTAAGAATTTGAGAATTAGATAATTATTTGAAAATAAACCACGTGTCATGCTTGATCTGACGTCCACTTGTCGAAGCATCTCTACCGCGGACTAACTTCAGGTAGGAGGCCGAGGCAGTAGAGATGCTTTCGCAAGCGCAGCATGACGCGAAATGGAATCAGAACTGTCCTTCCTTTACGTAGGGGTAGGACCAGAGCGTGGCCGTGAGCGTGACGGCCTTGAACCAGGCTGCGTGCATGGCTTCCACCTCGGCATCTGAGTGCCCGCCGCGCTGCAAAAACGGCTTGATGGTCGCCGTCAGCGGCACGATAAAGGCGGTGAGGTAACGCAAGTGAATCAGCGGCTCGGCCGCGGCTGCGTCGGTCACGTTCTTTTTGGGGCTGGTGTGCCGTAGGCCGATTTCGTGCTGATAATCAAGCCAAGCCTGGTCGTAGGGACGAGTGCACACATCCAGAATCCACTGCCCAAAGCGGGCCCGGACGCGGGCTAGGTAGTCGCCATCGGGCTGCCCGTGCAGGGAGAAGTAGCGCAGCAGGTGCGGGTGCGCCCCCACAAAGCCGTACCACACGTCGAGAATGGCATCGGTCTGGGGCGCCAGCACCTGGCCGGCTTGCGCCAGAGCCGCCACGTCAGCGGCCGAAAAAAGGACCGTTTGCTTGAGCAATTCCAGCTCGTCGAGGGTGACCGGGGAGCGGCTGACCTGCCCGTAGGCGTAGCCAGGAATCGAGGAATGTTCCATAAGGTAGGAGAAGTGAAAAGTGATGGAAGAAAGGCAAAGCAGTGGCTAGCCAGGCAGAAATACTGGCTACCGTTTGTGTCCGAAAGAGAGGAGGTCAGCGAGCTTCCGGCCGCTCGCGCCAGTAGTTGTTGGCGGCGGCAATGGTCGCAAATTCAGCGGCGACCGTCTGGCCGATGCTAATGAGCATCATGGGGTTATCCGCGTAGATGGCACGCTGCTGGCGGCGCTTTTCGTCGTCGGGCTGGGTGAGCTTGATAACAAGGCGGGCGAGCTTGACGGCGAGCTGGCGCCCTTCTTCCGGGGTAGCCGTGAGCAGGCTGTTGCCGGGTACGAGTTGTAAGTCAGACATAGTACAGAGGTTAATTGGTGAATGCCACCGTGTAGGGCAGCGAGAGATTACCGGATAGCACCCCGTACACCTGGTACACGCCGAGCATGGGCCGCTTTTTGTCGGAGGCGTTGACTTCCATGTAGCAGGTCACGAGGTCGAATTTGAAGTCCCGCCGGCGGTTGATGCGGTCGAGCGGCACCACCACGCGGCCGGTGTGGCCTTGCATCGTGACGGTGAAGCCGGGCGAGTCCATGTATATGTGCATGCCGGACGCGCTGGTAGGCGGCAGCTTGGGCGCGGCGCCCATGTGGTCGAATTCCTTCACCGAGAAACCGCCCGCTACCCGGTTGTCTTTGATAAGCACCACCCAATGGGCGTGCCACACCAGCCCGTCGTTGGTGTAGTTGCCGTCGCCGTTCTCGTCCCACAGCGGGGTGTCCTCGAAGTCGGGGTGCGAGGTGAGGGCCATGGCTACGATGCCGTCGGTGGCGCCCATGCCAATGTCGGTGGACTTGAGCGTGGTCGGGAAGACGTAGCCGAGCACCGGCGCGCCGTCGGTTTTGCCGGCGGGCCTGGGCTGAGTCTTGCCGGCATTGCCTGCTACCTGAAACTCAAAGACCAGCGTTTCCAGCTCGGGCAAAAACTTGATGGCAGCCTTCTTCGGGACGTAGTCGGCGTTCTGGTAGGCCGCGCCCGAAGACTGCGCGAAACTACTGCCCGTCAGGGCACTAAGCAGTGCCAGGGTAAGCAAGGGCTTTTTCATGAGAGGCATAACTTGTGGTTGGAGAACGAGGCAAAAGTAGTTGGCAGTCCTAACCAGATAGGCGCGTTTCGCCACTGGACCAGGCAGCATATAAATACTGGCCCGGTAGGGCAGCCACCGGCCGCAAGGCACGAGAAATATTATACAGGATAAATTTGTCCGGTATTAATTCGTGCCCTAGCTTTGCCAGCAAAACCACCAGTTATGTTCTCCAAGGCGTGTGAGTATGGGATTCGGGCCTCGATTTATATCGGGCAGCAGTCGGCCAATGGCCGCCGCGTGGGCCTGAAGGACATTGCCGCCGAAATCGATTCGCCCGAAGCCTTCACGGCTAAGATTTTGCAGCAGTTGGTGCGCGCGCAGTTGGTTGCTTCCGTGAAGGGCCCCGCCGGCGGCTTCGAGCTTACGCCTGAGCAGCTGCGCACCGTCACACTCCGCCAGATAGTGGTGGCCATCGACGGCGGGGCTATGCTGCAAGGCTGCGCCCTCGGTCTGCCGCAGTGCTCGGCCAAACAGCCCTGCCCCATGCACTACCAGTTTCTCCCCATCCGCGACCAGCTCAACGAGCTGCTGCGCACTCACACCATCGGGGAACTGGCCAGTAAGGTGCACGAAGGGCTCGGTTTTTTAAAGCAATTCAGTTGAACCCCTTTTTTTATTTACATACCGGACAAATTTGTCCTTTAATTTTCAATTTATGACTTCCGAGCAAAAAGCCCTCGTCACGGCCACCGTTGGCACCCTTAGAGCGCACGGCGTAGCACTGACCACGCACTTTTACCGCCGCCTATTCGAGCATAACCCCGAGCTGAAGAACGTCTTCAACGTGGGCAACCAGCAAACCGGCAAGCAGCAGACGGCGCTGGCCATGGCCGTGCTGGCCTACGCCGAGAACATTGAGGACCCCTCGGTGCTGGTGCATGCCGTCACCAAAATCGGCCACAAGCACGTTAGCCTCGACATCCGGCCCGAGCACTACGCCATTGTGGGCCGGCACCTGATTGCCTCCATCGGTGAAGTGCTAGGCGAAGCCGCCACGCCCGCGCTGCTCGACGCTTGGGCCATGGCCTACCAGCAACTAGCCGCCCTGATGAGTGGCATAGAGAGTGGGCTGTACCAAAAAGCCGTGAGCCAGGAAGGTGGCTGGACGGGCTGGCGGCCCTTCACCGTGAAGCAGAAGGTAGCCGAGTCCACGGAAGTTACCTCCTTCTATTTGTACCCCGCCGATGGGGGCAAAGTAGCCGACTTTCTGCCCGGTCAGTACGTGAGTGTGCGCCTGTTTCTGCCCGAGCTGAATCTATTTCAACCCCGCCAATACAGCCTTTCCAGCGCGCCCAATGGCGAGTACTACCGCATTTCGGTGAAGAAGGAAGTGGGCAGCCAGCACCCCAACGGCATGATTAGCAACCGCCTCCACGACTTCGTACGCGAGGGCGACACCGTGGAGCTAGCCGCCCCGGCCGGTGACTTCACCCTGGAAACCACCAAGCAAACCCCCGTGGTGCTGGTGAGCGGCGGCGTAGGCCAGACCCCACTACTGAGCATGCTCGACTACCTCACCCTAACCAACAGCCCCCGCCAAGTGGTGTGGGTGCACGGTAGCCGCAATGCCCAAGTGCACGCTTTCCAGGAGCCAGTAGCTGACCTGATTGCCGGTTACGAGAACGTCGAGCAGCACATTTTCTACGATACGCTCACTCCTGATGTAGAAAGAGCGAATCACTATGCCGGCATCGTTGACCTGCAACAGCTCAACGGTGGCACGCTGCTGCCCGAGGCTGACTACTACGTGTGCGGCCCGGCTCCTTTTATCCGCAAGCAAGTGCAGGACTTAGCAGCCCTGGGTATACCGCGCGAAGCCATTCACTTCGAGGAGTTTGGGCCAGCAACGTTGAGCGTGTAGACCGGGCAAGTGGTACTTCCCACAAAACGATTCTATCTTCCCGCGCTATGAACTCATTTTGTGACCAATTAGGCCTGACGTATCCGTTGATTCAGGCCCCTATGGCCGGCGTATCCACCCCTGCCTTGGCCGTGGCTGTATCGGAGGCGGGCGCTCTTGGCTCATTGGCCGCGGCTGCCTTGACTGATCCAGACGTGCTGGCCCGCCAGCTAGCCGAGTTAGCGGCGGCTACGGAACGGCCCATTAACGTGAATCTGTTCTGCCACGCACCGAGCCCAACGGACCCGGCACACGACGCGCAGTGGCTCGCCTACTTAGCGCCGGTCTTTGCCAGCCTAGGCAGTGTGCCCCCCGCGCAGTTGCAGGAAATCTATCCTAGCTTTCGCACCAGCGACGCGCTGCTGGCCGTGCTGATGCAGGCCCGGCCCCGCGTGATTAGCTTTCACTTCGGGTTGCCCACGGCCGCGCAGCTCGCGGCTCTGCGGCAGACGGGGGCCCTGCTGTTGGCTTGCGTCACCTGCCCCGCGGAAGCCCGGGTGGCGGAAGCCGCCGGCGTGGATATACTCGTGGCCCAGGGCGTGGAAGCGGGCGGGCACCGGGGCACGTACGACCCCGCCACCGAGCCCAACATTGCGACGCTGGAACTTACGCGGCAACTTGTGCAACAAACTCGCCTGCCGGTTGTCGCGGCCGGGGGCCTGATGGACGGCGCGGACCTGGCCGCCGTGCTGCGGGCCGGGGCAGTTGCCGGGCAATTGGGAACGGCCTTCGTGGCTTGTCCTGAGTCGGCCGCTTCCGCTGCCTACCGGGCGGCGCTGCTGCACCAGCCACCGCTGCCCACAGCGCTGACCGCCGTTATTTCTGGCCGTCCGGCGCGCGGGCTCGTGAACCGGTTCATGCTCGAAATCGACCAGCCGGGCCGCCCACCCGTCGCCGCGTACTCGCGCGCCTATCACGCTGGCAAAGCCTTGATTGCCGCCGCGCAGCAGGCCGGTGACTCGGGTTTTGCCGTGCAGTGGGCAGGCACTGGGGCCGGCCGGGTCCGGGCGCTGCCGGCGGCCGAGCTGGTTCGCTCCATAGGTGCGGAGCTACGACAAGCCTTAACTTAAGGCTTAATTTGAGCATGCTTTTTCTTGGCTATTTGTTTAATCGCCGACCGTCAGGCTCGACCTGGTCCCGGAGCCTGGGCCCGCCAATAAGCGTAGAACTTGTTGTTCTTACTGCTAGTTTCCTGTGTTTACGCCCCGTATGCCGCCTTTCTCTTTACAACCCGTCTTACACTCCCCAGCCGTTTCGTTGGTTCCATTGCAGCCCGCCGATTTTGACGCGCTGTATGCCGTGGCAGCGGACCCTCAGGTATGGGAGCAGCATCCCAACAAAGACCGGTGGCAGCGCGCCGTATTCACGACTTTTTTCGAGGGCGCCATTCAGAGTGGGGGCGCTTTTAAGGTGGTGGACAACACCACGGGAGCCATTTTGGGCAGCACTCGCCTCTACGACTACACCCCCGAAGAGAACAGCATACTCATTGGCTACACGTTCTACGGCCGGCAGTCGTGGGGCCGGGGCATCAACCTGGCTGTAAAAGCCTTGCTGCTCGACTACCTGTTTCAGTTTGTAGATACGGTGCGGTTTCACATCGGGACCGGTAATGTGCGCTCCCAAATCGCCATTCAGCGGCTAGGTGCCACGAAAGTGGCCGAGCAGGAAGTTGCCTATTACGGGGAGCCTTCCAACCTCAACTTTGTATTTGAAATCAACCAGCAGAGCTGGGCTGCACGGACCACGTAAGTTGTTGCATCGTGTGCTGACGGCTTCTTTGAGCATTATCAGGACGTGGCCTACAATACAAGAACAGTCAATTAGCTGAACTGAGCTAATAAAGCCTCGTTGTGGACTTGCTTGTGCAGTTCAACAGTTTACTCGATGATTACCAATAATACGAGAACCGGCGTGCAAGCTTAATGAGGTGCACTTGATAGCAGGGTCTTAGTAGACCAGACTCAGGAATCGATTTACGAGATGAACATCTCGAGCAGCACGCTGTTTGGAGCCATGGTCACAGTTGAAAAGCAACTAACGGCCCTCCCTCATGCGCAACATATTAGAAACGGTGTTTCCCTTGCCGGAAGATATTCCTGCCGCTTACCAGTGGACCGGCCCGTTGCACCAGCACGACTATTTACTTAACGGGTCGCTGGAAACCTGGTCCGGGCCTTTCTCGCCGGTGCATTCCCCGGTGCACGTGCGCGGAGGCACCGACGCCCGCCCAGTGGAGCTAGGGAGCTACCCGTTGTTTTCGCAAGCTCAGGCCCTGCAAGCCCTCCAGGGCGCCGTGGAAGCCTATCAGGGGGGGCAGGGCCGCTGGCCGCGCATGTCGGTGGCCGAGCGCATTCGCCAGGTCGAGCTGTTCACGCAGCGCCTGCAAGACCGTCGGGCCGACGTAATCCAGTTGCTGCTCTGGGAAATTGCCATGCCCCTGGCCGAGGCCGAGCGCGAATTCGACCGCACCGTGGATTACATTCAGGCCACGATAGCCGAACTAAAAGCCGCCGAGCGCATCGAAGCCCGCCCCTTTCTGGCCGAGCAGCACGTGGCCCAGGTGCGGCGCGTGCCGCTGGGCGTGACCTTGTGCATGGGGCCTTTCAACCACCCCTTGAGTGAAACGTTCCGGCTGCTGATTCCGGCCTTGCTGATGGGTAATACCGTGCTTTTCAAGCCCTCGCAGCACGGGACGCTGGTATTTCAGCCGCTGCTAACGGCTTTCCAGGCGGCGTTTCCGGCGGGCGTAGTCAACACGCTCTACGGCCGGGGCCACGACATTATTCCGGCCCTGATGCAGTCGGGGCAGGTGAGCGTGCTGGCCCTGGTAGGAGCCAGCCACCTGGCCGACCGCCTCAAAAAGCTTCACCCCAACGTGAACCGCTTGCGCGCCGTGCTGAGCTTGGACTCGAAGAATGCCGGCATTGTACTCGCCGATGCCCACTTGCCCACGGCGGTAGAAGAATGCTTGGCCGGGGCCTTCTGCTTTAACGGGCAACGGGGGCCCGCCCTCAAAATCTTGTTTGTGCACCGCGCTATTGTCACGCAATTCATTCAGCGGCTGTGCGACCGGCTCAAGCAAGCTAAAATTGGTATGCCCTGGGAAACCGACGTCGTCTTTACGCCCCTGACCGAGCCCAACAAGCCCGATTACCTGGAAGACTGCCTCGACGACGCCCTCGAGCTCGGCGCGGCCATCATGAACGTCAACGGGGGGGTGCGCTTCCACTCGCTGTTCTACCCGGCCGTTGTCTACCCGGTGACCGAACACATGAAGCTGTACCGCGAAGAGCAATTCGGACCCTTGCTGCCCATCGTCCCCTTCGACGAGCTGGACGAACCCATCCGGTACATAGCCGAATCCAGCCACGGCCAGCAGGTGAGCTTGTTTGGCCAAGACCCCGACCGGATGGCGTACCTGCTCGACGCGCTGGTGCATCAGGTCAGCCGCATCAACCTCAACGGCCAGAGCCAGCGCGAGCCCGACAGCCTGCCCTTCACCGGCCGCAAAGACTCGGCCGAAGGCACCTTGTCGGTGGCCGACACGCTGGATGCCTTTTCCATCCGGGCCGTGGTGACGGCCCCGCAAACCCTGGCCAATCAGGAACTGGTGCAGCACATTCTGCACGGCCACAAGTCGCGCTTCCTGGCCACGGACTTCATTTTTTAACAACGGCCCTCTGAGCTTGGCACCCTGTGGGGCAATGGTTTTCCGTTGGCCCACAGGGTGCCGCCCGTATAACGGCAGTTTAGGTGCCAACACAAAGTTTGAGAGACTAAGAAGCCCGCGCCTTAAGTCAGGCCACTAAAGCTGTGGGTAGCCCACACTAGACCACTGCAATTTCATACTCCAGTGCTCTTGGTAAGGTCGGCGCTTATTGTCATCCGACGACTATCGTTTCCTCGGTAATAATTCTTTCGGCCTTCGCCACATCAAGGAAGTTCGGGTGGTCAGGGTCAACTTTGGTTCGGAAATTCTCGGAGAGGTATAACGCCTGCAAGTCGTCCAAGCTGTCAAACCAGGCTTCGACGACTGCATCGTAGCTCGGCTCGGGGAAGCCTGGTGCCGGAATGGGATAGGAGACAACGAAGCGGCGGATGTACTGCGCTTCCGGAATCGAAAACAGAAGTGGCGCGTGCACGTCCCGGCGATAGTCTTTGAATTCCTGAAAGCTCATTCCGACGCGGCGCTTCAGCGTGATCAACATTTTAATCATGACATATTTTATGCTCCCGCACTCGCGGGTGTTGTTCAACCAAAAAGAGAATGTTGCGCGCCAGCGATAGCACAACGCCCGTTTTCAGGAGAGGGCGGGCAAGCAGGCTAGCTGGCAACAACCGGGTGGAGGCGAGGATAGACATTCTTCCTGGCCTTCTGGCAAGTGCGTTAAGGAGGCATGTGCTAGCAGGGATGTAGTGTAGGCGCCGCGCAAACGGCGTTTTATATGACCACAAAGGTCGGCCGCTACCTCACCCCTGCGTTACCGGATTCAACGGGATGCTTACCAAATTCAAAGACGCCGAAAAGCGGAGGGCGCGAGGCCGGTTTGCTTTTTAAAAAAGTAATTGAAATGCGCTGGCTCATCGAACCCGAGGCTGTAGCCCACCTCAGCAATATTCCAATTTGTGTGGCGGAGCAGGCCTTTGGCTTCGCTGCTTAGGCGGGCAGCAATGTGGTCGGTGGTCGTTTTGCCGGTTGTGGCGCGCACGCAGTAGTTAAGGTGGTTGACGTGCACGGCCAGCTGCCGGGCAAAGTCGCGGGCCGAGCGCAAGGCAAACCGCCGGGTGGGGGACTCAATGGGAAACTGCCGTTCGAGCAACTCCAAGAACACGCCCGTTAGCCGCGATTTGGCGTCGGGGTGCTGGTAGGCGGTATCAACGGGCCGCAGCTTGAGCGCATAATGGATCAGCTCGGCGGTGTAGTTGCGCAACAAGTCGTACTTGCGCAGGTAATCGGAATGAAGTTCGGTCAGCATTTTCTCGAACAAGGCGCTGACTTCTTCTTCCTGAGAAGCTGTGAGAGGATAGGTTGGCAAGCTTCCGGGGCGAAAGAAAGGCTGCTCGGTGAGGTTTATTCCGGCCCGTCCGCGAAAGAACTCTTCGCGAAAAATGCAAAAAAAGCCGGTCGTCTCATCGGAGAGCAGTTGCCGGGTGTAGGGCACCTGCGGATTGAAAAACAGCAGGGTTGGGCCGGTGGCCTCCAGGCTTTGATTGGCGTAGTGGTAGGCACTGTGGCCACGGCGCAGGAGGGCGATTTTATAGAAGTCCCGGCGGCTAAACTGCACCGGCTCCGTGCTCAGCGTTAGCGACTCTTCCAGCCGAAACACGTTAACCTGCCCAAGGTCGGTTGGGCGGGTGTCCGGGGCTTTCTGGAATTGGTGCTGATAAAATTCGAATAGGCTTTCCAGCTTTGGCATAAAGCAAAAGTATAGAACACACTTTTACTCTTTTGTGGTTGATGGTCTGGTTAAGTTGCTTGTCTTCCGAAGTATAGCCGCTAAGCAAGCGCGCTGTGCTATGAGTGGCGCGCGGGTAATAATGCTTACTGTTTACAATTTCCAGCTAGTCAGCTTAACGAAGAGCCGAGGATTGTGGAGATAGTAGACCGAACCAGCAGCTGGGTCACTAAATGCAAACAACCTTGCAAGCCCGACCAACAATGCTTGCCACTTAGTTGGAACAGCGCGGCCATAGCTGGACAGGCAAGGGAGCGTAATGCTTAAAAGGATGCAACGAGTTTTCCTAAGTGCCGCACGGTTTCCTCCCCGTAGCCATGGGCCCGCAACTCATTAAACACAGCAGCAGAAAGTATTATTTCCCCAATCAGAAACTTGTTTTCTTCTGTGGTTTGCTCGGAAGCCAACGTCAAATTCGTCCACCCAGAAAGACGGCATCCGGGATGAGCGGTGCGCTGGAGCATGGCGTTCAGGTTTTGAATGGCTTTGTGATAATGACTGATTAAGTGCTCCAGCATCAGGGCTAGCGTTGAACGCTGATCTTCTGCGGGCAGCGGTTGTTGCTGATTCAATGCGTACAACAACCGGAATGCTTCGCGCATCTGCTCCAGCGACCACCATGCCGAGGACCAAAGCTGATTGGTTACTCGGCCCTCCGTGTACCAAGTGCCTACCACTTCACAGAAGGGGCGCACCGAGAGAATGGTGGAACCGGCGTAGCCAGTGTACGCCCAAACGGTGGAAGCGTCTAGGGGCTTGTCGGCTATTAGACCAGGCCACTGGCAGCGGTGCCGCTCACTCTGTAGACGTGCCAACCAAGCCTCGGCCTGCGCGGGATTGTTGGGGACGGGCAGTAGCTGCAGTGCAATTAGGCTATACTGCGCGAAAATCAAGGACGCGTGGGTTTGCTGTTGCTTGTCCGCCGTGCGGGCCAACTGATCCAGCCCGTCCATCAACCCGGCCAACACGGTGTGGCGCATCGTTCGCCGGTCTGTAGGTGACCCCGGGAGTTGATCGAGGGTGGCGCGCACAATTCGCATGGTCGCCCGCCGCGCATAGATGTCCTCGAGACGGTGAGGAGCCCCGTAAATTTCGGCAAACAGCGTCAGAAGCCCCCCAAGGGGGTAGGGTTGCCCATCCAAGCGCTCACGCAGCCGCTGCTGCGGGCGGTAGCTGCCTAGCAGCCGGGGCAAGAGCCCACTCCATTCCGGCTCGTGCAAGTCGCCCCGGATCAGAGCCGCCAAGATCTGAGGCAGCTCACGCGTGGGCTCACAAGTGGCCACCTGCTTCAGCCAAGAAGTTAAATCAAGTTGGGCCGCGAACAGCGTTAACGAAGCCAGCAGCAGATCCCAGTCGGCGGGTGTGGTAACAGGTGCGGCAGGCGCGGTAAACACGAGTCGCGGCTCCGACCCATCGAACCCGAGCGAACTGCCGTAAGCGGCGAGCACAGGTTCTACATCGAAGAGTTGGGGCCGGGGTGGGGGAACAACCGGCACCGGTTCGGGAAACAGCTGGGCCACTAGGCGCTGCGTAAAGCCGGGGTATCGGGGCTCAAGAACTTGGTAGGCTTTGTGGGCGTAGCCGGCCACTAGAACGCGCAGAGGTTCCCCACGCAGGTCAGCGAACTGACCAGCCGCTAACTCCGGGGCAAAGGCCTCGAACTCGAGGTGCTCCGCATCACAGATCATCCAGTTACCTAGATGGTAGTTCATCCTGATATCGTTCAGGAAGCCTGGGTGCACTAGCACCCGTACCCAATTGGTAACGGCTAATAGCTCGCCGGCAAGGAACCCGGTGTCCAGATCGGAAGGAATGTCGAGTTCCCCGAGAGTAGGACGGGGGGAAACGTCGCCGATTGGTTCTGTAGGAACTTCGCCTCTTTCTTTGGCAGCCGGTTGCTGTCGGTACAGGCGAGGGCCCTGCGCGTAGTGTTTCTCACTTAGGGAAAGCTCGACAGCAGAGCCTTCTTCTTCAACGGTTCCGACTAGGTTTACCTGCCGGCCGCCGTCGCTATCAACCGTAATTTGAGATACGGAAACAACGGAAAATTTACAGACGCCTCTTAGTGAATCGTCGGTCTGCAGTAGCTTCTCGCCGGGCCGAAGTTGGCTTACTTGCTCGAATGTGAGCTGTTTACCGCTTCCTCTCTGCATCATAGCTGTTCGTGTATAGACTTTAGGGCCTTCTCCTAACGAGCAGAGTAGTCATATTTCCACCTGTTTCACCCGGCTATCTGCTAGTACCTGAAGGAACATAAGCACCCTAAGCAGTGGGGAATTGCAAGAAAGCAACCCTCCCAAGGTTCACTTTCCAGTGCGGACAAGCATCCGTGGCAGCACTGAATTCATCTGCGAGTATTTAGGAAGGCGAACATGCCAGGCGCCCTCACTCTTGCGGTTTTAGTTATGTCGCAGGTCCTTGTAGTGATTTGGCGAAAGTGGAAAGCCGCTTTTGTCAGGCGGTTAAGGACCGGTTATGCACTCAACCGTTGTCGGTTACCTCCCGAATGCTTACCCGTTGGTAACAATTTCTTCACGGGGCTTGCGTGGCGTCTATTGTTCCGGTTACGTTGGAGAAGCTACTGCTTGTTTCCTTGGGTGGTTGTCGTGTATGGGCTCTTCTATTCTTTCCATTAGCTTGCTGGCAGTTAGCGGGTTAGTGCTATTTCTGTACGCCGTGAGTCGGCTCGCCTTGGCGTTGCGCCAGGTGGCCGGCGACCGGGTAAAGAACGTGCTGGACCGCTTCACCAAAACCGTCCCGCTGGCCATCCTTACCGGCACGGTGGTTACCACCCTGCTGGATTCTTCCTCGGTGGTCATCATTCTGGCTATTGCGCTGGTTAGTGCCGGGGCGCTGCCGTTTCGCAACTCGCTAGGCGTGGTACTAGGAGCCAATATCGGCACCACAATTTCCAGCCAGCTGTTCGCCTTCGATCTGGGGCAGTACGCGGTGGTAGCCATGCTGCCGGGGTTGCTGTTGTTGTCGCTCAGCAAAAAGCGCCGGGGCCGTACGATCGGGCGGGCTCTGTTTTGTTTCGGTTTGCTGTTTTTTAGCTTGTTTCTGATTGGGGAGGCCGCCGCTCCGCTCAAAGACTACAAAGGCGTGCAGGACTGGCTGCTGAAGCTGGAAAACCCGGTGCGTGGCGCCGGCGCCGGTGCCCTGCTGACGTTGTTGATTCAGTCGTCGTCGGCCACTTTGGGAATGGTTATCAAGCTGGCGGACAAGGGGCTGCTCTCGCTGCCCGCTGGCATTGCCGTGATGCTAGGCGCCGAGCTGGGCACCTGCTCGGATACGCTGCTGGCAACTGTGGGCCGGGGGCGGCCAGCGCTTCGCACGGGCCTGTTTCACCTTGGCTTCAACGTGCTGTCCATCACGCTGGGTCTGCTGCTCATTAGTCCTTTTACGGCGCTGGTGCTGCGCCTGGCCGGCCACGCCGATGTAGCCCGCCAGATTGCCCACGCCCACGTGCTGTTCAACGTGGCGGGGGTGCTGCTATTTGCCCCGCTGCTGCCGCTGTGCCAGCGCCTGCTCGAAGCCTGGCTGCCCGACCAGCCGCAAACTGCCCCGGCACTAAAGCCCCAACTAACTTGAATTGGATTGAGCAGATGCATGATTCACTTGCGTTTGCCGCTGGCCAGTAACGCCATTTTTCCGTCGCTGCTGCTCACCAGCACGCCGCGCCGGCCCAATACGCGCGGCGTATTAACCATGTCGGAGCCTAACGCATAGACCCACCGCACTCGTTGAGTAGGTAAGTCTACGGCGTATACTTTGCCGAAGGTGGTGCCGAAAAAAGCCAGCTTGCCCATGAACACCGGCATAGAGGCGGAAAAATCTTCCCCGAATCCGGCATCGAGTTGCAGATAGGGCTGGGGCAGCTGGCCGGGTCTGGTTTGCCAGGCCACCACACTGTCGCGCATGGTTTTACTTAAAAGGATTTTGCCCGATAAGTCGCCGCCCAATGATTCGCGCACCCGCCAGCGCTGGTCTTCCACTACGGGCTGCCCGGTGTGCAGCGCCAAGCCGTGCAGCTTTTCGTCGGGCGCCACCACGTACACCACGCCGTGCTGCACCACGGGCGTGCACATGGCCGGCGAGTAGTAGACGCTGCGCTGGTCGTTGCGCCACTGCCAGGCCAGGGTGCCGTCGGCGGCGTTGAGGGCGTAAAGCGTTTGGCCCCAAGTTCCGAACACCACCTTGCCCTCGGCCAGGGTCGGCGTGCCGGGCGGAAACCCCGCCAGATGGGTGTACGCCCACCGCACTCGGCCCGTAGCCAAGTCCAGGGCTCGGAACGTACGGTCACTGCTGCCAATGTATACCACCCCCCGTTCGATGAGCGGGGAGGCCAGTACCGGGCCCCCGGTTTTCACTTGCCACAAAACGCGCCCGGTGCGGGTGTGCAGGCAGTAGATGCTGCTATCGGCCGAGCCGAATACCACGCGGCGGCCAGCTACGGCGGGTGAGGAGTAAAGCGGTTGGCGGCTGCGGAAGGTCCATTTCACTCGCCCATCACGCAGCGCCAAAGCCTGGAACTCACCGAGCAAATCACCCACCAGCGCCGTGTGGCGCCACAGGGCTGGCGTCGCTACGATGTTGCCGCGGCCTTGCTGCTGCCAAACAACTTGGCCGGCCGGGTAGGGGGTGGCTGTCGGAAGGGTTTTGGCAACCAGCGTATCAACAACGGGCGGACGGCCAGCTGCCAACCGCGCCCAGGGGGCGGTGGCCGGCTGGCCGGGGCGCACCATCCGCAACGCCACCGAATCAGCGCTGACGGTGACCGTGGTGTAAGCCACGGTGCCTTCGCGGCGTTGGGCGGTGCGGGTCATGATGCCGGGTAGTCCGCCGAAGTTGAACACCTGGTTGACGTGGCCGTGGCCGCAGAAAACGGATTGGGTCCGGAACCGGTGCAGGGCGCTGATAACGGCGGCCGAGTTGCTTAGCTGGTCGTTGAGAGGATAATGAGTGAAAAAGAGCACCGGCTGGGTGGCCGGGGTTGCGCGGGCCAAACTGTCGAGCCACCGCAGCTGCTCTTGCGGCACGTAGCCGCGGCTCATGCGGCCGTAGGGTCCCGTACTCACGCCCACGCACCGCACGCCCTGGATATCGGCCACAAATTTCTGGTCGCGCCAAAGCTTGCTGAATTGCAGACCTCCGCTTTCCGACCAGCCCGTGTCGTGGTTGCCCGGTAGGCAGTAATACGGTTTGTTTAGTTGGTCGAGCAACTGCTTGGCTTGCTGTAGTTGCGGGGTGGTGCCGAAGTCGGTTACGTCGCCCGTCACCACCACGAAGGATAGGTGAGGATTGCGGTTGATGTCGGCCACGATGGTAGACAGGCCGGTGTCGTTGCCGGGCTTGCCGATGTGGGTGTCGGTAATAAGGGCGAAACGCAGGGTGTCGAACCGGGTTGGTTGACCTGCCACCGCCCACGGAAGCAGCCCGGCAACCACGAGGGCCAGAAATAAACGCAGGCGTACCATAGTCAACGGTCATAAAAAGACGGGCCCCGACTGCCAGGAACCCGTCTTCAGAGTAAATATTAAAATCAGTCAGTCCCGAATCCTGTGAGGTGCTAGTTGGTGGTTACGCTCAACTCGGCCACCACGGGGCGGTGGTCGGAGGCGTAAGTTTCGGCTACCACCTGGTGGCTTACCACCCGGAAACGGTCGGTGGGCGCGAAGGTGATAAAGTCAATGGCCTTGGTGGGCGTTACCACCGGAATAGTGGGCGCGCAGGGCTGGCAGGTGCGCTTGAAACGGCTATCGAGCTGCTGCACCACCGGCGAATCCGCCTCGGCATTGAAGTCGCCCGCTAGCAGGAAGGGCAACGTTTCGGTGGCAGCCAGCCGCACAATTTCGGCGGCTTGCAACTGGCGGTTTACATCGGGGCGCTGGGCGTCGAGGTGGGTGCAGCCGAGGCGCACCTGCTGGCCCGAAGGCAGCGTGATGGTGGCCACGGCCAATATACGCGGCTCGCCGTTGGTGCCAGCCTGGGTGGGCAGGCGGTGCACCAGCGTGTCGCGCAGCGGGTAGCGCGAGAGCAGGGCCACGCCGTAGGCGCCACCGTCGTGAGGAATGGCCCGGCCGAAGTAGCCGTGCATTTGCAGCTGGGTTGCTAGCTCGCGGGCTTGGTGCAAGTCGGCGCCCGAGCGGCCGGTGTACACGTCGATTTCCTGGAGCATCACCACGTCGGGGCGCTGCTCTCGAATGGTGCGCACGATGGCCGGCACGTCGATTACGCCGGGCCGGCTAGGCGGGCTGCAATGGTGCACGTTGTAGCTCATCACCCGGAGCGTGGTAGCTGGGGCGGCAGGAGTGGCCTCGCTGGTAGCCGGCGCCGGGTCGGCGGGTTTGGCGGTGCTGCACGCCAGCAGCAAAGGCAGCAGAAAAAAGCAGTAGTTCATAGCAGTAGGTTACCAGCCAGGATTCTGGCCGAGGTTGAAGTTGCGCTCTAGTTGCACCAGCGGAACCGGCCAGAGGTAGTTGCGCGCCGGTGCAAACGAGCGGTTGCGGTACACCAGCAGAAAGCCGTTGGCATCGGTGGGCAGCCCGGCCACGTCGGCGGGGGCGTACGCCCAGGATTTCTTCATGCCCTTCACGTCCTCGGCCAGCAAGCTGCCTTGCTGCCAGCGCAGTATATCGAAGTAGCGCTGCCCTTCCAGGGCCAGCTCCACCCGCCGCTCGCGCCGGATTTCGGTGCGCACATCCAAGTTGCGGCTGGCTAGCTCGGTCAGCACCATGGTGCGCATGCCCACGCGCTGGCGCAGGCGGTTGATGGTTAAATCCACATCGGCCTGCGTGAGCTTGCCTTGCTCGAAACGGGATTCGGCGTACGTAAGCAGCACTTCCGCCAGCCGAATCAGGTGAATGTCGTTGGCGTCGCGGCTGACCTGGGCCACCGTGCTTGGCTCCACGTACTTGGTGAAGTAGTAGCCGGTGATGGTCACGGAGCCGCGCCGGTCGGAGCGAAACTTGGGCGTGGTATAAATGGCCGGGTTGGTGTTGGTCGGGTTGCCGTCGAAGCGCCCGCCCCAGGCGGCGCCGGGCTGCAACACCGTTTGCACCAGCCGCGGGTCGCGGTTCAAAAACACGTCGGCGTAGCTGTTGTCGCGGTAGAGCGGCGACTGGCTGATGGGCAACCCGTCGGTGCACAGGTAGCTGTCCACCAACGACTTGGTGGGGTTCCAGCGGGCGTTTTGGTCGGGCACCTGAATCTCGCGACTCAGGTTGTGCATCGATATATCGGCCAGGTGCGGGCGGGCCAGAATGGTTTCGCGGTTGGTGCCGCCGGCTAGCTTGCCGGCGTAAGTGAACAGGTTGCGGTAGGCGTTGGTGGTTCCGCCGGTGGTGTAGAGCTGATACACGTTCAGGTCCATCACGGCTTTGGCGGCCGCTTCGGCCACGTCGTAGCGCTTTTCCTGCAAGGCAATCCGGGCTTTGAGGGCCAGCGCCGCGCCCTTGCTGATGCGGCCCAGGTTGGTGCCCGTCGGAATGGCAGCGGGCAGGTTGGCAGCCGCTTCGTCTAGCTCTTGCAGCATGAAGTTGACCACTTCGGCGCGCGGGGTGCGGGTGCCGTACACGGCCGGGTCGCTTATTTCCAGCGGCGCAGTTATTAGCTGCACGTCCCCGAAAAACGCGGTGAGGTAGCTGTACAGGTAGGCCCGGATTACGCGCACCTCGGCGGCCAGGGCTTCCTTGCGGGCGGGGTCGGCCACCTGCGCGCGCTGGTAGTTGGCCAGAAACGCGTTGCAGCGCCGAATGCCGTCGTAGTCCGTCGTCCACTCGGTGTTGATTTCGCTTACGTCGTTGCTAAAATTGCCGCTAGCAATGCGTTGGTAGCCAGTCACGGACGGCCAGAGCGTGTTGTCGCCCAGGTTTTCCATGTCCACGGTGTTTTTGGCTTTCAAAAAAGCATAGCAGCCGTTGGCGGCCAGCCGCAGTTGGTCTTCGTTTTCCCAGAAGGTTTCATCTACCAGCGCTTCCAGGGGCACGCGGTCCAGGTAGTCTTTTTCGCACGCGCTGGTAAGCAGCGTTAGCCCCAGCAGGCCGCAGAAAAGGGAACGTTTCATCTTATGCTTGTTGATTGCGGATGGGTGATAGTTGAGGGATAGTTGTTGGGTGCTGATTCGTAGCAATTGCTTGGTATGGACTGGTATAGTTTTTCACAGCCAACCATCGGCAATCAACCCGCAACACCTATCCGTCAACTCTATTTCAGCGTGACGTTGAGGCCGAAGACCACGGTTTTAACCTGCGGGTAGAAGCCGCCCCGGCTCACCGGCGACTCGGGGTCGTAGGCGTAAAAGAAATCCGAGCGGGTCCAGAGGTTGTCGGCCGAGGCGTAGAGGCGCAGGCGGCTCAGGCGCACCCGCTCGGTGAGCGTAGCGGGCAGGGTGTAGCCGAGCTGCACGTTTTTGAGGCGCAAATAGCTGGCGTCTTCCAGCCAGTACGTGGACAGGCGCTGGTTGTGGTTTTGCTGGTAGGTGAGGCGCGGGTAGCTGCCGCCGGTGTTGTCGGGCGTCCAGCGGTCCAGGTGAATTTGCTGCGGCAAACTGCCCTCACTGATGTAGGCGTGGCGGGCGGCCCCTTCAATGTAGCCGTTCACTTCGCCCACGCCCTGCAAAAACACGGCGGCATCGAAGCCGTGCCAGCCCACGTTGGCGCGCAGGCCGTAGGTGTAGCGCGGAATGGCGCTGCCAATCACCTTGCGGTCCTGGTCCAGCGAAATCACGCCGTCGCCATTCAAATCCTTGTAAATCAGGTCGCCGGGCTGCACCGGGTCGCCAGCAATGATGGGGAAGTTGGGCGTGTAGCGGTTGGCCGCATCCACGCTGAAGTCGGCGACCTGCGCAATCCGGTCGGCTACCAGCCCGTAGAAGGCGTCAATCGGCTCGCCAAGAAAGCGCACTCGGTCGCCGAAGGTAGGGGGCACGCCGCCCAGGCTGACCACCTGGTTGCGCACGTCGCTCAGGTTGGCGCTTAGCCCGTACGTGAAAGCACCCGCTTGGTCTTTCCAGTCGGCCTGCAATTCCCAGCCTTTGTTTTCCACTTTGCCAGCGTTTTGCGAGGGCTCGGTGGCGCCCAGCACGTCGGGCAGCGTCACGCGCAGCAGAATGTCGTTGGTGCGGTTGACGAAATAGTCGCCGCTGAGCGTGAGCCGGTTCTGCAGCAATTGAAAATCCACCCCCACGTTGGCTTTGCGCACCGATTCCCAGGTCAGGCGCCGGTTGGGCAATTCGGTTTGGGCGTAGCCTAGCGTCTGTTGGTTGCCAATGGGCATGGTGCCCACCGGCCCAATGGTGGCTTGGTACGGGTAGTTGTCACCCACCTGGTCGTTGCCCTGGGTGCCGTACGAGGCTCGTATCTTGGCCACGGGCACCACGCCGCGCAGGCCATCGAAAAAACTTTCCTCCGAGAAAATCCAGCCCACCGAACCCGAGCCGAACAGGTTCCAGCGCACATCGCGCGAGAACCGCGACGACCCATCGTAGCGGAAGTTGCCTTCCAGCAAGTAGCGGTTATTGAACACGTAGTTTGCCCGCCCAAACACCGATCGCAGGGCGTTTTCGGTGGCGCTGCCGTTGTTGAGTTGGTTTTCGGTGCCCAGGTTGATGGCCCCCACGTCCTGGGTCGGCAACGACTGGCGGGAGGCCGAAAAGTCTTCGTAGTGCGTAGCTTCTTGCGAGGCGGCCAGCAACAACTTCACCTCGTGCTTTTCGGCGAAGCGCTTCTCGTACTCCGCCATTCCGATAAAGGTCTGGTAGGTGTTGAGGTAGTTGCGGGCGTCGAGGGTGTTCTTGGCGTTGGTCTGGTAGATCAGCGAATTATCGAGCGGGCTGTAGTAGTTGATGGTTTTCGAGAAGATGGTGCGCTTGGAATTGTAGCTCACCAGCCCGTACTGCCCGCGCAGCCGAAATCCGTCGAACAAGCGCAGCGTGCCGCTTATATTGGCCGTTACTTCCTGCGAGCGAAAGTCGTTGGTGCCCCCGTCGGTGGTGACGGCTACCGGGTTGCGCTGGCCCCCGATGTAGCCCCAGCCGCCGGTGGTGAAGCGCACCGGTACCAGCGGCAGAATCTGTAAGGCCGCGTACAAGGGGCCGGAATCCCCTAGGTTCGAGGTTACGCTTTCCGACGAGCCCTGGTAGTCGCGGTTGATGTAGCCGAGGTTGGCGTCCAGGTCGAGGCGGTCGGCGAGGGTGGTGCTCAGGCGCAGGCGGGCGTTGTTGCGGCGCGACTGGTAGTTGTCGCCCGTAATGAGGCCACCTTCGCGCAAATGGCCGTAGGAAAGGTAGTAGGTCAGGTTTTTGGCCCCGCCGTTCAAGCTCACGTTGTGGTTTTGCTGCGTGCCGTGCTTCTTGTATATCTCGTCGATCCAGTTGGTGTTGGCGAAATAGTTGGGGTCGGCGCCGGTGCGAGCCGTTTCAATTTCGGCGTCGGTGTAGGTGGGCACCCGCCCCACGTTGCGCTGCGACTCGTTGAGCAGCTGCATGTAATCGACCGAGCCGAGCACCTTGGGCAGGGCGGTGGGCGTTTGGAAGCCGAAATAGTTGCTGTAGGTGAGAGAAGGCGCGGCGCCTTCCTTGCCTTTCTTGGTCGTTACCACAATTACGCCGTTGGCCCCGCGCACCCCGTAAATCGACGACGAAGCTGCGTCCTTAAGCACCGATATGGTTTCGATGTCGTTGGGGTTCAAGATGTTCAGGTCGCCGCCCGGCACGCCGTCAATCACTACCAGTGGGTTGGAGTTGCCGAGCGTGCCCACGCCCCGCACCCGAATGGTGCCGCCGTTCTGGCCCGGCAACCCCGTGGAGTTGATAACCGTGACGCCCGGCATCAGGCCCTGCAGGGCCGCCGTGGGGTTGGTGATGGGGCGGCTTTCCAGGTCGGCGGCCGCAATAGAGCTGACGGCCCCGGTTAGGTTCACTTTTTTCTGGGTGCCGTAGCCAACCACCACTACTTCGTCGAGGCTTTTGGTATCGGCCACCAGCCGCACGGCAATGGTGGTTTTGCCGTCCAGAGGCACTTCCTGGCTGAGGTAGCCCACAAACGAGTAGACCAGCGTGGTAGCGCCCTCGGGTACGGAAAGTTGGTAGCGGCCTTCGGCATCCGTCACGGTACCCACGCTGGTGCCTTTCACGACTACGTTCACGCCCGGCAGGCCGCCACCGGTCTGCGCATCAAGTACGGTGCCCTGCACGGTGGCCGCGCGCGAAGCCTCGGCGGGTTTAACTGGCGCGGGCTCGATGATAATGCGCTCGGCCACGAGGCGGTACTGGAGCTGTAGCGGGCGCAACACCCGCAGCAGCACGTCGTCGAGGTCTTCGTTGGTGGCTTGCACGCTGATTTTGCGGTCCAGCGGCAGGGTATTGGCGTAAGCAAACGGCACGTTCGCTTGGGCGCTGAGCTTTTGGAGCACCTGGCGCAGCGTTTTCTGCTTGAGCTGCAAGCTAACCTTCTGCTGCAGATTCACTTGGGCCTGGCCGGGCGGGGTCCAGGCCGCGAGCGTGAGGGTGAGCAAGCCCAGGTAGCCGGGGCGCAAGAGTGCCCGCCCGGCCGCTCCGGGCAGCGAGTAAAGCGTTTTCAACATACATTTAAGCGGTTTAAGTTGAAATTCCGCGGGGCTATGTCCAGTAGCCACCGAGGCAAACCAGGAGCCGGGGTGTTTGCAGCACTTCCGGCTCTTTTAATTGAAGCGTGAGGGGTAGCAGTAACTGCACAGGGCGCGGGGCGTTAGCAGCCCGGCCCCGTCAGGATGATGTGCTGTTGTTGTTGGGTATAGGTGCTGCCCGTCAGGGCGGAAAGTACTTCCAGGACCTGCGCCAACGATTCCTGCCCGAATTCCACGGTCAGGCGGCAGTGTTGCAGTTGCGCATTATTGAGGGTGATGTGCACTCCGTAGCGCAAGGCCAACTTATCGGCGATGGTGGGCAGCGGCGCCTGATCGAAACTCAGCTTGCCTTGCTGCCAGGCCAAACTTAGGCGCGGATTGGGGGCCAACTCCCGGCTGAGCGTGGCGGTGGCGGGCGTCAGCACCGCTTGTTGCGCGGGTTGCAGCGTTACGGCCCGTTGGCTTGCCGAGTCCGTTACCACCACGCGGCCGGTTAGCACGGTCACTTCCAGCTGTTGCGCCTGCGGGTAGGCATACACGTTGAAGCTGGTGCCAACCACCCGCGTTTGCAGCCGCCCGCTGTGTATCAAGAAGGGATGCGCCGGGTCTTTGGCCACCTCGAAGTACGCCTCGCCACGGAGGTACACTTCGCGCGCCGGCCCCCCGAAAGCCACGGGATACGAGAGGTAGCTGTTGCGGTTGAGATGCACCACGCTACCGTCCGGCAAAGTCAGCCGGGTGGTTTGGTTGGGGCCGGTTTGCTGCTGCCGGTAAGCCACCGCTGGCGACCAAGCGCCTGGCAGCAGCAGGTACACGCCCACGCTTATAAGCAGCGCCACCGAGGCGGCCACTGCCAGCCGCCAGCGGCGGGGCGCGGCGGGTTGGTCCTGGGTTGGTAACGCGTCCAAACGGGCTTCCAACGCGGCAACCGTTTCCGGGGGTGGGGCGGCCGTTAGCTGGTAACGTTGCAGCTCGGCGTAACGGTCGAGGGCGGCCTGCACCTGCTCGGGGGGCGCTTGCAGCAGCCACTGCCGAAATGCCTGGTGCTCCGATTCGGCGTACTGGCCGGCAGCATAGCGTTCAAGAAAATCGTGGTAGTTCTCCGCGTCCATAGAGCTGATTTCGCCCTTAAGACGAACAACTCCGGCCCGCGGCCCCCTGGTCACAAAAACGTAACAAACCGCTCGAATGCCTGCCCTGCGGGCCCTACGACTACCAACTAGCCACCGATGCTTTGCAACACAAGCCACAGCACGCCTACCGGAACGCTGGCCTGGCTGGTGGGGAGCAACCGTTTTTTCATGAACTCCAGGGCTGCATACAGCTGCTTCTTCACCACCGACTTGGAAATAGTGAGCTGTGTTGCAATTTCATCCAACGACAACTCTTCCTGGGTGCGCAACAGAAAAATCTCGCGTCGCTTGACCGGAAGCTGGCTAATGAGCGCCTGGGCTTGCTCTTGGTATTGCTGGCTGATTAGCTCGCTGTCGGCGGAGCTTGCCGGGGAAGGAGCGGCGGCGTGTAGTTCCGCGTACGCGCTGGCTTGGCGCTGCTGGCGCCGAACCTCGTCGAAAACCAAGTTTTTAGCTGCGCGGTACAGGTAGGCCCGCAAGTGCGTGACGCCGGTTAGGTGTTGGCGTCGTTCCCAGAGGCCGATGAATACCTGTTGGGTTAGCTCCTGTGCTAGTTCCTCGGAGTGAGTGAAGAGAAAAATATAGCGCTGTAAGCCCGTCAGGTAGGCGCTGTACAACTCGGTAAATGCGCGTCGGTCACTGGCTGCCACAGCAGCCAGTAGCTGGCTTTCGTCCGGTGTCGGCTTCATGTCCGTAGTTTTTACGAAGGTACATGGCCCGAAATAGTCCAGCTGATTATTTAATTGTTACCAGGTTTATAAAAACAATGTAGCTGTAATACAATTCAGTACTTGCTCACGGTCTAGAGCAGCTAATAGAATGTACTCAACTGGCACCTTCCCACTTTGCTGCCAGAATAAGATACGAGCCGGATACAGTTTTCAGGTACTACCGCTGAGCGCGAATTCCACTTACAAGGGTCGCCAGTAGAGCTAACCGGCTGTGATTTTTAAAGAAAACATAGCACTAAGGTAATAGTAGGGCAATTTGCCAGCGCGTCCTTTGGCTCCTATCAATCTTTTGGCCTCAGCGCATGCACGCAAAACTGTACCCTTTTTTCCGAGTGCTTGGGGGAGTGCTCGTAAGTAGTGCTTTACTAAGCGGCTGCAGTGACGACGATGAGTCGGGCACAATTTCGTATCCGGCGTATGCGGAAGCGAGTACGCCCGCGGTCCTGGCTACCGCGCCCAACGGCACCGTGCTCTACAACGGCGGCTTTGGCTCCTCCCTGGCGCAGGACCCGCACGATCCGAACGTGTTCTACCTGCTCACCGACCGGGGACCGAACGCCGCCGGTACAACTCCCAACTCCATTATTTTCGGGAAAGCCGATTTCACGCCGCAGATCGGCAAGTTCCGGTTGCGGGGCCAGCAACTCGTGCTCGAACAAACCATTTTGCTCCGAAATGCGGCGGGCCAGGTGCTGACGGGTTTACCGAACCCTATTGGCCAGGGCAATACCGGCGAAATCGCGCTGGATTTGAACGGCCAGCTCTTGGCCCCCGACGCCGATGGCATCGATTCCGAAGGCTTGGTGCTGGCCCCGGACGGCACCTTTTGGATCAGCGACGAATACGGCCCGCACCTCGCCCATTTCGACGCCAATGGCCGCACGCTCGAGCGGATCAATCCTTTCGGTAGTGGCACGGGCGGCCGGCGGCTCCCGGCGGTGTTGGCCCGGCGGCGGCCCAACCGCGGCATGGAAGGCCTCACGCTTACGCCCGATGGCAAGACGCTAGTCGGGCTCATGCAGTCCCCGCTCTATAATCCAAGTGCGGCTACCGTTACGGGTTCGACGGTGATTCGAATTCTGACGTTTGACCTAGCCACCGGCGCTACCAAGCAGTACGTGTACTTAATGGAAAACGCGAGTTTGACGGGCTGCAGTGAGATTGTCGCCGTTACCAACACCACGTTCCTGGCCTTGGAGCGCGACGGTTTGTACGGCGGCCACCCCACGGCTCCGGCCACCTTCAAGCGGATCTACCACTTCGACCTGGCAGGGGCAACCGACATTTCGGACCCCACCAATGCGGCCACCGGCAAGTTGTACGGCGGGCTAACAGTGGAGCAATTAAAAGACCGTGCCGGACTGAGCGCTGCCGGTATTGTACCCGTTACCAAAACGTTGGTGCTGGATCTGCTCACGGATATTTCGCCAGTTTATCCGCACGATAAAGCCGAGGGTCTCGCGCTGATCGGCAACGACCGGGTGGCAATTGCCAACGACGACGATTTCGGAGTGCTCGACAACGGGTTGAACGGGTTTGCACCCAAACTTCTGCCCGCAACCAATCAAGTAGATCGAAACCGAATTTACTTTGTGCCGCTGAAAACACCAGTTAGATAAATAGCAGTCGGCCGAACACCAGCGAGGCTTTCTGCTAATCAGCAGAAAGCCTCGCTGGTGTTCGGCTTACCAAGCGGCCCCTGGCCTTAACAGCTGAGGCGGCTTTTTAGCTTGAGGCGCTGATCCGGCCCGAATTCAGTTACTATACCTCACCGCTCTTTTGTTTACGCCCTGCACCCCCAAGTGCGCAACCCAGGCTTTGGGGTTAGGAACAAGGCAGCGAGAGGTGGTCAGCATACGCGTCTAAGCGCGCACTAATCGGCAGCGAGCGAGTCCGCAGCACGGTCGGGCCGCTGGGCTCGTAGTACACTTCCACCAGAAAAGGTGGCAGCGAATAGAGCGCCACCACTTGCGGGCCCAGGTGACGCGCAGCCAAAAACAAGCCGCTGAGCCATACCAGCGGCAGTTGTTTTTTCAAGGGTAACAAGCTAAAAGCAAGCTGAGAAAGGGCCATTGGACAACAAAGCAGCGTGCCAGCCAAGGTTAGTGGCCAGCGGTTGGCCGAGCAAGCGGGAGTGGCGGTGGGAACGTGGCCGCCACGGAGGCGAGCAAGGTGTCGAGCAAGCCTTGCCAGGAAGCGGGCTCGGCGAGCTCACCTTCCGGCACCGTGGCGTACACCTGCTCGATAACCATTACCTGCCGCAGGAGCTGATGCTGCGCCTCGGAAAGCTGATCGGGATATGATTGAAATAAAATCGTTACGGTAGCGCCTAAGAGCGAGCTAAGTTCTTGCTGGGCAGACGGCGAAGCGCCCGACCGGGGCAAGCGCTGCAGTTGCCGCCAGGTGTGGCGCAGCCTATAAGAGAGCATGAAAGACATAAGCAGCTAAGCAGCGAACAACGATTAAGCGCAGATATATATCCCTGCCAAGCATAGCCTTATCCGCAATTGAAATGCAAGCGAGCCGCAGCGTGATGCCTACAGGAGACATGGGCAGGTGCGTTTCCGCTCCGCGAGCAGGTAGCAAGAGGTGGGTAAAGGCGTGGTGGTTGGCAGCTTGAACTAGAAAAGAGGCGTTAGCAAACGAGTAAGCAAAGCGAAGTAGATACTTCGTATTTAAAATAAGAACCCCGATGTTGCAGCACCGGGGTTGGCCACCACTAAGCCACGCGGCCTCACCACACCGGCAGCAACAAGAGGCGCACAAAGATGGGGTAGGGGTCTTACCGGCAAGTCACGCAACGGTTATCATTTTGTGAACCCGGTAGCTGTTCCGCTAAACACTATAGGTCGTAATTGGGCGCTTGAGTGGCATGCTTTCGCCACTACTTATAAGGCCGCTGAATCCTGATCTGCCGACCCTAAGTTGCTCGAAATGGGCGCAAAAGCGCGGCAAATCTTGTTTGTGGAAAAACTTAACATGAAAAAGTAACACCAAAAGTAGTCCGCAAAAGCACGACAGTTAACTTTGCGGTAATATGGAACCTTCAACTACCCCCTCACGCGACGACATAGTTATGGCGTTGTTCATGAGCAGCTTGGTGCTGCTTGCCACCTTCTATTTCTTGCTCACTTAGTTAACACGGTCTAGGCGAGGAGTGGTCCTGCCTTTTGCGCAGGCACCACTTCTTACCTGGGCTGTTACCAACACCCTGCCTCTGCCCACGTATTTAGGTTTACATACCTTAAACGACCATGGCCAAAGACAAAAAGAATTCCAGCCCCAAGCCCACCGACAAAAAAAGTAAAAAAGAAAAAAAGGGCTCAAAGAACCAAGCCGCACCTGAGGGCTTGACGGGAATGCTCGGTCAGTTGCAGACTGTCAGTGACCTGCGCCGCCAAGTAGGCCAACTCAGTCCCGGACAAGTAGTGGTGGGTGGCGTGGCCCTGCTGGCCGCCGGCCTGACTTACTGGGCCAAGCAACGCACCAAAACGGTAACACCAGTTAGCGTTACCCCTCCAGTTTCCCCAGCTTCCGTCGCGGCGGCTCCAAGTGCGACTGAGGGAGCAGAGCAAGGTCCGACGGAATCAGATGCCCCGGCCATTGCCCCCAAGAAGAAGGCGAAACCCCGCAAGAAAACTGTATAAGCAATTTCCTGTTTGCGCGCTTTGGCCCATTCCTACCGGCCTTGGCTGATGGGGCCGGTATGCGCGTCTACCACGTTATTCTACTGCCCAAACTCTCTACGAGCAAGTACTTTCCCGAACCCACGGGCCGTTAAGTACGCGCCCGTTGGGTTGAGGCCACCTACGGCAATGTCTGGCAGATAACGCCGTAAGCAGAGGCCCTGATGTGGCGGGGGATGACCCAGTCGGACGCAGGAGCGAGTAGCAGAAGTGACGGTTGTTTAGTGCAGCATCCAGTGCCAAATCCAAATTAGGCCGAGCGCTAGATAGTAGTAGACGTACAGCAGTACGCAGATACCGCCGAGCAGCAAACTCGGCACCAACTCATCAAGGTTATAGCGGGTCATCTAACTAAGCGTGTTCTCTTTTTGTGGTTTGCTACGCGGCACTACGCGACTTTGCACCCACGTCTTTGTCTTGTTTACCGACGGGAAGTAGCCGCGGGCTGGGCAGCGGCCGAAAAATCTTTTCTGCGCCAGACACTTACTTGTCCGGGCTGCATCACCCAAATTCGGTGCCGCGCATCCACGTGCAGCAAATCAGGCACCGCCGCAGGCCCTGGCAGCGTTACGGGCACAAGCGCAGCTCGATTTTGCACCTGGTCGGTAGCCGCGGGTGCTTGGTTGCGCACTTCACTTGCCGGCTCGGTCGGCAACAACAGCAACCCCAGCGCCGTGGCAAAGAGGTAGCCCTGGCCCGGAAGCTGAGCCACGCTGTATACTTCATTGCCGGGCCGCCCCAAGTATTTCACCGTGGACAGCGGCGGCTCGGAAGCTGCGGTGGACGCGGCCCAGGCAAAGCAGCTAAGTCCTTCCGACATGAGCACCCACATGTTGCCCCCGCCGTCGGGCAGCAGCTTCTCAACCAAGTTATCGGGTATTTCGTGGTTGGCTACGCCCTCTTCGTTGTAGCGCGTCCATTGCTGGTGCTGCCACTGGTACAAGCCGATATTGGTGGCAATCCACACGGCGCTGTCGGCCGTTGCCAGCCCCGCGTTCAAAGTCGGAATGTTCAACTGGGCCTGCCACGCTCCCTGACGCTGCTGGTACACTCCGTAGCCAGCCATACCCACCCACACGGCCCCCGTGGCATCCTGTAGCAGCGCCGTGACTGGGGCCACTATGCCCGGTCCTGCCGGGTTGAGCGGCTGCGCCTGCCCGCTGCGGGTGCTTACCTGCAGTAAGCCTTGCTGAGTGCCCAGCCACAGGGTGGTATCCGTCAGTAAAGCGCAGCGGATGGGGGCCGCACTGTGGTAGACAGGTGCAAATTGCCGCCCCCGGCGCCGCAATACGGTTTTCTCGGTTACTAGGTAGGTAGCCTTGCCCCCGGTGAGCAGCGCCACAGCCTTTTCTTGCCCGGCTACCCGGTAGCGCACGGGCGAGCCTCCGCCAAGGGCGGAAGCCCGGCTTACTAGCAGCAAGCCCAAGGTTAGAAAGAACAACAAGACGGGAAACGCAGATTTCATAGGGTAAACAAGGCAGCGCCAAGCAGAATTAAGGTCTTGGCCAAAGATAGCAGTGACCACCTAGCTGCTTTGTAACCATTATGTTATCAAACTGGCGCCCGGCCGCTTTTTTGGTAATGCAGGCTTGATGCCCCCGTAACCCCATCGTCATGTAGCAGCGGCATTTTTACGGCCTACTAACGGGGTTTGTGCCCTTTCTTTTCTCCTTTTTTCCAGATGCTATGAAGCTTACACGTTTACTTTGCGCGGGAGTGATGCTCTCAGCTATGGGCAGCGGGCACGTACAGGCCCAAACTTCGAATACCAACGTCATTATGTACATCGGGGACGGGTTCGGGCTGGCCCCCAAAACGGCGGCCCGCATGGCAATGGGCCAGGGACGAGATGGCAAGCGCTTCAACACCGACCCTAATTTCCAGGTGCTGGCCCTCGACAAGCTTAAATACAACGCCACGGTAACCACCCACTCGCTTAACTCCTGGATTACCGACTCGGCCCCTGGGGCGTCGGTGTACGCCTGCGGTAAGCGCGGCAAGCAAGACAACGAAGTGATTTCGCTGGATCCAGCCACCGGGCAATCCATCGAAACCATTCTCGAAGCCGCTAAAAAGCAAGGGTACGCTGTTGGGTTGGTAAGCACGGCCCGCATCACGCACGCCACGCCCGCGGCATTTGCCAGTCACATCTGGTTTCGCGACCTGGAAGACTACATTGCCGCGCAGTATATCGCCTCTACCCAGCCCCAGTACGAGGCTATCTTCAATGCTAGCCCTACGGCCTCGTTTCGCTATTCAGCGGGGCGCGACTGGGTGCTGCCCACCACTAAAGTAGGAGTGGAGCTAGACGTAATTCTGGGCGGCGGCTCCCGCCACTTCTTGCCCCGTAACGTGGCGAGCCCCTACGAAATTATCCGGGATGCCGCCGGCAACACCATCACCGACCCGGCCACCAGCGCACCAGCCACCCTCACGCGGGGCCGCCGCGCCGACGATGTGGACCTGGTAGGCTACGCCGTAACGCAGCGTAACTACGGCTTTGTTAACAGCCGCGACGCGCTCAACAACCTGAACCTGGCCGATTACACGGGCCCCAACGGCAAAAAGCTGCTAGGCTTGTTTCATGCCTCGCACGTCAACTTCGAGCAGGATCGGCAAACCAGCGCGCCCTGGGAACCCTCACTAGCGGAAATGACCCAGGCTGCTATTCGGGTGTTGCAAGCCAAGAGCAATGGCAAAGGCTTTTTCCTGATAGTTGAATCCGGGCGCATCGACCACTTAGAGCACGCCAACACGGGCGGCATCACCGTAGTGGCCGGTTCCAACGGCAACCAGTACACCGTTGAGACCGACCGGCCCGCTTATGTTGGCGGGGGCGAAGCCAACTATGTGGCTACGCCTGCCACCCCGCGCACCAGCAACGTATACGCCTCGGACTACATGATCAAGGAAGTGCTGGCTTTCGACTACGCCATTGCCGAAGGCCGTGCCTTCCTTAATACGGCTTCCAACGGCCGGACCCTGCTCTTCAGCACGTCCGACCACGAGTGCGGGGGCTTTGCCGTTACAGGGTTGCACGACGAAGCCGATGCCCAACAGAACGGCACCAAAATCCGCACTTACTCCGGCCAAATCACCAAGTCGGTTGCGGCGGAAGCCGGCTACGCCACGCCCACCAACCTCGTGCGCGGCGACGGTGGCGCCGGCGGCTGGTTTCCGGAGTACGTAATGACTACGTTCCAAGGCAAAACGTATCCCACCCCGGCGTCGGCTACGGGCAAGCGCATTGTGGTGGCCTATGGCTCTAACCCCCTCACCAACGGCAACGGCACCCGCGCCAGCACCGGGGTGGGCAGCAACCAGGGCGGTACCCCCGGCAACCACACTCCCCAGGACATCTGGGTGGGCGCTGAAGACAACACCAACAGTTCACACGCGGGCCGCATCAGCGGCCAGGGCCTGCTCGACAACACGGCGCTGACCACCATCATGGCCAACTTCATGAACTTGAACATGTTCGAGCAAACCCTGTCGGCGCGCGGCGGCCAAAACGTGCCGGAGCCGACGGTAGGGGTTTTCCCAACCCCGTTCAACAACCACTTGACGGTTTCGTTTGAGGTGACGACGGCCGCCCCCGTAAGCGTGGAACTCTTCAACGAACTAGGCCAGAAAGTGGCCACGCTGGTCGACAACAAGCTTTACCGGGCAGGTACATTCACGGTGCCCGTTGATGCCCAGCGCCTAGGCAGCGGCCTCTACGTCGCCACCGTTACTATCGCGGGACAAGTAGTTTCCAAAAAAACCGTCAAGCTGTAGCATCAGTACGTGGCAAAACCTGCCTGAAAGCGGCCTTTAAATAACCGTATAGCGTAGTAATTGAAGCGTTGAGTCCTTGGGCAACAAGGGTGGGGTAGCTACCTCACCTTTGTTGCCCAAGGACTTATTGCATTGAGGTGTTTCTCGAAACTGCTGGTCGAGGGCGTCGCAAACTGCCCGTAGTGCCCCAAGCCGATCTTTCCTAGGTACGAGCAGGTGAGCATGCAAACGCCGCAATGATTTAGGCTGGCCTCAACCAGCCTGAGCGGGCTATGGAAGCAAGGCTAGTTTACTGCCAACTTGCTATTTGTTTTCTGCGGGGCCATTCGGTTTCAGTCGGCATCCAGGTACTGGTTTAGCAGCAACAGCAGCAGTTGCCGCCCTTGGGCGAGTTCAACCTGAGGTATTGGCCCGGGCAGCAAGTGGAGCAGCGGATCAACTAAGTGCAGCAAATGCAGCCACTCGGCGGGCGGGACCTGAGTGAAGTAGCCTTCCGGAAACACGGTCTGCCGCAATTGGTGCAGAACTACGTGCTGGAGGGCGGGAGAGAGCAAGCAAAACCGTTGGGTTCGGGGCCGGGTAAGACAACAGGAAGGTTCTGCCGGAGGCATAGCGGGCAATACTCTGCTTTTTTAAACAACTACCGAGCAGATGAACCGCAAAAGTACCGGGCCGCTCCAAATGAGCTTGCTCCTGACAAGTTATCTTTCTGTGATACCTGAAAGGTTACCGGGCCCGCCAACTCACCGCTCAACTAGCTTCCCGATACTTGCGCCCATAGGGTGCAGCTGTACTGCGAGTACCTGGCCCGCCCAACTCCCGTTTGAAATTTGATGCCCGGGAGGACTGATACATAACTAAACCAAGGCGCTACCCGTCCAGAACCTGGATTAACAACGTTGCCTTAACGCAGCAGTAACCTTGCTGCAATATTGGGCGGGTAGTTTTGCGGGGTAAAATCATGGTCAATAGTCGACTCATACCTCCGGCCTACTTGTGTTGTGCTAGGCGCCAGTTCTGACGCTGGGGTACGCCCCACCGTCTTGTTCTCCTTGTTGGACACCATTCCATTCGCTCATTTTCTCATCCGACTTTCCGCTGCTGGCTGGAGCTGTATGCCCGGCCCGTTAGGTAGCGCGCATCATTTCTTGCCCTTTACAGCCTACTAGCCACCTCACACCTTTTATGAAGCAATTGTATTTCACCGTTCTGCTGCTGCTGCTGACTGTAGTTGGTTTGCGTGCGCAAGTAACGACGAGCACCATGACTGGGCTCATTAAAGACGCCGCCGGCGAAGCCTCGATTGGGGCTACCGTGCAGGCCACTCACCTACCGAGCGGCACCAACTACGGTACTGCCACCAACAGCGAGGGGCGTTTCACCATTCAGAACATGCGCATTGGCGGACCTTACCGGGTTGTAATCAGCTACATCGGCTCGAAAACCCAAACCCAAGACAACGTTTCGCTGGAATTGGGCCAGCCCTACGTGCTCAACGCCACGCTAACGGCAGAAAACACCGAGCTGGCGGGCGTCACGGTAACCGGCACCGACCCACGCTCCACCCTCAATTCCGACCGCACTGGCTCAGTTACCAACATCAGCCGCACCGAGCTGCAGCGGCTGCCTTCCATCAACCGCAACCTCAACGACTTCACCCGCCTCACGCCCCAGGCCAATGGCACTAGTATTGGCGGGGGCAGCAACCGCTCCAACTACTTCAGCGTCGACGGGTCGGACTTCAACAACAACTTCGGCATCGGCGGCAACTTGCCGGCCGGCGGAGCGCCCATTTCGCTGGACGCCATCGAGGCTATTTCGGTGAACGTGACGCCCTACGACGTGCGGCAGTCGGGCTTTGTGGGGGCGGCCATCAACGCCGTCACCCGGGCGGGCACCAACGACTTTTCCGGTTCGGCCTACGGCTACTACAACAACCAAAACTACCGGGGCGACAAGGTGGGCGACGAGCGGGTGGTGCTTCAGGATCAGCGCTTCTACCAGTACGGCTTTCGGCTGGGCGGGCCCATCCTCAAAGACAAGTTGTTTTTCTTCGCCAACTTCGAAGACGAAGAAGACCGCACGCCTGGTCAGCAGCGCGTAGCAGCCACTCCCGAGGCGCCTTTTGGCAGCGGCACCAACATCTCCCGCCCCACGGCAGCTGAGCTCGACCAGATCAGCTCTTACTTGCGCGACACCTACGGCTACGAAACGGGGCCTTACCAAGGCTATAGCTTCACGGCGCCCCGCACCAAAATCCTGGGCCGCCTCGACTGGAACATCAACGCCAAGCACCGTTTCAACGTGCGCTACAGCCAAGTGGAAGGCAAGAGCCCGGCGTTTCCGAGCACCTCGCGCAGTCCGTTTGGGGGCTACACCAACGGCAGCGGCAACCGCCAGCAGAACACCGCCCTGTTTTTCCGCAACGCGGGCTACTTCAGCGAAAGCAACTTCTACTCGTTGGCCGCCGAGCTAAATTCCAGCTTCGGCAACAACATGGCCAACACGCTGCGGGCCACCTACACCCGCCAGAACGACCCGCGCAGCTCGACGAGCAGTTTGTTTCCGTTCGTTGACATCCTCAAGGACGGTACCCCGTTCACCTCGTTCGGCTACGAGCCCTTCACCTACGGCAACCTGCGCGACGTGAAAATTTACTCGTTCAAGGACGACTTCACCTGGACCCTGGGCCGCCACAACCTAACCTTGGGCGCGCAGGTTGATTTGAGTGAAACCAAGAACGGCTTCCAGCGCTTCGGCACTGGCTACTACACGTTCAACTCCTGGGAAGATTTCGTGAATGGCCGTTTGCCCCAGGACTACGGCATCACCTACTCGCTGGCGCCTGGCTTTGCGCAGGCTTTCCCGAGCTTCGAATACGGCCAGTACTCGGTGTACGCCCAAGACGAAATTGCCTTAACCGACCGGCTGCGTATTACGCCCGGACTGCGGGTGGACTTAACGTCTTACCCCAACAAGCTGCAGGAGCACCCGCTGATTTCGCCGCTCACCTTCGCCAACGACGAGAAAATCAACGTGGCCAACTTGCCTAAGTCGCAGGTGCTGTGGTCGCCGCGGGTGGGCTTCAACTACGACGTGCTTGGTGACCGGAGCTTGCAGCTGCGGGGCGGCACGGGCATCTTCACGGGCCGCGTGCCTTACGTGTGGATCGTGAGCCAGGCCGGCGACGCAGGTCTGCTGCAAGTCACGCAACTGTACTCGGGCAGCCAAGTACCGGGCCCGTTCAACCCTGATCCTGCTTATTATCGTCCTGATACCCCCCCTACGCCCGGCACCATTATTCCGAGCACCACTACCTCGCTGGCGAGAGACTTCCGTTTCCCGCAAACGTGGAAAAGCTCGCTGGCTGTGGACGCCAAGCTGCCCCTGGGCATCGTTGGTACCCTGGAAGGCATTGTCAACCGGGACCTGAACGCGGCTGTATTTCGCAATGCCAACCTGATCAACCCGGTGAATGCCGCTCTCAACAGCACTGGCAGCTACCCCGACCACCGGGTTATGTACCCCGCGGCCAACACCAATAAGTTCGTGAACCCAATTACCACGGCTGGTTTGCCGGTAGCCAATGGCACAATGGGCAGTAACATCGGGCCTTACAACGCCATTGTGCTCGACAACGCCTCTAAGGGCTACTACTTCTCGCTGACTGGCAAGCTTGACAAGAAGTTCAGCGACAACTTGTTCGGCTCGGTGGCTTACACCTACACCGATGCCAAAAACCTCTACGACGGGGGCGGCGACCAGCCGCTGTCGGCCTGGCAGGGCACAGCTACCATTAACGGGGCCAATAACCTCTCGCTGGACTACAACGGCAACACCCTGCCTCATCGGGTAGTGGCCTCGCTTTCGTACCGCCGCGAGTACCTCGGGCACCTGGGTACCACCGTTTCCTTGTTCTACGAAGGTGCCAGCCAGGGCCGCTATTCCTACCTCTACAGCTCCGACTTCAACCGGGACGGCGCCAACGCCGACTTGATTTACATTCCGCGGGACGCGTCGGAAATCGACTTTGTGCCGGTAACTGTAGGTTCGGGCGCGACGGCCGTTACGTATTCGGGCCAGCAGCAGTCGGATGCCTTCTTTGCCTTCATCGAGCAAGATGATTACCTGCGCAAGCATAAGGGCGAGTACGCCCGGCGCAACGGAGCCACGTTTCCTTGGCGCAACCAGTTCGACGTGAAAATCCTGCAAGACGTGTTCACCAATATCGGCGACAAGCGCAACACCTTGCAGCTAAGCCTGGACATCTTCAACGTGGGCAACCTGCTCAACAACGAGTGGGGCCGCCAGCAGCAGCGCACGGTCAACAACTCTGCTATCCTCGAGCCAGTTAATACAGCGAGCTTGAACCCCACGCTGGCGCCTAATGGCGTCCGGCCCACGTTCCGCCTGGTGCGCGACAACATCACCAGCCAGTTGGTATCCAGCACCTACCGCGACGCGGTAAGTCTTAGCTCCACCTACTACATGCAGATCGGGCTGCGCTACATCTTCAACTAACCTTTTGCGCTTAAGCCAACGCCTGCAGGTCCCGCCCGCAGGCGTTGGTTTTTATAATCTCTCATACCCTCTTTTTCTCGATGCTTAAAAAGTACTGCTTGCTCGCGCTGTTTTTTGGTTTGCCTTTCGCAGGGTTTGCTTGGGGCGTAGTGGGGCACCGCGCCATCGGCAAAGTGGCCGACAACCATCTCAACGGCAAAGCCCGCAGGGAAATCACCCGGCTGCTCGGCCACGAAACGCTAGCGTTGGTAAGCACCTACCCCGACGAAATTCGGCCGTATCCCGACTTTGCTTACACCTCGCCCTGGCACTACGTGAACACGGCCGTGGGCCTCACGCAACCTCAGTACGAAAGCCAGCTGAAGAGCATCACCGAGCCAACGGCTTACAACAGCTTGCTAACCCAAATCAAAACCCTGCGCGACCCGGCGGCCACGCGCGAGCAAAAGGTGTTTGCCCTCAAGTTCGTAGTGCACATCATCGGCGACGTGCACCAGCCCCTGCACACGGGCACCGCCGAAACCCGGGGCGGCAACAAGATTCTGGTGAAGTTTCGGGGCAAGGACACCAACCTGCACGGGCTCTGGGACAGTGGCCTGATCGACTACACGGGCCTGACGTACCTGGAACTGGCCGCCACCGTGGATCATGCCGACCGGACGCAAATCCGGCAATGGCAGCAAGATGAACCCGCCACCTGGCTCTACGAGTCTTATCAGCTCAGTCAGCCCCTGGCCGTGGAAGCCCAGCAGCAGCCCGAACTGGATTACCGCTACTACCCCAAGTACGCTGCCGTAATGGAGCAGCGGCTGTTGCAGGCCGGCATCCGCTTGGCCGGCGTGCTCAACGACGTATTCTCTTAAGGGAAGAAAGCGGAACCCTGTGTCACGCTTAGAACTAACGGCCACCAGTAGCGTGTAACGCTAAGCAGTTGTCCAGCAAGCGAGTAGGGTATATTTCAGTTGGTAATCGCGGGGCGTCTGCTTTATGTTTGTATGAAGCTGTGCGAGCTAGCTTGCGGGCGAGGCGGCAAATCCGGTGCTTTGCCCAGCGTACTCTTCTGAAGTAGGAGGCGCGGAGGGGAGGGGCTCACGGCAGAGTTTCTCCCCTCGTCTATTCAGCGCTTGCCTTGCTGCTAGGCCGGCGAGTAAGTTAAACGGGTTCGGACTGTCTCCGCCGGCCCGGAAATGTCGCCAAGCTCAGCTGAGCTTTGCTGTTCACTTTCCCCACCAAGATTTAGGTTGCCTGCTTTAGGTGATTCCGCCGTAGGCTCGGCGGTTGAAGGCGCCTACCCCAGTAACTCACTTCGTTTTGTCTTACATGATCAACTTCTCCCGAAACCTAGCGCAGCTAGTCGGCCTCGTGTGCTTTATTGGGCTGTTCGCTATAATGGGCTGCCACCGCAATTCGGGGATGCAGTCCGCAAGCTCGCGCAAGTTGTCGGCTCCTTCCGGGGACCCGCTGCCAGTAGCTAGCCTAACCCAAGGAGTGTGGCTCAAGGGGGATTTGCACGTTCATTCCCGGCACAGCAAAGAGTCCAGCAACAATCCCATTGCCAAGATTTTAGCCTTTTCCAGCAAGGTGGGCATGGACTATATCTGCATCACCGACCACGACAATCACGTCGATGGCGATGTAGCCCATCATACCTGGGCCGACCCCGAGTTTACATCAGATTCGCTGCTGCTGCTCTACGGCGCGGAATGGACCACCACGCGTGGGCACGGCAACATCTTCTCGGCCAAGCCCTATGATCATAAGCGCTTGTTTGAGGTGCGGGACCAGCGCGACGTGGTGGTTGGCGAAGTGAAAAACAAGCTCGGCATTCACCTCTCGGCCAACCACCCGAGCGGCAAAGACCACTTCGGTTACTCGTACGATATGCTGGAGTCGCTGGAAGTCTGGAATTCGGTGCTCTGGTCCAACAATGCCAACGCCATTATGATTTGGGACGATATGCTTTCCTCGGGCCGTAAGCTAACGGGTAGGGGAGGCAGCGACGCGCACCACGGCCTGCCAGACACTCCCGAGTTAGCCACCAAAAACAGCCCGCAAGCGAAAGCCAACTACGTAGGCACCCCCACCACCTGGGTGTTCGCCACTGCCCGAACCTCCCAAGCCGTAGTCGAGGCTCTTACCAACGGCCGGGTCTCGGTTAGCGCGAATCCGTTTGCCCCGCGCGTAGAATTCTACGCCGATTCAAACCAGGATGGCACCATGGATATGATGATGGGCGACAATACCAAGGCCGTGGGCAAGCCCGTCACGTTCCGGGTTAAGCTAACCGGAAACACTGTGGCAAAAGAGCCTTACACGATTAGCGTGGTGAAAAATGGTGGCCTCTTCGGCACCTTCCAAGCCAGCGGCCCAACCCCCACCGCCGAGTTTACGGACACCCCGCCATCCACAGGTCGGACCTACTACCGAGTGGTTGTGGAAGGTCCGGCAACCGCTTACCCCCAGGTGCCCGAGTCAGCGGCGCTGAGCGGCAAGATGGTGGGTTTGTCCAACCCGATTTATTTTAATTTCGACCCCAATTTCTGAGCAAATAACTCAGAGCAACTTGCCTAGCGCCCGGCCGTGTTGCCGCGGCGCAACAAAACACGGCTTTTTCCAGCTGTTTTTCGGGGCTCTCTTACAGCTTACCGAAACAAGGAAAGCAGCCACCGCCACGCTTGAAAGGCGCCCCAACCCATGCTCAGCAATATGAGCGTGGCAATCAGGCGGGCCAGATGTTCTTTTAGGAATTCTCTGTTTTCGTGGAAATACCGCATTTCACTTATTCCTTTCAGACCAGGCGTTGGTTGGACTTTCCACTTTTGCTTAACTGGCCTTAACAAGATAAGGCTCTTCGAAGAATTGGCCTAGTACTGCTTATTATCAATTGTTTACCTTGTCGAAGCCCGGTGTTAGACTGAGTTGTGTTAACGAGTGCGACAGGCAAATTTGCGCTTTAGGGTGCTCTTTGGTTTCTCGCTAGGTAACCGCATTTTCTTACCATCCTGCGCAGGAGGTACAATAGAACGTTTAGTATAGTATGCGCCGGTTTAGCGCAACATACTAAGTGTAGGCGGTCGTCACCGGAGCGCACTCAACCCGCCTTGCCGCATGTGGTGGCGGAAAGTACAACAAGGTAATTATTCTGATTCTTGCCTCTCCCAAACCCTGTTCTGGGTCCAGTGGCAGTAAAGCTTGGGTGGAAGAAGTAAGCGGCAAAGGCCTTGCCCCTGAATAACGTGTTGAAAGCAAACAAGTTGATTCGGTAATATGGCTATAACAATGCGGTAATACGCGTTGGCTACCTTCGCAGAGCTTAGCTTAATAGTCATACTATGGCGTTGAAAAATACTAAAAATCTCAGTCGGCGGTCGTTTCTCAAAAACACCGCGTTGGTTTCCGGGGGAGTTACCTTGCTGCCCACCTTGCTGGTCAGCTGCGAGGATGATAGTGATGCCCCTGGTTTTCCGGTGCCATTTGGCTTTCTGGAAGGAGTAGCCAGCTTTGATCCGACGCAAACCAGTGTGCTGCTCTGGACCCGTTATGTACCCATAAGCCGCGAGATAGGCGCGGCGTCTCTGCAGTGGGAACTCGCCGATAACAACCGCTTTGCGCCCGTGCTGCAAAGCGGCACAGTCACCCCAACGGCTGAGCGCGACTATACCGTCGCCGTGGACGTGGCAGGCTTGACGCCCAACAAAAAATACTACTACCGTTTTTCCAATACCCTAACCAAGGCCAAGTCGGTGGTAGGCGAAACGCGCACGCTGCCCGCGGCGGGTCAGGTCGGCAGCGTGAAGCTGGCCGTCGTGTCGTGCGCCAACTACCAAGCCGGCCTTTTCAACGTGTACGGCGCGGTGGCCGAATCCGAGGCCGACGTGGTAGTGCATCTCGGCGACTATATCTACGAGTATGGCGCGGGACAGTACGGCACCAACCCTACTACGCTGGCCTTGAACCGGCTTCACATGCCAGCCACCGAAGTTTTGAGCCTCAGTGATTACCGCACCCGCTACCAGCAGTACCGCCGCGACAAGCAGCTGCAGAAAGCCCACCAGCTCAAGCCCTTTATTTGCGTCTGGGACGACCACGAACTAGCCAACGATGCCTATGTGGACGGGGCCGAAAACCACCAGCCCAACGAAGGCAGCTTTGTTCAGCGCCGACAAATTGCCCAGCAAGTCTGGCACGAATACCTGCCAGCGCGCGTGGCCAGCCGGGAAAAGATTTACCGCAACTTCGACCTGGGTGGGTTCGCCAATTTGCTTATGCTCGACACGCGCATGGTCGGCCGCGACAAGCAGCTAGCTTACGCCGACTACTTCAGCGAAAACGGCACGTTCAACCAAGCGGCCTTCGGGGCGGCCTGGCTGAACCCGAACCGCACTATACTAGGCGCCGAGCAGCGCGAGTGGCTCACCTCCCAGTTAACCAGCAGTTCCGCCAAATGGCAAGTGCTTGGTTCGCAAGTGCTCATGGGCAAAATGTACGTGCCCGCCGAACTGCTCGTGTTGATTGCCCAGCTGGCTTCGACGGGGGCCACGCCCGAAATACTGGCGCAGTACACGGCCCTGACCACGCAGTTGGTGGGCATCAAGCTCCGGCTTCAGCAGGGTGATCCGACCGTGACGGCGGCCGAGCGCGCCCGCGTCGAAACGGTACTGCCCTACAACCTGGATGCCTGGGACGGCTATCCAGCCGAGCGCGAAAAGATCTTCGCGGCGGTCGGCAGCAAGAAACTGATTTCCTTGGCCGGTGACACCCACAATGCCTGGTACAACGACTTGACCACGGCCAGCGGCCGCAAAATTGGCGCTGAATTCGCCTGTTCTTCGGTTTCTTCACCGGGCTTCGAGAGCCTTTTTGGCGGCAATGCGGCCGCCCTACAAGGTTTCACACAGTCCACCCAGCTACTAATCGATGATCTGCTTTACCTCGACGCCTCCGAGCGCGGATATGTGCTAGCCGAATTCGGCGCTACCAACGCTACCTCGCAGTGGCGCTACGTGGCAAGCCTTTCCACTCCCACCACGGCCACCACAACCAACAAGACGGTAACCGAGTCGTAAGAAAGTTTAGCTGAGGTACCGCTTGCCTGGTATTTTGGTATCTGGGAGGCGGCATAAAGCGAATCGGCAGCACACTGAGGTGTACTGCCGATTCGCTTTATGCCAGGGTCTAGTGCTTAGAGTCACGCACTCGAATTTCTTGCTAGGCCGCGTAGCGTAGTGCAGGGCAAAGAATTTTCGTGTTAGCAGCTGACTCTCTGCTCCGCATTCTGTGACGGCTGCGCGTGGCCTTTAGAGGCCAATAAGTGCGCGGGAGAGTACCCGAATTGCTTTTTGAAGGCGTAAGAAAAATGCGAGAGGTTTTCAAAGCCGGTTTCGTAGCACACGTCGGTTGGCTTTCTGCGCTGCTCCGATAAGTGGTAATGCGCTAATTCCAGCCGCTTGTGCGTAAGCCAGCGCTGCGGGGTGGTGTTGAATGCCTTTTTAAAGTCTCGTTTAAACGTAGTTAGGCTGCGGCCCGTCAGCTGGCTAAAGGTTTCAGCGGGCATGTTGAACATGTAGTTTTTTTCCATGAAGCTGATGAGATCAACTTTATGGGGATCATCGAAATTGGCCAACAGATCGTCCAAATCCGGCTCGATGGTGCGCAAAATGCTAATGGCCTCCGTGATTTTCAGGGCGGCTAATTCCGGGGGAAAAGGCCCTTCCACGGCGAAGTAGGGCACCAAGGAAGCCAAGCAACTCTCCAGGAGCGGATGCCGACGAAAACTGCGAATCTTCGGGGCGGCCGGCCCTAGCGCTTGCACCGCCAGCCGACTGTAATAAGTGCGGAGCATGTCGGTGGTCAGCGTCATAACCACGGTTTTGTGCGGCAAACCGTCTTTGGGGTAATTGAGGATGGTAGCCGGCTGGTTGCGGGGAATCAGAAAGATGTCGCCGGTTTGGAAGTAGTGCACGCCTTCGGCCTGCACAATTTTGGTTTGCCCGGAAATAAACCAGATCAGCATGTGGTGGTCGAAAACCACGTCTGATTTAAAGAAGTGGTCTTCGTAGCAAGACAGCTTGATTTCCGGGGTCAGGTAGGTTGATACGTGTTCCATATAACTCGTGCCATCAGAGTTGGAAGTTAACTGCTCATAGCCGCAGCCTGTAACTACACTTCACGGGTGCGCAGTTCGGAAGGGGCTGATGGCCGCAGACATAACCCGCCTTGGCCAATATAATCTTTCTGTTACTTGAGCGTCCCAGCCAGCAGCTAAAGCCCAGTGCTATTGGCGCCCGAGGGTGTAGGGCTAGCCTTAGTTGGCGGGGAAAGTGATGCCGGTGAGTTGCTCGCTCAGGATCCACAACCGCTCGGCGCTGGTCTGGTCCAAGGAATAAGGCTGCACGCCTCGGGCCGTAGACGGGTCGTCGTGGCGGTGTTCGATTTGCCCTTCGTCCAGTTCGGCCACGTCGGCATCTTCGCAATACACGCCGCCCATGGTGTCGAGTAGGGGGCTGGTTGCACACCACACCGTGGTTGCCGCGCCCTGGGGAACGGTCTTTAGCTTGGCGGCCACCTCGGGCAGCACATTACCTTGCGCATCACAAAATCCCATTTGCTGAAACAACTCGAGGGGTGCTTCGCGCCCAAGCTCGGTGCCGTTGATGGAGCCCGGGTGAACGGCGTAAGCCCGGACGCCCACGGCCTGACCCCGCTGGTCTAGCGCCACGGTAAACAAGTTGCTGGCGGTTTTGGATTGGCCGTAGCCTTCGAGCGTGTGGTATTCGCGCTGCTCGAAATTAGGGTCTTCGAAGTTGAACGGCGCCATCTGGTGTCCAAACGAAGACACGTTGACGACCCGGGCGCCCTGGGCTTGTTTGAGGGCTGGCCACAGGCGAGCCACCAACTGAAACTGCCCCAAATAATTAGTCGCCAGCTGCGACTCGATGCCCCGGTGGTCGCGGCGCAACGGCACCCACATAATACCGGCGTTGTTGATGAGCAGATGCAGGGGCCGGCCCGAAGCCAAAAACCTTTCGGCAAACGCATCAATGGATGCGGGGTCGATTAGGTCCATCGTTTCCAGCTCCACATTGGCAATGCCTTGCAGATTGTGTTTGGCTTTTTCCACGTCGCGGGCCGGAACTATGACATGGGCGCCGGCCGCCGCTAGCACCCGGGTGGTTTCCAACCCGATGCCTGCGTTGCCCCCGGTTACAATGGCAATTTTGCCAGTCAAGTTGATGCCCTTGATGACGTCGGTGGCAGTGGTGGTGGCATCAAAACCCGAGCGCAGGGCTTTTTGCAGGGCTCCTTGAAAATTAGCTTGTCTCACGGCTAAGAAATTAGTGGTTGGCGTTGAGACAAAGGTCGAGGGCCTGTCGACGGCGGGCTTTGTTTAGAAGACCTATTTTGTTTGTTTAAAAGACCACTTCAAGCAGCAACAAGCAGATGTGAAATTTCTTAGCTGCAACCCCGTAGCTGCGTCAAAGCGGATTTACAGACGGCAATACAACGCGCCGCAAACCAAACCAGGTTTCTAGCTTTGGTCTACAGCCGGGTGTAGAAAGTGCTTCGATATGCGTCGCCAACAGGGATGATGATGGGGGCACCTGGCGCTGTCCGAATAAAAATTCGGCTGCGCTCCACGGTATGCACGTGCGCCAGGGCCACCGGGCAGTAAGCACGTTCCTTTACCTACGGGCTACTGCCCGGTTGCGTGGCATGGACTGCTCGACCTACTGCTTGAATATTTTTTGGTGGTGGGCAATGCCCCACTCCGTCAAGTTCTGGATTATGGTCTGCAGCGTCAGGCCGTGCTCGGTTAGTTCGTACTGCACCGTAATGGGCTGCGTGCTCAAAACGGTGCGCCGCACGAGTTGATTGATTTCTAGCTCTTTAAGTTCCTTGCTGAGCATCTTGTTGGAGATGCCCGAGACGTCGGCGAGAATGTCGGAGAAGCGGCGCTGGTTGTAGTAGCACAGCGAGGAGATGATAGAAATCTTCCATTTACCGCTGAGCACGTCCATCGAGTCCTGGACGGCGCGCATTTCCTTTCGGTGTTGGTCATTGAGGCGAGGGGGGCAGGACATAAGGGGCGAGGTTACCTGGAGGTTACTGTTACTTTTGGATACAAAGTTGCGAAAAGAAACAATGCGCTTCTACCTTTGGCGCTCTGAATTTCAACTAACTGAGAACATGAGCAAGCTTAAAAACAAAGTCGCCGTGGTAACGGGCGGCAATAGTGGCATCGGCTTCGGCATTGCCGAAGCGCTCCAACACGAAGGGGCCGTCGGCACCATCACCGGTAGAAACCCGGCAACCCTCGACCAAGCCGTTCAGCAGCTTGGCCCCAACTTTATCGGCCTCCAAGCCGACGTAACCAAGATGGAAGACTTGGAACGGGTTTTCAAAGACACTTTCGAGCGGTTCGGCCAGATTGATACGGTGGTGGTGAATGCGGGCGGTATCGTCGACGGCAGCCCCATGGCCGCCATCGACGATGTTACGGAAGACAACTACGACGGGTACATGGACTTGAATTTGAAGAGTTCCTACTTCACCGTTCAAAAAGCCTTGCCTTACCTAAGCGAGGGAGCTTCCATCATCCTTATTGGTTCGAGCGCCGCCCACCGGGCCGCACCAGGCATGACAATCTACGCCGCGGCCAAAGCGGCAGTTATTTCGTTGGCCAAAGGCTTATCGCTGGATTTGCTGGAGCGTAAAATCAGAGTCAACACCTTGTCGCCCGGCTCCATTGATACCCCGGTATTCGGTAAGATAGTGCCGCAGGAGCAGCTAGAACAAGTTAAGCAGGTCTGGAAAGACATCATTCCCGTGGGCCGGATGGGACTACCCTCCGAAATGGGAAAAGCAGCGGTTTTCCTGGCCTCGGACGACTCCTCGTTTGTTGTCGGAACGGAAATTCTGGCCGACGGCGGAATGACCAACATCAGCTTAATGAAATAAGCGCAACCAACCGGGAGAAGTAGGTATGCGCGCTACCTGCTCTTTACCGGCTGAGGCAAGTCTTTCATCTGGTAACTGAATTTTTAGATACAGGAGCCAGGGTTTTTGTGGCAACTTTTTCGCATAAAATAATGGAACAGACAAATGATAACGGCGCCTTGCAAGCGCCCCTAGGCTCGGGCTTTACGGCCACTTCCACGGCCAGCGAAGTCATCAAAGGAATAAATCTGGCCGGCAAAGTAGTTATCGTCACGGGCGGCTACACCGGCATTGGCCTGGAAACCACCAAAGTCCTGGCCGCCGCGGGCGCCACCGTAGTTGTGCCTGCCCGCAGCCCGGAAAAGGCCCGGGAAAATCTGGCGGGCGTAGCCAACATAGAGTTGGCCGAACTCGACCTGATGCAGCCAGATTCGGTTGACGCCTTTGCGGCCTCGTTCTTGGCTTCGGGCCGGCCCTTGCATCTGCTCATCCACAACGCCGGCATCATGTTCGTGCCCTTGCGCCGCGACAGCCGGGGCAGCGAGTCGCAGCTGGCCACCAACTATCTAGCCCCTTTTCAGCTCACGGCCCGCTTGTGGCCAGCGTTGCAGCAAGCCCAGGGCGCCCGCGTAGTCAGCGTGTCCTCACTTGGGCACCAGTTTGCCCCGTTCAATTTCGAAGATCCCAACTTCGAGCACCGCGACTATGATACCATGGCTGCCTACGGGCAGTCCAAATCGGCGCTCAACCTGTTTTCCTTGGAGCTGGACAAGCGGGGCCACGCGGCGGGCATCCGGGCATACTCCCTACACCCGGGCAATATCTGGGGAACCGAGTTGCTCAGAGAAGCGCCGATGGACATATTGCAGCAGTTCGGCTTCTATGACAAGCAAGGCAAGGAAGTGCCGGAAGTCATTGGCTCGCTCAAATCCATCCCGCAAGGCGCTGCCACCACCATCTGGTGTGCAACTAGTCCGCTGCTGAACACTATTGGGGGCGTGTACTGTGAGGATAGCGACGTTGCCCGCCTAGCCTCCGGCGAGGGCTTTGCAAACGGGGTAGAGTCGGCCGGGGTGATGGCCTATTCGGTGGATGCGGCCACTGCCACCCGCTTATGGCACTTGACCGAAAAGCTGACCGGTATTTCCTTCAACCCCGCCGGATAGTTCTGGACCAAGCCCGTGGAAGTGCTGCAAGCGCCTTGGCAGTTGCCATTAATTCGGCCTTGCTTCGGCGGAATCTGTGCTTCGTTACGGGCACGGACGATGAAAAGTAACCCTGTGCACTGCTTGCTTAGGTATCTACTTACAGCCTAGGTCTCTGTTAAGTAATGCTGCGTCTTGCATAAGCAGTTCCTTCGCTCGCCGCGCGTGAGCTGCCTCATCCCTAGTACTGGCCGTAAGCCGTTTCTGCAACGCAGAAACGGCTTACGGCCAGTACTTGCTTTATAAAAAGCGTGTTGGCCAGGCTCCAAACGGTGATAGGGTTTAGTAAGTTAATCTTGGTATTCGAGGTAAGAACCTTAGGCTAGTAACCGATGCGTACGTGAACTTCTCGCTACGCGTAGCCTTAGCTCGCCTCGACGATATCTGCTATTGGCTAGCACGAATTCACGCTACCACTACCCCGGTTCCACTCCCAGAAAAGAACGCTTGTTTAGGGGAGGCATAGTCTTATACCCGGCGACGCCTTAGCCGGCGGCATGACCAAGGGAAAGACAGCCGTTCATCAGACAGTGAACGGCGGCGGCCACCCAAGTCGAGCCCGTGCGCTCGCGCACCCACAGGAAAAACGTGCCCATCCCCAGTTGGAAAAGCACGGTGTGGAGCGGGAAATGGGTCGGCGACCACCAGGCCCGCATGTAGCGCCAAAAGTCGGCGCCGAAGCCCAGCTCGAACAGCCGGCTCGGGTAGCCTAGGCCGTGGCCGAGGGTGAAGAGCAGCACCCCCACCACCCCACCCCAACTCGTGCGCGTGCCGGGCAAGGGCAGGGTGCGGGGCAAGCCGGGGGCCAGTAGCCCTAGCAGGGCGCCGCGGTAAAACACCTCTTCATCTAGGCCGGGCAAGGTCAGATAGTAAAGGTGCTGGACAGCGGTTAAGGGCAGAAAGGAATAACGCGAAGCGTAGGCTTCCACCAGCAGGCCAACGGCCACGACCAGCACGGCCGGCGTGATGGCCCGTACTGACCCGGGGGCCGGGCGAACCAGCCCGGCCGCGACGGGTGTGGTTCGCCGCCAAGCGTAGACCCAGCTTAAAGAACACAGCACTCCGATGCTCTTGCCAAGCCAGTTCAAGGGCGCTGGCCAGGCCATTTCCCGCAGCCACGTGACGGGCACCAAGCCGAGCCAGTACGCCCACACGGTCCAGGGGGGCACCAGCCACAAGGTGTATAGGTGCACGACGCACGCCAGCGCCGCCCAGCCTAGCAGACGAGGCGCCGCGCGCCAAGGGCCGAAACACAACCCGACACAGAAGCCAGCCCACAACAGGCCCCAAAACACGATAGTAGCCCCACTAACAGGCGACATAGAAGGATAAAGAATAGAAGATCACGCCACAACAACGCCGAATGCCTTGCCACTGGTATAGCGTCTTCCGTAGATCTTGTCACCCTTTTACTACCATCTGCTTTACATCAATTTTCAGCGTTTTTCTTTGGTCGATCAAGCGAAAAATTGAGGTAACGCTACCGTCCGGGTAGTCGCTTAAGGCTAGATTTCAAGTAGTGTGCTCGGCTGGCGGAGGCTGGTTGGATGCGGCCTCGAATTGCAGCAGTTGATAGGTTTCTTCTCCTTGGCCGCCACTACCCAATTCTCGCCAGCCGTGCTTGGCGTAGAAGGCCAGCGCGCGGGTATTTCGGGTCCAGCATTTGAGCGTGTACGGCAAAGGCAACCAAGCGCGCAGGCTAGCCAGCAAGCGCGAGCCAATTCCTTGCCCTGATAAGAAGGTGCCACAAAGAGGTGATGCAGAAAGCGGGTAGGTACCCATACGGAAACAAAACCAACGAGCGGCCCCTCAGGAAGGGTAGCCACCCAGATGGTTTCGTCCCTCGTTTGCTCTTCGAAGTCGGCTAATTGAAATTGTGTTGGTTCCAGCCAGGAAAACGCCGCCCGGCGGCTTTGTAGAAATAGGGTGGCCAAGGCCGCTAAGTCGGTAGGTTGGACGGGGCGGATAATAATCATAGCACTCTACCTCAGAAGTCGGCTTAGGGCAAACTATTCAGAAACCACTTCTTCATTGATCTTCTCTTTTGCGGCGGGTGCCTCCTACTGCCTTATTCGGCCCCAGGGCTTGTTATTGCTTGCGAAACACCTTTTTAAACAACACCACTAGTTTTTCAACCACAAAACCAATAAGTATCCCGGCAATAGCACAAGCCAGCGCCTTAGCCAGCCAGGCCACAGCCGGTATATCAGCTAAAGCATGTTCCAACTCGTGCAGTAAATGACTGGTAACCGGAATGCCGTGGGCTATGATTTCGGCTCCTACCCACAGCATGGCTGCCGTACCCACATAACTCAAAATGTTCAGGAAGCGGGGCATAAATTTCACGATGCCACGCCCCAGTTTTCGAGTTAAAGGAGGGTATTTATCTTGGGTGAGGTGTACTCCAATATCGTCGGCTTTAACCAGCAAGCCCACAAAGCCATATACCGCCACGGTGATAAAAATGGCCACTGCCACCATGACGGCAATCTGATTTACCACTTTCTGGTCGGCTACCTGGCTATAAGCAATGGCTATGATTTCGGCCGATAGAATAATGTCGGTGCGCACGGCCCCTGCCACCCGTTCCTTTTCCAGCTCCTCGGGCGTAATCGTTTTTACCTGCTCGCTTTCAACATCTACTGCGTGGGATTTGCTAAACAGGGAATGCACTTTTTCGTACCCTTCGAAGCACAAGTACGCCCCGCCAAACATCAAAATGGGCGTAATGGCCCAAGGAGCAAAATACCCGAGCAACAAGGCGGCGGGAGTCAGGATAAATAATTTATTTATAAGTGATTTTTTCGCTATTTGATAGATAATCGATAATTCACGGGAAGGGTCGAGGCCCACAACATACTTGGGCGTAACGGCCGTATCGTCGATAACAATGCCGGAAACCTTGCCGGTGGTCTTGGTTACCTGGGCGGGTATGTCATCTAAACTAGCCGCGCTTGCTTTTACCAAAGCAGATATGTCATCTAAGAGGGCAAAAAAACCTGAAGCCATGCTTTGGGTGTTAGTAACTGGATTTGCGTTTTCAAGGGAGTAAGCGTTTTACCCCGTTGGGCAGCAAGTTATAGCGGTTTGGTGAACGGTGCATTTCTTTCTTGGTAAAAGCGGGTTGCTTGACCCACTGGAGAAAAAATATACTTGAGTGGATCGGCTGGCGGCTAGCCGTCGAAGACTGGGAACCATCTTATTTGGAACAGGGCAAGAGTAAACCCTAATCGAGGCCCTATACAGGCAGGGGGCGGGTTGGCTGATACGGGCTCGCCTAGGTAAACTGCGGACAGTTGCCCCCTGAAATGAGTACAGAGTCTTATTGACGCAACGGGTAGTAGTGCCTCTTGCTCAGCGTGCTGAATTAGGTGGGGAAGACTGTGCTAGCAGTAGCCATCAGCTGCCATGGATTTCTATTTCCTATTTTCATCTTTGGCCTTTTCTCCAACAAATTCCGCTTCGGCTACTTAGTTTTCGGTGAGAGAAACAGCTTGGTTTGTTTCTTTGCCACCCCGCCCAACACCAGCTTACCCGTTAATTGGAATGACGTTCAGCTTTTCAGCGACTCCCGACTTCGATTTTATCACGCAGTTTGCCCGGTACATCCAAGCGCCAGCGCATAACGACTTGGTAGTCATTCCAGAGCACTTAGGGCAAGGGTATGTACGCAAGCTGCGGTTCGGGCCCGACTTCAAGTTGGTTGTCCACCACTATATTCTTCGTGAAGACCTCATTATTAAACGGCAGGCAGCCGACGATGACAACGGGCTGATTACCATCTTCTTTTACAACAATGAGCAGCCGCTCGACATTGCCTACGCCAACCATCCGCGGGTCCGGTTTTCCCAGCGCGACGATTCAGCCATCCAACTGACGTCCAACGATCTAAGCTCCACTATCTGCTTTCCGGCGCACCGCGCTATTCACTACATGGTGGTGGGCATCCGAGCCCCTCGGTTGAAGGCGCTCTTAGCCGGTAGTGAACCCCACGCGGTGCTGGCTACCCTGACGGCGGAGGGCAGTTCCTTCCTGTTTTTCGAGAACATGACGGCCGAAACCAAGCTGCTGCTGCGCAATATCACGGAAGTGAACCAGCAGGACAGTTTAAGTCATTTCTATACCCAGATCAAGGTGCAGGAGCTGCTGTACCTGCTGTTTCGGAAGTTGGTGCAGCGCGAATCTGCCCCGCACCAGCCCCTCAACAGCGCCGACGCGGAGCGGCTGCTACTCGTGCGCAATCAGTTGCTCGACGACCTAGGCACGCCGCCCGTGTTGCGGGAACTGGCCCTACAGGCCGCCATGAGCGAAACCAAGCTCAAGCAACTCTTCAAGCAAACCTTCGGCAGCTCGGTGTACACCTACTACCAGCAGGCCCGCATGAAGGAAGCCGCCTTCCTGCTCAAGCAGGGCCAGCACTCGGTGGCCGAGGTAGGCTACGAGCTGGGCTTTTCCAATCTAAGCCATTTCAGTCGGCTGTTTGAAAAGCACTACGGCCTCCACCCCAAGCGCTACTCGCAGTCGTAGGGGCATTAATCGAGAAAATTGGGTGGAAACACTTGCTGCCCGTGCTTTTGAGCCAGGGCTTGAATGCGCTGGATGGCGGTTGCATCGAGCACGGGTGGCGGCAGAAACTGACCGGCGACCACCGGCTGGCCAATCTCCTGGAAAAAGGTTTCCAGGCCCGCCGGCACCACGGTGCACAGCAGCCGGGCCGGCTGGGCGCTTTTGTTTTTGAAGCTGTGCACGACGCCCCCCTTCGGAATGCGGATATACGAGCCAGCGGCGGCCACGTACGTGCCGAACTCGGATTTCACTTCCACTTCGCCTTCCACTACAAAAAAGGTTTCTTCGATGTCGGCGTGGGCGTGGGGACCGGGGCCGCCGCCGGGCGGCACCACCATGTCGATGGTGGCGTAGGCGCCCGCCGTGTCGTGGCCGGTGGCCAGGATGCGGTAATTGCTGCCCATTACGGCCAAGGTTTCGCCTTGTTGGGGCCCCAGCGTGACGGGGGATTGTTTGTGCGTTTCCATACGACAATTCGATTTGTATGGAGCAAAGGTGGGGCTGGCGCGGCCCTAGGGCTACTCCAAAAAGGCAGAAAATCAGCTCAATCGGACAAGCGCGGCAGTGCTGTCGTATCGGACTGTTTTTGCGCCGTTTAGCGCTACCATTTGGGGTGGCCGCCGGTCCACCTTTGCAGGGCAAGAGCTACCCCGCGGCAGCCAAGAGCCGGTTGCCTGGTCGCACCGGACGCGGGCCTGGCTTATTGCGGCCCACTAAAACTAGCAACCCCATGCGTAAAGTAGTGTATGACCAGTTCGGCGACGAGCAGGTCCTGGCGGTTCGGGAGCAGCCCACCCCCGCCATCGAGAAAAATCAGCTATTGATTGAAGTAAAGGCCGTTTCCCTCAACCCCCTGGATTGGAAGGTTTACCGGGGCGAGATGAAGCTCATGTCGGGGTCGAAGTTTCCGAAGGGCGTCGGTATCGATTTCTCGGGTGTCGTAGCTCAGGCAGGCCCCGGCGTCACGCGCTTCCGGGTGGGCGACGCCGTGTTTGGTTTGCTGGAGGTCTTCAAGGGTGGCGCCCTGGCCGATTATGTGGCAGTCACCGAGGCTAACCTGGCCTTAAAACCAGCTAGCATCTCGTTTGAGCAAGCGGCGGCCCTGCCCGTAACCGGACTGGCCGCTTTGCAGATTGTCGACCAGCTAGCCGCCGTTGGCAAAGGCGACGAGGTGCTGATCAACGGCGCTACGGGTGGCGTAGGAATGTTCGCGGTGCAACTAGCCAAGCGGCGTGGCGCCCAGGTGACGGCCGTAACCGGTCCGGCAGGAGCTACGGCCGCCGCGGCCTGGGGCGCCGACACGGTGCTCGATTATACCCGGCAGGATGTTGCGCAGCTGCCCCAGCGCTTCAATACCATCATCGACTTGTCAGACAAACTATCCTTCGCCGCCGCCAAAAAGCTGCTTAAGCCCCGCGCCACCTTTGTGAGTACGCTGCCTTCGCCACTGGGCTTGGTGCTGTCGTTTCTGCGTAACCTGTTCTCCACCAAAAAGCACCGGATTCTTATCCTGAAACCCACCACAGAGGGGCTCAACACGCTGGCCACGCTGGCCCAGGACCAGTTGCAAATTCCGGTGGAGAAGGTGTATCCCCTGGTCAACGTCAGGCAGGCTTACCAGGAAACAAGTCAGGGCAAAGTGAAAGGCAAAGCTGTGGTGGTACTTAGCTAAAAGGGGGCGGTGCCGAACAAGGTTTATCCCAAGCTACTCGTTCCGGGCAGCTTGGCGCTCAGCCTTCTTCACCGAAGCTTTATCGGGCTCCATGCACAACTCATTAACACGGCGGGTTTCTTTAAGCTACTATACATAGGTGCTTAGACTGTGCATAACAGTCACTGAGCCACTGCTTGAACTTGTGGTTTCCACCGTAGTTGTGGTCCTGGCTTCCCGAGTGAAGTTGCGGGCCGATTGCTTGAACTACTCGCCGAAATTTATTTCACAACGGTTGCCTCTAATTCCACCTTCAGCGTTTCAAACAAACCCTTCACTTCCAGTAGGGTAGCCGCCGTCTGTATTCCATGGCGAGCTACCCACTCCTGGAAAACCCCGAAGCAGGCGAACAGCTCGGCCGAGGACGTGGTATAAAGGGTTAGCCTGACGATGTTCTGGCATTCGTAGCCTGCCGTACGGATTACCTGCTCGACGTTTTGCTGGGCCTGCCGTAGCTGCGTTTCCATATCGGCGGTGCTGGAGTTGCCCTGCGCGTCGACGGCGGCTTGCCCGGCACAATACAGGGTGCCCATCACGTGCTGCACTTCCACGGCTTGCACGTAGCTGCGCTGCTGCTGCCATTGCCAAGGGTTGATTACTTGCTTTTCCATGTTTGCTGCGTTTTAAAGTACTGCCCCAGATGGTTGGCCGGTGCGGGTAGGAGGGCGTTGCCTTTAGAGGTTAGGCTTGCCGCAGCAAAAGTGCCAACGCACGCCCAAGACTAGGTGTGATTTACATCACTAGTTTCTATTGGGCTCAGCAAAGTGCGCTAGGAAAGTCGGCTCAACGTTTCTCGCGAGACCCCTAGGTAGGAGGCGAGCAGGGTTTTGGAAATTCGCTGCACCAGCCGCGGGTAGTGTTGTAGCAGTTGGTCGTAGCGCTGCTGAACGTTGGTGGTCAGCAGGGAAAGCACGCGTTGCTGGGCAGCAATAGATCCAAACGTCGCTTTTTGCAAGAAGAAGCGTTCCATCTTGGGCAGCCGAGCGCAAAGCGCGTGGTAGTGTTCCAGCGACAAGCAGAACACGACCGTATCCTCCACGCATTGCAACGACAGGGTCGCGGGCGTTTGGGTGTAGTAGGCGCGGAAGTCACTTTCCCACCAGTCCTCCATAGCAAACGATAGAATGTGCTGTTTTCCCGCGTCATCAGTGTAAACCAGCTTCAACAAACCCGACACCACGAAGTAAGCGTACTCGACCGTTTGGTCTTCCTGAATCAGAAACTCGCGTTTTTTGCACTGTTTTTCAGTCAGGTGCGCCAGCACACTCGCAAACTCCCCATCCGTCAGCGAGACGCTCCTTTCTATGTGGGCGCGGAGTTGCTGCTGCATAACTTGCAAGAAATGAGCACTAGAAACTAAACTGGGGAGGGGGTGCGTGGCAAGACTAGCTTCATCAGAATGTCGGTCTGCTCGTCGTCTCCTAGGGTGAACACGTGCTGGCCGAAGGCAACAAAGCCGTTCTTCTCGTAGAAGCGAATGGCGCGCACGTTTTCTTCCCACACGCCCAGCCATAGGTACTCAGCCTGCGCCTGTTGGGCCAAGGCTAGGGCGTGTTCGTAGAGCACCTGCCCGACCCGGTGGCCGTGAAACTCCTGCAAGACGTAGATGCGCTCAATTTCTAGTGTGTGAGCGACTTGCTGCTCTGTTTGGGCCGGGCCAGTGTTGACTTTGAGGTACCCGATGACCCGGCCTGCCATTTCGGCAAAGTAGAAGGCGGAATGCGGCTCCAACAGCGCCGCCGTCAGTTTTTCCTTGGAAAATCCTTCGGCCAAGTACGTTTGCATGTTCTGCTCGGAGTTGCTGGCAGCAAATGTCTCGAAAAACGTTTGGCGGCCGATCTGTTGCAGGCGGTCAAGGTCAGAGAGCCCGACGGGGGTAATGGTGATAGGGGGCATAGCGCTAGTGGTGTGGTGTGCAATAATAGGATTTTAGTTGCTTTGAACTAGCAAGCGGGGGCTTCGCCGATGTGGATCAGCCTCTTGTCGTTAGCCAACTGCCCATGAGCTTACCCGAGCTGTTGCACGCGACGTGCCCCCTGCCCCCGGCCTCGCGGGCGAAGCTACTGGCGCTGGCCGAGTATGTTACGCTCTCGAAAGGCCCGTGCTTGTTTCAGGATGATATCTTGGCCCACTCGGTTTACGTCTTGCAGCACAGCTTAGCGCGGGCCTACGCTCGGCGCGCGGACCGAGAAGTCACGTTTTGGTTTTCGAAAGCCGGGTCCGTGTTGGAGTCATGCGGGGCTACACCGAGCAGGCTGTATGCTGCGAGACAATTGAGCTGCTGGAGGACAGCAGAACGATGTTAAAAATGGGAGGCAAAAAGAAACAGCTTGCCGTCCTTTTACGTCATCTTCGCCTGCATAGCTGCCGTTCTGAGGGCGTAGTCTTAATAACGAAACCAGGGGTCGCCCTTGCTAGCTAACTAGGCCAACCAGCAGGTTCGCTGCCCGGATGTTTGGCCCCGGGAATGGTTAGCTGCATTTTCCACTCTGCTCGCTATTACCGCGGCTGACATAGACAAGCAAAACTCACCACCCGACCCACGCCTACTCTAGTTTATTAGATACTAATCAGGGATATCCGAGTATCGTTTTCAACCAACTGTGGCGCCTAGTTGGAAAGACAGCAGCCTTTATCTACTTAACTCATTTAAGCCAATCCATAAATCACCTATTACCAGGGCCAGCCCCGTGCGCAAAGTGGCTTCCCCTTCTTCGTGCGAAATGTAGTCTCCGTCCGGAGTTACGTAGCCTGGCACAGCATCCTCGGTGTTGCGCGCCCGGTCAGGCAAGTCGAGCGGGAGAGAAGCAAGTGAAAGTACGGGAGCAAAGGCGCAACAGAGCAACATACAAGGTGTGAACTAGAGATAGGGAAGAGCGAGCTTTGTAGTGCTGCAAAGCTCGCTCGCCGATGAGTAAGTAGCCAGGACAGAGAATACGATTTCTTGACTTGTACTTTATAGGTATAATATGATTGTATTTATAAGTAGTTTTTTAGAAAAGGACTTTGGTTACTTCTCCGGTTGACACGAATTGAAGCTGAACAGTACAGTAAGCCCTGTATTGTGACAAAGGCGCTGGCACAATTTCAAAAAGAACGCAATCTGCGTTAGGCTTGGGTCTCGTACTTTCGAAATTGATTACGGACGAGCTTTATGAACCGCGACGAAGCCAGTAGGCTGACTTTATTGTATTTAACTGAAAAAGACGATTGTAGTAGCCCCGCCCTGGATTATCCGCGGATGCTGACTTCGTTGACCGAGTACGCCTCGTGCTGGTATGTGGATTTTCACTACCGACGCGTGACTAGGCCGCCAGCGCACGAAGCTAGTGAAGCGCCAGGCTTTACCATCGATAAGAACACCAAGCAGACGCGCATCATTTCCTGGGAGGAGCTGTTCGAGCTTAATTGTGAACGACATCCTTTTTAAGAGTTTTCACAGCTAGAAACCCACCACAGGTGTTCCGGCTGTGTCAGAAGTAGCGCGGCACAAGGCAAAGCGCACCAGCCCTGTGGTTCCTGCATCAGGAGCAGAGGCCAGCGTTTAGGGGTCCGAATTGAGGTATTCAGAGTCGTAACGCGACTTTAGTACTTTCAACTTACGTTTTCAGCACACCGCATTCGTAGAGCTGACGCACGGACATCTAGGCTTCAGTGAGTAAGCTACCGTTAACTAGTATCTGCTGCAGGATGCGGCCCGCTAGGATCCGCAAGGTTTTGTGGGCTACCGATTTCTAGGTAGCCCAGCGGCTAGTTCACCTATTCGAGAAACAACCTTTTCTACCCCCGGCGCTGCTGTTCAAGCAGCCAGCTTACGGCAGCCGATTCCTGCTCGAAGTGGCGATACTGCAAAGGCAAAGCGCGCACACCCGTTACCACTGCGGCCATTGCCAAGCGGGCAAATACATCCTCGGCCACTATGACGGCGCCATAGCGGTAGCCGCCTTCCTGCACCGTGCGCGGCAGCCACTGTTCTATCATATAGGCTTGTTCTTCGGGCGTGAACGAGGCCATCCGGCGCTGATCGACCAGCAGACAGCCATCCCCGCGCCGGGCTAGCAAGCGGGTCACGTGTCCGAGCAAGGCCTGAAAGGCATCGCGCGGTCGCGACCCAGTGTGATAAGTAAGACGCGCGAAGCCCAGCGGATCGTCGACCGCCCGGCCAACTGCGTTTTCATAATAAACCCGATAACTAGTAGACATAAAAGCAAAGCAACTACTTTAAGTACAACTCGCCAAAATGGCGCCAGTTTTCGTCTGGTTCCGTGTCCCTCCGGATTATGCGGGTGGGGTTGCTGGCTTCTGTCACTCAGCACAATTTAGCGGCCAAGTATTCGATGAACTACTGGTTTTCAACTAGGAGGGCTCACTTTTCTCGTATTGTGGGAGTAAAAGCCTGCCAACTGGCTTTCAGTTAAGGGGCAGGCTAGTAAGAGTTGTAACAGCAGCGCATTCATCGTTGCTGGTCTACTGAGGAAGAACCCTGTTAAGGCGAACCGTGGTGTGCTGTAGACGGCAAGAGAGCCGGAATAGCGTACTTTGGGTTATGGCTGACCTCTTTTCCCCGCCTTCTTCCTTTCCCGTTGACTTGCTGGCCGCTTATCCGCAAGCGGACTTGCTGTGGAGCGTGTTGGAAACTTCGCTGACCGGCCTAGCCCTTTACTCCCCGATATGGGATGCCGAAAACCAACTCGTGGATTTTCGCATTGACTTGTTTAACCCGGCGGCGCAACGTATGCTGCAGCAGCCGGCTCGGCCTAGCGGTACGTATCTACAACATTTTCCCCACACGCTCGAAACGGGGGTGTTTGCTTTTCACTGTAGCGCTTTTCTCTCTGGGCAACCTGCCCGGCTCCAGGTCAATTACCAGGGCGACGGGCTCGATAACTACTTCGACCTGGCCGCTCGCCGCTGTGGCAACGGCCTGCTGGTGAGTTTCACCGATACGGCCAATCAGCCCCGTACAGCAGTCGAGGCAGCGCTGCGTGAAAGCCAAGCCCGGGAGCAAGCCGCCCGCGCCACCGTTGAAACCCAGCGCCAACAACTAACGCAGGTGCTGCAGCAGGCCCCCGTTGCCATTGCCTTGTTGGAGGGGCCCACCTACCGCATTGCCTTGGCCAACCCCGCCGTTCGCCAGATCTGGGCCCGCACCGAGGCGCAGTTGCTCGAGCAGCCCCTGCTCGTGGCCTTACCCGAGCTAGACGGCCAAGGGGTGGACACCCTCCTGGACGGTGTACTGCACTCCGGTCAGCCTTATGTAGGTACGGAACTACCCTTTCAGCTTCAGCGTCAAGGGCGCCTTGATACGGTGTACTTCAACTTTGTTTACCAGCCCCAGCGTAATGCACAGGGCGAGACAACCGGCGTGCTGGTGGTGGCCAGCGACGTGACGGAGACCGTTGCGGCCCGGCACCTCGTCGAAGCGCAGGAACGGGAAACAGCGCAGCTCAACGAAGAGCTGGCGGCCGTAAATGAGGAATTGGCTGCTACCAACGAAGAACTTCAGGCAGCCAACGAGGAATACTTGGCAACCAACGCGAGGTTGGCGCAAACCGAGCAGCAACTGCGCCATCTCAACCAGCACTTAGAGGAGCGGGTGCAGGAACGCACTACGCAGCTACGCCGCCAGCAGGACCGGCTCGCACAGATTCTCGGGCAGGTGCCCGCCGCCCTGGCTACGCTCGAGGGCCCGGCCTTGCGCTACACCTTTTTCAACAATGCCTACCGCAGCCTGACTGGTGGGCGAGCTCAGCTCGGCCTTCCCTTCGCCGAGGTCATGCCCGAGCTGCGAGACCAGGGGGTGCTTGGCTTGCTCGAACAGGTGTACGCCAGCGGCCAGTCCGTAGCCGCCGACGAAGCGCCCATCCGCTTCTATAACCCGACGAGTGGTGAGTTGGTGTTGCAGTATCTGGACTTTCTGTACCAGCCCTTAACCAACGAGGAAGGGCAGACCACTAGTGTCCTGGTGTACAGCGTCGACGTCACCGAACGGGTGCGGGTCCGCCAGCAGGCCCAGGACCTGCAGGCCGAGCTACTGGCCGCGGCCAAGCGCCAGGCCGCCGAGCGCGAAACCTTTTACCAAGTGTTTGCCCATACCCCGGCCAGTATCGCCCTGTTGCGCGGGGCCAACCACCGCTTCGAGTACGTCAACGCGGCTTACCAGCAGCTTTTCCCCGACCGCCAGCTTACCGGCCGAACGGTGGCCGAAGCTTTACCCGAAACCGAAGAAGCGGGCTTTCTGACCCAGCTCGATAATGTATACCGCAGCGGCGATACCTTTTTCGGGCTGGAGCTTCCCATGCACCTTCAACCGCGCGAGGGGCACCCCGACCAGCCAGTGTACTACACCTTCACGTACCAGGCCTACCGCGAAAACGACCAGATTGCCGGCATTTCCATCTTTGCCTACGACGTCACCGACCAAGTACGGACCCGCGAGCAGGGCGAGCAGGAGCGGCGGCAACTGCACCGGTTGTTTATGGAAGCTCCTGCCCCCATTGTCATTATGGCTGGCCCTGACCTGGTGCTTCAATTAGTTAATCCGGCCTACCAGCGCATTTTTCCTGGCCGTGCGCTACTCGGGAAGCCCGTGCTGGAAGCCCTGCCTGAAATCGATGGAACACCCATTCACGAGTATTTGCGGGGCGTGTACGACACCGGCCAAACCTTCGTGGCCCAGGAACTGCCCTTGCAACTGGCCCGCACCGAGGGTGGCCCCTTGGAAGAGCTGTACTTCACCTTCACCTACCAGGCTCGCCGCACCACGCAGGGCAAGGTCGATGGCGTGCTGGTTTTTGCCCACGAAGTCACCGACCAAGTGCAGGCCCGGCGCATAGTAGAGGAAAGCGGTCAGCACGCCTTGGCCCTGGCCCAGGAACTTAGTACCGCCAACGAGCAGTTGCGGCGCACCAACGTGGACCTAGATAACTTCATTTACACGGCCTCCCACGATTTAAAAGCTCCCATCTCCAACATCGAGGGCTTGTTGTATTTGCTGCAGGACGAGCTGCCCGCCGCCGTGTTTGAAGAGGAATACGTGGGTTCCACCCTGACCCGGATGCTGGAAGCGGTGGAGCGCTTCAAACGCACCATCGAGCACCTCACCGACGTGTCTAAACTGCAGAAAGAGTACGCGGCCCCTACCACCTTGGTGAACCTGGCGGCGGTCTTGGCGGACGTGCACCAGGACCTAGCGCCCCTGTTGCAGGAAACAGGCGCAGTGCTGGTGCTCGAAGTGGGCGCGGTGCCCCCAGTCCCGTTTTCTGAAAAGAACCTGCGGTCGGTGGTGTATAACTTGCTTAGCAATGCGCTCAAGTATCGCTCCCCGAATCGAAAGCCCCAGGTGGACGTCCGAGGCTACGAGCGGGCCGGGTACGTTGTGCTGGAAGTCCACGACAATGGCTTGGGCATCGACGCGGACCACGTGCCGCGTTTGTTCGACATGTTTCAGCGCTTTCACAGCCATGTCGAGGGCAGCGGCATCGGGTTGTTCATGGTTAAACGCATGGTTGAAAACGCCGGTGGCCGCATCGAGGTACACAGCCAGCCCGGCGTTGGCACTACCTTTTTGGTGTACTTGCCCCACGCCGTCGGGGCTGCTGCCTAGCAGGGCCCTGCTGAGTAACTTGCCCTTCACGATATGGGCAAACTTGTAGCAAAGAACCTCAAGTAGTTCGGCGCTGATGTGAGCGGGCTGCTTCTCCACGACCAGGCCCACTACCGGCAGCGCGTGGTCCCCGATGGCGTACTTGTCTTAAAAGAAGCTTCCGGAGTCTACTGGTTAGCTTGTTTTAAAGCAGGATTTGACTGTCGGGCAACTACTTTGATTTCCACCAGCAACGACGGCAAATTCAGGGCGGCTACCCCAATCATGGTGCTGGGCACCTGCATCGGGTCAGGGTACACCTCCCGGCCTAGCTTCTGCCGCGCGGCATACCCCGTACTGTTATCGAGTACGAATAGGGTTTCGTCCACCACATCGTTCATGGTCAGGTTGAAGCCCGCCAGCAATTTGCGGGTATTAGCATAGGCTTGACGCATTTGCGTCTCCATGTCGTTGGCCACGAGGCCGTGTTCGTCGTGGCCTACTTGGCCGGATAGCCACACGGTGCCGTCCTGTTTCAAGCCTTGGGCGTAGCCGTACTCCGCTTCCCAGGGCATGCCAAGCGCTTGCGTTTCTTTTGCTTGCGAGTCCATAGTGTTTGTGCTTGCGTTTCGAGTTAAGGCAACTCTCTCTGTGAGCAAAGAGAGAAGCAAAACCGGTGCAGGGTTTCTGCTGCAGGCCGGTTGTAGTTGCCTTCGCAAAATTCCGAGGCGTCGTTTAGGGCTTTGCGTGACCTACCTCACTATTTTCGGCGCCGTAGGTGCTAATTCGACAACCGACTCAAGGTTTCGCGCGCCACGCCCAGATAAGAAGCCAGCAGCGTTTTTGAAATCCGTTGCTTGAGCGGGGGTATTTTTCCAGCAACTGCTCGTAGCGCTCTTGGGTTGAACAAGTAAGCAGTGACACAAGGCGTTGCTGGGCGGCAATGGAATGAAGGGCCAGCTTATGCAGAAAAAAGGTGGCCATTTGCGGAAGCTCAACGCAAAGCGCCTGATAATCTGTTAGCGTCAGGCAGTAGACTGTTGTATCCTCTAGGCACTGCAGAGAAAGGATGGCCGGCGTTTGGGTGTAATAAGCTTGAAAGTCGGTTTCCCACCAGTCTTCCATGGCAAACGAAAGAAAGTGCTGTTTGCCAGCCTCGTCGGTATGCACCAGCTTTAGCAAGCCCGCCACAACCAAGTAATTATGCAGAACTACCTTGCCTTCCTGGACGAGAAATTGGTGCTTTTTAAACTGTTTGCAGGTGAAGCGGGCGAGTACCAGCGCAAATTCTGCGTCGGTGAGCGGGAGCAGTCTTTCGAGGTGGGCTCGTAACAGGTGCTGCATGGTTTTAAAGAAAGTATTACCATTTGGGCTATCTAGGTGAAGTCCCGTGGCCCACTAAGTTGCCTATTCTGCCCAGGTCTACCATATCCGAGCTTACTCGAACGCTCGTGGCAGTCCAAGCCCAGGGTTAGAGCGCAGCCGGGCGTAAACCGCCCCGGATTAAAGAGGAAAAGGCTTCTGCCGCTTGCTGCTCAGTGCAGTGCCCGCCGAGCATCATCACCGAAAGCGCTTCGCCGGCCCCAACCAACCCAACGCAACACCGATGCAGCTCGGCGGGGGGGAGCGGGCTGTGCGGACCGAGCGTGGCCATGAATAATTGAACGTAGCCATCGAGCAACTCTTGGTGGACCGCCCCCATTTCCTCGCTGCCCGATAGCGCCGCCCCTACCGCGTGCCATTCGCCTCCCGTGTCCACCGAGCAATGAATGTAGGCGGTGGCGAGAACGGCAACCGTGTCTTTTAAATTGTGGTGGACGCTCTTAAGAGCCTCCTGCAAGGCATTTACCTGCTGCTCGTCGAGCAATTTATACAAGGCAATAAGCAAGCCTGCCCGGGTGCCAAAGTGTTCGTACGTGATGGGCTTGGAAACGCCAGCTCGTGCTGCCAAGTGACCTAGGGTTAGGCGGTCGGCGCCTTCTTCGCGGATGATAACCAGGGCCATGTCAAGCAATTGGCGGCGGCGGTCGGGTTTCGAGAGCCGGCCGGCAGCTCGCTTAGGTTGCTCTGGGTCCGGAGAGTGATGCATAAGGTAAGGGGGTCGGGGAAGCGCGCAATAAAATAACCTACTTAACGTAAGTTACCAATAGTAACCTACTATTGGTAACTTACGTTAAGTAGGTTAGCTTTGTTAAAAGTAACAAACAAGCACAAGCTATATGATGTCATTAGCCCCCATTCTTTTAATTGGCGGTTCCGGCGCAATTGGTCGGCAGACCGCCCGGTTCCTACGCGCCACTCATCCCGAGGTGCCCCTGCTAATCGGTGGCCGCGACCAAGTGAAGGTTGAACAAGCCGCGGCCGAGATTGGCCACGCACAGGGCGTCGTGCTCGACCTGAAGGCGGAGGACTTAGGGTTGGGCCCGCGCCCCGTTAGCGCCGTCGCCATCTTCTACATGGACCATACCCTCGCTGGGCTGCGTTTTGCGCAAGCGCGTGGGGTGCCGTTTCTAAGTATCTCGACGGGGGTCTTCGAAATTGCTCCCGAAATTGCCACGTATATGCACAAGCCCAACGCCGCCCCGGTGGTGCTCGGCTACGAATGGCTGGTCGGCGCTACCACGGTACCCACGCTTGAACTCGCCACCGCGTTTAGCCGAATTCACGACATCAGCATTGGCGCCCTGGTCGATGAGCACGATACGGGCGGTCCGGCCGTGGCCGCCGACTTCGAGCACCTACACAAGCTGATGCCCGCCGCCCTCACCCGGCGCGAAAACGAGTATATCTGGCGCGCCGACGACGAGGCAAAAGTTGAGTTCCAAGCCATTGACGGCACCCACGTGGCGGCCACCGGCTTCTCTTCTATCGATGTTGTGGGCTTGGCGGCGGCAACCAACGCCCCGAACGTGCAGTTCAACCTGGCGACGGGGGTAAGCTCAACGCGCCGCCGCGGCGAACCGCTGTCAACCGAAATCATCATCGAGCTAACGGGCGAAGACCATGCGGGTCATTCCTTGCGCACCCGGCATGCCGTGATGCATCAAGAAGGGGCGGCGCCGCTTACCGGGCTTGGGGTTGCCATGCTGCTCGAACGGCTTACCGGACTCGATGGAGAACCGCCAACCCCGGCCGGACTTTATTTCCCTTATCAATTGCTGAAACCCGCAACCTATTTAGCTCGCTTCAAGCAGAGTGGCGGCCAGGTCGTGTCCTTGGAAGTGCCCTGACGCAGTGCAAGTACCACCAGCTACAGACAGATGCTTAGTCGTCTAGCTCCGTGGAGAAGGCCACCGCCTGTTGGGCGTCCAGCTCAGTTAGGCGCTCCAGCAAGGCCGCCCGGATTTGGGTGTAGGCTCCCCGCCCGAGCGTGAGCCGCCGCGGGGCCGGGCTCTGGTCCGCGGAAGCCAGCATGGCGTCCACCATTTTCACTGGGTCGCCGGTCACGGCAAAGCTGCCGTCGCTAATGCCGCGTCGTACGTCGCCAGCGGGCGTAGCCTCGTACTCTGCCATGGGGGTTGCGTGCACCAATCCGCCCCCAAAGTTGGTCCGCGCCGGGCCGGGCTCGACCAGTGTAAACTCGATGCCAAACGGCTTGACTTCCTGGGCCACCGCCTCCACAAACCCCTCGATGCCCCACTTGGTAGCGTGGTAATAGCTGAAGTTGGGGTAGGCAATCTGCCCGCCCTCGGAGGAGAGCTGGAGAATGCGCCCGCCGCCCTGGGCCCGCAAATGAGGCAGCACGGCGCGAATCACTTGAATCGAGCCAGTTAGATTGGTCTCAATTTGCTGCCGAATCTGGTCGTCGTCGGCTTCTTCGCCCGCGCCAAACAGGGCGTAAGCGGCGTTGTTGACCACCACGTCGATCCGGTCGAAGTCCGCGAAAGCCTGGTTGATTACCCGTCGCACGGCCGCCGTATCGGTTACGTCGAGGGCAGCAATCCAGAGCTGCTCGCCATACTGCGTTTTCAAGTCATCGAGGGCGTCGGGTTTGCGCAACGTAGCGGCTACCCGCTCGCCGCGAGCTAAGAGCTTTTCGGTCAGCAGGCGGCCGAAGCCGGCTGAAGTCCCGGTGATAAACCATGTTTTCATGTAAAGCAGATGTTGGGCTGTTGGGAAAAGAAGATGTTCCGTTGGTTTTACAAAAGTATCCTGGCCTGCCGCTGGCCGGATAATGTCAATCAAACCAATGCCGACGCCAATCAAACCTGCCGCAGCGAGGAGGGCGTGCAGCCGGCCACTTTGCGAAACATTTGGGCGAAGTGCGTGGGCTCGTCAAAGCCCATGCAGTAGCTGATGCGGCTCACGGGCCAGTCGGTGTGAAGCAGCAACGTGCGGGCCTCCTGCACCAGGCGCTCGGCCAGCAGTTGCGACGTGGGTTTGCCGGTGGCAGCTTTTAGCACCCGATTAAGATAGTTGACGTGCACGGCCAAGTGGTCGGCAAAGTCGGCCGGGGTGCGCAAGGCCAAGCGCCGGGCCGGGGTGACAATGGGGTACTGGCGGGCCAGCAGGGCGTGGAACGCAGCCACTAAGCGTTCGGGGCCGCTGGTAGCGGGCAATTCTTCAATAGGAGTTAGTTTCAGCGCCCCGTGGATGCACGTCATCAAGTAGTGATACAGCAGCTCGTCTTTTGCGGAGTAGTCGGAGTCTTGTTCGGCCAGCATTTGCTCGAACAAGCGCGCAAAGTCGGCGTGTTGCGCGGCCGTAAGGCGGAAAAAGCTGGGCTGGTCGGGCCTGAAAACGGGCCAATCAGCTGGCCGCACAAGCGTGAGAGTGGGCACGAAGGCTTCGGTAAAAACGCAGCAGTAGCCCTGGCAGGTGGCTCCTTCGGGCAGTTCCCAGGCGTAAGGAATTTGCGTGTTGGTAAACACCAGCGCGGGTTCGTTGGGGGCTAGCCCCAGGCGCTGGTGGGCGTAGTGGTAGGTGGAGGGCCCAGTACTGAGCGTGATTTTGAAAAAGTCTTTGCGGCTATAAACGCCCATTAACTCGAAATCGGCGAGGAAGTCTTCCAACCGCCACGCCCGAAAGTGTCCGCCCTTCAACCAATCTGCGCTGGGCGCCTGCAAAACCGAATGGGCATAATAGTCGGCCAACTTCTGCTGGTGAATCATCCGTAATGGCTTCTTGACTTAGGTGCAACTAAGTGGTTGTGATACAAACTACTGCTGGTTGTACGAAAGAGTTGGCGCTTCAGCACAGCTAGCGCAGCCTGGCGGTAGTTAATTTCCTAGTGGCTGCCACCGAGTTTGTCGGGTGTAAAAGCCAATGCCGCTATGCCGCCCATTGAAGCGCCACGCAGCCGAGGGGGCGGCTCGCCGTGTAGCCGGGGTATGCGCTACCCGTCCGATGCCGAAGAGGAAGCTTGGGCCCCGGCGTAAAGCCAGCTGTTAAACACCTTCGTCAACAACGGCATAATTAGCCACGTCATCAGCCCCATCACCGAACTTGTGACAACCAGATTGCCGAGCCACGGTGGCCAGGCCCCAATTAGCGGTTCGAGTAGCTTTGGCACCACCATAATCAGCGGATAAATACCGAGCAGGGTAACCAGGGCAATTTTCCATTTAGGTGGGCCCGATTTTTTTACGCGGGCCGGATCAACAAACCAGCCTTCGAAACCGCTGATGCGTTCTACCCGCGCCGCGCCCACCGTCAGCGCGTCACTCCGGGCTTTCCAGGCCCGACAGAGGGCCGAGGTTTGCCACGCTCGCAACTGCTCGGGGGTAGCAAATTGCAGCACCAGTTGCCACTCCCCATTCGTCGAGTCTGGCGCGGGCCGCAATAGATTGCCGCCCGTAAAGCCCGAAAAAGTGCTGGCAGCCAGCAGAGTGCCCTGGGCAACTTCTATTAAGGCTTGCTCGGCACCCGGTTTAACGTGCCACTTTACCTCGGCGGCGGCTTGCGACGATACTAGTGGAGAGGTCATACGCTTTTCTAAGTACGCGGTAAGCTGATACACTAGGTCGCCAACACAGCCCGAGGGCATTGACCGGTTAATATGCTTGCCTAGGTTGGTGGTTGTGATTTAGTGAAAAGGTGGCGGTGAGCAGGACGGTATGTTGCCAGCGCACGCGCCGCGGTTCATAGCCCGCCCACCAGTTCCAGTACAGCGCCTGCGCCGTAATGCCCGCCCTCGGGGCAAGCTGCACGCCGACCTGGGAGCGGACCTCGTGCAGCCAGCTGCTGGTGCGGTACACAAAGGGCTCGGTGTTGAGCACCAAACTCAGGCGAGAACTGAGCGGGGGCACGATGCCCGCCAAGGTGCGCACCCGGTAGATAGGCTCCCGTTGCTGGTTTTCATAGCGCGTCGGCGTAAACCAGAGACGGTCCAAAGAAAGCTGCCAGCGGGGGTGCAGGCGGCGAGTGGTCAGCTCCTGGCTTACTTGAAACTGCGCAAGCTGCGCGGTGCCCTGCCGGTCGGCGGCCCCCACCACGTACACTAAAAACAGGGTCAGCTGCTGCCGGGGGAAAGCATAACTGACCCGGCCCAGGCCCACCCGCAAAAATGTGCGCGTCAGGTTTTGGTAAGCTACGTAGTTAGGCACCGCCTCCAGCGCCCAGCGGCTGCTATCCGGCTGCCATTTCACGCTCACCCAATTCCAGCTTACTAAGTCTGAATGCTGTTGAGCCCGGCCAGTCCTTGGCAGGAGCGTTAAGCTAAACAAGCTGCTCGTAAGCAAGAAGCGGCGCATATGGCGTTAGCTGGCGAATACTTGGAAGGAACTGAGTTAAACCTACCGGCAACCTGCATGGTGCTGGCATCGGGCCAGCGCATAGGGTTGCCCGGCCGCACGGGTTATAGGCGACAAACCGGCGCCGCAGGTCCAGGTCCGTTAAGAGCAGAGAGACTAGGGGTTGCTTGCAGGCGCCGCCGACTGTGGTAGCGGGGTGCCGAGCAGCTTGTCGAGCGTGATGGGTAGGGAGGTAATGCGCTGGCCGGTGGCGTGGAAAATGGCATTGGCGATGGCCGCTGCCACGCCCGTTATGCCCAGTTCGCCCAGGCCCTTCACCCCCAGGGGGTGGCCGCGGCTGTCGTCTTCTTCTATCAGGATTATGTCGATATCGGCCACGTCGGCGTTGGTGGGCACTAGGGCCTCGCCCAGGCTGTCGTTGAGCCAGTGGCCGGTGCGTTCGTCCATCGCCGTTTGCTCCAGGAGCGCCTGACCCAGGCCCCACACCATACTGCCCATCAGCTGGCTGCGCACCAGCAAGGGGTTAAGGATGCGCCCGCCGGCAAAGGCACCAACCAAGCGTTCCACCTGCACGTGCAGGGTATCGGGGTCGACGCTTACCACGGCAAATTCGGCCCCGAACGCCTCCCGGCCGTAGCGGCTGTGGCCCATGGTGCGCCCGGTAGTCGCTTCTTCCGTAATTGGCGATTCGGGCTGGCGGGCCATGGCGGCGGCCACCGTTTCGCTGGCGCCCCCCGGCCCCATAATACGGCCGTTTTCTACGCGTAGGGTTGCCGGGGCCAGGTTATAAAGTGGGGAGGCTTGGTCGGCTACTACGCGCTTGAGTAGCGTTTTCAGCACTTGCTGGGCGGCTTCCTGAATGGCTGCCCCCCCGCTGAGGGTGGTCATCGAGCCCACGGTCATGCCGCCGTAGGGCAGGCGAGTGTCGCCCCACTCCAGGCGCACCTGTTCCAGGGGCAGCCCCAGGGTTTCGGCCGCCAGCTGGGTGAAGGTCGTAATCATGCCTTGGCCGATTTCGTGGTTGGCCGTCTGCACCACCGCCCGGCCGTCAGCTCCGAGCACGATGCGGGCGCGGGCGGGTAGCTGAAGGGTGGGGTAGATGGCCGTGGCCATGCCGTAGCCGAGTAGCCGGCCGTTTTCGCCGCGCATGCTGCCAACCTGCGGGTTGCGCTGGTGCCACCCCACGCGCTCGGCTCCCTGGGCGTAGCACTCCCGGAGCGCTTTACTCGACCATTCTTTGCCGGTGTCCGGCTCGGTGTCGGCGTAGTTGCGCAGGCGGATTTCCAACGGGTCGAGGCCTACCTGGTAGGCCAAGGTATCGAGCGCGCTTTCGAGGGCAAACTGCCCGTTGGGCGCGCCGGGGCCGCGCATCCAGCCGGGAGCATTGGTGTCGAGCGCCGCAGCTTGCACGTGCAGACCCAGGTTGGGCGTAGCGTATACCTTGGTGGTTGCTTCGCCGATGGGCGCCACAAACTGCCCGGCCGTGCCCTTTGCTAGCAGCGCGTCGTGCAGCACGGCTTGCAGGCGGCCCTCGGCATCGGCCCCCAGCCGGATGCGCTGGTGCATCTCGCCCCGAAAAGGCATCATAGAAAACGTCTGGGCGCGGTCGAGCACCAGCTTCACCGGCCGACCGGTGAGCTTGGCAGCCATGGGAGCCAGCAGCAGGTGCACATTGGCGTTCTTGCTGCCGAAGGCCCCGCCCGTCATCGTCGACACGACCCGCACTTTGTGGTGAAACTCGATGCCGCCCAGCACCTGCGCCACAATGTTGGGCAGTCGTTCCTTCAGCCCGAAGCCGAAGGCCTCGCCGAGAATCACGGCGTCGCCATAACTGAATTGAGTGGGCAGGTGCACGGTGAGGCCTCCGTCTGCCTCCCAGGCCGCTACAATGGCGCCCGGCTCCATGGCATTGTGGTGGTGGGGGGCCGTGTCAAACGTCAGGTCTACTTGGTGCGGCGCGGCGGCAAACGCCTTGTCGGGGTGACCAACCTGCACTTGGCCGGGGTCGCCGGCCCCGACTTTCTTCACGTCTTGGGAGCGGCTGCGGCCTTGCGCTAGCGTAAAGGCGGCGTCCGGGGCCGGCGCGGAATACGTGACGTGCACCAGCGCGGCCGCGTCGCGGGCCGCGGCCAGCGTATCGGCCACCACTACGGCCACCGCCTGTCCGTAGTAGTGCAGCTTGTCGTCCTGCAACGGCAGTAAGTCGCCAATTTCCGCCCCGTTGGTGGCTAGTACCGCGTGCAGGCGGGGCGCATTTTCATGGGTCAGGACGAGGCGCACGCCGGGCACCTTGTTTGCCGCGCTGGCGTCGATGGTCAGAATGCGCCCCGTGGCTTGGGTGCTCGTCACGACCACGGCCGCGTCGAGCACCCCACCCGTTAGGTGGGAAGTGAAATCGCCGGCGTACTGGGCGCGCCCAGTGAGCTTGTCGCGGCCTTCTAGGCGGCGCGGGCTGCCGGGGGCCGGGACTGGGGGCAACTCAAGGCTGGCGGGCACGGGGGAGTTAGATACCATGGAAGAGAAGAGCTTAGCGGATGTGTTTGTCGGATTGCGACTGCGGAGTGCCCGCGGCGGCCTGTTGGCAGGCCCGCACGATGGCGCGGCGGGCCAACGCCAGCTTGAAATTGTTTTCGCCCTGCCCTACGGCCCCGGCCAGCAACTCATCGGCCGCCGCGCCGAATACTTCGGCAGTAGGCAGCTGACCCGCCAGCACGGCCTCGGCCCTAGGTTCGCGCCAGGGCTTGTGCGCCACGCCCCCTAGCGCCACGCGGGCCTCCTGTATGTGCCCGGCTTTGTCTAAGCGCATACCTACCGCCACCGAGACCAGCGCGAAGGCGTAGGAGAGCCGGTCGCGGATTTTGAGGTAGGTGTAGTGTTGCCCGAAGTGGGCCGGAGGTAGGTCGATGGCCGTTACCAACTCGCCGGGTAATAGGTTGTTGTCGCGCCACGGCTCGGCGCCGGGCAAGCGGTGATACTCGGCCATGGGCACTACCCGCTCACCGGCCGGCCCTAGCAGGCGCACCTCGGCGTCGAGCACCCGCAGCGCCACGCCCATATCGGAGGGAAAAGTGGCGATGCAGCTCTCACTGGTGCCCAAAATGGCTAGGCCCCGGTTGTGCCCCCCGATGGCGGCGCAACCGCTGCCGGGCTGGCGTTTGTTGCAGGCGGCGGCCACATCGTAGAAATACGGGCAGCGCGTGCGCTGGTTGAGGTTGCCGCCGTTGGTGGCGGCGTTGCGCAACTGCGCGCTGGCCCCAGCCAGAATAGCGCTGCTCAGCAGCGGGTAGCGCGTTTGCACCCGTGCATCGTACGCCGTGGCAGCATTGGTAACGAGGGCTCCCAGCCGCAGCCCTTGGTCGGGCAGTTCTTCGATGTGTTGATAGGGCAGGCGGTTGATGTCAAGTAGCGCCGCGGGCTGCTCGACGCGGTATTTTAACAGGTCAACCAAATTAGTGCCGCCGGCCAGAAACTGCACTTGCGGGGCGGCACCAGCCTGCACGGCCTCAGCGGCCGAGGCTGCACGTAAGTAGCCGAAGTTTCTCATGGGGTGGGCTGCTGGGTGAGGAGGACGGACAGGATAGCATCGGTGATGTGGGGATAAGCGCCGCAGCGGCACAGGTTGCCACTCATCAATTCGCGCACTTCGTCGCGGGTGCGGGCGTGGCCCTCGTGCAACAGGCCCTGCGCCGAGCACAATTGACCGGGCGTGCAGTAGCCACACTGGTAAGCATCGTACTCCAGAAAGGCTTGCTGTAAAGGGCTGAGCTCGTCGCCCGTCGCTAGGCCCTCCACCGTGGTAACGGTGGCCTCGTCGTGGCTCACGGCCAGCGTCAGGCAACTGACGCGCCGCTCGCCGTTGAGCAGCACGGTGCAGGCGCCGCACTGGCCATGGTCGCACCCTTTCTTGGTACCCATCAGCCCGAGGTGCTCGCGCAGCACGTCGAGCAGGGTGGTGCGCGGCTCGATGGCCAATTGGTGCAGCTGTCCGTTGATAGTTAGATCCACGGGCACCGGCGCGTTACTGTAAGGGAGAGTTTCAAGCATAGACCACTAGGAAAAAAGGTGAGAGAAACCAGCTAACTATTGCCGCGCCAGCGGGTGGCCTAGGTACAGCACTAGCAGCGCCAGCAACAGAAAGGGCACCTCAGCCCCGGCACCCGGCAGGTTGTGGTGCGCGAGCTGCAAGCTGATAATGAGCAGAATACAGGCCGCCGAGGTATAGCCGCCCAGCCAGAACGTGGCCGGTAGCAGCGTAAGCGCGGCCCCGAGCAACACGGCGGCGCCAAGCGCTAGTTGCCCCGGCCGGCTTACGCCTAGCGGTTGCAGCAATTCCACCGCGGCCGAGCGGCCGTGCAGTATGGCCCAGCCCTGCCGGGCACTTAAGGCGGCACTGACTAGCAGCAGCGCGCCAGCCAATAGTTTTAGATACAGAGGCATTGGCGACAGAAAAGCAGGAATGCGGTAGAGAAGGCTTCTTGTACTCTGACTAAGGCACACCTTGGCCACTTTCCTCACCACAATCGAGTACGGCCAGGGCATAGTTGCCTAGTTCCAGTAGCCTTTTTAGGGCGCAGTGGAGCTTATGCAAAACTCTTTTCGATGAGACTGAACACAAGGCAGCGAACCGCTACCCTTTATACTCGCTGGCGTAACCTAGGCATTGGAAGCAAGCCAAAGTACTGGCTATTTAACTGCTTATACCACAGCTGGTTTAGCGGCTTATTGCGCTTTGCTGTTGCGTTATTGCGCTTCTGCAAGCTGAGCGCTAGCCGGGGCCCTATGCCGGGCGTTTGCGGGTAATGTCAACCGGTAGCTGGCCCGTGTGGCGGGCGTAGAGCTGCGTGAAATGAGCATGACTACTGTACCCGACAGCGGCGGCTACCTGCTTCACGCTCAAGTCGGAATTGCGAAGTAGTTCGGTGGCCCGTACCATGCGCTCATTTATTAAAAACTGGCTGGGCGTGAGGCCACTGGTGCGCTTGAAAACGCGGCAAAAGTGGTAAGGACTCAGAAACACCAGCGCGGCTAATTCCTCTAGGCGAACCACGTCCCCGAGATGCGCCTGCACGTAGTCGCGCACCCGCTGTAGCTGAGCGGCCGTGAGCTTGCCCCGGCGGTCGGGCAGCTCATGCGAAAAGGCGCAGTGGCGACGCAGCAGCTGCGCGGCTAGGAGCTGCGTGGCGCTTTCCACAAACAAGCGGTCCAGCCCAGGAGCAGTAGCAACTTCTTGCGCCAGCGTATAACTGAGGTGGTAGAGCAGTCCGTCGGGAATGTTGCAGCCCTCCGCCAACTCCACCCGGGAGGGGTCGAGGCCAGCCGTCTCGGCCGTTCGGGCGAGCAATGTTGGCGGCAGATACAGATGGGCAGTGCGAATGGGGTCGGCGGTGAGGGTCGACCAGTGCATTTCGTACGGCTGGTGGTGCGGGGTGGTGAGCTTTACGGTGCCGGGTCGCGAGGTATAGGTTAGCGTCCGGCCCTGGCTACGCACCTGCATCCGGGTGGAACCCGAGAGCAGCAGCATCAGGCGCAACTGGCTAGGCGGCAGCAGGTTCGAGGGCTCGATGTAGGCCGGTTCGGCAAACAGCTGTACGGCTAGTTGGGGCCAGCGCTGCTCGTGCAGTAAGCTGGTTTGTCGAGGACTGGTTTCAGCGGTAGCATGGTGGGCTTGACGGTGCGACTTGGCCGCTTGGTCGTCGTAGCGAAGCGTGTTGGCATTGCCCGAGAAAGTCATAATACGCTGAATTGCAAAATTTTGTAGTAAGGTTGGGGCTTGCTGGGCAGTGGCCGCTTGTTCTCGCAAGAGTATTCTTCGTTAGCGGGTCTGCTACCCGCAGGTGGTGCGCGTTACAACGAGCAGTATACCAATCGTTTTTCTTAAGCCACGGGATGCGGGCTTCCATATGGCTAGCAACTTCGGCTTTAAAGTAAAGGTTTAGGCTGAATGGGACCGGCAGACGGCGGCAGACGAAAGGTACAAGGGAGCCGGGCAAGGCAGAAAAAACCTCAGCTAGTGCTTGGGTTTGCTTGCTAGTTAAGGGCGGAATAAACCACGTTTGCCACCCGAAACCCTAAATCCCAGAACGAGCGGGGCAGGTATTCCTGGGCATACACCAGGCCGATGAGGCGCTCCTGCGGGTCAACCCAATAGAAGGTATTGAACGCCCCGCTCCAAAAAAAGGAACCCGCGTTGAAGGGAACGGTGCCTTTGTTGCGGGCCGTAATCAGTTGGACCCCCAGACCGAATTGAAAGTTTTCGCCCTCGAAATTAATCGGTAGGTTATCGGCTATCTGGTTGGTAAGCAGGAGTTCAACCGTCTTTTTGCCTATTAGTTGTCGGCCTTCATACCGGCCTTTGTCTAAGAGCAACTGCAGAAAACGGGCGTAATCTTTGGTTGTCGAGGTAAGTCCGGCCCCACCCGACAGACTGGTGTCAGGCCGGGTAGGATAGGCTACGTCATTGCCCTCAAACAGCGGGGCGGCGCGCTTTTGCAGGCCTGCGGGCGTACGCTCGTGTAGGGCCACCAAGCGGCTGGCCTGGGCCGCTGGCACCCGAAAAAAGGTGTCTTGCATGCCCAAGGGCGTAAAAATACGGCGTTGGAAAAAGGCATCCAGCGGCATTCCGCTCCAAATTTCCACTAAGTGGCCGAGTACATCCACGCTTAGCCCATAGGTAAAAGCTTCGCCGGGCTGATGCAGTAGGGGCAGGCGGGCGAGTCGCAGCACGTTTTCGGCCACTACACCCGCGCTGCCTATACCTGTGGCGATGCCCGCCTGGGCGTAAATGGCGTTCAATCGGGCATCGGGAGCGAAGAGGGGATAAGCCAGGCCGGAGGTGTGGCGAAACAGGTCGCGAACTAGAATTTCCCGCTTGGCAGGTATGGTCGTGTACTTGCCCGTCGCTGCGTCAAACTGGTCGAGCACCTGCGGGTTGGCGAAGGCCGGCAGATAGCGCGAAAGGGGTTCATCAAGTAAAAACTTGCCTTCTTCCCACAGCATCAGGGCAGCCAGGCTTGTCACGGCCTTGGTCTGGGAAGCCACTCGAAAGAGGCTATCTGTACGCAAAGGCTGGTGCGTTTCTACATCGGCATAGCCAAAGGCCTTGTTGTAGACCGTTTGACCATCGTGCAACAATAAAATGGTGACGCCTGCTAGTTCGTGGGCGGCCAATAGGTTTTGCACTACCTTATCAACTTGGGGCAAGCGCTCGGGGGCTAAGCCGGACGAGCGTGTAACGGTAGGGGAGGGAGTTAGTTCGGTACTGGTCATCTTCGTGGGGTTAGAAAAAATCAACGCCACAAAAGAAGCGGGCTATCTTTATTTTTGTAGGATGCACCACTAGTTGTATGGTACTAACAAAAATGTAAGTAATGGCCCGAATTAAAGAGAGTTCCACCAATAATGCGAACCGACGCAGCCTCGAGGAATGCAATTTGATATACGCGGCCTCCCTGGTTGGTGGTCGCTGGAAACTGGTCATTATCAATCAGCTGCAAACCGGAAGTATGCGCTTCAGCGCACTGCGCCGGCAGATGCCGGCCATCACGGAGCGCATGCTCACGTTGCAACTGCGCGAACTGGAAGCCGATGGCCTCGTTACCCGCACCGTCTTCGCCGAAGTGCCGCCGCGAGTGGAATACGCCTTGACCAGGAGCGGCACCGAACTGCTGCCCATCTGGCTGCAACTGCACGACTGGGGCGGCCGGCACCGCGCCCTGCGCGAGCAGGAAGTCGAACAGGTAGCTGCAGACCAGTAGCCTTCGCTAAAAAGTCGGTCTTAAAGTTGGAAGGGTGGGCGTGAAAAAGGAATGGCAGCTGGCAGAAAACGATGACCAACGAAAAGAGGCACGCGCTGGCTACTAAGTTCACACGAGGCCTAGTAAGCCATGCTGCATCTTGCGGTTAAGCGAAGCCGCCGTTGACCCCGATGTTCTGGCCCGTTACCCAGCTGCTCTCGTCGCTGGCCAGCAGCAGTGCCACGCGGGCAATGTCGGCGGGCTCCCCGATGCGGTTGAAGGCCGCCATGGCGCCCAAACGGTCAATCACTTCCTGCGGCTTGCCTTTGGTAAAGAGCTCGGTGTTCACGGGTCCGGGAGAGAGGCTATTGACGCGGATGCCCCGCGGGCCCATCTCCTTGGCAAACACGCGCGTCAGCTGCTCCACTGCGCCCTTGCTGGCGCAATAGGTCGCGTAAGTCGGCAGCAGCAGCCGGGTCACGGAGCTAGAGAAATTGATGATGCTACCCCCATCGGCAAGCTGCGTGGCGGCCTCGCGCAGGGTGTTGAAAACGCCTGTTACGTTGATAGCCAGCGTGCGCTGCCAGTCTTCGTCAGGGGTGTCCTGCAGCAAGCTCAGATGCATGATGCCGGCGTTGTTGACCAGCACGTCCACGCGGCCGAAGCGGGCGATGGCGGCGGCAAACAGGCGGCGCACGTCGGCCGCTTGGCTCACGTCGGCTTGCACGGCCAGGGCCTGGCCGCCCGCCTGCTCGATGGCCGCTACTACGGCGGCGGCATCGGCTTGGCTTCCCGCATAATTGACAATGACGTGGGCCCCGGCCCGGGCCGCCGCCTGAGCAATGGCGGCGCCAATGCCGCGCGAAGAGCCGGTGACAAGTACTACTTTATTTGCTAAGTCGGGCACAGAAAATTAGGTTAAGAAGTAAAGAGAATGAACTTGTTGCTAGAACGGGGCCGTAAAGAGGGCGTTTTTCGGGTTCTTGCGATTCATTGTCGGCTTCTTGCGCATTTTCACTTTCTGTGTGTTGCGTAGCCCGTAGGCAACTCGCCGTCCGGGTGCGACAGCAAGTCAGCAAGGAACTCAGGCAGACCAGCCGCCGTCGACGTTCAGGGTGGCACCCGTGATGTAGCCGGCGGCCTCGCTGGCCAGAAAGGCAACCACTTCGCCTACCTCCTGCGCGGTGCCAAAGCGGCCCAGCATGATGGGCTGCAGCAGGCTGGCCCGCGTCGCGGAGTCGGTGGGGGTCATGTCGGTTTCAATCAGGCCGGGCTGAATGATGTTGACCGTAATATGGCGTGGGGCAAGGTCGCGGGCCCACCCGCGGGTGTAAGCCGCCAGCGCCCCCTTCGAGGCCGCGTAGTCGCTGGTGCCGGCGTACGGGGTGCGGATATTCGACCCCGACCCGATGTTGATGATGCGCCCGCCTGCCGATAAATGCTCGACGGCCGCCCGCACGGTCTGGGCAGTGCCGTAGGTATTTACCTGCCACAGATGGGCCAGGGCCTCCTCGTCGGGCGCTACCTCATCGACTGGGCTGTGCACAAACACGCCGGCATTGTTGACCAGAATATCTAACTGCCCAAAGTGGGCTACCACGGCACTGACGGCTTGCCTTATTTCGGTGGGCTTGGCCGTATCGGCTTGCAGCGCAAGTACTTCACCGCCCTCCTGCTCTAGGGCTGTTACCAGTGCTTGCGCTGGTTCCACACCCCGCACATACGTGAACGCCACGCGCACGCCTTCGGCGGCCAAGGCTCGCACCACGCCGGCCCCAATGCCCCGGCTACCACCCGTTACCAGGGCTACTCTGTTCGTTAAACCTCTCATTGTTTTGCAATTAGTATGTGCTGCCTAGGCTCTATTCAACCGGCGCAACAAAGGTCTGGAGGTGGGGTAGGGCAGGCAAGTCCGGAAAAGTTATTCGCGTACCGATAACTTTAGCGCATGGGGCTGTTTTCTTCCCTGTGCCGCACCGGCACCGGTGCCGGTGGCCAACCTACTGCGATGTATCAGAAAAAAATAGAACGCACCCTGGATTGTGGCGTGGTCCTGACCAAGGAAGTGCTGCACGGAAAGTGGAAGTCGACGCTGCTGCACTTTATTGCCCGCGGCGTGCAGCGCCCAAGCGACTTGCAGCGGGCCATACCCAGCGCTACCCGGCGGGTGCTCAACATCCAGCTCAATGAGATGGAGCAGCACGGCCTTATTAGCAAAACCATCTTTCTGCAGCTGCCGCCCAAAGTGGAGTACACCCTCACCAGCCTAGGAGAATCACTGCTACCGGTGATTGACGCCATGGAGCAGTGGGGCAACGACCACCGAAGCATCCTGGAAACGCTGCTTGCGGCCACACCCGGTGCCCCATCCAGCAAAGCTTCTTAGGATTTGCCACTCAAGCTGCCCGGCGGTAAGCCAATGGGGTGAAGCCGGTTTGCTTCTTGAAAAAGTTATTGAAGTAGGTGGAGTAGGCAAAACCTAGGCAGTACGCAATTTCCGCCACGCTCCAATCGGTATGGTGTAGCAACGCTTTGGCTTCGTCGGTAATGCGGTGGGTGATGTGCGCGCTCGTCGGTTTGCCGGTAACTTCTTTCACGGCTTTGTTGAGGTGGTTGACGTGCACGGCCAGCCGGTCGGCAAACTCCTGCGCCGTTTTCAACGCCAGTGTGTGCTCGGGATTTTCAACCGGGAACTGCTGCTCTAGCGTTTCCAAAAACCGGGCAGCTAGGCGGGCTGCCGCGTTGTGATGCGAAAGAAAGGTTGCTGATGGCTGCAGGTGCAGCGCCTCGTGAATGGCGAGTTGCAGATAGTTGCGAATCAGCTCGTCCTTGAACGGGTAGTCAGCTTCCTGCTCGGCCAGCATCTTCTCGAAAATGCTGGTCATAAAGGGGACCTGCGCTTCTGGAAGGCGACACACCGGCGCACTGCCGATTTTAAACAAGGGCGACTGCTGCAGGCTTTCCGAGCGGTCGAGCGAGGCAATAAATTCCTCGGTGAAAAGACTAATGAAGCCGTGGCGGAAGGTCCCCACCATTTCCATGGAGTAGGGAATATGCGGATTGAAAAACAGCAGGTAAGTGCCGTCGAGCTCCCAACTCTGGTGGCCGTAGTGCAGCCGCGCCTTGGTCGTGAGCAGAATGACTTTGTAGCAGTCGCGCCGAGTAAAGCGGGGCTTCGTCAGGCACGGCTGGTCCACCGCATATATCTTGAAGCCTTTCAGCTTCAGGTCCTGGGTGGTCCACCTAACGGGTGAGTTAGCAGTTAACTGTACCATAACCCAAAAGTACGAAAATCAAGTAATGCAAAGCGTTGCCCCCGGCTACTGCCTGGCTGGAGGCAACGCTACGCTGGGTTCTCGCTCACCCGCCGAATAGGGAGCACCTGCATGGGCGTGGCCAGCAGCGGCCGTATACGCTCGACCAATTGGGACTGGGAGGGGGTTGGGTGAGCTGCTACGGCCTCGTCGTTGAACCAAGCAGCCGCTAGCACGAATGCTGCCGGGTCTTCGGCTTGCTGAAAAAGGTGATAATACAAGCAGCCAGGTTCTAGGCGCACCATGTCCACGAGTTCGAGCAAGAGTTGCTGCACGAGCGAGCGGTGTTCGGGCTGGCTTTGGATGGTAACGAGCAGGTGACGTACGGCAGATTTGTCGGAGGCGGGTAGTGGAGCAGGCGGCATTGAAGGAGGTGTTGGTTTGGAAAGAGCAAATAGCCTACCACCCCAAGGCGGGCAAACTCCCGCCGTAGAGTGGTAGGCTAAGGCGTAAATACTTGCGCCTACACAACGGTGAGCACAATTTTGCCCTGAATGTGCCCATGGGCGGCGCGTTCGTGCGCTTGGCGCGCCTGTGCGAGCGGAAATGTGCTGTCGATGACGACGCGCACGGTCCCGGCCGCGAGCAAGCGTCCAAGCTCGGCGAGCTGCGAGCCGTTCGAGCGCACCTGCGTCATCGAAACCGTAATGCCCCGCTGGGCGGCTTCTTCGGCATCAGCGAAGCCTAAAAACACCGGGAACAGTGCCCCGCCCCGCTTGAGCGTGCGCAGAAAACGACCCGTGGAGGGGCCACCAAGGGTATCGAGCACTAGGTCTACCTCCTGCACCACCTCCTCGGCCGGGGTTTTGGTATAATCAATAAACTCGTCGGTCCCTAGCTCGCGCAGCAATGCTTCCTGCCTACCCGAGGCCACCGCAATGACGTACGCCCCTTGCCATTTGGCCACCTGCACCGCCAAGTGGCCCACGCCGCCCGCGGCCCCATTGACAAGTACGCGCTTGCCGCCGAGCGGCACCGGACGATGCGGCTCCGGTTGAAACGGATTAACTTCCGCGTGCCCCAACTCAATAAGATATTGCCATACCGTGAGTCCCGACATCGGAGCTCCCGCCGCTTGCACGTGGGAGATGCCGGCTGGCTTGTGGGCGAGGTCTGTGGCGGGCGCGGCCACATACTCGGCATATGCCCGGCTCTCCTCGAGGCTCGGAAAGCGCACCATACCAAATACTTCCTCGCCGACGGTGAAACCTTGCACATCCGGGGCTACGGCCTCGACAACGCCTGACACATCCGTGCCTAGAATAAGTGGCATGGTCACTGATGGTCGCCACTCCGGCGGCAACGACTTGTACCCGTCGCGCAAATACCAGTCGGGTGGATTAATTCCCACCGCGTGCACACGCACAAGCACTTCCCCCGCCTTGATTTCGGGCTTCGGCGCTTCTTCGTAGCGCAGTACCTCCGGCCCCCCGAATGCGTGCAGACGAACCGCCTTCATAGTGATGGGTGGCGTTGCTGCCTGGGAAAGGTCGGGAATTGAATTGCCTTGCGTTTTTTCTGCTCTTGTTGCCATGGTAATCATGATCGAATGAAGCGTAACGTTGCACTTCTAGGTTGTCGGCGCTGGCCGCTTCAGTCCAGGGCGGCGTGCCCCGGAAATTAGCCTGCCAGCGGCGCATGTAGCTTGGTGCAATTGACTCTACAAAGGTCCTTGTTACCAGTAGAGTCAGAAAATACGATTCAATCCAAAAAGTATGAATATCACGCAAGCGGTACTTTCCCCATTACCAGCAAACAACAACGGTTTTGGATCCGAGGGAGCTTGATTCGGGACATGAGCAGGCAGACTATGGTTAGGGGCACTTGCTTGCTTCCGCAAAACCACTAGGGCGGTTGTCATTCTTTTGGTCCGGGCTACCCATAGTTGCCTTTTCATGTTCTGCAAAAGCTCGGCAAGACCCTCGCTGGCCTAATGCTACCCATCAGCGGCGTTGGGCGGACACCCCCGATGCCGGCGTCTGCTTCTTATTCTCTTGTACTGCTAGCTTTCCGCTAAAGCTGTATCAGCTGGGACATTTGCTATCCCACAATCATTTGCTGGATTTCTTTTCTGAAACCTTCGTCGCCCAAGGCGAGGCGTTGGGCATACAGGGCCTTAGCATCTTCCCCGCACACGTAGCGCAAGGTGTCGGTACCATCGGTGGCCGCTTCGTACACCACTTCCGCAATCTGCTCGGGAGTGGAAACGATGCTGTCGGGATTGTTGATGAGGGCAAAGAATTTCCCCGCCAGTGTGTCGTACGCCGGGTGCGAAACGATAACTGAGCGGTCGGCCATTTCCGTGGAAATAAGGCCGGGTTCGATGTTTTTGATGCCGATACCAAACTCCTTTAATTCAAAAGATAAACTTTCGCTCCAGCCCTCCAGGGCCCATTTGCTGGCATCGTACATAGAGCTTACCGGAAATGCCATCAGCCCGGCCGAGGAAGAGGAAGTGATGAACAGGCCGGCTTTCCTGGCCCGGAAGGCGGGAATAAAGGCTTGGGTAACCCGAACTACGCCCAGGAAGTTGGTTTCCATCTGGCGCACCAGTTGCTCGTCGGTTGTGGCTTCTAAAGCCCCTAGCAGGCTGTAACCGGCATTGTTGAACACCACATCGACGGGGCCCAGGGTCAGTGCTAGTTGGGTGGTGGCTTTAATTTGCTCTAGGTTGGTTACATCCAGGGGCAGCACCCGAACGTTGTCTAGTTCCTGAAGTTCGTTTTCAAGTTCGGGCTTGCGCATCGTGGCAAATACCTGCCAGCCGCGGGCGGCAAACAGTTTGGCAGTGGCTTTACCTAGGCCCGAGGAGGCTCCGGTGATAAAAATGGTCTTGTTCATTTGGCTTATGTTGTTGGTAAGCCAAAAGTGACGGGTAGTCGCTATACATTTGCTATCCGTTTCCTTTAAGAAAGTAACTATATTATGTTTCCCCCCGAAAAGTGCGAACAAGCTCCGGAGCAACACAAAGAAAGAATCTTGGCCCTTAAGGATTCCCTCGAGCTGTTGAGCGGTAAGTGGAAGTTTTGTATCCTGCTGAATTTGTACAATTACGGTACTCTGCGCTTCAAGGACTTGCAGCAAACGTCGGTGGGCATTACGCCCAAGGTGCTGTCGAAAGAGCTGCAGGAATTAGAAGAAAATCAGCTTGTTACGCGCACGGTCAATGCCACCAAGCCCGTTACGGTGTCATACGCCCTCACGCCCCACGCCATCGAAATCCAGCCCGTCATCAATGCCTTAATAGAATTTGGCTTGAAACATCGCACGAAAATTAAGAACAACTGGAGCCAGTTAGCCAACCAGTAGCGCTGCTGGAACGGCCACCCCGTCGATTTTCGTTGAGGCAGGGCCGATAGGCTAGCCACCGATTAGGGCTTGTGCTGCAAGGTGGTTTCACGGCCCCAATCTGAAAGCTGGGCCCGTGAAACGGGTTGGGCGGCTGTTAGGCTTTGATATGCAGTGCCTCAATCTTACTGGTGGCTACGTCAGTTAACATTTTGCAGGCAGTAGATAATACTGCTGCTTGTATTGCGCCAGGGTTACACCGTTATTTCCACGGGGTTGCCGTCGGGGTCGGCCACTATGCTTTCGTAGTACCCGTCGCCGGTGGTGCGTGGCTCGCCGAGTACGGTATAGCCGGCCGCGCGCAGGCGTTCCGTCAGGTGGTCGACAGCTGCTTGGTCGCCGGTGGCGAAAGCTAGGTGCGCGTATCCCGCGCGTAGCTCGTTTTGCGTGGTTGGGGCAACCAAGAGCTCCGGCCGGTGCATGAGCTCGAGCCGGGCTCCGGATACAAAGCGCAGAAAATAAGAGGTGAAGCGTCGGGTGGGGTTGTGGTAGCGGTTCGAGGCCGTAGCCCCAAAGTACGTGGTGTAGAAGTGGCGGGATTGTTCTAAGTCGGTGGTCCAAAGGGCTACGTGTTCGATGGTCATGCGGAACTTGCTGAAAAACGGAGGGAAGATGAAACGACGGCAAGTTGGCTTCATCGGCCCCGGTACCGCTACCCCGCTATTGCCTCATTTCGGCTCTGGATTACCCGAATTCACTACCTTCATCTGTTGCTTGGCCGCTCTTCTTCGCAAAGCATCCGCGCATGATCAAACGGGCAACCTTAGAAGCAGTAGAGCCGACTCCGGGTAGCTCCTTGGCTGCTTTCCGCCACGACGTGGCCAACCCCTGCCCGGTGCATTGGCATTATCATCCCGAATACGAGTTGGTATACGTGCCCCACGGCAGCGGGCAACGGCAAGTGGGTCGTCATGTCGGCCGCTACGACCAGGGCGAGTTGTTGCTGCTTGGGCCCCACGTACCGCACCTAAGTTACGGCTTCGGTCAACGCGCTCCTTTCCGCGAGGTAGTGGTGCAGTTCCGCGCTGACTTGCTTGGCCCCGGGTGGTTGGAAGCGCCCGAACTCGGCCCGGTGCGCAGCTTGCTTCAGCAGGCGCAGGGTGGGCTGGTGTTTGCCGACGCCGTGCGCCGCAGCGTGGGCCCGCAAGTAGAGCAACTACCAGAGTTGCCGCCTTGGGAGCGTCTATTAAGCCTGCTGGCGATTCTGGGGCAGTTAGTTGGCGCCCCCAGCCTGGGCCTCGAAGCGAGTGTACCAGCCCCACCACCCTTGGCTCAGCAGCGACTCAACCGCGTATTGACGCTGCTGGATCAGCGCTTACCCAAACCGGTGTCGGTGGTAGAACTAGCCGACGCGGCGGCTTTGTCGGTGCCCGCGTTCTGCCGGTTTTTCAAAAAGATGACGCAGCGCACGGTAACCGAGTTTATCAACGAGTGGCGGGTGCAGCATGCTTGCCTGCTGCTGCGGGAAGACGTTTCGATAACGGAAGTGGGTTACGCGAGTGGCTTTTTGCACCTCTCCCACTTCAACCGCCTGTTCCGCCGCTCTACCGGCCTGACCCCTTCGGCCTACCGCGCTAGATTAGCTGTGTAAGCAAGTGCCCGTTAGCCATAAAGGTGGCACGCAAAGGCTGACTACGTATAAACCACAATACGTACGGTAGCGCTTGCGTGATAACTACGTATAATCGACCTTTGTAGTCCGTACTTATACTAGCTATCCGTGCTTAATCCTTACGCTTCTTTATCTGTTGAGCAGGCCCGCCGTCTGGCGGTCTATTTTGCGTTGCGTGCTCCAACGCACCTCTTTCTTGCTTCTACTCCTCATCAGCAATTATTGCTGGAAACGTTTCTGCGCGGGGAACTGACAATGGACCAGGTGCTGGTGCATTTAGAAGCGCACGAATACGAGCGGGAGCGGCCGCCAGTCATTGGGCAGGCTTAAGTAAGTTGAGCGACGCTCATAAGCTAGGCAACTGACTAACAACCGAGTACGTGATTGCAAGCGCAGGTTTTTTACTCCCGGTAGGGGTTAGGGCCTTGCTCTCAGCACGTGGCAGCTAACCAAGAATGCCAGTTGTCATCTAGGCGTGCGTGTACTTACAGGTCTTGTCTTTGCCGCGCTATCAAAGGGGAGGCGCGCCGACTTGGACTTTAGCGAGGCTAGTTGATTTTTGGGCACCTGCTCCCACCGGATTAAGTTTCACCGGCGCAACTCGTTGTGTGGCTGGGCGGTGGGAAGGCTAAATACTAGCCGGCCTAGGTTGGTGCTTGCCCTCAGGTTCCTTGATTGTGCGAGTTTTCTTTTCTAGTAGTTGGCTTAAAAGGCTATCGGTTCTTCTTGTTATCTTTATCTCGCAACGGCGAAATGCCTAAGTAGTGGAGGTAGCGATAAATAGTGGCCCGACCAACCCCGAGCATCCGGCTGATTTGAGCTACCGTTCTGTTTTTCTTGACATACAGAATTTCTGCGGCCTGCGCTTTCGAGAGGGCTTCTACCGTTAACCCTTTCGGTCGCCCCGGTGCCCCCACAACCGAGACGGAGACGGTTGCGCGTTCGCGCTGCCGATCCTGCTCGAACTCGGTTAGCACGGCAACCAGGGCAAACAGTCCTTGTCCGGCCGAAGTGGTGGTGTCGAGTTGGTCTTGCAGGCTCACAAAGTGCACGCCTTGCTGGGCAAAACCTTGCAGAAGTTCCAGCACGTCTTTGAGCGTACGCGCCAGCCGGTCCAGCTTACAAACCACTAGGGTATCACCGGCCTGCAAAAGGGCAAGCAGTTGCCGTAAGGCCAGCCGCTCTTTGCCGGTACCCTCGTCCTCTTCTGTTATGTGGGCGCAGCCGTAGGTTCGCAAGGCCTCAAGCTGCGGGGCCAGGGGCTGGTGGGAAGTCGGACGGGCATAACCATACACCATATGGCGGGAGAGAAAAGGAGGGGAACAAGCAATGGGCGGACCTAAAATTCTAGCCTTCCGCCATTCTGATGGGTTTGGCCGAGGTTAATTACCCTGGTCGGTGGCTGTGCTTACCTGCTTTAGCTGCGGACTAGGCGGGGCTTTTGCGCTTTACACGCGGTTAACAGCATAACCTGCACCTCCTGCCTGGGCCATTTCAACCATGGGCTACTTACCAACGGAGCCGGGCAGGTGGAGACGGGCGGCTTTTACTTAGCCATAACAAGGTCGCTGAGTGGTTCTCGATACCTGATGATGCCTCGCTAAGCAAGCACGCAGGCAACTACCGCCGCTATTAAGCTAGCAGGGCGCCAACAACACTCTCTGCTCTTTCGACAGTAAGCAATGAGGTAGCAACCGCTGGCCGAGGGGTAGGACGCCATACTTTCCAAGGAGCTTGGCCCGTTTGCCAAAGCTCCTCGAGCAGGGTGCGGTCACGCAACGTATCCATGGGCTGCCAGAAGCCCGTGTGCCGATACGCGTGCAGTTGCCCCTGCGCGGTTAGCTGCTCGAGCGGCTCTTTTTCCCATACTGTCTGCTCATCGGCAATGTAGTCGAGCACGGCGGGCTCGAGCACAAAGAAGCCGCCGTTGATCCAAGGGGTTTCGCCTCCAAGCGGCTTCTCAGTGAAGTTCTGCACCCGGCTCGACTCGTCGCTCAGGTTGAAGACCCCGAAGCGGCCGGGCTGGCGTACGGCCGTGAGCGTGGCCAGCGCCCCGTGGGCGCGGTGGTGTTTAATGGAAGCCGAGATGTCGACATCGCCCACACCGTCGCCATACGTGAGGCAGAACGTGCTGTCGCCGATGTACTCGCGCACGCGGCGCAGCCGGCCCCCAGTCATGGTTTCCTGGCCGGTGTCAACGAGCGTGACGGTCCAGGGCTCGGCATGCGCGCGGTGTACGTGCAGCTCGTTGTGCTCAAAGCGGAACGTAACGTCGGCCTGGTGCAGGAAGTAGTCGGCAAAGTACTGCTTAATAAGGTGGCCTTTGTAGCCGCAGCAGATTACAAAGTCGGTGATGCCGTGGTGGGCGTAGGTCTTGAGGATGTGCCAGAGGATGGGCTGGCCGCCAATCTCGACCAAAGGCTTGGGGCGCACGGCACTCTCCTCACTAATGCGGGTGCCATAGCCCCCGGCAAAAATAACGGCCTTCATGATGCAAATACGTGTGGTGTGGTAAGCAGAAACAGAACGGAGCAACACACCTTTCTAGCGTAATGATGGCTAGAGAGGCAAAACTAAGTATGGTAGCAATAAAAGAATGATTGTAAATATTCAAGTAATATTCCTTCTAAACAACAAATAGATCAGGAAAAGATAAAATTTAATGTCTGCTTGCCATACAAGGATACCTAGCAAGTAGTACCCACTGCGAGATTGTTCTCGCTTATAGTTTAGGTTGAAACTACTTCTTGACTACCGTGCCACAACGCAATTAAAGCGAGATCTGCTGCGGCTGTTGTCCAAAGCCCCTGCTCCCTGAACTAATTCTAGTCGTTGCAGCCCACTGGCTTCGCATCCAGCATAGCTGGCACAGAAACCAATTCTACATCGGTAAATGTGCGTAAGTACGCTTCGATGAAGGGCTTATGTGCCGCCCCAACAATTAAGAGGGCCCGCCCCCCCGCAATCGGGGCCGTGGCCTCCCGAATAGCCACGGCCATGCGTAAGTTCTGGGCTTCCCAGGCGGCAACCCGTTGGCGTCCTACGCGGCCGATTTTCTCGCTCCCAAGCATCGATAGCCACTGCGCTTCGGCGTCCAACTCGGCAAAGCGCGTTGAATTTTTCCACTTCATCACCGGCATCACTTCGGCAGCGCTGGCCAGCTTCAGGGCTTCTTCTGGTACCGCCCGGAATTCGGGCGTGTTGTGGTTGAACCGATCCACTTGGCTCGGCTCGGCGGCGACTGCTGTTTTGAAGGCAGTGAAATCGGGCTGGGCCACGTCGCTTAGATGGTCTCCGGCCCCGTACACCCGCTCCAATCCGAGGTCCGCCGCCAGGCGAGCAGCCAGCGAAGACATTTCGTTGCGCATAGTGGCAAAAAGGTTGACCTGTTTGGCAAGTGCAGGGGAAATGCCATCAGCCCCGATGCGCTCTGCCACAGGCAACCGTAGCCATTGGACGGCCGCCGACAACGGCTCGGCAGCCGCTACGAACAAGCCGGCTAGACGTCGCCGTTCGGCAGGCGTTAAGTTGCCTTTTTTGCTTAGTTCATGGGCTTGCACCAGGGCCTGAGCCGCCGAAAGATGAAGGTCGGATTGGGCCGTTTTGGCCATTTCCAAGGTCGGACCGGCGTACTGGCTAGCCGTGCCGTGATAGGCCGCGTACGCATCCAGGCCCATGATTTGCTCCCCCGACATAGCCTCGGTTAGAATAAGGTCGGGCTTATAGGCGCGCAGCCGACAAAGGACCGGCTCCAGCCAAGCAACCTGGAAAGACGCCGGGGCCGTGTCGAGATGGCCGAGGCCAAAAATCATTACCTGGGTAGGCGCAATAGCTAGTTTTTGCTTCGCCCCAGCTGGATTAACTGGCTGTTCGCCTTTGGCGGGCAGGTACTGAGAGGAAGAGGTGTTCGGAGGCGTTGTTTTACAGGCAGACACTACCACTAGTACCCCCACTAGTATTCGACTCAAAGAAGCTGCTCTGCCTAAGCACCATCGACCTAGATCAACTGCTTTAAAGAAGCGTAACCGGCTGCGAAGTTGCGTGTTATCTGCACAGGCGACAGAGGGGGAGGGCGTACTATGAAAGTGAGACATCAACACAAGACCTAGGAACAATTTAGAAAGCTTGAACTGCCTTTTTCCCTCAGGACGAGGAAGTAAGCTTGGTGACGCCAAGTGCAGCAAAGCTCCGGGCTAGCAATTAAGCCTTGAAAAGGCATTAATACACTAAGCATATCATCGGGCAGACAGGTTAAACCTGCCGTTTTCTTGCCGGTATACCCAATACAGCAGTTTTCTTTAAGCTAACGACATTGTTATGCACGCCCCCAGTGGACCTCGTCTAGAAGCGTGACTGAAAAGGGCCCGTTAATCATTTGCCGCTGAGCATTCAACGACGTTTTACCTCTCAACGAGCCAACCTACTTTTGCGGGCAGGGCGTTGCCAGGGTGCGAGGGGACGCTAGGTCTAGTGGGGCAAGTGTAGGGCCGCGCCAATCAAGGCTACCATGGCGAGCGTGAGCGCGCAGGCCCGCAGACCGATGACGCTGTCCCAGCGCGTTTGCAGGGCGCGGGCATCGGGCGGGGTGTAGCCCTGGCGCGCTGCCGCAGTTTGGCGCTTATTTACGGGCTGGGCCACAAGTACGTAGGCCGCCAGCTGCGTCAGCAACCCGAGCAGGGCCAGCAGCGCCAAGCAGCCGGGCTGGGTTGCCCATCCGCCAGCAGCAAAAAAGAGTCCTCCGGTACTGAGCAGGGCCGTGCCCCCAATGATGGGCATGCGGGCATCGGCCACGGCGTGCAACTGGCCTAGCACCTGCGTGAGGCTGGCCGCGTCGGCCCGGCGCAGGGCCGGGCGGGCAATAAGGGCAAAGAAAACATCGACGCCGTACACGACGCCGCTACTGAGCAAGGCCAGCGCCACCAGCCCCTGCGGCCATAACGGACTCATAATGCGGGCCGGGCAAGCAGCGCCGGTTGCTGGGTGCCGGCCGGAGTCGTCGGGCGGACGGTGAAAAGGGAAAAGGCCAAGGGCAGCAACAAGCCTATGGCCACGAAATGGGGCATGGCGAGAGCCAGCGAAGCGGTAGGCTGGCTCAGCACGATGGCGGCATCCACACAGGGAACCAGGGCGCCGAGCAGCAACACCCAGGCCAAGGGCCGGTCGTAGCCTAGCGAGGCGAAGACAACCAGCAGCAGGCCCGAGAAGATGTCGCGAATGCCTTTGGCGTAGTGAAAGGCGTAGTGCGTGTCGGTGGCTGGCAGGAACACGCCGAAGCCTTCGGCCCCCAGGCGTGGGGCCAACAGGAAGCGAAGACCGAGGAAAATCATTCCCAGGCCGATGAGCAGACTTAGGCTGCGAGAAAGCGAGCGACGCATACTTGATTGATGATTGGTACGACCCAAAGGTGGGGCCGCGCAGTCCACTCAGTCATTCACCTAAGTGCATAAATGCACAAGGCTACGATTGGCCCGCCAACCAGCTCGCCGTTAGCTTCGGAAAATAGGCTACCAACGCCGTGCTACTGGCCGCACCCCACCCCCCGCGGCTGCACTCGAAGTAGCTGAACTTGCTGCCCATGCGCTGGTCGGAAGCGCTTATTCGAACACGAAGACCGTGGAAAAGGCAGTAATCAATTCAGAAACTGCAATAGACCGTACCCGGCATTGTTAACAACCACATCGAGGGAGCCGAACTGGTTGTGTGCTTGTTGCACGGTGGCCACGCACTGGGCGCGGTCGGTAATATCGAGCGCCAGGGGCAGGAAGGCCGCGCCATACGTGTCGGCTAGGTCTTGTAGGCCGGCTACGTTGCGGGAAGTAGCCGCCACGTTGTCGCCGCGTTTCAAAAAAGCTTCAGCCCAAATTTTCCCGAATCCGCGGGAAGCGCCGGTGATAAAGATTGTCTTTGCCATCTCTGTCTTAGTAAATAAGTGATGGCGCAAAATTCCGGCGCTAACCCACCGCCCAGCTGATACAAAAGGCGGAAGTTGTGATACAGATCAACGTCGGGATATAGCGGATTGGCACCACTGCTCCCACTCAGCGGGGTTCGAGGAATGAGCACTGTGTGAGTGAGCAATAGCATTTGCCTTGAGTTCCTAGCGAGTAAGGCCCCGCCGCTGGTCGATTGATTTCTTGATTAAAGTCAAGAGGAATTCTTGCCAGCTAGGTTCACCTTTGCGAGGCCGCCTTCACAAACAAGTGGTACGTGTTAACCCCCATTGGTTGGCAAGGGGAGGCATTTCAAGCTAAGGCAAGCATTTTATGCAAATCGGAATTGATAGTTTCGCGGCGGCGCTGCTCGACAATGGTACGGGCCGCACCCCTAGCGGCGCAGAAGCAATGGGGCACTTGCTCGACCGTATCGTGCTGGCCGACCAGGTGGGGTTGGATGTATTTGGTATTGGCGAACACCACAAAGCAGAATTCCTCGACTCGGCCCCCGCCGTTATTTTGGCGGCCGCCGCGGCCCGCACCCAGCGCATTCGCCTGACCAGCGCCGTGACCGTGCTCAGCGCCGCCGACCCAGTGCGCGTGTTTCAAGAATTTGCCACGCTGGATTTGATTTCGCAGGGCCGGGCCGAAATGGTGGTGGGGCGTGGCTCGTCCATTGAGGCGTTTCCGCTGTTCGGCTTCGACCTCGATGACTACGACGCTTTGTTCAAGGAAAAGCTGGAGTTGCTGCTCGCCATTCGGGGCAACGAGCAACTGCATTGGAAAGGCAAGTTCCGGCCGGCCCTGCAGGGGCAGGGCATTTACCCCCGACCTGTGCAGCCGCAGCTGCCCATTTGGCTAGGAGTAGGGGGCACGCCGCAGTCGTTTGTGCGGGCCGGTACGCTGGGCCTCCCCCTGATGGTGGCCATCATCGGGGGCGATACGCACCGTTTTCGGCCCTTGGTGGACCTGTACCGGGAAGCGGGCCAGCGGGCCGGGCACGCCCCCGAGCAGCTGCAAGTGGGCTTGCACTCGCTGGGCTACGTAGCCGATACGACCGAGGAGGCAGTAGAGGAATTTTACCCTGGCTACGCCCGTACGTTCACCAACCGGTCGCGGGAGCGGGGCGGCCCGCCCGTGACCCGGGGGCAGTTCAATGCGCAGCTTGGGCCGCTGGGGGCCCTGCTGGTGGGCAATCCGGAGGAAGTGGCGGCCAAGATCCTGCGCCACGGCGAGGCCTTGGGTGGCATCTCGCGAGTCACGTTTCAACTGGACGTCGCCACCCTGCCGCACGCCAAGCTACTGCGGGCCATTGAGCTGCTAGGTTCGCGCGTCGCCCCGTTGCTGCGGGCCTGAACCTTAGGACCTACTCATGAAAAGCAGCGTGCGGCTCCGGCGCAGACCGCCGAGCAAGAGCCGGATGCAGGTCCGCCATTGGGTAGTTGCTGCCAAAATAAACAGCTTAGTAGCAAGGCGTTGCCAACTGCCGCGTCGAGTAGTGAGTTAACCAGTAACAGCTTTCCTTTTACTTGGTCGTGCTGCTCTGAGCAGGCGGCCGCAACCCCTTCTTTCTATGGCTAGTACCATCACCAAAACCATCAACATCCAGGCTAGCCCCGAGCGAGTGTGGGAGTTCATCAACGACTTGTCTAACTGGCCGCAATGGGCTATTCACAACGTGTTCAGCGCCACGCCCGGCGAAAACGGATACTGGAACATGGAAGGCCCCCGTGGCACGCAGCACGTGAAAATGGTGTCGAACCGGGAGCTAGGCATCCTCGACCAAGAGTTTAATGACCCCGTGGAAGGCAACTGGTTGGTGCCGTGCCGGGTGGTGGCCGGCAGCGAAGGCGCCCACTTCATGATGACCTTCACCAAGCCCGTGGTAATGCCCGATGAGCCCTTTTACCAAGCCGTCGAGCTGATTGAGCAGGAAATGGGCAAGCTCAAAGAACTGCTGGAGAAAGGCTAGACTACGTTAGCTGTTTCATAGTCTGGAAAACCATCTGTCCTGCTTGACCTGGCGTCCGCTTGCCGAAGCATCTCGCGTGTTGAGGTTGTACAGTATAAGGTTGCCAAAGCAACGGTCCTGCTGAGCGCAGCCGCCTAGGTAGTTTTCCTTGTTTATAAACAAGGAAAACTACCTAGGCGGCTTTGTCGGGGTGGGAAATGGCTTGTCCGTCGGGGCAGATAACCACCGGCAAGTCGTCGGCCGTGCATTTCGAGGTGCCCACGAGGTAGCCGCTGAAAAAATCCTTGAGCTCGTGGGAGAGGGGCGACCACTGAAAGCCAATGAGCCGCACCCCTACGAAGGCGGGCCGGTAGGTGGCTTGCCAACTCGTCAGCAAGTCGTGCAGCACGGGGTAAAGCAGCTGCTCGGGCGGGTCCCAGGGCTTGAGCAGGTAGTAGTCGAGCTGGGCCGCATTGACGGCCCGAATGGCCACGGCGGTATCGGCGTAGGCAGTTAGCAGCACGCGCTTGGCCTCGGGAAACAGGGCTAGCGCGCGGGTAAGCATTTCCACGCCTTCCACTTCGGGCATGCGCTGGTCGGCCAGCACCAGGGCCAGCGGCTCCACGCGGGTGCGCAACTCAGCGAGCGTTTTGAGCGCTTCCGGGCCTGAATTCGCGCTCAGGATGCGCTACTCCTGCTGAAACTCGCGGCGCAGGTCTTGGCTGATGGCCGCAAGCACCTGCGGGTCATCGTCAACTACCAGGATGGCGGGCTTTTTCATAGCTTACTAAAGGGAAAAAGATTCGTCTTCTGCGGAAGTTGCCGGGCCCTAGCGGGGGTAGGTGATGCCCGTGAGTTGCTCGCTGAGCGTCCAGAGGCGGTCGGCATTCGCCGCATCTACCGCGTAGGCCATGACGCCGGTCATGGGGCGTGGGGTAGGGGAGCTATCCGGCGTGTAGATGGTCGCAATGTCATTGTCTTCGCAGTACACCCCACCTAGGCCGGCTAGCTGCGGGCTGGTAGCGCACCACACGCTGGTAGACGCGCCTTGGGCTACCGTTTTCAGGCCCCGAGCGGGGTCCAGCACGATGTTGCCGGCTTCATCGACGGCGCCCATTTGCCGCAGCTGCTCTGGCGTGACGTACTTGCTTAGCCCCGTGCCGGCAATACTGCCCGGATGCAAAGAGAAAGCTCGAATTCCTGCCGCGTGTCCGCGCTGGTCCAGCCCAAGGGCAAAAAGCACGTTGGCCGTTTTCGATTGGCCGTAGGCCACCCAGGGGTCGTAAGCCTGACGCTCGAAATTCGGGTCATTAAACAAAACCGGCGAGATACGATGCCCCCTCGACGACACCGCCACCACCCGCGCCCCCTGCGCTTGCACCAGCGCCGGCCAGAGACGGCCGGTTAGCTGGAAGTGCCCAAGATGATTGGTCGCCAGCTGCGACTCGTACCCACGAGCATCGCGGGCGAGAGGATTGGCCATGATGCCCGCGCTAAGCACCAGCAAGTGCAACGGCCGGCCACTCGCTAAAAACCGGGCCGCCAAGGCGTCAATAGAAGCCGGGTCGAGCAAATCCAGCGTTTCCAATTCCACGCCAGCTAAGTCCTGTAGGGCAGGAGCCGCTCGGGCACGGTCGCGGGCCGGCACAATAACGTGGGCACCGGCGCCGTGCAACGCCCGCACAGTTTCCAGGCCTAGGCCGGCGTAGCCCCCGGTCACCAGCGCCACCTGGCCGGTGAGGTCGAGCCCCCGGATAACGTCGGTGGCGGTGCTGGCTGCGGTAAAGCCCGACCCTAGGGGTTGCTGCGGAGTGGGCTGATAGCTAGGGGCAAAAGCGAATGAATCCGACATATAGGGAAGTGAAGTATAAGCAACTGATGAGTAGCGTGTTGTAGCTTCTGGTTCCGCCGGAAGCCGCTGATAGCACCTGTGGCGACTTGCCGGAGGCGAACGGCTCGCCGGAAAGGCGGTTGCTGCGTGAGCATGAGGCGCCTAGGCGCCTAGGGGGGCTAGCCAATGGGTAGCCAGGTCGTAAATTCAGTGCGGCCCGGCTCGGAGGCAACTTCCATCCGCCCGCCGTGCTCCTGCACGATGCGCCGGGCAATGTCGAGGCCTAGGCCACTGCCCTCGCCCAAAGGCTTGGTGGTGTAGAAGGGCTCGAACAAATGCGCCAGCACCTCAGGCGTGATACCCACACCGTTGTCCTGCACGCCCACCACCAGGCTGTTGCCGCGCTGCTCAGCGCGCACCGTCAGTTCTCCGCCGGTGGCGGGTAGCGCGTCCAAGGCGTTGTCAATCAAATTGGTCCAGACCTGGTTGAGACTGGCGGGCTGACCTGTTATCAGCGGCAGGTTGGGGGTGTAGGCGCGGGTGAGGTGCACGTTTTTCTCTCGCAGTGCGTGCGCAAACAGGTGGAGCGTACTGTCGAGGCCGGTGGTCACGGCCAGCTTTTCGGGGCCGGTAGCGCGGTCCATGTGCGAGTAGGTTTGCACGTCGCCTACCAGAGTACTAATGCGCCGGGAGGCCTCACTGATGTCGCGGGTGAGGCGCGCAGCCGTGAGGTGTCCGCTGAGCCAGGTGAAGGCGGCGGACCGGGCGTGGGTGGGCATTTGGTTTGCCAGTGGGGCGAGGACCGCCACCCCCAAACCGGCATCGAGCAAGCCCGCAGTTAAACTATAGCCATCAGGACAACCTTGCGTTTCCAGCCAGGCGGCCAGCTCGTCTTCGCGGTCGGCAGCTTCCAAAGCCGATACGGGTGGGGGCAGCTCCGCTGGCAACACGGTCAGTGCCGTAAGGGCCGCCATTGTTTCGGCGGGCGGACAGGTGGCCAGCAGCTCAATCAGTTGGGTTGGAATAACTTGCAAGGCAATGGTAAGCGAAGCCGCCGCCCGGCTAATAGCGGCCGCCGGGTTGTTTAACTCGTGCGAGAGACCGGCCGAGAGCTTGCCTAGGGCGCGCAGCTTGTCGTCGCGCTCCTGCATACGCACCAGGTCACGGGCCCGGTCGTTCATGATGCCCACCAGGCGCTGCACCAGCTCGGGGCTTTCCTGCTCCAGGGTTGGAAAGTGGCGGCTAGGTAGCTCATACAGCACCGTTTCGCCCACGGCCACGCCCTGCGCCGGAAAATACTGGAGCCGGGAATACGGCAGCAGGCCGCCCACGTCGCCGGGCGCCAAGCGGAACCCCCGGGCACTGGCATCGCCCGGCAGTTGGGTGTAGGTGCCGCCTTGCACCACGGCCAGCAGCTTGTCGGCGGGGGCACCGGCTAGCACCACGGTTTCGCCGTCGGCATACTGGCGCAGCTCCCCGGCTTGCCGCAGCCAGTCTAATACCTTGGGCGGTAAGCCTTGAAAGGCGGTGATGTGGTCAAGAGCAGTAGGGTCGGGAGGCAATAGCTGAGCCATGCGCGTGCGAACGAAACGATGGTCAAGTAGCCTAGTACTCCGCAAACTCCTGGTCGGGGTAGCAATACACCCAGTATTCGCCGGGCTCGGCCGACGACACCACCGGGTGCTGGGTGGCGCGGAAGTGCTTGGTTGCGTGCTTGTTCTTGGACTGGTCGCAGCAGCCCACGTGGCCGCACTCCTGGCAGGTGCGCAAGTGCACCCAGGTGTCGCCCAAGGCCACGCACTCGGGGCAGACGTGCTGCGGGGCGGTTTTCAGATGCGCCGGGTCGAGCGCCGAGAGGTGAGAACAGAGAGCAGCCATTGCAAAAGCGTTAAAAGTCAACTAGTAAAAGGCCTAGGCAAGAGCTGCCAAGCACCCGACAAAGGTGCCAGCGTTCCTACCCCTTAAGCATTGATTTTTATCAAGAAAAGACTCTTAATTGGCACTGTGCAGCGCCTGTTAGCATGCCGCCCAGCCAGTTCCAGTAGGGGGCGATTCTTGACAAAAGTCAACGAAACAGGCAGGACGTAGAAAATACTTTTGCCTTCCTGCCTGTCCAAGGGCGCGCGTAAGGCGGCCTACGCATTGCTTACCAGCGGCATACCGGGCGGCGTGGTGGCTGCCGCCGACGAGGCTCGCAGAACGGGCGTCTAGATTTGACGGCGCTCCGCCAGATGGGCAACTAACCCAACTTCTTACCATCTCCTTTTTTTCATGTCAGATACCGTATTAGTGACTGGTGCCACGGGCACCGTCAGCTCCGAAGTGGTGAAGGCCCTGGCCGGCCGGGGCGTCACCGTGCGCGCCGGTGTGCGCTCGGCCGACAAAGCGGCGGATTTGCGAGCACTCGACCCCGCCGTACAACCCGTCGAGCTGGATTACACCCGCCCTGAAACGGTACAAGCCGCTTTCGATGGAGTGAACCGCGTTTTTTTGCTCACGCCTTTTACCGTCGACCAGGTGGCCATCGGCAAGCAGCTGATAGACGCGGCCCGGCAAAGCGGGGTGCAGCAGGTCGTGCTGCTGTCGGGAGCTGGCGCCGATGCGCAGCCCGGCACCCAAATCAACCATTGGCACCGCGCCGTGGAGGTGTACCTCGCGCAAAGTGGCCTGCCCTATACCGTGCTGCGACCTAGTGGCTTTATGCAGAACTTCTTGACGTACAATGGGGACTCCATTCGCCAGCAGAATGCTTTCTACCTGGCTATCGGCGAGGGCCGCGTCAACTACATCGATGTGCGCGACATTGCCGCCGTGGCCGCTACCGTGCTTACCACGCCGGTGAGCGCGCATCAGGACCAAATTTATACCCTCACCGGGCCCACGGCCGTTAGCTCCCAAGAGGTGGCGGCGGCCTTGAGCGCGGCCACCGGGCGCACCATTAGCTACGTGGCAGTGCCCGAAGAAGCCGCTGCCCAAGCCCTAACACAAGCCCCTGACTGGATGCGCACTAGCTTGCTGGAGCTCTACCGCCTCTATAAAAACGATGGCGCCGCCTGGGTAACCCCCACGGTAGCAGAGCTCATTCAGCGCCCGCCGCACAGCATCGGGCAGTTTGCCCAAGACTACCGCGAGCAGTTCGCCGCCTCCTAGCCGAGGCCAGCCGTCGGGTCCGTGCCCCCGCAGCAGCACGATTACCATTCCAATACTTCCTTTCAAGACGTGCTACGCATGAAAAAGCTTACTAGTAAAGTGGCGCTGATTACCGGCGGGACTACCGGCATCGGCTTGGCCACCGCTAAAGAATTTGCCGAACAAGGCGCGCAAGTCATCATCACTGGGCGCCAGCAAAACACTGTGGACGAAGCCGTTCGCCAAGTAGGCAGCCAAGTCTTAGGTCTGGTTTCTGACACCAGCAAACTCAGTCAAGTTGAGTTGCTTCAGGCGCAGGTGAAGGAATTGACTCCGCACCTGGACATCCTGTTCATCAATGCCGGCATCGCCCTGCTTGGCCCCATCAGCGACGTGACGCCCGCCTCCTTCGACGCGACAATGAACACCAATTTCAAAGGCGCTTACTTCACCATTCAGGCGCTGCTGCCACTGCTGCGGCCGGGCGGGTCTATCATTCTCAATACCTCTATCAACGCGCACATCGGCATGGCCGGCGCCAGCGCGTACGCCGCCTCCAAAGCGGCGCTTCTTTCCCTGGCGCGTAACCTGTCTGCCGAGCTGATTCCGCAGAAAATCCGGGTCAATGCCATCAGCCCCGGCCCGATTGCTACGCCGCTGCATTCCACCGAAAAATTTGGCATTACCAACGAGCAATTGCAGCAAATGGGCGACGGCATCCGCAGCCAGATTCCTTTGGGACGCTTCGGCACGCCGGAGGAAATAGCCAAGGCGGCGCTGTTCCTGGCTTCGAGCGATTCTTCGTTCATGCTTGGGGCCGAAATGATAATCGACGGTGGCATGGCCACGCTGTAAGCTATTGAGGTTAAGTGTTTAAACAACTGAGCCTAGCATCTTGTGGACGATGCTAGGCTCAGTTGTTTTTTTAGAATAAGCAGGATAACGGCGTCCTATTCGTCCACTAGCACGGGGGCGCCGGCTGCGGCCTTTAGGGCCACTACTACCCGCTGGTAGGGTCGGGGCTTAGATGCGCTCGGCCAAATAAGCCGCTACTTCGGCTAGGCGGTTCGAGAAGCCCCACTCGTTGTCGTACCACGAGGCCACCGACAGCAACTGGCCCTGCTTAGCCGTCAAGGGGAGGTCGATGAGGGCCGTGTGCGGGTCGGCCACGATGCGGCAGGAAGCCCACTCGTCTTCCAGCACGTCGAGCACGCCCTGCAGCGGCCCTGCCTGGGCAGCGCGCTGGAATGCGGCCTTTACCTCGTCCACGGTACACTCCTTTTCCGTCACTAGGTTTAGCTCCGCGATGCTGCCCGTGCGGGTGGGCACGCGGTAGGCTTTACCCGTGATTTGTAGGTCGGGCCAGATGAATTGCAGAGCCCGCGCCGCCCCCGACGACGAAGGAATAATGTTCTCGGCGGCGGCCCATGAGTCGCGCCGGTCTTTCATAGGCTGGTCGGTCAGCGACTGGCTGTTGGTGTAGGAATGCACGGTCGAAAACAGGCCGTACTGGATACCGAAGTTCTCTAGAATAACCTTGATAGGTGCGGCCAGCGCGTTGGTGGTGCAGCTACCCATGCTGATAATGTGGTGCTGGGCCGGGTCGAACGTTTCCAGGTTGATGCCCTTGAGTAGCACCGCGTCGCAGTCAGCCAGCGTCTTGCTCGGCGCGCTCACCAACACGTACTTGGCCCCCCGGTCGAGGTGGGCCTGCGCGCCGGCCCGGGTGGTCGCCCGGCCAGTGCAATCCACTACTAAGTCCACGCCTAGGGCGGCCCAATCAGGGATTTCAGTGGCCGAATTCAGGTAGGGGATGTCCCGCTCCCCGATTCGTAGCTGGCCAGGGGTGCCCGCCACGGCTTCGGGCCAGCGCCCATAGTTGGTGTCCACGGCAAAGAGGGCCGCCAGGGTGGCCTCGTCCCGAATGTCGGATACCGACACCGGTACAAACAGGCGTTCGGTCAGCGCTACGCGCAGAAACTGCCGCCCAATGCGGCCAAATCCATAGAGGGCAATGGTTTTCATAGAGGAAAACAAAGGAGAAAACAACCAGCCAGAAAAACTGAAAAGATTATAATCCGGGGTCCGGCTTCTCTGTTGGTCGGCAGGAAAGCAGGAGGCCCCCGGCTTTGAAGATCATAATCTAAATACTAATCAAAGTATTCATATGCTAAAAAAGAACCATTTGGAGAAGAAATTACCCTCGGGCGTGTAACCTAACCGGCCTTTTGCTCCGAAATTTCAGCACGCGGCCGGCTGCCCGCCTGCTACTCCGCGGCCTTTACTTGAGGTGGGCGCGCAGCATCCAGGCTGTTTTTTCGTGCTGCTCGAGCAGGGCCAGCACGAAGTCGCTCGTGCCCGCATCTTTATGGGTACTTTGCAGTGCGTCGATGTTGCCCCGGATAAATTCAATGATGCTCTCGTGGTCCCGAAGTAACACCCGAATCAGACTGAGGCTGTCGTTGCCGGCGTCGTCATGCTCGGTCAGGTGGGTGAGTTGCAGGAAGGTTTTCAGCGAAGCCGGCGCGTAATGGCCTAGCTGGCGGATGCGCTCGGCTACTTGGTCGGCCCGCTTGGCGGCCTGCTGGTAAAGTTCTTCGAAGTAGCGGTGCATGCTGTGGAAGTCGGGGCCTTCCAGGTTCCAGTGGGCGCGCAGCGTTTTGGTGGAAAGCACAAACTCGTCGGCCAGCAAGGTGGCTAATTGATGGGCCACAACTTCGCGTTGTTCCGCGGCAATACCAATGGTAGTTTTCATCCGTAAGCGGGATAAGAGGTACAGAATATTTCAAGAAAGGGGAAAGTGAGCCTTCCGGCACTACGGGTAAACAGCGTGCGACCGAACTGCCCACCCCGCTGTTTAAGCCAGGGCAAAGGTGGTGGCTGGCTAGCCCCGATTACCATGACTTTTGTCAAGATTATCGATGAATTACAAGGCTACAGAGGCGTTAGGGTGCGGGCTGCAGTAGTGCGGCTCCGGCTTCTGTTACTAGTCAATTCGGTATGAAATGCTGCTAAATAAGAGCCTGCTTAAGGCCTGTAGAGGCTTGGTAGCGCCAGCCGATGGGTAGGCAAATCAAGCTAGATAAAGGCTCCGCTAAAAGGAAGGCTGCTTAGGAGCGCTGCTGGCGGTGGAGCCACGCAATGGTCGGGCCCTCGTCGATGAAAGCGGCCACCTGATAACTGCTCGTACTGTCCTGCGTGAGAATGGGGAGCACTACGCTTTGATAATGCGCGAGATGAGAGGGATATACCAGGTGGGCCCCGAAAATTGGGGCCATCGTGCCAAACGCCGTGGCAACCAACGGACAAAACTCTTCTGTCAGCCACCGCGCCTGTTGCGCGCAGTTGGGTGGACAGCGCCGGACGTCCAGCAGCCAAAACGGACAGTTGTGCTGCTGCGCCATTTTTAGCAGGTAGCGGTAACCAGCTTCAAAGTCGGCATCGGTGCGCATTTGCTGAATCCAGCGCGCTACCAGCACATTTTCTTGGCGGCGGTACGAAATATCTAGGAACTGTTGCATAAGGTGGTCAATCAAAAACATTCGCTCCGGCTAGGCCGGTTCTGCCAGGCTTTGCCTACGCGGGCTTCGGGCGCAGCGCTATCCGGAGCCCGCGTAGGCAAACCGCTGCGGCAACACTACCCCCGGGCCAAGGCCCGGTTAGGCTCCCGCCCCCACGCCCAGCAGCTGCCGTTCCCATTGTAAGGCCGCGCCGCTGCCGCCACCGTGCTCAAATAAGATTTCGGCCACCCCTTCGGTCGTTTCGGTGCGCGCCCAGTCGCGCTGCAGCTCCGAGAGCACGGCCATCCAGGTCATGGGCACGGCCCCGGCCTGCACCATGCGCTGCACCGCCCGCTCGTGCGACTCCGTGGACACGCCGCCCGAGGCATCAGTCACGATATACACCTCGTAGCCCTCGCCCAGCGCCTGAATGGTGGGCATGGCCAGGCAGATTTCCGTCCACCAGCCCGCCATAATCAGCTTCCGGCGGCCCGCCTGCGCCACCTGCCTTACCACGCGCGCGTCTTCCCACGTGTTGATAGTGGTGCGGTTGATGATTTCTTGCCCGGGAAAAACATCCCGGATGCCCTTGAGCAGCAGGCCGCCGCGCTCTTCCACCACCGTGGTTAGGATGGTAGGCACGCCGAACACCTTCGCTGTTTTGGCCAGGCCCACTGCGTTGTTAACCAGCAGGGTCGGCTCGTGGCTGTGCAGGTTGGCAAACTGAAACGGCTGATGATCAATGAGCAGCAGCATACTGTTTTGGGGGGTCAGCAGAGCATCGTAGCCCGTTTTAGGTGATTGGTTGGCGGTCATGTTACCAAGCGTGTAAGGGTTGGAGAATAAGGTTTGTCAGCAAATCCTCCGACAAAAGTGGCGCTCCGGGCTAGCCTCCGCATTGACTTATGTCAATATCCCATCATAGTTAAATCCTGCTTCGTCGTCCTAGCTGTTGCTTTAATTAGCTTGTCACAAATTCCAATCAAATGGTATGGCCGTGCGAATACCAAGGGGCAATCCCAGGCTTTATGCCGCCTGCAAGACGCCCCACATCATCGACGGTGGAAAAGAGTTGTTAACTCGCCTTTGAGGAAAACACACAAAAGCCAGAGCCGGGTAGTTTGCGTCTGGCGCAACTTACCCGGCTCCGGCTTTTGCACATCAAGTCCAATAGCTGGATCTATTCTGAAACTGCCTATCTATCGACCACAATGGATTCCTGTTGACCGATAATACTTTACCAGGGCAGAAGGCCCGTGGAAGAAGAGGTGGTGCCAGTGGGACCGTCGGCCGGCAGCAGGGCCAGCCGGATGGCTTCCGCGGCCCCCTGCGCGGGAGTGTCGGTACCGGCAAAGTTGTTTAAGTCGGTGGCCGTGTAGCCGGGAGCAGCCGAGTTGACCTTGATGGCGGTGTCGCGCAGCTCGTAGGCTAGCTGCACAGTCAGCATGTTTAGTGCGGCTTTGGACGCCGAGTACCCTAGCAGGCCCCAGTCGTTCTGGCCACTGAGCGTGAGCGAGCCCAGCGGACTGGACACGTTGACGATGCGCCCCGCCGCGGCTTGCTTGACCAGCGGTAAAAACGCCTGCGTGACGGCCAGCGTACCGAGGAAATTGGTGCGAAGCACCTGCTCCACGCTGCGTACGTCGGCAGTGCTTGGAACACCGTCGCCGGTCACGTTGATGCCTGCGTTGTTGACCAGAATATCGAGGTGGCCTTCTTGGCGCTGCAACTGCGCCGCGGCAACATCCAAGGTTGCTTGGTTGATTAGGTCCACTTCTAAGAACACTACTTCGCCTTCCGGCGCTAACTCGGCCGCTGCTTGGTGCCCCTTAGTTGCCTCGCGGGCCCCGAGGTATACCCGGCAACCCGCCCGTAGCAGGCCGCGCACAATCTCCAAGCCGATGCCTTTGTTGCCACCGGTCACCAGCGCAATTTTCTTGTTTTCCATGTTGTCTAGGGGTTTGCCTCCCGGCAGCGGGAGGAGAGTAAGTACCCCACAAAGGTTGAGCAGGAAAGCCGTGGGCAGACTTCGCCAATCAAGCCATTTGTTTTAGATTTCAAACACGGCTTGGCTTCGGAACTCGCTTGGCGTTTGGGCCACGTGGCGCTTGAAAAAAGTAGAGAAGTGCGCGACATCAGCAAAGCCCAGACTATCGCCGATTTCCGAAATGCTCCAGGTGGTTTGCTTCAGCAGTATTTTGGCTTCCTGCGCCAGTCGGCGGCTAAGGAGTGTAGTGGTCGTGTGGCCCGTCGTTTCTTTGAGCACGCGGTTGAGGTGATTGACGTGCACGGCTAACTGGTTGGCATAATCGATGGCGGTGCGCAGGCGCAACGGGGGCTGCGGACTGTGGCGCGGAAACTGCTGCTCCAGCAAGTCGGTGAACTGCATGGCAACCCGTTCGGCCGCGCTGTGCGTGGCCAGCGGGGCGGGGGCCGGCTGCAGCTTCTGCACCAAGTGAATCAACTCCCACAAATAGGTGCGCAGCAGGTCATGCTTGTAGGCGTAGCGCGACGAAAGTTCGTGCGCCATCTTCTCGAAAACCGCTTCGAGTGCCGCGCACTCCGCCTCCGATACCTCCCACACGGGGTAGGCGCCGGGCTGGAATATCGGCAGCTCGGCCAGCACCACCCCCGTTCGGGCGGGCAGCAGAAACGCATCGTCGAAAAGGCAGCAGTAGCCTTCCGGCGCTTCGGTGAGGGGCAGCCACCGGTACGGCACGCGCGGCGTAACCAGAAACAAGGTGTTGAGGCCGCGGTGCGGAGCTTGGTCGGCATACTCCACTTGGCTGTGCCCGCGGCAGAGCGTGATTTTATGGTAGGCTCGTCGGCTGAACGACATCGGGGGCGCCTCGCGCAGGTCCGCTAACGGGAAGACGTTGAAATGTCCTACGCCCTGCGCCATATCGGGCGGCGGCAAGACGCCCGCCGCCGACTCAGAAGACGGCGCGCACGCGGCATAGAAAGCGGCTAGGGATTTTGGTTCCATACGAGCAATTGTACGAATCAAACGGGTAAGTAGGCAGCATTTCTACTTGTAGGTCGCAGAAGGTGCCTACAGTTGGCGGCGGATGCGGCTGAGGGTTTCGGCTGTGAGGCCTAGGTAAGAAGCTACCATGTGCTGCGGAATGCGCTGCGCCAGGCCCGGATATTTTTGCAGAAACTCGCGGTACTTTTCCTCGGCCGAATAGCTGATTGCCGAGTGCACCCGACTTTGCGAGGCCATAAAGCTGCGGAGCACCAGGGCTTTAACTACCTGGTCGAACGCCGGAACTTCGCGGCGCAGCCGCTCAAAATCGTCGTTTTTCAGCACTATCACCGTCGAATCCTCCGTAGCCTCGATATGATAGCGGGAGGGCTGACCGGAAAGCAGACTTTCCTGGTCGCTGGCCCACCAGTTTTCCACCGCAAACCCGATGATGTGCTCCAGGCCTTTGGCATCGACCGAATAGGTGCGCAGGCAGCCGCTGGCCACGAAGGCATTGGCCTGCCACACGTCACCGGCCTGAAGTAGGTACTGCCGCTTGCGCAGTGTGCGCACAACACTCACCGCTTTTATCTGCTCGATTTCGGCCAGGGTGAAGAATGCTTTACTCTGCAGATACTGCTCAAACACGGCAAACATGGACGGAGGCTAGGATGGTACCAAGCGCAAAAGAAAGACTTTTTGCTTGGCTCCATCCTAGCCCCCGTTGCTGTTGGTTGAACAACGGCCTACCAAGGTAGCCGCCAGAGACTACCCTTACCCTACGGTAGCAAGAGCACCGAGCCCGTGGTGCGCCGGGCTTCCAAGTCCGCGTGGGCCCGGGCGGCTTCGGCAAGGGGGTAATTCTGCGTCGTCAGCTCCCCAAACCAACCTTGTTGGAGGGCAGCGTATACATCCGCCGCGGCCTGCTCCAGCGCCGCTTGGGTGGGCAGGTAGGTGCCCAGCACGGGCGAAACAACGGTAAGCTGCCGTTGGGCGAGCACGGCGGGCGTCAGCGGTTGGGGCCGTCCCGACGACGAACCGTAGAGCACGAGCGTACCACCGGGCTTTACTACGGGCACGGAGGCGTTAAACGTTGCTTGTCCCACGCCATCATACACCACATCAACCCCCTGCCCGGCCGTGATTTTCAGCACGCGCGCCGCCAAGTCTTCTTGGTCGAGGGCAACGGCGTAGTCCAGGTAGGGCTGCACCGCGGCCAGCTTCGCGGCCGTGCCCACCGTGCCGATAACGGTGGCACCCAGCGCCCGGGCCCAGCGCGCCGTGAGTGAGCCCACGCCGCCGCCCGCGGCGTGTACCAGCACCACGCTGCCGGCCTGCACCGGATAAATACGCCGCAGCAAGGCCCACGCCATCAGCCCCTTGGTTGTCACGGCGGCCGCTTGAGCTAAGGAGATATCATCGGGTATACGCACCAGGCCGTTGGTGGGCATCAGCCGTACTTCGGCGTAGGCCCCCACCACAAAGTGATACGCAACCCGGTCGCCCACTCGGAAGCTGGTCACGTCTGGTCCGACGGCCTCAATGGTGCCCGCCGCCTCGACACCGGGCACGAAGGGAAAGGAGGCCACCGCGAAGCTGCCGTTGCGGAAGTAGGTATCAACAAAGTTGACGCCGATGGCTGCCTGACGCACCCGCACCTGTCCCGGCCCGGGCGCCCCAATTTCTTCCCGGCCATACACCAGGACCGAAGGCGGCCCGGGCGCTTGCATATACACGACGCCGGTGGGGGCGGCGGCTGAAAGAGGTTCCATAGAGCTACTAGCGAAAGAAGGCGAAGACCTAAACTACGCGCCTCCTAGGCGCTTTGCCCGCCATCCACATTGATGGTGGCCCCAGTGATGTAGGAGGCTTCGGCGCTGGAGAGAAAGGCCACCGTGGCCGCAATTTCCTCTACCCGGCCGTAGCGCCCGAGTGCCGTGCCAGCGGCTTGCGCCGGCGCAAAGTCGCTCGTGGCCGGGTTCATGTCCGTGTCGATGTTGCCGGGCTGTATCACGTTCACGGTGATGCCTTTGGGACCTAGGTCCCGGGCCCAGCCGCGGGTATAGGCTGCTACGGCTGCTTTGGTGGCCACGTAGTCGGCAATGCCGGGAAAGGGGGCTCGACTGCCGCCCGTAGACCCGATGGAGATAATGCGCCCGCCCTCCCCGATAAAAGGCACGGCGGCCCGCACGGTGGCCGCCACGCCCGCCACGTTCACGGCCAGTTGCCGGTCGAAGGCGGCCAGGTCGGCGGCGGCATCATCGACGGTACCCGTGATAAACAAGCCCGCGTTGTTCACCAGCACGTCAATGCGTCCGAACTGGGCCACCGTCTCGGCCACGGCTGCCCGAATAGCGGCCGTATCGCCGCTGTCGGCTTGAATAGCCAGGGCCCGGCGGCCCGTACTGGCTAGCTCGGCCACGATGGCTTCGGCCTGGGATGCGGAATGGGTGTAGGTGAAGGCCACATCGGCGCCTTCCGTAGCCAAGCGCCGCACAATGCCGGCCCCAATGCCGCGGCTGCCCCCCGTTACAAAAGCAATTTTATCTACTAGGCGATTCATGTAATGAGAAGGTAGGGCCGCAAGTGTTCTAGCTTGACTTGCGGCGGGTTAAAGGATGTGTCGGCCCTGCTTATCCGGACTGTTTCGACATGACAAAGGTCTCGTCACTCCTGCCCCGCCCTCGTTGACAATTATCAAGAAAACGCCTTGACAATTGTCAAGGGCGGCTGCCCCTGGTTAGGGAGAAGTTTCTCTTCTTAAGGGCTCTGCTGCTTTAACTCCTCCCTGGGCCTTAACTGACCTAGTTTCAACAAGCTGTAGGAGGCACGAATACAAGTGCGTTACCGGCTCACCAGCACTGGGGTGCTGCCTGCCCCCTTGAGCGCTACTACTACTCGCTGGTACGTGGTACCCGCGCTAGTCTGATCGGCGGTGGGTACCGCTTGCACGGGGCCTAGCGTTTGAGCCATGGCGGCGCCTTTGGCATCGGTGCGCACGGTAAGTAAGGGGTAGTCGCGGGAGTAGGGGGCTTGCGTGGCCCGGCTCAGGTAGATGTCGTATTCGGTGTCGGGTTGCAGGTGCATCAGGGAAAAGGAGGCGAGGTCAACCAGTCCTTCCGAGCGCGTGACTAGGGAGCCGGCCGCGGCCCCGGCCCCAACGGCCTTCAGCTCGCGCACCACGGCGGGCTGGTCCACGAGTTGCCGGCCGAGCTTAGTGAGGTCTGCCGCCCCGGCGGGCACGGCGTTCGGCACGTACACGAGCGCCATCGGGGCCTGCCCGACTTTCACTTTCCCGATTACTTGGTTGGTAGCGGTGCTGATGGCTACCACCGAGTCGGCATTTTCCAGGTTCACGTACACGCGGCTAGCGTCGCCCGAGGCCCAAATGCCGTGCGGCAGTGCTCCCACCGGAATAGTAGCAAGCTGCTGGAAGCCTGCCTCGCGGGAATACACCTTCACCACGTTTTCGCCGCCCACGCTCACGTACGCCACCTTACCTAGTTTGGTATCCAGGGTGGTGACGTGGTTGGTGATGGGCCCCGTATCGAGCACCTTGGTAATGCGTAGGGTCTTCACGTCCAGCACCGACACCTTGCCCACGTCCTTGTGCGTAAACCACACCTGCTGCCCGTCTTTGGTGGCGAAGATGTTGGGCGAGAAGGGGCTAGCAACCGGTACGTGCTTGATAACATTATAGGTGGCCGCATCCACCATAGTCAGCTCGGGCGAAAAGCTAGAGCACACGAAAGCCAGCTTGTTGTCGGGGCTGAAAGCCACCATGCCGGGCCCATTCGGTACCTGCACGCGGCGCGTTTCGCGCATGGTGGCCACGTCAATCACCGATATGTAGTCTTCCCCGCGCACCGTTACCCACACTTCCTTGCCGTTGGGCCGAAAGGTGGGCTCGTGTGGGGCCCGGCCCACGTACACGCTGCCCTTGATGGCGTTAGTGGCCGGGTCGATGAACGTCACGTTGTTGGAGCCAATCGACACCACGGCCAGCGTTCGGTGGTCGGGCGCGATGCCGAGGCCGTGCACTAGCGCCTGCCCCCGGTAAAGCGGCGTCAGAATATCGGGCTGCGGCTTGCCCAGGATAAGCTGGCCCAGCAGCTTGTTGTCGGCCGGGTCGATAACCGAAACGGTGTTGGAAATCTGGTCGGCAGTGTACACCCGGTCGCGGTGGCTTACGGTTTGCGCGTAGCCGGGCAGGCCCCCCGCTAAGAGGGCGCCGAAAAGTAGGTATTTCATGGCATTGGCTAGGAAGAAAAATCAGGGCTGCGCCGGTGCTGGCGAGGTAGTGGCGGCGGCCCCGTGCTTGCGCAGCCAAGCGTTCATCTGCTGAATCTCGATTTGCTGCTCGGCGATAATGCTCTGGGCCAGGCGGCGCAGCTCGGGGTCTTTGCCGTAGAGTAGCTGCAGGCGGGCCATGTCAACGGCGCCCTGGTGGTGGGGTACCATCATGGCCCCGAAGCTGGCGTCGATATCGGTAGGCGGCACGCCGCCCATGTGCTGCATGCCTTTGTCCATCACCGTCATCACCGAATCCATCTGCCAATGAAAAGCCGCCGCTGACGTGCCCGCCACCAGGCCGGCCATCGAGGGCATGGCCTGAGGCGAGCCGCTTTTTGCCGCCGACATGCCGTGGTGGTCATGCGTTTGCGCCTGCGCTACCGCCACGGGCGTAGCAGCCAGGAGTAGAAGCAAAGGCAAGGATTTCAGGGGTAGCGTCATCAGTAGAGAGTTTGGTTAAGGAGTAGGCAAGCAGCCAGTTGCTACGCACCCTAAATGAATGGCAGTACAAAGGCTATCCTATTCGCGACCTGCTGTTGGAGGCGGTCCTACTACTTCATCGCCAATCTCGGCCGAAGCCCGGGCAAACGCCTCCATATCGGGCGGCGAGGTAGGCGATAAGTCCGATGGGTCGGCTACGGTACCTGCGGCTTTGATGAGCCGAGCGAAGCCGCTAGGTGAGGCTACTACCAGCCCGCGTGACAGCGCCGGGCCGCTCACGACGGCATGGACAGTTCCCCGCGGAATAAAGAAGTCCTGCCCTGGTTTCAACACAACTACCTCGGTTTCGGTGTGCACGGTAAATTCACCTTCTAGCACAACTAAGTGTTCGGAATAGGTGGTGTGGCGATGCAGCGGCGTGGCTACGCCAGGCTGGAAAGTGCCCTCAATAAGGTCGTAGCGGTTTTCGGTGGTTTCGTGGTCGGCCAGAATGCGCGTGAGGGTGCCTAAAAGCCAGAAAGACTGGTTCATGCGTTGGAATTGATGAATTAACAGAGAGAGCACAGCGAACAGGCTTACCGGGTAGGCCTGCCTAACTTCAACTCAACAGCCCCTGCCTTGTACCCTAACTCGGGTAAAAAGCAGGGGCTGAAAGAATTGGCGACAAAGCGGAGCTTAGCCGAGATACTTCTTGAGTTCGGCGGCCGCGTGCACAAACAGCGACCTGACCGCCGGCACCTTAGCCAAGGCGTTGAGCAGGCCGAAGTCGTGAATCATGCCGTTGTAGCGGATGGTGGTGGCGGGTACGCCGGCCTCGCTGAGCTTGCGGCCGTAGGCCTCGCCCTCGTCGCGCAGGATGTCGTTTTCGGCCACCTGAATCAGGGCCGGCGGTAGGCCTTGCAGCTGCTCCAGGGTGGCATTGAGGGGCGAGGCGTGGATTTCTTTCCGCTTGGTTAAGTCAGTGGTATAGGTGCTCCACATCCACTCCATGAGCGGGGCGGTCAGGAAGCGGTCCTGGCCATACAGTTGGTACGACTCGGTGGTGAAATCGGCATTGGTTACGGGCCAGAGCAGGACTTGCAGCTTGATGTGCGGGCCACCTCGCTCCTTGGCCAGCAAACAGGTAACGGCCGACATATTGCCGCCTACGCTGTTGCCCACCACCGCTAGGCTTTTACCGTCCACACTGATTTCGGCCCCGTTTTCCGCCACCCACTTGGTAGCGGCGTAGATTTCGTTGATGGCCTGCGGATACTGCACATCCGGGCTGGGGGTGTAATCGACGAACACGGCCACGAAGCCCGATTCTACCACTAGGTCGCGCACCATGCGCTGGTGGGTGGGGAAGTCGCCGAGCACCCAGCCGCCGCCGTGAATAAAGATGAATGCGGGCAGTACCGTATCGGTGGTGCCCGTGGGCCGCACGATGTGCAGCGGCACCGTGTAGCCATCTTGCTCGATGGTGCGCTGCGTGGTTTCCACGCCCGAAAGGTCCACGTTGACGGAGGCTTGCGCGCCGACCAGCACCTGGCGGGCATCGGGCACGGGGAGGGTTTCGAGGCCGGGGCCGCCGGTATTCAGGGCTTTAAGGAACTCGATAACCTGCGGGTCGAGGTGTTGGTCGGTGGCAAAAGGAGGTGCTTGCATACGGAAAGGAGTTAATTGATTGAGGTGGTGATGCGAGAGTTGAACAGCGGGCAGGAGGTGCTACTACGCCGGCAGCTTTACCAGATTGACGCCCGAAAAGGCGCCGCCGAACTGCTGGAGCCGCCCGCCGGTCGAGAGTCCGCCCAGGTCGAGGCCAGCAAACCCCATTTTGCTGATTAGCGCCAGCACGTCGGCTTTGGCCGCGGCATCGTCGCCGGAAACAACCACGACCCGCTGCCCGCCGCTTTCGCTCGGGCTGGCCGCCAGTAGGGCCGCGGCCAGGGTGTTGAAGCCCTTCACGACCCGCGCGCCCGGCGCTTGCTCGGCCACGATTTCCGACGAAGTTTTGGCGCCCAGGTCCAAGGGCTGGAAGTCGGGGAAGTGAATGGCGTTGGTGGTGTCCACGAGGATTTGATTTTTCCAGCTGGGCACCTGCTCCAGCACGTTTGCCACCGCATCCCAGGGCACCGACAGCAGCACGAGGTCGGCTTGCACCGCTTCTTCCACGGTGCCCGCCCGTACGCCTTGCCCAAGCGTGGCCGCCAAGTCGGTAAGGGCGGCCGGCCCTGATTTGCTGCTGACAACCACCTCGAAGCCAGCTTGGGCGGCGTGGCGAACAAACGCCTGCGCGATATTGCCCGCGCCGATAGTTCCTATTTTCATGGAGTTTGGGTATGGTAAAACAACTAAGTAATTGACAACGAGTGTCTGGCGAACGTTAGGCTGCTGTTATTAAGCGTTGGCAGGTCGGTAGCCGGGGGCCACCAGCCGGTACCAGCTGGGGTGTTGGTGGAGGTAGCGTGCCACAAACGGGCACAGCGGAATGACGGTCAGGTGGCGCGCATCCGCCTGGTGCAGCACTTTTTCCACCAGGGCGCTGCCAACGCCTTGCCCTTGCAAGTCGCTGGGTACTTCGGTGTGGATCAAGCTCAGGTAGTGGTGATGCAGCTGATACTGCAGCAGCGCGGTAGCATCAGCTACTGCCAGCTCGAACTGCTGGTCGTAGGCGTTATCGGTGAGCGGTAAGGCTTGGTAGCTGGGATTCATAGCAGGGTGATGCGAGTCGATAAGTCTTGTGGCGACGTGACCACCTCGTAGTGAATCTGCCCGTAGCCGCCCGCGAAAAACTCTTCGTAGGCCGTGGCTATTTCGGCGTGGCTGTTCATCACAAAGGGCCCCTGGGCCACCACCGGTTCGGTGTATGGTTCCCCGCCAAAAAGTAGCACGCTGACCATCTCAATGCTAGGGTTGGTGAAGGTGATGGGACCTATCTCCGGGCCAAACAGCACCAGTTCACTTTGGCCGTAGGGCTGGCCGTTGATCCGGACCGACTCGGCTGGCACGAAGGCGGCGTAATCCAGCCCCACTTTGGTAGTCAGCGAAAACGTGGCCTTGGGATTGAGCTGCAAGTGATACAAGAACTGCGGACTGCTGGCGGGCACCGGCGAGACGGCGTCGCCGAGCGCCCCGAGCAGCACCCGCAGGCTGCCCGCCGCCTCGGGCAGCAGCACTTCGGGCACCGCCGTGGGTTGCAGGGGCAAGTAATCGGGAGCTTCGGCTTTATGGCGGGCCGGCAGATTGATCCAGAATTGCAGCGCGTGCAATACGCCGCCGCTGGCCTGAAAACCCAGACTGGGGTTTTCGTCGTGCAGCACGCCCCAACCGGCCTTCATCCATTGCGCGCCGCCCGCCGCTACCACGCCGTGGTGGCCAGCGCTGTCGTAGTGTTCGATGGCGCCGCTGAGCACGTAGGTGAAGGTGGCAATGCCCCGGTGCGGGTGGGCCGTTTCGCCGGTGGGGGCCTTCGGCACCTGGCCTTCAAATCGGGTGGGGTACACGTGGTCCAGAAAAACGAACGGGCCCACGGCGGCTACCATCCGGCTGGGCAGCAGCCGGTTGACGAGCAGCTTGCCCACTTTGGTGTTGGTACCCCCAACCTGCGCGATTATGGATTTGGTCATGGCGTGCGTGCTAGTTGGCAGCGTTTGTGCTAGGATGCTGCTGCTGCAAAGGTGACCAGCCAGGCCGGGGTGTTCCGTTGACTTTTATCAAGAAAGCAATTCGATCAGCTGAGGCTTGGCTTGCAGCAGCCGGGTGCGGATGCGGCTCAGCGTTTCAGGCAAAATGCCGAGGTAAGAGGCAATCAAGTGCTGCGGAAAGCGCTGCACGAAGCCGGGGTACTGCGCGAGAAAGGCTAGGTAGCGCTCCTCGGCGGTGCAGGAGATGGCCGCTTCCAAGCGCCGCTGGGTGGCCGTTGCGTGGCGCCGGTCCAAGCCTTGCATCAGCTCGGCCATGGCGGGCACGGTGCGGAGTAGCTCTTGCATTTGCGCGTGCGTTATCAGCAGCAAGCTGGCATCTTCCAACGCATCAATGTAGTAACGGGAGGGGACAAGCAACACGCAGCTCTCCCGGTCGCCCACCCACCAGTTTTCCACGCCTAAGGTTAGCACGTGCTCACCCCCTTTGTCGTCGACGCTGTAGAGGCGCAACGCCCCCGTTAGCACAAAGGCAAAGTGCTTACACACTTCGCCCGCCCGCAGCAGAAAGGCTCTTTTCTTTAGCTTCTTCGGCGTAAACGCGGCGCAGATACGAATGAAATCCGCGTCGGAAACGGGGGTGGAAATACCGGCGTCGATGTACGTGCGAAATGCTTGCATAGCGTAGCGGTAAGCGAGTAAGGACGTAGACGATTTGGGGCTCCGAGCTAGCCTCAAGAGTCGGCCGGCACAGGGACGGACGGCAGCTTGGTGCGAATGCGGCTCAGGGTTTCAGGTGAAATACCGAGGTAAGAGGCAATCATGAGTTGCGAAAACCGCTGGACATAGGTGGGGTGCTGGGCTATGAATGCGGCGTAGCGTTCCTCGGCCGAGCAGGCAATGGCGTCGTGCAGGCGCTTTTGGGCGGCTATGGCGTTGCGCTCGTATTGAATGCGTACCAGCTCGGCCACTAGCGGCACCCGGCGCACGAGTTCCTGCGCCTGCGGGCAACTAACAAGCAGCAATTGCGAATCTTCTACGGCATCGATGTAGTAGCGCGAAGGCGTAAGCTGCGACCAGCTTTCCCGGTCGCCGATCCACATGTTTTCAACTCCCAACACGTGGATTTGCTTGTTGCCTCGGGCATCCAGGGTGTAGAGGCGCAGCGCGCCCTGCACCACGAAGGCCTGGTACCGACACACTTCTCCCGCCTGCAACAGGTACTGTTTTTTTTGAAGTTTATAGGGCAACAATTCCGCGGTAATTAAAGTAAAATCGGCGTCGGAAATAGTCGAGCGGGTTTGCTGGTCGATGTAGTTGCGTAAAGCCTGCATAGTGGGGGCAAAAGAGCGGAAAAGGTCATAGCTGCTCCGTTAGTTGCCAAATAGGTGCCAACGCCTTGGCTTGGTGAGGTGCGTATCGCTAAGTAGCTTTACAGCAACGGGTTAAGGATGATAAAATAGAAAATTTGGGGAGTTGAGAAAATCTCCATCGTTTTGGATTATCCAATATATTGGAGATTTTTTTGGATAAACGTCCTGCGGGGAGCAGCTTTGCGGCGTACCTTCCCGTTGTGGCTTCTGCTACTCTGTAGCGTAAGTTCCACGTATTTTCAGCTCCGACGGGCGCTTAGGTAGTTAGTTGCCCCCCTCATTTGAAACCCATGCTCGTCCTTGCTGAACCCGCCGCCCTCGTTCTCATTGTGGAAGACGAGTTCTTGATTGCCAATGATCTAGGCGACATCCTGGAAAGCGCAGGCTACCAGGTGCTAGGGCTGGCCGAATCGGCCACTCAGGCGCGGGCCCTGGTGGCGGAAAGTCGCCCCTCGGTGGTACTGCTGGACATCTTTCTGAAGGGGGAGGAGACGGGCATCGACCTAGCGCACTGGCTCAACCAGCAGCACATTCCCTTCGTGTTTTTGTCGGCCAACTTAACTGATGACGTGTTGGCCGCGGCGAAAGTGACCGAGCCGTTTGGCTTTCTCAACAAACCTTTTCGCGAGCGGGACGTGCTGGCGGCTCTCGAAATAGCCCGCTACCGCCAGGCCCACAGCCAAGAAGCCAAGCTGCGCCAGCAGCAGCAAACGCAAATAGCCGTCAACGAAGCCATTGTCACGCTGCACGACCGGGAGCAGCTCTGCCAGGCCATTGCCACGCAGGTCAACCAGTTTGTGCGCATCGACGTGCTCAATCTGTGTCTTAGTCAGCCCGAAGAGCAGATTTTTTATTGGCTGCTTTTGCGCCGCACCCCCACTGGCACGTTCAAGCGAGTGCGCCTGCCGGAGCTTTTTGGTCCCGGCACTCCCTCGGAACGGCTGAGTTTGCAGGAGCACCCCATGGCCGCCGATCCGGGCAACCGGCAGGGTGTTTTCAGCGGGGAAGCTTTCGAGACCTTGAGTCAGGAATTTAGTATGGCTCAGGCGATTGGCGAGGCCTTCGGGATTCAATCTATGGCGTTTTTTCCGGTGGTGTTGCAGCAGCGCACCTTCACTAGTTTGCAGCTAGGCACCACGGCGGCGGCCGGCTTTACGCCCGACGAATACGCCGCGGTTAGCTTCATCATCCCGCAGATTGCCCTCGCCCTGGATAACCTCCTAGCTTACGAGGAACTGGAAAACCGACGGCAGATTAAAGCTACCGAGCTAGCCATTGCCAGTGCATTCCGCAACGGCCGCAATATTGTGGACATAGCGCCTCAGGTAGCGGCCGCCATCAGCGAGTTGCTCCCCCTCGACCTGCTTAGCTTCTACCGGGTAGGACGCGTCTTGCGCCACCCTGGCGCTATGGATGCCACCGTTGGCAACCAGGGCGGCCACTTTCAGTTGTTGCCCTTGGAAGCCATGCCCCTGCCCAACACCACCGAAGAGGCCGCGCGCCTCCTCGACGGCATGGACGCCTGGCTGCAACAGCCCTTGCTCCACGTAGGAGAAAAGGCCGCGCAAGCGAGGGAGCTCAACCCCGTGACCCGCTATTACGGCAACTTGCTTCAGCTGAAGTCCTCTATGTCCGTGCCCATCATGCTGAAAGGCGAGCCCGTGGTAGTGCTCATCGTAGCCAGCAAGGCGGCGTACGCCTACACGGCCAAGGATTTACAACTGCTACAAGAACTAACCGAACAGCTCGCCGTGGCCCTGGACAACCTGCTGGCCTACGAGCGTATCCGCCAGCTTAGTGAGCAGCTAGAGCAAGAAAAAACCTACCTCAGCGAAGAACTGAAAACCAGCCACAACTTCGAGGAAATCATTGGCACGAGCCCCGCGCTACTGGAAGTGCTGCGGGGAGTGGGCCAGGTGGCGCCCACCGATGCTACCGTGCTGCTACTAGGCGAAACCGGCACCGGCAAAGAGCTGATTGCCCGCGCCGTGCACAACCGCTCGCCCCGCAGCGCCCGCACCATGGTGAAAGTAAACTGCGCCGCCTTGCCCGCCCAACTCATCGAATCGGAGCTGTTCGGGCACGAAAAAGGCAGCTACACGGGCGCTACTGAGCGGCGCGTGGGCAAGTTTGAGTTGGCGCACGGCAGCACCCTTTTTCTAGACGAAATCGGCGAGCTGCCCTTGGAGTTGCAAGCCAAGCTGCTGCGCGTACTCCAGGAAAAAGAAATTGAGCGCCTAGGCGGTAAAGGTCCGCTCAAGGTGGATGTGCGCATTATTGCCGCGACCAACCGGGAGCTGGCCGAAGAAGTAGCCGCCGGCCGCTTCCGCGCCGACCTATATTACCGGCTCAATGTGTTTCCGCTGGAGCTGCCGCCGCTCCGCACCCGGCCCGAGGACCTGCTGCCGTTGGCTACCTATTTCCTGCGTAAACTCAGTCAGAAGCTCGGCAAGCCCTTCACCAGTATTGCCAACGCCTCCCTGCAGCAAATCCAGCACTACGCCTGGCCGGGCAATATCCGGGAGCTGGAAAACGTGTTGGAGCGCGCCGCCATCCTCTCCGCCCCGCCGACCTTACAGCTCGCCGCGCCGCTCGTGTCCAGCGCCCCGCCCCGCAATGAGGTGAAGCCCATGCAGGATACCATGCGCGACACTATCCTGGCCGCCCTCACTCAAACCAACTACCGAATCCGGGGGCCACGCGGGGCCGCGGTATTACTGGGCGTGAAAGCCACCACGCTGGAAGCGCGCATGAAAAAGCTCGGGATTGCCTCGCGCAAAGAAAGCCGGGCGGAGTAGGTGGGGCTTAAACTATGGCTTCGGCAGGTACGGGCTTCTTGCGCGTGTCAAATTGCAGGTTGAGGCATACCCCGTCGGCCGAGCTCACCGCCAGTTGCCCGTCAAGCTGTCGGCTCAAGCCCTTGATGATGACCATGCCTAGGCTGCGGCTGCGCTTGAGGTCGAAGCCCGGCGGCAGGCCCACCCCGTCATCGCTGATGGTAAGCTCGTAAAACGACGGAGCTAGGCTGCGCAGGCGCACGGTAAGCGTGCCGCGGCGGGAAGAAGGAAAGGCGTGCTTGAGGGCATTGGTCACGGCCTCGTTAATGATCAGGCCTAGGGGCGTCGCCACGGTGGTCTCCAGCTCGATAGGAGCCAGCTCGAGCTGCACCAGCACCGAGCGCTGGCGGTCGAAGGACTCGACCAGGTAGGTGACGATGTCGCGGGCATAGTCGGCCAGGTTCACCCGGCCGAGGTTGTCGGCTTGGTAGAGCTTCTGGTGCAGCAGGGCCATGACCTGCACCCGGTTCTGGCTCTCGCGGATGGCGGCCACGGCCTGCGGGTCGTGCAGGTGGCGCGACTGGGTGGAGAGCAGGCTGCTGACCACTTGCAGGTTGTTCTTGACGCGGTGGTGAATCTCTTTCAGCATCCAGTCCTTTTCCACTAGTAGACCTTGTCGTTCTTCCAGCAGCTGGTCTTTCTCGCTGACCACTTGCTCTAGTGCGTGGTTCTTGCGGTGGATTTCCGCTTGCTGAGTTTCCAGGGCGAGCTGCTTCTGCTCTAGCAGGCGGGCGCTACGCTGCTTGAGGCGGTAACGGTTGTAGCCCAGGCCTAGCACCAAAACCAGCAGGCCTGCACCCCCAAGCACAGCATTGCGCTGCAACTCGCGCTGCCGGATGGTCAGTTGCTGCAGCTGAGTTTGCTTGGTGAGCAAGGCAATGCTTTGCTCGCGCTTTTCGGTGTCGTATTGAACTTGCAAGGCGGCCAGCTGCTTGCTGTTCTTTTCGTTGAAAATGCTGTCGTTGATAGCTTTATAGCGCTGGTAGTAGGCAAGGGCGGAGGGTAGCTTGCCTTGCGCCGAATCAACTCTGGACAGCAGCAAGCACGCATGAGCCATGCTGCTGCGGGTGAGGACCACCTGGCCTGCCGCCAAGGATTTTAGGAGGTAGGTTCGCGCTTTGGAGTATTGCTTGGTGGCCAGGCAGCAAGCACCAATGGTCAGATAAGCGCCATGCAGCACGCGGGTATTATCAACGACATTCTTGCTTCTGAGCAAGGATTCTACCTGCTGGCAATAGGCCGTAGCCAGGGCATATTGCTTGGTGCGCAGGTAGCAGCTAATAAGTCCTTGGGCTACCGCTAAGCGGGAGTAATCATCCTGGGGTGGGTAGGCCTTGCTTTTTTCCAAGATGAGCGCCAGGGCTTCCTGCGGTCGGTTTTCAGCCAGCAAGACGCGGGCAATAGTAGACGCCAAACTCAGGGCCGTGTCCGTATAGTGGTTGGCTTCCGCGCTGCGCATGGCCAGTCGGTAATACTGAATTATCTTTTCCCGCTGGTCGAACTGGTGATACACGGCGCCCACCCGCATGTAGTAAGTGCACAGCATCAGGGTGTCTTGGCTGCGCTTGGCACTCGCCACGGCCGCCATAGCGTACTGGAGGGCGTCTTTATAATTGCCCAACGCATCATTGGTGGCGGCGAGCAGGTCGAGGGTGGAATGCTGCTTGCGGTAACCGGCCGCCCGATACAAGGCAAGGCTGCGCAGCAATTCCTCCTTTGCCCGCGCCGGCTTGCCCTGCATCAAGTACGCATCCGCTAGTTCGCGGAGCACCCGGGCCTGCTGCACCGGGTCGTGCACTTCCCCAAACAGCCGGATGGCCTGCTTTAAATACCGAATCCGCTGCGGGTGGAGCGTCATCGATTTTTCGTAGGTTTCGCTTAGCAGGTACCAGCCAATGGCTTCCCGACGCCGGTCGTGCCGCTGCTGGCTGCGTGCCAGGGCCTGCAACACCGCCTCCCGGCCGCCCGGGTCTTTACGCAGTAAGTACCCTAGCGCGTAGTCGGCATCTATCTGACCAGCAACGTAGTGTAAAGAGTTGCTCAGGGCCTGCGCCTGATGAATGTACGCCACTATCGAGTCCGACTTATCAAAATAATAGGTCAGGGACGTCAAGTCATGGCTTAACTGAACCAGCAGCTTCACCCGGTTGGTATCGGGCGCGCTGCGTTTTAGTCGGCTGCGCAGGCTGTCGGCTTCAGTCTTGCTCAGAATGGGATAATAGGGCTCCGCCTGGCTGGTATAGGCAAGCAACAGCAAGAGCGCCAGCAGGTATTTCCCGAAGTACCCCTTCAGTGGGTACCGAAAAGCCAGTAATGTGGTAGCCATAATACCTCAAATTACCGGCTTTTCGGTGGCAACTTCACCTTAGGCCACTGTGAGAAGCCAACCGCTTCCCCTAGATTGACTAGCCCGTCAGGGGGGCTTTACTTCTGATTGAAAGCTGATTTCAGCGACGTATTATAGTGTAGGTTGCAGCTTTTGAGGAGGTGTCACGTGAGTTAAAGGCCGAAGCAAGGGGGTAGCAACTGACCGCAGCGCGCGTTAAAACGCGCGCTTATAAGGCGCTGGAATTTCCGTGGCCAAGCGCAGGGTGCGCGAAGCCCGCAAGGGAAAGTACGGGTCACGCAGCATCTCACGCGCCATCAATACCAAGTCGGCTTGGCCTTCGGCAATGATGTAGTTGGCTTGGTCGGGCTCCGTTATCACGCCCACGGCACCCGTGATGACGCCGGTTTCAGCTTTCACCCGTTGGGCCATCGGCACTTGGTAGGAGGGGAACACCGTGGAGGGCGGCACTTGCACAAACCCGCCACCGGAAGCTGTGACAACATCCACGCCGTGCGCTTTGAGTATGGCCGACAGTTGCACACCATCGGCTAGCTGCCAGGCGCGCGGGTCGTCGGAGTAGTCGACCACCGACAAGCGCACCAGCAGCGGCATGGTTTCGGGCAGCACCTGGCGCAGGGCCTGCACGGTTTCCACCAGCAGGCGAATACGATTCTCGAAGCTGCCGCCGTAGGCATCGGTGCGCCGGTTGATGAGCGCCGAGTAGAATTGGTGGAACAGATAGCCGTGCGCGGCGTGCAGCTCGATGGCATCGAAGCCGGCCTGCACGGCCCGCTGGCCCGCCGCCACGAAGTCCGCTTTTACCTGCTCGATGTCGGTTAGCGTCATGGCTTCGGCCACGGCGCCGTCGTCCAGGGCCCCGGCCGAGGGGCCTTTGGGTATCCAGCCTCCTTCGGCGGGGGGTAGGAGGGTGAAGCCCTCCTGCGGATGGCGGTGGCTGCTTTTGCTGCCCGAGTGCCACAGCTGAACGGCAATCCTGGTCCCTTGCTCCTGCACAAACTGCACCACGGGCCGCCAAGCCGCCACCTGCGCGTCGTTCCACAAGCCCGTATCGAACAGCGTATTGCGCCCCTCTGGCGACACGGCCGAGCATTCCGTAATGATGAGCCCCGCACCCCCGACGGCCCGGCTGCCTAGGTGCACCAGATGCCAGTTGCCCACCAGGCCGTCGGGGGTCATGTACTGCTGCATGGGCGACACCACCAGCCGGTTTTTAAGAGTCAGGCCCCGGATGGTGAGCGGAGAGAAAAGGTTAAGCTCCATGTAGGATTAAGCAATGAAAATTGTTGAAATACATAGCAGTGCTTCAAAGCAAATGCCATGAAAAAGGGCCTGGCAAGCTGCTCGCCAGGCCCTTTTAGCATACCTAGTAACCTGCCCGGCTAACTGCCGCTTACACGGCATCACTGCCCAGCACTTTGCTCGGCACGATGGGGAAGCTGCGCACGCGTTTGCCGGTGGCGTGGTACACGGCATTGGCCACGGCGGCCACGGTGCCCACCATCGCTACCTCGCCGATGCCCTTGACGCCCATGGCGTTGACGTAGGGGTCGTGGCCATCGATAAACTCCACCTGCATGTCGGGGATGTCGGCGTTGATGGGCACGTGATAGCCGGCCAGGTCGGCGTTGGTGTAGCGTGCGTACTGCTCGTCGCGGTTGGTGCCCTCCATCAGGGCGGCCCCGATGCCCATGATGCTGCCGCCGATAATCTGGCTGCGCGCCGTTTTGGTGTTCAGAATGCGGCCCCCGTCCATCACGCTCACCCAGCGCGTGACGTGCACCGTGCCGAGGTCGGGGTCTACTTTCACCTCGCAGAAATGCACCCCGAAAGAGTACATGGAACGCTTGGTTTGCTTGGTGCCGGGCTTGTTGTCGAAGGCAATCTGGTCGGCCTCGTAACCCTCGCCTGATTTGCTGTTGCCTACCCCCTCGATATCAGCCAGCCCCTGGCGCTGCAGCAAGGCCGAGAACTTCTCGCGCTTGCTCGGGTTCGTGCGCAGCACCAGCTGGTCTTGCTCACGCACCACGTCGGCGGGCAGCGCCTTGAAGAGCGGCGACTGGCTGTCGCGCACCGCCAGGGCCGTCAGCCGCTGCCACACATCCTGAATGGCTAGGTACACCGACGATGACACCGTGGCCGCCGCCACCGACGAGCCCGAGGCCGGCGCGGTGGGCAAGGTACTGTCGCCCAATTCAAAGCGCACGTTGGCCATGGGCAGGCCCAGGGCGTCGGCGGCCACTTGCGTGATGACGGTGTAGGTGCCGGTGCCTAGGTCGGTGGCGCTGGTTTGCACCAGGGCATGGCCGTCGGCGTAGAGACGCACCCGGGCCCGGCCCTGGGCCGGGCGCACCGGGTAGGAGGCCGTAGCCATGCCCCAACCCACCAGCAGGCGCCCGTCGCGGGTGACGCCGGGCTGCAGGTTGCGCTTGCCCCAGCCGAAGAGCTCGGCTCCGCGGGCGTAGCATTCCTTCAAGCCCTTGCTCGACCAGGGCTGGCCGGTGCCGGGGTCGAGGTTGGCATAGTTGCGCAGCCGGATTTCGAGCGGGTCAAGGTTGAGCTTGGCCGCCAGCTCGTCGAGGCCGCACTCTATGGCCACCGAGCCCGGCGACTCGCCCGGCGCCCGCATATAGGTGGAAGTCATGACGTTGGCCCGCGCCACCCGGTGCGACGACTGGTAATTGGGGCAGGCATACAGCCAGTTGAGGATGGCCCCGTTAGGCTCGGCAAAAATGTCCCAGGGCGACGTGGTGGACGTTTTCTCGTGAATGAGCGTGGTCAGCTTGCCTTCCTTGGTGGCCCCTAGGGTAATGGTTTGCTCCTGGTCCTCGCGGTGGCCGAGGCTGGTAAACATCTGCTGGCGGGTCAGTACCAGCTTCACGGGCCGGCCCACGGCTTTGGCGGCCAGCGTGGCCAGCACCGTGTGGGGCCAGAGGTTGAACTTGCACCCAAAGCCACCCCCAATAAACTTGGTAACGACGCGCACCTGCTCCTGCGGCAAGCCCAAAATGGTCGCCAGCGACGACTGCGACATGGCCACGGCCTGCGTCGAGTCGTAGACCGTTACGCGGTCGGGCGCTTCCCAGTGCGCGATGGTCGCGCCCGGCTCCATGGGGTTGTGGTGGTTGATGGGGTGCACGTAGGTGGCCTTCACCTGCACCGCCGAAGCGGCCAGCGACGCCTGCGGATTACCCCGCACTACTTTCTTCAAGTCGAAGACGTAACCCTGGCCGTTGGGGTCAAACACTTCGGCGTTAGCGCTTTGATACGACGCCACGGGCCGCGCCTGTTCGTAAGTGACTTGCACCAGGGCGGCGGCCTGGGTGGCCCGCTCAAAAGTGTCGGCCACCACCACCGCCACGGGCTGCGCCGAGTAGAATATCTCGTTGCCGGTCAGCGGCATAAAGGCCATGTGCATGCCGTAAATGGCGTATTTGCCGGCCAGCGTGTTGGGCGTCTGCGCCATTTTGGGCAGGTTTTCGTGGGTGAACACGGCCAGCACGCCGGGCTCGCGCAAGGCCGCGGCCGGATCGATGCTTTTAATGCGGCCTTTGGCTATCGAGCTGGTTTTCAGTGCAGCATAAGTCAGATTTGGCAGGGCGTATTCGGCCGCGTACTGCGCTTGGCCCGTGACTTTGGCGTGGCCATCGACGCGGTTGACGGGCTGGCCGACTACGCCGCCTTTGGACGGTTCGAAAGCAGAAAAATCAGTCATAAAGAAGGCCGGAGATTAAGTGGTGGCGACTTTTTGCAGGGCCCGCACCAGCGTATTTTGGGCGAGCTGGACTTTGTAGCCGTTGTGCTCGCGGGGCTGGGCCCCGCGCAGAGCCGCAGTTGCGGCGGCCCGAAACGTTTCGTCGGTGGCCGGCGCCCCGGTCAGGATTTTCTCGGCCTCGGGCGAGCGCCACGGAATGGTGCCTACCCCCCCGAGGGCCACCCGGGCCGAACGGATGGTGCCAGCTTGCACGTCAAGCCCCACGGCCGCCGAAGCCAGCGCGTAGGCGTAGCTGGTTCGCTCGCGCACCTTGAGGTAAGTCGAGCGCCGAGCGTGCTCAGCGGCCGGAATGGTGACGGCCACAATCAATTCGCCGGGCTCCAGAATGTTCTCTTGGTGAGGCGTTTGGCCGGGCAGCACGTAAAACGAGGTGATGGGCACGCGCCGCTGCTTGCCCTTGGCATTTTCCAAGGTGAGCACGGCATCGAAAGCCAGCAGGGCCACCGACAAATCGCCCGGGTAGGTTTGGGCGATGCAGGCCTCGGAGGTGCCCAGGATGGCCAAGCCATGGTTGTCGCCATGCTGGGCCGGGCAGCCCGAGCCGGGCACGCGCTTGTTGCACGGAAACGCCGCGTCGCGGAAGTAGCCGCAGCGCGTGCGTTGCAGCAGGTTGCCGCCAATACTAGCCATGTTGCGCAGCTGGGCCGATGCCGCCAGCAGCAGCGACTCCGACACGGCCGGGTACTGCGCCACCACCAAGCGATGCTCGCCCACGTCGCTCATGCGCTCTAGCGCGCCAATGCGCAAGCCGTCAGTTGTTTGTTCGATGCCCGTGAGCGGCAGCGCGTTGATGTCAATCAGCTGCGGATATTCCACCAGGTTGACTTTCATCATGTCCAGCAGCGTGGTGGCGCCGGCCACGTAGGTGGCCGCTGGCGTTTCGCGGCGCAGGCGGATGGCTTCCTTGGCCGAGTTGGTCGGCGTGTACGTGAAGTTATTCATGGTCTTAGCCTTTAGCTTGTTGGCCGGCCACCTCGCGCACGGCAGCCAGAATGTTGGGGTAGGCGCCGCAGCGGCAGATGTTGCCGCTCATCCACTCCCGGCACTGGTTGTCGGTGGTGGCGTGGCCCTCTTGCACGCACGCCACGCCGCTCATAATCTGGCCCGAGGTACAGTAGCCGCACTGGAAAGCGTCGTGCTTGATAAAGGCTTCCTGCAACGGGTGCAATTCGCTACCCCTGGCCAGGCCCTCAATGGTCGTGATTTCCTTGCCTTGGTTCATGATGGCCAGCGTGAGGCAGCTCACGATGCGGCGGCCGTTTACGTGCACCGTGCAGGCGCCGCACTGGCCGTGGTCGCAGCCCTTTTTGGTGCCGGTTAGGTGCAGGTGTTCGCGCAGGGCGTCGAGCAGCGTCACGCGGGGCTCGGCCTGAATGGTGCGCACGGTGCCGTTCACCTTCAACTGCATAGGCGACACGCCGGCCACCGTTTTAGAGAAAGCCGTCAGGCGCTCGGCCTGGGCAACGAAGGGGGGCGCCATGGCCAGGCCCACGATGCCGCCGGCCTGCTTCATGAAGCTGCGGCGCGAGCCATCACTGGGCTGGTTGCTGGAAGGCTTATCGAAGAAGTTGTTGTCCATCAGGTAAAGGGTGAAGAGGGGATGACAAAGGCGGTAGCTGCACAGCAAGCCGCGTGAGTTACTTGTCCAGCCGGGACTAATTCGGCTACCAAGGATGGTGCTGGCTGCTGTTGATAAAGGTCCGGTTCGCCCGAGCCCAGGGTCATTGACTTTTGTCAAGAAAACTACTTGGCACAGCGCTGGAAGCAGAATTAAGCCGCAGAGTTTTCTTGATAAAAGTCAATGGACAAGCTAGTTAGCTGCGGGCACCTTTGCCCTTGTGTTAACCGCCTACATCCGCTGCCAGTGGCAGTTCGGCGAAACTCCTTCTCTGGCTTCCTGCAAGTGTGGCAGCGAGGCAAAAGGCTCAACGGCGAGCATCAGCTTTTCGGAAAAACAACGGCTTTCCCTCTGAACGGCCGGTCTTTCACCTTCCCCACCTTATGACGACTACCGCAAGAATTCATATGCCTAAAACCCTTGCGTTAGTTAGCTTGCTCGTTGGCAGTCAGTTTGTAGTTGCCCAAAAAGCCAGCGCCCAAGCCCTAGGCCACGATTCGATTCTGACGGGCTACCTCGCCAACTCCGCGGAAGAATACTGGCCGGCAGTGCCCGACTCGCTGCCCCAGCAGTTTGCTCGGCGCCTTAAGCACCTGCCCATTCGGGGTGGCCGGGGCTTTATGGGCTACGGCCTGCACCTGCGCGAAACCTACGACAACTACCAGCGCTACTATTGGGGTCTCGGGCCGGAAGATAAAAACGGCTACCTGCTGCACCGCGCCATCGGGTACGCCGACCTGCGCTGGAGCCGCCACCTGCGGGTCTATGCCGAGCTGAACAGCAGTACGATTTCGGGGCGCAACGGTGGGCCCCGCCCCGTGCAGGATGAAAACAAGCTGAGCTTCAACCAACTCTTTACCGAGCTGTCGTGGCCCGCGGGGCCGCGGGCGCACTTGGTGCTGCGGCTGGGCAAGCAGGTGCTCCAATACGGGCAAGGCACGCTGCTTGACCTGCGCGATGCCAACGTGCGGCGTTCCTACCTGGGCGCTAAGGCCGTAGCCTACCTCGGCAATACGCGGGTGGATGGCTTGGCCATGTGGCTGGTGCGCAACAACCCAGGCCTGCTCGACGATGAGCGCGACCGAACCCAGTGGCTGCTAGGCGGCTGGCTGAGCCATGCCTACCAGCAGCGCCTGGTTTCGCGCTTCGATGTGTTCTACCTTTTCGTCAACCGCGACCAGACCCTTTTCAACCAAGGGGCCGGGGCCGAAAAGCGGCATACGGCGGGCGCGTCCGTGTATTACAAGCGGGGGCCGTGGAATGGCATCACCGTTTTCGAAGGCCAGCTAGGCCAATTTGCCGGTACTACCATCCGGGCGTGGAAGGTGGCGCAGCTGGTGGCCTACGAAGTGCCCAGCCCAAAGCTTAAGCCGGTACTCACGCTGCAAGGCGCCATCGCCAGCGGCGACCACAACCCGGCCGACGGCGAGCTAAATACATTCAACCCGCTCTACCCGAGGGCTATCTACTACGGGTTTATCGACAATATAGGCTCTTCCAACGTGCTCGTCGTGCATCCCCGGGCCGATGTTAACTTGACCCCAAAGGTGCGGCTGCTTACGAGCTATTACCGCTTCTGGCGCACCAGTCTGGCCGATGGCGTGTACGGGCCGGCCGGCGTGCTGCTGCTGCCATCCGTCGATTCGGGCCGCTTCATCGGCGATATGGGGGATGCTGTCTTTTCCTACAGCCCCACGGCCGCCCTCAACCTGCAAGCTACGGGCGTGTACTTCCGACGGGGAACGTACCTACTGAGCCAACCGGACCTGACAACCGATATTTATTACGGGGGGCTGCGGCTCACGGTCCGTATTTGAGGGGGTAGGGGCTGGTAATCAAGCTTCCTCAACCTATCATCCCACCTAGCCCTTAGGTCGATGAAACCGGCGTTAGCGCCGCCGGCTTAGGTTTTTGCAGCCACCCCAGCAGCAGGGCCACCGCAAGGGCCAGCAGCGCAAACCCGACGTTGCCCCAGGGCAGGCTACGGATGCCATAGTGCGCAATCAGCCACCCACCCACGGTAGTGCCGACCGCTACCCCGAGGTTGGAAAACGACGCGGCAATGCTATTCGCAAATGCCACAGCTTCTGGCGCAGCGGCGGTAATGACGGCGGAACTCAACAGAAAACACGGCGCGTACAACAGCCCCCATACGGCTACCATGCCCGTCGTGAGCGCCAACTGGCTACCCGTCGCCAGAAGCCCGGCGGCCACCAGTATCGGCCCGGCGAGTAGCAAGTAAGTAGTGACTTGTAAAGAGCGTCCCAATAACTTACCCGCCAGCCAGTTACCTACCAGCCCCATGGCCCCAAACAGCAGCAATTGGTAGCTAATGTTGCCGGCCGCTACGTGCTTGATAGACACCAGGTAAGTAACAAAATAGCCATAGGTGCAAAACCAGCCCGACACCAACAGCAGCGCCATGGCTGCACTGAGCAGAAAAACGGGTTTGACCAAGATGCCTAGCTGCTCGCGGAAGCCCGCGTGGGCCGTGGCGGGCAGCGAAGGAATAAACCAGTAGGTAGCCGCCATCCCCAGGGCACTGATAATCGTTTGCAGCCCAAAGCCCGCCTGCCAACCCCACTGGCCCACGGCATACGTGATAAGCGGAATGGTCACGACAGTGGCTACCCCTATGCCGCTCAGCACAATAGCCATCAGGCGGGGCCGTTCGGCGGGGTCGCTCTCTGCACCCACAATGCCCAATGAAGTAGCAAAAAACACCGGGTGAAACAGCCCCGGCACGATGCGCATCAGTACGAGCACCCAAAACGGCGGCCCCAGCGCCGACACCACGCCCGCCACCAGAAACGGCGCGAAGCAGGCGAGCAGCACCACCCGCCGATTGAAGTTGCTAACCAACAGGGTCGCAAAAGGCCCCACCAGCGCAATGGTCAACGCGTATATGCTCACCAGCGAACCCGCCTTATCCAGGCTGATGTGGTAGTGCTCAGCTAATTGAGGCAAAATGCCGACGATACCGAAGTAAGTAGTCGTCATGGAAGCAATGCCGAAGCAGCAGCAGTAAGCAATTTTTTTCATGACCCGTGGACAGAAGGATTTTGGGGCAATGAGCCCGCCCAAACGCCGGCTCAGTTGGCTTTTCGAGCTGGTAATTGCCCCGTAAACAGAGCTATACCAGCAAGCCAAAACTATCCTGCAGGACGGAAGGCCTTCATTGACTTTTATCAAGAAGTCAGCACCATGAAAAAATGCCTATGCGCGTGGACGGCGCCCAAACCGGCGCATGAAAAAGCTCGGGATTGCCGCGCGCAAAGAAAGCCGGGCGGAGTAGGCGGGGCTTAAACTGTGGCTTCGGCAGGCACAGGCTTCTTGCGCGTGTCAAATTGCAGGTTGAGGCATACCCCGTCGGCCGAGCTCACCGCCAGTTGCCCGTCAAGCTGTCGGCTCAAGCCCTTGATGATGACCATGCCCAGGCTGCGGCTGCGCTTGAGGTTGAAGCCCGGCGGCAGGCCCACCCCGTCATCGCTGATGGTAAGCTCGTAAAACGACGGAGCTAGGCTGACCAGGCGCACGGTAAGCGTGCCGCGGCGGGAAGAAGGAAAGGCGTGCTTGAGGGCATTGGTCACGGCCTCGTTAATGATCAGGCCTAGGGGCGTCGCCACGGTGGTCTCCAGCTCGATAGGAGCCAGCTCGAGCTGCACCAGCACCGAGCGCTGGCGGTCGAAGGACTCGACCAGGTAGGTGACGATGTCGCGGGCATAGTCGGCCAGGTTCACCCGGCCGAGGTTGTCGGCTTGGTAGAGCTTCTGGTGCAGCAGGGCCATGACCTGCACCCGGTTCTGGCTCTCGCGGATGGCGGCCACGGCCTGCGGGTCGTGCAGGTGGCGCGACTGGGTGGAGAGCAGGCTGCTGACCACTTGCAGGTTGTTCTTGACGCGGTGGTGAATCTCTTTCAGCATCCAGTCCTTTTCCACTAGTAGACCTTGTCGTTCTTCCAGCAGCTGGTCCTTCTCGCTGACCACCTGCTCCAAGGCGTGGTTTTTGCGGTGGATTTCGGCCTGTTGGGTTTCCAGGGCGAGCTGCTTCTGCTCCAGCAGGCGGGCGCTACGTTGTTTAAGGCGGTAACGGTTGTAGCCCAGGCCCAGCAAACTCGCCAATAGCAGTGTCCCACCTATAAAGACATTGCGCTGAAATCCGCGCTGGCGGATGGTCATTTGCTGCATGGCATTACGCTTCGTCAAAAGCGCGATGTTTTGCTCTTTCTGCTCGGTGTCATACTCAATCTGCAGGGCCGCTAGTTGCTTGCTTTTGGTGGTGCTGAAGATGGAGTCCTTGAGAGTTTTGTACTGCTGATAATGCGCAATAGCAGCCGGAAACCGCCTTTCGGCCGAATCTACTTTGAAGAGCAGGAGCTCAATGTCGGCGGTTTTCGCGCCGAAGCCATTGGCCGATGATGCCACGCGCGCCTTGTTCAGAAAACCGCGAGCCTTAGGGTAATTACTGGTAAGCAAATAATACTTGCCGATGCTGAAGTAGGCCAGGGTTTTTTCGGGGTCCAGCGTGTGGGTGCCTACCGTGGCGAGCATTTGCAGGTAATATTTTTCTGCTTGAGCATAGTCGCCCAGGGCCGAGTAGCATTCGGCCAGGTAGTACAGAAACTGACCTTCGTCCTTTAAGTTTTCCCCATACCCTTCGTTTTTCAGGGTAGTAAGCATCAAATCCAGGGCCTGTTGGGGCTTATGCTGCGCGAGCAACACCTGCGAAAGGCGGCCAGCAATGGCGACCGTAAAAAACGGATTCTTGCGCAGCTTGGCACTTTGCAACGCTTTCTGGAAATAAAGCAACGCTTCCTCCGGCTGGTTAACTTCGACATACACTTCTGCCAGCCGGGTGTAGTAGTTGAAAATAAGGCTGGTATCCTGAGTGGAATGCGCGTTTTTAACCGCTGCAATAGCGCTTTTCAGGCCAGCTTGGTAGTCCCCATTCTGCCGGTTTGCAAAACAGAGCATTTCATAAGTGTAGTGCAGGGTTTTGTAGCCTACTGCCCGGTAGATAGCAAGTGCCTGCGCAATCTCGCCCTGCGCCTGCACCGACTGGTGTTGGAAAAGGTGGACCGCTGCCAACATCACGAGCATATAGCCTACTTCCCTTGTCCTACCCCCTTGCCTCTGAAACAGCGCCAAGGCTTGCCGAAAACAGCGCTCTTTTTCGGGTAAGTCTTCGGCCTTCTGGCGGTAGGTTCGGCCTAGATACAACCAGCCTATAGCTTCGAGTTTCCAGTATCCATGCTGGCGGGCTAAGCGAATTGATTCGCGAAGCTGTGCTCGGGCAGCTTCCTTGTCTTGGTCCTGGTTGAGGCGGCCGAGGGCCTGCAAGCTTGCGATGGTGCCAGAAGTGAAATGCAGGGTCTGGCTCAGCGCGGCTGCTTGGCTGCTGTAGGCGTAGGCGCTATCTACTCCTTGCTTCACTTGCCCACCCGCCATAATCTGTAGCTCTCTGTTCCTAGAGATGATGTATTCACCGAGCTGCAACAAGAGCCTAACTCGTTGCGTGTCCGGCTTGCTCTGCCGCCGCAACTGTTGCAGACTGTCCACGGCCTTCTGGCTTAGCAACGGGTACAAGGGCTCAGCCTGGCCAGTACAGGCAATAAATAACAGGAGCGCTAGTAGATATTTCACCGGAAGAAGACAAAGGCATGCGAATGGCAATCTGCTGAAAGCTAGTATCCTAAGTTACCCGTCCACACGCAGCTTTCAGCTGGATTTTCAGGTGGCAGCTGCCACCTGTTTGCCGGAGCAACCCTGATGCGGTAAAAGTACCGCTCAGTGCCAGCTACTTGCCTTGACTTTTATCAAGATCGAGGGCGTCGTCGTGAGAGACGTAGGTACAGGCTCATCCAGATTAATTCTTGATAAAAATCAAGGGAGAGGGCTTAGTGGAACTTTGACCTTTGTACTGATCATCCTCCGGGCTGCTCGGCTTGCTTCTCTCGGCCAGCTCAACCATTCCACTGCACTGCTTTTTGTTGCCCTATGCGCCGCTTACTGCCTTTCCTGCTTGCATTAGCTCCCCTGGCTACCATTGCTCAATCGAAACCGGGGTTGCCCGCTACTTTTCTTGTGCAAGGTAGTTTACCTGCTACCAAGGCCCGGATGGCGTATCTGTACTACAAAAACGGTACGCAACCAATCGTTGACTCCGCCGCCGTGCACGATGGGCGCTTTCAGTTTAAAGGAACAGTACCGGCCTTGCCGCAGGCTCAGCTTGTTTTGCCGTCCCCTGGTTCGCCGGCCGAGCGGTCGGATGAGCGGCTGCCCATCTACCTAGAAAAGGGTACCATTACGGTGGTCGGCAAAGACCATGTGAAGTACGCGGCCGTCGAGGGCACCCCGCTCAACCACGAAAGCACCAGCCTTGCAGCGCAAGTCTCGTCTTTTCGCCAGCAGCTTGATGCCTTGTACGCGGCCTACGAAGCCCTGCCCGCGGCCGAACGCAGCACCCCTGCGGCCGAGGCCAAGCTGAACCAGGAGGCTAATGCCATCTACGAAAAGCGCCAGCAAGTCTACGCCACCTATTTGCAGGCCCACCCAACTACTCTTTACAGCTTGTATGTGTTGGAGAGCTACGTCGGGCCGATTCCCCAGGCCAGCTCCTACGCCGCGCTGTTCGGGGCGCTAGCCCCTAGCGTCCGCAGCTCACCTTATGGCAAGGTGATGCAGCAGCGCATCGAGCAGTTGCAGCGCGTAGCGGTAGGAGCAGTGGCCCCCGATTTCAGCCAGGCAAACCCCAATGGCCAGCAACTCAAGCTCTCGGATTTGCGTGGCAATTACGTGTTAATTGATTTTTGGGCCTCTTGGTGCGCGCCCTGTCGGCAAGAAAATCCCCACTTGGTCGAGCTGTATACCGCGTACAAAACCAAGGGCTTTACCATACTCGGGGTATCGCTCGATAACGCCTCGCAGCGGGCGGCTTGGCTGAAAGCCATTGCGAGTGATGGCCTGCCGTGGCCGCAAGTAAGCTCGCTCACTAGGCCTAATCCGGTAGCCCTTACCTACGGGGTAAATGCCATTCCCCAAAACTTCCTGCTCGACCCCCAAGGCCGCATTCTGGCCACCAACCTACGGGGCGAGGAGTTATCGAAAAAGCTGGCCGAACTACTGGATAAGGCCAAGTAGTAGTGCTAGCACGACGCCTGAGCTGTCTGTCCTAGGTAGTGCAAGGCTAACAACCGGTAAAAACGCTGGCCCCTACTTACAAGGAGTACTTGCGTACCGGACCACATCTTCTACTAGGCGAGGCTAAACTTCACTCTCGCCCTGGTCATGGGTTCCTAGTTTTTCTTCCACGTTGGCAACCCACCGGCGGGCATTGGCTATGTGCGCTGCTTGGTATTCTATGCCCCCGTACACAAAGGCCACGCCGCAGCCTACTTCCCGCTCACAGTGCCGGGCAGTTTCTATCTCCGCCAGCACGATTCGCAGGTAGATGCAGTCAAGCTGATCAGGCGCGGGAAAATGGGTGTGCAGGACGGCGGACACCTGCTCGGCCGTTACCTGCGTAAACCGATAGGCCAGCCACTCGGCAAAATCTACGGCGTAAGCTGGCCGCTCGAGGGTTGTCGGGGGCACGGGCGACCCTTGTGCTGCCCGTTGCTGCCGCGCTTCTAAGGTTAGGGGACGGCTCATTGAATTGCAAAAAGATGGGCTTTTCCTAGGATTGCGTGGCTCCCAGAACCGAATAAACGGCCCTAGAGGCAAATTCAAGTAACGGGGCAGGGCTGTTTCAGTTGCTTAGTAGCCGACCGGGTTACGTAAAGCAGAAAGACTCTCTAGATGGTTGGAATCGTGCCGCCATCAATTACGAACTCAGCGCCCGAAAGGTAAGCGGCCCGCTACTATACTAGGAAGACCACCAACTCGGCTACTCCTGCGGCCGGGCCGGGCGACCCATCCGGATACCCCCGCGCGAAGCCGTCAGGCTTACTAAGGCCGCTTACCTGTCGGTGCCCGCGCGGGTGGCCAAACGGTCGGCGACCCATCGGGATACCTACTTAGCTACCGCCTTAAACACAACACCGGCTGCCCTGTAATCAGGGCAGCCGGTGGTTGGTTTTTGCAACAAGAAAAGCCTACCCTTGAATAAAGGCCAGCAAGTCGGCGTTGATAGTAGCCGCCTCGGTGGCGGGCATACCGTGGGGGAAGCCGGGGTAGGAAATTAGCTTGCCGTGTTTCAGCAGCTTAATGGACTTGGCACCGCTAATAGGGAAGGGCACGATTTGGTCGTCTTCGCCGTGCAGCACCAGCACCGGGATATCCACGCTTTTCAAATCGTCGGTGAAGTCGGTTTCCGAGAAGGCTGCGATACCCAGGTAGTGGGCGTTGGCCCCACCGCTCATGCCCTGCCGCCACCAGTTGTCGCGGATGCCCTGTTTGATTTGGGCCCCTTCGCGGTTGTAGCCATAAAAGGGCAGAGTGAAATCCTGAAAATACTGCGCCCGATTGGTGGCGGTACTCTCGCGGATTTCATCGAACACGGCCATGGGCACACCCTCGGGGTTGGCGGGGGTTTGCAGCATCAGGGGCGTTACGGCGCTGATGAGTACCACCTTGGCCACGCGGCCCTGGGCGGCGCGGGCAGCGTAACGAATGGCTACGCCCCCACCCGTTGAATGGCCGATGTGAACGGCATCGTGCAGGTCGAGCGAATCAACCAACTCCACAATATCGGCCACGTAGGTGTCCATGTCGTGGCCGGTCGAGGCTTGCGTCGAGCGGCCATGCCCGCGGCGGTCGGCCGCAATAACGCGGTAGCCTTTCGTAAGAAAAAACATCAGCTGGGAATCCCAGTCGTCGCTCGATAGCGGCCAGCCGTGGTGGAATACCAGGGGCTGACCAGTACCCCAATCCTTGTAATAGATTTCGGTGCCGTCTTTAACAGTGATGGTAGGCATAAGGCGGTAGTGGAAGAGGTGAAAACAAGTCGGGCTACTCGCGGCAGTACGCCGCCCACTAGCTTCGACAAGTAAAGCTAACCGGCCCTTCTGTTAGCGAAGCGGTATAAAAGTCGGCTTTAGCGGTATAATCAGCGGATAGACCTTACGCGCAAAGCGCAGCACTAGCCAGGGCCTTCCTGCTGACCACTATACGTACCACCGGGCATGGGGCGTGGAGTGATTAGCAGGACTCGCTAAGTCGCGGTTGAGTTGGTAGGCGGCACTAATCAGAGCCAGGTGAGTGAAGGCCTGCGGGAAATTGCCGAGCTGTTCGCCCTGCTCGCCTAGTTGCTCGGAATACAAACCCAAGTGGTTGCCGTAGCCGAGCATCTTCTCGAAATACAGGCGCGCTTTGGCTACCTGCCCGCCGCGGGCCAGGCATTCGATGTACCAAAACGAGCAGATGCTGAACGTGCCTTCTTCGCCGCTTAACCCGTCAGTGGCCCCGTCGGCTAACTTGTAGCGGTAAACCAGCGAGTCGGTGACCAACTGCTCTTCCACGGCCTTGAGCGTTGAGAGCCAGCGGGGTTCGGCCGGACTGAACATGTGCACCAGCGGCATAAGCAGCACGGCCGCGTCCAGCACGTGGGCCCCTCGGTACTGCACAAACGCTTGCAGGTCGGCATTCCAGAAGTTGTCGTACACGTCCTGGTAGATAGCGTCGCGGGTTTGGCGCCATTCTTCGAGCGGGGCCGGAAACGAGCGGGTTTGGGCAATGAGCAGGCCGCGGTCGAGCGCCACCCAGGCCATGATTTTAGAATAGATAAACTCTTGCTGGCCCGAGCGCACCTCCCAAATGCCGTGGTCGGGGCGCTGCCAGTTATCGGCTACGTAGTTTACAAACCCCCGCACGTGCTGCCAGAAGGCGTAGGTAATGGGCCCCCCGTCTTTGTTGTAGAGGTAGATGGTATCAATCATCTCGCCGTAGATATCGAGTTGGAACTGTTGCGCCGCGGCGTTGCCGATGCGCACCGGAGCCGACTGGCGGTAGCCTTCCAAATGGTCGAGCACCTGCTCGTCGAGTTGCGAGGAGCCATCGACGGCGTACAGCAGCTGCAGTTCCGAGGCGTCCTGCATCGACTCGCACCGGTCCATCAGCCAGCGGATAAAGCCTTTGGCTTCCTCGGTGAAGCCCAACCGCAAAAACGCGTACATGGTGAAGGCCGTATCCCGGATCCAAGTGTAGCGGTAATCCCAATTACGGCCCGCTCCAATGGTAGCGGGCAAGCCAAAGGTGGCTGCTGCCACGGTGGAGCCGTATTGCTGGCAGGTAAGCAGCTTGAGCGTGATGGCCGAGCGCAGCACCGTTTCGCGCCACCGGCCCGCGTAAGAGGAGCTGTCGGCCCAGCGTTGCCAGAACGACATGGTTTCCTCGAAGGCCGGCCCCGCGTAGTGCGCTAACTCGTGCGGGGTGCCTTCCGTGGGGTCCGGCAGCACTTCTTCCAGCACAAAAGTAACTTCGGCGCCGGCTTGCAGCGTCCAGGTGCCGGTCACGTCGCCCAGCCGCAGGGTCAGGGGCTGGCTGCTCAATAACCGGAACTGGTGCCCATCGGGGCCCGTGCTGCGGAAAAGCAGGGCATCGTCGTGCTGCTCGGTTTCGTGGGGGGCGCGGGCGTAGTCGAACCGGGGCCGCAGTTCCAAACGGAAGGCAAGTTCCCCCTTGAGCACGCGCAGCGTCCGCACCAGGGCGCCCGGCTGACCCGGTTGCTTAATGGGCATAAAGTCGGTTAGCTCGGCCATGCCCTCGGGCGTGAAAAAGCGGGTGAGCAGCACTCCCGTATCGGGCAGGTAGTGCTGCTGATAGCGCACATCGGTTCGCACGGGAGCTAGCTGCCAGTAGCCGCCCTTGTCTTTATCGAGCAAGGCGGCAAACAAGGTGGGCGAGTCGAAGCGGGTGAACGGTAGGTAGTCGATGGAGCCGGTGCGCGAGACGAGCGCTACCGTGTGCAAATTGCCAATCAGGCCGTAGTCTTCAATGGGAAGGTAGTGTCGCATGCGTCGCTAGTAAACCGCCCACGGGGCGTTAGGGATTTGCTAACGGAAAACAACCTCCCGCGAACGACGAGTTACCCTTTTTTCGACAAGGTCAGTAGGAGAGCCATGGATGGTTTCCTTAGTTGAGAAGAATATAGTGGCTGGTTTAGTGCTTTTCAGGCAGCTATATGGTTTGCGTCAAGGCGCCGGCTCCCATTTGCGCAACATACTTCCAACTAAGTAGCGTAACCGGCCACAAACAACTCTTGGGATGTTGCCGAGGCTTCCGTTAGCAAATGCACTTGCCTCTGGCGGGAAGCTACATGGTCAGGGCGTGCTAGGATTTGCCCCCGGGCGCCGTAGGAAACTATAGCGCTTGGCGCCACGCCTTCTGAATGGTCAGTTGAGGTATCATCTACGAGCAGTAATCCTTAATCCGGCCAAGTTTGGGCGCGCAGGCTGGCTAGTGCCTCCGCCAAAAACTCGGCACTTTTGACAAAGCCCGCGAGTATCGACACGCAAGGGGTAGGGAAAGCACTTGTAAAGTTTACGGCGCAAAAAACGAAGTTGATACCTGAAATTGTAACACAAAACCTATGCCGCTACACAACTCCACTTGGCTGCCGGGTTGGTTTCAGGCTGCCCGGTAACGCCTTGGCCTGGGTTGGCACTACGGCAAACCGCTCGGCCGCTCCTGTCAGTCCGCTTGCTAAGCCTTCGGCCGAAGCGAGTTGCGAGAGCTTAGCTTGCACTTGTTCGCTTCCACCAAACTGAAAGCCGATTTGCGAGGCATAGGCCTGCGAGGCCGCTACTTTTGCTGTCAACGCAGCTTGCGTTAGCAGCATAGCTACTTCGCTAAGACCAGCGGGTAATTCCGGCGCGGGAAGCGCATCGGGTTGCCTGATGATGTAGGGCGTGTCGCGGTACCAGAACACCGGCACGTCAGCGGGCACCGTGGCGCATACAGCCTGCATCACGTGGCGGTGGTCGACGTGCAGCCCGAGACCCTGCGGAGCAAACACTAACTGCGGCGGGGTAGCCGCCAACTTGTCGGCTAACAGCTCTGCTATGGTTTGGTTGATGTGGTCGGTGGGCAGTAAATCGGCGAACAAGGCAGGCGGACTGTGGTAGCCGCGGTGCGGGGCTTCAGGCAAATCGAGCCAGTACACGGTGGTAGCGCCTAGGTGCCGGGCGGCAACGGTGTCTTCCTGGCGGCGCAGGGCTAAATAGTCCACTTCCGGGCTAAACCCCTTGTCGGTCTGGCAGGCCAAGGCGAAGCCGGTTGGCTGAGGTACCGAGCGGGTGAACACCGTTAAAAGCACGCACTGCCACCCGGCCCGCGCCAGCTTAGCAAACGTACCCCCGCAGGAAAAAGCAACATCATCGAGGTGGGGAGAAATAAACAGGGCAACGGGCATAGCATCGAGGGTACGTTACAACAAGTGAGGGGCGTCGCGGTAGCGGCAAGCTTCCGGGGCAGTTAAGTCTTCCGACCAGTTCACGTCCGGTGCGGTACCTACCAACTGCTGGTACACCCCATCAATTTGGCGGCCGATAACAGACCAGGCGTACGTGGTGCGCACCTCGTGCAGGGCAGTTTCGGCGAGGCGGCGGCGCAGGGCGTCGTTGTCGAGAATGCGGGCCAGGGCGGCGACGAGGGCGGGCACGTCGCCGGGGGGCATCAATAGGCCGTTGTCATCATTGCGCAGGCAGTCAACTACTCCTACTGCTTCGGCAGCCACGCAGGGCAGGCCGCTGGCCATGGCTTCGAGGATGGTATTGGAAAAGCCTTCGGCATAGGTTGGCGACACAAACACATCGGCGCGGTGGTACACCTGCGGCACCTCATCGTACTCAACGTAACCGGCCAGTTCCACCTGCTCGCGCCAGGGCGCGGCCGCCACCCGGCGGCGTACTTCCTCCAGGTCGGGGCCGATGCCGGAGACAATCAAGCGCAGAGCTGGGCGCTCGGGGGCGAGCTGGGCAAAGGCGTCCAGCAAATCAAGTACGCCCTTGCGCCGATCAACGCGGCCGTGGTAAAGCAAAGTAGGATGTGCGGCATCAACCCACTGCACGGGCTGCCAGTCCAGGCGGGGCCGGAAGCGCCGCACATCGACCGCGCCGGGCACCAAGGTAAAGCGCTCGGGGGCCGTGCCGTGGTGGCCGATAACCTCGTCGGCAAAACTCTGGCAGCCAATAAGTACGGCCCCGGCGTGGTCGAGCACGGTGCGAATGGCGCGCTGGTGCGTACCGCAGCAATTTACCCCTACCCAGTGCCCGTCGCCCCCCTGAATGCTGACGACGTTGGGAATGTCCAGGCGGCGGCTTAGCAGCAGTGCGGCCAGGCCGGGCGGGTAGCCGTACTGGGCGTGCACCAGATCGAAGGGCTGCGCCGCGTGCAGGCGCTCTACGGTGTCGATGATGGTTTGAATGTCGTTTTCGAATTGACCACCATTTTGCTCGCCGAGCGCTTCCAGGCCTACCACGCGCACGCCCGGCACCGGCGGGGGCGACCCGCCCCCGTACACGCCGCGGCCCAGGGCGTCGCCCCGGTACTGCGACACCATCGTGACGTCGTGCCCTAGGGCAACCAACTCGCGCAGAAGGTTTTGGGCGTACACGCTCATGCCCGAAATAGCCGGGAAGTAGCGGCGGGAAATAAAGCAGATTCTCATGCGGGTTGCAATTGGTGCTCGGCCTGGCGTAGGTACGCTAGGGCCTGCGGAATCATTTGGTGCGCGCGGGGAGATTCGCGCGACAACTCCACGCACACCAGCCCCGCAAACCGAATGGTGTGCAGTGCTTGCAGCACGGCCGGCACGTCCATGTCGCCCTCCCCGAAGGGCAGGTGCTCGTGCACGCCGCGCCGCATGTCTTCCAGCGCCACTGTGCCAAGCAAGGGGGCAAACTCGCGCACGGCGGCGGCGGGGTTTCGCTCGCCGGTCACCAGCAGGTGGCCAGTATCCAGGGCTAGGCGCAGGTCCGGCACGACGGCTTGCACGCGGCGGTAGTCGTCCACGGTTTCGATAAGCATACCCGGCTCGGGTTCCAGGGAGGCTATTACGCCCCGCTCGCGGGCGGCGGCCGCTACTTGGTGCACGCCTTCGAGCAACCAGTCCCAGGCCTGCTCCGCGGTAACGCCCGGCTGGGGCACGCCCGCCCAAAACGACACGGTTTCGCCTTGGCAGGCGGCGCACACGTCGAGGCAACGAGTTAGAAACTCCACCCGCCGCGCCCGGCCTGGCGCACTAGGCGTCAGCAAAGTAGGCTCGTGCTTCTGCCGCGGGTCGAGCAAGTACCGAGCGCCGGTTTCAACAACCAAGCCCAGGCCTAGCTCCTGCAGCTGCCTAGCCAATTGCGCGTTGCGACCAGTGAAATCCGGCGCGAATGGGTCGTGGTGGTGGTGGTCGAGGGTGAGGGCCACGCCGTCGTAGCCGGCTTCGGCAATGAGCGTCAGCGCGTCAGTGAGGCGGTGGTTGGCGGCGCCGTTGGTGTTATAGGCATAACGCAGGCGGTGGGGGGCCAGTGGAGTGAGCGGCAAATCAGGCATGGGCGGGGGCTTGTTCGGTGGTACTGATGTGGTAAACGTGGCGCTCCGGCTCGCGGTAGAGGGCGTACAACTCGCCTACTTGCTCGCGGGCTAGTTGGGAGTTAAACCAGGCGGGGCCACCGAGGGCCGCCTCGGCGGCGGCGGGTAGGGGCACGCGCTGGGCGCCGGGCGGCGGGGTGCCTAACCCCACCAATGGGCTTTGGCGGGCCAGCAGCTTAGCTAAGTTGCGCTGGCCGATGCGGTCGTAGGTCATGGTTTCCACTTCCAGCTCGGGTACCACCGCTTTCAGGGTGCGCACCGGGCCGGCGGGGTCGGTAAACTCCACGTAATAAATTTCCAAACCTGCCGCCGAGAGGCGCTCGTGCACCACGCGCAGCAAGTCGGCGGAGGCCGCGAGGGAGCCCGCTTGCACCGTGGGCAGCTCCGAGAACTTCACCGTGCGCTTCACGGCAAACACCGGATCTTTCACGCGCTCAAACAACTCAGCCGGGCTTAGTTCCAGCCACTGGCGCATGGCTTCGGCGGCGCGGGGTTCCTGGTTGGCTAGCACGGGCGGGTCGCGCCGCACGTTGGCTAGATACTCGGGCGCTACGGTTTCCAGCCAGGCCATGTCGCCGTGCTCGAACCGCTTGCGCACCCGGCTCGACGCAAATTCGCGCAGGGCTTTGGCTAGTGCTACTTCGCGGTCGGGGTGGGCCGCCTCACCGCAGCCAGTGAGCATCAGGGCGTGCGGCACTTGGTTGATATCCCGCTCGTAGCCAACCACGTACAGACTCGTGATGCCGAAATCAGTGGAAGCGAGCTTAACCTGAATTTCCAGGCCGGCTTCGTCGTAGTGGCGCAGCAGCTCGCGGGTGGCGGGGTCCTGCACGTCGTCTAGCTCGATGCGGATGCCTTGGTCGAGGGCGCGGTAGTTGATGGCGTTGCCGTCGCGCTGCAATAGCTCCAGCAGCCCGTGCGAGAGAGCCCGTTCCAGCGACTCGCCTGCGCCCATGCCGTTGGTGATGGGCGTGTAGAGCCAGTCATGCTGCTCCTGGCCGTGCCAGTCGCCGGGCCAGGTAGCGGCCGTTTCGATGGGCACCCAAATGATGTTGCCGGCCGGGTAAGTACGCGCTTGCGTCCACACCAGTTCGGTGTTGGGCGTGTAGGCGGTGCCAGCGGGAAGCCGGTCGCGCAGTGGGTCGAGGCAGGGTACGCCTTCCGCTTGCAGCTGCTGGTAGGAAGCGCGGCGGCGGGGCATCTGGGTTAGGTACAGGTTTACGAACGTTTCTTCCGTGATTTCGCCGTAAGCCCCGGTGCGCGCCTGCGTGTCGGTGGGGCCGTAGCCGGTGCCAGTGCTCATGCCGCCGGGCAGCCACTGGGCCAAACTCCACACCGGCACGCCGAGGTAGTCGAGGCTGGTCAGGGGAATTTCGTACACGGGGGCGGCGGGCAACGCGCTTTGGTAGAGAGCTATGGGGTCGGCTGACGGATGCGCCATTCGGGAAGAAGTTAACGGTAGAAAATCGGCGAAGGGGCGACCGGCTAACTGGGCCGCAAACAACTGCTCGGCAGCGGCTTTGCCACCGCTCGGTACCAACTCCCAGGGCGTGAGTACGCCGTCGAAATCTAGGGGTAGCAGTACGGCCTGGTAGTGGCGCACGTCGCCGTGCGAAAGGGGAATGTGGGCGTCGTAAGCGCGGTGGGTGCTAATGTGGGTGGCGTTGCCCTGGCCGTCGAGCTTGAACTTGAGGGTGTCGCCGCAGCACAGCAGCCGGCGGGCGGGCAGGTGCAGCACCGCGTGGCCCGGCGTGTGGCGACCGGTGTGGTAGAGTACGGCGCCGGGGTGCAGTTCGGCGCGGTCCTCGTAGGGCCAACTCACCCGAAACGCCTGGCAGAACGGTAGTTCGTCTTGCTGCATCACCACCTCGGGCGTAAATTCCTCTATTAGCTGCCACAACGCCCCAAACACGTGGCAGTGCGAGGCCGACAGGTAGCGAATGCCCCCGAGTGAACGAATAAAGTCTAATGCCGCCGCATCGTAGTACCCCGCCCCCTCAAAGGCCACGTTGCCGTACTCGGCATCCACCAGTAAATACCCCCGTGGTCCGATACCCACTTGGGGCTCGTTCCAGAACTGCCAAATGCCGGGCAGCACTTGGGCCCACTTTACGGCGAGCCGGGAATTGAGCTCAGTAGGGAGACTGAACTGCCAGCCCGTCGGCGGCAGCGGGTGACGGTAGTCTTGGCATACGGGGCAGGCGGGTGGGCCCGGGGCAAAGTAGCGCTGCCAGAAGCCGCAGTTTTCGCAGACGTAGTGGGGCATTAACACAGTTTACAAGGATCAATAAGCTTACAGGCAACAGGGCCTTACCTCAGCACGGGTTGCCCGGCGCGCAACTCTTGGCTGCAAGCAGCGGCCACGTCGAGCAAGCGCATGGTATGCAAATCGCGGGCGGGCGGAAAAGGAAATGACTGGCCGCTTTGCACGGCAGCGGCAAAAGCTTCTATCTGACGCTGAAAAGGTGACGCTTGGGTATCGAAGGAGACGTCTTCCACGGTGCCGTCCAGATGGGTGAGCGTGAGCGTGCCGCCAGGCGTTTGGCCCATGGTATTCACGGCCACCACGCGGCCCTGGTCGCCAATAACTTCCAGCGTGCGGCGCGGAAATTGGTCGGGGCAGTTGTACGCCACGGCCTGCGAGAACAGCACGCCGCTAGCCGTACTACCAATAAGCACGGCCCCATCATCGACGGGATAGTCGTGAATGCGCTGCTGCGTGAGGGCTGCAACGGCGGTAAGGGGCTCATCGAGCAGGGTCTGCACCAGATCCAGGCCGTGCGGCGCCAGATCGATCATAGCGCCACCGCCCGCTTCTTCGGCAGAAATGCGCCAGTTTTGGTAGGTGCCCTGGTCGGTGTCGGGTGCCCAGTTGGCGGGCGTCCAGCAAGCGTAGTGGATACGCACGCACGTTATCCGGCCTAGCGCCCCGGCTTGGATCAGTTCGCGCAGGCGAACGTGGGCCGGGTGAAAGCGCTGATCGAAGGCCGTGGCTAACAGGGTGCCGGCGGCTTCTGCTGCCGCTACCATGCCGGCCGCTTCGGGGGCCGTGCGTGCCAGTGGCTTTTCGCAGAGAACCGGTAACCCCGCCGCGACTAGCTCTTGCACGAGATAGGCGTGGTGGGCATTTGGCGTGGCAACGTACACCGCCTGCAAGCCTGGGGTTTGCATGAAATCAGCTAGGCTGGTGGTGCGGTGCAGAGTGGAATCGGTGGGCTGCACGCTTGCCAAAGCCAATTCGCTTACATCACAGAGCGCCACTAGCCGACCGTTGTCGGAGGCAGCAATGGCCGGGGCCACGTAGTCGCGCGCTACCCAGCCGCAACCAACAATGCCCCAGTTAACCGGGAGAACTTGAGGTGCAAGCATACATGTGGAAAAGAATTGCTTGCCCCCGCCACCGAGCGGCGGAGGCTTTTTGACTTTAATTGATGGGCAGCAAACCAGCCGCGGTCAACACCTGCTGGTGAAACTGCTGGGTGAAGCCCGCATGCACGATGTTTAAGTCGCCCAAGGCTTGGGGTAGTCTGAATTGGGCGCTTTGGTCGTGCCAGGCCATTTCCAGCACCCGATCCAGCACATCGGCGGCATGAAAGGCGCGAGCGGCCGGCGTGTCGAGCACGCGGGTGTTGTCGAGGGCCGTGGTCACTTCCGCTTGCAACGGTTTGGGGAGCTGTTGCAAAGCCTGCGCAGTGGCCTGCGCCATCAAACCCGGCAAATAGGACCCTAGCAACTCGTCGCCTGCGTAGCCGGGGTCAGGCAGTGCGGCATTGTGTAAGTGGTGGGCTAAACCGGTTAGAAACGAAACTCCCGGATCGGCCCCGAAATAAGGGCTTAGCAGCACCGCGTACACGGCTACCAGTGCGCAGTGGTCGGCGTGGCTTTCGGGCGGCCAGAGCATAATGCGCGGCCGGCCCGGATGCGTGGCGCCCGCCCGGGGCTGTTGAATTAGCCTCGTTACGAAGGCTGGCAACGGGCCCACTTCTAAGGCAGCGCGGTTGGCCAGGGGCAGCAGTTGCGCACTCAGGTCAGGCGCTAATGTTTTGCTTGCGTCGCGTAGCGCCTGTTGCAACACCTCGGTGGACTCGGTGGCGGTTAGTCCCAGCGAAGTAAGGAGTGCCCCGTCGTAGCCGGGTAAGCGGATGCCGGTCAGGGCCCGCGTAGTTTCTTGCAGCGCTACGGTAGTTAAATTTTCACCCGCCACCAGGGCCGCCCAGGCGCTGGCAAACAACTGCTCGGCCAGCGAATTGTCTTGGCCCGCGACTCGTACGCGCTTTAAATCGTTGAGCTCGCGCAGTAGCGGCAACACTGCCGCCAACTCGTCCAGCGCTCCCGGCCTAGCCGGGGCGCTGGCAGTTGCAGAAGGTTGCACTACGTTATACGGCGGAAGCGTCGGGACTAAAAGAGGCCAGGGCGGGCGCTAAAACGCCTTTAGCTGCCTCAACAGCGGGTTGCGGCTGCGGGGCCGAGACACCAGCTGCCAGCCAATTGAGCAGTACGGCCTGCTGCTGCTCGAAGCTATGAATGGGTATTATACTAGGATCAGGCACCATCGGCGACTTAAAGAATACGCCTAGGGCTTGGGCTACCCCACCTTCTCCCCGACGCTTGGCTAGATCAGCCAGCCGCGCCAGCTCCAAGGCCAGTGGGGCCGCCAAAATCGAGTCACGGCACAGGAAGTTCACCTTGATCTGCATTTTCTGGCCTAAAAAGCCTTCAATGTCGATGTTGTCCCAGGCCTCTTTGTTGTCGCCGCGTGGCTTGTAGTAGTGGATATGTACGACGTGGTTGTCGACTTTGTACCCTACTATTTGGTCGAGCACCGAGCCTTTGGTTGTGATTTTCGAAGCCAGCGATTCGGCGTTGTCCAAGGCCAGCCCGTCGCGGTTGCCGAGGATGTTGGTCGAGAACCAGCCGTCGATGTGCAGGTTGCGAGCGTGCAGGGCCGGGGCAAGCACCGTTTTCATAAAGGTCTGCCCTGTTTTGCCGTCTTTGCCCGCCACTGGTACGCCGCGCACTTCGGCCAGGCGCAGTAGCGCCGGCGCGTCAGCCGCGCACGAAGGCGTAAAGTTCACGTAAGGTACATCTTCCAAAATAGCGGCGTAGGCGTAGAGCATGGCCGGGGGAATGCGCTCATCATCAGCCTGAACGGCCGCCTCAAAGGCTTCCAGGGTGGCAAACAGCGGTAGCGACAAGTCGGGCATGGCCTCGGTGGATGCCAGGTTAAGCACTACCAGCCGCTCGGTGTTTTGTTCTTGGCGGAAGCGCTGCAAGTCGGCGCGAATAGCTTCTACGGCCGCCGCGTGCGAGCTGACGGTCAGCAGGTGCTGCCCGGTTACGTTGCGGCAAAACCGTACGTTGCCGACGGCTGGCCAGGGCCGCAAAGCGCTTAGTTCAGCTTCGGCCGCAGCAAGCTGCTGCGGCTCTAACACGCGGTGCTGACGGGCAGCGGCAGCCAAGTCGTCGGGGCACAAATCCCAGCCCCCAAATACTAGATTTTCGTAGCCTACAAGTTGGTCGGTGAGAGCGGCTGGTAAGGTAGCCAGCGGCAAGCCCGTGGTGCTCATGGCGCCGGCACGGAGCAGAGCCACCCCCGCCACGGCCGTGGTGGCGACTGCGCCACCAAGACCTATGATAGCTACTCCTAAGCGACTAGCTTGTTGTGATTCCGTGCTAAGTAAAGTGGAATTGGAACTAGGGTTGGAAAGAGATACAGGCATGAAAAAATAGGTTTTGGTTGAATGAGCTGGATCAATGCTTTTCAAGCACGCAGGGCTTATCCAACCAACCTAATTAGCATTTGTTACCCTAAGCTGTTGTTACAGTTGAGCTTACTGCTTATAATAACAATATTTTATACATTATTAAGCATATTACTCTCGCAGTTTCTAGAAGCGCGCAGCCCGTGGTTTATTCCACAAAATCACCGCTATATGCGCAAAGTATTGCGTTATCAAGTGAGGGCCTGATCTTGCCGACGCTCGGGTACGAACTTGGATTGACGACCTGATTGTGGAGTATTTGTCACGCGTTGCTCGTGCCCAAGAATACGTGGATACGCACGCTGTGCCCTATATTCTGCTCGGTTACACTTATCCATCATTTGCTTGATACCAACGGGAGTTGGTATAAACTCACCTAACAAGGAGCAAAATAACTGGCTGCGGACGATGTGGAGCAGCTACATCGACCCGCTTGAAACCAGGCTTTGCTGAGGACAAGGTGTAATCGAGGCGTATGCGGTACTTACACGGTAGTCTGCCGCCAACGTGGGCGCCCGTAAAATGACTACCCCCTGCTACTGGTCACAACTGAGGCATTAAGCGGGGGTGCGTCACGCCCTCTTGCTTCGGAACCCAATAGCTAATAAGCGGCAAACAGCATACGATGGAATGTTTGCGGCCCATGCACAACGGATTTGGTAATCGACGAACTCTAGCGTCACGGTGTAGCCTAAATGATGAGCCATTGTGCGCAGGTTGGCAAGGTCCGGCGCGGTGTCTTTGCCACTGGTTGAGCGGCATACGTTCAGGACGGCCCACATACCAGCACCCAGCTCAACGTGGGGACGTGCCGTTGTAATGTGTGCGGAAAGGCGCGAAACGTGGCCGCCTGCTTTGCAAACAAACTGATTGTGCCAAGAAATAATGCGCAACCTAGCAGCCGCCGCTCAGCTGAAGGGACCTTAGTTGCGGGTCCCCGGTCAGAAAAGGCTCTTCACGCTGACGCCCGCAGCCATGCTTCGGCCGCCGCGGGCGAGTCGAAAAAACGGCTGCAAATACCATAGCGGTAAAGGCCTTGCCGACAAACATCGACGGCCTGCAAGCGTACCTCTAGTGACCGCGCCGTCACTATGGCCACGTGGGTTAGGTGCGGCCCCCCGCCTGCCTGCGTGAGCCAGATGGCGAGCAGCCAGCCCATATACTCTTCGGTGGCGATGGCACGCTGCCGTTGATCGGTCAGCAACTTGCGGTAGCCAGTGCGTTGCAACAGGCCCAGCACGTGCGTAAACACCACCTGTGCGGCTTGCGAATCCTTCGACTCTGGTCCCCAAACCAAGTGAATATACCCTTCCAAACAAACCCGTAACTCCCCGGCCGGCAGAACAATGAGCTTCTCCATAGGTGACGAGTGAAAAAGGAATTAGCAGCTGACATCAGCCAGCCATAACCCGATAAAAGGCGCTTTTCTTCACGAAAAAAACCGGCGTGGCCTAAGTACCAGCCCTGGCATCTAGCGCAAGCAGCTTGTCGGGTGACCATTCGACAGCCGGTTCCGAGCAATATACGCGCGCCGGGTACGGGTTGTTTTCGCGCCTCTCCTTGGCTTCCTCCAGATCCCACACATAGAGCAAGCGGGCGATTAGTTGCCGGCGCGGACGTTGCTAGGTTTGCGCAAGACAAAGCGTTTGTGTTATTCCAGTTACTGCCGCGAACAGGCCTCTACTGAACGCTCTATTCCTCTTGACCAGCTTGTTGGCCTCCTAGCATTTAAACCAGTTAAAGAAGAGGGGGAGAGGGGGTGCCTTGCGCAGCGGCACCAACAGCGGCACTGTTAGGGCTCATTTTAGCAGAAACAGATCGTCTAACCCCATGGGCCGGCGGCTGGTGTAGCCTTCCGCAAACTGAACGCCGATGTAGCTGCCTAGCTCCCGGTTGCGGGCTTCGAGTATTCCCAGAAAGTTGGGCGTGGAAATGTAGGTGTTGGTTTCGTCGGTGGCATATTCGGGATGGTAGAACTGGCTGCGGAAGGCGGTGAGGGCCGCCAGCTTCAGCTCCCAGAAATCAGAGATGTCCACTACAATATCGGGGCGGACGTAGCTGTTGTGAATGGCTTGGAGCAGCAGCCGGGGCCGCCAGGGCGCCTGCGCTTCGCCGTCCCACTCGGTTTGCACTTTCGGCAAGCCGGCCAGAAAGGCGGCGTCGTGCACGAGGTCGGCGGCGCGGCCGTGGTCGGGGTGCCGGTCGATGTTGGGGTTGGTAAGAATCAGCTCGGGTTGGAAGCGGCGAATCACCTCGATGATGCGGCGCTGGTGCTCTTCGTCGTTGCGGAAAAATCCGTCGCGCATGCGCAGGTTTTCGCGCACCTGCAACCCCAGAAGGCGGGCGGCTTCTGCGGCTTCTTTGTCGCGCAGTTCGGCCGAGCCCCGGGAGCCCAATTCGCCCCGCGTCAGGTCAACCACCCCTACCTTCCGGCCGGCCGCAGCGTGGCGCAGCAACGTGCCGGCGCAGCCTAGTTCGGCGTCGTCGGGGTGGGCGGCTAGCATCAGCAAATCAAGCTTTGTTGCAACTTCCATCAATAACAAGCAAATGGGTATTTAGCTCACTGAGTGGCGGCTAGGCGACACCTCCAGCAGTTGGTTGTGGCGCACATCGTACACGTAGCCAAATACCTGCACCTCCGCCGGAACGTGCGGGTGCTGCTGGACGCGGATTAAATCAGCGGCCACCGCCTTCGTCAGATCTGAGAAAGAAGCCGGCACGAGTGCTACAACGGCAGGCGTTTCGTCGGACAGCACGGCGGCCAGGTCGGCATCGGGTAGGCGCACGCCGCAGTCGGTGTGCTGAATGAGAAACCATTCGCGGGTGCCGAATACTTGGTGGGAAAGCAGCAGTGCCTGCAAGGTTTCGTCGGTGACGCGACCGCCGGCGTTGCGCAGGACGTGGGCGCTGCCTTCGGGCACGCCCAACAGCCGCGTGGGGTCGAGGCGGGCATCCATGCAGGTAAGAATAGCGAAGCGACGAGAAGACACAGCAGGGTGGGTTTGAAAGGGAAAAAGTCCGGTCCGAGCTAGCGGAACAGGAAGTAGGCGATGAGCAGGGTGACGAAGATGTTGAAGGTTTGGGCCAGCAAGAAGGCGTAGAGGGGCTTCTTGTTTTCGTGCTTGAACAGGTCCTTGAAGTTGGTTTCCAGCCCGATGCTGGTGAAAGCCAGTGCAAACCACAGCCCTTGGGCACTTTTCAACCCGCCCTTCACGGCCTCGGTAGTGGCGGGTGCCAGAACAAAGGAGAACAGCAGCGAAGCCGCTACGAAGCCCAGCACGAACTTGGGAAACCGCTCCCAAATGACGCCCAGCGTGGGTTTGGTGCCCGGCTCGGTGGCGTTGGGGTGCTGGGTGTAGGTCCAGTACAAGGAAATAGCGAAGGCCGCCAGCCCGAGCAGCACGTTCTGCGAGAACTTCACAATAGTGCTGATTTTCAGGGCTTCCTCGCCTACCAGCGTGCCCGAAGCCACTACGGCCCCCGTGGTATCGATGCTGCCGCCGAGCCAGGCCCCGGTAACTTGCTGCGAAAGGCCCAGCCAGTGCGCCGCGTAGGGCATGAGCAGCATCATGGGAATGGCCGTGATGAGCACCAGCGAAATAACGTAGGACAGCTTTTTGCCGTCGCCTTTAATAGCGCCCGCCGTGGCAATGGCCGCCGACACCCCGCAGATGGATACGGCGCTGGAAATCATCATGGTTAACTCCTCGTCTACGCCGAGCCGGCGGCACAGCCAAAACGCGAAGTACCACACCGACAGCACCACCACCAACGCCTGCACCAGCCCCAACGAACCGGCCTTCAGAATGTCGGTGAAGATGACGCTGGTACCGAGCAGCACCAACCCGATTTTCACGAATAGCTCGGTGCTGAGCGTGGCCCGCAGCCAGTCGGGCAGCCCGAACACGTTGCCGATGAGCAGGCCAGCCAACAAGCTAAAAATTACCGCTTCCAGCCCCAGACTGCGTGCCGTTTTGCTACCGGCGGCTATTAGCGCCACCAGCGTGAGCAGATACACCGTAGGAAACCCCAGCGCGTAGTTTTTGAGGGAGCGGTTGGTGAGCCAAGCGCCCACCGCGCCCACGGCCGCCAGATAAACGAACTGGGTGACAATGAGCAGTAAGTTGGCCGGACTCAGCACTTTGCTGGTAAGGTCAGAGGCAGTATCCCAGTTGAACACGGGCACGGCGAACGGCAAACCGGACAACGAAAGCCCAATCAGCAAGGCGCCCAGCACCACTACCACCCAGTCTTCGTGCAGGGTGAAAGCGGGCGTGGCAGAGGCGGTTTTAACGGCAGTTGACAAAGTAGAGAAGAATCGAGAAAAGAAGAAAAGCGGCTACTGGTTGACCAGCGCCGGCAGGGTAGTTTCCTGGTAAAGCGGGGGCGGCGTCAGGTTGAACACATCGCGGAGGGCGCGGCTAGCGGCGTGGTAGCCGCACATGCCGTGCACGCCCCCGCCGGGCGGGGTGGCCGACGAACATAAATACAGCCCCGCCTGCGAGGTTCGGTAAGGCGAGGCGCGCAACGCCGGCCGGGTGAAAAGTTGAGTAAGGTCGAGCAAGCCGCCGTTGATGTCGCCGCCCACGTAGTTGGGGTTGTAAGCTTCTAGTTGGGCTGTATTGAAGGTGTGGCGCCCGATGATCCGCTCCCGGAACCCGGGCGCAAACCGTTCCACCTGCTGTTCAATAGCGGTGATCATGTCCTGGGTAGAGCCGTTCGGGACGTGGCAGTAGGCCCAGGCGGTGTGCTGACCAGCGGGGGCGCGGGTGTCGTCGAACAGGCTTTGCTGGGCCAGCAGCACAATGGGCTTGGCGGGGTGCTGGCCGGCGGCGCTGGCTTTTTCGCCGGCGGCAATTTCTTCCAGCGTACCGCCTAAGTGCACCGTACCCGCTTGCCGGCACCCTGCGGCTGCAAACGGAATCGGCCCGTCCAGCGCCCAATCCACCTTGAACACGCCCATGCCGTAGCGGTAGCGCCGCAACTGCCACTGGTAGATGCCGGAGAGCTTGTGCCCGGCCAGTTGCAGCAATTGAGCCGGCGTTACGTCCAGCAGCACCACTTTGGCCGAGGGCAACTGCGAAAGAGACCGAACAAACGTGCCGGTTTCAATCTGTCCGCCCAGCGCCACAAAGTACGCGGCCAGCGCATCGGCAATCTGCTGGGAGCCGCCTTTGGGCAGCGGCCAGCCCTTGCGGTGGGCGGCCGTCAGCAGCACCAAGCCAATAGCCGAAGTGGTTAGGTTTTCCAGCGGCTGAATGGCGTGGGCGGCCATGCCAGCAAACAAGCCCCGCGCTTCTTTGGTCTGGAACCGTTTCACGAGGGCCGTGGCGGGCAACAGAGCCGAGAGGCCAAAGCGGGCCATATCCAGCGGGTGCTTGGGCACGTGCAGCGGGGCCAGTACGTCGGGGGCCAGGTTCGGCCAGCTTTCAACGAGCGGCGCCAACAGTTCCTGGTACGCCCGCTCATCAGGCCCCAAGCGCCGAGCCGTATCAGCCAAGGAATTGACCACCGTGGCGGCCGTGCCATCGTCGAAGGGGTGGGCGGCGGCCACCGGGGGCGTAATGTACTCCAGGCCGTAGTGGGCGAGCGGCAAAGTCTGGAAAAAGGGCGAGGCGGCCGCCAACGGGTGAATGGCCGAGCAGATGTCGTGGTGGAAACCGGGCAGGGTGAGCTCCGCCGCGCGCAGGCCGCCGCCCAACTCCTTCTTGCCTTCGAGCAGCAGCACCGACAAGCCGGCCTGTTGCAGCACAATGGCCGCCGCCAGCCCATTGGGGCCCGAGCCCACTACTACCGCATCAACCTTAGGTTTGCTCATTGGAATTAGTATTGGCCGGCCGACAACGTCGATTCCGACAAGGTGTACTTGTGGTCTACGCGCGTGAGCACCACATAGAGGGAATCTTTCCGCTCGTTGAGGCCGCGCAGCACCACGCGCCGACCCCCGTCGGTGGTGTGGTAGGTAAGGGTCATTCGGTCGCGCTGCTCGGGTTTTTGCTCGGTTTTGATGCCCCGCTCGCGCCGGGTACTTAGAGCCGCCGGGTTGATTTTGTAGGTCTCGTCGCCGATGCGGGCCTGAGCCGCGGCCGGAATCCATCCGGCCAGCGAGGCCTGGTATTGGGCCGACGAGTTGGCGCCCGGCTTTTCCCGCGCCTGGCCGCGCCGACCTTCTTTGCCGGTCAGCACCTTGCTTTGCAGGTAGAGCGTGTGGGTTTGCGGGTCGGCGTCGTAGTAGAATACGCGCTGTCCGCCGGCCAGCCCCGTGGTTTCAAAGGTGCGGTTGATGTCGCGCATGGGCGAGCCGCCGCCGTTGGAGAGGTCGAGCTTGTGAGGCCGGTTCACTTTGTACGTGAAGCTGGTCCACTTCTCGAAGGTGGCTTGCTGCCAGCGCATACTATCGAGCGGCGAGTACGGCAGCACCCGCCCGTTTAGTTGAAACTCGGTTACGTTGTAGAACCCGCGCAACTCGGTGATGCCCTTCTGGGCCGGTTGCTTGTAGGGGTCGTAGGTGAAATTGAGGTATTCCAGATACGTCAGATACACCAGAAAAATGCCGATGGTAGCTACTTTCAGCCCCAATCGGGTGAAGCGCAGCCAGGCTGCCCTGAACTGCGGATAGTAGTGCTGCGGCACCGTGTATTGCTCCCGAATCAAAAGGTTGTAGAGGTTGGGCACGTCCTGCACCAGCAGGAAAGCGGCCAGCAGCACGAAGTAGGAGCTATACACGTGCACGCCCCCGTCGTAGGCGAAGTTCACGAACACGATGTCGCCGAGGGCCCCGAGCAGCAGGGCCGCGCCGAGGAAGGTGGTGCGCCGGAAGAACAGCAGCGTGCCAGCCAGCAGCTCCACCACACCAGTAAACACCTGGTACCAGGGCACAATCCCGATTTGCAGCCAGAAGATTTTCTGGGCCGTCATGTCGCCAAAGTCGCTGTTGAGCAAGCCGATGGAGGGGTACGGCATCTGAGTCGGAAACACCTTGGTGAAGCCGAAGCCGATGATGCCAATGCCCGCCCGGAAGCGCACGATTACGCGCAGCCAGTAGTAGAGCACTTCGTACTCTTGCTGTTTGCGGGACAGCAGCGTCCAGACTAGGCCAATAAGCAGGGCCACGCCCAAGGCAATAAACCAGTTGCCGTAGCCAAGCAGGGCCGGCGCGCCCCCTTCGCCCCCACCGCCCCGGAGGAAGAACGAGGGCGAGAAACGGGCAATGTCGTACACGTCGCGGTAGTGCCCGTGCAGCCAGTCGATGGTGAGCAAGTTTTTGTACCAGCCCAAGTCGCTCGGCAACGAGAGCAGGATGAAAAACGGAAACGCCACCCGAAACAGCACCCGCTGCCAGGGTTGCCAGGGCCGGCGGGCCAGCGCGGTTTTAATTGGCGGCGCGTACCCGGAGCGACCAGCCGTAGCCAGCGGAACGTCTGGCCGGGGCTGTGCGGTAAAAGAAGTAACGGACATCGAGACAGGCGTTTTCAGGTAAAGGATACTACAGCTTCAGGCCCCCGCGGCGGCCAGCTTTGGCGGCTTCTTCGAGCAGGTATTTCTTGTCGCGCTTTTCCAGCACCACGTGCAGGTCGCGCCCTTGGGCATCGGTGCCGCGGAGCGTGATGGTGCGGGCATCGGGGCGGCTGAGGCGGAGCGTGAATGTATCGGCGCCTTCCAGCGGGTTGCGGTTGTGCAGAGTCAGGGTCTGGCCGTCGGGGCTGAGCTGGTAGGCGTAGTAGTGGCGGCCGGCGGTCCCGGCAAACTCGTAGTGCCGGTCAGGGTCTTGGGGATGAATGGCTTCGGTGTTGCTTTCATCGAGGACTACGGGGCGGTTGGAGCGCACGCTAAGCGTATTCCACTGTTCCAGCACCACATCCTGCCAGCGTTCCGGGTCGGTGGCCGAGTACGAATGCACCTCACCGGCCAAGCGAAATTCGCGCACGTTGTAGAGGCCGGCGGCGTTGGGCAGGCCCGGCGTCTGGGGGTAATGGTAGGGGCCGCGCTGGTAAGCGGCGTAGATTTTCACGCCGTACAGCCCCACAAACAGCAGCACGAAACCGGCCTTCAGAATGCGCCGCCCCGTGCGTTGCCAGCCAGCGGGCAGTACCAGCCGGAATCGGTTGGGCACCGCGGGGCGCTCCAGCGTGAGCAGGTCGTTCACGCGGCGCGCATCGTACCAGAGCACCACCAGCGCCAGCGCCATCAGATAGAAGCTGTACACGTACTCGCCGCCCTCGTAGGCCAGGTTGGAAAGGAACACGTTGCCCAGAAACGAAACGCTCAGAAACGCTCCGATGCTGGCCGTGCGCCGCCCTAGCAGCAGCACCGCCGCCAGTATCTCCACCAGTCCCAAAAACGATTGGTACGAAGGCACTATGCCAAGGCTCAACGAGAAAATTTTCCAGTCGCTTAGGTCGCCATAGTGCGTGTTGAGCAAGCTCAAAGACGGCAGCGGCGACTGCATGGGAAAGAGCTTCAGGAAGCCGTAGCCCAGCAACCCCGCCGCCAGCCGGTAGCGCACCAGCACCCGCAGCCAGTAATACAGCGTGGCGTACTCCGAGCGGCTCTTATCCACTTGGCTCCACACCGCAGTGCCTACCACGGCCAGCGCGGCTACCACCGTCCAGTTGGCAAAGGTGTCGGGCCCCGCAAAAAACCGCGGGGAATAATGCGTGAGCCGGAAAATGTCGCCAAACGAAAAGCCCGACCAATTCACCGCCACGTCGTGGTAGTACTTCCAATCGAGGGGCACCACTTGCAGCGCGAAATACAGGAAGGCGAAGCGGAACACGGTTTTTTCCAGGCCCGACCACGGGGCTTCGGCAGCCGGAGCTGCCACGGTACTCGGCGCCGCTACGGCAGTTGCGGGGGATAAGGTGGCTTGCATGGGATGATAGAAATGCGTGGAAGGAAAGCCGGATTCTAAATCGTCGGCCGGGTTGCGCCGCCGCTGCCAGTCCACATCGTAGAAGTCGTCCGAGCTGGTCATGGCAGTTTGGAAATGGATAATGGCTGGTTGTTCTGGCGGCGGGCCCCTCGTTGGGCGACTAGTAGCCTTCGTTTTGGGTTAGGGCCGCGTCTACTTGCAGCTGGCTGATGGGGACGGGCAGCACCAGCCGGAAGCTGGGCAGCGGGGCGCTGGCATTCAATGGGTCCGGGAACAGGGCCGTGGCCCGACCGGTGCGCGCCAAATCAAACCAGCGGTGCGGTTCGAGGGCAAATTCCAGCCGCCGCTCGTTTTCGATGGCCAGCAGCACCGCGGCTTGCGTGGTGGCAGCACTAGCGGCCAACCCGGCGCGGGTGCGCACGGCGTTTAGGTCGGTGAGTGCGTCGGTGAGTTTGCCTTGCTGGGCGCGGGCTTCGGCCCGGATGAGGTACAGCTCGGCAATGCGGAAAATGTAGCTCGGGTCGGAACCGGGGCTGCGGTAGTAGAGGTTGCCGTACCACGTGGTGCTGTTGGTGGCGGCAATCAGGGTGCTGCGGCCGTTGGGCGTGTTGTTGGGGGCCGTAGTCAGCAACGACACCAGCGCCTGATTGGGCGCCCACTGCCGGGTGCCGCCGTTGGCCGTGGGTTGCCACTGCCCGCGGTGGTTGTTTACCTCGGTGGTGCCGTTGTAGAACAGCTCGAACACTGATTCGCGGGTGCCGCGGGCGTTGTTGGCAAACCAGGCGTTGAAGGGCGCCACCAGCTGATAGTTGGCATTGTCGCTGATGAGGCGGGTGGCGTAGGCTTCGGCTTGACCCCAATTCTGCTGGTACAAATACAGTCGCGCTTTCAGGGCCCACACCGTTTTGCGGGTGGCGCGGTACCGGTCGTTGGTCGTTACGGCGGCGGGGTTGGGCAGCAGCGGCTCGGCGGCCTCCAAGTCGCGTAGCACCTGGGCGTAGGTTTCCTCCTGAGTGGCGCGGGCCACGCCCTGGTTGGAGGTGGCCGTTAGGGTCGGCTCCGTGATGATGGGTACGCCGCCGAAGGTGCGCGCCAGATCGAAATAGGCCAGGGCCCGCAGGAAATAGGCCTCGCCCACGTACTGGTTGCGCAGCGCCTCCGTCAGCAGGGGGTCGCCCACGGCGGGCACGCTGCGGATGATGTGGTTGGCGCGGTTGATGGTCACGTAAATGCTCGACCACACCGTGCTGATGGTGGCGTTGTCGGCCCGCACGTTGTGGTTGATGAACTCCTGCACCTGCGACTGGGTGCCGGTCCACTGCACGTTGTCGCCGGTCAGGTAGCCGATGCTTTGGAAGCTGGTGCCGTAGTAGCCGCCGCTGGCCAGGGCACTATACACCCCGTTGAGCGCCGTAGCCGCCGATTTTTGGTCGGTAATGGTCTGGTCGTCGGCCACAGATTCGCGGGGCTGCACGTCGAGAAAACTCTCGCAGGCCGACACACTCATAATAAGCGTGATGCCAATAAACAGGGCGACGGTTTTGAGGTAGGCGGTAGACATACAAGTGCCTGATTAGTCAGTAGAAAGGAGAAGCTGGGGGCTAGAACGTGGCGTTCAGGCCCACTTGCAGGCTGCGCGGCTGGGGCGGCGTACCTAAGTCGATGCCCTGCTGGTTGGCGTCGCTGCTGGATGCCGATTCGGGGTCGAGGCCGCTGTACTTGGAAAGCAGCACCAGGTTGGTGCCTTGCGCATACAGGCGCACCGTGCCGCCGAGCAGGCTGCGGGTCAGGTTGGCAGGCAGGGTGTACCCCACGCTCACGTTGCGCAGGCGCACAAACGAGGCGTCTTCCAGCCAGCGGCTGCCCCCATCGAGGTAGTTGTTCACGTTGATGCCGTCGGGGCGGGGTACGTCGGTTTGGTCGCCGGGCTGCTGCCACCGGTCGAGGTTGCTGGCGAAAATGATGCGGGCTTCGTCCCGCGCGCCGCCGCCTTCCCCGAAGAAGCGGTTGTGGTTATACACCTTGTTGCCGTACTGGAAGGAAATTAACACGCTGGCATCGAAGCCTTTGTAGCTGATGGTGTTGTTTAAGCCCCCGAAGAACTTCGGCCAAATGCTACCCGCAATTTGCCGGTCGGCGGCCGTGATTTTGCCATCTCGGTCCACGTCGTCGTACACCACGTTGCCGGTTTCGGGGTCCACGAAGAGCTGCTTGTACACCCAAAACGAGTAAAGTGGACTGCCTTTCTGTTGCAAAATCAGGTCCCGGCTGCCGAACTTGGTGGGTGTGGCCAGCTTCTCGATGTTGTTGGCGTTGCTGGCAATGTTGAAGTTGGTGTTCCAGGAGAAGCCTTCTTTGCGGATGTTCATCGTATTGAGCACCACTTCCAGGCCCTTGTTGCTGACTTCCACCGCATTGGCCCAATAGGAGCTGAAGCCCGTGGTGGCCGGCTCGGTAAGCTGAATCAGGCCGTTTTTGGTGTACTTATAGTAGGCGTTGAACTCCAGCGTGAAGCGGTTGTCGAACACGCCCACGTCCACGCCCACGTTGGCCTGCGAGGTTTGCTCCCACTTCAAATCGGCGTTGGCGAGCTGCTGAGGCGCAATACCGGCCGCGCCCAAGTAGTTGGCCCCGCCGTTCCACAGCCCGCGGGCCGCGAAGTTGCCGATACCGTTCTGGTTGCCGGTAATGCCGTAAGAGGCGCGCAGCTTCAGGTCGCTCAGGGTGGGTACGTCGCGCAGGAAGCTTTCCTGCTTGATACGCCAGGCGGCGCCCACACTCGGGAAGTAACCCCACTGGTTGGCTTTGCCGAACCGCGAAGAGCCGTCGGCCCGGAAGCTCACGTTCAACAGATACCGGTCGTCGAAGTTGTAGTCGGCGCGGCCAAAAAACGACGCCAACCGGTAGCCCGACCAGTTCTGAGTGCTGCTGGTAACGGAAGCGGCCGAAATTTCCCGGAAGTTGTTGTTGGGAAAACCGGTCCCCTGCGCAAACGTGCGCCCGTTGGTGTCGCTCTGCAAGCCCTGCCCCACCAGCACGCCCAAACCGTGCTTACCGAACTGCTGGCGGTAATTCAAGGTGTTTTCGTTGAGCAACGACGTGTATTGCGTGATGCTGGAAGTGCCCAAGCCACCCACACCGGCCCCGGCAATGAGTAGCGTGTTCCAGTATTCTTCCTCGTCGTAGTTGTTGTAATCCACGCCGAAGCTGGTGCGAAACTTCAGGTTCGGCAAAATCTGCACGTCGCCGTACAGGTTGCCGATATAGCGTAAACTGGTTGAGTTGACGTCGTAGTTGTTAATGAGCAGCTCCACGTTGTCGAAACTGGCGCGGCCTACCAGCTGCCCGTTGGCATCGTAGGGTGAAAGCAGCGTGGGCGTGTGCAACGCCGCCTGCAACAGCCCGCCCGCCGGACCATCCCCGGCGCGGCCCTCGTTGCGGTAAGTCCGTGAAAACGAATTGCTCACCCCAATCTGCACCTTGTCGGACAGTTGCTGGTCAAAGTTGACTTTGAAGCTAGCCCGTTGAAAATCAATGGGCCGCAGAATGGATTCCTGCTTGGTGAAGCCCCCGCCAATGTAGTAGCGCGTACTGGCGCTGCCGCCCGCCACCGATACATCGTAATTCTGCAACCGCGCCGTGCGGAACACCTGCCCTAGCCGGTCGTAGGTGGGCTGCTCCTCCGGTAGCCCGCGCCCTCCCTCCGACACGGGCCGGTAGGGCCGGTTAGCGAAGGTGTGCGCCGGCGTGCCCGTGGTGTTCAGCCAGTTCTCGTTGACCAATTGCGCGTGCTCCGGGCCGGTGGCTAAGTCCCAAAGCTTGGCCGCCTTGGCCCACCCCTGCGACACGTTCAAACTCACCCGCGGCTTCTGGTTGAAACTGCCGCGCTTGGTGGTAATCAGGATTACGCCGTTGGCCCCGCGCGCGCCGTACAGGGCCGTGGCGTCGGCGTCCTTGAGCACCTCCACGTTTTCAATGTCGGCGGGGTTGAGGTCGGCAATGGGCGAGGAAGCCTTGCCGCCGGTACTAATGCTTTGCAGGCTGTTGTTGTTCATAAACACCCCGTCCACCACGTAGAGCGGCGTGTTCGAGCCGTTGATGGTGGTGGCGCCCCGCACCCGCACGTTCACGGCCCCGCCCGGTACGCCGGTGTTCGAGGAAATCTGCACCCCCGATACTTTGCCTTGCAGCTGCGCATCAAAGCTGCCTACCGGTAGCTCTTTGGTGTCGGAAGGGTCCACCTTCACAATGGAGCCGGTTAGGTTTTTGCGCTGCTGGGTGCCGTAGCCCACCACTACTACCTCGTTGAGCTGGCCCTGGTCAGGTGCGAGCCGCACCGTCAGGCTGCCCGCTTGCGTAGCTTTGATTTCCTGCGACTTATAGCCGATGTAGGAGAAAACGAGCGTGATGTTCTCGGGAGACGTGGGCAGCGTAAACTCGCCGCTGGGCGAGGTGGTGGTGCCGGCTGTAGTGCCTTTCACCCGCACCGTCACGCCAGGCAGGGCCTGGCCGGTTTCGTCGACCACCTTGCCCGTTATTGGCCCCTCGCCTACGGTAGTAGAGCCGAGCCATTTTGCGTCAGGAGCGGCCTGAACGACGGTAGAAAAGCCTACCGCCAGGGCAACTAAGGGTCCTTGTAGTTTCATTGAGCAAAAATTTCAGTTGCTTTTCATGGGTAATGGCCTTCGTTGAGGCCCCGACTCAGGGAGGCGTCGCGCATAGGTTCTACTGACTAGCTATCAGTTGGAAATCAGGACCTTATGCCCGCGTAACCACCGCAGCAACTGGCTGAGTCGAGCGCCCAGCGGCAGACCGCCAATTGTTACGGGCTAGATGAGAGCCTTCAAACTCAAATGTTGCAGGGCATCGGCTCCCGCATCGGCGCAGGACAGCCTGTGGGGCAGCAGGGCGAGCATACCGACCTCCTGCTATGACTTATTATTATGCTATGAATTAGTTGTACCGCATCTGCCTACGGTTTTGCCGCGCTGCACCAACGAGGTAGACGGGAGTGGGGCAGGGGTCTGCTGATAGTGGTATTATACCGCGCATAAACGCCCCTTGAAAGGGCCGGCACCCAGTTGGTTTTGTATTATGTCAGCCTAAGGATGAGATGTAGACATCCAGCCAGCCACGGGTAAAACGTTAAACCTAAAGGCTTTTCAAGGCAAGAGCATGCTGTGTCCTCGCGCAGCTCAAGAATGTAGTCTATAGGGCAACTTCATTACCGTCGGAAGGCGCCAAACACAGCAGATGGCTGCGCTGATCCGATTCGTGCATCAAGTACTCAGGACTGCTTCGGAAAAGCAAAAGTTGCCTCAACAACCCGAAAAAGCATCCTGCTCCTTCATACAGACACCTGCTACCAGCCCGCAACAACAGCAGCAGGGCAACGGGTTGCGCATGAACAGTAGGGCGTTGGGCTGAAGAAAAGAGTGCACAGTGATTTGCTTTTATATGGTCAGGAGTTGGCACCGTTCGGGGTCCTCCCGGGGTTGCCGGCGCTTCACGGAGCCTGTCTCTCCACGCCTCTGTATAAAAACAATCCTTTATCGGATAGGGATTGGTGGGTCAAAGGTAGAAAAGGGATTTTCAAAAACGCAAATTCCTTCTTTCGCTTAAACGGCTGTAACTGCCTTATTAATAGTGGGAAAGCTGATTGACCATAAACGCTAGGATAACCGAAACTTATAAGCAGCTTGCCTCATTTGCCACATATTCTCCAATCATTCATCTTCGATAGATTCAAAAGATACAATCAGCGAAAATTTTGCAACTACCTTGTTATGTGCAAGTTGATGATAAGGGATAGGGCAAAAAAATATTTAGAAGTTATAACCTTTTAAAATTTTGGGCACATACTTAGCAAAGACTTGACGCTTTATAACCTTAAGTTATCGTCTATAACTTAAGGTTATCATACAAAATATGAAAAAACTTTTAAAAAAGTAGAGTAGGTTACCTATGCCTGACAGGAGAAGGACATATCTTACTTCCAGTATGGCCGCAAAACAGAGCGGGCCGTCGCCCAACAAATGACGCAAATACAACGAGGCGTTCAAGGCCGAAGCCCTGCGCCTAGCATTGGAAAGCCGCCGCGCAGTAATTGAGCACCAGCCCTTAGCTGCTCTACCGTTGGCAGCAGGCCCAGACGGTTGCCACAGTTAGCCGTGTGAAAGGGGCCCGCGGCCCAGCAGTACGGACGCTGCGGGCAGCTAATAAACGGGTAGTTTAAGAACGGGATATTGTAAAAAACCTTAGTCAGTTACCTGCTATTGGCATAGGCTCACCCAGTCGTTACGCGGAAGTATTGCGGCCTGAGGTCGAAGAAATATTCGGTTTTGTAGGCTCGCTTAGCTACAGCGGCAAGCTAGATTCCGTACCCAAGTGCAGAAGCTTGTGTTTGGCACCCCAGTCATGTAGCTGAAGGCAAACGGGAATCAATTCCTTGCCTATCACCGTCAATTCGTATTCAACGCGTGGAGGCACTTCCGCATATACTGTGCGAGATATTAGGCCGTCGCGTTCCAACTCGCGCAGCTGAAGCGTCAGCATACGTTCGGTGATGTTGGGAATCACCTTTTTAAGTTCGCTAAATCGTCGTTTGCCTTTGTTCAGGCGCGTTAGGATAGGCAGCTTCCAGCGGCCGCCCATTAGCTGCACGGCATAGGTTAGGTTGCAGTCGGTCAGAAAGTTGCGATTGAGACTGTTTGTGGAACCGGCTTTAGCAGTGGTCATTACTTACAAAATTGTATGTACCCGACAATAGGCTGTGTACGCGTCTAAGGTAGTGGCTAGCCGGTTAAGATAACCGTACCATTAACGTTCATCAGCATGAGTTCAGGCAAAATTAGAGTGGGCTTCATTGGCCTTAACCCCGACAGTCAGTGGGCCTTTAAATCGCACTTGCCCGCCCTACAACTACTTAGCGACGATTTTGAAATTACCGGCGTGGCCAATTCAACTCCTGAGAGTGCCCGGCGGACTGCTACTGCGCTGCACATCCCCCATGCCTTCAACAATCCGCAAGCCCTGATACAGTCCCCGGAGGTAGACTTAGTGGTGGTGACCGTGAAAGTGCCGCACCATTTCGAGTTGGTGAAAGCTGCCCTGGAAGCCGGCAAGCACGTGTATTGCGAACATCCACTAGGCAATGGCCTCGAGGAAACGCAGCAGCTGGCCACCCTGGCGAAAAACCAAAGAGTAGTGGCCGTAATAGGCACCCAGATGGTGGTAGCCCCCGCCGTGCGCTACTTGGCGCAGCTTATCAAGGAAGGCTACGTAGGCAAAGTCCTATCTACGACGCTGATTGGTTCCGGTGGTAATTGGGGCAGCGTAACTGTGGCCAACAACTACTACTTGTTTGACAAAGCCAACGGGGCGACCATGCTCACTATTCCATTAGGCCATACCCTGGCCGGGCTAACCGCAGTGCTAGGCGGCTTCGCGCAGCTGACTGCCCAGCTGACCAGTAATTTCACGATGGTTAAAGTGCAAGACACGACCGAGACAAAACCCAAAACTGCCGCCGACCAAATTCTGGTGCAAGGAACCTTGGCAAGCGGGGCGGCTATTTCCATTCACTATCGTGGTGGCGTGTCCAGAGGCACCAACCTGCTATGGGAAATCAATGGTACCGAAGGTGATATCCAGGTAACCGGCCCCCTGGGCCACGGACAGCTGACTCCCCTCACAATTCGCGGCGCTCGGGGCGACGAAAAGGAGCTAACCCCGCTAGTGCCGCCGGCGGCGCTCTACAGCGGCTTGCCCGATAATCCGGTGGTTGGCAATGTAGCGCAACTCTACAAGCTCCTAGCGGCCGACATTCGAAATAACACCTGCACCGCTCCTTCCTTTGCCGACGCCCTGGTGCTGCACCAGTTGCTAGACTCGATTGAGCAATCGGCACAAGGCTAAGCGGCCTACTTCCTATCGGCCAACAATATTCAGCAACAAAAACAGCTGGCAACGCCCCAGTTGCCGGGGCGTTGCCAGCCTGAAATAGGTAAGTATAAGCGTAGCGAAGAGTAGGGTGAGCGGGCGCGCGGTCGGGCCGGCGCTTATGGGCGCTGGGCCTGGCTGGCCGAGGCCGAAGCGGCGGCGGGCTGGATGGTGGTAGTGATGTGGCCAAGCTTCGAAACGGACGTCACCACCACGTCGCCCGGCTTGAGGTAGGCGGGTTTGTGGCGCTGCGCCTTGATGTAGCTTTCCTTCATGTAGGCGATGGGCGACTGCCCCCGCAACCAGCTGAATGTGAAGAGGGATTTGGTAATGGCTCCGGCGATGAAGCCGCCGCCCGGCGCGCGGAAGGCGACGCCACTCGGGGTCCCGGTCAGCAGCACCGCGCCTTTCGGAATGCCCGCGCCGTCGTAGAGCGACGTGGGCTGGCCGTGGCTTTCCCAGCGCTTCTCCCCTTGGGTGGCAACTACCTCGGCGACAATCTTATCCAACTTCCAGACCATGTTCGCGGCCTTTTCCTGCTGGCGGGCCTGACCGTTGACGGTCAGGCTCAGCTGCAGGTCTTGATAGAAGGTACGCCACTGGCGGGGCACCACCACGTAGGGACCGGTCGGGAAAAAGTTGGGTACGCTCTTGGCATCTGAAAAGCCGGCGCCGCTCCCGAGGTTTTTAGTATTGATATGGCGCATGAGATAAGCGCGGTCCGTGAAATCGTTGACAACCAGGAAGCCGACCCGGGCCTCATCCAGCGGGGTGGTGGCTGTGATGGTGCGGTCGAAGACCACGCCGAGTTCCACTTCGTAGTCGAGCAGCCACTCCGGCTGGTAGGTGAGCTGGTGCACAGCGGCGCTGGTGGCCACCATTTTCGGAAAAAGAAACGGCTCGGTCATGCGGGCTTCGCGACCGTGCTCGGCGTAATTGATACCGAGCGCGGGGTGGTGGCTGCCCAGTACGGCCGGCAGCAAGTCGGCGTAGGCGCGCTTGACGTGGGTGGTTTCCGCTTCGATACGGCGCGTCAAGTCGTCGTGCGAGTAACCCACTAGCACATCCAGAGAATAGGCGTCGTAGCGGTTGAGTAATAGACTCAGGTCCACGCCACTCACGGCCTGCCCATCGTCTTCGAGCACAGCTAGGGTATGAACCCGGCCATCAACGCCAGTATAACGGGCCAGGCTAATAGCCTCGCGGAGAGGAGCTACATCAGCGGCCGAGGCCGGCAGCATTAAGCTGCTAAGGAGGGCAAGTAACAGGCAAAGGGCTTTCATAAAGAGTTGTATTAAAAATTGTTGAGAAAGTTGATTCCCTCTCAGCGCGTAGCGACTAAGGGGGTGCCTGTGTTAGTGGGCAAGGAATAATTATGCTTTCGAGCACAGCGCGCCGCTAACCCGGCACTGATACAATTCGGCGTAAGCCGGGGCAAGCCGCAGGAATGCGTAGCCAGTGGCATATGGAAGAGAAGTTGAGGCCATGTGGCCAAGACCCCTCGTCGCTAAACCAAGCTACTTGGTGAAGACGCGGTAGCTCAACGCGAGACGGAAAGTCAAGCCCTTTTCAATTTCCGGGCTGATGGGCTTGGGTTCATCCCCGAGCACGACAAAATCCACGTTGTCGGCTTTATCGTTTTCGTTGAACACCTCCAGGTTGCGGATAAGGGAGTAGCCTACTTTGGCGCGCAAGGCTAAACCTGGCTTAAGATTGTACTCGGCAAACACCCCCGGCGTGGCAAAAGAATAGCGTAGGTACTGATTCTCCTGAGCTAGGCGGTAGCTGCTGTTGCCCGCCAACAGGTCGAAGCCAGTGCTAAGCTTAGGGCTGTTGGTGTAGTTGATCGTCAGGCTGGTCGGGGCATCGCCGAAGATGCGCACCTTCTCCGACACCTGCCAGTCCAGTCCCACTTGCACGATGTAGAGCGCGCCGTAATACTGCTCGCGGTAGCCTAGCGAGCCCCGTAGCGCAAAGTTGGGCTTCACTTGGTACACGCCCCGTACGATGCCCCCGAACAGAAAATCCTCGCCTTTGATGCGCTTGAAGTCGGAGCTCAGGGTAGGCAGAAAAATGGCGTCCATCCGCAGCTTGTCGGACAAACGGCGATTGTAGCCCAGCGTAGGGGTTACGGAGTAGAGGTTGCTGACGTGGAAGCCGGGCCGGGTGCCGTGAAACGAGTACGCTTCGCTTTGCACCCCCAAAATCAGGTACTGCGACTTATCTTCTTTCAGGAAGTAAGGGATGCCCATATTGAAGCGGCTGACGCTGGCGCGAAAATCGTGTTTTTTGCCTTCCGGGTTTTTAAGCGTAAGCGGCAGGAACTCGGAGCTGAGATTGACGCCCTCCTGATAGCCTTGCGCCAGGGTTGCCTGAGGGAGAGCCAGTGCGGCTGCAGCGAGGATGCCTAGCAGTTGGGAATGGAGCGAAGTGAACATGGGCTTGGTTGAATGAAGGGTGAATCCGCGAACCGGCACTCACCGGTTGGCCAACGCATCAACCGGGGCCCCCAAAGCGGCCTTGCCGTGTTGATGATTCAAAAGAACCGTCTCCTTGTCGCCCTTTTTAAGATACTGCGGTGAAGCCGGGCGCAAACGCGGTAAAGCCGGGACAAAGGCACCTACCCCACATCAGCGTCGCGGCGTATCGCCCGAAATCAGCCAGCCTAGTTAGGTTCTATGGCTGTGGTCCCACTGCCCGGACCGAGGGCCACACCGGCTCCCACGGCCAGCGGCCAGAATGGGGGAGGTGCCCCAAGGTATAAGCGCATGATTATTCCAGACTGTTGGGCCCCCATATTTCAGCTAAGGCCTGCTGAAGCTAAGCGGGCGGCGACCCTGTTCGCGCAGATGCACGAGGAACTGGCCTCCGACTACGCCCACAAATATGATCTGCTGCGGGCCTACGTGCTGGAACTACTGCACCTGGGCTAGAAGCGGCAGCCCGTTACCCCGCAGCACCCCGCCCATTTGGCGGTGGCCCGGCTCTCCTCGCGCTTTGTAGAGCTGCTCGAACGGCAGTTTCCCATCTCCTCACCCTAACAGCGCATACCCCTGCGCACGGCCAAAGACTTTGCCGACCAGTTGGCTGTACACGTCAACCACCTCAACAAGGTGCTTAAAGGCAATACTGGCCGCACCACCACCGACCTGATCGGCAGCCGCGTGGCGCTGGAGGCCAAGGTTTTGTTGCAGCCGTCGGAATGGACGCTCTGGGAAATAGCCGATAGCCTAGGCTTTGTGGATGTGGCGCACTTCTCGCACTTCTTCCGCCGCTACGCCGCCGTAAGCCCCGGCACGTTTCGCGTGGTAGAAGCCGAGATGGTTTGATTTCTACCGCAGCCAACAGGCCGAAGCGGCGGCCGTTGTAGCTGAAATTGAAGGTTTGGGGGGCCGCGCTGTGGCCCTCCCCCTCAACGTTGCCGATAGTAGCTCCTTTAAGCTGTTCTTCGCACAAGTCGCTACCGTCCTGACCGTTACCTTCAACACCGACCGATTCGACTTTCTCATTAACAATGCCGGTACCAGCCTAATTATTCCAATCGACGAGATAACGGAGGTCCAGTTCGACGAAATGCTTCAGGTGCATTTCAAGGGCGTATACTTTCTTACCCAACAGGCGTTGCCCCTGCTGCGCAACGGCGGCCGCATCATCAACATTTCCTCGGGTTCTACGCGCAGCTCCTTCGCGGGCGTTTCGGCCTATGCTTCCATGAAAGGGGCCGTGGAGGTCTTCACGCGCTACCTGGCCCTAGAGCTGGGCAGCCGGGGCATTGCTGCCAATGTAGTAGCCCCTGGCGGAGTGTTTGGTGGCGGAGCCATGCCGGATACGCCCGAAATGCGCGTCTACGTAGGTCAGTTAGCGGCCCTGGGCCGCACGGCCGAGCCCGATGACATTGGCGGCGTGGTTGCTTTCCTCTGCACGGATGCGGCTCGCTGGGTGAACGGCCAGCGCTTGGAAGTGAGCGGCGGGGTGATGTTATAAGCTACAGTGGACGAGCAACCCCCGTCCTGTTTCTCCGCAAAAAAAGTACGTCGTTACCGACTTAATTGGTAGCGGCGTACTTTTATAATTATAGGGGACAAGTTGCAATGCAATGCTCAAACGTGCTACTGCAACCAGCGCTTGAACAGGGGGACCCGGTCGCGGCTGACTAGAACTTCCTCCTGGCGCGGGGGCAGCAATTCAATTTTAAGCTTGCCCGCGAAGTAGCTGTAAATCCGGCCGATGGCTTTGAGCGAGGCTAGGTACTGCCGGTTCAGGCGAAAGAATAACGCGGGGTCGAGTTGCTTTTCCAGCTGCTCCAACTTGTTTTCCAAGGGAAACTTGCGCCCGTCGTGGCGCACGAGGTACACGATATCGTGCAGGGTGTAGAAGTAGGCAATATCGTCCACGGCTACCGGCAGCAGCTCCTCCCCGGCCGTGACCAGCAGCCGGTGCCGGTAGCGGGACTGGGTGGGGGCGAGCTGCTCGAGGAGCTGCTGCATTTTCAGCAGTTGCGCGTCGCTGTCCTGCACTTTTTCCTGCGTGGTGGCCTTGCTCAGCCAGTAGGTGTGCTTTTCCAGGGCCCGCGCAATGTCGGTTGCCTGAATGGGCTTGAGCAGATAATCTAGACTGAGCAGCGCGAAAGATTGCAGGGCATACTCGTCGAAGCTGGTTGTGAAAATGATGGGGCTGCGCACAGGCACCGCGTCGAACACTTCGAAGCTTAAGCCATCATCCAACTGAATATCAGCGAAAATCAACTCCGGGGCGGGGTTGTTCAGCAGCCAGTCCACGGCCTCGGCCACGCTGGGCAGTACGGCCTCTACTTCTACGGTTGGGTGCTTGCGCAGCAGGCTTTGTAGGTGCCGGGCCGCGAGGTCTTCGTCTTCGATGATGATGGTTTTCATTCCGGATGGGTGAGCAAGGGGAGGACAACTTCAAATTCGCTGCCCCGGTTGTCGATAAGTACGGGGCGGTCCGTCAGCAGCTGAAACCGGCTGACAATGTTTTGCAGCCCTTGCCGGGTGCTTTTCTCCAGCACCGTTTTCGGGTGCATAGTATTGGTCACGCTCAGGGCCTGCTCGGTGGCCCGAATCGTGATTCGGAGCGGAAAGCGACTATTAATCGCATTGTGCTTGATGGCGTTTTCAATCAGCATCTGTACGGCCACGGGCGGCACGCGCAGTTGCAGCGCAGCCGGGTCTATGTCTTTCACTACTTGTATCTTTTTCCCGAAGCGGATGGCGTTTAAGTACACGTACGCCTCCACGAAGGTCATTTCTTCGCTCAGGGAAACGGTCGTGCTCTTTTTGCTCAGCAAAATGTAGCGGTACACGTTGGCCAAGGCGCCCAAAAACTCCTGGGCCGGCTCGTTCTCGCCGATGAGGGCGGCCATCGTGTTGAGACTGTTAAAGAGAAAGTGCGGGTCCACTTGCTGCTTGAGCGCCTCGAGGCGACTAATGGCATTTTCGCGCTCCAACGCCGCCGCGCGCATAAAGTAGTTGCGCCACTCCTGAAAGAAATAGACGCTTTCGTACACGTTGGTAATCAGCAAGGTCGTGAGTAAGCTGAAGCGCAAGTTGCGCCAGTAGGTAGGCACGAAAGCGGCACCTGGCTCCTCGAAGCGGACTTCCAGCCACGCGTTGAACAAGGTCGCGACCATCACAAAGCCGCTGCCGAGCAGCACGTGCAGCACGACCCGCCGCACCGTCAGTTTGTAGCCGGGCAGTCGGCGGCGCAGAAAAATGAAAATAGCCACATTTCCTTGCCAGTACAGGGCCGTAACCACAAAGTGGCTCAGCAAGTCTTGCCAAAAGGCAAGTGTGTCCGCCTTCCGCATCGTGACGGTTAGCAGTAAGCTCATGGTCCCGATACCTAGCCAGCGCAGCCGGGGCTCCTGCGCTAGCCACGGAGAAGCCGAGTCCGCGACCCGAGAAGTCGCCAGAGGCTGAGTAGAGGCATTCATGCAGTTAAAGAAGGCATAGCACAAGGATTTTACGGTGCCACCAGGACGTAGAACTCTAGTGGCAGTTTGTTGCAGACGTGGGAAATTCAAGTGACCGTTCAGCTGCGCAAGCAGGTGCGCAGCAGCTTGACTACGCGCGCCCGGACGGTGTTCTACACAAGAAGCGGAGAATGAAACCACTACATGAGCGTTGAGCATCGCCAGAAGCGGTCAGCGTTTGCGACTAGCGAATTCAAAAGTCTACAAAGGCCCGACGCCGTCCAAGAATAGTACAGTGAAGCCGTAATATGCTGTGGTGAAGCCGGGCAATAGTGGGCTAAGCCCCGAAACGGTAGATTCTTCAGGCGAAGGTAGAAGAAGCGGGCAAGTTGTTCCGAGCTGGAAGCAACGTGGTAGCGCTCATAATGGACAGCCTGCTCAACACATGAAAAATTTCACGGGTGTGGGGGGCTAGAGCACGACGGGCTATTACTCGCTAGGTAGCGTGGTGGCGGTTGAATCCGTAGCGTGGAGCACCGAGTGCTTTTTCACTACTAGCACACCCAGAAAGCTAATTCCTAGATGCACTACTAAGTAAGCGCTAGGTATCGGCGCGACATCACGGACGGAAGCACGCACAACGGACCGTACAGGGCCGGCAAACTATTCGTCATCTGACCTTTTCAGCACATAACCTTGGACGTTTCAACAAAACAGCCCCGGCAGGCCTGACGGTACCTTTGCAATGTAGATTATACACAACCTAACTCCTACACACATGAAAAAGACAGCACTAGTAACGGGCGCCTCGGCCGGGATTGGCAAAGCAACGGCTATTTATCTTGCCCAACATGGCTACACGGTGTATGGGGGCGCGCGCCGAACAGACCATATGCAGGCCTTGAAAAGCTACGGCATTACCCCCCTGGCGCTGGATGTAACCAACGACGAGAGCGTGGTAGCGTGCGTCAATCAAATTTTCGCAGCCGAAGGCGGCATTGATATTTTGGTGAACAATGCCGGTTTTGGGTTGGAAGGGGCCATCGAAGATCTGCCTATGCAAGATGCGCGCTACCAGCTGGAAGTGAATGTATTTGGGGCCATGCGCCTGGCCCAACTGGTGTTGCCGAAGATGCGAGAAAACCGCTACGGCAAGATTGTGAATATTTCCTCCGTGGGCGGTAAGATTGCGTTTCCCCTCGGGGGGTGGTATCACGCCAGCAAATTTGCCTTGGAAGCCTTGAGCGATAGTCTGCGCAATGAAGTGAAGGAATTTGGCATCGACGTCATCGTGGTGGAGCCCGGTGCTACCCGCTCGGAATGGGGCAATGTGGCCACCGATATTCTGCTGAAAGTGTCGGGCCATACCGCCTACCAAGACTTGACGACCAAAACCCATCAGTTATTTACTCGGCTCTCGAAGAATGTCGCCGAACCCCTCGTAATTGCGGAACTGGTTAAGAAGGGAATCGAAGCCAAAAGCCCCCAAGCACGATATACCACTTCCCAACTAGCCTCCCGTCTTTTGTTATGCTTGAAACGGATTCTGCCTGACAAGCAAATGGACCAATTGATTATGAGTCAAATAAAATAATGAACAATGGATAACGTCTTTCTTCAACATAATTTCTTGTATGCGCGTGGCCATCAGAAAATAGAAAGTAGTGAACATTACTTTCCGGACCACGCGCTGGGAATTATGTTATCCGGCGAGTCGCATTATTTTTCAAACGAAGGATCGTTTGTCATGAGAGAAGGCACCATCTGTTTAATGCGGCGGAATGAATTATTTAAAAAGCTGAAAAAAGTAGGTCCTAATGGGGAGCCACCTTCGTTGATCAGCCTATTCCTTGATCAAAAAACATTACGCCACTACGCAACCGAAAATAGCATTCCGAAGCAAAGTGCGTACAGGGGTAAGGCGATGCTCGACCTAAGCGGTAATTCGTTTTTGAAAGGATTTTTCAACTCCTTATTACCGTATGTCGATAATCCGGGAAAGCTTCATGCGAAAATGGCGGAATTAAAAACCTATGAAGCCATTGAGTTGCTGCTTCAAACGGGTGATAGTTACCGGAATTTCTTATTTGATTTTCAGGAGCCGCACAAGATAGATTTGGAAACGTACATGAACCATAATTTCAAGTACAATATTCCCTTATCATCGTTTGCTAAATTGGCGGGACGCAGCCTTTCGACCTTTAAACGGGATTTTACAAAAATATTTGAAACCACGCCGGAAAAGTGGTTGCAACAAAAGCGGTTGGAACAAGCGCACTATCTCCTTTCAAAAAGAGAAATGCGACCCTCGGAGGTGTATTTAGAAGTTGGATTTGAAAACCTGTCGCACTTTTCCTTCGCGTTCAAAAAAACATTTGGCCTAACGCCAACCGAGTTGACCGAGCAAACGAAGCAGACTAGCTACTAACACGAACCAGGCACGATACTGCCTTTCCTCGCAAAATCACACCGGTCCTAAGCGTAGAGCCAATTAGATGTTACCTGCCCATCCATCTTTGATAATAAAATTCAAAAGTTGGCCAGACAGGGTGTTGTTAAACAAATAGGAGAAACCTCCGACTCCGCCCTGACCGAGTTTGGCCAGTGGCCGCCAAGTAGTCATCAAATTCGTGTCGAACAGGGCCTCGGCCGGCAGGAGGCCCTGAGTTTCATAGTCGCTTGCAGTTGCTTTTGCAACAATCCCTACTCTTATCTGAGTGACTGATTGCAGATAGCTTTGCAAGCTTGAAAAGCGCCCTGCCGAGAAAAGTTCTATTTTATCTGCTCTGCTGAAAGTGGTTAGCGGAAATAAGATGAAGCTTGTTCTCAGAAGGCATCTGCCTCCCTGCTGCTATAAAAAGGTCCTGATTGGTAGGTTGACTTGGTCACGTGCAGGCTATAAACCTAGATGGCGTTGAACCCCGGCAAGTCAAGCAAACCAGCGGCGCGGCGCGCCACGGTTTCAACACTGGCAACATCCGGACCGGTGATGGTCAAGTGGCCCATCTTGCGGCCAGCGCGCGCCTCCAGCTTGCCGTACAGGTGCAGGTGCGTGCCCGGCAAACTCAGCACGGAGCGCCAGTCCGGCTCCTGTAATTGCCCATTGGCGTCAAACCACACCTCCCCCAGCAGATTGAGCATGATGGCCGGCGAATGCTGGCGCGGCAACGGCAAGGGCAGGCCCGCCATGGCATGGACCTGCAAGTCAAATTGCGACGCGTCGCAGGCATCTATAGTATAGTGGCCGCTGTTGTGCGGGCGCGGGGCCATCTCGTTGACTACCAAGCCGCCGTGCTCACTACCGTCTTCCACCACAAAAAACTCGACGCACAGCACCCCGACGTAGCCCAGATGCTGCGCGATGGAAACAGCCGCCTCGCGCGCCCTAGTTGCTAGGGTGGGTGGCATGTTGCCCACGTAGGCGTGGGTCACAGCCAAAATGCCGTTGACGTGCACGTTGCGCTGCGGGGCAAAGCTGACGACCTGCCCGTCCCAGCCGCGGGCTACCAGCACCGAACACTCGGCGGTGAGTGGCAACATCTTTTCCAGCACGCAAGCCACGCCGCCTAACTCCGCCCAGGCAGCGGCCAGTTCATCGACGGTCTTAACGCGAACCTGGCCCTTGCCGTCGTAGCCCATGCGCGCAGTTTTCAGGATGCCGGGCAGCAAATCCGCCCGCTCGTCCTGAACAGCCTGCAGCTGATCCGGCGTTTCAATCACCGCGTAGGGCGCGCAACTCACCCCCGACACGTTAGCGCAGGCCACGAAGTGGGCTTTTTCCTCGATGCGGTTTTGGGCAATACCTACCACGGCTGCACCCGGCGCTACAGGCCTTGTCTGCGCCAGCGTTTGCAAGGCCTGGGCCGGCACGTTTTCAAACTCGGTGGTAATGGCCTGGCACAGGTGGGCCAATTCGGCCAGCCCGGCCGGGTCGTCGTAGCCGGTCTGGATATGGTGGTGACTCACCAGCCCGGCCGGGCTTTGCGCGTCGGGCTCGAGTACGGCGGTGAAGTACCCCAGGCGCTGGGCGGCATGCACAAACATCCGGCCCAGCTGGCCGCCCCCCAGCACACCTAGGGTGGCCCGCTGACCTGCGGCATTTACAGTGCCCGGGAAAATTGGGGTCATGGCGGTAATGTGACTATCGGCGCTCATACGGGCAGTGTCATGGCGCGAGCGGCCTGCGTTTGTTCGGCGCGAAACGCCTGCAACTTGGTTGCTAAGTCCGGGTCATGCAGGGCTAACAGGCTAACCGCAAACAAGGCCGCATTGGCCGCCCCGGCAGTGCCAATCGCAAACGTGGCTACGGGTATTCCTTTGGGCATTTGCACGATGCTGTGCAGCGAGTCCACCCCCTGCAAATGGCGACTGGCCACCGGCACTCCCAGCACGGGCACCGTGGTTTTGGCGGCCATCATGCCCGGCAGGTGGGCGGCTCCCCCCGCGCCGGCAATGATGGCCTGCAGGCCGCGCGGGCCGGCTTGTTCGGCGTAGGCAAACAAGTCGTCGGGCATGCGGTGGGCCGACACAACGCGCGCTTCGTGGGCCACGCCAAACTGCGCGAGAATTTGCACGGCGTGCTGCATGGTGTCCCAGTCGCTGCTGGAGCCCATAACCACGCCAATCAGGGGATTGCCCGGGGCGGTGCTAGGGGTATCTGAGGGGAAGAGGGTACTCATGGAAATCTGGTAAAGGGGACTGGGTAGGCCCAAGTGGTTGATAATAAACGCGGCTTCGGGCCTGGTTACGGGCCCGAAGCCGCGTTCGGACAGCTGGCGGCTGGACTACGCGTTGTCCCGCTGGTGGAAAAAACCGGTAACGGGTATCCGACCGGATACCCGTTACCACGGCCACAAATCTACTGCTGCAACACAAGCAGCAGCCGAAATTCGAGGCAAATCCTGAAAAATACGGGTCTTAGCGCAACGAACTATCAGCGCTCCAGCAGGATGTCCGCACCAAGAATTACCAAGTCTACCCGGCCTTTCAACGTCTGGTCGATGAAGGGCGTGTTCTGAGATTTGGATTTCATGAATTCCCGCGTGAAAGTTGTTTCCGCTTCGGTATCGAACAAGACGCACTCGGCTTGCTGGCCCACTTCGATGGTGGGTACCGGCAAATCCATCAGGCGGCGGGGTTCCGCCGAATAGCGCTTCACCACCAGGTCCCACCCAAACTTTCCGGGCTCAACAAAATGGTGGTAGAGCGACACCAGGGCCGTGTCCAAGCCGGTGATACCGTTGGGCGCACTGATAAAATCCTGGGCTTTCTCGAAGGGGGTGTGCGGCGCGTGGTCGGTGGCAATGAGGTCGATTACGCCTTCGATGAGCCCCTCAAGCAGCGCATCACAATCCGCCTGCGTCCGCAGCGGCGGGTTCATTTTATAGTTGGTGTCGTAGTCGCCGATGTGCTCGTCGGTGAACAGGAGGTGGTGCGGGGCCACTTCCGCCGTCACCTTCACATCGCCGCGAGATTTCCACCAGCGAATGGTTTCCATGCCGAGCTTGCTGGACACGTGTTGGATGTGCACGTGCGCGCCTGCCGCCCGGGCCAAACGGATGTCGCGGTCGATAATGATTTCCTCGGCGCAAGCCGGCGAGCCTTTGATGCCAAGCCGATAACTCATTACCCCTTCGTTGAGGGCGCGCGGCCCGGCCAGCTCCGGCACTTCGCAATGGCTGGCAAAAAACATCCCAAACTCGGTGGCGTATTGCATGGCCCGTAGCAGCACCGCCGGGTCGCTGGTGGTATCCCCATCATCGGTGAGCATTTTCACCCCGAGCTCGCGCATGCCCTCGATTTCCGCCAGTTCTTTGCCCTCGCGGTTTTTGGTGACGCAGCCGGAGGTGTACACCGGAATGCGGGACCGGTCCTTGGCATTTTCCAGCACGGTGGCCACCGAGGTGGCCGAGTCGAGGGCTGGGCGGGTGTTGGGCATCATCACCACGCCGGTAATGCCGCCATTGATGGCCGCTTCGCTGCCCGTGGTGATGGTTTCTTTGTTTTCAAACCCGGGGGCGCGGAAATGGACGTGGGCATCAAACATGCCCGGCATCAGAACCCGACCTCGTGCGTCGATGACGCGGGCCCCCTCGGGAATGGCTAGGTTGGGACCGATGTTTTGAATTATTCCTTCGACAATCAGAACATCGCCTTCGAGCAGTACGGGTGAATTTTCGGAGGCAATGCGGGCGTTTTGAAGGAGGAGCATGGATTCAAGAGTGCTGTAAACGGGCAAAGGGGTAGGGAATATTCTGGCTGTTAGAAAAGAAAATACACGGCTAAACCAGCCGCCTCGTCCGGCGTTTAGGGCACAATCGCCGTTGAGTTAGCTTTCTGCCGGGCGGCATACGTCGATTCCTGCCGCGGGAATTCCCCGCCCGGCGTCAGCCAGTCGAGCACGGCCATGCGAATGGAAATCCCGTTTTCAACCTGGTTGGTAATCAAACTGCGCTCATAGTCCATGACGGCGTCGCACAGCTCGACTCCTCGGTTCACGGGGCCGGGGTGCATGATGTAGAGGCCACGGTCGCTGATTTCTGCTAGCCGGGCGTTGGTGATGCCATAGACCCGGTGATATTCCCGGACATTGGGGAAAAACTGCACGTCCTGGCGCTCCATCTGCACGCGAAGCAAATACACAATATCGGGTGCCCAAGCCATAGCCGCTTGATAGTCGGTGAAGCGAGGGATGGTGGCCGGGCCGTACTTGGGCACCAGCGACCCCGGGCCGAGGTAAGCGACTTCCACGCCCAGCTTTTGCAGCAAGGTGCTGGTAGAGCGCGCGACGCGGGAGTGGAGAATATCGCCGATGATGAGGACTCTTTTGCCCCTCGGGTCGGGGAATTTCTCTTTGATGGTGAAAGCGTCCAGCAGGGCCTGGGTGGGGTGCTCGTGCGCCCCGTCGCCGGCATTGATAACCGACGCCGTGGTTTGGCGGGCAATCATGCCGGGCAAGCCAGAGTGACTATGGCGAACAACGATGTAGTCGGTGCGCATAGCCTGGAGCGTCTCGATGGTCTCGCGCACCGATTCGCCCTTGGTGATGGAGGAGTGGGCAACGTTGAAATTCGTTACCTCCGCCGAGAGGCGTTTGGCCGCGACCTCGAAGGAGGAGTGCGTCCGGGTGCTGGCTTCATAGAACAGCATGAGCACGGACTTACCCTCGAGGGCGGGCACTTTTTTCACCGAGCGGGTGAAAAGTTTTTTAAAGGAGGTGGATTGGTCGAGCAGGAACTCGATTTCCTCACGGTGGAGGGAGGCGATGTCGAGCAGGTCTTTACGTGCCATACCGAAATTGAGGAAAATGAAGTTGACTAGCTAAAATGGACAAGGTGACGTCTTATCTGCCACTACCCCTGGCGGAGAATTGGGCTGCCGGTGTGGGCCGAGGCGCTGGCCGCCGCCGCATCTGGCAAAGCGGGTGTTGGCGTTTGTATGAGATAATACTTGGTTGTAGGGCCACAGCCGACGAACTTAACGGACATAAAAAAACCGTTTCGAAATCCGAAACGGTAGCGGGGCAACACAGAGAAAAAACAACGGAAATACCAGAGGTAAAATCGGGAGAACCGATGGTGGCGAAGACCTTCCGGTCCACTCGCGGTTCCCAGCCGAGCAGGGTCCCACGCTTCATCAACAAGTTTTTTGGTTGAAGCATAATGCAAAGCTACGGCATTGTTACGTATCCTTTAAGCATGTTAAGCAAGAATTTCTGTTGAGGTGCACGCAATGCCGGTATTATGCTCGTAGGCCCCATCGCAGACCAGGAGTTAGACGTCACCAAGGTTCTGCTCTGCATAACCAAAAAGGCCGTTCCATACCTAAAAGCCTGCGCTGAAGCTGCAAGTACTGGCTCACACGCTGCCCTTCGGCAGCTGATGCGGCCAACTAGTTGAAACCCATACTTAGCTCTTTTGCCACTTACCAGCCCGCAAGTAGTTGGTGGCTACAACTCTTGATTAGCGGCAAGGAATGCTACGAACCGGCATGGCCCGTCTGAATCTACTGGGCGCCGGCTGGAAAGGGCACACTCGTCAGGCGTGCAAACGCGGCTAATAGCTGCTCCTGCACGGCAACGTCGGCGGCTTGCGGGTGGGTGGCACTGGGCCGCTGGTGGTAGAGGTACTGGCCAGTGGTATGGGCGGCGGGGTCGGTGCCGGCTGCCAGCCAGACCTGGGTTTTCGCGCCTTTTGTTAGGTTGTCCGGGGCGCCGGCACCACCCATTTTGGTGGGTACCCAACCAGGGTCCACAGCATTGGCCAATACCTCGGGCCAGTGGCGGGCTACGGCGCGAGCCAGTAGTAAGTCGTGCAGCTTGGAGTCGCAGTAGGCCTGCGTTGTGTTCCAGGGCCGTTCTTGCCAGGTCAAGTCGCGCAGGCTGGCGTCGCCTTGGCGGTGCATGCCCGAGCTGAGGTACACCAGCCGAGTGGGCTGCGTGAGTAGGCAAGTCAGCACGTAGGGCGCCAGCGAGTTGACGGCTAGTAGCAGGGGGAAGCCATCGGCTGTGCGTGTTAGGTTGGATACCTGATAAACGCCCGCGTTGAAAATGACAGCCTCAAAAGGCCCCGACTCGTTCGCCTGCTCGGCGACCTGGTGCATGCCGGCTAGCGTGGAGAGGTCGCCGTGTACGGCGGCTTGGGCCTGCGGCACGGCGGCTAGAGCCTCTTGCGCCCGCTGGGGGTTGCGGGCGTGCACCACCACTTGGTGGCCTTGTTGCACTAGTTGGCGGGCGGCCAGCTGACCCAGGCCATCGGCCGAGCCAGTGATGAAAATACGTGCCATGCGGAGTGCTTTTAGCGAGGGGCGTGAATCCGATAGCTTACGTGTTCGAAGCAGTAGGGTGTTCGAAGCAGTACTCGGAGTCGGTTACGGGGCAGCATTTCTATTTTCGTGGATTCGGTGAACACCCTACGCCTTAATGGGTCAGTACTGCAAACCGACCCTCCAACGCACGATATCCACGTCCACCCGGGCGTGCCCCGCCCACCCGCCTTTCTACTTGCTCGGGATAAGGCCAATACCACGCGCCTTTGGTTTACGCCAGGGCCTTTTCGCGGGCGAGTTGCTTGTATTTCTCCACAGCCGCGTCTTTCCCGGTCTGGAGTTCTGCCAGCAAGTTAGGGTCGGCGATGGTGGAACAATGCTTGGCCCCCCACAGCACGAGTTCGATAATAATGGGGACGATATCCACACCTTTTTCGGTGAGGCGGTAGGTGAACTTCGATTTCTTGTCGGCGGCCACGGCCTTGGTCAAGATGCCTTGGGCCTCGAGCACCGCCAAGCGGTCAGCCAGAATGTTGGTGGCAATTTTCTCTTCTGACTGCAGGAATTGCCCATAAGTGGACTTGTTGGCGAATACCATATCCCGCAGAATAAGTAGGGTCCATTTGTCTCCCAACACGTCGAGTGACGTGCTAACGGGGCAGGTAGAACGCTGTTTGAGCTCTTTCATAATAAAAGATTTATTTTTTACTTGCTTTTTGCAAGTAATATGTTCTACATTTGCACTTGCAATTCGCAAGCAAATATACACAGCTTTTGTTTCTGACGCCACGGGGCCTTGGTCTAATCCAACACCGGGCGTCTCACTACATCTCCTAACCGACCACGCAGTAGTGGTCATCATTTCTGTTCACCATGATTTTAGTAACGGGAGCCACCGGTGGCTTAGGCCACGAAACCATCGACTTCTTGCTCACGACAACCCCGGCCGCGGAAATCGCCGCCTTGGTGCGTGACGTCAGCAAAGCCACGGACCTCGCGCAGCGGGGCGTAGACGTCCGGCAAGCCGACTACTTCGACTACCCCGCCCTAGTGCACGCCTTCCGGGGCGTCGAGAAAGTGCTGCTCGTGTCCGCCGTGGCGTTCACCGACCGGCTAAGTCAGCACCGCAATGTCATCGACGCGGCGAAGGAAGCCGGGGTTAAGCACTTGTTTTACACCAGCATCCAGCGCAGCAGTAATTTTGTGCTGCAGGAGGTTACGGAAAGCGACCTGGCTACCGAGGCCTACCTTAAAGCGTCCGGGCTGGTCTACACCATTCTTCGAAACGGCTACTACTTCGATGGCCTGGGGTACTTGATTGGGAGCGAGGTGCCGGACGCGGAGATACGCTTCACGGCGGGAGAGGGCAAGGTGGCATTCGTTACGCGGACCGACCTAGCCGCTGCCACGGCCGCCTTGCTCACCAGCGAAGGGCATGACAATCAAGAATACACCCTGACTGGGAGCGAAGCCTATTCGTTTCACGACATCGCCCAGGAACTCTCCACCTTAGCGGGCCGGCCCATCACGTACCACAGCAGCGAACTGGCGCCCTACATCGCGCAGAAAGTAGCCGCTGGCCTTCCCGAACCCGTCGCCAACTTCTTCGCTCAGTGGGGTGCCGCCACCAAACACGGCATGCTGGCTGGAACGGACAATACTGTCGAGCGGCTACTGGGCCGCAAACCAACTTCGCTGCGGGAGTATCTGAAAACAACGTATTTCCCGGAAGCCTAACCGCTCGGAGCGCCGGCCGATACCCAGTGCCTCAAGCCAAGCGGGCCAGGCAAACGCTTTCCCATAGCAACTCACTTGCTTGATTCCAGCCGAATTCTATGCGGCAGTTTCCCGCTTGCTCGCAAGCGAGTTTTTCTATCTCAAGACCATTCCCATGACCATCGGATTTATCGGACTAGGCCGCGTCGGCAGGGCGCTAGCCGTGAAGAGTGTGCAGGCAGGTAACCGCGTGATTCTCAGCAATAGCCGAGGCCCCGACTCCCTTACCAGCTACGTGGCCGAGCTAGGTCCTTTGGCCTGTGCAGGCACCGTCGCCGAGGCGGCCCAAGCCGAGGTGGTGTTTCTGGCCGTGCGCTGGGCCGACATCAGCTCAGCCCTGCAAGGCCTGCCCAGCTGGAACAACCGCATCGTCGTCGACACCAACAACCCCATCCTCTCCGATGGCACCTTCGTGGACCTAGGCGAGAAGACTTCCAGTGAGCTGGTGGCAACCCAGCTGCCGGGCGCCCGGGTGGTAAAAGCCTTTAATAGCCTGTTTGCCGCCTGGATAGAGGATGAACCTGTGCAGCCGGCGGGCAAGCGGGTCGTGTTCGTGAGCGGTGATGATGTTGAAGCCAAGCACACCGTCAAGGAACTGATTGCCGCCATGGGTTTTGCCCCCATCGACCTAGGTGGACTGGTGGAAGGAGGGCGGCTTCAGCAAGCCGGCCAGCCCTTGGCCGCCCTCAACTTACTGTTAACAAACTAATCATGAAAGCGCTAACGTATCAACAGGCCCACGAACTGGCCGATTTCAACCTGCGCCTGCACGAGGTGCCATTGCCTATCCTTCGGGACACTGATTTACTGATTCGCGTGCAGGCTTTTGCCGTAAATCCCGGTGATACGGTTATCCGCCGGTTCCGGTCGGCGGCCCCGGGCCAGGCAGTGACCTTGGGCTGGGAGTTCGCCGGCATCGTCGAGCAAGTGGGACCACTCGCCACGGGCTTTCAACCGGGAGACGAAGTTTATGGCGCCGGTGACTTATCGCGGGACGGCAACTACGCCGACTACGTGGCGGTCGATTATCGGGTGGTAGCTCGCAAGCCCGCTCGCCTGTCGTTCTCGGAGGCCGCCTCCCTGCCCATGAGCTTCCAGACGGCCTGGGGCGCCTTGCTGCGCAACGATAAGCAGCTGCCAGCCGGGGTAGAAACCGTCTTGGTACTGGGCGGGGCCGGCGGCATTGGGTCCATCGCCATACAGCTGCTGAAAGCCCACACCAGCGCCACGGTTATTGCCACGGCGTCGCGGCCCGAATCCAAACGGTGGGTAGCGGCCATGGGCGCCGACCTGGTGCTGGACCATAGCCAGGACCTGGCCGCGCAATTCTCGCAGCACGGCATCGAGAAGGTGGATATGGTGTTGGCTACCCGCTCTTCCGCCAGCCACTTGGCCGCCATGCCGCACCTGCTCAAGGCCTACGGACACCTGGCCCTGCTGGATGTCCATCAGAGTCTGGATGTCAGCAGCCTGACGCCCTATTCTTTTTCGGTGCACCTGGAAAGCGTGTTTTCCCGGGTCGTCACCCACCAGCACCCCGAGCAGCAAGGGTTCATCCTGCGCGAACTCACCAAACTGGTGGAAGCGGGCAAGGTCCGGCCTACCTTGCAGAAAACGTTAACTGGCTTAACCAGCGAGAACATCCGCGCAGCCCATGCACTCCTGGAACAAGGAGACATGATCGGAAAAATCGTGCTCGACCTGGGCAGTGCCCGCTAACCAAAGCTACCCGCTTTAGGAGACGGCGACGCACGAGAAGTTCTTACTTGTCGCGTAGCCAGCCGACGGATACGGCTACGTGATAGCAAAACTGGTGGCGACTGAACTCGGGCTCCGTTGGCAGGTGCCCCCATCAGCCGCATCCCATGTTAAGGCACAATCAACTGGTGCGGGTGGTTGACTTTTTCAGCTGCCAAGCGCTTGCAACCCTAACCAGTTGCTAGTTAGGGTTGAAGTGAGCTACCGGCTAGCAACAGCCTAGTTACTAGCCGGTATGCATTTGAGGGGTAGGGGAAATTGCCAGATGAGCTACCCTTTTGGTAACCGGTATCCTTTAGGTAATTGATGGTATACCGGCCAGAAGCGGCCGATACTTTTGAGGTGTCAGTCCGGGAGCACCGCGTGAAGTGCTGCGGCAACTCTTGGGCTTAAACGCTGCTTTGGCAGTTTACTTCAACGTATGAACAATTCAGGTAATAAAATAGCAACTGCCGCCACCAGCGTGCCAACGCCGGTTGTTTCCGTTAGCCCCGTGGTGCTGGCCGCACCGGGCCGGAGCGCAGAATTGCAGGTGCGCGTTTCCGCGCCCGTCACCGGGAGCCAACTTCCCGTAATTGTTTTCTCGCACGGTTTCGGCTCTTCCCTCGACGGCTATGCTCCGCTCGTGCAGTACTGGGCCGCGCGCGGGTTTGTCGTGCTTCAGCCCACTTTTCTCGATTCCCGCACTTTGAGTTCCAACCCCAAAGCCAACCACGGCGAGGCTGTGCAAGCCTACCTGGCTGACCCGCGGAAGCTAAAGATGTGGCGGTTTCGCGTAGACGATATCAAGCACCTGCTCGACCAGCTGGACTTGCTGGCAGAAGCCGTACCGGGGCTGCCGGGCTGCCTCGACCGCAGCCGCATTGCGGCGGTTGGGCACTCGTTCGGGGCGCAAACCACGGGCGTCTTGCTAGGCGCCCGCGTGCTTCGTGCCGATGGGAGCTTAGGCGAGAAGTTAACCGACCCACGCATCAAAGCCGGGGTGCTGCTGAGCGCTGGCGGTCGGGGCGGGGCCGACTTGAGCCCGTTTGCGGCCGAGCATTTCCCCCACCTCAATCAAAGCTTTGCCGAGCTGACCACACCCACGCTGGTCGTGGCCGGCGACGCGGACCGCTCACCGCTGACCAGTCGCGGGCCCGACTGGTTTACGGATGCCTATACGCTGAGCCCCGGCGCCAACGCACTCGTCACGCTGTTTGGTGCCGAACACATGCTAGGCGGTATTTCGGGGTATCTGGTGACGGAAACAACGGATGAAGACCCCGCGCGCGTCGTGGCCGTGCAACAGCTGACCTGGGCCTACCTGCGCAGCGCGCTCTACCCCGAAGACCCCGCCTGGCCGGCCGCCATAGCCGCGTTGCAATCAAGTCCCGAGCCGTTGGGGCGGGTGGACAGAAAATAACGTAGCAACGCTCGGTTAGCGGCCAACCGGCCGGGTCGAGGCAGCCAATAAAAGCGAGACATCCACTAGGCAGCGGCCGTCACTTTTCGAGGGCTCTTTCCAGTTCGGAAGTTTTCGGCCGGGGCTGGCCAACGATGGTGGCGTGGTGCAGCTGGCCCCACTGGTGCATGGCGTGAATGACATCACCCAAGGTTTGGGCGTGCTCGGTAGCGGCATACTCCACCGTTACCGGGCGGGTGTCGCAGACCGTGCGCGTCACAAGCTTGTTGAGCTCTAGCTCCTGCAACTCCTTGGACAGGATGCGCGGCGAGATACCGATTTTGCGGCTAAGCTCCTTGAAGCGCTGCTTTTCCTCCAGCAGCACGGCCAGAATAACCAGCTTCCACTTGCCGCTGACCACGTCCAACGTATCGCGCACGGCCCGGTAGGCGTCCCGGCATTCACGCGAAGCATAAGGCCGACTTTCCATCATAGTATATTATTGAAGCCTAGTATCTAATGAGTAGCTGGTAACAAAGATACCACGCTTGTACAGCGTCTCAGCTTTTCCCGTGACCACCAAAACTCGCAATATCCTAGGCTGGATTTGCGCTTGCCGGCTCAGCTTGCTGCTATAGCCTCGGCCGCCGATAAAATCAGTAGCGGCACCCTCTTCCTGCAAATGGGCCGCTTCACTTGCGAACTTACCTCGAGACTAGTTCATCGTTGCAATCTGCTGGAGGTCGGGGTTCATGGGTTCGAATGGCAACCCCTTCTTGGCGTATGTCCTGGCGCCAGCCATATCATAAGCTTTGCCCGCGGCAATGCTGGCCGCCAAATAAAGGGTGGCCACGAGTGGGGCCTCGATGGTGGCGTCCTTGCGCGCGTAGGCTTGCTCGAAGGCCATCAAGTACTTCTTGCCTTCCATCCGGGTCGGGCCTGCAGGAGTCGAGCCGTCGGCAAGAGCAAAGACAAGAGCACCAAAACACGGTAGGCCCCCAGCTCCGACTGGAAAGAGCGGGTACGAGTGGTTTTGCGGCCAGCGGTAAAAGGTGCAAAATTGGGGTGGCAAAGGAGAGTAGCCAGAACGTGCTCGGAGTGGTAAAGCGGATTCTGCCACTGCCGGTCTTCGTTACGCAGAGCTGAAAATTTACTGGCATCTGTTGCGTTCATCGACGCCCCGTGCTTTTTACCAAAGGGTAACTTCTTATTGCGCTCCGTGTCGGACTTTTGTTTGATGACGCTGCCGCACGCGGCGCCTGCCGCTTGTGTTCCTTGCTGCCATGAACGACTCTCCGCTCACCGACTTTCTGCTGCAATTTCATCATTTCACCCCGCAGCAGCTGCGCTTGATTCAAAGCCGGGCCGTGGCCCGCACCTACCAACCCGGGGCCTATTTTTCCCAAGCCGGACGGGTAGCACAGGAAATTGGCTTTATCGTGTCCGGCATTTTTCGCGTCTGCTATTTTGACCGCGAGGGCACCGACAACACCAAGTACTTTCTCGAAGAAAACCACTTCGTGGTGGACCTGCAAAGCTACCAGTACCAGCAGCCCTGCACTGAGTACGTGCAGGCCGTCACCGAGACGCATGTGCTCGTGTTTGAGGCGCGCGCCTGGCAGGAAATCGGCCTAATTATGGTCGACTGGCCGCAGGTTGAGCACAAACTCTTCACGCAGGCGCTGTTAGAGAAATTGAACCGCCGCAGCGCCCTGGTCAGCCCCAACGGGACGACCCGCTACACCCAGTTCCTGACCACGTTCCCGGGCCTGGCCAATCGCATTCCGCTCGCGCAACTCGCCTCCTACCTGGGCCTGACGCCGCAGTCGCTGAGTCGCATTCGGCGCAACCTGGGCCAGCGGTCCGCTGGGCCTGCCACCAGCGCGCCGGGTTCGGAGGGCAACTAGCTCACCCCGTGAGTTAAGCTCATGCAGCCAAGAACGTATTTACCAAAAGGTAAGTAGGTCACATCACTGAAACCAGACCTTTGTGGAGTACTCTACCTACTTGTACTTCCCATGAAACATGTTCTCATTACCGGTGCCAACAAGAGCATTGGCCTGGAAACGGCTCGACTCCTGGTCCAGCAAGGCTATTTTGTATACCTGGGCTGCCGGGACTTAGCCAAAGGGCAGCAGGCAGTAACTCACCTGGCCGAAGCCGGCCTGACGCACGTCGAAGCCATACAACTTGATGTCTGCGATAAAGCTTCCATCATGGCTGCCGCAAAGACTATCCGCGAGAAAACTTCCATCTTGGACGTGTTGATCAACAATGCTGGCGTGCTGGGTGAGATGCCGCAAAATGCTTCGACTATCGGCACCGATCAGCTACGGAAGGTCTTCGACACCAACTTCTTTGGCCTCATTGATGTGACGCAGGCCTTTCTGGACCTGCTCGGGCCGGCGCCGGTTCCCGTCATTATCAACATCACCTCGGGCCTGGCTTCGCTCACCTTGCAAAGCGACCCCGCCTGGATCCATGCACCTTATAAACTAGCCGCCTACGGTCCCTCGAAAACGGCGCTCAACGCCTACACAGTGTTTCTCGCCGACGAGCTGCGCGCCAAAGGCTTTAAAGTCAATGCCGTCGACCCGGGCCAGACGGCCACCGACTTTATCGGGCACCAAGGGGGAGCGGTAGCGGATGCCGCCCGCTTTGTCGTGCAATACGCCACGATCGGTGCCGATGGCCCCACGGGCAAATACTTTAGCCGGGATGCGCCGGCCGGCGAAACCGAGAGCCCCTGGTAGCGAATGCACAGCAACTAAAAAGCACCCCGGGCGAATCGATGCAGGTAGGTGGCTGTGAATTGGGTGCAGGAATTCTACTTGCTTGACCAAGAAAACCCGTTTCAACCACTCTCATGCAAGTATAAGGTCGAATGGTGCCGGCCGAGTCAGCTGCAAGCAAGTTGTTGGCGCACCTAAACGCGTCGCTCGGGCCGGCTTGGTGGCCAAGCCCAGTAGCTGCACACCAGGCCCGCAGTAAGCGCGTTGTTAGGAGCCAGCCACCTCTCAGCTGGCTGTGAGGAGAGGCCGGCCGATAGCCGCGCTGGTTGAGCAGGTCTTGTAGCCGGTCATCGAGCATGTACGGGGACGAAAAGACCACTTGCCTTATCCTTGAATCAGTTGACACCAAGCCAGGTAGCACGGTCGCCTCGGCCCCACTATTGATTGGCATATACCGCTTGTTTGACTGCCGAATATGTTGCCGGTCCATTCCCCCCGGTAAGGGGCCTTATGAAAGTAGTAAGTGGTGTAATAAATTGCTATCAGGACACTAGGCTCAGTTCTGTAGGGCTTAGCTAGACCACAGCAAGAAATGTGCATTCTTCTGTACGTTTCGCCTCAACCATTACAGGCTTAACATTGCGCTAGTGCTTACTGCAGCGGGTCGAAGGCGCCACCCCAGGTATTGTTTTGGATTAGCTGCGGGTTATTGTCGATAGACTGCTGCGGGATGGCGAAGAAGTAGTAAGGGGATTTCCAGTTGATGGCGTAGCGGGTGTCCAGCACCCTGGGGGCAAGAGTGAAATAGTTAGTATACACTTGGTCGATGTCGAGATTGTCGCGGGTGGTGGCGAAATCGGCAGGTACGCCGGTGGTTTTCAAGGTGATGATAAGGGCTTCGCGGCGCTTGCCGTTGAGGCTTTCCACCTTTTTCCAGCGGCGCAGGTCCCAGAAGCGCTTACCCTCGAAAGCCAACTCTATTTGCCGCTCATATAAGATGGCATCAAACATCTGCGCGCGGTTCATATTCGCTTGCAGGCCGTAATTGCCATCGGTACCGGCTTCAATGCCTGCCCGCTGCCGAATGGCTTTGAGTTGCGTGTACGCCTCCGTGATATTATTGACACCACAGGCCGCTTCGGCCAAGTTGAGCAGCACTTCCGCATAGCGAAGCTCGATCCAGTCGGTGCCAGCGTATTGTACATCGTTGACGCCTAGTCTCGGGTCGATGGCTTTGCGCAAGTAGAAGCCGGTGTTGGTGGCGCCCGATGGCTCTACGCTGGTAGTGCCTCGGAGGTAGGTCCAGATCTTATAGTTGGTGTTGCCGTTCAGGGGCCAGTTCGCCCCGTTGTAGGCAATGGTTTTATTGAACCGCGGGTCCCGGTTTTTGTAGAACAACTGCTGGCTGTACGGGTACTTGGTTGATTCGCCCCGCTTTTTGCCGTCAAGCATGGGGAAGGCTTGCACCAAATCCCAAGTGGGCCGGTTGGAACCGCCTCTGGTACCGGTATAAGAAGGCCGGGTACCATTGTCGTACTCGTTGCTCTTCTTGTTTTGGGTGCCAAGGGCGGTGTTGTAGCTGGTTACTAGCACGGCCTCGGGGTTGTTCTGTTCTTCAAACCACAACTGGTCGAAAGAGGTGTGGAGGCGGAAGCCATTGGCGGTTAGCAGCGTCCGGGCCTGCTGGCTGGCGGCGAATGCCTTCTGCCACCTAGCGGCCTCGTCGGAGGGGTTGAACTGCGGGCTGGCGGCGTAGAGCAGTACCCGCGCTTTGAAGGCCGCGGCGGCGCCGCTCGTGATACGGCCCCAGGTGCCAGTGGCTGTCCACTTACCGGGCAGATACGCAATAGCCGAATCCAGGTCGGCGGTAATTTGGTTGAAGCACTCGGTGGTGGAATTACGCGGTAGATACGCTTCGTTGCGTGCTTCTTCGCCTACAGCTTGTAGCGGAGTGAGTACCAACGGTACGCCGCCGTACACCCGCACCAAGTCGAAATAGCGATAAGCACGGAAGAAAAGAGCCTCCCCTTTAAGCTGATTACGGGGCTGAGCGGAAATCGGCGACCGTTCGAGGCCCCGGATGAACGTGTTGATCGTGCGGATCTTCCCGTAGTTGGTAGTAGCACCTATGGCAGTACCAATATCCATTACGTCGTTTTGGACGATGGTCCCCTCGAAGTACTTGCTTTCCCCGTACGCTTCCTCCGACAATATGCTGGGGTTGGTGGCCCCAATACCAATGCTGGTTTGGCCAAACCAGTTCGGTAGGTTTTGGTCGTAGATGTAGCTCAGGTTGAGGAACGCTAGTTGCTCGTTCTGAAAAACCAGGTCTTCGTTGGCGGTGGTGAGGTCGATTTTGTCGAGGGTATCCTTGCAGCCCGCCATGGTCAGCACGGAAGCCGAAAAAGCCAATAGGGTAGCTATGCGAGTGATTTTCATGAGTTCAGTGATTAGAAGCCAACATTCAAACCCAGCGACAGTGACCGAAGCGTCGGGTACACATCGTAGGCGCCCCCGTACGTTTTGTAACTGTAAGGATTGTAGAAGTTGATCGGGTTGACTGCCACGAAATAGACTTTCACGCTGCTGATGTTGGCGCGGCTCACGAAGGCGGAGGGCAAGGAGTAGGAAATGGTGGCGTTGCGCATGTTGGCCGACAGCGAGTTTCTGTACCAGAAGGCCGAGTTGCGGTCGTAGCTGTTGCTGGTGAAAGGCGCTGGATAGGCGGCGTTGGGGTTGTCAGAAGTCCAGTGGTCGGCCCAGAAATCGGGTCGGTTGGAAGTGGCCGTACCTACTTTGCGGGCCGGCCCTTCCACCAAGGCTTGGCCCCCAAACGACATGCCCATGGTCAGCTGAATAGTCAGGCCTTTGTAGCTGATGCTCGGGTTGAGGCCAACACCGTAGTGGTTGTTGGCTTTCCTGTTCAAGTACGTTTCGTCGTCCTCGGTAATCTTGCCATCGGGTGCGGTGTAGTTGCCGGACGCATCCTTGGGGCCCCGAACGTCCTCGTAATACAACATCCCTGGCTTAGGCGCGTCGCCGAACAGGGTGTACTTGCTGTTGCCTTCTATGGCCAGCCAGTTGTCTACATCTTCCTGGGTGCGGAACATGCCTAGGTACTTGTAGCCGGCCACGCCCGGGTCGCTCGAGCGGCCAGTAGGGTCGTTCCACTGCCCAATCTTACCCCGCTCCACGTCCATCCGAATCTGCTTGTCGTCGTTCCAGGAAAGGAACGTATTCACTTGGTACGAGAAGTCGTTGTTGATTTTGTCGCCGTAGCCTACCGATAGTTCATAGCCGAAGCCATTCACGCTGGCATAGTTTTCCGAAGGCAGCGCCGCACCAATCACTACCGGCGCGGAGGCCCTGATTTCGGTGAGCATGTTGTAGCGATGGTCGTAGAAACCGTCCACGCTAAACGAGAGGCGGTTATTCAGCAAACGAGCGTCGATACCCACGTTATACTTTTCGTTGTTGTCCCAGCGCGCCCGGCGGTTCGCCAGCGCGTTGTTGGGCGTTGCGGTTTGGGTCCGGTCGCCATTGCCGCCGAATACCGCGCCTTTGCCGATCTGGAACTGGTAATTTTCCTGCCAGTTGTAGGGTTTGGTGGCATCTCCCCCGAGCAAACCCACTGAGCCACGGAGTTTCAGGAAGTTGACGGTATTGCCTTTCGGGAAGAAGTTTTCTTCGGTAAGCACCCAGCCCGCCGACAACGATGGGAACAAACCCCAGCGGTATTCAGGGGCAAAGTTGGTGGAGCCGTCGTAGCGCAGGGCTAGCTCGGCAAAGTACTTGTTGGCGAAGTTATAATTGATCCGGCCGGCGTAGGAGAGGATGCCTGATTCTCTTTCGGTTTCCTCGACCACCAGATCACCCGTTGCAAAGCGGATGTTGTCGAGGCCCCCCGGAATGATACCGGTTTTGGAGCTTTTGGCTTCGTCGTAGTGCGTTTCAGCTTGTTCGAAGAAAGCCAACGCCGACACGTGGTGCCGACCAAACTGCTGATCGTAGTTCAAATACCCGTTGAACTGGTACGAATCCGTATAAGTCGGGGTCAGCAGGATGATGTCGCCGTTTCGGATGTTGCGCTGCTGCACCACATCACCCCCCGGAATGTGCCGATGCTCGCCTTGGCCCCTGTATTCGGTTACTAGGTAGCTAGTACCGAAATTCTTGCCGAAGTTGTTGTCGAGAATGCGGCTATAGAGCACCCGGGCCTTCAGGCCTTTCAGAAAAGGAAGTTCGTAGTCAACGTTGGCCGTCAGGTTCAGGCCGGTATTGCGCTGCGAAGCATAGTTGCCCGACTTCTGCACCTCAAAGAAGTGCGTAGCATCGATGGTATTCGAGTTGCTGTTTCCGGGCGTGGTGTAGGCCGGGTTGCCATCCACATAAAAAGCCTGATACTGGGGCGTCCAGAGCAACGACCTCATGTCGTTGTCTGGGCTCTCCGAGCCCTGTTTGAAGTAGTACGTGCTCCGCTTGAATATATCGCCGCTCAGCGAGAGACCCGCCTTCAGGCCAGTAGCTACGGTCACGTCGGTGCTGGCCCGGAACGTCCACTTGTCGGAATTGATGTTGTCGAAGTTGCCGTTCTGCTTGTTGTACGTCACGCTGGCGAAGTACGTAGCCCGGTCACTGCCGCCGCTTACGTTCAGCGCGTTGCGCGTGACGATAGATGGTTTCCACGCCTCCTTCAGCCAATTGGTGCCATTATTGGCGAAGTATTCCAACTCATCGGGCGTATAAATGGCATTGTCGGTGGCGGGGAGGCCCCGGTAAAAGTTATAGTCGTTGAGGTAAGTGGCTTGCTCTAAGCCGCTCATCATACTCGGCAGGCGCACCGCATCCGACATGCCCACCGAGCCGCTGTAGGAGAACTTGGCCGGGCCCGCTTTGCCCCGCTTGGTGGCTACCACCACCACGCCCTGGTTGGAGCGGGCCCCGTAGATAGCGGCGGCAGCATCCTTCAGCACCGAAATGGCTTCCACCTCCGACTGGTCGAGCAGGTTGAAGTCTTCCTCACTGCGGACCACGTTGTCAATCACGAAGAGTGGCCGGAGTGTACCACCATCTTTGGAGAGGTTCACAGGGTTACGAACCGTAATCTGGCCTTTCTCGCCGGGCCGGGCCGTGCCGCCGCTCACGCCTACGCCCGGCTGTTGTCCCGCTATGGCCGTGGAAAGGCTACCGACTGGCAACTCTTCAATGGCCTTCATGTCCACGGTAGCCACCGCGCCGGTCAGGCTCACTCTGGACTGCGTACCGTAGCCCACTACCACTACCTCGTCGAGGGCCGCCGCGTCGTCCACTAGCACAATGTCGAGTGAAGTGCGGCCGTCCACCCGTATTTCCTGCTTTTTGAAGCCAATAGAGCTGAAAACCAGCGTTTCGTTGCCGTTGGGCACGTTGAGGCGGAATACGCCTTTGGCATCGGTGGCGGTGCCGGTGGTAGTCCCTTTTATCACCACGCTCACGCCCGGAATACCTTCACCCTTGGCATCGCGCACCGTGCCCGTGAGGTTCATGAAGGCCTCGGAAGCGGCGGGGTGCGGAGCACTCGTAGCAGAACTAGCCGTGGCATTAGCTACGCCGGCACTCAGTAGAAAACCAGCTAATAAGGCGCAGGCCGCTTGCTGATTAGGGCTGAGCGGGCGGGTGGGAAGTTGGGGTACGAAACGGGTCATAGCAGCTGATTTATGAGAAACACATGCTCTGGAATGCTTGCTTACTTGCTGCCCTCGGCCGCACGGCGGGCTTGCCAGTCTTTGCCGGCCTGGTTCATGTCGATGCCCGCCGCCGACAGGTAGTTGTTGATTTTGCCTTTGTATTTGCCGAACCACGCGTGTTTCTTCTCCGACGTGCTGGCGTCCATGGCGTGCTCGCGGGCTTCGAGGAGCCACGCCAGCATCTGAGCTTTTTGGGCTTCGGTCAGGTTGGGCAGCATCTCGTTGTAAGCGCGCATGGTGTTGGGCGCCACGTTGTAGGTCATGCCGTCTTTCACCTGTCCGATTTGGGCGGTTGTCAGGTGGCGGCCGAGCTTTTTCAAGTATTGCGCGTGCAGCTTGTCTAGCGCGGCGGTGGTTTCGGTTTCCACCTTAGTTGCTTCCGCTTTGGTGGCCTCGTCTTGGGGCTTGGCTTTGAGGGCGGCCAGCTGCGTTTTTTGCTTTTCATGGATGTCGTTGAGCTGCCGGTATTGGTTGGCAATGACATCCCGCACTTGCACGGAAGTTTTCGGGTTCAACTCACCGAGGGTAGCTACAATCTTGCTGGCTCGCTCGGTGATGGTCCGGGTATAAGCGGCTTCCTTGGTTTCGGCCGGCGGGGCTGTCTGCGCCGAAGCAAGACAAGCGCTGGATAACAAGCCGGCCAGCAGTAGACTGCTTAATGAATTCTTCATAATGACGTGTAACTTCAGTGCAGCAGCAAGTTACATGTACAGTAGGGGGGCTATATACAGGTTTTAGCCAACTTGTTGTAGGATATTACCATATACGATAAGGGCATTTTACAACTCCTAGGCAATCGACTACGTAAAGCCTCGCCACTCTACCTTTTAGCCTGATAAGAAAGAAGGCAAAGGCCTAGAAATCAGTCGTTATAGCAAATAAACGACCTACCTATTCTGCTATTTACTTCGGCACTCAGGCAGGTGAAGCAGCCAGCTTAACCGGCCTGGAAAATAGACTTCAGATAAGTGGTATTGGCGCCGAAATTCTTCTTCACGTTGCGGGCGTCGTTGGCATCGCGCGAGCGTTCAATCACCAGCCAACCTTCCCAATTCATCTCGGCCAGTGTCTGCTTGACGCGCTTCATATCAAGGCGGGTGTTGTTTTGCAGCCACACGCCATCTTCGTCGGTGCAGTGTAGTTGGCAGATGCGCTTGCGGCCCAAGATTTTAAGCTCTTGGTGTAAGTCGCGCCCTTCCTTGAGCGGGTTCGAGAAGTTGAAGTAGATCTGGATGTGCTTGGAATTGATTTCACGCAGCAATTCCACTTCGCCCGTGGCATCGAGCGCCGTTTCGATGCCCACCACGACGCCCGCTTTCTGCGCCATGCGACCCACTATTTTCAGCCGCTCCACAATAGCCGGGCGCAGTTCGGGGTTTTTCGCCAAGTCGCCCTGCGTGCCGAGGGGCAGAAACGCCACCTTCACGTTCATGGCCTTCATCGTGTCGAGGCAGTCTTGCACCATGCGCTGGTAGGTGGGACGGGTGGCAAACGATTGGGCGTAGAAGCCCGTCATGGCCAACGAGCAAATTTCTAGGTTCAACTCGCGCGCTTTGTCGAGGAACTGCTGCCGGATTTCTGGCTTAGCGAGTTGGCTGTCAAAGGTTTCGCGCTGGCCGAGGCCGCCCATATCCACTTCCACGCCATCGGCCCCGATGTCTTTGGTGAGTTGCAAGGCGCCTAGTTTCTGCCGCTTGAGAATCATCAAGTCAACCACGGCAATCTTGTAGGACAGCTTCTTGCTCCGGGCCACTGCCCCCGACCACGGCAGGAATAGCTTCGCGGTTAGCAAGGCGCTTGCTGTAAGAAAAGCACGACGGGTAAGTTCGTTTTGGGGCATAACCTGCGCGGTTAGTTAGTGAACACTGACCTTAACTTCGGGCTTGTCGGTGCGGAACGGCCGGGCCGGAAGCCCCGAACTGGAAAACAGATTCGGCTGTGCGGCTTCGTGCCAGCCGAAGCGCACGGCTTTGGGCTCGGTTACGCCGGAGGCGGAAACCAGTACAGTTTTGCCTTTGATGCGCGCTTGCGCCGGCACGAACACCCCATCGGCTCCGGCCACCTCAAAGTCGGTAAGCGGCTTATTGTCTTTGCTGACCAAGCGGCCCCCGAGTGGCTTGAACGAGATAGTTGCCACCTTGCCTTTCACCGTCAGGGCATTGAATACCGGCCCCGATGCTTCCACATCTTTTCGGGCGTAGGTGGAAGCTAGGGCCACTAAGGTCAATCGCCGCCCGATTTCCCACTTGAACGGCGGGTGAATGTCATCGAGCTTGGTAGCCAGGTCGGTGGTGACAATCATACCGGTGTGCGGCAGTTGCAGTACGGCTTCCTGCGCCTCACGGAATTTGGGCAGCGTTTCGCGGTTGAGGGGTACCTTGGTGTCCTTGGACTCCGAATACTTGAAGGGCGCCAGCTGCACGTAATAGAAGGGCAGGGCCGGATCTTGCCACGCCGCACGCCAGCTTTCGATTAGCGTCTTCATTTTGTGGGTGTAGGTGCTGGTTTCGGCCAGAAAACAGTTGCTTTCGCCCTGGTACCACAAAAAGCCGCGCACCGCAAACGGCACTAAGGGTCGTATCATGGGCTCGTAGAATTTGCCGGGGTCACCATCCACCTTTTGGGTGGCATAGTACGGGTCGAGTGCAAAGGCTTCTTCGGAAATCCAAGGCTCGATGCGGCTGCCGGGAATGGCAGAGGAAATTATACCAATCGGCACTTTCAGGTGGTCATGCAGCTCTTTAGCAAAGAAGTAGGCCGGCGCCGAAAACGACCGGAGCGCCGAATCTTGCGCGATACTCCAGCCGCGGTGCAACGAGTCGGGCTTCACTAGCTCCTTGCGGTTCACCAGAAAAATGCGAATCAGGGGGGTATGAGCGCGCTCCAACTCCTTCAGCGGACTAGCATCTTCAGTGGCCGGAATCGTTGCCTTGCTGTTCTTGCGCATGGTGTACTCCATGTTCGACTGCCCCGAAGCCAGCCACACTTCGCCCACCAGAATATCGCGCAGCCGGATGGTGTTCTGGCCAGTAATCACCAGTTCCGCAGGTTTTGCCGAAGCAGTTAGCGGCTGCAATGTCACCTGCCACTTGCCCGCCGCATCGGCGGTAGTACGCTGCTGCTGACCGGCGAACGTTACCGTCACAACCTCATGGGGGGTGGCCGTACCCCAAACAGGCAGCGGTTTGTTGCGCTGCAATACCATATTATGGCCTAATACCCGCGGCAGCACCACATCAGCGTGTGCTGGTGCGGCTACTCCAAGTATTGTCAGCAAGCCAAGTAACTGTGTTTTCATGGTTATTTCTTAACTAACCATACCACGTTGGCACCAACTGATTGGCCGCTCAGCGTCACTGTTTGGCCACCTTTCACCGTTTCTTTTGAGGCAGTGACCTGACCCGTTTTCGGGTTGATATGACGAACAGCAAATGTGCCTTTTACCGCCGATAGATCTAGCTGCACCGGCGCTGCACTTTCGCGGTACACCAAAAAGCCGGTTTTGTTGTCGCTCATCAGCCACTGGCCGGCCGGCTGGCCGCTTAGCTCCACGGGTGCCATGCCGGCTACGGCCGCCGCAAAGCGCGCATCCGAAACCTGCGGCACCGACGCCAACGACCCACCCGCGAGCAGTACCGCCCACCCGAATGCATCATAGCTGTCGGCGGAGTAGAGCACGGCTTTGTCGGGGAATTGCTTGCGGTATTCGCGCACGGCCCGGTACACTTGCTCGAACGAACTGCGCTTGGGCTTAAGCAAACGGGCGTGCTGACGCGGCGCTAAATTCTGGCCGCCGGCTGGCGCGTACGTGGTGCCGTCGGCTTGGTAGTGCCAGTGGTTGATGTCGATGACGTCAACCACGGCGGCCCGGGCGGGGTCGGCCAGAATGGCGTCTTGCACGTCTTTGGTGGTACTCAGGGCAATGGTGGCCGCTTGGCCGGTTTCCGTTTCCCACTCTTTGATGGTATCCAGCCAGAACTGCACGAACGCCAGCGGACCCGTAAACTCGGCCCCAATCAAGTGAATCACGCCGGACTTGCCCACGAAGTTGTTGAGGCACTGCCGAATGTAGGCCCGGTGCAAGGGCCGCCGGGTGGCATCCGTCACGTCGTAGAACTGCTCGGCCATGAAGATGCGCTTGTCGCCGGCGTAGGGCGCGGGTTCGGGGAAGCCGGTGTTGTTGATGTTGTTGACGGGCCGCCACGGAAAGTCGGCGTAGTGGGCACCGGCTTCGATGATGTTGTGCTGGAAATAGTGCTGATTAAGCAGCACGAGGCCTTTTTGATCGGCTAGGTCGGCAAACTCGGCCAGGCGGCACCAATACCAACGGTTGTACTTGGTAAGGTCGTAGCGACTGAGGCCGTCCCAGGCGGTACCGGTGCCGCTACGGGCGAAGGGCAATTCGTAAAACGGGGGCCATACCTCGCCATCCATGCGCTTTACCCGCTCGTGGTCGTCGCGGCGGCGCTCGTACCACAGGCCGTAGTTGTGCGCCAAAGCCACCACGTTGGCGGCCCGCATAGAATCCGTCAGTTCGGGTAGATCGTCGGTGAGGCCGCGGCCCGTCATGCCCGGCACGAAGCGGGTGACGTGCGGCTTGGGGTTGCGCAGCACGTAGGGCCGGGCGCTGCCGTTCCACCACGGCACTTCCTGCCGCCGACCCATCAGGAGGGCGTTGCCGCGCACTACCACCCCGCGCTCCACCTGCAGCGCCGCCGCGTACGCAGGCTTGGCTACCGGTTTCACCTTCAGTTTGTCGATGGTGGGAGCCGTGGTTTGGGTGGGGATGGGCTGGCGGCTCGGCGCGGCCTGAATGAAGGTTAGCACGGTAGGGGCGGCCTCCGTCGATAGTTTGGTTAGCTCCTGCGCCACGGCTACCGGTGGGCTGCTGGAGGCTTCGGTGGATATCGGCAGCAGAATAGCGCGGCTGGCTACGGTGGCCCCGAGGCGGTCTTGCAACTGCGCGTAGTACAGGCTGCGGGGTTTGATGTGCTCGTTTGATTGCTCCCAATGCCCATTGCCGGCGAACTGCGCCCAGGTGCCAAAGGCCCAATTTTGCGCCGTGGGCGGCTGGTAGCAATCCACGCGGGCGGCGGTGCACTGCCAAAACACGCTGTTGGCGGCGGCCCAACCAGCTCCCTGCCCGTCTTGCTCCCGGTTGCCGAAGCGTAGCGCCTGGCCGTATTCCTTCACGATGTCAAACAGAGTGCCCGCGGCCCAGCTATCTATGCTACCGCTGAAACTGTAGGCGTCCTCGGCTTCGCACTGCACAAAGGCATTGGGGCCGGCCGCGCAGTAGCCCACCGCAAAATCGTGGTAGCCAGATTGGGCGTACAGCCGCTGAAACAGCGTTTGCTGGCCCTTGGTCATAAACGTATTGCGCCGCTCGCCCCCGATTTCCGACACGGGTTCGGTGGAAATGCAGTCTTCTACGGTAAGGCGGCGGACGGTTTCTTGGGCTAGCACCGCCGAGCCGGCAAAACGCCGAAACGCTACCTGCCGCACCCACGCATCTTGCACGTTGTCCAGCACCACGGCCATCCAGCGGTGGTCTTCGTCTTTCGGATTGCGGGCGTCTACCGCGGATTCCAAGCGTAAATTTTCGACGCCCACCTGCGTGAGCAGCCCCGGCCAGGTAGCGCGGGCCACGGTGCCGCCGCCGTAGGTTTTGTCGAGGGCCGTGGTGATGGGCGCATCCAGCGTGAGGCTGGCGGCCTCAATGGATACCACCTGCCGGTCCCAGAACAAGTCGCGCTGGCCGGGTTTCCAGCCCAGCGCCGACTCGCCGCCCCCGAACGATTGGGTGCCAAGCTTCTCGATCCAGGCCGCCGTGGAAGGCCGCTGCACCCGCACCCGGTCGCCCACTTTGAAGGCATTAGGAGTGGCTACCCGCATCGTGCGGGCATTGACGGGCACGTAAGCATCGGTAATAGCCTGAGCGGCTTCTAGCTTGCGGTCGTTGCGGCCAGCTATCGTTATCAGGTTGTCGCGCGAGTAGCCAGTGCCGACGATGGTGGTGCCATCTTCGCCCATGCCGCTGCCTCGCAACACCACGCCCGAGGCCCAAATCAGCAACCGTCCTGCTACCTCGTGCTTGCCTTTACCTAGCAATACCGCCCCCCGAAATCCATCCTTGCCCAGCGGCAGCCCCGCCACGTAGTCCAGCGCTGCTTGAATCCGGACCGTGGCATCTCCCGCCTGCACCGGCACTACCACCCGGATAACCACCATTGGAATGCCTTGCTCGCCGGCCCGGTAACCACAGTAGGAAAAGTCGGGCACTCGGTTGCCCAAGGAGTCCGGCGCGTATATCAACTTGCCATCTTTATCGGTGGCAATAGGGGGTGGGGGCACCGGCTTTTTAGGCGGTTTGCCGCCTTGAGCCAATGCCGGAACAGCGCTGGTAGCTAACAGAAAGACTAGAGTAGAGAGGAAGCGTGGTAGGGGCACGGTGCGCAACGAGGTGGCGTTGGAAGAAATGCAAATGAATGTCAACGCTGAAACCAGAATTGTTAAAAGAAGCTAAAACGCTAGCTCCCTTTTCATCTGAGGAGAGCTAGTTCTTTAACTTCTAAGTATAAAACTAGTTAATAGGCTGTGCTACGACGGCCTTACTTCCTTCACGGGCACCACGCTGTTCAGGTACACTTCGATGTTGGTGTAGCCGTCTTTGCCGCGTACCTGGCTGGCGTCGTTGGCGTCGTTGGGGTTCAGCTTGTTTTTCTTTTCGTAGGCATCGGGCATGCCGTCCTTGTCGGTGTCTTGGTAAGGCTGGCCGGCGTAGGTGGGGTAGCCGCCCACCTGGTTGATGTCGGTGATGATGCCCTGCTTGTAGGAATCGATGGGAAGGCGGCGGTGCTTGAACTGCGTTTCGGGCAGCGGCACGCCTTCCTTGTACTCGATTTTGCCGGTGCGCACCTGTTTCACGATGCGCGTATCCACCGGGTCGCGCTTGGGTAGGGTGGCGCCGGCGTTTTCCAGCACGTATTGGTAGGCCTTTTCGGTGGGCATGATGGTGATATCGGGCATGGGCAGGGGCGAGTTCACGCGCATGTCGGCGGTGTACTTGCCGGCGTCGGCCAGTTCCTCCACCTGCACGCCGCCGTTCCAGTTGTCCTTGGTTACTTTCTCGTTGCCTTCCATGATGTTGCCGTTCACGTAGGCGCGGCCGTACACCTGGTACTTCAGCTTGCTGCGGCCCGATTCGGGCTTCAAAATCCGGTGGCCGACCGGTGAATCTTTCGGCGTGAGCGGGCCAGGCTTGTAGTAGTTGTTGATGATGTTGTACATGGCCCGGTAGTCGCCGCCGTCGGTGGAGCGGTGCACCCAGTTGAACATCACGTTGTTGGCGAAGTTGAAAATGCCGTTCCAGCCGATGGACGGGTTCCGGCCGGCGTTGTCGGCCCACAGATTGCGCATGAACGTGCAGTTCTCGCCCCCGAGCGTGCTGCCAAACGCGTGGTTCCAAGTGTCCAGCGACTCCGAGAAGATAGAGTTCTGAATGGTGATGTTGACCGTGCCCAGCTTCTGCTCGGGAATGCCGGTGCTGTCGTTGTACATGTGCCGGTACATCGACATGTTCTCGTCCAAGCCCCAGCTGGCCGATACGTGGTCTATCATGATGTTGCCCACCGGGTTGCCCCCAATGGCATCGTCGCGGCGGCCTACGTTGGTTTCGCCGCGGCGGAAGCGCATGTACCGGATAATCACGTCGTGCGTGTTCAGCCACACCGATTCGCCGGCCACGCAGATACCGTCGCCGGGCGCAGTTTGGCCCGCAATGGTGATGTAAGGCGCGCGAATGATGAGCGGGCTTTTCAAGCGAATAATGCCGGCCACGTTGAACACCACAATGCGCGCGCCACCTTGCTCACAGGCTTCGCGCAGTGTGCCGGGGCCGCTGTCGGCTAGGCTGGTTACCACGTACACCTTGCCGCCGCGCCCCCCGAAGGCGTGCGCCCCACCACCTTCCGCTCCCGGAAACGCCGGCAGTGGCGACTGGGGCAAATCAATCGGGCGGGCGGCCCACGGAATGTAGGGCTTACCGTTTTGGGCGTCGCGCTGGATGATGGGGTAGGCCTTGGCCCAGGCAAGGTCTGATTGCCGCTGGGCCTCTTTCATCATGTCGTTGGTAGCTTTCTGCACATCAGCCGGAATCTGCGGATACTGCGCCAGAGCGGCCTGTTGCGTGGCGAGGGAGACTGCCAAACCGAGAAGAGGACGAGCGAATTTTTTCATGAGCAGGGTAGGAGTTAAACCGCAGCTAAGTAACAAGACAAAAAGAGCCGCTACCTATACCATTTTTTCGACCCTGTGTAGGATGTTATCATTCGCTACGGGTGCACCCGGTTCGGGTGGACTTCCAGCCGGAATACCCTTATTCTGCGCGTTAGTTGCCGCTAGCAAGTGCCGCCGCGCATTGAGCAAGCTCCATAGTTTCAATCCTATAAGCGGCAGCAGACCGCGTTTTAGCGCTCGACTACACTCCTTATGTAAGGAGAGCTTTTTGCTAAGGGTTCGGCGCTCAGTTGGTGCAATTGTAGTGCGTGCGCCCAACGAAACGAGGCTTGGCAGAGGCGTTGGTGCTGCCGAGGCGCCGTGGCAATATGCTATAAGAGGCGGAGAAGATGGTATAAAGCAAGCGGGGTTGGCCACTATAACTTTGACGAGGTAGAATATTGTCTTCACCCAAAAAACCTGCCGATGCGTTGGAGTTTGTGGAAGTGCCTTGCAACTAGTTGGTTCCTGATTGGCTGCCTGCTGCTTTCCGCCCCCGGCGCGTCGGCCGCCCCCCCGAAGCCCGCTCAGACGCGCCTTATCGTGCTGCCTAAAAAAGCCCACCCGCGCCTGCGCTACGGTGCCGAGCGGCTGCTGGCGGCCCTGCAAGCGGCCGGCTACAAGGCCAGCATCACCGAGCAAGACAAAGTTAGTGGCAAGAGCAACCAGATTGTAATCGGCCGCGCCACCGATGCGCTGCTGACCCAGGCCGCTACCACTTACCACGCCACGCCCGGCGCGGCGCCCGGCAAAGAAGGCTTCACCATCACCTCGGCCGACAAAAACACTGTTCTTATTAGCGGCACCGACAATTCCGGGGTGCTCTACGGCTGCCTGGAACTGGCCGAGCAGGTGAAAGCGCTAGGCAAAATAGAAGAGAAGCTAAGCCTGAAAGAGCAACCCGAAATGGTGATGCGCGGCGCCTGCATCGGCATCCAAAAGCCGTATTACTTGCCCGGTCGCACCGTGTACGAGTACCCGTACACGCCCGAAGTGTTTCCGTGGCTCTACGATAAAGCCCTATGGGTGAAGTACCTCGACATGCTGGCCGACAACCGCATGAACTCGCTCTACCTCTGGAATGGCCACCCGTTTGCCTCATTGGTGCGCCTTAAAGACTATCCCTACGCGGTGGAAGTGGACGATGCCACCTTCAAAAAGAATGAAGAGATGTACCGCTTCCTAACCGAGGAAGCCGATAAGCGCGGTATTTGGGTGATTCAGATGTTCTACAACATCATTGTGTCCAAGCCCTTTGCCGAGCACCACAACATCAAAACCCAGGACCGCGCCCGGCCCATCGTACCGCTCATTGCCGACTACACCCGCAAATCCATTGCCGCCTTCGTCGAGAAATACCCCAACGTGGGCCTGATGGTGGCGCTTGGCGAAGCCATGGAAGGCGTCGGGCAAGACGACGTGGACTGGTTCAACAAAACCATCATTCCGGGCGTACTCGACGGCCTCAAAGCTTCCGGCCAAACCGAGCTACCACCCATCGTGCTGCGCGCCCACGACACCGACGCGCCCCGCGTGATCAACGCCGCGCTGCCGCTCTACAAGAACCTGTACACCGAAGCCAAATTCAACGGCGAGGCGCTGACCACCTACACCCCGCGCGGCTCCTGGGCTGAATTGCACCGCACCTTGAGTGGCATGAATTCGGTCCACATCGAAAACGTGCACATCCTGGCCAACCTGGAGCCGTTCCGCTACGGCTCGGCCGATTTCATCCAGAAATCGGTGCAGGCCATGCACAGCATCTACGGCGCCAACGGCCTGCACCTCTACCCGCAGGCCTCGTATTGGGACTGGCCCTACACCGCCGACAAAGCCCCGGAGCGCCTGCTGCAAATCGACCGGGACTGGATGTGGTACAAGGCCTGGTCGCGCTACGCCTGGAAAGCCGACCGCCCCCGGCCAGCCGAGGTGAAGTATTGGGGCCAGGAGCTAGGCGAGCAGTTCGGCACCACCGCTGAGGCCGGCAAGCAAGTGCTGGAAGCCTACGAGCAAGCCGGCGAAATCGAGCCGAAACTGCTGCGCCGCTACGGCATCACCGACGGCAACCGCCAGACCCTGACGCTAGGCATGCTCATGGGCCAGCTCATCAACCCCAAGCGCTACGGCCTGTTTACGCTGCTCTACGAGTCGGAGGCGCCGGAGGGCGAGATGATTATCGAGTACGCTGAGAAAGAAGCCAAAGGGCAGAAGCACATCGGCGAAACTCCACCCCAAGTGGCCGACGAAGTGCAAGCGCACGGCAAAGCCGCCGTGGCCGCCATTGAGCGCGCCGCCCCGTCCGTTACCAAAAACCAAGCGGAGTTTGCGCGCATCAAAAACGATATGTACTGCCAGGCCGTGCTGGCTGATTTCTACGCCGAGAAAGTGCGCGCCGCCTTGCAAGTGCTGCGCTATAAGTACAGCAAGAATGTAACCGACCTAGAAGCCGCCGTGCCCGCGTTGGAACGCAGTGTGCAGCACTGGCAGAAAATGGTGGACCTCACCAAGAATACCTACCTCTACGCCAACAGCATGCAAACTGCGCAGCGCAAAATCCCGATGCGCGGTGTGGATGCCACCTACATCACGTGGGCGGAAATGCTGCCCGTGTATCAGCGGGAGCTAACCAACCTGCGCCACAGCATCGACTCGCTGAAAGCCGTGAAGGCGCTGCCCGCCTCGCAGAAGTCGTTGGCCTTGCGCAACGCCCCCGTTACGCTGCTCACGAAAGCGGGCACGTACTTGGTAGCGGCGGGGCAGCCAGTTTTCGCGGATACTACAACTCAGATTACGGAGCTTGCACCGGAGCTAGCCGGCTTGAAAGGCGTGCGCCTAAGTGCCGCTCAGCAGCGCAAAAACGGCACGGAACTGCGCTTCACGACCACCAAGCCGGTACAAGTGCTGGTGGGTTATTTCAGCCAGAAAAGTTCGCGCTACCTGCCCGCGCCGCAGCTTGAAATCGATGCCAGCGCCAACGACTACGGCCAGGCCGACGTCAAGATTGCCAACGGGCTGGTAGTAGCGGGTCAGCCAGCCGTTAATGTGCATGCTTATACGTTCAAAGCCGGTACGCACACCCTCAACCTCAGCCGCGGCGCCTGCCTGATTCTCGGCTTCGTGGATGCCAGCCAGCCGCTGCGCACCTACAACGCCGGCCTTGGCGGCGGGGGCGAGCAAGCCAAGGAAATAGACTGGTTATTTGAATAAGAGACGCCGAAAAGCCCTAACTCCCACCATGCGGTTGCAAACGAAAGCACTTCTCTTCTTCCTCGGATTTCTCAATTGGCAAGCACCTAACGCTGCCGTAGCGCAGCAGCGCCCGCCGTTTGTGCTAACCACCGACAAGCTGCGCTCCAGCGTGGCCTGGTTCAACAGCATGGACCAGGAGACGGTCGTCAACCACGTGCCCAATGCCCTAGCCGCCGACTGGCTGGCCGAGCAAGTGCCGCTGTTCGAGTGCCCCGATTCGTTGTTGCAGCAAACCTACTACTACCGCTGGTGGACTTACCGCAAGCACCTCAAGCAAACGCCCGACGGCTATGTGTTCACGGAATTCATCACCCCGATGAACCACGCGGGCAAGCACAACACCATCAGCAGCGCCTTGGGGCATCACCTCAACGAAGGCCGCTGGCTGCACGACCCGCAGTACATCGACCAGTACCTGCGGTTCTGGCTGTTCGCCGACCCCAAGCAGCCCAAGCCCAAGCTGCGCGCCTTTAGCAGTTGGTTGCAGGACGCGGTATACAGCATGTATCTGGTCAGCCCCAACAAGGCCATGGTGCAAGAGCTGCTGCCCGTGCTACACACCGATTACCGGCAGTGGGAAAAGGAAAAAATGCTGCCCAACGGCATGTTCTGGCAGTTTGATGTGCGCGACGCCATGGAAGAATCCATCAGCGGCAGCCGCAAGGAAAAGAATGTGCGCCCCACCATCAACAGCTACATGTACGGCAACGCCAAGGCCATGACCGCCATGGCCAAGCTAGTGAAAAACGATACGCTGCAAACCAGGTACGCGCAGAAAGCCAAGCAACTCCGCGCCGACGTGCAGCGCACCTTGTGGGACGAGAAAGGCACCTTCTTTAAAGTGCAATACGAAAAAGGGGGCCTCTGCGAAGCCCGCGAGGAGCTCGGCTACATTCCGTGGTACTTCTCGTTGCCCGCCGACAAACCCTCCTACGCCAAGCAGTGGACCCACCTCACCGACACAGCCGGCTTCCGGGCGCCGTGGGGCATCACCACGGCCGAGCGGCGCGCCCCCGGCTTCCGCACCCACGGCTCGGGCCACGGCTGCGAGTGGGACGGCGCGGTGTGGCCCTACGCCACCACCCAAACCCTGAAGGGCCTCGCCAACCTGCTGACCGAGTACAAAAACCAGGACGGCATGAGCGCGCAGGTGTACTTTGATGAGCTGCGCAAATACGCGCAGTCGCACCAGAAAAACGGCGTGCCCTACATCGGCGAGTACCAGGACGAGAAAAACGGCGAGTGGCTAAAGGGCGACAACCCGCGCAGCAGCTACTACAACCACTCCGGTTTCGCCGACCTCATCATCACCGGGCTAGTCGGCCTCAAACCCCGCCCCGACAACGTAGTGGAGCTTTTTCCGCTGGTGCCACAAGGCAAATGGGACTACTTCTGCCTCGACCAAGTACGCTACCACGGCCGCCTGCTCACGGTGCTTTGGGACAAAACCGGCGCCAAATACAACAAAGGCCAGGGCCTGCGCATCTTCGCCGACGGCAAGGAAATCTACCATGGCAAGGAGCTGAAAAAAGTTACCGCCAAGCTTCCAAGCTGATAGTTGAGTTCTCACACGTGCCGAAACTGCAACGCCAAAGGCCACAAGTTAAGCGAGATGCATCGGCAAGTTAGCCCAACCGTTCAGGACTTCTGCCCCCTAGTAAAGATTCGATATGCAATACAACTTCCTTCGTTTCAGTGGTTTTTGCTTGCTGTTCTTGCTTTGCGCTACGGCCGCACAAGCGCAACAGTACTACAATGTGTTGAAATACGGTGCCCGCAACGACAGCACCAAGCTGGCCACGGCGGCCATCAAGAAAGCCATTGACGCGGCCGCCAAAGCGGGCGGCGGCACGGTGTACTTCCCGGCGGGCAAGTACCGAACCGGCCCGATTCATCTTAAAAGCAACATCACTATTGACATAGGAGCCGGCGCCGTGCTTTACTTCAGCGACAATTTCGACGATTACCTGCCCATGGTAGAGTCGCGCTACGAGGGCATTGATGTCAAGACCTTTTCGCCGTTTTTCTATGCCTACAAGGCCGAGAACATCACTATCAAGGGGCGCGGCACCATTGATGGGCAAGGCAAAAAGTGGTGGGATTTCGCGGAGGGTGCCTCGCGCAAAAGTCAGGATTCGAAATGGCAGCAGGAATTCTTCCGTCTCAACGCCAACATCCTGAAACCCGACCTGCCCGGCGTGATAGAGCGAGGCTTTCTGCGGCCGCCGTTCATCCAGCCGATGTACTGCAAAAACGTGCAGATCGAAGGCATCACCATCCGCAACTCGCCGTTCTGGACGGTGAACCCCGAGTTCTGCGAAAACGTGACCATCACCGGCGTCACCATCAACAACCCGCCTTCGCCCAACACCGACGGCATCAACCCCGAGTCGTGCCGCAATGTGCACATCGCCAACTGCCACATCAGCGTCGGCGACGACTGCATCACCATCAAGTCGGGCAAGGACCGGGCGGGGCGCAAGATGAACGTGCCGGCCGAAAACTACACCATCACCAACTGCACCATGCTCTCGGGACACGGCGGCGTAGTGATTGGCAGCGAGATGTCGGGGGGCGTAAAGAAAATCACTATTTCCAACTGCATCTTCGACGGCACCGACCGTGGCATCCGCATCAAAACGGCCCGCGGTAGGGGTGGGGTGGTCGAGGATATACGGGTGGATAACGTGGTGATGAAGAACATCCGCGAGCAAATCATCGTGCTGGACATGCAGTACGCCAACTCCCCGGCCGAGCCCGTCACGGAGCGTACGCCGCGGTTCCGCAACATTCATTTCAGCAACATCACCGCCGAGGGCAACCAAGCGGGCCTACTCAACGGCCTCGCCGAGATGCCCATCGAAAACGTCACGTTCAGCAACATGAACATCGACGCCAAGCAGGGCTTCACGGTGAAGGAGGCGCGCAACATCGCCTTCCACAATGTGCAGGTAAACCCTGCCGCCGGCCCCGCCGTGCGCGCCGAAAACGTGCAGCAACTCTGGCTCGACGGCATCCGCAGCGCCATGCCCTCCGTCACCACTCCACTTCTAGAGCTAACCAACACCGAAGACGCCTTCGTGTACAACGCATTTCCGGCCGCCGGCACCGAAACCTTCCTCAAGCTAAAAGGCGCCAAAACCCGCAACATCGTGCTGCAAAACAACAACTTCAAGTACGTGAAAGCCCCGGTAAGCCAAGACGAATCGGTGAAGGAAAAAGTAGCGGTGAACTAGGTATCTAGTTTCCAGAGCACAATTGAATTAAATCCACCCATGCCCCACCCACGCCTTACTGTTCTTCTTGCATTCTTGTGCTGGCTAACGGCTACCATCTGTGCGGGGCAGCAACCGTTGAGGCTCTGGTACGCGCAGCCGGCCGCAAAATGGACCGATGCCCTGCCGATTGGCAATGGCAGGCTAGGCGGGATGGTGTTCGGCGGAGTAGAGCAGGAGCGGATTCAGTTCAACGAAACCACGCTCTGGACCGGGCGGCCGCGCAACTACAATCGCCCCGGTGCGGCGCAGTACTTGCAGCCTATCCGGCAGTTGCTGGCCGAGGGCAAGCAGGCTGAGGCAGAAGCCTTGGCCGCCGAGCATTTTATGGGCGTGCGGGACCATGAAAAAGAATACGACGCTCAAAAAACCGCGTGGCTCAAGCAGGTGCAAGCCACCACCGTAGCGGAAGCCGCGGCGTCCACTCACCCGTGGAAACCGTTGAAGCTGCCCACGCCCAACGGGTGGGAAAGTGCCGGCCTTGAAGGATTAGACGGGGCCGTGTGGTTTAAAACCACCTTCGAACTGCCCGCAGCGTGGGCAGGCAAAAACCTCACGCTCAGCCTAGGCCGCATCCGCGACGTGGACATAACCTACGTGAACGGCACGCAAGTTGGCACCGACGAGGGTATCAGCAAGAAGCGGCGCTACCAAGTGCCCGCCGCCGTGTTGCGCCCCGGCGTGAATCAGTTGCTGGTGCAGGTGCTCAACTTCTATGACAAGGGCGGCCTGATTGGCGTGAAGGAGCAGCAACCGGTACTGGTGGTGTACCCCGAGGGCGCCGACCCGGCCACCGGCGTGCCCTTGAATCCAGCCTGGCAGTACTGGATCCAAGACGACAAGCCCCCGTTGTTTCCGAGCTACCAAGCCTCGTATCAGCCCTTCGGCGACGTGCTGCTGGATTTCACGCAGAAGGGTGCCGCCACGGAGTACCAACGGGAGTTAAACATCAGCCAAGCCGTGGCCCGGACGCAGTACAAGCAGGCCGGAGTGACGTTCACCCGGGAGTACTTCGCTAGTGCCCCACGCAACGCCCTGGTTTGCCGGTTGACGGCCGACCAAAAAGGCCGCATCAGCCTGAGCGCTCAACTGCAAAGTCCGCACAAAAACCAGAAGGTGTACCGCATTGACGACCACACGCTGGCCTTAGCCGTGCAAGTGCGCGACGGAGTGCTGCGCGGCGTGAGCTATCTGCGCGTAGATGCCAAGCGCGGCAAGGTAACGGTGACTGACAGTCAGATCAAGCTAGAAAACGCCGACGAAGCCACTTTCACCCTGACGGCCGCCACCAACTTCGAGAACTATCAGCAAGCCAATGCCCAACCTGAGAAACGGGTCGAGCAGACGCTACGCAACGGCAGTGGCAAGTCCTTCGCTGACCTCAAAACCGAACACATCCGCGACTATCAAGGGCTGTTCAATGGCTTTTCCGTGGACTTGGGGCACAGCCAAAACGAAAAGCTCCCCATCGATGCTCGGATCAAGCAGTTCAGCCCTGCCGCTGACCCGGCGCTACTGGCGCTGTATATGCAGTACGGGCGCTACTTGCTGATTTCATCGTCGCGGGCGGGGGGGCAGGCGGCCAATTTGCAGGGCATCTGGAACGAGTCGTTGACGCCTTCATGGGGCAGCAAGTACACCACCAATATCAACCTGCAAATGAACTACTGGCCGGCTGAGGTGCTTGGGCTGTCGGCTTGCACGGCGCCGCTGATGCAGCTGATCGGCGAAACGGCGGCGGCCGGTAAAGTCACGGCCAAAGAGCACTACAACGCCCGCGGGTGGGTGCTGCACCACAACACCGATTTGTGGCGCGGCACGGCGCCCATCAACGCCTCCAACCACGGGATTTGGGTGACGGGAGCGGCTTGGCTGAGCCAGCACCTTTGGGAGCATTACCAGTTCACGCACGACAAAAAGTTTCTGCGTCAGCACTACCCCTTCATGAAGGAGGCGGCCACGTTCTTTCTGGATTTCTTGGTACCCGACCCGCGCACCGGCTGGCTGATCAGCACGCCTTCCAACTCGCCCGAGCACGGCGGCCTAGTGGCCGGTCCCACCATGGACCACCAACTGATTCGGGAACTGTTCAAGAACTGCAGCGCCGCCGCGCAAGCTCTCGGCACCGATGCCGCTTTCCGGCAAACCCTTACCGAAAAAGCCAGCCAGATAGCCCCCAACCAAATCGGCAAGCACGGGCAACTGCAAGAGTGGCTGGAAGACAAAGACGACCCCACTGATACGCACCGCCACGTTTCGCACGTGTGGGGCGTGTTTCCCGGCACCGATATCACTTGGGACACCAACCCGAAGCTGATGCAAGCGGCGCAAACCTCCCTGACGCAACGCGGCGACGAAGGCACCGGCTGGAGCTTGGCTTGGAAAGTCAACCTATGGGCGCGCTTCAAGGATGGCAACCACGCCCTGCGGATACTGGAAAAGCTGCTCTCCCCGGCCGAAAACGCCACGGGCAGCGAGCAGGGCGGCGTGTACAAAAATCTGTTTGATGCCCACCCACCCTTCCAAATCGACGGCAACTTCGGTGGCGCGGCCGGCATGGCGGAACTGCTGCTGCAAAGCCACGCCGGCTACCTCGACCTGCTGCCCGCCCTCCCCACCGCTTGGCCCGACGGCACCATCCGCGGCTTGCGTGCCCGCGGGGGCTTCGTGGTGGATATGCAGTGGCAGAAAGGCGCGTTGCAACAGCTGGAAATCAAATCAGAAGCGGGCCAAGAATGCGTGTTGCACTACGGCTTTAAGCAAGCGCGCTTCCCAACCAAAGCCGGCAAGATATACAAGTTAACTGCTGATTTGAAGTTGAAATAAGATGCTAGTAGCTGGTTCATCAGCTGAATTTCGCGCATCAAGCGGCGTGCGTTAAGGGTGATTATCCCATGCTACAACGATGACTAGTACTAGCTTCTAATTCTAGTTAACCACCCCGGCCTCCGGCCACCCCTGCTTGAAAAAGGAGGGGTGCTAAAACCTAGCTCTAACACATCTGCCATGCCCCGCTTTGCTCTGCCTTCCGTTCTGCTGTTGCTTTCCTGGCTGCTAACTGCCAATGCAGTAGTGGGGCAGCCGGGTCTGCGGGTGGCGGTGCCGCTGCTAGACAATTGGCGCACGGTAGCCGACGACAAAAACCAGCAGGCCTTCAACGGCTTTGAAAAGCCCAACTTCAACGACCAAAGCTGGCAAACCGTGGCAGTGCCCCACAATTGGGATGCCTACGAAGGCTACCGGCGGCTGCGCCACGGCAACCGCCACGGCTACGCCTGGTACCGCAAAACCTTCCCCGTGAAGGCCGCACAAAAGGACGCCCGGTATTTCCTGTTTTTCGAAGGCGTGGGCTCCTACGCGACGGTGTGGCTGAACGGCCGGCCGGTGGGCACGCACGCCGGTGGCCGCACCACCTTTACCCTGGACGTAACCGAAGCCGTGCTGCTTGATGGCCGCCCCAACGTGCTGGCCGTCCGGGCCGACCATCCAGCTGGCATTCAGGATTTGCCGTGGGTGTGCGGGGGCTGCTCTGAGGAAAGAGGTTTTTCGGAAGGCTCGCAGCCGATGGGCATCTTCCGGCCGGTACAGTTAATCGTTACCAATCCGGTGCGGATCGAGCCGTTTGGCGTGCACATCTGGGCCGATTCCACCGTGTCGGCGCAGGCGGCGCAACTGCACGTGGATTCGGAAGTGCGCAACTACTACGGCAAGCCGCAAACCGTAACTGTGGTTAATCAATTGTTTGATCGGCAAGGCAAGAAGGTGGCCGAAGTTAAATCCACGCAGAAGCTGGCAGCCGGCAAAACCGTGCAGGTTCAACAGTTGCTGCCGACGCTCACGCAGCCGCATTTGTGGTCGTTGGACGACCCGTATCTGTATCGGCTGGTGACGCAAGTGCGTGCGAAAGGAAAGGTGCTCGACGAACTGGAAACGCCCTATGGAATTCGTTGGATTAGCTGGCCGATTGGCCCGGCCGCGGCCAAGCACAAGCAGTTTCTGTTGAATGGCAAGCCCGTTTTCATCAACGGCATTGCCGAATACGAACACTTGCTCGGCCAAAGCCACGCCTTTGGGGCCGAGCAGATCCGGACGCGGGTAGAGCAAATGAAAGCGGCCGGTTTCAATGCCTTCCGCGACGCGCACCAGCCCCACAACCTGCGCTACCAAGCCAATTGGGATTCGTTGGGCTTGCTATGGTGGCCGCAGCTGGCCGCCCACGTGTGGTATGATAACCCGGCATTTCGCCAGAATTTCAAAACCTTGCTCGTTGATTGGGTGAAGGAGCGACGCAACAGCTCATCCATTGTGCTGTGGGGGCTGGAAAACGAAAGCACTTTGCCCGAAGACTTCGCCCGCGAATGTACTGCCCTCATCCGCCAACTCGACCCCACAGCTTCGGCGCAGCGCAAAGTCACGACCTGCAACGGGGGCAAGGGTACCGATTGGGACGTGCCCCAAAACTGGACCGGCACCTACGGCGGCGACCCCAACACCTACGCCGCCGACGTGGAGCGGCAGGTGCTTATTGGCGAGTACGGCGCCTGGCGCACCCTCGATCTGCACTCCGAAGGCCCACCCGTTTTCAACAGTGGTCCGTTCAGCGAAGACCGGTTCACGCAGCTTATGGAGCTGAAAGTGCGCCTTGCGGAAGCGGCCAAAGACAAAACCGCGGGCCACTTCTTCTGGCTGTTCACTTCCCACGACAACCCCGGCCGGGTGCAAGGCGGGGAGGGGCAGCGCGAACTAGACCGCATCGGCCCGGTGAACTATAAGGGCTTGCTGACGCCCTGGGAAGAGCCAACGGACGCGTTTTACATGTTCCGCGCCAACTACGCTCCCAAGGACAAAGAGCCCATGGTCTACATTGCCTCGCACACCTGGCCCGACCGGTGGCTGAAACCGGGGCGCAAAGACAGCATTGCGGTGTATTCGAACTGCGACGAAGTGGAGCTGTTCAACGACGTAAATGCCGCCTCGCTCGGCCGCAAAACCCGCGCCGGCATCGGCACCCATTTCCAGTGGGACGGGGTGGACGTACGCTACAACGTGCTCTACGCCGTGGGCTACGTGGCCGGCAAGGCCGTGGCCCGCGACTACATCGTGCTCAACCACTTACCCGCAGCGCCCGGCTTCAGGGCGTTTCTAGCCGATGCCCAACCCATAACGGCCCCGCAGCCGGGCCACAATTACCTGTACCGGGTGAACTGCGGCGGGCCGGCGTACGTGGACCGCCACGGCAGCACTTGGCAGGCCGACCAGCCCCGCACCAACTCCCAAACCTGGGGTTCCGAGTCGTGGACGCGGGACTTTCCCGGCTTGTCGCCGTTCTTCGCCAGCCAGCGCCGCACCCACGACCCCATCCAAGGCACCACCGACTGGCCGCTGTTTCAGAGTTTCCGCTACGGCCGCGAAAAGCTGCGCTACGCCTTCCCGGTGCCCAACGGCGAATACATGGTGGAACTGTACTTCGTGGAGCCCTGGCTCGGCACCGGCGGCGGGCTCGACTGCACCGGCTGGCGCTTGTTCGATGTGGCCGTTAACAACCAGACAGTACTTAAGGACCTGGACATCTGGAAGGAAGCGGGCCACGACCAAGCCCTGAAAAAGACGGTGAAAGTGCGCGTAACGGATGGGCAGCTCGTCGTGTCGTTTCCGCACGTAGCATCCGGGCAGGCCCTGATTTCCGGTATTGCTATTGCCAGCCCCGACGCCACTGCGAAGTCCGCGCCCGCCCCGCAGCCCGTTATCAGTGGCCTGACCGTAGCCGACCAAGGCTCGGCGGGGCAATGGACAACCCAAACCTGGCTGGATACCGGCAATTTCCCCTATACCAACGACCAAGCCACGTTCAGCAGTTTGCCTTCCGCTTTGTACGGCGCCGAGTGGCTGCGGGCGCCGCTAAATGTAGCTTCCGCGAATAAGCCCCGCGCTACCTTCCAGGTAACCACCGCGGCCGATGTGTACATCAATCTGGATGCCAAGCAAAGCACCGCGCCCGCTTGGCTGCGCGAGTACGAGGACACCAAAACCACGCTGGAAATCAGCTACGCCGGTGGCCGCACGTTCCGCGTGTACCGCAAGCGGTTTCCGGCCGGCACTACCGTCACGCTCGGCCCCAATAGCCGCGCCGCTGCCCCGGACGCTTTGCCTTACCTGGTGGCCGTCAACCGCGCCACCACCATCGAGCCAGCTTACGACCTCAAGCCCGTGACTGGCTACAAGCCGGCTACGGCCCGCCTCTCGGGGGCCGGCGTGGTGAAAGACGTGGTGCACGAAAAGGAAAGTGTTACCTTCAAAGAAGCCACCGGTGGGGCCGTGGAATGGACCATCAGCGTAGGCGTTGCTGATACGTATTCTCTGACCTTGCGCTACGCTAACCAGCTAGCTAAGCCGCTGAAAGGCAAGCTTTCCGTGGCCCTGGCCGATGGCACGGTGCTTAAGGAAGAAGAGGTGGAACTGGTGCCTTCCAAACCCGGCAAGTGGAACTACCTGGCTAGCTCCACCGGCTCGATGATCAACGCGGGCAGCTACAAGATCAAATTCAGTGGTACTGATGCCGCCGGGCTCAGCGTATCGGGGTTGGAAGTGCAATAAAACCTGGAAAAATCTAGGGAGGCGAAGATGCTACAATAGGAAGGGAAAATCATACACCAACCCTGTAGCAGGGGCAGGTAAATTTGCTATTGATACTGCTACTAAAGGTTTCAGGCAAGGATTCTCCGCATTTCGACAATATTGTCTTATGAACAATCTGCGAGTTCTCGACCTGGCCATTATTGCGCTCTACCTGGTGGCTATGATAGCCGTGGGGGTGTATTTCGCCCGCAAAAACAAAAATCCCGAACAATACTCCAGTGCCTCCGGCTCGATTCCGGGTTGGGCCATTGGCATGTCCATCTACGCTACTTTTCTGAGTAGCAACACCTTCTTGGGCGTGCCGGGCAAGGCATTCGGTACCAACTGGAACGCGTTTGTGTTCAGCGTCTCGATGCCGCTGGCGGCGTGGGTGGCGGCCCGCTACTTTGTGCCGTTCTACCGCAGCACCGGCGAGATTTCAGCTTATACGCACCTGGAAAAGCGTTTCGGGAGTTGGGCCCGCACCTACGCGGTGGTGTGTTTTCTGCTGACGCAACTGGCGCGCATCGGTTCTATTTTCTTCGGTATTGCCCTCACGTTGCAGGCCCTGACGGGCTTTTCGATGGAGATGATTATGCTGGTGACGGGCATTTGCATCATCGTGTACACCGTGCTCGGCGGCATTGAGGCCGTTATCTGGACCGAGGTGGTGCAGGGCGTTATCAAGACCTTTGGGGCGCTGCTGATTCTGTATCTGATTGTCGAGAATATGCCGGGCGGCGTAGCCAACATTGGCACCATCGGCCAGCAAAACGACAAGTTCAGCTTGGGTGGTTTCGCGCCTGACTTCACCCAATCCACATTTTGGGTGGTGCTGCTTTACGGTTTCTTTATCAACCTCAACAATTTCGGGGTCGACCAGAACTACGTGCAGCGCTACCACACGGCGGCGTCGGCCAAGCAGGCCGCCAAATCCATTTGGCTATGCGTGCTGCTGTATTTGCCGGCTTCGCTGCTGTTCTTTGTTATCGGTACGGCGCTGTTTGCTTACTACCAAGTGCACCCCGAGCTGATTGAGGCCGTGAAATTGAAAGTAGCCGCCGAACGGTTGCCGCTCACCGCCTCCGTGGCCCAAATCAGCCAAGCAGCTGCGCAGCTGCTACCCACCGACTACGGCGACAAGGTGATGCCGCACTTCATGGTCACCAAGATTCCGCCGGGCTTCGTCGGGCTCATCGTGTCGGCCATCCTGTCGGCGGCCATGAGCACTATTAGCTCCGGCATGAATGCCTCGGCCACCGTCTTCACCGCCGACATCTACGAGCGGTACTTCAAGCCCAACCTCAGCGGCCGGCAAACCATGCGCATGCTGCACCTCGGCACGGTAGTGGTCGGGCTGATGGGCATGGGCACCGGCATTGCCATGATTGGGGTGAAAAGCGTGCTGGACGTTTGGTGGGAACTGTCCGGGATTTTTGCGGCGGGCATGCTTGGGTTGTTTCTGCTGGCCGTTATCAGCCGCCAAACCCGCAACCACGAAGCCCTGACGGCCACCGCTATTGGCGTGCTGGTTATTCTTTGGATGACGTTCTCGCCCAGCCTGCCCGAGAGCTTTGGCCCGCTCCGTAACCCGTTGCACAAAAGCATGATTATCGTGGTCGGTACGCTGACCATCTTTTTGATTGGACTGCTGCTTTCCCGGCTCCGCAAAAGCCCGGTGGTAGCCAGCCGGCCCGAGGAAATCGAGCTGCCCGTCCACTAAGCGCCCACTTGCTAACCTGATAGGCCCCGCGCGGCCCCACTACCAGACAAGTCGTCTACCCCAACCATGGAAAAAACGCCGAAGGGATTTATCCCCGTTATGCTCATGCCCTTTCAAAACGACGGGCAAATTGATTATCCGGCGCTTACTCGCCTGACAGAGTTGTACTTAGAGGCCGGCGCCGCCGGTTTGTTCGCCAATTGTTTGTCCAGCGAAATGTTCGAGCTGAGCGCGCAGGAACGGCTTGAAACCATCCGCCACGTGGTGGAGGTGGTGGGCGGCGCCGTGCCCGTAGTAGCTACCGGCACCTTCGCCGGCGCCCTCAACGAGCAAGCCGACTTCGTGAAGAAAGTCTACGACGCCGGCACCGAAGCCGTCATCGTCATCACCGGCCTACTAGCCACCGAGCAAGAGTCGGACGCGGTGTTCGACGAGCGAATCTTCCGGCTTTTGGATTGGACGCCGGGTATTCCTATCGGTTTCTACGAGTGCCCCGAGCCCTACAAACGCGTGTTGTCGGCCAAGCAGCTCGGACAATTCGTGGACACGGGCCGCGTGACGTATCACAAAGACACCTGCCTCGATATCGAGCAGGTGCGCGCCAAACTCGCCGCGGTGGAAGGCCATCCTTTCGGCCTCTACGACGCCTACATGGGCCACGCCGTGGAATCGTTGCGGGCCGGCGCGGCGGGACTGTCCTGCATTCAGGGCAATTTCTTTCCGGAGTTGATTGTGTGGCTTTGCAACAACTTTGACAACCCCCACGCAACGGCGGAAGTGGAGACGGTGCAGCAGTTCTTCGTTAAGAACATGGACGTGATGCACAACGTGTATCCCATCGTGGCCAAATACTCGCTCAAGCAGCGGGGCATGGATATTTCCACTTTTACCCGCCGTCGAGTAGGCACCTTCACCAGCTCGATTCGGCAGGGCGTGGAAGCTCTCTGCGGGGATTACAACATCCTGAGCAGAAGCCTGGAACTAGTGTAAAAGGGGCACTGGTGTGAGAGGAAAAAGGCCATTATGCTGAGCAACGCTCACGCATAATGGCCTTTTTTACGTTGCTGCGCTTAAGCCGCAGCCAGCTCTTTGTAGCTGTGCAAGTATTTCTTCTTGTACTCAAGCGGCGTCATTTTGGTGATTTTCTTGAAGTGCCGGTAGAAGTTGGACACGTTGTTGAAGCCGCACTCAAAGCAGATAACCTCGGTGGGTAGCTTGTCCTCGATTAGCAGGCGGCAAGACTGACTGATGCGAATCTCGATGAGGAAGTCGTAGTAGGTTTTCTTGGTGATCAGCTTAAAGTACCGACAGAAAGAAGTCACGCTCAGGTTACTGATAGAGGCAATTTCTTCGAGCGTGATTTCCTTTTTGTAGTTGGACAGCGTGTAGTTGCACACCTTGTTGATGCGCTGCACATCCGACTCGTTGCTTTGCTTGAAGGCGTGGTGCTCCGAGGCAATCGTCTCGATTTCCGTCGTTTCTGAGAGGATTTTGAGGATGGACAGGAAGATGATGATGCGGTCGAGGTCGGTGGCGTGCACGGCGGCCAGCATCAGGGGCGCCAGCCGGGCCTTGGCTTCGCCACTCAGAATCAGGCCGCTTTTCGCTTTCTCGAACAGCTTGGGTATCAAGTAGGCTTCGGGCAAACCGAGCAAGTAGCGGCCCAAGCACTCGGGCAGAAATTGAATTACCACGGCTTCCACTTCCAGCTCCGGATTGCACTGAAAATACTCTTCGTTGCAGCGCCAGGTGTGGGGCAAGTTGGCACCCAGCAGGATAATCTCGCCCGCCGAAAAGTTGCTGATGTTGTCGCCTACCAAGCGCACGCCTTCCCCCTTAATCACGTAGTGCAGTTCAAGCTCCGGATGATAATGCCAGATGGTACCAAAGTTGGGCTTCCGGTCGTGGCGGATGCTAAAGGAACTCTGGTTGTTAACTGGGATTTTGTGAAAGTGGGCTTTCATGGGAAGGAAGGGTAAAAGTGGAAGGTAGAGCGAGAAATAACCAGCTATAAAGCAGTCTTAGCAAGCAGCGTATTCTAGGATCTTATCTTGGAAGCAAATCTTTGGAACTGGTGCTAATCCAGAAGTGGAAGGGAGGAATTGCCACTAATATATTTTACGCTATCGATTGCACTCTCCTGTAGTCTACTGCCTGAATCGGTTGCGATAGGTAGAATACTAGAATTCCGTGGGCAAATGATGCCCGGCGCAAACCTTTGTTTAACCACCCAAAAGCAGGTCTTAATTTCAGCGAGGCCGGGCGCATGATAACATCCTATACTAAGTAGCTAATAACCGCTAGAGACCCCGCCTCCGCGGCTAGCATATTTGTAGAAGAAGTCTTTCCTGCCGTTGCTGCGTCCTGGCTTTTCGAAAACAACCACGGAGTCTGTGCCAGTGGCTTTTCAATTGGGGCGCCGAGCAGCCAATAAAACGAGTTGCTCGGTAGGGAAGAGCTTGTGTAACTGCATCTTCTACCCTCTAACTAGCAGCAAGCGTGAACCTTGTTTCCTCGAAGAAAGTGTTGTTAATCGCCAGCGGTGATTTGCGACTCGCGGCCAACCAGAACTGCTGGGCAGCGCAATACGCCATGGAAGGCCAGTTGGGAGCCGCTATTGCCCGGCAGGGCTGGACGGTGAAGCGGGCCCACACCTACGACTTAGAAAAGCAACACGGCTTCATCGACTCGCAGAAGATGGGCATGGAGGTGTTCCGTAGCATCGACCCGCAACAGCCACTCATCGTGGCCGAAAGCGTGTGGCAGTATTCGCACCACGTGCTGGCCGGCCTCACCACCCACCAAGGCCCCATCCTGACGGTGGCCAACTGGAGCGGGCAATGGCCCGGCCTGGTAGGCATGCTGAACTTGAACGGCTGCCTCACCAAAGCTGGCGTGGCCTACAGTACCTTGTGGAGCGAAGATTTCACCGATGCTTTCTTTGAAAACAGCTTGCAGCAATGGCTAACCGAAGGCCGCATCACCCACGACCATAGCCACGTCAAGAGTTTTTCCGGCGTGACGTTGCCTTCGGCGGATGAGCTGATTGGCCGCACGTTCGGCCAGAAATTCCGGCAGAACAAGGTCATCATGGGCGTATTCGACGAAGGGTGCATGGGCATGTACAACGCCATTGTGCCCGACGAGCTGCTGCACCCCACGGGCGTGTTCAAGGAGCGCCTCAGCCAGGCCACGCTCTACGCCGCCATGCGCGACGTAACCGACAGCGAAGCCCACACCGTGCTCGACTGGCTGCTAGCCAAGCGCATGAAATTTAATTGGGGCAGCAACGAAGCAACCCAACTCACCCGCGCCCAAACCCTGGAACAGTGCAAGATGTACATTGCCGCCGTGCGTATTGCCGCCGAGTTCGGCTGCGACACCATTGGCATCCAGTATCAGCAGGGCCTCAAGGATTTAACCGTAGCTAGCGACCTGGTAGAAGGCTTGCTCAACAACACCGAGCGGCCCCCCGTCTTCTCGAAAACTGGCGAGGAACTGTACCCCGGCCAGGCGCTGCCGCACTTCAACGAAGTGGATGAGTGCGCCGGCCTCGATGCGCTGCTTACCTACCGCTTGTGGAACGAGCTGGGCTTGTCGGGTGAGACGACGCTGCACGATTTGCGTTGGGGCCAGTCGTTTGACACCGGCGAGGGCGAGGAATTTGTGTGGGTGTTCCTGATTTCGGGCGCCGCGCCGCCGGCCCACTTTATTGGGGGCTACGAGGGCGCCGTTAGTGAGCGGCAGCCGCCCATGTATTTCCGCTTGGGTGGGGGTAGCCTGAAGGGAATTAGCCGGCCGGGTTCACTGGTTTGGAGCCGGATTTACGTGATGAACAACAAGTTGCACTGCGACTTGGGCGTGGGCGAAGCCGTAGCGCTGCCCCCGGCCGAAACCGAGCGCCGCTGGCAGGAAACCACGCCGGAGTGGCCCATTATGCACGCCGTCTTGCGGGGCGTGAGCCGCAACCAGATGATGGCCCGCCACAAAGCCAACCACATCCAAGTGGTGTACACGCCCTACGAAGCCAAGGCGCATCAGGCCTGCCGCATCAAGGCGGCGGCCCTCGCCGAACTCGGCGTGGAAGTGCACTTCTGCGGCGAAGTAGCCGGCATTACGGCCCCGATTATGCAGGCCCAAGCTGTGTTGCCCGGCTAAGCTCTTCGTTGACTTCCCACCTATTGACCCCTCCCGTTTCCAAATCCCCCCTATGAAACCATTTATCCCCATTCTGGCGGCTTCCACGCTGCTAGTCAGCGCCGCCCAGGCGCAAACCCGCTCCATCACGGGCCAGGTGCTCGGTGGCGATAAAGCCGAAGTGCTGCCCGGCGTGACGGTGCTGGTAAAAGGCACCACCAACGGCAGCAGCACCGATACCGAAGGCCGCTTTACCCTGCAAGTGCCCGACAAGCAGGACGTCACACTGGTCGTTTCTTACTTGGGCTATAAAAGCCAGGAATTGCTGGTAAAGCCCGACCAAACCCGGCTGGAAGTGCGCTTGTCGCCGGAGTCGGCGGCGCTCGACGACGTGGTGGTGATTGGCTACGGGTCGGTGCGCAAGCGCGACCTGACGGGGGCCGTCGTATCGGTGAAAGGGGAGGAGGTAACCAAGCTGCCCGTCACGACGGTGACAGAAGCGTTGCAAGGCAAGATTCCGGGCGCTGATATTACCCGCAGTAACGGGTACGCGGGGCAAGGTTCTTCGATTCGTATTCGTGGCAACCGTTCCATTGCCAACCCTGGCTCTTCCAACAACGTGCTCTACATCGTGGACGGGGTGCAGAACGTCAACGCCTCCGACATCGACCCGAACGATGTGCAAAGCATTGAGGTGCTGAAAGATGCTTCCTCGACGGCCATTTACGGTTCGCGCGGGGCCAACGGCGTGGTGATTATCACCACCAAACGCGGCAGCACCGGCAAGCCCAAAATCAACTTCAACGCCTACACCGGCGTAACCAAAGTGGCCGGCTACGGCGAGTACTTGAGCGGGCCGCAGTGGATAGATTTCCGCCGCGAGGCGTTCCGCGCCGCCGGCACCTGGAACAGCCCCGCCGACGACGCGGTGGCCTTCAACCCCGCGCAGCGCGAAGCCATTGCCAACGAGCAATACCTGAACTGGCCCGACCAAGTGCTGCACAACGGCATGCAGCAAAACTACCAAGTGGGCCTTACGGGCGGCTCCGAGAACACCAAGGTGTACTTCTCGCTGGGCTACTACGACGAAAAAGGCTTGCTCAAGCTGGATCGTTTCAAGCGCTACACCACCCGCGCCAACATCGACCAAACGGTGAACAAGTGGCTGAAAGTGGGCGTGCAGAGCCAGCTGGCGTACATCAACAATGACATCCGCCGCGACCCACTCAACCTGGCTTCGCAGGCCATTCCGCTGGGGCGCGTGTATGACGACGAGGGCAAGCTGAACTACAACCTGCTGGGCGGCACCCAAATCAACCCGCTGGCCGACGAGCAGCCCGGGGCCTACCAGCGCAACAACAAAACCAACCGCCTCACCGCCGCGGCCTACGTGGAGCTGACGCCCCTCGAAGGATTGAGCTTGCGCTCCACCTTCGCGGCCAACTATTCCACCTCGGAGCTAGGCAACTTCTACGGCCGCAACACCATTGACGGGCGCGGGGCCAACTCGCAGTCTTCGATTACCAACAACCAAAGCCGCAACCTGAGTTGGGAAAACGTGCTGACGTACCGCAAGGACATCGGCGACCATTCGCTCACGCTTACCGGGGTAGCCAGCGACCTGATTTTCAATAATACCAACAGCTTTGCGCAAGGTCAAAACCAGGTACTGCCTTCGCAGTCGTTCTACAACCTAGGGGCCGCCAACCAGAACATATTCATAGGCTCAGGCTTTTCGCGCAACAATCTGGTGTCCTTTGCCGGCCGCATCAACTACAGTTGGAAAGGGCGTTACCTGTTAACGTTTACCAACCGTGCCGACGGTTCCTCTAAGCTGGCGCCGGGCAACAAATGGGCGTATTTCCCATCAGCGGCCATTGGCTGGCGCATCATCGAGGAATCGTTTATGCAGAATGCCAAGTTCCTGACCGAGTTGAAGCTGCGCGGCAGTTACGGGGTGTCGGGCAACGACGGAATTGCGGCGTACGCCACCCAAAACTCGCTCACGAACACGCCTTTTGCCTTTACTGACGCCAACGCCACCCCCACCTACACGATTTCGCCGCTTATTGGCAACGCGGAGCTAGGTTGGGAGAAAACCTACACCACCGACATCGGGGTGGACTTCGGCATGTTCGACAACCGCCTGACCGGCACCGTCGACTACTACGACGCGCAGACCAAGGATCTGATTTTCCCGTACACGCAGCCCGCGTTTACGGGCGTGGCCACGGTCAACCGCAACATCGGCCGCACCCGCAACAAGGGCGTAGAGGTGTCGCTGACTTCGCAAAACCTGCGCGGCGACAACCTGACGTGGTCGACTACGCTGACCTACGCCCGCAACCGGGAAACCATTGTGGAGCTGCCCACCGGCGACGTCATTGCCACCGATTACCGCAACTCGCTGATCGTGGGCCAGCCGGCCCAGGTGTACTACGACTACAAAAAGATTGGCATCTGGCAGCTAGGCGAGGAAACCGAAGCCGCCTCCTACGGGACGCCCGGCCAATTCCTGCCCGGCGACATCAAGGTGGCCGACCTGTCAGGCCCGGATGGCGTACCCGACGGCAAAATCACGGCGGCCGACCGCACCGTTATTGGCTCGCGGGTGCCGAAGTGGACCGGTGGCCTAAGCAACGACGTGCGCTACAAAGGCTTTGATTTGAACGTCCTGCTGGTGGCCCGCGTGGGGCAGTGGATCAGCTCCGACTACTACGCCAAGTTCAACCGAAGCGGCAACAACAACAACGCCATTGTAGACTACTGGACGCCCGAAAATCCCACCAACGACTACCCTCGTCCGCACTCCACCCGCGCGCTGAGCTACGTCACTACTCTCACCGAGCGCGAAGCTTCGTGGGCTAAAGTGCGCAACGTGACCTTGGGCTATACCCTGCCGAAGAGCTTGGTAAGCAAGGGCAAAATCGACAACGTGCGGGTGTACGTGTCGGGCCGCAACCTCTACACCTTCAGCAACCTCGATGATTTCGACCCCGAGGGGGAAGGCGTTGTGGACCAGCCGCTGAACCGCGCCTACGTGGTAGGCCTGAACGTGGGCTTCTAATTCGACCAGACCATCATGTATAAGAAAATCCGCCCCCTAACGTTTGCCGTGTTGGCGCTGGCTGCTTCCGCTTGCCAAGAGCAACTCGAAGAATTCAACCCGAGCGGTGCCACCGCCGAGGCCGTCTTTACCACCCCCGAAGGCTTTGAAACTGCCATCACCGGCGCCTACACCTACAACCGCACCATCTACGGCAAGGAGTCGGGCTACGCGCTGCTGGAAATGGGCACCGACATCTGGACCAATGCCGAAAGTAACGGTGCCACGGCCGTAGCCGGCGTCAGCCCGCAGCCGCCGTTGGTGAACTACCAGGGCCTGAATACCGACAACCTGTGGGTGAGAAACAACTTGTGGCAGCCCTGCTACGCCGGTATCAACCTAGTGAATCAGGCCCTACAAACCATTAATACGGCCGGGCTGAGTACAGCGCGCCGCGCTTCGGCTGAGGCGGAGTTGCGCTTCATGCGCGCTTGGTACTACTACCATTTGGTGGAAAGCTTTGGGCCGGTGCCGCTGCGCCTCGAGCCCACCAGCGGCGTGGTGGCTACGGCCACCCGCGCTTCGGTGGAAGAGGTGTACGCCCAGATTCTAACTGATGTGGACTTTGCCGTAGCCAACCTGCCCGTGACGCTGGCGCAGTATCCGGCCCCGGCCACGGCCACCGACTACGGCCGCATCACGCGGCCCGCGGCCGAAGCGTTTGCCGCCAAAGCGTATCTGTCGAGCGGGCAGTACCAGAAAGCGGCCAACTTCGCCCGCAAGGTCACGACGGCCTATACCGGGCAGGGTATCCGGCTGGTAGCCAACTACGCCGACCTCTGGAACATCACCAACCAGCGCAACTCCGAGGTGCTGTGGGCGGTGAACTACTCCACCAATCTGACCTTCAACGCGGGCAGCAACACGGCGCACCAGTGGTTTTTGATGAAGTACGACGACCAGCCCGGCATGACGCGCGACGTAGCCAACGGCCTGCCGGGTGTGCGCTACATGCCCACGCGCTTCCTACTCAACCTCTACAACGAGCAAAACGACGCCCGCTACTTAGGGTCGTTCAAGCAAGCCTGGATTGCCAACAACGCCGCCAACATTCCGCGCTGGTCGGCGGCCGAAGTAGCCCAAAATGCCGCCTTAGCGCCGCTGCTCAACCAGCCCAAGTTCACGGTTGGCGACACCGCGGTGTTCACCACCAAGCGCAGCATCGATGATTTCCAGCAGCGCTACACCCGCCGCTACCGCTACAAGGTGTACGACATCGACGACCTCTACAACGCCAACGGCTCGTTGAAAGGCGAACGGCGCTACTACCCCTCGTTGCGCAAGTTCGACGACCCCACCCGCGCCACCGCCACCGTAACGGAAAGCTCCCGCGACGCCTTCATGCTGCGCTTGGGCGACATCGTCCTCATCGGGGCCGAAGCGCAGGTTCGCCTCGGCAAAGCCGATTCGGCTGCTTACTACGTGAACCTGGTGCGCACCCGCGCCGCCCTGCCCGGCCGCACCAACGCCATGCAAGTAACTGCCAGCCAAATGACCCTGGACTTTGTGCTCGACGAGCGGGCCCGCGAGCTGGCCGGCGAGCAAGTGCGCTGGCTGGACCTAAAACGCACCGGCAAACTTGCCGAGCGGGTCCGCCTCTACAACCCCGACGCCCGGACCAGCATCCAGGATTTCCACGCGCTACGCCCCATTCCGCAGAGCGACCTAGATGCCGTGACCAACAAGGCCGAGTTCCTGCAAAACCCGGGGTACTAAGTTCTGGCGGGCGCCTCATTTACCGTTCCCTACAGCAATGACTAGCACTAAGCACACATGAACAAGCGCCTTCTTTTCCTTTCCGTTCTTGCTTCTACGGCCGCCCGACCAGCGCTGGCGCAGTACCCCAAGATTCCGCCGGAAGTGCAGGCCAAGGCTGATGCCGCCCTGGCCGAAGCCGAGAAACGCTCGGACGAAGCCTGGAAAAAGGCGCTGCCCATCATTGAAGCCGAGGCCAAAGCCGGCAAGCCCTACGTGCCGTGGGCCGCGAAACCGTCGGATTTGCCGCAATCGAGCCGGCTGGCGTTTCCGGGCGCCGAAGGCGGCGGGGCGCACGTGTTTGGCGGGCAGGGCGGTAAGGTGTACGTGGTGAAGAGCCTGGCCGACAGCGGCCCCGGTACCTTGCGTGAGGCGTTGGAGCAGGGGGGAGCCCGCATTATCGTGTTCAATGTGGCGGGCATCATCAAGCTGCAAAACCCCATCATCATCCGGGCGCCCTACGTAACCATTGCGGGTCAAACCGCCCCCGGCGACGGTATCTGCGTAGCCGGCGAGTCCATCTGGATCAACACCCACGATGTGGTGGTGCGCTACCTGCGCTTCCGCCGCGGCGCCACCGACGTAGCCCGCCGCGACGACGGCTTGGGCGGCAACCCGGTGGGCAACATCATCATCGACCACGTGTCGGCGAGTTGGGGGCTGGATGAGAACATGTCCATCTACCGGCACGTCTACCACAACCCCGAAACCGGTAAGGCCGACAAGCTGCCGACGGTGAACGTGACCATTCAGAATTCTATTTTTTCGGAAGGGCTGGATACCTACAACCACGCGTTTGGGAGTACCATTGGGGGGCTTAACAGCTTGTTCACCCGCAACCTGTGGGCGAATAACATTGCCCGCAACCCCTCGGTGGGCATGTACGGCGATTTCAACTTCGCCAACAACGTGGTGTTCAACTGGTGGAACCGCTCGGCCGATGGCGGCGACAACAAGTCGGAGTACAACTTCGTGAACAACTACTACAAGCCCGGTCCCATCACGCCCGCCGGGGAGCCCATCAGCTACCGGATTCTAAAGCCCGAATCGGGCCGCGACAAAGACGCGAAAAACCTGTTCGGCAAGGCGTATGTGGCTGGCAACGTGGTAGCCGGCAACGCGAAAGTTACCCAAGACAATTGGGCTGGCGGCGTGCAGGTGGAAGGCGTGCCCGAAGCCGATAAAATTGTGGCTGCAATTAAAGCCGACAAGCCGTTCACGCTGCCTAACATGGGCACGGTGCTGTCCGCCCAAGAAGCCTACCAATACGTGCTGGCCAACGTCGGCTGCACGCTGCCCAAGCGCGACGCCGTGGATGCGCGCATCGTGGAGGACGTGCGCACCGGCAAAATCACCTACGCCAAGAACGCGCAACCCACCCCGCCAAGTCCCTACATCAAACGTCGCCTGCCCGCCGATTCCTACAAGCAAGGCATCATTACGGACCCCGCGCAGGTAGGAGGGTACCCCGTCTACCAGGGCAAGCCCTACGCCGACGCCGACAACGACGGCATGCCCGACGCATGGGAAAAAACGCACGGCCTGGACCCTAAAAACGCCGCCGACGCCACTCAGGACCGTGACAAAGACGGCTACGCCAACATCGAAGAGTACCTCAACAGCGTGGTACCGTTGCAAAACGTGCGGCCCGCTGCCGGCAAAGCAAAGTCATAGCTGAAACCATTTAAAAGGCCCTCATGCTTGATCTAGCATCCGCCTGCCGAAGCATGACGGCTTTTTAAGCTTATCAGGAGCAATACCATCACGCAAATGCCCATAAAGCCCCGCAATTTCTTCGTGCTTTTCCTGCTGGCATCGCTCACTGCGTGGGCGCCAGCCGTTGAGCCAACGGGCAAGCTGAAAGTAGCTTCCAACGGCCGGTACTTGGCCACCGAAGCCGGCAAGCCGTTCTTCTGGCTCGGCGACACCGGCTGGCTGCTCTTCAACAAGCTTAAGCGCGAAGAAGCGGAAACCTACCTCGAAGACCGGCGCAAAAAAGGCTTCAACGTCATTCAGGTGATGGTGCTGCACCAAGTGCCGAGCGCGAACGTGTATGGCGACTCGGCGCTGGTGCGTGGCAACGTGGCGCAGCCGCTGCTTACGCCCGGCAGCACTCCCACCGACGCCGCGCAGTACGACTTTTGGGACCATGTCGATTACATCATCGACCTAGCCGCCAAGAAAGGGCTGTACATGGGCCTCGTGCCGGTGTGGGGCACCAACGTGAAGGCCGGCAAAGTCAATCAGCTGCAAGCCAAAACCTACGCCACTTTCCTGGCCGAGCGCTATAAGAACCGGCCCAACATCATCTGGCTGAACGGCGGCGACATTGCCGGCTCGGACTCGCTGAAGGTGTGGAACACGATTGGCAGCACGCTCAAAGCCGTTGACCCCAACCACTTGGTGACGTACCACCCACGCGGCCGCACGCAGTCGTCGGATTGGTTTCACCAGGCGGCGTGGCTGGATTTCAATATGTACCAGTCGGGCCACCGGCGCTACGAGCAGGACACCTCCCGCAACGAGAAAAAGCTCTACGGCGAAGACAACTGGCGCTACCAACTAGTAGACAACAAGCTAACGCCCACCAAGCCTAGTATCGACGGTGAACCCTCCTACGAGGGCATTCCGCAGGGTCTGCACGACATCACGCAGCCCCGCTGGAACGATGCCGATGTGCGCCGCTACGGCTATTGGTCGGTGTTTGCGGGCGCGTTTGGTTACACCTACGGGCAGAACTCGGTGATGCAGATGCACAGTTCGTTCGACAAAGGCAGCGCCTACGGCTCTTCGGAGTTGTGGTCGTCGGCCATCAACGCGCCGGGCGCGGCCCAAATGGTGCACCTCAAGAACCTGATGCTTTCCCGGCCCTTCTTCGAGCGGGTACCCGACCAGTCGTTGATTGCCGGGGAAGTGGGGGAGAAGTACAACCGCCTGTTCGGTACCCGGGGCAAGAACTACGCGTTCGTGTACACTTACAACGGCCGCAACATCAAGGTGAACCACGGCAAAATCAGCGGGGCCAAGGTGAAAGCTTCCTGGTTTAGTCCGCGCGACGGCAAAACCACCGCCATCGGCACCTTCCCCAACAAAGGCATCCAAGACTTCAACCCGCCCGGCGAGGTGAAGAATGGCAACGATTGGGTGTTGATTCTGGATACTGTGTAGCGCTTACTGAACCTATAAAACGAAAGAACGTCATGCGGAGGCGGAGCCGATGCATGGCGTGACAGTCTAGCGTTTCTGAAAAAAATCAATGATCAAACGTAAAGCCCTGCGCTTCCTTACTCCGCTGCTTGGGGCCGCCCTGCTGAGTGCGTGCTCGAAGGACGTGTACATGTTCACGTCGTTTCGGGAGCCGGCTACTGACGGGCTACGGCTGCTCTATAGCCACGACGGCTACAAGTGGACGGACATGGGCCGCTCGTTTCTGACGCCGCAGGTGGGGCCAAGCAAGCTAATGCGCGACCCGTCCATAGCCCGCGGGCCGGACGGCACTTACCACCTCGTGTGGACCTGCGGCTGGAAAGGCGACAAAGGCTTTGGCTACGCCAGTTCCAAGGATTTGGTGCACTGGTCGACGCAGCGTTTCATTGATGTGATGGGGCACGAACCGACCACCGTGAACGTGTGGGCCCCCGAAATCTTCTACGATGCGCCCACCAAGCAGTACCTCATCGTGTGGGCCTCCACCATCCCGTTCCGCTTCCCGAAAGGCATCGAAGAAGAAGACAACAACCACCGACTCTACTATACTACTACCAAGGATTTTCAGTCGTTTACGCCCGCCAAGCTCTTTATCGACCCCGGTTTCAGCTCGATTGATGCCGTGGTGGTGCAGCGCGCCGCCAAAGACTACGTGCTGGTAGTGAAAGACAACACCCGGCCCAACCGCAACATCAAAGTGGCCTTCGGGCCGAGTGCGCTCGGTCCGTTTCCGAACGTGTCGGAGCCGTTTACCGGCAACTTCACCGAAGGCCCGAGCGTGGTACGCCTCCCGCACGACGAGTGGCTGATCTACTACGACGCCTACAAGGAAAAGCGCTACGGCGTGATGAAGACCTCTGATTTCAAGTCGTTCACCGACGTGTCGGGGCAGACCAGCGTGCCGGAAGGGCACAAGCACGGTACCATCTTCGCGGTGCCGCGCAAGACTTTCAACACCTTGTTGCAAAGCGCCCCCGCCGGGGCGGCCGCCGCAACGTCAACGAGCGGAACTCATGAGTAAGCATATAGCACCTCTCGCGGCTACTGCGTTAACTGTGCTGGGCAGTCTTTCCGCCCGCGGCCAGGAAACCATCCGCTACACCGGCACCACGCTCAGCAACGTGGACTACCACCACGGACAGCTGCGGCCGGCCATCGGGACGCACACCCGGCAGGTGCTGCGCGCCAACCGCGAGCAGCCGAGCGCCGCCAACGGGGAGGGGTGGACCTACAACCATGCCCCCATGTTGGCCTACTGGAACGGGCAATTTTACCTGCAATACCTCAGCAACCCGGTGGGGGAGCACGTGCCGCCGGGCCGCACGCTGCTGCTTACCTCCAAGGACGGCGAAACCTGGACCAACCCCACGGTGATTTTTCCGCCCTACAAAATTCCGGACGGCGTTACCAAACCCGACCAGCCCGGCAAAGTCGCCAAGGACTTAGTGGCCGTAATGCACCAGCGCGTGGGCTTCTACGTGTCCAAGAAAAACCGCCTACTAACGCTCGGTTACTACGGCATTGCCCTCGACGCCAAAGACGACCCAAACGACGGCCAAGGCATCGGGCGGGTGGTGCGCGAGGTGCTGTCCAATGGCAAATTCGGCCCGATTTACTTTCTGCGAAACAACAAGACCTGGGACAAGTCGAAGTCTACGTACCCGTTTTACACCAGCAGCAAAGACAAGGGTTTTGTAGCGGCCTGCGAGGAAATTCTGGCTTCGCCGCTGATGATGCAGCAGATGGTGGAAGAGCAGGACCGCGACGACCCATTGATTCCGCTCAAAAAGGAGTACAAAGCCTTCAGTTACTACCACCTGCCCGACAACCGGGTGGTGGGCATCTGGAAGCACGCCCTCACCACTATCAGCCCCGACGGCGGCAAAACCTGGCCCAATCCGGTTGTTCGGGCGCCGAAGTTTGTGAACAGCAACGCCAAGATTTGGGGCCAGCGCACCTCCGATGGGCGCTACGCCACCGTGTACAACCCCTCGGAATTCCGATGGCCGCTCGGCATTTCCACCAGTGAAAACGGGTTGGACTACACCGATCTGTGGCTGGTGCACGGCGAAATCAGCCCCATGCGCTACGGCGGCAACTACAAGTCGTACGGCCCGCAGTACGTGCGCGGCATTCAGGAAGGCGACGGCACACCGCCCGACAAAAAGCTGTGGGTGACGTACAGCATGAACAAGGAAGACATCTGGATTGCCTCGGTGCCCGTGCCAGTGCACGCCAAAGCGGAAACGCAGGCCAACGAAGTATTTGCGCAACTGCCGGCTGGGCAGGAACTGGTGAACTGGAACACCTACAGCCTGGTGCAAGCGCCAGTGGAAATCGGTAAGCTGCCGGATGGCACGAAGGGTCTGGTGTTCAAGGACTCCGACAAGTTCGACTATGCCAAAGCCGAGCGCGTCATTCCAGAGGCCAAGAAAGTGGTAGCGGAGTTTTCGGTGGTGCCTGCTCAAAACGACAAGGGCCTGCTGCAAATCGAGTTTCAGGACGGCAAAGGCACGCCGGCCGTGCAGCTCACCTTCGATGCCGAGGGTAATTTCCGCCACAAAGCCGGGGCCCGCTTCAAGAACATCACCAAGTACCAAGCCGGCCAGCAGTACGACGTGCGCGTGTCGCTCGACGCCGATGCCCGGTCCTTCACGGTGTCCATCAACGGCAAGCCCTCTGGTACCTACATCTTCTTCGCGCCGGTAGCTTCCTTCGAGCGAATCATGTTCCGCACCGGTGAGGCCCGCCACTTCCCCACGCCGGACACCCCCGCCGACCAAACCTACGACCTACCCCAAGCAGGCGAATCAGACCCGTTAGCCACCTTCTATTTGAAGTCGCTGAAAACAAGCGTGCCAGAGGCCGCAACCGGCTCCGCCGCTAATTGACCCCACCCGATGCCCAAACTCCTACTTGCCCTCTTGCTCTGTCTAGCTGCTACTGGCCTCCGCGCGCAGGGCACCGAAACGATGTTCCTGTCTGGTACCGACAAAGACCACGCGAAGAAGTGGAAGTTCTACTGCACCGCCGGGCGCAATTCCGGCAAGTGGACCACCATTGCCGTGCCCTCGAATTGGGAGTTGCAGGGCTTCGGCAAGTACAACTACGGCCACGACAAAGACACTGCGCGCGGCAAGGAAAAGGGCCTCTACAAGTACCAGTTCAACGTGCCCGCCGCCTGGAAGGGCAAGACGGTAAACATCGTGTTTGATGGCTCGATGACCGATACCGAAGTCAAGATCAACGGCCAGTCGGCGGGGGCAGTGCACCAAGGCTCGTACTACCGCTTTAAATACGACATCACCAAGCTGCTGCAGTACGGCAAAACCAACTTGCTCGAAGCCACCGTATCCAAGCATTCCACCAACGAATCGGTGAACGATGCCGAGCGGCGCGGCGACTTCTGGCTGTTCGGTGGCATCTTCCGGCCGGTGTTTTTGGAGGCGCTGCCCACCACGCACCTCAACCGCGTAGCCGTGGATGCCAAAGCCGACGGCTCGTTTAAAGCCGACGTGTACGTGAACGGAACAGTCGCCGATGAAGTGGTAGGCCAACTCTACACGCTCGATGGGCAGAAAGCCGGCGGCGAGTTCAAAGCCACCGTAACCGCGGGCAGCGCCGCCACGCGTCTGCAAACCACCTTGGCCTCGCCGAAACTCTGGACGCCGGAAGCCCCCAACCTGTACCGCGTAGCCTTCACATTGCGCAAGAGCGGTCAGCCCGTGCACACCCTCGACAAGCGCGTGGGCTTCCGCACGGTGGAGCTGCGCGAGCGGGAAGGCTTCTACGTGAACGGCATTAAAATCAAGTTCAAGGGCGTGTGCCGGCACTCGTTCTGGCCCACCTCGGGCCGCACCACCAGCAAGGCGCTCAGCGTCACGGACGTGAACCTGATGAAGGACATGAACATGAACGCCGTGCGCATGTCGCACTACCCGCCCGACGACCATTTCCTGGCTGCCTGCGACTCCTTAGGCCTTTTCGTGCTCGATGAAGTAGCCGGCTGGCACGGCAACTACGATACGCCCACCGGCACCAAGCTCACCGAGGAAATGGTGGTGAAAGACGAAACTCACCCGAGCATCGTGGTGTGGGTGAACGGCAACGAGGGCGGCCACAACTTCGACCTCGACCCCGTCCTCGACCGTCTGGACCTGCAAAAGCGCCCCGTCATTCACGCCTGGCAGGTGTTCCGCGGCACCGATACCCAACACTATATCAACTACGACTACGGCAACGGTACCCACTTGCACGGCCACAACGTGGTATTCCCCACCGAGTTCTTACACGGCCTCTACGACGGCGGCCACGGTGCCGGCTTGCAAGACTATTGGGAGCAGATGTGGCGCGAGCCGCTCTCGGCCGGTGGCTTCCTGTGGGACTTCTCCGACGCCGGCGTGGTGCGTGCCGACAAGGGCGGCATCCTCGACACCGACGGCAACCACGGCGCCGACGGCATCCTTGGTCCGTACCGCGAAAAGGAGGGCAGCTTCTACACCATCAAGGAAGTGTGGGCGCCGGTGTTTTTCGAGCGCCGCGAAATCACGCCGAACTTCAACGGTGCCTTCCGCGTGCAGAACCAGTTTTTCTTCACCAACCTCAACCAGTGCCGCTTCACCTGGAAGCTAGCCCAACTACCCAAGCCCGGCAGTTCCGCCGCGGCCGTCACCAAAACCGGCCCCATCACGGCTCCGGCCATTGCGCCTAGCGAGTTCGGCTCGCTCCAGCTCACTCTCCCCACCGACTGGCAAACCCACGACGTGCTCTACATCACGGCCAACTACCCCGACGGCCGCGAAATCTATACCTGGAGTTGGCCTCTTGCCCGTCCGCAGCGCGTAGCTCAACAGCTCGTCACAATGGATGGTGCCACGGCCGCAACTGTGTCGGAAAATGACTCGCTCTACACCGTAGCAGCCAACGGCGTGCAGCTAGCGTTCAGCCGCAAAACCGGCTTGTTGCGGCAGGTGCGCAACGCCAAAGGCATCATCCCGTTTGCCAACGGTCCCGTGCTGGCTGAGGGCACCACCGAGTTCGAAGGCCTCTCGCAAAAGCAAGACGGCAAGAACGTGGTGGTCAGCGCCAAGTTTGGAAAGAAGAGCAGCTACCAGTCCTTGGATTGGACTATTTATTCCTCGGGTTGGGTGAGGATGACGGCCAAGTACTTTCCCAAAGACTACGAGTTTACCCTGGCCGGCCTGAGCTTCACCTACCCCGAAAAGCAGGTACGCGGCGTGCAGTGGATGGGCGACGGGCCTTACCGCGTGTGGAAAGACCGCCTGAAAGGCAACAACTTAGGCGTCTGGACCAAGGCCTACAACAACACCGCCACCGGCGAAACCGAAGGCACGAAAGGCCCCGAGTACCCGGAGTTCAAGGGTTATTACTCCAACTTCTACTGGATGAAGCTGCAAACCACCGAGCAGCCCATCACGATAGTATGCGACCAGGAGGATGTGTTCTTGCGCCTGTTCACGCCGCGCTTCTCGGCCACGCCCTTCAACACCGCGCCCGCCTTCCCGACGGGCACCATCTCGTTTATGCACGCCATTCCGCCCATCGGCACCAAGTCGCAGAAAGCCGAGAACATGGGCCCCATGGGTCGCCCTAGCATGTACTACGACTACAGCAAAGACCCCTCGTACGCCAAGGAACTAACCTTGTACTTCGATTTCTCCGGCCAGCAGGCCACCCCGGCAGCCGTTGGGAAGCGGTAAGAACTTTGTGTCATGCTGAACGCAGGGAAGCATCTCTACCGTTTCGTTGTTGCGTATCTTGAAACTACAAAAGCTGCGTTTCTGCGTAACTATTGTAGCTTCGTTACATTAGCCACAGCCTGAACCGCCTAACCGTTATGAGCACGAAGAAAAGCAGTGTAACCATCCTAAGCGAGTTCAGAGGCAAGCACTATGGCCCACGCGGAGTTGTCAAAGGGGAAGCGCTGGAAACTGGCTACGAGAATTTCAAAAAAGCGAATGCAGGAGCAGTAGAAGCCCCCGCCGCTCTTGATCTTTCCGCCCTTTTTGGCGCATACTTTAGTAGCGAATCTGCTGATGAAATACTAGCGAGAATCAGAAGTTCCAGAGTTTATACCCGCGGCGATACGTCTCTTGATTGCTAACCCAGCCAGTACAGTAACATTAAATAACACCGCCATGGCAAAGCTTACACGATTCACAAGCTTCGAAGCGTTGAAGTCAGATGCTGAAGAAGCCAAAGCAACTCCAGCAGCACGTGATAAAGCACACGCGGAGTTCGAGGAGTTTATAAAGATTTTGCAGCGTGAGCTAGCCGCCAAAAAGAAGGTGCAATCTTCTGATGAACGCTAATCTAGTAGGTAGCATCCTCGCTGTCTGTAGCATTCTCAACAAGCATGAGGTTGAATATCTTGTTGTTGGAGGTACTGCGGTAGCTTTGCACGGCTACTACAGACAGTCAAGGAATGCAGTCGGCGCAATTGCGGATAAACCCGATTTAGACATATGGTATAATCCGACCTATACTAATTACTTCAAGCTACTACAGGCACTTGAGGAGTTGGGGCAAGATGTCACGAAATTTAAAGAAGAGCAGGCCCCAAATCCTAGTAAATCCTTCTTTAGATACGAATTCGAGCAATTTACGCTTGATCTTCTGCCAGAATTGAAAGCACCACTGAGGTTCGGTGTTTCGTTTAAAAGCCGCGAGACTATTGCTTTGAGGGAAGTTGATATTCCGTTCATCAGTTATGATGATTTGTTGGTTGACAAAGCAGCAAATGCTAGGCCGAAAGACGTGACGGATATCAACCAATTGAAGGCTAGGCGGGCATCTAACGAAAACTAGTAAATGGTGGTGTCACGCCCATCGGCACCAAGTCGCAGGAAGCCGAGAACATGGGCCCGATGGGCAAAACCAACATGTACTATGACTACAGCAAAGACCCTTCGTACGCCAAGGAAATTACACTCTACTTCGATTTCACCGGCAAGCAGATGACACCTGCCGCGGTTGGGAAACAGTAAGAGATAGCGTTAGAATGTAGCAGCGGGTAGCAGGCCGATGAGGTTTGATGCCCGCTGTTTGTTTACAGGCCAATAGCTGCTTTATTTGTGCCTTTGTGTAGCATTGAGTGTATAATTTTTTTAATACTAAGTTCTTTTTATAGCGGAGAGATGGCAAAGACAACTTTTTGGAATATAATTGAAAAGACAATAGAGAAAGCAGGTACACCTTTGTCTCCGAAAGAAATTTGGGTGAAAGCAAATGAACTGGGTACAATTGGTGATTTTGTGACTTCCGGCAAAACTCCATGGGATACTATAGGTGCTTATTGCTACACTGATATTCAGAGAGCTGGGGATAATTCGCTCATTATTCAAACTAATGAAAGACCTGCGCAATTCTTTTTAAGAAAATTGTCCATTAAAACCGATCTAGATAAGGTTCAAAAGCAAAAGGAATTAGAAATTGCTAAAAAAGAGAAAAGTGAAACTAAGAAATTTAATGAAAGAGATTTACACACTATGCTTGTAGCTTATGCTTATGGCGATACTCATTTCAAAGCTAATGTTAAAACAATATATCACGAGACATCTACAAAGAGTGGAAAGGGGCAGAATGAATGGCTGCATCCAGATTTAGTTGGTGTCTACTTTCCCTTTCGTGACTATAAAACTGAAACATTAGATATTCAAAATCACTTGTCAATCAGTTCAATAAAATTATTCTCATTCGAGCTTAAGGTTTATATCAACTTTTCAAATCTTCGGCAATCATATTTTCAGGCAGTCTCTAATTCTAGTTGGGCTAATGAAGGGTATTTAGTAACCCTGAATTTGGACGATGATGCTTCCCTGAGAGACGAAATTAGGAGGCTTAATAATGCTTTCGGTATAGGCGTTATTAAGTTAAATGCTGAGAATATTTATGAGAGTGAAATATTGTTTCCAGCAAGGATAAATAATGGAATAGATTGGGATACGGTAAACAGACTGGTATCTGAAAATCCAGATTTTAGTTCTTTCCTAAGGCTTATATCCGAAGATTGTAAATTGGGTAAGGTAAAAAGCGAATATGATAAAGTTTTGAAAATAGACGAATTAACGAAGTATATAAAAGATAAAGGGATAAAGAATAGCACCGATTAAAATAGATACCGTATGCACTTTGCCTGAATATGTAGTAGCATATTATAATAAGGAGGTATATGTTAAGACAATTGATACGATACTCTTATTCCTTCCATGCCCAAATCCTAAAGCATTATGCTAAGATCGTAGAATGAACGAGCGGGAAATTTGGCGAACTATGGGACTTGAAAAGTGCCCTGCACAAACCCGCGGACTGCGCCTGTCAATCGTCAGGCTTTCCCTTTCCGAAATGAGAGGGAACCGGGGGTAGGGTCATCCCCTATGAACGCAAAACGCCTGCTTGTCTTTCTTTGTACGATCTTACTGCTCACGGCTTTTCGGGCGAATAAGCCCGTGGCCGTGCAGCTCCAACGCCTGCGCTGCGAGCTGCTGACCAACCCCGAAGGCATCGACGCAACAGCGCCGCGGCTTAGTTGGGAGCTGAGCGGTACCGAGCGCGGCCTGGAACAAACCGCCTATCAGGTGCTGGTGGCCTCCACGCCGGCGAAGCTGGCCGCCGACGAAGGCGACCTGTGGAACTCGGGCAAGGTGAATTCCGGGCAGTCGGTGCACGTGGCGTATGCGGGCACGCCGCTCCATAGCCGGGCGCAGTGCTACTGGAAAGTGCGCACCTGGACCAACCAGGGCGAAAGCGCCTGGAGCACGCCGGCCCGCTGGAGTGTGGGCTTATTGAACTACCTCGACTGGAAAGGCCGCTGGATTGGCTTCGACCGGGCGTTTGCCTGGGACAAAGAGGAAAGCCACGCCCGGCTGTCGGCGCGCTACTTCCGCAAGGAATTCAAAACCGAAAAGCCCATCAAGCAAGCCACGGCCTACATCATCGGGCTGGGGCTGTACGAGCTGTACGTGAACGGGCAGCGGGTAGGGGAGCAGGTGCTGGCGCCCGGCCCCACCGACTACACCAAGGGCGTGAAGTACAACACCTACGACGTGACGCCGCTGCTCAAGCAGGGCCCCAACGCGCTGGGCACCGTGCTCGGCAACGGCCGGTTCTACGCCATGCGCCAGAACTACAAGCCCTACAAAATCAAGACTTTCGGCTACCCCAAGCTGCTCATGCAACTGGAAGTAACTTACGCCGACGGCACCCGCGACGTCATCAAAACCGACGATACCTGGCAGGGCACCGCCGACGGCCCCATCCGCACCAACAACGAGTACGACGGCGAAGAATACGACGCCACCAAGGAGATGCCCGGGTGGAGCACCGCCGGTTTCGACGCTAAAAAGTGGGGGAAGGCCGAGCTGGTACAGGAGCCCGGCGGCGCGTTTGAGGCGCAGATGAACGAGAACATGAAGGTGATGGAAACCATCAAGCCGGTGTCCATCAAGCCCCTGGCCGGCGGCAAGTACATCTTGGACATGGGCCAGAACATGGTGGGCTGGCTCCAGCTGCGCACCAGTGGCCCGAAAGGCCAGAAAGTGACCTTGCGCTTCGCCGAAACCTTGCAGAAAAGCGGCGAGCTGTACGTAGCCAACCTGCGCGATGCCCGCGTAACCGACGTGTACACGCTCAAAGGCGGCGGGCGCGAAACCTGGGAGCCAACCTTCGTTTTCCACGGCTTCCGCTACGCCGAAATCAGCAACTGGCCCGGCGCCGCGCCCACCGTAGCCGATTTCGATGGCCGCATCGTGTACGACGACATTGCCACCACCGGTGAGTTCACCACCTCCGACGCCACCATCAACCAGGTGTATAAGAACGCCTACTGGGGCATCCGCGGCAACTACAAAGGCATGCCCATCGACTGCCCGCAGCGCAACGAGCGGCAGCCCTGGCTCGGCGACCGGACCACCGGCGCCTACGGCGAGAGTTTCGTGTTCGACAACGCCCGCCTCTACGCCAAGTGGCTCCGCGACATCGAGCAGGCCCAAAAAGTGGACGGCAGCATCCCCGACGTGGCCCCCGCGTTCTGGCGCTACTACGGCGACAACGTAACCTGGCCCGGCACCTACCTCACCATCGCCGATATGCTCTACCGGCAGTACGGCGACGCCGCCCCGCTCACCCGCCACTACGATTCTATGAAGCGCTGGCTGACCTACATGCGCCAGAACTACTCGGAAAACGGTCTTCTCACCAAAGACAAGTACGGCGACTGGTGCGTACCGCCCGAGTCGAAAGAGCTGATTCACTCCAAGGACCCCGCCCGCAACACCGACGGTGTGCTCATTGCCAGCAGCACCTACTACCACCTGCTGGGCTTGATGCAGGGCTTCGCGAAGGTGCTCGATAAGCCGCAGGACGCGCAGGAGTTTGCCACGCTGGCCGCCGAGCTGAAAACCGCCTTCAACCAGAAATTCCTGAACAAGGAAACCTGCCAGTACAGCAACGGCACCGTCACGGCCAACCTGTTGCCGCTGGCTTACGGCATGGTACCCGAAGAAGATCAAGGCAAAGTGTTCCAGAACATTGCCGACAAGATTCTGGTGGAAAACAAGGGCCACATCAGCACCGGCGTAATCGGCACGCAGTGGCTGATGCGTGGCCTCACCGCGCACGGCCGCCCCGACATTGCCCTGCGCCTAGCCACCAACCGCGACTATCCAAGCTGGGGCTACATGGCCGCCAATGGCGCCACCACCATCTGGGAGCTATGGAACGGCAACACCGCCGACCCCGCCATGAACTCCCAAAACCACGTGATGCTGCTCGGCGACCTGCTGGTTTGGTACTACGAAAACCTGGCCGGCATCAAGTCGGCCCCCGACGCACCCGGCTTCCAGCGCCTGGAAATGAAGCCCACACCCACCGCCGGCCTCACGTCGGTGCAGGCCTCGTACCACTCGGTGCGCGGGCTGATCAAGAGCAGTTGGAAGCAGGATGCCAAGCGCTTCACTTGGAACTTGAGCGTGCCCGGCAATACCAAGGCGCTGGTTTATATCCCGGCCAAAGACGCGAAAGACGTGCAGGAAAGCGGCAAAAAAGTGTCCGGTGTGGCGGGGGTGAAGTTCGTGCGCATGGAAGGGGATAGGGCCGTATTCGAGGTTGGGTCCGGGGACTACGCCTTTGTAGCCAATACTAAGTGATTGATTTTGTGGATATGAACGATAATTTCGCCGGGCGTTGGATAGCAGTGTATGGCATAGCCAGTGCGCTGATTGCGTCACCGAGCTTCGGCGGACCGCTCTTCGACCACGACCTAACCGAGCTAACCGAGCCCGCTGACCCGCGGTTCCCCAAGAAATGGTCGGAACGGATGCTGGTGTCGGTGCTCAACCGCAGCCCCTGGATGGCCGACGCCGCGCAGAAAGACACCTGGGGCTACACCCAAGGCCTGATCATTCATGCCCTGGAAGAAATGTGGCGCAAAACCAAAGACCCGAAGTACCTGGCCTACATTCAGCGCTACGGCGACAAGATGGTGGACGAGCAGGGCGCTATCAAAACCTACAAACCCGAAGACCTGAGCCTCGACAACCTTAATTCCGGCAAAGTCCTCTTCAACCTCTACAACCTCACCAAAGACGAGAAGTACCGCAAGGCCCTCGACCAACTGCGCCACCAACTCAAATGGCAGCCCAAAACCACCGAGGGCGGCTATTGGCACAAGCTGAAGTACCCCTGGCAGATGTGGCTGGATGGCGCCTACATGGCCAGTCCGTTCCTAACCCAATACGCCAGCACCTTCCACGACGAAGCTGCTTTCGACGAGGTGGCCCGGCAACTGATGTTGATGGAAAAGCAGCTCCGCGACCCCAAAACCGGTTTGCTCTACCACGGGTGGGATGAAAGCCGCCTGCAGCCGTGGGCCAACAAGCAAACCGGCGTATCCAGCAACGTGTGGGGCCGGGCTATGGGCTGGTACGCCATGGCCCTGGTCGATGTGCTCGACTACTTTCCCTCAACGCACCCGCAGCGCAAAAACCTGCTCGCCATCCTGGACCGGGTGGCCGTGGCCGTGCACAAATACCAAGACTCGAAATCCGGGCTCTGGTACCAGGTGATGGACCAACCCGAACGGGCCGGCAACTACCTGGAGGCCTCGGCTTCGTGCATGTTTGTGTACGCCCTGGCCAAAGGCGCCAACCGCCACTATCTCGACAAAACCTACCTGCGCGCCGCCGAGAAAGGCTATTCCGGCATCCTCGACCGGTTCGTGGAAACCAAGCCCGACGGCGAGCTGAATTTGTTGCAAGTGTGCGAAGTAGCGGGCCTCAGCGCCGACCGCGACGGGTCCTATGAATACTACATCAAGGAGCCTGTTCGGGTGAACGATCCGAAAGGTACGGGCCCCTTCATTTTGGCTAGCCTGGAGCTAAACCATTAATTCAGGTTGCAACAAGACCACTGCATGAAAAAGATACTTCTGGTTGTAATTGGGAGCCTATTAGCGGGCAACCTAGCGGCGCAAACCAAGCCATGGAAGCAAGGCATTCTGACCGATGAGTTCATCTTCGAGAAAGCGCCGTTTCCGGAAAGCCACGCCGCCACCATTGCCGAAACCCCCAAGGGCCTCGTGGCGGCTTGGTTTGGCGGCACCAAGGAGCGCAACCCCGACGTCGGGATTTGGGTGAGCCGGCAGGAAAACGGCCGCTGGACCACGCCCGTGGAAGTCGCCAACGGCGTCGTGAACGAGACGCTGCGCTACCCTACCTGGAATCCGGTGCTCTACCAAGCTCCCGGCGGTGACCTGCTGCTGTTCTACAAAATCGGCCCCAAGCCTTCGGATTGGAAAGGCTGGCTGAAAACCTCGAAAGACAACGGCCTGACGTGGTCGGCGGCCGAGGCCTTGCCGGAAGGCTACATCGGGCCCGTGAAAAACAAGCCGGTGCTGCTCAAAAACGGCACGTTGCTGAGCCCTACCAGCACCGAAGGCAGCGGCGGCTGGCGCGTGCACTTCGAAGCCACCCCCGACTTCGGCAAAACCTGGACTATGACGGCTCCCGTCGAGAACGGCCAGACGCAGGGTGCCATTCAGCCAAGCATTCTGCTGCACAAAAAAGGCCGCTTGCAGGTGCTGTGCCGCAGCCGCGACCGGGCCATCTTGGAATCGTGGTCGGATGACAACGGTAAAACCTGGTCGCCACTCGCTAAAACCAACTTGCCCAACAACAACTCCGGCACCGACGCCGTGACCTTGGCCGACGGCCGCCAATTGCTGGTGTACAACCACGTATTGCCGCCCGGCACCCTCGCCAAAGGTCCTCGCACGCCGCTGAACGTGGCCGTTTCCAAAGATGGCAAAACTTGGTACGCCGCCGCCATCCTCGAAGACTCGCCCATCAGCCAGTATTCCTATCCTTCGGTAATTCAAACGAAAGATGGCCTGGTGCATTTCGTGTACACCTGGCGCCGCAAAAGCATCAAGCACGCCGTCATCGACCCAAAAAAGCTGAAGCTGGTCAAGATCGAAAACGGCCAGTGGCCCGCCCTGAAAGGCTACCAAGCCCCCTCCGCCACGGCCGAAATCACCCAAGATTAGGGACTAACAAGTGCCTGACCAGAACGATATCCCCTAATGACAGCCGTTCCTCCACCATGTCTAGAATCCTGCACCTGCTTTTTGGCTTGCTTCTGCTGACTACGACCACCGTGGCCCAAACCTCGGACGACCAGTACCGCCTGCCGCTGCAAACGGTGCTCGACCAGATTCAGCAACGCTACGGCGTGAAAATCAGGCCCGACGCGGCCATGGTGAAGGATAAGTGGGTGACCTATGCTGAGTGGCGCTACCGGCCCGACGTAGACGAAACCCTGAAAAACGTGCTGGCCCCGTTTGACCTCCAAGTGTCCAAAACCGGCGACAAGGCCTACAAACTCAAAACCTTCCAGTACCACCTGAAAACGCCCGAAGAAGGTGCCGCGCAGCTCGCCTACCTCGCCACCCGCTACCACGACGCAACTACTTGGGAAAAGCGCAAAGCCGAATTACGGAGCTGCATGTGGGAGGCGTTGCGCCTCTCCCCGATGCCGCCCAAACCCACCAGCAAACCCATCATCACCAACAAGCGCCAGTACGACGGCTACACCGTGGAAAACTTGGCCCTGGAAACCATGCCGGGCGTGTACGTAACGGGTTCGTTGTATAAGCCGCTCAAGGCCAAGGGTAAAGTGCCCGTTATCATCAGCCCCGATGGGCACTTTGGCGATGGCCGCTACCGGGCCGATGCCCAGTATCGCTGCGCCACGCTGGCCCGCATGGGGGCCATGGTATACAGCTACGACCTGTTTGCGTGGGGCGAATCCTTGCTGCAGTTTAAAGGCGAAGACCACCGCCGCAGCCTGGCCATGACGGTGCAGGCCCTGAACGGCCTGCGCAGCCTGGATTATTTGCTGTCCTTGAAAGACGCTGATAAAACCCGCGTGGCCATTACCGGCGGCTCGGGTGGCGGCAGCCAAACCATGCTGCTCACTGCCCTCGACGACCGGATCAAAGTAAGTGTGCCGGTCGTGATGCTCTCCACCTACCACAATGGTGGCTGCCCGTGCGAAAGTGGTATGCCCGTGCACCTCTGCGGCAACGGCACCAACAATGCCGAGCTAGCCGCCATGGCCGCCCCGCGCCCCCAACTCGCCATCACCGACGGCGGCGACTGGACCGCCCACACGCCCGAAGTGGCGTATCCCTATCTCCAAAAAATCTACGGCTACTACGGCAAAACCAGCTTAGTTGAGAACGTGCACCTCCCCAAAGAAGGCCACGACTACGGCGCCTCGAAGCGCCAAGCCATGTACGAGTTCCTAGCCAAGAACCTAACCCTAAACCTTTCTGCCGCCGAAGACAAAACCGGCAAGCTCGACGAATCTAAAGTCACCATCGAGAAAGAAGAAGTGCAAAAAGTATTCGGCAAGAACGGCGAGCTGTTACCATCAAATGCCCTAAAAGGCTTCGAGGCCTTACAAGCCGCTTTCAATAAGTCAACGCCTGCTACCGGAGAAGCCAAAAATCATAATTAGATGAAGACTAGAATCTAATTCCCCTCCTCATCCTCAGATCAGAGAAGGAACCAGCTCTTGCTTCCACCGCAGATTGAACACTTAGAAGCATTGATGATACGAACTCTTGCATACGGCCTGCTACTCGCGTTCAGCCTGCTGACTGCCCAAGGCTACGCGGCTGATATATGGGTGTCGCCAAAAGGTTCTGACCGGGCTGCTGGTACGGCCTTGCAGCCGCTGGCTACGGTAGCGGCAGCCTTGCGGCAAGCGCGGAATTTGCGCCGGTTGAACGATCCTTCGGTGCAAACGGGTGTGCACATTTGGGTGCGCGGGGGCGAGTACCGACTGTACGAGCCGTTGTTTCTGCGGCCCGAAGATGCCGGTACTGCTACCAGTCCGACGCTGATTGAAGCCGCCCCCAACGAGCAACCTGTATTGAGTGGTGGCGTGACCCTAACCGGCTGGCGCAAAGATACCAGCAACCGACCCGGTTTGCCGGCTGCCGCGCAGGGGCAAGTATGGGTGGCCGATGTGCCGATGGTAGGTGGCCGGGCCTTGGCGTTTCGGCAACTGTGGGTGAATGGCCGCAAAGCCGTCCGGGCCCGCACCCCCAACAATGATAATCTGCCACGCCTGCTCACGTGGGACATAAACAAGAAAGAAGCTTGGGTTCCGGCCACCGCGGTAGGTGCGCTACGGCAGGCCGGCCAACTGGAAATGGTGTTGCACCAGATGTGGGCCGTGAATGTGCTGCGCGTCAAGACGCTGACAGTGCAGGGTGCCAAGGCCCGCGTCACGTTTCATGAGCCCGAAAGCAAAGTTCAGTTCGAGCACCCCTGGCCACGGCCCATCATCGACGGCAAAAACGGCAGCTCGGCCTTTTACCTAACCAACGCCGTCGAGCTACTCGATCAGCCCGGCGAGTGGCACTATGATGCGCAACGCGGACAAGTGTTGTACTGGCCCCGGCCGGGCGAAATTATGAGCAGCGCCCACGTGGTGGCGCCGGTGCTGGAAACCTTGGTGCAGGTATCCGGCAGCCTCGACCAGCCGGTAGCCTACGTGCAGTTCAAGGAGCTAACCTTTGCTTATACCACCTGGCTGCGACCCTCCGAGCAAGGCCACGTGCCGTTGCAGGCGGGCATGTATTTGCTGGATGGCTACTCGCTTCAACAACCCGGTACCCCCGATAAAGCCGGTCTCGAAAACCAAGCCTGGATTGGTCGTCCGCCCGCGGGCGTGGAGCTTGCGGGTGTGCACCACACGCGCTTCGAGCGGTGCCAGTTCCTGCACATGGCCTCCGCCGCCCTCGATTACCAAAGCGGCACCCACGACGATACAGTAGTCGGCTGCACCTTTCGCGACGTGGCCGGCAACGGCATCCAACTCGGCAAATTCTCCGACGAAGGCACCGAAACGCACCTGCCCTACAACCCCAAAGACGAGCGCGAAATCTGCACCAACGAGCTGCTGGAAAACAACCTGCTCACTGATTGCGCCAACGAGGATTGGGGCTGCGTGGGTATTGCCGCCGGCTTTGTACGCAACACCACTATTCGGCACAACGAAGTTTCGCAAGTGCCTTATACCGGTATCAGCGTAGGGTGGGGCTGGACCAAAACCGCCAACTGCATGCGCGACAACCGCGTGACGGCCAACTACATTCACCACTACGCCCAACACACCTACGACGTAGCCGGCATCTACACCCTCTCGGCCCAACCCGGCACGACCATCACCGAAAACCGCGTCGAGGGAATCGGCCAGGCGCCCTACGTGCACGACCCCGACCACTGGTTTTACTTGTACTTGGATGAAGGCTCGGCGGGCATCACGGTCCAAGACAATTGGTGCCCGGCCGAGAAGTTTCTCGCCAATGCCAACGGCCCCGGCAACGTCTGGAAAAACAACGGCCCCATGGTAGCCAACGCCATCAAGCAAGCCGCCGGCCTAGAGCCCGCCTACCAGAACTTGCGCCCTGAAACCAAGAAGGCAGACGCTATCAAATCACAAGCCAAGCAATAGCAAGCCAAGCAATTAAAGAACGTCTGCTGAATGAAGCTGCTGCATCTCGCTAGGGTGGTAAACTCCTAATGCATAGGCAATAAAGCGGTAAAGATGCTTCGGCAAGCTTCGCAAGACAGTCACTTTGGCAACGCTCTAGCATGATGGCATAATGCAGCCACATGACTTAAGGCCGATCAACCTATCACCCCACCTGATGATAAACCAGTATCTGACCCGCATTGCCATGGCCGCCGTTATGCTAGTGATGTTGCTTACAAGTGCTTCCCAAGCGCAGCAACGCGCGAAAGCAGCCACTTGGATCTGGTATCCTGGTGACTACGAAATCTGGTTGGGTAACCAAATGCAGAATCGGCGCACCGAGCGGGGCTCGTTCTTCCCGCCGTTTTGGCGGCTGGATAGTCATTATGCCCTGATTGATTTCCACCAGGATTTCGACCTCAAGCAGCCGGAGGAAGTTGAACTGCGCGCCGAAGGGCAGTACAACGTAAAGCTGGATGGCAAGCTGATTTCCGGCGCGCCCGAGCGGCTGACGGTGCCCGCGGGCAAGCACCGCCTCAACATCAAAGTCTACAACCAGGAGCACGTGCCGGCGGTGTACGTGCGCGGCGCCACCATCGCCACCGATGGGTCGTGGCTGGTGACGTACGAGGACAAAGAGTGGATTGACGCGTCGGGCAAGGTTTCCGACCAGTCGGGTACGACGTGGCTGACGGCGAGTTCCTGGAACTTCAACGACCCGCAGGTGCTGCCTTCCGCCTTCCGCCTGACAACCGAGCCGCGGCGGGCAGCCAGCGTAACGCGCACCCCGGCAGGCGGCATGGTAGTGGACTTCGGGCGCGAAACCTTTGGCTACGTGCAACTGCACGGCCTGAAAGGAAAGGGGCCGGTGACGCTGTACTTCGGCGAGTCAAGAGAAGAAGCCTTAGCCACCGAAACCTGCGAAACGCTGGAGCGCCTGAGCGTGGACCAGCTGCAGAAAGCAGATAAGCTGACCGCGCTGTCGAAAGCGTTTCGCTACGTGAATATCCGGCCAGAAGCGGGCGTGAGCCTTGATTCGGTGTCGATGCTGCATGAGTACGCGCCGGTGGTGGAGCGGGGCAAGTTTCGGTGTTCCGATGAGCAGCTAAACAAGATCTGGGACGTGGCGGCCTACACCATGCACCTCAATACGCGCGAGTTTTTCATCGATGGCATCAAGCGGGACCGGTGGATATGGTCGGGCGACGCCTACCAGAGCTACTTGATGAACTACTACCTGTACTTCGACACGCCCACGGTGAACCGCACCACCTTCGCGCTGCGCGGCAAAGACCCCGTCACCAGCCACATCAACACCATTATGGACTACACCTTCTACTGGTTTATCGGCATCTACGACGCCTACCAGTACACCGGCGACAAAACCGTGGTGACGCAGCTTTACCCGCGCATGCAAAGCCTGATGGACTATTGCCTCGCGCGCCGCAACAAAGACGGTTTGCTTGAAGGCTTGGCCGGCGACTGGGTGTTTATCGATTGGGCTGATGGCCTGAGCAAGAAGGGCGAAGTCAGTTTCGAACAACTCTTGTTTTGCCGCAGCCTGGAAAGCATGGCCCTGTGCGCTAATCTGGTAAACGACCAAGCCGGCGCGCAGAAATACCAGCAACTGGCCGCCGACCTCAAAACCAAAATCTTCGCCACCTACTGGAATGCCGAGAAAGGTGCCCTAGTACACAGCCGCGTGAATGGCCAGCCCACCGACAACGTGACGCGCTACGCCAACATGTTCAGCATCTTTTTCAACTACCTCTCGCCTGAGCAGCAGCAACAGGTAAAGCAGTCGGTGCTGCTGAACCCGCAAGTAGCTAAAATCACCACGCCCTACATGCGCTTCTATGAGCTGGAAGCGCTATGTGCCTTGGGCGAGCAGCCCTACGTGCTCAAGGAAATGAAGAGCTACTGGGGCGGCATGCTCGACCTGGGCGCTACCTCGTTCTGGGAAGAATACGACCCCGCCAAAAAGGGCGCCGAGCACTACGCCATGTACGGCCGGCCCTTCGGCAAGAGCCTTTGCCACGCCTGGGGTGCCAGCCCAATTTACTTGCTGGGCAAGTACTACCTGGGCGTAAAACCGCTAACCGCCGGTTACGCTACCTACGAAGTGGTACCGAATCTGGGCGGCTTGCAGTGGATGGAAGGCACGGTGCCCACGCCCCAAGGCGACATCACGCTGACCGCCAGTGTCAAGCAACTCAAAGTTAAGGGCGCCGCCGGCACTGGCACATTGCGCTTCCGCAGCAAGTCGAAGCCAAGCTGCAAAGGCGCCAAAATTCAAGCGAAAGGCAACGGGCACTACGAGCTACAGCTAGAGAAAAACCGGGAATACGTGGTGACTTACCAAGCGGGGTAATGAGACAGCCACCACTTGATACCCGGAACGAAGTTAAACCGCATACCTGCGTCTTGCCCTTGTTGCTGGTATTGAATTCGCGCGACAGCATTGGTTCATCGCCGAAACACGATTACCTGTCGCGGCCTCGTTCCTTGGTTTGCCTTCTAACGACGGTTTTGGTGCTGTTTTCTCTTGGTTCTGCTTGCGCCCAAACGAGTGGTAAAGCAGCCATCCTCGAAGTAGTCGGGTCGAACGCGGCGCCGGTTGCAGCCGATAAACTGCTAGCGCTGTGCAAGCAGTATCAAATGCCTGCTTCGAGCGTGTATCGTTGGCAAAATCACTTGGTTGTGTATGGGCCGGCGGCCAGCATCCAGAGGCTACAGCAGCCCCTAACTGCCGCTTACCGCGGGGCGACAGTGAAACACTACGCCGCGCCGTTCTACAAATTCGACCGGCAGTGGTGCACCGACAAAACGGTCAGCCAGCAGTGGGACAACTTACTCCTGACGGCCAACTTGGTGCGCGACCCGGCCAAGCAGCAAGAGTACTTGCGCTACCACGCCACGCAGTTCGAGTTGTGGCCGGAAGTGGCCGCTGGCTTCTGCAAGGCTAGTTTTCAGCAACTCTTGGTGTTCCGGAACGAGCGGCAGCTTATGCTGGTCATCAGCGTTCCGAAGGGGGCCAGCCTCGATGAACTAAACCCAAAAACCACCGAGAACAATCCGCGCGTCGATGAGTGGAACGCGCGGATGAAGCAGTACCAGGAAGGCATCCCCGGCACCAAGCCCGGCGAGGTTTGGGTGTTCTTGAAGCCTGTAGTCGCGCCAGGGAAAACCATTATCAAACAGTGAAAAAGGGTGTTATGCAGAGCGCAGCAAAGCATCACCTTTTATACCATAATTGATTTCAACATGCTGAAATTAGGAATCCTGGGTTTGGGCGAGGGGCGAAGCACCATGTCAGCCGCGCTTAACAGCCCGAAAGTGTCGTTGCAAACCATCTGCGACCGGAATGAGGACTTGTGCCGACACCGGGTCGCGGAATTTCAGTTTGAAGGTCGGGTCACGACGCAGTACCAGGACATGCTCGAAGACCCGGAAATCAACGCCATTGCCATCTACACGCCCGACCACCTGCACGCCGAGCACGTGAAGCTGGCGCTGGAGCACGGCAAGCACGTGGTTTGCACCAAGCCCTTCATCGACGATTTGTCGAAGGCGAACGAACTGCTGGCGTTGGCCGAGCAATCGGGTAAGAAGGTGTTTATCGGCCAGAGCTCCCGCTTTTTCGAGCCGATGAAGCGGCAGCGGGTTGATTTCGAAGCGGGCTTGTTAGGGGAGTTGATTACCATCGAAGCCTACTACCACGCCGACCACCGGTGGTTTTTAGAGAAAGGCTGGTCGTTGGAAAAAGCCTTCAAGTGGTTGTACGGCGGCCTCAGCCACCCCGTAGATTTTATCCGATGGTACTTGCCCAACGTCGAGGAGGTAATGGGCTACGGCATGCTTAGCTCGAACGGTGCGAAAGGCGGCCTCAAGCACCAAGACACTATGCACTTCATTTTCAAAGCCACCGACGGCCGCGTGGCTCGCGTGAGTGGCGCCTACACCGGCCCCGTGCAGCCCGTCACCCGCGACTCGGAAATGAGCTGCATCCTGCGCGGCACGGAAGGCTGTAGCCAAGGCGACTACATGGACCTGCGCTACGCCATCACCGACCGTACCGGCGAAGAACGAATCGTGACCTGGGAGCACAAGCTGAAGCATTATTTCCGCTTCGAAGGCAAAAGCCACCACGCCGGCGAATACCAGAACTACCTGGAATACTTCGCCGATTCCATCGAGCAGAACTTCATTGCCTACCCCGACATCCAGGAAGGCATCGGCACCATTGCCCTGCTGCAAGCCATGGACCGCTCCCTGGCCACCGGCCAGCCCGTGAAAGTCCGCGACGTGCTGGCTGAGCATGGCGTTGAGCTCCCGTAGGTGCGGTCCGGCCGTCTTTACATCCTTGAAATCCTACTCCAACTGCTACCCATATGGGAAACAACCTACTTGGCCGCTTGACAATCTGGGATTATGCCATCGTCGTGGCGTATGTGGTTATCCTGTTCATCATTGGGTATCAGGCCAGCTTTTCCGGTTCCAAGAAGACCGGCAACTCTATTTTTCTGGCCAACAAATCGTTGGGGTGGGCCAGCATCGGCTTCAATATGTGGGGTACCAACGTGGGGCCTTCCATGCTGCTGGCCTTTGCCTCGATTGGGTACAGCACGGGCATTGTGGCGGTGAATTTCGAGTGGTACGCTTTCGTGTTTCTGTTTCTGCTGGCAACCGTGTTTGCCCCGCGCTACCTGGCCGCCAACGTGAGCACCATGCCCGGCTTTATGGGCCGGCAGTACGGCGACTCCACCCAAAACATCCTGGCCTGGTACGCCCTCATCAAGATTCTGATATCGTGGCTGTCGTTGGGCTTGTTTGCGGGCGGCTTCTTGGTTCGGCAGATACTCGGGATTCCGATGTGGCAGTCGGTGATTGTGCTGGTGCTGTTTGCGGGGCTGTTTGCGTTTGCGGGCGGCTTGAAGGCTATTGCCCGAGTGAACGTGTTTCAGATGATACTGCTGATTGTGGTGTCGCTCACCCTCACGCTTATCGGCGTGGCGAAAGTGGGTGGGCTGACCAAGGTGTTTTATAGCGTGCCCGGCAACTACTGGAATCTGCTGCACCCGGCTTCCGACCCGAAGTACCCCTGGTACGCCATTCTGCTTGGCTATCCGGTGTCGGCAGTGGCGTTTTTCTGCACCGATCAGGCCATGGTGCAATCGGTACTCGGGGCCAAAAGCTTGGAGCAGGGGCAGTTGGGGGTAGCATTCATCGGCTGGCTGAAAATTTTGTCGTTGCCCTTGTTCATCCTCACGGGCATCTTGTGCTACATTCTGTTTCCCAACCTCACAGACCCGAGCGAAGCCTACATGACGATGGTAACCAGTTTGTTCCCGCCGGGCATGAAGGGCCTGGTGATTGTGGTGCTGGTTGCGGTGCTGGTCGGTACGATTGGCTCGTCGCTGAATTCGCTGAGCACGGTATTTACCATGGACGTGTACGCCCGCAACATCAACCCGCAGGCCACCAATCAGCAACTGGTTACGGTGGGGCGAGTTACCATTCTGGTTGGGTGCCTGTTTGCCGTCCTGATGGCCCTGGCCATTGACAGCATCAAGGGCCTGAACCTGTTCGATGTGTTTCAGTCGGTGCTCGGGTTTATTGCGCCACCGCTGTCGGTGGTGTTTCTGCTGTCAGTGTTCTGGCAGCGCACCACCCGGCGCACGGTGAACGTGATTCTGTCGCTCGGCTCGGCCTTCAGTCTGGGCGTTGGGGTGGTGTATCTGTGGGTGCTGCCGCCGGACAAGTACAGCTTCTGGCCGCACTACATGATGTTGTCGTTCTACATCTTCGCGGCCCTCTTCCTTGCGGCCGTGCTGCTCTCCCTCACCGATAAAGCCGGCCAAGAAAGCCGCGAAGCCGTGGAGTATGGGGTGCTAGTCAAGCCCACGAAGCGGGTCCGGATCCTGTGGGGTGCGCTAGCGGCGGTGATGGTCGGATTGTACTTAGTTTTCAACGGGCATTAGTTGCCGCAATATCTGGCCAGGCAGCATGACAATTATTTAAAGCCAACCAGCCCAGCCACCTTACGCAAGGCAACTGGGCTGGTTGATTTTAGACAATTAGCGGAAACATGCCGCTAAGCGTGGCTATACCAGTGTGCTTAGTGCCTCGCGGCTATAGCCCTTCATTTCGTCTGAGCGGCCCTGCTGGATTTTCTCCACCCAGTTCGGGTCCACAATCAGCTGGCGACCCACGGCCACGAGGTCAAACTCGTTGCGGTCGAGGCGGCGCAGCAACTCATCAATGGAACGCGGTTCAGAAGCTTCGCCCGCGAAACCAGCCAGAAATTCGCCCGACAACCCCACCGAGCCTACCGTGATGGTGGTTTTACCGGTAAGCTTTTTCACCCAGCCAGCAAAGTTTAAATCCGAACCTTCGTTTTCGAACTCGGGCTCCCAGAAACGGCGCTGCGAGCAGTGAAAAATATCTACGCCGGCATCGGCTAGGGGCCGGAGCCAAGCCTCCATTTCCTGCGGCGAGTGAGCCAGCTTCACGTCGTAGTCCTGCTGTTTCCACTGCGAGAGGCGCAGGCTGATAACGAAGTCTTCGCCCACTTGGCGGCGCACTTCCTGCACCAGTTCCACGGCAATGCGGCTGCGGGCCGTTAGTTCGTCGCCGCCGTAGCTGTCGGTACGGTGGTTGAGGCCGGCCCAGAAAAACTGGTCGATCAGGTAGCCGTGGGCGCCGTGCAGTTCCAGGCAGTCGAAGCCCAGGCGCTTGGCATCAGCGGCAGCCCGGCCGAACGCGGCAATGGTGTCGGTGATGTCATTTTCAGTCATAACCTTGCCGGTGGCTTGGCCAGGTTTGAGCAGGCCCGAGGGTCCTTCGAAGGCTTCCGACGGTTTCCAGCCGGAGCGGTGCTCACTCATCACGCCCATGTGCCAGAGTTGCGGGCCCATTTTGCCGCCGCCGGCGTGCACTTCCTCGATAACGTGCTGCCAGCCGGCCAGCGCCTGCTCGCCATAGAAATGGGGAATATTAGGGTCGTTGGACGAGGCCGGGCGCTCTACTACGGTGCCTTCCGACAAAATCAGGCCTACCTGGCCTTCGGCCCGGCGGCGGTAGTAAGCGGCCACGTTGGGGCCGGGCACGCCATTGGGGGAAAAGGAGCGCGTCATGGGAGCCATGACAATGCGGTTCTTGAGTTGTAAAGACTTCAGCGCAAACGGCGCAAACAAGGCATTGATTGACATATACTCGGGTTGTTGAAACAAGAACCATTACAACCAACAAGCCTACCTATTTGATTTTTCAAACCACGATTATCGCCCAAAAAGCCGTTGCCTTGTCACTAAGCTAAGCCTGCGCAAACATCTATCAATCCACCACTATATCCTTGCGGCGCGACTCCGGTATCACCTTTAGTATCTGCACGTTTCCATCTTTTACCACGGCTTCCACAGTGGTTTGGTAAGGCGCGTGCAGCTTGAAATGCACGTCCCAGGTTCGGGGCCAGGCGGGCAGCAACAAGATTTTGCGGCCGTCGGTTTGCAAAAGCATTTCCTGGAGGCCGAGCATGCCGGCGCCGCCCCAGTTGTGGTCGGGCGCCCAGTCGTAGCCGGGGCCCCAGAAGGCGGGGAAGCGGCGGCCGGAATCTTGCAGCTTCTTCACGGTTAGCTCGGCGGCTTCGTCGGTCAGGCCGAGGCGGGCAGCAAAAATGTTGTGCTGCTTCCACCCGATGTGGCTGCGAAATTTCTGCACATCCGGGTCGTAGCGGTAGGTATTGACGGCCACCGCCAAGTCGGGCTTGCCGATGCCGTACAAGCCCCACGGAAACACGGGGTAGAGCTGCGGACTTTCCACGTTGTTGATTCGCTCCCAGGACTTGGCCGGGGCGAGCAGCTTGTGGCCTTCCACTTCTCGCAAGCTGATGTCGGGAACCCGGTCGAGCATGGCCGTCCACGTTTTGCGCTGTTCGGCGGTACCGTAGGTAGGCGGCAGTTCCAGCAGGCGCGTCAGTACGGTGCGCAAAGCGGCAATGGTGGCAGTGGAATTGTAGGCCATCTTGTAGGTTTCGGCACCCGAGCCAGGATAAAGCACCAGGTGGCCTTCTCCGTCGAGGGCTTTGGCGCCACGCTGGCGCGCCAGGTATTGGTAGTGCTCATCGAAAAAAGTCAGGCAGCTTTCCACGAAGGGCAGGTAAGCGGCTACGTCGTGGCCGGCGTAACGCTCGGTTTCCAGCATCATCAAGCAGAATTCCAGCACCGTGTCCCACTCGTATTCCAGCCAGGCGTTGTGCTCTAGGCCGGGGTCGAAGCCGGGCGGGCGTTTCCAGTTGTATTCGGCCGGGTTGGGCAAGCCGAAGTTTTCGAGTTGCTCGGTGAAGCAGGCGCCTTTGTGGTGCCAGTACGTTTCACTGCGCAGCTCGGCATTGCGCAGGATGCGCAGGTAGAAATCGAACTGCGGCTTCATTAGGGTAGCATCGCCGCTTTTCAGCATCGGCCAATACACCAGCCGCTGGTTTTGGGCGGTGTGGGTGCCGCCGCCCCAGTTGCGAAAATCCGGGGTGAACTTCAACGTGGAATCCGTTAGCGAAGGGTCGTAGGTGAACAAACCCCCGTTGAATTTGGTGGGGTAAGCACCGAACGCATTGCAACCTAGCATATAGCGCATTAGCTGGTAGTTGCGCCCCGCCTGCCACTCGGGCGCGTTGGCGGCCTGCTGCCCCGGTTGCACATAAATGAAGCTGCGGTTCCAGTAGTCGCGCCACCAGGCCAGCGTGCGTTGCCGGCTTTCTTTCAGGTTTTGTTGCGCAGCCGCTAACGTCTGTTGCAAGCTCTGCCGCCACTGCGCCGCGCTCGGCGAATAGGCGGTGTGCATGGCTACCACCATGGAGTGGGCGCGAGCCGCCCGACTTTTCAGCTTCCAGCCCTGATAAGGCGTATCGAGGTACTTGCCGGAATAAGTGCCGGCCGGAGCGAAGCCGCGCCCTTGCAGCGCACCGCCGAAAATCAAGTTTTGCAGCGGGTTGAATAATTGCGGCTTTATAGCTGCCAGTCCTTGCTGCTGCACCGTCACGTCGAACACCGTTTGGGCGCGATTCTGGTGGAAGAACTCCACGCCCTGGCGGCGGAAGCGGATGCTGTCTTGCAGGGTTTTTACCTCGCCCTGCGGCGCCCACTTATAGGAATTCTGGTTGTTTTCCTTGCCTTTGGTGGGGTGGTCTTGGTAGCGCCAGCTTTCGTAGCTGGCCTCCGCCACCAGTTTCTCGGAGCTGCTGACCTCAACGTGTACGACCGGCTTGAACACGTCCACCCAAATGTGCACCTGCGCCGAGTTGTTGCCGACGGTGCCGCTCAGGGTTACGTCGCCGGCTTCAAGGTTGAGGTGTTGCTTGAAGGTGCCGCCTGCGAAGGGATTTGGGGAAAGCCGCAGCCGTACGCGGCCGAGCTTGAGTAGCGTATTGTTTTCGTCGAAGGTGCCACTGCGGGCCACGTAGAACAGCACGTCGCCTTGCTCCACCCACACGTTCAGGCCCACGTCGCCGCCCCCACAGGGCATGGATTCGCGGGCGTTGCAACTCGGGCTGGTCCAGGTGATGTTGCAGGCCGCTAGCTCGGGGGCGGCTGCCGCGGTTTTTTGGGCGCGAATAGTAAGCGGGAGCAGGCACAGCAACAGCGCGCCCAAGCGCCCAAGAAGAAACTTATTCATTGCGCCCAATCATCAGTCCGAAACGACGATACGGGCAAGCCTTCGTTGCTGAACAACGTGGCGCGGGTGAAGTCCTGGAAGGCGTAGCGCACGGCCACCGGCGCCTTCACCGCCTCGCTCGACACCGTGATGACGCTGCCGTTGATGGCGGCTTTGGCGGGGTAGAACTTCTGGTCGGTGCCGGCCACTTCAAAGCCCGTTAGCTCCAACCCGAAGCTGCTCAGGCCGTTCGGTGCGTCCTTGAACTTCACTGCTACGGCCCCGTCTTTCACCTCCAGCGACTCGTAGGCCGGGCTAGTAGCGCCGAAGCCTTTCAACCCATACGTTTTGGCTAGGGCTAGCAGCGCCAAGCGGGTACCGCCGGGCTCTTTGCGCATGGGGTGAATGGAATTTTCTTCGCCCACATCAAGCAGGACGGCCATGGCGACATTCGGAATTTGGGGTTCGGCCTTGCGCTGGGCGTCGCGCAGGAAGGCCGAGTTGAACTTGCCGCCTTTGTTGTAGGGCGGGAGCTGGGCGTAATTGTACGGGGCAATTTGGGCGTAGTAGAACGGAAAATCGCCCATGCTCCACTCCGTGCGCCACTCTTTCACCAACGCTGCCAGCCGGGCCGGGTACTCGTCGGGGTGCTCGTAGTTGGATTCGCCCTGGTACCAGATAACACCCCGAATACCGTAGCCGACCACCGGGTGCAGCATGCCGTTGTAGAGCGTGGTGGGCGTGCGGTTCACTGCTTTGATGGAGTCGGTTTTAAGTGGAATTGTCACGCCGGCGAATTGGCGGAGCGTTTCGGCGTTCATCCAGGCCTCAATAGTAGAGCCGCCGTAGCTGCAATTGATCAGGCCCACCGGCACGTGCAACAGCTCGTTGAGCAGCCGGCCAAAGTAATAGCCGGTGGCGCTGAAGTTCGACACGGCTTCGGGCTCGGCCACCTTCCAAGTGAAGGGCTTGCTGTTGTCTTTGGGTTCGGTGCGGGAGTTGCGCGGCACGTTGTAGAGCCGAATGTTGGGGTTGCTCGACTTCAAAATAGCCTCGTTGGCGTTTAGAATCGGTTGGCCCTTGAAACCCTTCATCGGCATTTCCATGTTCGACTGTCCCGTGCAGAGCCACACCTCGCCCACCAACACGTTCTTCAACGTCACGGGCTTTCCGTCGCTGATGGTTAGTTGGTACGGTCCACCCGCTTGTGGCGTCGTTACTTTAAGTTTCCACTTACCCGCCGCGTCGGTTTTGGTGCTGTACTTCTGCTTGCCCCACGAAGGCGCTACGGTGATGGTGCTGCCCGCCTTTGCCCATCCCCACACCGCACACGCCGCTTGCTGCTGAAACACCATGTTGTCGGTGAAAAGGGCAGGCAATTTAACTTCCGCCCAAAGCAGGCGAGGAATAAGCAGTGCGGCGAGGCAAAAGAGAAGTGACTTGGTGTTCATGTAAAAGAGCGGCAAACTCAGTTGGACGTTCGGGTGGTGTTGGGAGTGGCAGCACGCATTTCTGTTTTGCTGAGCAAAGCTGAAGGTTGATGGGCTTTTGGTGTTGGGGAATGCATGGCAAACCACTACCGGCTCACTGGAATCCAGACTTGCATATCGGTGTGGCCGCGGTTGCCCCAGGCGTAGTAGGGGATGAGGGTGAGCGGTACCGTGGTGGGTTTGCGGTTGGAAAGTGGGCGGTAGAGCTGGCTGCCCCATTGTGGGTCGGGTGTTAGCTCCCCTTTGCCGGTAAGGGTCATTACGCTGCTGCCCTCGATGCGTAGCTGCTTCGGCGAAAAGCGAGTGCCGGCCGAAATGGTGAGGGCCGAGAGCTTTTGGCTAGCCGGGAAGTCTTTGGTTTCCGCGCAGTACACGATGGGGCCGCGTTTCACGGCTACCTGGTTGCGGGTTTCCTCGACTAGCGGGTTGGCTTCCACGAGTCGAGCGGGCATCGGCAATTGCAGCTCCACTAGGTCGCCGGCCTTCCAGGTGCGGTTCACTTCGGCGTAGGTGCCGGGCTTTAGCGCCACGTTCTGCGCTTTGCCATTGACGAGCAGCTTAACTTGCTCGCTCCAGCCCGGAATCCGGAGAAACAGCGAAAACGGCTTAAGTGGCGCTTCGTTCAGCGTCAGCTTCACGGTGCCGTCCCACGGGTAGTCGGTTACTTGGCTCATGCGCACGGCGGAGCCATCCCGAAGCTTGGTGTTCAGCGTATTGCCGCCGTACATATTCAGCCACAGACCTTTGTCTGATACGCTGTACAGGTAGTTGCTGACCTCGGCTACGGTGCGCACTACGTTGGGCGGGCAGCAGTTGGAAAGGCTGATGTAGTCGACCCGATCCTTGGACCACCGCTGGCTGAATGGCAGCTCGTCGGAATACGCCAGCGGATTGGTGTACAGAAACCGCTTGCCATCTAAACTGATACCAGAAAGCACGCTGTTGTAGAGTGCCGTTTCCAGCACGTCGGCGTACTTGGCGTCGGCGGTGACTTGCAGCATGCGCCAGTTCCAGAGCACGTTGCCGATATTGGCGCAGGTCTCGCCGTGGGCCGTGTAGTTGGGGAGCTGGTAGTCGCGCCCATACGCCTGGTGAATTTTCTGCACCGTGTCGGGTTTGTAGGCGGTGCCGTCGGGCGAAACCCCGTCGTAGAGCGCTCCGCAGGCGCCGGTGACGTACATTTTGTGGCTGGTCACGTCGTCCCACATCTTGTCTAGGGTAGTGAGCAACGTTTTGTCGCCGGTTTCGGCATATACGTCGGCCACGCCCGCAAACAGGTAATTGGCGCGCACGGCGTGGCCGCCGGCTTTCTGCATCTGCCGGAACGGCAGGCGGTCCTGGTTGTCGTCGGTGCCGTTCTGCACCAGCCCCCGGATATTGATCAGGTTTTTGGCGAGTTCCAAGTAGCGCGGGTCGCGGGTGGTGCGGTACATTTCCACCACGCCCATGTAGTGGGAAGGGCAGATGGCATTGCGGGCCAGCTCTGGCGAGGACCGCTGATAAAAGTTGTAGAGGTAATCGGTAGCCTTTTTCGCCAAATCCAGCATGGTCGTTTTGCCGGTGGCGCGGTAGTGCACGCAGGCGGCCGTCATCAGGTGGCCTAGGTTGTAGCTTTCGAAATTGAGCCGGTCCTGAAACTCGGTGCCCTTGCCCGTGTTCAGCGCCGCAATGGTAGCCTGCGTATTGAGGTAGCCGTCGGGGCGCTGGCACTTGGCAATAACGGTGATGGCCTCGTCCATCATGCGGTCCAGGGCCGGGTCTTTGGTGGTGGCGTAGGTGGCGGCCACGGCTTCAAACAGCTTGTAAAAATCGCCGTCGTGGAAGGGCGGACCTTTGTGCTCGCCTTTTTCCAGCCCCGCCGCAATTTCAAAATTGCGGAACGAGTGATTTTTCACTGGATCATGGTACAAGGCCCACATGGTTGGAATCATGGATTCGCGGCACACTTTAAACCGGTCGGCCCAAAAGCCTTGCTGCCAACTCACGCTGCCTACGTCCACGCCGCTCAGCTTGGCATAAGTGCTGGCAGATGTGTTAACCAGTCCTTTGTCTTGGGCCGTCGCTGGTCGGGCAATCAGCGTTGCGAAGCTCAAAAGCGCAACAAGAAGGAAATTGCGGGTGGAACGATTCATGGCAATAAGCTCAGAGTCAAAAATTAAGAAAGGCCATTGTGCTGACCTGGCACCTGTCCTGCTGAGCGCAGTCAAAGCATTTCGCTAGTGTGGTAAAATCAACCTCAACACGCGAGATGCTTCGACTGCGCTCAGCAGGACGTTCTGGTTGGCAATAGCAACACAACACAAGCCTCGCGGCACTCTGCACGATGGTTTTTGAGGTTCATATTTCATTTCGACGATTCCGTGGAAACGCTGATGCCAACTGGCCCGAGCAAGCCAGCCGGTAGCAGCGGCTTGCCAGCGGCTGGCGAAGGCGCAGGCGTCCAGGTGTGGCGCTGGTCAGTGGGGAGGGCTTGGTCGCCGATGAGACGGTTAGCCCAAGTGTTGGTCACGAGAATGCGAAGCTGGTTGTCGCCCTTGCGTAGGGCGTTGGTGATGTCGATGCGGTAGGGAGCAGTCCAGGTAATGCCGCAAGCTGTGCCGTTCACCTGCACTTCGGCTAGGTTGGCGAGTTGGCCGAGCTCCAGCCACACCCGCTGCTGGCGGCGCTTACTTTGCTTCCAGCGGAAAGTCTTGGTGTACTCGGCGGTGCCGGAATAATGCCGGATGGCCGTGTCGGGGTGCTTGCTCCAGTCCCTGAGGTCATGGAAGACGACGGGTTGGGCGGGGCCACCGGCTTTGGCGTCAAAAGAAACCTGCCACGGCCCGCTCAGGGTTTGCTGCAACTCTAAGTCCGTCCAGTTTCGGCCGGTATGGGCGGCTTGCTGCGTGGTCGGCTCCCGAAACACCACGAACACGGACTCGTTGCGGTTTAGCCGCAACGGCAGCCGGGTCCGGCCATTTTCGAGTTGCCAGTCTTGCGCTAAGCGCGTTTCACCCGTTACCGGGTTCCATAGCTCCGGCTGCCGCCCCGCCACCCGCACCGACAGGTTGATGGTTTGGAGCGAGTCGAGCTGATTGGAAATGAAGTAGATATCGAACTGCGCGTCGGTGCGGTGATTCCAGGCAATGCCGCGGGCGCGTTGGCCGCTGGCGCTGGTTGCTACTACATCCCGCGTCAAGCCCAACGCCTCAAACGAATCAGCGGTGAAAGGTCCTTGCACTACTCGGCCTTGACCGAAGGAAAGCGGCGCCACGGAAGTTGAAGCGGTTAAGTTGTTCGTGGAAGGCAGTTGCGCCGTGAGCTGCTGAATTTGTTTGTCGGCCGCCGGGAAGTCGCGCAATTCCGGCGAGTGAGTTGGCCGGCGGTTCAGGAGCACGGTGGCCCCGGCTTGCACCAACTCCCGCAGCCGACCGGCCACGGCCGGCGACATAGCCGTGCTATCGGGTGACAGGGGGTGGGCTCCGGGAATTATCAGCAAACTGTAGCTGGCCCCGCCCGGTAGCGTGATGCGGCCGTTCTGCACCGTGGCGCGGTTCAGCAGTACATCCTTGTTAAAGGAATCGTAGGCATAGCCGTGCAGCGGATCCACCAGGGTTTCGGCCGTGGCCATGTTGGCGGAAGCCGATACTTTTTCGGGCAACTCGCGCATGGGCAAGCCAACGTTGGCGAGGCGCTGCTTTTCGCTGGCTACGGTAGCCGCCCCGAAAATGCCCGGCAGCGTCGAAACCAGCCGGTCGGGCAGGATGGCGCGGCGCGGGGTTTCCTCGCCCGTGAATACCGCTACGTCCGTAACGGGGTGGCCGAGTTGGAGCAGGGCTTGGCAGCGGCGGGCGTAGTCCACCCAGGCGCGGCCAGGTTTCCACCAGGTTTGGTCGCGCTGGAAAAATAAGCCGATGCCACTTAGCGTCATGCCGGGCTTTCGGTTCAGCCAGGGGTTGTGCACGAATACGTGGTACACCATCCGGTTGATGCCCAGCGCGTAGTTGCGGTCCTGCAAGGCTTTGAGCATGCCGGGGTGCTCGTCCCAAGCTAGCCTGAGTTCGGTGAAAGCTTCGGCCTGCACGATGTTCTTGCCGTAGATATGCGCGCCCGAAATGGCGTCGAGCATGTCGTTGGGCTTGTCGTGGGTGGGGCTGCGCAGCCAGAACTCGCCCATCGGTACGTCGGCGTGTTGGTAGTGCAGCAGGCCGTCACTCACCATGGTAGGCGCAATAGCCTCGGCCGAAAACGTGCAGCCTTTGGCGTGGGCCTGCTCTTTCAGCGTCACGTAGAACTTGTCGTTTACCAGTTCCGCAATGGTTTGGCGCACATCAAATAACACCCTTTCCGATACGTCGGCGCTTTCCAGCGGCACCCCGGTCAGCACCGGCAGATAGGGCAGTACATCGTAGCCGCGGCGCTGTTTGAACTCAGTGGCAAAGTTAATTGACCAGTTCTGCGAGCCGCATTCCCAACTGTCCACGTGAAACATCTTCAGCACCCGACTGGCTAAATCTGGCCCACCCTGGCGGATAGCTTCGCCAAACCAGCTGTCGAATTGCAGCTTCACGGCTTCGGGATTGAACTTGTCGCACTCCAGCCCCCGGGCCCCGCCGCCCGTGGTATTGATTTGGCCCGTCGAGCCGTGGCCGACACGCAGAATTGTCCAGTTGCCGGGCGGGGCGTTCCAAAGCAAGCGGCCGGTAGCGTCCAATTTGCCGGTCAGGTTGACAACTTTGCTTAGCGGCACGCATAGCGAATCCGGGAGCTGTTGCGCAGTAGTTCGCTCACTTACGCGCCACACCTCACCGTTTTTGCCTTCGTACTGATGAATGCGCGCCGCGCCCGACAGCCGGATTTCATTCACTTTCAGCGACTGTTTCCACTTGGCTGCGTCCAAGTCCTCGGCACCCGGTTCCGAACCCGTCGGGTCGTAGCGGAAGCGGAAGTAGCGGGCGGTGGTGGGGGGCAGCGCGTGCGTTACGGCGCTGCTGTCTTGCCAGCCGCTGCGGGGCGGTTGCAGCCGCGTGACGGGCCGGAACTGCTGCCCATCGTTGCTGACTTCCACCAGCAAGCGGTTGGCCTGGTAGTTATAGCCGTTGGAACGAATGCGCAGGGAGCGGCAAGTAAAGGGCTGGTCGAAGGCGTACTGAATCCAGCCCGGTTCACTGGTTTTAAAGCCTTCTTTGTTGCCTGCCACGGCCAGCAGTTCTGGCTTGCCGCCCGCTATGTTGCTCGTAACGCGGGGTTTGCTGGTGGCCGTGGAGCTAATGCCTTGGGGAGTAGGATAGGCGTACACCGCAATGTCGCGGTAGTAGTTTTGCACGGTGGCGGCCTGCGGCAGCACTTGGTTTATGCGGCGGCCACCTTTCACCAGGCTCTGCGTGTACACCACCTTCTGCATCGACAGCTCCGGCGTAATCCAGGGGCCACCGGCCAGGGCAAATCCGTCGCTCACATGCATGGCGAGTTTCAGGCCGAGGCGGTCGGCTTCCCTCATGGCGTGCTTCACCATTTTCCACCATTGCGGCGAGAGTTGCACGGCTGGCGGCGTAATAGCCGGCGGATTTTCAATGCCCTTTATCGGCATGAGGTAGGCCCCTCCGATGCCCGCTTCGCTCATAGCTTCCAGGTCGGCCGTAATGCCCTCGGGCGTCACGGCGGCGTTCATCCAGTACCAGAACACCCACGGTTTGGCCGCCTCGGGCGGATTCTGAAACGCCGCCTTCAAGTCGACAGGCGCCACGCTGGACTGCGCCTGCGCCTCGGGGCTGACCACGCAGGTAACCAGCCCGAGAAGCAGGTTGCACGCGAAGAAAGAAGGAGTGAGCCTACGATTCATGCTACAGTTTGCCGGTGCTGCCGACGGTAGGTGTTTTTCCTTCGCGAACCTGGGTTTTACTCTCAAACCGCACCTTCCGCGCTAGCGCGCTGACGTCAACTTTCTTGCCGCCTAGGGGTAGCAAATAAAAGCTGTAGGCGTAGGGTTTGGCGGGCAACTGGTACTTATCAATCGGCGCGGCCTGCGCATCCCAACTGGTGTTGCCGCCGACGCCCATCTGCGCGAGGTCGATGTTGAGGGTGATAAAACCCGCGTCTTTAAGCTTGTTGGTGTGGCGGGCCGCCTGAATGTTTTGCTCGGTGTAGGGCCAGGCGCTCATACTCAATAAGCTGTCGGCTACTACCAGCAGGCCAGCTTTCTGCTGGTCGGCGAGCTGCATCCAGCGAACATCGGTGCGGTTGGCGTATTCCATGGGCACCACGTAGGAATCGGCAAACTCGCTGAGCGGCTGGCTGTAAATGCCCGCGTCGAAGCCGTAGCGCCGGTCGATATAGTTTTCCAACGGGCCGCGGCCGTAGTAGCTGATTTGGTCGTAGTTGCGCCGAATGCCCACCTGCATGCCCACCTTCGGGATGTTGGGCAAACCCGCGGCGGGCGTCAAGGCGTACTCCACTTTCAGCACCCCATCGCCGTTGACGGTGTAAGTCACTTGCACCGTGGTTTTGTCTGCGATAAGGCGGTAGGTGCTTGTCACACTGGATATGCCAGCACCCGACTTATCGAGCGTCATGGTTTGCAGCTTGGGGGAGGCCGTGTACCACTCCTTCAGCTTTTTGTCGGCTTTCCAGCCGCGCCGGTCGTTGTCGGTGAGGGGACGCGTGAAGTGGGGCAGGAGCGGGGCGGCTAGCTGCTCGGTGCCACGGTGGCGGTAAGACGTTAGCGCGCCGCTGGTTTTATCGAAGGCTACCTGAAAGTCCTTGCCACTGAGCGTGTAGGTGTTCGCTTCCTCGCGCACCGTCACGGCCGGATACTTGCTAGCCGATGCCGATGGCCGGGCCAATCCAGTCAGCGCAAACTGGTTGCTGGCTACCTCGTGGCCTTTGGGGGCCCAAGTAGCTTGCTCCGGCAGCGCGAAGGAAATCGTGGCCAGATACTCGGCGCCAGATTTCATTTTTGGCAGCAAGGGCTTGAGGGAAAGAATGGTGTCGCGGCCCGCCGCCAGTTGCAGGCGCGGCAGCGTCTTAACGGAAACTACCCGGCCATCCTCGCGCACTGTCAGCGCCGCCGTGTAGTCGCCTAAGGACTTACTGGCGTGGCGGTTTTCAATTTTCAGCAAGCCTTTGCTGGCATCAGTCAAGGTGCATTCTGCCGGTTGGTACACCCGCTTGCACTCGTAGATGGCCGCGTGGGGCTTGCCGTCGGAGGCCACAATGCCTTTGATGGTGAAGTCGTCGTAGTACTTCTCTTGAAAGTCGCCCCCGTAGGCATAAAAGGGCGTGCCAATTGAGTCTCTTTTCAGGAGTCCCTGGTCTTTAAACTCCCAAATGCAGCCGCCAATCACGCGCTTGGTGGCACGCCAACCGTCCCAAAATTCCTTCATGTTGCCGGTGGCGTTGCCCATGGAGTGAGCGTACTCGCAAAAGAAAATGGGCCGGGTGTCGCCGTTTTGCTGGTTGGCGAGCAACTCGCCGGTAAACAAGCCGGGGTACATGCGGCTCACCATGTCCACGTAGGCTTGGTCGCGGGGCGTTTGGATGCGGTAGGCGTGGTTTTTGGGGTAGGCGGGGTCGTTGGGGTCGATGTAGCCTTCCACGTGCGGGTCGCCCATGGCCGGCTCGTAGTGAATGGGCCGGGTGATGTCGAAATCGTGCAGCCAGGCGGCCATGGCGGCGTGGTTCGGCCCGCGCCCCGACTCGTTGCCGAGGCTCCAGAAGATGATGCTCGGGTGGTTTTTGTCGCGTAGGGCCATGCGCATGCTGCGCTCCTGGTAGGCAGTGGTCCAGGCCGGGTCGTTGCTGAGTTTAGAGCCTAACCCGTGGGTTTCCAGGTTGGCCTCGTCGATGACGAGGATGCCGTACTCGTCGCAGAGGTCGTAGAAGTACGGGTCGTTGGGGTAATGGCTGGTGCGGATGCAGTTGAAGTTGAACTGCTTGAGGGTCTGCACGTCCTGCCGGATGTCGTCCCTGGTCACCGCCATGCCCTTGGTGGGATGGTGGTCGTGGCGGTTGACGCCGTAGAGGTAAGTTTGCTTGCCGTTGAGTAGTAGCTTGCCGTTGTCCTTGGAAAACTCGATGCTGCGGAAGCCAACCTTGCAGCTCTTGGCTTCCAGCACGTTGCCGGCTTGGTCGGTGAGCGTCAGTACCAGCGTATAGAGGTTGGGCGCCTCGTCGCTCCACTTCAGCGGGTTGCGGATGGTGGTTTCCAGCAGCCCGAACTTGGCGTTGTCGAGGCGCGGGTAAGGCTCGTTGATGATGCTTTCGGCAGTGCGCTGCAAGGGCTGAGTTAGCACCGCGGCCCCCGCCTTATCATAGAGCTGCGCCTTTACTTGATAGCCGCTTAGGTCGTTGTTGCCGGTTAGGTTTTCTAGCCGGGGCCGGATGCTAAGCACCGCGTCTTTGTACTGCTTATCGAGCTTGGCCTGCCAATGGAAATCGGCAATGCGAAACTTCGGCTCGACCAGGAGCAGCACTTCGCGGTAGATGCCGCTCAGGCGCCAATGGTCCTGGTCTTCGAGGTAGCACCCATCCGACCAGCGCATCACCTGCACCGAAACGGTGTTCTCACCAGCTTGCAGATAAGGCGTTACGTTGAATTCCGATGGTAGGCAACTATCCTCCCCGTAGCCCAGAAACTTGCCATTTACCCACACCTTGAAGGCCGAACTAACGCCGCCGAAGTGCAGCGTCACGTTCTGATTTTGCCAGCCCGCGGGCACCGTGAACGTGCGCTGGTAGGAGCCCACGCCGTTGTAATCCTGCGGCACGAAGGGCGGCGCAACGGGGCGAAACGGGTACTTGGCGCTTTTGTAGATCGGTAGGTCGTAGCCGTTCATTTCCCAGTTGGCGGGCACCGCCAGCTGCTTCCAACCACTCACCCGGCTTTTGTAGAAGTCTTTGGGAGCGTCAGCGGGCCTGCTGGCAAAGCTGAAATCCCAATTGCCATTCAGCGAAAGCAGCCGCGGGGTTTTGGTCCGGTCGCCAAATAGGGCCTCTTTTTCAGAAGGGAAAGAGTACGCCGTGGCCCGGGCCGGGTCGCGGTTGAGTTCGGTAATCTGCGGAATCTGGTAGCCGTCGGCTTCGCCGGCGTACACTGTCGGCGGATGAGAAACCCCGGGAAAGAAGTACACGCTGGCCTCTTGGGCGTGGAGTAGCGTGGGCAGCAGGAGCAGCAGGGTGGCCCAAACAGTACGCCTCACTTCCCGGCTTCCTCTCAACGGGAGCAGGAAAGCCAGACGATTAGCGGCGTGGAAAGTAGAATTCAAACAGTGATGAGTCATTGGTTTTACAATCAGTTCTTTGCCGCATGCGACTGACTTGCCTGCTCTTTTCCGGTTAATGCCCCGGGGACTGCTGCGCTTGTTAGCGTCACGGCGGCCGACGTCAGGTTGTCGGCGGTGGCCTGCACCGTGATAGTTCCTTCTTTTTCCGTGGTTTGGATGATGGCCAGGCACATGCCGTTGTAGGCTTTGCGCGACTCAGCCTTGAACGGCTCCAAGCTGGCTTGATAGCCGTTGTCGACGCCAGCTACCAAGCCGGGGCCGTTGACTGCAAACTTCACCAGGTTGGCCGCATCGGGTACCAAGTTGCCGGCGGCATCTAGCACCCGAACGGTGAGGAAGGACAAATCTTTGCCGTCGGCTTGGAGCTTGCTGCGGTCGGCGGTTAGCTCGATTTTGGCGGCGGGGCCAGCCGTGTTGATGGTGCGCGTCAGCACGGTTTGGCCGCCTTTGCGCGACACCGCTTGCAAAGTGCCGGGGGCGTAGGGTACGCGCCATTGCACGTGCAGGTCGGCGCCTTGCTTTTTGCGGGTGCCCAGCGACTTGCCGTTGAGTAGTAGCTCCACTTCGTCGGCTTGGCTGTAGTAGGCCCACACGTCCACGGTTTGGCCGGGGCGCCAGTTCCAGTGCGGCAACAAGTGCAGTACGGGCTGGTTGGTCCACTCGCTTTGGTAGAGATAGTAGGCATCCTTGGGGAAGCCGGCCAGGTCGATGACGCCGAAATAGGAGCTGTGCGCCGGCCAGGGGTAAGGCAGCGGCTCGCCGAGGTAGTCGAAGCCGCTCCACACAAAGGTGCCGGTCAGGTGCGGGTTCTGCTTGATGGCGCCCCAGGCGGCCTCGTGCGTGGCGCCCCAGTAGGGTCGGGCGTTGTCGTAGCTGGAAGCCGTGAAGTCGGGGTTGCCGGTGGTAAGCTTGGTTTTGCCGTCCAGCGGCCAGACGCGGACACTATCGGATGGCAGGTCGTAGTGCCCACGGGTTTCGAAGGCCGCCGCGGTTTCGGTGGCCAGAAAGATTTGGCCGGGAAAGCGCTGAGGCAGCTTGGGATATTCCGCGTGCTTGTAGTTGAAGCTCAGCACATCGAGCACGCCGGCCTGACTGATAAAGTTCTTGTCGGGCTCCTGCTCGGTCAGGGCCGAGGTCACGGGCCGGGTGGAATCGAGTTGCTTGACAAGGGCGGTCAGCTCCTTGGTGAGGCGAGTGCCGGTGCTGTCGAATTGCTCCCTGATTTCGTTGCCAATGCTCCAGATAAATACCGAGGGGTGGTTTCGGTCGCGGCGGATTTGGTCTTCCAGGTCGCGGCGGTGCCACTGCTTGAAATCGAGGTGGTAGTCTTTGCCGTTTTTCTTTTTCTGCCACATGTCAAACGCCTCGTCCATCACCAAAAAGCCCATTCGGTCGCAGAGGTCGAGCAGTTCGGGCGCGGGCGGGTTGTGCGACATCCGAATGGCGTTGCAGCCCATAGCGCGCAGGATTTCCAGCTGCCGCTCGGCGGCCCGCACGTTGAAGGCCGCCCCCAGCGCCCCCAAATCATGGTGCTGATTAACGCCTTGAATGCGCAGCAGTTGGCCGTTGAGTTGAAACCCTTGTGGTTTAAATACGGCAGTACGCACACCCAGTGGCGTATCATAGGAATCCACAGCCTTCTTGCCCTGAAACACGGTGGTATGCACCCGGTACAGGTAGGGCCGCGTCGTTGACCATAGTTGGGGGTTGCTCAGGCTAAGGGTCTGCGCTACGCGGGTAATAGAATCGGTGAGTTTGATACCTTTCGTGAGCTGCCGAGCCACTTCTTTGCCCTGTGCATCCAGCACGACTGTTTCCAGGTTAGCTTGTTGCTTGTTGCCCGCCGCGTTGCGAATCTGCGTTTGTACGGCTACCGTGGCGGCCGTCGAACTTACCTGCGGCGTGGTCACGAAGGTGCCCCACTGATCTACGGCCACCGGGTGGGTGGTTACCAGCCGTACGTTGCGGTAGATGCCCGAGCCCGTGTACCAGCGGGAGTTCGGCTGCGCGGAATTGTCAACGCGCACGGCCAGCACGTTGACCTGCCCGGAGGGGCGGAGGTGAGGCGTCAGGTCGTAGCGAAAGGAAATGTAGCCGTTGGGCCGGTAACCCAAGGAGCGGCCGTTCAGCCATACCTCGCTGTGCTGATGTACCCCGTCGAACTCGATGTAGACCCGCTTGTTTTTGACAGGGGGCAGCGTGAAGGTTTTGCGGTACCAGCCAACGCCAGTGGGCAAGCCGCCACCCTCGGGTTTGGCCGGGTTCTTCTCGTCGAATTTCCCTTCGATGCTCCAGTCGTGCGGCAGGGTAAGTTTCCGCCAGGTAGCGTCATTGAACAACACTTCTTTGGCTTGCGTCTGGTCGCCCAAGAAAAACTTCCAGTTTTTACTGAAGTCAACTACCACCCGCGTTTCCGGTTGCGCACCGAAGGCCGTGCTTGGCACGCCTAGCAGTAGCAGCAGAAGAAAGGGGAGGAGAGAACGAAGCATAAGTGTTAAGTTTTGAAATGATGGGCCGGGGGTGGGGTTAGTTAGGGGAGGCTTTAACTTCTTTTTTCTTTTTCTCCGGTGGGGCAATGAAGGTGATGTTGCTCTTGCCCAAGTCTTTGGAGGTGGCCACGGCAATACCGCGCTGGTCGGGCTTGTTTACGGCGCAGTAGTAATGATAAACCACTCCTTTGTGCTTCACTACAAACGACTTATGCGCAAATAGCTCGTCGTAGGGCTCGGACGGTTCCACGAGGTTGGCACCAGTCCAGTCGGTCCAGTTTTTTAAGTCGTAAGAGCAGGCAAAGCGGTTCACGGCACCGCTCACGCCGGGGTAGAAGGCACCGAAGTAGAACATCACCCACAGCCCGTTATTTAGTTGCTGCAGGTAGGCATCGCCGCTGATGCCCCTGTGGTGGTTGATAACCGGGTTGCGCAGGTACCGCGACCAGTGCGTCATGTCGTCCGAGACGGCCATGCCGATGCGCTCGGCGCCGCGCTTGGTGTCGAGCGAGTCACCGTTGGCATTGTAGTACATCACGAACGGGTGGCCGGTGAGCTTGCTCTTGTCCCAGATGACGGAGCTTTTGTAGATGGTGTGGTTTTCCCACCAGCGGACATCCTTGTCGTCGGGTCGCAGCACCGGTTGGGGCAGGCGTTGCCACTGGTGCACGGTGGTTGGGTCTTTGGTCGTGTAGGCCATCCCGATGGAGAGCAGGCCTTTTTCGTAGCCGCGCGAGTTGCCGCCGAAATACGACAGCCAGTATTTGCCCTGGTAAGGTTGCCACTCGTAGCTGCCACCCCATTTGTGGTCTTGCAGGGCCACGTAGCCCGCTTTTTGATTGGTGTCCCAGTCGGTGGTGTCGGTAAAGGCCATGATTTTGCCTTTTGTTTCCCACTTCAATAGGTCTTTGCTTTGCGCCAGCCAGGTTTCGTAGCCGCGGCCGTCGTAGATGATGTAGGTCATGTACCACTTGCCGTTTTTGCGAAATACGCTCGGGCAGTCCATCTTCTTGCGGTTGTCGTCGGTCACGAGCACGAGGCCGTACTTGTGCGGCGTTTTCACTTCCTCGTACACTTTCTGCATCACGTCGGCTGGCACCTGCGGCGGCTTCGCTTGCGCACGGGCTTGGGATTGACTCAGCCAACCAAGCAGCAACAGACAGGCATATTTCAGTTTCATGTGCGGGAAAGTTTTGTTGTCAGATTTATCGTCCGTCCTATTAGCTCCAGCGTCCATCTATGTAATATCTCGCGTGCTGCCGTTGTGCTAACAGCTGACGTTATAGAGGCACTGTCATGCTGAGCGGAGCCGAAGCATCTCGCGTACTGATGCTAGAGTAGTAATTACCATACTAGCGAGATGCTTCGGCTGCGCTCTGCATGACGGTCATATAGATATGGATTGGGCAACGGCAGCGCGTGTGCTACTTCGGCAGCCTCAGTAGGAAGTTCTTTTATCATTGAACAACGACAAAATGGTAGGTGCCCGAACCCACCTGGACGCGAGTTTTTCCTTTATCGAATCCCAAACTGGTCAGTTCTTTGCGCTGATGGAGTTGCTGGCCGCTTTCCGTGATGATTGACGAAGCCATGGCCGGCAAATGGATAATGGCGGTGGTATTGGCTGGAATAGTCACCTTCATCTCAAAGCTGGTACCCGTCTTTTTCCACTCGTTGGCAATCAGCCCGTAGGGCGAAAGGTGGCTAGCTTTAGCGGAAGTCACGTCGCCGACTGGTTCGGGTCGGATATCGATTTTGTTGAAGGCCACCGCATCCTCGGCCGGCCGAATGCCCGCTAAGCCTCCGTAGAACCATTCCATTAGGTGGCCCAGCATCAGGTGGTTGTTGGACACCGAGGGCAGCGCCGCCCACGATTCGGTAAGGGCGGTAGCGCCTTTAACCAGTTGGTAGCCGTAGCCGGGCACATCGGCGCGGTTGTTCATTGCAAAGATGACATCGGACCGGCCTTCGTCGTCGAGCACTTTCAGTAAGTAGCGGTAGCCGATGTCGCCGGCTGTCAAGCTGTTATCGCGGTTGCGAATGTCTTGCACAATGTTTTCCACCACGGCGGCCTTGTCGGCAGGCTCCACCAAACCCATGTACACGGCCATGGCATTAGCTGCTTGGCTGCCAGTGGCGTATTGTTTGGTGCCTTTGTTGAAAAACTTCGCGTTGAAAGCAGTTTTCACTTCGGCGGCCAACTTTTCGTAGGCCGCGGCATCTGCTGGTTTGCCTAGCAAGCGTGCAATGGTGGTTAGAATCGTAAGGTCGTAGTAGTAAGTAGCGGTGCCGGTTACGCCCATCGGGGTTTGTTGCGACACACCGGGCGGCTTAGGCCCGAGGTCGTACCAGTCACCGAGGCCTTGGCTGAGAATATACCCTTGGGCTTTGGTGCCGAGGTAGGCTACGTAGCGCTGCATCATGGGGTAGCTTTCGCGCAGTACTTGCTTGTCGCCATACCATTGGTACACGTACCAGGGTAGGATCACACTGCTACTACCCCATTCCGGCGAGTCGCGGAACATGTCGCCGCCCCACTCAAACTTCACGTACTCGGGCGCAATTTCCGGAATCAGCCCCTCCGGCGTCTGCGATACTCTTAGGTCTTCGATAACCTTGCGGCAGAGCGCGGCAATGTCGTAGTTGTAGCGCACCGACGAGCCCATCAGATGGGTTTCCTCCTGCCAGCCTAGCTTTTCGCGGTGCGGACAATCCGTGAACACGCTGGCCATGTTACTCTTGATAGACCAGTCAATCAGGGAGTTGGTGCGGTTGAACAGGTCGTTGGAGCAGTTGAACTCACCTACTCGGGAGGCCGCGTTGCGCGTGTGCAAGGCTGTCAGGGCCAACACCACGGGCCGGTTGTTGGGATTCGCTTCTCCCTTGGGCACGCCGCCTTCCACCTGCGCGTAGCGGAAGCCATAGTAGCTGAAGCGCGGCCGCCATATTTCCACGCCTTTGCCTTTCAGTACGTAGGTGAAATAGTAGGGGCCGCCGCTGTTCTTTTGCGTGATAGTGTTGTCATCTTTCAGCAATTCAGCAGGCAGAATTCGTACCGTGTCACCGGCCTGGCCTTGCACTTGCAACTCGATGATGCCCGAGGCATTCTGGCCGAAGTCGTACACCCATTTGTTGGCGGGTAGCGGCGTGATTTTCTGAGGGGCAAAGGTCTCGTGTACTTTCAGTGGGTCGGCCATCTGCGAGGCCAACTCGGGCGGACCGCTCACTAGCAGCGCCGGTTTCCAAGTTTTATCATTGAAGCGCGGGGTGTCCCAGCCGGGCTGCTCGAGCGTGGCGTTGTAGTCCTCGCCGCCGTAGATGCTGCTGAAGGTTATGGGGCCTGTTGTGGTTTTCCAGGTGGCGTCGCTTAGCACATGCTCCGTGCTGCCATCCTGGTAGTCAAGCACCACACGGCACAGCAGTTTCGGGTAGCCAAAGGCGGTTTTGAGCTTGCGGAACCGGCCCTTCACGGGCGGCACGTAGTAGAAGCCGTTGCCCAGTAGTACGCCCACGGTATTGGCGCCCTTGCGCAGTTGCTCGGTCACGTCGAACGTGACGTACTGAGCGTGCTGGTCGTACTTGGTCCAGGCGGGGTCCAGAAAATGGTCGCCCACTTTCTGCCCGTTCAGGTACAGTTCAAACTGCCCAAGGCCGCAGACATAAGCAGTGGCGCGTTGCAGCTTCTTCCGAACGGTGAAATCCTTGCGTAGCAGCGGCAGCACGTTGTTGCCGACAAACACGTCCTTCTTGCCGTCGGTCGGTAGTACGTTGACGTGGTCGTCGGGCAGTTTCTCGTAAGCAATCCAGTGGGCACCCTGCCAATCGGCGGTAGTCAGCAACCCCATCTGCCACCGCGCCGGTCCCGACCACGCCGAAACCCGTTGTGCTTGGTCCCAGACCATCACTTTCCAATAATAGGTTTTGGTAGCCTTCAGCGGAGCGCCAGCGTAACTCACCTGAATGGAGGCGCTGGAAGCTACTTTTTCCGAATCCCAAACGTTGCCGATGTTGTTGCCGAGCTGCTTTTCGGTATCCGCTACCAAGATTCGGTAGCCGGTTTGCTTGGTTGCGCGCTGGTCGGACGTCAGCTCCCAGCTGAAAACTGGCGCCGCGCGCGGCACCCCCAGTGGGTTACGCTGGTACTCACACTTTAAATTGCCAACGACCAAGGGCTGCGCCGAAGCCCAAAAGCTGGCGAATACGAGTACTAGGAGCACGCAAATCGTGCAGGAAGTAGAGTACCAGCATACTGAAAAGGGTTGACGCATTACTTTCCGGTTTGCTGAGCAAAGGTCATTGGGCCGAGCGGGGTACCCGCAGGCGTTCTATTTCGAATCCTCTACTAGGCTTGTAAGGGGCCATTCAAGTCAACTTTTCTCGAGGTGACGGAGGTGGGTACAAATTTAAATTCTCTGTTGCCGCGCCTGTACTGGCCGTTAGCATCTTGTTGTAGGATGTTAGCAGAGATACTAAAAGCAGCCAACGAAGAAGGCTAAAGATGAAGTGACTTGGTTTAGCGTAGGGCACCCTCGCAAGTGTTATTCGGGATAACCTGATCTTATTTAATTGAAAAAGCACTCTTGACCTTGATGTTTATCAAGGCCAAGAGTGCTGCGGATCGTATGGATATATACTCTGGCCGAGGTGCTCTTGCTGAACACCTAGCAACGGATGAGCAATGTCACGAGGCCTGGCTGGAAGAAGCTAAGCAAGAAGATACCTTAGTGAACGAGCTTGGCTTGCCACAACGCTATGCTACCTCGGTACTGAAACTGCTGCTCTGCTTGCCTACAGCCCGTAAATCCCGCCGGAAACCGACAGTTTTTCGCCCGTAATCCAGGCTGCATCGTCCGAGGCCAGAAAAACGGCCACTTTGGCAATATCTTCGGGCTGGCCCGTCCGGCCCAGGGGCGTTGTTGCCACTAATCTGGTTTCTGCCTCGCTGCCGATAAAACCAGCACTGCGCGAGCCCTCGGTTTCCACTACGCCTGGTAAGATAGAGTTGATGCGGATGTTGCGGCCGCTAAACTCTTTCGACAAGGCCGTGGTCATAGCGTCCAACGCGGCTTTGGAGGCCGAGTACACCGACCCGGTGGGCAGCGGCGTCCGAGCGGCTTCGGAACTGATGTTGAGGATGGTGCCGCCCGCGGTCCCGAACTGTTTTACGGCCGCCTGAATGGCGAGCAACGAGCCCAATACGTTGATATTGAAATGCTGATGAAACGCGGCGATGGAAACTTCCTCTACTGGGGCGTACTGGTAGATACCCGCGTTGTTAACCAGAATATGCACGGGGCCGAACGCCGCGTTGGTTTCGGCAAACAGGCGGTTGACATCGGCTTCGTTGGCTACATCGGCCTGCACTGCAATAGCCGAGCCGCCGGTAGCAGTAATAGCTTTCACCACCCGGTCGGCCCCATCCTTGCTGGTGGCATAGTTCACCACCACCTTGGCTCCTTCGGCAGCAAAATAGGTGGCGATAGCCGCTCCTATTCCTTTAGAAGCGCCGGTAACGATGGCGACCTTATTGTTTAATTTGCTCATTTTTTAATTAATTCGAGAAGTTGAAAATTTGCCTGTTCGGCGCTCAAAGACCCTGGAGGCTAAGCAGAGTCTATCATTGCCAGCGCCTGGAACACAGGGCGCTGGACTATGCCGTTTGGTTTCGCAAAATTGGGGATGGACCCGGGGGCGAAACGAGGACATTTATCACCGAATTCAACACTTCCCGGACTGCCTGGTCATTGCTACAATAGCCTCCGGTGCCGTCAACCCTTGTATTCCAGCGAACAGGCCATGTCTCGGACTTAAAACAAGTTGCCAGGGTTGCAGTAAGGCTTGTTACGCGCTGTTGTATTTACTCTACTGCGGAGCGCCAAACCCTAGCTCTGACGGAGTGGTTTACTTAGTTAGATAAAACCGTATTTGCTTGGCCTAGCTTTCCCGTCCTGCAAGGCGGCTGTTCAGCTAAGGCAAGCAGCTCACTTAAAACAACGTGCCTCGTCATGGTTGAACCGTTCCGGAACTACCTAACTTCGAAAGCCGCTTTCACCGATGCCGAGTTAGAGCAGTTAGAAGCGCGGGCCATAACTAGAAAGTTGAAGCGGCGCGAATATCTACTGCGGAAAGGCGATGTGTGCCGCTATATGGCCTTTGTTGTTAGTGGCTCCCTGCGTCTTTACCGCACCGACGAGGCGGCGCAGGAGCACATTCTGCGCTTTGCAATCGAGAATTGGTGGATTACCGACCCCGAAAGCTTTCGGATCGGCCTGCCGGCCCAAGGGACCATCGAGGCCCTGGAAGACACCCGCGTGCTGCTGTGGTCAAAAGAAAACTTCGAGTTGGTGAAAAGAGAAGTACCCGCCTTCCACGCCCTAGAGAATCAACTAGCCGGCCACTACGTGGATGCGCAAGTCAACCGGCTCTATACAGCCATCAGTTACAGCGCCGAAGAACGTTATCAGGAGTTTGTGAGAGCTTTCCCCGATTTCTACCAGCGCATACCCTTGCACATGATAGCCTCTTACTTGGGGGTGTCGCGCGAAACCCTTAGCCGCATCCGGAAGCAGACCGGTCTTTAAGATGAGTATTCATCGTAACACTGCGCTACCTTACGTAGATTGCTGCAGGGCCTAAATCCATTCGACTGCCCCTGGTAACGTCTTTTTTGTAGCAGGTGCTATCAGCCGCTCGTACGTGAGTGGAATATCGGCGTTCGGTATTTCGCGCTGGGCTCTGTCTGCTACCCAAAACTTGCAATTGTAACCCGGAGCTATTTGTGTTTCGCAATGCCGAGAATAAAGCATAAGTCCTTGAATAAGGTGGCAGGCCCGAAGCCGGCGTGTTTTTTTAGCGGCCAGTGAGTCCGCAGCAACTGAGGCTATTTTAGCTTGAGCACCTGCTGCTGTGCAATTTGCTTTGCGGGCGGAATACCAGCCATTGTAGACTGGCAAATGGCTTAAATAAATTACCCTCGATAAGCTTTACTTATCGAGGGTAATTTCGGTTTCAGCTAAGCTAGAGTTGTTCTGATTGCAGTAATACCTTTCGCCGTAAGTAAAACAGCAAAACAGCAAGAACATACTGCTGCGAACAACTCATTGAAAACCTGCAAGTAAGGCTATAATCGCTGCCTCATATTTAGAGTAATCACTAAAAGGTAATCGCTAGTTGCAGAGTTAAGTTTAATTTTTGTGCTAATCCACTTTGGTGCTAAGTACAAAGAATAATTTTGTACTTAGCACCAAAGTGGATTCTCAGCACTCAATTCGGAACTGTTATTTTGCAACTGGCGGTTTGTGAATTCTTGTAACCAGGGGTTCGCTATCCTACCTGCACCACGATTTTACCGAAGTGCGAACCATTGCCCATGTAGTTAAGGGCCTCCTTTACTTGATCGAAGCGGAAGGTTTCCCCGATGACAGGCTTAAGGTGGTTACGGTCAAAAGCGTGGAACAAGTCGCTGAGCATCTGCGCGCTCCCCACGTAGATGCCTTGCAGGCGCTGCGTGTTAATTGGGAGCATGGCCAGGTTGGGAGTTTCCTCGTTGGGGCCACCCACCGCCCCAATCTGAAAGATGCTGCCGCCTGCTTTCAGCGCTTTAATGGAGCGCGCCAACTGCCCGGCAACTTCCACTACGTGAGTTGCTCCCTCACCGTGGGTTAGCTCCCGGACTTTTTCTTCCCAGTTTGGGGTGTGCTTGTAGTTGATTAGGCAGTCGGCCCCGAGGGCTTGGGCTTGCGCAAGCTTTTCATCCGAGCTGGACGTGATAATCGTTTGGGCGCCTAGCAGCTTGGCAATTTGCAGGCCGAAGATGGAGACGCCGCCCGTGCCTTGCAGCAGTACGGTATCGGTGGGTTGCAGCCGGCCTTCCACAACCAGCGCGTGCCAGGCCGTAACACCCGCGCACGGAAAAGCCGCTGCTTCTTCAAAGGAAAAGGAGGCGGGTATTTTCACAACGGCCTCTGCGGGGAAAGCTACGAACTCGGCCAAAACGCCGTCGGTACTGCCCCCTAAGGAGCGGGCTGTTTTAGCAGCCGAGAACGTTCCATCGTGCCAGTCGGGAAAGAAGTTGACGGCTACTCGGTCCCCGGGTTGCAGCTTGGTTACGCTGGCTCCCACTTCCGTTACAATTCCGGCCGCGTCGCTGAAGGGAATAAAGGGCAGCTTTTCCCCGGGATAGCCGAACCAACCGTTGGCTAGTGCCCAGTCGCGATAGTTCAAGGAAACGGCCTTCACTTGAATCTTCACTTCGTTGTCGCGCACGACAGGCTCGTCGTAGTCGCCGAGCTTGAAATTATTTAAGCTCTTTGGCCCGTGTAGTTGGTAAGCTTTCATACGAATGGTGGCAGTAAAGCCCGAACAACCGCTGGCGCGTCGGATTGTTGCTCGTAAAGCGCGAAGCCTTGGTACTGGTAAACTCTGCTGTGTTGGCCTCGGAGGCATTCCGCTTTAGTAGGAATGATTGTCCGCTGCCAGACTATACTACTAGTAAAGCCCTCACTAGGCGGTTGTAAACCGCGGCGGGGTTGAGGCGCTTTTCAACTCTTCTTGCAAAGGTTTTCAGTTCCTGCTGTAAGCTTCCTACATTAGGCTAGGTTGAACGTTCTTTCTTGTGGCCCCCTCGATGCGAAATATTCTGTACCTGGCGCTACTGCTGGTCGCGGTTGCCTGCCCCACTGATTTACCTGCCAGCGAGCCCTCAGTTGCCGCTAAGCCCCGCCCGGCCATTATTGCCTACTACGCCGGCGATGCCACCGGTTTTCAGCAATATCCAACCGAGAAGCTCACCCACATTATCTACAGCTTTCTGCACTTGAAAGGCACAGCTTTCGCCTTCGATAGTCCGCGTGATCAAGCCACGGTGGCCGCGCTGGTTGCCCTCAAAAAACAGCACCCGCAGTTGAAAGTGATGCTCTCGCTCGGTGGCTGGAGCGGCTGCGAAACCTGCTCGATGGTATTCGCTACCGCCCAGGGCCGCAACGAGTTTGCAACTTCGGTTAAGCAGGTGCTCACCGCTACCCACACCGACGGCATCGACTTGGATTGGGAGTACCCCGCCGTTGCCGGACCGCCGGGGCACCGTTTTGCGCCGGAAGACCGCCACAATTTCACGCTGCTGGTGCAGACTTTGCGCACCACGCTCGGCAACAACTATGAAATCAGTTTTGCTGCCGGCGGCTTCCCCGATTACTTGCAGCACGCCGTGGAGTGGCCACTTGTCATGCCGCTGGTCAACCGCGTCAACTTAATGAGCTACGACTTAGTTAACGGCTACAGTACCAGCACCGGGCACCACACGCCCTTGTATTCCACCCCGCAGCAAAGTTTCTCGGTGGACCAGGGGGTGCGTTTTCTGGATTCGGTGGGCGTGGCGCCGGGCAAGATCGTAATTGGCGCGGCGTTTTACGCCCGGGTATTTAGCGGGGTGCCGGCCGCCAACAAGGGGCTCTACCAAGTCGGTAAATTCAAGCAAACCTTTAACTACAAAGATTTCAAAGACAGTCTGTCGGCGGGTCGGGGGTTTGTTTCCTACTGGGACGCTACGGCCCGGGCGCCTTATGCCTACAGCTTGCGCCGCCAGGAGTTTGCTTCCTTCGACGACGAGCAATCTATTCGTTTGAAAACGAAATATGTGCTAGACAAGCAGCTTGGCGGTATTATGTTTTGGGAGCTAACCGGTGACAAACCTCGGCAAGGCCTTCTCGATTGCTTGTACCAGGCCGCTCAATAACTCCTGGTTTTAACCTGGTAGCTAAGCTTGCGCAGTACAGAAGGTTGGTTGTGGTTTCCTATTACTGCAACTTCTATCCTCATAAATAATCAGCTCGTACGGTTACACTATTTAGGTTCAACAATACCATGTTAAATAATCTGCGTATCAAAGCAGCTACGTTTCTGTGTATCAAAGATAATATGTATCAAGGATTGTATATATCTAAAATACATTGATGCGTTGATACATTATGTTTAAGTATCTTTGTATCCTATAGGTGAGTTAACAATATGACTATTTAATGTACTTAACCTGGCATTTTCATTGTAATCGAAAACATTAGATAGCATGTTTACCATTACTTGTGTTTTATAAGCGCGGCCCCCGCCGCTTAAGTGGTAAGATTGAGCTTTGATTGGTTTCCATAGCCCTGGGGGTGGGTAGTTGAGTTGTAGGGGTAGCAGGCGCTAACGTTCTTTGCTGCTGGTTTTCTAAATAGAGTTTGGCAATCTCGCGTCCGTGTTTACGCTCACCGCTCGTGCCGCGCAACAACTCGTTTACCTGGTTTTGAAAGAGAGGCTTGATAGCAGCTTCAATTGCTTTATTATCGACTTGGCTACGTTCTAATCTTTGCAACCACGCCAAGCGGTGTTCCCGCTCTATGCACGGCATTACATCAACCAAGGCTAACGGGGCGTCAACTCCTTTTAGCAGGGAGTCCTTGGCCTGGGTTAAAAAGAACTGCGTTCCTACTCCGGCCCCGTATTGTATGTTATTGCGAGTTAGACCTTGGCCGTACTCGGCGGGCTGGGCCACGATAACGCTGGCTGCCTTGATTGGACGAAGTACTCGGTATACGGCGACGCGCGGACTGTATAAATGCTCGCCGATATCTGCCTGCCGATAAGGTTTAACTTGCAGGGCCTCCGCCAAATCGCGGGCTTTTACTTCCTGGGTAGGGGTTAAATGCTTGAGCAGCGTGGCTGCATCAGTGAAATAGGCGGACACAGTTGCTTCTCCTTGCCTGATGTCAGCCTCGGGTCGAAAGTCGAATTGCACTAGTAGCGTGCCCGCGGGCAAATCATGCTTGGGGTGAAGCCACTGATCTACGCCAGGGTAGAAGTTGGTGCCTTGGTCGAGAAAAGCCGTCCAGGCGGGCGTGTTAACGGGGGGGATCAACGAGGCCACGCTTACAGCTGAAAAATAAGTGGTGGCCCTGGTACCGAGGCCTGATTTATAGCCACAAAATTACGAGTGTCTTCCACGGCAGTACCCGTTAGCGTAATCGTAGACGGAAACGTAAACTGCTCTCGCAGCTGAGCTACGGGCAGTGGCTGACGAAATAAATACTCGCCGTAGCCGTCGCGGTTGAAAACAAATTCGTCCCCGTTAGCAGGCTCGTTGCCAAGGGCCTTTAGAAAGTCAATGACAGGCTGCAAGTGGGCAGTCCGCGAATCTGGTAGCTTCTCAACGAGTGCTATTTTGTCTGATGTTAAACTCATGCTATTAAGCTGGAAAAATAAACGTGTAAACAGGCAGCTGATGCAATGCCTTGCTGCAGAAATCGACGCAAGCAAGATAAAGTTGTTGTCCTTAAATTTTAAAGCAATAAAATCTTTGATCAGCATTTTGCACTTAGCCGGGCAAAATCATTTTACTGTGGCGTACACGCAGAAGCATAAAAAAGTAATAAAAGTAAATAATCTTAATCTATTTGTGCCTTTTTAGACTAAAGTGTATATCATTAGGCTTAGCTTCCTATCCTGACAGTCCTTAACCAGTTTTTATACTAAATTTTAAGTTAACTTTTAATATCCTGCACACTAGAATTTGCGTCCATCAATCGCCCTTTAGTTCTACTGCCGATAACGCTCAGGTCTGTAAGGTCGTATCATTGCAGATTCTCGGTACAAAATCTTACTCCTCAGATAGCCTTGCTCATGAAAGCTATTATCCTCTTGACAGCCGCTTTTATTGCTTCGACAATGCCGGCGCTAGCACAAACTGCAGTTCCTACTGCCGCAGTCCGCGCCACTGCTGATCGAGTTACAACTAAAAAAGGCCCCCTAACGGTACAGCCTATTACGCACGGCAGCGTCGTGTTTACCTGGAATGGTAGAACCATTTATGTTGATCCGTACGGTGGGGCCTCGGCTTATGCCGGACTGGCCGCGCCCGATGTAGTTCTAATCACCGATATTCACGGTGACCACCTGGACCCGAAAACGCTCGCGGGCCTTGCCGTTGGCAAGGCCCTGCTAGTGGTACCCCAAGCGGTGGCAGATCAGCTGCCGGCTGAGTATAAAGGGCGAGTTCGTTTGCTTGGCAACGGCCAGCGCCTCGACACGCTCGGCCTGGGCATCTCCGCCGTTCCCATGTACAACCTGCCCGAAGCAGCCGATGCCATGCATCCTAAAGGCCGGGGCAACGGCTACGTGCTAAACCTCGGCGGCAAAAACATCTACGTATCGGGTGACACGGAAGACATCAATGAAATGCGCGCCCTGCAAAATATCGACGTGGCATTCGTGTGTATGAACCTACCTTACACGATGGACGTGCAGCAGGCCGCACAGGCCGTGTTGGCCTTTAAGCCGGGGATTGTGTACCCCTACCACTACCGGGGTCAGAATGGGCTGAGCGACGTGGACAGCTTCAAGAAAACTGTGAATGCGACCAACTCGAAAATCGACGTTCGTTTGCGCAACTGGTATCCGGCCGCTAAGTAAAGGCGCTTAGTTTCACAGAACGTGTTGCCGAGCAAGTGAAGCTAACTCGGCAGCACGTTCTCATGGCAACCCATGGCACGCCGGCACAGGGTGCCACTTACTCAGTTCAGGGCCTTGGAACTAACGGGAACGACAAGGCCATCGAGGTGTTGATAAGCAGAATGTTGTTTCTTGCCGCCTATGACAGAACAAGAGCAGATAAACCGAGAAGAGCAGCTTGCAAAGTTGCTGTGGAGCCCGCACGACGACAACCACCTCAAGCAGTTCGATTTCGAGGATGGAACGGTTTGGATGGTTTACACAACAAAAGAAAACCCCGCCACCGATATGGCCACGGACGTGGTTCGTTTGGTTGCTACCTACCCCGACACCGCTGAACACGGCGTTGACAAGTGGCACACTATCTGGCAGGATTTTCCGGTCACGGATCCGGGGGATGCCGCTACGATGCTGGTGCTGTTCGATCAGGAGTACGCCCGTAAATGGCGAGAGGAAAGAAAAGAGCAAAGCAACCAACCCAACTACTAACTTCTGCCTATCAACCCCAAACTCTCGTAAAGATTGCCCGGGGTTTACTCGGCCGTGGTGACGTAAGTAATAGGGCACCCGAGGCGTTGAAAAGCATCTTTGAGCGGCCCCCAGTCCGGATCCGTACCGTGGGTCGACGCCACAACCGCTTCTCCGGGGGCCAGATGATCAACCAAGAATCCTTGCTCGGTTAGCAATTCGCGGGCGGCCACGAGTTGCTCGGGGTCGGCCTCTGGCGTGAACCGCAACTCGTGGCGTACTAATTGGGTGTTGTTGGCGGTCGGGTCGTTGTGCATGGTAAACCAAGTTAAGTGACGTACGCACTCGTATACGAAAAGCAATTGCGTAGCGCTGAGTTGCTAGCCACAAAAAGCTCTCCTCCATAAGGGACAGTTTAGTTTCCAACGCTGGGGACCTTACCAGACAGCAGCCGGCTACCTTGCATACACCCGGCTACTCGAGCAAACAGGTAGTTGCCCCGCAACGCACAAAAGGCTAGCTTAGCGCGTCAGTAGTTGAATTCCCCTCCCGCCTCCACACTTCTTGTAAGGCGTCTGCGGTTAAAAGTCTTCTGCAGCCGTTAACGGTTATTTGTACTCTTGCCACTTAATCGTTATGCTCCCTTCTCCAGCTGCGGATGAGTCGCTTTCCGAAACCGAGTTACTAACGCAACTTTTTCCGGGTGGGGGCGAGATGGGGAAGCGCATACGCCAGTTAGAATGGTCGAAGACCTTGCTCGGGCCCGTGCACGGCTGGCCGCAAAGCTTGCGCACGGCCGTAAGCATCATGCTGGGCTCCCGCTTTCCGATGATGGTGCACTGGGGCCCGCACCTGGTGCATTTTTATAACGACGGCTACGCAACTATTCTGCAAGCCAAGCACCCCGGCGCGCTGGGCCAGCCGGCCGAGCCCTGGTGGCGAGAGATGTGGCCGTTTCTACTCGACATCTTCGAGCCGGTGCTAACGGGCAAAACCACTTACTTCGAAGATCAGCTGGTGTTACCCAACCGGCGGGGCTTGGTAGAGGAAGCGTACTTCACGTTCTCCCACAGCCCGATCTACAACGAAGCCGGCCAAGTAGGCGGCATCTTCGTGACGGCCCTGGAAACGACGGCCACCGTGCTGCAGCAGCGCCGGCTGGCCTTACTCAATCAGCTAACTGCGCAAACCGCGCTGGCGGCCCTGCCCGCCGAAGCGGCCCAACACCTGATTGCGGCCCTGGCCACCAACGCCGCCGACATTCCGTTTGCGCTACTCTACACCCGCGCCGCGGCGGCTCCGCACGCGGAACTGCGGGCCTGGTTTGGCTTGCCTGCGGGCGAGCCCACGGCCCCGGCGGTTATTGATTTGACGGGGCTCGCCGCCGATACCAAGGACTGGCCCTTGCTCCCGGCCCTGCAACAGGAGCAGCCCGTGCTAGTGGACTCGCTGGAAGATCGGTTTGGGCCCTGGCCCGCGGGCGACTGGCCTACCCCGCCCACCCAAGCTTTGTTGATGCCATTGCGGCCCGGTGCGGCGGGCGACTCGGCCGCCGTGCTGGTGGCCGGCCTCAGTGCGCGCCGTCCCTTAGACCAAGCCTACCGCGACTTTTTTTCGCTAGTGGCCGATTACGCCGGTCGGGCCCTGGCCCGGGCTGCCGACACGCACGAGGCCCAGCGCCTCAATCAGGCCCTGCGGCAAACAAACGCCTCGTTGGATTCTTTTGTGCACATCGTGGCGCACGACCTCAAGAGCCCCGCCAACAATCTACGCGGCCTGTTAACTCTCTACCACGAAGAAGCGCCTGGCGTAACGCGGGACCATGTGGTTACCTTGCTTGACCAGGAGGTGCACCGGCTTACCGGCACCGTACAGGGGCTGCTCGACGTGCTCCACACCCAGCACGGGGAAATTACTGCCCCCGCGCAGGCCGTGGCCTGGGCCACCATATACGCCCGCGTGCAGGCCGAAGTGGCCGACTTGCTTGACCAGCAGCACGGTACTCTGATCACCGATTTCCATCTCGCCCCGACCATCCGCTACCCGGCTGGTTATCTGGAAAGCATCCTGAAAAACCTGGTGCAGAACGCTCTTAAGTACCGGGCCGTGGAGCGGGCGCCCGTGGTCGAGGTGCGCACCCGGCGGCACGAGACCATGGTGGTGCTCACCGTGACCGACAACGGCCGCGGAATCGATCTGGCCCGCGACCGGACTCGTCTGTTTCAGCCCTTTACGCGCCTCACGCCCGAGGGCGAAGGCAGCGGCCTCGGGCTGCACATGATTCAAACGCTAGTCTACCAGCGCGGCGGCAGCTTGGAAGTGGAAAGCGTCCCCGGGGTGGGCTCCACCTTTACTGTGCGCCTGCCCGAAGACTTCCACTTGCTCTCCCCCTAGCGCGCACCCCGTGCTACTTCCCCAATATCCTCGGGGTTAAGGCGCTGGGTAGGCAGCTAGATCTTTTTACAACGGCGAGCGGATTCGACGATGAAAGGCTATATTGATTCTTTTACACAATCGATTAAGTAATCAACTCAGCCTTACAGGCGCGAACCCTGCTAGAGTTTTTTGTACAAGAGATTGTGCTTACAATTTCAAGAGATCATCAAAAACCGGTACAACAGTGACCTTGGAGCTGGTGCACCCCGGCTTGCCCTATACCGCTACTTCTGCTTGCTTTTCCTTGTCCTGCCCCTTGCCCTTTACCTATGACCTTATTCTCGACACGCGTTTGGTGGTTGCCGGTACTGATTGGAGCTTTAGGCAGCTCAGTAGCGCAAGCCCAAACCTACTTGCCGACCCCCAACGACACGCGCATGAAGGTGCAGCCCCGGGTACCGGTGAAAGCTTATGCCTTCAACCTCGCCCAGGTGAAACTGCTCGACAGCCCGTTCAAGGTAGCCGAGCAGGCCGATACCAAGTACCTGCTCAAGATCGAGCCCGACCGGCTACTGGCCGATTTCCGGGAACACAGCGGCTTAACGGCCAAAGCGAAACGCTACGGCGGCTGGGAATCGTCGGGGCTGGCGGGGCACACGCTAGGCCACTACCTGTCGGCTTGCGCGCTGGCTTATGCCTCCACCGGCAACCCCGAGTTCAAGCAGCGCGTCGACTACTTGGTAAACCAACTCGCAGAGTGCCAGAAGGCCCGCAAAACCGGCTACGTAGGAGCCATTCCCAAGGAAGACCAGCTGTGGGCGGAAGTAGGTAGCGGCAACATCCGCTCGCGCGGCTTTGATTTAAACGGGGCCTGGTCGCCCTGGTACACGGTGCACAAGATCATGGCGGGCTTGCTCGATGCCTACTTGTACTGCGACAATAAAACGGCCCTGGCCGTCAACCAGGGCCTGGCCGACTGGACTGGCAACACCATCAAGAGCCTCGACGAGGCCAAGATGCAGCAGATGCTGGTGTGCGAGTACGGGGGAATGGCCGAAACCCTGGCCAACACCTACGCCCTGAGCGGCGACAAGAAGTACCTCGACCTGTCGTACCGCTTCTATGACAAGCGCATCCTCGATCCGCTGGCGGCCCGCACCGATATTCTGCCCGGCAAGCATTCCAACACCCAAATCCCGAAGGCCATTGCCAGCGCCCGCCGCTACGAACTAACCGGCGATAAAAAGGACGCCGCTATTGCCGAGTTTTTCTGGCAAACCGTAACCGAAAACCACTCCTATGCCACCGGCGGCAACAGCAACTACGAGTACTTAGGCGAGCCCCGCAAGCTCAACGACAAGCTCAGCGAAAACACCACCGAGACTTGCAACACCTACAACATGCTGAAGCTCACGCAGCATCTGTTTGCCCAGCACCCCTCGGCAACGTTGATGGACTACTACGAAAAAGGGCTCTACAACCATATTCTAGCCTCGCAGCACCACGAAACCGGCATGACCACGTACTTCGTGCCCCTGCGCATGGGTGGTCGCAAAACCTACGGCGACGAATTCAACACGTTCACCTGCTGCGTGGGCTCGGGCATGGAAAACCACGTCAAGTACGCCGAAAACATCTATTGCCAGGGCGCGGACGGCAGCCTCTACGTTAATCTGTACCTCCCCTCGGAGCTAAACTGGCAGCAGCAGGGCGTAATCCTGCACCAGCAAAGCCAGCTGCCCGCCAGCGAGCAGGTAACGTTTACGGTGACGGCCGCCAAGCCCCGCGCCTTTAAACTGCGCCTGCGCCGCCCCCGCTGGACCAAGAATCCGCAGGTGCGCGTGAACGGCAAAGTGGTGGCAGTACCCCCCGATGTGGAAGGCTACCTCGTGCTCGACCGCAGATGGAAAAATCAGGATCGGGTGGAGCTGACTTTGCCCGTCGCCTTCTACACCGAAGCATTGCCCGACAACCCCAACCGACGGGCAGTGTTCTACGGCCCCACGCTGCTGGCCGGGGTGCTCGGCAACACCGAGCCCGAGCCAGTTACTGGCGTGCCGGTCCTGGTAACGGCCAACAGCCGCGTCAACGACTGGGTGAAAGTTGTGGATGCCAAGCAGCTGCGCTTCCAGACCGCAAACTTGGCAGTGCCGCACGACGTGCCGCTGATTCCCTTCAACCAGACCGGCAACGAGTACTACACCGTGTACTGGGACGTTTTCACGCCCGACCAGTGGGCGGCCCAGCAGCGCGTCTACGAGGCGGCCCGCCAAAAGCAGCAGGAACTGGAAGCCCAGACGGTGGACGTGCTGCGCGTAGGAGAAATGCAGCCCGAGCGCGACCACAACTTCACCATCACCGACAAAGCCGAAACCGGCGAGGAACACGGCCGCAAATGGCGCATGGTCAACGAGGGCGGCAACATGAGCTTCAGCCTACAAGTAGCGCCCAGCAAAGTAAACACGCTGCAACTCACGTACTGGGGCATGGACAACCGCGGCCGCGTGTTCGACGTGCTGGTTGAGGGCGAGAAGATTGCCACCGAAGACCTCAACCAGTACAAAGAGAGCCGCTTCTACGACATCTCCTACCCGATTCCGATTGCCTTAACCAAGGGCAAGCAGCAAGTGAAAGTAAGCTTCCAAGCCAAACCCAACAACAGCGCCGGCCCGGTCTACGGCATCCGCAACGTGCAGCAGTAGGTTGTAGCTTGGTTGCAAGTACTACCCCACCTTTGAACGACTCTCTGGTATGGCCCTGAAAAAAGCTTTTCTCGTGCTGGTCGGCGCCGGCTTGCTAGGTCGAGCGCAAGCCCAAACTCCCGCCCCCGTTGCTTTCACCCGGGCCGATACGCTGCGCGGCGCCCTCACGTCCCTGCGCACCTGCTACGACTTGCACTACTACCACCTCGACGTACAGCTCGACCCGGCCCGCAAGTTTATCAGTGGCTCCAACCTGTTTCGCTTCACGGCCACTCAGGATTTCACTTGCTTGCAGTTCGACCTTTTCGCCAACCTGACCGTCGACAAGGTGCTCTACCAAGGCAAGCCGCTGCCGTTTACCCGCGAGGCGAATGCCGTGTTCGTTACGTTTGCGCAGCCTGTCAAGCAGGGCACCCAGGACGAATTTACGGTGCACTACTCGGGCAGCCCTACCGAGGCCAAGCGGGCGCCCTGGGATGGCGGCCTGGTGTACGCCCACGACCAGCAAGGCCAACCGTGGGTGGCCTCGGCCTGCCAAGGCGTGGGGGCCAGCATCTGGTGGCCCACCAAAGACCACCAAGCCGACGAGGTGGACAGCATGCTGATCAGCGTGACGGTGCCCAAGGGCCTCAAAGACGTATCCAACGGCCGCCTGCGCAAAACGGTTAAACTCAAGGGCGGGGCCACGCGCTTTGACTGGTTTGTTGCCAACCCCATCAACAACTACTGCGTGGCCCTGAACGTGGGCGACTTCCAGCACTTCAGCGACTCCTACCAAGGTGAAAAAGGTCGGCTAACGCTGGATTACTGGGTGTTGCCCGAAAACGTAGACCAGGCGAAAAAGCAGTTCTCGGTTAACGTAAAGCCCATGCTCAAGAGCATGGAACACTGGTTTGGGCCGTATCCCTTCTACGAAGACGGCTACAAGCTAGTGGAGTCGCCGCACCTGGGCATGGAGCACCAGAGCGCCGTGGCTTACGGCAACAGTTTCAACAACGGCTACCGGGGCCGCGACTTATCGGGTACGGGCTGGGGCTTGAAGTGGGATTTTATCATCATCCACGAAAGCGGCCACGAGTGGTTCGGCAACAACATCACCAGCCAGGACCTGGCCGACATGTGGGTGCACGAGAGCTTCACCAACTACTCGGAAAGCTTGTTTGTGGAAAGCTTGTTTGGCAAGCCGGCCGGCCAGGAATACGTGCACGGCACTCGCCTGGGCATCGCCAACGACGCCCCCATCGTGGGCGTGTTCAATTTAAACAACAAGGGCTCCGGCGACATGTACCCCAAGGGGGGCAACCTGCTGAACATGACCCGCACCCTAATCAACGACGACGAAAAATGGCGGCAGATTTTGCGGGGCCTCAACCAAACCTTCTACCACCAAACTGTCACTGGCACCCAGGTCATCAACTATATCAACCAGCAAAGCGGCCAGGATTTCACCAAAATGTACGAGCAGTACCTGCATTACCCCAACATCCCGACCCTGGAAGTGCGTTTCGAGAAAGGTGAGGCCCTGGGGCGGTGGGTAGCCGACGTGCCGGGTTTTACCATGCCCGTGCGGGTGCGCCAGAAAGGCGGCGAGTACCGCTTCGTAACGCCCACTACCAGCTTCAAACCCCTCGGCATCGCGGGCCTCACCAAAGACAACCTTGAGGTCGACACCTTCAACGCCTACATCGGGGTGCTCCTCGACTAAGCACTCACGGTAAGGTAGGCGGCTCGCCGCCGCGGCAGGAGAAACGCGCAGATGCGCAGTTTCTTTCTTACCGGACCCCAGCAAAGCCTTTAATTCTTAACTAAAACCATCACATGACAAAGTATACTCTCGCAAGGATAGTGCTGACAATGGGCATTGGGGTAGTAGGACTAATAGGTTTTGCTGGAATTCGGGCCAACGCCCAAACGCCCGAGTTAACCTTGGACTTAACTAAACCGGGAACCCCGGTTAGTTCCATGCTCTATGGGTTGATGACCGAGGAAATCAATCATTCCTACGATGGCGGCTTGTATGCCGAGCTTATCAGCAACCGCATCTTCAAAGACAATCCTACCACGCCCGAAGGCTGGAGTCTGGTACAGGATAATACCGGCTCGAAAGCGGCTATCAAGCTCATGGCCCCCACGCAGGACAACGTTCCGTTTGCCGAACGCCGGCACGCCATCAACGAGGCCCTCACCACTTGCTTGCGCCTCACGGTTGAAAAAGTTGATGGCCGAGTAGGCGTCGCCAACGAAGGCTACTGGGGCATCCCCATTCAGCCCGCTACCACCTACCAGGCCTCGTTCTACCTCAAAGGCACGGGCAGTATTCCGCCGCCCCGGCCCCGCCCGGGGCAGCCCACCCCGCCGGCCGAGCCAGTGGTGGGAAACAACACCGCGGGCCCCATCAAGGTAAGCCTCGAGAGCAGTGACGGCAAAACAGTGTACGCCTCCGGAACCGTCAACCTTGAAAAAAGTATCCTTTGGAAAAAATTTAACTTAACCCTGACCACCGGGGCAACGGTGAAGCCCACCAAAGATGCCCGGTTTGTAATTTCCACCGACCGCACGGGCCTCTATTACTTCAACTTGGTTTCGCTTTTTCCGCCCACCTACAACAACCGGCCGAATGGCAACCGGCCGGACCTGATGAAAATGATGGTGGACCTGAAGCCCAAGTTCCTGCGCTTTCCGGGCGGCAACTACCTGGAAGGCCCCTTGCTCACGGATGCCTTTCCGTGGAAAACAACCCTGGGGCCGTTGGAAAGCCGGCCGGGCCACCGCGGCTCCTGGGGCTACCGCGCATCGGATGGCATGGGGCTGCTCGAGTTTTTAATGTGGTGCGAGGAAATCAAGGCCGAACCCGTCTTGGGTGTATTCGCCGGTTACTCTTTGAACGGGGATCATATCGACGCGGGGCCGCTGCTTAAGCCCCATGTGGAAGACGCGCTCAACGAAATCGAATACGTGATGGGCGACGCCAGCACCTACTGGGGCGCCAAGCGCGCCGCCGACGGGCATCCGGCGCCGTTCAAGCTTACCTACGTGGAGATTGGCAACGAAGACTGGTTTGACCGCAGCAACAGCTACGATGGCCGCTTTACGCAGTTCCGGGAAACTATCGAAGCGAAATACCCGCAGCTGCATTGCATTTCCACGATAGCCGATGCGCAGTTTCCCAAGCAAAAAGTAACCAGCGGAAAAAAGCCGGAGGTGCTCGATGAGCACTACTACCGCAGCGCCTGGGAGATGTGGCAAAATGCGTCGCAGTACGACAGCTACGACCGCAACGGGCCCAAGATATTTGTGGGCGAATGGGCCACGCGCGAGGGCGTACCCACCACCAACTTGAATGCCGCCCTCGGCGACGCCGCCTGGATGACGGGCATGGAGCGCAATGCCGACCTAGTCGTCATGTCGTGTTACGCCCCCTTGTTTGTTAACGTCAGTACGGCCACTGCCACCGCCAAAAAAGCCTGGCAGTGGGATTCAGACTTGATTGGGTACGATGCGCTGACCAGCTACGGTTCGCCCTCGTACTACGTACAGAAAATGTTTAGCCAGTACCTGGGCACCCAAATCGTGCCCACGACGGGGGCCAACATCCCGACCCACACCCGCCCCCTTACCAAGCAAGACAGCGCGGCCGGTACCACTCCGAAGCCTATTCCGACCCTATTTTATGCCGCCACCCAGGACGAAAAAACGGGGGCCGTCTACCTGAAAGTCGTTAACACCACGGCGAAAAAACAGCCCGTTGCCATCCATTTGAAGGGCGTCACGAACGTGGCGTCGACTGCAACGCTGGTGACGCTCAAGGGCGCCAAGCCCGAGGACACCAACACTATTGCGGAGCCTAAAAAGATTGTTCCAATTACCTCGAAAATCAAGCGGGTGGCGCCGCAGTTCACCAGGACTCTCGAGCCTTACTCGGTGAGCGTCATAGAGCTGCAAACCAGGAAGTAGAAACTCGGACCGTAGCCTAGTAGAAGAAGCTGGTTCAGTTGAGCCGCGTTGGAATGCGGGTGGGTGGTTTTAAGGGGGCGGTTGGCAACGTAAGGGCTGTCTTGCACGCGGCCTAGAAGTTACTTTACGAGCAGCAGTACGCAACGCGGCACCGGCAGCAAGATTTTCTACTAATAAAGGTGCCCCGCAAGGTGGGTTTGCAACTTGTCGTGGTGGCTGGGGTCGGCAGCGACAACGCTACTATAAGTTGCTGGCCGGCCGGGTCGAGTGCCAATTCCGCCTCGTCCCCTATCCGCAGGCGGTACACGCCGGGGGCGAGGCAGCGCCGAACAAGCACTTACCAACTTGCCACCAAGCCCCCAAGCTGCGCTGGCTGCAACCTTTACAACATCCCCAATTTCTCTTTCAAGGAAATCCAGGCCGGCATTGCTTGAAATAATTAACTATTTCAGGAATAACTTGACTAATTTCTCGATAAAATCAAGAATCATGTATTTACTATTCTTAACTTACTACCCTTATCTGTGTTGGGCGTGATTGGTTGAACCTAGCAGGAATAATTGCATTATTCTCCTAGCCAGAGCGGTGCATTTCTGCGTAATTTAGTTGCAAAGCTTATGAGCCACCTTCTACTGTTTAGTACTCTAAACTGGCGCAAAAACGTATTCGGAAGCTGCCTAGGACTTTTCTGGTTGCTGTTAGGGTTACTTCCTACTTATGCGCAGGCGCAAAGTTCGACGCCCTTCACGGTGCGCGTAACGCCGGTAGGGCCCCTGAATCTGTGCTCCGGGCCGCCTCTAACGTTGACTGCCACGGCGGTGTACCCCCCGTTCAACGTTGGCACGGGCTTCAACGACAGCAACGAGGGGGTCAGAGCCCTGCTCGTGCAACCCGACGGCAAAGTGCTGGCGGGGGGCTACTTTGCCACTTACAACGGGGTTCGGCACAACCGCATCGTCCGCCTCAACACCGACGGCAGCCTAGACCCTACCTTTCAAACTGGCACCGGCTTCGTTGACGGGGTAATCAGCCTGGCCTTGCAGCCCGATGGCAAGGTGCTGGTGGGGGGCTTTTTCACTTCCTATAATGGCACAAGGCGCAACCGCATTGCGCGCCTCAACGCCAACGGCAGTCTGGACCCAAGCTTTGACGCGGGTACCCGAATAGGTAACGGCGGCGTGCTAAGCCTGGCCTTGCAGCCCGACGGCAAAGTGCTGCTAGGGGGCTTCTTCAGCAGCAACAATGGTACTTCGCCCACTCCCAACAGCATCGTCCGCCTGAACGCCGACGGCAGCCTGGATCCGACATTCAACATTGGTACGGGCTTCAACAACGGCGTAAGAGCCGTGGCCTTGCAGCCCGACGGCAAGGTGCTGGTGGGGGGCTTTTTCGACTCTTATAACGGCAACGCCAGCAAGCGCGTAGCCCGCCTGAATACCGACGGCAGCTTCGACTCCAGCTTTAAAACCGGTATTGACGCGGCGGTATACGCCCTTACGACGCAGCCGGCGGACGGCAAGGTGCTGGTCGGCGGCACCTTCACTTCTTTTAACGGCAGTCCGCGCAACCGCATTGCCCGCCTCAACCCCGACGGCAGCCTGGACTCGACTTTCGACGCCGGCTTTGACGATGAGGTGTATGACATAGCCGTGCAGCCGGATGGCAAAGTGCTGGTGGGCGGCACCTTCACTGCTTCCAAGGGCGACTCAACCAAGCGCATGGCCCGCCTCAACCCCGACGGCAGCCGGGATGTTACCTTCCGCATGGGTTCGGGCTTTAATACCGGTAAAAGCCTCGGCAATTACGCCCTCGGGGTGTACGACGTAGCCTTGCAGCCCGACGGCAAAATCCTGGCCGGCGGCAACTTTTCAACTTACAACCGGGCCCCGCGCAACCACATTGCCCGCCTGGAAACCGATGGCCTCCTCAATACCAACGCCACCGCCCTGCCCGGCACGAGCACCACTTCCTGGTGGAAAGACAACGCGCCGGTTGCCGGCGCGGGCAATACGCTTACCGTGACCAGCCCCGGGGACTACTATGCCAAGGTGACGGTAAACGGCACCGAGGTAGCTTCGGATATAGTGAAAGTGAACCCTCCCCCGGGCCTGGCCAGCGCCAGCCCGACTCCTGCCTTTGGCGGCGCCGGCACCACCATTACGCTCAACGGCACCAACCTGCAAGGCATAAAGCGCGTCCTTTTCAGAAGCGAGAACCTGCGAACCTGCACGGCAGCCTTCGTTTTGCTCTCGCCCACGCAGCTTCGGGTTACCGTGCCCGACAGTGCCGCCACCGGCCCTTTAACGCTTGTGGACTTGTGCGGCGCCCCCAACGGAAACACCGTTAGCTTTCGGGTGCTGCCCGTTGTCACCAGCTTCTCGCCCCAAACCGGAACCACCGGCACCACCGTTACGCTGAGCGGCACGGGCTTCCCGTTGAATGTGCCAGTGGCGGTGCGTTTCCCGGGCGTTGGTACGCCAATGCCCGTCACGAGCGCTGCCCCGCGGCAACTCCAGGTACTAGTGCCCGCTGGCGCGACCACCGGGCGGCTGACGCTGCTCACCCCCACCGACACGGTCACGAGCGCCGATGATTTTGTGGTGCCCAACATGGGCGCCAGCGATTTGCTGGTCACGGATACCCGGTCGCTGCCAGCCGGCACCTACCACAGCATCACGGTGGCAAAGCCGGGCGTGCTAACGCTAAGCGGCAACGCCACAATCACCGGTCAGCTGAGCGTGCAGGAAGGCGCCACGCTGCATACCGGCACCAGTCTCGTTTTGGGCGCGGGCAGCTTTGCGTTAGCAGCCGGCGCGACGCTTAGCACCAGCCATGCGGAAGGCATTGCCAGCAGCGGGCCCAGCGGGGCGGTGCAAACCGCCACGCGCTCCTTTTCTACCGATGCCACGTACAGCTATACCGGCCCGCACCGGCAAGTGACGGGCACTGGTTTGCCCAGCCGGGTACGGGCCCTAACGACGAGCAACCCCGTTGCTCTCGAACTCACCGGTCCCGTTCTCATCGCCCAAACTTTAACCTTGGCCGGGGCCGGCAACCTGCACCTAAACAACCACGCCCTGACCTTGCAATCCGACGCTAGCGGCACCGCGTTGGTGGTGAACAGCGGCACGGGCACGGTGGTCGGGCAAGCCACCATGCAGCGCTACATCAACCCGGTTATAAACCGCGCCACCGGCTTCCGCTACTACGGTTCGCCGGTGCGCGGCGCCACGGCCGGGGTTTTGGCGGGAGCCGCGGTATATGATTACGACCAAAACCGGTCGGCCACCCAGCGTGACACCTTGCCCCTGATCACCTACGGCTTTTCCCCGCAGCCCATTGCCGCTACCACCCGGCTAACCAAAGGGCGCGGCTACGCGGCGGCTATTCCGGCGGCCACCACCGTGCATTTTACGGGCACCCTCAACAACGGCGACACCACCTTAACGCTGGCGCGCAACAACAGCACTTTTGCTTATTACGCCGGCTGGCACTTGGTTAGCAACCCCTACCCTTCCCCGCTCGACTGGAACAAGGTGCTGCCCGCCGACCGCGCGGGCTTGGAAGCCGCCATTTACGTGTACGAGAGCACCGGCCCGGGCAAGGGCTACTACCGCAGCTACGTGAACGGGGCGGGCACGGCTAGCCCTATTATCGCGGCGGGGCAGGCGTTCTTTGTGCGGGTGAAAAAAGGCAATGAGAGCGGCAAGCTCACGTTCCGCAACTCGCAGCGGGTAGTGGATTACGCCACCCAAGTGAATTTCAACCGGGTAGCCCGAGCCAGGGAAGAGTTTGGCGTAACGGCTCGCCTTAGAGACGGCAACGGGTGCAACGCCTTGGGCTGCAAGGGGCTAAGCTCGACGGCCGCTACCGAGGAATCCAACGTAAACTTCAGCTGGGTGACCGTATACAGCGATTCCGCGGCCTCCCCGGCGCCTGTTGCTCAATCGGTGTTCAATCCCGAATACGATGCCGAAGCCAACAACTTACAAGCCCGGGGCAACGTGGTGTTGAGCATTGCCAACAACATCGGGCAGGAACTGTCGGTTAAGGGCGTTAGTCGGATGGCCGCGGCCATTTTCCCTCTCACGCTCCGGGTCAATGCCCCCGGCCGCTACATCCTGGCCCCCGACCAAGACCTGCTCAATAGCTTGCCCCAGTCGTTGTGCCCGTATATATACGACCGGGCAACTGAGCGGATGGTGTCGCTGCGCGACTCGGCGTTCAGCGTCAAGCTACTGGCTTTAGACGTGCTCAACCCTATTGCGGACCGCTTCGAGCTGCGCTTTAGCCAGCCCCATCCCATGGGCACCACCGCCCCCTGGTCGCCAACGGGCAACGTAGCCGTGTATCCCAACCCGGCCGGCGAGCAGGTTAAGGTATGGGTACCGGCCGTAAAAGGTGCGCCGCGGGTGCACGCCACGCTTCTCAACAGTCTCGGCCAAGTAGTTCGCCAGCAAGAAGACCTCCTCCCGGCAACCGGCACAACCCTGCAACTGGATGTCAACAACCTAGCCGGTGGCGTTTACATTCTGCGCTTGCAAGCCGGCGCGGCCCACGTTACCCGGCGCCTTCTAGTGCAGCATTAATTGCACGCCAATCAAACGCCCAAGCGCCGGCAGCCTGCACAGCGCTGCCGGCGCTTGGGCGCTTGAGTATACTGCCTGTCAATCGGTTAAGCCGCTGTAGTCGTTGGTGAGGTAGAGCATGGACAGGTCGTCGTAGTCTTGCCAGCCGTCGTTGGGGCGCGCTATTTTCAGATGCGCCAGCCCCGTCAGCACGCAATTGAAATACAGCTGCCGCTCGTCCTCGGGGGTGTAGGCCGGGGCGTCGCGCAGGGCCTGGTAGCTCTGGTCGGCCAGGCTGCGGCCAATGGCCATGGAATAAAAGCCCCGCTGCCGAATGAAGGTGGGGCCTTCCTGAATAAGGAACGCCGCGGTTTTGGCAAATTCAAGCGCCTGCTCCCGATGCCGCCAGTAAAACAAGCTAATGCTACTGCCCACGGCCATGGCGGGGGTTTGATGAACCGTTTGCTGATAGGTTAGTAAGAAGCTGTCGAGCCGGGTTAGCTGGCCCTGGTTGTTGGTCAGCATAAGCTGCTCGCCGGCCCGAATGTGGGTGATGGTGGAGAGTGGGGCGGGCAAAGCCGCCGCGAGCTGCCAGGCCTCGGGCACGCGCCCGGCCCGCGCCAGCGCGGTAGCTAAGTCGGTAAGCGCCACCTGCAAAGGCTCCTGCGCGTAGCGAGGCTGCTGGGTTAGTTGGGGCAGAAAAGGCAAAATGTCGCGCTTTAGGGTTAGCTCGCGCAGTTGCTGCTCGTTTTGCAAGGCGGCCGAAACACGGTACAGCAAGGCATTGCGGCGGGTACGCGCCGCATCGTCGGCTAGCGGCAGCTGCACCAGCGCCCGCATCCACGTTAAGTTGGGCGCATTGTCCTTGATGCGGTGCAAAGCCTCCTTTTGCAACGAAAACTCGCGGGTACTGGACGCGCGGTCGGGAAAAGCGGCTTCCAGAAAAGTAATACTGTCTAGTTGCCGGATCACTTTCCGATCCGGGGCGGGCCCCAGGACGGCTCGCCGGAGCTCATACGCAAAGAACGAGTTGAACGCGCAGGTGTAGTAGGCTTCAAACTCCAGGGTTTTCGGGCGCGTGGGGTGCTGCAGGTAGCGGACCGGGTCCTGGGCCACCGCACTAGCTTGCGGCCCGCCGACAACTTCGGCCGAGCCTAGATTCCACTCCAACACATTGATTGCTTCTTGCCCGGTACGCCGACTTTGCAGTTGGGTAAGCGCTTGGCTGAACTCGTTGAATGCCTGCGTTGCCGCGCCGGGGCTCTGTTTTATTTCCGCTAAGTACACCCCGTGGTTTTTGGCCAGAAAAGCTGTCAGAAAAGCTTGGTTGCGAGGGCGGCTGGCCGAGTTAAACGCGGCTTTTTCCACGAAGAGCGGTTCGGCGCCGGCAACGGTTGGCACGGCTTGCCGTAACGCAACCCAGGCCTTGTCGCGGGCCGAGGTGGCAACCGAAAAGCTTACCCGGTCCAGGTTCAACCGGTTGGGACTAACCAAGCCCAATTTGATTCCATCGGTTGCCACCACCTTGGCCTCGTAGTCGTGGTAGGAAGGACTTACCATGTACACTCTAGGGGCCGGGGTTACGCTGAGCAGGCTGTACACGGTGGCCGCGTACACTTCGTTGAAAGAGAAGTCTCCTACCTTGCTACAGCTTTGCAACAGCGGATAAACGGTTTCGGGCGTGAAGAGCTCGTATTTCACCAGGTAAGGCAGCAACGCTAGCCCCCCGTCGGTATCGGCGAGTTTGGTGGTTTGCGCGCGGAGCGAATCCAGGCACTGCGCCAGCTCGGCCGGTCGGCGCTGGGCGGCAAACATAATAGCCGCCAGCTGGTAGCCCCCGCTGTGCCCGATGCTGCCGCCATTGGCATAGATTTTCATGGCCGGCGGGAAAAACCGCAGAAACTGCCGGCGGGCCCCGGAAGTTGAAACCAAGGGGTTTAGCTTAGCGAGAAACTGCAGTTCGGTGGGGCGATAATCGCCTTGGGCCAGCAACACCTGGACGCAAAAGTTGAAGTCAACCGGGTGGGGCGGCTCGCCCTGGGTGGTGCTCACTTCCCGTTGCACGTAGGCGAGCAAACGCCCCAGCAGCTTTTGCTTGACAGCTTCCAAGCGCCGGGTTTCCTCGGTTGGGGACGTACGCCGACGAGTGCCCAGCTGCTTGTGCTGCGCGGCATACGCGAGGTGGTAGGTAAGCGCCATTACGGTCCGGGCCGTGAACACCGCTACTTCCCGCTGGGCCGCGCTCAACGTAGCTTGGCCTTGGGGGGGCACTGCTATACTACCGGCCTTGGTGAGGCGGTTGTCTAAGTCAAAGAGCAGGCGGCCGATCCAGGGGTGCTGCCGGCCGGCTACGTCGTAGTGCTCGTTGCTCACCCGCTGGTACATGGCCAGCTCGATGTTGAGGGGCAGGCTATAGCCCTCCAAGGCATCAAGCCGCTGCGAAAAGCCGTAGTATTTTGTATCGTGCCCCCCCCACCAAGGCCGGTACATAAAGCGTTTAAGCCGGTCGGCATCAATCAGAAAGCGGGCCTTGTTGTTGACCGACACGTAAGGGGAAGTCAGGTAAGGTAACCGCTGCTCGACAATCGAATACGCCACGTAGTCGGCTTTTTTCTGGCGGGCCGCCCACGCCAGCCACCCTATTCCCACGAGCAGCACGGGCAGCAAAATTGCCGCCGCTAGGCGCCCCAGGCCGTAGCGGGCCACCAGCAGCGACACCGCGAGCTGGCGGCGGCTCGCCGCCAGAAAGCGGGTCAGCAGCGCGCTATGCTCGGCGGCCTGCTCCTGGCGGTGCGCCGCGCTAGGTCCGGTTGCCACGTAGTGGGCCAGCCAACTCTCGCTTACCTTTTTGCGGCGGTTCCACTCCGCGAAGTAGGTGTAGGGCCCGATGGGCAGCAGAAAGCCGGGATTCTCGGCGTTGGCTTGCCAGCGGTCGGCTTGTTGCATCAAGTCCTGGGCGGTGCGCACATCCGCGGCTTCGCTGTTGGCCCACTCGGTGAGGTGGTTCCAGTTGCGAATCAAGCTCTCGTGGGTGATGTCGAGCACGGTGTCGGGCGGGGGCACTTGCTGATCGTTTTCTTCGCCCAGCAGAAAGGGCGAGAGAAACGTGGTGCCCGCTTCCCGGAACGGGCGCAACACCCGGCAGATCACCGGCCAACTCAGCAATGGGTCATTGAGAATGGCGGTAATTTCGGCGCCGGTTAGGCGGTTGCGCACCACGCGCTGCCCGTTGGTGCGCGTGAGCAGGCGAAACGTTTGCTCGATAACCTGCTCCACCGTTCCGGCGGGCAGCGGGGGCTCGAACGCTTGGTTGTAGCGGGCACTGGCTTCGTAGTACAGCTGATTGGCATGCGCATCCAGCACGTTGCGCAGCGAGGGGTTGGCCAGTAAAAACTGTTGCTGAGGCCCCGAGAGGGTGGCTTGCCACTGGGCGAAACGGGCCTGGTCGGCGGCGGGCAGCTCGTCGCTCAGGCCCCCCACCATGGCGTAGTGCAGCAAGTCCATTTCCTCGCGCCCCTCGTTGGCCGCCAGCCAGATGCGGCGCAAAGCGTGCTGCAGCACCGGCAGTTGGTCTTGGCCGCTGTGCATGTCGTAGAGCAGGCGCTGCACCAGGCGCTCACTGATGCGGTTGCCGCTTAGCAGGGCGGGCTCCTTGATAACTTCCACGAACTCGTGGCGCAGCAGCCGCGGCACAAAGTACTGGCTGGCCCCGATCTGTTCGACCAGCCCGCGAAACTCGGCACACTGCCCCACAAAATCGGAGCGCATGGTGCAGATGATGTAAATAGGCAAGTTGGCGGCCTGCGCGAGCTGCGTTGTTTCCAGCAGCAGATTAACCACGGTCTGGGCGGCCGTGTTGGGTTCATCGCCGACGTAGTTTTCCGGGTTGGTGAAAAATTCCTCGAATTGATCGACCACCAGCAGCAAGTTGGCCGCCCGCAATTGCTGCTCGCGCCGCGCGGGCGCAGCAGCACCAAACTCCGCAGCTGTTTCCGCGGGCGGGCAGAGCACTGAGGCCTGGTAGAGCTGCACCAGGGCCGAGAAACCTTGCTCGAGTTCGGTTTCCACCGCGGCCTCGCTGTTTTCCAGGCGCAGGGCGGCGGCCACGGCCCGGGCCATGTTGCGCAAGGGGCTCCGCTCGGGCCGAAAGGTGGCCACCACCCAGTTGCTGTAGCGGCTGCGCAGAAAACCGGCCCGGATTTCCGGCAGCAGGCCGGCAAAAACCAGGGAGGACTTGCCGTCGCCGGAAGCCCCGGTAATCATAATAAAGTGCTGCTCGGCTAGCAGGGCCCGGCATTTTTCCACGTGCGCTTCGCGCCCCCGAAAGTAGAGGGCTTCCTCCTCGGTGAAGGTGCGCAGCCCGGTGTAGGGACAAATGGGTTCCTCGGGGCCAAATAAAGACGGTTCGGAATCGCAGGAAGCCGTCATCAGGAGCGCACGTTGATTTGTTGAAACACGCGCCGCACTTCCTCGCTCACGCCCCGGTGAGATTGAATGCAAGAGATTACCCGCGGTGCCTTGAAGGCCCGCATTTTGTTTTGCGCGGGGTCGTCTTCACCCACAAACAAGATCGGCGTAAGCGAGTTGGCGCCGCCTACCAGGCGCCAGACCTGCTTGACAAAAGGCAAGGCCCAATCGGCGCTGTACTTGAAATACACCACCGCGAGCTTGCTTTTCGGAATGGTGCGCACCGTGATTTCCTTGTACAGATCTTCGCTGTCGGGCTCAATTACAAGCAGTTCCAGCGGGATTTCCTCGCTTAGCTGGTCGGTTATCTCGTTGGCCTCGTTGCTGTCGAGCTGGTTGTAGACAAAGAAGATATCGGTTTCTTTTTCGGCGCTAACCGGGGCGGGAACTGCTTTGGTGAGCGTGCTGCGCAAATCTTCTACCAGTTGCATGGCGTTCGGGGCGTTGGTAAACATGCACCGCTCCGTTAGCTCGTTGCGAATGGCATTCACAAACGCTTTCTGGGCGGGCCGGACCGCCAGCGTTTCGTCGGGGCAGTACCAAATAAACTGGCGGAACGCGTCTTGCGCGGCCGCCCGCTGCCGGGCCTGCTGGTAGGCGTACATGGGAAAAGAGCAATCCTCGTCTTCCTCGAAGCGCCGCCCGAACTCGTTGCCCAACAGGTGCACCGAGCACGTAGCGGCCGCTATTGCTTGCTGCGTCCGCATGCGAAACTCGTCTTCATCCAGCGGACAGTCCGTGCTCGGCACCACGTGCAAACCAGCTTTCGTGCAAATCAAAGCCAACTCTTCGCGCCGGGCCGCCAACTCCTTGGACGTCCAGGGCAGAAATACCACCGGGCCCTCGGGCATCATCGGCAGGGAAGCCACGGGGGCGGCAGCAATCGGCTTGCTGGGTCCCAACTCGAGCAGAGGGCCGGTCGCTGGTAGCGAGTAAGCCAAAGAGGCAATGGCGGGCCGCGGCTGCTTGGCGGCCGTTATCAGTTCCTTGATGGCGTTGGCCACCTTGTTGATTTGGTTGCGATACAGCAGTCCCCCACTCGAACGGGGCAGCTCGTCGTCTTTGGCCCGCAACGGCCGGTTTACGCCCAGCTCCTGGTAAACAAAATCAATGGTGCGCAGCTGCCCGCCCAGCGTTTGCTCGAGCAACTGCACGTCGCTGGCGTCAAGGTTGTGAATGCGCAAAGGCAAAATGCGGCAGCCCACGTTGCCACTTGGCAAGCGCAGGTGCAAGCCGAGCCGGTCTTGGCTGGCTTGCTGATAAAACGGCAGAAACTCGTGTTTCCAGGAAAAGCGTTCGGTGTCGCAGTAGGTCTGCGAAATCAGCGGAATTAAAATAAACGCGCGCAGGCGGTGCTCCAGGCTCGGGCCGACCAGCGCCGCATCGCCGAGGCCGTCGTTGACGTTTTTGTCGAAATAAATGCTGAGCCGCTCTTTTACGGTTGCCGCCAATTCCTCTTGTAAACGCGCTACAAACTCCGTGACCCAGCCATCAAAGAGATTGTCGTTATGACGGTAGCTAATGAAGATGTCATATTCAAATTCTGGGAGCAAGGCAGCCATAAGATCAAAGGGGCAAGAAGCTGCATTTCAAAGTCAGCGCTTCATCCAAATATAAACTTATTCAAGATTAAATGGCATCCTTATTACGCAGCACTTTCGCTATGTAGGTCCTGCTGCCTGGCACGTGCTTCCCTAAGCGTGGTCTTCTCGCTGGAGCGGGCCCTATACCTTGTAGCCGGTAGTGGAGACGACGAAAGGTGTAACTACATGCTGAAAGTGTTATTTTCTAATAATTTATTTCAATATTTAATTTCTTGCTTTTGCCTTGCTGCCAGAGCTCTTGCTGGAGGGCCTAGTTAAGTTAAAGCAGTCATCGCCGTAAGCCAGAGCGGTTATTCACTTCAAACAAGCGCAGTTGTATGGCAGGCCCAGGTACTCAATCCGCAGCAGCCCGAACGAAAGTAAGCCTGACCTGATGCTGTTACCGGCGTCCGTGCTTTCTCTTTCCAACGGCTTTCTTCCTGTTATGCTGCCTGCGCTGCCTAGCCCCGTACCCCCGGCTTTTCCCCTACCCCCTGCCGAATTGGCTGCTCTAACCGACGAGCTAAGCTGCCCGGAAACGAAGAGTCCGCATTTCAAGGTATTTGATGCGGCCGCCCAACAAGCGCAAAAGCAGTGGCGGGCATTGTTTCGGTGGTCGGTGTTTTTTCTGTTGGTTGTTTCCTTGTGCTCGGCCGCTACCGGCCTCGGGCCCTGGCTGGTAACGCAGAACGTGCTGTCAGCGGACCCCAGGGTTATTCGGCTCTTCGATGCAATAGGGGTGGCGCTAACCATGCTGGGCGTAGCGTTGGAGGTTGGGCTACAAGTGTATTGGCGCCGCCGCCTCACGCCCTGGGTGCTTACCCGCCAGCACGCGGAAACCCTGCGCAGCGCCGCGTGGCTCTACGTATTGGATTTGCCGTTGCCCCCGGGGGGGCAGCCCGTGCCCGCTGCGCCGGCCGACGCGGCCTGGCAGCAGTGGGTGGCAAACCTTGTTGCCGCCGAGCAGCGCCAACTTAACCCGGGCGGGCGGCCGCAACCAACCTTGCCGGCCGTGGAAGTTGAGCCTACCCCGGAACTGCGCGCCCAGCGAAACCGCCTGCGCCAAGTTGGGCTAGACGACAAACTCGGGGTTTACTGCGTGGCCCGCCTCGACTCTCAGCGCACGTATTTCGAGAAACGAGCCGAGCAATTACGCCGCAAAGCGCAGTTCTGGCGCTACGTCAGTTATGGTATCCTGCTAGCGGCTTTCGGGTGGAATTCCCTCCGCCTGCTGGCTATTGTCGAGAATTGGCCTACGGTTATGTCTTTTTTCAACTTCAATCTTTTTCTGGTTATAATCGGAAGCGCCGGCTTGGTAAAAGCCTTTGTTGAAACCGAGGGCTTGGAGCCTTTAGCCGCCCGGTATCAACACATGAGCGCGGCCCTGGCCGCGCGCCGCCGGCAGTGCCCTTTGGCGCCAGTAACTTCCGACGTCTTTCAGTTTTTCATAACCGAATCGGAGCGTCTGCTGCGGGAGGAAACCACGACCTGGTCTTCGCGGCACGGGTAACCGTGGCGGCCGGTTTAATCTTTGCCGACCACGTCTGTTCGGGACGCTTCCTGATTCTTGACTTGCGTTACCCGTTGTTTTTGCCGAGCACTTTCATTTCCTGATTTATGGCCCCTGCTGATGCCCCTGCTAGCCCGCTGCTCCCTAAATTCCTAACCATCGGCTTCGTGGGCAAGCGCAAATTACCCCAGGGCGACGCGGCCTTGCGCACAACGCTGGCTTGCGTGCTAGATGAATTGGAAACGGAATTTCCCGGGCCCGAATACGTGCTAGTGGGCCTGTCGTCGTTGGCCATGGGCGCGGATCTTGTTTTCGCCGAGCTTATCGCCCAGCGCCACGTGGCGGCCTCGCGCAGCAAGGAGCGGCCCAGCTACGTGCAGCAAATATTTCTACCCTCTCAGGAAGCCGGATTTTTCTTGCCCGATGATTTTCGCCTCAGCGAAACAGAACCGGAAACAGCTGTGCGCCAACGGCTAACCCAAGCCCGCGCGTGCCTGCACACGCAGGCGGTACTGGAAGTGCGAATCACGGGCGTCGATCCGGACCGCAACGAACGATTTGCGGAAACGGCCTACGAAATTGTCAGTGAGTGTGATGTGCTGGTGGTGGCTTGTACGCAGGCCGAGAAAGCGGCAGTGCTTGGGTCTGGGCCGGCCGCGGAGTTTGCCCGTGGCGGTTCAGCTGAAACTCTCCAGCATGCCTATGCCACCGGCAAGCGGTTGTTGGTAATTGAAGTGGACGCCCCAGTGGGGTTGGATAACGTCTTACCCGTAACGTCTAAGCTGGCGCCTAGGCTGGAAAACAAGTTGGTGGAAGCCACGCCCACCGCCCTCGGATTTCAGCACCTCACCAGCCCTCCCATGGTGCCGCTGTCGGAGTTGCAGTATCCTACGGTCCTGGCTTACATCCATTCCGAAGCCGACAAAAGGGCGGTTCACACCAAAACCCGCTTTGTGTGGTACAGCGAGTGGGTGCTGGGGGGGCATTTGCTGGCTACGTTTGTCGCGGCCCTGGCCCTGGCGTTTGGTTTAACGGAGGCTTCTGCCCTCGGGGCAGCAATTCTTAAGTTCTCGCTCTTGCTGTTGGTGCTTGGGTTGGCGTGGCGGCTGCATCACCGCACCGAGCAGAGGGAGTGGCTGGAAGCCCGGTTGCTGGCGGAGCTGACCCGGGCGGCCCAGAATCTGCTTTCAACCGTTCCTGCCACGGCCGCTACCCCCCAACCGCCCTTGTACCCTGGGGGCCCGCGCCACCTGCGGGAGTTTCATTTACCGGAGCTAAGCTCGCTGGCCAAATCCCTGTACATGCTGCACTTGCGCGAATTCTGCGTCAGAGTAGGCAAAAACCACTACGACTACGGCGCCCATACTGCCACTACGGCCAAAGAAATGGCCCAGCGCTACGTTAGCCAGCGGCTCGATGCACCCAAGCAGGCAGGTGGCCAAATCAAGTATTTCGAGCAAGCCCGGGATTTGGCCAAACACCGCCTGCACCGAATGGAGCGGTGGTTTTTCCTGTTTTCAATTTTAGCTACCATCTGCGCTTTCGGGGCGTTGCTGCTCGCCCTGCCGATGGTGGGCGCAGGCCCCGACGTAACCCATAGTTGGTACTACAAGCTTCTGTTCAAGTTTCTGCCCCTCACGCTGCCCGTCGCCGCGGCCAGCCTCATAGCCTGGATTAGCTTGCGCGACTTAGACCGCGAAGCGGAGCGCTACGCCGATATGCTGGACTATTTGAAAGACGCGCGCGAAGAGTTGTTGGAGTCCAACACGACCGCCCAACTGCGGCGCCGGATTGACCGCCTGGAAATGACCTTACTGCAAGAGTTGGTTGAATGGCGCGCCAAAATCAAGGCAACCCACGCCGGCTAGTTGAAACTTCGCTACCTAAGTAAAGATACTGTTCCGGTAAGAGCGGAAGCCTCGCAAGGGCCTAGTTGTTTAGCGGTTTGCCGTTAGCAGCTTTCGCATCGTACCAACCTGCAGTCGTAAGTTGCGGCTTGGCCTGGGCCGCGCTTAGGCAATCCACATCAGGGGCTGCACCGGCGCGTACAAGCCTAGGCGGCCGGCATAGGGCAGGTACAGGGAAGCTAAACGCTCCTGGTAGAGTTGGTGCACATTGCAGTACCAGCGTTGCAACTGAGCTACTTGCTCGCACTCGTGCACGCTGGCGCTGGCGCGCACCCGCTCGGCCTCGCTGAAAAGAGCAGTTTGCGCCAGCGCGTTTAGTATGCCGGTGCGCAGGGCGTGTAACAGATCTTGCCGCAGAATGCGCGCTTCGGCCTGCTGTTGCAGATACCGGCTCAGGGGGCCAGCAGACGTGGGGAGGGCGGCCACAGGCCGAACAGGTGGGGAGCTAGTTCGGGTTTTCAAACCTTAAGAAACTGATAGGCAGCGAAGCTAGGGGTTAGCGAGCAGGTTTTTGAAAAGCGAGGTTGAAACAATACCCCGATTCCTCATAGGCTTTTGCAACGGCCTTGCCATAAACTAGCCAGAGAATAAAATCCTCGGCCTACTCGACTGCAGTAGTATAAAGGTAACCAGAGCATTTCGTTCGGCTAGTTTTCCTTTCAGAACGGCGCATTGCTCCTGCCCTTGCGCACTTGCCGTCCGGCGAAGCGTCTACCAATCGATGCACGGCTACCAGAGTGCTTTTTCTGCTATTAACCGGATTCGTTTTGCTTAGCCGCGCTGCCCCGGGCGGTGACACGTATCGCCGGCTGCGCCTCCGGCTAGGGTGCAGGCATGAGAGTGCAGGATACTAAAAGGTAACGGCTGCCTTAAAATCGTTCGTTAAAGCGGCCAGGTACGCGGGAAAAGTTGTTGCCCGCGCCAATTACTCGTTGCTGCCATCCATGCCGACGTGTTCCGGGCTGACAATCAAAAATTGGATGAGCGGGCACGGGAGTTTGCCGGCGAATCCAAGCGGTGGTTGGACTTGCAGCGCACCCACTGGTTGCAACGGGCAGTGGAGCAGAACAATCCAACCAATTCGGCGCTAGAAGGGGCCGCCCTTGACAAGTAGTATTTACGGTTTATCCCCCAAACGGCAAGTGACCAAGACACGAAAAACCACCCTCAAAAACTTGACTACCAATTGCTAACCTAGACACACCCGTTTACTCTGCCTCTGCTTTTAAACTTGGCGGGCTTTCTATACACGTTTACCTTTCCGAGTTAGTTGATGAAAAAGTGGCTAGTGGTTGTGTTGGTGTGTTTTGGGGTTGCGACGAGCAGTACGGCGTGGGCACAATCCACGGCCCCGGCGCCAGTCACTTTAATTGCAGGCTATAGCCCCGAGGTTTTTCCGGTGGTGCACGAGCGCCAAGCGGCCGCCGTTTACGTCGATGCGAAGGATGCGGAAGTGGTGCGCGTGGCGGCCGAAGCCTTAATCAAAGACGTAACCAGCATTACCGGAGCCACGCCAGCGCTCCGTTCCGCCACCGAGCCGCTGGCCACCTACGCGGTGGTGGTGGGGACGCTGGGCCATTCCAAGCTGATTGATCAGCTGGCAAACAGCGGGGCCAGCCAATTAACCAGCCTGCGGGGCCAGTGGGAAGCGTTTAGCATCAGCGTGGTCGATCAGCCCTTCGGCAAGCCCGGCAAAGCGCTGGTGGTGGCGGGCAGCGACCGGCGCGGCACCGCTTTTGGCGTGTTTGAGTTGGCGCGCCGGCTGGGGGTCTCGCCCTGGTCCTGGTGGGCCGACGTGACGCCGCTGCCGCAGCCCAATCTGTATCTGAGCGCCGGCAGCTTTCTGGCCGACACGCCTTCGGTGAAATACCGGGGTTTGTTCCTCAACGACGAAGACTGGGGCTTGCAACCCTGGGCCGCGCAAAACCTTGATCCGGACATCCAAGATATTGGGCCCAACACCTACGCCCGCATTTTCGAGTTGCTCTTGCGCCTGAAGGCCAACTTGATCTGGCCGGCCATGCACCCGAGCACCAAGGCCTTTTTCCACTATCCCGCCAACCCGAAAACAGCCGACCGCTACGCCATTTTGGTGGGCACCTCCCACGCCGAGCCCATGCTGCGCAACAACGTGGACGAGTGGAACGAGCAAACCATGGGCCCGTTCGACTACTTCCGCAACAAAGCAGCCGTTTATACCTACTGGGAGCAGCGCGCCAAGCAGGCCGGTACCCTGGAGGCCATGTACTCGCTGGGCATGCGCGGGGTGCACGACAGCGGCATGCAGGGGGCCAAGACGCCGAAAGAAGCAGCCCAAATGCTAGGCAGCGTGCTGGCCGACCAGCGCCAGATTCTGCGCCGCCACGTGGCGCCCGACCCAACGCGCGTGCCGCAGGTGTTTACGGCCTACAAAGAAGTGCTCGACGTGTACGACGCCGGCCTTAAGCTTCCCGACGACGTCATCCTGGCCTGGCCCGACGACAACTACGGCTACATCAGCCGCCTCAGCAATGCCGAGGAGCAAATCCGCGGGGGCGGCACGGGCGTGTACTACCACGCCTCGTACTGGGGCCGCCCCCACGACTACCTCTGGCTCAGTTCCACCCACCCGGCCCTGATTCGGGAAGAGATGATGAAAGCCCACGCCCTCAAAACGGACAAGCTGTGGGTGATGAACGTGGGCGACATCAAGCCGCTCGAATACAACATCCAGCTGTTTCTGGACATGGCCTACCACGCGCCGCCTTTCCAGCAAAGCCAGTACGTGCCCGTGCACTTAGAGCAGTGGGCGCAGCAGATTTTCGGCCCGGAGCACGCGGCAGCCATCCGGGCTATCCTGTGGGAGTACTACGACCTGGCTTTCGAGCGGCGGCCCGAGTTTATGGGCTGGAGCCAGACCGAACCCACCACCCAAACCCGCCGCACCGACTACAACCACTTCGACTACGGCGACGAGGCCCAGCGCCGGCTCGACCGCTACGCCGCCCTCGAGCAGCAAGTCCAGCAGCTGCGGGCGCGGATTCCGGCGCAGCGGGCCGCTGCTTTCTACCAGTTGGTGTACTACCCCGTGGTGGGCGCGGCGCGGATCAACCAGAAGTTTCTCTACCAAGACAAAAGCTATTGGTACGCCCAGCAAAACCGGGCCAGCGCCGCCGACTACGCGCAACTGGCCCGGCAGGCCTACGCCCGCATCGAACAAGAAACCGATTATTACAACCAGCAACTAGCCGGGGGCAAGTGGCGCGGCATGATGTCGATGAAGCCGCGGGATTTGCCTGTTTACCAGGCCCCGGCCGCCGCGCCGCGGCCGGTGGACACCACGCAGGTGTGGGGTATAGCTCCCGAAGGCCGCGGCGTAGCGAATTCAACCCAACTTAAACCATTCACGAGCAAGCAGGCGGCCTTGCCCACGTTTTACCCCTGGGGTCCGCAGACTTATTTCGTTGATTTGTTTCTGAGTGGCCGCCAAGCCGTGGCGTGGCAAGCCAAGACTTCAGTTAAATGGCTGGTGGTTTCCGCGAAAAAAGGGTACCTGACCTCGGCCACGGGGCAAAAGCAGTTCCGCCTACAGGTTCGCATCGACTGGAGCAAAGTACCTAAACGCAGCACTCCGCGCGGTACGATTACGCTTAAGGGCGTGGGCCAAACGTGGCAAGTTGCGGTGCGGGCGGCACCCGCTCAAAATGCGGAATTGCAGGCTTACGAAGGCTTTGTGGAAAGCAACGGCTATGTATCGCTGTTTGCCGGCAACTACAGCCGCAAAACCGACAAGCCGGCCAGTTCCTGGGTGCCCGTCGCCGAGCTTGGTTCCACGGGCAAAGTTGTGCAAGCCCAGCCGTTTCAGGCGATACCCTCAACTGATACGGGCAACATCCAGGTGGCGGCGCCGGTGGTGGAGTACGACTTCTACTCGCTCACGGCGGCTGTGCCCGAAGTCACGGTTTTCACTTTGCCAACCCACGAAACGACGCGCCTTACCAGTTTGCGCTACGGCATCGCCCTCGATAATAACCCCGTTGAAATCGTGGATTTCAAAACCGTGGGCCGCTCGGAAGAGTGGAAACAAAACGTGCTGCGCAACTATGCCCAGCGCAAAGTCAAGCAGCCGCTGATGCAGCCTGGCCGGCACACGCTCAAGCTGTACTTGATCGACCCCGGGGTCACGCTGGACCGCATCATTATCGACCTCGGGGGCCTGCGGCCAGCCTACGGCGTCATCCCCGAAACGCGCAAGGAGCAGTCCGCCGCGGCACCTGCCCTGCTCGGCAAGTAAGCGATGCCGCTAATTAACTCCCGCGGCCCCGGCGGGCATCTCTAGCCGGGACTTTCCAACTTAGTCCTGCATCGCGTTAGCCTGCCAACCCCGAATGAAAGCCCACTTACTGCTCGTGTACTAGGCCTTTCTGCGGGGCGCTCTTGTCGGCGGCTCCCCAAACGTCTTTGTCTTAGTTGAGCGAGTATTTGTGGATCATATTAAATATAGCACCGGCACAATAATCCCCTGGCGTTGGGCGTATGCACTTTCTCTTAGTTAAAGGTGAGCCAGCCTATCTATTCTTTATTTTCAGCCCGTATCATGACTACTTTGTGGTATAGCGCCTTCCTGCTAGCAATTCCATTCGGGAGTAGGGCACACTCCCTCCCGAGCGACTCCACCGCCGCGCCCCGGCGCCATTTGCTTACGTTGCACACCCTGCATATTGTCTCACCTCTCATTCCGGCCTTGGCTTATGAAGTGCCGGTGAGTTCGCGCTGGGCGCTGCGCGCCAGCTTGGGGGGAGACCATAACAGCTATCGTTATACTTTCAACTATTACGATGATATGGGGGTGCTGGTTAGCGGCTCTACCCGCTACCGCTACACCGGCCTAATCGCCGACGTTTCGCTCAACTATTATCTGCAGGCCCGTAAGCCCGCCTTGCTTGGGTGGTTTGTCGGGGGAGGGGTACTTGGTGCCTTTAGCCGCCGCCAAGTAACGCACGACAACACTGGTTTCGCTTCGCGCACGTCGCACGACTTTTTGGTTCGGCCGTTGCTGCGAGCTGGGCGGCACTGGGCGCTAGGAAAGCGCTGGCTTTTAGACACCCACGTAGCGGTTGCCGTGTCGAGCTACCCAACTCAACGAATAGCGCTCAATGAATTACTCGGTGTAGGCGCAGGCTACCGGTTTTGAGTGGTGTTAGCACTGCTTAAGTCGGGCAGCTCACTCGGGAAAACCCTAAAGCAGCACCGACACTTATGGTTAACAGAAAGGCTTATAGCCAGTAGTCAGGTACGCTACTGCAAGAGGTGTCGACCCTAGGGCAGGCTGATTTTATCGAACGAGTAGTGAACGGCAGCAAGCACTTTTTCTGGTGGCAGCGGGTGATAGTTGTGCCCAACCAGGATTAAGTTAGGTACCTCAACTGCTGTTCCTATGAATACTGCTCAAGACCTGATCCGACAAGCCTACGCGGCCTTCAACGCGCGCGACATCCCGGCCGTGCTGGCTACGCTCCACCCCCAGGTGCGCTGGGCCCGGGCTTGGGAAGGCGACTATGCCACGGGCCACGACGAGGTGCGCGCGTACTGGCAGCGGCAGTGGCAGGAACTCGACCCGCACGTCGAGCCCACCAGTATCAAGGAGCTACCCGATGGCAAACTGGAAGTTGCGGTGCAGCAAGTCGTCAAGGACAAACACGGAGCTCTCGTCTTTGCAGGGCCAGTCACGCACGTCTACACCTTGCAGGAAGGGTTGCTACAGCAAATGGATATTGCGCCGAAATAACGCCGAGCGCAATCAGAGTACCTATAAAGAACTATAGGCGGATAAGAAGGGGCAACAAGGGTGCTCCAGGCGTGACACGCCTGGAGCACCCTTGTTGCCCCGTTGTTTATAACAACCCGACAAGTGATACAAGCAACCACCTCATTTACTTGTGTCATCTTATAAGGCTGCCTTGACTACTTTTCTAAGTATTGCCGAGCGCTTCAGTGCTGGTGATTTCACAGCATGAAGCCTGTTATGCACTTTGCAGCTTTGGCTGGTGGTGTTATTGGCGCAGGAAGGCAGAGGTTAGAGCGTAATAGCTAATAAGGAAAAGCAGAATGCCTCTAGTCACGAGCATATCGGGTAGCCAGAACGCATGAAAGCTTGCGTAAGGCCGGCCCCGTTGCTATCCCGGCTTAACCCTACTGTTTCACAAACTTATGTACGGTGCGGCTATTCCCGTTCGTCACGGCTACGTGGTAGAAACCCGCGGGCAGCAACGACAACGGAAGCTGATGCCGCGGCCCGGTAGCAGGCTCGCTTAGTAGCTGTCGGCCTTGGTTGTCGAACAAAGTTACTTGACTTTGCTGCCAGCCTGGCGGTAGGTGCAGCGTTAAGTGGTCGGTGGCGGGGTTGGGAAATACCTGTATGGGTTGTTTTGTCGACTCAACTGAGTGGTTAATATTCGCCAGGGTCTGGACCACCGTGGCGGTGCCGTACACCTCGAACTCGAACAAGGAAAAGCCGTAGGTGGTCGCCCGATTGATGCAGTACACTTTCACGTAACGCGCGGTGGCCCTTAGGCCCGTGTGGTCATCTGCCGCGGCCGACGACTTGCCCCACACGTCCTTGATCGTCGTCCAGGTGGTGCCATCCGTGGAAACCTGCACCTGATAGTCGCGGGCGTAGGCGGCCTCCCAGGCCAGGCGCACCCGGTTGAGGGTGTAGTTGGCGCCCAGGTCCACGTAGATGTGCTGATTGTTGGCGGCGGCACTGGCCCAGCGGGTAGTGCCGTCGGCGTCCACGGCGCGGGGGCCGGTGTTGGTAATATTTTCCGAAGACGACACGTTCACCGGCCGGTTATACGCCAGGTTGGGCGCCGCGGGGGGCGTAGTGCCGCTGCCCCAGCCGGGCATTTCGCCGCGCACCAGCACATTGCTGGCGAAATAGATATTCTGGATGGCGGTGTTGGAGTTGCTGTTGAATACGAGTTCGGCCCAGCCCATAAAGAAGCCCCAGCGGGGCTGGGTGGCCAGCAGGCTGGCCGAGGGCAGCACCTCGCACTCCCCAATGGCAATGGGTTTGCCGCCGGCGGCATTCAGCATGGCGTTGTACTTGGCGCTGGTGTAGCCTTGGCCATCGGAGTAGTACATGTCCAGGGCCAGCACATCCCAGTAGGCATCGCCGGGGTTGTAGTTACTGAGGTCCGACGAGAGGGAGCTGAAGTCCTGCACGTCCCACACCCAAATCAGATTGGTGAGGCCCTTCACGTTTTGCAGGTAGTCGCGGGTGAGCTGGAACAGGCGGCGCGTACCGTTAACGCCGGGGCGGCCGGCCCACCAGAAGATGCCCTGGTTCATTTCGTGCAGGGGCCGGAAATACACTTCTACGCCGCTGTTTTCCAGGTCTTGGAGGTAGCCGGCCACAACGTCGAGGCGGGCTTTCCAGTTGTTGTTTAGTTGGGTGCCGTTGGTAATCAGCTCCTGCCACTGCCCGTCGGTGAGGTAGCTTTTCACGCCGCCTTCCCACTGGCAGGGCTCGGGCTGGGTGGGTGGGCAGGCGTGCCACATCAAATTGATAATGGCCCCGCGCGCCCACTGCGCCTTGGCCTCGTTGATCATGGTTCCGCGGCTCGCCACGTCCGACGAGGCAAACAGAAAGTCGCCGCTCCACAGCCCGGGGTATTGACCGGTAATGGTATTGATGCGGTTGGTTTGCACGGCCGGGTTGGAGTTGGGTTCCCGGTTGTGCTGGCCGGCCACCGTGCGCGCGCCGGCATTGCTGTACAAGTAATTCAAGCTTTTAAAGCGCGTCTGGGCCGATAACCGCAGGCTGCCAAGCAGGAGGCCAATGACGACGAGCGCCACCAAGAGTTTAGAAGTAGACATAGGGCATGGGTTGGGGGGAGAAAAAAGGCAGGATCGGGAACGAGGCAGCCAGTTAAGGCGCGCCAACGCGCGCCCCGCAACGGCATTCACCAACAAAAGCACCTGAAAAGCAGGCAAAGCAAGCGCTGCCCTACCAGCGCAGCAGCGGCCTACCGGTAGCGGGCGGAGCGCCGGACGGCACCCCGAAAAATCCTAGTAGCTGACTAGGAGTACCAAGCAAAAACAAAAAATCGGATGCGCCTGCTATTCGTTAAAAAATGCGCAGAAAACGATAAGAATTAGGCAGCGAGAGCCGGCCGGCATTCGGGCAACCTAGGGAGCCGGGCGCTAGATAAACAGCCGCGTGCCGGAGAAGCTCTGGCGGAATTCCTTGGGGGTGCAATTCTTCCGCTTCTTGAAGATGCGGTTGAAGTTGGAAATGTTGTTGAAGCCGCACTTGTAAGCCACTTCCGCCACGCTGTGCGTGGTATCGATGAGCATGCGTGAGGCGTGGCCAAGCCGAATTTCGTTGAGGCTGTCGATGAAGGTGACGCCGGTGCGCTTCTTGATGAAGCGGCTGAACGACACCTCGGGCATGTTGGCCACCTTGGCTACTTCGGCCAGCGTAATGGCGTGGCTGTAGTGCGCATTCATGTACTCGAATACCTTCTCGATGCGGCGGCTGTTGTAGTGCAGCCGGTCGTTGGTGAACGACGAGTCGGAGAGGGTGCGCATGTTGCGCGAGGCCGACAGATCGTGCAGAATAGAAAGCAGTTCCAGCACCGAGTCGAAGCCGGTTTTGCGCTCCAACGACAGGATGCGGTCCTTGATGCGCTCGGCCGCTTCGCGCGAGAACAAGATGCCCCGCTGGGCATTCTCGAACATCTTTTGAATGAAGTTGAGTTGGTTGCGGCGCAGAAACCGCTCGTCCAGCAGGTCTTTGTGAAACTGGATGGTTACTTCCCGAATTTCCTGGCTTTGGCACTGGTGGGTAAACCAGGCGTGGTTCAGGTTGGGCCCGATAAGCACCAGTTCCAGATCTTCAATTACGCCCAAATGGTCGCCCACGATGCGCTTGGCGCCGGCCGCGTTGATAATCAGATTAAGCTCGAACTCTTCGTGGTAGTGAAGTGGGAAAGAGAATTCCTGCTTCACCCGGGTGAAGAGCATAAAGCAGTCGTTTTGCGTGAGCGGGGTTATTTCCCGCATGATATCGTGCTGCATAATGGGAGTAGGATGAAGTAATAAATATACTGGTACCGGTTAAAATAGTATTAGCGCCTTGCACCTAGGATTTTTCATTTAAAACCTTATAAAGGCCTACAATCGGCTTGTTTAAAGGATTGGCGGCAGCTGTCGGTTGAATAAGTATAATACTATGCTAAAAAATCATTATTCCACCCTGCTGAAAGCCGATACTTTTGGAGCAGTTAGTTGGGGCAGTTACTAGCTGCTCGTCGGCTGTGTTGACTACCCCTATTTTGTGGCCTGGCTAGTTGCCTGGCCCGCGCAGGCTCCGCCGCCCTGTGGGCGGTAATACGGGCGCCTTCCACGCTGTCCTATCCTCTTCCACCTAGTCCTTGTCATGCGGCTACAGCTCCTCGACGTTCTCATCATCTGCGCCTACCTTCTAACCACAGTGTTTATTGGCCTGTGGTACCGCAAAAAAGCGCGTGAGAACAAGGACAGCTACTTGCTGGGCGGCAAGAGCCTGCCCTGGTACAAGCTCGGTCTGAGCGATGCTTCCGACATGTTCGATATCAGCGGCACGATGTGGATGGTGAGCTTGTGCTTCGTGTATGGCTTGAAAAGTATCTGGATTCCCTGGTTGTGGCCGGTGTTCAACCAGGTGTTTATGATGATGTACCTCTCCCGCTGGCTGCGCCGCTCCAACGCCTCCACCGGGGCCGAATGGCTGGCTACCCGCTTCGGCAACACCGGGCCGGGCGTGGGGGCTTCCCACAAAGTGGTTATTGCGTTTGCGCTGCTTAGCTGCCTCGGCTTTTTGGCGTACGGCTTCGTGGGGTTAGGCAAGTTCATCGAGATTTTTGTGCCCTGGCAGGTGGTGCAAGGCTACGTGCCGTTCAGCGTAACGCCGCAGTACGTGCCGCACGTGTACGGCATTGTGTTCACGCTCTTTGCCACGTTCTATTCCATTCTGGGGGGCATGCACAGCATCGTGCTCGGCGACGTAATCAAGTACGCCATCATGACGGTGGCTTGCCTGGCCATCGGCTTTATTGCCTGGGCGAAGATGCAAGGTGGCCAAGTGCTGCCCGTGCCGGCCGGCTGGGACAACCCGTTTTTCGATTCGCACCTGGAGCTGGACTGGTCGGGCCTTATCACCGAAGTCAACCAGAAAATCAAGGCCGATGGCTACTCCCTGTTCGGCATTTTCTTTATGATGATGGTCTTCAAGGGCATCTTCGCGTCGCTGGCCGGGCCGGCCCCGAACTACGACATGCAAAAGGTACTCTCGACCCGCTCGCCGGAAGACGCCAGCAAGATGAGCGGCTTCGTGTCCATCATCCTGCTGCCCATCCGCTACTCGCTGGTGGTGGGCCTCACGGTGCTGGGGTTGCTCTACTACCGCCAGATGAACATTCAGGGCCCCGACGGCGGCCCCGACTTCGAGAAGATTCTGCCCGTGGCCATCAACAACTTCCTGCCCACGGGTTTGCTAGGCCTGGTGCTGACCGGACTGCTCGGGGCGTTTATGGGCACGTTCAGCGGCACCGTAAATGCGGCGCAGGCCTACATCGTCAACGACATCTACCTGAAGTACGTGAACCCCACCGCCAGCACCCGGCAGGTGATTTCGCTGAACTACGTGGTGGGCGTGCTGGTGGTAGCCGTGGGCATCGTACTGGGCTTCCTGGCCAAGGACGTGAACAGCGTGCTGCAGTGGATTGTGTCGGCTTTGTACGGGGGCTACGTGGCGGCCAACGTGCTGAAGTGGCACTGGTGGCGCTTCAACGCCTCGGGCTTTTTCTGGGGCATGCTCACCGGCATTGTGGCGGCGCTGGTGTTCACGCGCTTCTTCGAGGGCGTGGAGTTTCTCTACTTTTTCCCGGTGCTGTTTCTGCTCTCGTTGGGCGGTTCGGTGGCCGGCACTTACGCCGCCCCGCCCACCGACGCGGCCGTGCTCAAGGCTTTCTACAAAAACGTGCGGCCCTGGGGCTTCTGGAAGCCTATCAATGACCTAGTGGTCGCCGAAGACCCCTCGTTTCAGCCCAACCGCAATTTCCGCCTCAACATGTTCAACGTGGTGCTGGGTATCGTCGCTCAGCTCTGCTTGACGCTGCTGCCCATGTACGTGGTGCTGCACCAGCAGCAGCCCCTGCTGCTTACGGTAGCCCTATTAACGGTCCTGATCTTGATTTTGAAACGCACCTGGTGGAACCGGCTGGCGGAATACTAACGCCGCGCCACCGGCCGGCCCGGCCAAAGCAAGGAGCTGCCTGAGAAAGGTGGTTTTTCGGCTGATGAAGTAGTGGGAAGCTTCGTCAGTTACCGGTCTGCCCGTTCCGCGCGGTGCAGGCCGGTTTGCCCGCCGGGTGCCCTGCTTGCTTTTGTTGCCCCTTATCAGCCCGCGTGGGTACTCCAATCAATACGTTTATGACTTTTTCCTTCGACCACCGCCTTCGTACCCTCACGGCCAACTACCAGGCCTTGCTTATGCGGCCCAACGCCGCCCAAGAATCCAGCAATGGCCTTTACACGCGCTATCGGTATCCGGTGCTGACGGCCGCCCACGCGCCCCTAACCTGGCGCTACGACCTGAACCCGGACTCCAACCCCTACCTGCTGGAACGCATCGGTGTGAATGCCGTCTTCAACGCCGGCGCCATCAAGTGGCAGGGCCGCTACGTGCTGGTAGCGCGGGTGGAAGGCGCCGACCGCAAGTCGTTTTTCGCGGTGGCCGAAAGCCCCAACGGCGTCGACAACTTCCGGTTCTGGGAAACCCCGATCCACTTGCCCGAAACCGCCGAGCCCGACACCAACGTGTACGACATGCGCCTGACGGCCCACGAAGACGGCTGGGTGTACGGCCTGTTCTGCACCGAGCGCCGCGACCCGGCCGCCTCCCCCGCCGACCAGTCGGCCGCCGTGGCCAGCTGCGGCATTGCCCGCACCAAGGACCTCGTAACCTGGGAGCGGCTCCCCGACCTGAAAACCCGCTCGGCCCAGCAGCGCAACGTGGTGCTGCACCCCGAGTTTGTGCAGGGCCAGTACGCATTCTATACCCGCCCGCAGGACGGCTTCATCGAGGCCGGGTCGGGCGGCGGTATTGGCTTCGGCTTGGCGGCCAGCATCGAGTTGGCCGAGGTAACCGAGGAAGTGCTGCTCGACCCCAAGCAGTACCACACCGTGTACGAAGTGAAAAACGGCCTGGGCCCGGCCCCCCTCAAAACCGAGCAGGGGTGGCTGCACCTAGCCCACGGCGTGCGCAACACGGCCGCCGGCTTGCGCTACGTGCTCTATTTGTTTCTAACCGATTTGCACGACCTGACCCGCGTCACGCACAAGCCCGCCGGCTACTTTCTGGCCCCCGAGGGCGAGGAGCGCGTGGGCGACGTGTCGAACGTGGTGTTCAGCAACGGTTGGATTGCCGACGCCGACGGCCGGGTGTTTATCTACTACGCTTCCTCGGATACGCGCATGCACGTGGCCACGTCCACCGTGGCCAAGCTGCTGGACTACGTGCAGCACACGCCCGCCGACAACTTCACGTCGGCCAGCTCCGTGCGGGCTATTCAGAACCTGATTGACCACAACCAAGCCGTAGTTTCCACCCCGGTGCCAAGCCACGCGGCGGGAACCGTACACGCGTAACTTTTCGCTGGCCATGGACTTGATAGCAGACTTTCAAATCGAACTCGACCGTATTCTAAGCTACTGGAGCACCCGCATGCCCGATGTGGCGCACGGCGGTTTCCACGGGCAGATTGGGGCCGACAACCAGGTGGTGCCCCACGCGCCCAAGGGCGCCGTGCTCAACGCCCGCATACTGTGGACGTTTTCCGCCGCCTACCGCCACCAGCCGGAGCCTGCGCTCCTGGACCTGGCCACGCGGGCGTACGACTATTTCGAGCAGCATTTTCTCGATGCCGAATACGGCGGCGTGTACTGGTCGGTAAACCACCTGGGGCAGCCCCTGGACACCAAAAAGCAAGTGTACGCGCTGGCTTTTGCCTTGTATGGCCTCAGCGAATACTACGCCGCCAGCGGCCACGCGCCGGCCCTAACGCACGCCCAAAACCTGTTCCGCGCCATCGAGCAGTTTAGCTTCGATGCCGAGCACGGCGGCTACCTCGAAGCGTTGGCCCGCGACTGGAGCCCATTGGCCGACCGGCGCCTGAGCGACAAGGATGCCAACGAAAAGAAAACCATGAACACCCACCTCCACGTGCTGGAGGCCTACGCCAACCTGTACCGCTACTGGCCTGATGCGCACTTGCAAGCTCAATTGCGCGAGCTACTCGAAGTGTTTTTAACTCACTTAATCGACGCTAACACCCATCACCTGCACCTGTTCCTGGACGAGTACTGGCAGGTGAAGTCCACCGCCGTTTCCTTCGGCCACGACATCGAAGCGGCCTGGCTGCTGCTGGAAGCCGCGGAAGTATTGGGCGACGAAGAGCTAATCAACCAGTTTCGGCAGGTGGCAGTGGACCTGGCGACTGCCGCCGCCCGCGGCCTCGACGCTACTGGTGGCCTGGGGTACGAGCATGACCCGGCCAACGGGCATTGGAACCGCGAAAAGCACTGGTGGGTGCAGGCCGAGGCCATGGTTGGCTTGCTGAATGCCTACCAGCTCAGCGGGCAAACACAGTTTTACGCGCAGTTTCAGGCCGTGTGGAAATTCACGCGGCAGCACCTGCTGGACCTCCACGAGGGCGAATGGTACTGGGGCGTTACGGCCGATTTGCAGCTTATGCCCGGAGAAGACAAGGCTGGCTTCTGGAAATGCCCTTACCATACGACGCGGGCGTGCCTGGAAATAATGCAGCGGTGCAAAAAACAATTACTCTTAGTTCCTCCAGCCGCTGCGGTGCCAACAAGCAACTCATAAGCCATTTTAGAGGCTCGCATTCAACTTCCACGGCGCTAAAAGAAAATCATAGGGCCGTAGTAGCAGGGACGCTTTACCTCCTTAGCAGCAGCAATAGATAAGTAATTGTTAAAAAAGTATTAACAAGTAAGGCATAGCCGGAATAGCTTTGTATAAGCTATTTACAAGAACAAATTGTGTTTTCGCTGCTGGCTGCTGGCCTTGTGCGTGCGTTGCTAATTATAACTATTGCAAGTTATAACCTTCTTTATGGGCGCCGAATCAGCTTGTGTTGCTTGCAACTGAGGCGCCACCCAATCAAGCTTTTCAACCAGATTCCCACTCGCAATTCTCACGCTTGATGTTACTCTTATGACTCACCGGTACACTTACCTACCCCTTTGCCTCGCGTTGGCGCCTGCGCTGACCCTGGCGCAATCGATTACGGTGCGGGGCACCGTGAAAGATGCCGTGACGGGCGAAACCCTGCCCGGGGTGACCGTGCTACTGAAAGGCACTGCCACCGGTACGGCCTCCGCCAACGACGGTTCCTACTCCCTGGCGGTACCCAACCCGGACGCCGTGCTGACTTTCTCCTCGGTCGGGTACGTGGCCCAGGATGTACCGGTGCGCGGCAGCAGCTCCGTGGACGTAGCCCTGAAAGCCGACACCAAAAGCCTGGAAGAAGTGGTGGTAGTAGGCTACGGCACGGTGGCCAAAAGCGACGTAACCGGCTCGGTGGCTTCGCTGAAAGGCAGCGAGTTGAACCGCACCCCGGCTTCGTCGGTGGATCAGCTCCTGCAGGGCAAGGTGGCGGGCGTGCAGGTGATTGTGCCCTCGGGGGAGCCGGGTGCGGGCGCCACGGTGCGCATCCGGGGCAACAGCTCCATCAACGGGTCCAACAGCCCCCTGCTGGTGGTTGACGGCTACCCCTGGGGCGAGGCCGGCAACCTCAAGCAAATCAACCCCGACGATATTGAAAGCATCGAGGTGCTGAAAGACGCTTCGGCGGCGGCCATCTACGGCTCGCGCGGCGCCAATGGCGTGATTCTGGTGACCACCAAAAAAGGCAAGGCCGGCAAAACGCGCATTACCCTGAGCACCCTCAACACCATTTCCAGCCTGCCCAGCAAGCTCGACGTGTGGTCGGACCCGGTGGACGTGGCGATTATCGACAACGAGGCGCGCAGCAATGCCGGCTTGGCGCCCTTGTTTACCGGCCAAAACTACCTGGGCACCTACTACCCCTCGGTGGCCGAGCTGCGGGGCGAGGACCCCACCAAGCCGCAGTGGCCCTACCGCACCTATTGGCCCGATGAAGTGTACCGCAACCCTTTCTCGCAGAGCTACACCCTCACGGCCAACGGCGGCACCGACCGCACCAAGTTTTCGCTTTCGGGCAACTACTACCAGGAGCAGGGCCTGGCCATCAAAAACGACTACGACCGCTACAACGGCCGCCTGAACCTCGACCAGAAGCTGTTCGACAACCTCTCCACCGGCGTCAACCTGATTCTGACCCACACGCGCCGCAACGGCGGGGGCCTGTCCGCCGACCGCTCGCCGGTGTTTCCCATCTACAATCCCGACGGCACGTATTTCCGCACCGGGCCGCTGGATTTCGGCAACCCCGTGGCCTACGCCAACGAGGTGCTCAACACCAGCAAAACCATCGACGTGCTAGGCACGCTCTACGTGAGCTGGGACCTTACCAAGTGGCTGAATTTCCGCACCCAGGTAAGCAGCAAGTACGGCAACTCGGTGGGCGACGTGTACGAGCCGCGCGCCATCACCGGTACCGGCAACCTCTACAACGGCTTCGGGGTTATCGACAACTACAACGGCACCGAGCTGCTCAACGAGAATTACTTCACCCTCAACAAGACGCTGGGCGACGTGCACAGCTTCAACGCGGTGCTCGGCTACACCACCCAGAACTTCAACGTGCGCACCTCGCGGCTGGAAGGCCGGGGCTTTGTGAACGACGGGCTGCTCAATGAAAGTCTGAACTCGGCCCAGAGCCAGTTCGTGACCAACGGGCAAACCAAGTCGCAGCTCAACTCCTACATCGGGCGCTTCAACTACTCGCTGCGCGACCGGTATCTGTTCACCTTTACGGGCCGGGCCGACGGCTCCTCGAAGTTTGGGGCCAACAACAAGTGGGCCTTTTTCCCCTCGGCCGCCGTAGCCTGGAAGCTGCACGAAGAAGCGTTTCTGCGGGCCGTGCCCAGCGTGTCGGAAGCTAAGCTGCGCGTCAGCTACGGCCTGACTGGCAACCAGGGCATCAACCCCTACCAAACCCTGGACCGGCTCGGGTCGGGCCGCTACTTCACCGGCGGGGCCTTTCAGACCGGTTTCGGGCCGGGCGTGTTCGGCTACGACGGCTTCAACAAGATTTGGGAGGGCGTGCCCAACCCTGATCTGAAGTGGGAAACCACCGCCCAACTCAACGCTGGCCTCGACCTCGGCTTTGTTAACCAGCGCCTGACGCTGAGTTTGGATTACTACTACAAGCGCACCCACGATTTGCTGCGCCAGACCTACATCACACCGTCCTCGGGCTACGACCGGCTGTGGGTGAACGACGGCGAAATCGAGAACAAGGGGGTAGAGTTGGGCTTGAACGCCGAAATTCTTAACGGGCCCCTACAGTGGAGCGTAGGCGGCAACTTCACGCTCAACCGCAACAAGCTGCTGAGCGTGGGCGACGACAAGTTCGTGTGGAACGGCAGCAGCATCGAGATGCTGCGCGCCCCGCTCAACGCCTTCATTGTGGGCCAGCCCATCAACGTGTTCTACGGCTACAAAACCGCCGGCGTAATTCAAACCGTGGAAGAAGGCCAGGCCACGGGCCTGACCGGCGACATGGCCAAGCCCGGCGAGCTGAAGTACGTGGACCTGAACAACGACGGCAAAGTCGACGACAACGACCGCACCATCATCGGCAACCCCAACCCCAAGTTCCTTTACAGCCTTAATACCAGCTTGCGCTGCAAGGGCTTCGACCTGTCCACCCAGCTCTACGGGGTGTACGGCAACGACGTGTTCGACTTCCGCAAGTTCTCGCCCAGCGGCCAGCTCCAGCGCTGGACGCCCGACAACCCCACCAACGCCTACCCGAGCGTAAACTCCAACCGCGCCTACTACGGCTCCGACTGGTTTGTGACCAGCGGCTCCTTTCTGCGGGTGCAGAACGTGACCCTGGGCTACAACTTCAAGTCCGGGCTGATCAAGGGCGTGGAGTCGCTGCGGGTGTACTTCTCCGGCAACAACCTCTACACCTTCACCAAGTTCCACACCGGCTTCGACCCCGAGGTGGGCGGCAACGGCCAGCAGTGGGGCTCCTACCCCCGGCCCCGCGCCTTGTCGCTGGGCGTTAACATCGGCATCTAATCCTTCCCGCAAAACTTCCCTCCCATGAAACTAACCAAAACTTTGGGCTTGGCCTTGGCGGCAACCTTGCTGGGGGGCTGCTCCCTGCAGGAAGAACCCTACGGTTTTCCTTCCACCACCAACTTCTACAAAACCGAGGCGGATGCCAACGCGGCGCTGATTTACGCCTACGCCATCCTGCCCGAAATCGAGTACTACTCGCGCAACTTCATCTTGGTGACCGAGCTGCCCACCGAGAACATCACCCTCAAGCCCGACGCGGGGGCCAGCAACTTCGAGTTCGACCGCCTGAATGTGCGCGCCGACAACCCCGAACTAACGACGGCCTGGCGCTACGCCTACATCGGCATCAACCGCGCCAACGCCGTTATTGCCAACGTGCCCGGCATTGCGGCCATGAGCGAATCTGCCCGCAATCAGCTGGTAGGGGAAGCGTATTTCCTGCGGGCCCTGCACTACTTCAACGTGGTGCGGCTGTTCGGGGCCGCTCCCATGCCCATTAAGCCGGTCACGTCTCTAGACCAGGTAAGCGCGCCCAAAGCCACCCTGCCGGAAATGTACGCGCTGATGGAAGCCGACTTGCGCCAGGCCATCGACCTGACCGACGCCACCCGCCGCGACGGGCGCGCCAACAAGGTGGCGGCCTGGAGTTTGCTGGCCAAAGTGTACCTGACCGAGGCCTCGGGCAAAGCCACTGGCTCGCCGGGCTACGACTTCGTGCCGGACGCCAACACCCTCTACGACCAAGCCAAAACCTACGCCAACTACGTGCTAACGCAGGGCGCCGGCTACGGCCTCGACCCCGACCTGAAGGCCATCTACGACGTAACCAAGAAGAATGGGCCGGAGCACATTTTCGACGTGGCCACCGACCGCAGCGGGCTCTCGGAAGGCAACTACTCCAAGCTGCCGCTGATGTTTATTCCCTACATCGACGGGGCCACGTTCAAGCTCGCCGACAGCACCAAGGTGATTTCCGGCTACAACCACTTCGTCACCGAGCCGGCCCTCTACAACAGCTTTGCCGCCACCGACAAGCGCAAAACCGACCTGATTCCCAACAAGGCCTACATCGGCCGCCGGGAAGTTACGCTGGGCATCACCGACTACAGCCGGCCCTTCACCCGCAAGTACCTCGACCCCGGGCAGATCGGGCAGCAAACCAGCGCCAACACGCCCGTGCTGCGCTACTCCGACGTGCTGCTAACCTACGCCGAAGCCTGCGGCCCCACCGCCGAGGGCTACACCGCCGTGAACCGCATTCGGACCCGCGCCGGCCTGCCCGCCCTCACGCCCGGTTTGAGCGTTACCGCCTTCCGGGATGCCGTGGTGCAGGAGCGCGCCTGGGAACTGGCTTTTGAAGGGCACCGCCTGTTCGATCTGCGCCGCACCCACAAAATGGAATCGGTTTTGGGCCAGCAGTACGGCAAGACCATTCAGGGCGACGCCTACTTCTTCCCCCTCCCGACCCGCGAAACCGACCTCAACCCCAACCTCTAACCTCGCTCCCACCATGCTACCACGCACACACGGTATTTTCTGGGCCGGCTCGCTACTAGGGCTTGGCCTGCTGGCCGGCTGCACCGACGACCCGTTCGAGGATTTGGAAAGCCACGAGCGCGCCATCACCTCCTTCGCGCTCGACAAAGGCCAGATTGGGGTGGCTGAAATCACGCGCACCCCCGACACCGGCAAGATTGTGGTGTACGCCGTGCGCGGCACCGACTTGTCCAACGTAGTGCCCCGCATCGAAACTTCCTACAAAGCTAGCGTGTCGCCGGCTTCGGGGCAGGCGGTAAACCTGTCGGCCAACAACCGCACCTACACCTATACCGTCACGGCGGAATCGGGGGAGGCGCGGGAGTGGACGGTGGAAGTACGCGACTACGTGTCGGACCTGGACGGGCGCTGGCAGGTTAGCAACCTCCAGTTTCAGTACTTTATCGGCGAAGGGGAAAGCTGGGGCTGGAACGGCACCAAGGACTTGTCGGCCAACATTCCGGATGCCACCAAGGAAAAAGACAACATCCTGGAAATGACCACCACCGGCGTTACGGCCGATGGCAAGGTAACGGGCACTTTCAACCACTTGCCGGGCCCCGACGGTTTGTTTGCCAACTTCATCTACAGCCCGACCGACTACAACTACAAATTTCGGAAGCTGCCCAAAAACCAGGGCACCTGGCTGCGCGACTTTGCCACCAATACCATCACCTTCAACAGTGGGCAGCCCGGCCAGACGCGCACCGTGGCTCTGGAGTTCAGCGCCGACAAGCGCACCCTGAAAATGCCGTTCAACGTGCAGCCCTACGACATCGACTGGAATGGCAGCGGCGGCAAGCAGGAGCTGGGCGGGGCGAAATTCGCCTGGTACCTGTTCGCGAAGCTGTAAGTGTATTTTGCGCCCGGGCAGCCCCACTCGGCGGCTCGGGTTGGTGGCGGGCCAGGTGGCGCGCCGGTTTATCTACTTCTGCATGTTTCTTCCCCGACTCCTCGCCGGCCTGCTGCTCGCCGGTGGCACCATCTTGTCCGCCGCCGCGCAATCCACCCGCGTGCTGCCCTACCTGCAACGCATTTCGGGCACTCAGACGCTGGCCGGTCAGCACAACAAAGAACCCAACGCCGAACCCACCAAGTGGACGGATTTCATCTACAAAACCACCGGCCGCTACCCCGCCCTGTGGAGTGGCGACTTTTTGTTTCAGCAGGAAAACATCGACAACCGCTGGAAGATGATCAAACAGGCCCGGCGCCAGTACCGCAAGGGGGCCGTGGTGAACTTGATGTGGCACGCCTGCCCGCCCACCTCGGGCGAGCCCTGCCAGTGGGACCCGGGCCTGCTCAATCAATTGCTCACCGACGCGCAGTGGCAGGAGCTGACAACCGACGGCACTCAACTCAACCAAGCCTGGAAAGTGCGCATGGACGACATTGCGCGCTACCTGCAATACCTAGAAGACAAAAACGTGGAAGTGCTGTTTCGGCCCTTGCACGAAATGAACCAGGGCAAGTTCTGGTGGGGCGGCCGGCCCGGTCCCAACGGTACCGCCCGCCTCTACCAAATCACCCACGATTACCTTACCACTACCAAGGGCCTCACCAACCTGATCTGGGTGTGGGACATGCAGGACATGAGCCGCGACTTCGCTGCCTACAACCCCGGCCCGCAGTACTGGGACGTGTTTGCCTTCGACGTGTACGACCAGGGCTACAACCAGTCGTGGTACGACTACATCCTGCCTATAGTGGGCTCCAAGCCCATTGCCATTGGCGAGTGCGCCACGCTGCCCACCCCGGAAGTTCTGGCCCAACAGCCCCGCTGGACGTTTTTCATGGCCTGGGCGGAACTGGTACAGGAAAAAAACTCGGTGGACGCCATCCGGCGCCTCTACACTGACCCGCGGGTGCTGACCCGCGAAGAACTACCAAAACGGTAATCTGCCGCGACGCGCAACCTAGCGCCTGCCGCCTGAACGGCCTTCGTCTCAACGTGCCCTAACGCCGAGACGCGAAGGGTCGCGTCCCTACAACTTGCTATACAACAAGCATGAATACTAGGAAAAGGCACCTGCTCGGGCTGCTGGCACTGCTGGCGGCCCCGGCCGCTTACGCCCAAAACATTCTTACGCAGGCCACGCTCACCACGGCGCCGGTACAGCAGTACGAGAAAGCGGAATGGGACATCACGCTCAATTCAACTTTCCAGAACCCTTACGATCAGCGAGAAATCAGCCTAGATTTGGTGCTGACCGCGCCCAACGGCTTGCCCGTGGTGGTGCCCTGCTACTTCGAGCGCGCCGCCCAACCCACCTCCCACTGGAAAGCGCGGTTTGCCCCGCAGCAGCTAGGCACCTACACCGGCTTTTTCCGGGTTACGCGCAAGGCCGGCACCGAGCAACTGGCCGCAACTCCCTTTACCGTAGCGCCGGGCCGCAAGCCGGGCTTTCTGCACCCCAACGACCTGTACACCTTCCGCTTCGACAACGGGGAGTTGTTCCGGGGCATCGGCGAGAACGTGGCCTGGGAGTCGCGCTCCTTTGAAAACCAGAAGTACACCTACGAGTACCTGCTGCCCACACTGGCGCGGAACGGAGCCAATTTCTTCCGCACCTGGATGTGCTACTGGAACCTGCCGCTGGAGTGGCCGAAAGTCAGTGCCACCAAGCGCTACGCCAACAGTACCGAGTACTTCCACCCCGGCGCCATCAAGCGCATGGATGAGCTGGTGCAGCTCACCGATTCGCTGGGGTTGTACTTCATGCTCACCTTCGACTGGCACGGGCACCTGATGGAGCAGGGCGGCTGGCAAAACAGCGCCTACAACCAGCGCAACGGCGGCCCGGCTCGCACGCCCACCGAGTTTTTCACGCTGCCGGCCGCCCGCGAGAAGTACAAAAACAAGCTGCGCTACATTGTGGCGCGCTGGGGCTACAGCGCCAACATTGCCGCTTGGGAGTTCTTCAACGAAGTCGATAACGCCGCCTTCACCCAGCAAGACAGCGTGCTGATTCCGCACGACGCCATTACGCTCTGGCACGGCGAAATGAGCCGCTACCTCAAGGATATTGACCCCTACCAGCATTTGGTTACCACCAGCATTTCGCACCGCGACATTCTCGGGCTGAACTCGGTAGCTTACTTCGACTTCCACCAGAAGCACATCTACAAACTCACCGAGAAGATTCCGGCCATCTATCCCAGCTACATCCAACCTTTCGGCAAGCCCTACGTGGTAGGCGAGTTCGGCTACCGCTGGGAAGACGCCGACCCCACCTTCAAAGACGGGTTCAAGTACGACTACAAGCGCGGCCTCTGGTACGGCCTGTTTAGCGCCACCCCCATCCTGCCCATGACCTGGTGGTGGGAACTGTTCGACGACCAGCAAATGACGCCCTACTTCAATTCGGTGCGCACCATCAGTGACCGAATGCTGGCCGCCGGCCACGGGCAATTCGAGCCCTTTGCCGTGTCGGCCGGAGCGGTGCAAAGCTTCGGCGTGCGCTGCGGCACCACTTACTTCGTGTATTTGCTTAACAACTCCGGCGCCGCCATTACTACGCCCGTGACCTTGCCGGTAGCCAGCGGCGGCAAGCTAACCGGACAAGCCTTTCAACCTATCACGCAGCACTACCAAAAGCTAAAGGGTTTGCGCCAGCAAAACCACGTAGTAACTCTGCCAGCCCTGACGCTGGCGGCCAAGCAGGAACGAGTGCTTATTCTGGCGGGCAAACGGTGAAAACAGCCTGTAGTTGAAGGCAGGGCGCGGCAACGCGTCCCTTTCTACGCGCCCCAACGTATGCTCACTTACTCGACTAGGCCGGGCACCGGGCAGGCAAGTACCGCTCTTGCCAACCTTAAGCTCTCGCCTACCTGCTAGTTAGATTATCAAGGTTTTTTTCGAGGTAATATTTCAAGTTGCTTCCCAGGATGCGCTGCCAGCCCGCTTCAAACCTGCTCCTGGCGAAATGGGGGTCAGGCGGGAAACTTGCCAAGCCGGAATGAGTGAGTTTCAGCCGGGTCCCAGCTCCTTCGGCCACTAACTCAAAGGTTACTTCCGAGCCACCCGCATAGCCCTTGTACTGCCAACTATGGGCTAGCTTTTTTTCTTTCTCGACTTGCGTTACCCGCCAGTCTTTCTGGTAAGGCGAGTTGTCAGCCACAAATTCAAACGCGAAGCCAACCACCGGCTGAAATTTTTCGAGCTGTGGAAAGTACCACGCTCTCATGTGGTTTTCATGGGTCAAGGCAGCCCAAACTTTTTCAATCGGAGCTTTGTAGCACTGCTCCATGACGAAGGGATTGTCCATTTGTGTTTTGGTTTAGCGTTGGCGCCCGACACCCGCCCCGTGCCGGTGAAGTACGCGCTGACGGACTATGGCCGCTCGTTCAACGAAGCAATTGGCGAGATGGTAGCTTAGGGGGATTGCATCAGGCCTCGTTAAGTGAGTGGTGTGCTAAGATTAAATCAGTTATAGTAGCCTGTTTACTGGCGGTTGGGTGACTACTTACCTCCGCTGGATAGGAAAATGATGGGCAGTTACTATCTTATCGGTTGGCTTTACAGCGAGCAATTGTATTACCCCCAACACGCACGTAGCTAGGAAAAATGACGGGGCAAAATTTCACGCCGTTTCCAATCTTGAAAACCGAAAGGCTGACGTTGAGGCAGCTCAGCAGCAGCGATGACAATGAAATATTTGCTTTGCGCACAAACGACAGCGTTAACAAATATTTAGACCGACAACCAAGCACATCAATTGATGATGCAAGGAATTTCATTGTAGCTATCAATGAAAACGTCCAGAGCAACAAGTCAATTTATTGGGCAATTACGCTTACTGATACCAATAATATGATTGGAACCATCTGCTTATTTAACTTTTCGGAAAATCATTCAAAGGCAGAAATTGGGTATGAACTACTGCCGGACTTTCAAGGGAAAGGAGTAATGCAAGAAGCAATTTCAAGTGTAGTTAACTTCGGGTTTCAACAGGTCGGACTAAAGGCAATCGAAGCTTATACTCGCTTCGACAACCAACGCTCCACTAAAGTTTTAGAGCGTTTAAACTTCAAGAGTACTAGTACTGTCGACGAAAATATCACGCTGTTTACATTAAGCAGCTAGCGTTACGCCTGTTGACGCTCTTACCGCCACTTGTGGCCTTATTGCTGAAAGCCTAAACAAGTAGAGCAATATGTCTACTACGTGATAAGCCGCAACTACACCCGCTCCTGAGCACAGATAGTAAGGTCAGTCAACCTGTCTACCTAGTTAACTGATTAACAATTTATTGGTTCCTCAAATGGCTCTTAGCATGTAGCTGCTTAAAAGCAAAGTCATATTCATAGTAGTATATCCAACTAAGCAGCAACCCATAAGGCAATGCACAGAAACTGTTATCTGTACTGCCTTAAATCTGTTCTTATTTTTTTATCCTGTTTTATGGTAGCAATACATTTCAATTCTACTATCAAAAATACAAAGCCTACTTCTTTATGGGCCTAGCTGGCGTAGGAAGTTGTGAAGGACGGCTTGAGCGACGCAAGCGGCGGTTGAATCTGGCCGTATCTTTCAGTAAGTAAGGATAATTGGATGCCAGCGTTTTCGATGAGTCTCGTTCAGCTGATTTAGCACCCTGTTTTGCGAGGTGAGTTTTCCCTTTCGTTGTAGGAGCCGTTTGGGCATGGACTGGCAGGGCGAAACCTAAGAGCACTGTTGAAATAAAGAAATATAGCTGGTTTTTCATGGCAAGAAGTTGATTGGCAAAAGGTAACTGTACTACTTAACGCCTGCTAGTTTGTCCGAGTTAGCGTTGCCTCTTTCCCGAGACCTCGCTTGGGGTGCAATAGCTTGTTACTGCGTATTTATTCTTCGTAGGTAATGAGCAGCGACAAGATAATCTCGGGGTGCAACGACTCCCCAATCGGCGTTGTTTGGTGTTGCATGGCCAGGATTCGGGCCCGCGGAGTGTCGGCTTGAAATTGCGTCAGCAATTGTCCCCAAGCGTGACCTAGGCTTTCCGGAAAACAGCGCTGCACACGAAAGGCAAATTTGGTCATCGTTCTAGGTTAAGTCTTTTAAAAACAGTGGAAAACCTCTCTCCTTGCTACTGCGGTGGTGTGATGTAAGTACGCTAATCTGCTTGAAAAGAAACGTGGTATGGGGCTGGTACTATTAACTTCTTTCTTGGCCGACCGGCTACCTGCTGTAGCAAGCAGCAGAAACAACCCTATGAAACCAGCAGGACTACTGTTCACTTAAGCAAACTGGCAGCGCCACTGTCATAACGGTCGGTAAGATCTCCTAAACTGAGGGCCTTTGAATACCGAGCGTAAGCCTCAAAACCACTTCTTTCAGTGGTCTGCCATCGCCACGGCAGACCACTGAAAGAAGTGGTTTTGAAGCACTCGTAAACCTTGGTTGTTGCTACTGAAAGCTCGCTTGGCCAGCCATTGGCTGGGTCATCAGCAAGCGCCAGTCAGCTAGGGCAGCTTGGCGAATAGGTTCGGCTACAGTGGCATAAACTGGATTTTCCACCCAACGGCGAAATACTGCCAGGTTGCGGTATTCCACCAAGGCGATGTCGTCCCACAACTCGCCCGCGGGGGCGACCAGGGTTGCCAAGGTCGCGCCGTGAAAGAAGACCTTCGCTTCCTCGGGCGAGTTGTGCGCCAGGAAGGCTTGAATATAGGCCTGGTACGCTTCCTGACCGGAACACGGCGCTTGGGTGGAGTTCGGCCCGAAATCGGCCTGCGCCCGGTAGCGGAGCAGGTTCAGCATCAGCACCGGTTGGTCGGGGGGTAGTGTGCGGGCTACTGCGAGCAGCGCTTCGCGGTTGATGTCGAGAGGCTGAGCGGCAGTTACAGCGGCGGGGTTGGGAGTTGTCATGGCATCAAGAAAAAGTGTCTCGCAAAGGACGCTCTTGGCTTGGCCGCCACCCCTTAAACTAGTTTAAGAACGGGGAGCTAGGAATTCTTTTTGCGCAGCATGCTCAGGAACTCGGGTGTAACGCCCAAGTAGGCGGCAATGTGCTTTTGAGCCACGCGCTGGTGCAGCCGGGGGTGCTGGTGCTGAAAGCGCGCGAAGCGTACCTCGGCCGTGAGCTTGAGCAAGGCTTCGATGCGGCGCTGCAAGTGCTGAAAGCCGTTTTGACTCAGGATCCGGAAGAAGCGCTCGAACTTGGGCACCTGCTGGCAGAGAGCTTCCATGTGCTCCAGGCTCAGGTGTAGCACCTGCGTGGGTTCCAGGGCTTGCAAGCTGAGCGTGGCCGGGGTGCCGTGAAAGAAAGCCGTGCTATCCATGCACCACCAGCCTTCGGTGGCAAAAGCCAGGATGTGCTCTTTACCCCGGGCATCGGTGGCATAGGTGCGCACGCAGCCCTGCACGACAAAGGTGAGGTAAGGCGCCCGCTGGCCAGCTTGCAGCACGAAGCCGTAGCGGGGCACGTGTTGGGGCACGAGTAGAGCGGTAAAGTAGGCTTCCTCGTCGGGGGTGAGCGTGATGTGGCGGGCGACGTTGGCCAGGATGTCGGGGTACATAGCAAAAGCTAAACAAGCGCGTCATTCAGGGGTTCTCGACTAGGCTTCCGTCCTGAGGCATAGGCATAAGAGGACGCCCGCGGGCTTGGGCACCCAAACAAGCGCCCCTTCACCCAAGCGGCAACAAGGTCTTACAAGCTAATTTAAGGTGCTTGCAAGCTTGCGCGCCTACTTTAGCGGCTAAGGAAATGCACCCCGGCGTATTTGGAGCGACGCTCGGCTGTTAAACTCGCCTTTGCGTTACGTTCATGCGCAGGCACACCCTAAGCAGATACCTTTTCCAGCAGTTGGTCGGTGGTTAGCACCGTTGCAAACTCGCCGTGCAGACTAGCCAATGCCACTTCGTGCACTTGCTGAGCGGGGTAGCGTTGGCCATCGAAGCCCGTTTTATCGAACGCAGCCGTGGCATCGGCAACGAGGTAGGTTTCAAAGCCGTAGTTGCCCGCCATGCGGGTGGTCGTGGACACGCAGTGGTCGGTCGTCAAACCAGCTATAACCAAGGACCGGATTTGGTTTTCAGTTAAGTGGTCTTGCAAGCTGGTGCCGATAAAGGCGCTATTAACCGTTTTGCCGAAAACCAACTCTCCTGCTAGCGGCCTGACTTCCTCCTTGAATTCATTGCCGACTTGCCCGGCCCGAAGAAGAGAGGTTGGCAGCGCCGAGTTGTGTTGAACGTGAACGACGGGCCACCCCTGGGTTCGCCAGTGAGCTAGCAGCCGGGCGGCATTCGCTTCCGCCTGCGGGTTGTTGCGGCCACCTCCCCAGTAGGCGTGGTCATCGAATCCTTTCTGAATATCAATCAGCAAAAGAGCGGGGATTTCTTGCATGAAAAGAGAATAATGTGGTTACGCAAGCAGGGACTAGGCTCCTTTCCCGAGAGCAGTACCCTATTTCTGTTTTGAAGGCGCTCCTGAAAGGAAGGAGTTTCTGTTTGAAAGCAAGTTCCGAAGTCTTTACAGCTATTCATAGCCGAGGGCGGCATTCGGCCATGTATTCAGCGCTTGCAAACCGAGAAAAGCTACGTTTTCCAGCCACTCCGTCTGCTTGAGCAGGGGCACTGCTATTGCTGCAGGTTCACTTACCCGGCCGCTCTATACAATTCAATAACTTCTACTGCTTTCTTCTTTATTCGGTGGGATAGGCCGCTTTGCGCAGGCGTAAGGCAGCCAGCAGGAAGTAAAATGCCCCAACCGCCGAGTAAGCGGCTACGTTGGTTACTCCCTTGGAAGGGTCGTGGGCTTGAAGTACAAACAACACCCCGGCCAGCATCGACTGCCCACCGCTGAGTATCATCGGCCACTGCCCACCCAGCTGGCGCCGCCGACGCAGGCCAAGCAGCAGTTGAATTAGGCCGGTTAGCACGGCCCAGACCCCGAAAACGATGAGCACCGCCGGAATGCCCTGGCGCAACGCTATGCCCACGGCCACCGTCGTGAGGCTGCCAATTGCTATGTTCACGTATTGCGGAAGCAGCGTACCCCCGGTGCCGCGGTTGGCCCGGATGTCGCCGAAGGTAGCCAGCACGTCCCAGGCTGGGTAAAGCAGCAGTAAAGCGGCCGTGAGCGAGGGTGAGGATTTAACGAACACAAACACAAGGCTAACCCAAACCACGGAGAAAGCGGCCCGCACGAAGTACAACGTGCGCAGGGCATGGGCGGTCTGAACGGGAGCTGGAGCGGGCGAGGTTACGGAAATGGGCATGGCTTACAGTTGCTTGGTAAAACGGGTTGGAAAAGGGTATCAGCAGCGGCACTTAGTAGGCAGCTCCACACCGAAGGCCGCTGCTGCGTCGGGTGAAGAGCAGGATTTTGGGGCAAAGCCGCCTAGGTAGTTTCACTGTTGTTTGCTAGCGGCAAGGGCCCCTTGGGCCGCATGGTGGCCACCGGGTTTTAACTGAGTAGCAGACATGAGCTTCGTTGAGGCTAGGCGCTAAGACAAAGGTCACGCCCTCCCACATCCTGTTTTTTCACCTAGGTTAAAAAGTGGCAGCCAATACGTTTCTTACTTCACGCACCGGATTATCCGGCTGCTTAACCGCCCCGCCAGAAAAGTTAGTGCCTTGTTGGTGCAGCGGGGAATTACGAGCTCAAGGCGACAGTCCCGCCCGCTCAACGCGAAATAGTGAGGTGCTACAGTGGGCGCTTTCCTGTTTAACTTGCTGTTGTATGGTTTCATCTCCCGACGTCTCCCCTCGCCACCAGCTCAAGCAGCAGCTGCAAGCTTTCGCCCACCTTTCCGACGAGGACCTGCGCCTAGCCGAAGACCACTGGACGCTGCGCTCCATTCCGCGCCACGAGTTTTTCAACTTCCGCAACTCCGTGTGCCAGTACATCGGCTTCATCGTAAGCGGCCTGTTCCGCGTCTACTACGTCGACCCGGCCACGGATATGGAGCACAACGTCGCGTTTGTGCCCGAGGGCACGTTTCTCACCTCCCTCAAAAGCCTGGTTACCCAGGAAGCGTGCCCCTACTATATTGCCGCGCTGGAAGATGCCGACCTGCTGGTAATCAGTGTCGGGCAGTTGCACAAGCTCTACGAGCAGTCGCACGGCTGGGAACGGTTTGGCCGCCTGTTGGCCGAGCAGTACCTGGTACTGCACCAAGCCAAGGCCGAAGCCATGCTTTTCCAGACGGCGGAACAGCGTTACTTGGCGCTCCTGGCGCAGTTTCCGGGCGTAACCAACCGGGTTTCCTTGGGGCATATTGCCTCGTATCTAGGGATTAAGGGGCCTTCACTGAGCCGCATTCGCGCGCAATTAGGAAAATCTGCCTGAGCGACAGAAACCGAGCTATTGCCTCCTTCTGGGTAGCATGCTATGAAAATGTTGTTGGCATATCTTCCCCCACGGCACAGCTTCCGCGTCAGCGCCTAAAGGCCCACGACCTTCCTGGTGGCAGGTTACTGAACCCTGCTGGCGCTGGGTGAGCACCGTGCTGATGACACTGATTTTCACTTTTGCGGTGCACGAACTGGGCGCATGGTGGAAAAGACTGCTGTTGGAGTTCCTGACTACGGCCGGCCACTGGCATATCAACGTGGCCATTCGCTTCGCGCCGGCTATGCTTTACGAGAGGGGGTATTACTTTCTGGGCTGGCGCCGGGATGTTATCCAAACCGCGCTGCTGGCAAAAGCAACGGCCGTTTTCACTCGCTGCTGTCTCCCCGGCTTACTGCGGCAGCACCAGGTCGCCGCGCGCGCAAAGGCGGCCGCGTAGAGTGCAGCCGCACCTGTAGCGGCAGGCGGGTGGTATCACGCAAGGCCACTTCTACGGCCAGAAAGGTGGGCGCTTCGAAGCGCAGCCGGGCGGCGCCCGGGGGCAGGTCCGGGAGCAGAAACTGGCCCTCGGCATTGGTACTGGTGCTGAAAGTAGTGCCCGGCACCCAGACGCTGACCCCGGCTAAGGGTTGCCCGGTAGCCGTAACCACTTGCCCCCACCAGCGCGTTCTTGGGGGCGCGGATTGCGCGTGGCTTGGCCAGGAAAGCAACACGCATAGCCAAGTGAGCAGCAGCTTGCTTATAAAGGATTGCAGGGCGAAAGCACGAAAAAGCATAATGGATATTTCCTGAAAGAGGTAGTGGCAACGGGCCAGGCCAGCCTCAGTCGACTAGTTTAAAGACGATAGGTAAAGTGTAGGCCACGCGTACGGGACGGCCGTTGATGCGACCCGGCGTCCACCAGGGCATAATTCGGACTAGGCGCAGTGCTTCCTCATCTAACCCGGCCCCGAGGCCGCGGACCACTTGCGGGTCCAGTAAGCGGCCTTCCTCGTCCACAACGAATTGGACATGCACTTTGCCTTCAATGGCGTTGTGCGCTGCTTCTTTGGGGTACACCACCTTTTGCTTCAGAAATGCCAGTAAGGCCCCACTGCCGCCCGCAAAAGCCGGCATCGTATCGGCCGTGTGGTAGACTTGGGGTGCCCCAGTAGGCGTCGCGTTGGCAGTACTTCCTTCAGGGGCCGTAAGCGCAACGGGCGTGGCAACCATTCCCGCCATTGATTGGCTTAGCGCCGCCGGAGCGAGCAACACCAATCCAAACACACAAAAAGAAATATAACGCATGCGAGATTCTATAACTTAAGTAAGCAAATCTATCGGCTACCCTCTTGACTCTGAAGCAAATGACATTGTCATATTGTTGTGTTTGTGTGAAGTCGTGCCGTGATAAGCACACCACACTTATGCTGATATACTCTTAGCTGTCAAACACTTGCTTGAAACATTGGTGTTGAGTCAGAACCGGTACAACGAAGAGTTCTGCCGCCGGCTGGCGCAACGGCCGCTTCTTGCTACTAGTTGGGGCTGTGGCCGACTGGTAGCGCGTGCCGCAGATAGTGGATTTGGTTACAAAAAACCTGCTTAAAGTTAACTGTGCTGTTACGCCTCCCCAGACCTTTGCAACACCTTCTTATGCTGCTGCAAACACAGTGCTTGTGCGTTATCACTTAGGCGTAGCATTCACCACAGAAGCTAACCCGCCCGAGTTGCGGGTGCCTACTTACATCAACCATGGCCAAGCCCTATATCATCGCGTCCATCTCCGAGTTGCACCGACTGCTGGAAATCGGCAAGCCCGAGCATCCCTTGGTGAGCGTCATCGACTTCTCGCACATCACCTGCTTTTCCGACGAGAAGCTGCGGAGCGTGGTCTACCACTTTTACTGCATCGCCCTGAAAAAGAATTTTCAGGGAAAAATGCGGTACGGGCAGAACTCGTATGATTTCGACGAAGGGGTGATGACCTTTTTTGCCCCCGGTCAGGTGGTTACCACCGACATTGTCGACGGCTTGCACCTGACGGGTTGGTGGCTGGTGGTGCACCCGGACTTTATTGCCAGCTCAACTTTAGCTAAGAAAATCAAGGAGTACGATTTCTTCTCTTACGCCGTCAACGAGGCGCTGCACCTGTCGGAAAAAGAAGAAGGGGTCGTGGACTTTATCATCCAGACGCTGCAGCAGGAGTACCGCGCCGGCATCGACTCCTTCAGCCACACCATCATCCTCTCGCACATCCAACTGCTGCTGGATTACTGCCAGCGGTTTTACAATCGGCAATTCCTGACGCGCCGGGTGGTGCACCACACGCTGCTGGAGAAGCTGGAGGCCTTGCTGACCTCGTATCTGGGCAGCGAGCAGTTAAGTGAAGTCGGCCCGCCCACAGTTCTCTACCTAGCCGAGCAGTTGGCCATGTCGCCCAACTACTTAAGCAGTTTGCTGAAAAGCTTGACCGGCCAGAACGCGCAGCAACACATTCACCAGCACTTGCTGGAAAAAGCGAAAACCGTACTGACAACCAGCGAGTTGAGCGTAAGTGAAATTGCTTTTTTGCTCGGCTTCCATCACCCGCAGTCGTTCACCCGCCTGTTCAAAACGAAAACCAGTCTCTCGCCGCTGGATTACCGCAAAGCTTATCGTCTAAACTAAGTTGTAGGCCTTACACGCTAAGAGGCTGGCTAGAAAAGCAACCCGTTGAGGGCTGAGGCCTGGCTTGTGCATCCAGCAAGCCCCGACCAAGGTGTTGAATGCCATGCGCTTGAAGTTAAGGCTAGGGGCGGCGCGCTTTCAAGCGCATGATGCAGTACGCCAGTCAGCCTAGGGCCCGCATCCTACCTACTTCAGTGCTTTTTCTTAACGCAAACGAAGGCAACGCCTACCGCGCCGCGGGCCTCGGACTGCCCTCTAATCAACAAGTAGCAAACAATTAGTGCACTGCGCCGCGGCAGACAACTCTTGAGTACCCATAGTCTTTTCATACAGAATTAAACGCATGTCAACTACCTCGCAGAAAGTAGCCATTGTTACGGGCGGTGCCACGGGCATCGGCCGGGCCATTGCCCAAGCCTTAGTCGCCAACAACGTGGCCGTCGTTATTGCCGGCCGCGACCAGCAGCGCGGCGCCGCCGCCGCCGCTGAGCTAGGCGCCAACACTTTGTTTGTGCCCACCGACGTTAGCCAGGAAGGCGACGTGCAGCAACTAATCGCCACCACCGTGGACCGCTACGGCCGTCTGGACTACCTCATCAATAATGCGGGCGTGGAAGCCGGCATGGGGGGCTTCGAGGGCACCGAAGCCGCCCTGATTGACAGCGTGCTGGCCGTCAACGTGAAGGGCGTGTTCCTGGCCATCAAGCACGCCGCCCCGGTAATGGCGCGCCAGCAGAGTGGCACCATCATCAACCTGGCTTCCTTTGTGGGCACCACCAACCCCATTCCGCAGGCTGCCATCTACGGGGCCAGCAAGGCCGCGGTGCTCAGCCTCACGCAAGCCGCGGCGGCGGGCTACGCCGACCAGAACCTACGCGTGTACGCCGTCTGTCCCTGGATGACCGACACGCCCATGGCTGACCGGCAGACCAACAGCGACCCAGCGGCCAAGGCGCAGTACGCGGCAGCCATCAACCCTAGCAAGCAGCTAGCCACCCCCGAAGACCTGGCCCGCGCCACAATTGACCTCTTGGAAGGCCGCACCGAACTGCCCAACGGCGAGGCCGTGCTGGTAGACCACGGCAGCGCCCTGAACCGGATAACGCCCATGACCGTGGCGTAAAGTCCTGAGCAAATGCCGCGGCCGCGCTCATCCGGCAAAAGTTGAGCCGGCTCGACGTGCTAGTCAACAACGCGGCCACCGCTCACGCAGGTAAGCCCGGCCGCTCCTACCAAGAAATCAGATAGCACAGCCGGGCGAGCGGCGCTCGACGAGGTACGGGCCGTCTTCGAAACCAACGTGTTCGGGGTTATTGCCGTTACGCTGCCTTTGGCCATCGAGCTGAAGTAAATCAACATCAAGGTCAATGTGGCCAGTCCGGGCTACACGAAAATGGCGACGAGTAATTGCCAGGGAACTGCTACGGCCGAGCAAGGAACGCAGGACACGGTGCGGATGGTCCTTGATGTAGTCGGGCCAACGGGCACCTGCACCGGACCGGGGGCACGCTTCCCTAGTAGCCGGTGCCGAGGCATTACAACCGGTGCCACCGATTAAACGCGCGGCCTCCTCCGGGGCGCCTACCCTATCCAAGTGAAAAAAGCCCCGCTCGGCTAGCTGCCGGCGGGGCTTTTTTGCGGGGTACGAGTTGCTTCTCCCACCCGGATGGCGTACGGCAATCAACTGGGCAACTACCTGCTTGCAAGCAGTTCTCGCCCACTTTTAGCATACCCTCTAGTATCTTGAGGCGACACTTGGAATCCCGTAACCTATGGCGTTAGCTTCTTTAAAGCATTGGCTGAGCGCGCAAGCCTCGCTGGTAGTACTATTCGTGTTGATTACCGGTGGCGTCACGCCCACGCAAGCGCAAGACTTTCAGCACCAGCAGGAGTTATTCTGGCACCCGAATACGGACAATAGCATCACCTGGGATCTGACCCGGGAAACAAGGCTGCCCCATGATGATAACATCGAACTGTCGGGCACGCAGATTTCCGGCATTATCCGCTACGAAGTCAACAAGGCCAAGCAACTGAAAATCACCCGCGACATTATCTTTCCGCAACTGCGCAAGTACACCAAAGCCAACGAGTCGCTGTACCGCGCTTACCTGCGCAACGACTACACCGATGACCTCTTGCCCGTTGTCACCCTGGCCGACAAAAAGTACGAAGCCGGCGTGCTGGATTCCGTCAACATAAACGGCAAACTTTCCTTTTACTTCAAGGAAAGAGACGGCCTGACCCTGGTCCGCTCCTTCTTTCCCTCGATGACCGACCGGTGTCTGGTTGAAAAGTGGACCTTGCGTAACACCAGCAAGAAACCCTGTACGCTAGGAATTGGGGCCACCGAACTTAAACAAGTCGAGGTGGGGTGGCACGGCACGTACCACCGGCGCATCTTCACCGATGCCCAGCGACAAGTCACCTTGCCCCCAGGAGCGCACTATACATTCGGGATTTACTTTCTGGCAACAATAAACGACGAACCCGAACCAGCCGTTTCCGTGGCCGCAATTGAACAAAGCCGCGATACGTTTCTTGATAGTATGGCCGCTAATCTGCAGCTGCACTCGCCTGACCGGGTTATCAATACCTTGTTCTACTTCTCTAAGATCCGGGCCGCGGAAAGCATATTCCGCTCTAGATACGGGCTGGTTCACTCCCCGGGTGGCGGCAACTATTACGTAGGAATCTGGGCCAATGACCAGGCAGAATACAGCGGCCCCTTCTTTCCTTATCTGGGGTATCAGGCCGGCCAGCAGGCGGCCATGAACGCCTACCGCATCTTTCAGCGCAACCTGCCCAAAGACGGCGGAAAAATATGGGCCTCTTTTGAAATGGACGTCACCTTTCCCTTCGGGGAGCGAGACCGGGGCGATGCCGCCATGATTGCCTTCGGCGCCACGCACTTTCTGCTCGCTTCGGGCGACCTGAAAAAAAGCGAAGAGTTATGGCCCTTGCTTGCGTGGTGTTTGGAGTACTGCCGTAAACGCACCACGTCGGCGGGCGTCGTAGCCTCGGAAAGTGATGAGTTGGAAGGGCGTTTTCCGGCGGGCTCTGCCAATCTGGCCACCTCCTCCTTGTACTACGGGGCCTTGATCCAAGCGGCCCGGTTAGCGAAAGCCATGCACAAGCCAGCTGCCCTTAGCGCCACTTACCAGCAGCGGGCGAAGCTACTAGCCCAGGCGATTGAGCGGTATTTCGGAGCCGAGATGGAAGGCTTGCCTACGTACAAGTACTACAAGGAGAATACCACGCTCAGAAGCTGGATCTGCCTGCCTTTGGTAGTTAACCTAACCCAGCGCAAAGACGGCACGCTGGAGGCCTTATTCGATAAGTTGTGGTCGGCGAACGGCGTTTTGACCGAGCGTAAACCAGATACCAGCGCCCCCGCCGTATTCTGGGACCGGGGCAGCCTCTATGCGTTTCGCGGCGCGTTTAAAGCGGGCGCGGCCGATCGGGCCTTAGACCGCTTAACTTCCTATTCTACCACGCGGCTAACCGGGTTTCGGGTACCCTACGCCGTGGAAGCCTGGCCGGAGAATGGCATGGCGCACCTTTCCGCCGAAAGCGCCTTGTATTGCAGGATATTCACCGAGGGTATCCTAGGCCTCGAACCAACCGGGTTCAACTCCTTCACCTTGCGCCCTAACTTGCCAGCCAAGTGGAACTATCTAGATATCAACAATATCCAGGCATTCAACACAACCTTCGCCGTTAACCTGCGCCGGAACAAGAATAAGCTCGAATTACAGGTTGTTCAGAAGGGCAAGGTAATAGTGCAGCGGACGTTGCAAAGCAATAATACGGTTGAAGTCAGGTTAAGATAAGCGTCGATTTACGAGGCACCGGGCCTACTAGCTTACTTGCCATAAATTGGCAATACAAAACGCCTGAGTGCAGCATAAGCCGCATGAGGCAAAACAATAAGGGCTAATAAGCCTGCTTCTAAGAATCGGTCATTCAGCTATGATAGTGCTTCGACAACTTCTCCTGCTCCTGCTAGTCCTCACCCTGAGTAATGGTGCGCGGGCTCAAACTACCAGCCCGTCAAAACAGCCGGACTTTCCGTTTGACTCCACCACGTCGCTGGCCGCCAGGGTGCATCCGCCTACTGCCACGGTGTTACAGCTGTTTCGGGATGCTGGCATGGCCCCAACCGAGCACTCCTTGACCGCAGCCGAACAAAGCAAGGTAGCGGCGGCTTTCGCGGCTTTACCCCCCTTGCATCAACGCATTCTTGGAAGCCACTTGCGCAGTATCAGCTTTCTGGACAACATGCCCAATACCGCTTTAACTTCCACCGTCAATCCGGGCGAGGCGCATCAGTTGTTTGACATAAGCTTTAGGGCCGAAATCCTGAGCCAGGATGTTTCCGAGTGGCTAACCTGGAAAGAAGCCACTTGCTTTGATACCACCCAATCCTCGTTAAGAGTAGCCATTCAGGCCGGCCACTTAAATGCCTTCCTGTACGTGTTGTTGCACGAGGCAACCCATGTAGTCGATGGCGCACTGGGCATAACCCCCAACAGCGCGCTTCCCGCAGGCGCCTTTTTGATTGATTCTCTCGCCACAAACTTTGTAAAGGGTAGTTGGGCTGGTCATAGTACGGTCGCAGCTGCTTACAAAAGCTCGTTGCTCGACGGCATTGCCTTTCGGCGAGGGGGCCAGCTACTATCCGTTACAAAAGCTAAGGAGGCGTATCGAGCCCTCGAGAAAACACCCTTTGTTTCTCTTTACGGACGCAACAGTTGGAATGAAGACCTAGCCGAATACTTAACGGTTTACCATTTCACCCAGAAGCTGAAACAGCCATTTACCATCACGATTCGGGACGGAAACCAGAATGTGTATGCGTATCAGCCAATGAAGTCGAGGTTGGTCAGTAGGCGATTCAAATACATGAGCCAGTTTTACCGCACTAGTTGATTGCTTTAAAATCAAGATTAGCTAGGTGACGGCTACGAGAGTGCGGGCACCTATCAGTGGCTCAACGGGGATATACTTTATCTTATAGCTGCCACTTATTGGGTAGCACAACGTTCACTTAAACGACTCCATGGGGCAGGTAGAGTTGTTATTTTATTAGTTCGATGATTAACTATTCAGTTACAAATTTGTCCCGAAAAACGCTCTAATACTGGGGCGGACATAACACAACCACTAGGCCGGACCCACCACTGCTAAGTTCCACCTACGCCGTCCACGGGCAATATTGGAACCGGTTTGCAGGCGCGACTAGTGGAATGCGAAGATTTCGTAAATGAACCCTGTTGGTGCAAATTAAAATGCGTTGATTACATTTGTACCAAACAGTACAATAGATACTCTCGGCTCTGCATAGCTATGACCGGAAGACCGAAGGCATTTGATGAGCACGAGGTTATTGACCGGGCGCAACGCGTTTTCTGGCGGCGTGGGTATACTGCCGCTTCCACGGAGGAACTACTGGCCGCCATGGGCATTGGCAAGGGCAGCTTCTACCTGGCTTTTCCGGGCGGCAAAAAAGAGTTGTTTGAAAAATCAATACAGCAGTTCCATCGGGAGAGTTTTCGCCAACTAGAAGAGCTTGTGATGGCAAGCGCGCAGCCCGTAGAGGTGATAAAGGATTACTTCAGAGCAATTGCTACCGCCGCTCCGGAAGCCCACGAAAGGGGTTGTTACCTGGCTAATTCAGTGATGGAAATGTCCTCGCTTGATCTACCATTGCAAAAGGCCGCCGGCCTACTCCTAAAACAGTTAGAGTCCTTATTTTTTACCGTTATTCAGCAAGCCAAGGCCAGTGGCCAGCTTACTAGCCCAATTGACGCGCGGCTGCTGGCCCAGCACCTGCTTACTCTTTGGAACGGGTTGAGCATAACCCGCCGCCTCTACCCGGATAATGCCCAGCTGCGTCAATTGGTTGACTTGCAGCTAACGGTATTGACGTAATTTTTTTACTCTCTTCTGTACCAAATGGTACAGAATGGAACTTTGAATCCGTGGTGTTCTGCCACGCTTTGCACCCAATTTTTACTTTCTCAAGCATGAACCCCCAAAACCGCATTCAGTACCGCACGGTGGCTGTGAATGGCCTTGATATCTTTTACCGCGAGGCGGGTCCGGCCGAGGCGCCGGTCTTGCTGCTCTTGCACGGCTTCCCAACCTCTTCGCACATGTTTCGCAACCTGATACCCCTACTGGCTGATCGCTACCGGGTGGTTGCGCCCGACCTGCCAGGCTTTGGCTTCACTACCTCGCCCCCAACGACAGCGTTTGCCTACACCTTCGATCACCTGGCCGAGGTCATTGACCGCTTTACGCAGGTGCTGGGGCTGGCCCGGTACGCGCTTTACGTGTTCGACTATGGGGCGCCCGTGGGCTTCCGTCTGGCCCTAGCCCACCCCGAACGGGTCACAGCCCTGATCACCCAGAACGGCAATGCCTACGAAGAAGGCCTCAGTGGCGAATGGGCAGCAGCCATCGCCTACTGGCAGCACCCCACCCCCGAAAACCGGGCTGTCCTACGCGAAATGCACACCTGGGACTTCATTCAGCTTCAGTACCGGCACGGCACCCCCGACCCCACGCAGGTGGCGCCCGAGGCCCCAGTGTTGGACTTCTGGGGCCTAAGCCGCGCCGGCTACGACGAAATGCAGCTTGACCTTATCCTAGATTACCGCACCAACGTGGCGCTGTATCCGCGCTTTCAAGAATATTTTCGGTCCCAGCGCCCCCCAACGCTGGCCGTATGGGGCGAAAACGACCCCTATTTTCTACCCGCCGGCGCGCACGCCTACCGCCGCGACAACCCCGCCGCGCAGGTGCACCTGCTGCCGACTGGACACTTTGCCCTCGAAACGCACGTGGCCGAAATTGCGAGCCTCATCCGTGCTTTTCTACTGCCGGTGTTGGGAGAAGGGTAGCGCTTGTTTGATCTGGCTGCCACGCTAGTCAATCCCTTAGAATCCATAGCTGCCAGCATCAACCTTGCGCGTGCACGTCCCGATGCATAGGATTGGTGCCTGCGCGACAGAAAGTGGTCATGCCAACTCCACGTGTCACCAACCTACTTGAGTGATTTGCTTCGCTCCCGCACCGGCTTCAACGCCTAGCAGGCACGCGTAGCGCGGGCCAAGGAGCCACTCGGCACCACCGCGCTGCGCATGACGAAATTGCCTTTTTACTAGGCTATACGCACTCATAGCCCTTCAGTATAGTGTTAAGTAACACAAGTTCTAGTAGTCGTCCGTTCTCATCGTGCCTGAATCAAGCAAGACTTGGCTACGGCCTTCTATATGGAAGCTTATCAAGTAGCTTTGCTCTTCACCTCGCCAGGCTCGGAGTACGTCTACTGGTCGTTTTTCCAGCAAGTGGCAACTTTTCAACCTCATGCAGCAGCTTCGGCAGCATATTGCCCGCGTAGTACCCCTGACGGAAGAGGAGTTTGCCGTGGTACTCCGGCGGTTTAGTTGCCAGCAGTTCAAGAGGCACCACTTGTTAGTGCAAGTAGGCCAGCCAGTCAAATACAATTATTTCGTAGTAGAGGGGCTGTTGAAATTGATGTATACCGACGAGGCGGGCAAGCAGCACTCCGTTTCGCCAGAGAATACTGGTCCTGAACTTTTCGGTACCGGCCGTGCCGACGACCGGATTATCCAGTACATATTTCATGAATGCCAGTCCTTGCTCCATACCTCGGCATAGGCTTCCGGATGGCGCCTGAACTGCAGGTTCACGTACGGGCAGAGCGGCACGATCTTTAGTTGTTTCGCCCGGGCGTAGCTGACCAGCTGGTCGAGTAGTACTTTGGCAAAGCCGTGCCCCTCGTACTCGGCTCCACCTCGGTATGAAATACAGTGAGGTTGCCCTTCGAGACGGCGATATTCATTTTGCCGGCCTTTATTTCGTTTTCAAAAAGCTGCACCTCCCCACGGCCGCGGTCATCAATGACCACTTTTGTTTTTTCCATATTACATCGCTGTGTTCGTGGATTTCATTGTTTGATGCTTAAGGCCCCGGACGGGCATTTAGCAACCTGCTCGATTAGTTCCAGGGTGGAGGCATTCGCCGGCCGGATCCAGGGCCGCGCCCTAGGATCATATACCTGCGGCAGCATGCTGACGCAGACCGCTGAATGAATGCATGCTTGAGGCTTCCAGAGGATAGTTATCTCTCCATTTGAGTATTCATGCGTTTCCATGGTGAATTCTCCTGCTTTAATGATTAACCTCTCCAAGGCACCACCGGGCGCAGCTAGGCGTTTCAGACGAACCTTGTCAGCTGAAACACAAATCTCCGTAACCGCAAAAGATTGGAAGATGATGTAGATCGATAAAAAGCAGACTTTGGTCCTTAGATCACCAGAAAATCAGGGACGCAGAAACCCGCGAGCAATAATTGCTCGTTGCTAGGCCTGCCAATCATCACATCGAACTTGATGCGGCTGCCCGGACCACGGTACTGTAGCACGGCAGTAGTGACAAGTACGTCGCTGTTTTTTTTGCACGCACACATCCAACTGCTAGTCAACAGCGCGAAATCTCTCATGGACCTAGTCTGCCAGCACAACTGGCTTGGCGTTCTGGTCGGCCGCGAAACAGTGCGGCAGAGACTCAAAAAACGCGCTGCACCCGCAACGCGTAATTAGGCTGCGACCAACTCCATACGCACTTTGCCCTTGCATGTCACACCCGCTACCCGCCTTAGTGGACGCGACGTTTGGCCGAGCGCAGCGAGTTTGTTTACACGCTCGTGCATGTCTCGCGGCTAAGCGGGACGGAAACCGAGATCAGCACCCTAGTGCGCCAGTTCCTGGGGTGCTTGGGTGACATCCACTAACTCGATGAACAGGTTCAGGGTTGGGTAGTAGTGCCGCCTGCAACCAGCATTAGGTAGCCATCCAATAGCACCTGAGTACGGCTAACCAAATTTTACCGCTTAATTTGACCCGGTCTGAGAACTCAAACTACTTTGTTAGCTTGAAATGGAGAGCAAAGCGTTATTTCCTCAGTAGTTTGCTTCTAACCCGGCTCAGCGTATCTTTTGTAAAGCCAAGGTAGGACGCGATGACATACTGCGGGAAACGGTCCAGCAATTCAGGATAACAGGCCGCGAATTCGGTGTAGCGCTTTTCCGCCGAAGCACTGATCACGGCGGTGATCCTTCGCTGGTTGGCCATATTATTCCTGTCGTCCATCTTACGCAGCATCTCGCTGAAAACCGGGATGTTTACTAGCTCAAGAACGCTCGGTCTGGTGATAATTAGCATTTCGGTATTTTCCCAAGCATCGATATTATAGATACTTGGCGTATCCATAATGTAGCTCTCACGGTCGCCCATCCACCAGTTCTCGATGCCAAGCCGGGCGATATGCTCGACTCCTCTCTCGTCGACGGTATACTGCCGCATGGCCCCTTTGACGATAAATGCAAAGTATTTACACTGGTTACCCTCCTGTAAAAAATACTGCCGTTTTCTTAATTTGAACGGCGTAAAAGCTTGCCGATACCGCTCCTTTTCCTCAGCCGTAATGGGTGCGGAGCTAAGCTTTTGAATGTAATTAAAAAACGCATCGTGCATAATTGTATTGCCTCCCAAAAACTAGACCGCCGAGGCGAGGTTTGGTTCGTTAAGCAAATTTGCGTGGGACAAAGGTAGAAGTTTAGCCGTAGACCATAGCCGGCGTTTAAACTTGGATTGCCTGATCGGGAGCGGTGATTATAGGGGGTGAAGTGGGCCTCTATCTGCTGGTAGAGATGGCGGCTATCCTCGCCCGAGTTGCAGTAGAGGTAGCACTAGAGTAGGAACAGAAACTATCGCGAGGCCACTTCACTAAGCGCGGCTTTCCAGGGGTGAGGGTGCGCAAGGGACGCGGTGGCCCGGCCGCAACGGCAGTGGGCAGCGTGAAAGTATAGCGGCCCAGCATATTGCCGAGTTTGGGCAACTAGGGCGAGCACAACCAGTCCCCGCGCTCCCAATTAATTTTCCGTGCCTTCGTTGTCGAACCCGTGGGCCACGTCCAGGACAATCTTGCCCGTGAGGCCGCCGCGGGCAAGCAAGGCGTGCGCCTCGGCGACGTGAGAGAGAGGGAGCACCGAATGCACCAGCGGCCGCAGTTGCCCGGCGTCGGCCAACCGGGCCACCTGCTCGAGCGGGGCCCGATGCTGCTGCACAAAGACAAAGTGCAGGGTCATGTTTTTGCCCCAGGCCGCCAGTAGGTTCTGCGGCTGGGCGATATCGACAATGCTGACCACCCGGCCGAATGGTTTAAGCACTTGTGGGGCGTCCTGGATGGCGGTACCCCCGATGGTGTCGATGACCACGTCCACCCCCGCCCCGCCGGTGAACTCGGCCACGCGGGCGATGTAATCATCGGTCAAGTAGTCGATGGTCTTTTCGGCCCCCAGGCCGCGGACCAACTCGGCTTGCTCGGCGCGGCACGTGGCGTAGGCCGTCGCGCCCAGCGCATGGGCAATCTGGATACTCAGCGAGCCCACCCCGCCGCTGCCGGCGTGCACGAGCACCGTTTCGCCGGCCCGCAGCTGCGCGCGTTCGACCAGCGCGTGCCAGGCGGTGCTGCCCGTGAGCGTAAGGGCGGCGGCTTGGAAGTGCGTGAGTGCGCGGGGCTTACGGGCCACCAGCGCCTGGGGCACGGCGTGGTACTCGGCGTAACTGCCGGCCGAACCGAAAATCGGGGGCGTGTAGTAGACCTCGTCCCCGGGGGCGAACTCCTGGGCGGCCGAACCAACCTGCACGACAACGCCCGACACGTCGTGGCCGATGATGGCCGGCAACGGCAGCTGATCGGCGTAGTCGCCCCGCCCGATTTGGTAGTCCAAGGGATTGACGGAGGTCGCCATTACTTGGACGAGCACCTCATCGGGGGCAAGGGCCGGGAGGGGTACCTCGCGCAGGTGGAACTGGGCGGGCGTACCAAAGCCCTCCAGGACCATGGCTTTCATGGTAGGCATAGGAAGATAGGGGTTGTTGTAAGCAGTACAAACCTACCGGCCTTGCTAGCAGTTTTAAAGGTAGAAAGCGGCTATTAAGTGGTATGATTTGACGCCCTCGCTTATTTTAGCGTAGCGCTCCTTCCCTCAGGCCGCCCTAGCGCCGGGCGCGGCGGAAGCAAAAATACTTCGGGGTGGTTATGCGCCGCCGGCATTGGACTCAACACCGAACAACCTTGCCTACTTATCCGGTATGCCGACCATACTTTACGAGCCCTTCGAAATTAGCACCCGTACGGTCGCCGCCGGGCCCATCCAAGCGGCGCAAATCAACCAGTTTTTTGAATTGGTGTACGTGGAGGCGGGCTGGGGGCAGCAGCAGGTGAATGACCATACCTACCCGTTCGGGCCCGGTGACGTACTGCTTTTGTTGCCGCGCGAGTGCAACGGCTTGCAAGCCGAGACCGAAGTCCGGCTGCGCAGCGTCCGTTTTCTGCCCGTGTTCTTTGCTCAACCCAGCGTGCAGGCCCAACGCATTGATTTTACGCAGTGGTTGCGCAAAATCGAATTCATTTTCTTCAATTACCCTCGCAACCGTAGCAATCTTATTGGCTCGGCGGCCGACCGCGCCACCGTGGCGCAGCTCTTGGAAAACGCCACCGCGGAGTACCAGGACGAGCGCCTGTTTTGCGACGTGCTGTTGCAAACCCACCTGATGGGGGTGCTCACGCTCGTGGCCCGCAACCTGTATCACGCGCAGCTGCCGGCTCCCCTGGCCGAGGGGGCATTGGGTCAGCATCCGGCCCCGGCCCAGGAGGAGCTGTTCTCCCACCTGCATTTTCACATTTACGAACCGGCCAAGCTGACGGCCCGGCACCTGGCCGAGCACTTCGGCGTGGCCCCTTCCTACTTCGGACGATACTTTCAGCGTTTGGCGGGCGTGCCGCTCAAGCGCTACGTGCTGCTCTACAAACTCAAGCTAGTGGAAAGCCGGCTGCAATTCAGTGACCTCACCCTGAGCCAGATTGCCGATGAGCTGGGCTTCACCGACGTCAGTCACCTGAATAAAACGTTTCTACGTTACCGCGGCGCCCTGCCCAGCACCTTCCGTCGGCAGGCAGGACTTGGGCTGAGTTCGGCAACGACGGCTTGAGGCGGCGAAACTGGCACGGACGAGTTGACCGGCTGCTCTGCGGGTACCATTCCCTTGGTGAGTTCTGGCACTCGCGGGGGCCGGCAAACTGCGTTAGGGACGTGGGCAACACTTCCCCGGTAGGCCCGCCTAAGGGGGCGAAGTAGCGGTAGATGGTGGCTCGGCCAACGCCAAGCCGTAAACCGATTTTAGTCGTATTCTGGGGAAGCCGCCCGAGCAGTTTTTCTCTACCGATACTTCCTGTTCTTACTCTAGTGCTATTCCAAGTACGCGCATCCCCCTCCATGGGGCGCCAGAGCTGCTCGAAAAAGGGCTAGCGGAAGCGCGGCTCCGCTTGTCACAACTGATGTAGCAACCGGTCGCCAGTAGCGCCCGCTAAACGCCTGCCTGGCAAACTGGCTGCTCTGCTCGGAGTTGAAGATATAAGGATGCGGGCTTCTGGTGCAGGGTATCGACCAGGGCGTGAGATTGAAGCTCGCGTCGATCTTGTTGAACAGTTCCCAACTCAGCACGTAGCGCGAATGACAGTCTAGCGGCTGGAAAACCTTGCTTGAAAGTCCCGAAAGTGCGAAAATGCTTGGCACATTCCAAAACCGTCGACATAGGTCGATAATATTTTTAGATGCAGGTCATCTTTCAGGAGGAACCGGGCGAATGAAATTTGCTTCTGGCAATCTGCCTGTCAAAGATCATGGAAAAGGTGCGGGTTGTTTTCAAAAACCGCGTGTGCTAGGCGAGCCGCCTGCACCTGCAGTGCGGCTCCGCACTATCGTAACACCGGCATCAAGGCGAGCAGCAGGATTCTTAGGGAAAGTACAAAGACCGATACAGCAACTCTTGTCCAACACACACACATGGGAAATAGTGTAAAAACTGGCCTACCGGGCCTGCTAACTCCGGAGAACAGCATCGTGGTCCTGATCGATCACCAGCCTTTTCAGTTCGCTAATCTGAACAGCCACGAACCGACGATGATCATCAATGCGGTGACCGGGCTGGCCAAAGCGGCCAAGGTCTTCAAGGTACCGACCATACTGACCACCGTTGTGGAAGAGCGCGGCGGTTTAATTATCAAACAACTCCAGGATGTATATCCGGACCAAAAACCGATAAACCGTACCTGGATCAATACCTGGCAAGACCCTGCCGTTACCGACCTAGTAGCTGCGAGTGGCCGCAAGCAGCTGATTCTGGCGGGTCTATGGACAGAGGTGTGCGTGGCCATGCCTGCGATACAGGCAGCTAATGAAGGGTACGATGTATTCGTGGTTACCGATGCCTGCGGATCCGTTACACCGGAAGCCCATGACCAGGCAGTACGCCGTATGATACAACACGGTATTACGCCGATCAACTGGGTTGCCGTTACCTCGGAATGGCAGCGGGACTGGGCGCGTCTCGACACCGCAACTGCGTTAGCAGGCCTGATGATCGAGCATACCGGAGGAACCGGTGTGGCCTATGCCTGGGAGCAACAGCTGCTGAATACCCCGGTACCGGCACAGCATTAAAAAATAAAGAAAGGCACCCTCCTGGTTCTTGTCGGGGTGTCGCCTTTCTTTGAAACCATTCGCTACCCTGGTAGCAATGACGGATAGCGGTTGAAATACACATACTTATGCAAATAGGCATAGACAGCTTCGCTTCGGCAATGTATGGAAGCAATACTTTGGGCAGTGAAGCAGCCATGGAGCAGTTGCTGGACCGGATAATTGCGGCAGACGAGGCTGGCCTTGCTGTTTTCGGGATAGGCGAGCATCACAAAAAGGAATTTTTGGACTCGGTACCCTCGATGATTCTGGCCGCCGCCGCGGCCCGGACCAAACGCATCCGGTTGACAAGCGCGGTGACCGTACTGAGCACTTCGGATCCGGTGCGGGTTTTCCAGCATTTTGCGACGCTTGACCTCATTTCCAAAGGCCGTGCGGAGATTGTGGTAGGTCGGGGCTCCGCCATTGAGGCCTACCCGCTCTTCGGTTTCGACCTGAATGATTATGACGCCTTGTTCAAGGAAAAACTGAAGTTATTGCTGCAGATCCGGGATGAGGAATTCGTGACTTGGTCGGGTAAGTTCAGGCCAGCACTCAAGAACCAGCCGGTCTATCCGCGTCCGGTGCAGGAAAAACTGCCCGTTTGGGTGGGCGTCGGCGGCACGCCGCAGTCCTTTGTGCGGGCTGGTATGCTAGGCTTGCCGTTGATGGTCGCCGTTATCGGGGGCGAGACGGAAAGCTTTCGGCCGCTGGTCGACCTTTACCGAAGATCGGGGGCAGAAGCCGGGTTCAGTCCCGACCAGCTTAAGGTCGGACTGCATTCTCCTGGTTATGTGGGTGAGGATGACCATTCAGCGGTCGAGGATTACTACCCGGGCTATGCAGAATTATGGACCAAGGCGGGCAAGGAACGCGGCTGGCCGCCGGTAACAAGGAAGCAATTTAACGCCCAGGTCGGGCCAAAAGGCGTGCTCGTCGTGGGGGGCCCGGAAACGGTCGCCGAAAAGCTGTTGCGCCATAGCGAGGCGCTGGGAGGCGTGGACCGTTTTACGTTCCAGATGGACAACGCCGGTCTTAGCCACGAGCAGCTGCTCCAATCGATCGAGCTGATTGGCAGGAAGGTAATTCCGCAGATCAGCAAACTATACAGTGAGCGCGAAGTTCCTCGCCCCTGATTATTGCTGCAATAAGCATTACCCATTAGGCCCCTACTTTAGCATGAAGAAAAAAAGCAGTTTCTCGACCCAGGGCCAACGGGCAGACATCGGTTCCCTGGTCATCTACCGTGTCCTACCGAACCGGTATGCTGACGCGGTCGGTCCGTTCGTTTTCCTGGACCATATCGCTCCAAAGGTCCAAACAAAAATCAATAAAGAGGGGACCGGCGCGCACCCGCACCGGGGCATAGCGACCCTAAGCTATATCCTGAACGGCGAGGACGAACATTTTGACAGCGCAGGCAACTACGCCCTGGTACATTCTGGCGGGGTGCAATGGATGAATGCCGGCAACGGCATCATCCATGATGAAACGTTGAACTACGATTCGAAGACCGATTCCAAATTAACCCACGCATTCCAGTTCTGGATCAATCTGCCCGCCAAGATCAAAGCGGAAAAGCCGGGCTACTTAGCCATTGAGGGCCGTGATGTTCCTTTCAAGGAACTGCCGGACGGCAGCGGCTGGGTCAAGGTGATTGTGGGCTCCTTCGAGGAACTTACCTCTGCTATTCCCACTTATTCAGCGCAATTTCTTTATCACATTCACCTGGAACCCGGCGCAGCATTCGCTATCGAATTACCCGACAAAGTAGAGGTGGCGGCTTATTTGCCAACGTTGCAAGCGATTATCAATGACGAGGAATTCAAGGCCGGTGATTTCATTGAGTATGACCGAACCGCCGGCAGTATTGAAGTGAAAAATAAGGGACAAGAAGCCTGCGACATCCTGCTGTTCGGTGGGGAACCTTACCCGGAACCTATCGTGGCGGAAGGGCCTTTCGTAATGAATTCTAAAGCGGAGGTTGCCAATGCATACCGGAATTTTTACAACGGCGACTACGGTAAGATAGATTACGACAAGCAAAGGGCCGGGATGTAGCTTAGAAATTGCGTTGACTTCCGGCAGCAGGAAACGCGGAGTCGCGCCTGCGTAGCCGCCCGTAGTTTTGCTGTCCTGCGTAAGCTGACTTCAAGCTTTTGCCACACGGGCGACATCAACCGGGTAGTCTACGGGCGCGTCGTCAGCAGGCCCGTGGCAGCGACGACTATATGGCGCAGTTGCTACTGCGCGGCCACCAGGAAGGGGGGCAATCAGTCAAGATTTGCATGCGCAAAAGTCCTGCTGCATTACCAAGGCCAATAGCGAGTGAGTTTTATTGTTCGGAGGCAGTGATGGCTACCGAACCGGCGCTGTGCCAATTACAAAGTTGCTCCAGAATAGGCAATAGCTCGAGGCCGTGGGGACTAAGACGGTATTCCACCCGCGGCGGCAGCTCCGCAAACGCCTCGCGCACGATAATACCGTCGTCTTCCAGTTCCTTGAGCTGCTCGGTCAGCACTTTCCGCGAAATCAGAGAGAGTTTCTGCGCTAGCTGGCCGAAGCGCACCCGTTTGCGGGCGAGGTTGAAAATAATAATGGGCTTCCATTTGCCTCCCAAAACCCCCATCGTACGGGTGATGGGACAGGCGGAAGCGCGAAATATGGAATTGGTGTCTTTCATGGCGGGGAACAGGAAAAGTAGCCGGTTTTAGGTTGTTTGTTACCGATAAGTAACCAGTTTTTTAAGGGGTAGCCTTCACATTAGTTACTAATATAAACTAATGTTAGTTCCTTTGTGAAACTAATTTCAAATAACCTTTCAATAATGGAAACTTCCCAAAAACTTGCTGGCAAAATTGCCCTCATTACGGGCGGCACCACTGGTATCGGTTTGGCCACTGCCCAACGCTTCGTGGCCGAAGGTGCGTTTGTTTTTATTACCGGTCGGCGGCAGGCCGAGCTGGATGCGGCCGTGCAACTGCTCGGCGCCAGCGCTACCGGCATCCGCGGCGACGTAGCTAGCCTGTCCGACCTCGACCACGTAATTGCCACCATCAAAACAGCGAAAGGTCATCTGGATGTGCTGTTTGCCAATGCCGGCGTGGCCGAGTCAGCCCCGCTGGAAGCCGTGACGGAAGCCCACTACGACCAGCAGTTTGACGTTAACGTGAAAGGCACGCTATTTACGGTGCAAAAAGCCCTGCCGCTGCTCCTCGATGGCGCTTCCATCATTGTGATGGCCTCCACTGTGGCCTCAAAAGGTGCCGAAAATTTCAGCGTGTACAGCGCCACGAAAGCCGCCATCCGCTCTTTTGCTCGCACGTGGACGACCGACCTGAAAGCCCGCAACATCCGCGTCAACGCCATCAGCCCCGGCCCCATCGAGACGCCCGGCGCCGATGCCGTGGCCGGTTCGCCCCAGCAAGCCACGCAGTTTAAGGCGTACATGGCCAGCATCGTGCCGCTGGGCCGAGTGGGCCAACCAGACGAAGTTGCCAAAGCGGCCGTGTTTCTCGCTTCCGACGACAGTAGCTTCGTGACGGGCACCGAGCTGTTCGTGGACGGCGGCGTGGCGCAGGTCTGAGCGCCGGTTGCGCTATTCGTCTTGCTTGCGGTGGTCTTCCGTGGGTTGTTTAGGTTTCCGCTTCGGTACTGATTCGCACCCATTCTATAAGGTGCTGCTGAACCGCAGACGTGTTGGGCAGCAAGATAGTAAGGGCTGCTACTTTTGTTGTGCTGCTCTCTACCGCGCGGTAGAGAGCAGCGCATACAGTGAAATCCGGGATGATTAGGAACCGGCTGAATTTTCTCTTTTAATGGTACTTAAAACGGGGCGTCTAACAGCCGCCACCCACCACCTCTACCCCGAATGCGTCGCGCTGGGCGGCACCTGAGTCCACTTGCGCGTGTGCCAGCACTGCGGCCATGTCGGCAACTGCAAGCAGTCGAAAAATACCCACGCCGCCAAGCACTTTCACGCCCCCGGGCACCCGCTGGTATCCTCCGCCGAGCCCGGCGAAGACTGGGCTTTCAGTTACCCTTACTAACAATTTGGGAAGTACTAGACCGCAGGCGGACTTAGACATCAAATTCTCCACTCCCCTCCTATGCCCCATCTATTGCCACCTGACCCGGCGGCTTTAAGCAGCATCACCGCCTTTCAAGGCTTGCCGCCCAAGGTACTGGCTTGGCTGTTGCAGGCCGGGGAGCTACGGCAGTATAATGATGGCGAACCCATTGTACTAGCAGGAGCCCCCGCCGATAGGCTGCTGGCCGTGGTGCGCGGGGGGGCGCACACGCTCTTGCCCGGTGGCCCCGGCGGACGGAGTTTCCGCCTCAATGCCGGCGACGTAGGCGGCTTGCTGCCGTACTCGCGGCTTCAGGCTTTCCCAGCGCAGGGCGTAGCCGTGGACGATACCATCCTCTATGAGTTAGAGCGCACGCACTTTCCGATGCTGGAGCAAGTGAGCCCGGAGCTGGTGCAGAGCCTGGTGGGGGTGATGAACGACCGGATTCGCGACGAGGCCCGGACCGTGGAGCGCGACTACAAATTGCTGCGCCTGCTCCCCCCGTAGGCGTTGTTAAACCAATGGATTGAATCTCTGACTCGACTTGGTATTATCGACGCAATGGTAATTCAATAAACTGCGGTTTATGGACTAAGAAGGTCGCTGTGCTGATTTGGCTTACTAACTTATTCGCTCACCTGGTACTCCCGCTAAGCCTTATTGGGAATGCCGGGCCGGGCAAGCGACTTCCGGGCAGTTGGAATGGCGGCTGCTTTGGATGTGGGAGGCCACGTTTTAAAGGTCTTACAACGCAGCGCAGCCCTTGGAAAGCGCACTATTAGCGCGTGTATCTCACTTTTGCAATAGGCGATGTACGCTAAAAAATTAGGGACTCAGCTCTTTGGTGGTACTCCACCCGGCAATGAATAGGCCTTCTCGAGTGAGAAGTAATCGGCCGGGGAAATAGCCGTTTAAACAAAGCAAATCAGGACGTTTCAACAAAGCTTACCAGTTGTCAACCAGCGACCTTTGTATCCATCATCTTAAAGCGTATTGCACCAATGAAAACCTTGAAGAATGTATTGATTACCGGCGCGGCAGGTGGTTTTGGCACAGATGTAATAGAGGCTTTGCTGGCAGAAGGGTACACGGTAACAGGTGCTATGCGGGACGTGGGCGGCAGAAACAAAGAAGCGGCTGAAGCTCTAGCAATGAAGGGCGCATTTATAGTTGATCTAGATGTTACCAGTGACGAAAGTGTGGTAGCAGGTGTACAGAATGCGGCGGCCCACATGGGCAGCATTGATATTCTAATTAATAATGCCGGATTAGGTGCTGGGGGAATTCAGGAAGGGTTTACCGCCGATGACTGGAAGAAAGTATTTGACGTGAATGTGTTCGGAGTGCAGCGCATGACCCGCGCCGTGCTACCGTTTATGAAACAACAGCAGCAAGGGCTCTTGCTGCTGATATCAAGCCTCAGTGCACGGCTTGCTGTGCCTTTCCAGGGGCCTTACAGCCCTTCTAAATGGGCTGCCGAGGCCTTAGCGGAGAGCTATCGAACGGAAGTATCTAATTTTGGAATTGAATCTTGTATTGTGGAGCCGGGGGCCTTTCCCACCCAATTTATCGGTTCTTTGCTCCAGCCTAGCGAGAAAGAGCGTTCGGCAGATTACGGCCCCGTCAAGGATTTGCCTGATGCGTTGCTAGCCTCGATAAAAGGGGTATTCGAAGCTAATCCTGAACAAAAGACGGCCTTAGTTTCCAGAGCAATTCTAGAGCTTATTAGAATGCCGCACGGCACTCGCCCGATGCGCACGGAGGTAGACAAAATGTTTATGGGAGAGTTGGTAGCGCCTTTGAATCAACAACTAGCAGAAGCGAATGAAAAACTGTATGAAGCTTTTCAAATGAGTCACCTGACAAAAGTCAAAATCAGGACAATAAGTTAGCAAAGATTAATTATCCTCCTTTTTATTCCGCAAACCTAATACGATGGAAAAAAGGCTGCACAACCCGTCAGCTGAAGTAGTGTTGTCTTGTTTAGAAGAGAAGTATTTAAAAAATGAAGTAATGCTCGACGAGCATTGCTTCGTCAGAATTATTTCTGGGGAAGTGAAAATTGTACTAGCTGCTACCAGCCAGGTGTACGGTCCCGGAGATACAATACTTTTTCCTCGGCGTCAGTTATCAACTGTCATTCAGTACCCGAAAGACAACAAAGCGTATAAGTGTGTTTTAATTATCTTAAAGGGTAACCGCTTAAAGGAGTATTACTCTCGCAACCGTGCGTATGCTAGTACCGAACGTATACCAGCTGTAAAATCTTATAAAAAGCATCCGCTCGTAGAAAGTTATTTTGCCTCGTTACTGCCTTACTTTGAATTGCAGGAAGCATTGCCTGAGAAGCTTTTAGCTTTGAAGATCGAGGAGGCAATTACCATTTTAAGAACGATTGATAAGAGCGTCGATACGTTTTTAGCTGATTTTTCAGAACCTGGCAAAATTGACTTGGCAGAGTTCATGGAAAAGAACTACATGTTTAATATGTCATTGGAAAAGTTTAGCTACCTGACGGGAAGGAGCTTGACTACTTTTAAGCGTGATTTCACCAAAATTTATGGAATTACCCCACAGCGGTGGCTAATAAATAAACGTTTACAATTAGCGCATTATTTACTTTCGGAAAGTAAACAAAAGCCAGTTGAGGTATATCGGGAGGCAGGCTTTGAAAATCTGTCGCATTTTTCGTATGCTTTCAAAAAGCTTTTCGGTTATGCGCCCAAAGAAATAATATAAAAATATTATTTCTTTGGGCGCCAGATTTAGGCAATAGTCTGATCGATAGTTTTTGCTAGCCTAGTACATAACTCTGGCCACCGTGTGCTGCGAGAACCGTTGCAGCATCTCGCCCCGCAAAAACGGCCATAGCAAGGGCTGCACCAGCTACTCGTGCGTTACCTGCCGCCACTAAGCCATCTTTGGCCCGCCGCCCCGCGCAAAGCGGCTCAGTACTCTTGCAAGTGTCTCGCGCATGACGGTGGCCAAACCGGCAAAAAAGCGCATACCGCGCCACAGTGGCGTCTCCGGCCCAATCGGCGCCGGCTACTGGAACTCGATGCGATGTGGCCGTTTGTGGGCGGTAAGAAGCGTAAAAGTTGTTCTAACTAACCGCTCGCCGGATTGTGGCCTGGATGCTTGATGAAGTAGTCGAGCGAGTGGGTTATCGCGCGCCTGCGTACGGTGACAAGTGATGGCTGGCAGGAGTGTATGGAGCGAAGCTAGATGCTCCGGCGCGCAGCAGTGTAGGGATAACTGCGTCAGCCCACTGTGCGAATCATGGCATGGTGCTGTTTGCCCCACGTAACTAGGCTTTCCACAATCGGATATAACGAGTGGCTATAGTCGGTTAGGCAGTATTCTACCGTTTTAGGGAAATCCGGGTCTTCACTCCTGCTTACCAGGTTGTTGATTTCCATCAGTTTTAATTCCCTGGATAGCATCGCAAAGGTGATGCCCGGCACGTTCCGAGCAATATCCCGGTACCGGCGGTGCCCATTATGCAACGCAATGGTAATAGACAGCCGCCACTTACCGCTCAGGACATAAAGTGCATCTTGGGCAAAGCGGATATCTGCCTGGTCTTCAAGTGTACAGATGTACGGCTGGTCGTTGGGGCCCTGCTTGTTCACGTGCTATGGTTGATTAAAGCATGTTCCATTCCGGAAAATGTGCCAGCTAATTTTGTCTGACAAAAATACGATAGCCCCGCTTGCTACTTTCTGGAGCTTTAAATCAACCCATGGACACGCCCCTTTCTCCCCTGCCTATTTTTCAACTGCTGCACTTGGCTATTGCTGACGGCGTAGCTACTGTGCGGCTAGACAACGCGCCGGTAAATGCGTTGAGCGGCAAAATGATGCAGGAATTGCAATTGCTGTTTACTGACTTGGCCGCTCGCAAAGAGGTCAAAGTCATTTTGTTTGAAAGTGCCAACCCGGATTTCTTTATTGCGCACGTCGACATCAACATCCTGGAGGAGCAGGCTATTCTAGATGAACTAGGCAGCGCCGCCCCGGAAGGATTAAATCTTTTCCAGGCCGTGGGCGAGATGCTCCGGGCACAGCCCCAGGTTACCATTGTCAAGCTCAAAGGCATCGCCCGTGGGGGTGGCGCTGAGTTTGTAGCCGCCGCTGATATGAGTTTCGCTGGGCGCGAAAAAGGCAAACTGGCGCAATGTGAAGCGCTGATGGGTATTATTCCCGGCGGGGGAGCCACCCAATACCTTTCGTCGAAAATGACCCGGGGCAGGACCCTGGAAGTAATCTTGGGAGCTGATTTATTCGATGCCACAACTGCGGAACGTTATGGCTGGATCAATAGGGCACTACCGGATGCGGAGCTTGACGCCTTTGTCAATCACTTGGCGCTCAACATTGCTGCCTTACCAGAAGGGGTCATTGAAACAACTAAAAAGGTCTTGCCTGCTGTACGAGATGCTGGCGGTTTCCAGGCGGAAACTGAGGGCTGGGCAGCTTTGGCCTTTGCGCCCAAAACCGCCCAAATCATGAAAGAAGCGCTGCAAAATGGCGCTCAGACGGTCGCTGGCGAACGTCGGCTAGAAGAACTTCTTCGGAGCTTGGACGCAGTTAAGCAACAAGGATAAAATACGCAAATCACTTGGGTAGACGGAGGTATTTCACCCAGCAGCCCTCAAGTAATGAGGCCCCACAACAGCAGCGCTATCGTTCTCTACGACACGCTCCTTTCATTACCTAACCGTAGGCGGCACTTACCCCTCCTTCAACTGGTACTTGCCGGCTTCTGCCTCAAATCTGCCCCATTCCGCCGTCCGCGAAGATTTCACCCCCATTCACGAAACTGGAATCGCTGGAAGCCAGGAACAAAGCTATGGTTGCAACTTCTTCCGGACGACCTAACTCGCCGCGGGGAATTAGTTTCGCCAAGTGTGTCTTGGCTTCCAGACCGGCGACGAGGTCCAGCCCCGGGGTGTCTATCACCCCAGGACTAAGAATGTTGACGCGGATGTGCCGGTCTTTTAAATCGACGAGCCAGCACCGGGCGAAGGAACGAAGAGCGGCCTTGCTGGCACTGTACACGCTGTGGGCCGCGAAGCCCTTACTGGCGGCCAGCGACCCGTTCAGGATGATGGACCCACCTTCGGCGAAAAGCGGCAAGGCTTTCTGCACGGTGAAGAGCGTGCCCCGCACATTCAGGCCGAAGGTGGTGTCGAACAGCGCTTCCGATATGTCGCCAAGCTTGCCGAATTCGGCATACCCAGCACTGGCAAACAGGATATCCACGCGGCCTTTCTCTTGCCTCACGATGGCATAGAGGCGGTCGAGGTCAGCCAGGTTGGCCGCGTCACCGAGCACGCCGGTCACGTTGTGGCCAATGGCCCGCACGGCCTCGTCCAACTTCTCTTGCCGGCGACCGGTGAGGAAAACGTAGGCCCCTTCAGCCACGAATAAGTGGGCGGTGGCCAGGGCCAAACCCGAGGTGCCCCCGGTAATTACGGCTACTTTTCCGGCTAATCTTTGCATGGGGATGACAAGAATAAGAGGGTAAGCTAGGACGCTAAACGTCCAGGGAATCTACCACTGTCGGTAACCCGAACTGGGTAGCCACGCCTTGGCGAAAGGCTTCGGGGCCAACGGCTAGGCGCTGCGAGTAGGCGGCCACCGCATCGGGGCCGGCCGGGTAACGGAGCTGGTCCTGCTGATCGGTTGCGGCCTGGTACACCACTTCGGCAATAGCCTCGGCGGGCGCAAACTGCACGCCTGCCTGCCCGGTCATCAGCTGCTCAAACAGGCCCGCGTACGCGGCGTGTTCGGCCACTTGCAGCGAGCGGCCGGTGAAGTCGGTAGCGGTGCCCCCGGGCGAAATCGTTTTGATGCGAATGTTATGCAAGGCCAGCTCGAACGACATACTCTCGCTCCAGCCCTCGACGGCCCATTTGGTAGCATGGTAAATCGAGTACAGCGGGAAAGCCAGGAAGCCGCCCATGGACGTGGTGTTGAGAATACGGCCCGACCGCTGGGCCCGCAAATGGGGCAGAAACGCCTTGGTGACCCGAATCACGCCCAGCAGGTTGGTGCTGACGAGCTGCGTTATTTGCTCGTCCGAGAGGGCTTCCAGCGCGCCGATGAGGCCGTAGCCCGCGTTGTTGAACACCACGTCCACGGGGTGCAGGGCCAGGGCGCGCTGCACGGTATCGGCAATCTGAGTTGGGTCGGTCACGTCCAGCGGCAGCAGGTGCACACCCGGCAGCTGGGGGAGTTCCGTTTCGCGTTCGGGGTGCCGCATGGTGGCCAGGACGTTCCACCCCCGGGCGGCAAACAGCTTGGCCGTGGCTTTGCCTAAACCCGACGAAGCGCCGGTAATGAAGATAGTGGGCATAGTAAAAAATTAAGAGGATGGTCGTAATTACCGGGCGGTAAAATCCCGTGCTTGCGCTGGTTTAGTGAGGTGTGTACACGCGGGACGGCGGCAGGCCGAACAGCTGCTTGAAGGCGTGCGAGAAGTGCGCCAGGCTCTCGAAGCCCACTTCGTGGTAGACCTCCGAGGGGCGCTGGTGCTCTTCTTGCAGCAGGTAATAGGCTTCCGCCAGCCGCTGCTGGTAGCGCCAGCGGCTGGGCGAGGTGCGAAAAAGGCGGTGGAAGTCCCGCTTGAAGCTCGCCAGACTCCGCCCGGAGAGGTAGGCCAGCTGCCGCAGGTCCACGTTGAAGCGGAAGTGCTGCCGCATGAAGGGTTCCAAATCAATTTTGCCGGGCGGCGCGAAGTGAAACAGCACCGGTTGCAGCCCCGGGTGGGCCTGCAGCAGCAACATCAGGGCTTGCTGCTGCTGCTGCGCGGCCAGCGGCGCCGGCAGCGGCTGCTCGAAATACGGCTGGAGCGACTCGCCGAACTGCAGCAGCGCCGGGGTCGGGGCCAAGGCCGCGACGGCGGGGTCGCTGGCCGGGGCCACTTTCCCGGCCCAGGCCGTGCGTAAGCGGGCCGCCAGCAAGGTAGCCGGGTCAAATACGATTGTAATGGCGCGAAAAGGGCCCGTGGCAGCCGGGTATTTGGTGAAGTTGGCCAGGAAGTTTTTGCGGGTGAACAGCAGGCTACCCGCCTCGAATACGCGGCGGTGCCCCGCCTCCGTCACCCGCAGGCTGCCCGCCAAGAGGTAGGTCAGGCCATGCACGGCCACGCACTGGTCCGTCTCGATGTGGCGGCTCGCATACCGCGAATAGATGATGCCCGGCGGCGTAAAGAGGGGCGCTGGCTCCGTTTTCATACGTTTTCCCGGTTACACTTAACC
>NZ_JARNTX010000004.1 GCF_029433095.1 Hymenobacter sp. YC55
TAGCCCGGGTGTTCACCTCTTCCCATTCCGAACAGAGTCGTTAAGCCCCGGAGCGCCTATGGTACTGCCTTCATCGGTGGGAGAGTCGGTCGCCGCCAACCTTACTATAACCTGTTCGCCCCTCCGGCTCTGTGCCGTTGAGGGGCGAACTTGTTTCCAGGCAGTCGCAGCCGGGTAGATGCACACAGAAAAGCGGTGAGTCCGAGGATGCACCGCCTTTTGTGATATAGAGTTTACGTGAGTGCGGAAGGAGTAGGGCTTAGGTTGAGGCGGTAGGCCCAACGACGACTGCGACCAGGTCCTTGGGGTGCAGGTACTCTTGGGCTGGGGCTAGCAGCTGGGCCGAGCTAACCTCATTGACTTCATATAGGATGTTGATTGAGTCAATTCCAGCTCAGTGCCTATACATAAGCTCTTACTAGTTCTTGTAATCAGAGTTATGAATAGCCAGGCCGTTTTAATGGATGGTTCTATCATCGATTATCGACTACATGAGGATTATGTCTATCTATGGGCAGTACAAAAGACAGAAGCTCTAGCTGTATAGCCAGAGCTTCTGTCTTTTGTCGAGGTGTTTTCTTTCCTGCTTACACTTGAGAGTATGTTGAGCTTAGTAGGTTTTAAATTTAGAATGGGTACCCTATAGCAATATTCAGCTTGATGGCCTTGTACCCTGTATCGTTGGCAGGAATTACGTTAGTCGGTGTAATTATAGTTGTGTTGTCATACGGGTAGATTAGCGGGTATGCAGCGTCAAGACGGATGACGAAGAACTGTACGTCAATGCGGATGCCTGCACCAGCGCCTACCGCCATTTGCTGCAGGAAGGTTTTGAATTGGAACTGACCGTTTTGGCCATCGGGGTTACCATTGGAATCGTAGGTGGCGCGGCTGGCATCAGCATTTACCAGCCAAATGTTACCAGCATCTACAAACAATGCGCCTTTTACATATGGAAACAGGTCTTGACGGTATTCAACATTGGCTTCCAAGCGAATGTCACCCACTTGGTCGTAGAAGCCGCTATTGGCATCGCGCTGTGCTTGGGTGGGACGATAGGTGCCTGGGCCTATGCCACGAGCGTTAAATGCTCGCACACTATTAGGGCCACCAATACCGTACTGTTTGAGATAAGGAAGCACATTGGAGTTTAGATAGGGTATACCTACGCCGACAAGCAAACGGGTAGCAATTTTGTTGCCACTGGTTGGATTAGCGGAAGTACGGAAGTAGTTACGGACTTCTAAATCGACCTTAGTGTACTGCGAGTATTCCTGACCGAATAGGGCATAGGCTCCATTCTCTGTCTTGGAAGAACCGCTAAGGTTCTGGAGCAGGTAGGCTAGGTTTCCTGATAGGTCGAGCCCGCCACTAAAGTAAAATTGGTTGCGACGCTGTTCTAAGGACTGCTGGTTGTAAGTGTATTGGTAGCTACTACCCAAGATGAATTGCTGTCGGAAGCTATTTGCCAAAAATGGCCGCTCATTGAGCAAGTCTGTGAATACCTGCTCTTGGTTGCTTAGCCTGAGGTATTGTAGGTCGATGGGCTGAAGGCGTTGCTCGTTGGTAACCTTTGTCTTCCAGCTATAGCCGTAGCCTAAATTGAAGATGTCTTCCTGGAAGTATTTGGTTCGTAATACATACTTATAGCCGGCTTCAAAAAAGGTGCGGGGTTGGAAGTCGGAGTTGCGCAAGCGGATATCAAAGGGCGGTGTGATGAGGCGCGGAACGAGCAACTGCGCATCCAAGCCGTACTGCGTGGAGGTAACACCAGATAAAGCGCCCTGTCCTGTTTCGGCCGATGCACTGGCGTTTATAAGGAGCTGTTCTGCCCCACGGAGTGCCGACCTATTGCGAAACTGTAGTACCAAGGACGGCCCAGTGAAAATGTTGGACGTGTTCATCTGAAGCTCGGCACGCAAAGACTTTTTAGGTACCTGCGTCATGCGTACAAAGGCATTCAGATGACCATAGCCGGCAGAGTCGGGGACGTTACGAGCGGGACGGAACCGGATATCAACGTATTTGAAAGTGCCTAAGCTCATGAGACGGCTCAAGGTCTGGTCGGAGCGGCGGCGGCGGTAGAGGCTATCGGGATAAAGAAATGTAGCGTTGGTGATGGCCTTCGCCTTAAAAACTTTCTCGTCAGGGAAGTAACGATAGCCTCTAAAGAGTATTGGTGTACGACCGACGGAGGCGGTATCGGATAGTGAGTAGTCAGTATTAAGAGTAACACGATTTAGAACGTAGGGGCGTGCCGCACGATCCTGAATGCTGTTCTTTACCGTTACGTAGATATTTACTTGGTTGTCGAGGGTGCTATCTACTTGGAAAAGGATGTTGTCGGGTGAGAAATAATAGTAGCCTTGGTTCTTGAGGATGCCATCAATGCGTACTCGCTCATTAACTAAAGTCTGAAGATTATACGGGTCACCTACTTTCAATAGAGAACCGGCTTTAGTGGCTTGAATAGCTCGGTCAACGAGCGTATCACGGTTAGGAAACTGTATTTCCTTGATGAGGTAAGGCTTGCCAACCTTGGCCGTATAATCAACTGAGGCAGTCTGATCTTTTACTTCGACTTTGGCATGTACAGCTGGCTTGAAATAACCGCTGTTGTTGAGCCGGTTGACCATCAGACCCTTCACTCGTTGAGTATCTACTTCACTCAGCAAAACAGGCTTTTCGCCGTATTTGTCGGCTATCCATTTGCCTATGCCTTTGGTCTTGCCTTCGCCGAGATGCCAGAAGTACAGTTTAGGACGCTGCCCTAGAAAAGAGGTATTAGGCTTAGGAGCAATAACCCCTTCTAGTTCCGTGGTCAAAAGACTCTCGTTTGGGATGGGACTATCTGACTTCAACTTTACGGTGCTACCAGTGTATAACTTGGAGCCTTCCGGGATGTACTTGGTACCTGAGCATGATGCCGCCGTTAGTAAAACAACCAGAGCTGCCCACCGTCCGAACTTATTTTTCCAACTCCTTACTTTAGAAGTAGAAGAATAAGCCAGACCATTCTTGACTGGACGAGGAGCACTAGTGAGCATATGCAATAGGTGTTTTGTTGAGCTTCTGAGAAAACTGCCGGCGCGGCACTACCGAACGTTGTCGGTTGGCCTAGCGGCCAGAAGTGGTAGCACGCTGGGCGGTCCGGAGGGAGTCGCGGCGGGGAGCAGTGGTGAGGACGTTCGAGGAATCGGAGTTGGCTTTCCGCTCGCGGCGGTTGCGGCGACGGTTATCTTTCACTTCTTCTTTCACTTCCTTGTCAAGCCCTTTGAAAAGGTCCGCCAAGCTTTGATAGTCGCGCTGGAAAATCAGGGAGACACCGTTCCGAATTAACGGGCCATCAATGTCGGAATAGGAGTTATTCCGAAAGGCGCGGAGGCGGATACGGCCGTTGGCTAGTACGTTGTACTCGATACTTACGTCGCCGGCGAAGGCGCTAGGGCTCTGCTGCCCTTGGGTGGCTTGGTTGCCTCCACCAGCCAGGGGTACATCAGTGCCTAAGCGTACGCTTACCCGGTCATTGAAAAGCTGTCGGCGCACTGCTACATTCAAGTCGGTGCGTGTTTTCTCCGAGCCACTTGAAAAATCGGCGGAAGAGTTGACCCCTAGTTCTACACCTAGGTTAGACAAGTAGCTGCCCGTAAGATTATTGAGTTGCTGGGTTAGTACTTGGCTGGCACTGCCGCGCAGTTGGTCGGCTACCAGGCTACCACTGCTGCTCTGGAATGGGTCGCTGGCAAGGAAACGGTTAAGAACCAGCAGCGAAAACACCTGCTTATTGAGTTCCGACGATTCGCTAGGCTGGCGTAACTGCGCCAAGCGGGCCTCAATTTCGTTGCGGCCAATGGCAGTGCTGTTTTCAGGGAGCTTGATATCAAAGCCAATAGTTGGCTTGAGCAATTCACCTGTGACATTCAAGTAAACCTGGAAAGGCGTTGCATTACGCAAGCGCGGATCGTCAGTGGTAGGGCCTTGGGAGGCCAGCAGTTCTGCGGGAGATGCTTTCACGTTGTAGATAGCCGCAATACTCAACTGCGCATTGTACGGGTCACCAGACCATACCAGGTAGCTGCCTTGGCCGATAGTGAACTCGCGCGAAGCCAAATCATAAAGTGACATGTAATAGCTGCCTTCAGCTACTTCTAAGCGGCCGGCTAGGGTAATAGAGCCGGCGGCATCGATGGTTGTATTGAGGGTGCCGTTAGCCCGTACTTTTAGGTTGTCGCCGGAAAGCGGATCGATGATGACGGTGAATTGGCTTTTGTCGTTGACCGTGATGCGGGCGGAAATATCGTAGCCAGCAGCTGTTTTGGCAGTATCTACGGGTACTTGCTGGGCCAGCATTGGGTCGATGGGGGCGCTTTTGTCGACCCACTCTACAATACCATCTGTCTCTACCAAGCCCGCTTCGTCGTTGGGCGTGACAACAGTCAGGTTGGAATCGTCGCCGACAACGGCGCGGGTATTGATGACTGGGAGAGCGAGAGTACCACCAATGCGGGTATCGGAGTCAACAATTAGCCGGCCATAGAACAAGGGGTTGTCGCGGGCGGTGCTTTGGATAGCTACAAAATCTTCGGTGGTGGCGTTGAGGTTGAAGCGGTAATCATCCACATAGTTTTGGGTGAGCACCCGGCCTTCCACTACTGCTTTGTTGCCCAAGGAGTCGAGCACCGTGAAGTTGTCGAAACGCAGCCCTTGGTTGTCGAAATTGATGGCTTGGTTCTGGATGCGGAAAGGTGCACCTAGCTGGGTGAGCGTGAAACCAGCATCGGCAGTGGTAGTAAGGGTGCCGTTGATGCGGGGCTGGCTGACGGTGCCATTCACGGTTAAGTTACCGGTAATGCCACCAACAGTTTCTTGTAACTGGCCGAGTGAGAAAGGCTCGGCAATCTTCAGGTCGAACCGATTGACATTGATGGCAAACTGAATGGGGCTTGGCGGCGTGGCCAGATAGTAGCCAACCGCCTGCACATCCATACCCTGTTGGTTGGTAAGCCGCACATCGACGTTGTAACGGTCGGGGTTGGGGTTCGTCGCTTTCAAGTTGATGTCACCTAGCACCGACTTATTGAAGGCGAAGCCTGTTAGAGCTGCATCCGCCGTGAAAGCCTGCCGAGGTTGACCGAGGCTAAAGGCAATAGCTTGGCCATTGAGCGTACCAGCTACCAGCGAATCCTGCAAGCCCGCGGCGCGCGCTAGCCCATTAATTTCCAGATTGCCCATGCTCACCTGCAACGGATACTGTGCGCCAGCCAAGGTTTGCAGCGTCAGGAACCGGTTGTTGCGGCGGAACTCTACGTTTTGGGCGAAGATGGCGCCATTGGTTGTTGTGTACCGAAGCTCGTTGCCGGGCGTTACGTTCCATTCCACGCCGTCGAGCATCACTTTCGGGTCGAAGCTGAAGGCATAAGCGTCGCCGCCGCGTAGCACCCGCAGCACGCCCGCTAGGTTCAGCCGCTCGGCGCTGTCGGACTCGGCAATGCGTAGGCGGGTGCCAACCTGGTTGTTCTGGATGCTGCCCGCCAGCGTTGGATTCGGAATGCGCAACGACGTGTCCTGGCTGATCTGCCGCAAACCTAACGCGTAGTCTAGCTTCTGAGGGTCGGAGCTGACATCAAGCTTTAGAGAATCGAGGGCGAAGCCTAAGTATACAATCCGCTCGATGCGGCTTCTGAGGCGAAGATCAGCTTCGCGGCTGTCGAAGGAGCCAGTGAGCTTGAAGGGCGTAAGTTGCTTGAGGTCGGGTACCAACCGCTGTATCAACTGCGTGTTCTTCACGCTGGCATCGAAGCTGAACTGCCGATATGCCGCCGAAGGGCGGAACTGCACCCCCGGCAAATCGAAATACCGGTCGATATGGCTCTGTAGTACGGTAGCCAAGTCACCGAGGGCGGTGTTGCCTTGCAGGTTGAAGTCGGCAATATTGGAGTTGAAGGCCACTTCGGTACGGCCAGGGCGCTGCAAAATACGGCCGCTCACCGAGTCGAGGGCAATAGGCTGGTTGTCGCGCACCACCACAATGTTGCGACCCGTGAAGGTGCCGTTGATGGAGTTGGCATCGGCGCCGCTGAGGTTGGCCGTTAGGTCGCCCTGTACGCGCAGGTCGCCGCCGGTGTAGAAGCCAAGGGCCGTAAGGTTGGCGCCGCGCAGGTTAAGGCGTTGTACCTCGTAGCTCGGGTTATCAGCGTTGCGCAGGTTGATAGTCGCCAGCAAATCCAGGTTGAGGTTCGGGTCTCGGCGGCTGCGGGCATCTACTACGTACCGGTTCCGGTCGATGCCCACGTTGGCGGTGATACCCCGGTAGGTGTAGTTGTTGTAAGTGGCGCTACGCACATTGGCTACTAACTGTCCGCGCAACAAGTTGGGGTCGAGGCCCCCGCGGCCAGAGAGGCGGCCGTCGGCAGTGATGCGGCCAATAGTGGGGTCACGAAGGACTTTGCCCACATCGAAGCCTTGCACGTTGAACGTGGCGTTGATGGGCTCCTGCCCTTTCGGTCCGGCACCAAGGTCTACTTTGGCGGCTACGTTGCCGAAGCTGGTGGTAGCGCGTAGGTCGGTGTCGAAGAGCATGGCTGTGGGCCGGCCTCGGAACGTGCCCGCTACGCTGATGCGTGGCGGCAGCTGAAAATCGGGTGGGATAGTACCCTTCGGCACCAAGCTATTGATGTCGGCCGAGGTAGTGGTGAACTGCTGAATGTTGAAGTCGGTGAATAGGCGCTGGTCGGTTTCAGGCAAGCCCTGAATACGGCCGCTGGCTTTCACTACCGTGTTGCGGAAACCTACAAAGTCTAGGTCCCGGATACGCAAGTCGCTCACGCGCCCGCTTACGCGCCCACTCACCAGCACCGACTGGTTGGGGCCCGTATTGAAGGGGGGGGTGGAGGCCAAGTCGGGTGCTAAATACAGGATGTCGCGGAAGCCGATGCGCACGTCGCGCAAGTCGCCTTCGATGCCGAGGTTGGGCAGCTGCTTGGTATCCGACAGCGCGTCGAGGCTGGCATAGCGCATGCCAAGCGTCTGGCGGATGCGGGTGTGCGGCGTTATTAGGTCGAGGTTGGTAAGCCGGGTTTGCACCGAGTCGAACACCACATCGGCCTTGGTAGAGGTAATCTGAAAGCCGCTTTGGTCTTTGCCAGCTAGCTGCGTAATGCGGCCAGTGGTGCTGTTTTCCGAGTAAGAAAGATTCTCGAGGTTGAGCGTGAGGTCGGTGAACTTGAGGTGATTGTAGTCGAGGGCGGGTACGCGGGTACGGAGGCGGGGCTCATCGAAATTATCGAAGGCGACGTCAACACCGGTAATGTCGGAACGCTTCAGCGTGACCACCCAACTAGCTTCCTGGCCGGTGGCTTTTTCTACGGCATCGTTTATATCTCGTACGGCCTCGGCCGGGTTAACGACGCGCTTCTCAACCGGTACGTTTTCGTTTTGGGCGTAGGCAACGCTGGTGTTGCGCAGCCGGAGCGTATTCAAATCAACCCGAGAGTTGATAAGGTCGATGTTGTCGGCCGTAATGTCGGCCTCGCCCACGCGGGTGCTAATGAACTGGGCCGACGGCGTATTTCTGTACACCAAGCTGACGTTGTTGAGGGTGGCTTTGTTTAACCCAAACGTTAAGTCCAGCGGCTCGGAAACGGCCGTATCGGGCGGCGCGGTTTTGCTCTGCTCCATGCTGATGCTGGTGTTGCGCAGCGCCACTTGGTCAATTCTGTAGATAGACTGGTCTACGTCCACCGCGTCCATGTTCACGGCCAGCTCCCCAACCTTGGTGCTTAGATTCAGGCCCTCTATTTGGTCGTTGTAGGTGAGGTAGATGCTGGTTAGGCGCAAGTCGCCGATGTCGTATTTGAAGCCTGAGCCGGTAGTATCGGCCGGAGTAGTGGTAGTGGTATCGCCAGCGGTGAAGGCATTGACAATGAAGTCGTAATTGGAAATACTGTCGGGTTCGGTACGGCTGATGGCCAAGCGGCCATCGTTTAGCTCCAAGGTCTTGACGTTAATTTGTGACTTGGCAAGCGCCCAAATGTCGAGGTCAACTCCGAGGTGGCCTACCGAAAGTAGCGTGTCACCCTTTTGGTCTTCAACATACACGCCGTCCAGGTTCAGCGCGTGTTTGAAGTCGGTTCGGAACTTGCCGATGCGCACTTCGGTGCCAATTTTATCTTGTAGATAGGTTGCGGCTTTGCGCGCAACAAAGTCCTGCGTAGAAGGAAACTGCAACGCTACTACCACCCCGATTACGAGCAGCAGAACGAAGCCAACAAGGCCCAAAACAACATACAGTGTACGACGAAGGTAAGTAGGCACAGGCGTGGTAATCAGACAGAGTGACGGTTATTACAACCAAACGGAAAAACCAAGCTGCGGGTTGGAAGGCAACCGTGCAGGTGTATCTCAAACGTTGTGGAGGGGTGTCCGTGGTGCGTTAGGTCTCGATTAAAACCTATACTCCCTATCTTTCGTGTTCAATCTATTTCCTTTCCCCATCCATGATTCTCCGTTTTTCCTTGCCCTTTCGTACTGCGTGGGGCCAGCGGCTGATGGTGTCCGGCTCCGAGCCTAGCCTAGGCCAATGGAGCCTCGACCAGGCTTTGCCGCTGCATTACAGTTCCGACTCTGGCATTTGGAGCCACGAAATCAGTGTCCCCGACGACCAGCCCGGTACCATCGATTACAAGTACGTGTTGGTGGACGAGCGGGACGGCAGCCGGCAACAGGAGTGGGGCCCCAACCGGACCGTGGCCTACGATGGGCGGCAGTTCACCCGGCTGGTGTTGGAAGATTTCTGGCGGGCACCTGCCGAACCCGAAAACGAATTGTTTACAGCGGCTTTCACCAAGGCTTTGTTTCAACGTTCGGCTAAGAGCGGCAAGACAACCCCAACAGCCCGGGTAGCCGATTCGGTGGTGCGCTTTCAGTTGGCCGCGCCGCGCGTCGAGCCGGGCCAGCAGCTGTGCGTGCTTGGCTCCGATGCTGCCGTGGGGGCGTGGGATGGCCGCAAGGCGTTGGTGCTCTCCGATGCTGCCTACCCGACTTGGGTGGCTGAGGTAGCCCTGGAACAGCCCGAACTGCCGTTGCGCTATAAGTATGGCATTTGGGACCCGAACGAGAGACAAGTAGTGCAGCTAGAAGGGGGAGAGGACCGGATACTGGAACCTTCCACCGACCGCCAAACCCTGCGGGTGCGCGTCGACGACAAGTTTCGCTACCTCAACACCTGGCGCGGCGCCGGGGTAGCACTGCCCGTGTTTGCCATGCGCAGTCAGCGCGGCTTGGGCGTAGGCGAGTTTCCAGACTTGAAGCTGCTCGTAGATTGGGCCGTGAGCACCGGGCTGAAGCTGGTGCAGATTCTGCCCATCAATGATACTGTGGCCACACACACTTGGGTTGACTCGTATCCGTACGCGGCTATTTCGGTGTTTGCGCTGCACCCGCAGTATCTTAACCTCGACGCCATAGCTCCACTGCACGATGCCGCCGCGCAGCAGGAACTTGATACGCGCCGGCAAGAGCTGAATGCACTTGACTTCGTGGACTACGAGCCCATGATGACGGCCAAGTGGAAGTTTATCAAGCAGCTTTATCAACAAGAGAAACCCAACTTCCTCGCTGATCCTGGCTTCCGAGCATACTACGACGAGCAACGCGCTTGGCTAGTGCCCTACGCCGCCTTTTCGGGTTTGCGCGACCGGTTCGGCACAGCGGATTTCCAGTTATGGCCCGAAGAGTTTCGCACGCCTAAGCTGGCGGACGAGCTAACCCGGGAAGATGCCCCCGACTTCGATGAGTTTGGCGTACACTTCTTCACCCAGTTCCACCTCGACCAACAGCTGCGCGATGCCGTAACCTACGCCCGCCAGCACGGGGTGGTGCTCAAGGGCGACCTGCCTATTGGCATTTACCGCCACTCTGTAGATGCCTGGACGCAGCCCGAACTGTACCACATGCATCAGCAGGCCGGCGCCCCACCCGACGACTTCTCGACCACCGGCCAAAACTGGCGCTTCCCCACCTACAACTGGGAACGGATGGCCGAAGATGGATACGCGTGGTGGAAGCAGCGCATGGGCCAACTAGCCCGCTACTTCGACGCCCTGCGCATCGACCATATTCTGGGCTTCTTCCGCATCTGGGAGATTCCGGCGCATTCGGTGGAAGGGTTGCTGGGGCATTTCTCGCCGGCTCTGCCTCTTTCGCAACAGGAGATTCAGCAGCGGCTCGGCTGGTTTGATTACGCCCGGTTGTGCGAGCCGTACATCCGCTGGCGCCTGGTGCAGAACATCTTCCATGGGCAGGCGCAAGCTGTGTTCGATGAGTTTATGGAGGAAATCAGCAGCGCAGGCGACATCCGACTGAAAGAGCACGTGCGGACGCAGCGCCAAGTAGAAGCGGTATTCGAGGCGAAAACCGCCGCCGATCCTGCCAACGCCGACCATTATAAGTGGCTGCGTACGGGCCTGTACCAACTCATCAACGAGGTGCTGTTCGTGCCCGACGACTTGCGGCCCGACCACTACCACCCGCGCATTACCCTCCACAAGAGCATTTCGTTTGCGGAGCTAGACGAAGAGTCGCGCCGTCGCTTGTACCACGATATCTACGTCGATTTCTTCTACCACCGTCACGAAGGCTTCTGGCGCGAGCAGGGCCTCGTGAAGCTGCCCCCCGTGCGTTATGCCACCGACATGCTAATCTGTGGCGAAGACCTGGGTATGGTGCCGGAGTCGGTGCCGGGCGTGATGAAGGCGCTTGGTATCCTGGGGCTCAACATTCAGCGGATGCCTTCCAACCCCAACACCGAGTTCGGGCACCCCAACGACGCGCCGTACCTATCAGTGGTTAGTCCGGGCTCCCACGACATGAGTACGCTTCGAGGCTGGTGGGAAGAGGATCGGGTGAAGACCCAACATTTCTTCGAGACGATGCTAGGCCACCACGGAGAGCATGCTCCTTATTATTGCGAGCCATGGGTGGTGCGTGAAATCGTGGTACAGCATCTGCACTCTCCGGCAATGTGGGCCATCATCCCGCTCCAAGATTTGCTGGCCATGAGCACTGACTTACGCCGTGCTGATCCACATGATGAGCAAATCAACGTGCCAGCAAACCCACAGCATTTCTGGAAATACCGACTGCATATTTCTTTAGAAACATTGAAAGAGAATATTGAATTTAATGAAGAACTTGTTTCCGCTGTTGTTGGAAGTGGAAGATAGAAAACTGTTTTAGGAGCGAATACGCAATCATAAATACCAGAAGAGCCTTGCTACTGCAGTAAGGCTCTTTCTGTTTTCCCATATTAGGATAAATCCAAATGGCATCTGCGTTACGTAGGGCGAAAAAACTGCTTAGGTAGAAGTAGGAAGGGTTTTTAATATTCCTAAAATGACACAAGAGTCGTCCTAAAAATGGGAAGATTCAACGAGCGTAAGACCATCTTGATCGAGAAGCTCGACTGTAGCGCTGCCTGTTTAGGTAGTTTTGGCGTGATATAAAGGTGTTAGCAAGCAATTGTCTTTCTGATCTGCCTTTTATCAAGCCTACAGATCATTTTTTGAACATTTCGATTATGCGTTTACTAGTACGCACACTGCCTGCGCTGCTATTCGTGCTACCAGCAGTAGCTCAAGCAAGTGTTGGGCCGCAGCTGATTCAAAACAGCACCTTTGGCAAGCACCCGGAAGTCAATGCTACGCCATACAGCATTGTAGCAGGTACAGACCTAGGCAACTGGACGAGTGCTTGGGCCTACACCAATACGGATGTGCAACCAACTGGCACCGCAGTTTCCATTCAAATTGGTACTTCCAGCACGGTGGCGTTAAGCCAAGCTGCTTTTCCGGGCGACAATAGCAATGGCGTACCGGCTTCCACTACTTGGTTGTACATGCGGGGCACGACGGCAGCGGCCAGCACGGCCAATTTCTGGCAGCAAAATGTGTCGGTACGGCCTAACACCACCTACACGTTCTCCTGTTACGTTTCGAATGCAACGGCTGTCGGCAGTACCGCTACTAATACGCCCCAACTGCAATTTTTTATTGGCGGCGTTCAGTTCGGAACTACTGTAACGGTTGCCAATGAAACTACCGCCAGCGGTGGGGATAAGTGGACTAGATATTCCGTGTCCTACACGACGTCTGCTTCCCAAACGGCTCTTGCCCTGGCTTTGCGCAATCCGCGTTCTACCACTGTTGCTAGCGGCAATGAGATGGCCGTAACCAGCATCTCTTTTCGTAGCGACAACGCAGGCGCCGTAAACAGCCGCTACAGCTGCGACGGACAGTTCTACCAAATTCGTCAGGTGGTTACTACAACCGCGCCCGTGGTTAGCTCCACGCGGTTGTTCAACGTGGACCGCACAACCGGTAATGCCTATACCACCGTCGAACAAAAGGATTTGGGCGGTACGCTAAACTGCCTCGGCTACCGTCCCGGCGACGGTCTGCAATACGCCCTTACCTACGTATCGAACGAGGTGAGTAGTAATAACAATGCCGCTGGCGCAGACCGGATCGACGAATACACAGAGCCGATGGAGCTCCACGTTATCGACCGGAATGGTGATGTAAAATCGTTGGGAGCAGTGGGCAACCTGCCCGGCAACCAATGGGCCGGGGGCGTAATCGACCGTGCTGGCTACTACTACGTGGTAAGCCAGAACTACAACTCAACGGCTGATCCTACGCTACTCTACCGCATCGACCTCAACAATATCGAGCGGGGGCAACCCTTGGTGGCCGAGCGCATTACGCTGAGCGGCATGCCCAATACGACAGCCAACAATGCCGCGTACGCCATGTTCGACATTGCTTTCAACGCCAAAGACGGCAACCTCTACGGCGTCGATTATGCAAACCGGGTGTACAAATTAGTGATGAGCGGCACGACAGCTACCGTCACGCTGGTCGGGGCTACTGCTATTCAGGCTACCGTAGATGGCGCTCTAGGGACCTGCTTTTTCGACATCTCGGGCGCACTGTATGTGTACGGCAACGGCACGTTAGGTACTGCTAATTCAGGTAAGTTCTACATCGTTGATATCAGCACGGGCGCGGCCACGCTGCTGTCTTCCATTGAGCCGGCTGTAAATAGCGACGGCGCCAGCTGCGTGACCCCTGACCAGAGCCTTGACGTAGTAAAAGAAGTGGTAAGCATAAGCCCTGTTTCGGCTACGCAGTTCAACATCGGGTTCCGCATACAGGTGCGCAACAACGGCTCTATTGCTGATCCTAACGTGCAGGTTTCCGACTTGCTTTGGAACGGAACAACAACGGCCAATGCGGGCACTACTTTCTCGGGAGCTAGCAACGTCACTATTACGGGGTTGACGGTAACGAATTCGGCAGCGGGCTCCACTCTGGCCGCAAACACGACCTTCAACGGTAGATCGGGCAATGCAGGCATGCTCACAGGTAGTCAGACGCTTGCGCCGGGCCAAGGAGCTGTAATCACGTTTACCGCCCAGGTAACCTTCCCCACGGGTGGTGTGCCAACCATTGCGCAAAACAACACAGCCTATGCTACCAGTACCGTTGCCAGCTTCGTGGGCTACACTCTACAAAACAGCACACTGGTACCACCGCCCGATTTGTTGGCACAAGATGCTTCTACCAACAGCGCCGCCCTCCCCGAAACGCCCAATGCTGACGTGGCCTCGCCCTCGCCGATTTACTACAACACGGCTATTGTGGGCAATGTATTCGAGGACATCAACTACGGAGGCGGAGCCGGCCGCTCGCAGGCGGATAGCAATGGAGAAGGAGTTTTTCAGGCGCGAGTAGAACTGTACTCGGCAACTGGAGCCTACGTGGGGGCTACTACCACCGATGCAGCCGGTAACTACAGCTTTGTGAACGGGATAAACAGTATCACGTTAGCTGCCAATACAGTTTATCGGGTTCGGGTTGTCAACTCGTCCGTGAAAAGCAACCGTCCCGGCAGCATAGCTGGTTTGCTGCCTGTGCAAACTTTCCTTAACGGTGATGTGAATCGGGTAGGCGGCGAAAATCCCAACGAATCGGATTACGGTAACCGCACGATTGCGCTGCCGCTATCAGCAGACGCCACTAACCTGACTTTGGAAATCCAGTCTATCACGCCGACCTCGGGAATTGGCTCGGTAAAAACGCCAGTCAATGGCCCGGTCGTTGGTGTTGACTTTGGTTTCAACTTCGATGTTGTTGTGAATACCAACGACAGTGGGCAAGGATCTTTGCGCCAGTTTATTATCAACGCAAATACTCTTGGCAACGACAACTTGAGTCAAGCTTATAGCGGTGCTATTGCTGGTCAGGAAGCCGCTATTTTCATGCTCAATAATGGGACCCTCACTACTGCGCCTGCTGGCCTGCGTGCAGGGATGGCCGCTGTATCGGGCTACGATGCTATAACGAAGGTTTTCACTATCACGCCTGCTACAGCACTGCCCACCATTTCGGCGGCCAATACAACGATTGATGGCGCGCGTCAGGCGGCCATTACAGGCAACAACATAGCTGCTGTTGCAGAAACTACAACTGGCCCCGAAGTGGTCTTAAACTTCAACAACGTTGCGGGCCTGCTGGTAACGGGCGGCACTACGCGCATCGAGAACTTGGGCCTCAATAATGCCCGCGGCACCAGTACTACGGCCACTACTGGCATACTCGCCGATGGTGCCGGAGTTACTTTTAGCGGCGCAGCAACCGCGGGGTCGGTGTTGAACATGGTCACGACAGCGGGCAATACAACGGCGGGCGCCCGTCTTCAAAGCGGCGCCACAGGTGTAACTGTTACCAATAACGTGTTGAACGGCAGCGCTGCCGTAGGTTCCGTAACGGGTGAAGGGTTGGTATTGGCTGGAGCTTCTCGCAATACTATCTCCACCAACACGCTTTCCAACAACAACGGCTTTGGGCTGCTCCTAGAGGCTGGTCAGACCAACGACGAGAACACCATTTCAGCCAACATCTTGCGTAACAATGGCCTAGGAACAAGCACTGAAGATGCTGGCTTAGTTATAGCGAGTGGCAACAATAACTTAATCAGCCAGAACATATTCAGCGCCAATGCGGGTACGGCCGTAGTAGCTGCCGCAGGTACCAGCAGCAACCGCATCACGCAGAATAGTATGTCGGGCAACACGGGCATCGGCATCGACCTGATGGCTGCTGGATCTACCGGATTGAATGGCGACAATGTAACCCGCAACGACAATACCGATGCCGATATGGGGGCGAATGGCTTGCTCAATTTCCCGGTGCTTACTCAAGCGGTAACCAATGGCGGTAATCTGATTGTAACAGGGTATGCCCCCGCTGGTGCGCTGGTTGAACTCTTTGTGGCCGACGTAACAACCGACGGTTTTGGCGAAGGAAGAACTTACCTCACAAGCTGGACCGAGGGTTCTGCGCAGGATACCGACAGGGGACAATGGGGATACAGTGGCTTGGTATCTGGCGTAAACCAAGGAGAAGAATCAGTTGCCAATCGTTTCACGTTTGCCATTCCTCTCACTAGCCTCTCTCCCGAGCAGCAAGCAGCCCTTGGCGCCAATGCCCGTCTTACGGCTACGGCCACCTTATTGACCACCGTAAACGGCTTAGCAGTTGGAAATACTTCCGAGTTTTCGGGCAACACGGCCCTGCTTCAAAACCGGCCGTTGCCCGTAGAGTTGGTACGTTTTAGCGCTGTAGCCCGTAACATCGACGCGCAGCTAACTTGGGTTACTGCATCCGAGAAAAACAGTGCCCGCTTTGTAGTAGAGCGCAGCTTCACAGGCGACAAATTCGAAGCTATTGGTACGGTAAATGGCCAAGGAAACAGCGCCGAAGGACATACTTATCAGTTCACAGATCAGCAAGCGGCAACCACTACCGGCACTGTTGCTTACTACCGCTTGCGCCAAGTAGACACCGATGGCACGAGCAGCTTGAGTGGTGTGCAAGTGGTGCGTTTTGCTAGTGTTGCATCTGCAATAGTTGCCTTCCCTAATCCAACGGTTGCAAATACTTCTCTTGATTTGCGCAGCTTACCTACTGGTACTTGCCAGATCAAAGTAACCGACCTGACTGGCCGTGTGGTATCAGTTGCTACGGGAAGTACTGGCCAGATATATCCGCTTGCAACAGCGCAGCTTCCACGAGGCAGTTACTTGATTATTGTTCTCGGAATGGGACAGAAAAAGACTTGCTTGTTGGTCAAAGAATAACACTTAGATCTTTTAAAGTTGAAAAGCCTCTATCATATCGGTAGGGGCTTTTTTGTATCGTAAGAATTATAAATAATAGCTCGTATAATATTAATGCGTGGTTATACTATCGAAATAAATTTTATAAAAAATTATAGATAAGAAAAATGTATTCTCATATTGAAACAGTGGAAAAAGCTAAATTATTTAAATGTGTTGATTTAATTATATTACTGATAATCAATTTATTGAACTTGATATAAATAATGTTTGCTTTATAGAATCCGACTTTATTTATATATCGTAAAGTGTTAATTAGGTTTGCATCCTGTGCATATGAGCAATTTAGCGATGCTAAGGGCGCTCAAATTGTCGGTTCAAAAACTGGCATTCACCGAGATGGTGTTTGTATTCAACGAAAAACTTGATAAGCTCCTACTTGACTACTGTAGTTTTGAAAATAAGCTCAACAACCATAGCACTTTAACTAGCAATCATATTTCTTTTTCATTTTCCACCCTTTTTCTCGTCCTATGAGAACAACCTTACGATTTGCAGTCTTGCTCCTTGCATGGCTGACGTTGTTGCGAACGGATGCGTGGGCACAGGCATGTACTACAGCTAGTACGCTGAACTATGCCAATGCTGCTACAGGCGACCGAAGAACGGCTACCCAAACGGTTGGCGGCACTTCCTTCACGTTCAGCGACTACACTAGCACTGTGCTTGCTAACCAAACCAACACCTTTGCAGTCGGTACTAATGGTAACGTTAGTGGGCAGACGTTGGTGTGGCAGTTGGATAATGCAGGCGTTGCTGGTACAAACAGCTCTTCCGTTACGCTTACGTTTACACGTCCTGTCAGCAACTTAACTTTCCAATTTCAGGATATTGATTCTGACGTCAATTTCATTGACGATTTGGTGTTTGAGGCGTATGTGAATGGCAGCACCACACCTGCTACGTTGGACGCTACAAACTTCACGACTAGCGCCAACAACGAGTACGTAAGTGGAGGGCGAGTACGGGGTAAAAATGGCAACGTAGGCGCTGGCAATACAGCTGGCAACCTGACTGCCCGTATGCCCGCCAACGTAACCAAGCTGGTTCTTTACTACAACAACTCAGCTGCTTACACAGCCAACACGAGTCGTTTGCAAACGCTAGGCATCAACGCCATTAGCTGGTGCGCACAAGCCGACGTATATGCTCGGTTTACTTCTGCGCCAAACTCTTCCGTTACGGGACAAAGCCTTACATATACCGCTGAGTTTGGTAATAACGGACCTGATGCATCAGCTGCAGGGGTAGTACGCCAAGTAACAGTGCCAACCGGTGCCGTAATAACAAACGCTGGTGGTGGTACCATTTCTGGTAGCACTATTACGTTCCCAACAGTTTCAATAGCCTCCGGCACCAGTACTTCTGTTACGTACACGTACACAGCGCCAACTGTTGCATCCGAGTACAACAACGTTGCTACCGTCTCGACGACGACGCAGAGCAGTGAACCTACCGACAATAACACGGCAACTAGCAGAGTATTGGTAACATCCGCCACCGATGCTTGCGCCGCCCCTCTAACTGTGGATTTTGCTGGTCGTGCTAACGGCGAAAACTGGAAAAACCGCGCGTCAGAAGGATTGCCAGCTCCAGTTAGTGCTACCAAAGTTGGTACTAGCAACTATGCTTTCAACGACACAGAAGGCACGTTGCAGGTTGGAACGCTCAACAACGAACGAGTAATTGTGTGGAGCAACAACTTCACGTCCACCAACGGTAGCAACTCCATCCAGTTCAACTTCAGCCGGCCGATTAGCAACTTCAGCGTTGAAGTAGCAGACATTGATGCCTCAGCAGGACTTCTTGCTTCTGATTTCAGAGACCGTGTAACGTTTGCCGGGTCTAATACGGCTGTAACTCCATCTACCGCTGTAACCCCCACCCTGACTTCTTCTGGTGCTGTTACAGTGGTAGGAGCCACCGCTACTGGTGTAGATGATGGCAATGCCAATACCAGTGCTAGAGTGTGGGCTTACTTTCCTCTTCCTATCACAACCCTAACCATCACGTATGGTAGTGGAACGCTGAATGTGACCAATCCTGATGCGCAAACCATAGGGATTGTAGATATGACGTGGTGCCGTCAGGCGCCAGTCGCTCTTAACGTAACTAATTCAGCCACTATCCCGGCCACTGCAGGACAGGTTGGTATCGATAATCTGAATAGCTCAGTAGATGGTACAGTACAGGAATACATAGTTACTGCTATTCCAGATGCAGCAGCAGGGATTCTGTATTACAATTCAACCGGTACCACTTACGCACCCGTAGGTGTTAACCAGGTATTAACGCCAACTCAGGCAGCTAGTCTGCGCTTCGATCCTGCTGCTACTGCTACGGCTACTTCTACCACGTTTCAATATAGAGTTCGTGATGATGCTGGAACAGCATCGACAGGCGTAGCAACCTACACTATTCCTTTACGTGCCGTGACTGCTTGTGCAGGCACATCCACGTTGAGTTTCGCGGCGCCTCGGGCTTTGGGGCAAGAATGGAAAGGCGTCACGGAAAGCGTTCCTGCTAGTTCGTCGCTCACAACGGTTACAAGCGGCTCTTATCAGACACCAGCTTCAGCTACGGCTAGCACGTTTCAAACTGCCACCTTCAATGGGGTGCAGACCTTGCAGTGGCAAACAGATTACGCTAGCACCACTGCTAACTCGTCCAGCGTAACCTTTACCTTCAACCGTCCGGTGAGCAATTTCACGGTGCGCGTGCAGGACATCGACAGGACGGAGGACGGAACCAACTCGTTTATTGACCGAGTAATCTTCAGCGGTGCCAATGCTGGCACGGCAGTAGTGCCAGTACTGAGTCCGGTAGGACCTAATGTCAACACGGTCATCATCAGTGGCAACACGGCGACAGGCTCGGTAGCTAACACGGATCCAAACAACGCAACCGTGGTGGCCTATTTCGCCGACCCGATTACAACGCTAACCTTAACGTATAGCAACATCTCTACTGCGTCGGCTAATCCCACCGCAAATGCTGTTGGTATTGATTTTATGGATTGGTGCCGCTTGGCGCCCGTAGCAAACGACATCACGAATACCAGCGTATCTAATGCGGTTGGTCAAGTTCCGGTTAATAGCTTAAGCTCTACGGTTGATGGCTCAGTGGCCAGCTACACTCTCTCAACTATTCCGCCGGCGGCTCAAGGGGTACTTTATGTGAATGGAGTGGCTGTTACTACTACCCGTACGCTAACGGCCTTAGAAGCCACACAACTAACATTCGACCCAGCAGTTACCTATTCGGGAACTGCAAGCTTTACTTACACCGTCACAGACGATGCTAACGTAAGCGACCAGACGCCAGCTTCGTATACAATTCCGGTAAGCAACAGCGGTGCTGCTGGTACGAGTGCTGCCTGTGCTAATCCTGGCCGGGATGGTTCGCCGACAGCACTGACGACGAACCCTAACACGTACTTCCCTGGCACGGCTTCGGCAGCAGCAAATGCTACTACTATCACGGTAGGAGCAGCCTCCGGCACGACACCAATTGCCATTGGCGACTTGCTGCTGGTAATTCAAATGCAGGGAGCTGATATCAATGCTACCAACACCGACGCTTATGGCGACGGAGTAACGGGAGGTGGTGCAAATGGCAACCTCATCAATGCCAACTTCACGGCTGGAACCTACGAATATGTAGTAGCCAATAGCGCTGTACCAGCTACGGGTGGTACCATTCAGTTGGCATCAGCGCTGAAAAATGCTTATACGAATGCTGCCGCTACGGCTACTAGCGGGCAGCGTCGCTTTCAAGTAATTCGGGTGCCACAGTACGAGAACCTAACCTTAGGCGGCAATATCGTTGCAACACCTTGGAATGGTAGCGTTGGTGGTATTATTGTTATTGATGTTGCCAAGCAATTGAATTTGAATGGCAATACCATTAACGCATCGGGCGCGGGCTTCCGCGGTGGCGCAGGTCGCGTGTTAGGTGGTACAGCAGGCTTCCTTGCCACTGACTACCGGACGGCTACTACTTCCAACGCGAGCAAAGGGGAAGGCACAGCAGGTACTCCTCGCTATGTTAACTCCGGCACGGCCGTAGTGGATAACGGTGTCGATGGTTACCCTGGTGGTGATAACGGTCGCGGAGCTCCTGGCAACGCGGGTGGCGGTGGAACCGATGCCAACCCAACTACGAATGACCAGAACACGGGCGGCGGCGGCGGTGCAAACGGCGGCAGCGGCGGTAGAGGTGGTAACGCCTGGACTAGCAACCGAGTCGTAGGTGGTGAACCAGGTGCAACTTTCTCTGCTGTCAGCAGCAGCAGATTGGTACTTGGTGGTGGCGGTGGTGCTGGTGTAGTTAACAACAACACCCCCTATGCTTCTAGTGGTAGCGCGGGTGGCGGTATCGTAATGGTTCGCACAGGTACAATAACTGGCACGGGCTCTATTACGGCAAATGGTGTCAACGTTCCCGACGGCGCTACTATTGACGGTAGCGGTGGTGGTGGTGCAGGTGGTTCCATTCTGGTAACGGCCGCTACTCCTGCCGGACTCAGTGGCCTCACTTTGACTGCCAACGGTGGTAAGGGCGGCAACAACAGTCCTGGTGCCGATGCTCATGGTCCTGGCGGCGGTGGCGGCGGTGGCGTAGTGCTAACCAACGGTTCAGCACAAGCAGTTAATGTGTTGGCAGGTGCCAATGGCGTTACGAACTCCACCAACAACTCGGGTGCCTATGGTGCGCAGCCTGGCTTGGTAGGTGCTACCAACACCCAGATCAGCAGAAGCATTGCCAACAGTGTAGAAGGTGCGAACTGCTTGTCAGATGTGGCAACCACTCTGAGCACAACTCAAACTTCGGTATTGGCTGGTGCTAGCATCACCTACACAGCACAAGTACAGAACTTAGGTCCTCAGCCAGCTACCACAGTGGCGCCTAAAGTGCAGTTGCCAGCTGGTTTGCAGCTTACGACGGCCAACTTGCCCGACGGCGGTACTTATGATAATAACACAGGCCTAGTAACCTTGCCTTCTACTAATGCCTTGGCTAGTGGAACAACACTGACCTACCGCATTGTCTTCAATGCGCCTAACTACAGCACTACTATCCAGGGCGTAGCAAGCAGCACTTCGGTTAGTCTCGACGGAACGTTGACGAACAATGATGGTAGCCAGAGCAATGCGAGAGTTACCACTGTCGTGACGCTTCCGGCTAACGGCTGCGCAGGAACTCCTTATGGCTCAACCGCCAGCAGTGGTTTGTACACGGAATTCTATGCCGGCTACTTCGCTGACAACATGGGTTATTTCGCGGCTAATACACCGGCGTTAACTCGGGTTGATGGGACTATTAACTTCCCTAATTCACAGTGGGGCAACATCGTACCGCCAGCTGGCGGTACCGTTAGCAACCCAGATCGATTTAGCACTCGCCATCGGGGCAGCATCAATATCGCCACGGCTGGAACTTACACGTTCTACCTAACTTCTGATGACGCTTCTTACCTATGGTTGGATGGTGCTGCTTTAGCTGCTACGCCTACTACGGCCAGCGCAACTCTCGCCCTTCCTGGAGCTCACTCGGCAGTTACGGTTCAGAAAACTGTAACCCTGTCGGCTGGTTCGCACAACCTACTCATCTTCTATGGCGAAGATGGTGGCGATAACCACTTGGTTCTGGAGTACTCTAGCACAACGGCAAACATTGCTCGGCAGGTTGTTCCAAACTCGGTGCTGTGTGCTAGCTTGGCTAACGTACCCCCAGTTGCACTTAACGTAACCAACTCGCCAGCCATTCCTACCAATGCTGGACCAACGACAATCGCCTCATTGGCTGGTACTGACCAAGATGGTACAGTTACCAACTACGCCATTGCCTCTCTGCCAACGTCAGCGCAAGGTGTGCTGCGTTTGGGCAACACGGCCTTGACAGTAGGTCAGGTTATCACGGCGGCGCAGGCGGCACAGATTACCTTCCAACCCACTCTCGGGTTTGTTGGCAACGCTACCTTCACGTTCTCGGCCATTGATAATGGTGGGCTGTATTCCAATGAAGTAGCCACTTACACGATTCCGGTAAGCGGTGCTTCTGATGTATCGACTACGTTGGCTGGTCCTACGGTTCTGAACGCTGGCTTGCCTTCGGGCACTTACACTGCCACCTATACGAACAACGGGCCAGGGGTAGCTTCTGCCGTAACGCAGAAGGTAACCATCCCAGCTGGTGCAACGAACGTGCTCGTCAACGGTGTAGCTTATACGCCTACCGGCAACGTGATTGACTTCGGTACGGTTGCCAACCTTGCTAGCGGTGTTACCAACACGTTCACGTACAGCTTCACAGCGCCAGTTACCAGCGGTTCTGTAGCGCAAACTAGCAACGTAACTACCACTTCTGACCAGGGTGCCAACACAGGACCTGATGCCGCTACGCTCAACGTTACCATCAACCCGGTAGCCGACGTAGCTACAACTGTAACGGCTTCGGCTGCTTCTGTTGCCACTGGCCAGCCTGCTTCCTTCACAGTTACATTCACCAACAACGGTCCTTCTACGGCCAGCAACGTTGTGGGTACAGTGCAACTGCCAGTTGGCCTAGCAGGTGTTAGTGCTACTAATGGCGGAACGTACAACCCCAATACGGGTGTGGTATCATATGCCTCGGCAACCTACACGAGTGGTACGAGCAACAGCTCGGTGATTTCCTTCACGATGCCGGGCAACGGCTCCGTGACGGCTACTTCAACTATCAATACCACGACCAATGAAGCCGGCCAGACCGCAAACGACGTAGCAACTGCTACCATCAACGGTACGGCATTGTTTGATGTGACGACGAGCATCGCAGGTCCTGCTACCACAGTAGCTGGCACCATGACGACCTACAGCGTGCTGACCATCAACAACGGTCCTTCCACGGCTACCAACATCGCACAGACGGTGCAGTTGCCAACGGGTTTGACCAACGTATTTGTCTCGAACGGTGGTACTTACAACGCAACAACCGGTGTAGTAACATTCCCGACGCTGGATGCCATTGCTAGCGGCGTGAAGGTGAATAACACGGTTAGCTTCGTAGCACCCGCTACTACCTTCCCGATTTCTGCTACTGTTAGCGGCGATACGAATACTGCCAACAACACGGCGTACCTCAACGGTAGTGCAACACCTGCCAGCGTAGCAGTAACGTCCGCTTCTACTACCAACGCGAATATTTACACGACCATCACGACGCCAAGCGCCGATGCGCAGCCTGGTGCTCCTATTACCTTCACGGTAGTAGCCGGCAACAAAGGTGCAAATACGGCTACCAGCGTAGTGGAGCGGGTTGCCTTGCCAGCTGGCTTGACTGGGGTTACCATCACGGGTCCTAACGGAGCAAGCAATGCCAACTACGACGCTAACACGGGTGTAGTAACGTTGCCAACCACTTCTCTGGTCTCGGGTGCAACCAACACCTACACTATTACAGTGAATGCTCCTGCTTCGGGCATGATAGCCGCAGTAGCCAGCATTTCGGCCGCTACCAACGATGTGATGGTAGCCGATAACGTAGCCACCACCGATGTAACGGTAAACGCGTCTTCGGACGTAGCAACGACCATCAGTGGGCCTACCAAGGTGAATGCAGGTCAGAATGTAACCTACACCGTGACTACGACCAACAATGGCATGGTGCCAGCAGCTAACGTGGTACAAACGGTGAACATTCCGGCAGGTCTAACCAGCGTGAGCTTGTCAGGCAACGGTACTTACGACCCCAATACGGGTATCGTAACGTTCCCTGCTATTGCCAGCCAGGCAAGCGGCAACACGGTGCAGAACACGATTTCGTACGATGCTCCGGCTATCAGTTCCTCTATGATCATTGCTTCGGTGACTTCTTCTTCACCAGACAATGTGAAGGCCAACAACAGCGCGGCCGTAACGACTACCGTTGACGCTATTGCCGACGTAACCGTAGTTATCAGTGGTCCAACTAGAATTGTGCAGGGCAACCAGATCGATTACCTGGTAGTCACGACCAATAATGGCCCATCGATAGCGAACAGCGTAGCCACACGAGTACAGTTGCCGGCTGGTTTGGGAGCAATAACCCTCTCGACAGGTGGTTCTTATGACAATGCAACGGGCTTGGTGACCTTCTCTACGTTGGCAACAGAGCGTGCTGGCCAGGAAGGGACGATAACAAACGTTATCCGGTTCATTGCGCCAGCTGGAGTGAGCCAAATCAACGCGACTGCCAGTGTATCAACAACGAGCGAGGAAGCTACTTATAGCAACAATACCTCGAGCATTGTGACGACGGAGGTAGCGCCGACTACTGCTCAAACCGATCTGCGCACGAGCGTTTCTTCTACACCTGCTACCTTGATAGCCGGCCAGTCAGCTTCGCTGTCGGTAACGACTACCAACGGCGGTGGCAGCACAGCAACGGGTGTTGTACAGCGTGTCGCGCTGGAAGTAGGCTTGAACATCACTTCCATCTCCAACGGAGGCTTGTATGACCCAACTACGGGTGTTGTAACCTTCCCGGCCATCTCTCTGGCATCAGGTAATACGCGGACTAACACTATCGTGTTGGCAGCCCCTGGCACTACGCCGCTGCAAGTGCGTGCACTCGTAACTGGCGACCAGTCAGATCCGACTTCGACCAACAACTCCGACTTCCTGAACCTAACTGTTACGCCACGTGCCGACGTTACCACTACTGTGAGTGGCCCAACAACAGTTGCTGCTGGTGATGCCGTTACGTATTCGGTAGTCACGTTGAACAGCGGTCCTTCTTTGGCAAGCGACGTTATTCAGCGGGTTACTATCCCGACTGGCTTGACGGGAGTAGTGGTTTCGAACGGTGGTACCTACACGGCAAGCACTGGTGTTGTAACCTTTGCTACCATCACTAGCCAAGGCACTGGAGCAAGCGGGCAGGTGATGAACTTGATTAGCTTCACGGCGCCAAGCAACTCGTATTCGGTAGTAGGCAACGTTACTACTAACACCACGGAGACATCTACATCCAACAATTCGTCGACGGTGACGGTGGCCCCTGCCAGCCTAGCACCAATAGCCAATTCGGTTGTGAATGCGCTGCAGACGCCGGAAGGCAATACGGCGGGTCCGTTGTCTCTCTCGCCACTGAGTGGTACCGATGCAAACGGCAACAATACCATTGCCAATTACCGCATCACCTCTATCCCAACTACTACCCAAGGCGTTCTGTCGCTGAACGGTACGGCTGTGATGGTTGACCAGCTGCTAACCGCTACTGAGGCTGCAAACCTTAAGTTTGATCCGGCCGCCGGGTTTGTTGGCAATGCCTTCTTCGGTTACAATGTCATCGACAACAGCGGACTTGTGTCAGCGGCACCTGCCCTGTACACCATCCCGGTAGGTCAAGACCTGAACTCGGTATACACCCTGACTCCAGCAAAAGGCAATACCAACCCGTACGTGAATGGGGATATCATTGCCAACGTGTTCGATGCCAACAGTGGTGCATACAACAACGCTACGCCACAAGCAGTAACCGATACGGGTGTCCGGACGGCTACGCTGACGAGTGGTTCGCTACCTGCGGGTACTGCCCTCGATCCTGTGACGGGTATCATCAGCGTTACCAACCGCTTGTTGCTAGTAGGTGGTAGCTACCCAGTAACTATCACGACGGTGGACGCCAATGGTGGTACCAACTCGAATACTTTCGCCATCATCATCGGACAGCGTCCGCTGCCGGTTGAGCTGAAGGAATTCGCGGTACGGGCTGTGAAAGTAGATGCCTTGCTGGATTGGAGCACGGCTTCGGAGAAGAACAGCGACCGGTTCGAGATTGAGCGTAGCCTCGACGGCACAACCTTCGAGAAGATTGGTACGGTACGCGGCCAGGGTACCACCCAGGCAACTACTACCTACGGCTTCACCGATGCTGGTATCGGCGCCAAAACGCAAAGCGTAGTCTACTACCGCTTGCGTCAGGTAGACACCGACGGTACGGATTCTTACTCGCCGGTTCGTACGGTGCGTTTCGAAGCACAAGCCGCCGTTACTGCCAAGCTAAGCGTGTTCCCGAACCCTGCTGCTTCTTCCGACCGAGTAGTAACGCTCGACCTGAGTTCCCTCCCAAAGGGTGCGTACCAGGTCTCGCTGCTCGACGCTACTGGTCGCCTGATTGGCACCTACTCGGTAGAAGGTGGTGTGAACAAGGTAGTTAACGTGCAGACGCTGCCAACCGGTACCTACATCGTGCTGGTCCGTGGCAACGGCCTCAACCTGAGCCAGCGCCTGATCAAAGAGTAACGAGCTAAAACTAGCTAATAGAAAAAGCCCTGCTGGTATCCGGCAGGGCTTTTTTTTGTGTAAAATCATAGGAGCACTAGTGTGGCGCTACAGGCAAATCTTGAGCTCGAAGCCTAACATATAGTCAGGGTTAAGGGTATATGTAAGCTGACTTTCTTCTGCTATTTCGTGCCATGCCTGTTGCTGCTTCCACTCCGTCTGTTACACCTCGCCCGCGTCGTCACCGTCCGCCAGCGGCTCCTTTGCTCGACTACGATGTGGTGATAGTAGGAGCAGGTAGCGCGGGCTTGAGCGCCGCGTTGGTGTTGGGCCGTTGCCTACGGCGGGTATTAGTTTGCGACGGAGGTGCCCCACGCAATGCTCCTTCGCCGGGCGTGCAGAGCTTTTTCACCCGCGACGGTATCAAGCCGGCCGATTTACTGCGGCTCGGGCATGAGCAGTTGCGGCCTTACACAACCGTCGAGGTGCGAACTGCGCGTGTGGTAAATCTGGAAGCAGTACCAACTGGATTTCAGCTGACGCTAGAAGGAGAATCAGGCCGAACAAGTATGTGTACTGCTCGAAAAGTGCTGTTGGCAACAGGCGTACAAGATGTGCTGCCGGATGTAGAAGGCATGCGTGAATTGTGGGGCAAGGGGGTCCTGCACTGCCCGTACTGCCACGGGTGGGAAGTGCGCGACGAGCCCTTGGCCGTGTTCGGCCACAGCAAAACGGTAACGGGGTTGGCTCTACTCGTGAGCCGGTGGAGCAGGGATGTAATTGTCTGTACGGATGGTTCGACCAGCCTTACTGCCAATGCCCTTCGCCGCTTGCGCCAACACGGTATCAAGGTGCGCCAAGAAAAGATCAGCCAGTTAGAAGGCACCAAGACGGGCAAACTAAAGCACATCGTTTTCGAGAACGGGGAAAAGCTGGAACGCACAGCAGTTTTTATTCATCCGCATCAGCAGCAACGCAGCCAGTTGGCCGAGCAGTTGGGCTGCCGCTTCACTAAGAAAGGCGGGGTGTGGGTCAATAAAAACGCTGAAACCACTTTCCCCGGCCTCTATGCCGCCGGCGACGCCACCCCAGGTACCCAGCAGGCGTTGCTGGCTGCCGCCAAAGGCGGACAAGCTGCTATTTGCATCAACGAGCAACTGACCAGGGAAGAATGCCCTAAGTAGTGAACGGTGAGGTAATGCGCTTGGCGTTTGCGGCGTGCTGTTCGCGCTGGTAGAATCTAGGGCGCACGACTTCACCACTGCTCAGCTTTTTGCGTAGAGTAGAACCCAACCTCTACCGTACGACCTCATGGCTGCCAAAAAAGCTGCTCCGAAAAACTCTGCTGCAAAAGACGCTGCCCCCAAGAAGCCTGTTGCCAACAAGCCCACTGCCACTACACCCGCTGCCAAAAAAGCCGCAGCCGCTACCACCGCACCCAAACCGGTGAAGCGTCCCACGGCCAAGGACATGAAGCAGCACGCCGAGAAACTACCCTACCCGGCCAAGCAGGCCGATATGAAGTTGCAGCCCGGTATGAATCTCAGCACGTACCGCGCCGCCAGCAAGCTTCAGGACAAGATTGCGCTGATAACCGGCGCCGATTCAGGCGTTGGGAGGGCGGTGGCGGTGGCCTTTGCCATGGAAGGAGCCCACGTGGCCGTGCTTTACAACGAGAATACCGTGGATGCCGAAGAAACCAAGCGTTTGGTAGAGGCGCAGGGGCGGCGGTGCATCTTGTTGCAGAGCGACGTGCGCGACCCTGAGCAGTGCAAGCAAGCCATCCGCCGCACCCGGGCCGAGCTAGGGGGCCTGAACATCCTCGTCAACAATGCCGCTTTCCAGATGAGTGCCGAGAAGTTCGAGGATATTCCGGAAGAGCAAATCCGCCGCACCTTCGACACCAACATACTGGGCTATATCTGGATGGCGCAGGCCGCCATTCCCCACCTCCAGCAAGGCGACTGTATCATCAACACCGGCAGCATTGTGGGCCTCACGGGTATCCCGATTTTAGTGGATTATGCCAGTACCAAGTCGGCGATTCACGCCCTTACCAAAAGCCTGGCTACCTACCTCGGCGAAAGAGGAATTCGGGTGAACTGCGTGGTGCCGGGCCCAGTCTGGACGCCTAATATTCCGGGCACCATGCCCGCCGAGGAAATCGAGAAGTTTGGCTACGAAGTGGCCTTGGCCCGCCCAGGTCAGCCCGAAGAATTGGCACCAGCCTACGTGTTACTGGCTTCGCAAGATGGCTCTTTCATGACTGGCTCCCTCGTGCACGTGACCGGTGGCAAGATGAGTTCCGACCAATAAAAGGTCGGTTCGTTTGCGTTGCGGCGCCTATCTTACCAGCAGGTGAGCACAGTAAGGCTCCGCTTTTGGTATGAAAAAACGATACGCATCGAGTCTGGTCTTGCTGGTGGCGCTGGCAGGTTTTAACGCGCCCGACACAGCCGTGCAGAAAATTCGGCAATACCGGCAAGCGCACGAGTTGCCGCTGCTTACCGAGTACATGCAATTTGTGGGTATTCCCAACGTAGCCGCCGACAGCGCCAACCTGCGCCAGACGGCCCGCTTCATTGTGGGCATGATGCAGAAACGAGGAATCCGGACGCAACTGCTGCCGGCTACCACGCCCGGCGTACCGCCCGTTGTGTATGGTGAGGTGCGCACGCCCGACGCCAAGCGGACTATCGTGTTCTATGCGCACTACGATGGCCAGCCCGTCAATGCCGCGCAGTGGGCCACGGGGCTTAGTCCGTTTCAACCACAACTGGCCAGCGCGGCACTGGCGCAGGGTGGCCAGTTGCTTCCGATGGTGCGCGCCGGTCAATCCATCAGCCCCGACTGGCGCCTGTACGGGCGTAGCAGTTCCGACGACAAAGCGGGCGTAATGGCTATTCTGGCCGGCTATGAGGCCTTGGCGCAAAGCAAGCTCAAGCCGGGCGTCAACATCAAGTTCTTTTTCGAGGGCGAAGAGGAAAAAGGCTCGCCTCACCTCAGCGAAATAGTGGAAGGCCACCGGGCCCTGCTGGCCTCCGACCTCTGGATTATCTGCGACGGACCGGTCCATCAGTCTGGGCAAAAGCAGGTGGTGTTTGGCGCCCGCGGCGACGTGAATGTCAACCTCACGGTATACGCTTCCAAGCGGCCCCTGCACAGCGGCCACTACGGCAACTGGGCGCCCAACCCTGCTCTTGAACTGGCGCAGCTATTGGCCTCTATGAAGGACAGTACGGGGCGGGTCACCGTAGCAGGGTTCTATGATGACGTGCAGCCGCTGACCGCTACCGAGCGCCAGGCACTTGGGCGGGTCCCCAACCTCGATGCCACCATTCAGCAGGAACTTGGTTTTGCGCAAGCCGAAGGCAACGGGCAAACGCTGAGCGAATTAATCAACCAACCCTCGCTCAACATCAACGGCATGCGTAGTGCCAACGTCGGGGCGCAGGCGGCCAACGTGATTCCCACCATTGCCGAAGCCACGCTGGATTTGCGCTTGGTGCTTGGCAATGACAGCAAACGACAGGTAGAGAAAGTGGTGCGCCATATCCAGCGGCAAGGTTTCTTCGTGACAACCCAAGAGCCCACCGACGCCGAGCGGGCCCGCTACCCCCGCATTGTGCGAGTGGAACCCAAGACAGGCTACAACGCCGAGCGCACCCCCATGGACCTGCCCATTGCCCGCGAGGTGGTAGCCGCTGTACAACGCACCACCCCGCAGCCAGTGGTGCAAGTGCCGACCTCGGGTGGCAGCTTGCCGCTGCATGTTTTCAAGAAGATAAACGCCATAACGCTCACCGTGCCAGTAGCTAACTACGACAACAACCAGCACGCCGAAAACGAAAACGTGCGCCTAGGCAACCTGTGGGACGGCCTCGAAACCATGGCCGCCATCATGCAGCTAAAATAATTTTCGTAGCTCAACCGTAATCCAGATAATATTTTCAGCCAGCGGGAGGATTTCACTCGTAAGCGGTTTATACCTCGACAGTACCAATTGTGCTGTATTAGCTGCTTTGTGATGTCTGCTCCCGTATATCCTTCTGGTACTGTTCGTTCGCTGCTGGCCACCGACCTAGTGACCGATGCCACCCGCGCTGCTTTGCAAGCCCGCCTCGATGCCCCAGTTCACGAGCCCGAGTTCTTCGAGCCCCAGACCTATGCATTGCTGCAGGCCGTAGCGGCCCGCCTTATTCCGCAGCCCGACCGTACCGAACCCATCGACGTGGCCGCGGGTATAGACAAGCGCCTCGTCGATGGTAAAGCCGACGGCTGGCGCTACGATGCCATGCCCCCCGACCGGGAGGCCTACCGCCTCGGCTTGGGCGGCATCAACCAAGCCGCCCTGTCCCTGTTTCAGCAGCCCTTCCTGAAGCTGCCCGAAGTGCAGCAAGACGCCGTGCTGGAAGCCGTAGCCGCCGGCACCGCGCCCGGCGACAACTGGCAGCAACTCCCCATCGGCCGGTTTTTCGAAGAAATGCTGGCCGAACTAACCGAGAACTACTATTCCCACCCGCTGGCGCAAGAAGAAATTGGCTATGTGGGCATGGCCGACGTGCCTGGCTGGACGCACATTCAGCCCAACGACTTAGAGCCCCGGGAGCCAGAGAGACTAACTGACTAGCAGAGAGCCGAGTAAAGCAAGACATGTTGAATGGCGCGATTCAGTATATCAGCGGCCATGCATGTCATTTTAGCCATTACTCAGGTGCTCCGCTACTCCCTTACTCTCGGCTCAGTTACTCCGCTACTCCATTACTCAACGAAGCTATGCCCGACGAAGAAGTTCTCGAAGAAGGCGTTCTGAATCCTATAAAAACCGAAATCCAGGACCCGCTTTTGCAGGCCATCTTGGAAGAAAACGGCGAATTTCTAACAGCTCCTACAGAGCTAGAGCAGCCGGCCCCGCTCCCCGACCCCGTGGACGAAGTGGACTGCGTGGTGATTGGAACCGGAGCCGGGGGCGCGCCGCTGCTGGCTCGCTTGGCTATGGCTGGCCTGAAAGTGGTAGCGCTGGAAGCTGGCCCCCGCCGCAACCCCATCACCGACTACGCCACCGATGAAAAGGCCCAAGCCTTTCTGTTCTGGAACGATGAACGCCTGTCGGCCGGGCAAAACCCGGTAGCCTTCGGCAACAACAACTCCGGCACTGGAGTAGGGGGCTCCACCTTGCACTACACCGCCTACACGCCCCGCGCCCAAGACGACGACCTGCACCTGCACCGCGACTTTGGGGTGGGAGTGGACTGGCCTTTCGGAATAGAGGAACTGGAGCCCTACTACGATGAGCTAGAGCAGTTTCTGGGAGTATCGGGGCCGACGCCGTACCTGTGGGGTGCGCCGCGGCGCAGAGGTTACCCATTGGCGCCGCTACCGCTCAACGGTGCCGCGCTACTGATGCAGCAGGCATGTGCGCAATTGGGCATCCAAACTTCTCCGGCGGCCAATGCGGCCCTCTCAGCGCGGTACTATCAAGAGGGGGTGGGCTGGCGCGAAGCCTGCACCAACCGCGGCTTCTGCCAGGCCGGCTGCAACGTGGGCGCTAAAGCCAGCATGGACGTTACGTTCCTGCCGCTGGCCGAAGCCCACGGCGCCGAAATCCGGGCCGATGCATTTGTAACCGAGATTGAGCGCGACGAGAAAGGCCGCGTGACCGGTGTGGTATACGAGCAATATGGCGTGACCGTGCGGCAGCGTTGCCGCCACTTGTTTCTGTGCGCGGGAGCCGTCGAAACGCCGCGCTTGCTCTTGCTCAACGAGTTGGCGCTTACCAGCGGACAAGTCGGCAAGCACTTCATGGCGCACCCAGGCATGCAGGTGTGGGGTACTTTCGCCGAGGACATCCGGCCCTACAAAGGCATACCCGGCGGGCTGATTTCCGAAGACACGCACCGGCCTAAGGATGCTGATTTTGCCGGTGGCTACTTGCTGCAAAGTATCGGCGTAATGCCCGTAACATTTGCTTCGCAAATGGCGCGGGGCCGCAAGCTGTGGGGCCAGCAGCTGCGCGACTACATGCGCAACTACAACCACATTGCGGGCATCAACATCCTCGGCGACTGCTTGCCCCACGCCGACAACTTCCTGGAGCTATCCGACGAGAAGGACGCCCGCGGCTTACCTAAACCGCGCCTCCACTTCACGGCCCAAGAAAACGAGCTGCGCATGAATGCCCACTCCGAGAAGCTGATGCGCGAGATATGGACCGCCGCCGGCGCCACCGACCTGTGGGCTTTCGAGCGTTACGCCCACGTCATCGGCACGGCCCGGATGGGCCTGAGCGGCGACGATGCCGTCGTTAACCCCGACGGCCGCGCCTTCGACGTGCCCAACCTCTACATCTGCGACAACTCTGTTTTTCCCAGTGCCCTCAGTGTCAACCCCGCCCTCACCATCATGGCCCTCAGCCTCCGCACCGCCGACAAATTCCTGGCTAGTTATAATGCCTAGTGCTTCGTGTTCCCATCAGGCCGTCATGCTGAGCATAGGCGCAGCCGAAGCATCTCGCATGATGACATTGCCAAAGTAGTCCTGTCATGCTGAGCATAGTCGAAGCATCTCGCGTGCCGACGTTGCCACACTAACCGTCATGCTGAGCGCAGTGCAACGAAGCCGAAGCATCTCGCTCGAATCATTGCGGCAGAAGGTATTTACCACACTAGCGAGATGCTTCGGCTGCGCTCAGCATGACGGGCAAGTGAAAGCTTCACGGCCGTGTGCAGATAGTTTTCCTTGAATTTTATTAGAACAGCCTAAGCACCAAACGCTAAAGATGAAGAGCTTCCTTACCCATATTACAGATCATTTCGGCGACGGAGGCTACGAAGGTGACGAGTTTGGCGGCGCGGCAGGCCACGACGGGAGCGGCTTGCCGACCGGCGCACCTGGCAACTTTATGTTCGCTACCGGCATCGAGTGCTCGTACCCTACCATTGCGGGCGGCACCATCCGGCGCGACCTGCTGGCCGAAACCGACCACTACAACCGCTATAAGGAGGACCTTGGCTTGGTCAAGGAAATGGGGTTGAAAGTGCTGCGCTACAACCTGCCGTACTACCTCATTCAGAAAGCGCCCGGCAAGTACGATTGGGAGTTTGCCGACCGGGCCATGGCCGAAATTCAGCGCCTCGGCATAACCCCGATTCTGGACCTGATGCACTTCGGCGTGCCCGACTGGATTGGTAATTTTCAGAACCCCGAGTTGCCCGTCTTCTTTGCCGAGTACTGCGGCGCTGTGGCCCGTCGTTACCCGTGGGTGCGGTTCTATACGCCTGTCAATGAGATATATGTAACGGCCCGCGCTTCCGCCAAAGACGGCATCTGGAACGAGCAATTGAAAGATGACCGCGCGTTCATTACGGCCATGAAGCACATTACGGCCGCCAGCATCATGGGCACACAGCAGATTGCCAAGCACCGCCCCGACTGCGTGATTGTGCAAAGCGAATCGGCGGAGTACATCCACGAAATGCGGGCCGTGGCTACGCCCGAAATCTGCCTCATCAATAAGCTGCGCTTTCTAAGTCTGGATTTGCTCTACGCGCACCCGCTCGACTCGGAAGTGCTGCTCTACTGCCTCGACAACGGCATGACCCGGCAGGAACTCGACTGGTTTATGGCCGGCGAGCCACCCGGTTACCAAGTGATGGGCAACGACTACTACGGCCGCAACGAGCGGATTATCAAGCCCGACGGCAAGTGGTGCCAGGCCGAAGACGTGCTTGGCTGGTACACCATGACGCGCCAATACTACGAGCGGTACCGCAAGCCCGTCATGCACACCGAAACCAACACCTTCGACGCCAAAGACGCCGAATGCTGGCTCTGGAAGCAGTGGGTGAACGTGATGCGCATTCGGCAAGACGGCATTCCGGTTATCGGCTTCACCTGGTACTCCCTGCTCGACCAGTTGGACTGGGACATCTCACTGGCAGAAAAGCGCCTTGCCGTCAACGCCTGCGGCCTCTACGACCTCGACCGCAAAATCAGGCCGGTAGGGGAGAGCTACAAGATGCTGATCCGCGAATTTGGCCAGATAACCATGGTGCCCTACGCCGAAATGTTTGCCGTAACCAGTCAGCCAGCTATGCTCAAGGTGAAAGTGTAGGTTGGCGACTTATAGGCTTCGCGCTACAGCCTATTATTCTCGGCTATATCATATAGCCGCTATTCTATTTTTACTTGGAATTATGTAGGTTGAAGATGTTTAATGAACATTTTCAATTTACTGCTATGCGTACCTTCCCATTATCCCGGCAGCTCGCTTGGAGTGCGGCTCTGCTGTTGGGCCTTCATGCGTGCAGCCCCAAAGCCACTACCAGCATCACTACCCCGGCCGCTACGGCGCCGTCTACTGCTACCACCACGCCATCGCAGCCTGCTGTAGCTGCCTTCCAGATTCCGGTGGAATACTACACCTTGCCCAACGGCTTGAGAGTGGTGCTTTCGCCCGACCATACGGCTCCAACGGCCACGGTAGCGGCGTACTACAATATTGGCTTTCGCAACGAGCCCCGCGACAGGACGGGATTTGCGCATTTGTTTGAGCACCTGATGTTTCAGGGGTCGCAGAACCTCGGCAAAATGGAGTTCATCCAGTTAGTGCAGAAGAATGGGGGCATCCTCAATGGTTCGACGCGCTTCGACTTCACCAACTACTACGAAGTGGTGCCCTCGCACAAACTCGAAACGCTGCTGTGGGCCGAAGCCGACCGGATGCGCGGCCTCGCCATCACGCAGGCCAACCTCACCAACCAGCAAGGCGTGGTGAAAAACGAGGTGCGCGTAAACGTGCTGAATGCGCCCTACGGTGGTTTTCCGTGGCTCGATATGCCGCAGAAAGCCAACAAGAACTGGAACAACGCCCACAACTTCTACGGTGACCTGAAAGACCTGGACGCCGCCACGCTCGAAGACGCCCAATCGTTCTTCAAAACCTACTACGCGCCCAACAATGCCGTACTGGCTGTAGTCGGTGACTTCGAGCCTGCTGACGCCAAAGCTTTGGTGGCTAAATACTTCACTGATATACCGAGTGCCCCGCAGCCACCCAAGCCCGACCTCACCGAGCCGCGCCAGGAGCAGGAACTGCGCTTCACCAAAGACGACAAACTGGCTACCAAGCCGGCCCTAGCCTTCGCCTACCACATGCCCGAGCGCAACACGCCCGAGTACTACGCCCTCATCCTGCTCGACCAAATCTTGCTCCAGGGCAAAGACAGCCGCCTCTACCAAGCCATGGTGCAGAAGCGCGGCTACTCCGACAACGTGAACGGGGGTATCAACTACCTCGGCAACGCCTTCAACTACGCCGGCCCCATGCTATGGATGGGCGACTTAACCTACGACCAAAATATAAAGTCCGACTCGGTAGTGAGCGTGCTCGATCAGGAAATCAACCGCCTCAGCAAGGGCGGCATCAACCAGGCAACCTTGGATCTGGCCATGGTGAAACTGCGCTCGAGCCTCTACGACCAGCTCAGCGGCTCCGACAACTTCGGCCGGGCCGATATGCTGGCCGCCTTCGCTCTCTTCGACAACAACCCGGCCCGCATCAACACCTTAGAAGCCGAATTCCGGAAGGTGACACCGGAGCTGATGCAGAAAACCATTCAAGAGTATTTGCGGCCCACAAACCGTACCTTGCTTATCGTCAATCCGTTGGCGAAGAGCTAGGAAGTTCTGTGCCGCCTCGCGCCGCCCATACGAAGTGTCTACCTCTAGAAGCTGAACTCCATGAAACCGCTATACCTTACGCTGCTCTGCGCCGCCTTCGCCGCTGTTGTAGCGCCCGTTGCCTCTGCTCAAACCAAGCCAGCTAAACCAGCCGCCAAGCCCGCCGCGGCTAAAGCAGAGGTGCCTGCCACTCCCAAGCAAGCGCCGCCCGTTGGGGGTACACCTCGTGATTTTGCACTGCCCGCCAAAGAAGAATTCGTGCTGCCCAATGGCTTGAAAGCTAAGTTGGTACCCTTTGGCCAAGTGCCTAAGGTGACCATGATGGTAGCTATTCAGGCCGGCAACGTGCACGAAGCCGCCAACGAAGTAGGCATTGCCGACCTGCTGGCGCGATTGCTGGCCGAGGGCACTTCCACGCTCAACGCCACCCAAATAGCAGAGAAAATAGCGGCTATGGGTGGTTCGCTGGACATATCGGCGGGGGCCGATCAGACCTATGTTCAAGCGTCGTGTTTGTCGGAGTATGCGCCGGAGCTGGCGACTTTGCTGGCTGAAGTGGTGACGCATCCGGCGATGCCCGCCAGTGAGTTACCGCGCATCAAAACTGATTTCAAGCGCCAAATGAACTTGGCTCGCGCCCAGCCCAGCATGCAGGCCCGCCAGAAGTTCACGGCGGCGCTATACGGCAACCATCCCTACGGCCGCCCGCTGCCCACTGATGCCTCCATCGAGGCCCTGACCATGGAACAGGTGAAATCGTTCTACCAGAACCAGTATGGCGCCAAGCGTACTAGCGTGTACGTGGCCGGCAAGTTCGACGCAGCCGCCCTCCGCGAGGCCATCACCAAAGCCTGGAGCGCATGGACGCCCGGCCCGGAGCCGCGCATCGAAGTAGCCAAAGCCCAGATTCGGCCCGACATCACCACCCTCGACCGGCCTAGCGCTCCGCAGTCTACCATCGTCATTGGCATGCCCGTCGTGGACCCCAGCCACCCTGATTACCTGAAGCTGCGCGTAACTAACTCGCTGCTAGGCGGTTCGTTTGGCTCCCGCATCACGCGCAACATTCGGGAGGACAAAGGGTACACCTACTCACCCCGTAGCGTAATCGAAACGCACTACCGCGCGGGCAGCTGGAGCGAAATTGCCGACGTGACCACCCAGGAAACCGGCAATTCGCTCAAAGAAATTGTGTACGAAGTCGAGCGGCTACAAAAAGAAGCGCCTTCGGCCGAGGAACTGAAAGGCATTCAGAACTACGAGTCGGGGTTGTTTGTGCTACGCAATTCCACGCCAGCCGGTATCATCAACCAGCTCAACACCCTCGACCTGCACGGCCTGCCCGACAGCTACCTCACCGAGCAAGTCAAGAACATCAACGCCGTAACGCCGCAGCAAGTCAGCGAAACTGCCCGCAAGTACGTCCGCCCCGAAGCCATGACCGTGGTAGTGGTTGGCGACAAGAAAATCATTGACCCCCAAATCAAGAAATTCCAAGCTTCTCGCAAGAAAGCTTTGTAGAAGCAAAGAAGGCTAGAATTTGCAACTAGAAGACTAAGAGCTAGTTTAGGTCCCCATCTAAGCAGGAGCTAGGGGTGGTTGACCACTCATTGAACGACTCGTGCCTCTTGTATCATGGTGCTTGAACGTCATGCTGAGCGTAGTGCAACGAAGCCGAAGCATCTCGCGTGCTGACGTTGTCAAAGTAATAGTCATGCTGAGCGCAGCCGAAGCATCTCGCTCGAATCGTTGCGGTAGAAAAAGTTTACCACACTAGCGAGATGCTTCGGCTTCGTTGCACTGCGCTCAGCATGACAGGACAGTCTAGGCAAACAGAGGCTAACTAAAAGCCTAGCTTTTATATTAAATAAAAAAGCCGCTCCGAGTTACCCGGAGCGGCTTTTTACTTGCTCATTGCAGCTACACCGTTGCAGCGGCGGCAGCTGGGGCGTGCTCCATTGGAATTTCGGCGTCTACGCCGAGGCCTTTGGCAATGGCCATCCCGAGGCGTACATCGGCGCGGAACCAGTGGCAGAGCTGGCGTTGCGTGATAAGGTCTTTCTTGGGGCCGTCAATGCCGCTCATGGCGCCCACCACGTTGTTGATGAGGTTGCGCTGCGCTTGCGGGTCGAGGAGGCGGAACAGGTTGCCGGCTTGGGTGTAGTGGTCGTCGTTGCCGGGGCCAGCGTTACGGTCGTAGCGGTCGGCGAAGAGGCCGTCTAGTTCCTGTGCGGGTTCTCCCACGGTTTTGTCTTCCACAGGTCCGTCGAAAGAGTTGGGGAAGTAGTTTGGGCCGGCGCCGCCGTTGTCGCCGAGGGCCATGCGGCCGTCGCGCTGGTAGTTGCTGAAGCCGTAGGGGCAGGCATTAACGGGCAGGTGCTCGTAGTTGACGCCGAGGCGGTAGCGGTGCGCGTCGGGGTAGCTCAGGATGCGGCCTTGCAGCATCTTGTCGGGCGAGTAGCCGATGCCATCCACCACGTGGGCCGGCGAGAAGGCCGCCTGCTCAACGTGAGCGTGGTAGTTTACGGGTACTTCGTTGAGCTCCATCACGCCCACTTCGTGCAGCGGAAACTCGCCTTGGGGCCACACTTTGGTGAGGTCGAAGGGGTTCCAACGGAAGTTCTTGGCTTGCTCGTCGGTCATCACCTGGATGAACATCTTCCAACGGGGGAAGTTGCCGTTGTCGATGGCGTCAATCAGGTCGTGCTGCGCGAAGTCGGCATCTTCTCCCTTCATCCGAATGGCTTCGTCATTCGAGAAGTTCTTGATGCCCTGCTCGGTGCGGAAGTGGAATTTCACCCATACCCGCTCGTTCTGGTTGTTGATCAGCGAGAAAGTGTGCGAGCCGTAGCCGTGCATGTGGCGGTAGCCGTAAGGCGTGCCGCGGTCCGACATCAGAATCGTGACTTGGTGCAGGCTTTCGGGGTTCAAACTCCAGAAGTCCCACATCATCGTGGGGCTCTTGCGGTTAGAGCGGGCTTCGCGCTTTTGGGTATGAATGAAGTCGGGAAACTTCACCGGGTCTTTCACAAAGAACACGGGCGTGTTGTTGCCTACCAGGTCCCAGTTGCCGTCTTCGGTGTAAAACTTCAAGGCAAAGCCGCGCGGGTCACGCTCGGTATCGGCCGAGCCTTTCTCGCCGCCTACTGTGCTGAAACGGGCAAACAGCTTGCACTCGTTGCCGACCTTACTGAACAGCTTGGCCCGGGTGAGGTGCGTAATGTCGTGGGTGACCGTGAATTTGCCGTACGCGCCGCTCCCCTTGGCATGAACCACCCGCTCTGGAATCCGCTCCCGGTTGAAGTGAGCCAGCTTCTCGTGCAGGAAATAGTCCTGGAGCAGCAGCGGGCCCCGCGCTCCGGCGGATACAGAGTTTTGGTTGTCGAAGATGGGCCGGCCAGCAGCCGTGGTGAGCTTCTTCGGTTGGGTTGATTCTTCCATGATAGTAGAGGAGTTAGTGGCGAGAAACCACCGTCGGCACGCCTAGTGCAGCAACGGAAGCTCGACAAAGGTGCTGCATCCAGTTGTATAAAGAAAATCGATTTTATTGATTCTATTATAGATTTGACTTATAATAAACTCGTAGCCCCGCCTCACACTCCAAAGAGGTAAGCGGGGGTGACGCTCTCATCTTTTACACCCATGACTGTTCAGCAACTCGAATATTTGGTAGCCCTCGACACGCACCGTCAGTTTGTGTTGGCCGCTGAGAAATGCTTTGTCACGCAGCCTACGCTTAGCATGCAGCTTCAAAAGCTGGAAGACGAACTTGGCGTGTTGCTCTTCGACCGTACCACTAAAGGTGTGCAGCCCACGGTAGTAGGAGCAAAGGTGGTGCAGCAGGCCCGCCAGGTGTTGCGCGAAGTGCGGCATCTGCACGAAGTAGTACAGCTGGAAAAAGGCGAGTTGGTAGGGGAATTGCGGCTCGGCATTATTCCTACGTTGGCTCCGTACTTGGTGCCCTTGTTTCTGGTGGAGTTGGTCGAGCATCATCCGCAGTTGCGGGTGCAGGTAGAGGAGTTGCAGTCGGCGCAGATTGTGCAGAAGCTCAAAGACCATACGCTGGATGTTGGGTTGCTGGTCACGCCCCTCGACGACCGGCAGCTGCGCGAAATTCCGGTGCTGGAAGAGCCTTTCCTCGGCTACATTGCGGCCGACCATCCGCTGTATCAGCAAACTACTATTGCGCCGCAAGACATGGGTGCGCCTGGGCTTTGGCTGCTACAGCAAGGGCATTGCTTTCGGCATCAGGTGCTCAACATTTGCGCCCCGGCCCCCGTCGATACCACGCGCCCGTTCACGTACGAAAGCGGCTCGATTGAAACCCTGAAGGAGCTGGTGCGGCACAACCACGGCTACACGCTAGTGCCCGAGCTGTCGGTGCTGCAAGAACTCGACAACCCGATGGTGAAGCGCTTTGCCGCGCCCGAACCCGTGCGGGAGGTAAGTTTGGTGGTACACCAGGGCTTTGTACGGCTGCCCCTGCTCACGTCCCTGCGTGATATTATCGTCAAAAAAGTGCCCGAACGCCTGCACGCTGGCAAGTCAGCTCAGAAAATACGGTGGAAGTAGCAGCACTCTCTTCGGGCAAGCTAGCTAACTGAAGAAATGTAGTTGTCTTACTTTGAATGGATTAGGCTAATACTTTGGCTATGCTATTGATTTGCAGTAGATAACAGGCTATAGATAGGTGCTCGTAAACACGAGGGAAGCGTATGACCTAGGCGTGGCAGCTCAAGGAAAAGCCGGGGTAAGCGCATTCTTCAAGACAGATTAGTATAGAGGCTCATACTTCTAGTGCTTAAGGCTAGGCTACATACCACTTCCTAACTCTGCTACACAATACTAATTATTGTCTAAAATATTATATATTGATTTACCCTATAAGCAGCGGTAAGACCTCCGTATTAGATTAGTTAAAAAACTAATGCAATGGTTTATATGTGGGGTAGATAGGCCGAAGGGCAGCTTCGAAATTGCAACCACTGTATTGGATCTGTTTAGTTTCTCTTTCTCCACCTTTTACATCTTTCCGAATGAGAGCAAACCTTTACTCACTTATTTCTTGGTCGCCAGCCAGGCTTCGGTCGCGGCTGACAGCGGTGGCGGCCGCTATGCTACTGGCCCCTGCTGCCTGGGCTCAGATTGAAGTTCCCGCCGGGAATGTCGACTCGGGCACCAACGGGCGCAAGCCTTTCGGTACGTGGTGGGGCTACGAGCGGAGCGCCATGATTTATACCGCTGCCGAAATCGGAACTACCGGCAATCTGACCCAGATAGGCTTCTACCTCAACGGGGTAAATGCACCCGGCGCTGCGGCAACTAAAATCTACCTCAAAAAGGTAAGCAACGCCACCTTTGCGGCCGCTACCACGGTAGCTGCCGAAGAAATGGGCGCCACGTTGGTTTACGATGCTACTATCCCAGCGGCTTCGTTCACGGCCAATAAATGGGTGAGTGTGCCACTAACGGCTCCATTCGCTTATGATGGTACCGCCAACTTGGAGGTGATTGTGGAAACCAATACCGCGCCGGCTGGCAACGAGACAAGTGCCGGCAAAGTGTTTCGCTATTCTTCTACCGGCACCAACAACCGAACCCAGTTCTGGCAAACCGACTCCGCCCCACCCACCACGGTAGGAACGCTGAGCCTCCTACGGCCTAACATTCAGCTAACTGGCCTTGCACCATTGGCTTGTGCCCCGGTAGTAACCTTGAACGTGACGAACATCACGACTACCTCGGCGCAACTCTCGTTTACGCCTAGTATTTCCAGCACCAGTTATACCGTAACCTACACGCCCACCGGCGGTACGGCTACCACCATAACGCCCGCCCCTACGGCTTCCCCAATCAATCTTACGGGCCTAACGCTTAATACCACGTACACGGTAACTATTACCAGCAACTGCGCGGGTAGCACCACTTCGCCGGTAGTTACCACCACGTTCACCACGCTGGCCGTAGCCAACGACAATCCGCTCGGAGCCATTGCGCTGCCTATTTCCACTACTTGCGTGCCTACCAATGGCACCAACGTGGGAGCTACCACCACGCCGCCCAACGGCTACACCAACCCCGGGGCAGCGCCTAACAATTGCGGCGCTGCTCTCACCCCCCGCGACGTGTGGTACACCTTCACCACGGCGGCGAGTGGGGCAGGCAGCACGGCGGTTAGTTTACAGGTGACAGGCAGTCCGGCCGGTTACATTCGTGTGTTCAGCTCCGCAAACGGGGCAGCGGGCCCTTTTACGGAAAGAGCTTGCGCTTCGGGTGGCGCCAACAACACGGTGTCCATTCCACTGAACTTAACGGGCCTTACGGTCAATACCACCTACTATGTAGCCGTGTCGGGGTATGGCTCTGCTGATGCAACGGGTCCGTTCACGATCTGTGCAAGTAGCACGCCCGTAGCCATATGCGCTCCGCCTTTAGCTGTATCTGTTGGCAGCATCACGGCTACGTCGGCCAACCTGGTATTCACGCCTGGGGCCGGCAATACCAGCTACACCGTGACGTATTACCCAACGGCCACGCCGGCCATGACGACCACCGTAACCCCGACCCCAACGGCCTCACCGGTGCCACTTACTGGGCTCACGGCCTCCACGGCTTACACCGTAACCCTCCAGCCCTTGTGCGCAGGCGGTGGCACTACAGGGCTAGTTACCCGGACGTTCACCACAACGCCGCCGCCCCCAGCCAACGACAACTGCGCCGGAGCCACGGCCCTCAACACTACGGCTACGTGCACGCCAATTACCACCACCAACGCCGGCGCTACCGCTTCAACGGGGGTGCCTGCGCCAAGCTCGACCGCAGGTACCGGCTGCTTCGTAGCCGCAACGCCCGTCAATAACGACGTTTGGTATAGCATGGTAGTGCCAGCTTCCGGTGGACTCACCGTCACGACCAGCGCCATAGCAGGGTCGCCAGTGGAAGATATGGGCCTGGTGCTGTATACGGGTACCTGCGGCGCGCTTACCGAAGTAGGCTGCAGTGACGACATCAGCTCGACTAACTTCTTTTCGAGTGCACGAGTGGTGGGCCTTACTCCTGGGTCCACGGTATATGCCCGCGTATGGAGCTTTGGCACCACGCCTACTGGTCAGTTCGGTATCTGTGCCGTGCCTACCATTGCCAACGACGCGGCAGTTCAGATTATATACACCGTGAGCAAAGCGCCTATATCGGCTCCGCAGGTAATTCAGGCAGTTGTTCAGAACCTAGGCTCGGCACCACTAACCAATGTGCCGGTGCTCCTTGCCGTAACGGGTTCCTCCCCGTTTGCAAACGGAAAAATAGTACCAACGCTGGCACCCGGCGCTTCAACTACGGTCACGTTCGATACCTATACCCCAACGGCTACCGGCAACAACACCATTACGGTAACGGTACCAGACGACGGGTTGAACGCCAACAATTCGCAGACCGCTACCACGGCTGTTACCACCAATAGCTTGTCGTATTATATTGAGGGGCAAGCTACTACCACCTCCGTTAGTGTTTCGAGTACCAACCCGGGCGGTACGTTGGCGGCCAAACACATTATCAATACCCCTTCTACTATCGGTGAAGTGCGGCTGACTTTCTTGGCGTCCACGGCGGTAGCAACGTACCAAGTGGTGATACTGAATGCCACGGCAACCGGGCAGCCAGGTACGGTGCTCTTCACCTCACCGACCTTAACCAAGCCAACGACAGCCGGCGTGGTAACAGTGCCTATAATGAATACGCCCGTAAATGGCACCTTCTTCGTTGGGCTGAAGGAAGTTTCGGGTGGGGTTGGTATTGCGTATCAGGTGGAAGACCCGCTGCGCCCCAATACTTACTTCTACCAAACGTCCGCTACCGGCGCTTGGGCCGACGTAAATACCACTACCCTGAGAACCCGCCTCGGGATAGAAGTGGGCTTCAGCACGCGCGTGCTTTCGGCGCGTAGCGCGGCCTTCGCGCAGGATATTTCCCTGTATCCTAACCCGGCGCATGATGCCTTCATGCTGAAACTTCCTCCCATGGCAGGCCAGCGTACGGCCAAGCTGACGCTTATCAATACGCTAGGCCAACAGGTGCAAACCCGCACAGTACAACTCGGCGCCAACGGCACCGAAACGCAAATAAAGGTTGACGGCCTCGCAACGGGCCTCTATACCCTGCAAATCCAAACCGCCGATCAGCTAGCTACCAAGCAAGTGGTGGTGGAATAGAGTAACAGCCAGCAAGACAGGCGAATAACTGTCCTGACTAGTTTCCAAGAAAAGCCTGGCTTACTCAAGCCAGGCTTTTTGCTGTTCAGGTTGGTAATAAGTTCGCCTATTGCGTATGCTGCCATAAGTTCATCACAAGTTGGCGGCAAGTATGTTATGCTTAGCGCTACCCTTACTCTTGTTTCCTATGCTACCGTCATCTTCCCCGCCTGTGCCCGGTGCAGCTCCACTTACATTCGTGTGTTTGCATTACTGGGCCGGCTCGAGCAAAGAGTGGCAAACCGTGGGCGAACTGCTAGCGCCAGAATACGGCGTGCTAGCCCCCGACCTAGGAGGCTTTGGCGGTGCGCCAGCGCCGGCCGGCGGGTTCACCGTGGATGCGTATGCCGACGAGGTAGCCGCGTATATAGCAGCGCGGCAACTGCAACAGTATGTGCTAGTTGGGCACAGCATGGGAGGCAAAATTGCCCTGGCCCTCGCCGCTCGGCAACCCCTCGGGTTGCGAGGCGTAGCGCTGCTGAGTCCGTCGCCGCCCACGCCCGAACCCATGACCGAAGAAGACCGGCAAGGCAGCCTGCGGGCCTTCGGGAAGCGCCAAGAAGCTGAAAAAACGTTGCGCACTATTACCGCTCGGACGCTACCTTCTGCTGTGCAGCAGCAGATTATCGACGACAACCTACGGGCCAGCAAGGCCGCCTGGAATGCGTGGCTGCTACACGGCAGCCGCGAAAATATAGCAGCTCGGCTGCAGCACTTAAGCGTGCCTTGCACCGTGCTTGCGGGCGACCAAGACGCGGTATTGTCGCCGTCGGTGCACGGGCTCGAAACCCTGCCATTGCTCCCCGAAGGTACCCACCTCGACATTGTGGGCGGTGCCGGCCATCTGCTGCCCTACGAAGCGCCCGAGGAAGTAGCAACCCTGCTGCAAACATTTGCCCGGCAACTTCCCCCGGCAGCAAACTAACTTGTTGGCGACCGGCTGCGTTGGAGGAAAGGTGCGTGAACCTCAGCAAACAGTAGCATTTTCGAGTCGTATGATAGCCGCGTGGCGTCGGCACTGGCCGCACTACCTGGCCGAAGCGCTTGGGCTGGCTTTCTTTATTAGTTGCGCCAGCTTGCTTACCGTTTTGCTGGAGCACCCAGCGTCGCCCGTTCAGCAAGCCCTGCCGAACTCGACGGTGCGGCGTGGCCTGCTAGGGTTAGCCATGCTCTTGGTCGTGGTGACTATTGTCTACAATCCGTGGGGCAAACGCTCGGGAGCGCACATCAATCCGGCCGTGACCTTGGCTTTCTGGCAACTAGGTAAAGTGCGCCTTCCCGATGCTGTTTGGTACGTGGTGGCCCAACTAGTAGGCGCCATCGTGGCCGCGCAGCTGATGAGCCGGGTGCTCGGCCCCTTGTACGCTCACCCGGCCGTTAAGCACGTCGTAACGCAGCCCAAGCCAGGCGGTGCAATGGTGGCTTTTGCCGCCGAATTTGTCATCTCCTTTGTTCTGATGCTGGTGATGCTGAAGGCCTTGCACTCCAGTAAACTTAAGAAGCTAACGGGCTGGCTGATAGGCGGACTAATTGCGCTTTACATCTTAATCGAAACGCCTTATTCGGGCATGAGCCTGAATCCGGCACGCAGCCTTGGTACGGCCCTGGCGGCCAACAGCTATTATGGTCTGTGGGTATATTGGGTGGCCCCGCCCTTGGCTATGTGGCTAGCAACGGTGCTGTTCCGGCGCTTCTACCACGGCGAAGACCTAGACTGCGCCATCCTGGCGGGCTGTGGCCCAGGCACCTCGTCACCCCACTCACCCGAAGAAGAGCCACCCCAGTATCCCGACGAGTGAACTAGTGAGGAGTGAGGTTGCTACTTAGTCCAATGCTCTTTCGCGGAACAGAACGTAGCCGATATGAGCAAACACCCCAAATTTATGGTCAGGGTCGTCGTAGTGAATGAACTGTAGCGAAGCGGGTCCTACTGGAGTTTGGTAAACAAAGCCAGACATGGCCGTAAGGTAGGGACGGCTGAAGCTGCCGCGAGCGGCAAGCAGCGGGTTGCTTTCCGACCGCTCATAGGGGCGGAACAAGGCGTGGACGTATACTTCGCTGCGCCATTCCAATGACCCAATTACGGCCTTGATATAGCGCAATCCTACCGCTGCGTAGGAGGTGCCCCGATAACGATCCAGAAACAACGTGCGAGAATCGGGGAGGGGCAGGAAGGCCGGCGCCGACGTGAGCGACGAGCGGTAGGTGGCAAACCGTCCCTGCGTGGAAGCTACTGCATCCACGGTATAGCCCCAGGCATGCACGCGGCGACCTACCGAATCCACTTTGTGGAAGGTGAAGTACTGCTCGGTGTAGAAGCGCGCTTGCAACCACTGGTGGTCCTTGTTGCGGGCCGACAGTCCCGTTGCGGTGGAACCAGGTCTGTATTCTTCTTCCCCGAGTACCCCGCGTAGCTTGATTTCGGCCCGCCGACCCCCAACAGCGTACTGCCGACGGTTCAGGGAATTACGCTGAAACTCCAGGGTGCCGGTGAGGCCACGCTTGATGCGGCTTTCATCGAGTTCGGCTCCGCTACTGATTTCGTTGGTATTGGCAAACCGGTCGCGGTTCGTGAACAAACTGCCCCCCAAAATAAACCGGCTACGGTAGTTGGGGCTGTAGCCCACCACGAATCCCGTGCGCAGGTCGCGTTGCTGCAACTGCGTATTCTGCGCGGTGCTGCCCAGCAAAACGCCAGTATCTTGGTAATTGAAATTGTTGAAGGTGACAATGGGCTCGAAGTAGAACGGCGCATTGCCAGGAATACTGATCCGAAAAGAGCCCTGCGCCCCGTTGTAGAAGCGCCCAATGGTAGCATCGGCTTGCACCGTGTATAGCAGGCGGTTGAGGTAGCGGTAGGCCCCGCCCAAGTAAAAATTGCTCATCGAGCGCGAAGACAGCAGCACCCCCAAGTCGGTGGTGAGGTTGCTGTTTTGGCGGGCATCCAGGTTCATCACGTACCCGCCGAGTTGGCTGTCGTAGCGGACCCGGGGGTAAACGTTGTTGAAGAAGTCGTTGTTGACGAGGCGGTAGTAGCCTTCCTCCACATCACCGGGCGAATAGCTGGAACCGGTACGCTGAAAGAAGCGCCGAATAAACTCTTGTTGCTGGCGCGGCACACCTTGCACGGTTATTTGCTTGAACTCGGGACGGGGTGCCTGCTCCTGAAAGGCGCGCCGGCGCGCCTGTAAGGCCAGCGTATCCTCGCGCCGTGGAATACGGGTCAGTAGTTCGTCTAACTTCTTTTCTGTGGCTTGCTTGCCCAGCATCAGCAATTGGCCCACTTTGTTGAAATCACCAGCCGTGTAACCAGTCAGATTAGGCTGAATAAAGACCCCGTTGCGGCCGACCGACGTGGTATCGGCGCCATTGAAGCCCACAAACAGCAGCGTGTTGGTAAGCAATTCGTCGTCTTTTTCTTTCGGGTATTTGTTGAAGGCCACATCCCCCACGTTCACCCCGATGATAATGTCGGGCTTGAACTCTTCGCGCATTACGTCGGTCGGAAAATTATCAACTACGGCCCCGTCGAAAAGGTAACGGCCGTCGGGTTGCCGAATGGGCCGAAACGCCAGCGGGAAAGCCATGGAATTGCGAACCGCATCGGACAAAGAGCCGTTGCGCTGCACTACTTTCTCGCGCGTAAACACCTCCGAAGCCACGCTGCGGTAGGGCACCATCAGTTTATCGAAGTTGTAGCCGGAAATAGCGCCGGCTGGGGCGAGCATGGTGGCCAGTACGTAGTTCAGGGTTACGTCATCCACGAGCTTAGGCGTCACGCGGGCCTTCAGCGTCGAGTCGATGGCGAGGCGCAGGTGCAGCGCCGCAGGGTTGTAGTCGTTGTCGTAGTAGTTGTAAACCTTGCCTTCGAGCGGCTCGCCCGACACCCAGTTCTGAAACTCGGGCCGCAGCACAATCTCCTTTATCTCGCGGGGCGAGTAGCCCGCCGCGTACATACCGCCCACAATGGCCCCCATGCTCGTCCCGACGATGTAGTCGATGGGGATTTGGTTTTTTTCCAGCACTTCCAGCACCCCCACATGGGCTAGCCCTTTGGCACCGCCGCCGCTCAGCACCAAGCCTACTTTTTGAGCTTGGGCCAACGGGCTACTCACAAGCAGCAGCAACAGTAAAAATTCGAGGATACGGCGAGTTTTTCGCATATAAGCAAGTAGGTAAGCTCCACCTTACTGGAGCGCGTTTCGTACGCAGCCATCCCAGACAAGTTGCGCCAGTATGGAAGTGTAAGGCTCGGTACAAATAACACAAGAATACGCAACGCCTGCTGCCGACCAATCAGCCGCCGCAAGCATTCCTAAACATATGGATTAGCCTGGTTGGTTCAGGGCGCTAGCCAAGCGCCCAAGGAACCCGGAAGGTTGCGGAGCACCGTGAATAAAACAGTGAAAATCACTACGCTCCAGCCAAACCAAGGGCGATACAGAAACGAGTTGCGGTGCGGGCGCTTGCTTAGCCACCCGCGCAGTTCTTCCATAACTCCAACTACCAGAACCGGAGTGGCCAGTGCCGCTAGCAAATTAAAGCCAATAGCTTGCCCGACGCGGCCATGAAGAAGGGCATGAACGGCGCGTTGGGTGCCGCAGCCTGGGCAGTGCAGGCCAGTGAGCGTATGCACCAAGCAGCGCGGAAAAGGATATTGCGCCGGGTCGAGGCGAAAGTAAAGAGCGGCCAACAATAGCGCAGCCAGTAAGCTCAATACTAGCAAGCCCCTGCCCTGACGATACAAAATCACTTAAAAGCCTAAAGCATGCAAAATAACTCCTCCAGCCCCCAGCACGGCCACCAACACGAAAGGAATAACTACCTGCAATACTCCCCCAATCAGCCCGTATTTCACCCACTTACCGGCATTGACCGAGGCAGCCTGTGCCCCCGCATAGTCACCCACTGATAAGCGAGAATTAACGTTGGCGGCATTCACAATGGCCACGATGCCAAAAGGTAGGCAGCAGAAGATGGTAACCAGAACAGATTCTACCAACCAGTTCTTGGGCGGAATACCTGTGGGCGAGGTGTACGACTGTTCCATGCGGGCGAGAGGAGGAGTGTGCAGACCCCTGAAAAATAGCGAATTCCAAATACAATCCTACGCGCCTCACTTAGCCGCGTCATTTTTTGAAGATGAAATACACCGCAGCCACCAGCAGCATAAAGCCGATAAGGTGATTCCAGGTAAGTTTGTCGGTCTTGAACACGTACACAGCGCACAGCGTGAAAACCGTGAGAGACACCACTTCCTGAATCACTTTCAGTTGAAACAAGTTGAACGGTCCGCCATTCTCCTCGAAGCCTAACCGGTTGGCGGGCACCTGAAATAGGTATTCGAAAAATGCCAGCCCCCAACTGATCAGAATGACGCCTACCAGCCCTAGGCCGTGCAGCCAGCTTATCTTTTTGAACTGCAGGTGCCCGTACCAGGCAAACGTCATAAACAGGTTAGAAACAACAAGCAGCGAAACAGTATAGAGGCTTTTCATTGGTGGCGTAAAGTCGAGATAGGCAAACAAAGCACTTTTACGTGAGCTTACGGTGTAGACCGTCTGCTAGAGCAGAAAGCACGAAGAAGAACCGCTTCGATGTTGAGGCAGAGTAGGCATGTCTATTCCGCTCGTCATTCACCCAACGGCAACTTCCAGTCCAGCTTACAGGGCCTCTCTACAACCAATACCGAGAAGCGTTATAGTTCCGATGAGCAGCATAGCCCTTGTGCCTTACCAATGCTTGTGTGGACTTTTAGGAGCGGCTATACCAGAGGCTGCACTGTGTGAAGTTTTCGGCCATCAGATGCATAATCCCGAGCTGTACTCCTACCTACTGCCAAAGACGATTTTGGGCCCCAAATAAGCAGCTTGTTCTACTGTCGAGCTAAGGAGTAGAGCTTTGTGGAAGCACCAAAATGAAGAGCAGTTTCAAAGTGGGAAACAACAACTGCGAAACAACAAATATAGAGTTTTGTAATTGCATTTTGCAGATAAAAGTTTTAAATCAAATCAGGTCTGTAATATAGGCTAAAAAGATGCCGCTAGAATTGTTTTATATTGTAGCGGCTCTGTAAATGGGCTCGTTTGGTCGGGAGTATGAAGTGATACCAAATGCTTTTTCTTGTGCGGTGAGGTATGCTGCTTCTTGGACTTTCCTAATTTGTTCATCAACTATTCTTATTCTGTGCGACAGATTTTATTCCGTTCTATACTCGGACTCGGCATACTCGGCGAAGCACTGGTCGGCTCGTCGTTTGCCGCTGCTCCTGGCCCTGGTCAGCCGGGCCATATAGCTAGCGGTAGCGCTCCGTTGGCAGTTCGGACTTCGGCGGCCGATCCGGTGCAAGGGGCAGGCACCGGGCTAACGGCCATCTATTTCAGCAATGGCACCTTGGCTGGTGCTCCGGCTCTTAAGCGGATAGATGCCGCCATTGATTTTCAGTGGGGCCCGGGCTCACCCGGACCGGGAGTGCCAATCGATAACTTCTCAGTGCGGTGGGAAGGACTGCTGGCCGCCCCCACCACCGGGCGCTACAAATTCACGGTGGCTACCACCGAAGGCGTACGGCTGTGGGTGAATGGCAAGAAAGTGCTCGACACCTGGGACGGTAAGAAAGCTGATCCAGCCGGGGCTTCTGCCAACTTAGCGGCCGGCGAAAAAACTAGCATCAAGCTAGAGTACTACGACGAAGAAGGCGACGCGCGAATTCAGCTGCAGTGGGTGCCGCCCGGACAAGTTGCTCAAACTATTCCTACGGGCAACTTGTACCCGCTCGGTTCCTCTACCGGGCCCGATCCGGCCGGCGGCGCCAGCGCGCCTGCTGCTGCGCCCACACCTGCTCCGGTAGCCAAAGCCCCAGCCAAGGAAAAGCAACCAGTTGCCGCCAAACCAGCAGCACCTGCCAAAGAGCCAGCCGTAGCTAAAGCAACGAAAGAGGCGAAGCCTGCTAAAGAAACTAAAGTAGCTGCTGCGCCTGCCACCGAAGCAGCTTCTGAAGCTAAGCCTGCTGCAGCTTCGAAACCCGCAACTCCTGCGGCTGCCACTCCGTTCGTGCCGGGTGTCTATACCTTAACAGCCCGCTCCGATGGTAAGGCCCTGGAAGTGCTTGACCAAGCGCAGCCCAATGCGGCCGTGAATCCTTCGGCGGAGCTGGCAACGAATGGCTTACCCCAATGGAGTATTGAAAGCGCCGGCAATGGCTATTACCGCATTGCGGTGCAAGGCGGACGCAAAGTGCTGGAAGTATTAGGTAGTGCTACTTCCAACGGTACGCCCCTGAGCTTATGGCCTTTCTATAGCGGCAACAACCAGCTATGGTCTGTGGAGCCCGTGGACGAAGGCTTCTACAAGATTACTGCCAAGCACAGCGGCAAGGCTATTACAGCCAACACGCCCGAGGAAGGCGGCCTTCAGCAGCGACGCTATGCCAACCGGCCTACGCAACAATGGAAGCTAGAAGCCATTAAGCCTGTTGTTTTGACGCCAGTTGCCGGGCGCCGCACCACCCCAGGAGTAGGAGCCAACCAGCTAAGTGTATACCCCAATCCGAGCAACGGCGTGATGCAGATGGCCTATGAGCTCAACATAGAGCAGCCTATCGGGTGGGTGCTTTACAACCAGCGCGGGGTGGCCGTACGAGTTTCCGACTATCGCCGCCAAGGGCCAGGCGCTCAGCACCAAACGCTCGACTTCCGCAGTCTACCTCCAGGTGACTACTTTTTGAATTTGACGGTGGGTACCGTAAACACCAAGCATCCTGTGCAGATCCGGCGCCCCTCGGCTGAAGCTCCTGCCCCGACGGCCACTACGCCCACAGAATAGCGTATTCTTCGAGTTCCTCTAGTAAAAGCGCAACGCAGCCCGGTACCAAACCTCTGGCTGCGTTGCGTTTTTTTCTGCTATCTGGTTCATGGGTCAGCCGTGGGAAACCTGATTCCGCTATCAACCAGTGAATACAGTCATCTGGGGCCATAGGCGCTCAAACTCCCGAACGTAGGGCTGTACCATGGCGTGGTCGTCGGTAATAACGAGGTTTTCGAGGTTGAGCTCGGCGGCAGAACGAGTCCAGTTGTAAGAACCAGTTAAGACGGTGTGCTTGTCGGCAACGGCAAACTTATGGTGCATATGATACTCTGTATGATCCATGCGCACCGGAATACCAGCCTCGAAAAGCTGGCGCACATCCGAACCCCGATCAAAGAGCTTATCGTTGTCGGTGAGCAGGCGCACCACCACGCCCCGGTGGTGGGCGCCGAGTAAAGCATGAGTCAGCCGGTCATCGGCTACGGTGAACACGCATATATCCAGCTGGCGCGCCGCCTGCCCAATAAAGCGTTGGATGGCCGCTACGCATTCCGTGCCAGGGCTGAAATGCACTTCGGTACGTGTGGCGCGAGCAGGTGGGCTGGCCGGTGGCAGCAGTAAGGCGCTAGCCGCTTCTAGCCATTCCACCACAGCCTTATCCTGAAAACTATTGAACCGGCCACGGGCCAGTACAAACAACTCGTGCCGTAGTTCGTGCAAATCAGTCCCGTGCTGGCCGTGTTCGGCTAAGCGCTGCCGCAGTTGCCGCGCTTCCTCCATCGACAGGGTGGAATCGGCAAACGCCCGCTTGAAATGCTGCAACAAGTCTGTTGTGGCAGCCGCTAAGCGGCTCGATCCATGCAAGTTCTGCGACATAGCTGACAGAGGATAGATTAGAATAGCACCGCACTCTATTTCACCTTGGCAAAGTAAGCGCTTGTATTGCAAGCTCGATTAATACGACGCCAAGTGGCTCAGCTTTGCCTTTACCGCAGGTGCACCTTATGGCAGCGTAAGCTCTTGAGGTAGTGCTAGGGTTGCAAGGGCCTTGGCCACGCGGGTTTGCGCCTTTTGCAAAGCTTTGGCATAAGGCGCATGGAGCACCCGCAAGGGCGGGCCGTCTGGCTGCACTACCGCGTCCCAAAGGCCCGAGCGGTGCCACTCTTGATCCAGAAAATCCCAGTCCGGCCGGTCGATGATGGGGTAGAGGCACACGCCCCACAAGGGCACACCCATTTGCAAAGCGGCAACGCATTCCTTGCCAATCATATCCATCCACTGCGGCCGGTCTACACCGGGGTGGCTGGTTTCGGTAAGTACAACGGGCTTGTCGTAGCGCTTGTATGCATCGGCCAACAAGTGCCGCAAGGGGCGCCACCGACGGTCGGCAGGCTTATCGGCCCACGGAATGCGGGCCCGAGGCTCGATATCCCACTGGTTGTCGTAGTAGAAATTGAAGCCGAGGATATCTAGATACTCAGGCCGGCCACCAAGCTCAGGACACATACGACCCGTGAGCATATCTACGGCTTGAAACTGATTTTCGTGGTGATGCGCTGCCCGAGCCTTCTCGTGGTGGTCGGAACCGGCCCTAGGTCGGATGTTGACAAGCGGTTCTGTTGTAAGAATCCGCACACTCGGATCAACCTCCCGCATGGCCACCACCCCTTCAATATAAGCGCGCATCAGGCGGTATTTCACTTCCCAACCTTGGTGTATGCAATAAGGAGAAGTGCCCCGAGCGTCGCCACCTAGCCAGCTTATAAAACTAACCTCGTTGATGGGCGTTACAATTAGCTCACCTTCCGGCTGCTCAGCCCGGTAGAATTGCACGAAGGCTCTGCACAACGCCGCAAAGCGCCGCGCAAACATCGGGTGCAACGGCGTTAGATCGTCGGGGTAGCCGAAGTGGCAAATATCCCAAAGCTGCTGAATACCGTGGCGACGGCCCGCAGCAAGCATAGTGCGCACCGTGCTCCAGTCGTACTGATACGGTACCTTCTCGATCTGGCTCCACCGAATTCCTTCGCGTACTGTCCCTAGCTTGTGCTGCCGAAGGTCTTGATAATCTTGCTCAAGGAGCTGTAGATGGCCGGTCAATGGCAAGAAATCCACGCGGTGACCAAAGCAGTTAAGCTGGTCGGTGCATTCGTAGCCAGCCATCCAAAAGGATTGGAAGGGGTTGGTATCAGTAGGAGCAGGGGGCATAGGTGCGGAGTTGGAAGAAGACACGCTTCGGTTTTGCCGAGCTTACAGACTACCTTTTACCGCAAAAGTCGAGGTCGAGTTGTTGAGGTGAAAGCAACCGGCTGCGGCGCTTGCAACTACGGCAACCAAGCTCGCAATAGCAATTTCTTTCGGTTTTTTGGTAATAATCTTCTATGAATCAGCGCTATGCGAGGTTAGATCTGCGGCGACACGGCCGTAGAATCGGAGGCTAATGGTGCACGCTGCTTGCCAGCAATGGATTTGGCTTCGATAAAGATGCGCTTGAAATCCGGATACTTGGTCCGTATGGTGTCTTGTAGTCGGCGGACGGCCTGCTCCACTTCGTTGGCCGACAGATGATCCTGAAACTCTACGTCAAGTGCTAGCACCACGTCGTGCGGGCCTAAATACATAGTTAGCGGCCGGCGGATGGCTTCCACCGCTTGGTCTTGGCGGGCTAACGCCTCAAGTCCGTCCAGTGTCTCATCATCCACGCCTTCGCCTACTAGTAGGCCTTTGGTCTTGTAAATCAAGAAAATAGCCACCGATACCAGCAGGATGCCGATGCAAATGGAAGCACCCCCATCGAAGAATGGATTGTTGAGTAGGTGCCCGAAGTATACGCCCGCCAACGCAATGACCAAGCCTATTAAGGCTGCCGAGTCTTCCATCAGAATGGCAAACACCGAAGGGTCTTTGCTGCGGCCCAAGGTTTCCCAAAAGCCAGATTCCCCCCGACTCTTATTGAATTCGCGGAATGCGAGAAAGAAGGAAATACCTTCAAACAGCAGTGACAAGCCTAATACGACGTAGTTCCAAGTGGGGTCGGTGATGGGAGAAGGGTGCCGCAGGTGCTCGACGCCCTCGTAGAACGACATACCACCTCCCACCGAGAACACCAGAATGGCCACAATCAACGACCAGAAATACAGTTCTTTGCTGCGCCCAAAGGGGTGGCGGGTATCGGCTGGCTTCTCGGCTTGTTTGACGCCGTACAAGATCAAAATGCCGTTGCCGCTGTCCACAAGAGAGTGAATACCTTCCGAGAGCATAGCCGAGCTACCCGTGAAGAAAGCCGCTACGAATTTGGAAATAGCAATGGCGACATTGGCCCCAATGGCCCCGTAGATGGCAATTTTAGAAGATCCAGCAGACATGAACGACGTAGTTTTGCAGCCTTAAGTAAGGCAAATGGGCTACCCGTGGTACGGAGCTACCCAGAGTGAAGTTGACGAAATGCGTATTCGGCAAGACGTAGCTAAACTGTATTGCAACCAAACGGCTGGGCAGCGCAAGACTTTGAAAACTTAGCAGCGCAGCTTCGAACAATTCCATTTAATCCGACTTTTACGCCTCTATGGCTGAACCTGCTACTACCAACTCGGTTGCTTCTGCTGCTCCACTTCGTCGGCGTTTGGGGCTGATCCAAGCCACTGCGCTCAACATGATTGACATGGTGGGCATTGGGCCCTTCGTCACGCTGCCGCTGGTAATGGGGTTCATGGGTCCCAACTTTCTGCTTGGCTGGCTAGCTGGCGCCGTGTTGGCGCTAATCGATGGGCTGATTTGGAGCGAGCTGGGCGCCGCTTATCCCGAAGCAGGAGGTTCTTACCGGTTTCTGAAGCTAGCTTACGGCGAGCAGAAATGGGGCCGATTGATGTCGTTTCTCTACGTGTGGCAAACGTTGGTGCAAGCCCCGCTGGTGGTAGCGTCGGGTGCCATTGGCTTCGCTCAATACTTCAGTTACCTGGTGCCGCTCAACTATACGTGGCAGCCCAAACTGGTGTCTGGCGCCGTGGTCTTGCTGCTGATTGCGCTACTCTACCGCCGCATCGACGATATTGGTCGGCTTGGGGTTATGCTTTGGGTGGGCGTACTGGGTTTGATGGGCTGGCTGATTTTTGGTGGCCTTACGCACTCAACCTACCCTGTCGCCTGGCTGCCTGCTGGCGGGGTCAGCGGACTGCTGTCTTGGCACGACGGACAACTGACGGGCTTACTACTCTCGGCGGCATTGGGGCAAGCTGCCGTCAAAACGATCTACTCTTACCTAGGTTACTACAACGTGTGCCACCTGGGCGGCGAAATAGTTAACCCGCAACAAGTTATTCCGCGCAGTATTTTTCTGAGCATTCTGGGCATCATGGCGTTGTACCTGCTTCTCAACTGGAGCGTAGGAACCGTTATTCCGTGGCAGGAAGCCAGCAAGTCTCAGTTTATCGTGAGCTCCTTTGTAGAGAAAATCTATGGTGCTACCGCCGCCAAGGCTGCTACGGCCCTGGTGCTGTGGGTAGCGTTTGCGTCGCTGTTTGCCGTGCTGCTGGGCTACTCGCGTATTCCGTATGCGGCGGCCGCCGACGGCGAGTTTCTGCCGGTTTTTGCCAAAACGCACCCTACCAAGCAATTCCCGCACGTGTCGCTGCTGATTCTGGGAGGCGTAGGCTTTGTGTTCAGCTTGCTGTTTCGACTAGGCGAGGTCATCAGCGCCATTCTGGCCATGCGGATACTGGTGCAATTTGTGGGGCAAGCAATAGGGTTGGTGCTCCTGCGTCGGCGGCGCGGCACAGCGGGCCTTCCGTTCAAAATGCCATTGTATCCGTTGCCAGTAGTAGTTGCCGTAGTGGTGTGGCTGTGGGTTTTTTGGAGCATTAAGGATGGTGCCTTGCTCTACGAAAGTGGCAGCACACGCATCTTTTTGCCCTTCCAAGTAGCAGCCTTGTTAATGATGGCACTAGGCAGCATCGTGTTCCTGCTCTGGAGCCGTCGGCTAGGCCGTTGGCCGTTTCAGAAATTACCTTCTACAGAGCCCGCACCAGTGCCACCCCGGCAAATGTAGCCAGCAGGCCAAGCAGCACGCTCCCTGCTACATAAAGGGCCACTAGCAGATAGCGCCCATTTTCAAGCAAGGTGAGGGTTTCGTAAGAGAAAGTCGAGAACGTAGTAAAACCGCCGCAGAAGCCAGTAGTAAGCAGGAGGCGTAGCGTAGTTGAGGCCAGGGTGCCTTTCTCGGCTAATGCATAGAACAAGCCTATCAGCAGGCAACCCAACACGTTGACTAGTAATGTGCCTAATGGAAAAGGGTGCGTGAAATGCCGTGTCACGGCCATTTGTGCCAAATAACGGCTCACGCTGCCTACGGCTCCGCCCACGGCAATAACTGCGAGAAGTCGAAGCATAAGGTAGGGCTGAATTATAACGGAAAATTGGCAGCGAGAAGCTAGAGTTATAACAAACCTAGCCTTTCGGACTGCCAGCTGCCCGAAAAGTACTCACAGAATCAATACCAGCGTCCCACCAATAATAAGGGCAGCACCTAAAGCGGCTTTCAGCGTAAGCGCCTCGCCCAGAAACAAGACCGACAAAACAATAGCAATGGCCACGCTCAGCTTATCAACGGGAGCTACTTGCGACACTTTCCCTAACTGCAACGCCTTGAAGTAGAAGATCCAAGACAGGCCTGTTGCCATTCCAGACAGCACCAGAAAAAACCAGTTGCGCGGTGTAAGAGCATAAAAGTCGGCAGCGCTGTCTCTGGCAAACACAATGCCCCAGGCCACAACCAAAATCACGACGGTACGAATAGCCGTAGCCAAGTCAGAATTAACTCCCTTGATGCCCACTTTAGCCAAAATAGCGGTGAGAGCAGCAAAAACTGCTGAAAGCAGGGCATACGTCCACCACATAGAATTGTCAGTTACAGATTGCCGGTTGCCAGTGTACGGTTTAGTACTGCAAATGGGCAACAGCTTATAACTGGTAACTTATCCTGGTAGCTGCTTTTCGTAGCAGAAGAAGCGTAGCCCCGGCCGAAATGCCAAGGTGATTTCGCCCGCAAACCGATAGCCTAGCTTTGGAAAGAGCCGCTGGGTAGCCACATTTTCGGAATTGGTATCAACGCGCAACACCTTCAAGCCCTGCTCAGCGGCAAGCGTTTCAGCTTGCTGCAACAACGCTACCGCTACCCCTTGGCCTTGCGCGGCAGGGTCTACGGCGAGACGGTGCGTCACGAGGGCAGGCTCAGTGACGTCCCAATCGGCTTGGCTATATTCTTCGTCTTGGTCACGCGTAAGGGCTGCTATGCCAACCAGCTGGCCTGCCAGTTCCGCTACCCAAAGTTGTTGTTGGGTGATATCGTTTTGGAAAACAGCCTCGTTTGGGTAATCAGCTGACCATTGGTAGTTGCCAGCCTCATTCATCAACGGCACCACGCGGCGCACCAGCGCGATAATAGCAGGCAGGTCAGTGGCAGTAGCGCGACGCAATAGCATGCATTACGTGAGTAGGTGGATCAGAATAGCCAAGAAACAAAGTTGGGCAAATCCACTGGTTAACCACCGGATTTGCCCAACAAATTTGCGTTGAAATACAAGTCAATTACCCCCGGCGCAGCACTTCAGCCGCCTCCTTGGCGAAGTAGGTAAGAATGGCATCGGCCCCGGCCCGCTTAATGCTGGTCAGCACCTCCATCATGGTTTTCTCGCCATCGAGCCAGCCGTTTTGCGCGGCTGCTTTCACCATGGCATACTCGCCCGATACGTTGTAGGCTGTCACAGGCAAGTTGGTGTGGTTCTTCACATCCATAATCACGTCCAGGTAGCTTAGGGCCGGCTTCACCATCACCATGTCGGCACCTTCCTGCTCGTCGAGAACCAATTCGCGTAACGCCTCGCGGCGGTTGGCGGGGTTCATCTGGTAGGTTTTCTTGTCGCCTTTCTTGGGCGCCGAGTCGAGGGCGTCGCGGAAGGGACCGTAGAAAGCAGAGGCGTACTTAGCCGTGTAGCTCATGATGCTCACGTGGTTGAAGGCGTTGCTGTCAAGCACATCCCGAATCCATGCTACACGGCCGTCCATCATATCCGAAGGACCGATAATGTCGGCACCGGCACGAGCTTGGGCCAACGCCATTTGCCCAAGTACTTCCAAAGAAGCATCGTTCAGAATTTCACCGGATTCGGCGTCTACCACCCCGTCATGCCCATCAGAACTGTAGGGGTCCATCGCTACGTCGGTCATAATCATAACCTCCGGAAACTGACGTTTGATTTCAGCTACAGTTTTCAGATAGAGGCCTTCAGGGTTAGCGCTTTCCTTGGCTAGCCGATCTTTTAAAGCGTCGTTGATGCTCGGAAAAGGGGCGAAGCTGTGGATGCCTAGCTCCACGCACCGCCCGATTTCGTCAATCAGTCGGTCGGCTGTGAAACGGTGAATGCCCGGCATCGAGCTAACTTCCAGCGTTTGGTTTTCACCTTCAATAAGAAAGACAGGGTATATGAAGTCGTGCGTGGTGAGTCTGGTTTCCTGCACCATGTCGCGGATAACGGCTGACTTGCGGTTGCGGCGCGGACGGTGCGTGGGGAGCTGAGGCATAGGGTTGTTCAGTTGATAAGACAGGACAAAACAACTGAATTAAAGGTAAGGTTGCGTTGGAAGGCAGTGTTTCTTAGCCTCCACAAGGTTTCCTTGACCAACAAGTGAGCAATACACCGCTCTCTTAATTAAGTAAAACCAGTTCCGTTGGTGGCCGCTAACGACAAAAGTCCCAGCTCTCAAAGTAAGAACCGGGACTTTTGTCTTCTATTTCGTCTTCACTTAAACTCCAGCAGAGCAACTACCTATTAATATCAAAATCAAACTAGTAGCCACCCAACATCTTTTTGTATCAAGGCCGCAGATAGCATTATTGACTGACCGGCAAGGCCGAAGTGGCTACTTCATTAAGGGCGCTTACCCGCTTGTAGCCTGCTGCAGCTTCCAGAATGCGTAGATAGCGGGCTGCTACCACTTCAGGCTGATGGGCTGATAGGTGAGCGGGTGCTGCCCGTCTAAGCTCTAGCTCCATAGCTGGATCGTGCAGGATGCCCAAAATGGTGCTTGCCAACGATTCTACACTGCCACGCTGGAAAACTAGACCTGCTTTGCCAACAGCATCAGGCAAACCGTCACTATTTGAAACAATGGGTAAGCATCCACAAGCCATTCCCTCCAGCACCACGTTACCGAATGCCTCCCCGTACAACGACGGTACTAACTGGTACCGATAACGGTTCAATTCTCTAGCTAAGGCCCGTCCTTCCAGGAAGCCAATGAAATGCACGTAGGCTTTTATCCCAAGAGATGCTACTAAGGCTTCCAAGTTTTCACGTTCAGGACCGTCGCCGATAATAGTGAGAGAAGGTTTGTCAGCGCCCTGCTTTGCTTCGTCTAACCTAGTCAATACTTGATGAAAGGACTGAATAGCCATAGCTACTCCTTTCTGCGATACGAGGCGCCCTAGAAATACGAAGTTGTTGGTCCGCTCTACATCAGGAATCATCATGAAATCCTTGGCCCGGTAGGGGTTGCCGATAACCGAAGAGGCTGGCCAGTTTTGCTTGCGTACAGCTTCGCTAACCGAAATCACAGAATCAGCCCTTTTCAACCAGTTTCGCTTCAACCAACTGGCACTGCTGTCCCATTCTATTGCTGTATTCAAAGCAATGACGGAAGGCCGGCCAAAAAACACGGCAGGCCAAGCTAATCGTACACACGGATTGTTCTCGAAAACAATATCAGCCCATTCGTGCTGCTGAAAGAGCTGAGAGGTGCTGGGGTTTCGAACAACTCGGAATGGAAATTTGGCGTCTTCAGCTGTAACTGTACTCGACCAGGTTAGGATACGAACCTCGTGCCCTGCGCCCGCAAAAGCACTGGCATAGATTTCAGAGTTGACCTCTATACCCCCTATGTCTGGGTGGAATTTGTGAGAGAGCAATAGTATTTTGAGGGACATAAAGCGAATCTAAAGAGATTTTATAAAATAGTTGCCGTTTTTAGTGCTAAGCCATAATGTGATATGGCTGATCAAAGAAGTATATGGTATTATCTATTTTATCGAGCAAAGTGCAAAGTTATGGTTCTAGTGCAAACTATTTAGCGTGCTCATAAAAATAGTTGGATATGTTGTGTTAAGCTTTGAAGTTTCACGGGTAGCCAAGCATACTTAATAGTATGATCATCCAGATTAGCGTTGCCGAACAGCGCATAGGCGACTTACGATTGATACAGCGCTTCGGACTTCTGTATTGATGCTGACTGTAGATTATACAAAGGGTGATAGCAAGCAATGGCAATATTTTCTACTAAGCCCGTCGCGCTAGATAAGAGTATTGCACAAAAAGAAATTGACTGCCCTAGCTTCCAGCCAAGTAAGCCGCATGTACATATAATTATAGACTATATATAATATTTTAGCCTGTTATAGAATAACAGTCCCTATCTTTAAGGGAGTTGCCACATGTAATCGGTATGTGAATGATCAATTCTACTACTGTATACAACCCTTAGTTACTGTGCTATAACTTGAAAGGTCTATAATACGGTGCCGAGAGCAACAGCCAGCAGTGCATAATGGTGGCCGTTATGTATCTAGCTGTGCGAGCTACGAAAGCGTTGTATTCACCGAGGAGCTACTGCTGTACTGCTAGCAACTAGAAACACTAATCCTTCCTAACAAAACAGACCTATGCCAATTTAAACTTGGAGGATTACCGTACTAAAATGGCGTTTATTATCTTTCGGACGCTAGTTATCAATGAATGGTTCAGCTTGGACTGCATTGTAGCTAAGAAATGTCCTAAAGCTGCAGTAAAAGTTTTCGCTAAATAAGTTTGATTGATGGTGTTGTTTAGCAATAGCGACAACCTTTTAAAATAAGTATCAGATAGTAATCATCATCTGTTGTCTATTAAGAGCTAGGTAACAACAAACGTTCTAAACTCACTTTTGCCGTAAAAGGCAAAAGTGAGTTTACAATCAATACGCTAATGAAGATTTCAGTCTGCATTCCTACTTACAACCAGTCGCAATACTTAGCACTTGCCGTGCGTAGCGCGTTCAACCAAACAGTTGCACCAAGTGAAATCATCATATTAGATGATTGCAGCACTGACAACACTGCAGAAGTCTTAAAAGAGTTAGAAAAGGAAATACCGGTACTGAAAAACTTTCGGCAGCCGAAAAACGTCGGTATTTCCAAAAACACCGATGAATGCTTGCGCAAAGCTACCGGTGAGTACATAGTTCGTCTTGATTCTGATGACATACTAGCCCCTACTTACATCGAAAAACTTTCCACTTTGTTGTCTCGTCATCCTGAAGCAGCCTACGCTCATGGTGCCATTCAGGAGATTGATGAGCACGGAAACTTTCTTCGGCAAAGATTGCTCATTCGTCCATCTGGATTCCAAAAAAGCGAAGATGCCTTGTTGGCCTCCAAGAAAGGTTATAGGGTAGCAGCCAACATCATTATGTTTAGAAGAGCGGCTTTAGAGGCCGTCAACTACAACACCGGACGTCCTAACTCTGCCGAAGACTTTCACCTTTCTGCCGAATTGGCTGCCGCCGGATTTGGTAATATCTACCTCGACGAAATTCTGGCTTTCTACCGCGTGTGGTCTGATGCGGGTAAGGTGCGTCAGCGGCGCAAAATGTTGGAAATAGATGGCGTGCGTAAGGTGTTCGAAGAGGTTTTGGAGCCCGCGTATAAAAAACGTGGCTGGAACATATCTCAACTATACAAGGAAAGAGCAAACTTTGCAGGGGTACTATCAGATTGCTTAGGCTCCGACGTTTATACAGCTCAAGAAAAATCAGAATTAGCGGAGGCTCTCAACCTCCTATCTTCTTCCAAAAGAGCACAAATGTTTGCTTGGGCTCATATGAATGGATTTGGATCTATTTTGAGCAGTTATAGTGATTTTATGACGGCGCTAAAAGCGACATTCAAGAAATATCGGCGGGGTCTGAGACATAGTGATATTCCTAATCCAATTTAGAAAGTATTACCTCGCGCTTTAGAGTGGTTAGAGCGTTAATGCGGCCTAAGTTCGCGGCATAAGCTTGTAACCACCGATATAATTTTTAATGACAAATAATGCTCGAATAATTCGAATCGGAGTACTTTATCAGGGGGGCTACCTCCGCTCTTGGGAAAGCCAAGCGCTCCGCGCTATCTCGCTACTGGCCAATACTTCGTTGGAAGTGTTGATTGAAGTAGACACAAGGAATGGTAAAGCAGTGCAGCCTGCACAAGCTGGAAGCCTACTATGGCAACGCTACCTGAAGTGGTTTTACAAGCCCTCGGCTCTTCTGCAAACCACTACCACCCGCGACTTTGCTCTTGACATACCAAAGCTTACGTGTACTCCTCGGCAGCAAGGTGCTGGCGTTGAACTCGATGAGGCAATTGTTGCTGCTATAAGCGGTTATCAGCTCGACTTTATCTTAAGCTTTGCCGACCAAACTGTTAACACGTTGGTTGCCAAGCTAACTAAATCAAATATTTGGTATTTTCAGTTTGGAGCACAACGCAACAAACCAAACTTACCGATTGGTTTTTGGGAGACGTGTACCCACAAGATCGTCACACCCGCAATGCTTTGTCAATTAGCAAGTTCGGGAGCAACCACGGTGTTGAAGCAGGGGTACTTTCGGACGTTGCTGCATAGCCTGTCACTTAGTGCAACTACCATTTACACGGAATGCGCCAATTGGCCTACTGACATCTGCCGCCAACTGCTTGCTGGCGGTGAGTTGCCCAGCTTGGCGCTTCAGCCGCTGCCTGCCGCTAGTGAAGTTCAATTACCATCCAACGCGGCTACATTACGCTTTTTGGGGGGCTTAGTGAGGCAGAAGATTCAGCAGCTATACAACATTTACCTGCAGGCCGATCAATGGAACATGGGGGTAGTGAATAGGCCTATTCAAGACTTCTTACGCCCAGAAACCCTACGTGGGGTAAGGGTAGATGCGCCTGAGCTTCCTAGCCGCAACGTGTTCTATGCGGACTGTTTCGCACGGCAGGAGGAGTCCGGAACGGTGGTGTACTTTGAAGCATACGACTACCGGGTGCGACGCGGCAATATTTCGCGCCTCAGCTACCCATGGCAGCAAGGCAGCACACCCGAGCTGGTCTTAGACTTCCCATTTCACTTATCGTATCCATTTCTTTTCGGGCCCTATTGTATTCCCGAAGGGTGGGTTAGCAACAGCATCCGCATGTATGACCTGCGGAAGCCAGTCACGGATCCTGCTGCGGGCCAGCTATTGCTGGAGGCACCTGCCGTTGATTCTACCTTGCTGGAGTATGATGGGCGTTATTGGCTCTTCTATACCCGCATGGACCGTGACCCCATGCTCAATCTGTACATCTCGTACGCTGTCAGCTTAGAAGGGCCCTGGCACGAGCATCCACAAAATCCAGTTAAGACGGATATTCGAAGTGCGCGTCCTGCCGGGCCATTTTTCGAGGAAGCCGGCAAACTCTACCGTCCTGCCCAGGACTGTGCCAAGGACTATGGATACGGCATCACCATCAATGAGGTGCTCACGCTCACGACAACCGAATACGCCGAACGAGAAGCAGCCGCACTAACCTCTCCGCATCCCGATTATCCAGATGGCTTGCACACTATTACCGCAGTTGATGCAACCCACACCATAATCGATTTTAAGCGCCGCCGCTTTATTCCTTTCGCCTCGCTATTAGCTATCTGGATATGGGTATCAGGCTTTATCCAGTTCAAAAAGAAACCGCGTAAAACGGAAGTTGCTGCGCCGAGCCCAGCAGTACCAGAAGCAAAAACTGCCAACTCGGTTCATTGAGGCCACAATAGCTTCAACGCTCACCTAAGCTACTTTTCTGCCCGTAATGATATAGTGCTTGCAGAAGAGGTGCTTGAAAGGATACATCTGTTGTTTTAGGCTCTCAGGCAAGTTTGTCTTTAAGCGCGACAGGTAAAGCTGTTGTATGGGATACACCAATAGAGCAGCTGGCAAATACACTAAGTCTTTGGAATAAGAAGAGGTGTATTCGATTTTCTCGATTTCTATCCCGTGCTTGCGCAAAAGCCGGCAAAGCTCTTGAACAGGTACATTCTCGGTTAATTCCTCGGTGTCATCATAGATCGGCCGGAACATCCGATATCTCCCAAAAAGGAGATAGGCTATCCGGTCAATTATGGTAGCTGAATTATCATTCGTGACGATAAAGGTTCCACCGGGTTTTAAACGAGAAGCACAGTTCCTGATAAATGATAACGTATTACTAAACATCATTACGCCGCTAATAGAAGTAATGAGGTCGAATTGCTGTTGATCAGGCAATGTGAAATCCTTTGTCAAATCCATTTCAACGAAGGATACATCTTGGCTCTTATTTGAGGGAGGGAATAGGTCCGCGCCCCATAGTTTTGCGGCCGGAAATAGCTTCCGCAAATACGTTAAGAACTCTAAGTTGCCACACGGCAAATCCAAGGCCTGAATAGTAGCACCTTTAGGAAATCTATTGGCAAGATTAGCCAGGATAGTATAGTTAACGTCCTTCTGCGTTTGACCTCGCTCTACAACAAAGTCAGCAGGAAGAGTGGCTTTAGAAGACATGATCTAAAATTATGCGTAATCAGTAGACTGCTAGATACTAAAATAATGGTACTAATATAAGCGTATATAACAGGAGAAAACCTCGCAATTATAAGGCGGCTTACTCAATGTATTGCGAGCATTGAGTATTAAGAATTTATGACGGTGCTCTCAAACGTCCTCATAATCTTTTCTATTGAAAGGTAATTTTCGGCGTAGGTGCGGGCATTCTTGGTAAGGCGCTGATTATCTTCATCAATAGCTTTGCGCAAACCTTCATTTAAAGCTTGTTGGTTTTCAGCCTCTACCAGCAAGCCCATGTTATATTTGCTTAAAAGCGAATACAAGCCTGAGCCTTCATTTGCCGTAACAACAGCTAGGCCACCTACCGCCAATATGGTAGTCAGTTTAGATGGCATCACTAAATCACCGGCTGTGCCTTTTTGAATAACCAAATGAATATCAGCCATATTCAAAAACTGGTTAAACTTTTCGAACGGCTGCAAAGGCAAGAACACTACATTCTTTAACTGCAAGCCAGCAGCCATATTCTGTAATTTCTCTTTGTAAGGTCCTGAACCACAAATGACGAATTTTACAGATGCTCTGTTTTCGAAGCTTTTGGCAGCGTGCAAAATATATTCCAAGCCTTGCTTTTCACCGATTGCCCCCGAATACAAAACGATAGTATCGTTGGGATTAAAGCCGAATTGCTCTTTCAGCCCAGTCTTATTATCGATTGGAAAAAAGAGTGAATTGTCAGTCCAGTTCGGAAATAATAACACCTCTTTCTGCGCTTTGGCTTCTATCTTCTTAATCATGTCTTCCGATATACTACTGATATAATCGGCCTGATTGAAGATATATTTTTCTACTTTAAACAGCGTGTCAATCACGCCTTTCGAGCGTATCATATTCAAATCTCTAGCAGCTTCGATCTGCAAATCTTGGATATGGTAAGCGAATTTAGCTTTCGATATTTTTTTGCAAACTATTCCCAACAAGCCAAATTGGAAAGAGGGAGCAACCGTAATAACCGTATCGAATTTCTTAGTTATAAGTAACTGTATGAGTTTCAGCGAAGCAGTCAAAGAAAAAGACATGTCCAACAACATTCGCTTCAATCCTGAAGGAACGGAAGGTACATACATGGGGCACCTATGAACGTGCATTGTGCCCCCTGAAGGAAGAGTTACGGTTTCCGTTTTGAAGCTGTACCGGTTGTTGTAATAAGCCGCATCTACCTTCCACTGCGGGTAATACGGGTAAGCGGTTATTACATCGCACTGGTAATTGTTTTTGGCTAACCATGCCATCATTTCCCCGCTGTATTTACCAATACCAGTAGGCTCGGGAGAAAAGTTATATCCAATAAGTAATATTCTTTTCTTCATGCTACGAGGAGGGTGGCTCTGGGCTAAACTCATACTTTTTCCGCTGCGCCTACTTAAGAATTTCGCGCTTACGCATATAGGTTGCGGGATTGCCGGCATAAATACCCCACGCATCCAGATTTTTAGTAGCTACCGAGTGAACCGTAAGAATCGAGTGAGACTCGCACCGTACACCAGGACATACCACTGACTGAGCACCTATCCACACCCCGTCTTCCAAGGTTATCTTTCCTAATTTATAAGGAAAGCTACTGACTTTGTAGTCATGGTTGCCGGTGAGCAGCATAGCGCCTTGCGAGAGAGTAACGTTGTTGCCTATTGCAACATCTTCCAGGTTATCAATCCAGACGGATTCCCCGATCCAGCAATTCTTGCCGATTGTGAGGCGCCAAGGATTCTTAATCCGCACTTTGTTCTTGATTACCAGTCCTTCGCCTACCCGCGCCCCAAACAATATCAACAAGGAGCGTTTGAGTTTGTAAGGCCATGGGAAGAAACTGTCCATGATCAAGTAATTGAAGAAAAACCAAATCAATACCTTGAGCTTGGGTCCGGCTACGTACCCCTCCGTATCGAATTTAGACAAATCAGTCTGCAACATACAACAACTTTATCTTGGCTGATTCTTAAGGACGGCCCAAAGTATTTTGTATAAATAGATCCCTATAACTACACCGGTTACATTTAAAATAATATCATCAATATCAGGTACCCCTATTCTTAAGACGAACTGAATCAATTCAATAGAAAAGCTTAGGAGAAATCCAATGAGTATTATTTTGCGTTTGGTATAAACTCCAAAAACGTTGACTAAGAAAAAAGCAAGCGGAATAAAAATGATTATGTTTCCGAGCAAGTTCGCAACGTTATTCTCTAAGCCAATCAGATCAGACCGCCGAAACGACTGAATCGTGTGTTTAATAGGAACCAAGTTTACAAGATTATCTCGCCAGACAAGTGATTGTCTTCTTCGAGCAAAAAACACGATATAAGTCAATAACCCGGCGTAAGAAAAAAATAAGAAAGTTCTTATATGCTTCATTAAATAATAGAACTGTGCGGTTTTGAGCGGGAAATGACGTAGCGGCATTTTTTTCTATGCTTACTTATTGAGGAATTAATGTTTTATAGTAGTCTGTATATTGCTTGGTTAAGTAATTCTTGTTGAAGTCGTGGGAAATAATTTCTGGCGCATTTTCTTGAATGAACTTGCGCTTTTCCGTTTCCCGATAGACAACTTCAAGATCCGCAGTAACTTGGTCGATGTCGTGGATATTGGTTATCCACCCCAAATCCTTGTCGGCTACATAACTAGATAAGCCCACATTCTTGCCTAAAAACACGGGAGTGCCCACCGACAAGGATTCGATTACAACAACTGCAAAATTCTCGTTGTGTGAGGTAAGAGCAAATAGATCTATTTCAGAATAAAACTTCATTTTCTGAACGTTGTCTTTCCACCCAACCCATTCTATCTTATCTGCATTACCGCATTCTACGGCTAGGTTCTTTAGCTTATTAACATAGTCATCCTCGCCAGTACCAGCTACCTTGAGCTTATAGTTAAAAGAGACTTTCGACAAAGCTTTAATTAGGATATCCAAGCCCTTCTTCGGGTCTATTCTTGAGATGAACCCTACTGTGAAGACACTATTCGCATCTCTTTTTGTTGGGGGCTTTACATTATCAAGTTCCACCAGATTAGAGATAATTGCTCCATCCCATTTCTTCTTTAAGATGAGCTGGCTTTCTTCCCACTCCATGGGTGTTGACACGTGGAGGTAGGTATTATTAAGCAATGATTTGCCTACAACGGTTTGTAGGATCTGCTTCTTAACTTTATTGTTTGTAGTTAATATATAATCACAGAACATGCCGTGGGGTGACAGAATTGGCTTCACGCCGCGCATACGGCAAACTGCTGCCGCTGCTACAATTGCAGGGCTCCACCACGAATGCAGATGGACTACATCAAAATCTTTCACTGTCTGAAAGATCTTGTTCCAAAACCCGGGCGACAAATGCGAATTACCTTTCGTGTATCTTTTAAAATAATACACTTTAACGCCGTCGACTAATACTTCCTCACCGGTTTTGACATCCAATTCCTCTTTGCCATTTGCGGTAGTTGTGTACACTGTTACGTCGTGGCCATTGCGGACCAATGACTCAGCTAGTAAATACACAACGGCCATTAGGCCTCCATATATGTAAGCAGGTTTGTAAACAGGAATTATGAAAAGTATTTTCATGTCTAACGGGCCGAACTACTTATTTCGGCTGTTTCTTTTGTGCAGGTTAAATAAATCTTCTCGATTTGATCCAATAGGGTTTTAGGCTCAAATCTTTTGGCATTTAGAATGCCTGCTTCTACCGCACGGCTTCGGTCAATGGGAGAGAGGGAGAGGATCTGTTGGAGTACTTGAGCAGCTTCGTCGGCCCAAGTAGTAACTTGCTCTTCAACAGCAGGACGGCGAGGAGCCAGGAAACCTGCATCTCCTGCCACTTCTGTCATTGGCGCCTCGTTGGTTGTGAGAACTAAGCATCCGGAGGCCATTGCCTCCGCAATAGGCCAGCCAAAACCTTCGGCGAGGGATGGGAAAAGGAACACAGAAGCCCCGGCATACGCCAACTGTACAAATTCGTCCGAGATATTCGTGAGAAAGTGAATATCCTTTTGATAGCCAGATTGCTCACGCAGCTGCTCTAGAGCTAGCGTTGGAGCCTCACCAATCAAGAGCAGCGGGAGGGTGCCGCCCGTGTTCTTGCGCCAGGCAGTATAAATCTCGATAACCCCAGCTCGGTTCTTATACCACTGATTTCCGCCAATGTGAAGGAGGTAGCCAGCGTTTAAGTCTATACCCGTTTGCTTGGTTAAGGAAGCCCGTGCCTGCTCTATATCTACGGGGCCGAACTTCTGGTTTAGCGCGTTGTAGACTGTCTCTGAAGAGCGGGGAGGGGTGGGCAGAAAGTGGGCAAGATCCTGCTGCGTCTTGCGAGAAACAGAAATGAAATTCTTGGCTTGTGAATAGCCTTGCCGGATGTACTTCTGGTACTGCTGCCCCGACCAGCCCGTGGGGTTCTCGGGTATGGCCCCTAAAGCAGACCATTGCGCTAGAAAGTCGTGGCAGTGCACCACGTGCGGCCGATCTGCTACCAAGGGCACCCAAGGGCCTAAGGCATGATCTGTAAACACGAAGAGAGTATCGGGCGAGTAAGTAGATAAACCCTTGCGGACGGCACTAGGAAATGTGATGTACTGATCTATGTAGTGCAGCCATTTCCTTAATGCTTTTGGAGCAGGAAGCCGAGATACTTTTGCTTGAGGCGAAAGTATCTCGACGTTATGCCCACGTTCTTTCATTCCTTCTGCCAGCATTCTTGCGAAGCGGGGCATGCTCTGATGACCGAGGAAGTCGGGATGTGCAAAGAAAACTATGTTCACGTCGCTGATTTTAGTGTAATACTAGTGCCACACAGCGTGGCCAGACAAGTCTCAATCAGCTTGTGCGAACTACACGTTTTTGCGGGGCGCTTCGCAGGGAAGCAATAAGCAGCCCCGCTATTAGGGTGCTGAATCCTAAGGCAGTTGGCTGTGCCCATTGTCCTTGTGGTATCAACAGCAGGCCATTGCTCAGCAGAATCCAGGGCAAAAAGTCGCCCACGCTAAGCTTTTCATAGCAAGCAAGGCCAACTTTTATGCAGAAGCCAACCCGGAGGAAAATTACGATTATCCCGAATAAAGGACCCATTTCGCCAATTAGGCGCGCCCACTCTTCTTCTGCTATCAGAAACTGTGTGCCGCCGCTCAGGAGCATACTTCCTACGTTTGTACCCATTCCGATGCCATAGCCGAAGAACGGAGTATTAGAAGAGCCGGTAAGAGCCGCTATCATACCACCCAAGTAGCGGTTGCCAATGGTACCTTCCAAGCCGCCTTCTGTTTCGCTGGCGCTTGTGAAGCGCGAAAGGAAAGCTTCGGTAGCATTCTGGAAGAAGCTGGCTTGACTCAAGACTGCCAAGGCTACGACCATAGCAAAAGCAATAGGAATGATCTTGGACAGGTACTGAGGTTTCCGGGCAACCGCTGCCAACGTGAAGATCATGGTTACGCCCACGCTAAATAGCAAGGAGCGGCTAATCGACATCGGTATGGCCGCAAGCAATCCGGCTGTCGCCGCAATCAAGATTATGCGATTGACGTTTTGAGAGTTCAGCCAGAAGTAGAACACAAAACACGCAACAAACATGAAAAACTGCGTGTTGCCGTTGGTGAAAGAGAAGGTGCCTGGCGGGCGGAAATAGTTTAGCGCACCGCTGTAACCTGCACCAGCCATATCGCCGCCTACTCCACGGTTCACCCAAGCCGACTGTGGGCTATAGAACTGCAACGCAATAAGGACTGTCATCGGAATGGCTATCCATAACGTTACCTTCCCTAGCTTCACTACATCCTCACGATTGAAGATGCGGCCAATCACGAATATCATGGGGAAGTGAAGTAGCAGGATGCGAGCTCCATAGATAGCTACTGCGATGTTGCCGTGGCCGAAAAGCACAGCCGTAAAAGTTGACAGTACCCCAATCAGCATCATCCCAATCAAGTAGGGATTAGCTGGGAGTAAACCGCGCTGCCAAGTGACGAATAGCAGCCATACGACCAACGGGTCGCGGACAATAAGAAGAGGGGTTGCTAGACCTGGTAAAAACCATTTCCGCAACGCCCCCTCAAATATTAAGAGTAGAAAATAAGCCCAAACCCCTTGCTTGAGCAAGCGGTTTGGGTCTTTTGCTGCATTCTTGCGCCGCTCCAACACGGCCCTTGGCTCCGGGCGAACTACTGCAATGTTGGTGGTGGACACTGTGAAATTGCTTAAATAAGATAATCGACTATTGAGCTTCTAAGCTCTTCTTCTTTGAGCTTGTGCTCACCTCTTCGCCATAGCCGTAACCATAGCCATAGCCGTAGCTGCTCGTATTTTCCTTCTTCGCGTCGTTTAACACGATCATCGGGTGGTTCAGACGCTTGTTCTGATAGATGGAGTCGATAATCTCTATCTGCTTCTTATAGGTGAAGCCGTAGCGAAGCAGGTAGATGGTCGAGTCTACTAATGGGCTCAAGCTGAACGCATCGGATACTTGGCCAATTGGGGCCGTATCGATGATGATATGATCAAAGATGTCTTTAAGCTCGTTGATAAGGTGCGCAAGCTTAGCAGACATCATCAGCTCAGCGGGGTTGGGCGGTAGTGGCCCTGAGCTTATCACGAACAGATCAGGTGCTTTTTCCGAAGTCCGGATGATGTCGTTGATAGTGATGGAGTCGGACGTCAGGTAGTTTGTGATACCTACATTATCGTTCAAGCCAAGCTTAGCTGACAGTGTGGGCTTGCGCAAATCCAGCTCAAGCAAAACTACTTTCTTGCCAGTCAGGGCTAAGCTAGCGCCAAGGTTGATGCTGAAGAAGGTTTTGCCTTCACCGCCCATGCTCGAAGTGATGAGCATGACCTTGTTCTCTTTACCAATAGCCGCAAAGTGCAGGTTGGCACGCACAAGCCGGAACATTTCCACAATTGGGCTGCGGCTGTCCTTGTTCACTACTACCGCGTTACGAGCACTGCGCGAGTTGTGGCAGATTTCGCCAAGGATAGGAGTTGCTGTTGCTTTCTCGACATCCAACCGGCTCTGAACTTTGTCGTTCAGCATGTTTTTGATGAAGATGCCAGCAAACGGAATTCCTAGACCGGCAAGGAGCGCAATCAGATAGATGTTCTGCGGGTTCGGGCTGATTGGGTAAGGCGTGCTTACTGCCTGGTCGATAACTCGGGTGTTGGAAACGGTGGCAGCCAGAGCAAGAGCAACCTCTTCGCGCTTTTGCAACAGGAACAGATAAAGGTTCTGCTTTACAGCTTGCTGTCTGTTTATTTCCAGCAGCTCTCTTTCCATCAAGGGTACCCGCTTGATTTTAGACTGGAAATTACCCGAGTTCTGCTTTAGGTTATTGCTGGTAATAACAAGGCCCTTCTTGATGTTGCGCAGGTTCTCTAAGATGTTACGGCGCAAATTAGCCAGCTGCTCATTGATGCCTACTACAACTGGGTTTTCAGCTGTGCTAGTGCGCAATTGCACCTCGCGTTGCAGTTGCAAGTCATTGAAGCTTGTAATCAAGCCTAGCAAAGTAGGATCTTGAATTCCGAGAGAGCTAGGTACCGTTTTATATTCCGATGAGGACATGTACCGCTCAATCGACTCCAATACTTCGATTTGAGTAGCCCACTCCGAAAGCTGCCTGTTGTAGTCGCTAGCTTGCGACAAATAATTAGAGGCCTGTGTGGAAACGTCTGCTATCCCCTCTTGGCTCTTGTATTGCTGAACATTCTTTTCTGCGCCAGCAAGCTCCGCCGTAATGTATTTCAAACGTTCGTCCAGGAAAGCAACAGTGTTAGTTGCTTTGGCATTTTTGTCTTCTACAGATTCCTTTTCGTAAACCTCAATGATCTTGTTGATAATATCCTCACCGCGTTCAGGAATAGGATCAATTATACCCATGGTGATTACGCTAGCATTTTTAGCGCTGGGCTTAATGTCAACACGCGAGAAAAATACATCAGCCATATCTTTTAGCTGATGAAACTGAATGTTTATTTTCTTGTTCGGACCCTTTGTATTTGTGTAAAATGCAGGGCCAGGCGCTACTGTAAATGAGCCATAAGGTCTGGTTATTTCCTCGCCTAGCTGATAAACATTAGTTTTTCCATCTGACTCAATTAGCTTGTACGAGTTGTTACCCGTCAATAAAATTGAGAAAGAAGGATTGGGATACTTAGGATTCATTTTCTTGGTAATGATCTGAATAGGCAGACCCTTACCATAAATTTCAACGTCGCGAATCCTTCCTTCAACTACATAGCTTATTGACAAGTCGAGTTCTCTTATCACTCTTTGCATCAGAGTTTTCGACTTCAGGACCTCCACTTCGTCGTCCACGTTCTTAGACGACTTAAACAAGTCTGGGTCATTGATTGCCATTGCCGAAGACGTGCCAGACTCTGACTTTTCGTCTTTGATCAGAATGAGGCTGCTTGTATAGTATTCAGGAACAGCATAGTACCGCAGGTATGTGTAGGCAATACCAATAGCAATAACGGCTCCTAGAAGAAACAAATACCAATAGCGCAGGTATTTCGAAAACGCGGATTTTAAATCCACCGCTTCATTTCTTTCCGAAGAAAGAGGAAACAATTCTTGATTACTCATATTCTTAAAACTCAGTTTGAGGGTTATTGAGTAATTGCTTATCTAAATATTATAAATGACACCACACTGATTAGAGAAGCTATGGTGGCAATTACTGGTAAGTAATAGTTGCTGGAGCTGGCTTGTAATCCTTTTGCCTTCTCAGCCTCCACATAGACGATATCGTTTTGCTGAAGATAATAATAAGGTGAGTTTAAGCTTTCCTTATTGCTCAGGTCAATTCGTGCAGTATTTCTAACTCCGTTTTTTTCCCGAATGATCAGTACGTTGGTTCGCTTGCCATAAATTGTCATGTCGCCGGCAAGGCCAAGTGCTTCTACAATATTGATGCGTTCGGTGCGAACATCAATAGTTGCTGGGTGGTTCACCTCACCTACAACAGTCACTTTGAAATTTAAGAACCTGATGTTGATGATGGGGTTTTTAACGTATTGACTAATCTTCGTCGTCAGAAGTTGAATAGCTTCAGTTTTTGTTAAACCAGCTATTTTCAGCGTGCCTAAAACAGGGTAATTGATTGAACCTGTTTTGTCTACTAAATATCCCTCATTTAATTTTTCGCCGGAGCCTGCGCTACCTCCCCCACCTGGAGCTTGCAAAAGACCATTGTTAAACAAAACATTTGATTCAGGATTTAAGCTACTTAGTGTAATACTTAATAAATCATCTGGTTGAATAACCGGCTCTACTTTATTAGTAATAGTTGATGTATACGTTTCAGACTCTTTTAAATTACCGAAATACGTTAAGCTTCTATTGGCACAGGAACTAAAAAAGAGTAATACAATAAAATATTGAAAATTCCTTCGCATTTTTGAATCTTTGAAAAGTGTGGTCATTGTGGGTGAATAATAATAAATCAAGGCTGATTGCAAAAATCAGTGATTTATATGCTTGAATGTAGGTGCTAAGGTACTTGATTTTGCTTGACTTCCCATAACCCCAACTGTGCAGTGCTGAGGTAACAATTGGTTAAACTTGCTTGTAAATCAGCTAATTGCCGGTGTTGAGTGCTAGCTGCCTTTCCATCTACTACTTGCTCCACTTGCTTTTCGGCTGAGCCATTCGCTCCTGGCTAACCTAGTACGAGCTAAGCTCCTGTATGGCGACTAAGTAGTAAGTGGGCTATTGATGCTGGTTTGGTGCCTGGCAACTACTAGGTTCACATACATGCAAGGTGTCAGTAGAGGCAATGCTTGGAGATACAAGCCGCGACTTATACTACACAACTCGGTTCGTGTTGCAACTTGTTAGGAACGTCTAACAGCTGGAGGGCTTAGAAAACATGATTGTTGTTCCGGAACACTTGTGTGACAGTCATTAGCACAATCTTTAGATCGAGCCAGAACGACCAGTTCTCCAAATAATGGATGTCGGCACTTACGCGTTTCGCCATCGCCTCGGTTTCCTTAGTTTCGCCGCGGTACCCTGATACTTGTGCCCAGCCTGTGATACCAGGTAGTATCAAATGCCGATCCATGAAGTTGTCGATTACTCTAGAGTAGTCTTCGGTATGACGGAGCATGTGCGGCCGTGGGCCAACTACCGACATTTCACCTTTCAATACGTTGATGAACTGCGGTAGCTCATCGAGGCTAGTCTTGCGTAGAAAGGCACCCACTTTCGTGATGCGGCTGTCTCCCTTTTGAGCTTGCTTCAGATCAGCATCGGCATTGATGCGCATGCTTCTAAACTTGAAGCAGTAGAATGGGGTACCATTTTTTCCAGTCCGGAGCTGCTTGAAGAATACTGGTCCCCTTGATTCTAGTTTGATAAGAAGTGCAATTATCGGAATCAGCCAGCTTAGGAGCAGGATCGCCACAATTGCAGCAAACAGGTAATCGAAAATACGCTTCGCAGAAGAGGATTGTATAGCTAGCTTAGGAGCCTTTTTGTGGCGCCTGTAGTTCATGGAATTCCGCTTCTCTAGAGTCGGTGCGGCGCTCCACTTGAAATGTAAGGTCGATTCCTGTTGCATGAATCCAATATAATATGTATTAGTCACAAAATTATCGTATAAAAACGTGTCTTCAAAAAATAAATCCAAATAATTTAAGGAATACTGATAAAATATAATTTTTATAGAAAATTCATGTCGTCTTCAAATGAGACAATTTTGCCCTATTTGGTGTATAGAAGACAGAGCACTGGAGAACACCTCAATAAGGTAGTAAGCAGTAGATCAGGCAGTAGGGCTAGATTATGGACTTTATGCAATCGGTTGAATAGCTAATCACGGATTCAGCTAATTTTGCCCACTTAGCAAGCTGCTTATTTCTAGAGCCCCTCTGCAGGTAAGTTGAAATCCGTAAATGGTCATAAATCAATTTTCGATAACACCAAGTCTAAAGGTGCTGGTCATCGAAATTGCTCGATGAGTCAGCGTCTTTTAGCTGCAAAAAAGAAGCGGGCTACCCTACTTAGGTAGCCCGCTGAAGCTAGAAGGAAGTAAAGGACTAAAACTCCAGAATTACTTGCTCAATTACGTCACAAGCTTCATGAAGCTGTTCTTCGGTAACAACCAAAGGGGGGGCAAAACGGATGATGTCACCGTGGGTGGGCTTGGCTAAAACTCCTCGTTCCATTAAGGTCACACACACGTCCCAGGCGGTGCGGCCGTCAACTGTTGGTTTTATCACTATTGCGTTAAGCAATCCTTTGCCACGCACCAATTCTATCACTTCTGGGCGCTTGGCCTGCACCCGGCGCATACGCTCCCGAAATACTTCACCTAGCACGCGCGCATTCTGAATAAGCTTTTCGTCGAGAAGCACATCGAGGGCAGCCCGTAACACTACGCTGGCCAGTGGGTTACCGCCAAATGTAGAGCCGTGCTGCCCTGGCTGGATGGTAAGCATGATTTCATTGCGAGCTAACACCGCTGAGACGGGCATTACACCTCCGCTTAAGGCTTTGCCGAGAACCAAGATGTCGGCGTGTACGCCTTCGTAGCAGACGGCCAATAATTCGCCGGTGCGACCTAAGCCAGTTTGTATCTCGTCGGCAATGAAGAGTACTTTATGCGCTTTGCAAATAGCGGCGGCCTTAGCAAGGTAGCCTTCGGAGGGCACTACCACCCCAGCCTCGCCTTGAATAGGCTCTACCAGAAAGGCACACACATGTGGATCCTGCACGGCTTCTTCTAGCGCCTCCAAGTCATCGTACGGTACTACCTGATAGCCTGGTGTATAGGGGCCGAAGCCGCCGGTAGAATCGGGGTCAGTGCTGAAGGAGATAATACCCGTGGTGCGGCCGTGGAAGTTGTGTTCGGCTACTAGAATGCGGGCTTGATTGGGAGCAATTCCCTTTTCCTGGTACCCCCACTTGCGGGCGAGCTTGAGCGCCGTTTCTACGGCCTCGGCACCCGAGTTCATGAGCAAAGCTTTGTCGTAATTGAATAACTCACAAAGCTGCTTCTCGGCCGCGCCTAGCTGGTCGTTGAAGAAGGCGCGAGAAGTGAGGGTAAGTCGCTGAGCCTGCTCGGTAAGGGCGCCAATAATGCGCGGATGACAGTGGCCTTGGTTGACAGCCGAATAAGCCGACAGGAAGTCGTAGTAGTGCTTGCCGTCTACGTCCCAGAGGTGTACTCCCTCGCCGCGGCTGAGCACCACGGGCAGCGGGTGGTAGTTGTGGGCTCCATACTGGTCTTCCAGCGCCATGAGCTGCTGGCTGCGGCTTTGCGTGTCGGGGGTGGGGTGAAGGGACATAGCAGAAAAGGTGGGTAGTGGTAACGTACTGTTGGTCAAACCTACGCAAAAAGACTTGGGCTTGATAGCAGAACGGTGAGGTAAACTCGGCTATAACAAGTTGACTGCAAGTGCTCGTATAGAAACATCTAAGATTCTGACTAGCAATGCCTTGTAAGGTTGAGCTTGGAGCTGAACAATAAATTCGCAATTAAGCTTAACCATAATGGCTACTCGCTCCTATTATCAACGTCATCCCATTGTCTCTGCATTCGCGTTTCTTCTTTTGCTACTGGTTGGAATAGTAGGGTGGGTGTATGTGAAGAACGATAAAGGCAAAGGGCTTGTGCCCACACTGGCCGACAAAGGCAAAGAATTGCTGCCCACCTTGGAAAACACGTCTTTGGCTGTTAGCAGCATGAAGGGTGACTCCGTGAAAGCCCAGGTGAAGCTAGACGTGCGCAACAACATGCCCATTACGCTGCGCATCGACAGCTTCCGGTACCAAACTCGCCTCAACGGAGACCTGCTCACGCAAGGCGCTAAAAGCACCCCCACGGTGTTGCGCAAAGATTCTATTAGCCACATGCAACTGCCGCTGGCTCTGGACCTGAGCAAGGTGAAGAACAAGCTAGCAGCCAGCCAAGAGGATAGTGTGGATGTGCAGTTGTCCATGGACTTGTACACCAAACTGCCTATAGCCGGCACCAAAAAAATACCGGTCACGCTTACCAAGCGCATTTTCATGCCGAAAATGCCGACACTGGAGCACGTTTCGTTTGCCGTGAATAATATCACCCCCGACTACGTGTATGCCCAAATGGTGATGGACATCCAGAACCACATGCCGATTACGCTCCGTATCGATAGTTTGAACTACCGCACCAGCGTAGATGGCCGAATGCTAGCCAGCGGCAATAAGCGCAAGCCTACTGTGCTAAAAGAGAAAGACTTAAGTCACATGCAGATTCCGGTCACGATGGACTTAAGCAAAATAAAGAACGCCGTTAAAACCAGCCAGCAAGACTGCGTGGACGTGAAGATGGTAATGAATCTGTACGCGCGGCTACCCATGGCAGAAGGCACGCAGAAAATTCCAGTGAATATGACCAAGCGAGTCTACGTCCCCAAGCTACCCAAGATTGAAGTGGCAGACATAGACGTAGAACACCTCGGCCTCAAAAATGGAGAGGCTATTATCAACCTCAAAGTCACGAACTACAACCCTTTTCCTGTGATTGTCCGTCGGGTGTCGTACGACTTTCGGGTGAGCGACGATATGCAGGTACAAGGGGTTGAGGAAAAGGACGTCTCGTTTAAAACCCGTGGCACCGAGCTGATGCCGATCCGGGTGAAGTTCGAGCCGAAGGCCCTACCGAAAGTGGGATATAAGACCATCTTCAGGGCCAAGCAAACGCCGTACAATTTGAAAGGATCAATGGTGGTAGCCGCCGGTAAGGACAACCCCAAGGACATGACCATGAACTTCAGCAGCGCGGGCACCCTAAAAGACTTGAAAGATATTCCGAAGTAGGCCGTTTGCCACAGCAGGAAGGTCTAAGAAAGTGCACTAGTAGAGCGCCGCTAGATAGCAAGAACCAGACTGGCCCGGAAGCAATTAGTGGTATTTTTGCACCTGCTGTTTCGGTGTACACCCACTTTGCTTTCAGTGAATTGCTTTATGGCAGCTGCTTCCATTGCTCAGGCTTATCTGTACTCACCTCTAGGAACTATAGCGTTGCAGGGTACTGAGGCGGGTCTTACTGCTTTGCAGTTCCTGGATGAGTTGCGGCCAGAGACGCCAGTGTCTGCGCTACCGGAGTGTTTGTGGGAAGCACACCGACAGGTAGCAGCTTACTTCAACCGTGAGTTGCGCGATTTTCAGTTGGTGTATGCTGTACCGCAGGGCACCGAATTTCAGCGCCGGGTGTGGACGGCTTTGTCCGGCGTAGGATTCGGTCGTACGGCCTCTTACTTAGACCTAGCTCGGCAACTAGGTAACCCCGGCGCCGTGCGGGCGGTGGGCGCAGCCAATGGGCAAAACCCGTTAGGGCTGGTTTGGCCTTGTCACCGCATTATCGGGGCAAATGGGCAACTAACCGGGTACGCCGGGGGCTTATGGCGCAAGAAGTGGCTGTTGGAGTTTGAGCAACCCGCAGCACAAGGAAGCTTATGGTAAAAGTGTGCTTTTGGCGCCAGGCAAGTACACGCCACTCAACTTTTTGCTCTCACCAGCTTCAGTAGCTCTTGGTAAACTACATTGTTCTTCCAGTACAGCTGCAAGACCATGGGAACGTGTTTTTTGCCGGGCAGCACCGTGAACTGTGGCGGCCAGCCCAGGTCAGTTAGCTTCTGTTGAAACTTGCGGCTGCTGTTGCGAATAGAAGGGTAGGTTTCTCCCCCGATGAAAATAACGAACGGCGGCGTGGCGGCCGTAACGTGGTACAAAGCCGAAACGTCTTTCCACACTTCGGGCTGCTTGCCATAGGGAATCAGGTATTGAGCGTCGCCGGGGTATTCGAGTTTGCTGAGGTACTCGAACATATCAAGGCCGGCGGGGTCATCGAGGAGGGTGCCGCGGACGGGGTTGGTGGCTAGGCCGCGTCGCGCAAACAGGCGGTTGTCGGCGGCGAGTAAGGCCGCAAGGCCCGCGCCTGCCGAGTGGCCCATTAGGAACACGCGTTGCGGGTCGCCGCCGTATTGCCGGATGTGTTCGGTGGTCCAGATAACGGCGCGGGCGCAGTCGTCGGCCATGGCGGGCACTTCTACTTTCGGGGAGAGGCGGTAGTTAATAATCACGGCTACTACGCCCTGCTTGGCCAAGCGACGCCCGATAAAAGAGTAGAAGTTCTTGTTGCCGCTGTTCCAACTGCCCCCATGAATGAAAACCACTACTGGGTAAGGGGTAGAGGCTTGGAGGCGGGGAGCATACACATCCAGCAGGTGCCGTTCGGCATCATAGGCCGGATCGGTAGCGGGCACGTAGGCTATGTCCTGGGTGCGGCGGCTGGGGCGGGCGGTGGCATATTCGTTGGCTACTACAAGCAACAAAGGCAGCAAGAGCAGAGTAGGCAAGGCCAGCCAGCGGCGGGAAACACGCATGTAGAAGAAAATCAGGGCAGAAAAAGGAAACAGCAGCTACCGGCTTATGGGTGCATGAAGGCGCCAGCAACGGGAGCGTGACACTTACGCGCATACCGCTGGTTTAGGATGGTGGCGCCAGCAAAAAGATGCTGGTCTGTTCTCATTTCGCCTTGAAGGCACGAAGGCTGTGGGAGCGTACGTTATATTTGCTGGAAGCCAGTTACCACTAGCTAACTTCTTCTACTGCATTTTATTCCTGTAAAACGTCAATGAAATACTTGATTTGCCTGCTCCTAGGCTTTAGTACCCTGCTGACACTGCCAGCGCAAGCTCAGCGCAAAACCAAAGTAAAAACCAAAGGGGACGCACCCGTTAGCGCTGCCAACCGCTTACAGCCTCTGTTTGGGGGCATCTCGCCGGCGCAGGCGCAAGCCCTGGTTGGGGCAGCTTTCCTGGCCGACATAGAGCGTAGCTTTGCCTCCAAGGCCGAAGCCAGCAAGTTCTTTTCCACGAAGGGCTACGAGTACTTAACCGAAGGCAAGGCAGATACTGCTATCTACCGCTTCAACCTAGCGTGGCTGCTCGACCCCAAAAATGCCGAAGCATACCGTGGCTTAGGCGTAGTTGCCAGTCGCAACCCTACCCCCGACGAATCTATCAACTTGCTTACGCAAGGCTTGGCCCTAGCTCCCAATGATGCGCTGATGCTGGGCGACCTGGGCAGCAGCTACCTCATCCGCTACGAGCAAACCAAGAAGAAGAAAGACCTAACCACTGGCTTTGACTACCTGCAAAAAGCGGTGGCCGCCGATCCCAAAAATGCGGTGGCTTGGCAGCAAATCGCGCGGGTGTATTACTTGCAGGAAGATTATGCCAAAGCCTGGGATGCTGCGCATAAAGGCGGCGACCTAAGCATCAACAGCATCGACTTCAACTTCCTGAGCGAGTTGATGGCCAAAATGCCGGATCCGCAAGGCAAATTCAAATAAGGCTGTTGTCTGCCGCTGTAGTGTTTCCAGACAAGCGGTACCGCTGCTGGTCCAACACTAGCCCTTCAACCTGGGGTAGTTTAGTTGGATAAAGCGGTAAAGTCAGCATACGAATAAGGGTAAGCGGATCACTGACTAGCATCTACTTTTCCTTCTCCTATCAACCTAGTCCGGCTGCGGTACGTAGCCAGCGGCCTAGCTTGTTCACTTAATCTTACTGCGTGAAGCACCTTCTGCTGATTTCTTCTTTCGCGGCCAGTGTATTGCTGGCGCATTCCGCTATGGCCCAAGAAGGCCCCGAGCGCCGGCGGCGGCACTACAATGCACAGGCCCGAGCATACTACCGTGGGCCCGTACGCTTCACAGCGGGTGGTGGGGTTGGCTTATACAGTGGCGACCTAGGCGGCTTGTCCGAAAATTTTCCTGGCGGTAGTGTCAGCTTGGGGTTGCTCTATCTTATTCGGCCGCACCTAGTTATCGGCGCCGAAGGCACTTATTTTCAACTTGGCGCCAAAGACCAGTTGCCGGAACGGGGGTTGGCTTTCAAAGGACAGAATATAAGCGGCGTCACGTTTCTGCGCTACGAGCTGATACGGGATGAAAGCCAGTTTGCCAGCCCCAAACGAGACGCGGCGCTCGTGAAGCCCTATATAAAGGCCGGGGCCGGCCTTTTGCTCTACAATCCCAACGCGTACAATGGCACCAGCCGCCCCAACCAAAACACCTCGTACATACGGCCCGAGCGCAATGATTATCCGGCGTTGGCTGTGGTAGCGCCTGTTGGGCTCGGCGTGGTTTTGCGCCTTACCCCCAGGATTAATGCCACCGTTGAAGGAGCCTACTATTTCACCACCACCGACCACCTCGACGATGTCAGCCAGCGTGCCAACCCTAACCAGAACGACGGATATGGTTTGGTGGAGTTAAAGCTAGAATACGCTCCGTGGAACCGGTAAAGCTCTTCAGCTGAAACGTAAGGTCATCAGCCAACGCAATAAAAAAGGCCCGTCAGTCCGACGGGCCTTTTTTGTTTGACATACTACTTACTAGCAGTACATCTATTCCTTGACGAAGCGCTGGTGGAACACTTTCTGTCCGTCGGAAACTTCGAGCATATAAATGCCCTTCGCCAACGTCGATACGTTCAGTTGCCCGCCTTTTACCTGGGTGCCAAGTACCTCTATGCCCTGCAAATCAGTTACGCTCACGGCTACGGCCGTGCCATTGCCAGGCGTAGTGATGCGCAGCATATCGGTAGCTGGGTTCGGATATATTTCCAGGGGTTGCGTGCGGCCTGAACCTATCAGGTCCAGGTTGCTGTCGCTCTTGCTTACGGCTACTGCTTCTTGCAGCGCCGTGCCACCCGAGATAGTAATGCTGTAGTCCTCGGTTTCGCCGTAGGTGTAAGAGCCGCAGCTGCTCGTAGCCGAAGCATCACTCATTACCACGCGCAGGCGGGTTTTGCCGCTCTTGGCCGTGGTTGGTACGGTGAAGCTGGCATTGAGCGTACCCGTGCTAGCACTGCTGCCATTCACAATGGTTTCACCGCTGTCAATGAAGTCGCCGTCTTGGTTGTAGTCGATGAAAACTTTCCAGTACTCGGTATACGCCGTGGATGCAAAGCCGGCCGAGAAGCTAATCGTCTGGGCGGAGCCTGCCGTTACAGTAGTGCCGAGGGCCGTGCCATCATAGTAGCCCGCATCTTTGCTGGAAGTGCGGCTGATGCTGCCGAGGCCAACGAAGTCGATCCACTCATAGCTCGTGTTAGTGCCCTTGCTGGTGCAGTAAGTTGAGGTGGTAGGCGGTGGGGTAGTGCCCCCAGCCGCTGCGCCCACGCCCACGGCATACCACGCGTTGGTTACGGCCGTTACCTGCGCCGAACCGGCTCCATAAAGGTCGGTAGCTGCCTGAATAGAATAGGTCCGGGTTGCGGCATAATTCGACGAAGCCGTCAAATACACACTTTCGGTACGGTAGGCGATTTTGGCCGCGGCGTCAATGCCAATACCCGTTACGCTGAAGGAGTTGCCGAGGTCGTTGGTGCCAGTTTTGCCAACGCTCAAGATATAGAACCAGTGGTTGAGCACGCCGCTGTTGGTGTGTACACCGCCGTTGTCGCCGGTGCCAGCATACCAGTTGGTGCCTTTATAAGTATCGGGCTGGCCTTCGGCATTGGGGTTGCTCATTGAGCGTAAGGAGGGCCGTACTTTATCGATGTCTTCGCCAATCAGCCAAGTAGCTTTGTTGGGCGCTTTATAGTACTCGACAGCGGCACCCCAGATGTCGGAGAAGCCTTCGTTCAGCGCACCCGATTCGTTGGAGTACGTGAGGTTGGCGGTGCTGGAGCATACCGCGTGTCCGATTTCGTGGGCGCAGACGTCGAGGGAAGTCAGCGGGTCAAAGCGGGTGTAGCCGTCACCATAGGTCATTACGGAGCCGTTCCAGTAGGCATTCTCGTAGCCTTTGCCGTCGCCAGGCGTGTCGTCGAAGTGCACGTAGCTCCTGATTTTGGCGCCGGCGTTGTTGTAGGAATTGCGAGCGTGCACGTTCTTCCAGTAGTCGTACACGGCTTGAGCACCCCAGTGGGCATCAAGGGCCGCATTGTCGAAGTTGGCGTTGGCGTACTCGGTCCAGTTATTGTCGGCATCCACAAAGTCGACAGCATTGGTGTAGCTGCTGCCTTTTTTGCAGTTATAGGTTTCGATGCCCAGGCCGCGGGTTGCTTCGCGGAGGTAATACCCGCCGGTGGTTGTGCTGGTCGCACTGCTCTGAGTACCGGCATACTTGGTGGCAAAGGTGCCAGTAGCAGCCACGTGCTTGATGATGGCATCCTGCAACACGATTTCGCCCGTTTCGGCGTCTACATAAATGTAAGCCCGGCTAATAGGCGCCTTGGCGTAGACGTTGAACTTCCAGGCCAACGTAGGTTTGCCGTGCTGCGCCGGATTGGGGTTACGGTCGTTGCGTACAATCACCAACTCGCCCTGCGGACGGTAGGTGGCAGTAGGATCGTTTTCCAGCTTTTTCAAGCCCGCTTCTTCTACGGCATCTTCCCACATATACTGGCTGGCCCCCACAAAAGCTAGCGCGTACCGCAGCGCAGTAGCAGCATCCATGGAAGGCGACGTCTTAAGGCCCTCGATACGCTCTATCTGGCCGCTCATGCTTTCCACCTTGCCTTGCTTGGCGTGCAGGGTATAAGCCGCATGCTCCACTTTAACGCCTTTGTAGTACTGGTTGTACTTCTCGTGCACGAACCCAAGGCCATCGGTTTCGGTGCGGGTTTGCAGCATCTGGTCCTCTGTTTTCAGTTGCAGTTGCTCGGTTAGGGCCTGCCGAGCTTGGCTTAGCGTATAGGCCGGCGTTTCCGGGCGAAACCGTACAAGGGCAGGGGTGCCGTCTTCGGCCAAAAACTTCTGTGCTGCGCGGGTAACCTGTTGGGCATGCGCCGCCGAATAAGGCAGAGCACCGAGCAGTAAGAGAGCTGCTACAGGGTATTTTTTGATCATAGAATTGAATGTTGGTTGGGTTGGGAAAGGAAGAAAAGCCTGCCGTTGGAAGGCAGCAAGGGTGCCAATTTATGATTTCGATAATTAGAAAACGATTGCACTAAAAATATGATCAGTTAAACAGTATATAATTTAAAATATATCAATAATATTTATTATAAACTTTCTTAGCTAAATGCATTTTATCCTTTAAATGCGTAATGTTGTCGAGGATTTGCTTGATCTAAAAGCCATAGTTTTACACCGTCATCTTCACCGATCATCATGCAGCAACTACACCCCTTATTACAAAAGCGCTGGAGCCTAAGTGGACAGTTGGCCGTCGTAACAGGTGCATCCAAAGGCATCGGCGCGGCCGTAGCGGCCGAGCTGTTGGCTTTCGGTGCCACTGTAGTGGCCGTGGCCCGGCAAGCCCCGGAGCTAGAAGCCCAGGTAGCAGAGTGGCGTACCGCCGGGCTCGATGCTCACGCCGTAGCTGCCGATGTAAGTCAAGAGGCCGGTCGGCAGGTTGTACTGGCTGCGGCGGCAGCGCTTGGGCCCGCCTTGCATATCCTTGTCAACAATGTAGGCACCAACATCCGCAAGCCTACCACCGACTACTTAGCCACGGAGTATCAGTATCTGTTAGCCACCAACCTTGAATCGGCGTTTGGGCTAAGCCAAGCTGCTTACCCACAACTGAAAGCAGCGGGCGGCGCTAGCATCATCAACGTGTCGTCGGTGGCCGGGCTCACGCACGTGCGCACCGGCGCTATTTATGGCATGACCAAAGCTGCCCTGATTCAGCTCAGCCGCAATCTGGCCGTGGAGTGGGCATCGGCGGGTATCCGAGTGAATGCTGTAGCGCCCTGGTATATCCAAACGCCGCTGGCCGCCACCGTTCTCGCCAACCCCGACTACTTGCAGCAGGTAGTGACTCGCACACCTCTGGCCCGCGTTGGCGAAGCCGAAGAAGTGGCCGCCGCCGTTGCTTTTCTTTGCTTGCCCGCCGCCAGCTACATCACGGGGCAGTGCCTAAGCGTTGACGGGGGCTTCACCATCAATGGCTTCTAAGCAATACTTCATTTGAAATGAGCTTGCTACAAGAGGCATAAATTGCTTTTAAAACCACAAAGGGCGCTCCGAGGCGCCCTTTGTGGTTGATAATGGTAGGCTGCTTTAGCTTTTACACTGCAAATCGTCCCGCCATATCTATGACTCCAGCCTCATAGCGCGCAAACGAGCCTTCGGCAGTATCCAGGTACAAGAAGGGCTCGATGAGCTCTAGTTCCATAAGCAGGAACTCGCCGTTGACTTCCACGCCATCGACGCGGGCATAGAGGCAGTCGGCGGCGAAGCGACCCACGATGTCGTCGGCGATGTGGCGTAGGTGGGTAGGCGCTTCACGGGAATCGATGCCACCGCCCAGGTAGTGCTGCACTCGGAAGTCTCCTGACTTTGGTGTTTTCAGTACGCTGTGGCTGTATTGGCCGCCCAAGTATATCAACGACCATTCGCCTTGGCTTTGGATCTGGGGCAGGAAAGGCTGGGCCAGAAAATCCTCGCTTTGCAAGAGGGCGGTTAACTCCGGGGCCCGCCGTTGGGCCTCGGCCAAGTTCATGTCGAACGTGTTTTTGGCACCACCGCTCACCGCTGGTTTCACCACCAAGCGGTTGGTGTGCAGCGCCTGAAATACAGTTTCGGCCTCGAAGGTGGTGCCGCGCGGCAGCCACCGTGTGGGCGCTATCCGGACGCCCTGCCGCTCCATATCGAGCAGATACTGCTTGTCAGCATTCCAGCGGACCGTAGCCACGGGGTTGAGCATCCGGATGTTTTCTTGCTCCATGCGGTCCAGCCAGGCATAAAATTCCTGTACCCGGTCGAAGTAATCCCACGGTGACTTTAGCAATACTAAATCATAGCTATGCCAGTTCACGGCCGGGTTGCTCCAGATCCGAGGCTCTACGTGGTGGCCTTGCTCCCGCAAGTAGCGCGTCAGCAGGTTGTCTTCGTCATCGATGTTGGGGGCTGCGTATTGCGCTAAGCTTTCGCAGGTAACGAGGGCTATGTTAAGCACGAGAGGTAATGAATGAGAATAACAGGAACTGCATTAGATGCGCAATAGGCCTACTTCTTCATGCCTAAGTAGTCGGCTGCCAGGGTGGCAATGGCTTGTACACCTAGCGTAAGGCCACTTTCATCAACAAAGAAACCCGGCGTGTGGTGCGGGGCAGTTTCGGCGGGGTTCTTACCCTTGGGCATGCCGCCCACAAACACAAACAAGCCGGGCACCTTCTCCTGGAAGTAAGCAAAGTCTTCGGCTCCGGTTACAGCTTTTTGCAGCACCACATGAGATGGACCTGCCACGCGTTGCAGAGTGGGCAGCATCCGCTCGGTTAGGCGCGGGTCGTTGTAAGTGATGGGGGCATAGTTGACAATATCCACCTCGGCTGTAGCGCCCGCGCTTGCCGCAATGTTGGTAGCCGTCCGCCGAATGGCAGCCCATATCTTCTGCTGCATGTCCTTGTCAAGGGTCCGGATAGTGCCGGTCAGCTCCACTTGGTCGGGGATGATGTTATTGCGCACCCCGCCGTGGATCATGCCTACCGTTAGCACGGCGGCATCCTCGGTTAGTTCGGTTTGGCGACTAACAATGGTCTGCAACCCCGTCACGATTTGGGCTGCCGTTACCACCGGGTCCACTGCCAGCCACGGGTACGCCCCGTGCGCCGACTTGCCTTTCACCTTGATAGTGAACACGTCGGCGGCGGCCATAGTACCTTCGGGGCGGTATTTGAGGGTGCCTACTTCGGTTTGGGCATTGATGTGCAAGCCGAAAACGGCGTCTACTTTCGGGTTATCGAGTACACCTTCTTGCACCATGAGGCGGGCGCCACCTACCACACCGGGCAAAGAGCCTTCCTCGGCTGGCTGAAAGATGAATTTTATGGTGCCGGGTAAGTCTTTCTTTACCTGGCTCAATACCTCGGCCGCGCCAAGTAGCATGGCCACGTGCGTGTCGTGGCCGCAGGCGTGCATCACGCCCACTTCCTGCCCGTTGTAGGTGGTGCGGGCTTTCGAGGCAAATGGCAAGGAAGCGGCTTCCGTAACGGGCAAGCCATCCATATCCGCCCGCAAAGCCACCACGGGGCCTGGTTTACCTCCTTTCAGAATGCCAACCACGCCCGTGCGGGCCACTCCGGTTTGCACTTCCAGCCCTAATTTTTTGAGTTGCTCGGCTACTATACCGGCGGTGCGCGTTTCCTGGTTACCTAGTTCGGGATGCTCGTGAAGGTCGCGCCGGCAAGCTATTACTTTCGATTCTTGGGCGGTAGCCAGCTTGGCTATGCGGGCATTAAGCGCCGCGTTCTGGGCTGCTGCCGGTAAGGTCAGCGTAGCCACAAGGGAAGTCAGGACTAAAGAATGCTTCATGTAGGAAAATGGGATTGGGCGCAAAAGATACTGCCCCGCCAGTAAAGGAGCGGCCCAGTGCGCAAGGTTTCCTGTGTACCTACTTCCCCAACATGTCCAGCAAGCACCACTTAATCCGCAAAGCACAGCTTATGAATATAGCGGCATGCGTTACTTTTGCGCCTGTTTTTGTGTAATCGTCTCATGCCCCATCTGATTGCTGCTCCCGATTCTGTGCCAGCCGCTTGGCCGGCCGCTTGGCAGCAGGCTGCTTTCCGGTATCGGTTGCTGATTACGCTGCTATTGCTAATAGCGCTGGTAGCTAATCTGCCACATTTTTTTGCTTGGCTGCAGACCCGGCCGGGCACTCTACTGCCCGACCCGTTCCTGGCTTTACTGCCAACGCACGAGGTATCGTGGTTTACCTTCATTGTCATCTATGTAAGCGCCGGAGTTGCGTTCACCTACGTGCTGCCGCGGCCTTATGTGCTGCTTCGTTTGCTGGGAGCTTATTGGCTGATGCAAATTTGCCGCGTCATGCTGCTTGCGCTGCTTCCGCTAGAGCCTCCGGTTGGCCTATTGCCCCTACGCGACCCAATTATCGATACATTCATTTACGTGTCGGCAGGTCCAATCACCAAAGACTTGTTTTTCTCAGGGCACACGGCTACGGTTATGCTGTTTGCCCTGGCTACGGGCACAAGCCAGCGTCGTCGGTGGCTGCTAGCTGCCACTGCCGTTGTGGGGCTGTTGGTGATGGTGCAGCGTGTGCACTATACGTATGATGTGGTAGCCGCCCCCATTTTCGCCCTCGGCTGTTACTGGTTGGCCGGCTGGTGGGCCGATCCAGCAAACAAAGAACTGGTGTGAAGCACAAAGTTCTTGGCCAACAGTCTACTTGCCTAGTGAGTAAGTAGACTGTTGGCCAAGGGCTTATTTATAAGCACTCTGTGTTAGTTTTATAGCATATTTACGTTTGCAAAACCTGTAGGCAATGCTCCTGAAAAGCGAGTATATTAATAGAGTAGGTCAATGTTTTTCTATAGAAGTTCCTTCTATCTTGCTTAGCCATTCAGCCCTAGCTGTTGGCCCCAACTCTATACATGAAGTGGATAATCACGCTATTGGCCTTACTCGTAAGTGGGCCGCTGTTAGCGCAATACAAATACTGGGGCACCGATTACGACTCGCTTTCACAGGCGGTACACAGCCAGCAGGCTGACACCACCCGCTTGCGCGTATTAGTGCAGCTAGTCGATATAGTTGACTTGTCGGAGCTGCGGCGCCGGCGCCAGTTGCTACCCCAGCTCGACGAGCTTTTGGCGCTCAACAAACAACTCAAGAAATTCGACGATGTACCTTACCAGCAGCTACGAGTAGGCGTGCGGCTGTGGGCCCAGGACCCGCCCAACCCGCAAGCACTGGCGGCCATGCAGCAAACTATTTTCTTGTTTGATGAGGCCAAACGGCAAATGCCCCGGTTGCTAATTGCTATGGCGCCGTTGTTCAACCAGTTGCGTCAGGTGCCGGCTCGGGGCGTGTACTTTCGCGAGAGGCTAGCTGCCTACAAGCTGCGCGGCGATAAGAAAAGCATGGCGGCTTGCTACTTGGCCCTCGGTGGCTACTACCGCCATAAAGGCGACTACAACCAGTCGATAAGCCACTTGCTGCAAGCCGCTGACTTATTTCGAGAGTTTGACCGGGCTCATTACGTTAACGAAATTATGGCGACAGGCGCTGCTTACGCCGATTGGGGAAATACGCAGCGGGCTTTGCACTACCTGCGGCTAGCTATGAAGTTGGAAGACGCCTACCAGATTGAAGGAGTAAAGCGTTTCTTTACTATCGAAGCTATTTCCAAGGTGCATCTGCGGCTAGGTCGTCATCCAGAAGCACTGCGCTTTGCCGATATGGGATTGAAGGCTGCGCGTACCGACTCGGCCACTGAGGCGGTGTATACTGCTTATGCTTTGGTTCAGAAAGGTGCGGTGCTGCTTGGAATGCACCAGCCTGAACAGGCCTACCCCTTTCTGCGCCAAGCCCAGCACCTCGACGATTCCCTGCACTTGCCCATGACGGGCCGGGTAGGAGAGTTCGAGCTAGAAGCTACGTGGGCGCAGTATTATGACGCTCGCCACGATTACCTCCGGGCAGAAAAGCATTGGCTTCGGGCGTACCAAAAGTCCACTGCGGCTCGCATGGATGTGCTACTGCCTCGTTATCTGGCGCAGCTTTCCCGCTTCTACGACGCGCAGAAGCGGCCAGCCGAAGCACAACGCTACTCGCGGGCTTACCTAACCCTAGCCGATACACTCAGTGCGGCCGAAGGCGCTTTCCACGTGGCACAGTACGAAGGCGAACGTACAGAGCAAGCTCAAAATGCCCAGATAGCCAATTTGCGCCATGAGCAGGCACTGCAAGCGCTGCGCATCAAGCAGCGCAACCTGCTGCTCGGCGGGGCTTTTCTGGTAGTTATTCTACTGTCCGGTTTGGGGGTGTTTATCTACCGGCAGCTTCAACGTAACCGGCACACGTTGCAGCAACTGCGGCAGGCGCAAAACCAGTTGGTTCAGTCCGAAAAGTGGGCTTTCGTGGGAGAGTTGTCGGCGGGTATTGCACACGAACTACAAAACCCGCTCAACTTCATGAAAAATTTTGCGGAAGTCAGTACCAAACTCATGGATGACATGGGCACCGGTACGTCGGTGCAGCAAAACAATCTGCAGCAGGAAATAATGACGGGCTTGCGCCAAAACCTGCGCGAAATCAGTGAGCATGGCTTGCGGGCTTCCGCTATAATCAAAAATATGCTGGAGCACTCCCGCTCCGGTACCGGCCAACCCGTACCCACCGACCTGAATAACCTTGCGGCCGAAGCTGCTCAGCTAGCTTACAAAGGATTCCGCACCCAAGATCCGGCGTTTAGCGCCACGCTCAAGACCGAGTACGATCCACAGCTACGACCCGCGCCAGTGCTGCCGCAAGACTTGAGCCGGGTTTTGATAAACTTGTGTACCAACGCGCTACACGCCGTGCGGCAACGCCAGCAAATAGGCGAAGCGGGCTATGAGCCCGAGATATGCATGTGTACCGCGCAGCATAGCAACGCAGTGGAAATTCGGGTGTGCGACAACGGGGTAGGAATGCCCGAGAGTGTGCAGCGGCAGATTTTCGAGCCTTTCTTTACCACCAAACCTGCTGGCGAAGGCACCGGTTTGGGGTTGTCCTTGAGCTACGATATTGTGAAAAAAGGCCACGGAGGCAACCTTGTTGTGAGCAGCGAAGTCGGCAAAGGCACCGAATTCATCATCACGCTACCCTGCTAAGGGCATACGAGTATTGCAAAGACAGTCGTAGGAAGCTGCCCTTACTTCAGGTGCTTCTCGTAGATGCCAGCCGCAATTTTTTCGGTTAGGGCTTTGGGTACAAGTCCTGTAAGCTTCGAGGAAATCTTGTTTAAAGCGCCCGGAATAATTTCGGCTTCGCCCGCTAATAGGGCTGCAATACCGGCTTGCGCCACCTGCGCGGGTGTCATCGAAACCTTGTTGGCAGTTTCTTGCAGACCTGCGCTCATCCCAGCCCGGTCGGCAAAGTCGGTGGTGGTAGCGCCGGGGCTGAGGCAGCTCACTGACACGCCCGATTCGCGCAACTCGTAGCGCAAGCCACGGGAAAAGCTTAGCAGAAAAGCTTTGCTAGCAGCATAAAGCGTGAGCGTAGGCACGGCTTGGTAAGCCGCAGTACTAGCCACGTTCAGGATATAGGCTTTGGGTTGCCGGTGCAAGGCCGGTAGCAGTAGGTGCGTTAGCGCCACGGGCAGATGCATGTTTAGTTGCAGCATGTTTTGCTGCTCCGCCAAGGTTAGCTCCTCGAAGCGGCCCCAAATGCCGTACCCTGCATTATTGATAAGTACCGTCAGTTCCTGCGCCTGCGTGCTTACCCACTCGGCTACCCGCTCAGCTGCACCAGCAGAGGCTAAGTCGCAGGGAAGAACATGCGCCTTAATCTTATGCAACTGCCGCAGCTCGGCAGCCACGGCCTCAAGCTGGTCGGCAGAGCGGGCCACGAGCAGCAGGTCGTAGCCACGGCGGGCTAGCTCGACGGCAAAAGCCCGGCCGATGCCACGCGAAGCGCCAGTGATGAGAGCAGTAGGCATAGAATCGAATAGCGAAGATGAAGTAGTAGGCTGAATGGGTGAGCTTGCCGTTTCACCCAATTAAAATGGCAAGCTCAGCATTCCGGCAACTTACTATTTCACCAAGTGAAGAAACCGCAAATAGAACGGCGTAGGGCTGTTTTCAGACTTAGGTTGGTACTTGCCAGCCAGAATCGGGATATACATCACTCGCCGCCGAGATACTTCGCCTATCAGCGGCGACTGTGCCACGCGGTGCCACATGCGGCCATCGTGCACCGTTAGGTCGCCAGCTTCGGTTTCAACGGCAACTTCGTTGGGGTCGAAGCTTACGTCTTTGTAGTACTTCTTGCGGAACAGCATTTCGCGCAGTGGCTGGCGGTGCGTGCCTGGTATCAGGCGCAGGCCCCCATTGGTCGAGGGCGTGCCATCGAGGTGGAAGCCTACGTTGAGCATCGGACCGATGCGCTTACCGTAGAACACGTCGCGCAGGGAGTCGGTGTGCCACCCCATTTGCGAAAACTCGCTGCCCGTTACGTTCACGTAGTGGTTGATGACGAGGCCGTCTTTCTCGTTGATGCCAATCCGGCCACCGGGAGCTTCGAGCAGCGGGAAAAGCGCTTGAAACCGTGGCTCCTCCAAAAATTCGCGCAGCTCCGTGCTGTAATGATTCGCGAAAGCGAAGCGCTGCACAATGGGGGAACCATCGACGTCCTTGCCGTACTTGATCGGCACGCCATTTACTTTCTGCACGTCGTCGGCTAGCCATTGACGCTGCACTTGCTCGGAAGCGCGCAACAGGCGCTGCACCGTGCTCAGGTCAGCAAAGCCCCGAAAGTGTAAGAATCCATTTCGCTGGAAAAACGCCAGTTGTTCAGCCGTGAGGGCAGAGCCTAGGGTGAAACGCGGGTAATTCTGTAGTGAAGACATATAGAGCGGAGGCGACCGGCAAATGCGCCTGCGGGCACAAAGATAGGAGAGTGGCACCGGACCGTGCCTTGCTTGCCGTAAAATTACGGTAACAAGGAAAATCCCAGCACTGACACTTGCGACCTTTTGGGCAGCCAGACTCCCAAAATTTAGCTTGATACGTGAAGAACAAGTGAATCAACCCGCAAACGAGCCACAGGTTTTGTGGGCTTGCGTACCTTCGCTTAAATGCCTGAATTCCGGTTTATTTCGTTTCCATCCCGGCGATATTTACGCCTTCTGTTTTGCACTCTGAGCGTGCTTGCCGCACTGCTGACCGATACGCCATTGCTCGCCCAAGCGACTAGTTCCCAACTGGTACCTTTCCGCCGTGGCAACCGCTGGGGGTATGCCGACCACACGCGGCACCTGGTGCTGCCCCTGGCCTACGACGAAGCTGGGCCGTTTGTGAGCGGAGTAGCCTTGGTTCGGCAGGGTGCCCTTTTCGGCTACATCGATGGCGGCGGCAACCCCGTCACGCCAATGCAGTTTACGCACGCCAGCAATTTCAACCAAGGCCGCGCCCACGTCGAGCTAAATGGCGAAACCTTCGATATTGACCTGAATGGCCAGCGCCTGAGCACACCTACCGACCCCGAGCCGGAAACCGATTACTTGGAGCAAGGCGACATAATGCGTCGGCAGGGTAAGGTCGGATTCCGCTTCACGGCTGGCTCCAGCACGGTGGTTCCCGCCGAGTACGACGAAATTCAAGACCTGCACCATGATGGGCTGTTAGTGGTTCGCCAAGGCACTAAGTGGGGTGTATTGAATGCCAAAGGCAAACTAATATTACCACTGGAATACGATGCCATTCGAGCCACGGCCACCAACGGCTTTGCTTATCCGATAGTAGAGCAAGCAGGCCGCTTTGGGTACGTCGATAATGAAGGTAAGCTCATGACAAAGGTGAAATACGCCGCGGCCGAACCGTTCATAGAAGAAGTAGCCCGCGTAACAACTCCTGAAGGCAAGACCGGCTACATCGACAGCCGCGGCAAAGAGTATTTCGAGGAGTAGGACCGACTGCAAACTAGGGTGTGAACCGGTAGTGAACCAACCGTCATGCTGAGCTTGCTGAAGCATCTCGCTCGAATCGTTGTAATGGCAAAAGGGTGTACCACACTGGCGAGATGCTTCGGCTGCGCTCAGCATGACGGCCGGTTTTTAAGCTAGAACCCACTTCTGGATACCTGTCCGTACTGTCTGAAAGGAGCAGCACAAGATTCAGGTTCGCCATGCGTTGCACGGTATAGTCTAGCCCTGCTAGACAAGACTCTATGCTACCGCTACCCATCCTCAACGTCCGCCTGAACGCCTGCCACGAAGACTGGCAGCAAATGACACCCGTAGCTCAAGGGCACCACTGTAGCATCTGCGACCGGGTGGTCCTAGATTTCACGAAAAGCACGCAAGCAGATCTGGAATCAGCCTTCCAAGCATCTGCTGACGGACGTGTCTGCGGCCGGTTCCGGCAAAGTCAACTTGCGCCAACACTACAACTACGTCCAAAGCTGCGGCGGTTTCTAGTGGCACTGGTGTTAGTATGCGGGTTGGGCCTGACGAGTAATGAAGCATGGGCCCAAGTACGGAAGGCAACACAGATGGCTAATTGCCCAAACGAAATAGAACTGATATTAAAGACTCCGAGGGAGTTGAATCCAATAACTCTCATCAAACATATAAAGCACGAATCAGTGATGGCTACACCTATTCTCCCGGAGCTAACATGGATAAATGACAGCGAAATTTCAGGAGGATTTATGGGGGCTGTTATAGGTAATGAAGTGGCTAGTCACAGAGAACCTCAGGTTTATAGCCACACAGAAAAAATGCCCGATTACAAGTTTGGCGGCCTAAAGGCACTACCTGACTTTATTAATAGGAATTGGGATTGGCCAAAGGAAGCAGCAGATGTAGATGGGCGGATATTTATCAACTTCATTATTGACAAGAATGGTCGAATGCGCAATGCCCATGTCATTAAAGGCATTCATCCGTTGCTTGATGCCGAAGCACTTAGGGTGATAAAATTGCTCAATGGTCAGTTTACTCCTGGTAGACACAATAATCAACCTGTAAACGTAAACTACATTCTGCCCATCACAATCAAGCTCAGCTGATATGCAACAGACGCTTCTAATGTTAAGCAGTCTATGCTTGATGAATGGCCATGTTTGGGCACAGCAAACTAGTCTTCGAAAGCCTGCTTCCACTTACAAGTCAGAAGCAAACGTTTCAAACACTATAATCTGCTATTTCCCACCTATGCCAGATTATAAGGACGGCGGATTTGAGGGAATGCGCAAATTCATTGACACGCATCTCCGGTATCCTGTGGGGCACCGGGAAAGAGGGCGAGTGTATGTAAGCTTTATCGTTACCAAGACAGGGAAAGTGAGCAATGTGCGCATACAAAAAGGGTTTGGACCCGCTTTTGACAATGAGGCGATGCGGGTTATTAAGATGCTAGGCGAATTCACAACTGTCACACAGAATGGGGAGGTGTATGATGTGCCGTTCACTGTACCGGTCTTTTTCAATCCGAAATAGGTACTAAAGCTTTGCTAGTTGCAGTGCTGCTGAAACCTTTCTCTGAAAAATTCGCACTTTACCACCAGCATCGTCCTACTCCCACTCTCGTCTTCTGCTCCCATGATTTTCACGCCTAGCCCCATGCTGCTGAAGCTGCTCTACACGCGCGGCAGCTTGCGCAATACGCCCAACGGTATTGCCTTCAGTATCAAAAACCGCCTCGATACCGTCCGCTTCACCCGGCTGGACTATATAGAAGTGGGAGGCCAGCGCGTTGCTCCCGAAAACATTGCCTTGGACTTAGGCGATGGTGACATCCGGCCCGCGCACGATGTGCTGAGCCGTACTCCTGGCGGATTGGAGTTTCCCGTGGGGCATAGTATCACTTTCTACCTCACGGCCAATGCGCTGCCCGAGGGTATTCATCCCATACGGGTGCAGTTTGCCGCCGACCCCTTTGGCGACCTGTCGGTGGAGGTAGAAGACGCCATTGTGCAGCAGTCCGATAACCGCACCCGGATTCCACGCCAGAGCCAAGACGATTATTCCGAGGCGGCCATTCAGGCCCGGCAGCGCTTCGCCGAGGAATTTTCCGGTCAGGAGTTCAAGCACCTCAAGCACTACTCGTTTGATGCACATATGCTGCAAGGCAACTGCGAGCATTTTACGGGGGTAGCGCAGATTCCAATAGGGCTGGCGGGCCCGTTGCGCGTGAATGGCGAATCTGCCCAAGGCGACTTTCTAATACCTATGGCTACCACCGAAGGTACCCTGGTGGCCAGCTACAACCGAGGTATTCAGGTGCTTAACCTCTGTGGTGGCGTCAAATGCACCGTTATAGGCGATGCTATGCAACGCGCGCCAGTATTCGTGTTCGACGATGCCCGCGGTGCCCGCGACTTTGGCCGCTGGGTAACCGAAACCATCGACCAGATTCGGCCGGAAGCGGAAAGCACTTCCAGCGTAGCCAAGCTGCAATACATTGATACCTACTTGGCCAACAAGTTTGCGTACCTGCGCTTCAACTTCAGCACCGGCGACGCCGCCGGTCAGAACATGGTAGGCCGTGCCACATTTGCCGCCTGCTCCTGGATTCTAGAGCATTATAAAGGCGCCCCTATTCGGCACTTCTACTTGGAGTCGAATTTTGCCACCGACAAAAAAGCGTCCCAAATCAATGTGATGCGCACCCGCGGCAAACGGGTAGTGGCCGAGGCCGTCGTGAAGCGTGAAGTTCTCCAACAGCGCATGCGCGTGACGCCCGAGCAACTGGCCTACCACGGGCAGGTCAGCAACGTGGGTGCCTTCTTATCAGGGGCCAACAACAACGGGGCACACTCGGCCAATGGCATTACCGCGCTGTTTATTGCCACCGGGCAAGATGTGGCTAACGTGTCGGAGTCGTCGGCAGGTGTATTGTATTCCGAAGTAACCAAGGAAGGGGATTTGTATCTGAGCATCACTATTCCGTCGCTCATTGTGGCTACTCACGGCGGCGGTACAGGCTTAGCCACTCAAAATGAATGCCTCCGCATGCTAGGCTGCGTGGGCCGCGGCACGGTCAATAAGTTCGCTGAAATAGTAGCGGGCGTCGTGCTGGCCGGCGAGCTAAGCTTAGGCTCGGCCATCAGCAGTTCCGATTGGGTAAGCAGCCACGAGCAATACGGCCGCAACCGGTAAAGCAACCACTTTAGGTAGTAATCCTAATCAACCAAAAAGGCCCATTCATTTCTGAATGGGCCTTTGCGTGAACTACAGGTAGAAGCTTTTACAGTGGGTCAGCCGTAACCCTAAAACGCGTGTCGCTGCGCAGGGTGATGTCGCTCGAAATAGGCTTGCGAATTTCGGCTTCGGTGGTAAGCGTGTAGCTTTTGGCCTTGATGTACTTGTCTAGCACCGCCTTCGTGGGCTCTAGGTTTATGGACTTGACACCGAGTGGCACATTGTCCAAGGAGGCTAGCAGCACCTTGTCGTTGCTGTCCGTGCTGATGTAAATTCGGATGAGCTTCAAGAAGTCTAGGTTCTCGCTACTTGGATCGGTGACGGTGAGCGTGAGTTGAGTTAGCGTCACCTTCTTCACCAAATTGGCGTTCGTGCCTTCGGTGCTAAACTTTTCTTCCGATTTTGTGGGAACGGTAAGCGGCGTCAGGGGCACCACCTTTCCAAGTGGGAATCCACCCGATACCTTGATGTTCTGTGAGTCCTCGATGTTGAAGGTCAATAGGTCGTCGATTTTCTCGCAGCCCATGGTAAGTAGCAAAAACGCTAACGGAAATAGTAGCAGTATTTTTTTCATGGAAGTTGAATTTTGCCACGAAAATACGAGTAGAAGAAATGCCAGGATTGCTTTGCCAGTCAAATAAAACGCCTTCCCAAACAAGTTCAGGAAGGCGTACAACTTGATATCAATCAATTACTAATCCATCATGTCGGCTGATTTAGGTGCTTCCGGCACGAAGTCAGGCTGCCAGCTCATGGGGTAGCGCGGGTCGACATAAGGTAGCGCGGCTTCTGTAAGGTAAAGAGGCCGGAACGTGTCGACCATCACGGCTAGCTCGTGGGTTTCCTTTTTGCCGAGGCTAGCTTCCACGGTGCCCGGGTGCGGCCCGTGTGGGATGCCGCTCGGGTGCCAGGTGAAAGACGCCAAATCCACGCCCCGCCGCGACATAAAATTGCCGGCTACATAATACAGCACCTCGTCGGAATCGACGTTGGAATGATTATAGGGCACTGGGATGCTTAGTGGATGATAGTCGAAGAGCCGCGGTACAAACGAACAAATCACAAAGTTGTGCCCTTCGAAATGCTGATGCACCGGTGGGGGTTGGTGCAGCCGGCCCGTTATCGGCTCGAAATCATGGATGCTAGTGGCGTACGGATAGAAGTAGCCGTCCCAGCCGACCACATCAAAAGGCGAATGGCCATAGGTGAGGTGGTGCAACTGGCCTTCCTTCTTGATTTTCAGTAAGTACTCGCCTGATTCCTGCGTGTCATCCGCGACCAGTTCGCTCGGTGGCCGGATGTCCCGCTCGCAATACGGCGAGTGTTCGAGCAACTGCCCAAAGTGGTTGCGGTAGCGCCGACACGTTTCCACTGCGCTAAACGATTCGATAATGAGCAAGCGCACGGGTCCTTCTTCGAAGTGTAGCTGGTGGATGATGGTCCGGGGAATTACCACATAGTCGCCGGGCTCGAAAGCTACTTTGCCCATCTGGCTCCATAGTTCACCGCGGCCTTCGTGCACAAAAATCACTTCGTCGGCCAGGGCATTTTTGTAGTAGTAGCTCATGCGCCGCTCCGTCGGGTTGCAGATGCTGAGCGTGACGTCGGCATTGCCGAGCATGGTTTGGCGGGCAGCTAGGTAGTCGCCGCCGGTGGTGGTTTGGGCTAGGGTCCGTAAATGGCTCGGCTGCAAGGGTCGGTCTTTGAGCAGCTTGGGACTGAAAGGCTCGGGCTGACCTAGCTGTCGGATATCGGTAGGCGGGTGCCGGTGGTATAGCAGCGAGGAAACGCCGTGAAAGCCGAGCGTACCAACCAGCTGCTCGGAGTACAGCGTGCCGTCGGGCTGGCGGAATTGGGTATGGCGCTTGCGCGGAATTTGGCCAAGGCGGTGATAGTAAGCCATAAAGACCGGGTGGGTTTGGGTGGAAAGTGGGACGGAAAGCGTGAAACGTGAAGGTAAGAACGTTTGAGAGGAGTGAGGATATGCGCACCAGTCAGCAGCTTTTTCTGTTGTCTGTAGAGGCGTCGTTTAAATCCGTAGTTACTGTTTGATGGCCTTCTTCACCCTATTTGGGGCAGAGCTAGACCTGACTTCTAAGCAGTTGAAATCCGTCTTGACAAACAAACCCTCTTTCGATACGTTACTTTTGTACCTCCTGTATTGGCCGCCGATGGCCGATTAGGACATGTTCTGCTGCTTTATGTCTACTGCTATCCTCCGTTACTTGCTGCCTGCGGGCTTTGCACTGCTAGCTGCCGGGCCTACGCCCACACCACGGATTCGCACCTTCACTTTCGATTACACGGCTACAGTGCCCGCTCTACCGGCCGGCACCGATTCGGTAGAGCTATGGTTGCCCGTTCCGCACCCTGATGCTTCGCAAGACATCCAGCAACTGGAAATCAAGACGAAGGTTCCCTATACTATCTCCGACGCGCCGTTCGGCAACAAGGTCCTTCATCTTAAGGTACCTGCCGCACAAGCTACCGGCCTCACCGTCGATATGAGCTTTCAGGCAACGCGGCGTGAGCATCAAAATCCTTTCTTGGCGGCTACCAAAGGCAAGCCTACACGCCCTATGGAAGCTACCGACCCCAACATGGCCCGGTGGCTAGCTCCCGACCGCCTTGTTCCGCTCGACCCCAAAATCAAGGGCTGGGCGCAGGAAGTGGTAGCAAAAGCCAATGCTAAAACTGACCTCGAAAAAGCCCGCGCCATTTACGAGCACGTCGTGAGCACCGTTACCTACGACAAAACCGGCCAGGGCTGGGGCCGCGGCGACATCTACTACGCCTGCGACGCGCGGCGCGGCAACTGCACCGATTTCCACGCAGTATTTATTGGGTATTGCCGGGCGTTGGGTATTCCGGCGCGATTCAGCATCGGGTTTCCGTTGCCCGCCGAGCGCGGCACCGGCGAAATCAAGGGCTACCATTGCTGGGCCGAGTTCTACACCAAGCAAACCGGTTGGGTGCCCGTCGATGCGTCGGAAGCCGCCAAAGACCCGTCGCGCCGTACCTACTTCTTCGGGGCGCACGACGAAAACCGCGTCGAACTCACCCGTGGCCGCGACTTAGTGCTGGCCCCGCAGCAGAAAAGCAACCCGCTCAACTATTTCGTTTATCCTTACGCCGAAGCAGACGGCAAGCCACTCGAAGGAGTGAAGGGTCAGTTTCGGTACCAAGACAAAAAGCTGTAACGGTTTGTCAGGTGGGCTTTTACCTAAAACGCTAGTCATAAGCTACTCAGGTATTCGTGCCCACTGATCGGCGTGATTTCTAGTATAGCGTAAAATCAAAACGGCCGGAGTTCCTCTCTCCGACCGTTTCGCGGTATAGCCTCAGATAACAATAGATAAAGGTTAATTCATTGACAGCTTCTGCATAGGATTAGCTGAACCGTTGCCCATAGCCTGTACGGCCTGCTTCAACTCGATATCCTGCTCGTGCAACACGGCATAGTAGGTTTGCTTGCCATAAGCGCTCCGGGCGATGTACGCCTTGATTTGGTTGCGCAATAAGCTAGCGCAAGTGCGCAAGTGTGTAGGGTTAGCGGGCATTCCGTCGCGCACTGCCATGTCAACTAGGGCTTGCAACTGCGAGTCGCTAATGCGGAATGTGCTAAGGAACTGCTCGGGGCGCAGTGCTTCTAGCTCTGTTTTGTGCTCTTTATAGTAGTTAAGCGCGTACTCCCGTACCAAATTGTGGCTTTGTAGCCGGGTATAGTAAGCTGAAAAAGCTGAGGTATCACGAGGTACAAATATGTCGGGCATGATGCCGCCGCCTCCGTATACCGTACGCCCGTGGTCGGTGTGGTAGCGCAACGAATCAGCGAAATGGATGCTATCGGCATGGAATAGCTCCCCGTGCCGCAGCCGATTCTGTAGATCCTGCTCGTAAGCAGCCAGCCCCTTGCGGTACGACTTCTGGATGCTACGGCCCGAAGGTGTGTAGTAGCGCGCAATAGTTAGCCGCAGTTCCGACCCGTCGTTTAAAGCAATAGGCTGTTGTACCAAGCCTTTGCCATAAGTGCGGCGGCCAACCACTAGCGCTCGGTCGTGGTCTTGCAGAGCGCCGGCCACCACTTCAGCGGCTGAGGCACTGCCTTCGTCTACAAGTACTACCAAAGGTCCTTCCTCGAACTCGCCCGTTACCCGCGAAAAGGTCTGGGTGTCGTATTGGTCGCCCTTACCGTCGGTGTACACTATTTTGCGAGTACCGCCAATAAACTCATCGGCTAGCTTGGTTGCGCGGTCGAGGTAGCCGCCAGGGTTGCCGCGCAGGTCCAGCACCAGACTGGTCATGCCTTGGCGGCGAAGGTCACCAAGGGCCTGCTTGAATTCGTCGTAGGTACCCGTAGCAAAGCGGCTGATTTTGATATAGCCAGTCTGCTTATCGAGCAAATAAGACACGTCAACCGAATTGTTGGGGACGCGGTTGCGGATAACGGCCACGTTTAAGGGCTTAACCTGATGGTGACGTAGCAATTGCAAAACCACTTTCGAGCCGCGGGTGCCGCGCAGCTTCCCAAACATCTGTTCAGTGGTAATATGGATGCCCGAAACCCGCTCGCCGTTCACCGCCATAATTCGGTCGCCGGGTTGCAAACCGGAAAGCTCGGCTGGGCCGCCACTAAGCGGTGCTACCACTGTCACGGTGTCGTGGAAGATGTTGAATTCCACGCCTACGCCGTCGAAATCACTCTGCAGAAAAGACGAAGCTTGCTGCTGCTGCTTAGCAGGAATAAATACCGAGTGTGGGTCAAGCTGCTCCAGCATCCGGCCAATAGCATAGTCCGATAACGCTTCAGCATCTACTGAGTCCACATAGTCGCGGTCGACGTAGGAGAGAATCTCTTTGAACTTAAGATAACCACGGACCGTCCCATCAGGATTTTGATTGGAAGGCCGAAACGGATTAGAGCCCAATAGCACCCCGCAAGCCAGCGTAAAAGCCAGTAACAGCGGCTGTCGCACCTGCCGCCGCGAATTGCGGGGCGTAGGCTCCGTTGCAGGCGTTAGCTGAGGCGTAGACTCTGTTGTCATAAGAAGCTAAGCAAGTAAAGGTTCAGGCTGTGAGGATGCTGCTTGACGCTGAAGTATGAATCAAAAATATTAAAACTTTTCCAAGAAAATAGGCTGGCTGATGGCAGTCTAGGCATTTTCAAATAACAATGCAATTTTATCTTTATTATAAGCAAGGAAACACGTTATGAGGAGAAATAACTTGTAGATTTTCTAGTTGGACTAATCTGTTGAAGCAGATGATTGGATCCGTTTTGAGTGGTATAAAACCAATTTGTTGGGTTTCGTGAGTGAATCGATGCCAGCGCAAGTAGAAGTAGCGGAACGTGGTATAGAACCAGCTATTTTTACTGGTCTGTCGTATCTTTGAGACGGTAGCCTTGGTGGCTGTTGCTGTAGTGTCACATTGAACATCATTCCGTCATGGGCCGTATTCTCGCCATTGATTATGGCAATAAGCGCGTCGGGCTCGCCGTAACGGATCCACTACAGCTCATAGCCACCCCCCTCGACACGGTGCACAGCAAGGATTTGCTGGCGTACCTGAAAACGTATCATCAGCGCGAACAATTGGCAGCAATAGTAGTTGGGATGCCTAAAACGCTTCTCAATGAAGCAACTGACAGCACTAGCGCCGTTGTTGGCTTGGTACGGAGCTTGCGCCGCGAGTTTCCCGGCTTGCCTATCCACGAGATAGACGAGCGTTATACCTCGCGGATGGCGCACGCCGCAATGCTAGCGGGTGGCCTCAGCAAAAAAGACCGCCGCGACAAAGCCACCGTCGACCGGGTAAGCGCTACCCTTATTTTGCAATCTTTTCTCGAATCCCAATGATTTACCCAATAGTTGCCTTTGGCGACCCTGTACTGAAAGCGCGCGCCAAAGACATTCCGCACGATCTACCGGCCGACGAGCTAAAGCAGATTGTACAGGACATGTTCGAAACCATGTACCATGCCCACGGGGTGGGGCTGGCCGCGCCGCAAGTAGGCAAGAGCATCCGCTTGTTTGTCATCGACTCCGAGCCAATGATTGATACCGAGGACGAAGAAACCGGCGAGCCGCTACCCGATGCCGAAAAGCCTGTGAAACGGGCATTCATCAACCCGAAGATGGTGAGTGAGACCGGCGAAGAGTGGGGCTTTGAGGAAGGCTGCCTCAGTATTCCGGGCGTGCGAGAGATGGTGTACCGTCACGAGACCATCGTGCTCCGTTACGAAGACGAAAACCGGCAACAACATGAAGAAACTTTCGGTGGTATGACAGCCCGTGTTATTCAGCACGAATATGACCACCTCGAAGGCGTACTCTTCACCGACAAGATTTCAGGATTTAAAAAGCAACTCATCAAAGGCAAACTCACCCGTATCAGCAAAGGCGACGTGAATGCCGATTACCGCATGCGCTTCGCTAGCCAAGGGCGCCGATAGACAGTCAGACTTACTTATCTTCAAAAGCCAGCTTCCAACGACAGCTGGCTTTTGTATGCTATATGAATTGACTATTAGCATTTTCCACTTATAAGTAGGGTTGCTGTACGCTATATATAGCGGTGCAGCAACCGTTTTCAGCTAGGGTTAGGTCCATTCTCTCGTTGTTTGAGTGCCGTTAGCGGTGCTAGACTAACTGTGCTGGCAGTCAGTTCCTTGATTGCTGATAGGTCTTCCTTATCTTTCTTGCTTGTATTGCTATTGTTCAAACTATATGCCTCGCGTACTATCTCTATTGCTAATAACAGTCTTGTGCTTGTTGCCACTACAGCCGCAGGCATGGGGGTTCTTTGGGCACCGGCTCATCAACCGCCTGGCAGTGTTTACATTGCCGCCTGAGATGATAGGGTTCTATAAAACCAACATCGAATACCTCACCGAGAATGCCACCCGGCCGGACTCCCGCCGCTCCGTAGTGCCTAGCGAAGCTGCCCGCCACTTTCTGGACGTGGATGTATATGGCGACTCTGCCTTAACCAAATTGCCTCGCTCATATGCCGATGCAGTAGCTAAGTACGGCGAAGACTCCTTGATGAAGCATGGCATTGTGCCGTGGCAAGTGGTTAGAATGAAAGGCCAGCTCACAGAAGCCTTTCGCCAGCGGGATGCCGACCGAATCCTGAGTTTATCGGCTGATCTTGGGCACTATATTGCCGATGCCTGTGTGCCGCTACACACCACGCACAACTACAATGGCCAGCTTACGGGGCAGCGCGGTATTCACGGATTTTGGGAATCACGGCTGCCTGAGATTCTGGCGGCCAACTACGATTTCTTCACTGGCCCCGCGCCTTATCTGGATTCCCCATCCAAAACGATCTGGGCAACCGTAGCCCGCTCCAATGCTGCCGTCGATTCGGTATTACGGTTTGAAAAGGAATTAACGAGCAAGTTTGCCGACCATAAAAAATATGGCTTCGAGGAGCGCAACAACCAAACGGTGCGCGTGTACTCCCGTGAGTTCAGCCGCGAGTACCACCAGCGGCTCACAGGCCAAGTAGAGAGACAAATGCGCCTAGCGCAACGTCTAATTGGCGCTTTCTGGTACACCTGCTGGGTAGACGCTGGGCAGCCCGACTTAGACAAGCTACCAAAACAGCCTTCTCTGAAAGAGCAGCAACGCCTAGCCCAGGAAACAAAAGAACTGCGACAAGTCCCTCCTGTCGTTTCTCCCGGTCACGAGGATTGATGGAGCAGCGCAAGCCACCGTACTACTCACACAGCGCAGGTACGAAATTATGGTGGAACTTTACGGCTCGTCTGACTGCTGACAGTTTCTATGCCTAGCTCTGCTTTTCTAGCTCAACCCCTCCAACCCGGCGACTACTACCTTACACCCGAAGGTTATATGGTTTTCACCGAACAGTATCACCGGCGGCGCGGCAACTGCTGTGGCAACGGTTGCCGTCACTGCCCTTGGCGAAAAGTCAAACCTGCTAAATAAAGGCGTCTCATGTATAGATACCCTTACGCCTAACAGTTTAACTGTAATAGGTAACTCTTAACAAAGCCCGCCACGTCACATCTACATGTGATGCGGCGGGCTTTTAGATTGAGTAACTTGCCACAGTAAAAGTTACTAGAGTTCAAACTTGTTTATTCGGCTAGTAGCCAAATGTTTATCTATCAATTGTCTATTATTTCACACTTTATTCTAAGTGATTTGTCTGCTATGTTACAGGGATAATGGATATATCTAGTAAAGCAGAAGGGCGCGGCAATAAATTGCCGCGCCCTTCTGCTTTACTTCGCTCTTTATTGACGCTAATAACCGCTCTATCAACAGCTCAATTCACTCGCAGCCAATAAGAGCCACCGTGAGTTTCAACTCCTTGTAAGGCCGGCTGCTGCCAGAGAGGGGTCAAGATGCCACTCAATTCGGGGTCTTGGCTTATAAAGTAGTTCGGCAAAATTGTTTCGTACTTATCGGGATTGGCTAGTATGAAAGCCGCCAGCATGTATTGCTCTGAATATGCTCGGTCGCACATAAACTGCGGATAATCGTAAGGCAGATAGATGTCATGGATATGCACAATGACGCCAGGAGCCAGCCGTGGGAGTACCTCCAGGAAGAACACCATGGAATCGGAATTCGGCAATACTCGGTGCGAATTATCAATGAACAGGATGTCATTGGCCTTGAGAGAGTACAGAAACGAGAAGTCAGTATCCTCGAATGGCTTGCGCACTACATGTTGCGCTAGTTGGTCTATTTCCGCCCGCGGATAAGGGTCGATAGATGTAATCTGAGTCGGCAGGCTCTGGTCACGGATAGCCTTGGCGGCTACTTTAGTGGAATTGCCCGAGCCTACTTCCACATATTGGGCTGGCCGGAAATGCGCAAGCATTCCATAGATGGCTACTATGTCGAGGCCTGGCAAAAAGGTGTTGTTCCAAGCGGGCTGCTTGGTATCAGTTTCAACCTTTGCATCCTTCACCTGCTCGAAGATAGGCTTGTAGGTCAGTATGCCGTTGAGTAGCTCTCGATATGTTTCGCGGTGCCGGTTGATGAGGTCATAGAGCGGCTGATGTGGCGGTTTGCCGTGGCCATAGCGAGGTTCGAAGCTAACTTTATACTCTAAGAAAAGATTCTGGTATTTGGGCGATACAAACTGATAGAGTTCCTTCAGCATGAGAGCAGGTGGTTACAAGAGAAGCTTGGCTGTTTCGGTTGAGTCAGCAGTTAGCAAAACTACTGTTTTCTAAGTTTCTGTTTCAGGGAAACCAGCATGTCATAAAAGCAAGTTGTTATTTTCCTATCGACTTGTTGGGGAGACATTTGGCGATTATCAAACTTATACCGATATTTGCGCCCCTGTTTCTAGCATTGTAACCCCAACCTTCAAATATCATGGCCCGAGTTTGTGATTTGACCGGCAAGCGTACCCGCGTAGGCAACAACGTGTCGCACGCTAACAATAAGACCAAACGCAAATTCTACCCGAATTTGCAGAAGAAGCGCTTCTACATCCCCGAGGAAGATTCTTGGGTAACGCTGAAAGTAGCTACCAGCACCATCCGCACCATCAACAAGAACGGCATCATGTCGGTCCTGAAGAAGGCAAAAGAGCAAGGCTTCATCGTTTATTAGTAGAGCCTTTTCCGGCTTACTCTAGAGCGAAAGAATAAACAGACGCGTACCCGAACTGAAAAGCAATTTTCGGTTCGGGTACGCGTCTTTGTTGTATCTAACTAGCTTCGCCTTTGTTCTTCTGCTCTTCTTTATGACTCGGTTTCTTTGCCCGCTGCTGCTGACCTTCGCTTTAAGCGCCCCATTGGCTGATGGATATGCGCAACGGGCTGCGGGCCCCGGCCGCCCTACCGACTTCTTGGCGCCAACCTTTCATAAGAGCCGGCGAGAATTGTTGCGGCAAACGTTGCCAGCTGGTTCAGTAGCCGTACTGTTTGCGGCGCCCGTCCGCAACCGCGCCAATGACGTCAATTACGTATATCATCAAGCCCCCGATTTCTACTACCTAACTGGCTACGACGAGCCGGATGCCGTGTTAGTGCTCTTTAAGGAACCGCAAACTATAGGTGGGCAAGCGGGTATCACGGAGGCCCTGTTTGTGCAGCCGCGCGACCCAAAAGCTGAATCCTGGACAGGAAGACGATTAGGCATAGAAGGAGCGCAGCAACAGTTGAAGCTACAGTACGTGGCCAATAATACCGACTTTGCTGGTGCCGGTATTCGGTGGGCAGACTTTCAATACATCCATTTTCTCGACCTGCCTACGGATGTGCGCGACGACGCACGAAATCCTGCCGACTTGTTTGACTTGGTTGCGGGTTTTCGCCAGCAGGCCGGCATACCGGATGCATACGACACTAAGAAAGCAGAAATCTATCGTGCGGTTGAGCGCAATGGCATCACGAATGCGACGAAGGTAAAAGCCTATCTGGAAAGCATGATCAAGGCGCAGCCTGCTTTGGCGACGGATACTTACATACAGAATTATCTCCAAGCTACCACCGATGCGGAGCGCCAGAAAGCTATAACAGCTCGCCCTACCAGTCGCTTTGAGAATGCGGTACTTGATGATGCGCTAGACGAGATGCGCGCTGTGAAAACTCCTGAAGAGCTAAACTTGCTACGCCGGGCCGTCCGCATCAGTGCAATAGGCCAGCAGGAAGTAATGAAGGCAATGCGTCCCGACATGGGCGAAATGGAAGTGCAGGGCCTGCACGAGTATGTGTACAAACAATACGGCGCCGAGTTTGAAGGTTATCCGAGCATAGTGGGAGCGGGGAACAATAGCTGCATCCTGCACTACGAAACCAACGATAAGCCGCGTCTTGGCAACGACTTGGTACTAATGGACTGCGGTGCCGAGTACCACGGGTACACTGCCGACGTAACCCGCACCGCACCCGCTTCCGGTAAGTTCAGCCCAGCGCAACGGCAGATATACGAGTTGGTGCTAGCGGCGCAGGATGCAGCCATCCAGGAATGCAAACCGGGCAATGAATTCCAGGCTCCCAACAAAGCCGCACAACAAGTAGTGGCCGATGGACTGATGAAGCTTGGCATTATTCAGAAGCCGGAAGAAATGCGTCGCTACTTTCCGCACGGCACCAGCCACTACCTCGGTCTCGATGTGCATGACCGGGGCAACTATGGCCCCCTCAAAGCTGGCAACGTTATTACGGTGGAGCCAGGAATCTACATTCCGGAAAACAGCCCGTGTGACAAGAAATGGTGGAATATCGGCGTGCGCATCGAAGATGATGTGCTCATTACTGCCACTGGCGCCGAGAATCTTTCCAAGGAAGCACCCCGCACAGTAGCCGAGGTAGAAACTATGATGGCTAAGTCAAGTGCCCTCGACGATTTAAAGCTGCCTACGTTGAAATAAGTAGAGTCGCTTCTTTAAGCTGTAAAGAGCAATGGAGAAGAGAAATATTCTGCCTCTACTGTATAGCTCTGCATTTTGGAGTTAAGTACAAGGCTGCAGAATCAACCAGCTCGGTGGTAGAGAGGTGAATGTCAAAGTGATATTCACTACTACATTATTGACTTGAGTGTTTGTCAATTCCGAAAAGACCTGTACCTTTGCAGTCCTTAATCCCAAAAACCCCGTCGAGATGGCTAAGAAAGGAAACCGGGTGCAGGTAATCCTCGAATGCACCGAGCACAAGAACTCGGGTCAGCCGGGCACCTCGCGCTACGTCACCACCAAGAACCGCAAGAACACCCCTGAGCGCATTGAATTGAAAAAATTCAACCCCGTGCTCAAGAAGATGACCGTTCACAAGGAAATCAAGTAATTGAGTTATGGCTAAGAAAGTAGTAGCAACCCTGAAAGTAGCAGGCGGTAAAGACTGGGCGAAAGTAATTCGTGCCGTTAAATCCGATAAGACTGGTGCCTATACCTTCCGTGAGGAAATGGTGCCCGTTGACAAAGTGCAGGATTACCTAACCACTGGCGTTAAGTAGTTCAGCGCCCTCGTGGCCCCCTGACCGAAGTGAAGAAGTCCCGCCAGTGTGGGACTTTTTTGCGTTATATGTAGCGCGAAGCTCCAGCTTCGTGTATCACCGAACGAGCGGAACGGCACCCCGTGCAACCGCTCGTTCAACCTCTGCCACGCTGCGCGAAGCTGGAGCTTCGCGTTACACCCTATCCCATGGGCCTCTTCGATTTTTTCAAAAAAGACAAGGAAAACAAGGAGCAGCAGGAGTCGTTGGACAAAGGGCTGGAAAAAACTAAAACCAGCTTCTTTGACCAGCTCAGCAAAGCCGTAGTCGGCAAAGCTACCGTCGATGAGGCGGTGCTCGACGACCTGGAGACCTTGCTAGTACACGCCGACGTTGGCATCGATACCACGGTGAAAGTCATCGACCGTATCGAGAAGCGCGTGGCGCGCGACAAGTATGTCAGCACTTCGGAACTGGACCGGATTCTGCGCGAAGAAATTGTGGACTTGCTGCAAGACAACCGTACTTCTGGTTCCAGTGCCATCCTCGACCGGCCCGACAGCCCCGGACAACCCTTCGTGATTATGGTAGTGGGAGTCAATGGTGTGGGCAAAACTACGACGATAGGTAAGCTCGCGCACCGTTTCCATAGCGCCGGCAAGAAGGTGGTACTAGGAGCCGCCGATACGTTCCGAGCCGCCGCCGTCGATCAGCTTATTATCTGGGGCCAGCGGGTAGGCGTACCGGTTATTTCGCACGGTATGAACACCGACCCTGCCTCGGTAGCTTATGATGCCATCAAGCAAGGGGTGGACTTGGGAGCCGACGTCGTGATTATCGACACGGCCGGCCGCCTGCACAACAAGGTGAACCTGATGAACGAGCTGAACAAGATCAAGCGCGTGATGCAAAAGGTGATTCCGGATGCGCCCCACGAGGTGCTGTTGGTGCTCGATGGTAGCACTGGGCAGAACGCTTTTCTGCAAGCCAAAGAATTTACGAAAGCCACCGAGGTATCGGCGCTGGCCATTACCAAGCTCGACGGTACGGCCAAGGGCGGCGTGGTCATTGGTATCTCAGACCAGTTGCAGGTGCCAGTGCGCTATATCGGAGTAGGAGAGAAGATGACCGACTTGCAGCTGTTCGACCGGCGCACCTTCGTCAACTCATTGTTTAAGAAATAGCACACATCCTAATAGTGTTGTTGCCCGAGCGAAGCGAAGGACCTTTCCCATCGGAACGAAACGATAGAACGAATTGTCGTTCACAACTAGTTTGTTCCGGCGAGAGGAGGTCCTTTGCTTCGCTCGGGCAACAAAAAATCAACGTATGAAAGTTAGAAGCCAGCAGGCCAATAAAGTAAACGTCATCACGCTTGGCTGCTCCAAGAATATTGTCGACTCGGAAGTGCTGATGGGGCAATTGCGCGCCAACCAGTTTGAGGTGACGCACGAAGCCGACAAGAGCGACGCCAACATTGTGATTATCAACACCTGCGGCTTCATCGATAACGCCAAGCAGGAAAGTATTGATACCATTCTGCGCTACGCCGACGAAAAGGAAGCTGGCAAGCTGCAGAAGCTCTACGTAACGGGTTGCCTTTCGCAGCGCTACAAGGACGACTTAGAGGTGGAGATTCCGCAGGTAGATGCTTACTTCGGAACGCTGGAGCTGCCGCAGCTCATGAAGACGCTGGAAGCTGACTACAAGCACGAACTGGTGGGCGAGCGGCTTCTGACCACCCCACAACACTACGCTTACTTCAAGATTGCCGAAGGCTGCAACCGGCCGTGTTCGTTCTGCGCCATCCCGCTGATGCGCGGCAAGCACGTTGACCGGCCTATCGAAGACTTAGTGCGTGATGCCAAGCGTTTGGCTAGCATGGGCACCAAAGAACTGATCCTCATTGCCCAAGATTTGACCTACTACGGCCTGCAAGCCTATGGCGAGCGGAAGCTAGCTGACTTGTTGCGCCACCTTTCGGATGTGGAAGGCATTGAGTGGATTCGGATGCAGTACGCGTATCCCTCGCAATTTCCGCTGGATGCACTGGACGTAATGAACGAGCGCGCCAACATCTGCAAGTACTTGGATATGCCGTTGCAGCACGTATCAGATAACATGCTCAAGACCATGCGCCGTGGCATCAGTCGGCGGCGTACTATCGAGCTGGTAGATACCATTCGGCAGCGCGTGCCCAATATTGCTTTGCGTACCACGCTCATTGCGGGCCACCCCGGCGAGACGCAGCAGGACTTCGAAGACCTCTACGACTTTGTAGAGCAAACCCGCTTCGACCGGCTTGGTATCTTCACCTATTCGCATGAGGATAACACGCATTCCTTCACTCTGCCCGATGACGTACCGGCCGATGTAAAGCAGGACCGTGCCGACCAGATCATGGAATTGCAGCAAGGCATTTCGATGGAGTTGAACGAGCAGAAGGTGGGCCAAACCTACAAGGTGCTCTTCGACCGCAAGGAAAGCGGCTATTTCGTGGGCCGCACTGAGTTTGACTCACCCGAAGTTGACAACGAAGTGCTGGTGCCCGCCACCAAAAACACGTTCGTTCGCCTCGGTGACTTTGCCAACGTTAAGATCAACGAAGCTTCTGATTTCGACTTGTACGGCCAGCTAGTTTCGTAACCTACTACTGACCAACAACAGAAAAGGCGCCTCTTGTACAAGGGGCGCCTTTTCTGTTAGTAGGAATTGCTGACTACGCAGAAGGGCTTCCTAAATCCAACTGCATAAGTTGTCCTGATGGGGTAATGACTTGCTCCATCGCCTTGCCAGCTTTTTCGATAGAAGGCTTGCGCTTGTTTTTCAGGAGCAAGAAATATTTCTCGAAATACGTGTAGCTCAACCAAGCCAACCCTGCGCTCAAAGGCAGTGCAATAGCAACTCGGATAACTGTATTGAGCGGTGTAGAAGGGATGTGCAACTGGTGCGAACTAAGGGCTAGTAGCTCAAGCACAATGCTGTGCAAGCAGTAGAAACCATACGTAAAGGTGCCCCAATACGTCAGGAAGGGGATGTTCTTGATTTTAAACCAGGAGCGAGTAGCGTAATTCTGCTCTAGAATAACCAGAACAAAAAAGAAAGATTGCGTGATGTGCTGATCGGTAACGGCTTTTATCGCTGAAGGAAGAAATTTCTGTGGCCCTAGAGTAAGTAGGCCGAGCAGATAAATACCGGTAATGGTCCAGCGCGACCAACCAGCAATAAATTGACGGAATGCCGGATAGCGGAAACAGAGCCAACCAGCGCCGCCGCCCATTGCCATATCCGATATAACGGCGAATGTATGCCGGTACGTCAGGAAAAAGTTAGCCTGATGCGTGAAGCGGAACCAGAAGGAGGCCGCCATGATCAACAGGAACGCGCCCGGCCGCCAACGACGGAAAACAAACATCAGCAATACGGGCCACACCAGATAAAATTGCTCCTCAACGGCTACAGACCACAATACAGCTAAGCTGCCAGCGGCCGGCTGCACTCCCTTCCAAACTGAATCCATGTTGCCAAGGAAAATCATGTGCAACCCGAGGCTGGCAGTTTCATGATGGGGCATGTTGAACCAGTGCATGACGAGGGGATGCACAAAAAATCCATACACGATGACCACATAGAATACAGGCCAAATGCGCAGGATACGGCGGCGATAGAAATCCAGCAGGTTAATTCGTTGGTGCCGTTGCTCTTCTTCTAAGAGGAGATAAGTAATCAGGAAGCCTGACAGTACATAGAAGAAATTGACCCCTAGAGTGCCCTTGTTGAATATACTAAATGCAGGAGAGGAAGCTAATTCTCCAGGCGCAGTGGCTACAAGGCCATGAAAAGCAAAAACTCCTAGGCAAGCTAACGTGCGTAATCCGTCTAGATTAGGAAAATAAATTTTGGGTCGCTGAGAGCTGGATTGCATAGACACTCGACATTAAAGCGTTTTAATGCCCAAATATTGCTAAATAATATGGATGTGGTACAAAGTAGCACCACTTTTTTACTGATAAATCTAACTATCCTAGAATAGTTATAACAAGAACAGGGGTACCTAAGGTTTAGATTATATTTTTATTGCACTCTATACGTGAATTTATAGATGGAAGTTTCTAATTCTAAATGCATTCAAGGGGTTAAGTGTTATTAATTTGTAGTTAAAATATAGATATTTATATATTAATAGGGTGTGGGGTTGTGCATGTAAGTACCCCTCGGGTTGAGCGGATCCCACAAATTGCCAGTTACTTTGTGGCGGCTGGCCGGTTATAGCCGAATTATTCTTCATTGTATGTCCGTCACGACCCTGCGCTACGCCGATACCGGCGCATTTTCCTCTTTGCTCACTGCTTATCTGGCCCGGCACGAAGCCCTGATTCCATTTTATCACCGCTTTCCGACCCTCGATGAATTTGCAGCGCAGATAGAAGAGAAGAAAACCCACTACACCCCCGAAGCCAGAAAGCGGCTAGTTGCTGCCCTGCGGGAACAGTACGCTACGCTGCCCGATGTACACGAGCAAGTACAAGCCAACCTCGACTTGCTGGCTAAGGACACCACCTTTACTATCACCACCGGCCACCAGCTTAATCTGCTAACGGGCCCTCTGTACTTTGTGTACAAGATCGTAACGGCTATCAAGCTTAGTCGTCAGCTGAAAGAACAGTATCCGCAGTACGATTTTGTGCCGATGTACTGGATGGCCACCGAAGACCACGACTTCGCCGAAATCAACCATCTGCACCTGTTCGGGAAAAAATACGAGTGGAACTCAACTGAACAAGGCGGACCAGTAGGGCGGCTGAAGCTAGCTGGCCTGCGGGAAGAGCTACTCGACCAACTGCCAGCCGACGTGCCCGCTGCCTTCCGTGAAGCATATCAGGAGTCGGCAACGCTGGCCGAGGCCATGCGTCGGCTTACGCATAGCATGTTTGGGCAGTATGGCTTAGTAAGCCTTGATGCAGACAACCCCGACTTAAAGCAAGCGTTGGTGCCGGTACTGGAACGCGAGATTCTAGAGCAAGCTTCCAATAAAGCGGTGCAAGTAGCCAATACACAGCTGGAAGCTGCTGGTTTCAAGCCGCAAGTGTATTCGCGCCCTTTGAATCTGTTTTTCCTGACCGATACCGGCAAACGGGAGCGTTTGGAGTACGATGCGGCCGCCGACTGCGTGCAGATAACCGTGCGCAACACCAACCGATGTCATACCCAGGAAGAACTACTAGAGTTAGCCCGGCAGCATCCCGAGCAGTTCAGCCCCAACGTGGTGCTGCGGCCGCTGTACCAAGAGCTGCTCTTACCCAACCTGTGTTACATCGGGGGCGGCGCGGAGGTGGCATATTGGTTTCAACTAAAGCAGGTGTTTGCCGATAATCAGGTGCCGTATCCGATTTTGCTGCTCCGCAACTCGGCCCAATACATCGGAAAAGCTAGTGCGGGCAAGTTGCGCAAGCTCGGTCTGACTTCGACGGATATCTTCCGGCCGCTGCCCGACCTGAAGAAGCAGGTCGGTGCATCGTTAGGGCAGGAGGAGGTTAGCCTTGCGGCGCAACAACAGGCACTGGCGGCCGTGTTCAAGGAAGTATCGGACTTGGCGCAGCGCCTCGATCCTACGTTGGTACGCACGGTGGCAGCCGAGCAGCAGAAAGCCGCTAGCAGCTTAGCCGGACTAGAGAAGCGCCTAAGTAAAGCGGCGGAAGCCAAGCATGAAACGGCGTACAGCCAGCTCGCCGCCCTCAAGGACAAGCTCATGCCCGACGGCCAGCTGCAGGAACGTATCGACAACGTACTTAGCATCCTGATTAACAATCCGCAGTTCATCGACCAGTTGTTGGAAGCTTTCGACCCGCTGGCGCTGGAGTTTACGGTGCTCGAAGAAGAGTAGTAACGCAGGACGCCTAGCTTTGCTGTTAGTTGCCGTAGCGCGGGCTAAGTTTCCGCGCTACGGCAAACCATATGAATAGTGCCCGGCGCATGCTGAAGCCTATACTACACTCCATGACCAAAGCTGACTTGCGCCGTGAGGCCTTGGCCCGCCGCCGAGCCTTGTCCGCTGACGAATTGGTGCGGCGGAGCATTGAACTGCAGAAGCGCTTATCGGAGCACTTCGCGGTAGCAGCGTGGAATTGGCTGCATGTGTTCCTGCCAATTCCTCAGCAAAACGAGCCCGATACCTGGCGCATCATCCGCTGGATATGGGAGCAGAAACTGCCCGTGCAGCTAGCTGTACCCATCGTACAGCCCGACGGCCAAAGCCTACGCCACTACCGCCTCACCCCCGACACCCAGTTAGCTACCAACCGGTGGGGAATACCCGAGCCAGTTGGGGCCGCAGAAGTTTTGCCGCCGCAGTTTGATGCTGTTCTGGTGCCGCTGCTTGCTTTCGACGAAGAAGGCCACCGGGTAGGCTATGGGAAAGGCTTCTACGACCGGTTCTTGCTGGATTGCCGCTCAGATGCGTTGCGTATTGGGCTGAGTTTGGAGCCGCCGGTTCCGAAGATTATAGATGCTTGGTCGGGTGATGTACAGCTCCATGCGTGCGTGACGCCGGAAGGGGTGCGGTGGTTTTGAGAGGCAGCAAGGCAGCCATGACCAATAGGGCAGACGGTAGCAGAAATCACAAGCAATAAGCAGCTACACAGTACCGTTGCTTGGTTGTTCGTTCACTATATACTGTTCTCGTTATGGCTGAAATTCAATCTTCCGCTCCCGCTGGCCGTGGCACCAAGCCTCGCCGCAAGAAAATGTCGACCCGCATCGACATGACCCCCATGGTCGACCTGGCCTTCCTACTGCTCACCTTCTTTATTCTGACGGCTTCGTTCAATAAGCCAACGGTTATGGAACTGGCTATGCCTGATAAGAAGGGTCCTTCGTCCGATATATCTGCAAGTCGGGCGCTCACGCTAATCCTAGGCAAGAACGGCCAGGTGCATTACTTCTTCGGCTTGAATACCAAAGCCGAGCCCGCCACACTACACACCACTACGTTCAGCTCGGAAGGGCTGCGGCGGGTGCTACTTGAGCGGCAACGGCAACTGCCAGCTCCCACGGTACTTATCAAGGCTGGTCAGGATGCTAAATACCGCGACTTAGTAGACGTGCTAGATGAAATGACCATTACCGATCAGCAGAAATACGCGTTGGTTGACTTGTCTGCTGACGACAAGAAGCTGCTGGAAAAGAACTCGTTATAAGTTGGAGTAAGCTAGCTGCTTGCTGCATCAGCGAGTAGCTAGCTTACCGACTTGGTAGCTGCTATAGCCGAAAGTAGCCACTGCCAAGAGCTGCAAGACATACGCGCCGTTTAACAGTACTTGGTAAAAATTAACAGGTGATGCAGGAGGTATTTCGGTAGCGTTTAGAGGTGGATAAATTCTCCAGCCCCCCATACTGCCTACAACTAGCGGCGAAAGCAAGCAGGTAACTATGCCAATCAACAGGGCACTAAGTGCTGCAAGCAGTAGGTAAGTCTGAAGAGGATACCGACTTCGCAATAACATAAAGAAGCCGACCACCAAGAGGAGAAGTAGAAATAATACTCCCACAAACACTACAGGCTGCACAACGAAATAGGTGTTGTGCATCTGGATATCAAGCTGTGGCTGCAACAGCGCGCCGAATCCGAGAAAGACACCTGCCAGCAAAAAAGCTAACCCCAACGACACCAATAACCAACGCAGCACTAGCTGCAACGTTTTCGAGGATATCACGGTGTGGTTGGTGAGGTAGAAGATGTCGGCAGCACATCCACTTGCTTGATGCGCGCCTGCCCCCACGGCGCAATACTGACTTGCACTCGCAATGATTGTTTTGGCTTGAGCTTACGGCCAGTGTCTTCGGGTACATAATATCGTTCGAAGCCGTAGCGGAGGCGTATGCTGCGCCGAAAAGCATCGGCCACCCATCCCCGGAGCACTACTTGGTTGGCCGGCACGGTAGGCTCCTGCGGATACACGCCCACCGCCTCGTAGTTGCCCTGGCGGGACTCTAGCACCACGTACACGGCCTGCTTGCGGCGCGGCCTACCGGGGCCCCGCCACAAGTGACCGGGAATTTGGCTGATGCTATAATTTAGGTTGAGATAGTCGCCGTAGAGTAGGTCGCGCGGGTCTACGGGGGTGCTACGAAGCGTGATGGTCCGGCCAAAAGCAGCGGTAGCATAGCCAGCGGCGGCTACTGCTAACACAAACAGCACCTGCGCTACCACCAGCCACCGCACACCCTGCCGCCGGCGCGACTCTTGCACCTGCGGCAACGGCGCGGGTGTAGGCAGCGTGGTAGCAGCCGGCGTAGCGGCATTCGAAGAAGAAAGTTCGGGAGAAGTCGGCATGGGTTAGTCGGGGGCTTTCACCGAAAATGTTTGGGTGGCGCGGCGCCGCAAAACCCACCATAAGCCGAGCAGCAGCAACCCACCCAGCAAGAAAAACAGCGACTTATCCATGAAGCCCCACGTGAGCTTGAAGTAAGCAACTGCCGTGGTCAGGATAAACAGGGCGGTGCCGAGCGTTACGCGGTCCGGGTTGTGCTCGTGATGGGCGCGGGCTAGCACCGACCCGGAATATGCGTACAGCACTACCAGCGTAGCCACGGCCAGCGGCAGCCCGCCCGGCAAATAGAAGCCCGGCAACAGCAGCAGCCAGTCGGTGGCGCTGCTTAGGCGGCCTCGGGCTCGTTTGCCCCATAGCGACAAAGCCAGTACCACGCCAAGCGCCGCCAGATATGCTAGCAACGGTGGCCGCAATTCTCCAGCGTAGGTATCCGTTTCGCCGAACAAAGCCAGCCCCAGCGTGAACAGGAAAGCAGCCACTAGCGGCGGCCCTTGCAAGGCGCGGCCGGCGGGCCGGTCGGTTTGCCAATCACCTGCCGCGTAAATCAACATGGCTGGTACAAAGAACCACGTGATTTTGATATGCAAGTGGTTTATCAGCAAGGCAGCCTGCCACAGTAGGCCCGTTGCTAGTACGCCACCTAGCAGCGAATCGGGGCGGCGCCACCAGTAGTAGCCTAGTCCGCCCGCGGTTAGCGCCGCCGTGAAATAGCTGAACACGCCTAGCTGCCCGGTGTTGTAGCCCTGCACAATGCCTCCGATAACAACGGTAAGCAGAAATACAAACTGGCTACGGTACAGCCACGTCAGCAGGATGCCGACTACCGCCCAAGCCAGCAACCCCGTAAGGTCGTAGCCGATGAGCTGGTACATCTGGCTGGTGAGCACAATGCTGGCCCCGAACAGAATCAGCCCCAAGCCTACCAGCCCCATACCCAGCGCCTCGTACTGGCGGCGCAGAAAGTATTCGGCGGCGGCGTAAGCCCCCGTCAGACTGCCGAGCAGCAGCCCTAGCCGCATGAGTTCTGGCATCTCCTGCCAGTTGGCGGCCACTACGCTCAATGCACTCAGCCCGATAAGCAAACTGCCTAATAGTGGCAGCAACCCTATAGCACGTTGTTCGGCCGGGTAGAGAGCCAGCAGTTGCGCGTGCTGCTCCGGGCTGATAATGCCTTTGCGCACCCATTCCACCCCGTCCGTTTCTAATAATTTACGACTCATAGATACTGCAACATACGCAGAAGGTATAATTCACGAGCTTTTCCTGCGACACATGAGAAGCTGTAGTTCTGTACGGATCCCAAAAGGTTCTCTGGTATTCGCCTTCGTTGCTAGTTAGGGCTGAACTGCTGGAACCACTGTACGTCCACGTCGCGGTACCATTCTGTGTGCTTTGAAACGCAACCACAAGCTGGGCACCACGTGTCTAACCATTGTTTGCGGCAGTTTGGGCATTGGCCAGCCGTATCAAATGTATTCCACTGGTGCAGGCAGGTGCACTGCCAAAGCTTGTCGTTGCCCGAAGGCTGCCAATTGCATTTCGGGCAAGCAATAATGAGTTGATGGTCAGGCATTACTTGGCAATGTTAGATTACAGTCGTGAGGTTCGGCGGGTTATGCCGCTTTTCTCGCCCGCGTCATTTCGCGCTTGCCGGGTGGACCCGGAATTTTCTCCACCAGCCAGCCAGCGGCCTTCAGGCTGCGACGGAAGCTACCCTTGGCGCAGTAACTCACCAGCACGCCACCTGGTGCAGTGGCGGCGTAGAGTTGGGCAAACACCTCATCATTCCACATATCTGGCTGCTTTTCAGGCGCAAAGGCATCGAAGTAGACAACGTGGTAGGTGTCGTTGGGCAGTGGGGTGTCTTGCAGGGCACCGGCAATTTTATGGAGCGCAAACCGCGGCGTGAGTTTCACCAACGTATCCCACGCGGCGCTGTGCAATTGCTGATGATAATCGAGTAGCTCTGGGTTGAGCACGTACCGCTCCACGCCAAGCGTCTCGATGACAGCGACTGGCAACGGATATTTCTCGATGGTGTCGTAGCGAATGGGGGAGGGGCTGGCTAGGCTGCGCTGCAAGGTCAGCAAGGCGTTGAGTCCGGTGCCGAACCCAATTTCCAGTATCCGCACTGGGCTGGTAGACCCTGCCAGCACTGGTTCAAGGCCGGCGCCTAAGTATACGTGTTGGGCCTCCTGAACTGCTCCGTGGGTGCTGTGGTAGTGCTCGTCTAGCTCGGGCACGTACAGCGTACTCGAGCCGTCGGCCGTGACGCGAACTTCTACTTTGGGAGTAATCATGAGGGTGAAAACGATAATAGCGCTAGTAAAGAAGGAATAGCAGAAAGATATACGAGGTAAGGGGTGGCGCGGCTTGTTTGCTGGTTGGTCCGTATGCAGAAAGCCGCATAGCAATTTTGGTTTTCAACTAAGCTCTCCTTATGCCCCGCGTCAAAGTAAATCTACCCGAAACTTTTCTGTTCTCGGTTGCCATTCCCGTCCGCATCACCGACCTCAACTACGGCGCCCACCTCGGCAACGATTCTTTGCTCGGGATACTGCACGAAGCTCGGGTGCAGTTCTTCCAGCACATAGGCCAGTCAGAGGTGGACCGCGCCACGGGGCAGGGCTACATCATGGCCGATGTGGCTATCGAGTACAAGGGAGAAGCGTTTTACGGAGACGTGCTGCACATTCAGATAGCCGCCAACGACCTGCACCCCTACGGCTTCGATGTGGTGTACAGCGTTGTAAACCAAGACGGCCGCGAAGTAGCCAGAGCCAAAACCGGCATGCTCCGCTTCGATTACAATACGCGGAAGCTGCTGCGTTTGTCGGAGGAAGTAACGGCCCGGTTGAGTAGTTAAGCTTTTGTCAACGATAGTCCGTTATCTTTCATCTCAACGCTTCCTCTGCTATGTCTTTATTCATCAGGCCATTTGGTCAGCTGTTGCTGCTGGCTGCTTTACTTTTTTCGACAATAGAGCAGGCAACTGCTCAGGCCCAGGCTTCCAAAGCACGTGCTCAGGCAAAACCACCTGTCACTCTCGATTCCTCTAAAGTCTATACGTATGTGGAGCGCATGCCAGTATATCCTGGCGGTGGCGGGACAAAAGCGCTGACGGCCGATTTCTTGCGTGAGTTTCGCAGTGCTAGCGCTACGGCAGGCTGCTCGCCTCCTACGCCAGTGTTTGTGAGCTTCACCGTAGGACCTAGTGGGGTTATTTACAACGTGGCAAGTGTCAACAACGTGATAAGTGTTAACAATCAACCTGCTCCCAACAACTTGCCTAAGCTGTCTGCCGCTTGCGAAGGGGCCTTGGTTGCGGCAGCCAGTAAACTGCCGCGCTTCACGCCCGGCACGCAAAATCGACGCCGAGTGGCCGTAACCATCACTTTGAAACTAGCCGAGCCGACGCCATAAGAGAAGTTGAATTTCCAGGAACCCAACTGCCTCACTCGTTGTATCTTTGCAGCTATGATGATTGACCTGCCCGTAGTTTCCAAACGCGACATTCGCAAAATCAGCCCCGACGAGCTCAAAACCTTTATGGTGGAGCACGGCGAAAAGCCGTTCCGTGCCAAGCAGGTGAGCGAGTGGCTGTGGAAAAACACGGCCTCCTCGTTCGAGGAGATGAACAACATTTCCCTGGCTACCCGCCAGTTGCTGGCCCAGCACTTCGTAATCAACGGCGTGACGGTGCACAACAAGCAGCTTTCCAACGACGGTACCATCAAGTCGGCGTTCAAGCTCTACGATGGCAACATTGTGGAGGGCGTGCTTATTCCGCACGACACGCGCATGACGGCCTGCATCAGCTCGCAGGTGGGCTGCTCACTCACGTGCAAGTTCTGCGCTACCGGCTACATGGACCGTAAGCGCAACCTCGACGCCGCCGAAATCTATGACCAAGTGGTGCGCATCAAGGAGCAGTGCGAAGCCGAGTACGGCACGCCGCTTACCAACATCGTGTACATGGGCATGGGCGAGCCCCTGCTCAACTACGCTAACGTGGTGAAAAGCATCGAGCGCATCACCGCGCCCGATGGCTTGAACATGGCGCCGCGTCGCATTACGGTGAGTACGGCCGGCATTGCCAAGATGATTAAGAAGCTGGCCGACGACGACGTGAAAGCCAACCTGGCCCTGAGCCTGCACGCGCCCAACGACGCCAAACGCAATGAAATTATGCCCATCAACGAAGCCAATTCCCTGGCTGCGTTGAAGGAAGCTCTCCAATATTATCACCAGAAAACAGGCCGCAAGGTAACCTACGAGTACATCGTGTTCGAGAACTTCAACGACACGCCGCAGGATGCCGAAGAGCTGTTCCAGATTTCGAAATGGTTGCCTTGCAAGGTGAACCTCATCGAATATAACCCCATCGAAAACGCTGACTACCGCAACACTGGCGAAGCGAAGCTGATGGCGTTTCTGAAGTATTTAGCCGACCGCGGCGTGCAGACCAACCTGCGCCGCAGCCGCGGCAAAGACATCGACGCCGCCTGCGGCCAGCTAGCTGTAAAAGAAAAGTCAGAAGCGGCCTAGTCGTAGTTGTAGTAACCCTAAACACCAAGCGCCACTCGTATTGCTACGAGTGGCGCTTGGTGTTTAGGGTTACTGTAGCCATCAGTATCGGCTGCCTCTGCCAAAGCGGAAGGCAAGGTCCAGATAGACAGGCAGAACCACAAAAGGGTCTTCGGGGCCGCTGAAGGGTACGGCATAGATGCCGCCGAGCCCAAAGCTAAAGCGGCGGTTTGCGTAGCGGGTGCCAAACAACCCAAATGTTCCAGGCTCACTATTGATGAGCAAGAAGTTCTCGTTGACCAACGACCAACCTCGGCTGATACGCTTCTGCGCACCGTAGTGCAGCACGGGCGTGTGGTCTATTCCATTTTTGTCGATGCTGTAGCCTAGCCCCACGCTCACGTTATCGTCGGCGGAGCCGTAGGTAACCACACCATAGCCGATGCCAGCGCGAATAGGCTCAAACTCGGGGTCTAGTTTTGGGAGGCGCACGTACATCACCCCGCCGCCTACGTGCCACTTTTCGCTGAGGCTTGCCGTCAACTTGGGCGTAAAGAGCAAAAATTGGTCGCGCAGGGGCACGGTAGGAACAGCTGAAAAGAATACCCCTGCCGAGAAATTGTTAGTGAAACCATACGTAGCGCCAAACAGCAGGCCGTCAGTTTGCTGTACATACCCTTCTCCGCGACGTAGGTTACGAGCTGTTGGGACCAGAAACAGCCGGTGGCCGTTGCCCACCGAGAACCGAGTTTTCAGCCGGTAGCCGGGCTGGGGTAGGGGTTCGATCCGAGCTATGTCGGTCCGCTCCACAACAACCAGCCCGGAATCGGCGGTGAGCAGCTCTATGCGCTTACGATAGTGCAACAACTCTTCCCCTTCTATCACCGCGCCGGAATGCAGTTCCACTCGGTACCAGCGACGACCATTCGAAAAGGGCAATTTGATTTGGTAGGGACTGATTCGAGGAAGCTTGTTCAGTTCCTGCTTGCGCGTCTCGATGGTCTCGCGCACGGCCGCAAACTCGGCGGAAGAAAAGGGACGCAACATAGTGCGGCCGTCGCGCAGCAGCGTGCGCAGGCGAATGGTGCTGTCGAGGAGTAAATTCTGCTCGAAGCGGGCTTCAACGAAGTTATCAGCAGCGTAGTAGGAAAACAAGCCGTAGGTGGCTTTCTCCTGTGCATCAATGACTTCACCAACTATGGCACTGACGATGAGTGGGCAGGTAGTAGGTGGTGACTCTTGGGCGACAGTTTGGTAGGAAATAGGGCAAGCGAACAGCAAAAGCCAGCATAGAACACGGATGCGCTGCATAAGACTGTATGTATAACATGGAATGGCTTACTGTTTATAAAGCAATAGTTAGGTTGGAATAACTGGCAAAGCAAAACCTAACAAACCGTCCTCATCAGTAGTATTTAAGACCAAAAACGAGTTGGAACTACCTAGCAGAAAGTGTGGCTGAGCAGCCGTTTCGTTGGTCTGCTACGCTTATAATTTGATAGCATAGTAGGCTGGTAACACCTGCTCTCGTTGCGTGTATAGCAAAGAGTTCTTTCTGCAAACGATGAAAAAGGCTCTTGTTGTATGGGGAGTAGCCACGAAGGAGAAACTCACAACTTGTTGTTGCTTTACAACCGCTTACAAAGCGAAGGCCCGACTGTAATCAATACAGTCGGGCCTTCGCTTTGTAAGCGGTTGTGCAGGCTACTTGGTTTTGCCAAAGCGGTATGCAATTTCCACATAAGCTGGGTAGAAGCCGCCCACATCAGTCCCGTACACGAACCCTAGGCTGCCGCTGAGGCGAGTAGCAGCCAAACGTACACCAAGCAATCCAAGTAAGCCGTCGCCGGCAAAGTATGTTTCGTTCAATAAGGAAAGGCGGCGTGATACGCGTGTTGCTCCACCTACCACCACTATGGGGGTACTTTCACGTTCTCCATCGACAAAGGCATAGCCTAGACCAAGCGTAGCATTGTTGTCGGCAGAGCCATAGGTTGCTACGCCATATCCGATTCCGGCGCCACCACTTTCTCTGAAGCCAAAGGCTCGAGCGTATAGAACCCCACCTCCTACATTGAATTTCTCGCTTACTGGTACACTCACTTTGGGAGTAACGGCCAACACTCCAGCTCCAAGGCCAGGAATGATAGGGAATAGTACGCCGAGTGAAATGTTGTCGGTGATACCGTAGTTGGCACCAAATAGAAAAAGGTCGATGTTTTGAACATAGCCTTCCCCTTTGCGTAAGTTTCGGGCAGTAGGTGCAAAGAACATACGCGTCCCGTTTCCTACTGGCTCCCAACCGCGCTGGGCCTGGGCAGTGGAAAGCAGCACTAACCGACGAACATTCAGCTTCTGAACGGTAATGCGGCCTAAATCCGTAGTTGTAAAATCCAGTTCGGTTTCTCGCTCGGCTACCAGTACACCAATAAAGGAACTGCCCGATACCAGTTCAACAGAATATGTCTGGCCCAAGGAATCAATACCCAACCTGCCGGGCTGCTGATTCAAGGAGTTCTTTAGCTCCCGGTTACGGTCCTCGATTAGGTTGCGCACACTTTCAAACTCACGGGTTGTGAAGGGGCGTACCCGCTCGTCACCATTGCTGAGAGTAGTTTGCAGAGTGATAGAGCTTTGGGTGCTATCGGAGGTCGTGAAGCGCAGAAAGCGAGCTTCTCGGAACATATCCGCCGAATAGTAAGGAAATAGGCCGTATGCTATTTTTTCCTGCTTATCGATAATCTCGCCTACCGCAGGATGCACGATTATTGTATTGGCGTTTTGTTGTTGGGCGTGCGCCACAACACTGATTAAGCATCCTAAAAATGCTAGTACCGCCTTCAATTTATAGAACATAGGATATGCCAGATAAGTGGGTAGGCAAACCTACCATTTCCGGCATATACTCAAGCGTTTGCACGCAAAAAAAAGTACTTGAAAAGTAGATTGTTAAACAACCCAGTTGGATACTGGTATCTAAGTTGAAAACAAGCTTTACAAGCCAACTAGCAGGTTTGGCTGCACCGCAAATCTGACTTTTCAATTCCGCCAACGGCCCACGGCGCGGGGGCGGCCGGTCGAGATTTCCTCGTTGGATTCACCTTCTGGTACCTCCCGGGTTTCGATGCGCACAGCGTGGGCTTTGGGTTGCACTTTCTGGCCAAAGGCGTCGGCAAACTCTTGCGTAAATTCTGCGCCGAAGAAAATGATGAGCGAGGAGTAGTTCACCCACAGCAGCAGCACTATAGCCGAGCCTGCCGCCCCAAAGGCCGAACCAGGGTCGGATTTGGCAATGTAGAAGGCAATCAGATACTTGCCTACCAGAAATAGCAGGGCCGTAATGAAGGCTCCAATGCCTACGTCGCGCCAACGAATGATGGCGTCGGGCAGGAAGCGGTAAATGAGGGCAAACAGCAACGACGTGATAAAGAGCGAAAGGGCAAAATCAACGAGATGAATGAGCACGATGGTGACTTCCGGTAGGAGGCGTTGCAAGTAGTCGGTGAAGGAGCTGAGAACGGCACTAATCACAAAGGAGATAAGGAGTAGGAGCGCCACGCTCAAAATCAGACCAAAGGAGAGAAGCCGGTCGCGGATAAACTGCCAGATGCCGCTCCGGGGCTTTACTCGCAGGTTCCAGATGTCGTTGATGCTCTCTTGTAGCGTAACGAAAAATGTGGTGGCCGCGAAAATAAGCGTGCCGACACCGATGATGGAGGCAATACCACTTTTCTGCTGCTTGGTAAACTCGGCAATCGAGTCTTGAAGAAACTTAGCGGAATCGGCTCCTACCAAGCCCTTCATCTGCCCGTAGATCTGGCCCGTTACGGCCTCGCCGCCATACACCGAACTAGCTACCGTAATGACGATAAGTAGCAGGGGCGGCAACGAGAAAATGGTGTAGTAGGAGAGGGCTGCGGCATGCCGAAACGAGTTGTTGGATATAAACTCACTGCCCGTAGCCTTGAGCGTATTGACGATGTCGGAGAAGCGGTAGTGCGTAGCCATAAAGCAGGTGATTCAGAAAGAGTCGCTCCAACTAGTACGATCTTACGGCCCTGGCGTTCGATGCAACAAAGCAAAAGGCAGTTGCTTACACAGAGTAGCGTAGCTTAGTAGTAGGACCAGAGCATATTTTTTCTTTGTTTTAGCCTATGAACATCTCCTATTTTACCCGTCAGCTAGCTGCGCTGTGGCCGGCCTTGTTGCTTGGCAGCCTGGTGGCTTGTAATTCCACCAACGAGAAACCCGCTTCGGGCGCGGCCGATACGCCCCGCACCGACAGCCTGGCTTCGTATCCGTCCGCCGAAGGCTTCGATAAAGCGGGTTCTGACGAACGAGCTCAAGCCCTAGCCGACGAAGTGATGCGCCAAATGGGCGGTTACTCGGCCTGGCAGCAGACCCGGCTGTTGGGGTGGGACTTCCTCGACGGTTCTTACCAGCTATGGGACAAGAAAACCGGAGATTTTCACTGGCAGAAAGACAGCTTAGTAGCCAACTACAACCTAACCACCAAGCAGGGCCACGCCTACCGCGGTGGCAAGGATATTTCGGATATGGAAGAAGGCAAGAAGCTGCTCGAAAAGATGTACCCCATCTGGGTGAACAACTCGTGGTGGCTGCTGATGCCCTTCAAACTCAAGGACTCCGGCGTTACGCTCACCTACAAAGGCCCTGGTAAGCTGATGGACGGCACTACGCCGGCCGAGGTGCTGAACATGACCTTCAAGAATGTAGGCGTCACGCCCGACAACAAATACGAAGTTCTGGTAAATCCTCAGACCAAGCTCGTGGAGGAATGGGCCTATTATCCGAAGGCCACCGACGCGCAGCCGGCTTTCCGCCGCCGCTGGTCGGAGTACAAGCAATACGGCCCGCTTAAGCTCGCCACCGACCGTACCGACGGCAAAGACGGCCGCCGCCTCGACCACGTGTACGCCAGCACCGAGGTGCCCACCGGCCTCATGGACAGCAAAACCCCCGTATCGAAACTGTAACGTAACAGCCAGCTCGATTCTGTTTGAAAAAAAGTCTGCCGTAGGAAAGCGAAACCGCCTTTCTTACGGCAGACTCTTTTTTAACCCGTTGAAAGCTATTGCTTAAATTCCCAAGTGAGTGTTTCAATGGGTGCTTCACGCAAGGCGGCGGCGAGTTCCGCGTCGTCTTTGAACTGGAGCTGGCGCAACAGGCTGGCTTCCACGCTCACCGTGAATTGCTTTTCTCGGAAAGGCCAGGGATGCACGGTGAGTGGGCCGTTTTCTGCGGGGCGTTGCACGTCGTAGCGCTGGCCATCCGTGCCAGTATAGATTTCGAGGGCGCGCGCCATTTCGGGTAGCTCTTGGCGGCAGAGAATCAGGCTGAGCCGGTCGCACCAGTGCATGAGGTCGTAGGCGTGCTGGGCTTCCTGTTTGTTAACTTTAAGCTGTTTGCGCCATGTGTTTTGCTGCGTCCTTTGCTCATCGAGAAAAGCGTCAGTGGTGGAGTTTTCGCCGCGCATACTCTCGTAGAGCGTGCTTACGTGCATGCTGGTGAGTAGGCTACGCCAACGTCCTTGGAAGCGTGCTGCGTGCAGCACGCCTTGGGCCTGCTCCAACGAGAAATCCTTCATCGTGAAATTGGCAGGTGCGCCAGCGGGCGTGAGGCCGTAGTGACCGTCCCAGTTGTGTTGCTCGTCGTCGTGCTGTGCTACGGCGGCTAGAAGGCCGACCCACTTGTCTAGTGGCAAGAAAGCAGGCCACTCGTGCATGAGCTGAGCAGCTAGCAGCGCATGCGCCTGCTGGTAGATAATTTGCCAGCCATCGGCCGTGTAGTTTACGATCATAGCGTCTTGCGGTGTGCCGGGTTCCCGCACAGGAACGCATAGTAAAACCAGAGGTTTTTGGGAAACCTTGAAAACATAGCACCCACTAGTTTAGAGAATGTTATCAGAAGGTGCTGTTAGGAGATAATTTAGCCCGCCGTAGCTATATGTTTCAGCAGTTGGTCGGCCCAATAGGCAGGAAGCTCAATTTTGACGCCACCAACCCGAAACTTACCAGCGGTGTATTCTAGCTCGCTTAAGCGGCTAACTTGAAAAGAAGTAGGGCTATCTAACACCTCAATAGCAGCATAGGGGATTCGCACCAATACAGCAGAACTCTCCATATTACGAATTAAAACATCCTGATTGTCAAACTTGATTTTCAATGCCTTTGAATAGGTAATTCCTCCTATCTGGCCTGATATCAGCTCTACAGAATGCAAGTTTTCCGTACTGCCGAACTGTTGGTGTAGCTGACGCCACCCCGGTTGAAACGGGTTCGGGAAAAAGAAAAATCCACGGCGAATTTGTATCCGGATAAACCAGAAAAACAGGTACAAAACAATACCTGTTCCTACTAGCTGTACAAATGCTACAATCACGTTATCAGACTCTCTTGTATGTGCTTATTGGAGTACTAACGCCTCCTTCAAGTGTAGCAGCATATCGTCGGTCATCCTGTCAAGTGTGAACTGCGGCTGCCAATTCCAATCCTTACGAGCTTGCGTGTCGTCGATGCTGGCGGGCCAGGAGTCGGCAATTTGCTGGCGCGAATCGGGTTGGTAGCTGATGCGGAAGTCGGGGTAGTGGCGGCGGATGCTAGTGGCTATTTCTTCGGGCGAAAAGCTCATGGCACCGAGGTTGTAGCTGGAGCGCACCGTGAGGCGGTCGGCGGGGGCGTGCATTAAGTCGAGGGTAGCTTGCAGCGCGTCGGGCATGTACATCATCGGCAGGTAGGTGTCTGCCTTCAGGAAGCACTCGTACGGCTGATCAGCCACGGCCTTGTGATAGATATCGACGGCGTAGTCGGTGGTGCCACCGCCGGGCAGGCTTTTGTACCCGATTAGGCCAGGGTAGCGCAGGCTCCGCACATCGAGGTTGTGCTTGCGGAAGTACCACTCGCACCACTGCTCGCCGGCCAGCTTGCTGATGCCGTACACCGTGTTGGGGTTCATTACCGTTAGCTGCGGCGTGTTTTGGCGAGGCGTATCGGGGCCAAATACCGCAATGGAAGAGGGCCAGTACACTTGTTTCACGCCCAAGTCGATAGAGGCATCGAGCACGTTGAACAAGCCGTCCATGTTCAGCTGCCAACCGAACTTCGGGTTCTTCTCGGCCGTGGCCGACAGCAGGGCCGCCAAGTGGTACACCTGTTTGGGCTTGTACTGCCGCATAACTTCTTCTAGCCGCGGTTTGTCGAGCACATCCAGCAACTCAAACGGGCCGGCTTGCTGTGTTTCGTCGCCTTTGGAGGCCCGTACATCGGCGGCCACCACGTTGGAAGCGCCGTACAGCTGGCGTAGCTCATGAGTCAGCTCCAGCCCAAGCTGGCCGCCGGCTCCAATGACGAGAATGGTATCAGCAGCGGTAGCGGCAGTGCGAGACGTGGTTTCCATGCAAACAAGTTCGGGGACGGATGGGGAATACAGATGGGGAATCAGGCCGCAAAGATAACGGGACGCCACGGTTTGGTCGTTGAGCCACCGACTACTTCACGGAACTGAACAGTTGAATCTTAGTTGCATACACAGTCTAGACAATCATCTTAGGGAAACGCTCGATTAAGTAGTTGTCCCCTCATTCGCAGCAGTTGGGTATGATTAAAAGCCCAATACTGGCGTAACGCAACTCCTGATGCCATACGGGTATCCTATCTTCGAGCGGGTATCTAGTTGATTATAAAACGGGTTTTTACATCTCATTACGTTTCAAATGCTGACGCGGGGTATGCGTTTTTTTGTGCTGTTTCTTTTGCTGATTGGCGGGGTGCGTATAGCGCAGGCGCAACCAGCCAAGCCTGTGTACCGAAACCTAGTGATGGAAGGGGGCGGCATCCGGGGTATTGCGTACGGGGGCGCGCTGGCCGAGCTAGAAAAGCAAGGCGTGCTGGCGGGCATACAGCGGGTAGGAGGCACGTCGGCTGGCGCTATACAGGCGGCATTGCTGGCTGTAGGCTACACACCCGCCGAAATCATCGAGGTAGTTAACAACACGCCGGTGCAGCGCCTCAACGATGGCCGGCTCATCTTTTTCGGGGGCAGTACGCGGCTTGTGAAGCAGTACGGCTGGTACCGGGGCGACCAATTCGCGAAGTACCTGAGCGAACTGGTCGCTCGCAAAACCCTGAACCCTGACCTCACGCTAAGCCAACTCCACTCTCTTGCTCAGCAGCAGCCCACCCACTACCGCGACCTGTACACCACCGGCACCAACCTTACCACGCAGCGCGTGCAGGTGTTTAGCTACGAAACCCACCCCGATATGCGCGTAGCCGACGCCGTCCGGATCAGTATGAGCATCCCGCTGTATTTCCGCGCCGTGCTGCTCGACAAGCAAGGCCATGTAGTGCGCCAACCCGCGAAAGGTCAGGAAGTGGAAGTGTTGGTAGATGGTGGCCTGCTGGCCAATTACCCTATTCACCTCTTCGACCACCCGCGCTATCTTTCGCCCGGTGCTGCTCCGGCTGCTAATCTTACTGCCTCCGCACCAGTCGCAACTACCAGCGAAGCGCGCAGCTTCAACCCCGAGACCCTCGGCCTGCGCCTCGACCGTGCCGAGCAGCTTTCCTACGACGCGCAGCCCGGCGGCCGACAGCAACTCGCTCCCTACGCCATCCACGACTTCGGCTCTTACATGGGAGCCCTCTACAATGTCGCCATTGAAAATCTGAATCCCGCCCACCCCGAAGACTGGACCCGCACCGTCAGCATCAGCACCCTCGGCTTTACCCCCAAAATCAAACGCATTTCCGACAAGCAGAAGCAACAGCTCATGGACAGCGGTCAAGCAGGCGTGCAGGCGTTTTTTGCGCGGAAGGAATGAGGAGACGAGGTCCGCCGCTTGGCAACACTAGTCCTGTATCTTTGTTGCCAAGTACCACCTTACTACGCTATTCCATGTATACCACCCTCCAGCCCGACCTCGAAAAGCAGCTTCAGGATATTAAAGACGCCGGTCTTTACAAGAAGGAGCGCGTTATCACCTCACCGCAGGGTGCGGAAATCAAGACAGAAGAGGGAGGCGAAGTGCTGAACTTCTGTGCCAACAACTACCTCGGTCTTTCCTCGCACCCCGAAGTAATCAAAGCGGCCAAAGAAGCCATTGACACGCACGGCTACGGCATGTCGTCGGTGCGCTTTATCTGCGGCACGCAGGATATCCACAAGCAGCTAGAGCAGAAGCTGGCCGAGTTTCTTGGCACCGAGGACACCATCCTCTACGCTGCCGCCTTCGATGCCAATGGTGGTGTGTTCGAGCCGCTCTTCAACGAGCAGGACGCTATTATCTCCGATGCGCTCAACCACGCCAGCATCATCGACGGGGTACGTCTCTGCAAAGCTCAGCGCTACCGCTATGCTCACAACGATATGGCCGATCTGGAAAAGCAGCTTCAGGACGCGCAGGCCAAAGGCACCCGCCACCGCATCATCGTCACAGACGGCTCGTTTAGCATGGACGGCACCATCGCGCAGCTCGATAAGATCTGCGACCTAGCCGACAAATACCAGGCCTTGGTGATGATAGACGAGTGCCACTCCATGGGCTTCCTCGGCAAAACCGGCCGCGGCACCCACGAGTACCGCAACGTACTTGGCCGCGTTGACATTATTACCGGCACATTAGGCAAGGCCTTAGGCGGCGCCATGGGTGGCTTTACTTCGGGCCGCAAAGAGGTTATTGAGATGCTGCGTCAGCGTAGCCGGCCCTACTTGTTCTCCAATACGTTAGCTCCCGCTATTGTAGGCGCCTCGCTCCGGGTCTTGGAGCTTCTGACCGAAAGCACTACCCTCCGCGACCAGCTAGAAGAGAACACCAAGTACTTCCGCCAGAAAATGACGGAAGCCGGTTTCGACATCAAGCCCGGCGAGCACCCCATTGTGCCCGTTATGTTGTATGATGCCAAGCTCAGCCAGGATTTTGCGGCCAAGATGTTAGAGAAAGGTATCTACGTGGTGGGCTTCTACTATCCTGTGGTGCCGCAGGGCCAGGCCCGCATCCGGGTGCAGCTCAGCGCCGCCCATACCCGTGAGCACCTCGATAAAGCCATCAACGCCTTCATTGAAGTCGGCCGGGAGCTAGGCACCCTCAAGGACCGCTCAGCTGCTAGGTCCGAAGCCGGCCAAGTAGTAACCAACACGCCGTAAGGCATTTGGCCGCCTACTAAAGCCGCCTTATCCAAACAACAGCAACGCCCGAACCACGGTGGATACTCTCTCCATCGTGGTTCGGGCGTTGCTGTTGCGTTGCAACTGTATCAATCTATTCAGTCTATGACGCGGGGGAGTCGTGCAAGTACTTCGGCCGGCCGCAGGGCCAGTCTAGCTCCACTCCGATGGACTTTTTAGCCAACGCTGTGCGCTTCTGCGGGCTTGCCTGCAATTCCATTTCGTTGAGCTGCTGCGATTGTTTTATCAGCTCGGCTTTGGTGGAGCGTAGCTGCTTGTACGGTTCCCACTTGAACTTGCGCAGAAAATTGACGGAGCCCCGTACTCCAATAGCAAACAACTCCTGCTTTTTACTTTCAGGCATGTTGAAATCCAGCCAGTTGTAACGCTCTACATCCAGGCAGTGGACGAGGTGGCTGTAGTCAGGGTTGCGTTGGATGAAGTCGAAATCGTATTGGGTGCGGGTGGCGTCGAACATGGCGCCGAGCGTTTCGAGGAAAGAGTTAGTGGCTTGGGGCTTATTGCGGTCGATGCCCAGCTTGACGCCAAACGTAGGGGCTTCCGGCACCTTATCGCTGTTGTGAAACAAGTCGATGGGGAAGTTCGACATGATGCCGCCGTCCATGAAAACCGCAGATTCGGGCACCTTAGCCCCTACGTAGCCGAAGCCATGCCACGTAGCCAGATACTTGTCGGAAGCGCCGGGTTCCGAGCCCGGCAGATTATGAATGCGGTAGGGCTCAAAAAAGAAAGGTACCGACATCGAAGCCCGCACCAACTCCGATGGCGACACCTGCTTCCAATCGGCCCAATAAAGGGGGGCCATTTCCGGAAATATAGCTTTGGTTTGGGTGGTAATATCGGCGGCCACTATGGCCAAGCGGCATAAGTCGTCGGGAGCGTAGGGTTCCAGCGCTACGCTGCCGTCCGGCAGTTGCAAGCGTCGCTTGAGGCCCCCGATTGGCACTTCGCGCCGGCGCTCAATTAGCGCTTCGATGGTAGGCGTTTCGGCTTCTACCAGATGGTTGTGCAGCCACTGCTGAAACTCGAGGCCGGGGTGTAGTCCTTGCCGGTCGCGGAAGTTATCAATCACCTGTAGGCCATCATTAACCACGGCCGCAATGTCGAGTTTGTTGCGGAACCACGCCCCGAGCCCTGTTTGTGTTTCGGCGTGGTCAAGCAGCGTTTTGGTGAAGTCTTTGGCGTCTTCGTCGCCGTCTACAAACTCGTAGAAGTCTTGGTGGGCCAGGATGTCGAGTAGTTGCTGCCCAGCTGCTTCATGCCGCGGTTTCAACCCTGCCAGCAGCATCGTCACAATGGCTCCGGCCGACGTGCCACCTAGCCGCAGAAACCGTATGCCTGCCGTTTCGAGCCCGTACACGTAACCTGCTAGCGCAATACCTAGCATGCCGCCACCTTCCAGCACGAAGTCCACGTACTGGTTGCCAGCGTCGTCTACGATGTCGGAAATACGCCAATCAGGGTCCATGCGCATGGCTTGTAATTCCTCTAGCGCATCTTGTACAGTTCCTTGGCTAAGAAATGGATTTGGAGTAGGCTTTACCTCCAGTTCTGGAAAGAGAGTGGATTGAGTGGACATCGGAAAGGAAGGTAATGAAGGATATAAAGAGCGGCTGCTTGCATAACTCCGCTTGAAAAACACGAAGACTAGGTGCCAAATAGCTCACAATCAGTTGGTATAGCCGAAGTGCGCGTGGTCTTAAACGGCAATAGCGTCGGCGTTCGAGCCAGATACTAGCCAGAGGATAGAGTTATAAGAAATACAGAAACAGCTGCCTTGCTGGCTGAACTGTTTACTGGAGCTACACGAAATCAACTTCACTACGCCCCGCAGTGAGGGGCGACAATCAGCGCGCGGTGCGTAGCGCTGAGGAACGGTAGGGCCTATTGGCAGCCAACGCTGTTGGCTGATGTATTAAATTTATTGAATATATAACAACAGTCAAATTATTGACTGAAATAGTACAAGCTTTTATTCACTGGTTCACCTCTTAGCCTCAAACCAACTGCTTTCCTGTTGGGAATGGTCTGCTTAATCTTGCGCAAAATGAGGGTATTACTTAAGCAAGACGCATGGGGCAACGCTCCTCTTCTAGAGGAAGAAAATAGCTCAGGCTTTGAAGCTGAAAACTCGGGCTGAATGCTACGCGGCCACTTCCGCCGCCGATGATGCCGACGCTGTGGTGGACTTTGGAGCCGCATCAAACAGAAACTCGTTGAGGCGTGTCCGTAAGTCGGCCGGGGCGAGGTTGCGGAACACCTCGCCGCCGCGCACCAACGACATCTGGCCGGTTTCTTCGCTCACCACCAGCACCACCGCATCCGTAACTTCGGAAAGGCCGATGGCCGCGCGGTGACGCAACCCTAGGGCCGCGGGCACATCGGGGTTTTCGCTCACGGGCAGGATGCAGCGCGCCGCCTGAATGCGGCCGCGGCTGATAATGACGGCACCGTCGTGAAGGGGGCTGGTTTTGTTGAAAATGCTCATCAGCAAGCGTTTGCTTACAGTGGCATCTATCAGGTCGCCGGAGTTGGCGAAGGGCGTAAGGTCAGAGGCGAGGTTGAAGGCGATAAGCGCGCCGGTGTTTTTGCCGGCCAAGCTCTTGGCAGCTTCCACAAAGGGTGTGATGTTCATGCGCTCAGCCGCCGAGTTGTCGCGGCGCCACGGGAAGTTGCGCATCCGCTCGAAGGCCGTCACTTTGCCCACGTTCAGCAAAAACCGCCTGATTTCCTGCTGAAACAAGATAATGCCCGCCAGCACGCCCACGCTCATAAACTGACCTAAGATGCTGGTCAGCAGCTCCATGCCCGCAGCTTTTACTACCAAGTAAAACAGGTAGATGGACATGAAGCCCAGGAAAATTTTCAGCGCGACGCTTCCCGTTAACAGCTTGTAGAGCTGATAAAACAGCACCGTGACCAGCAGCACGTCGATGACGTCTATCCAGCCAATGCGCAGGAAGCCGATGCTGAAAGAACCAATCACGGGGAGGTGGGCGGGAAGGTGGGAGAAACGAGCTGAATTGTTTGGATGGCTTCGGCTACGTCGTGTACGCGTAGCAACCGAGCGCCGTTGAGCACGGCCAAAGCATTGACGGCAACTGTACCCGTGAGGGCTGCATCGGGCGTGAGGCCAAGGGGCTTATACACCATACTTTTTCGGGAAAGGCCCGCCAAAATGGGCAAACCAAGCACAGCCAGCTCCGGCAAGCGCCGCAGTAGCTCGTGGCTTTGCGCCGGCGTTTTGGCAAAGCCAAAACCGGGGTCTAGCACCACATCGGTTACGCCGTGTTGGCGGAGCTCCACCAGCTTGTCGCGGAAGTAACGCACCAGTTCCAGCACAATGTCGCCTTCGTAGTGCGTGTGCTGGGTCATGGTTTGGGGCGTACCACGCAGGTGCATCAGAATGTAGGGCACGCCCAGGCGGCCGGCCGTGGGTAGCATGTCGGGGTCGAGGGTGCCGCCGCTGATGTCGTTGATGATGTCGGCGCCGGCGGCTACTGCTTCAGCGGCTACCGTGGCCCGGAACGTGTCGATAGAGAGAAACGCCTCGGGAAAGGCCCGGCGGACCACCTCTACTGCGGGCAGCAGGCGGCGCATTTCTTCGGCTTCGCTGATGTGCTCGGCACCGGGCCGCGACGAGTAGCCGCCCAAGTCGAGGACGGCAGCTCCCGCGTGCAGCATGGTTTCGGCGCGGCGCAGCAAGTCGTCGGGCTCTTGAATGCGGCTGCCAGCAAAGAAGGAATCGGGGGTGAGGTTGAGGATGCCCATCACCCGTGGCCAGCCAAGATCCAGCACGCGCCCGCCAGGGCAACGCAGGGTTTGCGCGGCCGGAAAACACGTATCTTTCGGGGTCTGGAGCATGGTTTCTGGGTGGTAACGATAAATAAATCTGAGCGGCTCCCACAGCTTCACTACCTCCCGTGAGTTTCTTGCTGCGGGACGTCAGAGGAGAATGACGTTCTTGCTACTGACGTGTTTGACGTCACCCAACAAAATAGGCGTAAAAACTTGGAGAATCAAACCCAACACGAGTACGATCAGATAATAGGGCAGTGCCGCGCGCTGTTTTTGGCTAAAACGCATGACTATGGCACGGCGTGGCGCATTATGCGCCTGCCCAGCATCACCGACCAGATTTATATCAAAGCCCAGCGCATCCGCAGCATTCAGGAGAAAGGCACCCAACTAGTGGCCGACAACGTGGACGGCGAGTTTGTGGCCATCATCAACTACTGCGTCATTGCCTTGATGCAGCTGCGCCTTCCGCCCAATGCACCTCTCGACCTCGACCCCGCCGACGTAGCCGCTGCCTACGACCACGAAACTGCGGAAAACCGGCGCTTGCTCTTCGCCAAAAACCACGACTACGGCGAAGCTTGGCGGCAAATGCGCATCGAGAGCATCACCGACATCATCTTGATGAAGCTGCACCGCACCAAGCAGATCGAAGACTTAGCGGGCCGCACGCAAGTTTCGGAGGGCGTAGAAGCCAATTACCGCGACATGCTGAACTATGCTGTGTTTGTGTTGATTAAGAAGGGATTTGCAGAAGCTCCCGCGCGTACTAGCGGTGCCGAATAAGGGAAAATAGAGAGTGGTACCACTCGGCTATCCATCCTACATTTGCGTATCTGCCTTGGCATAATTCGTTGAAATAAATTCAATTGTAGCAGACAGCAGTAGAACCGGTTTGCCCTGTGTTCCTGTACTTGCCTTGCTACTTAGTTACTTAACGCAGTTCATGAAACAAATCACCCGAATCTGCTGGCTGTTGCTGGGCGTGATATTCATTTTCTCGGGTTTGGTGAAGCTGAACGACCCGGTGGGTACAGCCCTCAAACTAGAAGAGTATTTCGAGGTGTTTGCCGAAGACTTCGGCCGCTTCTTTCTGTTTTTCAAGCCGTACTCCCGCACTTTCAGCATCGTGCTCAGCTCGTTGGAGGTGATACTAGGGGTGGCGCTGCTGCTGCGCTGGATGCTAAGCAAAACCCTATGGGTACTGCTGGTGCTGCTGGTGTTCTTCGGCTTCCTGACGTTCTACTCGGCCGCGTTCAATAAAGTAACGGACTGTGGCTGCTTCGGCGACTTTATCAAGCTCACGCCCTGGACCTCGTTCTTTAAAGACTTGTTCTTGCTGGGCTTGTGGGTGGTGGTGTTCCGCAACCAGCGCTACCTGCGCCGGGTGTTTGCCAAAGGTCAACTAGGCGTTATGTATATCACCATTGCCTCGGCCGTGGCCATCGGCATTGGGGTGCGGGCGCTTGGGCACTTGCCGTATTTTGACTTCCTGCCTTATAAGGTCGGCAACAACATCGGGCAGTTGATGAAGGCTTCGTCGCCGCTGCGCTACAAGTACATAATGGAGCGCAACGGCGAAAGCAAGGACTTCACCGACTACCCCACCGATTCCACTTGGAAATTCAAGCAGATGGTGGCCTTAAACCCCGAGGCTGGCCCAAAAATCACCGATTTCCGGGTGTGGAACGACGAAGGCGACTTTACGCAAGAGCTGCTGCAAGGCAACCGCCTGCTACTCATTGTGCAAGGCACCGAAAAAGCTGACCGGGACCGGTTCAAGCTCATCAACGACTTGTTTGCGGCCGCCCAAAAGTCGCGCCGGAAGATTTCGGTGTTGGTACTTACCAGCAGCAGCCCGGCTGCTTTCGATGCTTTCCGCCACGACGTGAATCTGAGCGCGCCCTTCTACTACGCTGATGCCACCGTGCTCAAATCCATGATTCGCTCCAACCCAGGGTTGATGCTACTGCAAAACGGCACCGTGAAAGGCAAGTACCACTACCACGATATTCCCGCCATTGGCGATATAGAAAAGCTTCTGTAATTCAGGTGTTGGTTGTTGAACAAACCAATACTCAACAACCGACAGCCAACAATCAACAACCAACGACTTGCTGTCTTTTGTCTTACGTCGCCTGGGCCAGGGCCTGCTGATATTGGCGGGCGTGGCGTGCACCGTGTTCTTTCTGTTTCAGGTGCTGCCCGGCGACCCGGTGGCCTTGCTGGCCGGCCAACGGTCAGACTTGGCTACCCGCGCCGCCATTGCCGCCGACCTCGGCCTCAACGAATCGTTGCCCGTGCAGCTCGGTGGTTATCTCAACGACATTTCACCCCTAGGCGTACACCCGCGCGATTCGGCGGGCGTGGCCAAGTACGGCGGCATAACGCTGCTGCCGGTTGGCGGGAAGGCTGTGGTGCTAAAGAAGCCTTACCTGCGCCGCTCGTTCCAGAGCAACAAAGCAGTGCTGAGCATCTTGCTCGACCACTTTACGGGAACCCTGTGGCTGGCACTAGCCGCCATGCTACTGGCCGCGGTGCTTGGTATTGCCTTCGGGGTAGCCGCCGCCCTCAAGCCCCATTCCTGGCTAGACCGCACGTTGATTACCACCTCGGTACTAGGCATTTCGGTGCCGTCGTTTGTGGCGGGTATACTCATTGCCATCACCTTCGGCTTCTACTGGAGCTCATGGACGGGCCTCAACCTAACCGGACAGCTCTACGAAACGGACCCATTCACGGGGCGGCATTTGGTGTTGCGCAATCTGGTGTTGCCGGCCTTTGCGCTAGGCATTCGGCCGCTGGCAGTTATCACGCAGCTCACCCGCTCGTCGATGCTCGATGTGCTTAGCCAAGACTACATCCGGACGGCCCGAGCCAAGGGCTTGTCGGGGTACCGGACGGTGGTGGGGCACGCCCTCAAGAATGCGTTGAACCCAGTGGTAACGGCCGTGTCCGGCTGGTTGGCCTCGCTGATGGCGGGAGCGTTTTTCATCGAGTACATCTTCAATTGGAAAGGCCTGGGCACAGTCACGCTGCGCGCGGTCGAGAACCTTGATTTTCCAGTTGTTATGGGTTCCACCATCTTTATTGCAGCCTTGTTCGTGCTCGTCAATATTGCGGTTGATGTGCTCTATGCTGTACTGGACCCTCGGGTGCGGCTGAGTTGATATGCTGACTGTGTGAGTTGATGTTCCGAATAACGATGCTCACCAGTCAGTGTCTTACCGTATCAGCAGTCAGTGCTCAACAACCAACAATTACCAAGTCAACAATCAGACTATCAACGTCATGCGTCTTTACTTAATTGGCATGCCCGGTTCCGGCAAAACTACCTTGGGGCGGGGGGTGGCGGCATCGTATGAAGTGCCGTTTCTGGACTTAGACGAGGAACTGGTGCAGCAGGAGGGACGGAGCATACCCACTATTTTCGAGGCAGAAGGGGAAGCATATTTCCGGCAGCGCGAAGCAGAAGTATTGCGCGAGGTGGTGGCCCGGCACCCCCAAATGGTGCTGGCTACTGGCGGGGGCACACCCTGCTTTCACAACAACCTAGATGTACTGCTCGAAACGGGCCTTACGCTGTATTTGAATGTGCCTGTTGCTACCTTGGTTGGCAGGGTATTGGCAGCGGCCAAAAGCCGACCGTTGCTGGCTGCTTTTCCGGATGCAGTAGCATTGGAGGCTCGGCTCCGCGAAACCTTACAGACGCGGAAACAGTTTTACGACCGAGCTCCACTGCGCTGCGAAGGCCCGACCTGCACAGTAGCGGCGGTGCGTCAGCTATTGGCTCAGTATCAAACTTCGGCCTGATACAAAGAAGGTAGACCCTTTGCGCTAGGTTGCGTACTTTTGCTCCCTGAAATAAGCCTATTATCGACGATGTCAACAGAAACTGCGGCTTCCCCACTGCCAACCCCCACGCCTGCTAAAGCTCCTGAGAATGTGAAGCCTAAGCATAAAGGTTCGGCTCAATTATTCCAGAATCCTGTATTGGAGCGGCTTTCGCACACGCACATTGCGCTGCCGGTATCCATATTCGTTGTTACTGCGGCGGTTAGCCTGTACTATGGCATCACGCAGGGCTTCACAACCGGCTTAGCAGCTTTCGGGCAGTTTTTGGGTGGTTGGTTCTTGTTCACGTTTGCGGAGTATGCCATGCACCGCTACCTGTACCACATTCCAGCTACCACGCCGGGGCGTATCAAGTTTCAGTATACCATGCACGGCGTCCATCACGAATTTCCCAAGGACAAGACTCGCTTGGCAATGCCCCCCATCATCACGGTGTTTGTGGCGTCGTTGCTGTTCTTTATTTTCCGATTCGTTTTTGGTAGCGCGGCCTTTGGCGTGCTAGCAGGCTTTGTGTTCGGCTATGCGCTCTACCTGTTTGTGCACTATGCCATTCACGTGTATGCCCCGCCAAAAAACTTCCTGAAAGTATGGTGGACGCACCACGCGCAGCACCACTATCGTCAAGATGAAATTGCCTTTGGCGTAAGCAGCACCCTCTGGGACCATATCATCGGGACCATGCCCGAAAAATCGAAGAAGTAGCCTTAGTGCCTTCTCTAACAGAACGGCCTGCCAAGCATTTGGCAGGTCGTTCTGTTTTAGGATAGCAAAGTATCTGCTCGGCTTCATTAGTTGACCTGACGGCGCTACGTAACGCACCCATAGTGGAAGCATAGGGTGCTGACAATAGGATTGTAAACACAAAAGGCGGCTCCTATGCAAGAGCCGCCTTCTTATATGTATACTGGCCAGCGACTTAGCGGCTGCGCATCTTGGTGACAATAAACCAAAGGAGCAAGACCACCAGGAAAACTACAATGAGGCCCGTCCATGCACCGGCTTTAAAAATAGAACCGATGGCGTCGCAGCTGCTAACAGTCAGCGACAAAGCAACGAGGCAAAAAGCGAGTAAAGGACGATAGGTGGTCATGGAAGCGTGGTTGAGGTAGGGAGAGGAAACAGCCCCCGTGCGGGGCACTACCCTAGATACTGTGTCCGTCAGAAAAAGTTGAGTTCAAACCCAACTCCTAACCCCAACCTAAACAGCAACATGAATTCAGCTACACGACGGAAAAGCGCTTTGTGAGCATCAAACTTGGTGCAGATGTTCGGGCTGCTGGCGCCCTTGTAAGTCCGGCTATCGTACTGGCCGCCAGGTGAAGGTGAGGCCTGTGGCACCCTGGTTGTACATGGGCGAGAAGCTCGTGCCTTCTAGCAGCCGCGGCTTACGGCCCCAACGGTTGCGGTGCGAGAGGTAGGCTAAGTGCGCCGACAGGATACCGAGCCCAGCCCCCGCAAACACGTCGCTTTCCCAGTGTTTGTTGTTGAGCATGCGCAGTGCGGCTACGCTGGTGGCAATGCCGTACGCCCCGACGCCATACCACTGGCTTTTGTCGCGCAGTTCGGCGTGCACGATGCTAGCGGCGAGAAAGGCCTGTGCCGTGTGTCCCGATGGAAACGATTGGTTGTCAGAAGCGTCGGGCCTGGTAACGCCCGTAATACTCTTCAGGCCAAATACGGTGAGCAGCATAAAGCCTTCCGCTTTGCCAATGATAAGGAGCGTATTCAACCGGTCGTTGCGCGACTCGACGCCGGCTAGCGCTACGGCTCCAAGCTCCAAATAAGGCGCGAAAATTAGGGCATCGTCGACGCGGGTGTGAAAGTTTGGGAAGTGCCGTCGGATGTCATTTCGGGCATCGTAGCTGCTGTAGAAGCCGTTGCCGTTGATGGTGCTGATGCCATATCCAACAAGTACGGCGGGTACTATAGTGGCCTTGAAGAGCTTGCCCTTGTACCAGGGCTTCGGCGTTGGGGCTGATACGGCTGTTGGATTCTCGAACTTGTGCAGCGTATCCGGGGCAGCAGCGGGTGGAGAAACTTGCGCCTGGACCGAAGAAAAAGAGCCGACGCAGAAGGTAAGTGCGGCAACCTGAGTGGTTAGAAAAGAACGTACTGAAAGCACTTCAAAAAATAGAAAGAGGTACTAGAAAAAGTGAAAAGTGTACGGCCTCCCAAAAACAGCAGCTCTACCTGATCTAGTGGTAAATCAGTTAAAGCAAGCAGGTAGAGGTGCTAGGGGCTCGCCAATTTCGAAGCTACTGTTCCAAAATTGTGCATACACGCTGATGCTACGCGTTGGGAACGTAGTAGTTTCGGACGAGCTATGAGTCTGGCTTGCCAAAGCACAACCCTATCGGGTGTCAACTAGCTAGCAATAGTAGAGCTTCTGAATGCTTAGGCATCCCGCCCAGCAGATGATGTGTTGTACAGCAGAAAATACCCGGCGGTACCTGCCAGCAACGAAGCGAGCAGAATGGCAAGCTTAGCTACAGCTTCTCCTTCCGAGTGCTCACCGAGAGCCAGCAACGTAATAAACAGCGACATTGTGAAGCCGATACCACCTAAAATGCCGGCTCCCCACAAGTGTCGCCACGAAACGTTGGGCGGCAAAGACGCCCACCCCAAGCGCACCGCCACCCACGACAGCGCCCCGATGCCTAGCGGTTTGCCCAGTACCAACCCGGCCATAATACCTAGCCCAAGAGGCGAAACCAACTGCCCGAACACGTTGGTATCAATGGCTAAGCTGGTATTGGCAAACGCGAAAAGTGGAATGATGCCAAACGACACCACGGAGTGCAACCGCTGTTCGAGCTTTTGGGCTGGCGAGCTAATCGTTTCGGCAAGGTGCTCTAGCTCTTCACTAATGGTCCGCGGATCAGCATTGGTGCCGTGGGCTTCGTCGCGCAGAAAGCGCAGCCGGTCGTCGAGCAGCCGCAACAGTTCCGGCCTATCCTGGCTGATGCGCGAGGGTACGGCGATAGCCAGGAGCACACCAGCCAGCGTGGCATGAACTCCCGACTCCAGCATGAAATACCACAAAAGCCCACCCAGAGGCAAGTAAAGCCAAAGACTAGGAATATTCAGTGTATTCAAGAGTAGTAGTACGCCCCAAGTGCCTAACGCCCAGTACAGATACATCAGATGAAGATCCTGGGTGTAGAAACCAGCAATAACCAACACGGCGCCCAAATCATCGACAATAGCCAAGGCTGTGAGAAACACTTTCAGTCCTAAAGGCACGCGCGGACCCAGCAACTGCAGCACCGCTAAGGCAAAGGCAATATCGGTAGCCATAGGAATGCCCCACCCCCCGGCCGTGGGCGTACCCCGGTTAAGCAGGTAATATACCAGCGCCGGTATCAACATGCCTCCTAAGGCGCCCATAACGGGTAGCGCCGCCTGGCGTACCGAAGCTAGTTCGCCGTCCAGTACTTCTCGCTTTATTTCCAGCCCGACGATCAGGAAAAAAATCGTCATCAACCCGTCGTTGATCCAGTGTAGGAGGCTTTTGTCGAGCACGAAGCTGTTCAGCGAAATGCGCAGGTGCTGGTCCCAGAGCGCTGGGAAGTACTGGGCCGGGCCCCATTCCGTATTGGCGAGTATTAAGGCCAAGACAGCGCTGATCAGTAGCACTATACCTCCCGCTGCCTCGCGGCGAAAGAATTCGGTGAAGGGTTGTACTAACGGGCGTATTATTTCGGCTACAGCCATACAGAACAGAAAATGATGCGTCCCGGCAAAGCAGGCGGACCAGATTAAAAACCAAATGAGCCGTCATGCAAAGCACGAAAGATGCTCGCTAAAGCAACTGCACTTACGCAGTTACTACGTATCGGTACAAGGTACGTGCCGACGAGTGGTGGCTACTACGTCCACCTAAGCTTTGGCAGCTACCGTCAGAATGTACGTCCAGAGTATTTCGTGGAAAGGTAAGGCCGTTGGTTTCCACTATACGGTCTTACCCACCCAGTCTACTCAACAAAACCAATATACTTGGCAGGGTGGTAAGCAGAAGACCAAGTACGAGAACAAATAAGCACCCTACTGCGAGCCACCAAGTAAGAAGCTGCTCGGGAGTTTCCGGTCGGGGCCACCAGAGCAGAAGAGGAAGAACCATCGGCAGCAAGCTGATACCCTGTGTGTACTGAGTTAACCGCAAACTCACACAAGTAATAACCGCAAGCAACGAGCCCGCCAACAGCAAGTACTGTTGCCAGCGGGGAAGATCTGGCACCGGTATCATGGCGAACCTCTGACTAACGCGACGCATAGTGCCTGATATTCTGATAGATAAAGGGCCTATCTTCCGAAGGGAAAGCAGCGCGCAGCCCCGCTAGTAGCGTGTGGCATGCGCTTAAAGAAGAGGTGGCCGTAATTGACACAAAGGCCGCCACTAGGGGCAACCACTGAAAAGCACTGTTCTGGTAAATGGCTTTGTACTGCTTGACGTACTGAAAAGTATGCTGCATAATATCACGCTGAGAAAAGGCAAAAGAATAGCTGCACACTTCTGGCGGGAAGTGGCAACAGGCTGTAAGGCGCCAGTCGTCAGGGTGGAGTGAGCTTGAAAATAATGCGAAAAGTAAAGGTTTATAATCCGGGTAATAGTAAAGATACGCAAACAGCTTTTAGATAGATATCGAGCACTGCTTCCTTAGGAAAGCCTGGACGTAGGGCAAGGGTTATTGCTTGGCTCTCGAATACAGCCCGATTGAGGTCTGCCTCAGAGTGGATTTGCAGCGCCGGAATTAGGTTGTGCGCATCTACGAATCGAGCTTTGTACGGCAACTGTGCTTTGCGTATGCCTGCTGCTCTGAAGTTGCCGATGATCTTCCCTCTTGCCCCATGCCTCAATCCAATACCATCCTCCTCATCGACGACGAAAACAGTCTGCGCCAGTTGGTAGGTCGGGTGCTGGAACTGGAAGGCTACACCGTACTCATGGCTGCCAATGCCCAGCGTGGGCTAGAAATCCTGCGTGAACACACCTCAGATGTTTTGGTGGTGCTGTCGGACGTGAAGCTGCCCGACGGCCACGGGCTGAGCTTGTTGCCGCGCTACAAAGCGGTGGCCCCGCTAGCCGAGGTAATCCTGATGACGGCTTTCGGTACCATTGCCGATGGGGTGCAGGCCATGAAGTCGGGTGCCTTCGACTACCTCACCAAAGGCGACTCCGATGACCAACTGGTAGTAGTAGTGGAGCGGGCCGCCGAAAAAGCCCGCCTCCAGCGCCGCGTAGCCGAGCTGGAAAAGCAACTGGCCTCGCAATTCACCTTCGATTCCATGATAGGCCACTCGGCGCCGCTGACGCAAGCCAAAGCACTAGCGTTGCGAGTAGCGCCTACCGACAGCACCGTGCTGCTGGAAGGACCCACGGGTTCCGGCAAAGAGTTGTTTGCGCAAGCCATTCATGCCGCCAGCCCGCGGCGCACCAAGCCGTTCGTAGCCGTTAATTGCAGCGCCTTTCCCAAGGATTTGCTGGAATCGGAGCTGCTAGGCTACCGCAAAGGTGCTTTCACGGGGGCGCTGGCCGATAAGCGTGGCCTGATGGAGGAAGCCAACGGCGGGACGTTGTTTCTGGACGAAATAGGGGAGTTGCCGCTGGAGCTGCAAGCCAAGCTGCTGCGGGTGCTCGAAACGCAGAGCTTCACCAAAATCGGGGATACCAAGCCCATATCCGTGAACGTGCGCATTGTGGCCGCCACCAACCGCAACCTGCGCCAGGAAGCCGAAGCCGGCCATTTCCGCCCCGACTTGTACTATCGGTTGGCGGTGTTCACAGTAGCGGTGCCTGCGCTTAATGCCCGCCGCGAAGACATAGCGCCGTTGGCCGAGTACTTCCTGCACTTCTATGCCGCCAAGCTGCGTAAGCGCCTGCGCGGCATGGACCCGGAAGTACTTGCACAGCTCCGCCGCCACGACTGGCGCGGCAATGTGCGGGAACTGAAAAACGTGCTGGAACGCGCCGCCATCCTCGCCGACACCGATACGCTAACCGTCGACGACCTGCCCACCGAGTTTCAGTATTTTGCAACGGAGCCAGTAGCCGATGAAGCCTCCGACAAAACCCTCCGCACCCTAGAAAAACGCCAGATTCGAGTGGTGTTGCAAGAAACCGGCGGCAACAAAATGGAAGCCGCTCGTCAACTCGGTATTGGCACCAAAACGCTCTACCGCAAAATCCAAGAGTACGGCCTGTAGCGTTGCCACCAACACGCTGTAGAGGCACGACACTGCGCGTCTCAATGTTGAATAATCAGCATGTCTACGTGTGAACTATATAACTAATTGCAAATCAAATTCATACAAAGCGTCATGCTGAGCGCAGTCGAAGCATCTCGCATGCTGACGTTGTACAAATGATGTTGCCAAAGTAACTGTCATGCTGAGCGCAGCCGAAGCATCTCGCGTGCTGACGTTGCAATGGCAAGGGGTTTACTACACTAGCGAGATGCTTCGACTACGGCTCCGCCTTCGCTCAGCATGACCGTCTTTCTTGGTGATACTCATATAAAGTAAGTAGTCCAGCTTAAAAAATCAGCAACGTCGAGACGCGAAGTGTCGTGTCTCTACAAATGGTTTAACCGGGTTATTCTGACCGACGCACCGGGTCAGAATAACCCGGTTTTTCTATGTCCAGCCAACGCCTAATCCGATGGGGATTAAATATAGGTATTGATAATCAAGCTGATACAGTGCATCTGGCTGGCAGGATTACAAACCGGGTCGGGATTGGCAAGAGGGAATGTGAACGTCAACAATCTGGCACTTATGGCACCTGCTCTTATGATTCCCTTGCTCACCGCGGCCGGCTGTGCTGGCTTCTGGCTCTTCTTTAAATCCATCGAGTTTTTCGACCACATCTAGCCCCGGCCTTCCCCATGATGATTGCCCTTTTTGTCTTGTCGCTGGCCGTGTTTGGCTACCTGATTTACGTGCTGCTCAAGCCCGAACGATTCTAATTTTTTGGGTTGCCCACGAGGAAGCGCCTTGGCCTCTACCACCTCGCTGAAGCCGGCAACCAGCCTCCGCATTTTCAACTGATATGAATTCTGAACTACTGGGCATCATCGGCATTTACCTGCTGACGCTGGTGTTAGCCATTCCGCTGGGCCGTTATCTGGCGCGCGTGTTCAAAAGCGAAAAGAACGCCCTGGATTTTCTGGCTCCTCTTGAACGGAGCGTGTTTCGCCTCTCGGGCATTGATGCCAAGCGTGACATGACCTGGCAGCAGCATATGGTGGCGCTGCTGACCATCAACCTGGTGTGGTTCCTGCTGGCCATGGTGGTGCTCTGTACCCAAGGCGCTTTGCCGCTCAACCCCGACGGCAACCCCTCCATGACGCCCGATCTGGCGTTCAACACCGCCATTTCATTTCTGGTGAACTGCAACTTGCAGCACTACTCCGGCGAATCGGGGTTGAGCTACCTCTCGCAGATGGTGGTTATCACCTTCCTGCAATTTGTGTCGGCGGCTACCGGTATTGCGGCAGCAGTGGTGGTAATCAACGCTTTGCAAACCCGCACCACCGATAAGCTGGGGAACCTCTACAACTACTTCGTGAAGAGCATCACACGGCTGCTACTGCCGGGCTCGTTGGTGGTGGCCCTGATTCTCGTGTTCAACGGCACCCCCATGACGTTGCAAGGCAAGCAGCCGCTTGTAACCGTGCAGGGCGACTCAGTGGCTGTATCGCGCGGGCCGGTGGCGGCTATGGTGGCTATTAAGGAGTTGGGTACCAACGGCGGCGGCTTCTTCGGGGCCAACTCGGCGCACCCGCTCGAAAACCCCAACTACCTCACCAACGCCACCGAAAACATTGCCCTGACCATCATCCCAATGGCTATGATTTTTGCGCTGGGTTTCTACCTGAAACGCCGCCGCTTGTCACTGATGATTTTCGGGGTGATGACCATTGGCTTTGTGGCGCTGCTGGCCCCTACGGTGTACTATGAGCTACACGGCAACCCCGCCATCAGCCGCATGGGCATCGACCAAAGCCTAGGGGCGCTGGAAGGCAAGGAAATGCGCTTCGGTGCGGCGGCCTCCGCCTATTGGTCTATCACCAACACGGTTATTAGCTGCGGCTCCATCAACTCCATGCACGATTCGTTTATGCCGATTTCGGGGCTGAGCCAACTGCTGGGCATGATGACCAACGCGTTTTACGGCGGCTGCGGCGTGGGCTTGCTCAACTTCTTCGCCTACCTCATCATTGCCGTGTTTGTGGCCGGGCTGATGGTGGGCCGCACGCCCGAGTTTTTGGGCAAGAAGATTGAAGCCCGCGAAATGAAAATTGCCGTCATCGTGACGCTGTTGCATCCGCTGCTGATTCTGGCGGGCACGGCCCTGGCTGCGCACACCTACGTGGGCAACCCCACCGAATACGCCGGCTGGCTGGCCAACCCTAGCTACCACGGCTTCTCGGAAATGCTCTACGAGTACACGTCCTCGGCCGCCAACAACGGCTCGGGCTTCGAGGGCCTCGGCGACAACACGCCGTTCTGGAACATCACCACCGGCGTGGTGCTGCTCTTGTCGCGCTACCTGCCCATCATCGGGCCGGTAGCCATTGCCGGCCTGCTGGCCCGCAAAAAATACACCCCCGAAGGCGCCGGCACCCTCCCCGCCGACACGGCTACCTTCGGCGCTATGGTGCTGGCTGTCATCGTCATCATTGCCGCCCTGGCTTTCTTCCCCGCCTTGGCGCTAGGCCCGCTGGCCGAGCATTTCTCGCTGTATTAGCCAGTATCGAGTAGGGAGTATTGAGTCAGACCCTGCGCTGGTTTTCTGCCAGAACTGAAAAGGTGAAAGACAGAGTATCGGTTGCTGGTGTCAGTAAGTCTTTGTTAGCAAACCAATCAAGATGGAAGTGTTCACCGGGACTCAGGCTTGATAGGCTTTTTAAAAAACTCCTCAGTTTCTGGAATGCTTCCAAGTCACCTGTAATCTTGAAATCTACACCCTCTACCTGCATTGTAATCAACCGGTTTGACTGGTCAACCAATTCTAATGACAGGTGATGTAATGACTTAGGATAGTAAATATTAGGTATTTGTCTGAGTGAAAATCCTTTTGTTGGGAATTCAGTCAGGCAGTAGGAGAAGCTAAGAAAATCAGCAGAGGTACCCGAAATATCAATTTCGGTGTGGCCTTCGAATTCCCCTTGTAGTGAGCAGATATTAACAGATAGTTCACACATAGTTATGAGAGCATACAAAGCTATTTCCAAATACACAAACTAAGTGCTTAGAAGCAGCAATTGATAACAACCAGTATTCTGGCAATGAGGCGAGTTCAGGCACATCTGCAACTCGTTTTATTCTCTTTCTCCTCAACTCCAAATGTCAACTAAATCTCAATCTCTCTTTCAACCATCGCTGGTGTCGGAGGCTGTGAAACAGGCTTTCGTGAAGCTCGACCCGCGCATCATGTTCCGCAATCCGGTGATGTTCACCGTGGAAGTCGGGACGGTGGTAATGCTGCTCGTGACGCTCGGGCTGCTGGTGCAGCCTGATGCCGCGCAAGGCAGCTTTGGCTACAATTTCACCGTGTTTCTGGTGCTATTACTGACCTTGCTGTTCGCTAATTTCGCCGAGGCCATTGCCGAAGCTCGCGGCAAAGCGCAAGCCGAAAGTCTGCGCAAAACCCGCGAAGAAACCCCCGCCCGCGTCATCGATCAGAACGGCAATATCAGCTCGGTTAGCTCCTCGCAGCTCCAGAAAGGGCAGGAGTTCATCGTGGAGGCCGGCGAAATCATTCCGACCGATGGCGAAATTATCGAAGGCTTGGCTACCATTGATGAGTCGGCAATTACCGGCGAATCGGCCCCGGTGATTCGGGAAGCGGGCGGCGACAAATCCTCGGTAACGGGTGGTACCAAGGTGCTGTCGGACCGGATTCGGGTGGTGGTGACGACGGCCCCCGGCGAATCGTTTCTCGACAAAATGATTGCGCTGGTGGAAGGCGCGTCGCGGCAGAAAACGCCCAACGAAATTGCCCTCACCATCCTGTTGGCGGGCTTTACGCTGGTGTTCGTGATTGTGTGCGTGACCTTGGCCCCGTTTGCTGATTACTCGAAAACGCCCATTGCCATTTCCGCCTTCATTGCGCTGTTCGTGTGCTTGATTCCGACCACCATTGGTGGTTTGCTTTCGGCCATTGGTATTGCGGGCATGGACCGGGCGTTGCGCGCCAACGTCATCACCAAAAGCGGCAAAGCCGTGGAGACGGCCGGCGACATCGACGTGCTGCTGCTCGACAAAACCGGCACTATCACCATCGGCAACCGCAAAGCTACCCACTTCTGGCCCGCGCCCGGCGTCGATGAGCAGCAGTTCATCGAATACGCCACCGTTTCGTCGCTCACCGACGAAACGCCCGAAGGCAAATCCATTGTGGAGCTGGCCCGCGAAAAGCAAGTGGACCCGCAAGCCCTGCGCAGCCGCCTCGACGGCGCTGAGCTCATCAAGTTCACGGCCGAAACCCGCAGCAGCGGCGTGACGCTCGCCAATGGCACCCGCATCCGCAAGGGCGCCTCCGATGCCATCCGCCAGCTTGCCGTGAAAGCCAACAAGCCCTTCCCGCAGGAAGTCACGCAGCGCACCGACGCCGTAGCCAGCAACGGCGGTACACCGCTGGTAGTCAGTGAAAACGACCGGGTATTGGGCGTGGTGGAATTGCAAGACATCATCAAGCCCGGCATTCAGGAACGGTTTGAGCGCCTGCGCAAAATGGGCATCAAAACCGTGATGGTCACCGGCGACAACCCGCTCACGGCCAAGTTTATTGCCGAAAAATCGGGCGTCGACGACTTCATTGCCGAAGCCAAGCCCGAAGACAAGATGACCTACATCCGCAACGAGCAGCAGCAAGGCAAGCTGGTAGCCATGATGGGCGACGGCACCAACGACGCCCCCGCCCTGGCCCAAGCCGACGTGGGAGTGGCCATGAACTCCGGCACCCAGGCCGCCAAAGAAGCCGGCAACATGGTGGACCTCGACAACGACCCTACCAAGCTCATCGAGGTAGTGGAAATCGGCAAGCAGCTGCTCATGACCCGCGGCACGCTCACCACCTTCAGCATCGCCAACGACGTGGCCAAGTACTTCGCCATCGTGCCGGCCTTGTTTATGGTCGCCATTCCGGCCCTCGGCGCGCTGAATATCATGGGGTTGAAGTCGCCACAATCGGCCATCCTAAGTGCTGTGATTTTCAACGCCATTATCATCCCGGCTTTGGTGCCGCTGGCCCTGCGCGGCGTGGCCTACAAACCCATCGGGGCCTCCGCTTTGCTGCGCCGCAACCTGCTCATCTACGGCCTCGGCGGCGTCATTGTCCCCTTCATCGGCATCAAACTGATTGACCTGGTAGTAGGCGCCTTCTTGTAATCAACTGATTAATAGAACGTCAAACTCCCTCCTCAAATGAGGAGGGGACGCGGTGGCAAAGCCGCCGCAGGGGTGGTTGACCGCGTTGCTGATGTTGTTTGTAATGAACGACTCAGCAGTGCGATTCAACTGCCAAATGAAACAACTACTCAGCTTTCCGCCGAATCACTCGCAAGTCGTTCACACGGCTTTACCACCCCGCCCTCCGGGCACCCCTCCTTGAAAAAAGGAGGGGAACTAGCTTCTAGCCTTTAGCTGGCTAATCGATTCTAGCTCCAAACTCCTTGCTTCTACCTTCTCATGAAAAATAACCTGCTTCCTGCTTTTCGTCTTTCCCTGGTCATGCTCGTGCTGTGCTGTGTGGTGTACCCCGCTATGGTGTGGGGTGCGGCGCAACTCTCGCCGGGCAAGGGGGAGGGCGTACAAGTGAGCCATAAAGGCCGCGTGGTGGGCTTCGCCAACGTCGGCCAGAAGTTCGACCGGCCCGAGTACTTCAACACCCGCCCTTCCGCCGTGGACTACAACGCCAGCGGCTCGGCGGGCTCCAACAAAGGCCCGAGCAACCCCGACTACCTGAAAGAAGTGCAGACCCGGGCGGGCGCCTTCTTGCAGCAAAACCCCACGGTGCCGCGCAACCAGGTGCCTGCGGAAATGGTGACGGCCAGCGGCTCGGGCCTCGACCCGCATTTGTCGCCCGCCGGGGCCTACGCGCAGGTGGAGCGGGTGGCTCGTCTGCGGAACTTGCCCGTGGAGCGGGTGCGGGAGCTGGTGAAAAGCCACATCGACGAGCCCATTATCGTGTTCTTTGGTCCGGCCGCTGTGAACGTACTGCGCCTGAATTTGGCCTTGGATGAGCTGGCTCCGATTCGCCGCTAACCAGGCGCAGGCCGCCGCAGTCTAGGCCATTCTCCAGAAGCTTTATTTGAAAGAACTAGTTTGCCTGCCAGTCGGCAGAAAACCGCTAATCCTACTTCGCCTCGCAACCGTAGGCGCTCCTTCATGAACCACGTATTGACCTTGGGCCTCGCCCTTACTGCCACTGCCGCCGCTACTAGCCATGCACTGGCGCAAACCACCCCCGTAACCGATACCACGCTAGTAGTGCCGCCGCAAGTTGCGCCCGCTCAAGCCACGCCCAACCCGCTGACTTTCTACGGCTTTGTGGATGGCTACTACGGCTACGATTTCAAGCACGCCGACACCCAAGACCGGCCAGGCTTCCTGTACTCGCACGACCGGCAAAACGAGTTTACGGTCAACAATGCCATCATCGGGATACGCTACGACAACGGGCAGGTGCGCGGCGCGTTGGGGCTGCACGCCGGCACGTACGTAGCCGCCAACTACGCCGCCGAAGACCAAGTGTTCAAGCACATCTACGAAGCCTACGCCGGTTTCCGGCCGTTTGAAAAGGCGTGGCTGGATGCCGGTATTTTCGGCTCGCACATCGGGTTCGAGTCGGCCATTAGCAAAGACAATTGGACGCTGACCCGCTCCCTGATGGCCGAAAACTCGCCGTATTACGAAGCCGGGGTTCGATTCACCTACGAGGTAGACCCCAAGCTGACCCTGACCGGCTTGGTCCTCAACGGCTGGCAAAACATCCGCGAAAACAACCAGAAGAAAGCCATTGGAACCCAAATTCAGTGGAAGCCCACCGACAAGCTGCTCATCAACAGCAGCACGTTCTACGGCAACGAGCAACCCCAAGGCTTGGCCCGACGCCGCCGCTACTTCCACAACTTCTACGCCACCTACGCCGCCACCGACCGCCTCTCCTTGGCCGTTGTATTCGACGTAGGCAAGCAAGAAAGAGCCGAGCGTGGCGGCAAAGACGACACCTGGCACACCGGCGCCGCCTTCGTGCGCTACAAGCTGGCCGACAAATGGAGCACCACGTTGCGCGGCGAGTACTACAACGCCGACCGAGGCGTCATTATCAACTCGATTTCCCCGGTAGCTTCCGACCAAGATTTGAAAATACGAGCCGCCTCCCTCAACCTCGATTACACGCCCACCAGCAACGTGGTAGTACGCATTGAAGGCCGCGGATTCCGCTCCCCTCAGCCCTTCCTGACCGACCGCAACAACCAACCCACCGACAACTATGGCAACCTCACGTCGAGCATTGCCATTTCGTTCTGACCCAACAACATTGTCGACCTAACCTGACTTTCGGCTCGACTTTCAGCATTCCCTGTCTGTCATCCTGAGCTTGCGAAGGACCTTCTCCCGCAAGAACTGCCGGCGAAACAACGACCACCGTTCCTGTCCCATAAGGTCCTTCGCAAGCTCAGGATGACAGATATACTTTAGAAGAAATGTCTCCCACCGATGATAATAACCTGCGCGACCAATCTGCCGAGCGGTTTCTGCGGCTGGTGCAGGAGCGGCGGCGTGGGCGGCTGAAAATCTACATCGGGCTGGCGGCGGGCGTGGGCAAAACCTACCGCATGCTCCAGGAGGCGCATGATCTGCTGGCCCACGGCGTAGATGTGGTGTTGGGCTATGTGGTGACGCATGGGCGGGCGGGCACCGAGGCACAACTACAAGGCCTACCGGTGCTGCCGCGCAAGCAGATTTTCTACAAGGGCCGGATGCTGGAAGAAATGGACGTGCAAGCCATTTTGCAGCGTCGGCCCTCGGTGGTGGTGGTCGATGAGCTGGCTCATACCAACGTGCCGGGCTCCCTCAACGAAAAGCGCTGGCAAGACGTGGAGCAGCTCGTCAAGGCCGGTATTTCGGTTATTTCAGCCGTGAATGTGCAGCACCTGGAAAGCCTGCACGACCAGGTGCAGAAGATAACCGGCACCGACGTGCAGGAGCGGGTGCCCGACCAAGTGCTGAAGCTCGCCGACGAGGTGGTAAATGTGGATCTCACCGTGCCCGAACTGCGCACCCGCCTGGAAGAAGGCAAAATCTACGACCCGCAGAAGGTGCCTTCGGCACTAAAGAACTTCTTTCAACCCGAAAACCTGTTGCAGTTGCGCGAACTGGCCTTGCGAGAAGTAGCCAACCAGCTCGGCCGCCAGATTGAAACCGATGCCGCTGGTGCCACCGCCGTAGCGCCCCAGCGCCGCAACGCCGACCGGCTGCTGGCCTGCATCAATACCAACGCGCGGGCCGCCAAGGAAATCATCCGCAAAACCTCCCGCCTCGCCGACCGCCTCGGCGGGGCCAAGTGGTACGTGCTCTACGTGCAAACCCCCGCCGAATCCGTTGATAGGGTAGGGCTGGCCACGCAACGCCACCTCATCAACAACCTGCAGCTGGCTACCGAGCTGGGCGGCCAGATTCTGCGAGTGAAAGCCGATGATATTGTAACCGAAGTGATGCGAGTCGCTGCTGAAAAAAACGTGTCGTTGCTCGTCTGCGGCGTCACGGGCAGCAAAAGCTGGTGGGCTCGCCTTACGCGCCGCGGCATCACCGATAACCTAATCCGGCAAGTAGCCCACGATACCCAAGACCTCGATATTTACTTGGTAACCTATTAGCGCCTATTGTTAGAATAAAAAAGAACGTGTCATGCTGAGCGCAGCCGAAGCATCTCGCGTGCTGACGTTGCCATGCTAACTGGTTTTACCACACTAGCGAGATGCTTCGGCTCCGCTCAGCATCACACGTTCCTTTATCCAAGTTCTCGAGCTTCCCAAGCCCCAAGCCTCTAGCAGTTCATGAATCTTAAGACCAAAATTACGCTGGCTTTCACATCCATGCTGCTGCTGCTGCTTGGGGTGAGTGGCTATATGCTGTATTCCCTCAACCAACTGGACCGCACCTCGCGCAACGTACTCAAGGACAATCTATACTCTGTGGAATTGGGCCAGCAGATGCTGCAGGCTCTCGACCAACTACAGGTTCGGGAGGCACCCGCGAATAGAGAGGCGCAGCAACGCTTTGAGTTGCTGCTGGCGCGAGAGGCGGGTAACATTACGGAACCCGGGGAGCAGCAAGTGGTTGATTCCTTGTTCGACAGGGTAGTGGAGTTGAACCGGTATCTGGCTTCCGATACTACCTCGCCGCAACTATGGAATGCGCACATGGCTGGTTTCCGCCAACTGACCTACCGCATGGTAGCCCTGAACACGCATGCCCTCACCCGCAAAAACGAAGCTGCCAACCGCACGTCAAGCCAGCAAACCCGCTACGTGCTGGCCCTGCTCACCTTCGCGGTGCTGGTGGCGCTACTGTTTGTACTAAGCGTACCCGAAGCCGCTGTTATGCCTTTGCGCCAACTCTCAGCCAGTATCGACCATGCTGCCAACCAGGACTTTACGGCTTCGATTCCGGTGAAAGGGCACGACGAGTTTGCTACTGTGGGCCGCAACTTCAACCGGATGCTAGTGCAATTGCAAAGCTACCGCACCTCCACGCTGGCCGAGCTGATGGCCGAGCGCAACCGCGTAACCAGCATCGTGAACACGCTGGATGAAGGCCTGCTGCTCATCGATCAGAACCGCCGCCTTATCGTGGTGAATCCGGTAGCCAGTATGCTGCTCGCCATGCCCACTGAGAAGCTGCTAGGCCGCCGCGCCGACGAAGTAGCCGCTGAAAACGACCTGTTCAGAGAGATGCTACACCACCTCGATGTGCCAACCCCGCAGCGCGAACAAGAAACGCCGCTGCTCACCATTGCTCAGCAAGGCGAAGAAGTGTACTACCATCTCAGCGTACACGATGTGGTTAGCTTCAACGAGGCCCTCGACAAAAAGGAATTTGTAGGTTCGATTCTGACGTTGCGCAACATCTCGGAGTTTAAAAAGCTAGACCAAGCCAAATCCAACTTTCTGGCTACCGTATCGCACGAGCTGAAAACGCCGCTGTCCAGTATCAACTTTAGCTTAAAGCTGTTGCAGAACGGCAAAGTCGGTCCGCTTAATGCCGAGCAGCAGAACATTGTGCTTACCCTCAAGCAGGAAAACCAGCGGCTCTTGAAGCTGGTAGGCGAGCTAATCGACGTATCACGTCTGGAGTCGGGCAATATCCAGCTGAACTTCCAGCCGAGCCACGTGCACGACATCGTGCAGTTTGCCGCCGACACCATCCAGCTTCAACTCAAGCCCAAACAACTCCACTTAGCTGTGGAAGTGCCCAACAACCTGCCCCCAGTGCGTGCGGACATCGAGAAAACCGCCTGGGTACTGCTCAATGTGCTGGCCAATGCCATTCGCTACTCGCCTGAGCAAGAACAAATCCGCATCAACGCTATTTTATCTGCCGACAGCCAGTATGTACAAGTGAGTGTGCAAGACAAGGGCCCTGGTATTGCGCCGCAGTATCAGGAGAAAATCTTTCAGCGCTTCGTTCAGATTCCTGATAAGAACGGCTACAAAGGCGGATCAGGCCTAGGCCTCAGTATTGCTCGTGAGTTTATTGCTAGCCAGGGCGGCCAATTATGGGTGGACAGTGAGCTAGGCGCGGGCAGTACATTCACCTTCACGCTGCCCGTGGCTCCTAGAACGGATACACTGGCTTAGCGCCAGTTTACCACCTGCTCCAATATGGTGGAAGTAGTTAAGAGAAAGGGAGTTAAATATCCAAATTCAACTGCATGTCGACGGCCCATTAGGACCAAGAAATAGTTGTAGGCTGTGCAGCTCATTACTAATCAGCAGTCATAGCAGAGTTTAGAGCTAAAGCAATTCTAGCCGCTGCTAATTCAGATTTGCTGTCGGCTGTCACCCCGGATGAACAGTTAAGATCAACTACCAACAGTGAGTTTATCCTAGCTGCTTTTACAGCAACTAACACGAGTCACAGCTTATAGTTATAGCGAGGTATTTGGAAATAGAATATAGATTGTACAATTTTACTTTTATTTATAATATATAACATAATTCATGGGGGAGTACTCACTGCCATACAATGGCCGGCTTGATAAGCTTGCGCTTTTTAGTTTTGCTTGGGCTGTCGCAAACGTGTTTCATGCTTTATCGTTTGCTGATCGAATCAGTTTGCAGCATCCTTTTGCCATAGGTGTTTTGACGGCAGCCGCTCTAGTTACGCTGATCCCATGGTCAGTGTGGCCTCTTCTGCTAATGCTGTTTTGCAGCGTGCTAAACACGTTCGAATGGATGCCTTTTGCTCCTAACCACATCACGTTCGAATTCATTATGAACAGTGGCATACTGGCAACACTTGTTTGGTCGATTGTCCGGCTCTATCTGAAAGAAAAAGCTATTGCGGCGGTAAGAACACCTGATTTCAGAGACGCTTTATTCCAGACAGTTGCTCCCTTTATCCGCATTAGCCTATTTATTCTCTACTTCTATGCTGTGCTGCACAAACTAAACTGGGACTATTTCAACCCCAATATTAGTTGCAGTGTGTTCTTATTGTCTGGTTACGCAGGTAGAATTTCTTTCATACCAGACAACACTCTAGTGCAATGGTCGGCAATATGGGGTACTATACTAATTGAAGCTGCGATACCGCTACTGCTCTATTTCCGAAAAACCCGCTATGCCGGTGTCTTGCTTGGATGCGGATTTCACTATTTCCTTGCTCTTCATCCGCATCCAGGGCTGTATAGTTTTTCAAGTATGCTATTTGCTATCTACTTTCTATTTATAGCCGACGATGTTGCGTCTACAATCCATAGCTTCATAAGTAACATTTCATATAAAAGACAACGTCTACTGTCGTTACTTCGAGTACTCTTCTTTGTTGCGGTACTAGTATTGCTTATGCTAGCATTAACAGCAGGTGCTCATATCGATAATATTGTGCACAAGTTGGTTATAATAGGTTTCCTAATCTGGCTCTTGTGGGGATTAGTACTCATGGCCCTTTATCTGTTTACTACGCTGCGCCATGTACAGTTAGCGAATAGTTCTGGTGCACTGTTTCACATTAAACAACCAATATTATTAGTTGTGCCCCTGTTAGTGCTCTTTAATGGCCTAACACCTTACTTAGGTATTAAGACGCAAACTAATTTCTCTATGTTCAGTAATCTAAGGACAGAAGGTAATATAAGTAATCATCTGTTTATTCCGACTGCTCTGCAAATTTTCGATATGGAGAAAGATTTAGTCGAAGTAACTAAAACTAACCTCCATGGGCTTCAAGACCTTGTGGACAACAAGCAGGTTATACCTTATTTTGAGTTTCAGCGAATTACCAGTACTGCTCATTCCGACTTCTACGCTACATACATATACAGAAACAAAGCGCAGACAATTGTTGTAAAAGGAGAAAGTAGTAACCATCCTGAGTTATTGACTGCTCATAATTGGCTCGCTGCAAAGTTCATCCGCTTTCGTCCAGTCGACAAAGGACCATGCTTATGCAAGCATTGATATAAAAATGCTTATTAGGTTATTTGTAAAACGTTGAATGTCTATTTTTTAAGCAGCTGAGTGTTTGATAATTTGTTTATTAAATAAATTTGAAAATTGTTGTTTATTATCTACTAGAAAGGCATCAAGTACGGCGACATTGTTTTCTATATTACTGAAAGCTCTGATTAACTAAAACTAAATTGTAGTTGATCAAGTAGTCTGTTTTAACGGTGTGCATTGTATAGAGCTCTAGTAACATAATGTTTCCTAATTGTTATGAGGTGCGTGTAAGCTGCAACTTGTTCAGAATACCAGAATGCTTAAAGTAATGCGCAAATAAATCTTGTAAGAAAGTAATTGATTTTGATTAGGGTATAAGAGCACACTAGGTAGATGCTAATCTATATCAGTCTTAAGATCAATGTTCTTGTATAAACATCTATACATAGGCCACATACTATTGATGGTTCCTGTATAGGATTATTTAGGGTTGATAGGCGGATCAAGTATGTCCTGGAATCAGGTTTAGGCTATCGTTATAAAAATAATCAATATATTTATGCGTTAAAGGCAAAAAAAGCCATTCTTCACACCCTCGTTGCTTGAACCGTTCAGCTAGCAAGCATCAAGCTTGCAAAGTGAAGATCAAGCGAATAGGAGCATACAAACGGGTTATAAGCCAACAACTACAAGTTTGCTAGGCTCACAGTCTGTATGTATTAAAACTTGCCTGATGAAAAGAAGCGCCCAATTAGATTTCTTTAGAGGTCTTTTATTGATAGTTATTACAATAGATCATGCATTAACGTATAATAATATTATAAAAAGATTTACCTATGAGTTTTTTGGCTGGGTTTCAGCAGCGGAAGGATTCGTATATATATCAGGTTTAACTGCAGGCCTGGTGTATTACCACAAATACGTAGAAAAGGGAGAGCAGCATGTAGTGAAAGCAGCCAGAAACAGAGTTATAACTCTCTATAAGTATCATGTGGCATTGTTGTTCTTTGCTTTTTTAATTATTATATCTAATTATTATATAACTGAGTATTGGTCACAGTATTATGGCTATTTGTTCCAAAAGCCGCTACTGTCTATTATACTAAGTAGTGCGCTGTTATATCAGCCTATGTTCATGGATATATTGCCCATGTACACAATTTTCGTGGCTTTCATTCCTATTCTAGTTAAATGCTTTAATAAAGGATTGGTATGGCAAGTACTTACTGCATCGATAGCTATCTATATAGCAGGTGCCTTAATCCATCCTTATCACATAATTGATGCTCTGGTTTCCAACAAGAATATCCAGACTGGATTCTATAATTTATTGTGTTGGCAATTATTATTTGTCCTAGGTGCAATTTCGGGCTTCATGTTCTATAGCGACAGAACTAAAAAAATTATCAATAGCCGCTATATTTTCTGCGTATGTACATCTGTTGCTTTTGTGCTATTTATTGAGAAGAATTTGCATTTAGGTATTTCTGAAATCAACATCGAAAGGCTGACCGAGAAATCTGGTTTAGGGATAGTGAGGTTAGTAAATTTTCTTGTCTTATGTTTCATGGTTATATATGCGGCCGCTCGTAACAAAAATTGGTTTGTTAATAAGTATATATGTTATCTAGGTAAGTACTCGTTAGAGGTGTTTTCTTTTCATATTGTATTGATAATTACCTTTATGCCTCTAAAGGTGTACCTCAACAATATTTATACAGTTAAGCTCACGGAGAATTTCTATTTGTATCCTTTAAGTAGTTTGTTTGTGCTATTTCTATTAGTGCCAGCCTTGTATTTGGCTCCAACTTTAGTAAACAAAAAAATAGTGCCCATTACAAAGTGAGCCAGTCTTAGCTTGCTTCGTTATAAGTAGCTTTTGATTGCAAAATGTAGCCCGATGTAAATTCGTGTTTACATCGGGCCTTTTGTTATGCCAGTTGCTTACTGGAAAAATTCACAAGCTGTATTCCACCTGTAGTTTACTTACTGGTAAGATGCACCTGTTTGCTGACACTGAAGCTAGGTCCAGCAACTAAGCCATAATAGCAATCAGTGCTGTGCTCAGTGCTTTCTTGCATACTGCAATTGAGACATTCATCTTTACTCCTTGTGCGTTGTAAGCAGGAAGTCAACTCCTCATATGCAGTGCTAGCAATTTCTGCCTGCACAAAAAGCAATTAGAAGCCACGCCAGATGTGTGTTTACACTTTGGTGAATCTGAGGGAAAACCTAAACAAAAATCAGCCTCTGCGTTTAGCTGCAAAGGCTGCTTTTCATGGTATACAAAGAAGAAGCCCGGCAGTCTACTCGAGGTGAGTAAACTGCCGGGCTTCTTTGCGCTCCCTCCTGGGCTCGAACCAGGGACCCTCTGATTAACAGTCAGATGCTCTAACCGGCTGAGCTAAGGAAGCGGTTATGGCAACGGCTATCTGTCGTTGCGGGTGCAATATTAGGTCAAAAGGAAGGGTTGTGCAAGCATTACTCTCAAAAATATTTCAAGAAAGTGCCTAATTGGTGATACTCAGTATGTTTCCTGAAAGTGCAGTGCTGTATTTGCGGAGCGGCCGACTTGCAGGACCGCCTTGTACGCGGCCTTGCAAGTCGAACTGTGAGCCGCAGCAGGCATCTTTCAGAAACAAGCGTGAAGGATCAATGCTGACCCGGGCGCAGGTATCGCTGACACGGTAAGGGCAGTTACGCTCGAAAGCAAGGTAAGTGCTAGCGTTCTGCCGCACGATGATTAAGCCCCGCAGCCCGCCAGTAAAATAAATGGCGCCGTTGTCGGCACGAAGGGCAGTGTACTGCTGATTGGTGATGTTAAGACTCTCGCTGAAGCTAACTATAGGAATCTGCGGCTCGACATTGGTCGTGTCGGAGCCGCAGGCTACTACTAGTTGACTGCCAAGCACAGCTACCGCCACCAAAGCACGCCAAGTGTTTAATGTAGGCCGCGGAGGCACAGAGGGGGCAGTGGGCAGTTCTATCATTCGCTACAGAGAGAAATAGTGCTTGCTAAACTGCAGGCTACTGCACGGCCTCAAACTGGCGCAGAAACCGCAGGTCGTTTTCCGTGAATAGGCGTAGATCCTTGATCTGGTATTTAAGCATCGTGATGCGCTCGATGCCCATGCCCCAGGCGTAGCCAGAATAACGCTCCGGGTCGATACCAGATTGCTCTAACACGGCCGGATCTACCATACCACTTCCGCCTATTTCAACCCAACCGGTCTGTTTGCAGATGTTGCAGCCTTTGCCTTTGCAGATAAGGCAGGTGATATCAATCTCGGCGCTAGGCTCGGTGAAAGGGAAGAAAGAAGGACGGAACCGTACTTGTACATCATTGCCGAACAGCTCCTGCACAAAGTAGTATACCGTCTGTTTCAGATCGGCGAAGCTGACGTTTTCATCCACAAACAAGGCTTCCACTTGGTGGAACATCATGTGAGCACGGGCCGAAATAGCTTCGTTACGATACACGCGGCCCGGCATGATGCTGCGAATAGGTGGCTTCTGCGTTTGCATCACCCGTACCTGCACGGGGCTAGTATGGGTGCGTAGCAACCACTCTTGTTCGCCAGGGGTACGGTGGACGAAAAATGTATCCTGCATATCCCGAGCCGGATGGTTTTCGGGGAAGTTGAGGGCGGTAAAGTTGTGCCAGTCATCTTCAATTTCCGGTCCCTCCGCCACGTTGAAGCCAATGCGCGACAGGACGCGCACAATCTCCTCGCGCACCAAATTTAGGGGGTGGCGAGTACCTAACTGGTTAGGGATGGCAGGCAGTGTGTAGTCGAACGTGGGGTCGGCGGGGGCATTGCGAGTGGCTGCTTCCAACTCCTGCTGGCGCTCCTCGAAACGGGCTAGTGCCTGCTGTTTGAGTTGGTTCAGCTCTTGGCCCACCGCTCGGCGCTGCTCTTGAGGTACGTTTTTGAGCTGATCGAACAGATCGGCTAGCTGACCTTTGCGACCAGTGTAAGCAATGCGGAACTGATCGAGCAGTTCGGGCGTGCTCAGGTCATAGGCTTCAATTTCGGCGCGTAGCCGCGTGATATTCTCCTGCATAGTAAGGCAAAGATAAGTTTCTGGCGGCTGGTTTCCTGTTTCCGACTATAGTGCCGTGCTGAGTTTTAAGCGAAGGATAAGGCAAAAATCAAAACTCATCATCGAAAAATAAAAGTTGGTACGGTTGCTGCAAAAGGCATTCACACCAGCGGCTCACAGCCGGAACGCGGGGCGCCACCCGTTCAGCTTAGTTGGTCTTTTTTGAGCATCAAGCCGCCTTCCTTATTTATTCTTCTGCCTTCCTTGCCATGAAAACCCTACTTTTCACTGCTTTCCTTGTGGCTGCCTCGGTCAGCGCTTCTTTTGCTCAAACGCAAACCCCAGCCACTGATCCTTGGTTGGACACGCCGGCTACTACCGTTGAACCAGCTGCTAGTGCTGCCGATGTGGAGACTCCACAATACAACACGGGCTGGAGTTCGGCTCCTGGTCATAGCTTGAGTTTGCATGGTAAGCCTACCACTGATTATTGGGGCCGTCCGCTCAAGAAAAAAGCAAAGAACTTAACCACTGTAGCTGCTAAAGAAGCCGCTTATGCCGAAGAGGAAAGCGCCGATCCTATGATGCATTCATCGGGGGTAATGGTGGCGCCGGGTATGAGTTCCTCGCCTTACCGTGGAGTGAGTACCGATTATTGGGGCCGCCCTTTGAAAAAGAAGACAAAAAACTCCACTCTAGCAGCCAAGACAGTGCAAGAGGAAGCTTCTGTCACAGCTAATACCACAATGGGTTGGTAAGTACGGCCGAGATAGGTAGATTTCTCGTAGGTTAGAAAAATCCAGCCTTCACTTAATCCGCCTATCATGCGTTCGTCTCTACTTCTGTGTGTGTCGCTGGCTTTCGCTGGCCTATTACTCGCTGCTTCTGTACAAGCACAGCAAACTACTCGCTCCTCTAGCACTAAGAAGGCTGCCAACGGGTATCATCGCACCACCAACACCAAAGCCAGGCCTCGGGCTGGTGCTTATGCTCGCTATGACCGGTCCGGCCGTCGTAACGAAGACGATATGAAATTGGCCCCTGGATTGCGCCTGAATATGCCAAGCCCGCCTACTACCGACTACATGGGCCGGCCTCTAAAAAAGAAAGCGCCGAAGGTAGCGGCTACTAGTGCTACTTCGATGTCTTCGGAAAGAACAACACCTACCAAAGCTGCCCCGGCTACCCTTAAAAAAGCCCGTAAGCGCTAAAAGCCGTCTTTGTCAAACTCAGCAGTTTAGTGTTATTCCGATATGGCCTTGCTGTAAATCAATGAAAGCCTTGCCCCGCACGGAGCGAGGCTTTTCTTGTTTTCACTGTTTGCTAGCCACAGGACAAAATTTTTTACAATATGTATTAGTCTCTATATTATAGTTGATTATGTGAGCGTTAACTAAAAAAGTGCGGTCCGATTTCCTTTTTAAAACCGATACTTCTCCTGCCAGGAACTTCTGCTTTTCTCACGCGTTTGAGGGGAAAGTGTACAAGTACTTTCTTGACTGTAGGAAGGTCTGTAACTTGCACAAACTATTTAAAGCATTTTCTGATGAATCGAATCTTCCTCCCGTTGCTGTTGGCTGGTGCTGTTCTTATAGCTGCTCCTTCTCAAGCTCAATCCAAACAAACCAAGTCATCGGATGGCTGGGGTTCTTCTGATGGCTGGGGCACACCAGCTCCAGCGCCTAAAAAGGCTACCTCCACCAAGAAAGCAGCAGCGGCTCCAGCAGCCACTACAGCGCCTGTCCCAGCTCCGGCAGCTGCCCCCGCAGAAGCACCTGCTCCGGCCAACGAAATGACCTCAGGCAGGGGTGGATTTGGAGGAGCTGCTGCGGCTACTGCCGCGCCAGTTGAAATGCAGCCCGGAGGATCAGTGGTCGCTCCTGGTTTCACGGCTGCACCTTCGCACCGCGTAACCACCGATTATCGTGGCCGGCCAATTGCTCCCTACATCCGTCGCAACGTGCGTCGTCCTGATCCAGTGGTAGCACCAGCGCCCGCCCCAGAGCCAGAGCCAGCTCCGATTGTAGAAACTCCGGCCCCAGCGCCTGCTCCAACAGCGGCCGCCGCTACTGCAACCAAAGCTTCGGGTGGCGCTACGGCCGCTCCAAAGAAGACCACTACCGCTCCCAAGAAAGCAGCACCCGTCAAAAAGAAAGACGACGGCTGGGGTTCGGGTGGTAGCGGCTGGTAAGCTCCCACTCATTTGACTAGCACTAATAAGGCCTACTCGAGTTATCGGGTAGGCCTTTTTCGTATTTGAAGACAGGTAGACTACAGTGCTACTTGCTTTTGAAAAGCACTAGTAGTTTAGTCTTCGGCTGATAGGGCAACTTCAACTGGCTCAGGCACGACAGTAGTCTGTGCTCGGTAGTAAAGCGTGCTGCAATTGTCGGGGCGAAGCACTTCGCGGGCAGCTGCTTGCAGATCGGCAGGCGTTACGGCTTGCAAACGTGCGCTTTCCTCGTTTACCAGATTAGCATTGCCCATTAGCTTGCTATAAGCCAAATTCATGGCCCGATGTAGCAGTTCTATTTCGCCGAACACTATGCTGGCCTCGGCCTGATTCTTCACCTTTTCCAACTCGGCAGCCGAGACTTGCTCGTCGCGGAGCGCTGCTATTACTGCTTCAACGGCTGCATCGGCAGCTTCCAGGGTCACGCCCGTATTAAGCTTACCGCTTATTACCAACAAACCGGGCTCCAGTGAACCCGTAGCTGTGGCAGAAATAGAGTTGAACAAGGGCTGCTCTTTCACCAGTTGCTGGTATAAGCGGCTCGACTTGCCACGACCCAACAGGTCACCTAGCAAGTCAACGCTGTAGTACTCAGGAGCCGTCCGGGCGGGCATGTGGTACACCTTATAAAGTGCATCAAGCGGAACGTCGGCGGTGACCTCCAAGAACCGGGCTTCCGTCTGGCGTGGCTCAACGGGTAGTTGCCGCTCGTAGCGCGGTCCGCCAGGAATTGGACCAAACCATTTCTCTGCTAATTGTTTTGTCTCTGCTACCGTTACGGCGCCAGCCACCACCAGAATGGCGTTCTGCGGAGCGTAGTGCTTTTTGAAAAAAGCCCGTACATCATCCATCACCGCATTTTCGATGTGGCTGATTTCCTTGCCAATAGTTGCCCACTGATAGGGGTGGTGCTGATAAGCCAAAGGCCGTAATTTCAACCATACATCACCGTAAGGCTGGTTGAGGTAATTTTGCTTGAACTCTTCTACTACCACTTTACGCTGCACTGCCAGCCCGTTTTCCGAGAAAGCCAAGTTTAACATCCGGTCCGATTCCAACCAGAACCCAGTTTCGAGGTTGGCCGCCGATACAGTGAGGTAGTAGTTGGTGACGTCGGGAGAGGTGAAGGCATTGTTTTCGCCGCCTACGCGCTGCAGCGGTTCATCATAGCTCGGGATATTGATAGAGCCAGAAAACATCAGGTGCTCAAACAAGTGCGCAAAGCCAGTATGGGAGGCCTCTTCGTCGCGTGAACCGACATTGTAGAGCACATTGAGCACCGCCATAGGCGTGGTATGATCCTCGTGTACTATGCAACGCAAGCCATTGGCCAAAGTGAATTCTTCGAAATGAATCATGAAAGCGAAGTTGTGAACGGGTACTTATCTAACTACAAGCACGCGGGTTGGGTTCGGAATTTCTTCTGTCTGTACGCAGGAGCTTACACAGGTATACTTCTAGGACGGATATAGGAAAGGCAGCCGCTTGAATGCTTACCACCCTTCGTGGTAGTAGAGCTTCTTGCCCTTGGTTACGCCCCAGTATTCCAAGAGTTTCGCCTCTGTCTCTGTGTAAGCGGGGTTGTTGATCTTCCACCATGCCATAACAGTGCATTCCGCACTTACCCGCACTATTGGTTCCGTAGCCTGTGCAAGACGCTCCAACCCCTGCCGCTCACAGGAATTGTTCTCTTTAAGAAATAGCGTATCTACTCCGAGGTAAAACAAAGAAACTACGAGAACACCAGTTAAATACTGACGGCGGAAATGAGTTGGCAGATGGTGCAGCAGGAAATAACTTGATAGAGCGTAGAAAAACATCAAGCCCAAAATGATCGGTAAGATAGAGTCGCGCCTTACGATAAGAGGGCGGTAGGGCCGGTAACCGCCCAGCGGTAGCAGCAGCAGATAAATCAGGGCAAACAAGCCGAGCCACCCGAAAATGCGGAGAATACGCTGGCTACCTGGGCTGTCAGGGAGTAGGCGTCGGATAAGCCATGTATTTAGAAATGCAGCCACTAAAAGCACGATCAGTCCTGGTTTGCTCAACTGCCACATAATACCGGACGGCAAACGCATGTATCGTCCCCATATGGGTAGCACGCTCACTGTACTTTCCTTCTCACTAAGGCCGATATAGAGAGAATACAAACAGAGTAGTGTAAACACGCCGAGCAGAAATAGAGGTAGGGTTGGAATTTGCCCAATCCGGATGATCCGCTGCCCCAGCGGCAAGCCTATCCCTGACTGCCACCGGCGAATAGCCCAGTGCAATGCAATTCCGAAAAACAGAACCGACACAATGCCCGGTATAATAGCGCCATTGAAAGCGAGTACGACCATGAGGCCGATTAAGGCTAACTGCCCGGGCCAACTAATACGAAGCGGCGTTCCATCGTAAGCCGCTTGATAAAAGGGCAGTAGCAATAGCAGCAGCAATGTCATCGGAAACGCGTAGAAGAACGTGTAAGTAATCGACGGATCGATGATGCCCATTTGGCCGTTGTAGCCAGATAATTGAAAAAGAGGGACTAGTAAAGCAATAGCAATCCATAAGTTGAGGTTGCTGAGCCGGTAAGTACCGCTGATGTATACACCTAGCACATATAGCAACAACGCTTGTACACTTACCGCAAACAGCGCACAAGCGGCGTAGATACTACTTATGGGGTCAGTTATGCGTTGTAAAGCGAAAGGCACCGTTTTGAAGTACCCAACCATAGACGCATGTGCAAAAAAACGGTTGGGAGCCACATACGACTCATTGCGGGTTAGCGCGCCCCAGCCGAAAGGATCTGTGAGTACCTGCCGACACTCGGGCGCAGGGAGTACAATAGAGGGCAAGTCGCCTTCTAAGGGCAGCTGGTAGGCTTGTACAAACGTATAGCCTAAATCCAGCACCACAAACAAGCCGAGTAATACAAACAGAGTGCTTTTCTTCATTTACGGGGTGTAGCCAACTACAAAGTCGACTTGTGAACAGAGGTGTGCAATTCAGGTGAGCATCAACAGGAAGCCGCAGTAGTAGCATTGGGCCTTGACACAATCTTGTGCCAAGTCCAAGCCTACGCTAGCAACACGGAAGTTTGCAGCAACTGTTGAAGTATGCAGGGCGAGATAACTATCAGAATACTGCTACTATGAGCTTGAAATGCTTGGTGAATAGCAGATTATGAAACAACGGAAGCACCCCGAAAAGGTGCTTCCGCAAAGCAAGATAAAGAGAAGCCCAACAGCTTTGCAACTATGCTACTTACCGTTGAGTAAGTGCCTCAGCCGTAGTGCAAACGGCTTTTTAGGGTTGGGCCGCAACAAAATAGGCAGCCGCTACAAGTGCCGTTGAAACGTGTTATATGCTTGCAAGCATAAGTCCGGCCGTTTGATGTAACTAGCGGAAGTACCTTTGAAAGCATCATTTTCTAATTCTTATTTCCCTGCTGCCTGTCGGATCGAACGGTATGATTCATTCTCCCTACGACCCAATCCGTTACTTTTGGCCCCGACACATAGCCCATCCGCCCCGCCCCATGCATTTCGACCGTAAGGACTATTCCAACGAAACCCTTCTGTTTCTCTACCAGCACCTACTCAAGCCGCGCCTGATAGAAGAGAAAATGCTGATTTTGCTCCGGCAGGGCAAGGTGAGCAAGTGGTTTTCGGGTATCGGTCAGGAAGCCATTTCGGTGGGTAGCACACTAGCCCTTCAGCCCGACGAGTATATCCTGCCGCTGCACCGCAACTTGGGGGTATTCACTGGCCGCAATGTGCCCCTCGACCGGCTATTTGCGCAGTGGCAAGGCAAGACCACCGGCTTTACCAAGGGCCGCGACCGAAGCTTTCACTTTGGCTCCAACGAGCATCATATTGTGGGGATGATTTCGCACCTGGGCCCCCAGCTAGCTGTGGCCGACGGTATTGCTTTGGCTGATGTACTAGACCAGCGGCAGAAAGTAACCATAACGTATAGCGGCGACGGGGGCGCCAGCGAGGGCGACTTCCACGAAGCCCTGAATGTGGCCGCTGTGTGGCAACTGCCCGTTATTTTCATTATCGAAAACAATGGGTACGGCCTCAGCACGCCGAGCCGGGAGCAGTTTCGCTTCAACTACTTCGTGGACAAAGGCCCGGCCTACGGCATGGAGGCGTTGCAAATAGATGGCAACAACGTGCTCGAGGTCTATGACACTGTGCATCGGCTGGCCGAAGATATGCGCCGCAATCCGCGGCCGGTGTTGCTGGAGGCTCTTACCTTCCGGATGCGCGGGCACGAGGAAGCCAGTGGCACCAAGTACGTACCGCAGGAGCTATTCGAGGAGTGGGGGCAGAAAGACCCGGTTGAGAACTACGAGAAGTGGCTGCTTGCTGAAGGCATCTTAGACGAAGAAGCCCGAATGCGGTATCGCCACACCATCAAGCGCGAAATAGAAGAAGGCTTGCGAGTAGCCGACGAGGTGCCAATGCCCACGCCCAGCGAAAAAGAAGAGGTAGGGGATATGTACCGCGCTTTTCAAGCGCCTAGCCAAAGCCCCGCCGTTGATGCTCCTGCTACTGACAAGCGCTATGTGGATGCTATTTCGGATGGCTTGCGGCAGAGCATGGAAAAATACCCCGAATTGGTACTCATGGGCCAAGACATTGCCGACTATGGCGGGGTCTTCAAAATCACCGAAGGTTTTGTAGCACAGTTTGGTAAAGCGCGGGTTCGCAACACGCCACTTTGCGAATCAGCCATTGTGGGTGCCGGCTTGGGGTTGAGCGTGAAAGGCAAGAAGGCCATGGTGGAAATGCAGTTCGCTGATTTCGTGACTTGTGGCTTCAATCAAATTGTAAATAACCTGGCCAAAAGCCATTACCGCTGGGGCCAGAACGCCGACGTGGTAGTGCGCATGCCTACCGGGGCTGGCACGGCGGCGGGCCCGTTTCACTCGCAAAGCAACGAAGCGTGGTTTACCCACACGCCGGGTCTGAAAGTAGTGTATCCAAGCAACCCACACGATGCCAAAGGGTTGCTTTGCGCCGCCATTGAAGATCCCAATCCGGTGATGTACTTCGAGCACAAGATGCTCTACCGCAGCATCTCCGGCCCTGTACCCGACGCCTACTATACCACACCAATTGGCAAAGCAGCTTTGGTGCGCGAAGGCAATACGTTGAGCATCATTACGTATGGCGCAGGGGTGCATTGGGCGCTGGCGCTAGCCAATGAGTTGGACCTGGATGCTGATATTCTGGACCTGCGCACCTTGTTGCCGTGGGACGAAGAGGCAGTACGCCAAACGGTCAGCAAGAATGGCCGCGTCCTATTACTCCACGAGGATACGCTGACGGGCGGACTCGGCGGCGAGTTAGGCGCTTGGATAGCCGAGCATTGCTTCCAATATCTCGACGCCCCCATCCAGCGCGTTGCCTCGCTTGATACGGCCGTTCCTTTCTCACCTAATTTGGAAAAGCAGTTCCTGCCGCAGCAGCGTTTGCGGGAAGCAGTAGATAAGTTATTGAATTATTAGATAATTTCGGGTAGCCAGGACGTTGCCCATAAAGCTAATTATTAGGAAATACAGTGTGCTATGAAGCTTAGAAAACTATTTGTGTTGATGATGAGCGGGTTATTGCTTCTGGCTGCTTGCCAGAGTCACCGGTATGCGCTGCCTAGCCCGAAGGGACCACCGCAGCCGAAGGTTAAAAAAACCGCCAAGAAATCGGCCGACCAAAACGCCGATGGCAGTGATGTAACTGCCGAGCCGGTGGAAGTGAAGCCGCAGAAGAACAGCTACGATAAAAACGGATTGCTCAAGAAACCAAAGTACGAGCGCCGTCGGCTAACGCACAAAGTTGGGCAGCGCAAGTTTCTCGGTTTCGTATTACCCTTCTAGAAGGGTTGATAAGCAGATAAACGCCGACGTGCCTGCGACTATATAGTAAGCAAGACCGCTGTGGATAGGTTTTTGCGTGTCAAACAACTCGTCAGTTATAGCTCTCCATTACCTCTTTTTTCCATCCCATGCGACTGTTTGCCTTAACTGTGGTTTTGTTGCTGGCTGGCTTCACGGCTTCTGCTCAGACCACCGAGCCCAACCACCGGGCGGCCAACCGCCGCGCTTTGCGCGATGCACGCAAGTACCCGGCGCCCTACAAAGACTCGCACCTAGCTGTGGATAAAGCTGCCCTCAAGCGCGGTGATGGAGGCCGAGCAGCAACGCCGAACGACGGCCGCCAAAAGTATAAGTTCGACAAAACGGGCACCGCCCGCGTAAGTGAACCTAGTACTATTAGTCTGCGTCTTCGTAATAAGAAGACAAAGACCACCGGCAACTAAACCTACCGCCCTATGATACCTTGGCAACCCCTTACGCAAGCAGAGCAACTGCAAGACATTGTGCGCGAGTCGCACGAAAAACCAGTGCTCATCTTCAAGCACAGCACCACCTGCTCCATTAGCGCCGCGGCCAAAGGTAAGATGGAACGCCAATGGGCGGAAGCAGGCCTCGACGATACCAAGCTCTACTACCTTGACTTGCTGCGCTTTCGCCCTATCTCCACCGAAATTGCGCAAAAGTTTGGGGTACAACACGAGTCGCCCCAACTACTACTTATCCAAGATGGGGAGTGCCGCTACAGTGCCTCACATATGGGCATTCGGCTGAGCGAAGTGAAAAACGTAGTAGGCTAGTAAGTCAACAGCTGATACTAGGCTGCTCTTTAACTACAATAGCCAGCCTCAAACCAAGTGTTCTGCTAAAGCAGTTTGTTGGGTTTGAGGCTGGCTACTGTTCTTAAACTCATTTACTTATCCTGCGTATTCGAACTGAACCTCTTGCCGGATTTCCGGGTTGAGGCTAAGGGCCACCGGGCAAGTGCGAGCTGCGTTCTCCAACACCGTCCGCTCTTTCGTGCTAAGACTGGCGGGCAAGTGAAACTGCACGTCAATCTGCCGAATACGGCGCGGGTCTGCAGCCATATGCTTGGTGACGTTGTAAGTAACTCCTGTGAGGTCTAAAGCAAGGCGTTCGGCTACGATGCCCATGATGGTCATCATGCAGCTTCCTAGGGCCGCACTTACAAGGTCGGTGGGCGAAAAAGCTTCTCCCCGGCCATGGTTATCGACGGGCGCGTCGGTAAGAATAGTGTTGCCGGAGGCAATATGCGTGGCTTCGGTGCGCAAATGACCGGCGTAGCGAGCGGTGGCTGTGTTCATATTCAAGGAAGTAAGCTAGTAAACAAGATGATGCCAGCAAATTTACGTACTTTCGATAGGGTGGCGTCCAAGCCCTCCACCTGTTCTGTTTATCCGCTCATCCTATCCTCCCCGTTTCCCTTGCGACGTCTACTTTCTCTGGCTGGCCTGTTGACTATTTTCACGGGTTCGGCAGCTCAGGCGCAAAGCGCTTCGTCCTCGCCCAACGATGACCCTTCCTACCGGAAGGAGTTTGTGTATGGCGTTAATTTCAACACTAGGGGCGGTTTGATTGGTGGTGTTTCGGTGCGTTCAACGCGGGTGCTCACCGAAAACTGGTCGCGCTTCTGGAGCATTGAAGCTGTGGAAGTGAAGCACCGGAAAGAACGGCGAGTAGCTAGTTTCAATGGCAGTTCGTTTGTGCTCGACAAGGCCAACTACTTTATTGTGTTGCGCCCCTCGGTAGGAGCGCAACGAGTGGTTTTCCGCAAAGCCGCCGAATCTGGCGTGCAGGTGAATGCATTGATGTCGGCTGGCCCGTCTATTGGCTTGCTGATGCCTTACTACATCAACTACGATTTCACGCAGCGGGATATCAACGGACGCCCCATTGGCGGTGAAGATGTGCGTACCGAGCAGTACGACCCATACATTCACACCGACCAGTCTCTAATTCGCGACCGGGCGCCGCTCTTCAGCGGTGCCAGCGAAACGAAGCCGTATATCGGCGCTCATTGGCGCGGGGCGCTTAGCTTCGAGTACGGCCGTTACCGCGACGCGGTAGCCGGCATCGAAACGGGCGTATTGCTAGAGGTCTACGGCAAACGGCCCGTGATTCTTCGTTCCCGCGACGTGCCCGATAGCAAAATCAATAATAGCTTTTATCCTTCGGTATACCTCACCATCTATTTGGGGTCGAGAAGCTAATTGCTGATTTTAGTTGGCTGCTGACAGAAGCAGTACTTTTGCAAGAGACTTTGTTGGGCTGGTGAAGACTAGCACTCAAACAAAGTCTCTTTTGTTTGTTGTTACATGATGCTGGTCTGTTTTCTACTGCGCTTTCATAAAGACTAGTTGTCGTCTACCGCTCCATACTAACTGTCAGACCAGTTACCTTTGCTACATGGATGATTTGCTGTTAACCTTGCCTATAGTGCAACCCCAAGTGCCGGCGCCCGCCAAGCCGCGCAAGCCCGATTGGCTGCGCGTGAAGCTGCCCGTAGGCCCTGAATACGCCGCCGTGCGCCGGTTGGTGGACGAGCACAAGCTCCATACCATCTGCGAAAGCGGTAACTGCCCCAACATGGGTGAGTGCTGGGGTGCCGGCACTGCTACTTTCATGATCCTTGGCAATGTGTGCACTCGCTCGTGCTCGTTTTGCGCTGTAGCCACCGGCCGCCCCACCGAATACGATACCGACGAACCCCGCCGTGTGGCCGAAGCCATTCAGCTAATGAAGGTGAAGCACGCCGTCATCACCAGCGTCAACCGCGACGAGTTGAAGGACCGTGGTGCGAGCATCTGGCACGAAACCGTAGTGCGCATCAAGCAACTGTCGCCCGAAACCACCATCGAAACGCTAATTCCAGACGTGAAAGCGAACTGGGAGGCACTAGATTTGATGATTGCCGGCGGGCAAGAAGTGGTGTCGCACAACATTGAAACGGTAGGCAGCTTGTACCGCTTGGTACGTCCTCAAGCCAAGTACGACCGAAGCTTAGAGCAAATCCGGCGCACCAAAGACGCTGGTAAGCGCACTAAATCGGGCATTATGCTGGGCCTGGGTGAAACCAAGGACGAGATGTACCGCGCCATGGACGACCTAGTGGCACACGGCCTCGACATTCTGACGTTGGGCCAGTACTTGCAGCCAACCAAGCGCCACCTTGAAGTAGCTGAGTTCATCCACCCCGAATTGTTCGCGCATTACCGCGAAGAGGGATTAGCCCGTGGCCTTAAGTATGTGGAAAGCGGCCCGCTAGTGCGCAGCAGCTACCACGCCGAGCGCCATGTGAACGTGCCGATCTAGCAAGCGCACAATTCATGGCTTGTACAAACAAAAAGGGAAAGGGTCAGCTGCTGGCCCTTTCCCTTTTTGTTGAACGCAAATAGGAGCAATTGCGCTGGCGGGCTTTGCTAGAGCTTGAGGATAAGCCAGATGAAGTGTATAAGCTACTTGCAAGTCGGCGGAGGCATTACCATGAACAGAATGGCGCTTTGCTGAGCCTAGCAAAGTCTGAATCGTGGCTTAAGCGGCAGTAATTGTACTAGAGCCCGATGTGCCTCAAGTAAGCGTCATTATTGACGTACAGGATGTACGCTTTCTGTGTAGCGGGGGCAAGTTGCAGGTTTTGCTGCGCTGCGGCCAACAGACGCCGGCTTTGCCGGCCCATCCGGTGGCTCCAGAAAACCACTATCGTGTAGTCGGCAAACGACTCCATAGCTTGTACGCGGCGGCCATCTACAGTGCGCAGAAAGGGCGCTAGCTGAGCAAATGAAAGCATGCTGTCGGGTGGGGCCTGACTAATGGGGGGAAACACCTCCATCTGCCGGTCTTGGTTCCAGTCGAGGTTAGGAAAGCCACCAGCATAGCGGTTGACGTAGTACGATATTAGCTGGCCATCCCGGTTGTAATACAACAGCTGCAAGGGCTGTGCGTGGTTCTTCGCTTCGTCTTGCATCCGCAGAGGCTGGCGCTTCAGAAACTCGAAATAGCTGACATCCAACACAAAGCTTTTGCCGGGTGCCACTCCTACGCCGTAATCCTGTGCATACTCTCGCACCTGAGTAAAGTCAACGGCATCGGTGCGGCGCATTCCATACACTCCCTCCGCCACTTTGGTGCAGCCTGCAGTTCCCACGCTGGCTAGCAAGAGTGGCGCAACAACAAACCAGTAGGTGGGAAAGGAGGAAGCCATAACATAAGGTACAAAAAAAGCCTCTTAAAACTAAGAGGCTTTCTACCTATAAAAGGTTGTCAGTAAGGCTATTTATTAACGACGAGCATTGGCGTCGGTAGGGGGGTAATTGCCCAAGATGCCGTTCACAATGCGGTGAACTTCCTCTTCGGAAATGCTTTGGTTATCGACCTGTGCTTGGCCGGTGCCGCGCCACGCAAGCTCTTTGCGACGAGCGTCTACCAAGTCGATGATAACAGTGCCAGCTTTATACTGCGTAACGGGCGAATACAAGCCGCGGTTATAGAGACCATAGCCGTAGTATGGGTAGCCAAGGCCGTTGTAGTAAGGCGAAACCTGCTGCTTCTCCTCTACTTTGGCGCTGTAGGCAACAAACAAGTCAGCGTCTTTGTCGACCCGAGTTAGGCCTTTGGCAGCTAACTCACGCTCAACGGCAGCTTGCAGGCGCTGGTCCAAAAACGACTCGTAGCCTTTAGCGGGGCCACCTTCAGCGTCAACGGCTTGCTGTGGATACCAAGCCCAGGTTTTGTAGGTACGGAAATTAACCGAGTGGTCGAAATCAGAGGTAACACCCACTCGAGAAGAAGTAGCGCAACCGGAAACACCCAGTAGCAGCGAAAAACCGATAGCCATAAAAGCGGCTGGACGGGCAAGAAAACGGGTGATGGAGTTCATGGATATGGATCAGTATGAAGGAAACAGCAACTACTCGAAAAACGGCTTCAATAAGCCTGTTTCACACTTTTCGTTGCTTATTACTTCAACGTTTTCGAGTGGGCCAATGTTCCCCGACAGTGGATATAACGGGGGGAATCTATTAAAATTATTCCGAGAAAATTATCTTCTTATTTAAGAATCTAATTACCTTCCCCAACCTTAAAATTCAACGATGAATCGACCTCTGCTCCTTTTACTCAGTTTACTGGGTTTTACTGCCTGCACAGCAGCAAAAGAAAACACCAGCAGCACCAACACCAGTAAGAACCCTGTGGCGCACAGCACAATCGTCGATTGTGTGCTCTACGATGGCATGACGAAAGAGTCGACTCAGTTGACTAGCCTCACCTCCGGCGCGGAGGTGCAGGTAACAGACACGGTTGATGTCTACTTTGTGAAAGCCCGTGTGACCAAGGACGGCAAAACACTCAACGGGTACATGTACCGCACCTGCTTTCCACAACGGTAGTCGGGTGGCGCTTAGGACCGGGGACGGACGTAGTAACGCATAAAAAAGGCCTGGAACTTTGTTCCAGGCCTTTTTTATGTGAGGTGCCAAATAGGGTAGCTTAGTACGAAGGACCTTTGTCGGTTTCAACTAGCTTCTCTTCGGCATCGGCATATTCTTCCACCGAGGTGCAAGAGCAAATCAGGTTCCGGTCGCCGTAGGCCGAGTCGATACGCGAAACGCTAGGCCAGAACTTGGCGGCGCGCACGTAGTCGGTGGGGTATACGGCTTGCTCGCGGCTGTAAGGACGGTTCCATTCTTCGGTGAGGACAACGGCAGCCGTGTGAGGAGCGTGCTTGAGCAGATTGTCTTTGGCATCGGCGCGGCCAGCTTCTACCTCGGCAATTTCCTTGCGGATAGAAACCATAGCCTCGATGAAGCGGTCCAGTTCCTCCTTGCTTTCCGACTCCGTGGGCTCTACCATCAGCGTGCCAGCCACCGGGAACGAAACAGTAGGAGCGTGGAAGCCATAATCCATCAGGCGCTTGGCAATGTCTTCTACCTCGATGCCTGCTTTCTTGAACTGCCGGCAATCCAGAATCATTTCGTGGGCGCAACGACCATTAGCGCCGGTGTACAGCACAGGGTAGTGCTCTTCCAGCTTGGCCTTGATGTAGTTGGCATTCAGGATAGCCGTGCGAGTAGCTTCCGTGAGACCTTCGCCGCCCATCATGCTGATGTAAGCATAGGAGATAGGCAGGATGCTAGCCGAACCCCAAGGCGCCGATGATACGGCACCCGCTGTCCGGCCATCAGCATCCACTACTTGGTGGCCTGGCAAGTAAGGAACCAAGTCGGCAACTACGCCAATTGGGCCTACGCCGGGTCCGCCGCCGCCGTGCGGAATGCAGAAGGTTTTGTGCAGGTTTAGGTGGCACACGTCGGCCCCGATGGTAGCGGGCGAAGTGAGGCCAACTTGCGCGTTCATGTTGGCACCGTCCATGTACACGCGGCCGCCGTGCTGGTGAATCGTTTCGCAGATGTCGATGATGGTTTCCTCGTACACGCCGTGCGTGCTCGGGTAGGTTACCATCAGGCAGCTTAGCTTGTCGGCGTACTGGGCGGCTTTGGCCTTAAGGTCTGCCACGTCAATGTTGCCTTCCTCGCTGCTCTTCACCACCACTACCTGCATGCCCGCCATTACGGCCGATGCAGGGTTGGTGCCGTGAGCCGAAGCCGGAATCAAGGCAATGTTGCGGTGCTGGTCGCCGCGGGCATCGTGGTAGCCTTTGATAGCCAGCAGACCAGCGTACTCGCCTTGGGCACCGGAGTTAGGTTGCAAGCTTACGGCCGCAAAGCCCGTCACCTCACATAGCCACTGCTCCAGGTCTTGGAAGATCTGGGTGTAGCCTTGCGCTTGCTCGCGCGGGGCGAAGGGGTGCAGACCCCCAATCTCTGGCCACGTCACCGGAATCATTTCAGCGGTGGCGTTCAGCTTCATGGTGCACGAGCCGAGCGGAATCATGGAGTGCGCCAAGCTCAAGTCCTTGTTTTCGAGGTGCTTCATGTAGCGCAGCATCTCGTGCTCGGAGTGGTGCGTGTTGAAGACTGGATGCGTCAAGTACGGGCTGGTGCGCAGCAGAGCCTCGGGCCAGCTTACCGAAATTTCGGTGGGCAAGGTCACGGTCTTCACTTCCTTACCAAGCACCTTGGCAAACACAGCCACGATGTAGGCTACGTCTTCAATTTCGGTGTTCTGGTGCAGCGAAATGCCTACGCGGGGCGTGCCGTGCTCTTCGAAGTAGCGGAAGTTGATGCCCGCAGCCTCGGCTTCTTTCCGGATGGCAGCTTGCAACTCTTGGCTTTCCAGCTTGATGTCGAGGGTATCGAAGTAGAACTCGTTGCGCTGATCGAGACCCAAGGCCTTCAGCTCCTGCTCTAGCACCTGCGTGAGGGCGTGCACGTTGGTAGCAAACTGCTTGATGCGCTGCGGCCCATGATACACGGCAAACATACCCGCCAGCACCGACAACAATACTTGCGCGGTGCAGATGTTGCTGGTCGCTTTTTCGCGACGGATGTGCTGCTCCCGGGTTTGCAGCGCCATGCGGTAGGCCTTGTTGCCGGCTGCGTCGATGCTCTGCCCGATAATGCGGCCGGGGATTACGCGCTTGAACTGGTCTTTGGTAGACAAGAAGCCGGCGTGCGGTCCGCCGTAGCCCATGGGCACGCCAAAGCGCTGCGAGTTACCTACGCAGGCGTCGGCGCCCATCTCGCCGGGAGGCGTGAGGAGCGTCAGGGACAACAGGTCGGTAGCCACGGTCACGAACAGGTTGCTGTCGTGAGCCTTGGAAATGAAATCGGTATAGTCGTACACGGCGCCGTCGGCGGCGGGGTACTGCAGGATGGCGCCGAACAGCGACTCGTCGGTGAGGTCGGCCGTGCGGTGGTCACCTACTACTAACTCGATGCCGAGCGGCGTAGCGCGGGTGCGCAATACGTCAATAGTTTGGGGCAGCACTTGCTCCGAGACGAAATAGCGAGTTGCGTTTTTCTTCTTGGTTAGCGAGTGGAACATGTGCAGCGTCTCGGCGGCGGCAGTGCCTTCGTCGAGCAAGCTGGCGTTGGCAATTTCAAGGCCGGTCAAGTCAATTATCATTGTCTGATAATTGATTAGTGCTTCGAGGCGACCTTGGGCAATTTCAGCTTGATACGGAGTATAGGCGGTATACCAGCCTGGGTTCTCCATAATGTTGCGCTGGATAACGCCCGGCAGTTGGGTGTCGTGATAACCCAACCCAATGTAGTTTTTGAAGAGGCGGTTCTTGCTGGCAATGCCTTTGAACTTCGCCAAAAAAGCCCGCTCCGTGAGGGCTGCGGGCAAGTTTAGCGGCTGCTTCAGGCGAATAGCGGCCGGCACAGTCTCGTCGATTAGCTGGTCAAGCGAATCGACGCCAATGGCGCGCAGCATGTCGGCCACGGCGGCAGAATCAGGTCCGTTATGACGGTCAATAAATACGTCGGCGGCCTTGGGTTGGAGCAACATACAGAGTATTGAGTAGTAGAATGAAGTATCAGGACAGACCCCAACAAAGGTAACTTGAAAAAAGTAACCCGAATTGCTTGATTCCTAAATCCATCAACTCCCTAAAAGTTTGGGGCGCCCAAACGAATCTTATTTCGTTCGGGCGCCCCGTACCTGTTTAGCTAGCGAAAGCCACCAAAAGACCTAAGCCATTCAGTGCTTTTTAACTCAAATAATGCCGCATCAGCACGCTAAATATTGACCGGGTCGAAAGTGCTCGGTTCATATTAGAGCAACGCACTTACTAGTATTAGTTGGTTCTCGTCAGCCTGAGCTTGCTGAAGCGTAGCTGTAGTGAGGTGACGTTGTGGAGGTACTGTCATGCTGAGCGCAGTGCAACGAAGTTGAAGCATCTCGCTAGTGTGGTAAAATCATTTAGCATGGCAACGTCAGCATGCGAGATGCTTCGGCTTCGTTGCACTGCGCTCAGCATGACTGGAATAGTTTGGCAACGTCAGCAGGTAAGATGCTTCAACAAGCTCAGCATGAATGTTTTAGTAAGTTGTTCTAGTGTTTCAACCATTGTGCCTCTCTTTTGCTAAAAGCGTCACATTAGTTGAGGTGTATGCCTGCTTTTAATGCTAGAGTATGTCAGACCAAGCTGGACGATTGGCTGCTGTCATTGCTTGAGCACCTTCACGGTGGTTTGCTGGCCATCGGCGGTGCGGACGCGCACGAGGTACAAGCCGGGCTTCAGGTCGAGGCCGCCGTTGAAGTCGTCGCGCCGCTGCCCCTGCTCCACTACTTGCCCGGCCGAGTTGTAGATGAGGTAGGTGAACTGGCCGGCTGTTTTGATGTGGATGGCGCTGGTGGTTGGGTTAGGATATATAGCTACTCCTATCCGGTTGAGGCTGCCCGTACGCGTACCGAGCGGACCGTTGTTGGTGCTGTCGGCTAGCACGATGTTGGGCCGAGGAGCCGGGGCCATGCCGGTACCTAAGTAGAAGCTAGTATGGGGTGGCTGGTTGTACGCCGAGTTTTCGTGCGCTACAGCCAACCGGTACTGCGAGTCGTGCATGAGCGTGTAGATGCGCTCGGTGGTAGGCGCGGCGGTCGAGTACAGCAGCAGGCTCTGGTTGTCGCGGGCGCGCAGCAGAATCTCTTCGCGCCAATCGCCCAATATGTCGGCCGTGACGCAGGGGTTGGCTTTGGTCGTGTTGTTGGTTTGGGCGTCGCCGTCGGTTACGGTGCTTGGAGTGAGCAGCCGGGTTAGGCTATTAGTAGCCGGGTTCCACTTCTCTAGGCGGACGGTGGCCACGTTGGTAGTGGAATTATAACCGGCATCCAGCAATTCGCGCGACAAGTCGCCATCCCACCAGACGGCAAAATTGATGGTGGGCTTCGACGTACTGATTTGAGTACCCATGCAGGTGTAGAGTCCTCCCGTCGAACCCCACATTTCATAGCCCCTGTGGTTGGGGTCTACATCGGCAGCTAGCCCACGGCCGATGTCGCCGGTACCTGGCACGCCCCACAGCGGCTGGCCCGTGAGGGCATCGCGGAATTCGAGGCCGTATTGGCCGTACTGCGAGGGGGTTTCATGAGGCTGCCAAACTTCCTGGCCCGGACGGTCGGGGTCCATGTCGCTCATGTGCAGCGCGTCGCCGTGCCCGAGGCCGTTGACGTACAGGCCGGTGCCATTGTCGCGGATGGCGCTGGAGCCGTTCACTATTTCGTCGCGGCCGTTGCCATCTACGTCGCCCACCGTGAGCTGGTGGTTGCCCTGGCCCGCGTAGGCACCGTTGCCTGGCGTGTCGCTGTCGAAAATCCAGCGCTGGGTGAGTTGGCCATTGCGCCAGTCCCACGCCACGCGCACTAGCCGGGTGTAGTAGCCGCGGCCCATAATCAAACTCGGCCGCACGCCATCCAGATACGCCACCGTTGAAACGAAGCGGTCCACGCGGTTGCCGTAGTTATCGCCCCACGACGTGACGGCGCCGCGGGCCGGCAAGTAGGGAGTAGTAGCCATGGCTGCTCCGGTGCGGCCATTGAAAACAGTCAGGAATTCGGGACCAGCCAAGACGTAGCCAGCGGTATTGCGGTAGTCGGCGCTGGCGTCGCCAATAACTACGCCACGGCCATCGACGGTACCATCGGCTGTTTTGCAGGCTACTTCGGCTTTGCCGTCACTGTCGAGGTCGTACACCATGAGCTGCGTGTAGTGGGCACCGGCCCGGATGTTGCGGCCCAGGTCGATGCGCCACAGACGGGCGCCGTTGAGCCGGTAGGCATCTAAGTACACGTTGCCGGTGTAGCCCGACTGCGAGTTGTCTTTGGCATTGGACGGGTCCCACTTGAGCACGATTTCATACTCCCCATCACCGTCTAGGTCGCCTACGCTGCAGTCGTTGGCCGAATAGGTGTAGGCAACGCCGTCGGGGGTAGTGCCGCCGGCAGGTTGCTGGATGGGAATACGCTGGTACAGCTGCTGCCACACGCTAGCCGCGGCCGAGGCGGGCTGCTCTACCCCGTTGAGCACCGGGCGAACGGTGTAGGTGCCGTTGGCGTCGGTAGCATCGGTAATGTTGGTGGCACCCGTGATGGGCGTGGCGTTGATTTTGGTGGTGCCCCGGTACACATTGAAAGCAATGCTGGCCGGATCGGTACCGAACAAACGCCACCCGACATACACTTCGTTGGGAGACGTTCGGATGGCTACTACGCTTCGGTTGAGTTTCTCCATGCGCCGTTGTGCCTGCGCTACTTCAGTACTCACCAACAAAGCAAGCAGAAGAGCAAGTCTGCTGACGAAGACGAGTATCCGGCGCTGCCAGAAGCCAGATGAAGAACTGAAAGTGGGTGGTAAGTAAACAGTCTGCTTCATAGAGGTAAGGGGTATGGTGGGTAGGAACTTGCTGTTATCAATAAAGCAGGTGCCAGAGCCCGAACCATCCTGTGCTCTACTGGCTAAGGCGCTATACCATAATCATGTACGCTAGAGGTAACACGTGGCCGCGCAGTTGCTCAAGGCCCCTGGGAGGTAGCGCCACAACTCACGCTGCCAAACACACGGAGCACGACAGCAGCCCAGCGAAAACCAATAGATTTGAGCTGGATTCCCCACCCACCCAAGTACAGTCTATGAGCTCTATCACCATCGGCCTGATCTGCGAAGGCAAGACCCCACCCGACAAACGAGTGCCCCTCACGCCAAAGAAATGCGTGGAAGCAGAAGCGCATTATCCTGGCCTGCGCATCGTCGTGCAAGAAAGCCCGCACCGCTGCTTCTCCGACCAAGAATACCGCGACTTAGGATTGGAAGTACGAACCGACGTGTCGGATTGTGACATTCTGATGGGCGTGAAAGAGGTGCCCGTCAGCCAACTGATTCCCAACAAAACCTATCTGTTCTTTTCGCACACAGTAAAAAAGCAGCCTGCCAACCGGGAGTTGCTGCGGGCCATACTGCGGCACAACATCACCTTGATTGACTACGAGTTGATGACCAACCAAGAAGGCGGAGAACGTATTGTGGCGTTTGGCCGCTGGGCCGGTATTGTGGGCGCTTACAACGGACTGCTGACGTATGGCCGCAAACATGGGCTCTATAACCTGAAGCCGGCCTATCAGTGTGTTGATATGGAGGATATGCAGGAGGAGTTCTTCAAAGTGAAGCGTCTGCCGCCCATCAAGATGGTAGTCACGGGCTCGGGTCGTGTAGCGCAAGGTGCGTTGGAAGTTCTTGATTTGATGGGCTTGAAGCGGGTCAGCGTCTACGACTACCTCTACCACGACTTCAACGAGCCGGTCTACACCCAGCTGCGCAGCTCCGACTACAACCGCCGCCGCGACGGCCGCGTGTGGGATACACCCGACTTCCACCGCAATCCGCAGGAATACGAATCCACTTTCGGTACCTTCCTGCCTGTCACGGACCTGCTGATTGCCTGTGCTTACTGGCACCCGGCCGCGCCCAAGTTGTTTACCGAGCAAGACACCCAACGTCCGGATTTTCGTATCAACACTATTGCCGACGTTACCTGCGACGTGAATGGCTCAGTACCCACTACCAAGCGCAGCAGCAGCATCCCCGAACCAGTTTTCGACTATAACTGCCGCACCGGCGAGTTGGAGCCTGCTTACTCTAACCCGTCTAACATCAGCATCATGGCCGTTGATAACCTGCCTTGCGAGTTACCACGCAACGCCAGCCGAGACTTCAGCCGCCAGCTCATCGACAATGTATTGCCCCACTTGCTAGGCAAGCCTGGCCAGGACGAAGTAGTGGAGCGGGCAACTATTGCCCGCCACGGTCAGCTCCTGCCCCGCTACCAATACCTCAGCGACTATGTAGCCGAGCAATAGCCGGTCTGAGTTTGCCTAGAAGCTAACTATCTATCTTATCTGTAGCCGTTATTCAACACAAAAGCTTCCAGCGGCCTCATGGAGCTGCTGAAAGCTTTTGTTGTTTTTTAGAAGTAAAGGCGGTGTGAAGCCCTTTGTATAATAGGAGTAGCTTATACGCCCCGCAACACAGGATAACGAGCTTGCACAAACATATAGAGGCCGTACGCCATAAGGCCTAACGCCACAATACCTAGCACGGCCGGGCCCATAGTAGCTAGTAAGTCGAAGGCTTCATCGGTGGTACCAGTCTCTGAGGCGCTAGACTTTTGCCCGGCTTGCACAAAGAAGTAACCAATGATGCCCATCACAATGCCCCGTGCCGTGTACCCTACTTGGCCCGTGCGGTAGACAATGTTCTGCTGGTTGGCAGGTAGGTCGCTGGCGTTTACGTGCTTATGAAACTTGCCGGAGTAAGCGTTAATAATTTGGTAGATGCCTGCCCCAATAATAGCCAATCCTACTGCTATGATGATCCAGTTGCCGCCGGGCCAGCTGAGCACTTTGGCCGTCAAGGTTTGCTGGCTGCTGCCACCTTCGTTGGCGCTGCCACTGAAAGCTAGCTGCGCCGCATACCAAGCCAAACTAGCATAGAGTAGGCCGCTACCCATGTAGCCGATGCGCCGGCCTATGCCCTTGGCTCCCGAACCCTTGTTTTCGGTGTCGCGCACGGCTTGCACAAAGCGCCAGATAATGTAGCCAAGTAAACCAAGCGCAATAAAGCCAAGCAGTACGGGGCCGCCGGGCAGGTCCTGCAAGGTATGAACGGCTTGCTTTTTGTCGGCGGTTTGGCCGCCGCGCTGGCCGGTAGCAGCTAGCAGCGCCAGCAGACCCATAAGCAGATAAACCAGGCCTTTGGCCGCAAATCCGAAGCGTGCTAGCGCTCGGATACCCGACGAAGGGGAAGTGGGAACAGCAGAGGAAAGTGTGTTAGCAACAGTCATGGTGTGGAGTCTTAGTGGTGGGTAAGACATCCGTACGCAGAAAGCTACTCTGTTGTTGAAACTAGATGGCGGGTGGGCGCGGTTCGGTAGGCAGCCCCGTAACCCGGCCTAAGGCCCCCATCGGACGGTAGACGCTTGCTCCCCGTTGTAACAGCGGCAGGTTCATGGGAAGATCCAGGGTAAGAATGGGTTTGCCTTTCGCAACCGGGTGGTTCAGTAGCCGGTCGATGTTGCCGCCAGCAGTCATATAAGGCACAAAAAACTGATCGGCTAAGTCGGCCACTATCAGATTTCGGATTTCCGCCGTTTCGTCGGTGATGGTTCGCACCGTGCTTTCAAAAGGGGTAAGAAACAGCAGGCGGCCAGCTTCTATTTCAGTTCCGTACTCGAAGCGAAGGTTAGGCTGAATGCCCCGACCCAATACATAGATGATGGGCTGTTGTGGCCCCTGTAGCAAGTAACGAAAAACAGCCTGTTCTAGCTTGGAATGAAACCCCGACAATACGCAAGTATGGGCATAGCGCTGTTCAAGCGCCCACACGTAAGTAGGTCGTTCAATAGCTTCCGGGTATTGACGTGAGCAGAAAAAGGCAGTTTTCGGCTGCCGTAATAGAGCCGGATTACCCAGGGTGCGTAATTCCTCTGGATTAATGCTCATAGGATGGGAACAAGGCAGTTTCGGTAAAGGTAGACAGATAATAATAATTATAATACATATACGAAAAATTATGTAAGCTGCACACTATACACAAGAATCTTGATCTTCAAATGAAGGGTTTGGGGTCTAAAGCAAATGCCTCAGACATTGCTGTCCGAGGCATTTGCTTCAAACTTGAAAACACATCAACGCTTAAAAAGTGCGCTTAAACCAAGCTTTAATATCTTCAACTGCCTCACCCGTTTTGTGTTGTAGGCTGCCGAACCATTCGTCCTGCTTGCCTTCCTCATATGTGAGGTCATCGTCGGTGAGGCCACCCCATTTCTGCTTGGCTTGACCTTTTATTTCATTCCAGTTACCGCGTGCACGCAATTCGGTGCTGTCGTCGATGCCATTATTGTTAGCGTCCATAGGAAGTGGGTATTTGGTGGAGAGCATACGGATATACGGCTAAGGTGCTAGCTCGACCGAAAAAACCAGCTATTATTTATGTTCAGCCTCTCTATCAAGTTTTTGTAACGATACTTAGCCTAACAAATAAAATCAGGTCTTAAGGTTATCGGCGACTTGAATTTCTGTTATAAGCTGGTTTCTTTAGGTTGTTATGTTGGGCATCAGCCTGCCAGTGTTAAAAAGCCAGCCTATTTACCTTATTTACCTTGATTTCAATTATTTACTATGGATGATCTGCGCACTACCCTGGCCACTTTCTCGCCTGAGGACCGCAAGGATTTCGCGCAGTTTATTCAGCGTCAGAAGCGCAAGCAAAAAGGCCGGATGGACTTGCGCCTCTACGAGTTGCTGCTGCACCCCAAAGAGTACACAACTCCCCAGCTGCTGGCCCGCCTCTACCCCGAAGAGCCCAACGCCACGGCGTACTACGCCTTGCGTAAGCGCCTGCTCCGTCACCTCACCGACTACCTCTTGCTGCGCCAGCGCCACCACGACCCTACAGCAGCTTCTTCCGTACGGGGGTTGCTTACGTTGGCGCAGTATCTGTTCGAGGCTGGCGTACCGCGCTTGGCTTGGACCACCTTGCGCAAGGCCGAGAAACTAGCCCGCCTCAACGAGCAATACGAGTTGCTTAACACGGTCTATAATTTGCAGATTGCCCACGCCGGCAGTGAATTTGCCGATCCGTTGGAAGAAATCATTCGGTGCCGCCACCTCAACAAGAAAGCCGCCGACGAAGAAGAACGCGCCGGCATTGCCGATAGCCTTATTCGACAGCGCCTGCGCCAAGCCCGCGTAAAGGGTCGGGCCGGCGAAGCCTTCGACGGAATTTTGCAGGATGTACTGCGCGAATACGATTTGCAGGAAGCCTTTGCCCGCCGCCCTGCCGTGCTCTACCGCCTGATGTCCATTGCCCGCAACGCCATGCTGGTGCGCCGAGACTTTGCCTCCTTTACGCCCTTTGTGCTGCGCTGCTACCACCTGATGGAAAAGCGCCACGGCTTCCAACCCGCGCATCGCTACTACCAAGTGGGGCTGCTGTACATGATTGCGCACGCGCTTTACCGGGTGCGGCGTTTCGAGGAATCGGTGTGCTACTTGGAGCTGCTGCGGGGAGCCCTAGCTCAGGAAGGGGGCGCAAGCTACCGCGCCGAATGGCTGCCGCGCTACACGTTTCTGCTGGCAGCCAATTACGCCTTCCTGCGTCGCAACGCCGAAAGTATTCAGCTGATGGAAAATGCCTTACGCTCTTCTGCCATTACCCTCTCTCCCCGCGACCAACTCACGGCTCGGCTCGGGCTAGCTTTCCACTATTTCGCAGAAGGCAAATTCGCCAAAACCAACCAAGCCCTAATCAACATCGGCCGCTCCGACCACTGGTGTGAGCAGGAAATGGGCTTGGAGTGGCTAATTAACAAGAACATAGGCGAAATGCTCGCCCAATTTGAAATGGGCAATTCCGACTTGGCCCTGAACCGGCTGCGGTCCATTGAGCGGCTGCTGCGGGAGCGAAGCGGCGTCGAGGATGGCGGCCCTTACGCCTATGTACTCAGCTACCTCGCCCTGGTACGCCAGATAATCGATAATCCGGAGGCCATGCAGCAGCCGGAATTCGCCCGTCAGGTAGAACAAATGCCGGAGTCATTGCCCCTGCAGCGCGAAGATTTACAGGCGCTTAGCTTCTACGCTTGGCTGCAGGCTCGCATCATGCGCCGGCCTTATTACGAGGTACTACTAGAATTTGCTGATGTGCCAGCGGAGGCTGATGTAAAGAAATAAGGCTGCGGTACTAGGCTGCGAATAGTTAGTGAAAAAGAAAAAGGCCGCACAGCAAAACCGGTGTAACCAGGTCTTGCTGTGCGGCCTTTTGTAGCCGGGGTTGTACTACTCTTCCCGAGCAGCCTTGTTTACTTCAGCCTTTGCTTCAGCAGCCGCTTGGTCGATTTTCGCGTCTGCTTTGTTCGCAGCGGCTTCGGTAGCGTTGGCAGCTTTTTCAGCGCCAGCTTCTATTTTCTGGCCGGCTTTTTCACCTGCGTTGTCGATGGCGGTGCCGGCATTCTCGGCGGCAGCTTCGGTGTTGGCGGCCGCTTTGTCTACTGCATTTTCGGTGGCGTTAGCGGCGTTGTTCGCCTCGGCCGATACGGCGTCGCCAGTATTTTCGGCAGCGGCTTCGGTGTTGTTGGCAGCAGCCTCAGCGTTTTCTTTGCCGGTCTGGGTGCAAGAAGTAGCGGCAAAGGCAACGGCGGCAGCTACGAACAGAGTTTTAACAGACATTTTCATGGTCAAGGAAAAGATAAAAGGTGGTTGGGAAACTCGTCCGTTAATTAGCATCGGCCAGAAAGGTAACCCAACGGTACAGTGCATTTTCACGAAGCAAAATGCTTGAGCAGCAACGTCAATAGGCATCTGCCTCCATCTATTCTAGCGAGCGGAAGTGTGGCCGCTACATGCCTCTATAAGGTGGTGCCTTTTCTCTACTACCGAAAGCAGGCTACTGGCAGCTGGCAACCGGAGCTGCATCAGGACTGCAGGGGTACAACTCAACTTTTCCCAGCGGGAGTAAGTATAGGAAAGTAAGCTCTCCCGCTCACTGACTTTTATCATCATGGACTCCACTGCTTCTACCCCCCAGACGCCCGCCACACCCAATGTGCCGCTCGACGTCACTGATCAGCAGAATACTGCTTTGCTCGAAGACACGCTCAACTTGCTCAATGCTGGCGTACCCGATCAGCGTGACCAACACGGCCTAGCCGAGATAGAGCGGTGGGAAGCGGTGCTCCAAGCCTCCGAGCGGCCTGGTTTGGCCAAAATCATTCAGGAACTTGCCACCCTGCGCGAACAACTAACTGCTTCCGACACGGAAACACACGACCTGGCAGAAACCATAGCCACCTTGGGCGCCGAAACCGCCAAGGTAGCCGACGACCCCAACGCTGATTATTCGGCTCCGCTCGGCCATTTAAGTAAAGTGCTTATTAAAATGAGTTCTTCGCTTTCCCGCTAAGCTGCTTATCAACAAAAGCGCCCCGGCTCGATCAAGCCGGGGCGCTTTTGTTTGTGGTGTTTCCAGAGTTGGCCATCTGCTTCGAAGAAGGAAGTGGCGGCGGAATCATGCAGTCAAGCTTTACTGTGCTTGAATAGTAGGCTACCTTTGCGGGCCCTTATTCGGGGTTGTCTACTTATGCCTGCTTCTTCCGCCCTCGACGATTTCACTTTCTACGACCCATTCGACGGCATGCGCTTCGGGCCGGAGCAGTGTTTTCTGTGTGGCACACCTACTACGCCCGCCGACTTTGTTCCTGTCTTCGCCGATTGGCTGATGAGTCGGTACAAGCTGCACGGCCGGCAAATCAAGTTGCTCGACCTCAGCATCGTAACCTATCAGGACTTGCGCATTCCCTGCTGTTCGCGCTGCCGTACAGAGCACGTTGAGCCGCTGGAAGCACAGGTAGAAGCCGCTGCAAGTGAAGGGGTTGAAGCACTAAGAAGCTTAGACGATAAAACCTTGTATTTGTGGCTTGGCAAGATGTTTTACGGAGTGCTGGTAACGGAACTGCTCAACGAGCTAGAGCCGCTGGCAGTGCCGCAGTACCCACTAGCCGAAAACGCCCGCATGCTGCGCCGCTTTCAGGCGTTCTTCCAGTGCTTTCAGGCCTTACGAGTGCCCGTGGAATTCGAGGATTTCAGCCCGGCCTCGATATTCGTGCTCGAAGTGGATCCAGCTCAGGATGATATGGCTTTCGAGTACGACGACGACCTAAGTACCCTGGCCTTCAGCATCAAACTTGACAACGCGGTTATCACGGCGTGTCTCGTCGACAATGGTATTATTCGGCAAGCTATGCGCCGTGTATACCAAGATGCTAGCCGGCCTCTGCATCCGGTGCAAGTAGCTGAATTCAAGGCGCGTGTTTACTACGCTGCCTACATCTTGAACGTGGTGCCCGATTATTTCCCGCGTAGTCGCAAGCCCGGTGCAAACCACATAGAGATGGACACGCTTATCGACGACATCACTGGCGACATTTTCAACCCTTGGGAAAATGCGGCCTATGGCCAGTCGTTGCTGGAAATGTGGAAGCGGTGGAATATTCCGCTGGCAGAAATTATGCAGGATCCTGAGCAGCCGCTTTCCTTCCTATACGAAGCGGATGGAGAACCCCGGCAGCTAACGCGCTACCCAGAAGAAACCCAAGAAAACTAGAAAAAGAGGAGGGAGGCAAACGGCGGCTAGCTAGCCTGCCATATCTGCTTGGGAGTGACCTTGCTAAGCTTGATCTTACTCCAGCGGCCTTCGAGGCCCGCTTTGCATTCCCGTTCGTTTACCAGCACATCCACGCAATGGCGGTGGCGGCGGTTCATGGTGTCATGAATGATGTATTCGCCATCGAGGGCGTCGGAGATGCCCCGGACTTGTACCTTCTCGCCGTAACGGAAGGGCCCTCCCCAGTCTTCAAGTAAATCGCGGGAAACGGCTAGCCAGCGGGTGCGGCTCGAATGGCGGGTTGGAATGATGGAACCATCGGCGGTTTCCATCGGAGCGTTGTCAGTTTGGCCAGGTTCAGGCCAGTAGGTGGTTGCCGTAACGGTATACGACAAGGTTTTGGGAAGCTTTTTAACAGCTGGTACGGGAACGGCAACAGCCACCGAACGGGGGCTAAGACTAGCTACAGTGGAAGGCAGAGCTAGAGCAGGAGAAGAAATGGTGCGCGGAGGGAAGAGGAAGGTTAAGAGGAATAAAGCAATGGACATGGCTTTTGGGTTCGTGCACTCTCACTTAGTCCGGAGAGGATGGACAGCCGGCCCGACTCGGCTTCAGGGACGGGCATAACTCCTTTCAAGTAGAAAAGGTTGCGCCGGTTTTTTATGTCAACAGCCAAAAGGCCGATACAAGCGTGTTAAGCAACAAATAAGGGTGATAATCGGACGAAAATAATAATAGATAGGATTTAACTATACTTTATACAGTACGAGGGGCCAAAGATAGGTGAATTTTCATGACGAACTGGCAACCTGGTCTTCGGCCGACTGCCAATTAGTGTGTTTCAGGCTCAACCTTGTACTGAGCTTAGCAGTAAATGGAGCAACCATCCAAAAGCTGGTTTGAAGCCGGGTAACGGGCATGTCAGAGGCTTAGAAAGCTGCTTGCGCCTGAACCGTAAGGCTAAATTTTTCATCCTATCATCCCGAAAATTTCATGAATAAATTCATGCCTAATTTTTTAGGCTTACCCCTCCTGAAGCCAGTTGCCTTGCCCGCTACCGTACTTGCTGGTCTGCTTGTTAGCAGTTGTTCATCGCCTTCCAACACTGCCAATCAAACCGGTACAGCTACTTCATCTGACTCTACCGCTACGGCTGCACCCCAAGCACCTGCCAATTCGCCGCTGCAAGTGGTAGCCGCATTTCGGGAGCCGCAAATTGTAGGGGTGGCAGTACTACCCGATGGCCGGGTATTCGGCGACTTTCCGCGTTGGGACAACAACCCCGTCAATCCAGTTGCCGAAATTGGTACGGATGGGTCAGTAAAGCCCTACCCAGATGCTAACTGGTGTACTTGGAACGAAACGGTGCGCAACGAACCCCAAAAACACTGGATCTGCCCGCAGAGTGTATACGCCGATAAAACCGGCATGCTATGGGTGCTCGATCCGGCTTCGCCCAATATAAAAGGTATTGTAGTCGGCGGCCCGAAGCTGGTGAAGATTGATCCGAAGACCAATAAGATAGCGCAGAACATTAGCTTCCCAGAAAGTGTGGCTGCTCGCAAGTCGTACCTCAACGACGTTCGGGTTGACACAGAGCGCAACTATGCCTACATCACCGAGTCGGGCATCGGAGCCTTGGTGGTAGTGGATCTGAAGACCGGCAAGGCGCGCAAAGTGTTGGAGAAGCACGCTTCCATGCTAGGCGATACCACGCTGAATATCAAGGCAGATGGGCATGAGATGATAGACCCTACTGGCAAGAAAGCCCGCTTCAACGCAGATGGTATTGCCCTCAGCCAAGATTTTCAGTACCTCTACTGGAAGCCACTTACTAGCTACACGTTGTACCGCATCAAGACGGAAGCGTTGCGCAATGCCGCTTTGACCGACGCTCAACTGGCGCAGCAAATAGAAGACTTAGGAAAGGTGCCTGCCTGCGACGGTATGGAGATTGATGCGCAAAACAACCTTTATATGTCCGCATTCGAAAACCACTCCATTGTGCGCCGGACACCTGCTGGTAAGATTGAACCGGTAGTGCAAGATCCTCGGCTTGAATGGCCGGATACGTTTGCTTTCGGACCCGATGGTATGCTTTACGTCACCAACTCGGCTATTCACAAAACGGCTACTTGGAACAAAGGAATTGGTCGGCAAGATCAGCCCTATCACATTTTCAAAATGAAGCTAACGCAATAGGCAGGTTTTCATTGGTTTATACATAGGCTTGCTGTGAAATTGTAGCAAACCTTTGCAATAATTCTGGTAACAGAAAGCTCTTTCCTGCGTTCAGGAAAGAGCTTTCTGTTTTATTTTGAATAGATTGGTTTGCTTCTTTGTTGAGCCAGCAAGTCTGCTTTGAAAGCAAGGATTTGATAATGAGCTAAATTCGTGTAGTCGAATATGGGTTTTTGCCTCATTGACAGACTTGTTATCTTTACCCCCGACCCAACAGCTCCCACCGCATGGATGCATATTCTTATATCGCCAACGCCCACGGCGACTACATCGACCAACTCTACCAGACCTATAAGAAGGACCCAGAAGCGGTTGACTTCGGCTGGCGGAAGTTTTTTGAGGGCTTCGATTTCTCTCAGCAGTATCCCGACGGCGATGTGCCGCAGGCCGTAGGCGAAGGGGTACTCACGCAACCTGCTTCAACCAACGGCACCGAGCAGATCCGCTCCGTCGATACCGTTTCGGCTGATAAGGAAACGCAAGTGCGCAACCTAATTCACGCCTATCGTAGCCGCGGCCACTTACGTGCTAATACCAACCCGGTGCGGAAGCGCAAAGACCGTAAGGCGCGTCTCGACTTGGCTGATTTTGGGCTAAGCGAAGCAGACCTAGATACGGTTTTCAAAAACGGCGAAGTACTAGGCCTAGGAACCAATACCAAACTGCGCGACATCGTAGCGGCGCTCGATAAAGTGTACACGGGCACAATTGGCTTCGAGTACATGTACATCCGCGACCCGCAGGTGCTCGACTGGTTCCGGGGAAAAGTAGAGAAAGACTCGCTGAGCTTCAACCCGAGCATCGAGTACAAGAAGCGCATCTTGAGTAAGCTCAACGAGGCAGTTGTATTCGAGAACTTCTTGCACACCAAGTTTTTGGGGCAGAAGCGTTTCTCGCTGGAAGGTGGCGAAACCACTATTCCCGCTCTCGACGCCATTATTCAGCGCGGTGCCGAACTTGGAGTGGAAGAAGTGGTGATTGGTATGGCTCACCGGGGCCGCCTGAATGTGCTGGCCAACATCATGGGCAAGACCTACGAGCAGATCTTCTCGGAATTCGAGGGCACTGCCGTACCGGATTTGACCATGGGCGACGGCGACGTGAAGTACCACATGGGTTACAGCAGCCAAGTGGATGCTGCCGGTAAGACCGTAAACCTCAAGCTCGCGCCCAACCCTTCGCACCTCGAAGCCGTGAACCCAGTGGTAGAAGGTTTCGTGCGTGCCAAGCTCGACCACGGCTACGCCAACGACTACGACAAAATGCTGCCTATCCTTATCCATGGTGACGCTGCATTAGCGGGCCAGGGTATCGGCTATGAGGTAACGCAGATGTCGCAGCTGGAAGGCTACAAGACGGGCGGTACGGTCCATTTTGTTATTAACAACCAAGTTGGTTTCACCACCGACTTCGAAGACGCCCGCTCGTCTATCTACAGCACCGACCTAGCCAAGATCATCGACGCGCCTGTGATTCACGTCAACGGCGACGACCCCGAGGCAGTAGTGTTTGCGGTGCGTTTAGCTACTGAGTATCGGCAGGAGTTCCACGCCGATATCTTTATTGATATGGTGTGCTACCGCCGGCACGGTCACAACGAGTCGGACGAGCCGAAATTCACGCAGCCCACGCTCTATAATATCATCAGCAAACACCAGAACCCCCGCGAGGTGTACAACGCTACGCTCGTGCAGCGGGGCGACGTAGATGCTGAGCTGGCTGCGCACATGGACAAGGAGTTCCGTGAGACGCTTCAGGCGCGCTTAGATCTGGTGAAGCAGAAGCCCCTGCCTTACAACTACCAGGCGCTCGAAAACGAATGGCGCAGTTTGCGCCGCAGCAAGCCCGAGGACTTCGATAAGTCGCCGGAGACTGGTATCAGCGAAGAAGTGGTAGCAAAGGTGGGCAAGGCTCTGACAACTCTGCCTGAAGGCTTCCGGCCATTGAAGCAAATTGAAAAGCTGATCGAAGAGCGTAAGAAAATGTTCTTCGAAACGCGGGTGCTCAACTGGGCGGCTGGTGAATTGCTGGCTTATGGCTCGTTGCTGAGTGAAAAGCACATTGTGCGGGTAAGCGGCCAGGACGTACAGCGCGGTACCTTCTCGCACCGCCACGCCGTATTGCACGATGCCGAAACGTCGGCGCCGTATAACTCACTCAACCATATCGGTGAAGGCCAGGAAAAGCTGAACATCTACAACTCGCTGTTGAGCGAATATGGCGTGCTTGGTTTCGAGTTTGGCTATGCCATGGCTAACCCGACTGCTCTGGTAGTATGGGAAGCGCAGTTCGGCGACTTTGCCAACGGTGCGCAAACCATGATCGACCAGTTTGTGGTGTCTTCGGAAAGTAAGTGGCAGCGGATGAACGGGGTAGTCATGCTATTGCCCCACGGCTACGAAGGCCAGGGCCCTGAGCACTCCAACGCCCGTCCCGAGCGGTTCTTGCAGTTAGCTGCCGAGAACAACATCGTGGTGGCCAACATGACCACGCCGGCCAACTTCTTCCACGCTCTGCGTCGCCAGCTAACGTGGGAGTTCCGCAAACCGCTGATCGTGATGTCGCCGAAGTCGATGCTGCGCCACCCACTGTGCGTGTCGCCGGTAGAGGAGTTTACCAGCGGTGGTTTCCGCGAGGTGCTAGGCGACACATTTGCTGATGCGAAGAAAGTGAAGCGCGTGCTGCTGTGCTCTGGCAAAGTGTATTTCGACCTGCTAGAGGAGCAGCACAACTCGGGCCGCACGGACGTTGCCATTGTACGGATGGAGCAGCTGCACCCCTTCCCAAAGAAGCAGCTAGACGCGGAACTGGCAAAGTATCCGAAGGCAAAAGTGTATTGGGTACAAGAGGAGCCCGAAAACATGGGCTACTGGAACTACCTATTGCGTTTCATGCGCCGCGAGTTGGAGGATGTTATTGCGCGTAAGCCTTCGGCTTCGCCAGCTACGGGCTACAACAAGGTGCATATCAAGGAGCAAAAAGACTTAGTTGCCCGCGCCTTCGATAAGCCCAGAGAAGCTGTGGCCGACTCCACTATCAAGGAGGCCGTAGCCGTAGCCGACAAAAGTCAAGACGCATAATAAAAACGGTGCCCTGGCAACTAGCTAGGGCACCGGCTTTGTGTTGTTTGCTACATCGAATTACAATCTAATGAACTACCGGCTACTTGCTGGTATCACAACCCCTCAACATCCCACTCATGGGTCTGGAAATCAAAATCCCCGCTGTTGGCGAGTCCATCACCGAAGTAACTATTGCCAAATGGCTGAAGCAGGACGGTGACGCAGTGAAGCGCGACGAAGTTATTGCCGAGCTAGAGTCAGATAAAGCTACGTTTGAGCTGCCCGCTGAATCGGATGGTATTCTGAAGATCCGCGTGGCGGAAGGTGAAACCATCGGTATCGGGACCGTTATTGCAGATATTGGCGGCAACGGCGCGGCCTCTAACGGTGCAACAGCACCTGCGGCGGCCGCTCCGGCAGCGCAGGCAACTCCGGCAGCACCTGCTAAGCCTTCGGCCGACCCTATCAGTCAAGGTGAGGAAAATCCGCAGGCTAGCAACCAAAGCGGCTATGGTGGCTCGCAGTTTGGGTCGGCTGATAGCCCAACGGCAGCCTCAGCGCCCTCGGCAGCTCCAACTCAGGCAACTCCCGCTCCAGCTGCTAGCACCGGTGGTGCAGCGGTAGAAATGAAGATTCCAGCGGTAGGCGAATCGATTACGGAAGTAACCGTAGCGAAGTGGCTGAAGGCCGACGGCGCGCAAGTACAGCGCGACGAAATCATTGCCGAACTGGAATCAGACAAGGCCACGTTTGAGCTGCCTGCCGAAGGCACCGGTACGTTGCGCCACGCTGCCAAAGAAGGCGAAACCATTGGTATTGGTGCTACTATTGCCCGCATTGAAGGTGGTAGCGGCGCCGCTGCCGCTCCTGCAGCCACTGCGCCAGCAGCTGCGCAGGCTGCTCCTGCGGCCGCCGCACCTGCCGCTTCGGCTACAACCAGCTACGCTACAGGTACTCCTTCGCCAGCCGCCGGCAAAATTCTTGGGGAGAAAGGCATCAATGCAACCGACGTGCAAGGCACGGGCCGCGATGGCCGCATCACCAAAGAAGACGCTCAAAACGCGCAGGCTCGTCCAGCTGCTCCAGCCCCGGCTGCGGCTCCGGTAGCTTCCACTCCCGCTCCTGCGGCCAAGCCAGCAGAGGCTGCTCAACCGGCTTCCGGCAACCGCAATCAGCGCCGCGAGCGGATGAGCAACCTGCGCAAAACGGTGGCCCGCCGCTTGGTATCGGTGAAGAACGAGACGGCCATGCTCACCACTTTCAACGAGGTGAACATGCAACCCATCATGGACTTGCGCACCAAGTTCAAAGACAAGTTCAAAGAGAAAAACGGGGTGGGCTTAGGCTTTATGTCGTTCTTCACGAAAGCCGTATGCGTGGCCTTGAAGGAATTCCCTTCCGTGAATGCGCAAATCGATGGCACCGACATCGTGTTCAACGACTTCTGCGACATCAGCATTGCCGTATCGGCTCCTAAGGGACTAGTCGTGCCGGTAATTCGCAACGCCGAAGAACTGTCATTTGATGGTATCGAGAAAGAAGTTGTACGCTTGGCCACCTTGGCCCGCGACAACAAGCTGACCATCGAGCAGATGACAGGTGGTACGTTCACCATCACGAATGGTGGCATATTTGGCTCGATGATGAGTACGCCGATTATCAATGCTCCGCAATCAGCCATTCTTGGTATGCACAACATCGTGCAGCGTCCCGTGGCTGAAAACGGCCAAGTAGTAATCCGTCCGATGATGTACCTCGCCCTGAGCTACGACCACCGCATCATCGACGGCCGTGAGTCAGTATCGTTCCTGGTGCGCGTGAAAGAGTTGCTCGAAGATCCAACCCGCTTGTTGTTGGGGGTATAGACTTCCGCTTATGTTAAACCAAAAGGGCTCCTTGCATAGTGCGAGGAGCCCTTTTGATTGTGGGAATTTGGAAGGAAGGGTGGTGGAGGCTGCCTTATCGATTGTCAGGTAGTACTACTTAACAACCGATAAAACATGGAGCGGGTGGTGGTTGGTAGTTCGTCTAATCGACGGGAAGCTCACGCGAACGAAGGATACCTAGGCGAGTGGCCATTTGCTGCGCTACTCGCTTTGCTTCCTCTGCCTTGGTACCAGCAAAATGCTCTTCTACGGTTGTAGAGAATAGTTGCAGCCAGTGCTCCACGTGGGCACCGCTACGTGGTAATACCACTTGCTCGGGCAGCGGGTCGCCGCCCGACTGGCCTTTTCCAAGCAACGTGTTGCTCCAGTAATGGTATTGGGTGGTAAGATAGTGCGGCCAGTGAATACGAGCCGCAGCTCCGAAGCTAGCACCTAATAGCGTATCGTTGGTGGCCTTAAAGCATAACGTATCCACCAGCGTCTTGATGTCGCCTTCGGTCTGAATGTCGCGAAGAGTAGCAGAGGTCTTCATGGGCAGATAAGGATAAATTGGGATGCTAGATACGTAGCGAATTTACGCAGGTTGCCTTGGTTTCGCTAATAATTTTTTATTGAAATTTTACAATCCAATTCGATATGCCCTCTTTTCATTTAAACGCATCCAAGCATTAGTATGTTAAAAAACATATTAAGCTATTAATTGACTTTAGTTAACCTGATAGTGTCAAGTAACGCCTCATTCACCTCCCCATTCATGTTCTCATTGGCAGGCTCCAAGCTGAGCAGTAGGGTATACGAGCCTTCCTGTAAGTTCACTACAATAGAATTGCTGAATCCCCAATCTTCCCACGCGTCTTCTCCGCGCTGCGGTAGCACGATGGTACCTACTACTTGCTGATTAATGCGTAGCGTACGAACAGCACACTTGTTGCTGGTGCTAACGGGGCCGTTGCCATTAGCGTAGCGAAAATTTACTGCGTAGGAGCCAGTAGAAGGCACAGCTAGAGTCGCTGCAACGCTTTGATTTACAGTAGCGCTAGTCTTTATTACTCCATTGCCAGTGTGCTCTTGATGAGGCTTTTCTGATGGTAGGGTACTGGCTTCAAACTCGAAAGTGAGACCAGCTGCAGCAGTACCGACGGGCTGAGGTTCGCTGGCAAAGCTCTCGAAGCCTAGCGCATCTACAGCTACCACCTGGTACTCGGCGTATAGAGTAGGAGTAGGCACCAGAAAACTGGTTTTGGTGGTGCGCTCAATAGGCTGCCCGTTGCGCAGCACTTTGTATGAGTCAACTCCCTCTGCTGCAAGCCAAGAAAGAAGATTGGCCGCGTAACTCACTATTGGCGTGGAAGGCGAAACGTGATGAGCGACCTTATTTTGAGTTGAAACGGGCAACACGTCGTTGGTTAGCTCTATATACAGCGTGTGCTGACCGCTGAGGCTAGCTGGTACTGTAGCATCTAGCAGCGGCTGACCATCGAGCGTGATGATGCGAATCACGTTACCGAAGCCTCGTAACTCTATATCCAGCGTTGCCTGCCGGTAGCGGAAACCCGTGAGACGTCGGGTGCCTTGCAGTGCCTGCGGCACGAACGGCCGGAATCTTAAGCCGTCCACATGAAACTCCATGCCAAATAAACCTTTGTACACCAGGCCTAGCGCCCCCGAAATACTCCAGAGCATTACGTTGCTGTTCACTTGCGTGCCGGCGAAGTCGCCATTGCTGGCTACAAAGTTTTCTTTGTTGGTCAAGAACAAGGCAGCCGCGCGGGCTACGGCAGCTATGCTTTCCATGAAGGCAGCTTCGTTGCCTGCCTTGGCAGCTGCCAGTCCCCAGTAGCTTTCCACAAAAGGCCACACGCCATTATTATGATAAGGTAGAATGCCCGGAATCTGTGGGTAGATGCACGGAACACCGTAGTCCATTACGGGTGTACGGGCCACCACCGAACGGCTGCGCTCTGCATCAGCAATACCAAACAGTACCGTTAGGGCCTCACCCAGAGCCTCAGCACGTGGCGACAGTATAGGATACGTGCGGCCGTAGCGGTATTGTCCGTAGTAGCCTTGGTCGGGCAGCCACAGGTGCTGGTTAATGGCGGCTTTGATGCTTTCTGCCTGAGCTTGGTGCTGCGCAGCAGCCTCGGGGTCGCCTAGCTGCGTGGCCATCAGCGCCAGCACTACGTTCGTTTGGTAGTGGACAGCGTTGGTACCCAAGCATTCCGACTGGTAGATGTCTGCGGGTTGCATCCAAGTCGGGTAAGTCTGCTCGCGCCAATCCAGAAACGAGGATTCACCGCGCACCAGGCCCGTTGCGGAGTTGTAGGCGTTCAACTGGTCGTCTTCCACCGAACTCCTGATAATGGGGTACACCTGCCTTAGCCAGTCCTCGTCGCCGCTGGTGAGGTAGATTTCCCAGGCCGCCGTAGCCCAGACAACCCGGTCGGTGGAGCAGGGGTAGGCACCGCCCGTACCCGTGTCCTGCACAATGCGGCCGTGCCGCGTGATCTTGCGCAGCAAACTGGTTTTAGCTACTTCGGGCTGAAGTGCTGCCTGGGCCAGAACAATGCTGTAGCTGATGTCGCGGGTCCAGACGCCAGCCCACTCCTGGCCCGTGCGGAAGGTGCCGTCGGGCTCTACGGCACGCTTTGCTTCTTCCAGAGTTAGATTATAGAGAGCGTCGAGCAGCGGATAGTCGGACGTGTACTGCGGAAAATCCGATACGTCGAGGCTTTGCTTCCACTGGCTAGCCGTTGTAGGGCTGGTGTGTGTAGGTGCACAAAGCTGCACTGTGGTTTCGTAGATGCCGTTGCCATCGGGGTCTTTCAGCTCCAGCTGCGGCATGTTGGCAAGATCAGCAAACTCCCAGCTCAGCGGTGGCGTGCTGCCGGCTACATACACATGCTGCAGGTCGTCTTTATACAGGTTCTGCCCGTTATATAAGGTGTAGAAGCCGTGGCTTTGAAAAGCGGCCAGCACCGGCCGCAGATCCAGCCGAATTTTCAATGAAGTATTTGGGGTAAGGTAGGCAGCAGCGGGCAGCGGCGTTTCGTCGTGGTATTGATGCCCAAACACGATGGGCGGGGTTTCAACCAAGGTGCCGTCAGCAGTAGGCAGCACCACAAACGAGTGATGCTGGCCCGGCGGCAGTTCATTATCCTCACCGTTCAAGCTGAACTTGAAATTCACTTGCAGACTTAGCGCCTCGTCGGCAGGGCTCTGGTAATCAGATGTAAGTTCCGTACGAGACAAAGCTCGTGCTGTATACTGGCCTTGCACCAGCCTGTCGCGGTAAAGCGTGTACGCAGCTGATTCCCATACAATGATTGAGGGTGTTGCGGCTTCAGGTACTGCAGAAAGTGAAGTAGTAGGGGATTGTGCCATTAAAACCAGCGCCTGTAGGCCGGGCGCGAATAGAATACAGGTGAAAATGCCCGGCAAGGTGCATCCCAGAATGGAAGAGGTCGTACCCTCTACTTTATTTCCCGCGAATTAGTCTGCCCGTATTACCAAAACGCACGAAGCGTACAGACTGGTTACGGGCGCACTAGCCAAAGCAGCCTGTATGAGCAGTAACTACGTAGAAGAGCGGCCTGCTAAGTGGCGTTCTTTTCTTCAGGCACTGGCTTTTCGGCCACCTAGCACTACCAGCGCCACGGCCACCACAATCAAGCTGGCGCCAAGCAGCATTTGGGGATTCAGCGCTTCGCCGGCAAACGCCCACCCTAGTAGCACCGCTACCACCGGATTCACAAACGCATACGTGCCCGCCAGCGCTGGCTCTACCACCCGCAACAGCCAGATGTAAGCCGTGAAAGCCACAATCGACCCAATGGTAACCAAATACCCATACGCCAGCCACGACTTCGGCGTGACTTGTGCTACCTGGAAATCCGTTGCTTCACCGCGCAGCAACCCAACTACGAGCATCAGTAAGCCGCCGCAGAGCATCTGCATGCCGCCCGATAGGAAAGGGGAGGGGCTTGGCTGGTTCTTTTTCGAGTAGAGCGAGCCAATAGCCCATAGTAAAGCCGCTATCAGAACCAAGCTTATACCTAATTGCTCATGCCCTGGCAGTGCTACGTGGTTGGCCTCCGACGCGCGAGCCAGCAAATACACGCCAGCTAGTCCACATAGGAGGCCTAACGCTACCCACAGCGTAGGCCGCGCCGCGGTACCAGTCCACCAGCCTAGCAGCGCCAGAAACATAGGCACCGTAGCCGCCAGCAGCGCGGCCAGCCCCGACGAAATGTATTGCTCGCCGAGCGTCACGCCACCGTTGCCGAACGCCAGTAGGCATATACCAATTATAAGTGCTTTTCGCCAGCCCGCCGCAGTGGGTGCTGGCTCGCCGCGCCAACGCATAAACCCGTAGAGCAAAGCTCCCGCCAGCGCGTAGCGAGTACCTGCCATCAGGAGCGGCGGAATTGAGTCGATGGCGAATCGGATGCCTAGGTAAGTGGAACCCCAGATAATATATACGGCTGCAAAAGCCAGCAACACAGAAGCACGCGAAGGTGCGGGAGTGGAATTCATAGAGAAAGAATAGAGGCGCAAACTTAGCGCCCACCTCGACTTGCTACCATCCGAATAATGCGTAAATAATCAACACCGAAGCGTCACGGTAACTGCAGTCCGTACTCCCTGCAACTTGCTTAACTCGCGTGTTGGAGACGATACTGCTGCGGGCTAAGCGCGAACACCGACTTGAACAGCCGGCCAAACGAGCTAGGCGACTCGAAGCCTGCATTGAGGCTAATATCTTGTACCGGCAGCTCCGACTGCGTAAGCTGATGGCAGGCTTTGGCCAGCCGTACGTTGGTTACATATTGATGAGGCGAGTAGCTGAACAGCTCCCGAAAGTGCCGCAGCAAGTGGTTTTTGGAAAGCATGCTGGCGCCGGCAATGGCATCTAGGGTAAGCGCCTCGGCGGCTTGCTCGTCAATGAATTCGCGAGCTAGGTGCAGGCGCCGGTAAATTTCCAGGCGAGTGGTAGGCTTGATGGCCGATAGGCGGGCGGCGGTGTGCTGTACGGCGCGGCGGTGTGTCAGTAGTAGGTCGAGCAGAATGTGGTAGAGCCGCTCTTCCAGTTCCAACTCGGTCATGGGGTGGGCTTCCAAGTGTTGGCGGAGCAGCGTGAGTTGGCTGCGCAGCCGCGGCGTGGCCGTGAGTTGGTCTTCGTAAAACCACACCATCGAGCCCCGGCGGTCAATAGGATTGGCCAGCAAGGCCTCATTGGAACCTGTATCGGCGGCTACTTGCAGCAGCTGCGGGTCGAAGTAGATAGCAAGCCCATGCACCCATTCCGTAGACCGTATCGTGCTGGAATACAACTGCCCAGCATTGACAACCAAGCACCTGTCTTTCTCCACCGTAATCTTACGGTGCCGGACGTAATACGCCTCTGTGCCCACAAACGAAAATTTCAACGATAGCCGGTCACTATGGGTAGGCCAACTACAGAACTTGCTCCGGGAGTTGATAACCGTGTTCTGGCCAGGCGAATTCTTGAAAAAGGCAAAGTCCTGGAGCGACTTTTCTTCACTGTCAACTATCGATTGAATGTACATAGCATCTACCGCAAGAATCAAGAAGAAAAACAAAGGAACAGCGTGCCGCTAGCTTGTACTGTGCCAATAACACCTTTTTCGCAGAAGACTCGTGCAAGTAGCGTTTCCAGCATACGTCGAGCTACGTAGTCTGGCCGCTACCAAGCAGCGTTTTGCTTGCAATGCCGTTCTTTACCGCACACCCCAATTGTTCGTCTGTGCGCTACTTCTCCTTCCTACTAGCCGGCCTGATGGGCCTAGCTCATCTTTCATCGGCCCAACTCCTGCAGCCCAAGGCTGTCTTCACTCGTGCCGACTCTTTGCGTGGTGCCCTAACTCCGCTGCGCACCTGCTACGACATCAATTACTACCACCTAGATGTAAAGCTGGACGTGGCGCGCAAGTCGCTCAGCGGCTCCAACCTGTTCCGCTTCACGGCCACCCAGGACTTCACCCGCCTCCAGTTCGATTTGTTCAACAATCTGGCCGTGGAGAAGGTAGAGTACCAAGGCAAAACAGTACCCTTCACCCGCGAAGCCAATGCGGTATTTGTGACGTTCCCGGCCCCTATCCGCAAAGGCAGCCGCGGCGAGTTCACCGTGTATTACTCTGGCCAGCCGACAGTGGCCCAGCACGCGCCCTGGGACGGTGGTTTGGTGTTCACGCAGGATGCCAAAGGCAAGCCTTGGGTAGCTACTGCCTGCCAGGGAGTGGGCGCCAGCATTTGGTGGCCCACCAAAGACCACCAAGCTGATGAGGTGGACAGCATGCTGATTAGCGTTTCGGTACCGAAGGGCCTGAAAGACGTATCCAACGGCCGCCTGCGCAAAACCACAGCGCTGAAAGATGGCTATACCCGCTTCGATTGGTTTGTGCGCAACCCCATCAACAACTACGACGTGGCCCTCAACGTCGGCGACTACACCCACTTCGGCGACACCTACGACGGGGAGAAAGGCAAACTGACGCTAGACTATTGGGTGCTCCCCGAGAACCTGGATAAGGCCAAAAAGCAGTTCGCGGCCAATGTGAAGCCTATGCTGAAGAGCATGGAGTCTTGGTTCGGCCCGTACCCCTTCTATGAAGACGGTTATAAGCTGGTGGACGCACCACACCTTGGCATGGAGCACCAAAGTGCCGTGGCCTACGGCAACAAGTACCTCAACGGCTACCTAGGCAAGGACCGCTCTAATAGTGGCTGGGGAATGAAATGGGACTTCATTATCATCCACGAAAGTGGCCACGAATGGTTTGGCAACAACATCACGTCCAAGGACATTGCCGATATGTGGGTGCACGAGAGCTTCACCACCTACTCGGAAGCGTTGTTTGTGGAAAGCCAATTCGGCAAGCAGGCAGGGCAGGAATACATCCACGGCCAGCGGCGCAATATCCGCAACGACGGTCCCATCATTGGTCCGTACAATGTGAACAAGGAAGGCTCGGGCGACATGTACGACAAGGGCAGCAACATGCTCAATACGGTCCGCACGGTTATCAACGACGATGCCAAGTGGCGGCAAATTCTGCGCGGCCTTTCCCAAACCTTCTATCACCAAACCGTCACCACCGAGCAGATAGTGGGGTACATCAATCAGCAAAGCGGCCGCGACCTTACCCACATCTTCGACCAATACTTGCGCCATTCTGGTGTGCCAACCTTGGAATTACGCTTCGAGTATGGCAAAGCGCTGGCCCGCTGGATAGCTGACGTACCAGGTTTCGATATGCCAATTCGTGTCCGAACTAAAGGCGGCGAATACCGATTCATCACCCCTACTACCAATTTCCAAGCTATAGAAGTACCCGGTCTGACCAAAGAGAATGTCGAGGTTGATACTTTAAATTACTACGTGGGGACACTGGTAGAGTAGAACGCACAACACGTATGCTTAACTAGACAAGGAATGGTGGGATTGAATATAATCAAGTTGGAAATTATAAAATATATGTGGTCTCATTTTGGGATTAATTTCTATATATGACAAAATTAAGAAGCCTGATTTGGCTAGGATTTGCTACTAGGTATACCCCTATTTAGTGCTTTAGATAATTTTTGCTCATAATAAAGTTGTTATGTGTACTTTTGTACATTAAAGCAGTTTAATTTAAGGCTGTCAACCGAACAAAAGAAGTGCTTTTGTAGTTGCCTGAATGGTACTATGGTGCGTAAGCTCGTCAGTAAGTAGGTTTTAAACTGGATTGTAATTTTACTAGTGCTGTTTCTCGGCTTCTAGTCAAGAAACAGAAACAAAGGAGAGATAGATAACGGAAGCTGGAGTAATAAGCGCTAGAAAATAAGAATATGGTAACGCCACTTGTCCCAACCCATTGCCAGAATTGCCCGCATCTTCATAAGTCATTGCTGGGTTCTTGCCAACTCAGTGAACTGGCAATGATTTCGGGGGGGAAAGTGCACCAGTCGTACCAGAAAGGGCAGATAATTTTCGAGCAAGGCAGCCGGATCGGCGGTTTACACTGCATTCATCAGGGCAAGGTGAAGGTTTCGAAGGTGAGTGCCAACGGAAAAGAGCAAATTATTCGGTTGGCTAAAGAAGGTGACGTGCTCGGGTATCGGTCGTTGATGATTGGCAGTGTGTATACCACTGCCGCGGTAGCCCTCACCGACTGCATTGTTTGCCAAGTGCCGCGCCTCGACTTTCTTAGCATCATCGAGCAAAACCCGCAATTTTCTGATTCGCTGACTCGGTTGTTGGCTAAGAGCTTAGGTGAGGCAGAAGAACGAATCTTGAATACTGCCTACAAGTCGGTACGGGAGCGGGTAGCCGAAGCACTGCTGTTGCTGCACGATGTCTTTCGGCCAAGCACGAATACCGTTTTCAGCATCCCAATTTCCCGCGACGATCTGGCAGCTTTGGCCAGCACCGCCAAAGAAACGGCTAGCCGGCTGCTTTCCGAATTTCGCGACGAAGGCCTGGTGTCAACCCAGGGAAGCCGCATCAGGATATTGAACCTAGACAAGCTTACCCAAATTTCTACGCTCAGCGACTAGCTAGCCGCTTTTAACCCAAGCCAAAGAGGCTCTGAAGAGTTGTTTTTCGCTTCCTAAATCCAGTCGGTTTCTTTGCTCGTATCTCCCCGCTCGGAAAAAAACCGGGCGGGGAGAGTTGTTTTTATGGTGCTTGTTGTATAAGTTAGCATAAATATAATTTTATTGATCCCATAATGGGTTCCCACATTGTAGAGCGTGGGAAAAGTTTGACAAGAATCATTTTTGATCTTGACGATAATCATTTTTTCTAGGTAGGGAATTAGGGAGATTTGTAAACCAAGTCAGCCTGTTTCTGCGACGATTGGTCCAGAGTCAGGAAGTTTCTAAACCGGCTTATTGACTGCTACATTTTACCTCTACGGTAGGCCAACGCGTGGGCCTGCTTCCGGTAGAAAAGGCAACCAAAAGCGTGAACGAATCGGCATTTCCCTCACCCCTTTTTATCCTAGAAAGTAAATGGCTTATTCAGTCAACAATCCCGCTGGTAAAGTAGTCCAGGACGTAATTACCGACCTGCCTAGCCTAACTGCCGTTGCAGTGGTTGACACCACTTCCGGCATGAGCCTCGCTTCCCACTCTAATTCGCCCAGCCTCAATCCTGATACTGCCGCGGCCTACAATACCGAAGTGGTAAAACAGAAGCAGAAGGCAATGGCCGCCCTCAAGCTGACCGGCGAAAAGATTGAAGACATCCTGATTAGCCTTACCAATCAGCTGCATCTTATTCGGCTCAACGATGCCGGTACCAAGTTTATCTACCTGGTAGTAAACACCCGCGACACCAACTTAGCTATTGCCCGCGACGTGCTCCGTACCCACGCTAGCCAACTGAGCTAATTCGGCTGGTGCATTTTCTGGCCTTGTAGCTGGCAGCGTTGGCTGCAGGGCCAGGAAAGAGAGAGGGGCGGTTTCGCGAGGAAGCCGAACATATTTTTTGCCTATCGCCGGGTACTAGGTGCGCCAGCGTGTTTCATAGGCCTTATATGCAGATACCATTTCTTCAACGCTTACAGGCACTAGCCAGACCTACCGTCGATAAGGTTGTGCCCGCAGGTTCTAGTCCAGAGTCGGTCGCCGCCGAACAGCTACTCCAGCAAGTGCTAACGGGGCTGCCGGAGCTAATAGGAGCGGCAGTAGTGCAGATAGATTCAGGACAGACTTTAGCGTCTTACACCACCGCGCGGGAGTTCAATATCAGCAAAGTGGTAGGGTTCAACGCCGAAGTGATTCGGCAGCAGCGCCTCGCCATGCAGGCGCTGCTGCTGCCAGCCGAGGAGCAGTTGGAGGAAATTTTGATTACGCTTCAAACGCAGCTGCACTTGTCGCGGCTGCTCCCCGATGGTCGCTGCTTCTTGTATGCCGTCGTCGACTCTCGGGACACCAACTTGGGCATTGCCCGGACCGTGTTGCGCACCTGCAATGCCTAGCAGGCCGCTTACGGTACTCTCATTAGACTTCTTCTAAACTCTCACTTCCTAGTTTCCCTACTCTTATGAAATTGACAGCTTCTCCCTTCGATGAGCAAACCGGCGAACTGCTAGCCGTTTATCGTGATGCCTACCTAAGCGGTGATTTGAGCCGTTCTTCAGCTAAGGCAGTAGAAGAGTACCTACGTCGGGATGCCGATAAGGCCCACGAAACCCTCAACCGCTGGCAGGAGCTGCACAGCGAAGAGCCAGCGGCTTTGGCTACGCCAAACTGGGTGCAAAAGCAAGTGCAGCACATCCGGGCCGAGCCCGTGCGTTTCCGTCGGCGCGCTACCACCATGGTTGCCGTAACGGCCCTGCTCGGCACGATGGTATTTGCTGGCACTAGCTTGCCCACCGACCGTACTGTGGAAAGCCTGCCCACCGAAACCATGATGCTCCCAAGCGAGGCAGGACTGGAAGCCGCCTCTACCTCGGCAGCTGCCTCTTCCATCCGCATGATTACGGTGCGTGGCCGCATCCTCAACGAAGATGGTGCTCCCTTGATCGGTGCTACTGTTATGCACCCAAGCAGCCGCCACGGCGTGTCAACCAACGCTGACGGCGAGTACGTAATGCACGTTCCGGCTGGCACCAGCACCCTCAAGTATGGCTACGGTGGCTACCAGGACGAGGAGATGGCCGTGAAAGGAAGTAGCACCACCAACGTAACGCTGCTGCCGAAAACGAAGGCGCAGAAGCGCCACTGGTGGCAGTTCTAAGCGCAACCTGCGTTTAGCATTGTAAAGAGTAAAGAGTTGTTGGGAAGTGCATGGGCTGTGAAGTACTCGTTGTCGGGCGCTACGATGCATGAGCCGACCAGCAACACACAAAGAGTAATAAACAGCTTTCGTAACCTGTCTGCGTGAAACCGAAATCGTACCGAAGAAGACCACCCAAACAGAAGCCGGCCGCTCCCGACCCGCTTGCCGCTCGGGTGGTGCAGCAGGTGCTCTTAGAACTGCCCGAGTTGCTAGCGGTGGCAGTGGTAGATGTAGCCTCAGGCACTAGCCTGGCCGCGCATTCCACTGCCACCATCAACCCCACTACGGCGGCCTCCTTTAATGCCGAAGTAGTAAGGCAAAAACAGAAGGCCATGGCCGCCCTGGAGCTGGCCGACGAGCGCATCGATGATATTCTTATCACGCTGTCCAACCAACTGCACTTGCTCCAGCTGACTACTGATAGCAGCCGGTTTATATACTTGGCGGTGTCGGCGCAGTACACCAATCTGGGCATCGCCCGGGAAGTGCTGCGGGCACAAGTAAGCCAGTTGGAAGCTTAGCTGCACAGCGTGTTGTTCTATATGCAAAGCTCCTTCTCTTAACCAGGGAAGGAGCTTTTTGCTGTACAACATATAGGCCCAAATGTTGGGTGTGTGGATAGTAAGCAAAAAGGTCGTCCTGCTTGATCTGGCGTCCGCACTGTTCACGGAGCCTGGTGCAGAGCGAGTGCCTCTATATGCCGCAAAAGCTTTTAGGACTTTGCGCAAGTGAAAAAGCTGTCCGAGCTGTTGCTAGTGGCAGACTTGTTTGCTAGTCTGTAACGGGCAGATAAGTAGTGGGCTGGAAGCGAAGTAAAGATTATTTCGGGAGCGTCATCGTTTGCGTAAGGCATATCTCAGAATTTCACCAGTTAACAACTTCGCCGTTCGTACCTTCGTGGCCGTTGATTTCCACCGAACTCACCTTCTGAGTATGAACCAATACGACGTTACCGTCATCGGCTCCGGTCCAGGCGGTTATGTAGCGGCTATCCGCTGCGCCCAGCTTGGCCTCAAAACGGCCCTCATCGAGAAATACGACACTCTAGGCGGCACCTGCCTGAACGTGGGCTGCATTCCTAGCAAAGCCCTCCTCGACTCGACGGAGCACTTCCACAATGCTGGTCACACCTTCAAGGAGCATGGCATTGAGCTGAGCGACCTGCAGATCAACATGAACCAACTCATCGACCGCAAAAACGGCGTCGTGAAGGCCAACGTCGACGGTATTGCGTTCTTGATGAAGAAAAACAAAATCGACGTCTTGAAAGGCGTGGGTTCGTTTGTCGACAAGAACCACATCCGCATTCAGCCCACCACGGGCGGCGAGGAGCAGCAGATCGAGACGAAGAACGTTATCATAGCTACGGGCTCCAAGCCAACGGTGCTGCCTTTCATTCAGCAAGACAAGCAGCGTATCATTACCAGCACCGAGGCCCTGAACATCCGGGAAGTGCCCAAGCACATGATTGTGATTGGCGGCGGCGTAATCGGCCTGGAAATGGCTTCCGTGTACGCCCGCCTCGGCGCGAAAGTGTCTATTATAGAGTTCATGGATTCGCTCATCCCGACCATGGACCGCGCCCTCGGCAAAGAGCTGAAGCGCATCCTGGGCAAAATTGGCATCGAGTTCTTCCTGAGCCACAAAGTAACCGGCGCTACCCGCGAGGGCGACACCGTGACCGTAACCGCTACCAACCCGAAAGGCGAGGAAGTGAAGTTTGAAGGCGACTACTGCCTGGTAGCCGTGGGCCGCGTGCCCTACACTGCGGGCCTGAACCTGGAAGCGGCTGGTGTAGAAATGGAAGAGCGCGGCCGCATCAAGGTAGATGAGCACCTGCAAACCAACGTGCCCGGCATCTACGCCATCGGCGACGTGATTCGGGGCGCTATGCTGGCCCACAAGGCCGAGGAAGAAGGCGTGTTCGTGGCCGAAACCATTGTAGGTCAGAAGCCGCACGTAAACTACCTGCTCATCCCCGGCGTGGTCTACACCTGGCCGGAAGTGGCAGGAGTGGGCTACACCGAAGAGCAGCTAAAGGAGCAGGGCAAGGCCTACAAAACCGGCTCGTTCCCCTTCCGTGCCTCGGGCCGCGCCCGCGCCTCCATGGACTTAGACGGCTTCGTGAAAGTGCTGGCCGATAAGGAAACCGACGAAATCCTGGGTGTGCACATGATCGGCCCCCGCATCGCCGACCTCATTGCCGAAGCCGTAACTGCCATGGAATTCCGCGCCTCCGCCGAGGACGTGGCCCGCATGAGCCACGCTCACCCCACCTACGCCGAAGCCATGAAGGAAGCCTGTTTAGCTGCCACCGAGAACCGGGCAATTCATATGTAATTTCGGGTTAAGCGTTAGAAAGCCAAAAGAGGTCGGTACTCCTAAGAGTATCGACCTCTTTTGGCTTTACAGTAATAGCTAATCTGATTGCCGCTGATATATATTTTTAATGGAAGATAATTAGTCATTTAATTGTCTTTATCTGGAATGTTATGCTCTTTACAATATAATGTAATCTCAGTATCTGATGAAAAGTAATTATCACAAAATTCTTCCAGCTCTTTCTCGCTAGATCTTATATATCGGTCTTCCGCTTTCAGTATCTTATCTATTTTATCAATGAACTTATCAAAATCATTATTAATATGACAAAGCTTGTCAATTGTCTTAAAATCAAGACTTTTAAATCTAGATTGATGAATAATTTTGCTTTCGTAAGGATTTGCTTTTAGCTCAATTACCCCAATACCAAATGATTGATTGAGTCGACTTATTTCATCACTCAAATTATCACCTATCTCGAAGGCGACTAAATAACCATAGTTCGCCCAGCTCGAGTTTGAAACAGCTTGGAAATAGGCTTGTTTCAAATCATAATCGGTGTTTATCTCTCGCTTGAGCTCGTACGAAGTTATTTTAAACGACTCTGCAACACTGATAGACTTAATAAGGCTTTGACTGGTTCTTGTGTGCAGACGAGTAAACTCAACTCCAACCATATCTGGATGAATCCATTTTTGGTTATTGTCTTTGCTGTTTACAGATTGTTCGTGGTATATAGTTTTGGTAGATATGCCAACGCTTTTTAGGTATGTGCTGAATAATTTATGTAAGGATCGTTCACTGTATGAGGTCTTTTTCTGATTAGGTAGTTGTGTGACTTGTATAGATGTAGTTGCAATAGGGAAAATTGCATTTTCATTTTTGCTTAGGTAATAACTAAAGTTGCCTTTGCCTGTACTTATCCTCTTTACCCTCGAATCACCATTTCGGATAAAACTGCCTAGCATAGCTGAAACTGTAGCAGCTGGTGTTTTGGCCTGTCCAAAATCATAATATTTCTTTTGGACCACATGCCCACAAACTTCATTATAGGTAGCTAAATTGCCCAAATCCTCTAAACTTTGAAGAATGGCTTCTTTGATAGTCATGGTGTAATTGGTATGCAGGATTGAGTTGTGATTAAAAAGGAAGTATACGCTTTATGATTCGACTCTTTTTTTCCTTCACGTCTTCTGCACCAGCTTAAAACCATCTTTCGTCACGAGGTACTGCTGGCCTTGGATGGTGATGGTTTCGCCTTCTAGCAGCTTGCTTAGGTTCTCGATGTCGCCCTCGATAGTGTGCAGGGAGAAGTTGTGCTTGCGGGCCAGGGCGAGGTACTTGGGGTTGATGTAGTCGTGAACCCCGCAGAGGATGATGCGGACATGGGCGGTGGTGTTTTTGAGGAGCTTGGCGTCGCGGGGGAAGGTGTAGTTGTCGGCAATCAGGATAAGGTCGGTGGAGTCGGGAGCGGCTGTAAGTTGCTGAGCGTAGAGCAGGGCTTCGGCGTCGTTTTCGGGCGCATCGCCGCCCCCGCCGGCTTTCATTGTTTCGATGAGCTTGCTTTTGATGGCTTCGTAGCTGTCAGTTTTTACGTGGTAGAGGCCGCCGGTTTTGCCTACGCGCTTGTCTTTGTCGGGCTGGTCGTTGCCATCGTTGAAGAACACGAAGGTTTTCTCGTCTTCGAGGGCGCTGAGTTGCAGCCAGGCTAGCAGGTCGTAGGTGTAGGGAAACATGCTGCCCGTTACGTCCGTCACCACCACTTCCTTGCTCCACTCGGGGTGGCGCTGCATCACGCGGGTAACCACGTTGGCATCGGGCGGCAGGGCCAGCTCATCGGCGGCGGTATCTGCAGCGGCCAGCAGCTCGCCTTTCTTGGTGATGCGCGCTTCGCAGTAGTCGTTTTTGTGTTGCTTGTTCTTCTTTTTCAGGAAGACGCGGTAGAGCCGGGCCGCCGAATCGGGGAGGGCGAAGTTGGTGAAGCCCATATCGGCCTCGCCTAGTAGTTGAAAAGGGCCAATGGGAAGCCGGATAGCGCCTTTGGCAATAAACGGAAACATCTTCCGGTTGATGGGGAAACCGGAGCTGAATACCACGCTTTTCCGGATGGCTTCTTCTAGCTCGGTTGTACACAGCGGCTTGCCGGTGGGTTGTACCTTCACGGTTTGGATAGTGCCATTAGCCGCCACCCGTAGCTCAAACTTCACCAGCTGCGCATCGCGCTGCGAGCAGTGGTAGAGCCGGCGCAGGCGGCGGGCCATTTGGCGGTTGCTGAAGCGGGTGGTGGGCAGGTTGCAGGCCACCTTTTTGCCTTGGGCTTTCTTGCTGGCTTTGGGGTGCTTCTTTTCCAGGAGGCGCAGCTTGCGCGTGAGGCTGTCGAGGTCGGCGCGGCTGGTGGCGGCGGTGGCGTGCCGAGCCACGTACACCACAAATCCATGGAAAAACGGCTGGCAAGCGGCCGGGCTGTTGCAGCCGGTTTGCTCCACCAGCGTCCACGTCACGGACTCGTCCTGCAGCAGACCCGGCACCCCGGCCGCCAGGTTCCGGATGCGGCTAAGGTTGAGCTGGCGCTGATTGAACGTCGGGTTCAGCCGGAAAGCCGTGTACACGAGGTCGACCCGCACGATGTGGCGGTCGGTTAAGTGCAAGGCCTGCAAGTCGGCGCCCGAGAAGGTAGAGGGTAGCTGCAGGGCTTCCAAATCGGGTAGCGGCTGGTAGCGCTCGGTGCGGTAGGCGTTGAGCTGGTCGTAGAAGACGTTTAGTTCGGCTTCGGACGGCGCGGTTTGGGCACGGGCGATGCAAGTAGTCAGCAGGAGAATAATACTACAGAAAAAAGCTCGGAATGATACAGAGAACATAAAATAGGATAGAGAGCACAAGGGAGTGCAAAATACGGGTTTGCCGGCAGGTGGCCTAGCGTGACCGCGCCCCGTCCCACTCTACTTACTGCGCAGAACCCTCCGGGAGAGGGGATGTTCTGACGAGGTCGGTGAAGTTGCCTGGTGCCCTTCTTCCCGAGGAAGTCGCGCATTAAGCGAGGTGGGGCGGGGGTGAGGTGATCCGGCAATTAGGATCATGTAATACCAAGCGGTTTTAGTAACTAGGTGGAGCAATTCTTTTCTCGTTCCTAAGCTTTTCCGCAGTGCTCTATACCTGTCAGCGCCTGGTGTGTGCGCTCTTGTTGCTTCTTCTGCCCGTTACGCTCCAGGCTCAAACCAAGCTCACGCCGGAGCAGTACCAGCAAGACTTCGACTATTTCTGGACGACCGTCAACGAGAACTACTGCTACTTCGACAAAAAGCAAACGGATTGGGCGAAGGTGCGCACGTACTACGCGGCGCAACTGCCGGCCATCACTACCAAGGCCGCGTTTACCCGCCTACTAGAAAACGCCCTCAACGAACTCTACGACAACCACGCTTCTCTCTCCACTAATCTGCCCGATTCGCGCCGCCTGCTGCCTACGGGCACGGATGTGTGGGCACACTATCAGCAGGGCAAGCCCGTGGTGGTAGCCGTACGCGCAGGCTACGGGGCTGAGCGGAGCGGCCTGCGCCCCGGTATGGAAATCATAGCGGTGAACGATAGGCCTATTGCGCAAGCGGTGCCACCTCTGCTAGGTCATTGCCTGAAAACCGTAGACGAAGCCGCCCGCGAAGTAGCTCTCAACCAAGCCTTGGCCGGCACCCACAACACCCCGCGCAAGCTGACGGTACGCGCCCAAGGCAAGCAGCGCGACCTGTACCCCGACGCACCAACTGCACAGTTGGAGAACATCCGTTATCCGCGCCTGCTCGAAAGTCAGCAGCTAGGCACCATCGGCTACATCAAAATCAATAACAGCCTAGGCGACAACCGCCTGATGGCTGCTTTCGACAGTACCCTTGATGCGCTGGCTGCCACCACAGGCCTTATCCTGGACCTGCGGGAAACGCCTAGTGGCGGCAATACCACCGTGGCCCGGGCCATCATGGGTCGTTTTATAACCGAGGAGCAGCCGTATCAGCGCCACGAGTTTCCGGCCGAAGAACAGGAGTTCGGCGTCAAGCGTAGCACCCTGGAACTGGTGTCGCCAAGGCCGCGGCCTTACACCCGGCCTCTGGTGGTGCTGGTAGGCCGCTGGACGAGCAGCATGGGTGAGGGCATTACGATTGGGTTTGATGCCATGCGCCGAGCCACCATTATGGGCACCGAAATGGCTCGCCTCAATGGCGCTATTACTTCGTTTCGATTGCCAAATTCAAGCTTTGGCTTCAACATTCCCACCGAGCGACTTTACCGGGTTGATAAACTGCCCCGGGAAAACTTCGTGCCTGCCAAGCGCCTCAATCCCAATGCAGAAGGCACTGCCGATACAACACTAGCCGCCGCTGTGCAGCTTCTCCAGAATACCCGCAAACCCTAAACACTTCCACCTTGTCAGGAGCAGGTGCTAGCATTGAAAGCGAGCGGCTACTGAAGCTGCTATTGCTTTAGCAACTGCTCGCTTCAGTGCTCTAGCAACCCCGGAAGACTTAATGCAGGATGCAGCCCAACCTTGTTCTGTAGCGAATCAGCTTGTGGTCAGGACTATTCAGCCCCACCCAGAGCGCAAAACCACGTAGATGCGGTTCTGGCTTTTGCGTGCGTTGCTGATGAAGAATATACTCAGAGGTATCGTGATTGGGGGCTGCCTTTTCTGGCCTGTGCTTGCGTATGCCGGTGAAAAGGAGGTAAAGGCCGTGTTCCTGTTGCAAGGAGGAATTGGCGGGATACTAATTGGCGCCGGGCTTTATGCTGGCTTTATGGCACTGTCAGCAATGCTTTTCAGGAAGAAGGCCGTGGTTGCGACGCTTTTTGCGCTGTCCGTTGCCTTTTATGTGTACATGCAATACTGGTCGATTTACTTCCTGGCTATTGCTTTACATTTTATGCGCACCCACCAGATGCAATATGCGTTTGGGGAGCTAACCAGCACCCTGACTTGGGTTTTGCTTTTTATTGGTATCTGGGGGCTGGCGGTGTTTGGTATTGCGCTTCGGATGTGGATAAGCCGGAACCAAGCTCAGCAAGCAAGTACGCTAAACGAACAGTGAACAAGCAGCCATAAGTTTTGCCGTAGAAAGCTAGCAAGTGAATCGTCGCCTAAAGATTCCAGTTCTTTTCTCTTAAACTTTGCGGGAGTAGGGCATCAGATAAGTTGCGGGCAAGCTCAAGAGTAAGACCTCTGCTAGGGAGCAGTGATAAAAAGCAGTGTGTGGAAAAAGAAACCTTGACAGCAAACCTTGCGAATAACGAACCCACAGAGGCAGCGCTGAAAAGCATTGTACTTGTAGCGGACCCAGTTTTAAGTTTTCTCGTCACTCTCATGGCTAAGGACAAGAAGAAGCACTCGAAGAAAGGCATTCAGTCAGACGACTTGCTGGATGAAGCAGCTATAGCACTCAAGAAGTTTCGCAAAGTCACCAAGCAAATCGGTAAGCTGAGCACGGGCCAAAAGATAGTAGGCGGCATAGCGTTGCTAGCGGCTGGCCTGACGTATGTGGCGAAAAAGCAAGCAGAAGCTGGCTCCGCAACCGACGCCTCGCCGGATGCCAAAGCAGCCGAGCAAACCCTAGCCAAGATGACGGACGAGAAAGAAACGCCCGCGCCTCCATTTAGAAAAACACCGCACCGGAGCAAGAAAAGCAAGCATATTCTGGACTAATGCTGAGCACTGGTAACCATCTAGTGGAACTTGCATTTGCAACTTTCAATGCGGATAGAGACTCTAGTGGGTAATAGCAAGTGATTGCTTGCTTTAACTCCACTGATATGAGCCGTATCATAATTATCCTGTGCATCCTGTTGCTTGCTGGTACAGCCCAAGCTCAATTTGGATTAAGAGCAGGAGTAAATTCTTTTACCCTCTCCATTCAATCGGAAGAAGATCAACAGGCTAGCGCAAGTAGAAAGACAGGTTACCACGCGGGGATATTTTATGAGCTCAAATTGACCAATAAGGTATCCTTACTCCCCGAGGTGCAATACAGCCGTCAAAGCACCAATCTACAGGTGGTAAATTACAGAGTTGCCGATGGCGGTTACCAAGGTGACTATCGTTTGCAGCTAACTTATTTAGCTGTACCTATTCTAGTGAAAGCTAATCTTGGTAAATTCTTTCTGGAGGCTGGACCCCAAGCGAGTTATCTGCTAGCTGCTCACGAAGAGGGCACCGAGTCGCTAGGATATATTTGGGGCACTACCCAAAACGACGTCGATCGGTCCGCTACCAATCGTTACCGGCGGTTTGATGTTGGCTTATGCGCCGGCGCAGGAGTGAAGTTGCCGGCTGGATTTCGGTTGGGGATAAGAGCTTATAGTGGCCTTGTTTCCCTCACTCACGGGCCTATAGCCTATTATAACTACGGCGGTAGCTTAAAGAACCAAGTGATGCAAGCTTCTGTGAGCTACCTATTCAAGACCGGTTCCTAAAGACAAGTCTTCTTATAAGGCCTGTAATTCTGCGCGCGAGGTGCCGATGTTATATAGGTTCATAGTTTTCTGATAACGAGTGCAATGGAATCAAGAACAAGGCGCGACGCCTTGTTTTCAAGAGAGAAAAAAGCTTTTCTGTCCCACAGAAGCAGTTTTTTTCTTGTAAGTATCAAATTCGCTCTTACCTTTGCAGCACTTTAGCGAAAAGCACTCGTGCTCAGCTAAGGAAAATGGTTCGGTAGTTCAGTCGGTTAGAATGCCGCCCTGTCACGGCGGAGGTCGCGGGTTCGAGTCCCGTCCGGACCGCTTCGAAAGCAAGTAATTGCTTGAAAGCTTAAAAAGCCCCTTAGCTTCTGCTAAGGGGCTTTTTTATGTTGTTATTCGCCCTGCTAGCTATTTGCTTTTCAAGACGGTTTTCAGCTCTTGTATTCTGAACCGGTGGTCTAACTCGATGAATTCCTTCATCATGGCGGCGTGTCCGGCACCGACCAGCACCATTACCTTGTCGTCGGACGCTTGCACTGATTTCTGCACCAGCGAATACATGTACAAGTTGCGCCGATACCATTCAGACACCAAGTACGGGCCGGCGAAGTTGCTGGTAGTGCCCGCTCTGTTCAACCTGTCGATGTAGAAGGCTTTGTTGGCCTTGAGGTCTTCTTTGGTGTTGAAATCCAGTAAAATCTGCGTGAGGGTGGAGGTTTCTACTTTCTTGTTGAAGCTTGTTTCTACGGCTTTCAAATCGCTTTCAATGCCTTTAATCAAGGTTTCTTGCTGAGCTTCTTTCATTGCCTTCATCACACTGTCGTAGGGGAAAGAAGTCTTGTTGTAATCGAGGGCGTAAATTTTGGTCAGCTTCGCTTTTTTGCCGGCCCGGAAAGCCAGCTGAACAATCTCGTTTTTCAGATAAAAGTCTCTGCTTTTCGGATTCGGGTATTTCGTCTTGATGTATTCCTCGTAGTTCTCACCGAGGTACTGCATGTAGAGCTCATCAAGCCCGGCTTGGTCGTCGGAAGACCATTCCACGAAAATTTTATCGGGCGCAAACTGGTTGATCTTGTTGGTGATGGTTTCCAGTTCGGTTTGCACTTTCGGTGCCATCACATCGAAGGTTTTCATCTTGGCCAAGTCAGCCCCCGGATTGTGAAAGTGGAAAGTGCCAATCAATAGCAGCTCGGCTTGCTTGGTTTGGGCAACACTTGCGGTAACAGTGCACAAGAGCAGCAGTAGGAGGTAAACTCTTTTCATATAAGGAGTTGTGGAGAAATAAAGCGAAAAGAAGCTAGTGAATTGTTTACTTAATGCGTGTAGCAGCAGGAACGTTAGGCGCCGAAAGCTACTCTAAAGCGGCAGTACGGGCGACTGTGCTCAATATAATGCCGTCGGGCTTGCTTGCCTTGCCCGAACAAGATAGGGTAGAGCACGTTAGGGCCGCTACACAATGTGTAGCACCGAAGTACCGCCCTTGGGGCACCACCCTCCCACCATACAGACGAGTATAAAGGAGTAGCATCCAACCGCAAAAGCTCCGTACTTGCCGAATATGCTTTCTGAACCCACCTACCTGGCGGCCCGTGTGGTCGCTCCCATGATTGAAACCCACTTTGCCCGCCACCACGCGGCCGCCGTTGCGCAGAACACAGAAGTATTGGCTTCGCCACCGTCGACGAACCTAGTGGAGGTGATGATTGATGCTGCCTTTTGGGCGAGCCTGCGCCGCGAAGAAGGGTACCCGCCTAAGATTTCGCTGGCCCTGCTGCAGCCCGAGCAAGCCACGCAGCCGGTGGTGTTCAGTAAGCGCCGGCTTATCCCGTACAACCTACTCAAGCTGGCGCCCGCCGTGGAGCTGCCCGGTATTCATCTGGGCGTGTGGTACGACGAGGAAGGTCTTTACGTGTGGGGCACGGCCACCGGCATACCGCCGCTGTGTTTGGTGATAGAAGTGGTAGAGCCCGGCTTGCTGGTAGTGAAGCACCGCCGCGCCGATGGTTTCGGCAAGTTTGTGAACGTGGCCATCTTGCGCGGCGACCAGCTCCAACTCGTTGATGCCGAAAGCGCAGCCATGGACGACTGCCCGGCCCTACAAGCTTTTTTGCCGGGCCGCAGCTTGCCCACCACCACCGGCGAAACCGACAACGTGCTTGGCGAACTAGCCACCGTGATGCGGGCCCATGGCCGGGGCGGCTTGGTGTTGGTGGTACCGCCTAATTCCACGCAGTGGCAAGAGTCTATTGTGAAGCCCATTACCTACCCTGTGCGACCAGCTTATATCGGCATAGCGGAAGGGCGGCAGCAGGAGCAGGCTAAATGGAAGTGGCGCGAGGAAATCCAACGGGCCATTGGCATTGTGGGTGGCTTCACGGCCGTAGACGGCGCCACGGTCATAACGCGCGATTATCATTTGCTGGCCTTCGGCGTGAAAGTAGCCCGCGCCGAGACCAGCGTACCCGTCGATAAGATGGTGCTGACGGAGCCCGTAGTCGACAGCGAGGCCCGGTACCTGCACCCGGCGCAGAACGGCGGTACCCGGCACTTGGCGGCAGCCCAATTCGTGTATGACCAGCGCGATGCGCTGGCGCTAGTAGCTTCGCAGGACGGCTACTTCACGGTATTCGCTTGGTCCGAAACGCTGCAAATGGTGCACGCCCACCGCATCGATGTGCTGCTGTTGTAGCGCAGACCCCAAGTGCGCGACACATACTACTGGCCAGTAACAACAAGCGGCGGCAGCTCCTAGGAACTGCCGCCGCTTGTTGTTGATAAGCTAGCCTACTCGACTGCCTTTTTCACCCCGACAGCGCTAGGGCCTTTCTGACCCATTTCCACTTCGAAAGTTACTTTGTCGTTCTCTTTTATCGTGATGCCTCCTAGGCTGTTAGCATGCACAAAAACGCTCTCCTGCGTCTGTAGGTCTTTGATGAAGCCGTAGCCTTTCGAGTCGTTGAAGAACGTAACCGTACCCTTCCGGATGGGATCGTCCTGCTCCTGGTCTTCCTGCTTCAATGCCCCAATGCGGACATCTTCGACTTTGATTTCCTTTTTCTTGGTAGGATCGGGGGGAGTGGTCGAGATGTTGCCGTTCTCGTCTACATAGGCAAGCATCTCATCAAGGTTTAGCCCTTTTTTGGCAGCAGCTTGGCGCTCTTCTCTGCGCTCCTCCTTGTCCATCTTTTTCTTCTGGCGCTTTTTCTCGTTCTCTTTCTTACCGAAGCTTGCTTGGGATTTCCCCATGTGTGTTGGTTTGGTTTTGGTCTGAATGCTTATAAAGTTAAGCATTTCAAATATAGTATAGACTATTACAATGAAGCACAAGCTAAAGTTCAGTAGGGAGTGAAGGGCAAACCACTTGTGCGCTTGGGGCAGGTGCTTGCTCAGGCCTGTTTACTGAGTTGTTCTGCTGAATCCGGGATGTGCTTGTTGGAGCAGAGAGAATGGGTTTATCCTCAAAGCAATTCAGCTATAAGCCAGCAAGGGCGCCGGATTTTGCGCAATTAGCGCTATGTTAAGGGCTTAGCTTCCCATATAACATTCGTGTATGAACGACGCCGCTTCGCCGCCTGCTTTAAAAAAAGTGTTGAGGCCACTGCACCTGTGGGCTATTGCGGTGGGGCTGGTTATTTCCGGCGAATACTTCGGCTGGAACTACGGCTGGGCCGTTTCGGGCACTGTAGGGTTTCTGGTAGCCACGCTCCTGATTACGGTGCTCTACGTTACCTTCATTTTCAGCTTCACCGAGCTAACTACCGCTATTCCGCAAGCAGGCGGACCTTTTGCGTACGCGCACCGCGCCTTAGGGCCGGTGGGAGGATTTGTGGCTGGCTATGCCACGCTGGTGGAATTCTTGTTTGCGCCACCCGCCATTGCGTTTGCTTTGGGTAGCTATGTGCATTTCCTGTATCCGAGCGTGCCCGTGTTGGCAACAGCGCTAGGCAGCTACGTGCTGTTTATCGGCATCAATCTGCTGGGTATCAAGGAGTCGGCGCTGTTTTCGTTGGTGGTTACTTTGCTGGCTGTGGCCGAGCTGCTGCTATTTATGGGGCTGGTAGCGCCGCATTTCAAAGCCAGCAATTTCCTCGCCGACCCCATACCCTTTGGGGCCGCGGGGGTATTTGCAGCCTTGCCCTTCGCCATCTGGTTTTACCTGGCCATTGAGGGCGTAGCCATGGTGGCCGAGGAAGTGCAGGACCCCCGGCGCACCATCCCGATTGGCTACACGTATGGACTGCTCACGTTAGTTTTCCTGGCATTAGGCGTAATGGTCCTTACCGGCGGCGTCACCAACTGGCACCGCCTCAGCACCATCGACTACCCGCTACCCGAGGCGTTGAGTTATGCGCTGGGCAAAGGAAGTCCTTGGACTAAAGTGTTTGCCAGCATTGGCTTGTTTGGCTTGGTGGCTTCTTTTCATGGTACCATCATCGGGTACTCGCGGCAGGTGTTTGCGCTGGCACGAGCTGGCTATCTGCCGGGCTTTCTGGCCCGCGTTAACCTGAGGTTTCAGACGCCGCACTGGGCCTTGGTGGCCGGTGGGGTAGTGGGTTGCGTATCGCTGCTGACGGGTACCACCGACAAGCTTATTATTTTGTCGGTGCTGGGCGCGGTGCTGATGTACCTGATTAGTTTGCTTAGCTTGTTTGTGCTGCGGCAGAAAGAACCAAACTTGGTACGGCCGTTTGTTACGCCGTTCTACCCTTGGTTTCCGCTAATTGCCACGGTGCTGTCGGTGGTGAGCTTGGGGGCTATTGTGTATTACAACTGGCTGCTGAGCTTGGTGTTTTTCGTGGGCCTGGGGTTATTACTAGGGTTGTATGTGCTGCTGGGCTTGGCGAAGAATAGCGAGGTGGCAAACAAACCCGTGTTGTAATTCAGCTTGCGTCTTCTGTCATCCTGAGGCGGTAGCCGAAGGACCTTCTTCCGCCTAAAAGGCCTTGATAATAACGACTCGTACTTTGAGCGTAAGGTTCGTCGGCTACCGCCTCAGGATGACAGAGTTTTGAAGTTTCAATTCGCTACTTCGTCTTATCACGTGCACCATGTCGTACCGTCACACCATCCGAAACGGGGTTTATCAGTTCCCGGATCTGAAAACGCTGCTGGCCAAGGCCACGCCACTGCGGTCGGGGGATGTGCTGGCGGGTGTAGCGGCCGACACCTACGAGGAGCGGGTGGCCGCGCAGCTTGCGCTGGCTGATGTGCCTTTGCGCAACTTCCTCCACGAGGCGCTTATTCCATACGAGCAGGACGAAGTAACGCGCCTGATCCTCGACACGCACGATGCCGCCGCGTTTGCACCTGTAAGCCACTTCACCGTGGGGCAGTTGCGCGACTGGCTGCTGGCTGATACAACCGATACGCCTACGCTGCAGCAAGTAGCACTTGGCCTGACGCCCGAAATGGTGGCCGCTGTCAGCAAGCTCATGCGCAACCAGGAGCTAATTGCCGTGGCTCGCAAGTGCGAGGTGATAACGCAGTTCCGCAACACATTGGGCCTACGGGGCCACTTGGCTACTCGCCTCCAGCCCAATCACCCCACCGACGACGCCCGCGGTATTGCCGCCAGCCTGCTCGACGGCCTGCTCTACGGCAGCGGTGATGCCGTCATTGGCATCAATCCCGCCACCGACAGCCCCGCCGCCGTGCGGAATCTGCTGGAAATGCTCGACGCTATTCGGCAGCAGTATGTCATTCCCACCCAATCCTGCGTGCTGTGCCACGTCACGACCACGCTGGAACTAGTGCGGCAGCAAGCCCCGGTGGATCTGGCATTTCAGAGTATTGCCGGTACAGAGGCTGCCAATGCTAGCTTCGGTGTCAACTTGGCGCTGCTCGATGAGGCATGGCAAGCCACCCTCAGTTTGAACCGGGGCACGGTGGGGCAGCACGTCATGTACTTCGAAACCGGCCAGGGCAGCGCCCTCAGCGCCAACGCCCACCACGGCCTCGACCAGCAAACCTGCGAAGCCCGCGCCTACGCCGTGGCCCGCCGTTTCCGGCCGTTACTGGTTAATTCGGTGGTCGGCTTCATCGGTCCCGAATACCTCTACGACGGCAAGCAAATCATTCGGGCGGCGCTGGAAGACCATTTCTGTGGTAAGCTGCTCGGCCTGCCTATGGGCATGGACATCTGCTACACCAACCACGCCGAAGCCGACCAAGACGACATGGATACCCTGCTCACGCTGCTCGGCGTGGCTGGCTGCAACTTCATTATGGGCGTACCCGGCGCCGACGACATTATGCTTAACTACCAATCCACGTCCTTCCACGATGCCCTCTACATCCGGAGCGTGCTCGGCCTGCGCGCCGCCCCAGAGTTCGAGGCCTGGCTACAACAAGTGGGTGTGTTTGATGCGCAGGGCCGGTTGCGGCCAGCTTCGGCAGAGCACCGGCTGTTGGAAATGGGGCCGCTGAAGCCGCTGGCGTAACGCCCTTATCTTGCCCCACCATTGCCCAACCTTTCATCATCATGACTGCGCCAGACCTTATCCATCACCTGCACTTGCTGCCCCATCCGGAAGGCGGCCACTACCGCGAAACGTACCGGTCGGCCGATACGATGACTACGGTTGAGGCGCAAACCAGGAATGTCAGCACCGCCATTTACTATTTGCTGGAAGACAGAGAGAAATCCTGTTTTCACCGGATTAAGTCGGACGAGCTGTGGTTTTTCCACAAGGGGCAGGCCTTGGAAATCGTGTTGATAGCAGACGGTCAGGCCGCTACCATCGTCCTCGGCAACGACATTGAAAACGGTGAGCTTTTCCAGGCCGTCATTCCCGCCAATACCTGGTTTGCAGCCCATGTACAGCAGGGAAAGGGCTACGCGCTGGTGAGCTGCACCGTGGCCCCAGGGTTCGATTTCACAGATTTCGAGTTAGCCCAACGAGCCGAGCTAACCACGCAATTTCCTCATCTGAAAGCCCTGATTGAAAAGTTCACCTAAGCTGTGTAGACAGCAAAGTAAGCAGGTCGTCATTCCAAGCTGGCCGTGGAATGACGACCTGCTTAATTGCGGTTGGGTTGTTGTGAGCCGCCTGCTGACCACACGCTGTAAGCTAAAGCCAGACCACTCAATGCGTTGGAGATAGTAAAGCATCCTGCTTCAATGGATGAAGACGTATCTGACATCGAGTTTTTCAACTGGTATCAGAAGTTCATTGATTAATCTCAGTTACCTGTACTAGCAGCGTCCTACGCCGTCAGTGCGTACAGCAAGATGTTGACGCCGAATTTAGTGTTGTCTTCGGCTAGGAAGCGTTTGTTGCGGAAGTCGTAGTCCCACTCGCAGCCGTAGTCTTTGTTGGAATAGAGCACGCCGAGGCGGCCGTTGATTTCTATGCCTTTGAGGTAGTCGTGCACCAGGTCGTCGCCCCAGCCGTTGAGCTCGAAGGAAGTGGGCGGCGGGCCGTCGGGAAACTTGAAGAACTGCGAATAGATAACGTGGGTCTTGGGTATTTTCTTGAGGGCACCAGCCCCGAAGCACTGCCGCATCTGCTCCTCGAAGGAGCGGGCAAACAGCCCGTCGATGTCGTGGTTGCAGTCGTCGACGAATACGAAGCCGCCGTTGCGCACGTACTGCGTGAAATTTGCTTTTTCCTGCGCCGAAAATTGTACCAGCCGGTGCCCCGACAGGTAGCAGAATGGGTGCCGAAACAATTCTGGCGAGTCGAGAGCTACTACTTTCTCTTTCTGATTGACCGGTATTTTGGTGTATTGAATCAGGGAGTGCAGCAGGTTGGTTGGCATTCGCTCGTCTACGCCATCCCAATCGCCGGAGCGGTATTGCAGACGCACGAAAGTAAAAGGAACAGGCATTCGGGACGGTGAGGTAGAAGGCAAGACTACTAGTGGTAGCCAATAACAGACAAAAATATTTGTGGGAGGTGGCTTGGAGTAAAGAAAAATCAATTGCTGCCCAAGAAAGCTATAAACTGTATTGGCTTGAACCTCAAGCCAAAAAGTTATTGGGATAGGAGATACGACTGTGGCAATGAATTTGCGTTAACTGGTTTTATGTATAACCGATCTTCTTTTCCTACCATGAAACCTTTGCGAATTCTTGCCCTGCTTTTCCTGCTACTCGCTGGTGCTAGTCAGGCCCAAGCCCAATTTGGCATTAAAGCCGGCATCAATAATGCCGTGCTCGATGGCCAGAATATCAACATGGACACCGACTACAAGACCACCTACCACGTCGGGGCCTTTCTGCGGCTGCCGATACTAGGGCCGTTGTCTATTCAGCCCGAAGTGCTGTATTCCCTGCAAGGCTCTCAGTTCAAGTCGACCGTGTCCAACTACGATACCAAGCTGCACTATCTCAACATTCCGGTGCTGGCCCACGTGAAAGTAGGCCCCGTGTATGCCGAAGCTGGCCCACAGTTCGGTGTACTACTCGGTGCCCGCGAAAACGGTACGCTCCGCATCAGCGCCGCCGACGGCTACGGCCCTGTTGACCGCACCGCCGATAGTAACTACAAAAAGAACGATTTTGCCCTAGCAGCTGGTGCGGGCCTCGAACTCGGTAGCCTCATTATTGGGGCCCGCTACACCGCTGGCCTCAACAACATCAACGACGTAGCAGACTTGAATGGCGCCAACGATCCACGCCTGAAAAACCGTGTTATTCAGGCATTCGTGGGTATTAAGTTTGGGAAATAGTGGATGATACAGAGGAGTTTTGGGAGTGCTGTTGCAATTGATTTGCTTGCACAGCATTTCTTTTTCTCTTCCATCATTCATGAAAAAAGTTACTCTATTACTAAGTGTTTTGTTGGGTTGTGCGGCAAGTGGGTGGGCGCAAACGAGCGTTCAAGTGGGGTTGAAAACGGGGGTGAGCTTGGCCGTTCTCGATGGCACTCTCAATCAGGAGACGAGTTTTAAGCCGGGGTTCCATATTGGGGGCGTGTTGCGTATGCGGCCTTCCAAGCACATTGCTGTCCAGCCAGAGGTAGTATACTCGCAACAAGGGTCCGACAACAAAATACCAGTTGGCGGAGGCATAACGCTTGAAAACAAAACCAAACTTTCCTATTTGAACTTCCCCATGCTAGTAAAAATCTACGTGGGCGACGTCTTTCATATCCTAGTAGGGCCACAAGCTGGCTTATTGCTAGCCGCGCGGCAGGACGGCCAAGTAGGATATTCCTCTGGCTCGGGCGGCAGTGGTTTTAGAACTGAAAACCTGGATGTCAAGAGGGATTTTAAAAGCGACGTCAGCCTGTGTGGCGGGTTTGGCGCAGATATGAAGAACGGCCTCCTGGTATCTGCTCGCCTGAATTATGGCTTAACCGACATCAACAACAGCGCATATATAAGACAAGTGCGCGACTCCTACGGCATTGGGGGAATACACAACCGCGTGGTCGAATTCTCGCTAGGTTATATGTTCGGTAGCAAATAAAGTTTGCACCAAGCCCGCAACAAAAAGCCCAGTCTGCGAACCAGACTGGGCTTTTTGTTGCGGGCTTGCTTGCGCTACACCGCGTCTGATAAGCTGGTGAAGGTGAAGTCTCGAATCTTCAAGGGCGGGACCATGTTGCCGCCCAACCGCACCGGCTTGCCCATGGCTTCGATGTTGTTGAGCATGATAACCGGGCTTTCGTTGAAGCGCATGTTCTTGATGGGGTGCTTGATCTTGCCGTTTTCGATGTAGAACGTTCCGTCGCGGGTGAGGCCGGTGACAAGGAGTGTCTGCGGATCAACGTCGCGGATGTACCACAGGCGCGTGACCAGGATGCCCTTGGCCGTGCCTTTGATGAGGTCATCGACGCTTTGGGTACCGCCTTCCATGATCCAGCCGCTAGGGAAAGCAGTAGCAGGCTTTTTGCTTTTCTCGGCCCAATAGCGAGAGTAATACAGATTCTTCATCACGCCTTTCTCAACCCACGTCATGCGCTTCACGGGCAGCCCGTCGCCGTCGAACACACGGCCAGGAGCCGTGGCGTTAAGCGGATCGGAGTAAATGGTAACGCGCGGGTCGAAAAGCTTTTCGCCGAGCTTGTTGCCGCCGCCTTTCTTGCTGAGGAAGCTACGGCCTTCGTCGGCTTCGCGGGCATCGAGCGCGTACATCAGACGGTTCAGAATACCTTCGTCGGAAACCAGGGCGGCGGGCTCCAGAATTACCGTGTACTTGCCGGGCTCAATGGCCTTGGCTGCTACCGAGCCGGCAGCTTTGGTGGCGGCAATGCTGGTGAGCGTTTTGGCGTTGAATTTAGCTACGTCGGTGTAGTCGGCCACAGCGTAGCCCGAGCCAGTACCGTCAGCAGTGCGCACGGTTACCGAATAATCTAGCCGTGTGAATTGCTGGTAACCTTCCAAGCCTTTGTTGTTGCGGATGGCCACGAAGCTCGGGCCGTCTTCGAGGTAACCAGCGGCCGTGAGCTTGCGAGGTTCGCAGAGCGCAATGCTGTCGGCGGCCACTTGGGCGCGGAAGTCGGCCGTGATGCCGGCTGTGGCCGCGGCGTAACTGTTGGGCGTGAGGAACTGCTGCGGCCCGAGCATGGGCATATATTCGGGGTCTTCGGGTGCCAGTTTCGCTATTTCCTCGGCCCGCTGCACGCACCGGCGTAGGGTGGCATCGTCGAACTGGTTGCAGGTAGCCACACCCGAGCGTTTGCCGAACCGGGCTTCTACGGCCAGGCTCACATTGTCGGATGAGCCGGCGGTACTCACGTTGTTGCGGGCGTAGCGAATGTTGCCAGTGGTGCGGCCATTGAGCTGGCCCGCGCACTCATCGGCCGTGCTGAAGCTCAGGACCTTCTTCAGGATGGCCTGCGCTTCGTCTTGGGAAAGTATTGCCATGGGGTGATTGTTGAGTTGTTGCTTGCTGGCTAGTTATTGGCTGATGTAGAGCAAGTTGCTCTGCCATTCCGAGCAGAGCGAAGAATCTGGAGTAATCAGTTGACGACCTCACTCTGATTCCTTGCTTCACTCGGAATGACAGTTCAGGTGCACTAACTAGCCAATTTTCCGTGCCGTGTTGATGACGTTGACGCCGTTGAAGCGAGTAGTAGCCGAACCGTGGCTCACCGCCGAAATCTGGCTCGGCTGGCCCTTACCGTCAAAGAAAGTACCCATAAGCCGATAGTCGGATTGGTCGCAGGAGCCGGCGCAGGAGTTCCAGAACTCTTGCGTGTTGGCCTGGTAGGCTACGTCCTCAATCATGCCCGCTATTTTGCCTTTCTCGATGGCGTAGAACACCTGGCCCCCGAACTGGAAGTTATAGCGCTGCTGGTCAATCGAGTAGGAGCCGGCTCCGGCAATGTAGATGCCCTTATCCACCTTGCTGATCATTTCGTCTACGCTCAGCTTGGCGGTGCCGGGTTGCAAGCTCACATTGGGCATGCGCTGAAACTGCACCGAACTCCAGGCATCGGCATAGCAGCACCCGTCTGATTCCTGCTGCCCCACTACGGCAGCTTGGTCCCGGATTTTCTGATAGTTTACCAGCTTGCCTTCTTTGATGAGGTCCCACTGCTTGGTTTTCACGCCCTCATCGTCGTAGCCCACCGCGCCCAAAGAACCTGGCTGCAACTTGTCGGCTACAATATTCACTTGCTTGGAGCCATAGGGGATGTTCTTGGCTTTCCACTCCAAGGTGGCGAAGCTGGTGCCCGCAAAATTGGCTTCATAGCCGAGTACCCGGTCCAGCTCGGTAGGGTGGCCCACCGATTCATGAATGGTCAAGCCGAGGTGGCCAGGGTCGAGCACCAGGTCATATTTGCCGGGCACTACGCTCTTAGCGGTTAGCTTTTCTTTGGCGTGTTTGGCTGCCTGCGCGGCATCTTCCAAAATGTCGTAGCGCTGCTTGTAGCCGACCACTGTGGTGCCCGTAGGACCTGCTACTCTCTCGCTGGCGCCGGGCGTCAGGTATTCGTAGCCCAACCCCATGGCCGCCGACATCGACTCGCGCGAGCGAAACTTGCCGGTTGCCTTGTCGATGGCCGTGACGGTAAATGTGGGCCAGATACGGTGCACGTCTTGGTCGATGTAGGAACCGTCGGTGCTGGCGAAGTACTTCTGCTCGTTCACCTGGAATAGCGCCGAGTTGATGTAGTTAGCGCCGTTTTCGAGGGCCTTGGCATTGGCGGCCAGCAGCAAGTCCGCCTTTTCCTTCACGGGTACTTCGAAAGGATTTTTCTGGATGGGCGTCTTCCAGCTGACCTCGCCGTAGCCTTGTTGCGGCGCCAACTGCACAGGTTGTTTCTGCACCTTCTGGTTGGCTTTGGCAATGGCCGTTGCCGAGCGGGCCGCTGCCGCAACGCCAGCTTCCGTTATGGTGTTGGTTGACGCAAACCCCCACGCGCCGTTCACCAACACCCGAACCCCCGCCCCGAGGCTCTCGGTGCTGGTAATGTTCTGCACCTGCTTTTCGCGGGTGAAAACGTACTGATTGAGGTAGCGCCCAATGCGCACATCGGCATACGACGCACCAGCAGATTTTGCCGCATTTAAGGCAGCATCAGCGAGGCGCTTTTTCAGGGCCGGGTCCATGACTTCGAGCAGTTGCTCGGGGTCCACAAGCATACCTCCCAACCCAGGTATACTTGGTAGCAGCAGGCCCCCGGCCGCCAGGCCAGTCAGCCCCATAAAGTCACGTCTTTTCAAAGTGCTTGAGAATTAGAAGGTGAAGAAAGAACCGAAGGAAGCAGCCAGGAACAGGTTTCCCATGTGCTATGGATGCTACTTCCAGATCAAGGTTGCTAAAATATTCAAGAAACCGAATGAAAAGTAAATGCCCGCCCGGCGCAAACCGGACGGGCAACCTACTAGGCGAAAAGCGACAAGCTTACATCACCCATTTTGCTAGCCAATCTTGCGCGCCGTATTGATGACGTTGACGCCGTTGAAGCGCGTAGTAGCCGAACCGTGGCTCACCGCCGAGCTCTGTGCGGGCTGACCTTTGCCGTCGTTGAAGAAGCCCGCGAGGCGGTAGTCGGACTGGTCGCAGGAGCCGGCGCAGGAGTTCCAGAACTCCTGTGTGTTGGCCTGATAGGCCACGTCTTCTAGCATGCCGGTAATCTTGCCTTTCTCGATGGCGTAGAACACCTGACCACCGAACTGGAAGTTGTAGCGCTGCTGGTCGATGGAGAACGAGCCATTGCCGGCGATGTAGATGCCCTTATCCACGTTCTTCACCAGTTCATCTACGCTCAATTTGGCGGTGCCGGGGCGTAGGCTTACGTTGGGCATGCGCTGGAATTGCACATCCTGCCACGACTGTGAGTAGCAGCACCCATCCGATTCTTTCTGACCCACCATAGCGGCCTGGTCCCGAATCTTCTGGTAGTCGATCAGCTTCCCTTCTTTGATGAGGTCCCATTCTTTGGTTTTCACGCCTTCGTCGTCGTACCCCACCGCGCCCAACGAGTTCGGCTGGAGTTTATCGGCCACAATGTTGACTTGCTTGGAGCCATACGGAATGTTCTTGGCTTTCCACTCCAGCGTAGCGAAGCTCGTGCCGGCGTAGTTGGCCTCGTAGCCGAGCACCCGGTCCAGCTCCGTCGGGTGGCCTACTGATTCGTGGATGGTCAAACCCAAGTGGTGCGGGTCGAGCACTAGGTCGTACTTGCCCGGTACCACGCTCTTAGCCGTCAGCTTTTCCTTCACCTGCTTGGCGGCAGCGGCGGCATCTTCCAAAATGTCGTAGCTGTTTTTGTAGCCAATCACGTTGGAGCCAGCCGGTCCGGCAACCTTGTCGGCCGCCTTGGGCGTCAGGTATTCGTAGCCCATGCCCATGGGAGAACTCAACGACTGCCGGGAGCGAAACTTGCCCGACGCCCGGTCGATAGCCGTAACCCCGAAGGTCGGCCAGATGCGGTGAATGTCCTGGTCGATGTAGGAGCCGTCGGTGCTGGCAAAGTACTTTTGCTCGTTCACCTGAAACAGCACGGAGTTGACAAACGAGGCGCCATTTTCGAGGGCCTTGGCATTGGCAGCCAGCAGGATATCAACTTTGTCCTTGATGGGTACCTCGAAGGCATTCTGCTGAATTGGGGCTTTCCAGCTTACTTCGCCGTAGCCTTTTTGGGGCGCAAGCTGCACCTGAGCCTTCTGCACTTTCGAGTTGGCCTTGGCAATCTGCACGGCCAGCTGCGCGGCTTTGGCCAAGCCCGCTTCCGTTACCTGGTTGGTAGCGGCAAAGCCCCAAGTTCCGTTGGCAATAACCCGGATGCCCGCGCCGTAGCTTTCGGTGCTCAGGATGTTCTGCACCTGCTTTTCGCGGGTGAAAACGCCTTGGTTGAGGTAGCGCCCAATCCGCACGTCGGTGTACGTGGCGCCGGCTGCCTTAGCAGCATTGAGGGCCGCATCGGCTAGCTTTTTCTTAACGGCCGGGTCCACGGCGGCATCTAGCAGGCGCAGGGGGTCTACCTCGATGCCACTGCCAAAACCGGGAATGCTGGGTATAAACAGAGCTCCGGTAGCCAAGCCGGTAAGCCCTACAAAGTCACGTCTTTTCAAAACAGTAATGAATAGAGAAGTAGAAAGAGAGGATACGCAGCCCGAAGCCACGCTTCGGGCTACTGCTTACACAGCGTCCGAGAGGCTGGTGAACGTGAAGTCCCGAATTTTGAGCGGCGGCACGAGGTTGCCATTCACGCGCACGGGCTTGCCAATGGCTTCCAGGTTGTTGAGCATGATAATGGGCGACTCGTTGAAGCGGAAGTTCTTCACTGGGTGCTTGATCTTGCCGTTCTCGATATAGAAGGTTCCGTCGCGGGTGAGGCCCGTGTACAGCAGCGTCTGCGGATCAACAGGACGGATGTACCACAGGCGCGTTACGAGGATACCTTTGGCGGTACCCTTGATCATGTCTTGCACGCTCTGGGTGCCACCTTCCATAATCCAGCCACCAGGCCGTGGAATATCTGGAATACCCGCTTTCTGGGCCCAAAACCGCGACGTGTAGAGGTTTTTCACTACGCCCTTCTCAATCCAAGTCATCTTCTTCTGCGGACGACCGTCGCCGGCAAACGTGAGGCTGGCAATTTCGGCATTGGTGGGGTCCGAGTAGATGGTTACCCGCTCGTCGAACAGCTTTTCGCCTTTGCGGTTGCCGCCGCCTTTTTTGCTGAGGAAGCTGCGGCCTTCGTCGGCGTTGCGGGCATCCAGCGCGTTCATCAAAGCCGCCAGCAACGAGGCGTCGGTATTGGCTACCAAGGCGGCGGGCTCCAGAATAACGGTGTACTTGCCGGGCTCAATGGCCTTGGCATTGCGCGACATAGCCGCCTTGTCGGCCGCTACTTGGGTCAGGGCGCCAGCGTCGAATCCGGCGGCATCGTTGTAATCACCAGTGGCGTAGCCGGAGCCGGTTCCATCGGGGGTACGTACCGTGATGCTGAATGACAAGTTGGTGTACTGCTGATAGGCTTCCAGGCCTTTGTTGTTGCGCTTGGCCACAAAGCCGGCTTCGTCGTTGAGGAAAGCAGCTGAAGTGACTTTCTTCTCGTCGCAGATCTTCATGGTTTTGCCGATCTGCGTTGCGCGGAAGTCCGGCGTGATGCCGGCCGTAGACGCTGCAAACGACTTGGGAGCAGCGATATACGTCTGAGCTCCGAGCAGGGGCATGTACTCTGGGCTCTCGGGGGCCAGCTTGGCAATTTCTTCGGCCCGTTGCACGCAGCGGCGCAGCGTGGCATCGTCGAACTCGTTGCACGTGGCTACACCCGAGCGTTTGCCGAACCGCGCTTCCACCGCTAAGCTCACGTCATCAGCAGCACCGCTGGTACTGATGGCGTTGCGGGCCGAGCGGACGTTACCACCGTTGCTGCCGCTGAGTGTGGCCTCACACTCGTCGGCGGTACTGAAACTAAGGACCTTCTTCAGGATGGCCTGGGATTCGTCTTGGGAAAGAATTGCCATTAGGTAATTGTTGAGTTATTGCTTGCTGATTGTTGGTTGATTGGCTGATGTAAAGCAAACCGCTTCGTCTGTCATCCCGACGCAGGAGGAATCTGAGTGAAGTCGTTAGAACACCTAACTCAGATGCCTCGCTTCACTCGGAATGACAGTTCAGGTGCCTAACTAGCCAATTTTCCGTGCTGTATTGATGACGTTGACGCCGTTGAAGCGCGTAGTAGCCGAGCCGTGGCTTACCGCCGATACCTGGCTCGGCTGACCTTTGCCATCGAAGAACGATCCGAACAGACGATAGTCAGACTGGTCGCAGGAGCCGGCGCAGGAGTTCCAGAACTCCTGTGTGTTGGCCTGATACGCCACGTCTTCGAGCATGCCCGTAATCTTGCCCTTGTCGATGGCATAGAACACTTGGCCGCCGAACTGGAAGTTGTAGCGCTGCTGGTCAATCGAGTAGGAGCCGCGGCCAGCAATGAAGATGCCTTTATCTACCTTGCTCACCATGTCATCCACGCTCATTTTCTCTTTGCCGGGCTGCAAGCTCACATTGGGCATGCGCTGAAACTGCACCGAGCTCCACGAGTCCGCGTAGCAGCACCCATCCGATTCTTTCTGACCAACGATATGCGCCTGGTCGCGAATTTTCTGGTAGTCGACGAGCTTGCCTTCTTTGATAAGGTCCCACTGCTTGGTTTTCACGCCTTCGTCATCATAACCGACTGCGCCCAAAGAACCAGGCTGCAGCTTATCAGCCACAATATTCACTTGCTTCGAGCCGAACGGAATATTCTTGGCCTTCCATTCCTGAGTGGCGAAAGAAGTACCGGCGTAGTTGGCCTCGTAGCCGAGCACCCGATCCAGCTCGGTAGGGTGGCCCACCGACTCGTGAATGGTTAGGCCGAGGTGGTTGGGGTCGAGTACCAGGTCGTACTTGCCGGGCACCACGCTCTTGGCCGTTAGTTTGGTGCGGGCATGTTTGGCCGCAGCGGCGGCATCTTCCAGGATGTCGTAGCTGTTTTTGTAGCCAATAATATCGGAGCCGGCCGGTCCCGGAATCTTGTCGGCAGCTTTCGGGCTGAGATACTCATAGCCCAAGCCCATCGGGGCCGACATAGCATCCCGGGAGCGGAACTTGCCCGAGGCCTTGTCGATAGCTGTCACGCTGAAGGTTGGCCAGATGCGGTGCACGTCTTGGTCGATGTAAGAACCGTCGGTGCTGGCAAAGTACTTCTGCTCGTTGATTTGGAACAGCGAGGAGTTGACGAAAGAGGCCCCATTCTCCAACGCCTTGGCGTTGGCGGCCAACAATAGCTCTACTTTCTGCTTAACGGGTACCTCAAAGGCATTTTGCTGAATTGGTGTTTTCCAGCTTACCGTACCGTAGCCCTGCTGCGGGGCCAGCTTCACTTGCTCTTTTTGCACCTTGGAGTTGGCCTTGGCAATCTGCACTGCCAGTTGGGCGGCTTTCGCTAGGCCCGCTTCCGTCACGGTGTTGGTAGCGGCAAATCCCCAGGTACCGTTGGCAATAACCCGAACGCCCGCACCGAAGCTTTCGCCGCTGGCTATGTTCTGGACTTGCTTTTCGCGGGTGAAGATGCTTTGGTTGAGGTAGCGGCCAATTCGCACATCGGTATAAGTAGCGCCTGCCGCTTTGGCCGCATTCAGGGCTGCGTCGGCTAAGCGTTTGTTCACGGCCGGGTCCACTGCCTCCAGCAGCCGGGCCGGGTCGACGGGGTTGCCACCCAAGCCTGGAATCGTGGGCAGAAAAAGTGCCCCGGTAGCCAAGCCAGTGAGGCCCACAAAATCACGTCTTTTCAAATCAAGGAAAGGTTTGGTTGGAAAGGAAGGAGAATAAGCAGCAGTTTAGGACGAAGCCTTATTATATGCAACTGAAGGACGCTGACAGTAAAAGGAAGCTGCATGGTTTGGTGCAGTCCGGAACCGTTCTTCCTTGAGCAATTTACCTGTACTTACTGCCGTCAGCGAAGAAGTTCGTGCTATAGTGCTAGCTGTAAGTGGCACATAAAAAAAGCCTCTCAAACCAAGGAGAGGCTTTCTTATGTTTAGTTGTACTACTCGTTGCGCGTCATCAAGCGGTTGGTTGCCAGTTCCGTGCTTGGAATAGGCCAAATGTAATTGCGCGAAGCCGGATCGGTAGCTGAAACCGCACTAACGGTGCCTTTGGCTGGAATCGGCAGTAAATTCCGCATGAGGTCGATGTTGCGGATACCTTCTCCCAGAAACTCGATGCGACGTTCCAGCAACACAGCATCAACAGCTTGCGCCGTGGAAGTGAATACCGGATAGGCGACAGGAGGAGTTGGTGGATTTGTTGCAGGAGTTGGATTGGAGCGCAGAAGCACTGCATTCAATAATGCTACTGCCTGCGGGTCGGTGGGGCCAGCCGTGCGGAAGCGGGCTTCGGCCAAGCTCAACAGGACTTCTGCATAGCGAATAACTGGCGCCTTGTCCGTGTAAGGTGTGCCGTTCGGGTATTTGTTCAGGTAGTAAGTGGTGCCGGTAGTGCTGACCAACGGCGTGATTAGGCTAGTGCGGCGCACATCGGTCTGCCGGAAACCTGTGTTGGTCAGGATGCCACCAGTACCATTATTGAGGAAGTATTCCCCATTGCCTACTGGGGCAGGGCGGTAGTAGAACGCCAACTGATTCTGTGTGCCCGGTGCATTCTGAGCCGTAAATGGGAAGCTCAAGATACTTTCAGTGGTTTCCTGTGGAGCCGTGAATACCGCTACTATGGATGGATTTAGTTCGTGTTTGACGCCAGTAGGCGCAACAAAAGGAGCAGTAGCCGACACTATCTTGTTTGCCTCCCTGATTACGTCGGCATAGCGGCCCATGCTCAAATACACGCGTGTTTTTAAAGCAATAGCCGTGTTGCGGTGAGCCCGGGTCACGGCCGTTCCAACAGCCGGAATAAGCGGAAGCTTTGCCTCAGCCGAATCGAGGTCAGCGAGAATCTGAGTGTATACTTCTCCCACGGTGCTGCGAGCCAAGTCGTTGTTGGTGCCGTCTGTTTCGGCCTGTAGGCGCAGGGGAAGTCCTGGCTTTGTGCCGTTGGCATCGGTATAGGGCCGAGCATACAACTGCAGCAGCGAGTAGTAGCTCAGAGCGCGCAGCAGGCGCGCCTCCGCCCGGTATTGCACAACCGTGCTGTTGTAGTTAGCCGGAAAAGGAGTGGCTGCAAACTTGGCTTGGTTAGCATCAAGACCCGCTAAAAACAAGTTGATCTGATTGATAGCCGCGTAGCCAGCCGTCCACAGGTTCCACACGTCATTTTGCGAGTTCTCATTAAGGGTGTGATTCCATACCCCGAGAGCCGTTACGCCGTTGTTGGTGCGGTTGATAAAATCATTGGCCCGCACATCACTATATACCTGGTAGCGTCCGCCTAGGAAGTTGCCCACTTTCACGTAAGAATACAAGCTATTGACTTGCAGCAGCACGCGCGCTGGGGTGTCGAATACCACTTCCTGTGGGAACAGAGTGGTTGGTACGGGGTCCAGTAAATCGGACTGACAAGAGAACAAGCTGAGCGCCAGCGCAGAGGTACAAGCTCCGGCGGTAATTATTTTTTTAAATGATGACTTCATCAGACTGCCGTGTTTAGAAACCAATGTTGAAACCCACCGTGTATGTCCGGGCCTGACCAACCGAGTTGCGGTCGACGCCGGCGCCGGTATTGGCGTTGGAGCCCGAGGTGGCGTTGGTGGAAATTTCAGGGTCGATGCCTGAGTAATTGGTAATCAAGCCCGCATTCTGCACCTGCGCATACACCCGCACGCTGGCAATATTAAACCGGGTCAGGGCCGAAGGCTTCACGTTATAGCCTAGCGACACGTTGCGCAGACGCGCAAAGTCGCCTTTCTCGATGTTCGACGACATCACCAAGGCCGAGCCATTCGATACGTTGTCGCCATATACCACGCGTGGCCATTCAGCATTGGTGTTGGTTTCGGTCCAGCGGTTAAGAATGTCTACGTCGTTGTTCCAGAAGCGCTGGTCATGTAGGCCCGACTTTGTGCCGTTGTATAGGTAGTTGCCGCCAGAGAACTGAATGAACACTCCCAAGTCGAAATTCCGGTATTGGAAGGTGTTATCGAAGCCCCCGTACCACTTAGGCAGCGTTGGGCCATAGTATCGGCCGTCTACTAGTTGGTTGGGAGCTGCTGTAGCTAAGCCAGTTGCTACATCCGTCCAGCCTAGGCCCAGGTGGTTGTACTGTGCAACTACACCATTGGCTTTCTGAATCATCCGCTGGCCATTTGCTGGATTTACACCCAACGAAGGCACGGCCAATAACTCTCCAACTGAACGGCCCACTTCCGTATAGTTTACCGTTTCCAGCGAGGTAGGTGTACCAATGCGCTGGCCTTCGGTGGCCAAACTCAATACTCGGTTTTTGAGGGTGGTATAGTTGCCGCTCACCGTCCAGGTGAAGTTGGCTGTCTGAACCGCAATAGCTCTCAGGTTCAGTTCAATACCGGTGTTGCGCATCGAGCCTACGTTGGCCAGATACGTGTTGTTGTTGATGTTGGCCACATCGCCGGGCGCGGCGCCAGGAATACCTTTAGACGGGGCTTGTGGCACACGCAGAATCAGGCCATCCACGAGGTTGCGGTAGTAGGTAACGTCGCCAGTGAGCCGGTCGCTAAACGCCCCGAACGTAAGCCCCACATCAGTTTTCTTGCTGGTTTCCCAGGTCAGGAGAGGGCTGCCGGGATTGCTGAAATACAGGGTGGCATTGTCACCGTATAGGCTATTTTCGTAGGTGAACAGCGAGGCGTAATCGTCAACGCCTTGGCTGTTGCCAACCTCGCCGTAGCTCCCCGTAAGCTTTAGGAAGTTGAATTTTTCGGCAAAGGCAGAGTTCTTCCAGAAGTCTTCTTCTGACACAATGTAGCCGAGCGAAGCACCATAGAAATTGCCCCACTTTTCGGCCCAAGCCGAATAGCCGTCTCGCCGGAAGTTGAAGGAAGCCAGGTACTTCTTACCGAAGTCGTAGTTCAAGCGGCCGAAGTAAGAGAGTAGGTAGTTCTCACCTTGGAAGTTGCCAGCCGCCGAGATGTTGGTGAACGTGCCTTGGTAATTGGTTAGGAACGGATCGGCAATGTTGGTCCGGCTAGCACCCCAGCGTTCTGTTTCGGTGTGTTGTTGTTCGCCACCCACCAGCAACGAGAAGTTGTGCTTTTCACCGAACGTGCGGTCGTACTGCGCCGTGTTCTGCCAGTTCCACCGCTTGTTGACCCGGTTGTAGTTGGCGGCCGTGCCCCCCGTCGAGAAGCCGTCGCCCCCGATACGAGTATTGAAAGATTTGTCTTCGAACAGGATGTTGTTTATGCCAAACGTGGTACGCAGGTTCAGGCCCGTAACCACCTCCCAGTTGGCGTACACGCTCCCCTGAATTTCATTGCTTTCCGAAATGAAATAGTTGTTTTCCAAGTCTACCAGCGGGTTGTAGTAATTAACCCCCAACGGGTTACCGGTAGTCGGATCGATGTTGGCACCAGAGCCAATACCAGCGCCGCTGGTATTATATGTGCCGTCGGGGTTGCGCGGGGCCACGTTAGGCGGCAGCACCAAGGGCAAGCGACCAAGGCCGCCTGTTCCGAAAGCTCCGTCGGCTGTGGAGCCCGAGTTGGGCGACTGGTTGCGGCCGTTAGAGTACCCTACTCGGGTGCCGAGCGAAAAATTCTTGAAAACCTTGTGGTCGAGGTTGAGGCGGGCTGAAATACGGCGGAACTCGTTTTCCTCCAGCATGCCCTTCTGGTTGGTGTATCCTACCGACGTATAGTAGTTGGTCTTCTCGGTACCACCCGAAAAATTCAGAGTGTTAGAGGTAGAGAAACCCGTCCGGTAGATGTAGTCGTACCATTTTGTATCAATGTTGTTGCCGTTAGCGTCCTGTTGCAGTCGGAAGCCTTCGACGTTGGTGCCTGGCTGCCCTACCGAAATCCGGTTGGCGTTCAGATTGCGGACAGCCTCGTTCTTGATGTCAACATACTGCTCGGCATTAAGCACGTCGAAAAGCCGTACTGGCTCCGACCAGCCCGCCCACGAGTCCAAGGAAACGCGGCTCTGGCCTTTTCTACCCTTCTTGGTGGTTACGAGAATAACGCCGCCTGCCGCCCGCGAACCGTAAATAGCGGTGGCTGAGGCGTCTTTCAGTACTTCTATGCTTTCAATGTCACTAGGGTTGACGTTACTCAGCGGGTTGTTTGGCACACTGCCCACTGCCGACGTATTGCCGCTGAAAGCAGGAATACCATCAATAACAAACAGCGGCGACGAACTGAGGGTGATAGAGTTTACACCGCGAATCCGAATAACGGGAGCATTGTTGAGTACCCCGTTGGGCGTGGTGATATTGACGCCCGATGCCCGGCCTTGCAACGCTTGATCAAAGCTTTGCACAGGCTTAGCAGCAATTTCGGTGCCTTTGATAGTAGATACCGAACCAGTCAGGTCGCGCCGGGATTGAGTGCCGTAACCTACCACTACCACTTCATCGAGGCCAGTGGTGGCGGAACCAAGCGTCACATTCACAGCAGACTGTGTGCCCAGCGGTACTTCCTTAGTGTCAAACCCGACTGAAGAAAAGACAAGCGTGCGGGCTGATGTAGGAACGGCTAGGCTATAACGGCCTTCGCCATCAGTGGCAGTTCCTACGGAGGTTCCTTTTGCCACAACTGTGACGCCTGGAAGTCCTGCGCCATCAGTACCTAGTACTTGCCCGGTAACAGTGCGCGTCTGGGCCTGCACATCATGGCCGGCAAGCGCAACTACTGTAAGAGGCAATGAGAGTAATACTTTTCTCATGTGTCAATTAAGAGTGAAAAGAAGAGATGTTGCTAGGTGTTTCGACAATCAACTTTATTGGCAATTTTGACAAGTATATGTTATTGTTTCTTTAATAAAAACTACTAATCCCGAATAAATTATTAAAAATTTTTAATCCAAATATCCAGTAAGTACACACTTACTACATTTTTTAAAGGCTGCTTGAACTATGATTAGGTATATTCTTGCCAAATGGCAAGGATTGCCTTTTAGCCTAACTAAACGCTGTGCAGAACGGCAGCAACTCGTAGTCATGCTAGTGAGTACTACCCGTTATAATATTTTAAAAGAGTAGAAGCTAAACTAAGCAATCAACTCTAACAGAGCAGCGGCAATGCCTTGCCAGGGTTGGGCCAAGTTCAGCGTAACAATGCGGACAGGATATCCGCCTAAGGTGTAGCGCACGTCTAGTGCTTGGGAAGCGGCGGGATACAGCAAAACTCCTTCCAGCGCTTGGCCCGGAATGGTAGGTTGGTTTTGCAGGTAAGCATAAAGCTGGTAGAGGTGAGGAGAAATCAGCTTCTGCTGGTCGTAGCGCGGACGCAAAGCGGCTGCGTAGTATTTGGTATCAAGAATGATCTTCCGGTGAGGTGCTTCCAGCGTGGTATCCGTAATCATAGCTGGGAGCAGATTCAGTGCTTCGGGCGTAGCGGTGGTGGCTTGCCAGCGTATGGTTTCCGATAGTACCCGAAACTCGTGTTGCTCTAAGCGGTAGAAGTTGCGCACAAACTGCTCAAAGAGGCGTGCCATCAGCTGCTCGTCGCGGCGAAAGTCTCGGAACCGGAGGCGGCCATTTGCGTTTGGTTCGGGCAAAGCGCTGTGGTACACCAACTCACATACATTAAGTAAAAAGCTTTGCAGCCCGGTAGGACGCAGGCGGTGCACTGTGCGCAACAGCTCCGAAGAAAGCGGCAGCGGGAGCAAGCCTACCGGAAAGCGGCGCTGCGTAACCTTCAGCTCGTGGCGCAGCGCGGTAGGCAGCGCGCGGCTACGGCTAAGCTGCTGCAAGGTGCCTAGCAACAACTGGTTGAACGGCGTCTGGAACCCCAGCTCGTCATAGACGCAAAGGGCTCGGCCACGGCGCAGCAAATCACGGGAGAGGCTAGGCGCCAACTGCACACGTCCGCGTAGTTCTGTAAGCTCTTCTTCCCGCTCGGCATACGCCACCGCCAAGCCCTGCCGCAACAGCCGCCGCGTCCCCATCAGGAGCACATGCGCCAGCAGTTCCAGCGGCCGATGAAATGTATCTGCCTCTGCCGCCAGCAACTCCTGCTGCTCTGGTAGCCGATTCCAGGCATAACAGAGCAAATAGTACAGGTTCTGAATCGGAATCATGCAAGTCAGGCAGCAGTGTAGTGGTACTTTCGGTTACCCTAGCAGCCGTTTCTTCTGGGCGGTGGCTTTTGCGGGCTGGTCCAGCCAATAATCATCGAGAAGAGGCGCTATTTCCTGTTTCAATATCAAGCTCAACCAGGAGTCGGCAGCGGCGGGTTCGGCGGGAGGCTGGCAGAAGTAGCTGTGGCCGACACGAAAATCGGGTCCTAGCTCCGGGTCGTCGGCAATGGCAAGGTTGAGGTCGGTTAGGCGGTCAACGAGGCGCTGAATAACCGGCGCTGGCACCTGCTGCGCCGCTAAATACTCCTGAAATGGTGCCCCAAACTCAGGTGCTAGCTCCACGAAGGCAAAGCGACGACGCAAGGCATAATCCAGCGGCGCTAGGCTTCGGTCGGCTAGGTTCATAGTGCCTACTACGAATACGTTGGCGGGCATGTAAAAACGAGGCGCATCGGCAGGAGCATAGGGGAGGCGTACGGCGTGGGCAGGTCCACGCTTGTCGGCTTCCAGCAGCAACAGCAATTCCCCGAAAATGCGGCTCAAGTTGCCCCGGTTCAGTTCATCAATCAAAAGAAAGTACGGACGCTCCGGGTCCAAGGCTGCCCGTTCACAAAACGCAGGCAACACCCCATTCTGCAATCGAAACGTGCCTTGCGCATCGGGCCGGAAACCTTGCACAAAGTCTTCGTAGCTATAGCTCGGGTGAAATTGGATTAGCTCTATCCGGCTAGCATCGATAGCGCCAAGCTCCAGCCACGCCAGCCGACGGGCTAGAAACGTTTTGCCCGTACCGGGTGGGCCTTGCAAAATCAGGTTGCGGCGGCGGTGCAAAGCAGCTAGGGTGGCATCCAGCAACTCATCAGAAACAAACAACTCCTGCCTGGCCATAGCACGGTTGTAAGGCTGAGCGGGCGGCAGGTCGTAAGTGGCAGCCGGCTCATGGGCTACACTTGCCTCGGGGGCGGGTGCTGGCTCTTCTGGAGCAGGTGGCGATGCGCCTTTTTTGCGAGGAGGTTTCTCGCGGGTTATGCCCGTATGCAACTCCTGCATGGCATCTTGCGCGGCTACATCACCGTCCAGTAAAGACGAATTTTCCAGCGTTGGGCGCTTGGTGGCAATGGTAAAATCGAGCTGTTCCAGCACCCGGTTGGTGGGGGCGCCGGCGGGCAAGGGCCAAGCGGCTTCGGGCTGCTCTGTAGCCAGACGGTACGCCAGCTGCGCTACGGCCCGCGGCGCGTAGCGGCGGCCCCGGTATACAAGGTCGTACACGGTGCTCAGCGGCATCCGGGGGCCTTCGCGGTCCAGCTGGCGCAGGGCACGCAGTACTTGCTCGCGGGTAAGTAGACTAAGGTCGGGTTCTGGTCTGGGCATGCGTTTGAAAGTACGAGTAAAACCTATTTGCGCCACAGTTAGCTCCCACCGCCAGCTTTTTTTAAACGCAAAAAAGCCCGGTTGCGAGGTGCAAACCGGACTTCTATAGCTGGTTGAGCTACTTGCTCTGTGTGGTTTTCTTCTTGCCCTCGGGTTTGTCCTTCACAGTTTCCTCGTTCTTCTTTTCCTTGTTCTCAGTAGCAAGGCCGGTATGCTGCGGTAGAACGGTTGGCTGTGCTATGGAAGTGGCTGGTAATGCATGAGGTATAGCTTGTAGTACAGGACAAGCAAGGGGCAGCCGGGTTTTGTCGAGCTGTATCTGCCTCGCAGTGAAATGACTGAAAGTTAATATTCCGTATCTGTGAAGAGTTTGTACTTTCGAGCCATACTACTTCTATTGAATTATCCTTTTCGACAGATGAAAATAATGTTGTTCCGCCACTTGGCGGTATACCTCATGCTGCTAGCGGGCAGTTCCGTGTCGGCTCAGCAACTAAAATTTGAGAAAGATTCGCTGGGTGCAGTTTTGCAGCGTGCTCAGAAGCTCCAAAAGCCTGTGTGTTTGTTTTTCGTCTCTGTCCCGCCAACTTCCGAGCAGTCGAAGGAAAAGTTGGAGAGAATATATGGTACTGGGCTAGATGATGCTCCTGTGGCCGAGGTGCTAGAGCGAGATTTCTTGTTGGTGAAAGCACCTATCAGCACCCCGGAAGGTCAGCGGCTGGCGCGTCGCTACTCTGTTAGCACGTTTCCCACTTACCTCTACCTGCATCCTAATGGCACGGTACTGCACCGCAGCTTTGCCAACACGCGTGACCCGGAGCGCTACCTGCGCGATATTGCCACCTTCCGCCAAAAGCTCGCCAGTCCCGACAACCTAAGTGCTCTGGAGAAGCGCTATCGGCAGGGGGAGCGCAACGTGCAGTTTCTGCGTCTGTATCTGACCACTAAACGGAGCGTAGGCGGGCTTATCAGCCCCGAACTACTTGATACGTACGTGCAGGAGCTTCCAGCCAAAGCGTTCAATGATTATTCGGAGGTAGTATTCATTCACGAGTGCGGTCCGGTAGTGGAAAGCCGAGCATACAAGCTGGCGCGGCTAAATCAAAAACTGGTGGATAGTATGTACGCTACGCTGCCCTTAGCCCGGCGGACAGCGTTCAATAACCTCATTATCAGCAATACCATGCGGGCCGCTATAACTCGCCGCGACCAGACTCTGGCTATGCAAGGAGCTGGTTTTGCTAGAGGATCATGGGCGTCGTCGCGCGACTACAACCGAGGGGCACGGGCTTACGAGCAGAACATGCTGCATTACTATCAATCCCTGCGCGACACCGCTCATTACCTGCCGATGCTGACTCGTTTCTATGAGCGCTACTACATGGCCGTCGTGCCGGATACGATACGCCGTCAGCAGGCGGCGCAACAAGTTATAAGGGGGCCTTTCCAAAACACGCAGCCTTATCCCAACTTAGCGCAGCCGGATTCGGCAGCGAAAATGGTTTGGGTGAATCCGAAAGCCCGGGTGCCGGATACCTATGCGTTAGACCTCAACAATGGGGCATGGGCTGTTTATATCTCTGGCACTCGGCGCAGCGAATACCTCACCCAAGCCATGCGCTGGAGCCTGCGCACCATCGGCCTTGACCCCCGGGCCCCGTACTACGATACGCTCGCTCACTTACTTTATGCGCTGCGCCTAACCACCGAAGCCGAGGTAACGCAGCAGAAAGCCATAGCGCAAGCCAAGCGCGAGGGCCAGTCTACTGACCAGTACCAGGAGGTACTTCGCAAAATCAAGAGCCGTACCCTCTAGCACTCAGGTTCATTCGGCTACACCTACCATACGCTGAATGCCCAGCTTTTTCATGCGCGCCTCCAAAGTTTTGGGGTTGATGTCGAGGAGCAGGGCCGCGCCGGTAGGGCCGCTTACTCGGCCCCCCGTGCGGCGCAAGGCTGCGAGAATATGGTCACGCTCTAGTTCCCTGAGGGTCTTGAGTGAGCCGCTGGTGTCGGGCGTAGCAACCGGAGTACGGGTAGCTGAAAAGCCCGCAAATTCCAGGAAAGGTCCTTCGCTTACTATTACGGCTTGTTCGAGCACGTGCTCTAACTCGCGCACGTTGCCGGGCCAGTTGTATTGCCGAAGGGCGCGCAAATCCCGCTCGCGCAGGCCCCGTACGGGTTTGCCCATCTGCTTGGTGAAGCGCTCCAGAAAGTGCCGCATCAGCGGCTCAATATCCTCGGGCCGCTCACGCAAGGCAGGCAGGCGGATCGGAAACACGTCGAGGCGGTAGTACAAGTCGGCGCGGAAACGGCCCGCGGCTACTTCGTCTTCCAGTATTCGGTTGGAGGCGGCTACCACCCGGGCGTCGGTCTTGATGACGCGCCGGCCGCCAATGCGCTCAAACTCTTTTTCCTGCAACACTCGTAGGAGTTTGGCTTGCAAATCGAGGGGTAGCTCGCCTACCTCATCGAGAAAAATGGTACCGCCATCGGCTAGCTCAAACTTGCCTATGCGCCGGTCGAAAGCGCCCGTGAAGGCGCCTTTTTCGTGGCCGAAAAGCTCGCTCTCAATAAGCTGAGCAGGTAGAGCCGCGCAGTTGATCTTGATGAGGGCCCGGCCTTTTCGGGGTGAAAGGTTGTGCAGCGCGCGGGCCACCAATTCCTTGCCCGTACCCGTTTCGCCCTGAACCAGCACGGTGGTATCGGTGGGGGCTACTTGCCGAATTCGGTTCTGTACCTGCTGCATCACGGTACTGGTGCCTACAAAATCCTCGAATTTGGCGGTGGTGTTGATTTCGTCGATGAGGTAGGTTTTCTCTTGTTCGAGCTGCGCCCGCAAGGCTTCAATCTGCTCGAAAGCGAACAGGTTTTGCATAGCCAGCGTGATTTGCGGCACCAAGCTCTTCATTAGCTCCAAGTGCGCCGTGGTGAAGTTTTCGGGGCTACGGCTGGCCAGTACCAGCACCGCCTTTTGATCGTGCTCCACCCAAAGCGGAACGCCTAGCATCGAGCGGGTGCCGTGCTGTTCGGCGGCGTGGCGCAACATGCGGTATTGGGTGGTAAGACTCAGAAAGTCGGTGCCAATATGAATAGCGGGTTCCGAAAACAAGCCAAAGGTTTCGGCTTGCATAGCTTCTCTGCCTTGCAGCCCTTCCCAACGGTCTTCACCCAGAAAATCGAAGGTGCCGTCGGGGGCCTTAGCGAATTCAGCAAAGCTTTCGGTAGCAGCATCGGGCCGTTGAATGCGAAGCCCGAAGTAGTCGCAGGGTATAATGCGGTCTAGCTCAGTGGCTACTGTGCGGAAGAGCTGCTCCCGGTTTTTGCTGCTTAGCAAGGCATTGTTAATGGTGAGCTGGACCGACTTCTCTTGCTCTCGCCGAGCAACTTCCTCGAAAGCCAGCGTATTGCTCACGGCTACCGCTATCAGGCTCCCGATTTTGCCCAACAACGTGAGGTCGTCAGCTGAAAAGGTTGGCCGGCGACGCGCGGCCATCACTAGCAAGCCTACTAGTTGCCCACTCGTGCGCAGCGGTGCCACGGTAAGGTTGGGCATCTGGCGCTTCTGCATTTTCTGAAACGGCTCGTAGTTCGGGTAATCAGCCAGCAGCTTCATAATGTCGACTTGCTGCACGCGTGTATCCCGCAAAAAAACTTCGATGGGCGTCCCGGCTACCGGCGTTACGTCGGGTTCGTTGGGCATGAGGGGCGGAGCGCCGTCCAGCAAGTCGCGCAAGAAGATGCGCTTGCGCTGTAAAGTGCTATCGAAGGTGACGATGGCAATGCTGTCGAAAGGGAAAATTAGCCGCAGCTTTTCCGTTACGATCTTGAATAAAGCCTCTTTGTTGCGGGTAGTGGCAATGGCTTCGTTAAGATAAAGGAGCAAGGATTCGTCCTGATTATTCATGGTTCAGGTAAAAACAGACGCGTGTTTATATTCCCTAAATATCAGGAAAAAGTATGAGAAATTCCTCAAATATCAGGATAAATAAGGCCGTGCTTTAAGCTCGAGAGTAAGAAAAATAAAAAAATAATATGCGTTTAAACGTAGCCAAAGCCCTTTTCAGTGCGTATTAAACAGTTTTTAATCCTTTGGCACATCGTTGGGTAAGAGGATGACAACAACAAGCTGAATTCACGATGCTTTCCCGATCAACTCTTACCGTACCGCTTTTAACAGTTGGCTTGCTTGCAGGGGCTTCTACGGCTCACGCACAAGTAGTGGCCGACTCCCTATCGTTAAGCGGCACTATTCAAGCCGTACTAGATGCTAACCCGGCCATCACTTCCTTGGAAGAAGAAGTGAATGCCGCTACTAGCCGTGTAACCCAAAGCCGTGGTGGCTTCTTGCCCCAGGTAACGGGCACGGCCACGTATACCCGCATCGACCCAGTGGTAAAGCTCCAGCTTACCCCCGATGCGCCCGTGTTTCAATTAGCGCCCAATAACAACTACGACGCCCACATCACGCTGCAATATGGCCTGTTGGACTTCGGCAAAAAGGAAGCAACCACTAACCTAGCCGAAAGCCGCCGCCTCACCGCCACCGACAACATTGTTGTAACTCGCCGCGACCTAGCTTACTCGGCGGTGCAAGCCTACTACAACATCCTTTTCGTGCGCGAAAGCATTAAGGTGCAAGACGAGCAGATTGCTTCGTTGCTACAGCACCAGCGCGAAATGGAGAAGCGGGTGCAGGGAGGGGTGAGCACCAAGTTCGACGTGACAACCACGCAAGTGCGTATCACGCAGGCGCAGAACACCAAAATCGACCTTGAAAACCAGTTGCGCAACCAGCAGGTGCAGTTGGCTCGGCTGCTGCACAAGCCCGAGTATCTGAACGTGCCCGTGCGTGGCGCCCTCACCTATCAACCCCAGCCCGTTGATTTGAACTCCGCCTTAGCGCAGGCTATCGACAAGCGTCCGGAAGTGAAGCTCGCACGCGACGCTGAAAACACGGCCAACCTCAACCTGAAGGTGATTGAGCGGGCCAACACGCCTACGCTCGGCATCGGGGCTCAACTTGGTGGCAAAAACGGTTACCTGCCAAACCTCGACAAGATCCGGCCGAATTCAGTAGGGGTAGTACAGCTTTCGGTGCCCATCTACGACGGCAACAAAAACAAAAACCAGCGGGTGGAAGCCTTGGCTAACATTCGGGGCACGCAGGCTCGCACGCAGGATACGCAAGAGCAAATCCGCTCCGATGTGCGCCAGGCGGCCAACAACATACAGTCCAGCACTTCGCGCTACGACAACTCCCTGGTGCAGATTGCGCAGGCTACCGACGCCCTTACGCGCGCCAAAGCTCGCTACCGCTACGACGTAGGTACCAACCTCGACGTGCTCGATGCAGAAACCTCGTTAGCTCAGGCCCGCTTGGCCCGCTTGCAAGCCATCTACAACTACACCCTCGGGCAGTACCAGCTTAAGCGCGCAGTTGGCGAGCAGATATGGTAAGAGCAAGGCTGCTCAGTTGCTTCCTTGCTCACTTACTTTCTACATCATGACCCTTTCCACCATTCTTTGTCCGATAGATTTTTCGGAGGCGACGGGACCGTTGGTGGCATATGCAGCAACCCTAGCAGCCGGCACTGGCGCTGCCCTGCGGCTGCTGCATGTGTTGGAGCCGCAGCCCATGCTAGCAGGCCCTTCCGACCTCGACCTCGCCCAGCAACTAGCGCGCTACCACGCCAGTGCCGAGGCAGCGGGTGCGCAGGTTAGCACGGCCATTGTGCCGGGCACCGATGCGGCCCTTGAAATAGTAGAAGAAGCGCGTCGCCACTCGGCCGATATAATTGTTATCGGGGCGCACGGCCGCACCGGCCTCAGCCGATTCTTGATGGGCAGCACGGCCGAGGTAGTCGTACGGACGGCTCCCTGCGTGACGCTGCTGTTGAAGTCGCCGGTCGAGACTGGCGCGTACCGCAAAACAGCATAAGAGTAGAAGTTTTTGTTGCTATCGAATTGTTAATCAAAACGAAATCAGCAACAAGCCCCGTAAAATCTAGTACCCAGAAACAAGAAACCAGCAACCCTTTATATGGCAACCATCATCCAACAAAATCCGGCCGTAGCTCCTAACTCTCACGCAGCTCCAACACCCGAGCCAGTAGAAGAGCAGCCGGAGGGTCGCTCTAAGCGCCCGATTATCTTTATTGTGCTGGCGCTGGTACTGCTGATTGGCGGCTACTTCGGCTGGCAGCAATATCAGTTTGCCCAAACCCACGAAGACACCGACGATGCCCAGGTTGAAGGCGACGTATACCCCATTCTGCCGCGCGTAGGTGGACCCGTGTTGGAAGTGAAGGTAGAAGACAACCAGCAGGTAAAGAAAGGCGACGTGCTCGTGACCATTGACCCTGCCGACTACCAGCAGCGCGTAAATGCCGCTGAGGCTGCTTTGGTTGCTGCTCAAGCCAACGTAGTGGCTGCCCGTGCGGCCGTACGGACTGCGCAAGCTGGCGTAGGTAGCTCGCAAGCCACTATTGGCGTAAGCGAAGCTTCGCGTACCCGCTTGGAGAGAGACCTGAAGCGTAGCGAGTTCTTGCGCAAAGAAGACATCATTCCGCAAAGCGAGTACGATGCGGTGCAAGCCAACCTACGCGCTACTAACGCGCAGCGCGCCACTGCCCAGCAGCAGGTGCAAGTAGCCCGGCAGCAAGTAGCCGCCGCCGAGCAGCAGGTAGCCGTAGCGCAGGCCGTTGTGAAGCAGCGCCAAGCCGACCTCGACAATGCCAAATTGCAGTTGAGCTACACCACCATCACGGCTCCCGGCAACGGCGTAGTGAGCCGCAAGAACGTGCAGCCCGGCCAAGTGGTAGGCCCAGGTCAGCAGCTTATGGGCCTTGTGGCCAGCGAGCGGACGTGGGTGATTGCCAACTTCAAGGAAACGCAGCTCGGTGAGATGCGCGAAGGTCAGCCCGTGCAGATTGAAGTGGATGCTTACCCCGGCCGCGAGTTCGAAGGTAAAATTCAGTCGCTTTCGGCTGCCACCGGCGCCCGTTTCGCCCTACTGCCCCCCGACAACGCTTCCGGCAACTTCGTGAAAGTAACGCAGCGTGTACCTGTCAAGATTGTGCTCAACGAAGTAGATCCTCAGCACCCACTCCGCGCCGGTATGAGCGTGGTAGCAACTGTGAAGGTGAAGTAAAGGTGAAGTGGTGAAAGGTGAAATTGTGAGTTGAGAGGCAGTCTGTTTTCCGGTTCACTGTTTCACTTTTCACCACTGTGCCTACTTAGTTTCGCCTTTGTCTTCTTGCGAATAGAGGCTAGAAGAGAAACGATTTCTAGATACTCTTTTTCTAATTCACTTAGACGAGCTTTAGGTAAGATTGCTGCATCGCCTAGCAACTCTAGCCAAAACAAAGTTTCATCGGCTTCCTCTACGCAGATGCAGAGCTTGGCATACCACTCAGCTGCTGAACGCCCACGGCAAGCGGCCCGAAAATTGGCGGCTACTGAGGTCGAACACCGTAATAACTGTTTGCCTAATACAGTTGCCTCACCAGTATGTGGCAACTGCTGATACAGGCGAATTACACGCAAAGAAGCCTGCTTGGTTCGTGTCCGGATATTATCATTAAACGACGGCGAATCATTTAGTAATTCATTACTCATAATACGAAATGTGATAAGTGAAACTAGGCTGTTTCAAGATAAGAATAGCCCCTTCACCATTTCACAACTTCACAATTTCACTTACGAATGGAAACCGGATTCACCAAGTGGATTATCGTCGTTACAGTGGTGCTTTGCTGCCTGCTGGAACTGATTGATACCAGTATTGTAAACGTGGCCCTAACCCAGATGATGGGTAACCTCTCGGCCACGCAACAGGAAGTAAGCTGGGTGGTGGCCTCGTATGGCATTGCCAACGTTATCGTTATCCCAATGACCGGCTTTTTGGCCGAGCAGTTCGGACGGCGCAACTACTACTTTGTGTCGGTGGTTATTTTCACGCTGGCTTCTATTGCCTGCGGACAAAGCACCAACATCTGGGAACTGGTAGCCTTCCGCTTCATTCAGGGTATTGGCGGCGGTGCGCTCATGGCTACGTCGCAGGCCATCCTTATTGATACTTTCCCTCCCAAGCAGTTGCCCTTGGGGCAGGCCTTGTTCGGCATGGGCGTGATTATTGGCCCTACTATCGGCCCTACGCTCGGTGGCTATATCGTGGATAACTACGACTGGCCCTGGATTTTCTACGTGAACGTACCCGTTGGTATTCTGGCGTCTATCTTCACCATACTCTTCATTCGGGACCCCGAGCGGATACGGAATGCTATTCCAAGACCTCTGCGCGAAATCGACTGGGCCGGTATTTTTCTGCTGATCCTGGGGGTGGGCTCGTTGCAGCTCGTACTCGAGCAAGGCGAAACCGAGGACTGGTTTGAGAGCCTCTACATCAACATTTTCACGGCGCTGGCTGCTATTGGTATTCTCGGCTTTATTTGGCGCGAGCTAACGGCCAAGCAACCCATTGTGGACCTGCGGGTGCTTGGCAAGAGCCGCAACCTAGCTGTTGGGGCGTTCCTGTCGTTTATTCTAGGCTTCGGGCTGTTTGCTTCGGTGTTTGTCTTCCCGATCTTCACTCAGCGCATACTTGGCTTCACGGCCGCCCAAACCGGGTTGCTGCTGCTGCCAGGGGCATTGGCTTCGGGCTTCATGATGCCGCTTATCGGGCGGATGCTGCAAGCGGGGGTACCGCAGAAGTATATGATTCCGACGGGCTTCACCATCTTCTTTTTCTTTACCTTCTGGATGAGCAAGGTGATTTCGCCCACCGCTGGCGAAAGTGACTTCTTCTGGCCCCTGATGGTAAGGGGGGTGGGCCTTGGGTTGATTTTCTTGCCTATCACCACCATGTCACTGGCTGGTTTGCAAGGCAAAGATGCCGGACAGGCGGCTGGCCTCACCGGTATGATTCGCCAGCTGGGGGGCTCGTTTGGTGTAGCTATTGTGGGTACTATTCTGGAGCGTAGCATTCAGAGCAACCGCGTGAACATGTTGCCCAACATTTCGCTCTACAATCCCGAGACCGTACAGCGGATTCAGGCTTTCACGCAGAACTTTATATCGCGAGGTTTCTCGGCCGAGCAAGCTCGCCAGCAAGCTTATGCGGCGCTTGAAGGCATCCTGATGAAGCAGGTTTCCATCATCACCTACGGGCAGATATTCTCGATGCTCGGATTCTTCTTCCTGGCATGTCTGCCACTGGTACTGCTGATCAAGCGGGCCCGCGGCGGCGAGAAAATTGATCTTAACGCCGCGCACTAACCTCCATACTTAACTAATTGAAAAGGCCACTCGCAGCTGCGGGTGGCCTTTTTGTTGTCGCTAAATAATTTCTGCTGCTACTGATACTGGATGTAGAGCGGCTTGGGCGTAAGCTCGGCCAGCACCTCCGAAGGCGTCATCATGTGGTGAGGAGCCGGGCGGGGGTCATACTCGTAAAACAGCTTGAAGCCGGTGTACTGCACGGGCTGCGTCTGGATGTAGTCGTGGTACGAATCCTTCTTGAGCGTGGGGTTGCCCCAGCCATCCATGTGCATTACTACCTGCACGCGCGGGTCGAGCTTGATGTTTTTGTAGTTGGTAATCATGCCCTGCGTGAAGCGGTGCACGGTCAGGACCTTAGGCGGTAGCTTGTTTTCGCTTACAATGCGGGCCAGGAAGTTGATGGTGTAGTTAACGTCTTTGGCGTCGTAGGTTCCGATTTTCTTGCCGGGCCGCACACCTTTGGTTTGCATGGCAAACTCGGGGTCGATGCCGAGGTGCACGATGGGGTCCTTGAGGTAAGGCTCTAGTTTGTAGAGCTCGTGCTCTAAGTCGCTGAGGCCTACTTGCACATCCAGGAAGATGATGCACTTATGCTCTTTGGCCCAGGAAATAACTTCCTCGATGGTAGCCTTCGAGTTCATGAGGCGGTACTTACCATCTGCCCCTGCTGCGCCTTGCGCCGTGATGGTTACGTTGTGCAGCGCCGGCTGAATAGGTAGGGAAGGGTCAGCATCTTGCCACTCCTTAAGCACCTTCTCAAACTTGCGGAACATCTGCTCTTTCGGCTCGCGGCCCAGAATACCCATGCCCTTCGCCCGAATGTTGCCATAGAAGGCCACAATGCGGTGGCCAGGCAAAATGGCGCCGGGCAATTGCCCGCCCGCTCTCGTAATGGAATCGGCTTTGAGCGAGTCGCGGCGCATAGCGGCCCGCTTCAGCGCTATGGTATCAACAACGGCCGTTTTGGCGGAGTCGGCAGTGGCTTTCGAGCCGGTAGTTTCGGGTCCGGAGCCCGAGCCGCAGCCTGATAATGTAGTGAGGGTAAGGGCCAGGCCGAAGCCCGACAGTAGCACGCTGAGAGGAGAGATATATCGCACCGAAAACAGAAAAGTGAGAAGGGAAACTGACGGAAAGTTACACTTTTATTCACTCGGCTGTAGTGATATGCAGACTAGTTGCGCGCACTTAGGTTGCCGGAAAGGCAGAATGAAGTTGCTTTCCTGCTCGCAATGGTTTTCACTTGCTCTGGGTTTTTACAGCCGCAATTATGGGCCTGCTAAACCAAACAACCGAGTTGGCCATGTGCGCTGGCAGGGTTGCTTTTAGGCTGCCGCTAGGCCGGGATGCGTAGCCTAAGCCTGTTATTGGTACTGAATATAGAGGGGAGAAGGCGTGAGGGTACTTACCTCGCGCGAGGTCATCAGGCGGGAGTTGGAACGACGGTCGTTTTTAAAGAAAATCTTGAAGCCAGTGTACTCTACGGGCTCTTGCTTGATGAACTTGCGGTACGAGCTGCGCTTGATGTTGGGGGTGCCCCAGCCATCCATGTGCATCACAATCTGCACGCGCGGGTCGAGCTTGATGTTCTGGTAGTTGGTTACCATGTCTTGCCGGAAGCGGTGCACCACCAGCACTTTCGGCGGCAATTGATATTCGCTCACGAGCCGCGCCAGAAACCACCGGGCATAGTTGATGTCCTGGGCATCAAACTCGCCTACTTCCGTACCCGGCCGCCGACCCGATTTCATGGAAAACTCGGGGTCGATGCCGAGGTGTACATACGGCAGGCGCAGATACTTTTCTAGCTTGGGTAGCTCGTGCTGCAAGTCGCTTAGGCCTACTTGCACATCCAGGAAGACGAGCGTATTCTGCTCTTGCCCCCATTTTATCACTCTCTGAATAGTGGTATCGGGTAAGGCCATACGGTACTTGCCGTCGTCGCCGGAGTCGCGTTGCGCAATAACGGCAATCAGGTGTAAGGCGGGCCGTACGGGTAAGGAGTCGGCTTTTTGCCAATCTGCTACTTGCAGCCGCAAGCGGCGCAGCATCTCGTCCTTGGGATATTGCCCCAAAACACCCATGGCTTTGTGCAGTGGGTTGCCATAAAACGCCACAATGCGCTCGGCCGGTAGTATAGCACCCGATAGCCGCCCGCCAGCTCGCGCCACCGAGTCGGCACGCAGCGAATCTCGGCGGATGGCGTCTTGCTTACTTATGGCTATTAGTGCCGCACTGGCTTGAGGCCGGGTGGCTTCGCAACTTGTGAAGCCAAGAACAAGCAGCGTAGAGCTTACTACCAGCACCAAGGCTGCGAAGCGGAAGGCAAGGCGAATAGGGTACAGCAAACGGAAGCCGGTTGAGAGACGAGATATCTAAACAGATGATGGGAATTTTAGGTCGGAAAAAGGGCTGAATATTTCAAAGATACAGCAGTATACCTCCTGCGCCGCAAAAAAACAGTCCGGCTCCACCCTTATCGGCCTATCGTCAGCTATAAGTAAGCAATTGACGATGAGCCGATAAGGGTGGAGCCGGACTAGCACGGCTCTGGCAACCGGGAAAGATTACATAACAACGGTACAGAGTACGGCCGAACTCCCTTGTACAAGTAATTGCCACTACACGTGTGCAACAGGGGAGCAAACCAAATCTATATTTAGCAACTGAAAACGAATTATAGCCCCGTAGGTAGAGCTTTTATGCTATTTGCTTATTCCAAAAGGAAGGTGATAGGAACGTCATAATACACGGCTACCTCCTTGCCTCTTTGAATGCCGGGTGTCCATTTTCGTGGCAGGTTGTGTAAGGTAGCTAGAGCCGCTTGGTTCATTTCTTCTGCTACTGCTTCCAGTCCTTTAGGAGCAAGGACGCCTTTTTGTAAGGCAACATCCTTTACGCTGCCGTCTTCGGCCACAACAAACTTGACGAAGGCTACACCATCTAGTTTAGCAGCTTTAGCCGCCGCCGGATACCGTAGCCGTTGTATGAGGTCAGCTAAAAGTTGCCCTTGTCCACCCGCATACTCTGGCATTTCCTCTACTTGGGCATACACGTTGCGGCTATCAGGGGAGAAGCGTACAGGTTTAAAGTCTTTGAAAATAGGACCTTCACTAAAAGCAGTAGCCGAGGAATCAGGAGATTTAACTCGATAATTTTGTACAGGTTCTAACTCCATCGGACCACCTACTTGTCTACGTCTGCGTAGTTTGCCACTTGAAAACTCAAAGGGGACTGTATAGCTTACAGCTACTGGCTTGCCGTTTTGGCTGCCGGGTGTCCACTGGCCTGGTAATTCTTTGACGGCTTTCATTGCCAACGCCTCCAACGCGTGTGCAGCTGCTTGCTGCTGGGGCCAAATGGTGGTAATTCCCTTGTGTACTTGCACGTCTTTCACCGTACCATCAGCGGCCACTGTGAATTTGACCAATACCTTCCCTTCCAGACTCGCTACCTTCGCTATAGCGGGATACTCGTAGTGCAAGCCCCAACTGAGATCTTTTACTAACCGTAACATTCCCCCTTTGTACTTGGGCATTTGTTCGGCTTGGGTGTAGACCTGGTCGGCCGCTACTGTGGACGTGGATAGTTCAGGTGCTTTCTCGCAGGCAGAAGCAAAAACCAATAAAGCGCTTACTGGTAGCAGCCAGAACTTTCCGAAGCGCACAAAACGAGGGGACTGTAGCATGGCAGCGTACGTAAGCGTTTTAGGTTAAGTGAAACAGCAGGTTGCCAGAACTAGCAGGCAGTCAGGCTATTTCAACGCAAACGTGATGGGAACAGTATAGGAAACGGCTACTTTCTTTCCGTCTTGGCTTCCCGGTGTCCACTTGCCGGGCAGGTTGCGCACCGCAGTTAAAGCAGCTTCATTTAGCGCCTTGGCTTCTGCTGTTAGTTTTTGAGGAGCGTTTATGCCTTTTTTTAGCTCAACAGCCTGTACGCTCCCATCCTCAGCCACAATAAAACCAACGAAGGCCTTGCCTTGTAGCTTAGCGTCTTTAGCAGCTTCAGGATACTGTATGCCTTTACCCAAATCAATCATGAGCTGATTTAACCCACCTGCGTACTCGGGCATTTTCTCTACATACTGATATACTGCTGGCGGCGGTGGCGGTGGCGCTGGTAAGGCTTTCTCAGTTAAGACCGGCGGTTCTGGTGCTGCCTCACTGTCGGAGGTGGCAGTTGCGGATGCGGGAGCGGTGGAATCTGGAGCCTGCTCGCAAGCAAAAGTGAAGAGCAGCAGGCCACTTACAGGCAGTAACAGCCACTGCTTCCAGCGGCGGGTGGAACGAGGAGATTGTAGCATGGCAATACGGGTAAGGGTTTGAGATTGAGTGAATGATTGGGTAAGCGGCAAATGAGGATGCAGCCGGCGCAACGTGAGGCGAGCCAGCAAGGCGGCGTAGATAGTAGGTGCCTCCGGGGTGGGCATGGTCTGCAGCACTGTCGAATCGGCAATGTATTCGTGGGTCAGGTCTAGGGCCCGCGGGTAGCAGTGCACAAAAGGATTAAACCAGAGCACCGCGCGCACTAGCTCCAGGAGCAGCCGTTCGTGGGTATGGCCCTGCCGCACGTGTACCAGTTCGTGCTGGAGCACTTGGTTGGCTTCGGCTAGCGTGAGGTTGGCGGTATCGTCCCAGAAAACCAACCGCCCAAAAGAACTGACGGGCAGCTTACCACTGCTTGAAACCAACGTATAGTCTTCTTGAGTGTCGCGGGGAAGCTGGCGGGTTTGCTGCCACAGGGCCACTAGCTGCCAGCCTAGGCGCCCCAACCACACAAGCACCCCAGCTCCGTACACCAGCGGCAGCCACGTCCACCAGAGAGTAGAAGCTGCCTGGCTGCTTACGACTACAGTTGGGAGAGTAACCGACGGGGTAAGCAGGGGCGTAGGAGTAGCGTCGGGAGGAAGCCACCCGCTTAGCAGGGGAGCCGTACCTGCTAGCAGCAACGGCAGCAGTAGCGCCAGCCAGGGCGTGAACAGCAGGAACCGGCGGTTGTAGTGGAAGAAAGACTCCCGGCGCAGGAGCTGATAGAGCAGCCAGCAGGCGCCTAGGCAAAGCGTGCTTTGCCACATCCAGTTAAGCAGGGCGGCCGTCGTTGGGAAGAGCATCGTCGTCGGGGTTACGGTCTTGCTGCGCATGGCGGAGCAACTCTTCGAGCTGCTTGGCATCGAGGTCTTCTTCCTTGGCGAAAAAAGACACCAGTCGGCTAAACGAGCCCCCAAAATGACCGCCGAGCAGCTTGCGCAACGAGAAGCGCCGGTAGTCGTCTTGGGCGACCAAGGAGTGGTAGCAGTGCGTGCGCCCAAAAGCCTCGTGCCCGACGAAGCCTTTTTGCTCTAGAATGCGGATGATGGTTGACACCGTGTTGTAGGCCGGTTGCGGAGCGGGCATTTCGGCTAGCACGTCCTTCACGAAAGAAGGACCGCGCTGCCAGAGTACCTGCATCACCTGCTCTTCGGCCCGGGTTAGTTCAGGGAAGTTTTGCATAAGCGAGGGGTTAGTGAATTGAATGTATAACTAAAATATTAGTTATACAACTAATTTTTTAGGTAAATCTGAAAGTAGTTGAAAATGAAGCGCTACGTTATAGTCGGGCATAGCAGAAGTAGCAGTATTCAGCTATCCATTGGTAGCAGGGCAAGAGAGTTGAATTTGCGGCCGGTTAGGGGAAATCTTTTGGCCTGGGTGGTGTTGTGAGAGTGATAGTTAACTCTAAGCTTCCACCGTGTTTTTGAAAAAATTTGATTTACGCCGGCTGCGCCTCACGCTGATGCTGTGGGCCGGTCTGGGCGTAGCAGCTGGCAGCAGTTGCTCGAAAGAGACGTCACCGCAGCCCGAAGCGCCGGCTGCCGTCGAAACGCACTTACTTAACAGCACTCTCATCGGGGAGTACAGCCCCGCCGCACTAGCCAGCCGAGTACCGGGCATGCCATTGGTTGGGGCACTGGTGCGCTACCCCATCCGCGTGTATAAACTGACCTACACCACTCAAAACACCGACGGCCAGAAGGTTACGGCTTCGGGTGCATTGCTGGTGCCCGTAACCACGCAAGCGTTGCCGCTGCTTAGCTACCAGCACGGCACCATCAGCCCCGAGGGCGAAGACCGGGCGCCATCGTACTACAGCGCTAGCAGCGAAGTGTACTCGGCCGTATCGCTGCTGGCTTCCACCGGCTACATCGTGTCGGCTCCCGACTATATTGGTTACGGAGCTGCCAAGAACTTGCCGCACCCCTACGAGCATGCCGCTTCCCTGGCCTCGACGTCGTTGGATATGATGCGCGCCGCCAAGGAGTTTTGCGAGAAGCAGAAGGTAGCCCTCAACAAGAAAAACTACTTGCTCGGGTATTCGGAGGGTGGCTACGCCACTATGGCGCTGCACAAGCTGATCGAAGAGAAGTATCCGACCGAATTTGCCGTAACGGCCAGTGCCCCAGGTGCCGGTGCATACCACAAAACCGCCTTTGCCAACTACATCCTGAGCTCCGACCAGAAGCTTAGTTTCCTGAGTTCGTATGTGTGGGTACTTGATACCTACAACCGGGTGTACAATATCAACCGGGCGCCGAACTATTATTTCAATCAGCCTTGGGCGACGCAGTTGCAAGCCAACCCCTTTGGCGACGTGCCCGAGAAGCCTGCTGAGCTATTCACCAGCACCTTCCGGACCAGCATCCTCAACAAAACGGATGCTCCCATGACCGCCGCTTTCCAGGACAACGACATCTACGATTGGAAGCCGAAAGCCCCGCTGGCCCTCTTCCACGGTACCGCCGACGACTACGTGCCGTACTTCAACTCCGAAGATGCCTACAAGGCCATGCGCGCCCGCGGCGCTACCCAAGTGTCGTTGCACCCCATCCAGGGCGGCAACCACTTCACTTCGGTCACGCAGTATACGCTTGAAGCCCTCGGCTTTATCTCGCAGTACTAAGCCAAGCGCAGTCGAAGTATCTTACTTGAAAGATTCTATAGAAGGGGTTTACCATTCGAGCGAGATGCTTCGGCTGCGTTCAGCATGGCCGTTCTTCTTGGTTACTTGCTCAGATAAACTTCTACTTCAGGCTAAGGCATCCATAAAAGTCATGACTAGTAACAGAAAGCAGCGCGAGGCTCCGGCTCCGCGCTGCTTTTTGTTTAGGCAAACTAAGCAACAGCTTTACCTAGCCGTTGCGGATGCCGTTGGGGCTACGGCCTGCCGGAGCCAGGTGCCAGCCAGTGCTGCCAAGCCACCTACTAGGCCGCCTATTACCGCCGTCAGGAGTACTAGCAGCCAGCTTTGACCACCAAGGGGTAGAAGCTGCGCTACCCGGTGGGCCAGCAGGCCTTCGTTGCGCACGCTCAGCCAGCTAGCCAGTAGCAGCCAGCCCAGCCCTATACCCAAGAAGCCAGCTACAAACGACCGGCCGCCTGACACGCCCCGCCAAGCGGCCAGCACCAAGCACAAGGGCGTTATCACCCAACAAGGCAGGAAAAGCTGCGCGACGAAAGCAAGCACCAAAATCAGCAGAAAGAGCAGCATAGAGGTAGATGAAAAGCTAGTTCGATAATGTCCAGGCGGCGCGTACACGTGGGTTCGGCTCCGCAGCACTGCGCAAAAACACCAGTTCATTGAGCTTACCTACGCGCCAGGTTTCCAGCATATCGTCGTAGGCCGTTGAGCCGGGGTTGCCGCTTTGGCCGCCCGGAAATATGCCGTAAGCATGCACTTGCGGCCCTAACGCCACCACCATGCGCCACGAGGGGCCGGTGCGCTCGGTCGTAGCATTCACGATACCCGCCCCGCCGCCGCAGTCCAAGTCCATGTGGCCGAAGCCGGGTATCTGAAGCATGTGCAGAATGTCGGTGCTCTTCTGGTTTTTCCAAGCCCACTTAGCGCCGATGGAGCCATACTTCCGGGTCAGCGAGTCGGTAGCGAAGCGCAGGCTCTGGCGCACGAGCTGCGGCAGGGTTTCGCGCTGCGGTGTGCGACGGTCATCGATCCAGCGGCTGTTCTCTTCCCGCAAGATGAGGATTTTGCTTCGGTCGCGGGCCGGAACGCGCATTTCCAAGCCGGTGGCTTTCAACCCGAAATCATCTGCCCAGATTCGCTTGATTAAGTTGGCGTACCACAATTCGTAGACGCTAGGGGCTAGCGCATCGGCCGCGTACTGATAGTTCCAGCGGCGCATTTCGGCTAGCACGCTGGCCTCGGGCGAGGAGGCCGTTACCAGCGTATCGCCGTTGGCGGGACCAGCTACCAGCTCCAGGAGCCGGGGTAGCAGTAGCTGGGCCGTTACGTTGAGGTTGTCGTTTTGCAGCATCCGCAAACTGTCCGGCGTGGCCTGGCTCATGCGGGTCAGGCGCTCGTTGATGCGGTGGGCCCGGTCGTAGCTGCCGTCGCCGTAGTTCCAGTTCAGGTAGTAGGGGTAGTCAGGGCCCGTAGAAAACTGGTTGGCCGAGGCCACAAACTGGCGCGGCGGGTTCTTGACGTGCGGGTTCTGGGCGGCCGGAATCCAACCCTGCCAGTCGTAGGCCGGGTCGGTGCCATCGAGAATAAACTTGCCTTGGTCGCGCCACTTCAGCGGAAAGCGGCCGTTGGGCCAAATGGCAATATCCTTGTCGGTACTGGCAAAAATAAAGTTCTGGGCGGGCGTGCCGTAGGTGCTCAGGGCCACGGTGTAGTCTTGGTAGTTCTGGGCGCGGTTGAGGCGGTAGAACGCCTGGAACTCGTTGGCCGCGTCGTGGGCGGTCCAACGCATGGCGTGGGCAATGGGCGTCTGGGCCAGAAAAGGCTTTTCCGGCTGGTCGTACACAATGGGGCCGTGGTGGGTGTACAGCACCGTATCGAGGCGGTCGGGCTGCCCGCGCACCTTGATGCGCTCTACTACCCGGCGCACCGGCTTCCAGCGGTTATCGTGCCAGTACTCGCGTTGGCTGCTATCCCGGAACTTGAGTTGGTACCAGTCCATCACATCGGCCCCCACGTTGGTGACGCCCCAGGCTACCTGCTCGTTGAAGCCGATAATGGTAAACGGCACTCCTGGAATACTTACGCCGTACACGTTTACGCCGGGCGCCGCCAGCTGCACCTGATACCAGATACTAGGCAAGTTGAGTTGCAAGTGCGGGTCGTTGGCCAGCAGCGGAAAGCCCGTAGCCGACTTCGCCCCGCTCACCGCAAAGTTGTTGGAGCCCAGTTCCGGGTCGGGCTCATTCTGCGGCACCTTCCCCGACATGGTTGCCGCGAAGCCAGGCGGTGTGGCCGGCACCGGCAGCGGTTTAAAATCGAGCGGCGTGCCCACCGGTACAATAGGTTCTTCCTGCACCGGGTAGTCCGGGAATAAGTCTTTAACGACAGCCGGACCGTACTTGGCCAACGCGTTGCTCATGCGCAAGTCGTCGGAGCGGCCGCTCAAATCAAAGGCCATGTACTTTAAAATCAACGCGCATTTCAGCGGCTCCCAAGGCTCGGGCGCGTAGTCGAGTAGCTTGTACTCGAAGGGCATGGTTTTCGGTGTCAGCGTGTTGATGTAGGCGTTCACCCCGTCGGAGTACGACGTTAGCACGAGGTGAGTTACCGGGTTGGCCATGGCTGAATCCAGCGACTTTTGCGCCCCGAACGGCAAACCCATACGCCGGAAAAACCGGTCGGTTTCCAAGCGGGCAGGGCCTACTATTTCGGCTAGCCGCCCGGCCGCTACGTGGGTAATGAAATCCATCTGCCAGAGCCGGTCCTGCGCCGTGAGGTAGCCCTGGGCGTAGTACAGGTCGTGGTCGTTCTGGGCGAAGATGTGCGGCACGCGCTGGTCGTCGAAGCGCACTTGCACGGGCTGTTGCAGGCCGGGCAGTTGCAGGGTCTGCTGAGTTGGCAGCGCATCGGCGGTTTCGCCGTTCTGCCAGAATCCCCGGAAAGGGCTTAAAAACTTGCCGAATGGCGGCACGTCGCCGTGCTTGGTATTGAGGGCCCAAGTCAGAACACCGGCAACAAGTAGGGCCAACAGCGCCCGAACGTAGCGTAGCATAGATTCAAGCAGAAATGATTGGTCCGCCCCACAACATCCGACAAAAAAACGCGGCACGCAAACCAGCTAAGGTTGCGTGCCGCGTCTAATGTGATTAGTGCTGCTTACTGACCTGTAGAAGTTGTGGACAGCTTGGAAGGCAGGAAGACGGAGAAGCCTGCTGATATGTCTAATGAGCCATTACTTTGCTGACGATTAGAATCATAACGGTTATAACCGGCTATTACTTCTAAAGCGGCACCGGGTGTTAAGAAATAATTGTAACCTAGAGCTCCGCCATAAGTGAAATAATGACCATTGTCGCGCTCGATAGTGGGCGACATTACAGAATTTTCTGACTTATAATAGTAGTTGACCCTTGAGACCCCACCACCTAATTGACCGAAAAAACGGTGTGCGTTAGAGCCTACGAAGTAGTAGCGAACATAAGGGACAAGGCCATAGCTTATATTGCGGTTGACAGTTTCTCCAGATCCTCTTTTTTCGTGACTTCGACCATAAATTAACGGTAAGCTACTCCCTATTAATAAATTATCTGCCACAAATATGCCTACTGACGGAGTTAGTGTTGCTCCTATATTAGTTACATCATTAATATCCTGGTAGGTAATATTGCCAATATTTGCGCCTAAGTATTTAGCGCCCTTTTCGGTTTGAGCCATAGCAGATGCAGATAGAGCACAGGCTATCCCTAACAGTAATAACTTTTTCATGTGATAGTAAAGTGGGTGAATTGTTGAACCGGGGCAGCCAACTCAACAATCAGGCCAGGGCTATATACAAAAAGCCGTCAGCACGAGGTGCTGACGGCTTTTATGCGAAGTAGCGTACGAGTTACTACAGATTTTCGCCCTGACGTACCATGCCCACTACGCCTACTTTAACGAGGCGTTGGCAAACGGCCTTAGCTTCTGCTGGCGTAGCAAAGCGCCCTACTACCACACGGTTCAGCGTCTTACCGTCCGGGGTGTTGGTGGCTACGGTTGTAACCAACAGTTTGGGGTCGAGACTTTGGATTCGGTTCATCATAGCCTGTGCGTTGCGGACATCACCAAAGGTGCCGGCCTGTACCACATAAGTAGCGGCAGGTTCGGGAAGAACAGCTATGTCGTCGGCCTCGGTAGCGCCGGTGCGGATGTCGGTGTGGTAGCCTGCTTCGGTTGCAATGGTAGGATCATCGACCAGTAGTGCCAAGTCGGCGGGTGCATCAGTAGGACCTAGGGGCGTGTCGTCGGGGACTATTTCCGCCAGCACCGATACAGCGCCGTGGTCTACTATGCCTAGGGGGCGAGCCGCAATTTCGGAAAGGTCGAGGATGCGCTGGTGCCGAAAGGGGCCCCGGTCGGAAACCCGAACTACCACCGAAGCCTGCGTTTCAGGGTTGGTAACGCGCAGCTTGGTGCCGAAGGGCAGCGTCTTGTGGGCACAAGTAAACTTGTTGCGGTCGAACCGCTCACCGCTGCTCGTGCGCATGCCCTGGTGGTCTCTTCCGTACCAGGAGGCGCGGCCCCGAAGCACTGCTGCACGCCGAGCGGCAAGGGTGGGATTCTTATCATCCTCGAAGCCGGGACGCATAGCATGTGCTTCCGGGGCGGAAAGGGATAGAACTAAAAAGTACAAAACCGCTAGTAAGCTCGAAGCACTCAGTCGTAAGGTCAAATTCATCGATACGCTGTGATGTGAACAAAACAAATCTAGCAGGGTCTTTCAAACTAGCACCATCCGGGATAGTAGAGTAGCCTTGGTGAGCCTATAATAATTGTGCATTTTTAATAAAATTTGCATTTAACTTATTAGATGGAACAACGGCTAATGTGGGTTTGTGTTTACCTAAGCCGTGTTTTGCACTATTGACGGAGACTAGGATTGCTTTCTAAGAAATAAGATTATCTGCCGGTGAAAAAAATTCTGACGGCCAATCAATTTCATGGTTTCAAGCTGTTTGCATAAGTCACGGAATTTTCATAAGGATAGTAGAAGCAGCCTTCGTGAGCCAACAGATGAGCTATCCAAAAACTGTTGGTCCTAGCTCGGCCGTTAGCAGGCAGGGGAGTAGCTTATCAGCTTGTTTGTTTTACTAGGGCACGACGCATCTTAGTGGGCTGTATAAGCCAGCATTCGTATAGCCTTTTGCGCGGCCTTGCTAGCCTGCCAGTTCATTTCGCCGTAATTTGCTGTATGGATTTTGGCCGCCTTTCCGACCTTCGCTACGTAGATTTTCGTCTGCCCTCTGATCATCCCGATACGGCTGGTGTGCTAGCCCGCGCTGCGGCCACGCCCGTTGTGCCCCAAGTGTTTGTTGGCTGCCCCATCTGGACAAACAAGGCATGGCTAGGCTCGTATTTTCCGGCCGGCATCCGCGACGCCGACTATCTGCACCACTACGCCCGGCAATTCAATAGCTTAGAGCTGAATACCACGCATTACCGCATTCCGGATGCGCCCACAGTGCGCAAGTGGCGCGATGCTGTGCCCACTACTTTCCGCTTTTGCCCCAAACTGCCCCAGGTCATTAGCCACGACCGGGCGCTCTACAACGTCGACGACCTAACCATCAGCTTTTGCCGTTCCATTCGCGAGCTACATGAGCGGTTGGGATGGTGCTTCCTGCAACTGCCCCCGACGTTCGGCCCCGAACACCTAAGCCGACTGGAGCGGTACCTACTCGATTTTCCGAGTGACATACCTCTGGCCGTGGAACTGCGCCATCCGGGTTGGTATACCGATAGAGTGGCCTTTGCAGCTGTAGCTGCTATGCTCGAAGCGCTCAACAAAACGTTGGTCTTGTCTGATGTGGCCGGCCGCCGTGATGTGCTGGCGATGCGCCTAACTACTCCCTCCGCTTTCATTCGCTTCAACGGCCACGGCCTTGTCAACTCCGACTATCAGCGGGCTGATATCTGGGCGGCGCGCATAGCTGAGTGGCTGCAACAAGGCTTGCACACGGTATACTTCTTCGTGCACCAGAAGGATATCATGCACACGCCGCTTTGGACGCAGTATTTCTTGGAGAAGCTGCACGCCTTATCAGGTATCACGGTGCCAGCGCCCCGTATCATCCCGCAGCCAGTACAAGGCAGCTTGTTCTAACGCTTTGAAAGCTAGTTCCCCTCTTCAGCTGATGTGGCGTATCTAGCAAGGAGAAGTTAAGGGTGGTTGAAGTGTCAGAACGACCATCTAAGAACGTCATGCTGAGCGCAGCCGAAGCATCTCGCGTGCTGACGTTGTGATACTATTGTCATGCTGAGCGGAGCCGCAGCATCTCGCTCGACTCGTTAAACCGACAAAAGAAATTACCACACTAGCGAGATGCTTCGGCTCCGCTCAGCATGACGTTCAGAGTGAAATGTTCAAGGATTGGCCAACTACTTAGCCTCTCCTTGCTAGATGCGCCACATCAGCTGAGAGGGACTAGTTACTGTCTAGTTTTCTAGCTCGAGGCTATTGGCGAAGTCTCACATATAAGCGTTACCGGCCTAGTGCCAAGCCGATGCGGAAGGAGCCACTGAGCGAGAAATCGTACACTCTAGGGAGTAACCTGGTTGAAAAGCCAAAGTTGAAATCAACGAATCCGTACTGGCCCAAGCGGCGCTGCAGACCATAAAAGGCTGATAAGTCGGCGCGCACGAGGGGTTTGCTGAAGGTGTAGAAATAGTACGTTGATTCGTGGGAGCGGCGGCCAAAGCCATTGCCTATGGCCACAGAGAGGTAGTTAGCAGAAAAGTTGCTGGCATTCTTGCCCTTGCGAATGCGCTGGTTGAGGTTGTAATAGTAGCGTCCGGCCACTTGCGACCGGACGCTGAAGCCGTGGCGAAATGCTAACCCACCAACCCGTCGGTAGCGGGTAAAATCTGGGCTGAGCTCTGCCATTATGGATATATCGTCGCGCAGCTTTCGCTCATAAATCAGGTACACACCGTAGCGGTAATAGCGCCGACCCGTGTCAAAGTTGTTGTCAGTTGCGTAGTTGTTGAGCCCAATTTTCCAAAGGACTTGTTCTTCTATTTGCAGGCGTGTTAGGGAGCTATACGTTTGCGCCAAAGCACTGGTGCGCGACGAATCGGACTCGGTAACGGTTTCCTCGCTGTACCGCACCCGCGTGGTATCGGGTGCGGTTTGGGCAACAACCAGCGGCGACGTGCCTATCAAAACCAACAAGCCAAGCAACAGCGCACGCAGAACAGTAAGGCCAGAAATAGAAGTTTGATGCATAGAGCGCGGCAATAGAGCAAATCAGCGTTGGATGAGGAGCGGTTGGGTCTGGAGCGTAATAGGCGCGTAGGAAGTACTGACGCGAATAAGCGGCAGCTTGGCATCATTGGTGACCTGCAAGGTGTTGCGGCCGGTGAGCGTACGCTTAGGGGTGTAGCTCGCCGGGATGACCAACTTGCCCTGGCTGGTGCCCAAATTGTAATTGTACTGCGACAACTTTGGTACGCCAATCGTCACTTCGGTGCGCGTGGCATCAACAAAGGCGCTTTTCAGCTCGTCGTTGGGCTCGAATACAATGCTGCCGTAGGCGTTGCTGATGGCATAGGTGCCCCCCGCCCCCGTTAGCTGCACCGCCGATTTGTCGGCGTGGCACACAAACGCGCTGTTGAGGTTGGTACCCGTTAGCTCGGTGTAGCGAATGGTAGCTTCCAGGCTGCCCTGCAAGTCTTGCAGCGTAATCTCGCCGAAGTCTTGCACCAGGGTTTGGCGGCCGGTCAGCTCGATTAACTCGGTGCGGCCGTAAGCATTTACTATTTCCAGGGAGTTTCCAGCGGGCATCATCACGATGTACTCGGCGCGCAAGTCGCTGCGGACGGGTGGTGCGCCCACGGGTACGGCAAAGTAGTTGACCAGGTCAATGGTGTTGCCTTTCTTGGCTATCTGATAGCGGACGGCGGGCAATTCTCGTTCGGCAATAGCGCGCTCAGGGTGGCGGGCGCTCAGGCGGAGCACCACTTGCACGCTCGGCTTGTCCCAGCCTTGCACTTTCAAGGTGGCTTTTTCGGCTCGGATGCGGACGAGCGTACCCGTCGGGCAAGGCAAGGTCTGCTCGATGGTGCGCGTGAGTACCTGCACCTTGCGCTGCGCTTGCACACCGCCAGCCAGCCCCAAGCAGAGCAACAGCACCAGCAGGCCCTCGCCCCAGCGGCGCGGCTTTCCTATATGTAAAAGCAAAGCACTCATGAGATGAGGAGTTGAATAAGCTCCCGGGTGACGGCCGCTTTGAGGGTAGTAACCCGCACTTGGTTGCGGACTAGCTCTGGCGTGGTGCCGAACCGCTGCGCGGCTTGTTGCAAGCGTAATTCTTCGGTTTCCAACTCCGTGAGTTGGGTGCGCAGCTCCTTGAACTCGCCCGACTGGCAAACCGTGGGCAACGAGGTGCAGTGCGCATCAATAAAGGCTACCCCTTCGCGGCCCAGCGGATCGACGGCGCTCTGCACGGGCAACGTAGCTACGGGGCTTTCCACAGTCTCTTCGGTGTAGGTAATGGTTTCGTGGGGGACAGAAGCGTCGTAAGAGGAAGTGGGAAATTGCCACCACGCCAGCACCAGCACCAGAATGGCAGCGGCCACGCTGGCTACGAGGCGCAGGCGCTTGGCTGGCCACAGCGGCCGAACTACGCCCGGCGCGGTAGGTGCGGCGGTTAAGGGCGTTGGCTCAGTGTCAAGTTGGTCGAGGCGGCCGGCAATGGCGGCCCATAGGGCATCATCGGGGGCATGCGTGGGCAGCTGGGGTAGGGTACGGTGTATGGCTTCGTCGGCCGCCAATTGGGCTTCGATTCGGGACCAAGTGGCGGGGGCAGGCTCGTGAGTGGGCAATTCGTTCAGCGCCCGCCGCAGGTGTTGGTGCCCTTCTTCGGGCAGGTCGGGGGTCTGGTTCATAGGTACAGGTGATGAAGTTTGATTTTGAGCAGCCGCTTGGCATGAAAGAGCTGCGACTTGGTCGTGCCCTCCGATATGCCAAGCATCTCGGCTACTTCGCGGTGCAAGTAGCCTTCTACCTCGATCAGGCAGAATACGGCGCGGTAGCCGGCCGGTAGCTCGTCAATAGCTTTTTCCAGCGCTTGGCCAGTTAGCTGGTCGTGCCAAGCCACCAGCGGCTCGGGGTGGCGTTCGGGGTCGTACACCTCCATGCGCTGTTCGCGCCGGAGCGTTGCCAAAGCCCGTCGCACCACAATGGTTTTAATCCAGGCGCCTAGCGTAGACTGTTGCCGGAAGCTGGCCAACTGCCGGAACACATCCACAAAGGCATCCTGCAACGCATCCTGTGCCAGATCATGGTCGCCGCCGAGAATGCGCAGCGCACACGAAAACATGGCCGTCTTATAACGCTGATACAACTGATACTGCGCCTGGCGGTCTTGCGCAAGACAGCCAGTCAGCAGTTGTTGTTCGTCAGAAGTATTGAACGCAGGAGGCGAAGTCACGGAGCAGTTATTTGACCTAAAGGGAATCCAAGCCCGGCAAAGGTTGGCGCAAGCAGAAAAAAAGCCGGCGAAGCACAAGGCCTCTGGTTGGAAGACTTTCGAGCCGTCTGCTTGTGCTGTAAGTCAACAGCCATGCCAGCCAAGCGCAACTTGTGCGAATTGCAAGCGAGAAGAGCCGTCCGCAACCAACCAAATCCCGTATCTTGAGCAGTCCCTCCCTTGTATTATTCTATGCGCTTTCGCTTCTCTGCCAGCTTCTTGTTCTCCCTGTTTCTCTTGGGAACTGCTACTGCCCAAAATCCTACCGCCACGCCCGAAACGCACTGCTTGCTAGTAGCCCTCGACCCGGCCCAGCGGGCCCAACAGGCAACACTGGTGGTTGAAGGCGAGGTAACATCTAGCCGCAGCTTCTGGGACAGCAAGCACCAGCGCATCTACACCGCCCATCAATTTCGGGTATTTAGCGCGCTCAAAGGCTCGGCTCCCGCTACCGTAACCGTGCTAACCGAGGGCGGCATCGTGGACCTAACCCGGCAAGACCTTACCAATACGCTCACCCTGCAGCCCGGCCAGCAAGGCGTTCTGTTCCTAACGCCTGCCTCTTTTCCGGGCACCGAAAGCGTGGGCACGGCCTGGTCCGCCTACGGTAGCCAGCAAGGGTTTATCGGCTATGACCTGAGCGACGCCACGGCCGCCGAGCCGTTTCGGGACTACGGCCTCATCACGGAAGAGTTCTACCAGACGCTAACCGATGCTACTGGCCAAGCCCGGCGCGTAGTGCAGCCCAACCCAGCACTAACTACGGCGGTGGCACGCCAATTGGCTCCTCCGGTATTGGCCCGTGGACAGGCGCCGGTTATTGTCTCCTTGAGCCCAACTACCCTACCTGCTGGCACGGGTGCCGAGCTGACCATTACGGGCTCGGGCTTTGGGCCAGCACGTGGCACCGGATTCGTGGAGTTCCGCAACGCCGACAATGGCGGTAGTTCGTACATAAAGCCCCGTGCTACCGACTATGTGAGCTGGTCGGATACTCGTATTCAAGTGCGAGTGCCTTCGGTGAGCCAGACCACTGGGGGCACCCGTAGCCCGGCGGGTAGCGGCACGGTGCGCGTGACCAGCGCCGATCGGCTTGTTACCACTAGCCTAATGGCCATCACCATTCCTTATGCCATCAGCAACGTGCTGGCCGCCAACGATTCCAGCCGGGTAATCCGCCCTAGTCACCTCAACCAAAACGGGCGCGGGGGGTATGCTTTTCGCTTTGAGGCCGGTTTCGGGGCCAACCCCCGCGCTGCAACGGCCTTCCGAAATGCCTTGGCTACGTGGCGCTGCCAGAGCGGCGTAAACTGGGACGTGGATGCTGCTACCCGCACTGACCGGGGCTCCAAAGAAGACAGCGAGAACAGTGTTGGGTTTGATGAGGGAACCGAACTGCCCGTCAATGTGCTCGGCCGCACAACCAGCTATTACCAAGGTTGCTTCCAGCCCGACGGTAGCATTGCTTTTGCCGTGAAAGAAATTGACATGCAATTTGATAGCGGCACCAACTGGCAGTATGGCCCCGCAGTGGCCGGCGTCACGCAGTTGGATTTCGAAACGGTGGTTGTGCACGAGCTAGGGCACGCGCAGCAACTTTCCCACGTGATTTTGCCGCGCCGTGCTGTGATGCACTATGCCGTAGCTCCCGGACAAACCAACCGTACCATCAGCACCGATGATATAACAGGCGGGCGCTTGGTGCTCCAGACCCGTAGCTTCGTGACGCAGAGCTGCGGCCCGTCCCCGATGCTGCCAGCCCCGCTTACCAGCCTCGCGGCTACCACGGGCACCGACGGTATTGCTTTGGCCTGGACCACCCAAGACGAGTGTTTCCTTCAAAACTTTGTTGTTGAGCGCTCCTTGTCGTTTGACACCACTGCTTGGCAAACTCTAGCCACCGTGCCGCGCACCGGCAACACTTACCGCTACGTCGATACCAACCCCCAGTCAGGCTTGCGATACTACCGCTTGCGCCTGCGTCGCCCCAACGGTAGTTTCGATACGGCAGCTCCTCTGGCCGCCTACGGCGACGCAGCTACGGCTGGGCGGCCCCAGCTGTTTCCTAACCCAGCCGGTGCAACCGGTCTCCGCTTGCAGTACCCGGCCACGGCCGCCGGGCGCCTCCGCGTTTCTATTGTCGATGCCATTGGTCGGCAGCACACTCTCATTGGGTTAGATTATCAGTCGGGCCTTAACTTCTTGGCCATACCGACCGAGCTTCTGCGCCCAGGCTGGTACGTGGTTCGTTTGCGCACGCCTGAAGGCAAAGAAGCAAACCTGCCGTTTCTGCGGGCCGAGTAAGCAGTTAGCTAGCGAGGTGGTGAGGCTGTACGCTGGGTAGTGCCCCAACTCACAGCCTTACCACCAAGGCTATGACATTTGGGCCGGCTTGTAGGTGGCTAAGCAGCGGATACAGCTTGCTTTTGCCGTGGGCGTGGTGGGCCACGAATAGCACGCCATCAAAAGCGAAAAGGAAGCTTCCTTGCAGGAGCAAAGAGCGGCCGTAGCCCGTTAGGCGGTCTTGCTGACGTTGGGTCGAGCGGCTGCGGGCGCGTTCTTTCAGGTAGAAACCGGTGGCTACGTAGGCTACGTCGAGGCCAGTGTTGAGGAGGTAGAGGTTTTCGGTGCGTAGCTGGGCTTTAACTGTGCTTGCCCTGTCGGCCGGCGGCGTAGCGTGCCGGGCGGAAAGCAGCGCCGAGCTGGCTAGCGCTAAGTTCACTACGCCCCAGCCTACATTCATCTGGTGGAAGTATTTCTCGGGGCCATCGGTGACAAAAGCCCGGGCCCCGCTTATGCCTACGTTGCCAACAGCCCACGCCCCAAGTACCCGCATGCCCCGTTGGTCGAGGAGAGTACGCTGGGTGTTGTATTCGGGTAGTGCAGCAGGTAACGTCTGCTGCGCCGCTGCGGGCAAGGCCAGAACGGTGAGCAGGAGCAAGCGGAGCAAGAAAGGCATAGCAGTCGGGTAGAAGGGCTATACCCTGAAAGCGCAGCTTCGCCGGGTTTGTTTGCTGTAAGACGCTCTGCTGGCCCCGCTAGATAGCGCCGAGGCTACCGTTCCAGTAACATAGCGCCGTAGGAATAGCCCCCACCAAATACCGTAATAACCACCCGGCTTCCTTCGTGCAGCTGGTTCCAGGTGTCGCCTAGGCCGATGGCGGCGCCGGCGCAACCGGTGTTGCCGAGCTGCTCGATGTTGGATACCGCCCGCTCGTCGGGCATGCCCAACTGCTTGAGCACGTTTTTGGTGATGCGCAGATTAGCTTGGTGCGGAATCAGGAACGCCACATCGTCGACGGTGAGCTGCTGCCGCTCCAGAAGCTGTGCGGTTACGCGGGCCATGTAGGTGCAGGCGTGCGTGAATACGTCGCGGCCATGGGGCATCACAATGCCTTTTTCCACTGGCTTCAACGTCACCGATTCGTCGGCTTTGCCTACTACGGCGGCGCCCCCGGTTACCACTTCCACAACGCGCAGGTCGGTGGGGCTGAGGCGTTCTTTGCTGATAAGTAGCGTAGCGGCCCCGTCGCCCCACAGGTGGCCCGCCATGGTATCTTGCTCGTTGTTGTAAGCCGTATTGTGCTCACTCACCACTACCACTGCCCGCGACGCTTTGCCGAGGGCAAAGTAGCCTTCCACTATTTCAATGGCATTCAGTAGCGACGAGCACGCCGAGGAAATGCTAACTACCGGAATTTCGTTGATGCCTAGTTCGCGCTGCACGGCGTGGGCGAGCGTGTAAATGGTATCGTGCGGCGTGTAGGTGGCCCCCACAATCAGGTCGATGGTGGCTGCGAAGTCGGGTGCTTGCGCCAGGGCCCGGCGAGTGGCCTCGATGGCCATGGTGTTGGTGTTTTCGCCAGGGCCAGCCTTGCGCCGCTCCCGAATGCCGGTGCGCTCAATGATCCACTCAGAGGCAAGACCGTTCAGACGGGTGAAATGCTCGTTGGTTACTACGTAGTCGGGCAGATAGGCTGCCACCTGATGAATATACACGGAGGGAAACGGTCGGGAGTTAGGCAAAAACAGCAGCAAGGTACGAGACTCTATCCGGACTAGTGAACCTCAAACAACGAAGCGGTCCGTACTTTGCATGGCGTTTTTGCGTTCAACGCCGAAATAGGAGGGGAGTTCCTGTACTCTCGTTACAAGATTATGATGTTTCGTTTTTCCTCGTTCCAACAGCGCCTGTTGCTAGTTGCATTGCTCACATTAGGCACTGCTTTTCCATCGTTCGCCCAAAAATATCGTACGGCCGCTGGCTTGCGGTTTAGCTCCGGCCTCTATGGTCTCACGGTGCAGCAAAAGATTTTGCCCAAAACCACCCTCGAAGGACTGTTGCTAGCGGGCACCCGTGAAGTAACGGGCACAGTGCTAGCCGAGCAGCACTTTGGCTTGCTCGGCCCGAGTCTCAACTACTATTTTGGGGCTGGTGGGCACGTCGGCAACAACAAGGATACGGGAGCCTTTGGCGGTATTGATGGCATTGCCGGATTGGAATATAAGATTGCGCTAACCCGTTTTGTTGTTTCCGCCGACTTCAAACCAACTATTGAGTTTGGCTCCGACGATTGGGCGCGTTTTGCTACCGGCATATCCGTGCGGTATATCCTCATCAAAGAGAAAAAGACGGGGATTTTCAACGGATTGTTTGACGGAGACAACGGCAAGAAAAAAGAGAAGCGGAAAACAGGGTCAGGCAAGGGCCGAGGCCTCTTTGACTGGTAGCTTTCGAGATATTTATAAAAAAATTATTTTGTATTTTACTAACACAGCAAGTCTGTAAAGAGACTTCGTTTGCTGTATAAATCCATTGTAAAATTTCAACACGTCATTAATTTATAAAGAGTTGTATATAGTGCTTAGGCATTGGGCTCGATAGTTGTTTTATAACTATTGGGCCTTCTGGTTTTATCTGCATATTGATTTATTATAAATAAGGTAAATATTGTGCAACAAAATGTCGGTTTCTCCAGTTTCTGGGCCTTGTCTGAAGTACCACACCCTTTGTTCACCCATTTATGTCAACACTTTTTACTTCTTATCTAAAACGTTCCAAAATATTATTGCTGTTTATTGGACTGCTAGGAGTATGGCCGAATCTAAAAGCTTTGGCTCAACCAACAGCCTGCACCGGCAATGATCCGGGCGGTAACCCCGCTACCAATGGGTTGTATGCGCAGTATTACCGGGGGTATTTTGCCAACGACCAGACTTACTTTGTAGGTAAGACAGCGGGCATTACCCGCATTGATGCGAACGTGCTCTTCGGTGACACGTCGCCTTTCGGCAACCTGGTACCAACAGCCGATGGCACCGCTGCCAACCCCGACAATTTTAGCTTGCGCCAACGGGGTAGCTTGCGCGTTGCCACCACCGGCGTTTACACCTTCTACCTGACTGCTGACGACGCTGCTTATTTGTGGCTCGACAACGCAGCGCTCAGCAACAATCCGGCCCCTGGCCAAGCCACTATCGACAACGGCGGCGACCACTCGGAGCGTACTATACAAGCATCGGTTTACCTTACGGCTGGTTTGCACAACGTGCTGATTCACTACGGCGACTTTATCAACGAGAATTCGCTGATACTGGAGTATGAAAGCGCCGCGGCGGGAATAGTTCGGCAGGTAGTACCCTCAACGGAATTCTGTACCTCCATTCAGCCAGCTATTGTTCAGCCCTCGGCCCTGACTTACGCGCCAGCTTTCCAAACGGTACTGGTCGGTAACAACGCTACTTCCGCGGTTCCAACGGTTACGAGTGCCAGCACGCCGCAATTTGTTCTGGCCAACACCAGCAGCTTGCCAGCCGGCATTACCATCAATGCGGCTACCGGGCAACTTAGCTCGGATGCTACGGTGCCAGTGGGCGTTTATCGCGTCGAGGTGGCGGTAGTCAACACGCAAGGAGCAGCCACGTTCCGCGATGCCTACATGTTTACGGTAGCTGCCGCGGCCCCAATGAACTGCACGGGCACTCGTCCGGATGGTGGCCCAGCTACTAGCGGCCTCTTTGCCGAGTATTACGCCGGATACTTCAACGACAGTCCTGCCTTCTTTACCGCCAATGCGCCGAAGCTGGTCCGGATAGATACGCAACTGAACTTCAGTGATGATGACCGTTGGGGCAACCTGGCGTTGACGTCCAACGGTTCATTCGACAACCCCGACATGTACAGCGCCCGGTACCGTGGCCGCATTCTTATCCCGACGGCTGGTACCTACACTTTCTATCTGACGGCCGATGACGGGGCCCGCCTCTGGCTCGATACCCCGGCCGTGCAATCCAGTCCCGTCAATGCAGATGCGCTGATCGACAACGGCGGCCAGCACAGTGCCCTCACAACGTCGGCTACAGTTACGCTGACGGCTGGCTACCACGATATTCAGGTACACTACGGCGAAGGAATTGGCAGCAACGTTCTGGTTTTGGAATACGCCAGCACTACCGCCAACATTGCTCGGCAAGTGGTTCCGGCTTCGGCCTTCTGCTCGGCGGTTAGCCCTATACCGCAATCAGTAAAGCCCGGCCAGAAAAATGTGCATTCGCTGTCGGCTGCTCCCAACCCAAACAACGGCACTTTCAAAGTGCACATCACGCAAAGCCAGCCTGATTCCGGTCAGCTCCAGGTGGTGGACGTACTCGGCCGGGTATTGTTTGAAAAGGCAGTGCCAGGCAGCTTAGAGCAGGATGTGCCCGTAGCTATGGAGTATTTGCCCGTGGGCATGTACATGCTGCGCCTGATAACCGCCAATGGTACTGGCACGCAAAAGATGGTTGTCGAGTAAGAAACTGGCTAGATTTTCCTAGCTAAAAAAGAGAGGAGGTTCTGGTAGCGCAAGTTGCGCCGCCAGAACCTCCTCTCTTTTTTAGCTTTATTTCAACTGCTTATTGCTGGCGTACCCGGCCGCTACCGGCGGTGGAACTGCTAACTTTGGCGCCGCCGGTTACATACACGTTGCCAGAGCCGGCAATGCTGGCTTCCAGTGTTTCGGTGGCATTTACGCGGCAATTGCCGGAGCCACTGATGCGCACATTGCACCGCTCGGTGCGCAGCTTGGCGGCTTGCATACCACCCGAGCCACTGATTCTAACGGCTTGGCGCGGTACCGAGCCGCCGTTGATCATGATGTTGCCGGAGCCTGATATAGCGGTTTCCAGCTCGTCGGCCTGCACTTGGCCCAATTCCATGTGCCCGGAGCCACTCACGGTCAAGTTCAGGTCTTTGGCTTTGACGCCTTCCTCCACCTTCATTTTGCCGGAGCCGCTCACCGTTAGGGCACTGATGGAAGGCACCGTTACGTACACCGTTACGGGGCCTTTGAAACGGTAGTTAGACCAGTTCATGCCGCTTTCTTGCTTGGTGCCAATGCGGAGCTTGTCGCCGCTGACGGTGGTTTCGAGATGGGTAAGATCCTCGGCTTCCGCATCTACTACTACCTTCTGAGGGCTACCCTGCACGACTATCACCGTGGACGAACCAGCTAGCGTTACTTGATTGAAATTGGCTACCTGACGCGTTTCGCGGGCCGCCGTGGCCACAAAGCCCGACAGCAACAGCGCGCCGGCAAGAACAGGAGAGAGAAGAGTGCGTAATGTCTTCATGGCAAATAGTTGTTAGAAGTGAGGTATATAAAGGTAAAGATGGAGGCTTGTCCGAAACCGTTGCCTGGCTACGGAAAGCATTGAGAATAAATCTGAAGCCACAACCGATACTACTCCACTGAGGTTACTGAGTGACCTCGTGCAGCCCACAGCGGGTGCTGCCTTCGTGCTGCCAATAACTGCGCCTCCGAGTGGTTGTAGTCTCTGCCAACTTTTATGCTTCGTTGCCTGCTGCATGTGCGGTGGGCATTGTTTTTTGTGCAGCTTTAGGTATCCAACAGCGGCCGAACTCCGGCTGCTTTTTCCGCCCTAGCCATGCACGCACACGACCAGCTTCTGCACCGCTTCTATCAAGCTTTTCAGCGCCGTGACCATGCCGGCATGGCTGCCTGCTACCATCCCGAAGCCACCTTTGAAGACGCTGTTTTCAAGTTGCAGGGCCCCGCTATAGGCAAGATGTGGCGTATGCTCTGCGAGCGGGGCAAGGACTTGCGCATCGCCTACAACGACATTCAGGCCAGCGAGCAGCAGGGCAGCGCCACTTGGGATGCGCACTACACGTTTTCTCAAACTGGCCGCTTTGTGCACAACCACGTTGTAGCCAGCTTCACCTTTCAAGACGGGCTTATTCGCACGCATCACGACAGGTTTGGGTTCTGGCGCTGGTCGCGGCAGGCGCTGGGGCCCGTGGGGTGGCTGCTCGGCTGGTCAGGCTGGCTGCAGAACAAAGTGCGCAAATCCGCAGCTGATAGCCTGGCAAAATACAGGGCTACGGCTGATCGAACGGCGGATAGCTGACAACAAGTAGCCTAAGCTTAGCGCTTGGCCAACTTCGCTGGCGCATCCGCCCCGTCTTGGCGGGCCCGCTTTACTACTTCAAGGCCAATTTTTTCGCCCATATCCAGCCCCACCGTGTTGTCGATGCGGAAGTGAATGCCGGCTTCAAAGCGCGATTCGGCGGCTTCCTTGGCTTTTTGCTGAAACAGCTTCCGGTCTTCGGGAAACACATAACTCAGTACCGTTGCGCGAGCGTTGGAAATAGTGGCGTGGCCGGAGGGGTAGCTCGGATGGGGCGGCGTGCCAGGCAGCGTAATTGCAAAAGTGGAGTCATACTGGTAAGGCCGGATGCACCAGTAGGTGTACTTGGCGTCCCAGCAGGCAATGCTGGCGTCGTAGGTGGCGATGCTGGTTAGGGCGTACACCCGAGCTGCCCGGGGCGTATTGAGGTACAGGTTGTTTTCGAACAGCTTTCGGTCGATTTCCTCGCCCCAATACGTATTGGCTGCCCAGTAGAAAGTGCGAAAAATAGCTTCGGGTGTGCGTTTGAAAGCCTTCAATTCTTTCATGCCCGCCGCTGGGTCAGGCGGTGGGCCCGGCCGAAACTGGCGGCCCGAGGTTAAGATAAATGGTCGCCGGTTGCCCCAAGTAGCGCCCATGGGTACTCGTTTGTCGTGCCAAAGGCCAGCTTGCGTAGGCATAGTGCCTTTCCAAACGGCGTCGCAACTGTCCGTTGTGGCATAGGCAATGACAGCGGCGGCCACACGCCGTCCAAGCACCATGCCCGCCTCTACGTCGCTAGGGTACGCTACGCCCGCCAATAGCCGTGAGCGGCCAGCATCCTCGGCCAGCTGCCGGAGCGAATCAGCTTTGGCGGGAAACAAATAAGCCAGCACTTCGGCCGCCGCATTAGCTGCCACCGCATGTTCCGAGGGGTACGAGGGACTGTCGGGGGTGGGCAAATAAGCGGCTATGTCGGCATGCTTGGTGGCCGGGCGTGGCCGGCGGTAGGCGTACTTGGTGTTCCAAGCCGCTACGGTAGCATCGTATATAGCAACGTTGACGAGCAGCTTGGTACGGATTTGTGTTCCCAAGTCGGGCGTTAGGTTGTCGACGATTGCTTGCCACCGGTAGCCCGGCGCGCCCGCACTCCAGTACCGAATCAGCTGGACGGCAGCTGAGTCCCGCTGCTGGGCCAAGGCCCGTAAGCTTTGGGCCTCGGCCCGGGTGGCTTTCGCCGACGGTGGCGGCGGCAGCCGATACGCTGTTCCCGACGGAATTATCCACGTTTTCCAGTCGCCCGCGCCGGATTCCTGCTGAGCAATGCCCTGCGTAGCTGTCAGCCAGCAGAGCACAAAAACGAATAGCTTGGCCTTCATGCGTCTCAGATGTTTGCTGTACCTGAAGGTAGCATGAGGCTGTAACTTGTTATCCCTGAAGTACATCACATAAATATGTGATGGGGCAGGGGCAAGGCCTTAATAATGCGTATGGTTGACGACGGTGCTTTTCAGATAGTCTCGGTTTTTCTTGGCGTCTTGGTTGCTGTGTTGGGCTTGGCGGCTGCCGTACACTTGCAGGCGCCCCCGGCTAAGGGTTACGACTTCTTCGGCGCCTTGACCCATAAAGTCAAACATGTGAAACACCGGGTCCGGAAAATACAGCTCGCCGGTACCAAGGTCGTTGATTCGGAATTTGTGCCAGAACAACTGCGTAGATCCGTCGCCGCGCCAGTTGCCGCGCACGAAATCGGGGTTGCCGTTGATGGGGTTGCCGGGCCACTTCTTGAGCAGGCTGCCTTGGTTGTCGAACCAGTAAAGCTGGCTGGACAGGTAAGGCTCGCCAATAGTCCGGTTGCCATAGGTGCGCCCGCCAATAACCACCTGCGGGCCGGGCACGTTTTTCAGAAAGTTGCCTACGGCCACCTGCTGGCTGTGCTCGGCCGTGTTCTGCCAAATAATCTTGCCCGTCATGGCTTCGTACACAAACACGCCCGTTTCGCTGTTGGCCGTCACGATGTCGAGTTTACCGTCGTTGTTTACGTCGCCGAATTTGTAGCTGTCGGCGTGGTCGTGGTTGTCGGGCAATAGGTCGAACCGGTCCCATATCTTCTGGCCCTTGCTGTCGAGCAGCAGGGTGCCGACCAACACCTCGTCGAGGCCATCGGCATTCAAATCAACGGGGTAGACGTAGTGGCCGAGGTTGTCTTTTTTGCGGGTTTCGGTGTGTTTCCAGAGCTGTTTGAGGTCGGGCGTGTACGCGCAGATGGTAATGGTGCCGCCCGTGTCGGTGAACACCACCACGTCGTTGGGACCGTCCTGGTGCAGCTTGCCAATGGCCAGCCGGAAGTTGTTGTAGACGTGGGGCAGGGGCTGCGTGGGCCACAGGGTTTTGCGCTTAATCTTGCCGGTGCGGCCATCGGCTATTACCAAATACTCCTGGCCCTCTAGCTGGCGCCAGTGCACCACTTCGGCCTTGCCATCCCGGTCGAAGTCCCATACGAGGCCGGGTGCTTCAAACTCCGAGCGCTCTTTGGTGTACTCGGTAGGTGCTTGGTAGTTCCACAATTCGCGGCCGTCGTTGTCGAAAACATGCGCTGAAAAGTTGGGCTCCAGCACCATAAAATCGGTTTTGCCGTCGCCGGTTACGTCCCCGAATTTCACGGCGTTGGAAGGCGGGATGCTGTAGTCTTTTAGCAGCTTCACTTCCTCCGGCAACTGATAGGGGCGCACGTCGTCTTCGCGCAGATTGGGGGTTTTGCTGAGTACCAGCAAGTCGAAGGCGGGACCGCTGTCGATGCGGGTTATCTTGATGTTGACGGTACCCGGCTGCAAGTCAAACGAGCCGCCCGCTTGCCAGCTTAGCGGCGCTTGCCCGAACGTAGCGGCCGTCACCTTGTCGTTTACGGCCACCTTAAAGCCCGTGCCTTTCTGGCCCTGACCGCGCACATACAAATAGTACGTGCCCGGTTCCGTTACCGTCACTTTGGTCATGAGGTTGGTTTCCGACTTCAGTACCAGCGCCGTGTTGTTGAACAGCCAAGGCACTTTCAGCGCGTCAGCATCGGCAATGATGTTGCCCTTGGGTATCTCCTGCAAAAAATCCGACGCCGGAAGCAGAATTGTGGCCGGCAGGGGCGCCGGGCGCACGGCTTGGATAGTTTGGCCACTTGGTGCTTGCTGCGCCCAAGCATTACTGAAACTAAATAATAGGCTGGGCGCAAGTAGAAGGAAACTTCTTTTCATGGCAGGAGCAGAAACCAGGGGGTGGAACTCAAGTCTATTGCATTGCCGGCAGCATAGCGTCCTGTACTTCCCTGTCGGTATTCCGCCCTGTTTCTTCCTGTAAAAGGCGTAGTACACAAAAAAGCCGCTTCCCTACCAGAGAAGCGGCTTTTCTAGCTAACACGAAGGGCGCTACCCGCGCAGTGTGCCCAGGAGCTGCATCACCTCCTCGGCGCGTTCGGCTGGCACAAACAGGTGGTCGTGGTAGTAGCCCGACACGAGGTTGACGCTGATGCCATGGGCGGCCAGCAGGCCGGTGATGCGCGCCAAAAATCCCACGGCTTCGAGGCTGGAATGCACGTTAAGCGTAATCCAGCGGCAAGGGTACACTGCCGTTAGCCCAGCCTGCGCCGCCTCGGTTGCCGACACAATAAGCGTCACGCCTTCCACTTCCCGAAACGTGGCCACGGGCGTAACCAACAGCGGGCTGCCAAGCGGCACAGTGCAGAACACGTACACTTCGGGGTGCAGCACGGGCTCCATTGTGCGGAGTAATGCATCCAGATTGGTTTCGCCGGGTGTTAGCTGCATGCGGTTACCAGATGGTGACGCGGGCGGAATCGGGGCGGTAGAGCTTGTCGCCAGGCTTCACGTTGAACGCCTCGTAGAAGGCGGGTACGTCGGCAAATGGTCCGTTCACGCGGTAGCTGGCCGGCGAGTGCACATCGGTGAGGATGCGTTGCGCCAATACTTCGTCGCGCTGGTGACCCTGCCAGCCTAGGGCGTAGCCCAGGAAGTAGCGCTGCGTGGGCGTGAGGCCGCCAATTTTCTCGCCTTTCTTGTACTGGTCGGTTTTCTTGAATGCATCGAAGGCAATGACGATGCCGCCCAAGTCGGCAATGTTTTCGCCGGCTGTGGCTTTGCCGTTGATGTGCAGCGAGTCCAGCACGGTGTAGCCGTTGAACTGGCGCACAATCTGGTTGACGCGCTGCTGGAAAGCGGCCCGGTCTTTCTTGCTCCACCAGTTGCGCAGGTTGCCCTTCTCATCAAACTGGCTGCCTTCGTCGTCAAAGCCGTGCGTCAGCTCGTGGCCGATGGTACTGGCCCCGGCATAGCCATAAATAATAGCGTCGTCGGCGTTAGCATCCTGCAAGCCCGGAATGGCGAAGATGGCAGCCGGCAACACGATTTCGTTGTTGCTGGGGTTGTAGTAGGCGTTGTAGGTCTGCGGCGTCATGCCCCATTCGGTGCGGTCGACGGGCTTGCCGAGCTTGTTGAGCTCGTAGCGGTATTTCCACTGGCTGGCGCGCATCATGTTGGCCGCGTACGAGTCACGGTTGATTTGCAGCGTCGAGTAGTCTTTCCACTTGTCGGGGTAGCCTACTTTAGGGGTGATTTTGGTGAGCTTCACCAGTGCTTTTTGCTTGGTGGAGTCGCTCATCCAGGTCAGGGCTTGGATATGCTCGCGGAAGGAGCCTACCACGTTTTCAGTTAGCTTGGCGTAGCGGGCTTTGGTTTCGGGCGAGAAATATTCTTTCACAAACAACTGGCCCAGCACTTCGCCCATGGCATCCTCTTCTTCGTCGAGCACGCGCTTCCAGCGGGCGCGCTGCTCTTTGCGGCCTTGCAGCACCGTGCCGTAGAAGCGGAAGTTTTCGTTGTCGATGGGCTTGCTGAGGTAGGTGGCGTAGGTGTGCAGCAACTGCCACTGCAAGTACGCTTTCCAGTCTTCGATGGGCGTGGTGCGCAGCAGGCGGCCAGCTTCGCGGTAGAACTCGGGCTGCCCCACAATAACCGAATCTACTTTGCCGAGCTCCATCTGGGCTAGCCACGGCTTCCAGTCGAGGCCAGGCGTGAGCTTGTTGAGGTCGGCTACGGCCATCTTGTTGTAGTTGGCATATGGGTCGCGCAGGGCTTCAAGCTTGCGCGACGAGCCCGCCAGAGCGGTTTCCAGCTTCACAAGCTGGGCGCTGTGGCGCTGAGCGGTGGCGGCATCTTCGCCCATCAGCTCCAGCATTTTGGCTACGTGCCCGCCATACTCCTTGCGAATGTTGGCCGTGCGCTTGTCTTTGTTGAAGTAATAGTCACGGTTTGGCAAGCCCAAGCCGGCCTGATACAAGTACAGCGCCATCTTTTCGCTGTTCTTGTTGTCCTGCGACACAAAGGGGCCAATTAGGGCATTCACGTTCAGCGGAATCAGGCGAGCAATGGCCGCTTGCACATCGGCGGGGGTGCGCAGGGCGGCCAGGCGGTCCAGCTCCGGCTTGAGCGGCGCAATACCTTGCTTATCGGCCGTTACCGAGTCCATGCCGGTGGCCCAAAAGTCCCCGATTTTCTGCTGGGTGGTGCCCGCGGCGGCCTTGGCTTTAGTAGCTTCCTCATTGAGGGCCCGCAGCCGAGCATACACCTCGTCTTGCACTTCCTGGCCGATGCTCCAGCTGCTTTCCGAGGCTGGAATCGGATGCTTCTTCAACCAGGTGCCATTAGCGTACTTGAAAAAGTCGTCGCCGGGGCGCACGGTGGTGTCAAGGTTGGCTTGAATCAGGTCGGGTTGACCGGAGTTGGATTTGTTGCCCGACTGGCAACTGGCCAACGCAAGGAGGAGCGCCGGGGCAGCCAGCAGCCAAGGGCGCAAAGGAGAAGTCTTCATAAAAGCGAAATTGAACTAAACATACCCGTAACCAAACAGGTCTTTGGCAGACCTGCTAGGTTTTCGCTGAATCACTTAAAACAGAACCGTACAAGCCCGCTAGTTTAGGTGAATCAGCCGCAAAACGCTAACAGGTACAGAAAACACCCGTTAGGTTGCATACTATGTCGCTCAAGCTGCTCTTACTTCTCAATTTCGGGCTGGCGGCCTACCTCACCGGGCTTATCTGGACGGTGCAGGTGGTGCATTACCCAGGCTTTGCGCAGGTCGCCCCCGAAAAATTCGTGGCCTTTCATCAGCAGCACTCCAACCGCATCAGTTGGGTGGTAATGGCGCCTATGGTGCTGGAACTGGGTTTAGCCGCGTGGCTTGCCTGGCAGGGGCGGACGCTGGGCGCAGCCGTATGGTGGGCCCTGGCGTTGGTGCTGCTGATTTGGGCGGCTACTTTCTTCGTGTCCGTGCCGTTCCACAACCGGCTCGCCCAGGGCTACGACTACGTGGCCATCGATGGGTTGGTGCGCACCAACTGGGTCCGTACCCTGGCCTGGACCGTCCGTGCCGGATTGCTGGGCTGGTTGCTATGGAAGCATGTGTAAGCTCAACCTAACTCACTGAAGTCGAATAGCGTAAGGCGCAAGACATTACATCACCCTATTCACGCTTCTCGATCATGAAACAACCTAAGCAACCAACTTCAGCCGGCAACGATTCTTTCAATGCGGGCCGATCGAACTCGGGTAACGCCTCGAACACCAACGGTGCCGCTGATCTTCTCAACCAGGCCAAACAGTGGCTAAACAAAGGCAGCATGGGCGATATGATAACTCAAATCCAGCTGCCCCAGTCTTTCAAGGATGCAGGTACCGGCGCTCTGTCGAAAGTCAACAAACTTAGCACCACGCAGAAAGTCGTTGGTGGGGCGCTGCTAGCAGCGGGCGTTGGCTACCTTGCTGTACGCAACCGGAAGCCCAAATCCACCGGGCAAGCGGCCACCTTGCACGAACTGTTGCTATTCGTCAACGACCGGATTGAAGGCTACCAGCGCGCCGTAGACGAAAGCCAGGACACCCAATTGCAAGGCTATTACAAGCAGCTCGTGAGCCAGAGCCAGAAGTTTGCTACCCGACTCAACACGTTCTTGCGTCAGCAGGAAGGCACCGAGGAAAGTGGCACTACTGTGAAAGGCAAGCTCTACCGCGCCTGGATGGACACGAAAGCCGCCGTAACGGGTGCCGACGAAAAAGCCATTCTCGGCTCCAATATCCATGGTGAGGAATGGGCCATCAAAGCCTACGAAGAAGCCCTGAGCGACAACACCCTAACCGGGCCTTTGCGCTTGGAAGTGGAGCGGCAGTATGCCCAGTCGCAGAAAACGTACAAAGAACTCCAGAAAATGGACGGTAAGCTGTAAGCAGCTCCACCTGATGCCTGCATAAAGCCTCGTTGGGAGTGACACGCTGTTGTCAAGCTCCTGACGAGGCTTTTTGGTGTTGCGCCAGTATTGTAATTGCCGCTTAACTTATCCGTGGCGGCTGAGGTACTTAGTCTTCAACCCTATTGTCATTCCGACGCAGGAGGAATCGGGGTAAGATTCGTTGATAGTCATACTCAGATTCCTCCTGCCTCGGAATGACAATCAGTTTGTATATCCTAAGCTTGGCGTTCTATTATCTTCCGATCTTGCGCACCTATCACCCGTATCGAATGCTACCTCCCGCCACCGATTTTCTGCCCGAACTAGAGTTTCAAACCAGCCGTAGTAGCGGACCTGGCGGCCAAAACGTGAACAAAGTAGAGTCGCGCGTGGAACTGCGCTTCCGCCTGGCTACCTCCGAACTGCTTTCCGACGAGCAGAAACAAACGCTGCAACAGAAGCTAGCCTCAAAACTCACAGCGGAAGGTGAACTGCTGGTAGTAGCTCAGGAAGACCGAAGCCAGTTGCGCAACCGCGAAATCGCGCTGCGTAAGTTTCACGACCTACTTACCAAGGCCCTGCATAAGCCCAAACCGCGCAAAGCCACTAAACCAAGCCAGGGTGCCGTTCGGCAGCGCTTAGAATCCAAGAAAAAGCACGGCGAGAAAAAAGCGAATCGGGGCAAGCTAAACTTTTGATTGCCGCGCCCAATAGTCGTCATACTGAGCAGAACAGCAGCCTTTAGCATATCGCCGTTGCCAACACTAGCAGAACGTCATGCTGAGCATAGGCGCATCAAGCCAGGGCCTGAAGTATCTCGCGTGCTGACGTTGCCAAAGTAACCGTCATGCTGAGCGCAGCCGAAGCATCTCGCGTGCTGACGTTGCAATGGCAGGGGTTTACCACACTAGCGAGATGCTTCGGCTGCGCTCAGCATGACAGTTACTTACTTTGGCGACGCCAATAGGCGGGCAAAACAGTAAAGAGTCTAAGAATTAATTATAAGCCTTTTAGCCAGCGACACAATCTAGTTCAAGTCTAGGCCAAATAGCACGCCAAACCATGGTTTGCGCTGATACACCCAATTAGGACCATCGGGCCCGAGTAGCTGATCGGCCCCGATAGCCAAGCCTAGGTTGAAGATGCGAGCATCGTAGATAGCCGCCGCCCCTACGTGCACCACGAAGCCCTCGTACTCGGCTACCTTGGTTTGCTGGTTGGTGACGTCGGGGTTGATGATGGTGGAGCCCAGGCCCGTGAACAACCCGTAGCCCAAACCTACTGTCCGTACCTGCGGTTGCTGCTGGCCGTTCAGCAAGAGCCGGCTATTGACGTGGTAGAAATCGAGGCGCCGGCCGAAATACAAGGCGGCATTGAAGTTGGTATTGAGCTGCACCGGCACTGGCCCCTGCGGCGGGCGCGCCTTAAAGGGAATCGTAAACACGTCGAGGTCGAACTTGCGGTCTAGCAGAATAACGTGCTGCCCCCGGTGCAACGGGTAGGTGAAGCGGCGCGGGGTGCTGTTTGGCGGCTCTATAAGAAACTCCAAAGAGTCGTGTTTCTGCTCCACATAAACGGTTCCTTCCTTGCCAATGGCGGCAGCCAGAGCCGGGTCATTAGTGCGGAAAAACTGGTAGTTGCCGGGCTCTAAGTTGGGTAAGCGCCCTACGGCCGCGCAGCCGCCTAGCAACCCGCCTGTTAGCACCAGACCCGCTAGCTGCAACCATCGGTTCGTAGGGTATCGACGAGGAAAGGGGAGAAGCACCATTGAAGGCTATATACTTGACGTTAAATCCAGCCTTTGCGCTTAAACCACACATAGATACCTATGGATATTACCACCATACTAATCATGGCTATTGGGTAGCCTAGCCGCCAGGTTAGCTCGGGCATGTGCTGGAAGTTCATGCCGTATATGCCCGCAATAAAGGTAAGCGGCAGGAAAAAAGCGGAAAATACGGTTAGTACCCGCATGGCCTCGTTGGTGCGTTGCGACGACAACGAGAGGTACAAGTTCATGAGGTTGGTAGCACCACCATCGAGCTGCTGATACATGGTTTCCACTTTCACTTGCAAATCCTGCGTATCCTGAAGCAGGTTGCTGTCGGTGGTGTTGGCTGCTGTTTGCCGCCGCAGCATAAGCAGAATGTCGCGGGTAAGCAACAGCAACTGCTTGGCGGCCGAGGCTTTGCGCTTTAGAAAGTACAGGCCCTGTAGCGCATTGGGTACTTCCTGCTTCAGAAATATCTCGGCCTCGTAGTCGTCGAGCTCTTTGGTAAGAGCCATGGCGGGCTGCACGTAGCTATTAAGTGCATAGCGCACGATGTGGATGGCTACTTCCACGGGCGAGTCGCACTCTTCGCCGGGGGCGCGGGCTACGTTTTTGAGGGTGCTTAGCACCGGGTGCGGCCGCCGGTGAACCGTGATTAAGTACTTAGAGGTGTAGAAGATGGCAATCTTGGTGCTCAGCTCCTGGATGGTATCGGCCTGGCTGTTTTCGGGCATACTGAACACGCGCAGAATAACGAAGTTCAGCCCATTATTGGCCTCAAACTTAGGTAGGTGCGTGGGCTCCAGACAGTCTCGCACCAAAGAATCGGGTAGGTCGTACTGTTCGGCCACGGCTTGTAGCTCGGCCCCGGTTGGGCTGGTGATGTCGAGCCAAGCGAAGTCGGCTTCTTGCCGCGTGAGAAGGTCTTCAGTCATATACAAAAAGTTGTCGGCGCACAGGGTGGCGTTGGTTCTGGCCGGCTTGCCGCTTCTACATACGGTTCGGCATGGTTCAAGAGTTGACCAACAGTGCAAACCGATGCGTTAATGCGCGCTAGAGCTGTTGCATTTAGCTCATAGTTCAGCTTCACTGCGGACCGCAAAATCCTATACTCGTACGGGAAGTTGTTAAGGAGCTTGCGTTTGGCAGCGCAAGCGTTGAGCTTGGAATGTCAAACGCAAGCTCGACCTTTAACCTTCTGTGTATGTTGACGTTATGATGAATGTTCAGGCGCATCTTTCCTCGATACTTATCGAAAGAAGGCGTGCCCCAAGCTTCTCTTAACCCTTTAAAAACACGTATATGCACAAATTGCACGAAACCATCCTGCGCCGAAATTTTCTGACCAATTCAGTGAAAGGCACGCTGGCGCTCGGCGTCGGAATGTCCACCATTGCTTCGCTGCTTCAATCCTTTACGTTCGCCGAAGACGAGGATTCGGGCTTGCTCCTGCAGGGCGCGGGCTCTATCACCACCGAAGCGCAGTTTCGGGCAGCCATAGCCGGACCCGTCAATACATCGATGCTAAGCAGCCAACTAGCCGCTACGCAAGCCACCAATCCCTATGCCAAGCAGTTTGCCGGCTTCGAGCTAGAAGAAACCAAAGGCATGCTGAGCATTTTGAATGACATGGGCACCACGCCTCCGCCCCCAGATGCCAAAGCGCAAGCCATGATGACGCAAATGAAGTCGGCCACCGGCGCCGCCTTCGACAAAGCCTATATCACAGCCCAGCTCCAGACTCACCAGTTGCTGCAAAGCCTCACCCAAGGCTACCTCGCCAGCCCCGCCCCCGCCAAAAGCAACATGATGGAGATGCACGGCCGCCACATTGCCACCCTGGCCCTAGCCACCATCAAGGAGCACGTAGCCATTACGCAGCGCCTCTCTACAGTAGTAGGAAGCTAGTTCCTCCTTCCCTAAAGAGCAGAAAACCAGCTATTACCAGAGCTAATAAAATCAGAAAAGGTCGTTCCTCATCAGTGGGGAACGGCCTTTTCTGATTTTATTAGCTCTGACCTGCAATGGGAGATGCTGTTTTACAACAGCGTGCCACGCAGCACCATAGTAGCCACTGAGAAGTAGATAATCAGCCCCGTCACGTCCACGAGCGTAGCAACAAAGGGAGCCGAGGCCGTGGCCGGGTCGAGGCCTAAGCGCTTGAGCAGCATAGGCAGCATGGCGCCCGACAACGCACCCCACAGTACAATCCCCAATAGCGAGAAGCCTACCGTTATGGCAATCAGCTGCCAGTACTGCCCGAAATAACCCGGGTCAATGACGGTAGCCCACAGCACGATGCGCAACGAGCCAACCACCCCTAGGATAGTACCTAAGAGCAGCCCCGACAAAATTTCCCGACGCAGCACCATCCACCAGTCGCCAAGCGAAAACTCGCCCAAGCTCATGGCCCGGATAATGAGGGAAGTAGCCTGCGAGCCAGCATTGCCACCGGCCGAAATAATAAGCGGAATAAATAAGCCCAGCACCGCCGCCTTCTGCAAGTCGTCTTCGAAGTGGTGCATGGCCGAAGTGGTCAGCATTTCTCCTATTAGCAGGATAACGAGCCAACCGGCCCGCTTCTTGACCATACTCCAGATAGAGGTAGCCAGATAGGGTTCGTCGAGGGCTTCCGAACCGCCCAGCTTCTGGATGTCTTCGGTGTCTTCCTCTTCCCGAATGTCGAGGATGTCATCAATGGTAACGATGCCAAACAGCACCCCCTCGTCATTCACGACGGGCAACGCTATCCGGTCGTTGCGCCGGAACACGTCAATGGCTTCCTCTTGGTCCTGCATGGCCCTGAGCGACACGTAGCGGTGGTCCATAAGGTCGCGCACCTGCTTTTGCGGTTCTGCCAGCAGAAACTCCCGAATGCGAATGTCGTCGATAAGTACCCCCCGGTTGTCGGTCACGTAAAGCACGCTCAGCGTTTCCGACTGCCCGCCGTGGCGCCGGATGTAGTCGAGCACCTGCTGCACGGTCCAGTTCTCGCGAATGGCGATGTAGTCAGGCGTCATGAGGCGGCCCACTGAATATTCGGGGTAGCCTAGCAGCTCCAGCGTCACCTTGCGCTCCGGCTCCGACAGCGTCTGAATCAGCTCCTTCACGAAATCATCGGGCAGAAACTCGAGCAGCGCCGTCCGGTCGTCGGGCGACATTTCGTTGAGAATGTTGGTGATTTTCTCCTGCGTCAGGTTGGTCAGGAAGTGTTTTTGCACTTCCAGGTCCAGGTACTCAAATACCTGCGTGGCCAAACTGAGGGGCAACAGCCGGAAAATAATCAGCTGTTCCCGTTCTTCTTCTTCCTCAATCAGCTCCACCAGCTCGGCCGGTTCATAGTGTTTGAGGAGCTCTTTGAGTTTAAAAAACTCGCCCTCCTGAATCAGGGACGTGATGTGTTCGGTGGTCGGGTGCTGATTCATGAATGATAGAAGGGCAGTGTCTCGCTAGGCAGATAGGATTAGTGACCAAAAGGCGCGCAAAAATAGCCGGATTCCGCGGCTCAACAGCACTGTATCAGAAAAATAGTGGCATTGCGCGAAGCCACCGCTTCACGCACGAGCAAAGCAACTTCCTGCGCTGCAAGGCTGCCAGCACAGCATCTGCTGCTCTTCGCTACTCCCCATTCAAGCCGGTTATAGCGCCGAAAGCTACCGATAGGCAGACTTGTAGTTTTCGACGCTCACGCTGCCCGTCGGCAAGCCAGCTAACAGGCACCAGAATCGGTGGAAAAGAGCAGCTAGTTTTTCTTCTTGCAGGGGCATGTTGCGAGCTGTCGACTAGCCAACTTGCTCGTGCACGAAGCGTAAACCCCGATGTACAACGGATTTAGCAACCCAGATAGTTTCAGCGCTATCAGGCTGATAGAAAGCGGCCCGATTATTTATTCGTTACCAGATAATTCTGTTTCCAGCCAAAATTTCAAGCGGCCCGTACATTTGATCCGTCCACTTCGTGCTGCCCATGCCCCAATCGACGCCTGTTGCTATGCCACTCGGCACACTCGTTGCCCTCGGCGGTGGCGACGATGATGCCCTGCTTGCGCTGCTCTGCGACATGCTGCCCTCCCTCGATACGCCGGTTGAAATTCTAACCACGGCCTCACACGACCATGCCCGAACGGCCGCGGCCTACGAAAAAGCCTTTCAGGAGCTTGGCTGTACGGCGGCGCGCCACTTGCCCGTCAACGAGCGGCACCCCGCCGATGCCCCCTCCACCTTGCGTCGCCTTGCTCGCGCAGGCCTAATATTCTTCACCGGCGGCGACCAGGAACGCATTACCGATTTCATTCGTGGCACCGAGTTTTTGAACCAGCTAAAGCACCGCTTCCGCACCGAGCCCACCTTTATAGTGGCGGGTACTAGTGCCGGCGCCGCCGCGCTGCCCGACCATATGCTCGTGGAAGGTTATGGGTGGCGGGCCCTGCGCAAAGGCGGTATCCAAACCGTGCGCGGCCTTGGCCTTCTACCCAATCTATTTATCGACCAACATTTTGTGGAGCGGGGCCGCTTTGGCCGCCTCATGCACGCCTTGCTTACTCACCCGCTCTGTTTAGGCTTAGGCTTGTCGGAAGAAACTGGTATTATCGTCCGGGGAGGCACAGTAGCCGAAGTATTTGGCGACGGCGTGGTAATGACGATTGATGGCCGCCATTTGCGCGGCAACAACGTGGGGCGGGCCGGCCGGGGTGAGCCCGTAAGTGGGCAAGACCTGCGGGTGCACATGTTAGTAGCCGGCCAGCAGCTCGATCTGCGCACAAGGCAGGTTACCAACAACGTGCAAGACTGAACAATTGCAAAGAAGTCGGCGGCAATTCTCTCAGCAGTGCTAATATTGCCAATAAATAGCCTGCTGATGGTTTGGTGCGTGCTTGCTGAGCTTGTTATTCGTTTACGCAGAGTTTTCTGTGGCGCACCTCGTGTGTTTTTATTTATATAAACTCCACTTTAAAATTGTTAGGCAAGCCTACTATCCCTGATTTTTTTCAGCTACATTTAAAGCCATAATCCCAACTCCTCACCCACATTTCTTTTTGTATGAACTTCAAATTTTTACTCCTCGCAGGGGGGGCGCTGCTCTCGAGCACGGCGGCTTCGGCGGGCGGTTACCAAGTAACGCTAGCCGGGCAGAAAAATAACGGTATGGGCGGTGTTGGCGTGGGCTTGTCCCTCGACCAAGCTGCCATGTTCTACAATCCTGGGGCCTTGGCTATGGTGAAGGACAGAGGCGTGCAGCTTGGCGTGAATGCCACGCTGGCCCGCAATGCTTTCGTAGCCGAAGGTGGAAGCCAGCAGCGCCAACTCCGCAACAGCACCGTAACGCCATTCAACCTCTACGCAGGTTTTGGGCCCGCCGAAGGTAAGTTCCGGGCGGGCATTGCCGTTTATACGCCTTTTGGCAGCAAGCTGCAGTACGCCAATGGGTGGGAAGGCCGCACCTCCCTTACGGATATCACACTGGAGTCGATTTATGTTCAGCCAACGTTCAGCTACGCCATTACCGACCAGTTGAGCATCGGGGCGGGTCTGATGATTTTGGCCTATGGTTCCGTGAACCTGCAGCGCGACATTCCGCTGCCCGATTCTTTCGGCCACATCGAGCTAGATGGCAAAGCCGAAAACAAGATTGGTTTCAACGCTGGTGTGTTCTTCAAGCCTTCCGATAAGTTGAGCGTGGGCATTAGCTACCGTTCCAAGATTGATGCGCAAGTGAAAGACGGTGACGTAACTTTCACGAATGTGTCGCCAAGTTTCGCTTCGCGCTTTGAAGCCACCAAGTTTGGTGCTACGCTGCCGCTGCCTGCTACTACCAGCATCGGTATCGGCATAATGCCCAGCGAGAACCTGACCATTGGGTTGGACGTCAACTTTGTGGAGTGGAGCAAGTATCGTGTGTTACGCTTCGACTTCGACAAGCAAGTAAACGGTAACACCTTCAGCGAGTCAAAGCGCTTCTACGAAGATGCCCTCACCTTCCGTGTGGGCGGACAATACAAGCTTACCAGTGGCCTAACTGTGCGTGCCGGCGGCTCCTACGACATGACCCCGGTGAAGGATGGCTATGTAACGCCCGAAACGCCCGACAACGACCGGATCAGCGGTACTCTGGGGGCTTCGTACTCGTTCGGCAAATTTGGAGTCGACTTGTCTGCACAATACGTTGGCATTCAGAAGCGGACGCAAACCCAGCAAGACCTGCTCAACAACGGTACCACCGACCGAATTGCCGGTACTTACAAAACCAATATTGTTATTCCGGGCCTGGGCCTGAACTACAACTTCTAATTGCGCCTCGCTTCCCACCACATGACTACTTCTTTATTTCGCAAGTGCGCCCCGGTTGTGGCGCTGATGGGTTTGGGGCTCACCGCCTGCCAGCCCGACCTGGAAGACGATTTTACGCCTAGCGCCGGCACCGTTGATTTCTCCCGTTACATTGCCGTTGGTAATTCTCTCACAGCTGGCTACTCTGATGGGGGCTTGTATTTGGAAGGACAGCAAAGTTCCTACCCTAACCTACTAGCGGGTCAGTTTAGAGCCGTTGGCGGTGGTGACTTTGTGCAACCGCTATTTCAAACCGGTCAGGAGAATGGCTCAGGCTATTTGCGTTTGACGGGTATCGTCAACGGCTCTCCTGTTACGGCTCCCGTAACTACGAATTTGGCTTTGCGGGCGGGCGCTACCGCTGCTCGTCCACTGTACACGAAGTACACCGAGCCGGTAAATAACTTGGCTGTGCCCGGTATCCGCCTTTCGGATATTGAAACCGCAGGATTTGGCAACACGCAAACATCACCCTCAAATGCCACTACGTTCAACTCGTATTTTGAGCGTATTACACCCGATGGCAACAACCAAACGTATTTGGCCCGGGTAGCGGCTTCTAATCCTACCTTCTTTACCAACTGGCTTGGCAATAATGATGTGCTTGGTTTTGCTACAGCGGGCGGAGCAGCTAACTCTTTGACGCCTACCGCAACCTTCACGGACAAGAACAACAAGATTGTTGATGCTCTGACAGCCAATGGGGCGAAAGGCTTGGTAGCAACCATTCCTAATGTAACCAACATCCCTTTCTTCACAACTGTCGGCCCGGCATTTAAAACAACGTTGACAGCAGCCAACGTACCTGGTCTGGTAATTCAAACGGGTGCTGCATTAGGCGGACCGGCTTCGGGTAACCGGAAACAGATTACTACCGCCGATATTCGTGATGCTAGTGGTAATGGCCGGCAGCTGTTTACACTCATCTCTTCTCCATATTTAGCCTTGCTTAATCAGCGTTCAGGCCGGGCTTGGCGTTACGTGTACAGCCAGAGCGGGCAGCCAGCCGCTGGTTTTCCGTTATTTTTAGCTGCTTATGGCATCGACACTACTGCTACATTTGGCACCAGCGCAGGCAATCCAATACCTAGCTTGTTTGTGCTTGATGATGTAGAGCAGGGGCAAGTACTTGCGGCTACTACGGCTTTCAACGCTGCTATTACAGCTAAAGCCAACGAGAAAGGATTAGCTATTTTCGATGCTAACGCGTTCTTCTCACGCATTGCTGCACCGGGGAGCGCAGGCATCATTGCGAATGGGGTTTCTAATAATGCTAACTTCATCACTGGCAACTTATTCTCGCTCGATGGAGTGCATCCTACGCCTCGTGGTTACGCCTTCGTAGCCAATGAGATGATTAAAGCCATTAACACCACGTATGGCTCTAAGATCTCGCAAGTAAATCCAAACGACTACCGCGGAGTTAAATTCCCTCAGTAGCCTTCAACAACACAAGAAAAGCCCGCCTCCAGCATCTGGAGACGGGCTTTTTTATTTATGATTAGCAGTTAGATAGCTACGACTGAGGAGTGAGCTGCACGGGTTGTAATACCTCTGGCAAAGCTGGGGCAGGCTGGCCTGCCAGATGCGCTGCAATTACTTGAGCATGGTAGCGGCCATTCTCGATAAACCAGCGACTGGTATTAAGGCCGCCGCACACGGTGCCTGCTAGGTATACGCCGGTGCGGTTGGTTTCTAGAGTTTCGGCGTCGTGGGTGGGGGTTTGGGCGGCGTCGAGCTGGCAGGTGATGCCGAGGGCAGCCAGGAAGCTGAAATCAGGGTGGTAGCCGGTGAGGGCGTATACGTAGTGGGCTGGCACAGTGAGCGGACCTTCGGGCGTGTTAATCTTCACGGTATCGGTAAGAATACGCTCGATGGTAGCGTTGAAGTGCACCTTGATGCGGCCTTCCTTGATGCGGTTAAGCAGGTCGGGACGGATCCAGTATTTCACGGAGTTGCTGATTTCCGCGCCCCGCACGATCATCGTTACGCGGGCGCCGGCCCGCAGTAGCTGCAGCGCCGCTTTCGCCGATGAGTTTTTGGCACCAACCACCACCACGTCTTGGTGGGCGTGGGCGTACGGTTCCTTGTAGTAGTGGCTGACGTGGGGCAGGTCTTCGCCGGGCACGTTGAGGTAGTTGGGAACGTCGTAGAAGCCGGTGGCCACAATAACGTAGCGGCAGTTGATGCGCTCTTTCTCGGTCACGACTTCGTAGTTACCGGGCTCGCCTTCCAATCCCGTTACTCGCTCGTAAAGGCGCAGGTTCAGGTTTTCGGTTTGGGCTACGCGGCGGTAATAGTCGATGCCATCTTCTCGCAACGGCTTGTAGCTACTGACCGGGAACGGGTGGCCTCCTATTTCTAGGAGCTCAGGAGTCGAGAAGAACTCCATATTGGTAGGGTAGCCGATAATAGAATTTACCAGTGCGCCCTTATCAACCACTACGGCTGTGAGCCCAACCCGCTGTACTTCTAGCGCGCAAGCCAAGCCTACTGGGCCAGCCCCTATTACAACTACATCAATCATATTCAACCTTCCGTAAACAAATCCAGACGTCTGCTGGCGTCTTGCAAATCAAAGTAAAGCCAATCCTTACCTGAGTAAGGTTAGCATCAGGGGGTAGCCTGGTTGCCGAGTTGCTCTAAGGCAATGGCAGCACGCTAGCTCTTAGTAAACAGGCAAAGCATACCCCCGGGTTTCGCGGATAAGTGCGAACTTGCCACTTAGTTTGATTTCAAGACTATGCGCACTTGCGACTTATGCGGGCACACGGCGTTTCGGCCGCGCCCTTTCTTCTATATTTTGGAGGGCCAGCGCCTACAGGGCATGCAGTGCCAAAACTGTGAGTTGGTGTTTCTGGACCCGCAGCCAACCCCGGCTCAATTGGAACGGCTCTACGGGAAAGAGTACTTCACCGAGCGTCCCAACTACGACCGCACCGCTCAGGACCGCAAGTTTATTGAAGAAGGCGCCAAGCTCGACCTCAGCCAGCCCCGCGCCGACAAGTTTACCGATTATATGATGCGGCACTACCCCGGCCGGCGCTTCCGGTACTTGGAGGTAGGATGCGGACCGGGCTACACGCTCAAAAGCTTGCAGAGCTTGGGTTGGGAAACCCACGGCCTGGAAATATCAGCCCACGCCGCTGATTTTGCCCGTCGTGAGCTAGGGCTGCCCGTCGTGACGGGCAACATCGAAACCACGGAAGATTTCCAGGAAAACCAGTTCGACCTGGCGTACCTCGGCGACGTGCTCGAACACTTGCTGTCGCCGTCGGCGGCAGTAGCCAAGTTCGGTCGTATTCTGGCGCCGGGCGGCTTGTTGGTATTGGCGTTGCCAAGCGTACTCAACCTGCCTAGTATGCGGGCCGGCTTTGCGCTCTATAGCGCCCTAGGCCGCCAGCGCCGCATGGATATCCCGCCTTACCACCTCTACGAATTTACCCCTACCACTATTCGCAAGCTGCTGGACAAGCACAAGTTCGAGGTCGTTGACTTGCTGAACCCCGTGAAGAAACCGCAGCAAATTCGACTAGGGGGTAACCCAGTAGAGCAAGCGGGCAAGTTGCTCGGGCAGTATCCTACCTATTGGCTCAACCAACTCACTGGCCGTTTCGGCGACCGAATGTTTGTAGTAGCAAAAAATGGAAAATAGCTGCTGTTAGCCAACTCTTAAGGAGCAACAACAAGCGTACTGGCTAATCCTGCTTGATAGCTAATAGTGCGGGCTCGTTCTGTTGGGACAGTGCCTACTTTTTCTGAGTGATAATTAAGCAATTTGAAGTATGATTATACCTGATAGGAAATAAAACTGTATATCTATTTTGGCAGAAGAATACATTTATTATGCTGCTGACTAACAATAAGTTAAACAAAAGTTCTGTTTTAATATAGGTGCTTTGTAGGCTTGGTGTTGCTATAAACAAAACATACTTATTCTAATATAATTTACCTTTGTGCTATTGACTGTATTGTGCGAGGTTTCGCTCTGGATTCCTCCTTATTAGCAGTGATTTATTATCTACATTCTTACCGTATTATGAAACGAGTGTTACCGCTTACCTCGCTGGCTTTAGCCAGCGTTTTAGCTTCCTGCGCCAACGATAAAAAGGAAGACCCATCGCCTCGAACTGCTGCTCAAATGCTGACTTCCAAGACATGGAAGCAAACTGCCGAGACAGAAGCTATAGGCGACGCGGAGCCAGTTGCTAAGTATTTCCGATATGCTGCCAGCGCGAACAACACCGTAAAGTTCTTAGCGGACTACAGTCTCCGAATGGAGGATGGCGCCACAGAAGATAGCTACAACAGCCCACAGACCGTTTCGGGAGAATGGACGCTCAGTGGCAAAACACTGACGATAGTAGTGGCCCCTTTCACTCGTCAGTGCACCATTCAAGAACTCACTGGCAATAAGCTGGTGGTCAAAGTTGCCGAAGCACTAGACGGAGCCCAGAAAGTAACTCGTTATACGTACGAGGCGCAGTAAATAAGCATACGCCACAACCAAAAGGGCGGGTCGTATTATACGACCCGCCCTTTTGGTTGTGGCTTGGTAAACACTATCCGTTGCTATGCCATTAGTGTGCTTGGAGCCAGTTGCTGCCGGTGCCAACCTCCACTTCCAAGGGTACGCCGTGGGGGAGGAGAAGGGCAGTGGTCATCAGTTCTTTCACTTTGGGCGTGATGTAGTCGATTTCCTCTTTCACGGCATCGAAGACAAGTTCGTCGTGCACCTGTAGAATCATGCGGGTAGCCAGTTTCTCGTCGCGCAGCCAGTCGTGAATATTAATCATGGCCTTTTTAATAATATCGGCGGCGGTGCCTTGGATGGGGGCATTGATGGCGTTGCGCTCAGTATAGCCGCGTAGAGTGGCGTTGCGTGAGTTGATGTCGCGCAGGTAGCGGCGACGGCCGAGCAGGGTAGTAGCATATTCCAGCTCACGCGCCTTATTGATGCTCTCGTCCATGAACTTCTTCACGGCACTGAATTCCTCGAAATACGTTTCGATAATTTCGGTGGCTTCCTTGCGCGAGATGCCAATGCGCTGGGCCAAGCCAAACGACGATATACCGTAGATAATGCCGAAGTTGACGGTTTTGGCTTTGCGGCGCATTTCTCCATCCACTTGGTCCAAGGGTACGTGGAAAACCTTGCTGGCCGTGCTGGTATGAATGTCTTGGCCTAAGCGGAAAGCTTCAATCATGGTTTTGTCGCCCGAAAAGTCGGCCATGATGCGTAGTTCCACTTGGGAGTAGTCGGCGGCAAGCAGCACGTGGTTTTCGTCGCGGGGCACAAAGGCTTTGCGGATTTCCCGGCCCTTCTCGGTGCGAATTGGAATGTTCTGCAGGTTGGGGTTGGTGCTGCTCAGGCGACCGGTGGCCGTAACGGCTTGGTTGAAGCTGGTGTGTACCCGCCCATCTAAATCACACACCAGTTGAGGTAGGGCTTCTACGTAAGTGGAACGCAGCTTGGTGAGCTGACGGTGCTCCAGAATCAGGCCCGCCACGGGATTGTCGGCAGCTAATACGCTCAACACTTCCTCGCCGGTGGCGTACTGCCCGGTTTTGGTTTTCTTGATTTTGCCGCCACCCAAGCCAAGCTTATCGAACAGGATTTCACCTAGCTGCTTCGGCGAGCCAATATTGAACTCCTGGCCGGCGGCCGTGAAAATTTGCTGCTCTATTTCCTGAATGTAGCCCTGCAGCTCGGCCGAGTACTCGCCCATGGCGCTAGAATCAATCTTCACGCCTTCGTACTCAATAGCTGATAGCACCGGCACCAGCGGGTTTTCAACCTCGTTCAGCAAATCCAGCAAGCCCACTTCTTTGAGCATCGGCTCGAATACGTGCTTGAGTTGCAAGGTTACATCGGCATCCTCGCAAGCGTAGTCCGCTATTTCGGCCGGCGGGAGGTCGGCCATGGTTTTCTGGTTTTTGCCTTTGTTGCCGATGAGCGAGGTAATAGCTACCGGCGTGTAGTGCAGGTAGGTTTCGGCCAGCACGTCCATGTTGTGGCGCATATCCGGCTCCAGCAGGTAGTGCGCTAGCATGGTATCGAAGAGCGGCCCTTGAATCTCTACACCGTAGTGCCGCAGGATGGTGAGGTCGTACTTGATGTTTTGACCGATTTTGAGGATGCCTGTCGCGTCGAAGAACGGCCGGAACTCGTCTACCAGCGCCTGCGCGGCAGCGTGGTCGTCTTGGGGAACAGGCACGTAGTAAGCTTCGCCCGGCAGCCAGCAAAACGAGAGTCCCACAAGCCGGGCCGTCATCGTATCGAGGCCAGTGGTTTCGGTATCGAAGCTGACTTCACTTTGCTGAAGCAAGAAGCTGAGCAGCGACTGGCGCAGCTCCGGCGTGTCGATAAGATGGTACTGGTGCGGTACGTCGGCAAGCGTGAGGCGCGGGCCAGCAGGCGCCCCGAAGCTGCCTGTTTCACCTTCTTCAGCGCCAATAGCTACGGCCGCATCGGAACTGTTGCCAAACAAGCTGGCTTGCCCAGCAGGCACTTTCGGGCGCCGCGAGCTTGACCGGGGATTGGCGCGGTCGGCGGCAGTTGCTGGTGCAGCAGCCTTTTCACCGCCACCCAAAATACGAGCGGCTAGTTGGCGGAACTCCAACTCGTCGAACAAGGTGCGGAGTTGGGTTTCGTCGGGACTATCGAGCACCAGCTTCTCAGCCTCGAAGTCGATGGGGACATTGACGTGGATGGTGGCCAGTTCCTTGCTCATCAGGCCCTGCTCGGCGAAGTTGCGCACGTTTTCCTGCTGCTTGCCCTTGAGTTGGTCGGAGTTGGCAATCAAATTCTCCACCGAGCCGAACTGCTGAATCAGGCTTTTGGCGGTCTTCTCGCCGATGCCCGGAATACCAGGAATGTTGTCGGAGGCGTCGCCTTGCAAGCCTAGAATATCAATTACCTGCTCGACACGCTCAATCTCGAAACGTTGGAGTACGTGGGCCACATCGAGCACTTCGGCCGCATTCCCCATAAAGGCTGGCCGGTAAATCTTAATCTTATCGGTTACGAGTTGGCAGTAGTCCTTGTCGGGCGTCATCATGAACACCTCAAAGCCCTGCGCTTCGGCCCGCTGCGCCAGCGTGCCTATCACGTCGTCGGCCTCGAACCCGTCCACCATCAGGATAGGGATGTGAAAGGCCTGAATGATTTTCTTGATGTAGGGGATAGCCGTGCCAATGTCCTCGGGCATGGCCTGGCGTTGCGCCTTATAGTCGGCAAAACTATCGTGGCGGAACGTTTTTTTCTGCGCATCAAACGCCACCCCAATGTGGGTTGGCTTTTCCTTTTGCAGCACTTCCACCAGCGTATTGGTGAAGCCAAGAATAGCACCCGTGTTAAGGCCCTTGGAATTGACGCGCGGATTCTTGCTGAACGCAAAGTGGGCGCGGTAAATCAGGGCAAAGGCGTCGAGCAGAAAGAGCTTTTTGGCGGGTTGGGAAGAGTCAGTCATAGGAGGGCGAAGGTAAGAAACAGCTATTGCTACCTGGCACGGAAATACGGCTAGCTTTACTTGTCTATTCTTCTAAGCACAACAAACAGGCGCGGAAAAACATTGGTGGGCATAGCTTTATTTATGGTCGCAGCTAAGGTCAATAGGCAGCAATTCGGCAGGAAGTAACTACCAGAACAAATCTTTACGCAGGTAAACGGCAGCCCGGCCGTGGGGTTGACCTGCCTCAAGCTTACCAGCAGGCTACCCCGGCCTGTATGAATAGCTTCTTATAAAACCAGCAAGGGCCCCAAGAAGTACTTGAGGCCCTTGCTGGTTACGATCCATACACTATACGATTGTCAACAGTGTTTACACGGTTACAGCGCCTGCTTCACTTCAAGCGTGAAACTGCTGCTGCCTGCAGCTCCTTTAGGAGAGAGGCCTTGCACTACTACCAGGTAGCGCCCGGCTTGGTCGCCAGTGAAGAATTCCAGCTTGCTAGGTTCGGTGCTGGTAGTTGTAATGGCTGGATTCCAATACAGCAGGTTGCGCATGTCGGGCAGGCGGCCTTGCTTCTGCTCGGGCGTATCGTAGCGAGGTGAGTAGAACTCCCGCTGGCTTTGTACGCCTTCATACTGTTGGATTAGTGCCCGCGAACTGAGGTTAAAGCCTTCTAGGTCGCCTTTGTAGGTAGTGAAGCTTACTATCCCGCTGTATAAAGACACGCCCTGGAAATAGTGGCTATCAACCACTTCCAACTTCCGGATTTTCAGCGGGTCCATGGCCATTATCTTATTGATGTTGAAAATGGGCACTCCATCTAGCAACACCAAGGGGTTTTCGGTGAATACGGTTTTATTGACTTTATCAACTACTAGGAAGTGAAAGCCGTCTTTCCGAATTCTAACTATCACGCCCGGTACGTACTCGCGCATTACCTCTTCCAATACTTTGAAGCGGGTGTACTTGTCTAAGTAGTAGAGCTCGTCGGGCTTACCATAAAAGGCCGTGCTATCGGCGGGCGGTATGTTGTAGCGGTTCTCGTACTTTTTAGAGTAGATGGCTTGTACCTGCGTCTGGAAATGCCGCTTGGTGTAATCCTGCTGGAAACGAGTGAGCGGGACGAAGGGCGTGGTAGGCGTAGTGGCGTACTGCTGAGAGAACGGATTGAGAATTTCTATGCGGTGGGTGCTGTCTTGCTGCGGATCAATTTGAACGACAATCTCTTTGGGCCGATCAAAGTCGTTTATCTCGAAGTGTACCAAGCCATCGTCGTTGCTTTTGTCGTTGGCGAGCCGGGTAATGCGGCTTGGACTTGCCAGATAGGCTACAGCCCCTTTTACTGGTCGGTTGGTGCCGGCCTGCGTTATCCGTCCCTGGATGATGTGCCCCTGCAGTTCAGGCGAGTAAGAAAAAGTGGCAGGATTGGTAGCAAGGGCATCTTCCCACCGAAACCGGCTCCAGCCCTGGGTCAGCATCAGGTTGTCGGCGGCTTCAACGGTTTCGGGGCTGGCGTCGGTCACGTAATACTCGGGGTGCTCGACGCGGCCTTTCAGGTCCGAGGTCAGCCATAGGTAGCTATTGATATCGGCCGTGGGAGCGGTGGTGAGTGAGTCGAGGCGGTAAACGGCCATCGAGAGGTTGGCGCCCGTACGCTGCGCATCTTGCGTAGCGGTGGCCAACTCAACCGCTACTTTGTCGCGGATGGTGTACTGGTTTTTGTCGGGCCGAACCGTTATGGAAAGCTTTTTCTTGGGCTGCTGAAAGTACAGCCGCTCGCACAACGGTTTCTGCTGCGCATCGAACACCGTGAAATGCGAGATGCCGTCCAGTAACTGATCTTTGTTGATACTGAAAGTGGCTTGTCCGTTAACCAGTTGCCCTTGGGCTGCCACCGCAACTTTTTGGCGCGAATGAGCCAACAGAGAAATACTGCTCGGCTGCGAGCTGGTTGAGCGCACGGTCAAGGTTAGGGGGCCTGTGCCGTTGTTTTCCAGGTGCATCACATAGCCTTGCTCGAACACGCGCGGCAAGCTGCGCCGCATCACCTGCTTGCCTACGGTAATGAGGACAGTGTAAGAGGCACCTGCTTCTGGAGCAAACGTGAAATTCCCCATTCCGTAGCGCAGCGTTTTGAACGTGGCCACCACAGTGCCGCTCTGGTTGAGGAGCTTGCCTTGAGCAGCCACGCCAGTGCCCGTTTTAGCAGTGACTTTGAAGGCTACTTTGCTGCTGAGCCCTTGCACCAGGTTTCCGCCCTCAGGGAAGAACTGCACATCGTACGCTGCCGAATCCTTCGCTGCTGCTGAACCAGATGCCACCAACGGGTTGATTACCGTAACGGTATTTTGGAAGTAATATTCCGGCCCGAAATTCTTCATCCAGTTGGTGTACGCCCTGACGGTGTAAGTGCCGGAAGGCAACGAGGACGAGAGCGGTAAGGAGCCTTGGCCAGTAGCCTGCTTCAACGGAATCTTAGCTTGTGCTACCGGCCGCTTCTCTTTGTCGAGCACTTCAACATAGGCCACTGTGCTTAGCGGCAGCGGCCGCGAGTACGTACCCTCTACCGCATAAATCTTGAACCACAGCATCTCTCCGCTCAAGTACAGCGGACGGTCGAGGTGGAGGAAAAGCTTCTCGGGTAAAGCAGTCTGCTGATAACGGCTGAATCTGCTGGCTACACCATCAGCAGCTTCCCCTTGGCCATACGCCGTTCCAGTAGTGGCCAGTACTACCCCTAGCAACCCAACGTAGATGCCCTTTCCTACCGCCGCCCAGGCCTTACATATACTCATCTTATTGCAGCGCATGTGTTTCAACAGAGAATATTAAGGCCAGAAGCTAGGTTTAACTGCCGTGCCGCGCGTGCGACAATCAATACAATCCCGCGACTTTGCCAGATAGCCCGTTATGGTACCATTCTCAAAATATGGTTGAATAGGTAGATAATTAGGCGTGTTGAAATAAGTCTGCAGCGTTTGAGCGATAGGCGGTGGCGGGGCAGGTTTGAAAAGAAAAACGGTATCAGGAGGCAAGCAATTTTCGTATCCGGTTCGCACGAACCAAGTCCGGGGCAATTCCGTCCGACGGATGAAAATACGCTTTTCCGCCACGGAATGCACTCCTACAAACCCAAGCGCTAATTCGGTATCGTCGTTGAGGCAATGGACATTGCCCGTGAGCTGCGCAGGAAGCGGGTCAAACAGCGTACCGATATTCTCGGTGTTCTTCTTCAGCAACTCCCAATACATGTACTCGTCGGCAGTTTGGGCGTGTTGCCTCACCAGAATGCTGTAGGCGGTGTTGAATTGGGAGGCAGTAGTAGGAAAGGAGCGGAGCAAGAAGTTGGAAACCACATCCTGACTCAAGCGAGTCGTGCTGCTTATTTTGATATCGGTAGATTTTGCAATGCCCCAGCAGATTACCGGGTAGGGAACCGTAATATCCTGTATCCTGCCGTTCTTATATTCAATGCCAACAGAATAAGGTGGGGTTATCTCCCAGGTTTCTTCGTAATCCCATCGGTAATACTGCGTTGCATTCGTGTCATCGTGGCTATCAACATAAATATTCAACCCACTGTCAGCTGCTTTCCAAGCGACTTTGTCGATAGGAGGCGTAACTTTAACTGAGGCGAAATCAGAAGTGTACTCTTTGCCTGTCGCTGTATTTATGTGAAGCCGATATCTTTTGGTTGGATTAAGAACTAGATTATTTGAGGTATAAGTGCCTTGACTAGTTTCCCGGAGCGAGTTGCGTGCCCCGTTTTCCTCTTCTATAAATACCGTTGCTTTAATTTCCTTGGGTGGTGCCGTAGCAGCGCTAATGTCATAAGTGCGCGAGAGAGTAATTGTCGTAATACCATTGCTGTTTATAAATCCATCTACCACCAAATAATTAGTTTTAGAGCTAATAGCTTCAGGTATATAAGAGTCAATGCAACTAGATAATACTATGCTTATAAGGCTTATGAAGCCAATTCGAATACAGAGCAAGGCGTGCATCTAGAATTTGAAATTGTAGGTGATAGTAGGAATAGGCTGGCCGAAAATAGAAAGCTTGTAGCCTTTGATTTGGCCATTTTCTGATTTGAAATACACGGAGTAGGGGTTCCGACGGCCCGTCAGGTTGTACACGCCGAGCGTCCAGGAGCTATGCGCGAGTTTCTTCACTTTGTGGTTGCCTTCTATGTTCAAGGCAAAATCGGCGCGGTAGTAGTCGGGTACTCGGTAGGCGTTTCGGTCTGAGTAGTATACCCGTAACGAATTGGCCACGTAGTATTTCGCCAGCGGTAACGTGATGGGGCGACCGGTGCTGTAAGTGAAGTTGAGTGAGCTGCTGAAGCGCCGACTGAAACGGTAGTTGCCAATCATGGTGAAATCGTGCGGCTTGTCGAAGTTGCTGGGGTAGTAGCTGCCCCCGTTGATCATGTCGGAGGTGGTACCCGAGTTCACCCGCACCAAGGAGCGCGAGTAGGTGTAGCTTACCCACCCGTTGATTTTGCCGGTCAGCTTCTTCACCATTACTTCCACCCCGTAGGCCTTGCCCAGAGCATTTACAATGTCCGTCTCGATGTGGTGGTTCAGGATGAGCGTGGCACCACTCTTATAATCCACAAAGTCACGCAGCGACTTGTAGTAAGTCTCTATGGACGTTTCGATGGTGTTGGACTTGAAGTTGCGGTAGTAGCCCACCGATACTTGGTCGCCAACTTGCGGGCGGATGTTTGCGTCGCTGAGCTTCCAGATGTCGGCCGGCGACACGGAAGCGGTGTTGGAAAGCTGATGAATGTACTGGCGCGTGCGGTTGTAACTGAGCTTCACCGACGAGTTGTCGGACAATGAGTACCGCGCCGACAATCGGTACTCGGGACCGTGGTAGGTGGCGAGTACTTTGCCAGAGCCGTACGCAACGGTATCCACAATGGAGCTCTCTGTGCGAGATAATCCCGGCGCGTACTGATACACGTCGCGCGGGCCTAGTGCATTGAAGAGCGAGTACCGCAGCCCGATGGAAATAGAAAGCCGTTGGGTAAGATCAATTCGGTCGGAAACATAGAAGGCACTTTCCAGCGCTCGTTCCCGGGCCAACACGTCGGTTGCTATCAGGGAGCTGTCGCCGTTGGGGGTTAGACTACCCGGCGAGATATTGTAGAGCAACGAGCTGATGCCGAAATCTATGGTGTGCTTGGAGTTCGGGAAATAGCTGAAATCAAGCTGGGCGTTGGTTTGATTGATGCCATACTTGAGGCTCGACGCATTAACCGCGTTTTCCACGCTGGTGATGTCGTAGCCGTAGTGGCTGTAGGCACCCGTGACCACGCTGTAGAGCTTATTGTTGAAGTTGTGCTGCCACTTCACGCCAACATTCTGGTTGACGTATTGATACGACGTGTCGCTGGCCAAGCGAAACTTGTCGGCGCTGAGGTAGCCGGTAGCATACACCGAGTTCTTCTCGTCGAACTGGTAGTTGACGTGGGCGCTGATATCATAGAAAGAAGCGGAACTCTGCCGAAACGAACTGTTAGAGAGTCGCCGCAGAATCCAGTCGGAATAGCTGGTGCGGCCGCTGATGATAAAGGCGCTTTTGTCTTTCACGATGGGCCCTTCCAGCGTGAGGCGGCTGGTGAGCGGGCCGATACCGCCCGAACCCGAAAACTTCTTTTTGTTGCCTTCCCGGGTTTTGATTTCCAGCACCGAGGACAAGCGCCCGCCGTACTTCGCTGGAATGGCGCTTTTGTAGAGCTCCACCGTTTGCAGAATGTCGGGGTTGAAGGCCGAGAAAAAACCGAATAAGTGCGAAGGGTTGTAGATAGTCGTGCCATTGAACAGAATCAGGTTCTGGTCGGTGGCGCCGCCGCGCACATTTAGGCCCGTGTTGCCTTCGCCCACCGATTTCACGCCCGGCAGGGTAAGCACCACGCGCAGAATATCAGTTTCGCCGAAGGCCGTGGGTACTTGGCGCATGGTCTTGATGTCGAGCTTCTCCAGGCCCATCTGCATGCCCGAAACGTTCTTGTCTTTCTCGGCTTCAATCACCACTTCTTTCAGCGGTGTAATGTCTTCTTCCACTTCAATTTCCAGCTTGGCATTCCCGCGCAAAATCACTTGACGCTTGGTGTTTTTGATGCCAATGCCCCGGATTTTTATGTCGTAGCGCCCCACGGGGAGGGTGAGGGAGTAGTAGCCAAACTGGTCGGTGCTGGTACCCACGGCGGGGTTATCGGTGTAGATAGTTGCCCCAATGGTCGGCTCCCCGGACTTTAAATCCCGAATATGGCCGGCCAGCGTGGCCTTGCTGCCCGCGGCGCCGCCCGAACCTAAGTCATACACTTTGAACTCCGCCTCCCGCACATACCGCGACCGAACTGCGGCGCTCGGACGAGCATCGCTCTGGCTGACCCGCGCCGAAGCCGCCACCGTTCCCGTAGCTTCGGGCCGAAAGAAATCTTCCGACAAAGTAGATTCGATGGTAGCGCCCGAGGTTACAAAAACGCGGTTTTCATCGTCGATGGCGAACCGAAAAGGGGTGTTCTGCAGGGCCTGCTCCAGCACGGTGCGTACGGGCTGCTCTTGCACTTGCAGCGTAACGTAAAGACTATCGACGGCTGCCGGATCGAAGTAGAAATGAAAAGCGGTTTGCTGTTCTAGCTGCGTAACAAATTGCTCGAACGGCAGATGATTGAAATTGCCGCTAACCTTTTTTTCGGTTGGCTGCTGTCCGTAGGCTGTGAGACTGGTTAGGGTAAGTAGAAAAATAAATAGGCGGTAAAGGTGTTTCATGAGAAGCTTTAAATAACTCGAAAGGGAATAACGCGCTACGCAAGTAAGAAAATCACTGCGCTGCCAGACTGCTGTAATATTGTACCAATTGTACTATGGAAGATTCGCGGCTAGCTTTTTTAAATTTTAGCTTCTTAGAACTGCTGAATTTCTTTAATTCTTCGCCTCGGTCAGATAATATCTTCAGTACCGAGTTCTTTTTATAAATGCTGTGATAAACGTTGTCTTTTTTAATAAATAGTCTATCGGCAAGTATAAATTCTGCATTTATATTGTTGCCCTCTATTTTCTCCTGCATTTGTTTCGAGCGGTTCGCCAATAGCTGTACTTTGCCATCAACCAAAACTTCGTAAAAGCCCGTGCGAAGAACCTTGCTCGATAAACTATCAATTACAAGGCGCTTGAAGTGGTGGCCTCCAAGAGTGAAATAATTAACTCGCTCATTAAGAAGCCGGAGCTGGAGCGGGGTGGTAGGATGCAGTAATACAATCTGCTGGCGTACTACATCGTAAGTGAATTGCAAGCCAGTGAAGTATTGGTTGTTGTAATAAATACTTCCGTCTTGCTTTTCGGCAACGCTAAAAAATTGGTGCCCGGTAAGCTGGAAATAGCGTTTGGAATAGTCTACGTACTCGGGGCCGTTATACAGATGCGCGTGAATAGGATAGATAGCGCTATACTGCTTCTCGAATTGGGCAACCGCAGACGTTACAAGCGTTGTGTCATCGGGCGAGGATTGCGCGAAAGTAGATTGGCTGAACAGGAGTAGAAATAAGAAAAAGAAAGTACTGGTTGCTTTCATAGAGAGCAATAGAGAAGTGCTGTGACTGGCGTGTCAAGCACCTGCGGGTAAAAAGATAAGTAAGGGAGCTAGGAGTGCTAGAATCAGCCTAGCAGCAATGCTGTTAGTGATGCTCGCTAAATATAAGCATAGCAATCAGTAATATGACAGATCAGAGAAATTCGTGTTAGAAATATAAGAAGAAGCCAGTATGCTGCTAATAGGCAGACAAGAGCCTAGTATTGTGAAAGAGGGAAAGTAGCTTTGGCGAGTAATTGCCAACCGACGACACGAATTCTTTACTCTATGCGGCTTTTTATCTCTCAGTTTTTATTGGTCGTAATGGCCCTCTCTACTACAGGACGGGCCCAGACGGTGGCATCGGCTGTTGTGCCTTCGAAAGAAGAGCATGCAAAACGAGTGGCAACGTTTCAGGCAGAACTGAATGCCGAGTATAAAGATCCGGCCCGCTCACCATTGCCTGCGCCAGCGCGGAGCAGCTTCACTAGCTTGCCTTTCTTTCCAGTCAATTATGCGGCGTGCGTGGAAACCCGGTTTGTGCGGGATTCCTCGCAGGCTCCATTTGAAATGCAAACCAGCAATGGCCGCAAGCCGTTGTACCGCAAATACGGCGAGGTACATTTCCGCTACAACGGCCAGCCGCAACACCTGACCGTTTACCAAAGTCTGGACTTGCTGCGCACGAAGGAATACAAAGACTACCTCGTGGTACCCTTCACCGACCAAACCAACGGGCACAGCAGCTACGGCGGCGGCCGCTACATCGACCTACGCATAGGCCAAATCAAAAACGGCCAGTTAGTACTTGATTTCAATTGCGCCTACAACCCGTTTTGTGCGTACAGCTCGGCTTATTCGTGTCCTATACCGCCCGCCGAAAACCGCCTGCAAGTAGCTATTGAGGCAGGCGTAAAGAGTGACCATTAGGAAGCGGCAAATCAGTAGATCAGTAAGCCCGACGGGCGTCGTACGTAGTAGCGGAGGTTATGCGCTCCATCTAGCTACTCACGACCCCCGTCGGGCTTACTGATCTGTTTGTTTACTTTAAGGTTTCGGCAGCGTGGCGAATAGGTCGGGATAATCGGTGATGATGCCGTCTACTTGCAACTGTATAAGGCGCTGTATGCCCTCGGCGTCGTTTACCGTCCAAGGGATAATCTGGAGGCCTTCTTTATGGCAAGCCTGTACCAAGTCGGCGTTTACGAGCTGGGAATGGGGGCTGTAGATGGTAGGCCGGAAGCTAAGGCGCTTCAAGTTGGCCGCTAAGCCTTGCGTGTTCATGACCAATAAAGCAGTGTGCGGCGTTGGGTCGGCTTGGTGTACCAGCTCTAAGGTGCGCGGGTCGAACGATTGGATAGTAGCACGGCTTGCTATGCCCTTGGCTTTGACTACGGCCAGCAGCAATTTCACAAATTCGGCGGGCGCCGGGTGCAGCTTACCATCGCCTTCCGGCATGGACTTAGTTTCGATGTTGTAGCGTGGAGCGGGTAGCTTTTTCAAGCGGGCATATGTCTCCGCCGAGTCGATGACTTCGGCTAGCAGCGGCTTGTAGGTGCGCAGCTTCTGCTGCCGCGGAAACTTGGAGTTGCCTTGGCTGCCTACGTCGTAGCGGCGTATTTCGGCGTAGGGGAGGGCGTAGAGGCGGTGTTTCTGCTCGTCGGCTTTTTTGATGGGTTGCCCGTCGGGGGTTAGCACAAAGTCGGCGCTCATGTAGGGGTCGTGCGAGAGAAGCACTTGCTTGTCTTGGCTCACTAGCACGTCCATCTCCAGGGTAGTCATGCCGAGGTCTTGCGCTTTGCGCATGGCCGGGATAGTGTTTTCGGGCATAAGGCCGCGGCCGCCGCGGTGGCCCTGCCGGTCGAAGGTACTGTTTTGGGCCGTGGCGAAGTGAGCAGTGAGCAGCACGGTCGCCAGAAAAGAAATGAATTTCATCATCAAGAGAGAACAAGCCAACAGATAACTCCGCAGCCCAAGGTATATAAGTTATCAGTTGCCAAACCAGTGTGGAGCCATAGCAGAACCCCACCCCTCTAAGCAGATTGGGTTGGAAGTGGGGTACTACGATGGCCAGACAACAGCTAGGCCGACAGTGTATCGGTGTAGACTTGCCCGAACCGGTCGGTGACTTCAACGCGGATTTCCTTGGCCTGCGCCGACACGTTGGCGACGAACAGGTGGTCGGTGAGCGTGGGGTCCACAAATTTGTGCTTGGCAGGTAGATCCGGGCCCCCGTGCAGCCGCACCGACAGCGGGTCGAAGCCGGTGTGTTGCCTCATCTCGCCGCGGCGTGTGCCGTCTTCAAACCAAGCTACTTTCCAGCTGGGGTCCCAATTCCAAACGTTCACCACCAAATCGTCGGGGCGGTCGGGTAGGCTGCCCTTGGGGTAGATGCGGAACTGGTGGTTGCGCTCTTGTCCAATGGCTTTATAGTACCACTTTACTTCGCTGCCGCGTACCTCGTACACGCCGTAGCCGCCGGGTGTGCCGTCGGTGCAGATCGGGCCGGTCCACCATGCGCCGCACACGGTGCCGTGCACGTGCTCTACCACGTTTTCAGTGGTTTGCAATACTTCGTTGAAGTGCGTGTGGCCCGACATGATGTGCGTCTTGTACGGCTTCAGCAAACGGTACAGCTCTTTGCGGTTGGACACCACGCCGCCCATGGGCTCTTCTTTGTCTTTGTTGCGCACGTGCTGCTTGGTGTATGGCGGAATGTGCAAGCTCACCACCACAGTAGCGCCAGGCTTCACGTGAGCCAAATCCTGCTCCAGCCACGCCAACTGCCGCTCCGTCAGGTAGCCGATGTACTTTTTGGCCGACCCGATGAAGAACACGTCATCGAGCACCACATAGTGAATCTCGCCCCGGTTGAACGAGTAGTACGTAGGGCCAAACAGCTTCTTGAACGTATCGGCGGAATGGTCGTCGGTGCGAGCCGTAAGGTCCATGTCGTGGTTGCCGATGACCTGGAAGAACGGAATGCCGGTGCTCGCCACACCCTGCTGGTAGTCGTCGAACAACTCGAAATGGTCCCACACCAGGTCGCCGCAACCAATGCCATGAAACAGCGTGCCTGCTGCGTAGCTGGCTAGCAGCTTTTGAGTGTCGGGCACGGCCGTGGCTTTAAACTCGGCGGCATCGGCCTTGGATATCATCTGCGGATCGGCCCACACAATGAAGTTGTGTTGCGTGTCGTCTTGGGCGAGCTTGCGCAACTCGAAGTCGGCTTTGAAACGACCCTTTATTGGCTCTTTCTGGCGATAGAAGCGGGCCACGCCCTTTTCCTGCGGAAACTCGTAGCCGCGCGGCACCGAAATGTACACGAAGTCGGCGGCGCCGCTGCTTTCCAGTGTGTACTGGCCTTTGGCATCGGTGAGCGTGACGTTGATACCGTCGGTAACGGCTACACCGGCTATGCCTTGGCCTTGGGCGTGCACTTTACCGCTGAGGGTAGCTACGGCTACATCGGGGCTGGTGCGCGGCGCGGCTTTGGGTTGGGCCACGCCTAGGTTCACGTCAAGCGTTACCCCAAGGCCTGCCAGACCGATGGATTTCAGGAAAGTTCTGCGTTGTTGCGACATCGTATGCGGGTTAAATCAACAGGAAGTATGACGGCTCTTGGTGGGGCAGGCTATTTTTCCCACCACACTTTGGTGTTCACGTCGTCGGCACCCATAATTTCCACGGCGGCGCGGTAGTTGTCGCCGTTGTTGGTTTGCACAATAAGCGGGTACTTGAAGCGCGTGGGCATTACGCCGTTGTTCTGCAAATCTTTGCCGCGTGGTAGCACCGGCAAACCCGTGCGGCGGTATTCAAACCACTGCTGGTAGTCGTTGAAAAACAGCGCGTAATACTTCTGCAGCATGATGCGTTCCAGCGTGCCGTTGTACGCCACAGCGGGGTTTTGGAAATAAGTAGCAGGCACTACGGCGCCCCACTGCTCGATGGCAGCCTTCACGCCTCGCTCGTAGTGGGTGCGTGCGTCGGCGGAGGTGTAGCCCCGCTGCGCCGCTTCGGCCTTGATGAACTCCACCTCGGCATACGTCATCAGCACCGACGGCATGTTAGCCGACACGGAGGCGGTTACCAGCGCAATGTTGAAGTTGGAAGGCTGGTACTGAAACTGCGCGTCGCTGCCGCCGTAGGCGCTCGGAATACCCTTGTAGCCGATGTTGCTGCGGCCGTCCTTGGTTTTGGCTTGGGTATTAAACTTCGCTAGGCGTGGGTCGTTCCACGTGTTCAGGTTATCGATAAAGAACTCGGCGGCGGCACGGCTCGTGGTAAAGTCGATGGCCCGGCCCCAAGGCGACACATTGGGTGCCACCCCTGTAATTTTGAAAATGGCCGACTCACTGTTTTGCGTGAATACTGGGTACTTGGTCGGGTCGTTGATCATGGCGGCCAAGCGGGTAGCGGTATTCATTTCGGGCCGCTTTGAAAGGCGTAGCAATAGCCGCATCCGGAGCGAGTTGCAGAACCGGCGCCAGCTAGCCACATTGTTGTCGTAGAGAAGATCAGAGCCGTAGCTCATAGCCCGGGTGGTGCTGAACAGGCCATTGGCAACATCCAAATCGTCGAGCAGTTGGGTGTAGATCTGCTGTTGCGTGTCGAACTTGGGGTACAGCACGCCTGCCTCGCCCTGGCTAGCTTCCGTCATGGGCACATCCCCAAAGCAGTCGGTTAGGTTGGCGTAAACCCACGCATTGAGCGTCATGGCTACGGCCTCGTAGTTGGGGTCTTGGGCAGCTACGGCAGCGGCGCGCATCTCCCGAATATTGGCTAGCCAGCGGTAGTAGGTTGTCCAGGTGGAGTTGCCGGCGCTTTCGCTTACTATGTAGCGGTGCACCCCTCCCGACACGCTCGGAAACGGCAGTGCCACCTGCATAATATCGAAAGTAAACGCATCGGCTCGGCTGGTATTGAAGGCAGCCAATTCGTACATCGTAGGATTAAGCAGGGTGCCGGGGCTGATTGTCTCGATGCGGTTGGGGTCGGTGTTCAGTTCCTCGAACCCATCGGTGCACGAAACCAAGCTGCCGCCACAAGCCAGCAGCAGAAGAGCTATGTATTTTTTCATTGGAAAGTCGGAAACAGGAATGTTTAGCCGGAAGCTGTGTTAGCGCTAGATTTCAATTCCCCTTATTTTTAGAAAGGGGGCTAGCGTTCTAGAATTGCAGCGTGATGTTCACGCCCATAGTGCGGGTGGAGGGAAGCTGACCGATTTCCACGCCGGGCAGGATAGTGCCGCCGTTGAGGGCCGCCGTTTCCGGATCGAACATGGGGAACTTGGTCCACATGGCTAGGTCGCGGCCGTAGAGCCCGATGGTGGCCCCGGTCAGCGCCTTGGTGCGGGCCAGCAGCGCGGCAGGCAAATTGAACTCGATGCGGGCCTCACGCAGCTTCAGATACGAGGCATCAAACGAGTTGCTTTCGATGTTGGCGCGGCGGTAGTACTCGGCGTAGAAAGCCGCCGGAATTACCTGCGTGGTGTTGGGCGAGTAAGTGCCATCCGGGTTGGCCACCACCCCATCGCCGACAATGTAGCCTTCTTCGCGGCCCGGCAGCGTGGATTTCAGCTTGCCCTGCTCGCTCATTTTGTGGTGCGTTTGCGAATAGATGATACCCCCGTACTGCCCGTCAAACAACACGCTCAGCCGGAAATTCTTGTACGATACCTCGTTCAGGAACCCACCTTTCCAGTCAGCATAAGCCCGCCCGATGTACTTGATATTGGCGGGCTGTACGGGCAATCCGTCTTTGTTGTAGATGATTTTGCCGTCGGGCGAGTAGTCGAAGCCGTAGCCCCAAATGTCGCCGGTGGTACCGCCTACGGTAGCCAGGATGGTGGCCGTGCCGCCCGCGCCAATCACCTGCTGGTCTTCGATACCGCCCGCTAGGCTTAGTACCTTATTGCGGTTGCGGGACCACGTAATAGTGTTTCTCCACTTGAAGGCGTTGTTGTCGACGGGCCTGGTGTTGAGCACCACTTCTACGCCTCGGTTGCGCACAGCACCAGCGTTAAGCAGCGCGCGGCTGTAGCCCGTGGTAGGGTCAATAGGTACTTCCAGAATCTGGTTTTTCGTGGTGTTCTGGTACACCGTTAGGTCGGCGCCAAGGCGGCCCTGGAACATTAGGTACTCCAGGCCCGCTTCGTAGCTGACGGTTTGCTCGGGCTTCAGGTTTTTGTTGTAGAGCGTGGTAGCCACCGAGCCCGCTCCCGCAAAGTCGCTGCGGTTGTAGTACTTGTTGTTGCCGTACGGGTCGGTGTCGTTGCCAACTTTCGCGGCCGAAAGCCGAAGCTTCGCCAGCGAAATAGAAGTTGGCATAGGCAGCAACTCGTTCAGAATAAAGCTGGTGCTTACCGAAGGGTAGGAAAACGGCAGGTTTTCCACTGGCAATGAGCTCGACCAGTCGTTGCGCCCGGTCAGGTCCACGAAGATCTTGTCGTCGTAGGAGAAGGTAGCCAGGGCGTAGTTGCTGTTGATGTCTTTCTCGTAGGTGCTCAAGCCAAGCAGCGGGCTGCTTAGGCCGTTGGCCAGCTTATACACTCCCGGAATCACCAGGTCCCGCACCGAGGCATCGGTGCTGCGGTTGCGGCGGCGCATGGCGTTGCCGCCCACCGAGGCCCGCACATCAAAGTGCGTGTTGAACTGCCGGTGATACGTCAGCAGGAAGTCGGTGTTGACCTCGTAGTTGCTGATATCCTGCTGTTTGTAGTAGCCTTTCTGGAAGTTGGCCGTGCTGTAGGGCCGGCGCATCTCGCGTCGCTCCTGCGTCATGGCCAGGCCCGAGCGTATCAGCAGGCTTAGGTTCTTCGTGAAATCATAAGTCGCCGAGATGTTGCCTACGGTGGTGCGCGTAGTCGAAGAGTTAATCATCTCGTAGGCAATCAAATACGGATTGTCGATAAACGAGCTAAACGGGTGGACCTGGTCTATTTGGTCGTAGCCGTTTCTCCAGATGGTGCGGTACGCGTCGAGCGGCACGTTGGGGTTCTGGAAAATCATGAAGTACGACAACGACTGGTTGTTGTAGCCCGTGGCCGGCAGGTTGTCGCTCGTGCGGTTGGTGAAGTTTACCTTGCCGGCTAGTTTCAGCTTCGAGGCCACGGTATGGTTCACGCTCAATGCTCCCGTTATCCGCTCGTAGCCGGTATTGGGCATGATCCACTGGTTTTTGGAGTGCGTGATGGAGGCCCGCGCTGAGCTGGTTTCGTTGCCGCCTTCCAGCGCTACGCTGTTGGTGAACGTGGAGCCGGTGCGGTAGAAGCCCTTAATGTTGTCTTTATAGGGCACCCACGGCAGCCGCTCCGTCGACTGCGCCTGCGTCACGGGGTCGTACTGATAATACATCTGCCCGTTGAACTTCGGTCCGAAGGCGCTGCTGGTGCCGCCCGTACTGGGTCCATCGGCGGAAGCGCCGTAGGAGTAGTACATCTCGCCAGCTGCGTTGAACGCGCGGCCCGTGCCCTGGCCATACTCATACTGATAAGCAGGCCACTTCAGCACCGTGTTGATGCTGGAGTTGCTGTTCACCGTTACGCCCAAGCCTTTTTTCTTGCGGGCCCCGGCTTTAGTGGTGATAATAAGTGCGCCGTTGGCGGCGCGGCTGCCATAGAGGGCCGTGGCGCTGGCGCCTTTCAGTACCGTGATGCTGGCAATGTCGTCGGGGTTGATGTCGGCAATGCCATTGCCGAAGTCCACGGGCACGTCGTTGCCGGAGCCGGCCCCGTAGGCGCTGCCTACACCCGAGCTAGTCAGGCCGCTGTTCATGGGCACACCGTCGAGCACAACAAGAGCGTTGTTGCCGTTAGGGTTCAAGGAGTTGTCGCCCCGTAAGGAAATGCGCGTAGAGTTTACAGGTCCTGAGCCCGTCGAAACTAGGTTCAGTCCCGCCACTTTGCCCGATAGAGCTTGTGCAAAGTTGTTGGGGCGTGCTTCTACCAAGGCTTCCCCGCTCACCGTTTGGGTGGCGTACCCCAGAGCCTTCTGCTCCCGCTTGATACCAAGAGCAGTTACTACGACCTCATTCAGTTGCTTGGCGTCGGGCGCTAGGCGGAGATTTAGCTTGGTTTTGCCTTCCACCGGCACTTCCTGCGGAAGGTAGCCGATAAAAGTTACCAGCAGCACGGCGTTAGGCGGAGCGCTAACTGTGTAAGCCCCTTGTGCATCGGTGGAAGCGCCTACGGTAGTGCCTTTCACTACCACCGTCGCGCCGGGTAGGGGCAAGCCTTGGTCGTCGGTTACAGTACCCGAAATAGTTTGGGTTTGGGCTAGGACACTATGGCTTAAAAAAAGCACAGGGAGGCCCGTCGCACAGAGCCGACTGGCTCGAGCTAAGTAACTGTAAGGCATGTGGTTGGAAGGTTGTTTTCAACCGCAAAACTACCCGTGCCCCGTTACCGAAATGTTACTCTAAGAATATGAAATTATAAGCTGCTAAATAAAATGATAGAATATCTTCAACTTATAATAACCCTGAAAGGTGGCGTATGTCGTAGCTAAATGCCAAATATTAGCTATTGAATTTCAATAGGTTAAGCAGAAGCAAGTGGCAATGTTATGCTGCGCTGCCGTTCACTTATTGGCTATGTGCTTTACTGTAATGTTAACTAGGTGCTAAGTCTACTTACTCATCAATAGTAAGCACTACTGCTATTGAAGAAGCTTCTGCAGCGGTATCAAACCAGCCTGCCTTCAACGCCGCTTCTCGGAGGCCGTACAGCTTCTTCATGCGCTATATATCTCTCGACCTCGAAACCTCCGGCGGCCGGCCCCAACGTCATCAGATTCTGGAACTGGCTGCTGTGATAGAAGACACGAAGCATCTGCTGCCGCTGCCACAACTGCCTGCCTTTCGGCGCATAGTGCGCCACCCCGAATATGTGGGCACCGCGGGTGCTCTGGCCCTCAATGCTCGCCTGCTCCAAGAACTGGCCGATAAGCAGCCCAACCCCGAACTCTGCACGCCCGACGAGCTACTGCCGCAGCTACGTGAATTTCTGCTTGAACACAATTTCAAGCCCGATAAAAACGACTGCGTCAACGTGACCATGGCCGGCAAAAATATTGCCTCCTTCGACCTTGGCTTTTTGCGTGAATTGCCTGGCTACGGCACCTTGGTTCGGGCCGAACCTGCTATGCTCGACCCCGCCGCGTTCTACCTCAACTGGCGCAAAGACTCGCGCCTGCCCACCATGCAAATCTGCAAGGCCCGCGCCGGTTTTGAAGATGATACCGTGGCCCACGAAGCGCTGGCCGATGCCCTCGACGTGGTGCAACTACTGCGCCCGTTCTACGAGCTGCCCATATATAAAGTAACGGAGCAGCGGAGTAACTGAGTGAGTGGTTCGTAGTCGTTGAACACCTTACTCAATTACTCCGCTGCTCCGTTATGTAGGGCACCGCAGTTACCAGTCGCCGCTGGCGCCGCCACCGCCGGAGCTGCCGCCCCCGAAACCGCCGAAGCCGCCTCCGCCACCTCCTCCGAAGCCACCGCCGCCCCCGAATACGCCGCGGCCGCCCGAGAAGTCACCGAAGATAATGGGGGGCACCATCATGCCGCCACCGAAGCCGCCGCGTCCACCACGGCCGCCGCCACCGCCGCGCGAGCGAAGCAGCATAAACAGAATCAGCGCGCCGATTATCACCCAAAAGGTCCAGCCGGAGCCACTGTTGTCGTTGTTGCGCTGGCGGGTGCGGGTGGTTTGGTCGGCTTTGTACTCGCCTTTAGCCAGCGCAATCAGCTGGTCGGTGGCTCGGTCGAGGCCCTGGTAGTATTGTTCTTCCCGAAAAGCCGGAACTATTGTGTTGGAAATGATGCGCTTGGCTAGTGCGTCGGGTATGGCGCCTTCTAAGCCGTAGCCGGTTTGGATGCGTGCTTTCTGCTCTTGACGAGCAATAAGCAGCAGAACGCCGTTGTTGTTGCCTTTTTGCCCAATACCCCAAGTTTCATAGAGCTTCTGGGCATAATCAGCTATTTCGCTGTCGCCGAGCGTGGGCACCGTCACGATGGCAATCTGCGAGGACGTAGAGTCGTTGTAGTTGACGAGCTTCTGCTCTAGCGCCGCCACCTCGTCGGGCTGCATCATGCCCGCCAGGTCGTTTACGAGGCGCGGGGGAGAGGGGCGCGGGGGTACGTCCTGCGCCAAGGCCCCCAACTGCACGACCAGCAGCAAAAGTGCCAGCAGCAGCGGCCGGAACCACGCCCGATACAAAACAGGGAGAGGCTGCATCATACGCGGGGGGACTGGGGCGGGCCTCCGCCGAATGAAATAGAGTCGTCGAGTTCGTTTTTGTCGGTCACGGAGTTGTAGGGGAAATAGCGTTTCAGTTGCTCGCCCACCATCCGAATGCCATGCTCAAGACCCGCGGCATACTTTTCGGTGCGAAACTGACTTAGTACGGTTTCTTTGGTGGTTTCCCAAAAATCGTCGGGCACTGCCGAGTTGATGCCAGAATCGCCAATGACGGCGAACTGGCGGCTTTTCCAGGCCAAGTAAAACAGCACGCCATTGCGCTGCGCCGTGCGGTGCATGTTCAGCTCGGCAAATACTTGGGCGGCCCGGTCAAGCGGTTCCGGCGTTGGGCAGGTGTCTTCCAAATGCACCCGGATTTCGCCGGAAGTTGTGACTTCGGCCTGCCGGATAGCCGCAACCAAAGCGGCTTCCTGCTCGGGAGTAAGGGGGTTGGTCATAGGTGGTGAGAGTTAGGACTAGGGTGGGGTAGAAAAAACAGGAGGCGTGAAGGGCGCCAAAGCATCTTGGCAGAGCAGCGGGGGTATCGGCTACGCGAAGGCAGCAGGAGAATAACTCCAGCTCCGTTCAGCACGACAAACAACACTACTACGAAGCCGAAGAAATACTTGCGGGCGCCACATCAAGCAGGGCGTTTTTTCTGCTTATGCACATTCCCTAGTCCTAACCAACCAGATTAAAACTGAACCGTTGGGGCTTTCTGCGAAGCTGGGTCGGCTTCGAAATACGGTTTCTCGGCAAAGCCGAACATGCCCGCAAACAGGTTGTTCGGAAACGACTTCACAAAGCCGTTGTAGTCGTTGGTAGCAGTGTTGAACTTGTTGCGCTCCACGTTGATGCGGTTTTCGGTGCCTTCTATCTGGGCTTGCAGCTCCTGAAAGTTGGCATTGGCTTTTAGCTCCGGATAATTTTCCGATACCGCCAGCAACCTACCCAAGCCGCTGCTTAGTTGGCTTTGCGCGGCCTGAAACTTTTGCAGGTTTTCGGGGGTGAGCTGATCGGCCGAAATATTGACGCCCGTGGCGTTGGCGCGGGCCTGCACGACGGCTTCGAGCGTGCTTTTTTCGAAGTTGGCAGCGCCTTTTACGGTGTTTACAAGGTTGGGAATCAGGTCGGCACGGCGCTGATAAGCACTTTGCACGTTGGCCCATTGCGCTTTCACGGCTTGGTCGCGGCTAACCATGCCATTGTAGCCGCACGACGACTGCGAAAGAAGAATCACCAAACCGGCGAAGTAGAGAAGGAAACGTTTCATGAAGGAGAGAGTTGATGAAGTAGGAAATGGTGAAGTCGCGAAAATAGGAGAAAGTGAATTTAAGGTTCAACAGCGCGGCTACACAAGTAGCGCTGTGAATTGTTGAAAGCACCATCTGGCAATTTCACAACTTCACCTTTCTGTTGTGCCAAAGTACGAATTCACGCCGCAGCGGTTGTGTATGAAGCGGCTCCGGCCGCGATTCACTATTTTGCGGACTTACGCCACGCTTGTTGTTCATGAAAGCCATTATTCCCGTCGCGGGTATTGGGTCGCGCCTGCGCCCGCACACGCATACCCAGCCGAAATCACTCGTGCCGGTGGCCGGCAACACTATCTTGGGGCACATCATCGACCGGCTTAGCGCGGCAGGTGTCCAAGAGTTTGTATTCATTATTGGTTACCTAGGCGAAAAGATAGAGAGCTACGTACGGCGCAGCTATCCGCAGATTCGCAGCTCGTTTGTGGTGCAGGAGCCCCGCGAAGGTATTGCCCACGCCCTCTGGCTGGCCCGCGACACTTTCCGTGACCAAGCCGACGGCATCCTGATCCTGCTTGGCGATACCATAGTGGATGTAGACTTGCCGGCTATGATGCAGACGCCTGGCAACGTGCTGGCCGTGAAGGAGGTAAAAACGCCTTCGATGTTCGGCCTCGTGGAAACCGCCCTGAATGGCCGCGTCACGAAAGTGGTGGAGAAGCCGCGCATTCCGAAGTCCAACTACGCCCTCGTTGGCCTCTATAAGATTGCCGACCCCAGTTGGCTGGCCAAGGCCCTGGAGCAGCTCATCGACCGGGACCAGCGCACGCACGGGGAGTTTCAGCTTACCGATGCGCTGATGCTCATGATTCAGGAGGGCGCCGAAATGACGACCACCTCGGTTGACAACTGGTTTGACTGCGGCCGCAAAGATTCGTTGCTCGAAGCCAATGCCCGCCTGCTCAACCGCCCCGAGTTCCTGGACCGCCGCGACTACCCCGAGTTTCCCGACACCATCATCATTCCGCCTGTCAGCATCGGAAAAGATTGTGAAATCTGTAACTCCATCATCGGGCCCAACGTGGCCATCGGCGACCGGACTATCGTGAAAAACACCATCCTGAGCGAGTCCATTATCGGCTCGTACAGCGAATTGCGCTCGGCCGTCATGCACGACTGTATTGTGGGTTCGGATGCTTCCTTTAAAGGAATGCGCCACAGCCTCAATATCGGCGACAACACCGAAATCGACTACAGCTAGCGGTTTGGGGCCACAATGCCTCGCGCTTAGCGGCCCGCTGCTCTAGTGGCTTGTCTGGCAATTAAGGCTAGCGCATCACTAGGCTGTCTTTCGCGTATCAACCTTACTTCTGAAAACTACTTGCTTGCATATGATGCGTATTCTTCGTCGAACCACGGTTTTTTTTGCAGCCCTGCTGCTTACTGTTGCCGCTGGTAAGGCCCAAACGCCGCTTGGTCAGCCCTCGTTTGATGAGCAGAAAGTGCAGGTGTGGTGTGCTACGGCGAAGTTTGTGTACGAAGACAACGGCCGACCCAACCTGAAAAGTACGCTGCGCTGCGGCGGCTCCCTTAAGGAGTTTGAAAACAGCATCCGGGCCGATAGTCAACGGGTGTTTAGTGCGCTCTATCAGCCGCTGGAAGTGCGTGGCACCATCTACCGGGGGCTTGGGTCCAATCCGTCGCGCCTGCAAAAGCTGAAGACGGAAATCATCAGCCGCCTAAAATCTTCGCCGGCCCGCCGCGCCAATCCAGCCCGTATGCAACGTCTGGCCACGCTGGAAACTGCTCTTACCAACTACGTCGAGAACGGCACGCCCATTGGCGACCAGCCCGAAGAAGAAACCGCCGAAGCTCTCGACACCGCCGCCGATACCGACGAAGCTGCGGCTGTAGAGTCGGGTGATGCCGGACTAGATGAAGCCGGGGTTGCCCGTCCAACGGAAGCAACGCGTGCGACGGGGGAGAGCTGGATCAACAAGTTTTTTGGTCCGCTGGCCCTCATCATGGCGCTGTTGAGCTTGGTGCTGTACGTGCTGATGCGCCGCAACATGGCCGTGTTTCAAAAAGAGCTGATTGGCCGCATGACGCAGCGGCAAGACGAAATAATGGCCTCGCGCCCCGCACCGGTGGCTGCTGCCGCTCCGGCGGTAGCGCAGCAGCTAACCCCTGAGCTTCAGCGCCAAGTGGAAGAACTGGTATTGCAGCGCGTAGAAGCCGAACTAGCCAAGCGCGAAGTGCCTGCCCCGTCTGCCCCTGTGCCAGCGCCGCCAACACCGGAGCCACCACGCGTAACTGCGCTACCCGTTACGATAGTTGCCCCTGCTCCCCCACCGTTGTTGCAGGAACTCGAAGCTGCCGCGCCAGCGCCAGCTATTTCTTCTATTCAAGACACGCCCATCCCCATGACGGAGGTAGCTGGCCCGCCCGTGGTGATACCAGTAGGCTCACCGGCTACGGCTTTGCGCGAAGACTTTGAAAGTGTGGTGCCACCCGTGCACCTCCCCGACTCAGGCACCGTTGCCTCGCCCGAAACCATTATTCGCTTCGGTAAGGCCCCATTGAGTGGCGTGTTCCGGGACGAAGACTTCACGGATGAGCTGCAAGACGACACCGTCTACGAAATCTTTTTGGACCCGCAGTGGCCAGAACTAGCATCGTTTCAGGTTAGTCCCGAGCCAGCCGTTCAAACGTATCTGCTGCAAAGCGCACCGCCCGATTTGCTAGCCGCCGCCTGCGAGTATGAGCAGCCGACAGGACCCGTAGCCCAGATAATAACGCTAGAAGAAGGCATACTGCGCCGAGTAGAAGGCGTTTGGCAAGTCGAGCAGAAGGCCGTAGTGCAGTTCGAAGGGTAGCCTTACCGGTAGTTTTGGTAATGATATTTACCAGTGCCTAATTGATCGTCTTTGTTCAAATAGACGATCCAATAATCGCCACCGCTCTCGTATCGCCAAGGGCCGCGCTCCTTTATCATCTGTCCTTGCCGCACCTCGTAGTAGTTGTCAGGCTTCAATTCAAGCAGGCAGCTAGAACAGCCAGGATAGGCGCTGAGTTGATAAACGCCAACCTTGCCGGTTTCTGCGCTCTGCTGGTTACGATAATTATTGCCTGCAAAGCAAGTAAACAATATTGCGCCAATGCTGGATCTTATCAAACAGCCTCTTTTCGCTGCGAAAGTAGCCGCCTCAAAAAAGCGTGCTATCCAATAAAGCATATAGCTACCAAGCACTGCGTAGATAAAGTAAACAATAGCAATGCCAAGAGCAGCCATATAAGGAAGTGAGAATGCTTTGCAACACTAGTATATCTACTCTATTGCAGTTGTAGAGGAATCCTTGATTTATCTTCGGGCCTTCCTTGTTATATCTTCCATGCAAATACGGTTATTCCCGGCGCTGGCTCTCCTAGCGCTGGCAGGTTGCCGCTCGTCGCAAACTTATTCGCCGGGTGCCGAAACTTCCTCCATTCCTGCTTCTTCCCGCATTCCTGTGTTGTACCCCGAAACCCGCAAAGCCGACCAAGTCGACGACTACTTTGGTACGCCCGTACCCGACCCTTACCGCTGGCTCGAAGACCCCGACTCGCCGGAAACCAAGGCGTGGGTGACTGCCCAGAACAAGGTTTCGTTTGGCTATTTAGAGCAGATTCCGTTCCGCGCGAAAATCCGGGAGCGGCTCACTACCATCTGGAATTACGAGCGGTTTGGCGTGCCGCAAGAAGAAGGCGGCCAGCTCTACTACTCGAAAAACGACGGCCTGCAAAACCAAGCGGTGCTCTATACTCAGCAAGAGGGGCAGCAAGGCCAGCCCGAAGTACTGCTCGACCCCAATAAGTTTTCCGCAGATGGTACCACGGCCCTGGCCGGGACCTACTTCTCCAACGACCACCGCTACATGGCCTACGCCACGAGCGGCGGCGGCTCCGATTGGCAGCAGTACAAGGTAATGGACCTGAAAAGCCGGCTGCCGCTATCCGATGAACTGAACTGGGTGAAGGTATCGGGGGCGGCGTGGTACAAAGACGGCTTTTTCTACAGCCGCTACGATGCACCCAAGTCCGGCCAAAACAAGTTGGCTGGCAAAAACGAGTTCCACAAGGTGTACTACCACAAGCTAGGCACGCCCCAAACCAAAGACCAGCTTGTGTACGAGGACCCGAAGATGCCGCTGGGCTTCCGCATGGCAGGCACCACCGAAGACGAACGGTTTCTGGTGCTCTACCTCACCGACGGCAAAGCCGATGGCAACCGCCTCTCCGTCCGCGACCTAACCGACCCCAAGCAGGCCGACACATTCACGCCGCTCATCAGCAGCTACGAACACAACAACTCCGTAATCGGCAACATCGGAGGGCAATTGCTGGTGCTTACCGACTACAAAGCGCCCCGCTTCCGGGTGGTCCTTATCGACCCCAAAAAGCCGCAGGAAGCTAATTGGAAAGAGGTATTGCCCCAGACCGAGCAGAAGCTGGAAGGCGTTGATCAGGTGGGCGGCTACTTAGTGGCGTCGTATTTGAAAGATGCCAGCAGCAACATCAAGGTCTTCACCGAAACCGGCGAGTTCAAGCACGATGTAGCCCTGCCCGCCATTGGCACCGCCGCCGGGTTCGGGGGCAAGCGCGATTCGAAGTCGGTGTACTACGCCTTCACGTCGTTCACGTACCCAACCACCATCTATAAGTATGACCTGGCCAGCAACACCAGTACGGTGTTTCAAGCGCCCAAAGTCGACGTGAAGCCCCAGGACTACGTGACCTCGCAGGTGTTCTACGCCAGCAAGGACGGCACCAAGATTCCGATGTTTATCACGCACAAGAAGGGGGTGAAGCTCAATGGGCAGAATCCTACCTATCTGTACGCCTACGGTGGGTTCAACGTGTCGCTCACGCCCTCGTTCTCGGTGGCCCGCATGCTGTGGCTGGAAAACGGTGGGGTGCTAGCCATTCCCAACTTACGGGGCGGCGGCGAGTACGGCGAAGACTGGCACAAAGCCGGCATGACGCCCAACAAGCAAAACGTGTTCGACGATTTCATAGCCGCCGCCGAATACCTGAAGGTGCAAGGCTACACCAATACCAATCGGCTGGCCATTGCTGGCGGCTCGAACGGCGGCCTGCTGGTAGGCGCTACCATGACCCAGCGCCCCGATTTGTGCGGCGTGGCCTTCCCGGCCGTGGGCGTAATGGACATGCTGCGCTATCAGAAGTTCACCATCGGTTGGAACTGGGCGCCCGAATACGGCACTTCCGACACGTACGCCCAGTTTCAGAACCTGTACAAGTTCTCGCCGCTGCACAATCTGAAGCGTGCTGCTTACCCCGCCACCATGATAACCACCGCCGACCACGACGACCGGGTGGTGCCCGCGCACTCGTTTAAGTTTGCTGCGGCTCTGCAAGTTGCCAACACCGGCCCGCGGCCCCAGCTTATTCGGGTGGATGTAAATGCCGGCCACGGAGCAGGCAAAAGCACCAAGCTTCAAATAGAGGAATGGGCCGATATTTGGTCGTTTGCGTACTTCAACATGGGTGTTACTCCCTACAAGAAGTAAGTGCAAGCGCGCCTAAGGAAATGCTTTGTTGGCAGAGTGGCGCGCTAAAGGACAGCCTGAAGAGTATAAAACTCGTAGAAGGCATTCACGGCTTGGTTCGTATCTTCGCGGCCACATCGCGCGTTACTAGCTCTACTTTTGGTTTTCACATGAAAAAAACGTTTCTGCTCGGTCTGTTGGCCGCTTCGCTGATGCTGTCCGCTACGTCGTGCAGCAACCCCGATTTCACTAGAGGTGAGGAAATGGCTACCAAGCCGCTGCCCCCCATCCCGGCCGCTCCCGACACCAATGGCGGTCAAGCCGCTCCAAATCCGGCTACCCGCGAGCTTACCGCGCCAAACGCCACCGAAGACATCAAGAAGATGCAGCCGGTGATGTAAATAAAGAATAGCAAGAAAAAAGAATGAGCAATGGCCAATTGAGCGCCGTTGCTCATTCTTTTTTCCACTAAAGTCTCCTTACTTCCTGTCTTTACTTCCTTGTTGACTTATGAACATTCGTCGTGGCCGCGAGGCCGATTTGCCTCAGGTATTAGGCCTGATTCAGGAATTAGCGGTGTATGAGCGCGCTCCGCACGAAGTCACAAACACGCTGGCCGACATGCAGCGTGACGGATTCGGGCCGGACGCTATTTTCAAGTTTTTCGTGGCCGAGCAGCCCGACGGCAAAATCATTGGCATTTCGCTCTACTACACGGCGTATTCCACTTGGAAAGGCCGGATGCTGTTTCTGGAAGACTTGGTGGTAACCGAAGAGGCACGCGGCACAGGCATTGGCAAGCAGCTCTTTGATGCTGTAGTAGCAGAAGCGCGCCACACCGGGGCTAACCGCATGAAGTGGCAAGTGCTGGAGTGGAACGAGCCGGCCATTGGCTTCTACAAGCGCATCGGCGCCAACCTCGACCCCGAATGGCTGAACGGCAATCTGAATGCTGAACAGCTGCAAGCCTATACCTGCGCGCCCGGCGTGGAAGCAGTAGTAACATCCAGTAAGTAGCAGATACCAGCAAGCTTGCCTGACCACAGCGCAAGCACAAAAAGCAGAAAGCCACCTCGGCCGAGGTGGCTTTCTGTGTATAGAAGGAAGTCAGGTAGAGTGCCTCAGAAACGGCTAGCTTACCACCTCCAGCATAGTGCGGAACGAAGCGTAGCGTCCACCAAATTGTCGCTCGATGTCTTTGCGCAGGGCCGGGGCCGCCACGTTCTGGTATTCTTCCAGTTGATCTAGGCTCACACAATAGTATTGTGCGGCGTAAGTGATGCCATCATCTTCCTCGTTGAGCAAGCGGCAAAGCTGGCTTCTAACAAAGAAGCCAGTAGCCATTACCTCGGGCATGTGCGTGTCGCGCATGTAGGTTACCCACTGCTCGGCTATTTCGGGGTCGAGGCTGGTCGTGACGTTGTAAAGTATCATAGAAAAGTAGAGTCTTGGTTGGTAGAAAGCCTGCGGATGGCCAAACAAGAAACCGGAGCAGAGTGGTCTTGTGAAATCCACAGACTAACATAACGCAAAAGTCGGCCAAAAAATCCAAGCTTCGAGTTCTGCGGCTTCATGTAACCAAATCAAACCCGCATGTGGTCGAAATGGAAGTCTTGGATGCGGGCTTGAATGTCTTTTGAAGACAGCTTTTCGCGGATAGCGGCTTGCACTAGGTCAGGCAGTTCGGCATTGCCAGCGAACCGTAAGGCTAGTATCTGGCTGAGCTGCAACTGGCTTTCCAGGGGCCGCAAGCTTTGACCAGTGGCTTCAAAATATTGCTGGCGTACCTCCAGCCTGATTATCCGGTCCTGAAGCATGAGGGCGTAGTGCTGGCGCAGCATCAGTAGTACACCAAGGCTGACCACGGCCAGCGCCATGAGCGTAAACCACAGCCGCGAAATTTCGGTGTCGTCGCCGGCTACGGTGGTGTAGCGGCGGATGCTATAGAGCGTCACGATGAACAGGGCAGGCAGCAGCACGAAGTGGTGCCACACGTAGTACATGGGCTTGTTTTTGGTTGGTTGGGTAGCCATAAGGAACAGAGCTTGAAGAAAGAGGTAGACACAAAAAACTCCGGCAATAAGCCGGAGTTTTCACAGATAAATCAGGACGGAAAGCAAGCGGGTATTAGCTACGATTTAGCGGCTTTGGCTGCTTTCTTGGCTTCGCGGGCCCGGCGCTTTTCTTCGCTGGCCGTTTGCTTGGCTAGTTTCTCCTGACGCTTAGCTTCTTTGGCGGCATCTTTCTGGCGGTTTAGCTCCAGTTTTTGCTCTTTCATCTGCCGCTTCTGCTCGCGCAAAGCGTTCTTCTGATCTTTGAGCTGGTCTTCGGAGGCATCTACGCTTTTGCGCGATGAGGCCGTTTGTTGTTTTTGCGCGTCGAGAGTGGCTTTGGCATCGGCAGCGCGTTGCTTTTGCTGTTCCAGACGTATTTGAGCGGAATCTGCTGCGGTTGTGGTTTGAGCCTGGCCACTATGACTGCTCACGATACCAACTGCAAAGGCGAAAATGGCGAGGATCTTTTTCATGATAACTTGTGGTTAAGTTCGTTGATACGTCTCGCCGTTATCAAAGTTGAATATATCGTGTTATTCCTCTACATAGTCCAAGTCTTTGCCGTAGCTCTCGGGCAAGGTGCTGGCACTGAAAAAAGCCAGTAGCAACGTTACGACCCCGATAACAGTAGCTGCTCCGGTGATACCCAAGGAAGGCTTCAGGGCCGAGAAAGCCGGATTGATGAGCACAATGGCGCCCCGCGCGAAGTTGGGAGCTGTAGTAGCCACCGTAGAGCGCAGGTTGGTGCCAAACTGCTCGGCCGAAACCGTCACGAACAACGCCCAGAAGCCGCCCGCATAGCCGATCAAGAAGCAAACCAAATAGAACATGGTGGTGCTGGCGCCGTGCAGTCCATATAGATACACGCCCACCATGGTGGCGCATGCCGCAATAAACAGTTGCAAAGTGCGGTTCCGGCTCTTGAACAGCTGGCTAAGGGCACCGCTGGTGAAGTCGCCGAGGGTGAGGCCGAAGTAACACCAGAAGATGCTCAGGCCACCCGTCACGGCGCCCTGCACGCCAAACTCCTGGCCGAACTCCGGGGCCATAGTTATCAGAATCCCAACCAGAAACCAGAACGGCACGCCCAGGAACAAACACCGAATGTATTTGGCCAGCCGGGGCCCATTCGTGAAGAGGCTCGCAAAATTCCCCCGTTCGACCCCCTCGCGCTTAGCCTGCTCGAACATACCCGACTCGAATACGCCCGCCCGCAATGCCAATAGCGCCAAGCCCAAACCGCCCCCAATAAAGTAAGCATTACGCCAGCCGAAATACTGTCCCACTCCATACGCTACCATCGCCCCCGACACGCCCACCGATGCTACTATCATGGTACCATAGCCGCGCTTTTCTTTGGGTAAGCTCTCCGCTACCAGCGTGATGCCCGCGCCCAATTCGCCAGCAAGACCCACGCCGGCAATGAGGCGCAGCCAGGCATATTGGTCGATGGTCTGTACAAAGCCGTTGGCAATATTGGCCAGCGAGTACATCAGAATAGAGCCGAACAGCACCGACAACCGCCCGCGTTTGTCGCCCAAGATTCCCCACAGGATGCCGCCGAGCAGCATGCCACCCATTTGCATGCTCAGCAAATACTGCCCTTGCTCGGTAATGGCCGCTGCCTCCGTAATGCCTATTCCCTTGAGGCTATCCACCCGCACGATACTGAACAGTACCAAGTCGTAGATGTCGACGAAGTAACCCAGAGAAGCTACAATAACGACTGCGCTAAGCAGGGTAGCTGTCTTGGGCGCAGGCGAAGGAGACTTGGCGACGGACATGTGAGAGAGGATGGAAGGGTGGAAGGGTTTGTCAGCAGCACTTTACGCATAATCTGGAAAAGCGGCAAATAGAGAAACCACTTGTAGCAAAGTGAAGGCACACGAAGGCAGGAGCACTACAAGCTTACAGTATATCCATTGGGTGGATTAACCCCACGTTCGAGTCGGCAGGATGTACACACTATCAGATATAATTAGGGTAAAGATTTATTAGAAATAATATATACTAACGAGCTTGGATATATTGCCAAAAAAATTAGTTTTGCATCTCTGTTACCGTCATCATCCTTCCTTCTACCGCTATGAAAAAGGAGCCACAGTATACGGTTTGCTGCCAACTCACTATCGCAGAAGTTGAGCTTGGGCGCATAGTTGAAACCCGGCAAGTGAGTCACCACCTGTCGACTGAAACCAGCGAGCTAAACGAGTTATTTGCAGATCTTTACGAGCAATTTCGCAGTCCCTATCTACTAGGGCTCCAGATTACAGCTATCCACGGCCATGCGCCTTGCCCGGCTACAACGGATATAGTATAGTAGCATTAGGTCGGCTGCCACAAGCGGCCAAAAAAGCAAAGTAGTAGACTAAACGGAACCGAAGCTCGAACCAAATTCCGCTGCGTTGCAGCCGCAACCATCGGCTACCGAAGCAGCGCTAATACCCCGCTTCTCAACAAATAGCGGCTAAGCGATTCTCGCTGGCCATTCGATGCTACATACCCGTGAGCTAATAGCGCAGCGCATTATGCCTTATTGCTAAACGCGCTGTTTCAACTTTTGGGGTTGTGGTTCGTCGCAGCAGCCGTGGGCGCCCATAGCGGGTGCTATGTCTTCGAGCTGCACGGTGCAGTGGCTGATGTTGAACTCGTGTATTAAGTCGTGCTGAAGCTCGCCTAAAAATTGGTTGCTGTTGCCACCATTCGGACGGACCAAGTGTGCGGTAAGGGCCGTGTCCTGCGTGCTGAGCGGCCAAACGTGCAAATCGTGGACGCTTACCACGCCCGGACGGGTTAGCAGAAACTGGCGTACGGCCGCAATATCAATGCTTTCCGGGGCGGCTTGTAAGGCCATTTGCACGGTTTCGCGCAGCAAGCCCCACGAGCTATAGCCCACCACACCCAGAATCACGAAGCTGATAGCCGGGTCGAGCCACTGCCAGCCGGTAAAGTAGACCAGCGCCCCGCCTACCACTACGCCCACCGATACCAGCATGTCGGTGAGCATGTGCAGATAGGCGCCGCGCACGTTTACGTCCCCCTTTTGTCCGCTGCTAAACAGCCAAGCTGTAAAGCCGTTGACAAGTATGCCCAGGCCCGCCAGCGCCATTACTACGGTGCCATTGACCGGCGTAGGATGGCGCAGGTGGTCAAGCGTATCCCAAAGAATAAAGCCCAGGGCCAGATACAACAAGGCCGCATTGAGCAACGCTGCCTGAATAGTAGCGCCTTTGTAGCCGTAGGTATACCGCTCTGTGGCTTGGCGCTTGGCCAGCCACGTAGCACCCCAAGCCAGCGCCAAGCTTAGTACGTCGCTCAGGTTGTGGCCCGCATCAGAAAGCAGCGCCGACGAATTTGCCCACAGGCCCCCTGCGGTTTCGCCCGCCACAAACAGCAGATTCAGCGTAATTCCCCAACCAAATGCCCGGCTAAACTCAGCTGGTGGCGCATGATGGTGATGATGGTCGTGTCCGTGGTGGTCGTGGGCCATAGATAATCAGGGTATCACGTAGATCTTACAAGATGAAACCGCAGAAGGGCAGAGGGTCGTTCAATTGCCTAGTACGAACTATTGCTGGTTAGTAGCCTGAAAGCTACTTAAAACTCAACGGCACTACTAGCTTCACGCTTACATTGCGGCCTTGGTTGAACACGCCGCGCCGCCCGTTCGCCACATTATAGTCGGTGTATTTGAGGCGACTCAAGTGGCTTTGGTACCCCACATCGAAGAGGTTGTTTCCTGCCAGGTACAGCGAAAAGAGCGGCACGCCAGTTGAGCTCAGTACATCAGCCCCAAGGCCAGCATTTACCAGCGTGTAAGCGGGCGTTGCCGTTTCGGTGTTAAAGGCCGAAAAAATTCGGTCTTGCTTGAACGTGTGCTCTATTCCGGCCCGAGCATAGAATGCCCCTAGCCGTGCGCCTACTTTTGGCAGATTTACCACGAGGGTCGATTGTAATCGGTCGGCGGGAATGAACGGTAAATATTGCTGGTTGGCGGCCGATGCGTTTTGCTGCTCGGCACGCACCAGCGAAAACGAGTTTTCAAGATGTAGCCAGCTGATTGGGTGTATGTCCAAGGTAGCCTCGCCTCCGTAGAGGCGCGCATCGGTCTGTACGTACTTGAAAATCTGGTCTTGCGCCGCGTTGGTGGAATCGGCGGTGCCAGCCCGGTTTGCTAAGCGGCGGGCAAAAATGTAATTGTTGATAGTGTTTAGAAATGCATCAACCCCGACACTCACCACCGAGCCGGCGTAGCTCACGCCAGCATCGAGCTGAAGGTTGGTTTCCGCCTTCAGCGTGTTGTCGCCTAGCTCGTAGCGGGTGGTGCCTTCGTGGCGACCGTTCGAGGCCAGCTCGGCAATGTTCGGCGACCGGAAGCCGCGGGCTACGTTGGCTTTAAGTACTAGCTGCTCGGTCAGGTTGAAGGCGGCTCCTAAGCTCCCGGCTAGGTTGCCGTAGGAACTGCTGAAGCCGGCAAATCTTTGGTCGGTGTTGGCGCCAGCGGCGGTTGGCCGGGGCTTAGGCTGTCGGTCGAGGTACAGCGCGTCGCCGTTGATGTGGCGGCTATCCAGGCGCAGGCCGCCGCTGACGTCGAGCTTGCCCAAGGTTTTGCGCGTAACGGCGTACACGCCACCATCGAGTAGGCTGTACTCTGGAATCAGGAATTCCTCGCCTAAGTTGGTATTGTGCTGCTGCATGCCACTAACTCCCAACGTGGTATTCCAGCCGTTTTTCTCGGGCAAGTAGTAGCGAACGGTATAGTCGAGGGTGCGCAGGTGAAAATACAAGGCCGACTCTTCCAACTCGAATTCACCGGGTTTGCCTTCTTCGCTTTCCTCGAACTCGCGGCGCTGGTTTAGCTGCCAGCCTACATTTACGGCCAGTCGGCCCCCGTTGCCGAGCACAAAGCTGTTGTCGAGCCCGATGCGGTGGTGCTCTACGAGTTGGCTCGGAGCCGCAATGTTGTCGTAGCCGCGCAGATCAGCGTTGGTAGCCACACCCCGTACTAGCGACGGACCTTCACCGGATAACCGAGTCAAGAACTGCCCGGTGCGCGGGTCGCGTACGCCTTCTATTATGCCAAGCTGTTGGTTGAAAGAAGTAACGGTGAGATGCGAGTAGCCCCAGCTTTTGTTGAGCCCCACGTAGCCGTTCACGTTCACCTCGCGGTAGCCGGAGTTGAGCACCTTCCCATCGTAGCGGTTCTCGTAATTGCCAGCCACCTTGCCCGAGAGGCGCGACATCCAGTTGAAGCCATTGGCCCGGTTGCCGCCGTAGGTGAGCGAGGTCCCGATGAGGTGGTTGTTGGATTGATAATTAGTTGTTACCGAGCCTACCGTGCGGCCAACCGCTACGGGTGGTGGCGTCAGGAAATTGACCACGCCGCCTAGGCCGTCGGAGCCGTAGAGCAAACTGCTCGGGCCCTTCACAATCTCGGCTCGGCCCACCGAGTACTCGTCGGTTTCCACGCCTTGCAGGTCGTCCCACTTCTGGCCTTCCTGGCGGGCACCGTTGTTAAGCTGAATCACGCGGCTGCCGGTCAGCCCCCGGATAACCGCTTTGCTTATAGCAGGGCCCGCCGTAAGCTGTGCTACGCCCGGTACCCGAGCCAGCGCATCCACGGCATTGGTAGCGGCTTGCGTATTCAAATACCGACGCTCCACCACCGTGGTGGGCAGCGGCGAGCGGCGCGCCTCCGTAGACCCCGACACCCCCGTAACCACCACTTGCCCTAGCTCGGTGGCGGCGGTACCCAACGAAACTTCCACGGGCGCACTAGCTTCCGTATCGACGGAGCGGGTGGTGGTCCTGTACCCGAGGCTGCGAATTTCCAGCAGAAAACGACCTTTTGGCGGCAGGTTGGTTAGCTGGAAAGTGCCGTCCGGAGCTGTGGCCGTGGCCTGCTGCAAGTCGGGCAGCAACACCGTAGCGCCCGGAATAGGTTGTTGGGTGCTTTGGTCGAGTATGCGGCCAGTAAGCGTGGGTCCAGTTTGCGCAAAAGCGCCGGTCGCGCCGAGCCATACGCTCAGCGTGAGTAAAGTTCGAGACATAGAAAAGTGTGGTAGTGTGTTGGAGCGAGTAAGCGCTAAATATAAAAGCAAATGCCTACTAGCTCGACTAGTAGGCATTGCGGAAAAACTTATCTGACCGGTACGTCTTACTTGAAAGCCAGAGGTACTACCACCCGCACACTCACGTTGCGCCCTTGATTATACACGCCCGTACGGCCGTTGCTTGGGTTGTAGGCTGCATACTTCAGCCGGCTTAGGTGGCTCTGGTAGCCCACATCAAACAAGTTGGTAGCCGTTAGGTACACCGAAAACAAGGTTCTGTCTTTGCCGTCCGTTACATCAGACCCTAGGCCCATGTTCACCAGCGTGTAGCCGGGTGTAGACGTCTCCGTCTCGAAAGCCGAGAAAACCCGATTCTGCGCGAAAGTGTGTTCCACGCCCCCACGGGCATACAGGTTACGCAACCGCGTAGTACCTACCTTGCGAAAGTTCACCCGCAACTCCGACTGCAGCCGGTCGGCTGGAATGAAGGGTAGGTACTTCTGACCCGCCGGCTGATCGAACTGAATAGCGCGCACCATGGAAAATGAGTTTTCGAAGTGCAGCCAGTCGAGCGGGTGGGGGTGAAGGTCGAGGGTTACTTCGCCGCCAGCTAGGCGGGCGTTGCCTTGCCCGTAGCGAAACACCGGGTCGCCGGTGGTAGCCACTGAGTCGGCGCTGCCGCTGGCGTCAAGCAGCTTGGCGGGGAAGATGTAGTTGCTGATGCCGTTGCGGAACGCATCAATCGATAAGCCCACGTGGTCGGAGGTGTAGCTGATGCCACCGTCCACCTGAAAGCTGGTTTCGGCTTTGAGGTCAGGCTCGCCAATTTCGTAGCGAATGGTGCCCTCGTGCTGGCCGTTGGAACCTAGCTCGGCTATGTTCGGCGCCCGGAAGCCCCGCGCCATATTCGCCTTCACGACTAATTTATCCGTGGCGCTAAACGCCCCGCCCACACTGCCGCTCACGTTACGGAAAGTGGTCCGGAAACCCGGGAATTTCTCTTCACCACTGGTAGCGGGCCGCTCGTCTTGGTCGAGTAGCAGGCGGTCGGCCGTGATACGGCGTAGGTCGTAGCGCAGGCCGCCGCTCAGGTCTAGCTTGCCGAAGGTTTTCTTGGTGAGGCCAAACACGCCCCCATCTGTCAGCTGATAGGCTGGAATCAGGAACTCTATCCCTTTATTCTGGTTTTCCTGGCGCATGCCGCTCATGCCAACCGTCGTTTGCCAGCCGCTCTTCTCAGGCAGAAAATAGCGCACGGCATAATCGATAGTATGTAGCTGGAAGAACAGCGAGTTTTCTTCTCCATCGGCCGGATTGCCGAACTCGCGCCGCAGGTTCTGCTGCCATCCTACATTCAGCGTCAAGCGGCTTTGCCCCAGAATAAAGCTGTTATCGGTACCGATGCGCAGGTGGTTGATGCGCTGGCGCGGTATGTCAATGCCATAGCCTTTCAAATCTGCATCCGTCACGGGTACGCCCGCAATATTGTCCGGGTCGCCGCCGATAGCCACCTGTTTCAGAAACCGCCCCGACACCGAGTCCCGGTCGCCTTCCACCAACCCAAGTTGTTGGTTGAAGGAGTTGAAGGTAAGGTGCGAGTAGCCCCAGCTTTTGTTGACGCCCACGTAGCCGCTGCCGTCAAGCTCCCGAAACCCGGAGTTGTACACGCGCCCGTCGTAGCGGTTGCGGTAGTTGCCGGCCAGTTTGCCTGTGCCCCGCACCATCCAGTTCAGCCCGTGCAAGTTGCCGGCATTCATCAGGGAGTAGCCTTGCAGGTAGTTGTTGGTTTGGTAGTTAGCAGCCACCGAACCCAGAATGCGGCCCTCGTCTACCGGCTCGGGCGGCAGAAAGTTGATAACCCCAGCCAGCGCATCAGAACCGTACAGCAAACTGCCCGGCCCCTTGATAATTTCCACTCTGTCAACGCTGTACTCGTCGATTTCGATGCCGTGCTCGTCGCCCCACTGCTGGCCTTCCTGCTTGGCGCCGTTGTTGAGAGTCACCAGCCGGTTGGAGCCCAGCCCCCGGATAACCGGCTTGCTGATGGCGGCCCCGGTGGTAATCTGGCTGAGGCCGGGCGTGTGCGCAATGGCGTCCACGGCGTTGGTGGCAGCTGTTTGGCGCAGCCGCGTCTGGTCCACCACGCTCGTCGGCACCGGCGAGCGACGCAGTTCCGTGCTAGCCGACACGCCGGTTACCACCACCTGCCCAATTTCGGTGGCGGCCGGAGCCAGCGCTATGGTGAGCGGCTGGCCAGTACCCGTATCCACGGTGCGCACCACAGTGGTGTAGCCCACGAAGCGCACCTGCATCAAGAACCGCCCTTTGGGCAGTGCCGCCAGTTGAAAGCTGCCATCGGCAGTGGTGGCGGTGGCGCGTTTGAGGTCCGGGAAATAAATGGTAGCGCCCGGCAAAGCTTCACCGGAAGTAGCGTCGGTTACGCGGCCTGTAGTAGGCGGAACGGCTGCCGGGGCCACTCGGGCTGGCCGGGTAGGAGCGGCGGTTTGAGCCATAGCACTCCCGGCCCCTAGTAACAGGCCGGCAGAAAGCAAAGAATAACGAAGCATACAGCAAGGTAAGGGAGCTGAAATGAACGGGAAATGAGGTGTTAGGATGCACCTATTAAAATAAAGAAGGCTCCAACCAACGGCCAGAGCTTTCCCTTCGTTTCTCCAAAACCAAACCAGGAGAAAATGGCGCGGAGCCGTTTGCAGCCAGCCCCGCAATGTCGAGTAACTAAGTAATTGAGTGATTGAGCAATCTCACACCAGCAAGTAACCGTGTTATTCGCGGCTGAAGCTGCATCACTCCGTTACTCAGCTATGTAGTAGCTTGGCGAAGCCCTTACCGAACCGTGGTCGGGAAAAGCACCTCCACGTCGGTGTCGCCGGGGGTAGCAGTGCCATTCTTGGTCCCGGGCTGGTGGCGCAACGTGATTTTGAGCGTACCAGTAGCCGCAGAGCTTGTTACGAGTTGGGTTTTCAGGCCAATCGGAAAGTTGTTCTTGTCTTTATCCGTGAGAGTCACTTGCATCAGATTGGCAGGAGCGGGCGCAAAGACAAACAGGTGCTCATCGGCCTCGTTGAGTATCTCGGCAGAGGTATTTACCACCGGGTTTTTCGTTTCGTCTAGCAGTGTTAGTTCGCCGGTGTAGGTGGTGTTGGCGGCCAGCGTCAGGGAGCCAATCACGGGAGCCGCGCCGCCGTCACCATCCGCATCCTTATACGTTACCGAAACGGGCGCCCCGCCGTTGGTTGGCGTTAGCGTGTAGGTTACCGTCGTGATTTGCTCGTTGTCATCATCGGGCGTCGGATCGTCGTTATCGTCGCTGCAAGCGCTGAACAAAGGAGCTGCTGCCACAAAAGCCAGGAGCGTAGTGCGGAATAAGGAGGTCTTGAAAGGGGTGTGCATGAGTTGAGAAATGAAATGGAAAATGGTTTGGACAGATGCTTTTGGTAGATCGGAGTGTGATGTGGCGGTGAGGCGTCAGGGGTTAGTCGCCGTCTTCGGTGCTTGCATCGGCGCCTACAAAGGCTAGGCGCAGCGGCTCGCCGGGCACTACAAAAGTTTCTTGGTCGGCCAAGGTGCTTTTATCGAGCATGTGCACCTTGCCTTGCGGAGCATTGGTCACGTACACGTAGCCGCGGCTGGCAGCCAAATAGGGCGTAGCAGCTTTGGTATCGAGTAAGCCGTTGAGCGAGCGACTAGCTTTCTGAACTCCCGTCGCTGCATCATACACGGTCAGCGTGCCGGCGCCGTCGAGCAGCAGCAGATGCTCGCCTTCCTGGTCGAGAGCCACGCGTACAAAATCGGTGGCCGTACCTACCTGCGTAATGGTATTGGCCGTCAGGTCGATGCGGAAGACGCCGTAGCCAGCGCGCGAACCGAGGAAGGTGCGGGCCTTCGGAGCGTAGTAGATGGTTGACAGCCAGTTAGACCCCGCATTGGCAGGGTACGGAATCAGGCGTTGCTCTCCGGTTTGCTTCACCACCAATAGGCCGCTAGAAGAGCCAAATACAGCCTGTTGCCCGTCGCCAGCGTCGCCGTGGATGCCTTGCGTTGCTACGCTCGGTGCGGCCACCACGCTGCCTTGCGTGTTCACAATCTTCACTTGCTCGGGCAGCGAGCCGGCCACGGTGTTGTTTTTGTGCGTCACGGCATAGTTGCCGTTATCGAACAGAATCATGGCTCCGTGATGCGCTGTGCCCGTGGCAATGGTATTTGGCGCTGGCACGGTGTGCAACTGGCCCTCTTCTATGTAGTTGATAGACGCGTTGCCATCATTGAAAATGCTCACCTTGTTGTGCGAGGCATGCACGTGACTCGGCGTTGGCCCCGTCGATTTGGTAAGTCCCCATTTTGGCGTTCCCTTCACGTGCACATGGTCATCGTGCGCTTCAATGCCGGTGTCGAAAAACTCGACCATGCTATTGGTGGAGCTCACCACCGCTGCCCAGCGGCCCGTCGACGTGGCATATACCGCGCCACCCCCATGCGAGGCTTGGAAAGAGGTCTGCTCGTTTTTGGAGGGGTTCAGAAGGGTTACTGTATTGCTGGTTTTATCGGTGATGAGTAGCCGGGCATAGCTGCTTTCCGCTTTAGGCTGGTCGGGTTGCTCGTCGTTTTTGTCGCAGGAAGTGAAGGCAACAGCGGCCAAAACGGCCACAAAAGGGTAGAGAAGTTTAGATTTCATGGAAGTGCTTGTCGAAAGGCGAAGCCTAGAATTTGAGACCGAGGCGCAGGGTTACATTGCGCCCCATTTCATCGGTGAAGTAGCGGTACCGGTTGAGGTAGTCGCGGTAGCGCTGGTTGAGCAGGTTGGAGCCTGCCACACTTATTTCCAGGGGTAAGTGGCCCCAATGCACGGTAGTGCCGGCTTCCAGTCCCAGCAAAGCATAGCCTGCTGGCGGCAGCTTGTAGTCTTGCTCGGCGTAGTTGTCGGGCACGCGGGTCTGGCGGGCCACGGCGTAGCCACCGAGCTGTACATAGCGCTGGCTGAGGCGAGCCGCAGGGCGGTCAGCGAAATCGTAGCGCACCGAAGCCTCGGCCCGGTCGGCCGGCATGAAAATCTGCCACTGGTTTTGGCGCGTGTCGCGGGCTCGCACTAGAGAGCCTTTTGCGCCCAGCAGCCAGCGTGGCGCAAGCTGATAGGTGCCCGCCACGTCCACACCTCGGAACGTGGCATTGGTTTGCTGGTACTGCCAGCTAATGAGCGTCCCCCGAATGGTAATAACCGGCGGCAGAATCGGGACTTGGTAGATGAAGTCCGTGATGCGCGTCTGGTACACCGTTATTTCGCCGTTCAGGCGCGGGTTGTCGTGCCAGGTAGCCGTCAGCCCAACGTTGAGCGCCGTTTCCGGAGTTAACGCCCCATTGCCAGGCACCAAGTCGTAGCCCAACTCGTATTGCGCATTGTGCACTCCGTCGCTGTACCGCTCGTTTGCGGCCGGCGCGCGGCGTGTTAGACCGGTGGCCAAGTTGAGTGTCAGGTGCGCCGAAGGGTCGAAGGTGGCGCCGAAAGAGGCAGCCGGCGTTGTGTACTGAAAGCGGCTACGCTCTACGAAGTAGGCACCGGTCGTGTCCCGGTCGCCGCGCTTCACTTGTAAGTCGCGCCGGTCCAAACGAAGCCCAGCTTCCAGCAGCCACTTATTGCGCTGCCACTTCTCTATCCAGAAAGCGCCAACTGCGGTATTGGTGTAGAACGGGATGAACTGCCGGCTGCCATTGGCGTAGCGGTTGAACTGATAAGTGCCCGCCACGCCCACACTGCCCGTTAAGTTGTGCCAGCGCTTATGCTCCCATAGCAGTTCGGCGGTGCTGGTACGGTTGGTATAGCTGAGTTCGGGCTTGTTGCGCGCCGCCAAGTTGTCGTTGCGCGGCCGGTACTTGTCGTACTCGTCCCGGAAGTCGGTTTGCTGTGCTACGGTAGCGGTTAGTCGGCCGGCTTGGCCGGTCTGCACGAAGCCCGTGAGCTTAGCTACATCGTGCCGCACCTGCTGGTAGGCCCGGCTAATATCGTAGCTGAAACCAGAGGTTTCCAGTGGCCGGTCGCGGGCTATGGCCAGTTGCAAATCGGTGGGGCTTCCGACGTGCGCGGCCGGTAAAATACCAATCTGGGTGTTATACTGGCTGTAGAAAGCTTCCACGCCGTAGTTGTCTTTTCGCCAACCAGCTGCCGCGGAAAAGTCGTATTCCTGGAAGCCCGAGTTTTTGAGGTAATACCCCGGTGCGCGCATAGTACCTGCCCGTTTGGCGGTGCCTTGTACGCGCCAGCTCAAAGCGGGCAACTGGCGCAGCTTGCCGTCCACCGTACCCGAAGCTGCGCCCAGGCCGTTGTTGCTCATGCCCACCAGATTCAGCTCACCCCCTAGGCCCACCGAATCGCGCAGGGGTTTGGGCTCCACTAATATCACGCCCCCAATAGCATCGGAGCCGTAGCGCACACTGGCCGCCCCTTTCACCACCGTCAGGCGCGAAGCAATGAACGGGTCGATTTCCGGGCCGTGCTCCTGGCCCCATTGCTGCCCTTCCTGGCGCACCCCATTGTTAAGGATGGTCACGCGGTTGGAGTGCAGCCCATGAATCATAGGCTTGAAGATGCTAGGGCCCGTTTGGATAGCTGTCACCCCCGAAATTTTCTGTAGTGCCTCGCCTAAGGCCTGCCCGCGGGTTTGCTGCAGGGCCTGGCCGCTGAGCGTGGCGGTAGGCTGCGTAGGAGTAGCTACCCGCTCGCCGCGCACCGTGGCACCGCGCAACGCTACGGCGTTGGAGTGCAGCTGAAAGTTGCGCACCACTGCCCGCTCCAAGCGCAGTTCCACCGTCTCGGATTGATAGCCCAAGAAAGAGACTTGCACATGGTAAAGCCCCACGCAAAGATGAAAATGGAAGTTGCCAGCCGCATCGGTCTGCGTAGCCTGCTGCGTTTCGAGTACCACCACGGTAGCCCCCGGCAGGTCCGCCCGCGACTCATGATCGGCCACGCGCCCGCTCAGCGACAGGGTACACTGCGCGGGAGTCTGGGCACGGCCTAGGGTAGCGACACTCAGCAAGAGTAGTAGCCAAAAAGTCCGCCGCCCCGCCCCCGGTGTACCCGGAAATCGGAAAGACATAAAAAAGAAGGAGTGCCGGTGAACACTAAACCGGCCGCCGTATCCTCCAAGCCATGACGGGCAGGGGAGGGGGTATTCCGCACAAAAACAGAATACAGGCTTGCACCCTTTCCTTGAAAAGGCACAGTGGCACTACAAGCGGCCCTACAGGTTTAGCCTCGGCACGGAGGGCCGCGCAGGTCGGCCGTGGCGTGCATAGCCGACAACCATACCGAAGCGCTGGGCTCGGAACTGGTTGAGGCATACACTGCGAAAAGCAGCGGTAATTCCAGCGGCGGAGCCGGCTGGAAAGGCACATGGTAAAAATGGTCGACGTCGCAGTGCTGGTGCTTGGCACTCAGAACGGTTTTGCCTTTCAGGTCACCTGGCGCTTGCGCTGGCTCTTCGGTGGTGTGCCGGTGAGCGTGCAAATTCAGAATCCAAGCCTCTGGCAGCAGCACCCGCGTAAAGCAGAGCAGCAATAACAAAGCCAGCCGGGACCGAAGAGTTTGCATATGCAACAATGTGTCGAATAGGGGCAAAGGTACACGGTAAATTCAAACTTGGTTCAGTGCCAATCAAAAACAGTAGATAAAACTGACCTTATCATAATGAAAGCATAATTGCTAGGCAACGTGCTGGCAATAAGCACTGTCGATCTTTGCAGTGCAAATTTCCCCTTGCTAGTTCTGCCATGAAAACATTTGCTGCTCGTCTGCTTCGTCACGTTGCTTCTGCCTTACGCCCTGCGTCCAAGCGTTCAACAAGTCTCACTGAAACGCTATTCGTATGAGGAAGAAAGCTAAAGTAGATGCCTTCTTTTACAGGGCAGGCCGCTTCAACTATCGGCAGCCAGCCACCATCTTCCGAGTTGCCAAAGCCCAAACTAATGTTGAGCTGGATGCAGACACGCATCGCAATTCAACATCAGTATTACTGTTGAGCTTGAAGAATGTAAATTGTATGCAAGCAGCTTAAATATTCAGCGTTCGGGAAGCTGCGTTCATCGTTGAAAAATTCAATAACACCGAAAAAGTTATATAAAAATCTGTAGTGACATTAATTTCGTAACAACTAGTAGCGGGCATGTAGGCAGCTATTAGCTGCTTATGATCCGTATCCTCGATTCCCTTTGTATCCAATTCTATCCTAAGTTGCGTTTATTACGTTGGGCATGGCATGGCCCTATGTCATTATCAAAATTTCAGCTGGCTTTCGGGGAGTTGATGATCTTCTCTTTGCAGCAAGGAGCCAACCGTTGGCTGATTGATTCAGCAAGTCTGCCTCCAATAGGCCCTGATGAGCAAGCATGGCTCAGTGATTTATGGTTGCCTTGCGCCGAGCACTTGGGTTTGCGTCACTTGGCGCTGGTTTTGCCGGGCGATGTTCATAATCAGTTGATAATTGAAAGTGTAATTAGTGATGGTCAGCGCTATGTGAAGGCCAACCTTCAATTCTTTTCCGATGCTCTTTCTGCTCTCGACTGGCTAACCGGTTCACCTACGTTGGTAGGCGATATGGAACTGGAATGGAGTGCTGCACAAACGGTATGGCAACAGTCAGGGTCGCATCTGATTTATTGAGATTACGGCCGTTAGCACCATATTTAGCTTGTAACGCGCACAAGACAGTAAGCCGGCACGAGCAATGTATTCAGTTATAGTTGGCGATGAGATAAGTATAGGGCGCTGCCATTTTGGCAATTGTAGCGGGGTGGAATAGGTTTTGAAACGAGCGGCCAACGAGTCAGCTCACATGTGGGGCTGGCATATCGTCCGGATTCTAGAGTATAAACCTTACAGCCAACGTGCCATGCAAGAGAAAGGCAGTATCTCGATTCATACCGAGAATATTTTCCCCATCATCAAGAAGTTTCTTTACTCCGACCACGAAATCTTCCTTCGGGAATTGGTCAGTAATGCCGTAGATGCCACCCAAAAGCTGAAAAGCCTGGGTCAGCTAGGCGAGTTTAAGGGCGAGCTAGGTGAGCTGAAGGTGCGCGTAACCGTTGACAAAGAAGCGCGCAAAATCACGGTATCGGACCGCGGCCTGGGCATGACGGCCGAAGAGATTAAAAAGTATATCAACCAGATTGCTTTCTCTGGTGCCACCGAGTTTGTGGAGAAGTATAAGGAGAAAGATGCCGCTGCCAAAGACCAGATTATCGGGCAGTTTGGTCTTGGCTTCTACTCGGCTTTCATGGTAGCCAATGAAGTTGAAATTTGGTCGAAATCGTATAAGGAAGACACGCTAACGGCGCACTGGGTTTGTGACGGCAGCACTGAATTCACGCTCGACGAACCAACTGGCGAGCACGCTAAGGCCGAGCGCGGCACCGACGTAGTACTGCACGTTGCCGAAGATTCCGACGAATTTCTGGAGGAAGCCCGCCTGCGTGGCATCTTAACCAAGTACTGCAAATTCCTGCCCATCGAAATCGAGTTTGAAGGCCAGGTAATCAACCAGACGGCCCCCATTTGGACCAAGCAGCCCGCCGAGCTTACCGACGAAGACTACACCAAGTTCTACCAGGAACTGTATCCCTTCTCCGAGGCGCCGCTGTTCTGGATTCACCTCAACGTCGATTACCCATTCAACCTGACGGGTATCCTTTACTTCCCGAAGGTGAAAGACGAGTTGCAGTTCCAGCGCAACAAAATCCAGCTCTACTCGCGCCAGGTGTTCATTACCGACGAGGTGAAAGACGTGGTGCCCGAGTTCTTGATGCTGCTCCACGGTGTTATCGACTCGCCCGACATTCCGCTGAACGTGTCGCGCAGCTTCCTGCAAGCCGATAGCAACGTTCGCAAAATCAACAGCTACATCACCAAAAAGGTGGCCGACAAGCTGGCCGAGCTGTACCGCAAAGACCGCACGGGCTTCGAAGAGAAGTGGTCGGACATTGGGCTGTTCGTGAAGTACGGCATGCTGTCGGACGAAAAGTTCTATGAGAAGGCTAAGGACTTTGCGCTAGTACAAAACGTGGCTGGCAAATACTTCACGCTCTCCGAGTACCAGGAGTTTGTGCAAGCCAATCAGAAAGACAAGAACGACCAGACCGTCGTCCTCTATACTACCGACTCTGAGGCGCAGCACGGCTTCGTGCAAGCTGCCCAAGATCGTGGCTACGATGTGCTGAAATTGGAAACGGTACTGGACCCGCACTTCATTGGTCAGCTAGAGCAGAAGCTCGAGAAAGTCTCGTTCAAGCGCGTTGACGCCGATACCATCGGTAAGCTTATCGAGAAAGACGAGCAGAACGAAAGTGTGCTCAGCGACGACGAGAAAACCAAGCTGCAGGAAGTATTCAAAACGGCCATCAGCAACGAGCAGATGCAGGTGCAGGTAGCGGCTCTCTCACCACAAGATGCGCCAGTTATCATCACGCTGCCCGAGTTTATGCGCCGCATGAAGGATATGCAGCGCACTGGCGGTGGCGGCGGTATGCAGATGTTTGGTAGTCTACCCGATAGCTACACCGTGAGCGTGAATGCCAACCACCCGGTAGCACAACGTGTGCTAAAAGCAGAGGGAGAAGCAGGGCAGAAGTTGGCTCGTCAAGCTTTCGACTTAGCTTTGCTGGCGCAAAACATGCTGAAAGGCGAGGCGCTAACGGCCTTTGTGAAGCGTAGCGCCGACTTATTGGCCGTCGATTAGTCTAAAAAAGTAGTAGAAGTTTAAGATAGTATAAAACCCCGGCAGCTTTAGGTTGTCGGGGTTTGTTATTATTCGCTGTATACATTTGATGCTAGCGCCAAGCAAGTTGCAAGCAACTACTTGCTAAGAGCAAACAGCTTATAGCTGGGCACCAAATCCCTATATCTTTGCGTTTGATGCTGCGAAAACTGTTTGCACTTGCTCCAATGCGCCTGTCCTATCTGTACCTTTCACTGTTGCTGTTGAGTTGTTTGGGGGCTTGCTCCCCCAAAACAGTATCATTCAACAGCCGAGCAGAGGCGCCCACAATAGCCCTTGCTGACACGCTTACCACCTCTGGCGATACCACCAAAGCTCCTTCTTTAGATCCAAAGAAGGTAGCAGCGCTTACCAAAGCGCAAGAGAAAGCAGCAAAAGACAAAGAAAGAGCTGAGCAGCGCAAAACCAAAAAGAAGAAAAACATCTTCCTCGGCGAGCGGATCAAGAAGGCATACACCAAATCAGGACCGAAGGGCAAGAACCAAGTGGTAGAGATTTTCTACTACCTCAAGACGTTCAAGCAACCCAGCGCCTTTTCCACTACGGTCTACTATTTCAACCCGCGCAAACGGAAAATTTTCCGGGCCAACTCGGAGCTGAATGCCGCGACCGATAAAGTTTTGCACGGCCCTTACAAGAAGCTTCAAGGCGGCAAGGTGATTGAAACGGGCTTCTTCGCAGTCGGTACCAAGCACCTGCGTTGGGAGAGACTAACCCGTGACAATGTACTGGTTTCCAAATCTCACTTCGAAATGGGGTTCCCGCGTGATGCCAACGTCACGTACTACGACACCGAGCATAAGCAGGTGCAGGAAGTAGTGCCCTATGTGAACGGTAAGCTGGAAGGCGACTATGTCCGCTTCAATCAGTATGGCAAGCGCGACTGGGACGGGGCTTTCGAGAATGGCAAGCGAGTAGGGGAGTGGACCAATTACTGGGGTTTCCGCAACACCAAAGACCGCCGCCGGTTCGTGTATCAATACGGCGAGTCGGGCTACGACCCTGAAGTGACAGAGCCAGTTCTTATCAAAGAGTACAACCGCAACGGTGTGCTTGTGTACGAGAAAGACAAGTTCGACAATCGTGCGTCCGTGACGGACCGGCCGGGCAATACCAACCGCCGCAACAACTAGAGAGCCAGCCAGCTGTTTTTGGTTGTCTTTTCAGTAAAACGCATCCTCGAAGTGCTCTACCCGCAGGCCTTCAGCGGCGGGAGTAACAGCTAGAATGTCGAAGCGAATGTCGCCGAGCCAGTTTAGCTGTTCCTGTAAGTGTTCGGCCGCTAGTCGGAAGAGCTGTTTCTTCCGTTCCGTGACAAAGGTTTCGGGGTAGCCGAATTGGTTGGAGGAGCGCGCTTTCACTTCCACAAATATCAGTAGCTCCTCTCCGCGCCGTACCACCAAGTCCACTTCGGCCCGACCATGCCGGTAGCTTCTGTGTAGGAGCTCGTATCCTTGGCTTACTAAAAAAGCTGCCGCGGCTTCCTCACCAGCCTGCCCCAATTGATGGGCTTTTGTGCTCATGCAAAGACGAAGTTGTATGAAGAGAGGAAGTAAGTAGCACAGATTGAGTTTGGCGCTTAATCTAGTAACTTTGCGCCTTTTCCGCTCAGGCCGTGGAAACTAGATGGTGTTGATCCTGAGTTAAAAGCAATAAAGTTGCTTTCGACTGGCAACTTTCACTCAGTTCCTGGTTTGACGGGTATACTTAGTTGCTTTGCCATGCACACGTATAGTCATTGCGCGGAATCAGCGCCTGTTGCTGCCCCGGATGCTGCGTCCGTTGCTCTCCCTGGCCAAAACCGGAAGATTAATGTAGAGCGGCTCGGCTTGGTGCCTTATGAGGCAGCATGGGCTTACCAAGAGCAACTGCTAGCTGATACGTTGGCATACAAAACCCGCAACCGGCAAGCTGCTGAGGCTGGTACGGCTCCTGCTGCTACTCCCAATTACTTGCTGTTGGTCGAGCACCCGCATGTTTATACACTAGGTAAAAGCGGAAAACCAGAGCACCTGTTGCTAACCGAAAGTGAGTTGGAAGCTCACGGTGCCACCTTCCACCGCATCAACCGTGGCGGCGACATCACCTACCACGGCCCCGGCCAGTTGGTCGGCTACCCCATCCTCGACCTCGACAACTTCTTCACTGATATTCACCGCTACCTGCGCCTGCTGGAAGAGGCTGTTATTCTAACCCTGGCTGAGTATGGTGTGCAAGCCGGCCGCATTGCTGGGCTTACTGGGGTCTGGATAGATTTCGAAGAAGGTGCGCCCAACCCGCGTAAAATTTGCGCATTAGGCGTGAAATGCAGCCGATGGGTGACCATGCACGGCTTCGCGCTCAACGTAAATACCGACCTTTCGTACTTCGGACACATTGTACCCTGTGGCATCTCCGACAAAGCGGTTACCTCACTTCAGTTGGAGCTAGGTCGGGCAGTGCCACTAGCTGAAGTGCAAAACCGTTTGCTACCTCATCTTGCGCGTCTGTTCGAGGCAGAACTTACGGAGAAGCTTATGAATACTCTGCCTTAGCTAAGCGGCATCCACCCAACGAAATTAAAAGCGGCATCTAGTACCCCATGAAGGAACATATCAATTTTGAACCGGTAGCAGGCGTTTCGGTGGCGGTAGTACCCGATGAGGCGGCGGCTACCGAACAAGGCAAAGCAGGCTGGCAAGTCTACTTGCTAAACGAAAACGCTTTTCCGATCCGCAACGTCATCGTCAATTCCAACGGCTACGGCTCCCGGCCCGATGGTGAAGCGGTTCGTACATCTACGCTGCGGCACGTCTTTGCTGAAGTAGAGCCGCATACCGCTGTGCCTATCGAGCCCATTGATCCAGATCTGTTTCACCTCAACAACCAATATTGGGTAAGCTATTACCGCGACACGCAGGTTTACGATAAGAAATTCATTTTCGTGCCCGACTCTATTGTTCCTGCTAACCTCACCACTATTCCCTTGCTCGGCCGAGAAGGCGTGTTGCACGGCTAGTACCTGTTCGCAGTAGCTACTCCGTTTATCGGGCATAGCTGCTGTTTCTATCTTAAGTCGTTGCGTGATGAATCCTCTCGGAATCCAGTTGAGTTTGTCGTTTTTATGGGCGTTTCTGGTGGCTCTTTTTGCCGTGCCGTCCATTATCTACATTGCCCACCTCAAAAACATGCTCGACACGCCCAACGTGCGCACCGTGCATGAGTCGCTAACGCCTCGGCTTGGGGGCGTGGCCATTTTTGCGGGCTTTATGTCGGCACTCACCATTTTCGCTGACCTTGCGAATGGCATTCAACAGCTTCTGGCAGGCTGCATCGTGTTGTTCTTCGTAGGGTTAAAAGATGACCTGGTGACTATTTCCGTAATGAAAAAGTTTATCGGTCAACTGCTGGCTACTGGCATTGTCATGATCATGGCCGATGTGCGCCTTACCAGTTTCCAAGGCATCTTAGGCGTGCACGAATTACCGATAGGCATCAGCTACGCATTCACTTTCGTCGTAATTGTCGGCATCACCAACGCCATAAACCTAATTGACGGTCTCGACGGCTTAGCGGGCAGTATTGTAATCATTATTGTTAGCACATTCGGTTATTACTTCGTGCGCTACGGTGGACCTAGCTACAGCAATTATGTATTTGTGTCCGTGTGCCTGATGGGGGGAATTATCGGCTTTTTGCGCTATAACTTTCACCGAGCTAGCATTTTCATGGGCGACACTGGCTCACTGGTGTGCGGCTTTATTGTTTCGGTGCTTACCATTCAATTCGTTGAAATGGGCCTCAAGGTAGGGCAGCCCTTTGCTTCGTCAGCCCCCTCGGTAGCAGCTGGTATTTTGTTTGTTCCGCTATTCGATACATTGCGCGTATTCATCTTGCGCATGATGGAAGGACGTTCGCCTTTCTCCCCCGATAAGAACCACCTACACCATCGAATTTTAGCCATGGGCTTTCAGCAAATCGGTACTGTAACTGTGCTCGGCTTGCTCAATCTGTTGGTGATTTTGTTTGTCATCAACTTCTCTTCTCTGGGCAACACCTGGATCATTGCCATACTGGTAGGATTTTCGTTGCTACTCAGTGTCTTTCTAGGTGTCTATCGCAGCCGCGCCGCCGAAAAGCAGCGAGTAGCATCCTAAGTTTGGTTGAGAAGCTAAACTGTATATGTGCCAGAAACACGAAAAAGGCGAAAGTTGCGCAGCTATTCGGCAGTTCTTGCTCGTGCTGTTTGTAAGCTTGTGGCCGTTGGTTTCTGTATGGGCAGCTGAGTATCGACCTCTACCACCCGCGCAACGCAGCGGCCTTTCCTCTGACTGGCTTATTCACGATGCTGACCGGAACCGCTTGGTTCTCTACCTGCCCGATTATCATACTCCGGCGCATGCGTATTATCAGTGGGTTGCACTACAGCCGATGCATCCACTCCTTATCAGCTTCACAGCTCGGGAAGGCCAGAGCTTGTTTCTAGATAACCGGCTTGTGTTCACGGCGGCTTCCACCGCTCCCTATACTCTAGACCTTAGCAAACTGCTGCCTGCAGGAAGTGTAGCAGGACCCCATTTGCTGTGTGTATGGCATCCGGAGGTAGCACCTAATCTGAGTTCATTCACGAACACGCAACCTACAGTTACGCTCGCAGCAAGTCCAAGCAAGACGACGTCCAATCAAGGATTGGCACAGCCAGTAGCCCGTAGTCATCCTGGCGAAAATGTATTCTTATGTTTCCTGCTACTGATTGGTTTGTTGTACGGTGGAATTCGAGCTACCTACCAACCAGGATTTGCCCGCATCTATCAAATCGAGGGATTATGGAGCCGATCAACAGCTCAACAGGAATTCCTGATTAAGCCCACGGTGACATGGCTGAATATTATGCTAGTCCTCGTTTTTTCTTTGTCATTTGCTTTATTATTGGTCGCTATTCATACCAACGTTCAAAACATCGTTATCCTACGGCGTCTATTCGATGTGCCAGAATCTGCACTTGTTGTGCGGGTATTGCTTTACACCGTACTCATAGCAGGCTTCGTGCTTGGCAAATATCTGTTCCTAGAATTGTTGAGCTACATATTTGATGTGAGTGAACTAGTGCTAGTACAGTACCGAGAATTTATCCGCACCATTCTATTCCTAGGCTTGTTTCTGCCATTAGTCATGTTACTGTATTTAGGGCTTAACCAAACTATTCCCAAGACGGTACTATGGGTTTCTAATGGTGTGGTTTCCTTATTGTTGGTCGGTACAGTTATCCGAGTGGCTCGAACGCTGCACCGCAAGAGTTCACTCTTTAATCTTCATTTGTTTTCTTACCTTTGCACCACTGAAGTAATTCCTTTGGTGATCTTGCTTAAATTAATCGTTTTCACATACTAAGCCTCTCCTTTCCACTGTTGAGGCAGGCCGCCGCCACCATTCTCCTATTGCGTTAGACTTACCCCTTTCCTTTACCCTATGGCCGAGAGCACAGACAAACCGGGGACGGGCCGTCATGCCAAGCGAATCTCCAGCATCCTTGTCACCCAGCCTAAGCCGACCAATGATGTTTCCCCCTATTTTGCTATTGCCGAAAAGTATGGCATCAAAGTAGATTTTCGGGAGTTTATTGAGGTACAGCCGGTTTCCTACAAGGACTTCCGGAAAGAGAAGGTCAATATATCCGAGCATACGGCCGTTATTTTCACTAGCCGGAATGCAGTGGATCACTTCTTTCGTATCTGTCAAGAGGCAAAGCTGGAAATGCCTGCCGAAATGAAGTATTTCTGCATTTCCGAGCAGACCGCTAACTATTTGCAGAAGTACATAGTATTGCGCAAACGCAAGCTATTTGTAGGGCAGCGCACTGCCGCTGATCTTTTTGATGTTATCAAAAAGCACAAGAGCGAGAAGTTTTTGTACCCGTGCTCTGATATCCGCAAGGATGATATACCGGAATTTATGCGGGCAAACAATTTTAGGTTTACTGAGGCCGTTATCTACCGCACAGTGGCCAGCGACCTGTCTGATCTATCAGATGTGAAGTACGATTGTATCGCCTTCTTCAGTCCTTCAGGTATCAGTTCACTGTTCGTCAACTTCCCTGATTTTCAGCAAAACGGCACAAGAATTGCTGCTTTTGGACCAACTACGGCCAAAGCAGTAACTGATGCTGGGCTGGAATTGGATATAGAAGCACCTCAACCTAACGCACCATCAATGACTGGTGCTATTGAAGCCTATATTCGGAACCATCACGGCCCTGATATAGGCAAGGAAAAGAACAAGAATGGAAAACAAAACGTATAAAAAACAAACGGGGGAGCAGACGATCTGCTCCCCCGTTTGTTTTTTACTTAGGGTTTGTTGCACAGGGTTTTTTAGAATACATTTGAAGACGTCTCTCAGCTTGCTGCCTTGGTCGTAAAACGCCATAAATCAGATATTTATATGAAAGTAACTGTACTTTTTGCCTGCCTCTTTACAACCTTTGCAGGCACTGCGTTGGCGCAGCAACAACCGCAGTTTACTCACTATGGCTTCAATGGCATGTACCTTAACCCAGCGTATGCTGGTATCAAAGGCCAAGGCGAAATAACTGCAATCGGGCGTTATCAATATTTTAACTACAGCGCTTCGTTCGACGAGGGGGGAGAGCCTAAAACATATATGCTAACAGGATCATTTCCTGTGCAGGTTCTAGGCGGCGGCATTGGGTTCCATGTATACAGAGATGAGATTGCGCAGTTTAAAATGACCAATGCGCAGTTGTCATACTCAAAGCATATTCAGTTAGGAGAGGGCAAATTAGGTATTGGTATACAAGGTGTATACAATTACCTGGCGAAGGGGGTGTACCGGTATATCGATGCAAATGATCCTAGCGTACCTCTCGACGGATCCGATAATAAATTTGATTTAGGAGCAGGTGTGTGGTACGAGTCGCCAACCCTGTATGCTGGTCTGAGCGTGAATAACTTGCTGCGTTCGGAGTATAAATTCCAAAGTGCTGTTACAGACGAACAGGGAAATATTATCAGCTATCAGAATACAGCAAGATATATCGGTGAGAATCATTCTTATCTCACCGCCGGATACAATATTGAAGCGTCTCCATCCGTTGTCGTAACTCCTTCGGTGCTGATGAAGATGGTACTACCAGGAAAGTTTGGTGATGATGGAAAGTTCACGTTCAAAAATAACTCCTACGAAGCGAACGTTCGTGCCACTTTCAATGATAAGTTCTGGGGTGGTGTAGGCTACCGCTATGATGAGTCGTTCACGGGTATGGCTGGGTTGGCATTGGCAAAAGACAATGCGCTGAGGATAGGGTACGCTTTTGATTTTATTGCATTTAACCAGGACGCTCGAGCTCTTAGCTCACATGAGATTATGCTCTCTTACCGACTGCCTAAGCCTGGTCCGGCTACACGCCCAGCGATTCGTACACCTCGTTATAGCTTCTAAGCTTGCTCAATTACAAGGCATCACCCCGATGCCTTGATTACGTGGACGAAGGATTTCTAGGAACTAGGCACTAATTCTTTGCGTTTCGTCGTTTAGCTGGCAGTTTTGTTAGTTCGCAGACAAATGCAAGGCATTGGGCGTTTGGTTTGCGCACGAACGTAAGTTTCGTTAGATTTGCCAACTCGAAAAATTGTAATCTTCTGGTATCGCCGCCTCAACAGTCATTTTACTTCCTCACATGAATAAGTTTTTCGGATTGCCTCTCTTTGCCATATCGGCATTAATTCTGGGGGGCTGTGGTTTTGGTAAAGGGCCACAAGGCGACCTAGTTGGGGCAGAGGACCGGCCCGAGTTTAACCCGCAAGAGGTGCCTTTCGGGATGGTACCCTGCCCAGGTGGTACGTTCCATATGGGCCAAACAGACCAAGACATTTCGGCTTCTATGGTCAACATGAACAAGCAAGTGACTATCGCTGGCTTCTACATGGATGAAACCGAAATCACCAATAACGAATACCGTCAATTTATGAACGCCATCCGGCAGGATTCGATTGACGTGCTAGGAGAAGAGTACGTAATGACGGAGCTCTATCCAGATACAACAGTATGGGTGCGCGACTTCACCTACCATATGGGTGACCCGCTGATGGAGTACTACTACACTCACCCTGCTTTTGATGATTATCCAGTGGTAGGGGTAGACTGGTTTGCGGCTAAGTATTTCTGCAACTGGCGCACCAAGCATAAAAACGTAGCCAACGAAGAAGTTGGCCTCGCAGCAACTCCTAATTTCCGTCTTCCTTCAGAAGCCGAATGGGAGTATGCAGCACGCGGCGGTCGGGATTTGGCAACCTATCCTTGGGGTGGTCCTTACTTGCGCAATTCAAAAGGCTGTATGCTAGCCAACTTCAAGCCTGGTCGCGGCGACTATGCTTCTGATGGTTATGCCTACACTTCGCCAGTTGGTGCCTTCTTCCCGAACGACTTCGGTTTGTACGACATGTCGGGTAACGTAGCCGAGTGGTGCGATGATGCTTACATGGAAGCTTCTGTGCCTGTAGTTTGGGACATGAACCCTACCAACCCAGATGACAATGAGCCTCGCAAAGTAGTACGTGGCGGCTCTTGGAAGGACATTGCTTACTTCCTGGAAACAGGCACTCGCAATTTCGAATACCAAGATTCTTCTCGTTCGTTCATTGGCTTCCGTACGGCCATGATCCAAATCGGAATGGGTACTAACGGCCGCTTGAATTAATTACGGCTTTCACTCGTTTCGGTCTTCATTTGCTTTTCCGTTTCAATTCAATCACCAACCTCTTCTTTCCAACAATCAAATCACATGGCAGCTAAAGGCGGTAGTTTTCTCTATGATGTGCTGATGCCCAAAGTCTATGGCATCGGGGCCGCAGTCGTAATCATTGGAGCTTTGTTTAAAATTCAGCACTGGAAAGGTGCTGACGTTATGCTAATCGTTGGTCTAGGTACTGAGGCCGTTATCTTCTTCTTAAGTGCTTTCCAGCCCGCAGCTAAAGAACACGACTGGTCACTGGTTTATCCAGAGCTTTCCGAAGGGTATGATCCTTCGACCAACAGCAACAAGTTCGTAGAAGACAGCAACAGCAAAGGCTTAACCCGTAAGCTGGATGATATGCTGAAGGATGCCAATGTAACACCCGAAGCTATTTCTTCTTTAGGTCAGGGTCTAAACCGCTTAAGCACTACCACGCAGCAACTCTCTACTCTCGGTGAAGCTACCAACGCTACCGACGAGTATACCGCCAAAGTACGTTCAGCTGCTACTTCGCTCGAGCGCATCAACGAAGCATATGCTAACACCGCTCAGGCAATGAGCGCTATGTCGGATGCTACCAAAGATGCTAAAGAGTATCATGTACAGGTTCAGACGGTAACCAAGAATCTCGGTGCCTTGAACGCAGTATACGAAATGGAGCTGCAGGATGCCAACACGCACCTCAAATCCATGAACCAGTTCTACGGTACGCTGAGCCAGGCTATGCAAAACATGACTGAGGCCGGCAAAGACACCGAGAAGTTCAAAGATGAAGTAGCCGCCTTAACTGGCAACCTCAACTCGTTGAACCGTGTGTACGGCAACATGCTAAATGCTATGCGGGCTACTAGCTAATAGCTAGACTAGCAGCAACCTTAATTTTCGAGCCCACTATATAATTAGGTAGACGAGATGGCGGGAGGAAAAGAAACTCCAAGGCAGAAGATGATAGGCATGATGTACTTGGTACTGACTGCACTTCTAGCCCTACAAGTGAACTCAGCAATCCTGCTGAAGTTCAAATTTCTAGACGATAGCCTTAGCAGTATCAACGATAAGGTTTCTAAGTCCAACGACGGCACAGTAAAGGGCATTCAAGCACAGGTTGAGAAAAACCGCAACCAGGCTTCTGACGTGGCTGTGCTGAAGCAAAGCGAAGAAATTCGCGAGCGTACCAAGCAGATGATCGAGTATCTGGCCGGTGTACGTGATAAACTCGTAACTGCCACGGAAAACACCAAAGGCAAGAGCGAGTACAAGAACATGAGCGCCGAAGACAAAGTGGCTATCACCATGCTCGGCGGTAAAAAGGATGGTGCTGCTTATGAGATGAAGAACAAGCTGAACGAGTACTCTTCGTACATCAAGACGTTTGTTCCTGGTGCGGCTCCTTTAGCTTTAGACGCCAAAGAAGATCCGATGGTTACGGATCCAGAGCAGCGTTCTAAAAATTTCGCTGAACTCAACTTCGAGAACACGCCACTTGTAGCGGCATTGGCAACTTTGTCGCAAAAAGAAGCAGAGGTTCTGAAATATGAGTCGGATGCTTTGGCAGCACAATCAGCCAAGGTTGGTGGCAACATCATTGTATTCGACAAAGTAGGTGCTTTCGCTAGCGCTGAGTCAAACACTGTGGCTGCAGGTACTAAGTATAAGGCTGAGTTGTTCTTGACTGCTTCAGCTACTGGCCTCAAGCCTACTATGACTTTGAATGGTTCGCCTCTAGCAGTTGATGCAGCTACTGGTAAAGGTAAAGTGGAATTCACCGCTCGTCCTGGTAACTTCGATGCATCTGGCAACGCGAAAGCTCAGTGGACGGGTACTATTCGCTTCAAGCAGAATGGTCGTGACACTACCTTCAAAGTAAACGTGCCTTACACGATTACTAAGCCAGTAATGCAGGTGCAGTCAGCCTCAGTACAGGCACTGTACTTTAAGTGCGGAAACAAGCTTAGTGTACAGGTACCTGCTTTGGGTGCTCAGTATGATCCTAGCTTCTCAGCTTCCGGTGCTTCTACCATCAAAGGTTCAGCTAAAGGCGAAGTAACACTGGTGCCAAATGCAAGAGAAGTAACCTTGAGCGTAAGCAGTGGTGGCAACCCTATCGGTTCGCAGACTTTCCAGGTGCGTCCAATTCCGAAGCCTGACATTCAGTGTGTAGTAGGTGGTCGCCAAGCCAACGAAAAGCAAGGCACTCCTATCGCTGCTGTACGTAACATGCAATTGCGTGCCGTACCAGATGCTGGTTTTGCTACTTTCCTTCCTGAAGATGCTCGCTACCGCGTGGCTCGCTATGAAGTAACACTGGTTCGCGGTAAGCGCCCAGCTATGGCCGCAATTCCTGTCAATGGTCCTACCGCTAACTTGAGTGCTGTAGTAGATGCTGCCCGTGAAGGCGACCGTCTTTATATCGAAGTGAAGCAGGTACAGCGCCAGAACTTCCAGAATCAAGTGGAAGAAGTGAACGTAGGCAACAAGTCGTTCAATATTCCGCTGCTGTAAGCGTTACTTATCTGAACTAACTGCAGCTCTTTTTTGATTACTCCGGTATGAACAAATTCTTTTCTTTATCTGCTTTAACGGCCGCTTTAACGCTCTCCATGACAGCTTCGGCTCAAGAGCAGGCCACTACAGCAAGTAGCAACGGCTCGTACCGTCCGATTCCAAACTCGGACATCATGTTCCGCAAAACTATCTTGCGTGCGATTGACTTGCGTGAGAAGCAGAACAAGCCTATGTTCTCGGAAGGCAAGGAAATAAGCCGGGTTATCATCGATGCTGTAAAGCGTGGTGAACTGCAGGCCTACAAAAATGATTCTCTGACTTCTACATACACTCCGGCTGAAGTTTCAGCTAACATGTCGTATGCAGAGTCTAGTGCTGGCTTGAGTGATGAAGAAAAGGCTGCCGGTTTCTCAGAAGAGGCTGTTGACGATTGGGGTGCTCCGGTGAAGAAAGGTGCAGCAAAGTCGAAAACGCCAGCTGTAGCACCTAGCTATGAGTATCGGCCTAAGGAACTCTATCAAATGGAATTGAAAGAGGATATGATCTTCGACAAGAAACGGTCGCGGATGTATCACGACATCAAAACCCTTACGCTAGTTGTTCCATCTACGCTGTCCTCTAACACATCGGGTATTGAAAAGCCGATTGGCACTTTCAAATACAGCGATTTGGTGAAGGTGTTCCGCAACAATCCGGATAAAGCTATCTGGTTCAACTCGCAGAACGACGCTCAGCACAAGAACTTGGCCGATGCATTCGAACTGTGGTTGTTCAACTCCTACATCGTGAAAGTTTCGAACCCAAGTGATTCTCGTCTCGACGAAATCTACGGTGGTCAGCAGCAAGGTATTCTTGCTTCGCAGCAGGCTGCAGCTGACCTAATCGAGTATGAGTATAACCTCTGGAGCTTCTAAAAGCATCATTAGGCAGATACGCTTGCTGTAGCTGATAGCTAAATGCAAAAGCCCCGACCATCAAATGGTCGGGGCTTTTCTTTTGCTTGCTATGTTCACTTAGTCAGTTGCCTCTTGCTCCTGCTGAGTGAAGTAGTTGAGCAGTACTCGGGCCTTAGCTTTTCCTACTTCTGCTACAAGCTCAGGTTCACTGAGTTCACGTATCTTCTTTACTGATTTGAACTTGCTTAAGAGCTTGTCAGCTGTGATGGGACCAAGGCCTTTTACATCCGTTAGTTCGGTTTTGAGAGTAGCTGCGTCGCGCTGGCTGCGGTGAAAGGTGATACCAAACCGGTGTACTTCGTCGCGCATACGCTGAAACAAGCGCAACGATTCGCTCTTCTTATCGATGTAAAGGGGAAGCGGGTCGTTAGGAACATAGATTTCCTCTAGTCGTTTGGCGATGCCTATAATTGCTATCTGGCCCCATAGGTTAAGATCCTTCAGGGCTTTAACGGCCATGCTGAGCTGTCCTTTACCACCATCGACAATCACCAACTGCGGCAAGGAGGCGCCTTCGTCCACGAGGCGCCGATAACGGCGCGAAACCACTTCATACATAGAGTCGAAGTCGTTGGGACCGATTACTGTCTTGATGTGGTAGTGGCGGTAATCCTTCTTACTTGGCTTCGCATTACGAAAGCAAACCATAGCTGCCACCGGATTGTCGCCTTGGAAGTTGGAGTTGTCGAAGCATTCAATGTGCTTCGGTAGCTCTGTGAGGCGAAGGTCCTTCTTGATGGTTTCCATGATGCGCACCTCGTTGAGGTCTTTGCTGCGCTCGTTCATACTTTCCTTTTCCTTGCGGAGGTAGAGCACATTTTTAATGCTCAGTTCCAAAAGCTTGCGCTTGTCGCCGATTTGTGGCTGGGTGATGGTGACGCCAGGTAAAGGCAAAGCAGGCAACGGCACATTCGTCAGAATTTCCTTCGACTGGCTTTCAAACTCAGTTCGCATTTGCATTACCATAGCAGCCAAGACTTCCTCGTCAGGCTCGTCTAGCTTCTTGTGAACCTCGATAGATTGCGTCAGAATAATAGAGCCATTCATCACTTTTAAGTAGCTGATGAATGCTAGTTTTTCATTCGATGCAATACCGAATACGTCAATGTTGGAGAGTGACGGATTGACAATCGTGCTCTTGGCTTGGAAGGCGTCGAGCCGGTCTAGCTTTTGCTTGTACTGGTGCGCTAGCTCATATTGCAATTCCTGTGCTGCTTGAGTCATCTTCTCGCGGAAGTATTGCTTTGGGATGCTCAGGTTGCCATTCAGGATCTGTCGGATCTGCTGCACATATTGATTGTATGTCTCCTCATCCTGCAAGCCTTCACAAGGGCCTTTGCAGTTACCTAAGTGGTATTCCAGACACACTTTGAACTTGTGGGCTTCTACATTCTGTGGCGACAGGTTATAGGTGCAAGTACGCAACGGGTACAAGGCACGAATAAGCTCTAATACTACATGAAGAGAAGAGCCGTTTGCATAAGGACCGAAGTAGTGACCTTCTCCCGGACGCTTGTTGCGGGTAGGAATAAGGCGTGGAAAACGCTCGTTGGTGAGCAGTAGATAAGGGTAGGTCTTCCCATCCTTCAACAGGATGTTGTACTTGGGCTGATGCTGCTTAATTAAATTATTCTCCAGCAAAAAAGCATCCGACTCGCTGTCCACAATGGTGAATTCGATGCGCTTGATGTTCTTGACCAGCTGCTGCGTTTTCTTATTGTGATCTTGCTTGGTAAAATAGCTGCTTACTCTTTTGCGCAAATCCACAGCCTTCCCCACGTAGATGATGCCCTCATCATCGAAGTATTTGTACACACCGGGGCGGTGCGGTAGCTGACGGATTTGGTCTTGCAGATGGGCTTGGGCGGCCATAGAGCGTGGAACTTAAGCGGATTGATCTAATGATTTACTCTGACGAGCTTATCGTGTTGTTAAAAGCACTAATCAGAGCAGATACGACGCTGAACAAACGTGCGCCATATTAACAACAAAAAACGTGGCTGGTAAATCCCAACCACGTTCTGCAATATGTGTTCGATTTAAAAGTAAGACAGCTTTACAGCTTAGATTTCCTCGTCGTCAAGGTCGTCGAGGTTGGCTTGATTGAGCTTCTGGTCGTAGGGAATAGTATCTCGCTGTGCGCCATTGTAGTAACGAGAGCAATCAATTTCTACACTCAGCGTATCTGGCTTGGGGAAAGGACCTCTCGAAATGTCGATGTTCTTATCGGCGTACATTTTCTTCATGAAAATGCCGTAGAGCGGTAAGGCTAAGCGGGAACCCTGTCCGTATGCGCCGGTACGGAAGTGAATGCTACGGTCTTCGCCGCCTATCCACATGCCGCACACCAAGTCGGGAGTCAGGCCCATAAACCAACCATCAGAGTAGTTGGAAGTAGTGCCGGTTTTGGCACCCATCTCATACGGAAATTTAAAGCCACCCTTCAGGATGATACTAGTGCCGCCTTGCTCTTCAGTAGCGCCCCGCAGCATATAAGTCATTAGGTAAGCGGTTTCCTCGCTAAGAGCTTCGCGGGTTTGGGGCACGAATTCACGAAGCACATTGCCATTCTTGTCTTCTATGCGCGTTACCATAATGGGCGAGGTCCAGACTCCTTTGTTAACGAACGTGCTATAAGCACCCGTTAGCTCATAAATACTAACATCAGATGAGCCGAAGCCAATAGCTGGTACAGGGTCAATGGGCGACGTAATACCTAAGCGCTTGGCATACGCCACTATATCGTTCGGTCCTATCTTCTGGACCAGCCATGCCGTGATAGAGTTCATGGAGCGAGCCAGGGCTTGGCGCAAAGTGAAAGTGCGGCCGGAATAACTACCCTCGAAGTTGCGGGGCGTGTAAGCTGGGCGGCCTCGTTCGGCGGGGAAAGTGGTGGGCACGTCGGGACGCTGATAGCAGGGCGAGTAGCCTTGGTCGATAGCAGCTACGTACACAAATGGCTTGAACGTAGAGCCTGGCTGCCGTTTGCCTTGCTTAACGTGGTCATATTTGATGTACTTATAGTTGATGCCTCCTACCCAAGCCTTGATATGGCCATTAAGTGGGTTCATGGCCATAAAGCCGGCGTGCAACAGCCGCTTGTAGTAAGCCAGCGAGTCCATGGGGGACATAGTCACTTCCTTCTCGCCACCGTTCCAGGTGAACACTTTCATCTTATACTTCTTGTTCAGATAGTACTTGATGGAATCTTGGTTGCCTTCGTAGCGGTTGCTGAGTGAGCGGTAGCGCTCCGTACGCTTGATGGAGGTGTTAAGAAAACCAGGAATCAAACGGCCGTTCTCGTCGCGCCAGGGCTGCTGACCTTTCCAGTGTTGGTCAAACCACCGTTGCTGGAGCTTCATATGCTCGGCCACAGAGGCTTCGGCATACTTCTGCATGCGCGAATCGATGGTTGTATAGATCTTCAGACCATCGGAATACAAATCGTGGTCGGTTTCCTTGGCCCACTCCCGCAACGATTTGCTGAGTTCGGTGCGGAAATAAGGTGCAATACCTTCGTTCTGGTTTTCAACCTTGTAATCAAGCTTGATGGGCTTGGCTACTGCGGCAGCGTAAACTGACTCGGTGATGTAGCCATTCTTGCGCATCTGGCCGAGCACCCAATCACGCCGGCGCTTGGAGCGCTCAGGGTTACGAACCGGGTTAAACCACGACGGCCCATTTACCAAACCCACTAGTAGGGCGGATTGCTCTAAAGTCAGGTTTTGTGGATGCTTATTAAAGAACGTTTTAGCGGCTACGTTGATGCCAAATGCATTTGAGCCAAACTCTGCCGTGTTGAGATACATGCGCAGAATTTCGCGCTTGGTGTAGTTGCGCTCCAGCCGGACAGCCAAAATCCATTCTTTGGTTTTGGTGATCAGCATGCGCAAACCCGGTACGTCGTTGAGACGGCCATTGTTGAGGTCTTCGCGGGTCCGGAACAGCATCTTGGCTAGCTGCTGGCTTAGCGTCGAGCCGCCACCTGTCTTACCGCCGCTGAAAAAGCCGGTTGCTACGCGCATCATAGCCTTCGGATCAATACCAGAATGACTTTCGAAGCGGGCATCTTCTGTAGCAATCAGAGCATCGATGGTCGTTTGCGGTATTTCTTTGTAGCTCACCGGAGTCCGGTTCTCACGGAAGTACTTCCCCATCAACTCCCCATCAGCCGAGTACACCTCCGAAGCCAACTCACTGCGCGGACTTTCCAAGGCCTTCAGATTAGGCATCTGACCGAACAGATTGAGAAAGTTGACGCTAACAGCCAGTATATACACAAGCGACGCCACCAAACCGCCCGCAAACAACAACCACATGGTGCGGGTGAGAGCGGCGAAACGGCTAGGTCGCTGCGGTTTGCGCGAGACAGGTCGAGTTTTGGAAACGGGCATTCTTATTAACTAAAAACTTGATTGCAGGAGTGAGAGAGGTCAAAACTTGATTTCGTGACTCTACCCAAACAGTTCAGAAATACAAAGCAAAGGAGAATTCTTGGCAGCTAGCCCAAAATTGTAGTTCACTCAGCGGTACGACTGCTGATAGAACCGTTGGTATTCTTCCACGTCGCGTCGCTGAAGGAGTAGCGGCAAATTATCAATACCAACAACGAGCGTTTGGTAACCCACGCCCCGCAAGCGGTTTAGCGGCGACTGAGGGCCCCGCAGCTTTAAGGCATACGCTTGAGCTATTTTCGCGCCAGTTAATCCTTGCACGACTACCATTTCCTGAGAATCACTGAGCGGCTGTTGTTGCACCCGGAGGTTGCTGGCCTTGAAGTAGCGGTTGTTATAAGCGCCTAGTTGGTCAGGCAGGGTTTGAAGTGCCGCCGCGCCCTTCGGGAAAACAAGCAATACTGCATGTACAGCCGCAGGATTAGCTGCGTACGGTGAAGCTGCGGCCGCAGGAGGAGCAGTCGGAGGTGTGGTAGCTGGACTTGGGCTCGGCGTAGTTGCCGGAGCAGAAGCTACGGCAGGGGGCGTAGCAGAGGGAGTTGTTGGGGCAGTAGTAGGCGGAGGCGTAGTTGCAGGAACCGCAGCCGAGGAACTAGTAGGCTCTGCGGGTGAAGAAGCAACAGGAGCAGGAGCCGGCGCAGCTTTAACAGGCTTCTTACCTCTTGCTCTTGCCTGAGCTGCTGCCATGCGAGCCGCTTTCACCGGGTCGATGGCAGGGGCTGCAGGCGTAGAAGCCGGGGCGGGAACTGCAGCTGAGTCAGTAGGAGTAACGGCCTTCTTGGTTTCAGCAGGAGCTTCAGGTTGTGCCTGCGCCGTAGGGGCAGAAGTAGGAGCAGCAGTCGGCGTTGATACGGCGGGTGCTGGCGTTACAGCAGGAGCCACTTTTGCCGGTGTTGCGGGGGTAGTATAGATAATACGTACTCGGTTGTTCACCTCTCCTGGCCGAAACATAGAGACAGTCGGTTTTTGCGTAGACGCTAAGGCCCCGACAATGCCTCCCGTTTCATACTTCTTATAAGAACCAAGCAACACCTTCGCTTGATCACCAAGTGGCGACTGTTCATAGTCCTTCAAAAACTTCTCAAGGGAAGCCTTGGCCACCAAAGGCGACTCTGTACGAACCGCAATCAGCGCATTAAGGAACGCTATGCGGTCATTCAAGTCGGTTTCTGGATACTTCTTCGTCGTGCTAGCCAGCAAAGCCGAAGCTTTCTTGAAGTCCTGCCTTTTATACATCGCAAAAGCAGTGTCCACCTGCACAGCTACTTCTTTGTTGACGAGAGAGGTGCGCCGCAAGTACTCGGGGTCAGCTGCAAGTCGGGCGTAGGTTGAGTTTGGAAACTCTTGCCGAAGACGCTGCGCATAGACCTCCGCTTTGGCTAGTTCGTTTTGCCCCTTATAAATTAGGTATAAGCTGTAGTAGGTTTCTGGCGAGTGTGTAGTCTTCGGAAAGCGAGTCAACAGCTTTTCATAGGTCTGCGCAGCTGGTACAGGTTCACGTAGCTGCTGATTGTAAATGCCGCCTAAGGCATACATTGCCTCTTCCACTTGCTTTTCCGACGCCGCCATTTGCGCGCCAGTAAGCGGAAGTGCCTGCCGGTATTGGGCTACCAACGCCTTGCGTTGCGTTTCAGGGTCATTGTTGACTACGGCTTGACCTGTGCCTGTGGTAGCACCGGCTGTTACACTGGTCTGGTTGGCGCCGGCAATACTGACGGGCACATTACCACCCCCCGGCGTAACCGGCGAAGCACTAGCCGTATTTACAGTGCGCCAATTGTCTTGCAGTGGCCGGTCACCCCACCGGCGTATAAAGTCGGCCCGGGCTGTGCTTACGGCAGTCGGGTTGTCGAAATACCACTTGGTGCCGGTGCTGCCGCTAATAAAATCATCAGGATTAATGTCGGTTTGCAGGTCGCGTGAGGTATTGATGCCCGTGGCAAGAGCTTGGCGGTTGTTATCACGTTCCTGCTTGGCAGCCAGCGCTTCCGCTTCTTTGCGCTTGGCTTCCAATTCGGCATCAGCGTACGCCGTGAGGCGAGTGCGCAGGGCCACTGTATCCAACCGAGCCAGTGCCTGTAGGCTGTCCTGCGTTTCGATGATGGTGACTTGCTGAGCAAAGTCTTTCAGAATGCCAGCTCGCTCGGAAATGGCAGCAAAATCGGGTGCCTCCTTAGGGAGGTTCTGCACCGTACTATCGTAGTAAGCGGCGGCCAAGCGGTATTTCTGCAGGTTCTCGTAGTAGATGCGACCTGCCAGCAAATAGGTGTAAGACTTCTGGCTTCTGTTGGTGCCGTTCGCTCTGGCCGACTTTTGCAAAAGCGTCAAGGCCTCGTTGTAATTCTTCTGCCGATAATTGAGCCGCGCCATCTCGTAATAGATTTTGTCGCGGTACTCCTTGTTCTTGTTGTCCTTCAACAACTTGGCGAAGTACTTGTCGAGACGAGCTTTGTCGTCGTTGTTGAGGTCCGATACTTGCCCGAGCATCAGCTTAGAAAAGAAGTCCAGCTCGTAAGGTGGGTTTCTCTTCAGAATCTTATTCAACTCGGCATACGCCTTCTTATCGTCTCCCTGGTTCTGGTAGAGCTGCGCCAGGATATAGCGCGTGCGCGACTGTTCATTCTTCTGCTTGATCAGCGGCACAGCCTTTTCCAGGTTCTCGATGGCTTTTGCCGGATTATCCGTCTTTAGATAATAGTCGGCCCGGGTAAGAAACAGGGCACGGGCGTTTGTTTCGCGGCCTTCCTCCTTATCTAATACGTCGGACACAGCTTTGGCGCTTTCTAGGTCCTTATCGGCCAAGAAAGTTCGCATCAACCAGATCAGCGCTTCGTGCTTGGCATTGGCGTCTTTACTGGTGCTATTAACGTACTTGAAAGTTTTAGCCGCGTCCGCATACTCCATCTTATAGTAGCGGCTCTTCCCAATAAGCAGGTACGCATCGTCGGTCCAGTCGGAGCCTGCGCGGTGCTGAATGGGCAATGAGGCCTTCTTCACCACATCCTCCAAGTCGGTTGCAACCGCAGCAACTGCAGCCTGGTCAAGAGTCGGGAAGAGGGGGAGTACGCGGTTGTAGTCGTTTTGGCGAGCTTGGTAGAGTTTGGCTTCCACACTCCACATTTTCTCTCGGGCCAAGAAGTAACCATTGTCGCGGGCTACTATGTTATCATACGCATGGCCAACTACTCCCCGGCGCTCAGAGGCGCAGCCCCCCACACCAGCAACAAATAACAACGTAACTAGGGGAGTGGCAAGCAGACGAAAAATCGAGTATCGAGTCAAAGCAGAAGGCAAGTCGGGAATACAGATTACCAATACGCCAACGTGCGGAGCTAGCTAGTTTGTTCAGCTCTCGCCGGTGCGTATAAAGTCACAACGTCACTTAGTCAGTAAAATTACGCTTTTTCCTAGCCCTCGACAGACCTTTACGTATCATATACTTGGTGTTTGTCCAAATTCGTCGCCATTTAACCCCATTCTGCCATGGCTGCCTCTCCCACGCCCAAACCCGACTCTTCCGGCCCGCGCGGTGGCAACTTTGCCAAGTATTCCGGGCTTGGCATTCAAATGCTAGCTATTATCGGGCTCGGCACTTGGCTTGGGGTTTGGCTTGATGGACGCTTCGGTATTGGCCCTTGGGGAACGGTGGTGCTGATGTTGCTCTCCGTTTTTATTGCCATGTACCAAGTCATTCGGTCTGTATCGAGCGATTAGGCAATCAAAAATTAAAAAGAAGAGCGAATCATAAGAAAACAGAGGATACTTCTATTTTTTGCATGGTACCTTTGCCTTCTCTTTTCTATTTCCTTTTCTAACAGACTCTTATAGATTTGGTCCGCTTCCTCAGTTATTTAGTTCTGCTTACGCTTCTGCTTTACGGTACATTGTACCTGCTGCATGCCCGTTTCGGCACTGCTGTTGTGCACCCGTTGGCAGCCTATACATTAGGCTATTTTGCTTTACTAACGGCCATCATCTACTGGGTAACCTCGCGCTTGGTGCGCGCCAACCCCGATAACTTCATGGGAGCCTACTTTGGCTCGATGGTCGTGCGCTTGTTGCTTTCGGTTGGATTGGTGCTTCTCTATCTATATAAAGGAGGAGCGCATGAAGGCAACGGCCGGTGGGCGTTTCTGGGGCTGTTCTTTCTGCTGTACTTTATTTACGCCGGGTTTGAAATATGGGCTATCCTGAGTAACTTGCGCCCGTTTTCAAAACCGAGTGTAATCACAGAATGAAGATTCTGTGAATTTTTTTCTAATCCCCACTGAATGAAGCGTTTACTGATAGCTCTCTTCTGCATCCTTTCGCTTCCCGTGTTCGCGCAAGAGCCTACACCCACCATCGAGGAAGCTACCGACAGTGAAGCCTTCAGCCCCGGTGAGATGATTCTGCACCACATCGGCGACGCCCACGAGTGGCACTTCGCTACCATCGGCGACGAAGCTGAGCACGGTACTCACATCACCATTCCACTGCCAATTATTGCGTACCAGCCCGGCAAAGGATTGAGCGTATTCTCGTCTTCTAACTTAGCAGAAGGTAAGGTATACAATGGCCTCAAACTAGAGCATGAGCACCTCGAAGCCGAGGACGGTGGCAAGGTATACGATTTTTCGATTACCAAAAACGTTGCCTCGCTCTTATTAAGTGCTGCTTTGCTGCTAGGGATATTCTTCACGGTGGCGAGTGGCTACAAGAAAAACCACGGTGGAGCACCTCGAGGTGTGCAGTCTTTCTTCGAAGTTCTCATCGTGTTCATTCGTGATGAAGTAGGCAAGAAAGCTATCGGCCCAAAGTATGAGCGGTACATGCCGTATCTGCTCACTATCTTCTTCTTTATCTGGTTCAACAACCTGCTCGGCTTGATGCCCGGCGCGGCCAACCTCACCGGCAACATTGCCGTGACCATGACGCTGGCTTTAATGACTCTGCTCATCACGCTGGCATCATCCAACAAAAACTACTGGGCGCACATCTTCGCTACGCCTGGCGTTCCGAAGGCACTGCTGCCCATCATGATTCCAGTTGAATTGATCGGTGTACTCGTAAAGCCGTTCTCTCTGATGGTTCGTTTGTTCGCCAACATCACGGCCGGACACATTGTAATCCTGAGCTTCATCAGCTTGATCTTCATTTTCAAGAGCGTTTTAATCAGCCCGGTTTCGTTGGCTTTCGGCTTGTTCATCAACGTGCTCGAACTGCTGGTTGCAATTCTGCAGGCTTACATCTTTACGCTGCTCACAGCCATGTACATCGGTGGCGCTGTGGAAGATCACCACGATGCTGATTTGCAGATAGGTGGTGGTCATCAGGCTGACGAAGCCCATGCCCACGGTCACTAGTTTTTCTTAACTCCCTTTTTCGTTTTTCACTTCCCCAAATTTCTGTTTTTATGCTTCTTTCTCTGTTGTTGCAGGTTGCCAATTCGGTTGGCTTGGCCGTAATGGGTGCTGGTATCGGTGCTGGTCTGGTTGCTCTTGGTGTTGGCTTGGGTATCGGCCGTATCGGTGGTAGCGCCATGGAGGCCATTGGCCGTCAGCCCGAAGCTGCTGGCAGAATCCAAACTGCTATGCTGATCGTAGCGGCTCTGATCGAAGGTCTGGGTCTGTTCGCAGTCGTAGTCTGCCTGCTGATTTCCTTCAATCTCTAAGAGGTAGAAGCAACTCCTTGACAGCCCGCTGCGCGTCGCTTCGGCGCACGACGCGGCGGGCTGACTTGGCTTAATTAGTAATGAGTAGTAAGTAGCCCGTAGGGAGACGAAATAGTCTTGGACTTGCTGCCCACTGGTTGATCTACTCAGTACCAAGTACTTTCTACTTACTACTTCTCTATGCCTCCATTAGTAACCCCCGAATTAGGCCTGATCTTCTGGCAGCTGGTGATTTTCCTCATCGTGCTGTTCCTGCTGGCTAAGTTTGCCTGGAAGCCTATTCTAACTTCTTTGAAGCAACGCGAAGACTCTATCGAAGGAGCTTTGCGCATGGCTGACCAAGCCAAGCTGGAAATGCAAGAGCTTCGTGCTGGCAACGAAAAGTTGCTTGCTGATGCTCGCTTGGAGCGTGACCGCATCATCAAGGAAGCCACAACCTTGGCTAATCAGCTCATCGAGCAAGCCAAGAACAAGGCAAACGAAGAAGGTGGCCGCATGATTGTGCAGGCTCGCGAAGCAATCCAGAACGAGAAAAACGCTGCCCTGGCCGAGGTGAAAAACACCGCTGCTCAGTTGTCTATCGATATAGCCGAGCGCATTCTGCGCCGCGAGCTGACTGATACCGACTCGCAAAAGGAGCTCGTCAACTCGTACCTGAAGGATGTGAAGCTTAACTAAGAAGCTAGGAGCTAGGAGTTAGGAATTGGAAGTCGCTTGCCGACAACTGGCTCCTAGCTCCTAACTCCGGCTCCTAACTCCTACAAGAATGTCTGAAATACGAGTTGCCTCCCGCTACGCCAAGTCCCTGCTTGATCTGGCCGAGGAGCGGGGCACGCTAGAGCAAGTGAAAGCCGATATGGACTTGTTTAGCAAGACGCTGAACGAGAACCGGGAGCTGCGCTTGTTGCTGCGCAACCCCATCGTCAAGCACGACAAGAAACTAACCATTCTGCGCGCTGTATTTGGTGGCAAAGTGTCGGAACTAACAGAAAAGTTCTTCACTATTATCACCGAAAAGAACCGCGAAAGTGCCCTGGAATTTATTGGGTCAGAGTTTCTTACCCAATACAATGCCCTGCGCGGCGTGCAGTTAGCTGAAGTTACAACGGCGACACCATTGAGCCCGTACCTACGTGCGGAGCTAACCCAGATGGTGCGCCAGCAAACTGGCCTTCAGCAAGTTACTCTCACTGAGAAAGTAGATGAATCGCTAATTGGAGGCTTTGTGCTCCGCATTGGCGACCGTCTGATTGACGACTCGGTGAGTTTCCGTTTGCGCAAGCTGCGCAACGAATTCTCGAAGAACCCCTACCAACCTTTAGTATAAGATCATGGCAGAAGTACGTCCGGATGAAGTATCCGCCATTCTGCGGGAGCAGTTGTCTAACTTCAAAACCGAAGCCGAACTCGAAGAGGTTGGTACGGTATTGCAGGTTGGCGACGGCGTAGCCCGCATCTACGGCCTGGGCAAAGCTCAGTCGGGGGAATTGCTCGAATTTGAAAGTGGCCTCCAAGCCCTGGTTCTGAACCTGGAAGAAGATAACGTAGGTGCCGTAATGCTCGGCGACTACTCTGACATCCGGGAAGGCGCCACGGTACGCCGTACCAATAAAATTGCGTCTATCAAAGTAGGTGAAGGCATCGTGGGCCGCGTGGTAAACACGCTGGGTCAACCCATTGATGGTCGCGGTCCTATTCAGGGTGAAACCTACGATATGCCTCTGGAGCGTAAGGCTCCTGGCGTTATCTACCGTCAGCCCGTAACCGAGCCCATGCAGACGGGTATCAAGGCTATTGACGCCATGATTCCAATCGGGCGCGGTCAACGTGAATTAATCATTGGCGACCGTCAGACCGGTAAGTCGGCGGTGGCTATTGATACCATCATCAACCAGCGCGAGTTCTATGACCGTGGCGAGCCGGTTTTCTGCATCTACGTAGCCGTAGGCCAGAAAGCATCTACGGTAGCGCAGGTGGTAAACTCCCTGACGAAGGGTGGTGCTATGGACTACACGGTAGTGGTTTCGGCTTCGGCCGCTGACCCAGCACCTATGCAGTTCTTTGCTCCCTTCACGGGTGCCGCTATCGGAGAGTTCTTCCGCGATACGGGTCGTCCAGCGTTGGTAGTGTACGATGACTTGTCAAAGCAGGCTGTGGCGTACCGCGAGGTGTCGCTGCTGTTGCGCCGTCCTCCCGGACGTGAGGCGTATCCTGGTGACGTGTTCTATCTGCACAGCCGCTTGCTGGAGCGCGCCGCGAAGATCAACTCTTCCGACGTTATTGCTCGCGACATGAATGACCTGCCCGACAGCATCAAGCACCTTGTAAAAGGTGGTGGCTCGCTGACGGCTCTGCCGCTCATCGAGACGCAAGCTGGTGACGTATCGGCTTATATTCCGACCAACGTAATTTCGATTACGGACGGGCAGATCTTCCTCGAAACTAACCTGTTCAACTCGGGTATCCGTCCGGCTATCAACGTTGGTATCTCGGTATCCCGCGTAGGTGGTAACGCGCAAATCAAGTCGATGAAAAAAGTGGCTGGTACGCTGAAGCTTGACCAGGCACAGTTCCGCGAGTTAGAGGCTTTCGCCAAGTTCGGCTCTGACCTTGACGCCTCGACCAAGCTTACCATTGAGCGTGGCCGTCGTAACCTCGAAATCCTGAAGCAGCCGCAGTTCTCGCCGCAAAAGGTAGAAGACCAAGTAGCTGTTATCTACGCCGCTACCAACGGTCTGCTCGACCAGGTGCCAGTAAGCCGCGTGCGCGAATTCGAGAAGGAGTTCACGCAAACGATGCAGTCACGTCACCCTGAAGTGCTCCAGAGCCTGAAAGCTGGCAAACTGGATGACACCATCACGGGTGCTATCCGTCAGGTAGCGAAAGACCTGTCGGCGAGTTACGCTTCCAAGTAATCGTTGATTGTTGGTTGTTGATTGTTGGATGGTTCGCCAACGCGCCAATCGTCCAGCAATCAACAATCAGCAACTAACAATCAACTGTCAATAAATGGCTAGCTTAAAAGAAGTCCGCAACCGCATTGTGTCGGTGCAAAGCACGCAGCAAATCACCAAAGCCATGAAAATGGTGGCGGCAGCCAAACTGCGTCGTGCCCAGGATAACATCCTGCGGATGCGCCCCTACGCGCAGCGGCTCAACAGCATCCTGACCAACCTCACGGGGCAATCCGATGGTGAGATGATAAGCGAGTATGCTGCACAGCGCGACGTTCGCCGTGTGCTCATCATTGCTGTTACTTCGGACCGTGGACTGGCTGGCGCTTTCAATAGCAACATCTTCAAAGGTGTCAACTCGTTGATCCGAGAGCGGTACAGCGCGCAAGCTGCTGCTGGCAACGTGACGATGATGGCTATTGGCAAGAAGGCACACGACTACTTCCAGCGGCGCGGCCCGTTGCTCGGCAACTACACGCACGTATTCGGCAAGCTGTCGTTTGATACGGTGCGTGAAGCAGCCGAAGAAGCCATGTTAGGCTTCCGCGAAGGCCGCTTCGATGAGGTGATAATGGTGTACAACGAGTTCAAGAACGTAGCGACGCAAATCGTACGGACCGAGCAATTGTTGCCGCTAGTACCCGCCGAGCCTACTGCCGCTACCGCCCAAGCTTCGAATGTGGAATACATATTCGAACCCTCGAAAGAGGAAATTGTGCAGACCCTGATTCCACAGTCCCTGAAAGTGCAGCTTTACAAGGCCGTACTGGAAAGCAACGCTTCGGAGCATGGTGCCCGCATGACGGCCATGGACAAAGCCACTGAAAACGCTGGTGAGCTGTTGAAGTCGCTGAAGCTAACGTACAACCGTACTCGTCAGGCTGCCATTACCACCGAGATTCTTGAAATCGTGGGTGGAGCTGAAGCTTTGGCTGCTAGTCGGTAACAACTCCTTTCTATTATTTGAAAAACCCGCTCCCTATCATTGGGAGCGGGTTTTTCTGTTATTATGTAGTAAACTTCCCTACACGTGCATGTATTGCCGCTTCGCCATTTCCTTGCTTGGCTTCGGGATAGTGGGGTTTTGCTTCATCAGTTCCAGCACCTTTTCTGGTGTCAGCTTAGTGAAGTCCTTGATAACAGCCATAGGAGATTGAAACTTATCAGGCTTAACGGAGGTGCTGAGACCTATGCAGCGCATCCCGGCTTTATAGGCCGCTTGCTCGCCCACTATGGCATCTTCAAAGACCACGCAGCGCTCGGGTGGTACACCTAGTTCGCGCGCCGTCAGCACATACGTATCAGCGTGAGGCTTGCCTTTGTCTACGTCGTCTTTGGTGATGACTACATCGAAATATTGGCGCAGTTGCAGGTGGTCGATGATGTAGCCGATAGTGTCCAAGCCGGAGCCGGTGCCAAGGCCAATCTTGAAACCAGCAGCGCGGGCAGCTTTCAAGAACTCAGTGAGCCCGTCTACTTCCTTCCGCTTATCCCAATAAATGGTGCGGTACAGAAACTCACGCTGGTCGGCGTAGGTGGAGAGCTTTTTCTTGGGAACGTCACTGGCGAAAACGGTTTCCAGAATTTTGGTGGCAGGCATCCCGTTTTGTCGTTCCAGGAGGCGCCGAGCATTGGTGGTTAAGCCTAAGTCGCGGAAAAGAAGTTGGAAGGCACGGGCCTGATAGGCAGTGTTATCGATGAGTACGCCGTCCATGTCGAAGATGAGGGCGTAAGGAGCTGCGTTCGGCATAATAGAGGTTGAAGCGCGAAAGAAGATTCTCGCGCAAGTGGTTTACGGCTATACTTGGATTTTGCTGCTGTGGAGTTGAATCCTAATGCCGTAACCTATCTTTGTGGCCGCTACTACTGGTTCTTCCTTCGTTGACTGTCTCAACTGATTTTGATTTTGAAAAAGAGCCTGTGTTTCCTGCTAGCCGCCGCACTGGCGGGGCCTGCCTTAGCGCAGAAAAAAGATAAAGCTCTGGCGCGACCCAAGCTTGTAGTTGGTATTGTAGTAGATCAGATGCGCTACGACTACCTCTACCGGTACTGGAATAAGTACGGCAAGGACGGCTTTCGGCGCTTGCTAGGAGAGGGATTTAGCTACGAAAACGCCCATTACAACTACGTGCCCACCTACACTGGGCCCGGGCACGCCAGCATCTACACGGGTACTACACCCTCCATGCACGGTATCGTGGGCAACAACTGGTTTGTGCGCGAGGAGGGAAAAGGCACCTACGTAACCGACGACAAGACCGTGCAGCCCGTAGGCGGCACGGCAGCGGCCGGCCAACAGTCGCCGCGCCATATGCTGACGAGTACCATCACCGACGAGCTGCGGCTGGCTACCAACTTCCAGAGCAAGGTTATTGGGGTGTGCATCAAAGACCGGGGCTCGATTCTGCCAGCCGGTCACGCCGCCAATGCCGCGTATTGGTACGATGGGACCAACGGCGCGTTTATTACGAGCACCTTCTACCAGAATGCGCTGCCCGAATGGGTAACGAAATTCAACGCGGAAAATCGTGCCGCTCAGTACCTAAGCAAGCCCTGGAAAACGCTGCTGCCGATTGCACAGTACACGGAAAGCACCGCCGATGACGTGGCGTGGGAAGGCACTTTCAAAGGTGAAACCAAGCCGGTTTTCCCGCATGATTTGCCAGCGTTGAGCGCAACGCCCATTGCAGCCGTACAAGGCAACCTAAAAGCAGAAAACGAGAAAGTGCCTGTGGCCACCAGCCGCAACCTCGACCTGATTCGGAGCACGCCATTTGGCAACTCACTCACCGCCGATTTTGCGCTGGAAACCATTCGGGCCGAGCAACTCGGGCAGCGTGGACAAACCGATTTTCTGGCTCTAAGCTTCAGCAGCACCGACTATGTGGGCCATCAGTTTGGGGTGAATGCCATTGAAACCGAAGACACGTACCTGCGCCTCGATAAAGACATTGCGCGCGTGCTCGACTACCTCGATAAGACCGTGGGCAAAGGCCAAGCATTAGTGTTTTTGAGTGCAGACCACGGCGCGGCGCACTCGCCCGATTTCTTGCGTAGCCAGCGCATTCCGGCCGGTTCGGTTGGGCCCCGCCTGATGCGCGATTCGTTGCAGCAGGCCTTAGTAAAGCGGCATGGCGCCGGCCAATGGGTACTGAGCTATGAAAACCAACAAGTGTACCTCAACCGTCCGCTTATCGCACAAAAAGGCTTGAACTTGCGCTTACTCCAAGACGAAGTAGCCGACATTATGATCGGGTTTTCGGGGGTTACGCGTGCTATTACGGCCGACGACTTGCAGAAGTCGCACTGGGAAAGTGGCATGTTGATGTATCTCGAGAACGGCTATTTCCCTAAGCGCAGCGGCGACGTGATGGTGGTATTGGAGCCCGGTTGGCTGGAGTCGTACCAGTATCCGGTGAACAAGGGTACTACCCATGGCTCGGCTGGCAACTACGATACGCACATCCCGATGGTGTTCTGGGGCTGGCACGTCAAACAAGGCAGTTCGGTAGTTTCAGCGCGTATTATCGATATTGCACCCACGCTGGCCCAATGGCTGCATATTCAGGAGCCCGATGGCTGTACGGGCACACCGCTACCGGAGGTACTAGGCAAATAAACGCTTAGTAGCCTCGCTGGGGTTGCTTGTTATGATTCTAACAATTTAATTGACTTAGCTTAGGAATCTTTAACCTATGCCGAGCCGTATGCAACCCCACTCCGTCGTGCAGCCCCACACCTTAACAATTTCAGTAACCAGTAACTAGAACCTCAACACAATGGCTCATTTTAATCCTTGGCACGATGTAGAGCGTGGCGAAAACGCCCCGCAAACCATAAACGGCATCATTGAAATTCCGAAAGGCTCGAAAGCCAAGTACGAGCTAGATAAAAGCAGCGGCCTACTCAAACTCGACCGGGTGCTTTTCTCAGCAGTACACTATCCTGCTGCCTACGGCTTTATTCCTAAAACCTACTGCGACGACAACGACCCCCTCGATATATTGGTGTTGTGCTCCGTTGACATTGTGCCCATGTGCTTGGTTGAAGCCAAGGTGATTGGGGTGATGCAGATGATAGACGGCGACGAGGAAGACGACAAAATTATTGCCGTAGCAGCCCATGATATTTCGGTGAATCACTTCAACGATATTTCCGACCTGCCGCCTCACACCCTCAACGAGATGCAGCGCTTCTTCGAAGACTACAAGGCCTTGGAGCATAAGCACGTGACCGTAGAGCGGTTCATGGGCCGCGAAGATGCCTACCGGATCATCGAAGACAGCATCAAGCTCTACGACGAAACTTTCCCGAATGGTGCTGATTCAGAGCCAGTAAAGAAAACCACTGACGTCGAGCTGTAAGCCAACCCCGATTCGGTGAAAAAGCCCTCTACAAACTTCGTGTTTGCAGAGGGCTTTTTCATGATAAAAGCGGCTAGGTATAGTTAACATTGCAGGCACCACCTTTTGTTACGCTCAGCGTATTCGGCACTATGCCAGACAAACCCTCTCCCTCTGCTTTTATTCGATTTTTGTATGAAAACAGCCTGCTGTTGGTAGGAACCACCTTGGTGCTAGCCACCTTGGTTGGACAGACCCTGATGGGCTGGCACGAGAACAACGCTGAGCTTGAGCAAATGAAGATGCTGCCCCTCACCTTGGGGCAGTATTTAGGATCAGGTCATTTCCTGGAAGCCACTTTCGAAAACTGGGAAAGCGAGTTTCTGCAAATGGGGGTCTATGTACTGCTTACTATCTGGCTGCGGCAAAAAGGGTCTTCTGAATCGAAAAAGCTATACGAGAAAGAGGATGTAGACCAAGAGCCCGATCCAAACAAGCCGGATGCTCCTGGACCGGTAAAGCACGGTGGGTGGCAGCTAACGCTCTACAAAAATTCGCTTTCCATTGCGTTCATCCTGCTGTTCTTTGGCTGTGTATGGCTGCACGCCAAAGGCGGGGCTGAGGTGTACAGCATCGAGCAGCGCCATGAAGGCAAGCCCACAGTAACGACGGTGGAGTACATGGGTACCTCACGGTTTTGGTTTGAATCGTTTCAGAACTGGCAGAGCGAGTTTCTAAGCATCATTTCTATTGTAGGCTTGTCTATTTACTTGCGGCAGAAAGGTTCTCCGCAGTCCAAGCCAATCAATGCCAGCAACGATGAAACGGGCAAGTGACCCAAGAAGGCAAATTGGCTGCCGCTACACGAGGCGCGTAAGAGAGGGAAAGGGGCGCGCCTCAACTTCTACTGCTACGCCCGATCTTGCTTCTTTCAGGCTCCTTGCCCATGCCTCTGTTTTCATTTAAACCGTCGGTAGTGCCGCCCGCCACGCCAGAAAATGCAGCCGGAGCTGGGGCGGCCACGCTGCGGCGCTGGACCGATGCTGTGCTCTACAGCAGCACCTGGCTGGCGCTGGCCGCTTTGGCGCTAACCTGGGCTACCTTTCTGTTCTGGCGGGTCGATATTCCGGTCCGGCTTGGGCTGATGATTTTCACGGCCACACTGTTCCTTTACAACATCGACAGCGTGTTACCCTACAAGCACGGGCAGCCCGTGGTACTGTCGGGCCGTAAGCGTTGGATGCTCGAACACCGACGCGAACTGCTAGCCTTGGCCGTAGCCTCGTTGGCAGTGGCAGGACTACTGTTCTTTCTGGATGGCTGGCAACACCTAATCTTGTTTCTGGGGCACCTGGCAGCTATTTCGCTGTTGTATTCGTTGCCCATAGCCAAAGTGCGGGGGCGGTGGCGTGCCCTGCGCGACTTGCCCTTGCTCAAGGTATTTCTGATTGCGTATGTATGGGCCGCCGTTACGGTTTGGGTGCCAGCGCTGTACCTGGCTAAACCTCTGTTCGGACCCGTTGTGCTGGTGCTTTTCGCCCGTCGCTTTTTCTTTATCCTGGCCCTGGCCTTCGTGTTCGATATTCGCGACTATACCAAAGACCGGCTTACCGGCACCCGCACTTTCCCGGGCGTATTTGGTGTGCGCTCCACCAAATGGGTAGCCCTTACCTCGCTGGCCCTAGCGTATCTGCTGTTCCCATTCGATATAGGATACGAGCATCTGCTGGTACTCTCATTGCCTACAGTGGCGGCTGCCGCTACCATCTGGTACGCCGAAGAAACCCGCTCCGACTATTACTTTGCCCTCCTCACCGACGGCATCATGATTTTACAGTTTCTGGCGGTGTATGTAGTGAGTTAGTCGCAAAGTGAGCTTGATCTTCGTCTCGCTTAATTGCCGCAAGCCGAACATCAGATTTTCTAACCCACCAACTGCTGTAATGCGGGTCCAATAAAGCGGACAATGTCGCTGGCTATGAGGCCAGCTTCTCCGGTTTGTTGAGCCGCTAAGTCGCCGGCCAGGCCGTGGGCGAAAACGCCTAGCAACGCAGCATCGAGCGGGGAGAGGCGCTGGTCGGCGCTCAAGGCCAGGAGCAAGCCGGTGAGTGCGTCGCCGCTGCCGCCAGTACCCATGCCGGGGTTGCCAGTGCTGTTGAAGTAAATAGGGCCTTCGGGAGTGCCAAGAGCAGTGTAGGCGCCTTTCAGTACACAGTAGCAGCGGTAGCGTTGGCAGAACGCTCGCAGCAGCTCTAGGCGGTGGTAATCGTCACGGGCAGATTCGGTGAGGCGCTCAAACTCCTTGGGATGTGGCGTAAGCAGCGTGCTAGCAGGTAGTTCGTCGAGTAGCTCGCGGTGCGTGCCTAGCAGATTCAGCGCATCGGCATCCACGACTAAGGGTATGGACGCCTGTTTAGCCTGGTGTAGTAGTTGGCCTAACACTTCTTTAGTGGCGGCTTCTTGTCCTAGACCCGGCCCAATGCCTACCGCAGCGTAGGGCTTCAAGTCAGGTAGCTCGGTAATGAAGTTGGGTTCCGGGTCGGTCAAGGCCATGGCTTCGGGCACGGCAGTTTGCAGAATGGTATACCCGACAGCAGGCGTCCGCACCGTAAGTAGCCCTATCCCACCATGCAGGCAAGCCCGCGCCGCCAGCACGGCCGCGCCTATTTTGCCGTAGCTGCCGGCCAGCAGCAGTGCGTGCCCAAAAGTGCCTTTATGCGCAAACTTCGGCCGCTTAGGTAACCGGCCAGCTAGAAGTTTTGCATCAACAAAGTAGTTATCCACAGTCGTATTGTGGATAAACTCCTGATTCAGCCCGATAGGTAATACCTGCCACACGCCAATAAACCGAGCGTTTTGCGGCAGCAGATACGCTAGCTTCGGTAATTCGAACCCTACCGTGTGGCGGGCTTGCACAATTGCACTGCCAGTAGGCTGTGGAGCATCAGCAAATAAGCCGGAGGGCAGATCAATGGCAAAAACGACTGCCTCTAATTGGTTGAGATAGTTTACCACTGCGGCAGCAATGCCTTCCAGTGGTCGGCTCAAACCCGTACCAAACAGGGCATCCACTATAGTGGCATTGGCTGGGAGCGGCGGTAGCTTTTCCGGGTTCAGTTCAGTGCAAGCTACTTCTGCAGGTAGCCGCTGGCAATTCACGGTGAAATCCGAAGAGTACTTAGTTGCCGGTAACAGCCATACGCGCACCGCGTAGCCCGACAGGTGCAACTGACGAGCTACCACCAGCCCGTCGCCCCCGTTATTGCCGGGGCCGCAAAAGATGTGCACTTCGCCTGCCGCTTCTTGGCCTACTCGGTCCATCAACCATTCACTGAAAGTGGTGGCAGCGCGCTCCATCAACTCGTCGGAGCGGATATTTGCCGCTTCAATAGTGGCTTGATCGGCGGCGTGGGTTTGAGCAGCAGAAAGAATTTTCATAAGACGGCTTGTCGTTTATGTTTTATACTTGAGCACAAGTAAGCGGTACGTGAAATGCACAAAATATTTGGGTTGCTGTTGTGTGGCCTGCATATAACGGCTGGTCAAGCGGTAGGGCAGGGGAAAGCTGCTTCAATCGTTGCGCCCAGCCAGGCTGCTGTTCGTTTCGACCAGACTACTGTGCGCTCTGTACTCAATCAAAAGATTCCGGCGGAAATACAGCTACCAGCAGGGAAGCTAGTAGAAGCCAAAAAGTGGACGGATGCCAACGGTCAGAATTTGCTGTTCGTAGTACGCACTCCTGAGCGGCCAGAGCCACTTTCGGCCGAAGGCATGGAGGCCGGACGGCGCGCAGAATTGTACGTTCGGCAATATACGAGCCGCAATAGCCGCTACCAGGAACTGTGGCGCCTTCAAGACGCCGTAGAAAACTGTATCGTAGACATCACGCTAGCTACTCTGCCAGGCTCCACTACCATTACCGACCTCGACAACGATGGGCATACCGAAACCACTATCCTGTACCGTCTGGCTTGCCGTGGTGATGTAAGTCCGGCGAATCTGAAGCTTATCATGCGCGAAGGCAAAGCCAAGTATGCTCTACGGGGTGAGATGATACAGTTGCTAAACCACGGTACCAAAGAAGAGCAAAAAAGAGCCGCCAACAAGCCACTGTGCTGCGCCGATGGTGTGAAACCAACAGATGATTATTCGCAGCTAGAGGGGCTGTACCAGAACGAAAAGGAATTTGCTACTGCGCCGCCTGCTTTCTTAGCGTACGCTCGGCAGCAGTGGCGTCGGTGGCGAGCCAGTGACCGGTTCGAGTGATACGCTGCCAATTTTTCAAGCCAAAGAGCCGTTATAAACTTCCTACTTGCCTAGCGCGTTTACCAGTAACTAATGTTCTGATTCAACTTCCAAAACCAACAATATGCAAACCTGGAATGACGTAATCCGCCTTGCCAACCATCCGCTGCCCTCGCCGCGCCGCGTCGAGAAAACTGATGCCGAGTGGAAAGCCCAGCTCACCCCCGAGCAATACCACGTCACGCGCCAGCACGGCACTGAGCGCGCTTTCACTGGTGAGTACTGCGAAGCGCACGAAGCTGGCCTCTACGCCTGCATCTGTTGCGGCACTCCACTCTATGATTCGCGCACCAAATTCGAGTCGGGTACTGGCTGGCCGAGCTTCACGCAGCCTGTCGATGAAAGTGCAATTCGGTACAAGAAAGATACCAGCTATGGCATGGTCCGCGTAGAGGTGCTCTGCAACGTTTGCGATGCTCACCAAGGGCACGTCTTCCCCGACGGGCCGGCGCCTAGCGGTCTGCGTTTATGCATCAATTCGGCCAGTATTAAGCTGGTGAGTGAGCCTAAAGAAGCTGCTGCGGCGAAATAGGATAATTGCTTTTCGCACTCTACTTTAGAGGCCACTGAATTGTCGGTAAAGACGCTCAGTGGCCTCTATCTTATTAGTGCATTATGACCCGTGAAGAATTTCTGGCTCGGTTGAGTCAACTGAGTCCCCTGGCAGAAGCTAATCCTGCATCTTACCGCCGGCAAGTGTGGTTTTGGGCCTTGTTGGGTTATGCATTTATTTTGCTCTTATTACTAGGTGCTGTCGGGCTTATAGGCCTTACCCTGGCCCTCGGTTTCTTTACTCGAGCTTTCGGGCTTATCTGGAAAGTGGTAATTGTATTAGGCATATTTGCCTGGAAGGTATTGCGCTCGTTATGGGTGAAGTTTGATCCGCCTCAAGGGTTACCGCTTACCTTTACCGAAGCGGCGCCGCTGCTAGCCTTGCTGCAGCAGCAAACACAAGCGTTGAAAGCGCCGCGGGTACACCAAGTGCTGCTCACTTCCGACTTCAATGCCGCTGCCGTACAAGTACCACGTTTAGGAATCTTTGGGTGGTCCCGCAACTATGTAGTGGTCGGTTTGCCTCTCTTGCAAGCGTTGTCGCCCACGCAGGCCGCCGCCGTTGTTGGACACGAACTTGGGCATTTGCGTGGAGGACATGGTCGTTTTGGGGCATGGGTTTACCGCGTTAGCCAAACGTGGACACAGCTAATAGCGCAGTTGGAGAGGCAAGCAGGTAGAACAATTTTTTCTCGCTTTACGTCGTGGTACGTGCCTCGTTTCAATGCTTGGTCGCATCCTGTGCGACGGACCGATGAATTTGCTGCCGATGCCGCCGCCGCACAGTTAACTAGTCCGCAAGCTATGGCTGAAGCACTGTGTGCCACTATCACGCGTGATGCAGCCCTTGATAAACTGCATTGGGATAAGCTTACTGCTTCCTTAGCCGAAGAGCCAGTACCTCCGGCCGATGTTATTAGTAGGTTGCTACCCCTGGCCAAACAAGGCCGTTTGCCCGAAACCGACGAGCAAAGCCAGCTCACAGCCGCTTTTGAAGCCGATCCTGACTTATTTAGCACACATCCTACTCTCGGTGAGCGGCTGAAAGCGCTAGGCCAAGCGCCCATGGTACCACCTCTCCCTGATACGTCGGCGGCCGAAGCCTGGCTTGGCGAGCACCTTCCTCATTTGGCTGCTTCACTCGATGCCGAGTGGATTGCTACCCATGAATCAGAGTGGCGGGAGCGCCACAAGGTGCTTCGCCAGCAACAGCAGCGTCTTCAGGAATTAGCTGCCCGCCAGGCAGCTTCCGAAACGCTAAGCTCTGATGAGGCTTGGGAGCTAGCTGATTTGACTGAAGACCACGTGGGTGGTCTCGAAGCACTGCCTCTGTTCCAGCAGCTAGTAGAGGATACCAAGTGGGGAACAGCTGCTCGTTTTTCAGTAGGCCGCGTCCTGACCAACCTTGATGACCCTGCTGGTTTGCCTATACTGGCTGAAGTAATGGCACAGGAGCCGAACTATGTGGGGCCTGCTCTTGCTATTCAGGAGGCGTATCACCTACGCCGGGGTAACCGCGAGGAAGTTCGCAAATTGGGAACCGTTCAGCTTCGTCATGCCGACGTGCTCGACGAAGCTGTACAAGAACGTGGAACTTTGCGGCCAACCGATCAAATGCTACCGCACGAGTTATCTGAGAAAGACCTGCAAGATCTTTTGCAAGAGGTAACTACTCCTGAATACGGAATCAGTCGCGCTTGGCTGCTACGCAAGCAAGTGCAGCATTTCGCTCACAAGCCGGTGTATGTGCTACTCGTGGCACCGCATATCAACAGGCGTCTACGGAATCAGGAGACTATTGGGGCGTGGGTACGAGAGTTGGCCGAGAAAATTACGCTTCCCGGTGAAGGATTTGTTGTTGCCACTGGTAATGAGTACGCTTGGTTGGAGCGGAAGGCAAAGCAGACAACTGGTGCAGCATTAATCGAGGCATAAACTGCTTGTGGGGTTTTGCGTAGGTTCGCGTGCTAGAAAGAATACCGCTGCACTTTGCCGCTCTCTTCTTTGTTGGTCTTACAGCAAGTTGCTTCCCTTTCTCTACTGCTCGCCTCTAACTCCACCCCACCATGTCCTTGCTCTTCACTGATTTCGCTTCCTGGCGTGCGCACTGTGCTGCCACCAACGAACCGCTATATCAACCGGTGCTGGCTTATGAAATCGAGCAGAAAGGCCGCACAGAGGAGGAGATATGGACGGGCTTGCAGCGGGCTTACGATGTAATGCGCGACGCCGTGCAAACTGGCCTCACGCAAGACATGACGTCTCGCTCGGGTATGATCAACAACGGCGCGAAGAAGATTGCCGCTTCGCCCGTAACGGTGTTGTCGCCTGAGTTCAAGAATCTGATTATGCGGGCTTTTGGAGCCAAAGAAGTGAATTCTTGTATGGGCCGGGTGGTAGCGGCACCCACAGCGGGTGCTTCCGGTATTTTGCCTGGTGTTCTCGTGACGCTTCAAGAGTTACATAAACTATCCGATCGGACAATTCTGGAGGGTTTGTTGGTAGCCGCAGGCATTGCGCTTATCATCGAGCAGAATGCATCATTGGCGGGCGCCGTGGGGGGCTGCCAAGCGGAAACGGGCTCGGCGGCGGCCATGGGCAGCGGAGCCATTGTGTACTGTTTGGGTGGCTCCGTCGATCAGGCATTTGCAGCGGTGGCCGTCACCATTCAGTGCATGCTCGGGCTGGTTTGCGACCCGGTGGCAGGGTTGGTAGAAGTGCCCTGCGTGGTGCGCAACGCTTCGGCGGCGGCTATAGCCTTCTCGTCGGCGCAGATTGCCATTGCCGGCATCGACCCCGTTATTCCCGTCGATCAGTGCGTAGCGGCGCTCGGCGAAGTGGGCCAGAGCATGGAAACCCGTTACAAGGAAACAGCCCTTGGTGGCCTGGCTAACACTACCCGTGGCCGCGAAATCGAGAAGATGGTGCTGGTGCAGGACGTGCAGATTCTGCCCGACCAAGAACAATAGCAGCAACTGGTGCAATAAGTGCTCAGTAGAAACGGCGTGTTATACCGATTTCACTTCCGGAGCCATCGTCAGCTTCCCCAAAAATTCTAGGGCAGTGGCATAGCGGCCACGCAACTCACGGTATTGTTTCCAGGCCTGGTCAGACGATGGATGCATGGCTAACCCTGCCTCTTGCAAATCTTGGTAGGCCTTGTTGAAGTCGTCGCGGGCGGGGTCTTCCACTGGGTCGTTGTCAGGAATGATGTCGGAAGGCTCGGCATCTAAACCCTCATCGAAAAAACGGTATACTCGGTTAACTGCCAAGCAGCCCGCTTTGAAAGTTATTTCAGCTTGGGGGTCACGCTTGTCGTCAACGGTACTGAACATTAGGGCCGCCGTGTCCAGAATCAGAGCTGCTGCTGTCACCCAGGAGCGGCCTGGCTGCGGCGAGCGGAAAAACGATAGGATGGGCAACGAGGTATGGCTTTCCTCGATTTCCACAAACCATTCTTCCCATTGCTCCCACTGGCTAGCATCGTCGTGAAGGGAGCCACTGCGGTTGAGCCACTGCAGCAACGCACAAGCCGAGGGGGGAGTGCCAGCCCGCAGCTCCAGGCGCGATACTACAATTTCGCGCCGCGAAAAAGCCTGGTAGATAGTGGGCAGGTAGGAGATGAGCAGCGTCATCAGCAACAAGCCCATGGTAGCTTCCGCAAAAGTGAATATCGTGATGATAGGGCCACGTGTCTTGTGTGTACCAAGCGTAAGCAGCGAGCTGCCACTAAGCTGGTAGCATTCCAGCCAAGAGCCTTCATACAGCCCCCAATAAATCAGGGTATAGCCTCCCGAAATAACTGCCAACCACACGATGGGTAACGCTACCAAGGCCACAGGGGCATAATGGGCCTGTACCCGGTCGCGCAAACCGAAAGTGGAACGGGTAGAAGCAGCCCAGTTAAAAATAAGGCGCAAGCCTTGAAACACGTAGCCGTTCAGCCGGACTACTTCGTTGCGGGGCAGTACAAACGAGCGAATCGCCGCAGATAGGGTGATAAGGATTAGGATGATGCCAACAGCGAAAGCCAGTATCCGCGGCGCAAGTTCTAGCATAAACAAACAAAAAGGCAGCCAATTGAAGCTGCCTTTTTACTGTAATTCAAGCTAATAAGTTGGAGTGCCCCGCGTTCTGAAAGCTATTTGCGGGCTTTCCAAAGCTGCTTAAACGACTTCGGGGCTACTTCCAGTGCGTCGCGGCGCTTGCTCCAGCCCACTTGGCTAAGCAAGCGCAACAGTACCCAGTTTTTGCCGCGCGCGGGCAACAGGTCTAGGAGGCGGCGGTTTTTCATGGCTATCAGCCACAACCGAATGGCTGTGCGCTCTTCTTTATCGGTGATGCCTTCCCGCACGGTTTGCTGCCGGTTTTGGAGCAGCAGGTTGTGAATCGGAATTTTTACCGGGCACACCGAAGTGCAGGCGCCGCAGAGCGACGAAGCGTAGCTGAGGTGCTTGTTTTCGGCCATGCCCGCCAAGTGGGGCGAAATAACCGAGCCAATGGGCCCCGAATACGTGGTTTCGTACGTGTGCCCACCGATGTTCTTATACACCGGGCAGATGTTGAGGCAGGCACCGCAACGAATGCAGTTCAACGCCTCGCGCTGCGCTGGTTGCGCCAGCAGATTGGTGCGGCCGTTGTCGAGCAGCACCACAATCATTTCATCGGGGCCGTCTTTTTCCAGGGGTTGGCGCGGACCGGTGTAGATGGTGTTGTACACCGTTACTTGTTGGCCGGTGCCGCTAGTGCTGAGCAGCGGCCAGAACAATGCCAAATCATCCAGCTTCGGAATTACTTTCTCAATGCCGACAATGGCAATGTGGGTGCGCGGAAAAGTAGCCGACAAACGAGCGTTGCCTTCGTTTTCCGTCACGGCCACGGCGCCAGTATCCGCAATCAGAAAGTTGCCGCCCGTAATGCCCACTTCAGCCGAGGTATACTTGCTACGCAACAGGTGGCGCGCCGTTAGCACCAGCTTCTGCGCGTCGTCAGTATACTCGATGCCCAGGTGCTTGACGAAGATGTTAGCAATGTCCAGCTTGCTTAGGTGCATGGCGGGCGTCACGATGTGGTAGGGCCGCTCCCCATTCAGCTGCACGATGAACTCGCCCAGGTCCGTTTCCACCGACTCGATGCCGTTTTTCTCTAGAAAGTGGTTGAGGTGGATTTCCTCGGTGGTCATGCTCTTAGCCTTCACCACCGTTTTGGCTTTGCGCCGGGCCATGATCTTCCCAATTTCGCGCAGGGCCTCGTCGGCATTCTGGGCCCAGATTACCTTGCCGCCCCGCGCCGTGAAGTTGCGCTCAAACTCCAGCAAGTACTCATGCAGGTTGTTGATAACCTTCGACTTCAAGTATGAAGCCCGCTCCCGCGCCAGTTCATGGTCTTGGTAGAAGGCGAGGCCCGTGCTTACCGCTGCATTGTATTTGCCAATATTGAAACGGATTTTACGACGGTGCTCTAAGTCAAACGCCTTCTTTTCGCTATCGAGTTGAAACTGGCTGGATTTCGTGGCTATCATGGCAATGCACTGAATTACTATTCTAATGTACTTACTCTAGTCCGATATGACGTATACCTGCATTCCGGAGTCGCTACCGCCCGAAGGCTTTACCGTCCCGGTAGACGCAATTACCAGTTCCTTTCGGTTATTCGGACTGCTGCCGGGGTATTCCAAAAACGACCTTGGCTGTCGTCTGGTGCTTTACCCGGCAGACTGGACTATAAAGATACTGACCGAGCGGCACTATGCCTATTCTGCCATCCTGCAAGTCGATTTTGTTGCTGAAAGTTTTTGGCGCCGCGAGCAAGTATTGCTGACCGTGGCAGAAGCAAGCACCTGCTACTACATAAAACCCTCGTCCGCGGCCGTCACCCTAGACTTGCTTGGGTTCTGCCACAAACGAGGGTTGGTATTGACGCCCGCTGCTCAACAACGAGTAGCAGCCGGATGAGCAAAGAAAAGGGAGAACGTCGGCCTGAGCAGAACGTTCTCCCTTTTGCTACTTCTTGTTGGAGTCTACTACTATGCGGGAATCACGGTTGGCTACTTCCCAGGCGGCGTAGAATACCAACTGAGCGCGCTTCTCCATTTTCGGAAACTCGATTTTTTCTACTTCGTCTCCGGGGCCGTGGTAGTCGTCGTGGACGCCGTTGAAGAAGAAGGCTACCGGGATTTTATGCTTGGCAAAGTTGTAGTGGTCGGAGCGGTAGTAGAAGCGGTTCGGGTCTTCGGGGTCGTTGAAGCGGAAGTCCAGATCCATCTTCGTGTATTGCGCGTTGGCGTTGAGCACGATTTCGTGTAGTTCCGAAGAAAGCTTGTCGGAGCCGATAACGTAGACGTAGTCGCCTTTGCCTTCGTGGTCTTTGTCGGTGCGGCCCACCATATCGGTGTTCAGGTCGGCTACGGTGGCGGTGAGCGGGAAAATGGGGTGGTCGGTGTAGTACTCCGAACCTAACAGGCCTTTTTCCTCGCCCGTAACGGCCAAAAACAGCAGACTCCGGCGTGGGCCGTGGCCTTCAGCTTTGGCTTTCGTGAAGGCTTGCGCCATTTCTAGCACCGTTACCGTACCCGAGCCGTCGTCGTCGGCACCGTTGTTTACCTCGCCGTTTATCACGCCGATGTGGTCGTAGTGCGCCGACAGAATTACTACTTCGTCTTTCTTGTCGGTGCCTTCCAAGTAGCCCATCACGTTTTCAGTGGTGAAGTCTTCCACCTTCTTCGACGCTTTTACCGCAAATTTTGCGGGCTTAAACGATCCGGCTACGGGTTTACCGGCCTGGCCTACGCTAGCCATGTACTTGGTTACGGCCGCGGCATTCGAGCCAAGCAGTTTGTAGCCTACCTCCGGCGACACGAAGAAAGCCGAGCGCCGAGTGCCTGGCTTGGCATCTTTGAACGCAATGCTCGGCCGGTTCACGTACTGCGACACGCGGCCCAACGACTTGCTGAAGTTGCTGTTGGGGTTGAAATCCACGAAAAACACCGAACGAGCGCCTTTTTCGGCGGCTAACGCAGCCTTGGCCCGGTAGTCGGTGCCCCACTTGCTGTTGGCGCCGTCTTTGCCAAGCAGCGGCTTGCCGTCGGCCGACTTCGGCTCGTCGAGCAAAATCAGCAGGTCTTTGCCTTGCACGTCTTTGCCGGCATAGTCGGAGTAGCCGTCTTGCTCGATGCCGTAGCCCACAAACAAGGGCTGCACCGTGGTTTCTTGCTGGAAGGGCGAGGCCCCGACGGCGTAGAAATCGACTAGCCACTTATAGGTCTGGCCGGCTACTTTCAAGGTACCGCCTTCAGCCCACGTGCTACGCTCCATGGTGAAGTGCTGCACATACGGGTTGTCGGAGCCCTGCACGGGGCCCGTCAGGCCTAGTTCCTTGAACTGCTGGGCAAGGTAGTCGGCCGCCATTTTCTGGCCTTTTTCACCAGTTTCGCGGCCCTCATACGCATCAGAAGCCAGCACCGAGAGGTGTTTGCGCAAATCTTCCTGCGTGATGGTTTGCCCGTATTGGCCAGCCAGATCGATCTGGGCGGCGGGCTGCGCAGCGGGTGCCGGCTCGGCTACGGGCGTGGCCGTTGCCTCGGTCTTGGCTCCGCGCTTTTTCTTGATTTTGATTTTTTCGGGCGCCTGCTGAGCTACGGCCGAAGCCGAAAGCCCCGCCACCAGCAGCCAGGTCAGGAAAGGTGATTTATGCATGTGTATGTGGAAAGTTGGGCACTTGTAAGGGTGTGAAACTCCGAGTTGACGGCCCGGGCAAGTAACCCGGCTGAGCGAAGCGTTGGTTCACAATTTCACAATCTCACAAGTTCACCCTTAAGGTTGCACGATAAGGACGGAAGCGTAGGCGGCTACCCCTTCGCGGCGGCCAACGAAACCTAATTTTTCGGTAGTGGTGGCCTTAATGCTCACGTCGTTTTGTTCGATGTGCATCACTTCGGCCAGCACGCGCTGCATCTCCGGGATGTGCGGATTCACCTTGGGCGCTTCCAGGCAAACAGTGGAGTCGATATTGGAAATGGTGTAGCCCCGCTCATCGAGTAGGCGCACCACTTCGGCCAGTAGCCGCTTGCTGTCAATGCCCTTGTACTGTGGATCGGTGTCGGGGAAGTGGAAACCGATGTCGCGCAGGTTGGCAGCGCCTAGTAGCGCGTCGCAGATAACATGGATGAGCACATCGGCATCGGAGTGGCCGAGGGCGCCATGGGTATGCGGAATCTGGATGCCACCAAGCCAGAAGGGTAGGCCCTCCCGAAGCTGGTGAACGTCGTAGCCGAAGCCGGTACGGATTTTCATTAGGAGCGAAAGTAGCAGGTGAAGCTGCGAAGGTACGCACCCGCCCCGAAGCTGCGCTCAGGTTGCTGCTGCTCGGCTCCGCGGTGGCGTATGGCTCTTCTTTCCGAGGGGTATAGCAGGCTCTTCAGCACTGAATTACTGTGGAGCAACAAAAAAAGATGGTCGCCAGCAAAGTAAAACTCGTGGTCAAACGTCAGTGGCATAAAGGGAACTATCTGACTCCAAGAATTGATAGTAAAAAATTAATGGAAACTTAGGAAACATCGAAAGTTTCCTTTGTACCTTTGGGGCCAGAAGCAACCATGGAAATAAAAGACCGCATCTTATTAGCAGCGCGTGAACTGTTCACCCACCGGGGCATAAAGAGTGTATCGATGGACGACATTGCGACTCACCTCAGCATGTCGAAGAAGACGCTCTACAAATGGTTTGAAAACAAAGACCAGATTGTAGAAGGCGTCATGCGCCATCATCTCGGCCAGACCCAGGGAGAATGTGAAGTGCTGATTGGAAATGCTGGATCGGCTATCGACGAGCTGTTTGGCATGATGGATTGGTTGAAAAGCCAGTTCACGGAAATGCACCCCAGCATCTTTCATGATCTGCAGAAATACTATCCCGCATCCTGGCAGCTCTGGATGGAGCACAAAAACAACTACATCCTTGAACAGATAACCGATAACCTCCGGCGGGGAGTGAACGAAGGCCTCTACCGCGCCGACCTCGATATAGACGTGCTGGCTCGCCTGCGCCTCGCAGAAATCGAAATGGCCTTCAACCCGCTGATCTTCCCGCCCCGCACCTTCGATTTGCAACGGGTTTCGCTTATCACGCTCGAGCACTTTATGCTGGGCGTAGCCACCCTTAAGGGGCACAAACTTATCAACCAATACCGTCAGGTGACGGAAGAAGAATAATGCCGCGCACCTTCTATTTCTCTCTTTACCCAATGAGAACACGCTTCCGCACTCTGCTCCTGGCAGCAGGGGCCGGCTTGCTTAGCCTGCACCCCGCGCTAGCCCAGACGCCTTCTACCGGCCAGCCTGTGGCCAGTAGCGCGCCCATGAACCTGACTTTGCAGCAAGCCATTGAGTACGCCCTGCAAAACAAGTCGACGCTGCAAAGCCAGCGCCTCAACGAGCAAGTGGCTAAGGCCCGCGTTGGCGAAATCAAAGCCACTGGCTTGCCGCAGATCAATGCCAATGCCGCACTAACCGACAACTTCAAGCTGCAGCGCTCACTGGTTGACTTTGGGGCGTTTGCTGGTGGTCCGGGTGCCCTTGAAGGTGCTACGCTCACGCCTCAGAAGCTTGCAACCGTAAATGCTGGACAAACCGTAGTACTGGACCCTAGCTACGTTGAGGTAGAATCGGTGGGACCGCAGCCCATTGCTTTCGGTTTGCGGAACGCGGGCAACGCTTCTGCTTCGCTTTCCCAACAGCTCTTCAACGGCTCGTACCTGTTGGGCTTGAAGGCAGCTAAGGTGTATGAGCAACTTTCAGTGAAGCAAACAACTCAGAGCGAGATTGATGTGGTAGAGCAGGTATCGAAAGCCTACTACAGCAGCCTAGTGGCCCGCGAGCGGCTCAACTTGCTCAACCGCAACGTGCAGCGCCTCGATACGCTCCTTTACCAAACGCAGCAAACCTTTAAGCAAGGCTTTGCCGAAAAGCTGGACGTCGACCGGTTGCAGGTGCAGGTAAACAACCTGCGGATAGAAGCACAGAACGCGCAACGCCTGATTGACTTGAGTGTGGCCCTCCTTAAGTTCCAGATGGGCCTCGACCAGCGCCAAGGCGTAACCTTGACCGATGCGCTGGATGCCGCTGTGCTCGACGCCGAGCGCGACAAGCTGAAGAGCGCTGGCAATGAGTTTGACTACAGCAAGCGCATCGAGTATTCGGTGCTCGAAACGCAGCGCGATTTGGCCGTACTCGATATCCGCAACCGCCGCGCTGGCTACTTGCCAACCCTCAACCTGACAGCTGCCTACGGTTTCTTGGGCTCCGCGCCTAAGCTGGGCGACCTGCTTGAGTTCCGCGGACCTAATTCCACGTACCTGTCGCCAAGCGGCCGGCCTATCCTCAACCAGAACTGGTTTGGGTTCGGCAACGTGGGCTTGGCTCTGAACATTCCCATCTTCGACGGCTTCCGGAAGAAGTATTCTATCCAGCAGGGCCGCTTAGCACTAGAGCAAGTCAATAAGGGCTTCACTACGCTGCAGCAAAGCATCGACCTGGAGCGTCGCCAAGGCGAAACCACCTTGCAAAACACCCTGGATGTGCTGGCCAACCAGAAAGCCAACCTGGATTTGGCTACCGATGTAGCTCGCGTTGCCAAAATCAAATTCCAGGAGGGCGTTGGTTCGAACCTGGAAGTGATTACGGCCGAAACCGACTTGCGCCAAGCGCAAACCAACTACTACTCGTCGCTCTACGACGCGCTGGTAGCCAAGGTCGACTTCAACAAGGCCGCCGGTACGCTCTACACCAAATAACAAGACGCTAGGAAGTAGGAGCTAAGCTGGAACCGACAAAACTCTCAGCTCTTTCTCTCCTACTTCTAGCCCCTGTATCCTCATTCCTAGCATCTACTTACTTCCATGAAATATCTCTCTTCTTCCGCTGTTCTTGCCTTGGCTCTGCTAGCTGCCTGCGGCGGGCAAAAGGAACCGGCTGCCGAACTCGCCGAATTGAAAAAGGAACAGGCTGCCACGCAAGCCAAAATTGCCGCCCTCGAATCGAAAGGTGGCGCCAAGGCCGGCACTGAAGGTGCTGAAGGCGGCGAAGCCGCTGGCGGCCCGGTACAGGCGGTGCCCGTATCGGTGTTGAAAGTGGCGCCCGAAAGCTTCAAGAGCTACCTTGAAGTACAGGGCCGGGCCGATTTCGACCAGAATGCTACCGTAGCCGCTCGCTCGGCCGGTACGCTCACCAACGTGCGGGTGCAGCGCGGCGACCGGGTAGGTAAAGGCCAGGTACTGGCTTCTATCGACGCTTCGGTACTCGATGCCAGCATTGCCGAACTGCGCACCCGGATGGACTTAGCCCGCGTGATTTACGAAAAGCAGGACCGCCTCTGGAAGCAGCAAATCGGTACCGAGATTCAGTATCTGCAAGCCAAGAACAACTACGAAGCTCTGCAGCGCAACCTGACTACCCTCAACCGCCAGCGCGAACTCTATAGCGTGGTAGCGCCCTTCAGCGGCACCGTAGACGATGTACTGCCTAAACTAGGTGAAACAGTGGCACCAGGTGCGCCCGTGGTACGCCTCGTAAGCGGCCAAGGTGCCAAAATCGTGGCCGACGTGTCGGAAGCTTATGCTTCCCGCATCAAGGCTGGCGACAAAGCTCTGGTAACCGTTCCTGATTTAGGTAGCGAAGAACTGCCTGCTACGGTGCGGGTTGTAAGCCAGACTATTAACCCCACCAGCCGCACCTTTATGGTGGAGCTGCGCCTAGCTGGCAACGGCGCTGCCCGCCTGAGCCCCAACATGGTGGCCACTGTGCGTATTCAGAACTACAACCGTCCGAATGCCACCGTTCTGCCCGTTGACTTGGTGCAGCGTGATGAGCAGAACAGCTACGTGCTGGTAGTGCAAGAGAAAAACGGGAAGAAGGTAGCGGCCAAGCGCGTCATCCAAACCGGCAACACCTACAACGGCAAAGTGGAAGTTACTAGCGGCCTGCAAACCAACGACCAAGTTATTTCGGCCGGCTATCAAAATCTCAATGAAGGTCAGGCCGTTAGCATCTAACAACTGGCAGTTCTCAGCTACAAGCTTTGCCTTGCCATCTGTTGCTCGTGACTTCGTGACTTATAGCCCTAAACAAGAAAGCCATTCGTCCATTCAAGCCGGAAGCTTAGCGCTTACCGCTTGTAGCTAAATTAAATATGCAAGACGTAGAAAAAGAATTTGGCCCTACCAGTTGGTCTATTGATAATAAGACCAGCATCTACATTATCACGCTCATCTTGTGCATTGCGGGCATTTTTGCCTACATCAAGTTGGGCAAGGAAAACTTCCCCGACATCGTGATTCCGCGTATCATCGTGGCCACGGTGTATCCGGGCACTTCGCCGGCCGACATCGAGAACTTGGTGACGCGCCAGTTGGAGAAGGAAATCAAGTCGGTAAACGGGGTGAAGAAAATCAACTCCACCTCCAACCAGGACTATTGCATCGTCGACATCGAGTTCAACTCCAACGTGGACGTGCAGTATGCCAAGCAGCTCATCAAGGACGCCGTAGATAAGGCCGCCGATGAGTTGCCCAACGACTTGCCTTCGCCGCCTACCGTGAACGAAGTAAACTTGTCGGAGCTGCCCATCATGCAAATCAACTTGGCCGGCAACTTGCCGAGCAGCCAGTTGAAGAAGTATGCCGACGACTTCCAGGATAAAATCGAAGCTCTGCCCGAAATCACCCGCGTCGATATTGTAGGTGCGCTCGATCAGCAGGTGAACGTGGACGTGGACCTCTACAAGCTTCAGGCTTCGCGCCTAAGCTTCGGCGACATCGAGCGGGCCATTGCCAGCGAAAACATTACCATCTCGGGGGGCTCTATTGATGTAGGCGACCAAACGCGCGCCGTGCGGGTAGCCGGCCAGTACGTGCGGGCTGCCGACATTGCCAACATTCAAGTGAAAAACCTGAATGGCTCGTCGGTACGCCTCGGTGATATTGCCACTGTAGAAGATGCCTTCAAAGACCGGGAAAGCTACGCCCGCCTCGACGGCAAAACGTCGATTAGCCTGAACGTAGTGAAGCGCCAGGGTGAGAACCTGATTGAAGCCTCCGATAAGATCAAGGAGATTATCAAAGACTCCAAGTCTTCGCTGCCTACCGAGCTGGACATCACCATCACCGGTGACACTTCCAATGACACCCGCGTAACCCTCAACGACCTGATCAACACCATCATCATCGGTTTCATCCTCGTAACCGTGATTCTGATGTTCTTCATGGGTACCACCAACGCCCTGTTCGTGGGCTTGTCGGTGCCGATTTCCATGTTCCTGGCTTTCCTGGTGCTGCCCGTCATGGACTTCTCACTGAACATGATTGTGCTCTTCGCCTTCCTGCTGGCCCTCGGTATTGTGGTCGACGACGCCATTGTGGTAATCGAAAACACGCACCGTCTGCTGCACGAGCACCCCAACCTGACGACGGCGCAGGCGGCTAAGTTTGCTGCTGGTGAAGTGTTCATCCCGGTGCTAGCTGGTACGCTCACCACCGTAGCGCCTTTCGTGCCGCTTATGTTCTGGCCGGGCATCGTGGGTAGCTTCATGTTCTACCTGCCCGTTACGCTCATCATCACGCTCATGTCGTCGCTGATTGTGGCCTTCATCATGAACCCGGTGTTTGCCGTGAGCTTCATGCAGCGCGAAGACCACGCTGGCGAACATAAGGTTGAAGGCAAGCCAAGACTGTCCCGCGGCTTCCTAATTGGATTGGGCGTACTGGCCCTGATTGCGCTTATCGGCTACGTGAGCGGCTCGACGTTCGTAGGCAACCTGTTTGTTACCATCCTAGTGCTGTGCTTGCTCAACGAGTTTGTGTTCGTGCACCTGATTGCTGGGTTCCAAACCAAGGTACTGCCCCGCATGCAGCACGGATATGGTCGTCTCGTGAACTGGGCTATCAATTGGCCAAAGCTCATTATGGCGAGCATGGTGGTCTTGTTCGTTGTCTCAATTTTTGCTGTGGCCGCCCGCAAGCCCAAGGTGGACTTCTTCCCCAAAGGTGATCCTAAGTTTATCTACTCCTACCTGAAAATGCCAGTTGGTACGCGGGTAGAAGTAACGGACTCCATAGCGCGGGTGATGGAGAAGCGCATCTACGGTGTAATTGGCCACAACAACCACGATGTGGAGTCGGTGATTACCAACGTGGCCATTGGTGCCGGCGACCCGGGTGAAGCCACGGCTACCGGCGTGTCGCAGTCCAACTTGGCGAAAGTAGCGGTGGCCTTCAAGGAAACCAGTGAGCGCACCGGCGTTCCGACCAGCACCTACATGGACAAGATTCGGGAAGTGGTGAAAGGTATTCCCGGCGCCGAAATTTCTGTTGATCAGGAGTCTAGCGGTCCGCCTACCGGTAAGCCTATTGCCATCGAAGTAGCCGGCGACGATTACCAGCAGCTGGCGGCTCTCTCGAAGAAGGTAGAGCGCTACATTGATTCGCTCCATATTGGCGGTATCGAAGACTTGCGCTCCAACCTGGAAGACCGGAACCCGGAAATTTCGGTCAACATCAACCGCGTACGGGCTAACCGCGAAGGCATCAGCACGGCGCAGATTGGGCAGGAAGTTCGCACGGCCATCTACGGCTTCGAGGCCAGCAAATTCAAAACCTCCGACGACGATTACCCAATTCAGGTGCGCTACGCCCAGCCGTACCGCGACAACGTAGACGCCATCCTGAATGCCCCGCTCTCGTTCCGCGACGCGACCGGCCAGATTCGTCAGGTACCGATTTCGGCAGTGGCTGATGTGAAGTACAGCACCACGTACGGCGGCATCAAGCGCAAAGACGTGAAGCGGGTTATCACTATCTCGTCGAACGTGCTCAACGGCTTCACCGGTCCTGATGTGGTAGCGCAAATCGAGCAGGCGCTTAAGTCGTACCCAACGCCGCCCGGCTATACTATTCGCATGGGTGGTGCGCAGGAAGACCAGCAGGAAACCAGCAACTTCCTCGGGGTTGCCGCCATCGGCGCTATCGGCCTCATCTTCCTGGTGCTCGTGACGCAGTTCAACTCGGTGAGCAAGCCGCTCATCATCCTGACCGAAATTATCTTCTCGGTAATCGGGGTACTGCTTGGTTTGGCCATCACGGGCATGAACGTTAGTATCGTAATGACCGGGGTAGGTATCATTGCCCTGGCAGGTATTGTGGTGAAGAACGGCATTCTGCTGGTTGAATTCACGGATATGCTCCGCTCGCAGGGCATGCCGCTGCGGGAGGCCATCGTATTGGCTGGCCGGACGCGTCTGAACCCTGTAATTCTGACGGCTACTGCGGCTACCCTCGGTCTGATTCCGCTGGCTATCGGCCTCAACATCGACTTCTACGAGCTGTTCAACAGCGGCCATCCGAACTTCTTTATCGGAGGTGAGTCGGTGGTTTTCTGGGGCCCTTTGGCTTGGACCATCATTTTTGGTCTGGTGTTTGCGACCGGTATTACACTGCTAGTAGTACCCGTTATGTACCTGATTACGGAGCGGATCAAAGAGAAGGTTAGCGGCCATTCAGCTGATAACCACCCGCTGCCACCTGCCGGAGCCGACAAAGTGCGGCCGACTACCTCACCGGCAATGGCAGAAGTCTAGATTCTTTTCGGAGCGGCTTGCAACTATTCTGGGAGGCAGTATCCTCTTCTAACCAAACGGTTGAAGAGGCGCTTCCTCCCAGGATGTCTGCCCCTCTTTTTCTATAATACCCCTTGTTCTTTGTCGTTTAACCTCATGATTTCATCAACGACTCCCGCCTCAAAATCCATTCAGCAGCAAGTGCTGCGTATTATCAGCAAGCGCAAGTCCATCAAGCCGCAGCGCCTGCGTATCGGTAGCAACCTCAGCCGCGAGCTGGGCTTCGACACGGTTGATGTCGTTGATATTATCATAGAGCTAGAGCGCAGCTTCCACATCACCATTCCCGACGAAGTGCCCTTGGCTACTGTTGGCGACTTGGTAAGCTACGTAGTCTCGCACGCCCGTGCTGCTTAGCTGAAAGGTAAGTTTTGCATACGAAAAAGGCCCATATCCTGCGATATGGGCCTTTTTCGTATGCGCGAGTTTTAATCAAAAGCTACGTAGCGCTATCTGTGTAGCCGATGGCGTGTGGCCTAACGGTCGTTGCCGCCTGGAACCCCGCCGGTGAAGCCGGTGTCGCTGCCGAAGCGGCTGCTGTCGGTGGTATTGGCAGATCGGTCGGCATGCGGTGTTGCATCAGTGCTAGCAGAGCCAGTGCTGATGGGCTCACTGGACGCTGGCTTGCTGCTTTCCGGCGATCCTAGACCAGAGTCGGTGTTGGAAGTTGTTGGCTGGGAGGTGGACGTTGCGGTGGTAGCCGCAGTGTAGTTGTCGTGCGAAGCGGTATCTCCCGTTACTTCAACTACGCTAGGGCGGGTTTTCTCCCACTCCACAAACTTGTCCATCTCTTCCTTGATAGTAGTGCCGAACCAGGCAACCAACGCCACGTCATCGAGCAAGCCGAGTACCGGAATAAAATCCGGAATCAGGTCGATAGGGCTCATGAAGTAGATGGTAACGGCTACGGCTGCTATTACGGTAGTGGTAGGCAAGCCCGTGTACTCTCCCGCAATGGATGCGCGAATCAGGCGGAAAAGGGTTTGCATCGTTTCCCAAGCTTCTTGGGCAATAGAGCCGATATCCTTCTTCTCGCTGGCCTTCTTATACGCGTCGTTTAGCAGTTGCTTGACGCGGGTAGGACGTTTGAGGTATTCTTCTGCGGTGCCCAAAAACTTCTTGAAGAGAGGCGACGAGGCTATCTGGTCGCCCTGGGGATTTTGCTTAGCCATGGTGCAAGAAAACTAAGAGTGAAAAGGTGAGGCGGTAAAACTAACTCCAACCCCAACCATTGTTGCCTGCCTATACTGTTTCAGAGCAAAATAGTTATTAGGAGCTTTTGCCGCCAGAAGCAAACGAAAAAGCCCCGCTCGTATACGAACAGGGCTTGCAAAGAGGGAGCGTTCGGTGGCCGATTAGTTGGCTTCAACGCGGCCCGCCGCGTAGAAGTTGCGGTGGTAGTACTGCTGATCGAGGGAACTTACCATGACGCCACCGTTGCAGGCAGAATGCGCAAACTTGCCGTCTTTCAGATAGATACCTACATGGTAGATAGGCTGGCCCGGACCCCGACGGAAGAACACTAAGTCGCCGGTTTCCATAGCGTCCTTATCGACGCGCTTCACGCTGCTGAACATGGAGTGCGAGCTACGCTGGAGCGTGATGCCATACACTTCTTTATAAACGCGGGTTACGAAGCCCGAGCAGTCAGTACCTTTTTTGGAATTGCTGCCGTAGCGGTAAGGAGTGCCAATCCAGTCGAGGACGGTGCGGAGCAGGTCCTTGTTTTCGGTGCGCTCGAGGTGGACACCAAGTGCCTGACCGTAATAGTCGTAGGCGGCAGAGTCGCTGGCGGCGGTGTCGCCAGGCTTTTTGTCTTCCTCATCACCGAGGAAGGAGGGGAGCAACGAGGCTTCGGCAACTACAAGGTTTGAAGCGGAAGAGCCGGAGGTGGTGGGTGTGTTTTCGAAGAAGAAGGAGAGGGCCATAGAGGCCGCGGCGAGGCAATACAGGGGGATGTGCTTCATTGTCCGTCGTGGGGTGGCAAAATAGGTGTTCGGGGTAGGCCGAAGGGACCGGGAAGTACTTCTTATTCGATAGAAGCAGGGTGAAAAAAAGGTGGTAACAAAACCAGAAACAAAGCCAAAAAACGGTAGGTCACTGTTTCGGCTTATGGTTAAAGCTAAACCAAAAAGGGATGACTATCCAAGTTTGGGACCTAAAATGGCATAATATTCTTGTTTAAAACCAACTTATTATTGGAAATGGCTTGCAACCAGGTGTAACCAACTCCTTGGTTTTCAACGTATAATCGGCCTTGTTTTTAGCTGCCTTATGAAGTCCCCGGTAATCGTCGAAAATTCCCCTATTGCTCGGCTTGCACGAGTCAAGCTTGGTACTCGGAGTGTAGCTATGGTGCTCGGCAGTAAAATCCACTTAAGCGGAGCAACGCGCGAGGAGTTTCTTAACGATCCGTACTGGGTAGCGCACGAGATGGAACACATTCGGCAGTTCCAGGAGCACGGCAAATTTGGCTTCCTGCGGCGCTACCTGCTCGACTGGCTGCGCCACGGCTATTACAACATCCCCTTCGAAGTAGCCGCCCGCGAAGCCGCTGTACTTAATGCCGCGCTTTACACCCGCGGCCAGCCCCTGCCCGACCCCGCCAAAATGCATCAAGGCGCACGGTGAGTAAGTAACGCTATATGGGCGGAAATTTGGCTTTCCAATGCTGCTCGTGCAGCTTAAACACCAACCTCGCCACTTCCCTAAATCTAAAGCGCCGCTAGCCGGCCGCCGTCCACCACCAAGGTGGTGCCATTGATGAAGTTGGCTTCGGGTGAGGCCATAAAGCAAATGGCCGCCGCTAGCTCGTTGGGAGTGCCTACTTGACCAGTAATTTTCTCTTTGCCGCTTTTTACATTCGGGTTGCTCCAGAGCATGGGCGTATCAACGGCACCGGGCGCTACGGCGTTGATGCGGGCATGGGTATGCGGTATTTCCAAGCTCAAGCCGCGCACGAAGGCCTCAATGGCACCTTTGCTAGCGGCGTAGGGCACTACGTTGGGCGTGGTTTGATGAGCGTGCACCGAGCTAACGGCTACAATAGCGCCGCGCTTCATGTGCGGTAAGCACAGCTGCGAGAGGCGAAAGAGGGCCCGCAGATTCACGTTCATCACTTGGTCCCAATCCTTCGGGTCGAGCTTAAGCAGTGGCTTATAGGTCATGAGGGCTGCATTGCTAACCAGCACATCAATCCGGCCCCAGGTGTCTAGTACTTTCCGCACGGCGGCTTGCAGCGGCGCATCCCGGCCAAGGTCAACGTTGATGAAGATGGCCTCACTACCGGCTGCTTTTATTTCGCGCACCACCTCGCGGCCATCAGCAGCATCCCGGCCTAGTATGGCTACGCAGCCGCCTTCCCGGCCCATCTGTACGGCCACGGCCCGCCCGATACCCGATGTGGCTCCCGTAACGAGGCAAATTTTGTTTTTGAAACGCTGCATAGTCTGTCTGATAGCCAAAAAAATTGCCGCTTCCCCGCGGCAAACGGAAAAGCGGCAACCTCAACAATAAGTTTTAACCTTTATTCGCTAGGTTCCTCAAATACCTTGCGCATACCAGCCGCTATTATACCATCTGGCGTGATGTTGGTCAGCATAGCCTGAATCTTGTTCGTAACGCCGGAAATAACCCGGGTTTCTCCTTTCATAAGGGCTTCGTAGCCATCCTTGGCCACGTCTTTCGGGTCGGCAAGGCCCATGACTCCATGAGCAGCACGAGTATCTTCGGCACCGGCCCGCTCGAAAAAGTCGGTGTCGGTGGCGCCGGGGCACAGGGCAGTTACGGTCACGCCGGTGTCCTTTAGCTCGTTCGATAACGCTTCCGAGAAGCTCAACACAAATGACTTGGTGGCCGAATACACCGCCATGTTGGGCGAGGGAGTGAAGGCCGCAGTGGAAGCCAGCTGTAGAATACGGCCTTTGCCGCGCTTCACCATGTTGTTCCCAAACAGGTACGTCAGCTCGGTCAGAGCAACAATATTGGTATGAATAACGGCGCGGTTACGAGCCACGTCCGATTCCAGATACGGGCCGAATTCCCCGAACCCAGCATCATTTACCAGGATGTCTACGGCTAGGCCTTGAGCCGTTACTTGGTCGTAGATGCGCTGGGCAGCTCCGTCGTGGCTGAGGTCCTGGGTGATAAGCGTGGGTTCGATATTGTGTACGGTGCGCAGGTGCTCGGCAAACTGGTTAAGGCCGCCTGTGTCTTGGTCAACCAGCACCAGCTGGTAGTGGTCTTTGGCAAACAGGTGGGCCAGTTCTTGGCCGATACCGTTGGCGGCACCTGTGATAAGTGCAACAGAAAGATTAGGGTCGTGTGACATGGCTGGCAGGGGTTAAGTGCTTACTGTGTTGTTAAGCTTACTGCCTCAACCATAGCAAGGTTGTAGGAAGCGTCCAGCCGGAAAATCATATTAACAAAACCGTAACCCGAACAGCTCTTTCAACGAATAATGACGCACCCAAACCGCTGACCAGCGGGCATTTTACTTTGTTTTACCTTTTCCCTTTGAATCATGGCTAAGCAAAATCAAGCAAATCTCGACGCTACTTCCCTTTCTGCCAACGATAACCTCACCGATACTGCTGCTTCGTTAGGAACAGCCAACGACGATTCGTTCGAAACCACCACCAGTCAGCCCGAAGCATCAGCTTCGACGGCAGAAAGCAGCCAGCCTGAGAGTGCACCACGCAAATCGTGGCTCAACCAAGAAGAGTTGCTGAAGAACGTAAACCAGCTGCCCCAGTCGTTGTTGGACCTAAGCAATAAAGCAGTAGCCCAACTCAATGGCCTCTCGACTACGCAAAAAGTAGCAGCGGGCGCCCTGCTCGCAGGTGGCATAGGCTGGCTGGCATTGCGCGGCAAGAAAAGCAAGGCTTCGTCTAGCATCTACGCGCCCTACAACCCAAAGAACAGCAAGAGTAAGGGTACCAAGTGGAATTCCAGCAGCGACTCGGTATACCGCGGTGCTACCAACGGCCTGCACGACACCGGTCATGGCGCTGAATATGGCACGTATAGCAGCGGCACCGAGAACGGCTTCTAAGCCAGCACCTACCGTGCAGTTGCTGTGAGGCAACAGGCACTGATACACTAGAAAAGCCCCATCAATCCTAGATTGGTGGGGCTTTTTTGTGGCCTTGCAAGATCTAGGGCGGCATAGCAAGACATCATAAAGAGCCTGATTATATTGTATTAACTAATTTTATTGACATATTACCAGTATAATTAGTAAAAGTTCGTTATTTGCAAGCATCAATCCTTGTAATATGTGCATCGTTGACATTCTTGACATTGCTCGTCACCCAGTTTGGCTCATTGAGTGCGATACGCCCGTGCCCGCCGGCTTTCCAAGCCCGGCCGACAACAACCCGAGCGGCCAGCGAATCGACCTGAACACGATTCTGCTGCCGCACCCCGACTGCACCTACCTGGCGCGCGTCAAAGGCAACAGCATGGACGGGCCACCATCTCACATTCACGATGGGCCCCTAATGGCCGTCGATTGCGCATTAAAGCCGCAACCAGGCAACGTAGTAGTAGCTGCCGTCGACGGCGAATTCACGGTAAAGCGCCTAGAAAAACGAGATGGTTTCTACTGGCTTGTGCCCGACAATCCTCAGTACGAGTCTTTGAAAATTGCCGTGCCGGATCAGGTACAAATCTGGGGGGTGGTTACGCACGTCGTTACCGAGCTCATCAATGGCAAGCTCCACGACCATGTTCGCTCTCGTCGACTGTAATAATTTTTATGTGAGTTGCGAGCGGGTTTTCCAACCTCGTTTGGCCAGCGCGCCCGTGGTCGTACTGTCGAACAACGATGGCTGCGTGGTCTCACGCTCCGCCGAAGCCAAGGCATTGGGAATACGGATGGGCGCACCCTTATTTCAAGTTCGCCCGCTTATTGAGGAGCACAAAGTGCAGGTACTCTCCTCCAACTATGCCCTGTACGGCGACATGAGCTACCGGGTGATGAATTACTTGGCGTCGGTGGTGCCCGAGGTGGAGATATATTCGATTGACGAAGCATTTCTGGGATTGCATGGCATGGAGCGTTATCTGATCCAGCCTGAGAGCTTTGCCCAAGAAGTGCGCAAACAGGTTAAGCGCCGCACGCACATACCTACGTGCGTAGGCATTGCGCCCACCAAAACGTTAGCCAAGCTCGCCAACTACCTAGCCAAGAAGACAGCTACATTCAACGGTGTGGTAGTTCTTGATTCGGTGGAGCGGCAATGGTGGGCCCTGCGGCAGGTACCAGTGGAAGAAGTATGGGGCGTTGGCCGGCAGTACGGCCAGAAGCTGCGCGCTATGGGTCTGGATACCGCCGCCGATTTGGCGGGCTGCTCAGAGGCCTGGGCCCGCAAGTACATGGGTGGAGTGGTAGGGGCGCGTGTGGTACAGGAACTGCAAGGCAAGCCCTGCCACCAACTGCACCCCACCGCCGACGGTGCGCAGGCGCGAAAAAGTATTGCCTGCACTCGCAGTTTCGGCCGCCCCCTATCCAAGTTCGACGATCTGCTTGGGGCAGTGGCCGCTTTCACGTCGCGGGCGGCCCAGAAGCTGCGCGCCCAAGGTTCAACAGCGTATATTATAACGGTATTCATCAGCCAAAACCGCTTTGGTCCGACGCCACCCCCGCACACCCATTCTGCCCAAATTACGCTTCCTGTAGATACTAATAGTACCCCTGATCTGGTGCGCGCTGCCCGTGCGTTGCTGGTCAAGCTCTGGCAACCGGGGGTGGTTTACAAAAAAGCCGGCGTGATTCTCGATGGGTTGGAAGGGCACGGCCAGCCGCAACTCAGTTTATTCGAGCAGTTGCCGGAGGTCCAGCGTCCGCAATCGGCCGCTCTTATGCGCAAGCTCGACCAGCTCAACAGCCGTTTCGGTCCCAACTGTGTGCAAGTAGCCACAGCTGTGGCGAGCGTCCCGAAAGGAGAGCCCGCGCCGTGGTTGGGGCAAAAGCGGCTGTGCAGCCTCGAACGCACTACTTCCTGGCGCGAGCTATGGGAAATAGGGTAGAGGCAAGTTACACTACGGTTGGCCCTCTCTCTGCTGCTATTAACAACATGAGTAACGGGTAGTTATACAAGTGCTTACGCGCATGGCTGCCTGTTTTGCTGTAGGGTTCGAGAGTGCCGTGTACTTTAGACTATAGCCTAGTTTGCATTTTCCACAAGTGCGGCTGTACCTTTGCACCATCAATTCTTTCAAATAAAGGATTGTTTTTATACAGAGGCGTGGAGAGACAGGCTCCGTGAAGCGCCGGCAACCCCCAGAACATCTGGAACGGTGCCAAGTCCTGACCATATAAAAACAAGTTGCTGTGAAACGCTTCATCAACACCGCCGCCATTTCTGCTACCTTCTCTGCTGTACAGCATGGATGTTGTTGCGGCATCTGTTGTTGAATCACTCGCACGTCGATAGCCAGTATGTTGCCTTGATAGCAAAGGAGCACTACTCTGCCTTTCGCTAGCCTCTCACCTCTGATTTGCGCCATGGCTGCGATGCGGCCACGGTCCGAAGAGTTTAGATGCTGCTTGTCTGTTCGCCGAATACTGGCAATGGGCTTTCCGTTGGCTCTGGCAGTACTGTAGACCTTGTTTCTGCACTTGATTCCGTACAAAGCGAAGGTACTTGTCCTGCCAGGTGCAACCCTCTTTCACTTAGTTCTGTTGTTTGCGCGGCTTTGGCTTTACAGCCTCGCGCCATTCCCTCGATTTTCCAATCTCTCATAACCCTCTCTTTCTCATGTCTGCCTCAACCAAGCCAATCGGCATCTACTACGAGCACCCCGAATGGTTCAAGCCGCTGTTTGCCGAGCTGGACCGCCGTGGTCTGCCCTACGAAAAGATTGACGCCGCTCATCACCTTTTCGACCCTTCCGAAACCGAAAGCCGCTACGCGCTGGTGGTAAACCGCATGAGCTCTTCGGCTTACTTGCGCGGCCATGGCCAAGGTATTTTCCACACCGCGGGCTTTGCCACGCACCTGGAGCGGATCGGTACCCGCATTATCAATGGCTCGGTGGCTACTAGCATCGAAACCAACAAGGCTCGTCAGCTCTCTCTGTTTGCTTCTCTAGGCCTGAAATACCCTAAGTCGTTTGTGGTGAACCACGCGTCGCGCATCGCCGATGCAGCACAGCAACTGCAATTCCCGATTGTGGTGAAGGTCAACATTGGCGGCAGCGGAGCCGGTATCATTCGCTTCGATACAATTGAAGGAGTAGAGGCCGCCGTGAAGGCCGGGCAGATTGACTTAGGCATCGACCAGACGGCGCTAGTACAGGAATACGTAACGCCCCGCGGTGGCAACATTCATCGGGTGGAAACGCTGAATGGCAAGTTTCTGTACGCCATGAAGGTGTACACCACCGGCGAAAGCTTCAACCTGTGCCCCGCCGAAATCTGCCAGATTCCGGAAGAGCAGTCAGCCGAGTTCTGCTTGACGGAAGCGCCCAAGAAAGGCATTCAGGTGGAAGCCTTCACGCCCCCAGCCGAGGTGATTGAAGCAGTAGAGCGCATTGTGGCCGCCGCAAAAATCGACGTGGGCGGTATCGAGTATCTCATCGATGACCGCACCGGCGACGTGCTGTTCTACGACATCAATGCGCTGTCCAACTTCGTGGCCGATGCCGTAAACGTAGTAGGTTTCGACCCGTATGCCCGCTTCGTTGACTACCTGGAAACGCAGCTGCCCGCCGGTTCTGTAGCTACTTCCGTTCACGCCGAAACTGCCGCTGCCGTATGAGATATGGATATTGGATGCCCGTTTTTGGCGGGTGGCTGCGCAACGTAGAAGACGAAAACATGCGCGCCGATTGGGACTACGTGAAAACGCTGGCCCAGCGCAGTGAAGACCTCGGCTACGACCTTTCCCTCATTGCCGAGCTAAACCTCAACGACATCAAAGGCGAGGAAGCCCCTTCGCTGGACGCTTGGAGTACGGCCGCCGCGTTGGCTGCCGTCACCAAAAAGATTGAGTTGATGGTGGCCGTGCGGCCTACGTTCCACTCACCGGCCTTGCTGGCCAAGCAAGCAGCCAACATCGACCACATCAGCGGCGGCCGTTTGTCGTTGAACGTAGTTTCGTCATGGTGGCAGGACGAGGCCAAGAAGTACGGCGTGCATTTCGAGCAGCACGACGACCGGTACGCCCGTACCGCCGAGTGGCTGCACGTGGTAGACAACCTCTGGAAGCAGGATCACTTCACCTTCGACGGCAAGTTCTACAAGGTAACCGACTCTATTTTGCAGCCCAAGCCGGTGTCGCGCCCGCGGCCGTTCATCTACGCCGGTGGCGAGTCGGAAGCGGCTAAAAACATGATTGCCGCCCAGTGCGACGGATACGTAATGCACGGCGACGAACCCGCGGCTATCGGCCGCCGCATTCAGGACCTGAGTGAGCGGCGCGAAAAGCTAGGCTTGCCGCGTATGAAGTTTGGCGTGGCCGCTTACTCCATCGTGCGCAACACCGAGCAGGAAGTGAAAAAGGAGCTAGACCGTATCACCAACGTGCAAGGCTCGGCCGCTGGCTACAAAAACTACCAGCAGTGGCTGGCCGGTACACAGCTCGAAAACCAGGTTTCCTTGCAGGATTACTCGGTATCGAACCGCGGCCTGCGCTCCGGCCTCACGGGCACACCCGACCAGGTAGCCGAACGCATTGCGGCCTTCGAAGCAGCAGGCGTAGACTTGTTCTTGCTGCAATGCAGCCCACAGCTCGAAGAAATGGAGCGTTTTTCGGAAGCCGTTATTCAAGTGCTGGCTTCGTAATGCATGAGAAAGGGCGAGGCGGGCGCTGGTCTGCCTCGCACTCTTTCTGAATTTCAAGTAAAAAATAAAACCCCGGAAGATCTGCTAGATGCAAGGACTTCCGGGGGTTTGTATGTGTGAGCCTCTTATTGGACTCGAACCAACGACCTGCTCATTACGAATGAGCTGCTCTACCAACTGAGCTAAAGAGGCATTTCCCGGCAGGCATTTCCGTTAGGGGAAGCAAAGATAGACAGGATTTGAAAAACGACTACGTCTTACAGCAAATTTTTCAGCGCCCTATTCATCGTGTGTTGCCTGCTTTGCCGACGCCAGTTGCCAGGTGTTATACAGCCAAACCACTGTTTTCAAGTCGCGGGCGTGGTACTGTTTGGTGCGGAGCTGAGCCGTTAAGGCAGGATACTCCTTGAAAAACGTAGCGGCATCTTTCGGGAAATTCCACCAATAGGTGTTGACGGGCAGGCCGCGGCCTTTGCGCAGGACGTATTGGCGCAAAGAAAAAGAACCACTCCGGCTGTCGTAGCGCTCATATAGCTGCACTGGGCCAGCCATAACTTGTTTCAGCAGCAGCCAAACAGTGTCATTTGCAGTTGTTTCGGTGAAGGCGCTGCTTTGACCTGCAACTCTGCTGCGGAACACAACCGGATAGCCTAGCTGTACCGGACAGGCAACGTAGCGGACCGTGTCTTCTCCGATTACATAGCCGTAGGCGCGTACTTTGGTTACGGGAAGCTTCAGTACCTGATTAGCTGCTAAGGGTATGAACCTCACTTCCAACTGCTGCTCTATAGGCGAGCTAAGGCGAATAGCTCCTTGCAGGCTTTCCCCGGAAGTTAGGACGACGTAGCCGGGAACCATCCGTTGGGCAATTGCCAAGCTTTCAAACCCTAAGCTAGCCAGTACAACGGTTAGCAAGCGAAACGTTGGGTTAGCGGCCATAACCTGGATTGCAGAAGTGGAAAGGCTACGCCTTACTAGCTACCCATAAGATACTAATAAGCAACGCTAAATGGATGCGTTGAGTTAATGCGAATAAGCGAGCGTAGCTACTTCCAGCCTTCTATAAAACAACTTGGCCCGATGGCAGCTATCGTAGCTGTCATCGGGCCAAGTGCCGTTGTAATACCAGATGCACTGGCTTTCCCCAGTGGTGGACGGAGGGAAAATTAAGCTCCTAGTTCAAGCAAGGCACCTGCCCTAAACAGTGGCCGAGCGGCGGCTACCGCGCAAGCCATACCACATTACGTACAGATAGCACACAATGGGGAGGAGCAAAGCAATGCGCAACCCACTGTTGTCGGCGATAAAGCCGAACAGCATAGGTACCAGCGCGCCACCGACAATGGCAGTACACAGCAAACCCGATGCTTCTTCGGTATGGCGACCCAAACCAGCCACGGCCAGCGTGAAGATGGTGGGATACATCAGCGAGTTCATTAAGCCCACCGCCAGCAAGCTCCACATAGCTACTGCCCCGGTGCTATTAATAGAAATCAGCACCAAAATGACTGCACCGATTGCATTAAATGCCAGTAGTTTGGTTGGAGAAAATTTATTGAGCAAATACGCTCCCGCAAACCGGCCTACCATGGCAGCGCCCCAGTAATAGGTTACCATGTCACCAGCTGCTTTGGGGTCGAGTCCGAGCACGTCGGGCAGCGCTACGTAGCTCACAATGTGCGAACCAATGGCTACTTCAGCGCCTACATAAGCGAAAATTCCTACCACGCCCAACATCAGGTGCCGGTACTGCCAAGCACTACTGTGCTGTTCCTCGGTAGCTTCCGCCTCGTTAGCGGCGTGCTCGATTACTGGCAAATTAATTCGGCTCAGAATCAGGCTAATCAGCAAGAGAGCACCCCCAATAACCAGATACGGAATCTGAACGGCGCTGATGTCGATGCTGGCGGCGGTAGTAGCATTGTCGAGAGCTGGTAGCCGGCTTAAGATGAGGGCGCTACCGAGCAAGGGTGCGAGAGTGGTACCCAAGGAGTTGAAGGCCTGGGTGAGCGTGAGGCGAGCCGAAGCCGACTCGGGCGGCCCCAGAATAGCCACGTACGGATTGGCTGCTACCTGCAAAATGGTAATGCCAGACGCTAACACAAACAGGGCCCCTAGAAACAGCCCATACACCCGCTGAGCCGCCGCCGGATAAAACAGAAACGCTCCTAGAGCTGCTACCGCAAACCCAATGAGCATGCCCCGCTTGTAGCCCACCCTAGAAACCAATTTTCCGGCCGGAATACTCATCAGGAAATAGGCTCCGAAAAAGCATAAGTTGATTAGGTTGGCCTTAGCGAACGAGAGCTGGAAAATAGCCTTCAGGTAAGGAATCAGGATGTCGTTGAGACACGTGATAAAGCCCCATAAAAAGAATAGGGTAGTGACAGCACTCAGCGCAGACGTGTAGCGCTGCGAAGTGGCCGAGGAGGTGCCGGCGGCTGGCCGGTTGCTAAGGGTTGGGGTAGGGGCTGCCATGAATTGAGAAGATGTGGGAATAGAAGCTTGTGCCGTCAGTAAGAAAAGCCACGTTCAGCGGGTGGAAAAAGGCTTTTAAGGTCTGCAGGCTTTGAAAGGTACGATTAGCGTCAAGGATTCTGTGTCAGGTTGATTTCAGTCATTTGTTGGCCAGTGTAATCACCAGCCGAGTTGACAATGAGGAGTATAGATCTACTTTCTCTCTTGGCATCATGTACTTGATCGGGCCTGCCTTATGTGGAGAAATTAGGCCAGGTTAAGCTAAAAGGTTTTAGCCAGATTTGAAAGGATAAATTTGGCTAGGGTAAATCATTGATAGTGGACAACAACCAAAGTAGTGGGAGCAGTAACGAGACTAAGGAGTTAGTCAGCTTCCGCAACCATGTCGGAAATAAGAACCTAAACAGCAGCTGAGAGCTGCGCTAAAATACCAAACGTTTGCGGAAAACGATGAGTATAGAAATTTAAGGTTAAGATTTTGTATTGCTCTAATGGTGATTTCCAAGTTTCCATACCGCGGCTGTTTCATTTAGTGTAACCTAGTGTTTCAGTAGCGTGGCATAACTATAAGGCGGGCTTCCACGAATAGTAAGGAAACTTCACTTGATACCTTATGAAACGCTCTAAATCATCCGTTGTGCCCCAAGCTCTGGTTAGTGGCTTGGCAGGCGCCGTTGTCTTGACGCTGCTTCACGAAACCGTTCGTCACTTACGCCCCCACGATGCACCCCGCATGGACGTACTTGGGATGCGAGCCTTGCGCAAACTTCTAGGCAAAGCCGATGCCCCACAGCCTGACGGCGACACGCTCTTCAACTTAACGATGGCCGGCGACATCATTTCCAACGGGTTATACTACAGCTTGGTAGGGCGGGGTAAAAAGGCGTGGCGGCGTGGTGCGGTCCTAGGACTAGCAGCCGGAGTAGGTGGCGTAGTACTGCCGGGGCCGCTTGGCTTAGGCGAGGCCCCGAGTAATCGAACTTCGGAAACTAAGCTAATGACGGTGGCCTGGTATACAGTGGGTGGCTTAGTGGCGGCTAGTACTTCGCGGCTGCTGAGCAAAGCGCGGAAGCGGTAGCTATAGGCGAATGTTCTGTAACAAGAAAGCTCAGTTGCTCGCGTTGCGTGGCCGCGAAGCAGTGCCGTTGGTAATCAGGTGGCGGCTGGCAGCCTGAATTTCCAGGCTTTCCGGCATCTTTGCGGCCATCATGGTGAAACAACTTCGCAAAATCCTGGTCCAGACGCTTGGCTTCGAGCGGTACATCCGTTTCGTGAGCGACGTGTACTTGCGGCTGGTAGGCGCCGGATGGGGCAAGCGGCAGTACCCGGAGCTGTTTTTCTTGGAAAAAATTATCAAGCCAGGCTATGTATGTCTTGATATTGGGGCCAACCTAGGCTATTACTCGGTAGCGTTGTCGCGCCTGGCGGGGCCGGAAGGGCAGGTGCTGGCCGTAGAGCCGATTCCTATGTTTCAGGCCATTTGGCAAGACAACGTCAAGCGCAGCGGCATCCGCAACCTTACGCTGCTGCCTTACGCCCTCGGTGGCCAGAACACTACCGTGCAGATGGGCACGCCCGAGCGTGACGGCCTGCTGCACCACGGCATGACCAAAGTAGCGGCCAGTAACCCCAATGAGCACTACGCCCGCACCTACGAGGTGCCCATGCGCGTCCCCGACGACCTGCTATCCAACCTGCCGCGCCTCGACTTTGTGAAGTGCGACGTGGAAGGATTCGAGTTCGAGGTGTTTCGGCATATGCAGGCCACGTTGCGCCGTTTTCAGCCCCTCATTCAAACTGAGTTGAACGGGCTGGAAAACCGCCGAGCAGTGGTAAACTTGCTGGCCGAACTCGGCTACAAACCATTTATACTTTCTGAGCGTTCTGAACTTGTACCCTGCATGGAGGCGCAGCTGCAAAGCGCCGTCACGGCTGATTTTTACTTTCAACCCCGTAATACGGCCGCTGGAGCGGCTTGCTGATGGTTAAGTTCCTGCTGATTTTCTTCGTTATTTCTCTGGTTCTCCGCTTTGTCTTACCGGTGCTAATGCGTTGGCTGGTGGTAGGATTCGTGAAAAAGCAAACCCGTCGCTACAGCCAACAGTTTGGCGCCAACCCCTTCGAGGCGCCTGCCGAGCCTCCGCGCAACCACTCTACTAGTGCCGGCCAAGTCCGCGTAGATTATGTGCCCCCGAAGCAACAAGCCAAAGCTGCCAAGCACTTTGAAGGCGGCGACTACGTAGATTTCGAGGAAGTGAAATAAACGCTGCCATTCTGAAGCGTAACGTGAGCTATTATGCAGTGCAAGCTGAAAACTATAGAACGTCATGCTGAGCTTGTCGAAGCATCTCGCTCCGTTGGAATGCTAAATAGACGAAGCGGGCGAGATGCTTCGACAAGCTCAGCATGACGTTCTTATTGGGTAGATTCTCAGAACCCAATGCCTACCCGTAGGCCCGTACCCACGCGGCGACCGGATTGTAGCCCGGTGTAGAAGTCGAGGCGGACGACTTTGAAGATGTGCTCTAAGCCGACCCCGATTTCCACATAATGCCCAACCTCCTTTGTCGTGAGGTAATTAAGTGAAGCCACTTCCTGCCACTTCAGCTTGCGCAACAGCGGGACTTTGTTGAGGAAGAAGCCGTTGAAATGGTGGTTGTAGTGCGCTTCCAAGAAGTTGTTGCGCGTGCTGTAGCGGTAATAGTCGAGGAGTTGGAACTGGCTGAAGTCGGCCGCTAAATAGGTGCGGTTGCCGCTGAAATGGCGGTAATCCATAAACGACAACTGCGGGTCGCCCACGAAGCCACCGCCCGCCACCTTGTAGGAGCTAGTGCCCAGCAGGCCCATTTCAATAGTCTGCCGGATACCTAATTCGAGCAGGGTGTAGCGCGTATCCGAGCCCAACACACCCCCGATGCCTTGCCGCCAGATACCAACAAACGTAGGGTACTTCGAGCCGAGATTGTACTTGCCATCAGGGCGGCTGATGTAGCGCTGGCCGGGACGAAAAGAAGCCACCAACTCGAAGGCTGCCGACTGGTTGCGGCCAAAGCTGGTGCCGGTAGGTGACTCGTCGTTTACGGGCTCGTTAGGCGTGAAGGCTCGGCCCGGCTTGTCTACCAATAAATCGATGGTGTTGTTGAATAGCTCGCGCCGGTCGTAGTAGCTCAGGGTTCCCTGTAGAGTGAGGCCATTGGTGGCTTCGGTCTGGTAGCTAAGCTGCGCCCCGTCGCGGCGGTAAAGTTTGGCGTAGTTGCGGTTCTCGAACAGCGTATAGTAGCTATTGATAAAGGGCGTAAGCTGCGTGTGCGGGTCGAAATTTTCGATGAAGCGGCCGACCCGGAAGCTCACCCTGGCTAGCTTAGCGGGCGCGTATTGCCAGGTAGCCGACAAGCTTGGGCTGACGAGTTCATTGCTGAAGCCGTAGCGCACAGCGGGCGTGATAGAGTAGAAGCGCCGGTCGTCGGTGCGCTGCGTGTAGGTGAATTCGGGATTGATAACCGTGCCCTCTACGGTGTTGTAGTTCAGGATATTGAACACCGGCGCCATGTACCACTGCCGCTTGCGAAAGGTATTGGAGTAGCTGTAACCGCCGAGTAGCAGCGAGGTCGGCTGGAGCTTATTGCGCACCCGGTCCAGCGAGTCCTGGTAGGGGCGCGAGTTGCGGACCACTTCGGTGCTATCCTTTACTTGGTAGTCTTTCTGCTCTTCCTCGGTGAGCGGAATCGGCCGGATACTGTCCCAGTAGCTGGAGTCTCGCTCGTTCACGCCTTTTTCTACCAGCATCACTTCGCCCCGCTTCAGCTTGCCAATGCTCAGGCCGGCGGTGTCGCGTTCGGCCTTCTTGGTTTGGCGGCGCACTTCTCGGTTGAGACCTGCCAGCTTGGGCTTCTGCTTGCGAATATCGGCGGCCGTTTCGCGGGTGACGGGGGCCTCGGCGGGCTCATTAGCGGCCACCGGTGGCGCCACCGTAGTAGGGGCGGGGCGGTTGGGGTACGTGGGCGTCACTTTGTAGTTGGACAGCACCGCAGTGAGGTAGCCATTGCCTTTAAACCCAAAGGCAGTAAAGCCCACTGTAATCTTCTGCGACTGTATCACCCACACATCGGAAGGGCCTGGCGCGGGCGCAAACAACTGCTCGATGTGGAAGCTCTCCACATAGTCGAGTTGCGCGTTTTTGTCGAGGTTGAGCGACACCGAGTGGATGCGCCAGGTACCATCGACGATGTAGATGTAGCCGCTGGAAAACACCGGGTCGGTGCGGCGGCGCGGTAGCACTCTGATTTTGTGCACCGTCACGCCACCTTGCTGCGAGGTGCCTTCCAGCTCGTACTTATAGAAAAGCATAGCTCCATCGGCAATCGGCGAAACGAAGCCCCGCTCCGAAAAGCCGCTTTTCAGCACGTTGTCGTAGAAGTTGAGGCCGGCGCCGCGGCCGGCCCGGTTGAAGCTGATGCCTTTGGTGTCGCCGCTGACGCGCGAGGAAATCATGCGCTCCTGTATCACGTTGGGCTGCCGGAAACTCATATCCGACACCGACTCCGAGAGGTAAAATATGCCGGGTTTGAAGTCGGGCCCCACTTTCACGAGGCCAAGGATTTTGCCGGGTACTTCGAGAAAACGACCTAAAGCTTTGATGTAGGCGCGGGCCCGAAACGCGGCCACCTCCCGCCGGTGGTAGCGTCGCCACTGCTGCGCCTGCTGAATAATGGCGTAGGCGGGGTCCCGGTCGGTGGAGCGCACCACCACTTCGCGCAGCTTATAGGTTTCAGAGGTTAAGGTCACGTCCAGAACGGTGGCCGTGTCGCCGCCCGCTACGCGTACTTGCTCGATGCGCGGCTTGTAGCCGACGTATTGGAAAACCAGCTCGTATTGGCCGGCTGGCAGGCGCAGCTGGTAGCTACCTTGTTCGTTGGTGGCGGTGCTGGTAGTGGTGGAGCGCACGGCTACGTTGGCAAAGGCCAGAGCGGCGCCTCCTTGCGCATCAGTTACGCGGCCCCGCACCACGCCCGCCGAAGCTGCAATGGTAATCAGCAAAAAAGCAAAGAGAAGAAAGTAGCGGGGCATTGGATAGCGGAAACAGATACTGCCAAGATAGATACAACCGGAAGGTAAAGGGTTGGATGGCGCCGAAAAAACTGACGTAATAAACCCTCGTGGAGTAGCTGCCTTCCCTGCCTGCTGTCCGTTAGGGTAACTAGTGCTACCAAGCCTAGGTTACGGACGCGGCTCAACCGTCGGGCGCAACGTAAAGCGTAAAAAACGCACTTCTGCCGTGTATTCGGCGTTATCTTTCCCTATGAATCAGTCCGAAAAAAAGAAGAAAACCTACACGCCCGGCGAAGCCCTTCACAAAATAGCCGCTTTTTGCGCCTACCAGGAGCGCAACCAGAAAGAGGTGGAAAGCAAGCTGCGTGAATATGGCCTGGACGAAGACGAAGCAGGGGAAATTATTATCCGACTAAGCCGGGAAAAGCTGCTCGACGAGGAGCGCTACGCCAAAGCATTTGTGCGCGGCCACTACCGCAACAAGAAATGGGGGCGCCGGCGCATCACGCAGGAACTGAAGCAGAAGGGCATTTCCGAGTTCTGCATTAAGTCGGGGCTCAAGGAAATCGACGGCGACGAGTACTACCAGAACCTGCTGAATGTGTTGGAAAAGAAAGACCGCCAGGAAAAGGAGCGCAACCCCCGCATCCGCCGCCAGAAGATTCAGGTGTACCTCACCGGCAAAGGCTACGAATCGGACCTCATAAAAATGGCGCTCGATGATTTAGGCAAAGCACCCGAAGAAGACGAAGATTAACGGCCAACTTCTGCATCAGCGGCATTTGACTTGGCGGCCAACGATTCAAACACCTGGCAAATGCTGGCTACGTCGGTGAATAGCGCGTCGCCGGCAAACTCGAGGTTGGCAATAGATTGGCGGGCGGCTTCGGCGTGGCCAGCGCCGCAGGCGTCGGTTACTATCACCGGAATATAGCCTAAGTCGGAGGCGTGGCGCACGGTAGGGTCGATGCCTATTTCGGTGGCCACGCCCACAATAGCAAACGCATTGATGCCACAGTCGCGCAACACGATGTTGAGCGGCGTGCCCTCGAAGGCTGACATGGTAATCTTGTCGAAAATTGCCTCGCTCGGCAAGGGTTGCAGCTCAGGCGTCAGCTGAAAAGCGGGGTTACTCGGCAAAAACCAGGGGTTGATGTCGTCCACGGAATTGGTGCGTTGCCAGGCCATGGCCATGCGCAGCTGTGCCACCCCCATCAGCTCCTTAGGCACCGACATGTGCCGCATAAAGATTACGCGAATACCTGCTCGCCGGGCCGCTTCCACTACCTGTAGCACTTTCGCCGTAATTTCCTGCCCGTTCTTGATTTGGCGCAGGATGCCGATTTGCATGTCATACACCACAAGGGCCATGCGGTGCGGGTGGCACACCTCTTCTAGCGTGCGGGGAATGTCGAGGCCGAAAGCATGCTGCATAATCGTGTCGAAAGAAGGTTGTAGACAAGAAACACGCAGGGGTGCCACGACAGAAAACGCGGCTGCTTCCTGGTATCGAGCGTGTTAGCGCTAAGATAGTGCTTTGCGCCAATGCTAAACTACTGCTACGCAGGCAGCTGCAATCACAGCGAGAAATAGAAATGCGGAAAGGCTTCGCTCATGTCGCGGGAGCGCCAGGCCAAGTTGTTTTGCTTGCAGGTAGGGCAGTGTAAATGCCCCACCCATTGTAAGCTGCGCTCATATTTAACGACTTTCATGGCGAAAGAAGATTAGCGTTGGGTAGGTAGCTGCGGCGCGGCGGTTTGGCGGGTGAGCACAACGCGGCGGCCGGTCATAGTTTCGAGCATGGGCCTGAGAATTTGTTGAGCGTTCTGCTCGGTTTGGGCCAGGATACCCGATTGCAGAGCGGAACGCCGCACGTTCGTTTCGGCGTATTTGTAGCCGGCATCAACTAGCTCGGCATCCTGAAGAAAGCCGTTTTCCACGCTATAAACCCGACTAGCGCTATGGTCGATTTTCCAGGTGCATAGCTCGGCGGGTGGTAGTGCTACGCGCACCACTGAGTCGCCTTCAAATACCACGTCCTGCGCACGCACCTTCCGCAGATCCAGGCACCCGACGGCGTCGCCGGCCACGATGAGGGCTACTTTGGCGTCGGGTAGGAAGCGGTAGGTGCTTTTCTTGTACTCCACTACGTCTTTGAATCGGTAGCGTACCAACTCTAGGCGGCCCAAGCTTTCCACTTTTTCCAGTACCGTGTTGTGCGTGACGGTGATGCGTGGTGCCGGGTCTAGTGGGTTTTCTAGGGTGTCCAGCGCCGGGCGGACCTTCGTCCAGAGAAACCAGCCTAGCCCCACTAAAAACAAAAGTGGCACCAGACGGCGCAGTAAAAGGGAAAATGACATAAGAAGAATACGATGAAAACTCCGCTATAGTACGGCAATAGCAGAAGTTTCGCTTGGAAGGCCGCTGCCATTGGTTAGCGCGGAGGGCGCAGTAGCTTTGCCAGATTCCGGTTGATATGCCTCATGCTGTGCTACCTGCTCGTTCTCATCTGGCCGCCGCTGTTTGGCACTGGCTGCGGCGCTGGCATGGCTGGTTGCTGGCGGGGCTGTGGCTGTTGGTGCAACTCTGGTGCTGGCACTCTCACCACGGCATCCAACTCACCACCGACAGCAAGCAATACTTAAAATACGCTGAGCAACTGGCTGCTACGGGCACTTTCGCCGAGGGGCATTACCTGCGGTATGTGGGCTACCCGCTGTTTTTGAGTGTGTTTCTGAAGCTGAAGTTGGGGACTTCAGTTATTGCGCTGGCGCAAATAGCACTGTCGGGGTTGGCGGCGCGGGCGCTGTATGGCACGGCTTGGCGGCTGAGCGGTGGCCATTGGGTTACGGCTGCGCTGGCTGGGCTACTGTTTGTGGCCTGGCCGGATATCCAGCATTTCAACGTGTTTCTGCTAACCGAGTCGTTGTTTACCAGTCTGCTGGTGTTGTCGTTGTGGCTGGTGGCACGGGCGCGGACTGTGGGCGGGGCTGCGTTGGCCCTAGCCGTGCTGGTGGTCACGGCTACCGTCCGCCCGAATGGCTTTGTAGCGGTGGGCGCCGCCGGACTGGCTGCGTTGGTATGGTTGCAGGAACGAAAGCCCCGCTGGCGAAACGCGTTATTGCTGCTAGCTGCTCTGGTTTGTCTGCCACTTGCCTGGGTTGGCCTCAACGGGCTGCTGCGCACGTTTACGCTGATTGAAACCTACCAGCAGGGCATCATCATCTATGGTGACAGCGCAAGCAACATTCACTCGGCTGCGCCCCTTCAATTGCCTGCTTCTACTGCTTCGCCGCTTTGGCGGCTAGGCTTTTTTATCTGGCACAACCCGCAGTATTTCGCACAGCTAGCTAGTCTCAAGCTCGCCTATTTTATGGGTTTCCCGAAGCCTTATTATTCAACCTTGCACTGCGCGCTGCTGGCTTTTGCGCTGCCAGTTCTTTATTGGTTGGCGGTGCGCGGCTTAGCTCGTCAGGTAGTAGCTCGGCCGGTGCGGGTGTATGCCGCCACCGTGATTTTGCTGCAAGCCTTGGTAGTGATGCTGACAGTAGAGGATTGGGATGTTCGGTTTTCCGCGCCGGTACTGTCCCACTGGTTTCTGTTGGCTGCACTCGGAGCTCAGCCCTTGCTGCGTCGGTTGGAGCGTAAGCTCGTAGCGCTCGGAAAGCGCGAGGCTGGTAGCTTCTAGATTCCGGTGGGCCACCAGCTACTGCGGCTCTCGAACCGCTGCTTGAAGCCAGTCCAGCCTTGCAAGCCCCCGGTGTGCACCGCTACCACCGTAGAGCCTGCCTCGAAGTAGTCTTGCCGCAGCAAATCCAAGATGCCATACAACAGCTTGCCCGTATAGATAGGGTCGAGCAGTACACCGTGCCGAGCTTCAAAATCTTCGATAAACCGGAGTAGCTCCGCCGAGAAATGTGCGTACCCGCCGAAATGATACTCGGTGCGCAATTCGTAGCTGCTATGGGTTTGGCCGGTGGCAGCCTGCGTTAGCTGGTCGATGTCAGACCGGAGAAACTCGCCGCCTTTCAGGGCCGATACACCTACTGCTTGGCGCTGACCTAACGCCGTCAGCAAGCCGGCCAAAGTGCCGCCCGTACCGCAGGCCACGCAGAGGTAATCGAAGTTTGTTTCCGCAGCCAGTTCCGTCACCAACTCGGCGCAGCCCGGCAAGGCCAACACGTTGGAACCACCCTCAGGGATGACATAAGCCGGGCCCGTTTCGCGTAGCAGTTCGGCCAGAAAGGCTGGCTCTTGCTTGCGGCGGTAGGTGCTGCGGTCGAGGTAGCGCAGGTGCATACCTTCGGCCACGACGCGGGCTAGCGTGGAGTTGAGCGGTAATGTTTCTTCCCCGCGGATAACGCCAATAGTACGCCAACCCTGCAATCGGCCCGCAGCCGCCACGGCGGCTATGTGGTTGGAAAAAGCGCCCCCGAACGTCAGCAGTGTGTCATAGCCTTGCTGCCGGGCTTCCATCAAGTTGTATTTCAGCTTGCGCCACTTGTTGCCGGGTAGCTCCGGATGGGCCAGATCGTCGCGCAGCAGCAGCAGCCGAATGCCACGACGTTCCGCTTCGGGTTCTGCTAGTTGTTGAATGATCATGCCCATATAGTTTTCACCGCGGCTCAGGGCCTAAAAGGGAGCAGGGTCTGGCAGTGTCATTCAAATGAAACACTGCCAGACCCTGCTCCCTTTTAAGTTGGTCCTTGCCAATCTATACGAAAGATGGCTCCGGAGTGCTTTTACGCCGCACGGCATATACCACCGCGCCCACCAGCGCCAGAATCAGCAGCACCGACGACACCAAGGATACGGTGTTGCCGATGGCGTACTCGGTTGGCTCGAACTTGAACTCGATGGTGTGAGTGCCCGCCGGCAGGGGCATGGCGCGCAGCACGTAGTTGGCGCGCACATACGGCACCTTTTTGCCGTCGAGGTAAGCATTCCAGCCGTCGGCGTAATAGATTTCCGAGAACACCACGAAGGCATCGGCCGTGGCGGTGGCACGGTAGGTTAGCGCATCGGGCTCGTACTTGGTGAGGGCAATGGTAGAGCCGGGCGCGTTGTAGCTGGTTTTGTTTAGCGGGAACTTCGATGCATCGACTACCGCGGTAGTGGCCGTATTGAGATTGGTCAAAGCGTTGATTTCCTGGTCGGGGTTCTGCACTTTCTGCACTTCGTTTACAAACCACGCATTGCCCAGAGCGCCAGGGTTGCGCTGCGCCTGCTCGGGCTGGCCGGGTTGCCCTTCCTGGCTGGCTGGCTGCGCGGGCTGAATGATGTAGCGCGTGTTCAGCATGTTCAGCACCTGCAAGTTGTTGCGCGAAATTTGCCGCTCAATCAGCTCCTGATAGCGCCGCAGTTTGGCGCCGTGATAGCCCCCAATGCTCTTATGGAAGTACGAGGTCTGCGCTTCGTTGAACGGGTTTGCCAAGTTGAGTACTCGGTAGCTGAGGTCCTTGTCTTGCAAAATCTGCTGATCGGCGGCCGAAGGCACAAACTGCTGCGCTACGGTCTCGTTTTGAAAGTTAGCCTCGTTGAGGTAGCGCTTATCAACGCCCCATAAATCTACCAGCGTTAGAACAGCCACTAGCGCGCCCGCTGCGGCCGCCGACAACTTGCGCTGCAAATAGAACCAGAGCGCACCGGCTGCCAACAAGATGAACACGATAGAGCGGAGCACATCGGCGCGCATAAGCGAGGCACGGTCTTGGCGCAAAGCGTCTACCGGGAAACCCTGCTGCTGCAGCTGCGCATCAATCGGCGACGAAAAATCGGCGCCTAATCCAGCCAGGAACGCCAGTACGCAGACGCCTACCGTAACACCGAGCGCCAGCAGAACCTTGCGCTTGAGGTCGGCGGTTTCGGGCGCGTCGGTGGTTTTGGCCGTGAGGGCCGCTAAGCTTGGGTGGGTGCTGGCACCCGCCACTGGCTTGCTAGCTACGCGGTTCCGCAGCACGCGGCCGAGTGCCAGCACGGCCAGCAAGGGCATTGCTAGTTGCGCAATTACGAGAGCCATACTCACTGCCCGGAACTTGTTGTAGCCGGGGAAGTAGTCAAACATCAAGTAGTTGAATGTCTCGAAGTTCTTGCCCCAAGCCAGCATCAACGAAAGCAGCGTGCCGGCCGCCAGCCAAGTGCGCGTCCGTCGATCAGCCACTAGGAGCCCTAGTACAAACAGGAAGCAGACGATGGCGCCTACATACACCGGGCCGCTGGTAATGGGCTGGTCGCCCCAGTATGTGGGCATGTGAGCCAGGTAGTCGCTGAGTTGAACCGGCGGGAGGCCCAGACCACTAAGCGCTTTGCCGGTGGCCGAATTGTCGCTCAGCTTCATTTGGGAAGCACCGCCGTAGAAGTTCGGAATCAGCAGGGTGATGGTTTCACCGATACCGTAGCTGTAGCTGAACGCATATTCCCGGTCCAGACCCGAGCCGCCAGTACCGCCGTCGTCGCCGGCGGGTGGGGCTTGTTCACCGGGAGCTGCTGGAGCGGGTGTTTTCAGTTCCGAACGGCCCCGGATGCTGTACTTACCATATTCAGCAGTGGTGTAGAGACGGCCGAAGCTCACGCCAACAGCCAACAGGGCAGCCACCCCTAGTAGCACCGAACGCCCCAAGAAATCAGCGAGACGCTTCTCGCGCACCGCAAAAATCAATTCTACCACCCCGAATACCAGTACCAGCAGCAGCAGATAATACGTGATTTGCAAGTGGTTGGAGCGCACATTCATGGCCAGCCCCAAAGCAAACAAGACCGTGCCCAACCACTTGTTGCGCCGAAACGCCACCAGCAAACCAGCCAGCACCAGCGGCGCATAGGCCAGCGCTAGGCTCTTAGTATTATGACCAGCGGCCAGAATTACAATGTTGTAGCTCGTGAAACCTAGCGCTATGGCGCCCACGCCACTCACGGTAGGCGAGAGACCCAAGGCCACAAATAAGATATAGCCGCACAGCAGCGCCAAAAACAGGTTGGCTACCACTGCCGGCATGCCCAGCGTGAAGATGGTGTGCAGGTAGTTGCTTAAGTCGCCAGGGAAGCGGGTGCTGATGAGGTAGGTTGGCATCCCCGAAAACATGGAGTTGGTCCAGAGGACTTCGTGGCCGGCTGCCCGTGCCAACTGTAACTCATGCGCGCCCCCGTTGAACTGCACAATGTCGTGCTGGCTTAGCGTTTTGCCTTCGAAAACGATAGGGGAGAAGTAGAGCACAGCCAGCCCCATGAAAATCAGCACGGCCAGCAGGTGGGGCAGTGCCCGCTGCCACAGCGGCGCGGCAACCGGCACAACGGCCGTTGGTGCAGAGGAAACGGTAGTCATTAGCAGGAGAATATGAAATTCAGGTACTGATACATAAGCAGCAAGTAGTTAGGCTAGTGTTTGGCGCATGTTTGTGGAAGCTTGCCTTCTGCCCCACGCCCTCACCCATAAGCCGTACTACTTCAAAAGCGCCCGAAGGTAACAACGATACGCCTCACCCCCTAGCTTCCTGCCCTTGCGAGGAACGCACAAGAGAATCAGGCACTTTACCAAACGTCAAATTCAGGTTGTAGAGTGCCACCGACAGCAAAATCACCCCGTAGGCCACGGCTTGCGTAAGAGAGGCTTCTTCCCCGAAGTACAGAAAAGCCAGCGCAAAGCTTACAATCGGGTTTGTGTACATCAGAATGCCGACCGTGCCGGAGGGTAGTGCATTGAGGGCGTACAAGTTCAGGAACAGCGGAAACACCGTGAATCCCACGCTCAGAATAGCCGCAAACAGCAACAAATGCGCATCGGCAAAGCCAGCGAGAGGTTGCGCTCCTAGCAGCGGTGCCAGAGGGAGCACTACCAACGAAGCCAGCCCTAGCTGCACCGTAAGCAGCACCAGCCGGTCGTAGCCTTGCAGGCGACGCTGCGTAATGAGGTAGAGCGCATATGTAAAGGCCACTACCAAGCTCATCAAGAGCGTCCGCAGCTCACCAACTCCCAACAGAGCGCAGCTTAGGGCACTTAGACCGATGGCTACCCACTGGTTGGGGCGCAGCTTTTCACCTAGCAAAGCAAACCCAAGCAGGGCCGTGAGGATGGGGCAGATCAGGTAGGCAAATGAACCGGCCTGCACGCTTACTTCGTTGACCACATAAATGAACAACAGCCAGTTGGCGGTCAGCAATAAGCCGCCCACTATTGTGCTGGTGGCCACGCGCCGCCGCTCCGCGGTAGCTGCCGTTTGCCACTGCTGTACTACGGCGCGCACCGCCGCCCGTCGGCCCAAACCATGGATCAGCAGGAGTAGCACCAAAGAAAGCAGGATGCGGAAAAACAGGATTTGGCCGCTGGCATAGCCAGTAAGCATCCGCAAGGGAATCGGGAAGAAGCCCCAGACAAGGAAAGCCGCCAGCGCGGCCAAGTGGTGACGAGAAAGTTTCAAGTAGCGGTAGTAATAAGAAGCAAGCCGCAAAGGTACGGGCCTTCCCGCGAAGCGCATACCCCGTGCGACTCTTCGTTCTGCTTTACCTTTGCCTCATCATGCTTGATTTCGCCGACCTCCCTGCCCTCACTCACGGCACCTTGCTTTCCACTCCCGCTGGCCCCGCGCCTCTGCACCACCTGCTGCTTGATAGCCGCCGCGTCGGGCAGGCGGCGGGCAGCTTGTTTTTCGCGCTGCGCGGGCCCCAGCACAACGGCCACTTGTACTTACCCGAGCTCTACCAGCGCGGGGTACGGCTATTTGTAGTTGACAGCCAAGAGGAAATCCCAGGCGGTTTGGCAGCGTATCCCGAAGCAGGGTTTCTACTTGTCGGTGAGGCCTTAACGGCCTTGCAAACTGTAGCCGCCGAGCATCGGCGCCACTTCCGCCTGCCGGTGCTTGGCATCACGGGCTCCAACGGCAAAACCATTGTGAAAGAATGGCTGGCGCAGTTGCTGGCCCCCGATGAGTTGATTTGCAAGAGCCCCCGTTCCTACAACTCGCAAGTAGGCGTGCCGCTGAGCGTATGGGAGCTAAACGCTACGCATACGCTTGGCATCTTTGAAGCGGGTATTTCGGAGCGCGGCGAAATGGCTCGTTTGGCCCGCGTGATACAGCCTACGTTGGGGTTGTTCACCAACATCGGTACCGCTCACGACGCTGGTTTTGCCAATCACTTAGAGAAAGTAGAAGAGAAGATGCAACTCTTCCTCGGCGTAGACACGCTGTTCTACTGCCTCGACCACGAGTTGATTCACGAAGTTGTGCAGCGGCATCTGCCCGAGCACCGCACCTTCACGTGGAGCCGCCAGCAGCTGCACCAGGCGAATGTGGCCATAACGGTAGCCGAAGCCTCCGCCGACCGCACCGTGGTGCGCGTAAACCTAGCCCGCCCGCTGCCGCAAGAGCATACCTTCACACTGCCATTCGCCGACGAGCCTTCGGTGGAAAATGCGCTGCACGCCTTATCGGTGTTACTGTGGCACCAAGTACCGGCTGCCGAAATCCAGCACCGCCTCGACCGACTCCACCCGGTGGCCATGCGCCTGGAAATGAAGCAGGCCCTCAACGACTGCTACGTTCTCGACGACACTTACAACAACGACCTTGCGGGGCTTAACCTCGCCCTCGATGCGCTAGCCCGTCAGCCCCGCCGCGGCCGCCGCACCCTTATCTTAAGCGACGTGCTGGAATCGGGCCTTGCTGGCGCCGACCTCTACGCCCGCGTAGCCGCCCGGCTAGCTACGCACGGCGTCGAGCGGTTGGTAGGTATTGGCTCCGAGATTCAACAGCACCAAGCGGTTTTCCAGACGGTGCACACTGCTTTCTACGATACCACCGACGATTTTCTACGCAGTTTTCAGCCCGACACCTTTCGGCAGGAAACCATCTTGGTGAAGGGCGCGCGCCGGTTTGGGTTCGAGCGGATTGTAGCGGCCTTTCAGCAGAAAATTCACGGCACGGTGCTCGAGGTGAACCTAGAAGCCCTAGTTCAGAACTTGAACTTCTACCGCAGCCGCATAAAGCCAGGTACCAAGCTCATGGTAATGGTGAAGGCCTTCGCCTATGGTAGTGGTTCCTACGAAGTAGCCAACCTGCTGCAGTTTCACCGCGTCGACTACCTCGCGGTGGCCTACACCGACGAGGGCGTGGATTTACGCCAGAACGGTATTAGCCTACCCATCATGGTGATGAATCCCTCGCCCGATGCTTTCCAGGTGCTGCGTCAGTATCATTTGGAGCCCGAAATATATTCTTTCGAGCGACTCCACGACTATTTAGCTGCCGCTCGTCAGCAGCCGTTGCCTGCCATTCACCTCAAGCTCGATACCGGCATGCGCCGCTTAGGCTTTGCAGAGTCTGACTTGCCGGAGCTGTGCAGCTTACTACGCGAAAATGCCACCCACTTGCGCGTCGCCAGTGCCCTTACCCATCTAGCTGGCGCCGATGAAGAGCAACACAACAGCTTTTCGCAGCAGCAGCTAGCCGCTTTCCAGCGCATGACGCCATTGCTTGAAGAAACCCTCGGTTACCCTATACTCAAGCATGCACTCAATTCGGCTGGTATCCTGCGGTTTCCGGAGGCGCAGTTCGATATGGTGCGTTTGGGTATCGGTCTTTATGGGGTGGAAGCCACCGGGCGCGAGCAAGAAGCTTTGCATCCTGTAAGTTCTCTTCGCACTACTATTTCGCAGGTGAAAACGCTACCACCCGGCGAGACTGTCGGCTATGGTCGTCGGGGCCAAGCCGTCGATTACGAGCGGCGCATTGCCACCTTGGCTATCGGTTATGCCGATGGCTACGACCGGCGCTTTAGCAATGGTGCCGGCGAGGTAGTCGTGCGAGGGCAGCGCGCACCCATCATCGGCAATGTGTGCATGGATATGTGCATGGTTGATGTAACCCAAATTGCGGCAGCGCAGGCCGGCGACACAGCGGAAATATTCGGTTCGCAATTGCCGCTGTCGGAACTAGCAGGGCGTATTGGCACCATTCCATACGAGCTATTAACCAACGTGAGTGAACGAGTAAAACGAGTGTTTTTTGCAGAATAACAAGAGGTGTAAAATTCATCAAAACAGTTATTGTTAGAAAAATAGTAAGCGGAGAACAAGATAAACCAAGTATCTTGCGTGAAAGTGAGTGCTTGTCCTATAAAGAGGATTTGCCCTGTTTTTAATTCTTTTTAGATTCTATAGTTGTATTCCACTACTCCGCTTCAATGAGAAAGTTCATTCATTCGTGTCTGTCGCGCTTGTGTCTGTCGCTGCTGCTGTGGACTCTAAGTGCATCGGTAACGATAGCTGCCCCTGCTTTGGATGGCTTGTGGAAAGGTCCACTCAAGATGCCCGGTGGGCAGTTGGAAGTAATATTCCGGCTCGTTAGTCTTACTGGCGGCTCATACTTTGCTACTCTTGATGTGCCCATGCAAAAAGTTAGTCGCATGGCAGTGCAGGTCGAAGTGCGGAACGACACCGTAATCTTCGCGGCCGAAGAAGCTGGTAGTCGTTTTGTGGGTAAGATGGCCGCTGACGGAAAAAAAGTAGTAGGTGTTTGGCGTCAGCCCGGGTACGAATCGCCGCTGACTCTTAACTTCTCCCCGGCAGCCATTGATACGGCGCCTAAGGCGCGGCTTACACCACCTTACCGGGAGGAGGAAGTAGTGTACACGAATACGCCGGTGAACCTGCGCTTGGGAGGGATGCTAACCGTGCCCGCTGGCCCAGGACCATTTCCAGCCGTAGTTTTAGTTTCTGATGCGGGCCCTCAAGACCGAGACGCTACTACGGGTGAGTACCGTCCTATGGGAGCCTTAGCTGATTACCTAACCCGGCGGGGTATTGCCGTACTTCGCTTTGATGATCGGGGAGTTGGGGTATCCGGCGGTGATTTCAACACCACTCCTCCTAGCGAGCTAGTAACTGACGTACAGGCAGGACTCAACTACCTGCGCACCCGCCCCGAAATAGACGGTACTCGGATTGGGGTGATAGGGCACGGCCAGGGTGGTAATGTGGCCCTATTGACAGCTAGCCAACCATTGCCACCTGCTTTTGTAGTGACATTAGCTGCCTATGGTTTACCAGGTAACACTGTTATTTTACAGCAGCAACAAGCTATTCTGCGAGCAATTGGAGTGCAGGAGCCTGATGTAGTTGCCTTCAGCAAGCAGCAGCAGGCTATGCAGGAAGTAGTGCGCATGACGCCAGATATAAAGAAGGCACGTAGCATTTTGGTGCGCATGATGCGGAAAAATGATGCTACTCTCGATAGTGTAACTGCGCAGAACCGTGCCAATGAATTGACGTCTTTCCATTACCGGAATTTCCTAAATTTCAATCCCACGATTCTTCTTGATGAAGTGAAGTGTCCGGTGTTACTACTGAACGGAACGGCCGACTTAAACGTAGCCGCGGATGCCAACCTAACTCCTCTTGCTAAAGCACTGCATAATAGCCGCGACCTGACTAGTAAAAAGTTGTCAGGCGTGAACCATCAATTCCAGGGCGAGCCCACAGAGTGGGCGCTAGTCAACGGTCAGCGACGCGAAACCTTTTCGGCAGCGGCACTTGAATTCATTCGAAGCTGGATAACTGTTCGAGCACAAGTGAAGTAGCCCCTCTACAACAAGCTCTATTTACCTGCCGGGCCCGGTACGTGCACTATGTGGCATGCTACCGGGCCCGGCGCTGTTTGCGCTGTATATAGCCAACCTCTAGTGCTTGCCTGCGTAAGCGCTTCAAATTCTCCTTTTCCCACATAACCACTCAAACGCCTTTTGTTATGAAAAAGACTCTCTTCTCGGCCTTAGCTCTAACGGCCCTATTTGCATCGTCTTGCAACGACTTGAAAAAGCCTCAAGAGAAAGATGAACCTCAAGAAGCTACCACCGACACAGCAGTCGTGTATCGTGAAGGAGCTTCGGTAGCTGACGCTGCTAAGGGTGCCGCCAACAGCGCTGCTAACTCTGTGGATGCTGCCTGGGATATGACCAAAGCCAAGCTGGCGGACGTGAAATACGAGGAAATTGATTTGCCTGAAATTTCGGTCCGCGGTGACGACAAATACAGTGTATACGGCTTGGAAGAGACTGTTTTGTTTGACACCGACAAAGCCACCATCAAGCCGACTGCTACGCGTGCTTTATCTGAAATAGGAGGCTCTATCGGGCGCCGTTACGGTAAAAGCCAAGTTCGCGTTATGGGATTTGCCGATTCTCGCGGTGATAAAAATTACAATAAGGAGCTAAGCGCCCAACGTGCCGAAGCGGTACGAAACTGGCTTACTTCCAACGCTAGCATCAGCGCCGATCGTATCAGCATCGAGCCTATGGGCGAGGCGGCTCCTGTTGCTAGCAATGCTACTCCTGAAGGACGCCAGCAGAACCGGCGTGTAGAAATCGCAGTCATCAAATAATAAAATAAGTCAATAAGTGCTGGCTCGTAAAAAGACGTGCTAGCACAGAACTCTGACGCAAAACAAGAAAGGCCCGCTTCCTAAAGAAACGGGCCTTTCTTGTTTGTTTATAAACTTATTCAGACGATAACTATAAGTATAATTATCTGATAACCAGAAGTGAAGATTAGTCCTTGATCTGGTCTACTTCTGCTTTGATCATGGCGTTGTAGCGCTGACCATTGCTGGCTAGCGTCAGTAGGCTCCATCCTTTGCCCATGGTGTAGCTCCAAGTCCGGCTTTCCTTAAACTCGAAGGTTGGACGCATGATTTGACCATAGGGCGTGTAGGTGTCCATGAAGTTGGTGGTGTAGAACTTGTCGCCGCTTACGATCCACTCCATAGCTACAAAGAAGCCTTCTGTAGGTGCTTCGATGTTGTAGGGCGTCAAGTCAATAGTGTACCAGTCACCACCTTTAGGAGCCGAAACCACTACGTTTTCAGTGAGGATGTCGGTGTTGGGCGAGTTGTAGTTGCCATCGGCTTTGTAAAGGCGCACCCGGAAAGGCTCACGAGGAAAACCGTTTTCCCCAATGTAGAACGAAACGGAGCGCACGTTGCCAAGCTTCTTGTTTTTATCGTTTTTCACAAAGAAGGCATATTGGCTACCTGGCATGCCTTGAATCATACCTTCGCCCGGCGCCGCAGCTTTCGAGCCAAGAGACAGATCTTTAACTTTGCCACCTTTCACGGTTACGTTGGCCAGCTCGATAACGCGCTTAGGCACTTCAATGATAAGGTCGGCAAGGTTGGCATTACCACGTTTTACAAGTACTGCCACGCGCTTGTAACCCAAGGCTAATACGATAAGTGAGTCTTGAGCATTTTTCTCTGGCATCGCCATCTGGAAAAAGCCATACTCGTTGGTAAGAGCACCGGTCTGTTCCTCTTTCAATCCAATGGAGGCAAAAGGGATGGGCTCTTTCGTCTTCTGGTCGACAATGCGACCGGACAGACGATTCTCCTGGGCCATGCCCAGTGCTGGTAACAGCAAAAGAAAGGTGACGAAAGCAAGTACGCGTTGGAGCATATGTTATCAGGCTAGTGTTATATCCCAAAAGTAAAATGATAACACCAATTTTCGGCACGTTTTCTTAAAATATTTATAAAAATGCAATTATGAGAAGGAATATTTATAAGGCTGAGGTACAGTAATTCTGGTAATTGAGTTGACTTGGGCGAAACCTAAATGGGTTGTACCTTTGTTTAAAGTAAGTCTAAATAACTCTGCTGCCGTGTCTGCTCGCTCCACCTCCGCCCAAACTGTTGTTGCTCCTCGGAGCGTAAAAGATCTGCGTTTAGGCGAGAGTGGTACGATCTGCTGTTTGAAAGACCCGGAAATGGCACTCAAGCTGTTGGAAATGGGATGTATTCCGGGCACACAGGTACGGCTCAATAGCCGGGCACCCTTGGGCTGCCCTATTACATTGGTGGTAGGCGAGACAGCCGATTACACCTTATCGCTGCGGGTGAGTGAAGCAGCTACTATCTTATTGAAGGAGTAACCGCGCATGAGTAGTGCCGGAATTCGTATCGCGCCTGCTGGTGCGGCTGCTTCGGCCGCCACATTAGAAGCCACTGGTGCGGCCTCACGTGGCCTTACGCGAATAGCGCTGATTGGCAATCCTAATTCAGGTAAAACGTCGCTTTTCAATCAGCTAACGGGGCTTAATCAAAAAGTCGGCAACTTTCCTGGCGTAACGGTAGACCGTAAAACCGGTGTAAGCCAGCTCACGCCGCACCACCGCGCCGAAATCATCGATTTGCCGGGTACGTATTCGCTCTATCCCAAGAGTTTGGATGAGAAGGTAATTACTGACCTGCTCTACGACCGGGCCTCGGCGCAGTATCCAGACTTTGTGGTTGTGACAGCCGACGCCAGCAATCTGCGTCGCAATTTGCTGCTGTTTACGCAGCTTGCGGATCTGGGCCTGCCTTTAGTGCTTGCGCTAAACATGATGGATGTGGCCGCCCAGCACGGCATCAATATCGATTTGGATGCATTGCAGCAAGAGTTAGGCGTGCCTGTTATTCCTATGAATGCCCGCAAGGGTATTGGGGTAGCGGCACTTAAAATTGTGATGGCGCAACAGCTCGATGCGGGCACCAACCGGTTTTATGAGCCCGACGAAACGCTGCTGCCAATGCTGCGGCAGATTCGGTATTACTTCAATCTGCACAACGACTACTTGGCGCTGCACTATGCGCATCAGTTTCGCCACATCAGTTTCTTGAGCGCTGATGACAAGGCGTATATCGGAGAGCTTGTAGCTAAATATAATTTCGAGCCCACTGCCCGGCAGGCCCAGGAAACCATCGACCGCTACAACCGCATCAATGAGTTGTTGCTGGATGCCGTGTCGGTGACGCGTACCGAAAAAGCCGAGCCGTACAGCAACCGCCTCGACCGAGTGCTAACTCACCGTGTGTGGGGCTACTTGATCTTTCTGCTAATTCTGTTTTTGCTGTTTCAAGCGGTATTCTCCTGGGCCAGCTACCCGATGGAGCTCATTGATCAGGGGGTAGCTTGGATCAACAGCTTGATTCAGTCGAATTTCAACGGGCCTCTTATTAGTTTGCTGACAGAAGGGGTACTCGCCGGCCTAGGTGGGGTGCTGATTTTCATCCCGCAGATTGCCTTGCTATTCGCTTTTATTGCGGTATTGGAAGAAACCGGCTACATGGCGCGCGTTACGTTCATGATGGACCGCATCATGCGTAAGTTCGGGTTGAATGGTAAAAGCGTTGTGCCTCTGATTTCGGGTATGGCGTGCGCGGTGCCGGCCATCATGAGTGCTCGTACTATCGAGAACCGCAAGGACCGGATGATTACCATCTTCGTTACGCCGCTGATGAGCTGCTCCGCGCGTATCCCGGTATACACAGTGCTTATCGGTTTGGTGGTACCCGATCAGCCGGTGCTTGGGGTCTTCAATCTGCGGGGCGTGGCGTTGATGGGGTTGTACCTGCTGGGCTTTGTATCGGCGGTTGGGTCTGCTTGGGTACTGAAGCTGTTCATGAAAACCAAGGAGCGGAGCTACTTCATTATGGAGTTTCCGGTGTACCGTTGGCCGCGTTGGAAAAACGTGGGCTTGACCATCGTGGAGAAGGTGAAGGCCTTTGTGTTCCAGGCCGGTAAGGTTATCGTGGCCATATCGGTAATACTGTGGGTGCTAGCATCATATGGTCCTGGCAACGCCCTGGAGCAAGCCGAGCAACGGGCTCGTACAAGCGCCACTGCACAGCGCATGAGCGAGGCAGAAGTGGAGTCGCACATTGCTTCCGAAAAGTTGGAGTCCTCCTACGCGGGGCAGTTTGGCCACCTGATTGAGCCCGCTATTCGCCCGTTGGGCTTCGACTGGAAAATTGGTATTTCGCTGCTGACTTCCTTTGCAGCGCGGGAAGTGTTTGTAGGCACCATGTCGACCATCTACAGCGTGGGGCAGGACGCCAACGAACTAACAGTACAGCAAAAGCTGGCCGCCGAAAAAGGACCCGATGGGCAGCCGTTCTTCACGCCCGCTCGCGCAGGCTCTCTGCTGGTTTTCTATGTGTTTGCCATGCAGTGCATGAGCACCTTGGCTACCACTTACCGCGAAACCAAAGGCTGGACGTGGCCGCTGCTCCAGCTTTTCTACATGTCGGGGCTGGCTTATCTGGCTTCACTGCTGGTGTATCAGGTATTGAAATAACCTGCTTACAAGCTTCCAACTATCTACCTACCAGGAATACAGCGGGCTGCTTGTGAATCTCAGGCAGCCCGGCTTTTTTCCAGCCGGCTATGGTATTGGTGCGCACATATTCGTTGGGGGCCGTAAGGCTGGCGGCAATGCACAAGCGAGTAGCCGAATGCAGTTGACTTAGCAGATCTTCCAGCAATTGCATGTTGCGGTACGGCGTTTCGATAAAGAGCTGGGTTTGATGTTGGGCCAGTGCCAGCTTTTCCAACTGTTTGATGGCCGCCGCACGCCGGCTCCGGTCAATGGGCAAGTAGCCATGAAAGGTGAAGCTCTGCCCGTTCATACCCGAAGCCATAAGGGCAAGTAGCAAACTACTGGGTCCTACCAGCGGCACCACACGAACACCGAGGGTATGCGCTGCCCGGGCTAACTCGGCACCTGGGTCGGCAATGCCCGGACAGCCGGCTTCCGAAATAACTCCCGCATCCTGCCCGGCTAGTACCGGCTTCAGGGCCGCCTGTATTTGCGCTTCGGTACTGTCTTTGTCGATAACGCTGATACGCAGGTCCTCGATTACCTGAGTAGGTGCTACACTTTTGATGAAGCGCCGGGCTGTACGAGCATTTTCCACTAAGAAATACGACAGCGCGGCTACGTGCACGGCAATCTGGGGCGGTAGCACCTGCGGCGCCGTCTCGTCGGCCAGAATGGTGGGGATGAGGTAAAGGGTGCCGGGCTTCAAGGTGAAAATCAAGAGTTAAGCATGGAACAATAACCACAGGAACACAGCGCATTATTAGCAATGCGTGTGTGTCCAGCAACGGGTATCTAGAAAGCAAGCACCAGCTAGCTCTTGGCAAATGCTTGCACTAGTTCGAACACTTCGTCTGGCTTTTCGGCGTGTACCCAATGACCAGCGTCGACTATGGTTTCCACTTGTGAGTTGGGAAACAAAGCCGGGATACCATAGAGCTTGTCTTCGGTAGTAACGTAGTCGGACTTGCCGCCGCGGATAAAGAGTGCCGGCTTGAGGAAGGGTGCCGGACCACTAATTTCAGCACCGATAGAGCTTATGTTCTGGGTGAGGGCGCTTAAGTTTTGACGCCAGGCAAAAGAATTATCTTCCTGCCGGTAAAGATTTTTGAGCAGGAACTGCCGTACTCCGGGTTGTGGAATATGAACCGCCAAGGCCTCATCGGCTTGTTGGCGACTTTCAAGTACATGAAGATTCACCGCATTCAGCCCTGCCAAAATCTCGTCTTGATGCGCCATATCAGAAAACCGAGGCGCAATGTCTAACACGATCAGTCGGGCTAGTTGTTCAGGGTGGTCGAGGGCGAAGCGCATGGCTACTTTGCCACCCATGCTATGGCCGAGTAGCGTAGCGTCGGGGCCAAGCTGCAGGCTGTCAAATAACGCAAGCACATCGTCGCTCATCAACTCGTAGGTGTGCTCAGGCGTGTGAAAAGAACGGCCGTGATTGCGCAAATCAACACTTATGACTCGATGCCCTGCGTCGGCCCAACGGCGGGCTAGGGTCTGCCAGTTGTCGAGGGTGCCGAAGAGGCCGTGCAGAATTACTAAAGGAGTACCCTGACCTATTTCGCGATGATGAAGGTGCATAGTTGAAGTAGAAGCAGAAGGAGGGGGCAAAGGTCGGGACTAAGCAGCACATCTGCTCGCAGCCAGCAGCTAGTTTGCTTTGTGACTAGGTAGTTCCAACCTCCATCAGCTCGGTTCTACTGGCTGTCCTATTCAAGATTTTGGCAGATTACTATACTACTACACAAAGGCTGCATACTATTCTAATTACCAGGCTTCAATTTAAAATTCATCAGCCTTGTAGCCTTCATCAACGCAGCGACAGAAGGTTACGATTATGAGCGGACAGTGCAGAAAAGGTACTGACGGGATTCTAGATGTGTGTTGCGCAAGAAGTCGGCTAACGGGTTCAGCTTTAGCAGCAGAGATGTTATAGTAAGTATCTGCCCGCTTTGTAGGTGTAGCTGCACATATTCGTAATTGCTCCAGAACAAGCGCCGGGAAGTACAGCGGGCATAAACCACCTTGTTTATATCGGCTCGGGTGAAAGGTATGCGCTGTCCATCCTGGTATACCTCCAACACGTTTTGCTTAGGTTCGAATAGCAGTTCGGTGTTGTGGTTATGCAAATAGTAGTGCAGATGCAGCAATAAAGCTGGGCCAGCAAACCCCAACACCAGCGCCGAAATCAGTAGTAGCAGTACTAACTCGTAAGTGGATAAAGCGCCTGCAAACAGAAACGACACCAGGAAAGGCAGCCCCACACTCAAACAGAGCAGCGGCCAAAACAGCAGGGCAACTTGCCGCTGAAATGAAACCCGGTACATCTTGCGGCGCCCTCCAAAAATGCCCGTAATGAGTCGTAGCCCCACAATTAGGGCTACGACAACGGCTCCGAACTCCAGTAGAGGCCGCAACAGCGAAACAGTCTTCACTGCTTACCGAACCTGAATCCAGGCTTCGTCGGGCTGGTGGGCACGCAGCACGCCAAAAGGCTCTAGCGCCAACCCATGCTGCTTGAAAACAGCTTGTACTTCCTCTCGGCCAGCAGGCTCGACGCAAACGAGTAAGCCACCCGAGGTTTGCGGATCACAAAGCCAGGCACGCTGCTCGTCGGTGATGGTGCCAATCTTGTGGCCGTAAGAATCCCAGTTGCGGACTGTGCCGCCCGGAATAGCTTTTTGCGCTCGGTACAACTCGGCCTCGGGAATAAGTGGGACGGCACTGAATTCCACTTCGGCCGTGAGGTTGCTGCCTTCACAAACCTCGGAAAGGTGGCCCAGCAAGCCGAATCCGGTTACGTCGGTCATGGCGCGCACGGCGGTCAGCTTGCCTAGGTCAGCGCCTATTTTGTTGAGCTGCATCATGCTGCGCGGAGCAATAGCTTCGTCTTCGGGCCGCAGAATGCCGCGCTTTTGTGCCGTGGTCAACATCCCGACGCCTAAAGGCTTGGTGAGGTACAATTCGCAGCCCGCGGTGGCCGTATCGTTTTGCTTGAGGTTTTCTATGGCCAGCATTCCGGTTACTGCTAGCCCGAAAATAGGCTCCGGCGAATCGATGCTGTGGCCGCCGGCCAGCGGAATGCCCGCTTCTTGGCAGATACTACGGCTGCCTTCGATTACGCGGCGCGCCACTTCAGGGGCCAGCTTATCGATAGGCCAACCTAGCACCGCAATAGCCATAACCGGCCGGCCGCCCATGGCATACACGTCAGAAATGGCATTGGCCGAGGCAATGCGCCCGAAATCATAGGCATCATCGACAATGGGCATGAAGAAGTCGGTGGTGCTGATAATGGCCTGTCCGCCCCCAATGTCGTACACGGCGGCATCGTCGCGGGAAGAGTTGCCAACCAGAAGCTTGTCGTCGTGGGGTTGCGGAATGCTGGTATGCAGAATCTGGTCGAGCACCTTGGGCGCAATTTTGCAGCCGCAGCCAGCTCCGTGGCTGTATTGCGTGAGGCGAATCTGGTCGATGGTTTCAGTAATCATGGGTGGTGTACTAATGAAGTGGCAAATAGGCGCAACAGTTACAGTTCCCAAGCTGCGTGCTGCAACACCACGCGGTACCCATCGGGGTCCTCGAATGTGGTGCCGAGCTGGTCCCAATACGGATTGTAGGCCGGTACTGGCTTGAAACCTGCCACCTCCATACGCTGGACGCAAGCTTGCCAATCGGGTAGGTGTGGTAAGTAGAACACCAGCAGATGGTCTGCGGTTGGCGCCCAACCTACATGGTGGCCGGGTTGGTGCGTGAATTCAAGGTGGTAAGGGGCCTGGGGGTGGCCGAGCATCACCCCATCGAAACCGTTGTGCGCCGTGAAAGAAGCGAGTTCTACTAAGCCTAGTCCGTCGCGGTAGAAGCGCAGTAGCTCCGGCAATTGATCGGTGGGGCGGGCAACGCGCAGCTTAGGTACCACTAGTGGGTGTATTGGAGGGAACAGAAGGAAATAAGTTGGCGTGTTGCACGGCTTCCCTGACCAATTGGGCATTCACGGCGGCGTCGCAGGTGGTAGAGGGTACGCGGATGGCCTTACGGCCCGTAAGACCGTGGTTGTAGGTCTTGTCGTAGTAATCCAGCACCAAGCTCACCATTTTCTCCATGTCATCTTCGCCGATGGCCGATAGCGCCTCTTTGGTAGCCAAGCCACCTAGGCGTTTACGAATTCGCAGGATTGATGTGGCCAGGGCGCCTGGGTCCTCGCGGCCGTACTCTTCGGCCAGCTTGCGTACCCGTACGTCCCGCGGTATTTCCAGCACCACCAGCGGCGCCTCACTCATCTGCCGAAACAGGGGCGGCGGCACATGAATGCCGCCAATCGTGCGGCTTTCGTCTTCCACCCAAACAGGAGTTTCGGTTGAAAGCTGTGCAAGAGCCGCAGCAAGGTCATTTTCGAATTGTTCTTGGGTGGGCTGGGGTGGTAAACCGATGCTGCCAAACGCCGAGCCCTTGTGGCTGGCTAGCCCTTCAAGGTCTGCTACTGGCTCACTTAGGCTAGCCAACTCGTGCAGCACATCGGTTTTGCCAGAGCCCGTAAGGCCACCTAGCACCAGTAGCGGTCGAGGCTCGGCGAACTGAGCCAACACCCACTGCCGATAGTCTTTGTAGCCTTTGTTGAGCAGGTGTACTTTGAAGCCGGCTAGTTCTAGCAGCCACTGCACCGCGCCGCTGCGCATGCCGCCACGCCAGCAATGCACCCGCACTTCTTTGCCAGGAGCTAGCTTGCTGGCCACCTTTACCATCTGGCTCATTTTCGGTCCAAACAAGTCTAAGCCAAGCAACACGGCTTTATCTTGGCTGGCTTGCTTGTACGTGGTGCCGATGCGGGCCCGTTCCTCGTCGGTGAAGAGGGGAAAGTTAAGCGCACCGGGTATGTGGCCCTGGCTATACTCAATAGGAGCACGTACGTCCAAGACGGGCGCATTCTCAGGGCCTTGTAGAAATTCGGGGAGGGGCAAACGGGGCATAGGATCAACAACTAGGGAGTATGAGCAGGAGAGAAGCACATCTTGCTCATGCTTTATTAATCCATTACGCTAATTGGCGACGATAAAGTTGAATCGTGTTTTCGAGGCCCAGGTAAAGCGCATCGCAAACCAGGGCGTGCCCGATGCTCACTTCCGCCAGCCCAGGTAAGTTTTGATGCAGATACGCCAGATTGTCGAGGTCGAGGTCGTGACCAGCATTGACGCCGAGTCCAAGCTGATGCGCCAAATCGGCGGCCGTGCGGTAGGGGAGGAGGGCCGCTGCCGGGTCGTGGTGGTACTGGCGAGCGTAGTCTTCGGTGTACAACTCAATCCGGTCGGTACCGGTGCCAACCGCGGCCTTCACCATTTCCAGGTTCGGATCCAGGAAAATGCTGACCCGGCAACCCAAGGCCTTCAATTCCTGCACAATACCCATCAGATAGATTTGATGATTTACGGTGTCCCAGCCGGCGTTCGATGTAATGGCGTCGGGGGCGTCGGGCACCAGGGTCACTTGCTCCGGGCGTACTTCGCGCACTAGGTTCAGGAAATCGGGAGTTGGATTGCCTTCTATGTTTAGTTCGGTGGTAACAATAGCTTTCAAGTCGCGCACATCCTGGTAGCGGATATGGCGCTCATCGGGCCGCGGATGCACCGTAATGCCTTGCGCTCCAAACCGTTCACAGTCGCGCGCTACTTGCAGGAGGTCAGGGCGGTTATGGCCGCGGGCATTCCGCAGGGTAGCTATTTTATTTATGTTTACGCTAAGCTTGGTCATATAAGGGTGTTTCTGACGAAGTGGCCTTGGAAGAAACCAAAGATACAACTCCGAGCTACGCCCCCTGTTTTTGCAGTTGTTCTCATCACGCCTCCAGCTACCATCAACTCTAGTCATCAACCAATGGCCTATAGTTAGGCTACTGCGCTCCGACTCGGTTTACTTCTGATTTCTACTGAGCCCAAACCGCAGCAAGACCGTACAGCTTCTAGTAAACAGTGCAGCGCGTGGCTGAAGTAGTTTGTACTCTATGCCCTGTCGTACCACCCGCAATTCATGCTTGCCTAAGGCTGCCGTTGCATCACTTAAAAACACGTAATCTTGCATCCTCATTTTTCCTGACTTATGGCTTTAAAAGAAACCATCGACGCCGATATCAAGAAGGCCATGCTGGCCAAAGACAAAACGCGTCTTACCACTCTGCGCAGCATCAAGTCCCAGATCATGTTGGCTGAAACGGCCGAAGGGCAGCACGGCGCAGCCCTCACCTCCGACGCTGAAATTAAGCTCTTAACCAAAGCCGCCAAGCAGCGCCGCGAAGCCGCTGAAACCTATAACAAGCAGTTCCGCTCCGACCTCGAAGAAGTGGAGCTAGCAGAGTTGGCTATTATTGAAGAATACCTGCCCAAGCAGCTTAGCGAAGCCGATCTGGTGGAGCAGCTAGTCGGCATCATCCAGCGCGTAGGCGCCACGGGCCCTTCCGATTTAGGCAAAGTAATGGGCGTAGCAGCCCGCGAGCTTGCTGGCAAAGCCGACGGCCGGATGATTTCGCAAGTGGTAAACAACCTGCTCAATAACACGAATGTGTAAGCAGTGAAGGCGCTAGCATCCACGTTGCCGAAGGGGCACTTTACTGCCTCCCTTACTTCTTGGATACTAGCGCCTTCAGGCTAGCTCCTCTATTTATGTCCGCTTTTGATATTCTGCTGCTGATTCCACTGGGGATAGGCGCTGTGAAAGGCTTTCAGCGGGGACTGGTATTAGAAGTAGCGTCGTTGCTGGCGTTCGTCTTGGGGGCCGTGGGCGGATTAGCTCTTCTCAACGATGCTATTCCGCTGGTGCGTCACTACGTAGGAGAGGCTTTTGGACTGCTGCCACTCGTGGCGTTCTTGCTAGTATTTGCTGCCATTGTGTGGGGCGTGCATTTACTGGGCAGCTTCGTAAAAAAAGCAGTGCATCTCACGCCCTTAGGTGTCCTCGACAACTTGGGTGGTGGCGCGGTCGGCGTACTGAAGTGGGTGCTAGGCTTGAGCCTACTGCTGCACGGAATCGGCTTATCAGGTTTGCAACTCATTTCGCCTACTCTTGTTGCTAGCTCACAGGTATTGCCCGTCGTGCGTCAAGCCACGCCCTTGGCGCTGGAAATTGTCGGCTTCGTTATGCCTTTCGCCAGTACGCTGCTAGCCAAGCTACGCACGGTGTTCTAGCGAATTAAGGGGCATTACGCGAAGTACAAGTTTCTGAATAGCTGTGCAGGAACTCTCCGCCGCTTTACCTGCTTATTTCAGCTACTCTCATATTGCCATGACGCGCCTGCTGCTGCTCGACAACTTCGATTCATTCACCTACAATTTGCTGGATTACTTTCAGCAACTAGGGTGCGAGGTGCAGGTTGTGCGCAATGATGCGCCATTGGAGCAGCTAGAGGAGTTGGAATTCGATGCCCTAGTTTTGTCGCCGGGACCTGGTACGCCGGCTACCGCTGGCAACCTAATGGCTGTCATTGCTGCTTGGCATCAGCGCGTCCCGATGCTCGGAGTGTGCCTAGGGCATCAGGCTCTAGCCGAATTTTTCGGAGCCACCGTTACCCGTGCTGCCCGACCCATGCATGGCAAAGTATCGGAGATGGAAGTGGTAACTAACGAGGGGCTGTTTCATGAGTTGCCGCGGCATGTACCCATCACGCGTTACCATTCACTGGTAGTAAATGATTTGCCTGCTGTGCTGCGGCCTTTGGCTTACACTGCCGATGCCGCCTGCGAAATCATGGCGCTGCGTCATACTACCTTGCCGCTGGTGGGCGTTCAGTTCCACCCCGAGGCGCTGCTCACCACCCACGGGCTCTTGATGCTGCGCAATTGGGTTCGGTATTGTATCATTGTAGAAGAGGGTCCGATGGCGAATACCACATTGGCCACCCACTAAAAGATGGAATTGCAAATCAAAGAACGCAACGAATTTCAGTACGTCGACGAAGGTGCCGGTCCGGTACTGCTGCTGTTGCACGGTCTTTTTGGGGCCCTCAGTAATTGGCAGGATGTAGTAGAGCACTTTCGCTCCGACTACCGCGTTATCATTCCGCTGTTACCTATCTACGACATGCCGCTTACGCAGGCGGGCGTGCCGGGCTTGGTGAAGTACGTAGAGGAATTTGTGGCGGCTATCCATCTAACAGAGCCCTGCACGGTGCTAGGTAATTCGCTAGGGGGCCATGTAGGGCTAGAATACACCCTGCGTAACCCGAAGCGGGTTAACCGGCTGGTACTCACCGGTAGCAGTGGCTTGTTCGAGGATACGATGGGCGGTTCTTTTCCTAAACGTGGCAATTATGGCTACGTGCAGGAGCGAGTGGCCTATACTTTCTACGACCCTGCTGTGGCTACCAAGGAACTGGTGGACGAGGTATTCAACGTTACCAACTCCAATGCCAAGTGCCTACGTATTATTTCTATTGCGAGGTCGGCTCAGCGGCACAACCTCGGCAAAGAGCTAGGTGGTATTCGGGTACCAACCTTATTGGTTTGGGGGCTCAATGATACCATCACTCCGCCAGTGGTAGCGCACGAATTTCACCATCTAATTCGCAATTCCGAGTTGCGTTTTCTCGACCATTGTGGCCATGCCCCCATGATGGAGCGCCCTCAGGAATTTAATGTGTTACTAAGTCAGTTTTTGCTTCGTACCGAGAAGGAAACGGTAGCAGCTAGCTGAGAGTAAGCAGCAGTGCAGAGGAATTGTAGAGGTAGCGTAAACAAAAGCAACCTCTACGGTTTAGGTAGTCTCTTTAGATTACTAGCTGCTCGGTGTACGCCGTTGAAAACTTTTTTGTATATCTGCTGCTTCTCAAACTCCAAGTTTGTTGCTGCTTCGTATTTATTGATGTTGTGGCTTGTTGGTCGCAACTAGGTGTTTCAGTTCTTTCGCAACCCTAACCCGCCCGCCTGGTTTCACTTTAGTCGTATCAAATTCCTCATATCCCGCCGATGCATTCGATGATTGCCGAAGACTTGCTCAACCAGATGATTCCGCCCCTGAAGGTGTCGGATACCGTCGGGAAAGCGGCCAAATGGCTGGAGGAATTCCACGTTGGCCAATTGCCCGTACTCGATAACCGTGCCTACCGCGGGCTAGTCACGGGGGCTGATTTGGCTGATGCTGAACAAGCCGAAAAAAACAATCAACTTTTAAGTGACCTTCCCTTGAGCTTCGCCGATGTGCATGTCCAGCACGATCAGCATTTCTACAGCGTCATGGAAGTTGCCATCCAGAATAAGATTCAACTTGTTCCGGTACTCGACGATCAACGGGAGTACATGGGCGTCGTGACGGTTAGTGACACGTTAGCTGCTTTCGGTCAGCCGCCTATCGCTCCCGGACAAGGAGCCGTGATTGTGCTTTCTATGGAAGAGCGTGACTATTCTCTAGGAACTATTAGCCGGTACATAGAAGAAAACAACGCCAAAGTGCTAAGTGCTCACGTAGCCCAAGACGAGCATGATCCTTATCGTATCCGCCTCACCCTGAAGGTGAATACTCCTTCACTTACTCGTATTGCTGCTACTCTGGAGCGCTTTGGCTATGCCATCACGGCGCAGTTCAATGGCGTAGCCGAGGTAGGAGAAAACGAGCAGGAGCGGTACGATGCATTGCTGAAATACCTAAGCCTGTAAGCGGCAACCGAGTGCACACACGAGCTTTTTTGGTTTGGATAGGGCTGCTTTTGGCTACCACTATGGTTCGTGCCGTTCCTGCGTTGGCCGTGGCTACGCCTCTTGCCAGTAACTGCTCATCCTCCGCCGGCACTCTGCAGGCACTCATAGCATGCCCTGGTTACGCAACCCTCCAAGTGGGTGCCATAGTTTTTGTGGGAAACGAAATAACCAAGGAGCGTACCCTACGAGCAGAACTTGATTTCGCTGAGGGCGACACTTTGCAGGCTGCCACGTTGACAACTCGGATTGAAGCAAACCGCCGCCGCCTCTACAATCTACAGTTGTTTCATCAGGTGCTGTGTGAGGTGGCTTGCCACAACGGCAGCATAACGCTTCTCTTTAGCGTAAAAGAGCGTTGGTACACCTTCCCGGTTCCTATTCTTTCTATTGCTGACCGTAATTTCCGCGCCTGGGCCGACCGCTCCGACCGTTGGCGTCGGGTCGACTACGGTGTGCACCTGACGCGCAGAAACTTTCGAGGACGCAACGAAAACTTGCTGGCTAACCTACAGTTGGGCTTCAACCGCAAATACGAATTGTTCTACGAAGCACCAGGCTATGGTCGGCGCCGCCGAGTAGGCGTGGGGGCAGGCTTTTCATACTACCGAGCCCGAGCCTTGGATTATGCCACAGTCCAGGATAGGCTTGTTACTTTTCGTCCTCAAGATGGTTTTCCAATCGAGCGACGCTACGTTACGGCCGGATTGCGCTGGCGCAAAACGGTACGCTTACTAGCTGCCTTTGATGTTAGCTACCATCAAGAAGCAATTTCGGATTCCGTGAATTACCTTAATCCTGATTACTACCTTGGCCGTGCCCGCCGAGAGTATCTGGACTTTAGCTTAAGTGGTGTACTCAACCAGCGCAATACATTTGCTTACCCTCTCAGCGGTCGTTACTTACAAGCCCAAGTGGTGTTTCGTTGCTTTCTTACAGAGGCTCCTACGCAGCTACTAACACGGGTTCGTTATGCCCGCTATGTACCACTCGGTGGGCAGTTCTACTACAGTGGTGCTGTGCAAGGGCAAATGCGCTTTAGCAAGCGCTTCTCCTACGCCGACAATCGAGCGCTTGGCTACGACGCACTAGTGCGTGGCTACGATCCCTACGTAGTAGACGGTCGGCACTACGCGTTGGTGCAGCAAGGTGTCTCCTATCGCCTCTTCGATGCGGGGCAAGTGCAACTAGATGGGATAACCAATCCCAAGGTCAACACTATTCCGCTCGTACTCTATTTGAATACCTTTATCGATGCAGGTTACGTAAGCACGCCTTCGGTTGTGGCTGGCAACCGGCTACCAAAGCGTTTGCTTGCTTCTGCCGGGGTTGCAATGCATCTGGTAACATACTACGACCGAGTCTTTACCTTGGAATACACCCGTACAGTACGCGGCCAAGGAGGATTCTTTTTCCGTTCCCAATTTCCCATTTGATGTAGCACCTGCTATACGCAGGTTAAGATTCTGTTATGAAAATTGCCATTCTAGGGAAGCCCTTCGACGATGCAAGTTTGCCTTTTGTGCAGAATCTACTTAACGATCTAGCTAGTCGGCAGACAGACATTTTAATAGCCAAGTCTTTCCACGATTATCTAACTCAACGGCTCAACTTGCCTGCTGGCGTTTCCATCTTTACTCGTGACGACTCATTGCGGGGTGTACAGTTCGTTCTCAGCATTGGCGGCGATGGTACCCTGCTCGATACTGTCACTTACGTTGGCAGTCTACAGATACCGATACTTGGTATTCACACAGGACGACTCGGCTTTCTGGCCACTGTTACTCCCGATCGTATTGCACAAGCTATGGATGCTCTCTTCAAAGGCCATTTCGTCTTGGAGGACCGTAGCTTAATCCGAGTGGAAACCGATCCTGATGCTTTTGGGGGCATCAATTTCGGACTCAATGAGTTCAGTATCCTGAAACGAGATACCTCTTCAATGATTGTAGTCCACACCTACATTGATGGGGAATACTTGAACTCTTATTGGGCCGATGGCTTGGTTGTAGCTACCCCAACTGGTTCTACCGGTTACTCCTTGAGCTGTGGTGGACCGGTAATGCTACCGCAGACAAACAATTTCATCATTGCTCCCGTATGCCCTCACAATCTCAACGTGCGTCCTATTATCGTATCGGACCGCAGCGTGATTTCGTTTGAGATTGAAGGGAGAAGCAATCAGTTTTTGCTTTCCCTTGATTCACGTTCAGTAGCAGTCGATGCGGGGGTTCAAATTGCAGTTAGACGAGAGAGCTTTTCTGTACGCTTAGTAAAATTCAATCATGTTAATTTCCTAAGTACGCTGCGAAGCAAGTTAAACTGGGGTTTGGATCGGCGAAATCCGGCTGGAATTCCAGTTTGATAGATATACTTTCTCTTCTATTTGTTTTTTTAGTTCCCTATATCTTCTACTTTTGTTGCTGACTGTTACTGTGTTTCCTTCAGATCAGACCCTCCGGTTCGCTATTACTAACTTTCGCTCCAATATGAAGCAGTTTTTCAATTACACTCTTACGTTATTGTTAGCTTCGCTGCTAGCGGCACCTGCGGCGGATGCGCAACAGTTCACGAAGCGGAAGCAGTACAATTCAGTCGGCGTAACGCTGACAGCTATGAACTATTTTGGTGATATTACCCCTAAGCCTAGCATTCCAAGCTTACGTTTTGGCGCTACTCGCCCCAACCTTGGCGTTACATTCACTCACCGCTTTACCCCTCGTATCTCTGGTCGCGGAGGTCTAAGCTACGGCCGTATTACGGGCAGTGATGTCAAGGCTGCTGACCAGAGTGATTCTGATGCTAAATATCGGTATAACCGCAATATGAATTTCCGAAACGATATTGCTGAACTCTCCGCAGTAGCTATTTTTGATCTGATTCCTAATCGGAATAATTACATCAAACGTCCGGACTTTGTACCTTATATATTTGCTGGATTAGCAGGATATGCTGGTAATCCCAAAGGCGAAGTGACTGATGACAATTCTCAGAATTTGGAGAAAGGCAGCTACATTGCGTTACAGCCTCTTAAAACAGAAGGAGTATCTTATAATAGAGCTGGTATTGCAATACCATTTGGTATTGGAGCACGTTATAAGCTCAATAAGAGTTTTGACCTAGGGTTTGAAATTGGTTTCCGGAAGACCTTTAATGATTACCTTGACGACGTAAGTACAAAATATGTGGTTAGTAAAAGTGCCCTCAACGCTGGCGCTGCTCAATACTTTGGTTGGGACATCACAGGTGGTGGTACAGCTGGATTAGACGGCACTTGGTTGGAAACAAATCAATCTGGTTATCAACGTGGAAAAGACGACGAGGATGATTGGTATGTTCAAGCTGGATTTACGCTCAACTACATTCTCGCTCCGCGCGTTAAAAGCCCCAAATTCCGCTAACCAGTCCGTGCTGGTTGGCATTCATTCACAACCAGTATAATGACGAAAGCGAATCTCTCCAAAACACTCCTTGTTTGCTTGGCGCAAACAGGGAGTGTTTTTTTTGCTCATTCAGTGTCAGCCCAATACACCAGCGAAATTGGAGTGGGCTTGGGTGGACTTGTCTATAAAGGCGAATTATCGCCGAGCTATCAATTCAAGAATAATCGTCCGGCTATTACAGCCTTTTATCGCAGAGATATTTCTGCTCCTATTACGCTGCGGGGGGCGCTGGTAGCAGGACTACTACGGGCTGATGACGGAAACGTAAAAGGAGACAATGGGAACGTGCCTCCGCTGCAAGCATATCGCCAAGCCAATATGAAGGGTAGCCTGTATGAGGCGTCAGCGGTGTTGGAGTACAACTTCTTTGACTATCATTACCGCAAGGCGAAAATACACTTCACCCCATATGTCTTTTTTGGATTAGCTGGTTTTCTGGCTAGCACCACGACGGCCACTGATAATGCTGCATTGCCTTCTCTCAATCAGAAAGGAAATATGCTTGGAATTGCTGTGCCCGCAGGCTTCGGTTTCAAGTACGCCTTATCTAACCGCTGGAACTTAGGGCTGGAGGCTGGCGCTCGTAAAGCCTTTACCGATAAGCTCGATCATATTGATGGAAAGAGCAACGGGCAGACCGATGTGGTAGGTAATCCGCATGACCAAGACTGGTATTTTTTTAACGGATTTACTATATCCTATACCTTTTACAAGATAAACTGCCCACCTCAATACAAGGAGAATCCTAAGCTCCTTCGGTAGATAGCCGGATTGGACAGGTTGGAATGCAACCATTTGCGTAACTTGCAGCCTCTTTACGCAAAAAGTATCCATGGCCATCCGGTCCGAAATTGACCCAAAGAATATTCCTGCTCACGTTGCCGTGATTATGGATGGTAATGGCCGTTGGGCCAAGCAGAAGGGCGGGCTCCGCATCTTCGGGCACCAGAGCGCCATTACCGCCGTACGCGAAACCGTAGAAGTTGCCGCCGAAATGGGGGTACGCTACCTCACGCTCTATGCTTTCTCCACTGAAAACTGGTCGAGGCCAGCGCATGAGGTGACAGCACTGATGCAATTGCTGGTACACACTATTCGGAAGGAGACGCCTACACTATTAAAGAATAGTATTCGTTTACAAGCTATAGGTCAAATCGAAAGCTTGCCAAATTCTTGTCAGCGTGAATTGGCGGAAGCAATAGAGCTAACCAAAGCAGGTTCCCGAATGACGCTAGTGCTGGCGCTTAGCTATAGCGGCCGTTGGGATTTAGCGCAGGCTGCCCGGCGTATGGCTACGGATGTGGCAGCTGGTCAACTACGTGCTGAGGACGTTCAGGAGAGCACTGTTGCGAAGTATTTGGCTACGGCAGGTATGCCTGATCCAGAGTTGCTAATTCGTACCAGTGGGGAACAGCGCATTAGCAACTTCTTGCTGTGGCAGCTAGCATATACTGAACTGTATATAACTGATCTATTGTGGCCTGATTTCCGCCGGGCTCATTTTGAAGAGGCCGTGCAGGCGTACCAACGCCGAGAGCGGCGTTTTGGGAAAACGAGTGAGCAGCTAACCGTTTCGTAAGGTTTCAACAGCAGAATGAATTTATCTTTGAACACACTGGGTCGAGTAGCGGCCATAGTTCTAACCCTAGGTGTAGTAGCGCCCTTGACAGGAGTGGCTCAAACGGCCGCTCCTGCAGCGACTGGCGACGAGCCTAAGCGCTACGAATTGGGAGGTATCACGGTTAGTGGTGCCCGCTACCTAGATACTAATACCCTGATTGGCTTAACTGGTTTGCGGGTAGGCGACCCTATTTCGGTGCCTGGCGAAGAAATAGGTAAGGCTATCCGCAAAGTATGGGAACAAGGTATCCTGGGTGATGTGAGCGTTTCTATCACACGCATCGATGGGAACCGTATTTTTCTGGATTTTAACCTAAAAGAGCGTCCTCGGCTGTCAAAGTTCGAGTTTACGGGCATTGGTAAAAGCCAGGCAGATGACCTCAAAAACAAGATTAAGCTGATTCGGGGCAAGGTAGTAACGGACGCGCTGCTGAGTAATACGAGTACTCAGGTTCGGAAGTTCTACACCAATAAGGGTTTCCTGGATGCTAAAGTAAACATCACGCAAGTACCCGACTCTAGCTTGTCGAACAGCGTAGTGCTGAAGATCAATGTAGATAAAGGAGGGAAAAGCAAGATTCGGGAAATTGCCTTTGAAGGCAACGAAGCTTTCAAGGACAGCAAGCTGAAAGGCAAATTCAAGAAGACTAAGGAAAAGAAATTTCCTAAATTCTTGAACTCCGGAAAATTCCAGCGGGTGGAGTTTGAGGAGGATAAGAACAAGCTTATCGAGTTCTACAACTCGCAAGGTTACCGAGATGCGGTGGTGGTATCGGATTCACTTATTCGCAATGGGGAAAACTTAGCCTTGCGCATTCGGGTGGATGAAGGTCCTAAGTACTACTTCCGCAATATCACGTGGGCCGGTAACTACTTGTACGACGACAAAACGCTGGCATCGGTACTTGGTATCAAGGAGGGGAGCGTGTACAGCAAGGAAACGCTGGACAAGCGCCTCAATTATAACCCAACAGGCCAGGATATTACTTCGCTCTACATGAACGACGGATACCTGTTCTTCTCGATTGACCCAGTAGAAACTAAGGTAGAAGGCGACTCTATCGATATCGAGATGCGCCTCACCGAAGGAGTGCAGGCTCGGATCAAGGAAGTGAATATTGCAGGTAACACTAAAACTACCGACCACGTGTTGCGCCGGGAGTTGCGGACGCTACCAGGCGACAAATTCAACCGCGAACTACTCATCCGTTCGCAGCGCGAGATATCTACCTTGGGTTACTTTGACCCCGAGAAAGTAGGTATCAACCCAGTGCCTAACCAGGCAGACGGTACAGTTGATATCAATTACACTGTAGTAGAGAAACCGTCCGACCAAATTACTCTTTCGGGTGGCTGGGGCGGTTATGCAGGCTTTATTGGAACGGTTGGTCTGGTGTTTAACAACTTCTCGTTGCGCAAAGCCAAGGACTTTCGTAACTGGACGCCGGTACCAGCTGGCGACGGGCAGCGTATCTCATTGAACGTGCAAGCCAATGGTCTTCAGTACCAAGCGTACTCGTTCTCCTTCACCGAGCCATGGCTTGGCGGTCGTAAGCCCAATTCGTTTTCCTTTAGCTTAAATCGAACTATTAGCCGTGGTTATGGTACTAGTAGATTCGATATCAGTAATAGCGGTTACCTCAAAAGCAATAGTGCTTCTATTAGCTTAGGAAGACGTTTACGTTGGCCAGATGATTACTTCACGCTGAGCAATTCATTATCAGCGACGCAGTATATAGTAAAGGATTATCCTTATTTTCAAAACTTTCAGAACGGAACTGCCACTAACATCACGCTGAATACTACGCTGTCTCGCAACAGTATTGATAATCCTACATTCACAAGAAGAGGATCTTCACTATCGTTGAGCGTAAACCTTACGCCGCCTTATTCAGTGTTTAAAACTGGCGCGCCTTTAAATACAAGCCAGTGGGTTGAATTTCATAAATGGATGTTTGACGCATCCTGGTTTACGCCTGTTGTAGGTAAGTTGGTACTTAACACAAGGGCTCACTTCGGATTTATTGGCACTTATAAGAGCAGCAACCAAATCGGGCCTTTTGAAAGGTTTAAGCTCGGAGGATCCGGGTTAGGGGCTGGTGGCAGCCAGAATTTCTTGGTTGGAACTGAGTACATAGGTTTACGTGGTTATGCCGACCCTGGAGACCAAAACTCTATACCTACAGCGCGAACAGAACAAAACGGTGGTGCCGTCTATAATAAGTATGTGATGGAACTGCGTTATCCTGTGTCGCTGAACCCTGCAGCAACGGTTTATGTTCTTAGTTTCGCAGAGGCTGGCAATGCTTTCGATAGCTACACGGACTATAGCCCTTATAAGCTATATCGCTCAGCCGGGGTTGGAGCTCGTATTTTCATGTCGGCATTTGGTTTGCTAGGGTTTGACTTCGGTCGCGCCTTTGATGTGATTCCTCGCAACGCAGGCAATGCGAACACTCCTCAGGACCGCAACCAATTCCACTTCATCATCGGCCAGCAAATCCGCTAAGTGCGAGAGGCGCCGGTCGGCTTTATCACTTGCTGCTATGAAGAAAACGTTCGCTGCCCTGGCCTCTTTGCTAGTGCTTTTGATTACTTCCGGCTCGGCTACCGCCCAGAAATTTGGGTACATAGATTCCGAGTTCATTATGACCAAGATGCCAGAGTATGCGCAGGCGCAAACTGAGATAAATAACTTGTCGCAGAACTGGCAGAAGGATATCGAGGCGCAAAAGAAGGACCTCGATAAGCTATACCGCACTTACCAGGCCGAGGAAGTTTTATTGACGGAGCCGATGAAAAAGAAGCGGCAAGATGAAATCCTGAAAAAAGAGCAGGATGTAAAAGCCTACCAAAACAAAATCTTCGGTTACGAGGGCCAACTGTTCAAAAAGCGCCAAGAACTAACTAAACCGGTACAGGATCGGGTGTTTGAGGCTGTCGAGAAAGTAGCTAAGAAAAAGCAATTGGCTATCATATTCGACAAGTCGGGCGACCTAACTATGCTTTATACCAACCCAGTACATGACTATACGGAATTTGTATTGGAAGAATTGGGTTTAGCATCTGAGGACAGAAACCAAACCGCACAAAAGGGCAGCGTAAAGTCGGTGTCCGTGCCCAAAACGCCGGCTGGGGATGAGCCTCAGGCGGATGAAGACAAGGCTGGTAGCACTGCGCCAGCTACTCGGAAACCTGCCACACGCCCGGCAAGCCGAAAGAATTAACTTTGCAACATAAACCTTCTCAGACGTTTCCCTTTTCAATAACCATTATGAACATGTTCCGCGTTGTATTGGCTGCGGCCGCCCTCACTCTCACGTCGGCTTCAGTTGCGTTAGCGCAGGCTCCTACTGTTGCAGCAGCAACCCCAGCTCCCTCCACGGCAACTGCACCAGCTGGTCCGCTGAAAATTGGCTACACGAGCGTGGAATACGTGCTGAGCCAGATGCCCGAAAGCCGGCAGATTGAAACTGATTTGAAAGCTTATAGCACGCAGCTGGAAAATCAGTTGAAGAGCAAATACGCCGAGTACCAAACGAAAGCTGAAGCCTATCAGAAAGGTGCCGCTACAATGACTGATGTAGTGAAAGCCGACAAGGAAAAGGAGCTGACTACCATGCAGCAGTCCATCCAAGAGTTCCAGCGCTCAGCAGACCAAAACCTACAGCAGAAGCAGCAAACCTTGCTGAAGCCTGCACTAGACAAACTCCAGAAGACAATTGACGCTGTATCGGTTGAGAATGGCTACACATACGTTCTGAACTCTGATGGTGCTAGCCCAGTACTGCTACACGGTCCAAAAGAAGGCGACATTTCCGACCTGATTTTAAAGAAAATGGGTGTTACTCCAGGTGCTGCTGCGGCTGCACCTAAGGCTACTACTCCTGCTACGCCAGTATCTTCTCCCGCTTCAAGCACCAACAAAACAGCCAAGGCTACCAAAAAGAAGTAAGGCGCTTTTGCTTACCATTGTTAGAAAAGCCGGAGCTTTACGCTTCGGCTTTTCTGTTTTTAGCTACTCTACCTGAGATTTTACATGACTCAGATCGACTCATCAGACGACGAACTGCTGCCCCTTACTCCATCTGAAGAAGACGACGCGGAAGTAGGGGATGAGCTTTACGAGCACCACCGCATTGTAGTAAGCCGCAAGCAGGATTTGCTGCGGCTCGATAAATATCTATTGCGCCAACTGCCGCATACTTCACGCACCAAAATTCAGAATGCTATTCTGGCCGAGGCTGTGCAAGTAAACGAACGGCCAGCAAAGTCTAGCTACCGCATTAAGCCAGGCGACACCATCACCATTACGTTGCCCGAGCCGCCCATTGATTATCGGGTGCTGCCCGAACCCATGGACCTCGATATTCGCTACGAAGACGAGGCCTTTTTGATGGTGAATAAGCCCGCTGGTATGGTAGTGCACCCAGCATATGGCAATTGGCACGGTACGCTGGTAAACGGCCTGACGCATCACCTCAACAATCTGCCTACAGGTCGTAATGGCGAAATCCGGCCCGGTCTCGTGCACCGCATTGACAAGGACACGTCGGGATTACTGGTTATTGGCAAAACTGAATTTGCTATGACGCACCTTTCCCAGCAGTTCTTCTACCATACCATCGAGCGGACGTACTTGGCTTTGGTTTGGGGCATACCCAAGGAGACGCAAGGCACCATCCGCAGCAATATCGGGCGCAGTGTAAAGGACAGGAAGGTGCAGGCCGTGTATCCTCTGGATAGTGACCAAGGCAAATCAGCAGTAACGCATTATAAGGTACTGCACACATTTGGCCACGTGGCCTTAGTGCAATGCAACCTCGAAACGGGCCGTACACACCAAATCAGGGTGCATATGAAGCACATTGGGCACCCGTTGTTCTCAGATGCCACTTATGGCGGAAACAAGGTACTCTATGGGCAACGTACCGGCGCCTACAAGGCCTTTGTAGATAAAGCATTCGAGCTCATGCCTCGGCAAGCCCTACACGCGAAATCTTTAGGCTTTGTACACCCCGTAACAGGTGCCCAAATGCAATTTGAGGTAGAGCTACCCGCTGACTTTGCAGCCGTGTTAGCTCACTGGGAGCAGTACGCTCCTTAAAGCAATTATCCTTTTACTCTAATCAAATAAGTTTGGCAACGAAAAAGGGCCCGCAACAATAGTTGCGGGCCCTTTTTATATAGCGCGGAGAAGGTTACTTCTTCTTCGGCGCTGCTTTAGCAGGCCTCATAGAATCGATTACCTTCTTAGCATTCGAGTTGCCTGGATCCAGGGCGAGTACTTGCTCATAATAAGGAGCAGCAGTGGTCTTCTCGCCTTTAGCGTAGTAGTAGTAGCCCAAGTACTCGTTGGCTTCTGCCAAACCTGCTTTGTTCTTCTCAGGATCAGCTTTAGCAATTTCTACGTATTTCTCGTAGTAAGGCTTTGCAAGGCCTTGCTTGGAATCCGGATCTAAACCAACGTTGGCTTGAGCACGCATCAGGTAGGCAGGGGCGTAAGTAGGGCGAGCAGTGCTGATGATGTTGTAAAGGCTATCGGCTTGCTTGTACTGCTTATTGCCTTGGAAGGCCGTAGCCAAGCGGAACTGGTCCGTCAAAGCAGGGGTAGGAGTGGCTTTCATGATTTCCTTGAAAGCAGCAATAGCGGCAGGGTAGTTCTTGGCTAGCATGTAGCTCTGTGCCAACTCTCCTTGCAGTTCAGCAGCTTTCTTGGGGTCTTTAGCTATAGCGTTCTTGATAGCTGTTTCACCTTCTTGAGCACGGCCGTTCTTCGACAGCATCTTACCGTAGTATACATAGTCTTCGGTGATGAGCTTATCAGCTGGCTGGATCTTCATGTAGTTCTCCATAGCCGCTAAAGACTCTGGATACTTGCCGTTTTCGAACAACGAATAAGCCAACAGACGGTTCATAGTCACGTTCTGAGGGTCACGGGCTAGTACCTTTTCCACTTCGGCTTGTGCTTCTGGGTACTTTTTAGTTAGGAACAAGAACGATGCATACTTAGCATCAGTACCAGGCGACTTCTCAGCTACACCTTGGTACTTCTGGAAAGTTGCCAAAGCATCATCGTATTTGCCAGCGTAGAAGTAGGTCTCTGCTAATGCGTTGTAAGCAGGAGCATAGTTCGGGTCTAGCTGAATTGCCTTTTCAAAAGAAGCTTTAGCGTCGTTATAGTTACGAGCCCGAACGTTCAATGCACCTTTCCGGTAATTAGCAAGTGCGCTGTTTGGATCAGCTAGAAGAGCACGCTCGTAGCTGTTCATAGCCTCACCACCGCCTTGCTCCGATTGGGCATAAATGTCACCACGAGCAATCATCAGCTCAGGGTTGTCTTTGCCTTTGCTTAGCTTCTCAGCTTCTTGCACATATGCTACAGCTTTGGCATTGTCAGCTTTGACGTTAGACTCGCCATAAGCTTGCGCAATCATCGTATAAACCTTCAGGTCCTTCTTTTTGCTAGCCTTCAGAGCGTTGTCGAACTGAATTTGAGCATCAGCTGGTTTGCCTTGCGCTAATGCAGCTCGTCCAGCTGCCACCATGGTCATGGGGTTTTTAGGATCGAGCGGAACTTTGCTGAAGTAATAAGCAGCAGAGTCAGACATCTCACGCTTCTGATAGAGGCGACCTAATTCATACAAAGCTTCAGGAGACTGACCTTGCTTTAAGAGCGCGGCCCGGGCTTCGCTGTAACGCTCTAATTCAATAGCTTTCTGAGGAGTCTGAGCGAAAGCGGCAGAGCCGGAAACCGACAAGGCAACGAGGAACGAGATATTCCAGGGCTTGAAGTTCATGGGTAATGGGTTTAGTGGAAAAGAGGTGTGTTCAAGTGAAAAGACCAGACTTACTTCTTCGATGTATTCACGATTCGGGTTTGTCCGGTAGCAGGCATCAGACCTGATTTCAAAACAATCAGTTGTCCCTTAGTTCCTGCTATGAAGGATGCAAAACCGGTGCCAAGCCCCGCTCTGCCTTCCCGACTGATGATATACACTTCGCGGCGCAAAGGGTACTTCTTCAAGGCTAAATATGCCTGAAAAGGTTGATAATAGTCATCAACCGACTTTGGATTCGCTTCGGAGCTAATACTAGCTACTCGTATGCGCTTTAAAAAACGTTGTACTGCGGCATCGTCCCGGTCGCTAATCCAGTTGGCTCCAACTATGCCAATAGCGTTCGGATGAGTTGCAACGTAATCTAGCAGCGCAGGGTTCGATTTTGCTGCAAACACACGTTTCGACAAGGGCTTTCCATGCGTAATAGAGTCTTGTACGTAGCGAGTGGTACTAGACCGGTTGGCATCAAAAACCACGTCAATAGGCCCCAATTTAGTTTTACCACTGACTTGCTTCCAGTCGGCCTGTTGCCCCGAAAAAATAGCGCTGAGCTGCGTCATTGTCAGCAGGGAGTCAGGGTTGGAAGGGTGCAGAATAATGGCCAGACCATCAGTAGCAATGTGCGTGGTGCGTGGAATGAGCTTCTGCTTTTCCAATACACTCTTCTCATTAGCGTTGAGCTGACGAGCTAGCACTACAGCCCGCACCTTATCAGTTAAGATATCCTGTGCAACGTAGTCCTCAGGTTTGTAAGCAGCTGTCACGTGAGCATACACATACAGTTGCTGAAATGTATCGATATGCGACTTCAGAATAGGGGCAAACGTTTCGTCGACACTGATATTGATACGACCAGTTGTAGAAGTATCATCGTCGGGACCCGCGTTGTCTGGATTCCGGTTGCAAGCCGTCATTAGGAGCAAGCCGCAGAGAGTTGCGCCAAGTGAAAAGAGACGTGAGAGCACAGAAAGTTTAGTCATGTTGAGAAGCAGAGCTGCGGAAGTACTGCTGGTAAGTACGGACAAATCTAATAATTCCGTAGAATACCAATATGCCTCCTAAGATACGCCGGTTTGACAGAGATAGGTTCAATGCCGGAAGCGGCGACAGCCAAAAATATATTCCTAAGCCAATATACGTGAGTGTCATGACCAGAAAGAAATAGCGCATCAGGCTTTTCGGACTGGTTTGGGAGCTCAAGCGTTCTTCGGTGGTGGGGCGGTTTATCATGGGTTAGGGACAGCAACTAAAGAAAAGTGTGTACAGCCTATTAACACAAAGTTCTTCGCCTCAGGTTCGCCAAAACGCAACGAAGACAATGTTATTGCTACAAGAAAGGCGGAAAAGCACTTGATTTCATAAAAGTCAAGTGCTTTTCCGCCTTTTTCAACGTAGATAATTACTTAAGCAGCTACTTGCTAGTCACTTATGAAAGAGTGCAAGCTATTTATTCGTAGCGGAAAGTAATAGGCATTGTGTACCGCACGGATACAGCATGCTTATTTTGCTGGCCTGGTTTCCAGGCGGGCATATTTTTTACCACGCGTGCGGCTTCCTCATCAGTACCGTACCCCAAGCCTTTCAGCACCTGTACATCTGCAACGGAGCCGTCAGCCATTACAGTGAAAGAAATATACACCTTCCCTTCTATGTTATTGCGCAAAGCCAAGGAGGGGTACCGCAGGTTCTTTTGCATATAGCGTTGTAGAGCCTCTTGGCCTCCCAAAAACTCAGGCATTACTTCTGCTGTCAGGAAGATGGTAGGAGCTGGGGGAGCCTTCGTCGTACTCCCAGCTGTGTCATTACCAACCGGACCAGCAGTTGTCGAGGTTCCGCCTTCATTGCCAATCACTCCAGGATCGGCATCAATATTAAGTTCAGGTGTTGTTACTGTGGGCTCAACAGGTTTAACATCAGGTTTTACAAGTTTGTCATCTACCACTTTGGGTGCAGTAGCAGCTGGTGGACGAACAATAGGGGCTACAGGCTTCACTCGACCTCCTGCTGGTTCTGGTTTAGCAATAGTAGGGGGGGGTAATATGTCAATGATTTGAGTTAGATCAGGTGTAGGAGCTACTGCTTCTACAAGCGTAGGAAACATCCACTCCTTTATCAATGGCGAAGCTACCAACAGCAAAGTCAGTGAAATAGCAATAGCTAATGCTCTGGCTAGGTGGCGCTCATACAGTTGGCGGAGCACATAGGCTCCGTACAATTTGTTTCGTCCCTCAAAGACAATGTCATTGAGTGTTGCGGTGCTTAGGTTGGGCATGGTCATCAGATATATAGGTTAAGGTGAAAGGATACATGTTTCGTACTACCCAAACCTGGCTATCTCTACTCAACCCGCATGCACTACCGCCTGGCTTTCAAATCTCTAACGATGCTATTATTAAGTATAGTATGCATGCAGTTAAATATTTTTATAACAGTTTTTAACCCATTTAGAGCTGACGAAGCATTCCTACCGCGAGGTATTGTCTTCTGCTAATAGGTAGAAACAAATGAGATTTAATAACGCAGTCAGTTTCGTGCTTAACAGAATAGCACAAATAAAAACCCGCTTCCAGCCAAAGCTGAAAGCGGGTTTTTATTTGTGCACCAGATTTAACTGATAGCTTCAGAACTTACTTGATAGCGAAAGTTACAGGCACAGTGTAGGATACACTTACAGCCCGACCGTTTTGCTTACCAGGAGAGAACTTAGGAAGCTTTTTAACCGAAGCAACTGCCGATTCGTCGCAGCCACCGCCAATGCCTTTCTGAACTTTTACATCTGTCACTGCACCGTCTGGGCCTACTACGAACGAGATGAAGACTTTGCCTTCAATCTGGTTGCGAAGAGCCAGGGCTGGGTAAGTAGCGCCTTTCTGGATGGCGGCTAGCAAAGCTTCTTGTCCACCAGGGAATACGGGCATCTGCTCCACGTACTGATAAACCTTCTGCTCTACTACTTCTTCTACCACCTTGTTGCCTTCACCTTCCAAACCGTTTAGGTCCATCGGGTTGTCGGTATTGCCTTCCACAGTTTTGGCGGCTACCACTTTATCCTCCAGTTCCTTTTGATCTGGAATCTCTTCTACCTTCTTTACTTCCTCATCCTTCTTTACGACGGGAGGAGTGAATTTGATAGTAGAGAGTTTCGGCGGTGGTGGTGGCGGCGCCTCAGGTGGCGGCGGTGGTGGTGGTGGTTTGGTTTCGTCCAATGGAGGGGCATCCATCAGAACGTTTTCCTTCAGCATCTTGTCGTCTTCAACTACTGTTTCGTCTTTGAACAACCGCGCAATCAGCGGGAAGCTCACTAACAGGGCGAAAACGGCAATAGCGATGAGAAGGGCGCGCGTGACGTGCTTGGAGTACAAGCGCCGCAACACATAGGCTCCGTAGGCTTTGTTACGGCCTTCGAAAACGATATCGTTGAGGCTAGCCCGCGCTATTTGGGTGTTATCCATCATAGCCCAGAAGTTTTAATTAAGTCTAAATCTGCTTTTGAGGCAGGCACTAAGGCGTATTTAGTCTGATTGGTGATATTCATCTCATCCAAGATGTCCACCATATTCTTGTACTTCGACTTTTCATCCGGCTTAATCAGAATCACCGTTTTGGGGTTCTGCCGCTGCCGTGCTAGCAAGACTTTACGAATGCCATCAGCCGAATAATTGGAAAGCTTTAGTTCAGGCTTTACGTCGTTATCCAGCAAGCCTTCATAATAGTACAGCTTGTCGTTCTCACTCATTACAATAGTGAAAGCGTCGGAAGCTTTCAATACTGTCTGCTCATCAGGATTCTTTTCTTTTACCGGCAGTGTGAGCTGCATCACATTCGGCTTGTTGAACGAAGCCGTCAGGATGAAAAAGGTTAAAAGCAAGAATGCCAAGTCCACCATGGGTGTCATGTCGATACGAGTCGACATTTTTTTGGCCCGCTTCTTTCCTCCTTTTCCACCCCCGCCGGAGTTCTGTTGTATTTCTGCCATGGCTTAAGCGAGGATTAGCGTGACACCACCGGCTTGTTCTCCAAGTCAGTGATAAGATTAAAACGGTTGATGTTCTTATCCTGTAACATCTTAGTCACTTTTATCACTGTTGCTACATCAGCGTCATTGTCGCCTTTGATAGCAATGAACGTTGGCTTACCAATAGCTTCTTGGTTAGCTTTCCGTGCCTCCATCACCCAATCAATTAACTGATTGTTGAGTGAATCAGCTGGGATACCAGTCTGGGTAACCTTTTTACGCTGCTCGGTGCTCATGCTAAGCAGAGAGCCTAGCTGTTGCACTGGTACACCAAAAGAATTCAGGTTGCCGAAGTTCTTCTTCTGCCGCTCGTTGAAAGAGACACCGTACTTAGCAGCGATTTTGTCGAGCAACAAGCCTTTTGCTTTGTCACTTTCGAAACCGAAAAAAACACGCTTGTCTTTGTCAACCAGCAAACGGATGATGTTGCTTTCTGGCAGTTTGATGTCCGAGGTAGAAGAGGGGGTATCAACTACCACCACTTCCTCGGCAGCAAACTTGGTGGTGAGCATGAAAAACGTCACCAGCAGGAAGGCCAAATCCACCATTGGAGTCATGTCCAGCGAAGGATTGGTTCTATGGGGCTTTACTTTAGGCATGTGCTGGATAGTTTAAGAATATTCAGAAAACGAAACTCGAAGCTTCTTATTGCGTGAACCGCAACTTAGGCCGTGTAAGTTTCCTTTTCGCCGTGCTGCGAGGCGAAAGTCTGAATAATGCTGAAGCCAGCTTCGTCGATGCTGTAGGTCAGCTCGTCAATTTTGCTGGTGAAGAAGTTGTAGGCGATGATAGCCAGAGCCGAACCGGCAATACCGATAGCCGTGTTGATCAGAGCTTCCGAGATACCTTCTGCCAGTGCTACAGCGTCAGGGCTACCAGCTTGTGCAAGTGCCGAGAAGGCCTTGATCATACCGAATACAGTACCGAGCAGACCTACCAGCGTAGATACCGAGGCGATAGTCGAGATGATAACCAGGTTCTTTTCCAGCATAGGCAGTTCCAGAGCAGTCGATTCTTCGATTTCTTTCTGGATAGCCAACACTTTTTGGTCTTTGTCTAGGCCACGCTCACGAGCCATTTCCTGGTACTTCAGCAAGCCCGACTTCACTACGTTAGCTACTGAACCTTTCTGCTGGTCGCAGGTAGCAATAGCGCCCGTGATGTCGTTCACGTTCAGCTTCTGACGGATGTTGCGCACGAAGCTTTCGATGCTTTTGCTGCCTTTAGCCTTGCTGATGGTCAAGAAACGCTCGATCGAGAACGTAATTACCAACAGGAAGAGCGACATCAGAATAGGTACGATAGGGCCGCCTTTGTATACAATGCCCAGGTAGTTGCCGGGCAGTGCAGCGTTAGCATTATTACCACCTACGAAGTTGCCTCCGTTGCCCAATACAAAAATGTAGATGACGATGCTAACAATGATTGCCAGCGGAATAACGATGGCGGCAAACGCGGAACCGCCTTTAGCCTCACCTGGTGCGGCGGCAGGAGCGGCAGGCCGCACGTTCTTGTTTGTGGCATTCTTTTGTTCCATTGTTCCGGAGTGTTAAGGGAGTTGGTGGTGAAAGGTAAACTGGTGTTGAAAGGGGTAAATGAACGAAAGGAAGACGTTAAGACGGCAGCGGCCCCGCTCACCTGCATGTTATGCAAAAAGCATTAAACATGGGTCTAATTGTGTGCGGAGCCCCTCCATGAATCAGTCGATCCTTGGCAAACCTAAGTAAAAACCTCAGTGCCGCCAAATGAAATCAGGGTTTAAACGCTCTAAAACCAATCAAGACTTAAAAAAAGCTACTTTTTGTTCGCCGGTGAAGTAGAAATCAAGTTAGATTTTTTTGCCTGTTCCCAATATACATCCATCTGGGCTAAACTCAGATCTTGAAGTTGGTGCCCATCCCGGGCAGCCTCTGACTCAAGGTATTGGAATCTATAAATAAATTTTTGATTGGTGCGTTCGAGGGCTTCTTCAGGGTTGATGCCAGCATGGCGGGCAAAGTTGATGAGCGAAAATAATAAGTCGCCAAATTCAGCGGTTGCCCGCTCCTGATTGATTGAAGATGGATCGGTATGAGCGAATTCAGCTTCAAACTCTCCTAGTTCCTCTTGCACTTTGTTCCAGACTTGATCAGATTTTTCCCAATCAAATCCAGCACCACGGGCTTTCTCTTGAATGCGCATGGCTTTCACGAGAGCGGGTAGCGAAGTAGGTACGCCGCCAAGTACTGACGTGTTGCCTTTTTCCTTGAGTTTTAATTGTTCCCAATTACGCTTTACATCTTCCTCGGTATCAGCCTGCGCGTCGCCGTAGATATGAGGATGGCGGAAGATCAGCTTTTCGCACTGCGCGTTTAGCACGTCTGCCACATCAAAATGGCCAGTTTCCGAGGCAATCTTGGCGTAGAAAACTAAATGCAAGAACACGTCGCCGAGTTCTTTTTTTATATCGTTTAGGTCGTCGCGGATGATGGCATCGCTCAACTCGTAGGTTTCCTCGATAGTAAGGTGGCGCAACGTCTGTAGCGTTTGTTTGCGGTCCCAAGGGCACTCAGCGCGCAAGCGCTCCAGGACGTCGAGCAAGCGGCCAAAAGCGGCTAACTGAGCCGGGCGGCGGTCGGGGGAGTTATATTCCATATAATCAAAGATACAATTCTGCCTTGCATGGCGCTACATTGTTGTAGCAACCTGAATAGTGAATATGTAGCATTTAGCTCTGCATAGAAGCGGGATTAGTAGCTCTACGGTAGCGAAAGCAGGGGCGTTTGTCTACTTTTGCGCACCTATTTTAAAGAATCAGCCTGTGGCACTCATAAAATCAATTTCGGGTATTCGAGGTACTATCGGGGGGGCAGCAGGCGAAGGCCTTACTCCCCTCGACGTGGTAAAATATGCTGCGGCCTTTGGAACGTGGGTACTCGACAAAACGCAGAACAACACCATCGTTATCGGGCGCGATGCTCGTATTTCGGGTGAGATGGTAAGCAAATTGGTAGCCGCCACTCTGCAGGGATTAGGTATCAATGTAATTGACTTAGGCCTGAGCACGACGCCGACCGTGGAGATGGCTGTTCCTGCAAAAAGAGCCGGTGGAGGTATCATTCTGACAGCATCGCACAATCCCAAGCAGTGGAATGCGCTCAAATTGCTGAACAGTGTGGGCGAATTTATTTCGGATGCCGATGGGCAGCAAGTGCTGGCACTCGGCGACAGTGAGGCTTTCACGTTTGCGCCCGTTATGAAACTCGGGCAGTATAGCATCGACGAAACTTTCTTGCAGGAACACATTGATGCCATTTTGCAACTGCCGCTGGTAGATGCCGAGGCCATCAAGGCGAAGAATTTTCGGGTAGTAGTTGATGCGGTAAATTCGACAGGAGGCGTTGCGGTGCCTATGCTGCTGAATGCGTTAGGCGTAGAAATTATCGAGAAATTATTCTGTGAACCTACCGGTGATTTTGCGCACAACCCCGAGCCACTGCCGGAAAATCTGCGTGAAATTGCTAGGAAGATAGAGAAAGGCTCTTTTGACCTCGGTATTGTAGTGGACCCAGACGTGGACCGGTTGGCCTTGGTAAACGAGGACGGTACTATGTTCGGTGAGGAATATACGCTGGTAGCCGTGGCCGATTATGTGCTGCAGCAAAATGGTGGTGGCAATACGGTAAGCAACCTGAGCAGCACCCGTGCCCTGCGTGACGTAGCCGAAAAACACGGCGGTAGCTATGCTGCTGCTGCGGTAGGAGAGGTGAACGTGGTAAGTAAGATGAAAGAAACCAATGCCGTCATTGGGGGAGAAGGCAATGGGGGCATTATCTACCCCGAACTGCACTACGGCCGTGACTCTTTGGTTGGTATTGCATTGTTTCTGAGCCATCTGGCTAAGAGCGGCCTCACAATGACTCGCTTACGAGCTAGTTATCCTAACTACTATATCTCGAAAAATAAGATCGAGCTAACGCCGGAAATCAACACCGATAAGGTGCTTGAACTGATGGAGAAGCGCTATGCTAAGCAGCCCGTCAATACCATCGATGGGGTAAAAATCGAATTCGATAAGGAGTGGGTGCACTTACGCAAGTCGAACACTGAGCCTATTATTCGGATTTATGCTGAGTCGGAGTCCAATGCCACCGCCGACCATCTAGCAAATAAGATTATTGCCGACATAAAAGAAATTATCAATCAGTAAGGCAAAAGGCGGCTTCGATGCAGTGTTTGTACTGATTGAGACTGAATGTTGCGTGAATAGCAAAAACGCCCTTTTGTAAAATCTGGCTTTTCAATAGGATTCCGGCTACCCCGCTGGAATCCTTTATTTTTGCAGTTAATACTCACTTTTCATCAAGCTGTTGAATCGCATGACTGTGTATTTCGATAATGCCGCCACGACCCCTCTGGACCCTGAAGTGCTGGATGCCATGATCCCTTTTATGCGGGAGCATTTCGGTAATCCGAGCAGCATCCATGGTCACGGACGACAGGTACGCGCCGCTATTGAAAATGCCCGGAAGACCATTGCGCACCTCATCAATGCTGCCCCGGCCGAAATTAGCTTCACCTCGGGCGGTACAGAGGCCGACAACTACGCTGCCTTCGGCAGTGTTCGGGCACTTGATCTTACGCATGCTATTACGTCGCCGCTGGAGCACCATGCGGTGCTGCACACTTTGCAGGCTTTAGAGAAGTCCGGCGACATCAAGCTGAGCTACGTCCGGCACGACGAACAAGGTCGCTACGATTTGGCGCACCTAGAAGAGCTTTTGGCTACACACCCGCGCACGTTTGTAAGCTTGATGCATGCCAACAATGAAATTGGCAACCTGAACGATATTGAAGCCATTGGGGATATTTGCGCTCAGCACGATGCAGTATTCCATACCGATACCGTGCAGACCATGGGCCACTATCGGCATGATGTGCAGAAATTGAAAAATCATTTTCTGGTTGGTTCAGCGCACAAGTTTCACGGGCCAAAAGGAGTTGGTTTCCTATACCGCCGCTCGGGGCTACTGATTGATGCCTTAATTCATGGCGGTTCGCAAGAGCGGAACCAACGGGCGGGCACCGAAAATGTGTACGGGATTGTTGGTCTGGCCAAGGCGCTAGAAATTGCCTATCGGGACATGGCCGAGCATCAACAGCACATTCAGGGCCTAAAAGACCAATTCATAGCTAAGCTACAGCGCGAGATTGAAGGGGTAGAATTTAACGGCACTTCAGCAGAAGCCGACCAGAGTTTATACACGGTGCTAAATGTTAGCTTGCCGCCTTCTGATATAAACGAGATGCTGCTCTTCAACCTGGACATCAACCGTGTTTCGGTATCGGGTGGTTCAGCGTGTACTAGCGGAGCCAATGCGGGTTCTCACGTACTGACGGCTTTGGGGTGTGACCCAAACCGGGGTGCCATTCGCTTTTCTATGAGCAAGTACAATACCGCGGAAGAGGTGGACTACGCGGTAGAGCAGTTGGCAAAAATGTATCGTAAAGTACCTGCGTAAAACAGGTAGCTATAGCCTTGGCCGAAAAGGCCAAATCCGGCACTATCGATTCTAAAAGCAAGCCCTTAGCCTCCGGTAGGTTAAGGGCTTCTATCGTTTCATAGCGTGTTGGCGAAGTGAAACAAACTAGGGCTAGTAATTGCTCTCGGCTCCTCCGCCACCAGAACTGCCACCTCCAAACTCAAAACCTACCTCTGCGGGTTGGGGCACGTTGGCCGTCTGAGCGACAATCAGGGATTCGAGGTTGAACTTGCGCGTGTCATCCTCGTCGTCGGCAGCGGTGGTGAGGCCGTGGCGTGATGGACGCAAGTAGCGGGTCACCCATATCATGGCGGCAATAAGCACCGCACCGACTATGGTAGCTGCTATTTCAGCAGGTAATACTGAGTGGTAGCGCCGGAGCGTAAACACCGAAAACGCTATGAGCAGCAACCCAACCAGCAGCCAAATTCGGTCGTGCCGCCGCAAGCCAACCACTATGTATGCTATGGGGATGCCGCCCGTAAAAAAGTAGAACAGCCACGCAAACGGCACCTGAGTTGACACCATACTGTCGCTTAGCAAGGCATTGCCTTCGCGCACCACCAAATAGTTGCCTCCTAAGTAAAAGGTTACCAACGACAGCACTTTCAGCAGTTGAAGGCAGGACTTGTAGTACAAATAGTCGGGGCGTTGGGCTAGCTTTTTAATGAAAAAGTAAGCTGCTACCGAAGCCAGCATCACAGCAAACGGCAGAACTAAGCGGCCAATAGAAAACTGTAGCAAGATGCTAGCCAGCAACAGCAAGTACGTAGCATAAGCTGCGGCTGCTACCAATCGTTCGGCGTAGCGGATAGTGGCTGCTACGAGCAGAAGCAGCACGAGCAGCAGGACAATTGCAGCAGCCGGGCTGGTGAGCGAGCTACTTGCGCGGTAGCCAATGGGTGTGACTTCGTAGATAAAGTACACGATCAGGAACACAGCCCAGCCAAGTGTGTAGTAGAGGATAGCATTGTCGATACCCGAGTGGTACAGACGGGAAGTCTTAATACTAAATTCCAGCAGCGCCAACCCTCCTGCAATGGTCAGGGCCGCAATAGTAACTAATAGCACCTCCTCATTACCAGAATGAAAGCCACCAGAAAAAAGCAAGGCCATGAAGCTGGAAGCCGCCGATAGCCCGATGATGGTGAAGATGAAGAGGATGATGCGCAGAAAAATATTGGGCCTATAATAGTCAAGAGGATGAGCGGCTACTATAGCTGCGAGTTGCAGGCTGGAAAGCAACCCCCGCTTCTGCCAGTGGGTGGCAGCGGCCCGCATAGCCTCATGATGCGCCCACAGCGGGTTATAAGCTTTCAGGTTCATGAGCGATGCGCAAGATGCGCTTGATGTTGACAAAGAGCATAATGGCTCCGAAGCCTGATAGCAGGAAGTAAAGCAGTACAAGTAGTAGCACGGCATCTGAGCCCTTCAAGTCTTTTACTACCTGAAAGAAAAGGTAGGTGACGACGATATAGCTGTACACGGTGCTCATAAGAATGAATAGGTAGGAGTGCGTGCGCCGCGCATACCAAACCAGGAAGCCACTCAGCACCAAAATCAAAGCAGCGGCAGCAAAGGGAGAAAGCCAGCTAGTAGAATAAAAATCCAGTAGCGAAGCCGTAGCAGCTAGCAGCGCCAAGTTGCTGCCCAACGAGACATACGTAAAGCTGAAATGCCGCTTTCTATCCTGGTATTCCGACCACAAACCAATCCCTACTAGCGCTACCCCCAAGCCGATTGCCGCGCCGCTCAGGCTACGAAAGTCGTTATCGGTGAAGGCGGACAGCGGCGCCACCGTCAATCCTAGCCAAGAAGCCAGCGCCGTAATAGCCATAGACAGTACGCCCCGGTGGTCGAAGAGGTAAGCCAACCACAAGAACAGCACCGCTGGGAGAAAAACCGCCAGCCCGTATCGAGTTCCGAAAATGCCGTATTGGTACTGCACATAGCTTTCCAAAATCAGAAATAGGAGGCAGGCTAGCAGCAACACGTAGTCGGGCAGGAAGCCCTTGCGCGGTACCTTGGCCCAGGTGAAGGGGGCGCGGTGCCGGTCGGCGTAGCCAAAGCACGCCGCCGTGAGCAGCGTCATGCCAGCTACCACCACACCGTGTCCGATTTCGTTGATGTGTTGGTAGAGCAACACGCCGAGGCCACCAGTCAGCAATACAATACCTAAGTACAACAACGTGCGTACTTCGTAATGCACGGAGAAAGGCCGGGTCTGCTCGTCTTGCCTAATAAGAGCGACTTGCTCGGGTGGAACTAGGCCTTGGGCTTGCAACTCGTCGAGGAGCTGGGTGGGCAGCATGAAGTCTAAGTATATAGAGGCGTTAATATAAAAGGAAACATACCAACTTCTCTGGATTGCGTATTATGCCACTGCCCCGGAGGCACTCGCAGCCGCCAGACTCATAGTACAAGCGTATATGGCCGACATCAATATTCAGCGTAAAAAGTCTTCCCCTAGCCCTTGGTTGCTTATTCTGCTGGCACTGCTGGTGCTAGGAGCTATAGCGTGGTTTCTGCTGCGCAAGGATGCAAGTGAACAAACACCAGGTGCGCCGCCCGAAACCACTGCCTCAACTACCAGTGCTGTCGACCCCGCCGCGGGCCTATCCGCCGCCGATAGCATGATGCTGGAAGCTCCCACCGCCACGCCGGAGGCACTAGCTGCTGCCACCCAGCGCGACCCCGCTAATCCCGATTACGCTCGCAACGGCTTGCGAATACTCAGCGGAGTTCTAGTGGATCTGGCAGACCGCGCCGACCTGCGCGATGCCGATGTGAGCGAGAAGCGCGACGTGCTAACCAGTGCCACTGCACGCCTCGACGATTCTACGGCCAGCCTACGTCCCGGCTTTGTGGCCGCCACGGGCCTGATGCAAGCCATGCAGCAAAAGGCTTATCCTGCACTGGAACCTGCCGTAGGTGATTTACTGGACCGTGCCGCGCAACTGTCAGGGCGCAGCAGCACGCCCGAGGACCAGCAACAGTTGCGCGAGTTTTTCAGCCGGGCTACCGACGTGGTGCGTACGCTAAATGAGCCCAGTAAGTAGTTCTTGATTGTTAGTTATCAAAAGCAAATTCCGTGGAACCTACTCCTATTCCTTCGGCCCAAGGCATGCACCTACGCCGCCTGCGCGACTTAACTGAGTTTGAAGTAGCCGATGGCAGCCCAGACATCCGCGGCTGGTCGGTGCGTGGCGGCGACGGCAAGAAATTTGGTGACGTAGCAGAGCTCATCGTGGAAGAAGCCGCACTAAAGGTTCGTTACCTGGATGTAGAGCTTGATACCAACCTCCAAATCAATGAACACGAGCGTCACATCCTGATTCCGGTAGGGGTAGCGGCGCTTGACGAGGAAGGCGACAACGTGTTCGTGCCTTCCCTCACATTGGAATCGGTGCTGGACTATCCGTTCTACCAGGAGTTTCATATCTCCCGCGAATATGAAGAAGCCATGCTCCGCGCCCTAAAGCTGCCCTTACCCGAGCACGATACCAGCAGCTTCTACGAACAACCTTCTTTTGATGAGCAGACCTTCTACCAGAACCGCCGTTCGCCGAAGCTGCTAGACAGCTTCCGTCGCCGCGACCGGCAGGAGTAGGAAATAAAAAACGACGAGTCCCCGATTCTGGCCGCACGTAGCGCTACAGAACCGGGGACTCGTCGTTTTACTTTGTTTTGATAGCCTAGTTCTGGTGAATCATGTCGACTACAGCCTTCACCCATGTGGGGTGCGTATTCAGAGAAGGCACCAGTTGCCAATGGTCTCCACCGGCTTCCTCGAACATCTCTTTGAACTCTTCTCCTACTTCGATAGTGGTTTCCAAGCAATCGGCTACGAAAGCGGGGCTGAAAGCCAGCACGTTCTTAATGCCTTTGGAGGGGAACGGCTTAAGGATTTCGTCTGTGTAGGGCTGAAGCCACGGGTCGCGCAGACGGCTTTGTAAGCGGCTCTGGAAGGATACCGTATACTGGTCCGGCGTGATGCCGAGGCCTTGGGCCACAAGGCGCGAGGTTTCGAAGCACTGCGCCCGGTAGCAGTAGCGGTTGTTTTTGTTGTAGCTGTTGCAGCAGTTGCCCAGTTTGCAGTAGCCGTTGTGGCTTCCTTTCAATACGTGGCGCTCCGGAATGCCGTGGTAGCTAAATACGATGTGGTCGTAGTTGCGCTTGGCCATTTCCTGCTTGCCGAGGTCTACAATGGTGGCAATAAAGCCCGGGTCGTTGGCAAACGTGCTGATAAACGAAATGCTAGGCACCACCCACCATTTGCTTACCAACTCCATTACCTTCTCCTGCACCGAGCCTGTACTAGCTGCGGCATACTGCGGAAACAAAGGCAGCACAATGATGCGCTCCACAGCTGCTTCGCGCAGCTCGTTTAGCGCCTTCTCGATGCTCGGGTTTTGGTAGCGCATGCCAAAGGCCACCAAGTAATCCTTGCCCAGCTCTTCTTGCACCAGCTTCTGCAGGTCAAGGCCGTGGAAGAGGAGGGGAGAGCCCCGGTCGGTCCAGAGCTGCTGATAGATCTTGGCCGACTTGGGCGCGCGCAGGGGTACTACCAAGCCCTGAAAGAGCGGATAACGAATAGCCGCCGGCATATCTACTACGCGGCCATCCGTCAGAAATTCGTTGAGGTAACGCCGTACATCACCGGTCTGGGGCGAGTCGGGAGTACCAAGATTTACAAGCAGGACGCCAATGCGGCCTTTAGTGGAAGCGGGCATAAAAAACGATAAGTCGTTGACTGTAGCACGAAGCTTTTGCTTTACATCCAGTTAAGCCTTGCAAAGTTCGTATAACCAAAGGTGTAGTACTAGCCCCGTGCTATAGCGTACGACAAATATCCTTCACGCAATGTTTCATCGGCCGCTGGCTGACCCACCGGAAAGTCGTACCTTTGCAGGCCAATTTCCAGATTCTGAAGTGAATACCGAACCTACTCCCCACCGCGCTGGCTTTGTGAGCATTATCGGCAAGCCCAACGTCGGCAAGTCCACGCTCATGAACGCCCTGATGGGCGAACGGCTTAGCATTGTCACGAGCAAAGCGCAAACCACGCGCCACCGCATCTTGGGCATCCTCAACGGGGAGGATTTTCAATTGGTGTATTCCGACACGCCGGGCATCATCCAACCCAAATACGAACTGCACAACGCTATGATGTCGTTTGTGTATTCGTCCCTGGAGGATGCCGACGTTATCCTGTTCGTTACCGATATCTACGAGAAACACGACGAGGAACCCGTGGTAGAACGGCTGCGCAAGATGCAGGACACGCCTATTCTGCTCCTCGTCAACAAAATCGACCAGGCCGACCAGGCTGAAGTGGAAGCCAAGGTGGAGTATTGGCAGCAACAACTCCCCAACGCCACGCGAGTATTGCCCATATCGGCGCTGGAAAAGTTTGGTACCGGTGAATTGTTGGACTTGATTTTGGGTTATCTACCAATCCATCCCCCGTACTACCCTAAAGACGAGCTGACCGACAAACCCGAGCGGTTTTTCGCAGCCGAGATGATTCGGGAGAAAATCTTTAAGCTCTACAAAAAAGAGGTGCCTTACAGCTGCGAAGTAGGCATCGAAGAGTTTAAGGAAGACGATGATATCATCCGGATGCGCTCCATTATCTATGTAGAGCGGGCCAGCCAAAAAGGTATCATCATCGGGCAGGGCGGTGCCGCTTTGAAAAAAGTTGGTACCTGGGCCCGCGAGGAAATGGAGAAATTCTTCCAGAAAAAGGTGTTCCTCGAAATTCACGTCAAAGTAGACGAGAACTGGCGCACTGACCCCAAAGCTCTCAGCCGTTTTGGGTATCAATAAAGTATAACTGACTAAGCATGCTTTGAAAAGCTTAGCATGACCGTCAGTTCGATATAGAGTATTCCGACCTTCTTCAACTTAACTACTCCGGGCACTGCCGAACATGGTCGGGCCGGCGGCTGGAGTCAGACCCAATGAAAAACACAATTGCCATTGTGGGTCGCCCCAATGTGGGCAAATCCACTCTTTTTAACCGCCTCGTCGGCCAGCGCAAAGCCATTATGGACGACGAAAGCGGCGTTACCCGTGACCGACACTACGGCTACGGCGAATGGATTGGGAAGTACTACACCGTTATCGATACGGGTGGTTACGTCCACAACTCCGACGACATCTTCGAAGGTGAAATCAACAAGCAAGTAAAGCTGGCTATCGACGAGGCTGATGTGGTGCTGTTTATGGTAGATGCCATGGCCGGTGTGCACAGTCTTGACGAAGAATTTGCCAACGTACTGCGCCGCTATCAAGGTAAAAAGCCCATCTACATTGTCGCCAACAAAGCTGATACCAACGCGCGCATTCACTCTTCGGGTGAATTCTATGCGTTAGGTGTTGGAGACGGCGAAATATTCCCGATTTCCTCGGCTAGCGGCTCCGGTACCGGTGATTTGCTGGATGCGGTGGTAAGTCATTTCCAGGAAGAAGGCGTAGAAGACCCCGACCTCGGCATTCCGAAAATTGCGGTGGTTGGCCGCCCCAACGTGGGCAAGTCTAGCTTCGTGAACCTGTTGCTCGGCACCGACCGCAGCATCGTAACCGATATTGCAGGTACCACGCGTGACTCCATTCAGGCGCGCTACAATGCCTTTGGTAACGAGTTTATCTTGGTGGACACCGCTGGTTTGCGTCGTAAATCCAAGGTACACGAAGACGTGGAGTTCTACTCGGTGCTACGCTCTATCCGGGCGCTGGAAGAAGCCGATGTGTGCGTGGTGATGCTCGATGCCACTCGGGGTATTGAGGCGCAGGACGTGAACATCATTGGCCTAGCTGATAAAAACCGCAAAGGCATCGTGATTCTGGTAAACAAGTGGGACCTGATTGAAAACAAGGAAACGAATACGGCCAAGGAGTTCGAAGAGAAGATCTACGAGAAAATAGCGCCTATTTCTTATCCGCCCATCATTTTCACTTCGGTGCTCACCAAGCAGCGTGTGCACAAAGCCATAGAAACGGCCATCGACGTGTACGAGAATAAGCGGCGTAAAATCCCGACTTCACAGCTCAACGAAGTGATGCTGAAGGAAATCGAGAACTATCCGCCACCGGCCACCAAAGGCAAGATGGTACGCATCAAGTACGTCACGCAGTTGCCCACGCACAATCCGGTGTTTGCTTTCTTCTGCAACCTGCCGCAGTACGTGCGCGAGAGCTATACCCGCTACCTCGAAAACCGCCTGCGGGAGCACTTCAACTTCACTGGCGTGCCCATTGGTATCATCTTCCGGAAGAAATAAACGAGTAGAAATAAATTTTTTCAACTGTCGGGTTACCTATTGAAAGCTCGTGTATAAAGCCCTGTAATTCGTCGTGGCTCTCACTAAAAACCGATGAATTACACTCTAAACCGACTTTCAATTTCCAAACAACCCCTTACCATGAAAAAAGTATTGTTCCTCGCTCTGGCTGCTGCTTCCTTCACTTTCGCTTCTTGCGACAGCAAGACTGAAAATGCTGCCGAAGGTGCTGCTGAGAACGTAGAAGCTACTGGCGAAGCCAAAGCTGACGCTATGGAAGAGCAGGCTGATGCCGTTCGTGACTCGGCTGATGCTACTGCCGACAAAATGGAAGACGGCGCTGACGCTGCCGATGCTCCTGCTACCACGGCTCCCGCTACTACCGCTCCTGCTACGACTCCAGCTCAGTAATTGCTGTCGGTCTTAGACCCGAAAAGGGCTCCTCATTATGAGGAGCCCTTTTTGTTTTTGTGCCTAGAAGAAAGCTTGAGCATCAACCCAAGCGACGTTGCAGCAAGCCGTCTACTACATCAAACAGCTTGCGCGGTGGGTAAGTCCGCCAAGGCATTTCGTCGAGTTGACCACCGAAGTTCACGTAGTTGTCGATGTTGTACTGGCGCATCTCGCGGATTACGTGCTCCTGAAAATTAATAGCCGCAATCCAGCCGTCTTCCACGTCCTCAAACCACTCCTCGTAGTAATCATCGTCGGAGCCGTGGAAGTTGAACACGTTTTCGCCGATGAGGATAAATTTGCGGATGCCCTCGTGCGTCATCAAATCCACGATGTTGCGCTTGAGCAGCATGATGTCGTTTTCAATGGCATCGTTCCATTCCCCGATAAATTCGATGATGGCAATGCCTAGCTCGTAATCAACGAACAGGATTTTCAGGAACAGCGTATCCGAATCGAGGCTATCCCACTGTGGGTGGATGTAATAGCCATAAATCGTGTTGACGTAGCTATCTAAGCTGTTCTCTGCCTCGAACAGCGGAGAACGGGGGTCTTCGGAGGCAGAATACTGCTCCATCCAAGCGTAGTGTGGTTCGATGGTGTGCATGGGAGTCAGAATGTAGCACAAGCGTCAGCTTCTGCCGTATCGAGAGGCCTTTTGCTGCTGTAACTGCACTCAAACCATCAGGGTTTCCAATGAGGCCACAAAACGCATGGCCCCGCAGGAAACAAGCAGATACTCACGCTACTTCGTTTGCTTGGCAGCCAGGGCGGCCCGCACCGAACCATGTTGCTGTAGTAACGCTGCTGCAACTTCCTGCTCGATGCCTAGCTCATCCATTAGCATCCGCTCGCCCCGGTCAACTAGCTTGGCATTGGTAAGCTGCATGTCTACCATCTTATTGCCCTTCACACGCCCTAGCCGAATGAAAGTAGCGGTGGTCAACATATTGAGCGCCAGCTTCTGCGCCGTTCCGGCCTTCAACCGAGTGCTACCCGTTACGAACTCCGGGCCCGTTACAATCTCCACCGGAAATTCAGCCGCCGCGGCTACTTTCGAGCCGGCATTGCACACAATACAACCCGTTGCTAAACCGTGCTGACGTGCTTGTTCGAGGCCGCCAATAACGTAAGGGGTCCGGCCAGAAGCCGCAATGCCCACCACTATATCCTGGTCGTTGATGTTGTAGGCTTCTAGGTCGCGCCAGGCTTGCTGCGCGTCGTCTTCCGCGTTTTCCACGGCCTTGCGGATGGCCGTGTCGCCGCCCGCAATGATACCCACTACTACTCCATGCGGCACCCCGAATGTAGGTGGGCACTCCGAGGCATCAAGTACTCCAAGCCGCCCACTAGTACCAGCCCCGATGTAAAATAGCCGTCCGCCTTTGCTTAAGCAGGCTATGGTGGCCTCTACCAGCATCTCCAGCTGCGGCAGCGCTTTGGCTACTGCCTGCGGTACTGTCTGGTCCAGGCTGTTCATGCCAGTTAGCAGGGCCTGGGTGGAAAGCGTTTCGAGGTGGTCGAAATAGGAGGGGCTTTCAGTGGACATCGTAGGAGCGAAAGAAGTAGGAGAAAAGTAGCAGCCAATAAAGGCGAGAAAGATGGAAAAGCAAGACAACAACGTATTGCCTTCCCGCTAGCCCAACCGCCCGATTACAGAGAATTTATCGAACACGTTGGCGTTGTGCGGAGCATCCTCATCCAATTCGCGGGTTAAATCTTGGCCGGCCCAGTGCTCGTAGTGGTTGCCGCGCTGCCAGAGCCGAGAACGACTAACATCGTAGATCAATCCTTGATACGCCACCCAAATTTCGTCTCGGTCCTGCCCGTTACGCAGCGCCAGCTGAGATTTTGTATACGTAGGCAGCTGCTCGGTACTAGAGCCAGGTTGCGTTTGCAACGGGCCCTTCGCTGCTGCGGCTTGCTCTGCGGCTGTGACGTTGCTAGGGTGAGGCGAAACCGGCTTTTCCATAATCTAAACTAGAGGCTAACGGCAACCAACTTACCCAAGCAAAGCCTGAGTTAGGAACCAGCGGTTAGGCATGTCGCCCTGCGCAGCGTGAATGTAGTCTTCGTAGCTGCACGGAATAATGCGCTTCACATTGCTATTGGCCAAGCTTTCCACTTCCAGCCACCACTTCTCAGTGAATTTTGACTTGTAGAAAACCAGCTTCCCGGGTGTTTCAGGCGTGTCGGGCAAGCCCACTGCATAACGGATAAAGCGCTTGCTCTGGAAATCAGGCTCGGGGCAGCGGTGGTAAAAGCCTTCTACAAAGTACCAAAGCATGGTAGCTAGGGTAGCGGCTGCTAAGCCATGCACATCGTGGTCGGGGCGGTAGCCGTAGAGGCCGAATGAGGTAAGTTGGTCGTTGGTGCCAGCATACCACGCCAGCTTAGCTGCTTCCTCATTGGTCAGCCCAAAAGGGTTGGCTGGGTAATAGCCGGGTGCGTCATTCCAGCGAATAGCAGCTATATCAAAGCTTACAAAATCGGCGTGGCGCAACAGCGGCTCGGCCTGACGAATATCATCACGAATTTGGCCTAGCCGGAGCCGCTCGAAATGCATTTTCTCCAGTGCGGCCAGCACGTCGGGCGCCACCAAATATTGCTGGTGCCCTAGTTGAGCGAAGCTGAACAGAAAATTGGGCTCGTGCATGAGCATGCGCCGCAAATGACTGTCTTCGGCCCGCGAGCCTGCTTCCTGTGCCATGTCCACGCGGGCATCGATGGTGGCAAAGCTTACGGTGCGGTCCAGGGTTTCGTAAGCCAGAAACTGCCCGTAGTCAAGGTCATGGGAGCCTCCGAGCAGAATAGGTACAGTACCGTGCTCGAGAAGGGCCGCGATTATTTCACGCAACCTATGGTAGGTATCATCAAGCGTAAGGCCCGGCCGCAAGTTGCCTAAGTCAGCCAGCCGGATAACACCAGTGCCTCTTTGCAATTGGTAGAAGCGCTGCCGCACCTCGTCGGCTCCTTGCACAGGAGGCGTTCCAGCGGCGCTACCCCGCCATTCATTGAGGCCAATAAGTGCTATATCGGCCGTTCGCCAGTCTGGAAATACATCCAAAAACGGCGAAACGCAACCGGCCAGCGTACTAGAGGAGGAAACAGAAGAAACTAGCTCTTCGGGGAGCGGGTTGAAAAAGATGGCCAGATTCATCGAGCGCGAACAGTGCGGACTAGGGCAAAGCTACACCAAATGCTGCCACGGCCCATACTTACCGCATCCGGTCCAGCTTCCAGACTAGGCTTTGCGTGAAAAAAAGTTGTTATTTATGGCAGCGGTTCCAGGCCAAAATTTGCCGATACGCAATTAAGAACTACCTCTCTTTTCTGCCTCACCCACCTCCCGCCCTCATCCCATGGACATTCGTCGCACCTTCGATATTCTTCCTCATCTTCAACAGGAGTACAACAAGCCGGATTGCTTTGCCTCCAAAATCAACGGCGAGTGGACGCCCATGAGCACCGATGAGGTTGCTGCCCAAGTAAACCTAGTAAGCCTGGGCTTGCTGCAACTTGGAATCGGCAAAAATGATAAAGTAGCCATCATTGCGATGAACCGGCCCGAGTGGATGCTTGCTGATTTTGCTATTTCGCAGCTTGGTGCTACCAGTGTGCCGATGTACCCGAGCATTACGGTGGAAGACTACAAATATATCTTCACGGATGCGGGAGTAAAGGCCATTTTTGTATCCGACCAAAAGCTGCTCGACAAAGTGCGCGAAGCAACGCAAGGCCTGAACATTCCGGCTGAAAACGTTTTTAGTTTCGACAAACTGCCCGGTGCCCGGCACTTTTCCGAGTTGCTGGAATTAGGCAAGAAAGGCAACCCCGCCGATTTAGAGCCCATTAAAGCGGCCGTAGAGCCCGACGATTTGCTGACGCTCATCTACACGAGCGGCACGACGGGCCAGCCGAAAGGGGTGATGCTAACCCACAACAACATCCTTAGCAACTGCCGCAATGTGAAGCGTTTCGTGCCCGTCACGTCCGCCGACAGAGCCCTGAGCTTCCTGCCGCTCTGCCACATCTTCGAGCGGATGGTTACGCACCTCTACCTTATCTACGGAGTAAGCATCTACTACGCGGAGAGCATGGAGGTCATTGCCGACAACCTGCGAGAGGTAAAACCGCAGATTTTCACTACGGTGCCCCGCCTATTAGAGAAGGTGTATGATAAGATTGTAGCCAAAGGCCATCAACTGGATGGCTTGAAGAAAAACCTGTTTTTCTGGGCGCTTGATTTGGGTTTGAAATACGACACGCAGAAAGACCAAGGCTTCTTTTACAACACGCAGTTAGCATTAGCCAACAAACTCATCTTCAACAAATGGCGTGAGGCGCTAGGCGGCAACCTCCGGTGCATCGTAAGTGGCGGTGGAGCATTGCAGCCACGGCTAGCGCGAGTCTTCTGGGCAGCGGGCATCCGAGTCATGGAAGGCTATGGCCTCACTGAAACCTCGCCAGTTATTGCCGTTGGTGGATATGAGCCCGAAAATAACATGATTGGTACCGTCGGCCCCATCATCGACAACACCGAGGTGAAAATTGCCCAAGACGGCGAGATTTTGACCAAGTCGGAGTCGGTGATGAAAGGCTACTACAACAAGCCCGATTTGACGGCCAAGGAATTCGACGAGGAAGGCTGGTTCCATACCGGCGACATCGGCGAGCTTGTAAACGGCCGGTTCCTAAAGATTACTGACCGTAAGAAGGAAATGTTCAAGACCTCCGGCGGTAAGTATATTGCCCCACAAGTAATTGAAAGCAAGCTAAAAGAGTCGCCGCTAGTGGAGCAGTGTATGGTCGTCGGCGACGGTCAGAAATTTCCGTCAGCCCTGGTTATACCTTCTTTTGATGACCTCAAGGCATGGTGCAAGCGCAACAGTATAAATTGTGATTGTACTAATGAGGAGTTGGTTAAAAACGAGAAAGTGGTAAAGATGTACGAAGACCTCGTGCACAAATACAACAATGGATTTGCACAGTGGGAGCAAGTCAAAAAAATTGTGTTGCTGCCAAAGCTTTGGTCAGTAGAAACTGGTGAAATGACCCCAACGCTCAAAGTAAAGCGTAAAGTCATCTCTAACAATAATAAGGAGTTGATAGAGAGTTTGTATTATCACCCGGAACATCATTAAGACTTATCAAACAGAAAAGCCCCGCCTCTTGATTTAAGAGGCGGGGCTTTTCTGTTTGATTCGTTTGTACTTTTTTGTAAAAATGAATCTTACAATAAACAGAACATAGTAGCTTTGTTCGTTTGTCTTCTAACCATATTACATGAAACACTTTACTAATCTTGTTTTATCATCAGTTTGCGCGGTAGCATTATTATCTGGTTGCAGTGGTAAAGACGGTGATCCAGGACCAGCAGGCGCAACCGGTGCCACTGGGGCTACAGGTCCTGCCGGAACTTCTGGCCAGAATTTAACTGGAGCAATGTTTGGCTTTGTAAACCCAGTAGATGAGTTTGGAAGCCCTGTGGCTAAAAATGGTGTAACTGTCACACTTGAAGGAGTGACTCCGGCCGCAACGGCTACCACTAATAGCGACGGACGGTATGAGTTTACTAATCTGCGCAACGGCACTTATAATATTGCATTCAGTCGGACGGGTCTTTCCACTTACCGCCGCATTAGCGTTGCCCACGTTGGTGGCGACCAGCCCACTTTTTTAGGCACGAGTTCGCTTACTGCTCCTTCTACTACCACATTCGGTACAGTCGTGGTAAATAGTATCGTTGGCGGTAGCGTTAACATCAATATTCCCTATTCTAACTTAGCTGCTCCTAGCAACTATTTTCTTCGTACTGCTATCTATGTGAGTGCCACTACCGGGGTAAACTCCACAAATGGTACCTTCTTAATGTATGCCTATCCCAACTCAAGTTTGAATTCGAATTCAGGTACTATCAGCACTACTATTTCCAGGAGTACATTGAATAATGCTGGCTTTGCAACCGGAACAGCAGTGTACATAGTAGCATATGGCGTACCTTCTTTGTTGACTGGTCAAACAGATGCTACTACAGGCAAGACTATTTACAATGGACTTAGCGCTACTTCGTCTAACCAGGTAGCTTTTATTGTGCCTTAATAAAAGGATAAGCGCAAGGGCATAGAAATCGAGGGGCACCATGCGGTACCCCTCGATTTTTTATAGTGGTTTAGTATGCAAGCATAACATATTTTCGTATGTTTACCGGACTTGCTCTCTACTGATGAAACCCGAAGAAACCGTCGATTATAACATAAAGGTTGCCTGGCACGCTATTTCGCGCATGTACAATACGCAGGCGGCTAAGCACGACATTACCACCAGCATTGGTTTCGTCCTGCTGAATATCGACCAAGAAAACGGCACACCAGCAACTAAAATTGCGCCGCTGCTAGGTCTGGAAACCCGCTCCCTCACGCGCATTCTGCGTTCTATGGAAGAGAAAGGGCTCATCTATAAACAGGCTGATACACAAGACAAGCGCTCGGTCCGCATTTTCCTGACGGAGGAAGGATTGCGCGGCAAGGAGATTTCACGTCAAACGGTGCGTCACTTTAATTTAAAAGTACGCGAGAAAATCCCCCAAAATCAACTAGACATCATGTTCAAGGTGATAGGACAAATTACCAGCATGATTGAGGGCAAAACGCTTTTCGACGATTTTCAACTGAAGCAACTTCGTTCCGAGTCCTCCTCAACTGAATCACGGCCGCTTTAAACTCTGGGTTTACAACACAGGCAGAGTCGTTATGCGTATATATACTCTGCATGACGAATAGTTTAGATACGCTTTTCTTTCCGAATCCTTTATTTCTCACCCACTCATTCTCCCCACGAATGAATCGTACCATCAAAAAAGTAGCTGTATTAGGCTCCGGTGTGATGGGCTCGCGCATTGCCTGCCACTTCGCCAACATCGGGGTGCAGGTGCTGCTGCTCGATATTGCCCCCAAAGAGTTGCTGCCCGCCGAAGAAGCGAAAGGCCTGAAGCTGGATAACCCCGCTGTGCGCAACCGCATTGTGAATGCAGCGCTACAAGCGGCCATTGCTAGCAACCCCGCGCCGCTGTACCGCAAAGGTGACGCTAGCCGTATCAAAACCGGCAACTTCGACGACAACCTCAAAGGCATTGCAAGCTGCGACTGGACCATTGAAGTGGTAGTAGAGCGCCTCGATATCAAAAAGAGCATCTTCGAGCGGGTAGAGCAGTTCCGTAAGCCTGGTACGCTTATCACGTCTAACACCAGCGGCATCCCGATTCACATGATGACGGAAGGCCGCTCCGACGATTTCAAGAAACACTTCTGCGGCACTCACTTTTTCAACCCGCCGCGCTACCTCAAATTGCTCGAAATCATTCCGACGCCGGACACCGATCCGGCCATCGTTGATTTCCTGATGCATTACGGCGACCTGTACTTGGGCAAAACCACAGTACTAGCCAAGGACACGCCCGCCTTCATTGCCAACCGCGTCGGCGTATTCGCCATCATGGACGTGGTGCAAGTGATGAGCCAACTCGGCTTGACGGTGGAAGAGGTAGACAAGCTTACTGGTCCGGTTATCGGCCACGCCAAGTCAGCTACCTTCCGCACCTCGGATGTGGTGGGCCTAGATACGATGATCAACGTGGCCAACGGCTTGGCGCAAAACCTGCCTAACGACGAAGCCAAGGCCGTGTTCCAAGTACCCGACTTCATCAAGAAGATGGCCGAGAACAAGTGGCTCGGGGACAAAACCGGCCAGGGCTTCTACAAGAAAGTACGCGGCGAGGGCGGCAAGTCCGAGATTCTAGCCCTTGACCTGAATACGCTCGAATACAAGCCGAGCGCCAAGGTGAAGTTTGCCACGCTGGAAACTACCAAGCCTATCGAGAAGCTGGCGGACCGCTTTAAGGTGCTGGTAGCTGGCAAAGACAAGGCGGCTGATTTCTACCGCAAGACCTTCGCAGGCCTATTCGCCTACGTGTCCAACCGGATTCCAGAAATTACCGATTCGCTCTACAAAATTGACGATGCCCTGCGTGCTGGTTTCGGCTGGGAAATGGGTCCGTTTGAGACCTGGGATGCTCTCGGCGTGCAGAAAGGTCTGGAGCTAGCCCAAGCCGAAGGCAAGACCGTAGCGCCGTGGGTAGAGGAAATGCTAGCCGCCGGCAACACCACCTTTTACAAGGTGAACGAGCAAGGCGTAAAGCAGTTCTACGATATAGCCTCGAAAGCGTACAAGGCTATTCCGGGCCTCGAAAACTTCATCATTCTCGATAACCTACGCGCCACGGGTAAAGTGGTGTGGAAGAACTCAGGCGCGTCGGTAATTGACCTCGGCGACGGTATCCTGAACGTGGAATTCCACTCCAAGATGAACGCATTAGGTTCTGATGTTATTCAGGGCCTGATGAAAGGCGTGGAAATAGCTGAAAAAGACTTCCGCGGCTTAGTGGTTGGCAACGACGCAACCAACTTCTCGGCGGGTGCTAACTTGGGCCTCGTGTACATGTTTGCGCTGGATCAAGACTTCGACGAGCTGAACCTGATGATTGCGCAGTTTCAGCAAGCCATGATGCGGATGCGTTACAGCAGCATTCCGGTGGTGGGTGCCCCCCATGGCCTCGCTTTAGGCGGCGGCTGCGAGCTGAACCTGCACTGCGACCGAGTGGTAGCGGCGGCCGAAACCTATATGGGCCTCGTGGAATTCGGTGTAGGCCTAATTCCTGGCGGTGGTGGCACCAAGGAAATGACCTTGCGCACCGCGGCCAAGTATGAGGAAGGTGAGCCGGAGTACAACTTGCTGCGCAATACCTTCATGACCATTAGCACGGCCAAAGTATCGACTTCCGCTGCCGAGGCCTTCGACTTGGGTTTCCTTCGCCGCGGTGATGAGGTAGTAGTAAACGGCAACCGTGTCATTGCGCAAGCTAAAGCCGCTGCTATCGAGCTAGCCGAAGATGGCTACACGCAACCCACGCAGAAAACCAATATCAAGGTGCAAGGCAAAGGTGCCTTGGGCATGTTCCTAACGGGTGTCCACGCCATGAAAGAAGGCCGCTATATCTCCGACCACGACGTGAAGATTGCCAACAAACTGGCTTACATCATGTGCGGCGGCGACCTAAGCAGCCCCACCGAAGTATCGGAGCAGTACCTGCTGGATCTGGAGCGCGAAGCCTTCCTAAGTCTCTGCGGTGAGCGCAAGACGCTGGAGCGTATTCAGAGCATTTTGACTACCGGTAAACCCTTGAGAAACTAGAGTCAAGAGTCTATTTCCACTCGACTTGGATGGGCTAGGAGGAGGCAAACAAGTAGAACGAAAGCCATATGCAGTATTGTTCTACAGATAAAGGAACTCTCCCTTGCTCGTTATTCAGAATGAGAGGAACTAGAGCCAACTAGCTCTAATCCCACTATTTTCTTCAAGACTAAAAATATGAATGCATATATCGTAGCCGGTTACCGCACCGCAGTAGGCAAAGCTAACCGCGGCGGTTTCCGCTTCACCCGGCCCGATGACCTCGCGGCTGACGTTATTAAGCACTTGGTAGCCTCCGTTCCTGCTCTCGATCCGAGTCGCATTGACGATGTGATGGTAGGCAACGCAGTGCCCGAAGCCGAGCAAGGGCTGCAAATGGGCCGCCTGATTTCGTTGCTAGCTCTGCCTACTAACGTTTCCGGCCTCATCGTGAACCGCTACTGCGGCTCCGGCGTGGAAACTATTGCTATGGCTGCCAGCAAAATCTCCGCCGGTATGGCCGATTGTATTGTGGCCGGAGGCACGGAGAGCATGAGCATGGTGCCTACCGTTGGTTGGAAAACAGTACCTAACTACAAGCTGGCACAGCAGCACCCCGACTACTACCTCGGCATGGGTTTAACCGCCGAAGCTGTAGCGCAGGACTATAAAATCAGCCGCGAAGACCAAGACCAGTTTTCCTACAACTCTCACCAGAAGGCTATCAAGGCTATTCAGGAAGGTAAGTTCAAGGAACAGATTGTGCCCATCACGGTAGAGGAAACCTACCTCGACCAAGCTACCAACAAAAAGAAAACCCGCTCTTACGTAGTCGATACCGACGAGGGTCCACGCGCCGATACGTCGGTGGAAGCTCTAGGCAAACTGAAGCCGGTATTCGCGGCTAATGGTACCGTAACGGCTGGTAACTCTTCGCAAACTTCCGACGGCGCCGCCTTCGTGCTGGTGATGTCGGAGCGAATGGTGAAGGAGTTGAACCTGGAGCCTATTGCCCGCATGATCACCTACGCCACGGAAGGCATCGACCCACGCATCATGGGCATGGGCCCTATCAAGGCGGTTCCGAAGGCGCTCAAGCAAGCGGGCATGAAACTCGACGATATCGACTTGATTGAGTTGAACGAGGCATTTGCTTCGCAGTCCATTGCGGTAGTGCGCGAGCTAGGTATTGACGAGAGCAAGCTGAACGTGAACGGCGGTGCTATTGCGCTTGGTCATCCGCTCGGTTGCTCCGGCGCCAAGCTCAGTATTCAGCTGTTCCATGAATTGCGCCAGCGCGGCCAGAAGTACGGTATGGTAACTGCCTGCGTAGGTGGTGGCCAAGGCGTAGCTGGTATCTACGAGTTGCTGAAGTAATTGAACTGATTAGCTTTTATTGTTAAGCTTAGATAAGCTAGTACAATAGACAGCTAGATTTTTACAGCAAAGAAAACCCCAAATAAACGGGGTTTTCTTTTCGTTAAGTAGTCGGCAAGCATAACATATTTTCGTATATTTCGGTAACTCAGCCTTAAGGATACTTTAGGCAAAAAATACTCGGCAAGCCGAACATCTTGCCTCTTCTCTAGACTTCAATAAAACCTCTCACAACAATTCTCACCTTAGTCATGGAAGTAACCAACAAGCTTGTGAAAGGCGGCGAGTTCATTATCAAAGAGACCGACGCCCAGGACATATTCACGCCCGCCGATTTCTCGGAAGAGCAAAACATGATGCACCAGACGGCTCTGGACTTCGTGGAAAAAGAAGTTCAGCCGCTGCTTGAGCGTCTCGACAACCACGAGGAGGGCCTGATGCGTGGCCTAATGGAAAAAGCTGGTCAGCTTGGCTTGTTTGGGGTAAGTATTCCGGAGCAGTACGGCGGCCTGGATATGGACTTCACTACTTCCCTGCGCGTGACCGAAGGTGTAGGTGGTGGCCACTCGTTCCCAGTTGCCTTCGCGGCTCACACGGGTATTGCTATGCTGCCTATTCTGTACTTCGGCAACGAAGAGCAGAAGAATAAGTACCTGCCCGGCCTAACCAACGGCGAATTGATGGGGGCTTACTGCCTCACCGAGCCTGGCTCGGGCTCCGACGCTCTGGGTGCCAAAACCAAAGCAATTCCCACCGAGGATGGTGAGCATTATGTGCTCAATGGCCAGAAGATGTGGATTACGAACGGTGGTTTTGCCGACGTATTCATCGTGTTTGCTCAGGTGGACGGCGACAAGTTTACCGGCTTCATTGTAGAGCGCAATACGCCGGGCTTGAGCCTCGGCAACGAGGAGCACAAGATGGGTATCAAGGGTTCCTCGACCCGGCAGGTGTTCCTTTCTGATGTAAAAGTGCCAAAGTCGGCTGTGCTTGGTGAGATTGGCAAAGGCCACCTTATTGCCTTCAATATCCTAAACATTGGCCGCATCAAGCTGGCGGCTGCTTGCTTAGGGGCTACCAAAATGGCGTCTACGCTGAGCATCAAGTATGCCAACGAGCGGGTGCAGTTCAAGCTGCCCATCGCCAAGTTCGGCGCTATCAAGCACAAGCTGGCGCAGCAAGCGATTCGTATCTACGCCGTTGAGTCGGCCATCTATCGCGCGGGTATGGACATTGCGCGCATGGAGCAAGAACTGCTCAGCAAAGGCCAAAGCCATAACGAGGCTCTACTTGGTGCGGCCCGTGAGTTTGCCGTGGAGTGCGCCATGCTGAAAGTAGAAGGCTCGGAAGTGCTTGACTATGTAGTGGACGAAGGTGTGCAGGTGTATGGCGGCTATGGCTTCTCGGCCGATTATCCCATGGACCGCGCTTACCGGGATTCACGCATCAACCGCATCTTCGAAGGCACCAACGAAATCAACCGCATGCTGGCCGTCGACATGATCCTGAAGAAGGCTCTGAAAGGCGAGCTTGACCTAATGGGCCCTGCTCAGGCTGTGCAGCAGGAACTGATGGCTATTCCAGACTTTAACTTGGAAGAGGAAACTGGTCTGTTTGCTACCGAGAAGAAGACTATTGCCAAGCTGAAGAAAGCTATCCTGATGATTGCTGGCACGGCGGTGCAGAAGTACATGAACTCGCTGGCGAAAGAGCAGGAGGTACTGATGAACATTGCCGACATGGCTATCAAGGTTTACACTGCCGAAAGCACCCTGCTTCGGGTAGAGAAAGAAGCCGGTGTTAAAGGCGAAGAAGCATTGTCGACGCAGATCGACATTGCCCGCGTTTACCTCTATGACACGGTAGACCAGGTAACCAAGTTTGGTAAGGACGCTATTGCCACTATGACTGAAGGCGACGAGCAGCGCCTGCTGGCTATGGGCCTCAAGCGCTTCACCAAAGCCGACCTATATAATGCCAAAGAAGCACGCCGCCGCATCGCCGACGTGCTGATTGCGGCCAACGAGTATGCCTACTAAAACACGGTTGCAGACGAGTTTTTAGGATTGCGCAGCTTACGTTGCGAATCACGGCAGATCAAGCCGCTCCTGATTACAGGAGCGGCTTTTTGTTTCTGGGTGCAACGGATTGTTGTGCTATGCGTTTGCCAAGCACACGTCCACTCCAAACTCCCACAAACTATGGCCAACGAACAGGTGCAGGGCAAAGACTTTTATGAGAGCGTGCTGCGGTTCTACGACCACGCCGCTAGTTTCTCGAAGCTAGACCCTGGTATCATTGCCCAAATACGGGCCTGCAACAGTATCTACAAGATTAATTTCCCGGTGGAAGTTGACGGGCACGTGCAGGTATTTGAAGGAATCCGGGTGCAGCACAGTCACCACAAATTGCCTAGCAAAGGTGGTATCCGCTATAGCGTGTATGTGGATGAAGAAGAGGTAATGGCTTTGGCCACGCTCATGACCTTCAAGTGTGCTTTAGTAGATGTCCCGTTTGGTGGGGCTAAAGGGGGCGTGAAAATCAATCCGCGTACTAGTTCAGAGCAGCTATTAGAACGCGTAACGCGCCGCTACGCTAGCGAGCTAATCAAGAAAAACCTAATCGGACCAGGCATGGATGTGCCCGCTCCTGACTACGGTACCGGCAGCCGGGAAATGGCTTGGATTGCGGATACCTACTTAACCTTCAAATATGGCGACACGAATGCCTTGGGCTGCGTGACTGGCAAGCCAGTGGGGCAGGGGGGCATCCGGGGCCGTACGGAGGCTACTGGGCTCGGCGTGTTCTATGGCTTACGCGAGTTACTAATGGACCAGCCAATGCTGGACAAAATAGGGATGAGCAGCGGCATTGCGGGCAAGCGCATTATCGTGCAAGGATTGGGCAATGTGGGCTACTACGCCGCACATTTTTGCCAAGCAGCCGGCGCTATTATCACGGGTATTGCCGAGCGGGAAGGCGGTATCTACAACCCAAAGGGCCTCGATGTAGCTGCTGTGCTTAAGCACCGCCAGGACACCGGCGTTGTTTGTGGTTTCGAGGGCGCAGAAGATGTAGCAGACTCTTTAGACCTACTCGAATATGAGTGCGACGTGCTCTTGCCGGCTGCTTTGGAAAACCAAATCCATGAGGGCAACGCCGCCAATATCAAAGCTAAAATTATTGCCGAAGGCGCCAACGGCCCTACTACGCAAGCCGCCGAGAAAATCTTGCTGGAGCGCGGTATTGTCATTCTGCCTGACCTCTATCTCAATGCCGGTGGCGTAACAGTATCTTACTTCGAGTGGCTGAAAAACTTGTCCAATGTGCGATTTGGGCGCATGGGCAAACGGGCCGAAGAAGCAGCTATGAAGCGGCTTGTGGAAACAATCGAGCGAACCACTGGCAAAACCATCACGCCCCAAGAACGAGAGCTGATTGTGCATGGAGCCGACGAAATCGACCTCGTTCATTCGGGCTTGGAAGACACCATGATTACCGCTTACCACGCCATTCGGCGGGTAATGGACGAAGTGGAAGGTATTACTGATTTGCGTACGGCAGCCTTTTACAATGCCATCGAGAAAATAGGCGTGAGTTATCAGTCGTTGGGCATCTTCCCATGAGGCGTCTACTGTCTTGAAGCTTGCGCACAAAAAAGCCACCTCGGATGTACGAGGTGGCTTTTTTGCGTTCCTGTAAACCTACCGTAGCCTATTGTTTCACTACGATCTTGTTGAGCATCAGTGCTGCCGATTTCTTGCTGGGTCGGCTGACGCCAATAAGCGTTTTGGCATCAAGCCAAGCTGTGAAATCCTTTACGTAAGAGGGGTTTTGATCGGCTGCTACATTCAGGCCTAAGCCTTTGGGTGCTTGCACCACGCCGGTCTGCAAATTCACGCGCCGTAGATAGAGGTCCGATTTGCCTTTTAGCTTCTCCCAAGTCATAAGCTGCAGGTCAGAACCAAATACAGCAGCTCGGTAGCCGATGCTGCTAAAGCCCTCTGCGGCCGGTGCTACCTGATCCTTCGCAACAATGCTGTGCCAGGCTGGCGACAGAAACTCGTTGTAGCCAAACAGGTGCAACTCACGGGTATGGCCGGGCGAATCGTCGCCGCCTTCCTCGTATTTCTTTTCGCCCACCACAACTAACTGCTTCTCGTCGGTGAGCAATAAGTCGGTTAGGTAAACGTCCTCTATGCGTTTCGCTGTACCAGCAGTGGCCTTGTTAGTTTCTGCTAAGTATTCTGGCGTAAAGCTGAATTCGGGGGCGAATTTCATGTCGCCTTCGCCCGAGAAATCAAACTTTACCACCTTCAAGCTATGGTAAAGGCCACTTTCCCGCTCGTTGCAGATAGCAGCAGCATACAGCACATTGTCGGGTTGTAGCGCAAACCGGGAGTCGAAAACGTTGACCACCTTACCCCCAAACGTGCCTCCCACCGACACCGACATTACCTTAATATCGTTGTTGTCGTTGCGGTAGCGCCGAACAGTGAGCTTCTTCATTTCGTCGCTCACCAGCGTCACGTACTGCGCACCGTCGTTGCCGATGTGGACAGTAGTGGAAAAGAATGCGCCCTGGTCGCTAAAGTCGTATGTGCGGTCTTTTAGCTTGGTTAGCTTTTCGTCGAATACGCTGGCGCTGATAGATTTAATTTGGTTGTTGCGAGCAACATAGCGCCAAGCTACCATCTTGCTACCATCTGGCGAAAAGGCCACACTGGGACGCCGGTCGCGCAAGCCAGTTTCGGTTAGCTTCTTCAGCGGTGATTTTTGGCCATTACTTAAGTCAATGGCTTGTGCCGAAATGCTTTGGGTGGCGCCACTCTTATCATAAATAGCTACTAAAGCTTGTCCACTACTGCTAGTAAAGCCTTCTATGGCTTGCTCAGCAGTCAAAGGCAAAGCGGTGCTCCACTGACGCTTCAATTCCGCGTCGTAACGCTCTATAGCGTACTCAGTAGCGGATTTATGAGCGAGAATTATAAACGCGCCACCAGGTAGCGGCAATGTTTTGCGAGAAACACGCTGGTTATATCGGTCAACAGAGCGTTCGGGCAAATAACTGAAAGGGGCTGACTTGACCTTTTGAGCTGATACCACAGTTGGGCTGAGCAGCAAGGTAAAGGCGACAGTGCCAGCAGCTAGCAGGTAGTTGAAGCGCACAAGCAAAGTGGGTTAAATGAAAAATCAGTAGAAAAGAGAAACAGGATTCTCCAAAGGTATCTAAGTCTGGGTTTATACTGTTAAAACACACTCATTTGTCTAAGGAGTCGCTTAAACGTAACCGTTTATTTACGCATTGATAACGCAATGGACAATGACTTCAAAGTATGTATGTGTTTAATTTGCAGGTGCTTTTGATTGTGAAAGCGATAGTCGCGGAAGCGTAAATATGATTTATATCTTGCTAATAAAAATTTATATAAAGCTAAGTATTTGTTTATGCTATACCCGCTTATCTCATTGGAAATTGCGTTTTACTAGTTTTTCTAAATATTCAAAAAACTGTTTTCTCCTAAAATTTGCTTGAAAGGTGAGAATTGGCCTTAACTTTGTTCCGCAACGATAGTATAGGCTGCACTGTTATATCTCTTATGAAGTCTTTAGTACGATTCACTCTTCTTTTCGCTCTTATTGTTGTTGGTAAGTTGGCAAAACAGTCTGATGCTATACTTGGTACAACGAAAGTGGAACCAGCAGTAAATCCAATAATAGCCAAGCCAGTTTCCTTTCAGCAGGCTGCTACTAACGCTAACAACAGCCGGCTATGGCACGCAATAGGCCCGGTTGCCAGTGCATCTGAAGGCATAGAATAGCTTTGTGTAAGCGACTCATACGAGTCGCTTTTTTTATGCTTGCTACCGGTCGTTGGCATTAACTGATCCTGCTCCAGTTTACGGCCGTAGCAGGAAGGCTTTCGATATGGCGCCGGATATTCGCGTTGTCGGGGTGGTTGAGGCCGGGGTCTTCGTTGATCAGCTGCTGGGCGGCGGCTCTCGATTCCGTTAGGATCCGTCCATCCTTCGCCAGATCAGCTATTAATAGATCGAGCACGCCGCTTTGCTGTGTGCCCATCAGGTCTCCAGGGCCGCGCAATTTCAAGTCGATGTCGGCAATTTCGAAGCCGTTGTTGGTGCGCACCATTGTTTCGATGCGAGTGCGAGAATCTTTGCTCAGCTTGTAGCCCGACATAAGGATGCAGTAGCTCTGGTCGGCGCCCCGGCCCACCCGGCCCCGAAGCTGGTGTAGCTGCGAAAGCCCAAACCGCTCGGTACTCTCTATCACCATAACAGAAGCGTTAGGCACGTTTACGCCCACCTCAATTACGGTAGTAGCCACCATGATTTGCGTTTCGCGCTTTACGAAACGCTGCATTTCGCTGTCTTTTTCGGCAGCACTCATGCGACCGTGCACAATGCTGATCTGAAACTCTGGAAACGCCCGGGCTATGCTCTCGTAGCCGTCCATAAGGTCCTTGTAGTCGGCCATGGCCTCACTTTCCTCGATCAGCGGGTACACGATGTATACCTGCCGGCCGAGGTTAATTTGGTCGCGTAGAAAGCCGAATACCTTAAGGCGATTGGAATCGAAGCGGTGCACGGTGACGATAGGCTTACGACCCGCCGGCAACTCATCAATCACCGATACATCTAAGTCGCCGTAGAGCGTCATGGCCAACGTGCGCGGAATGGGAGTGGCCGTCATCACCAACACATGTGGAATGACGTGCGGGTTCTTCTGCCATAGTTTCGAACGTTGCGCCACCCCAAAACGGTGCTGCTCGTCCATAATGGTCAAACCCAAGTTCCGAAATTGTACTACGTCTTCAAGCAGGGCGTGAGTGCCCACCAACATGTGCATCTCTCCGGAGCGCAGCTGCTCGTGCAATACGCGGCGGTCGGCGGTGCGGGTGCTGCCGGTTAGTTTCCCGATCTTGATGCCGAGCAGGTCAGCAAACTGCTTGAGGCCGATGTAGTGTTGGTCGGCCAGGATTTCGGTAGGAGCCATGAGGCAGCTCTGCGCACCGTTGTCGGCAGCCATGAGCATGCTAATAAAGGCCACAATCGTCTTGCCCGAGCCCACGTCGCCCTGAAGCAAGCGGTTCATTTGCTTGCCGGTACAGAAATCCTTGTAGATGTCGTGGATAACCCGCTTTTGGGCGCCGGTGAGGTCGAAGGGTAGTACGTTCTTATAGAAATGCACCAGCGTGGGCACTTCCTTGAAGATTTGCCCGGCTAGCTCTACTTTGCGTTGGTCGCGCTGGCGGAGTAGTTTGAGCTGCACATAAAACAACTCCTCGAATTTGAGCCGAAACCGCGCAGCCTGTAATAGCTCGGTGCTCTGCGGAAAGTGAATCTGCTGGATAGCCGTAGCCTTATCCATCAGCCCATACTGACGGATCAGATCTGCCGAGAGCGTTTCGTAGATATGAGGCAGCGCCAGCTTCAGCAAGTCGGCCACCATCCGGGCAATAGCCTTGCTGTCAACGCGGTGGTAGTTTTTAAGCTTCTCCGACGTGTTGTAGACCGGTTGCAGGTAGCTTTGGCCAGCTTTGGCTTCCGTAACCTCCTCCATCTCCGGGTGGGCCATCTGCGGCCGCCCGTTGAACATGGTGGGTTTGCCAAACACGATGTACTCCTGGTGGTTTTTGATGACTTTCTCCAGGTAGTTCACGCCCTTGAACCACACCAAGTCAAGCTCACCACTGGCATCAGCAACTTTGGCCACCATGCGTTTTTTGGGGCCTTCACCAACCACCTCCCGGTTGCGCAGAATACCTTTCACCTGCACGAAAGGCAGATCGTCGTGTAGGTCGCAGATGTTGTAGAACTGCGTGCGGTCGAGGTAGCGGAACGGGTAGCGCTGAATCAGGTCACCATACGTGAACAGGTTCAGCTCCTTTTGCAGGAGCTGCGCCCGTTGCAGCCCTACGCCGCGCAAATATTCAATCTTGGTTTGAAAGAAATTACTCAAGGGTAAATGGCAGAATGGCTCACTGGCTAAAAGATTGGTTGTTCAGACGATAATGCCAACAAACAACCCTTTAACCATTCAACAATTTGACCTTCTACTGAAACTTCAGCGTGTTAAGCAGTTGAACAATGTCCTTCTTGACATAATCAATCACCGGGGCCAACGAATCGTTGGCAGTTGCCGTGCGAAAGTACAAGGCGCCACGGAAGAAATGCTTGGTGCTGTCGGTGGTGTAAAACTGCATCTGGCTAGGAACCTCTCCTTGAAGCTCAAATACTGCTACGCGCAGTCCAGCAGGTGTCTTCAGGATGTTCTCATCAATAGCAGTGGCCTTCACCTCATGCTTGCTCGTAAGCTTGCGAGCATCCTCCAGCATTTTGTTGTACAGCTTCCGGTTGCCTTTCAGGTCAGAGTAGGTGATTTGTATACTAGCCTTCATGGCTGGGTAATACACATTAATCCAATGAGGCTGTGCCAGATACGAAGAGTCGCGCAGCACTTTCGCGTAGTGCGAATACTGAAACGTGTAGGGGTGGCCCGGCGCTAGCTGCTGATAGCGGTGAGGCGGCAAGTCGATACGGTTGTAGCCCTTGGGTTTAGGAGTATAATCGTCGGAGCCTGGCGAGGAACAAGCAGGCACCACCAACGTCAAGGTCAACAAGGCAAGTAGAATACGAAAAGCAGGCATTGGCAGCAATGCAAATATGTGTCTCAAAGGTAACGCGAAACCCTGGCCCTACAGCAATAACTCCACGTACAGATATCTTGGCAAGGCAAAGCTCCTATCAATAGCCTTTTAGACAAAGAACAGAAGCTTGATAAGCTAAGCGAGTAAGCAGGATTCTTCTAGAGTCTGCTACAAGGTTAGGCAACACTATTAGAACGAAAAAAGCTCTGGCAAAATGCCAGAGCTTGAAAACTGCTATTAAAAAATGGAGCTTAGAAGGGCAACTGATCCAGCTCTGGCTCCTGGCGGAACGTTTGTGGTGCGTCCACTACAGCCGTGGTGCCGTTGGCCTGAGTTTGCCCGTCGCCCGCTTGCTGACGACCACCAAGCATGGTGATTTCATCGGCAATGATTTCGGTGATGTAGCGGGTCTGGTTGTCTTTGTCTTGGTATTGACGCGTACGAATCTTACCCTCAAGGTACACCTGTTGGCCCTTTTTAAGGAATTTCTCGGCCATTTCGGCTAGACCTCGCCAAGCAGCAATGTTGTGCCATTCGGTGCGCTCAACGCGGGTGCCTTGCTTGTCTTTGTAGTACTCATTAGTGGCCAGCGTAAAGTTGGCTACGCTGACTCCACCTTCTAGGTGACGCACCTCAGGATCCTTGCCTAAGTTGCCTACCAAAATTACTTTATTAATACCTGCCATTGCTGGTTTATGAGAGAGTTAAGTGCCTGTATTTAGATTTAAAGATATAAAAATCCAGTATCATTACCAAATATTTTAGTAATCATTTCCAGCTTTTGTTAAGATAATTAGCAATTATAATAGGCTTCGGCAACCGCTCCGTTTGCTCTAGTGTAAAGGCTGCCAATCCTGATGAATGCAAGGCTGCGGCTGGCAATGGTTCGCGTAGCCACACTGGGTGAAATTTCGCTTCTACCTTCTGGTGACTTAGCACATGACGCATAGCTTGAACAGGTTCTTCAGCTTGGTCGGTAACCACTTGACCACCGAGCGCCTCTACGGTGTCTAGAAGCTCTAAGGCTGGTAATTCAGCAACCGTTTTCTCTGTTAGCGCAAAGTCATACAAACCCTCCCAAATATCCTTCGGACCGCGCTTACGCATATATACTGTGTTCCCGTGCCGTAGAACGAGGTAGTGGAAATGGCGTGTCCGGCCTGCTTTCGCTTTGCTTTTAATTGGTAATTCATTCACCATGCCATGCTGGAAAGCGTAGCACTGGTTCTGCAACGGGCAAAACAGGCAATCTGGATTAACGGGCGTACACTGAATGGCCCCAAACTCCATAATGGCCTGATTGAATTCGGCAGGAGCAGACGCTGGAATTAGCTGGTCAGCCAATACTTGGAAAACTCGTCGACTGGCAGGAGCCGCAATGTCTTGCGTGAGGCCAAACACTCGGGCCAATACCCGGAACACATTGCCATCGAGTACCGCTACCTTCTCACCGAAAGCAAAGGAAGCTATAGCCGCTGCCGTGTACTGACCTACTCCCCGCAGTTTTAAGAGCTCGGCGTAGGTCTCCGGGAAGCGGCCTCCATACTCGTTTACTACTTGCTGCGCCGTGTGGTGCATGTTGCGGGCGCGGCTATAGTAGCCGAGGCCCTGCCAGTGGCGCAGCACCTCATCTTCGGGAGCGGCGGCCAAGTCTTGAACTGTTGGATACGTGCTGATGTATGTGAGGTAGTAAGGAAGGCCTTGCTTGACACGGGTTTGCTGAAGGATTACTTCGGACAACCAGATGGCATACGGGTCGCGGGTGTGGCGCCAAGGCAGGTCGCGACGGTGCCGCGGGTACCATTCCAAGAGGGCAGCCGAAAAGTAGGGATGAGCAACAGCAGCAGAAGTGGAAGTCAATGTTTTGAGAAAGAATTAGTTGGACGTAAGTAAGGAGATAAATTTCATAGCGGGTACTACTATTGCAAAACCAAAAAAGGGAACTACCTTTGTGGCCCCAATTCGCAAGCAAACAGCCTACCAGGCAAGGGCTTACGTTTGGGATTGGGTAGCAGACCCAGCACATATTTTTCACACCATAGTACACTTACCAGCGTGACTAAAGCAGAAGTAATCGCCGAAATTGCCGACAAGACTGGCATTGAGAAAGCTGACGTTTCGGCTACCGTAGAAGCCTTCTTTAAAGTTGTGAAGGACTCGATGGCTGAGGGCAACAACATCTACGTACGCGGCTTCGGCAGCTTCGTAAACAAGAAACGTGCGAAGAAAGTCGCCCGCAACATCTCAAAAAATACGTCGATCATCATCGACGAACACTTCATCCCGAGCTTTAAGCCGTCGAAGACCTTCATTGGGAAGATCAAAAACAGCAAGAAGATTAAAGCGCTAGCCAACGCTTAAGCGTCATTGTCGTAATATTGCCGGCTGCGCCGCTGGGTATCCTGTTCCGGAGACCCGGCGGCCTGCTTTTTCCACATGGCCCAACGTACCTTTTCGCATCAGCTTATTCTTCTGGCCGTAGCCGCTGCGCTAATAGCCGGCTTGTTTCTGTTGCCAAAAGTGATTGTCAAGCCTAAGGAAGGTAAGGGGGAGTTGGCACAGGACGCTGCTAAAACCGCGACGCGCGACGGAGGTGGCCCAAACACCAATGGCTCGAAAGCTGTAGCTTCTTCTGGCGAACAGGATGGAACTGCAAATGGGCCATCGCTAGAGCAGCCGCACATGACGGTAGCACCTGCGCAACGCCGCGAAATCAGTACGCTTACTGCCCAATATACTGCCGAGCGGGACCCTATTGCTAAGCTTCGAATAGCTGGTAACTTGGCCGACAAGTACAAAGCGGCCGAGAAGTTTGATAGTGCCGGTTACTTCTTGGAGCAAGTGGCGCAAGCCCGGCCGGGAGAGCAAACGTGGAAGCGCGCTGCTGATGCTTACTTCGAGGCATTCAGCTTCGCAACCACGCAGGAGCGCCAAAAAACCTTAGGGGCTAAGTGTCAGGAACTCTACGGGAAAGTTTTGAAAAACAACCCCGAGAATCTGGATGCTAAAACCAACTTAGGTATGGCGTTCATGGCCAGTGAGAACCCGGTCCAAGGAGTGGTACTGTTACGCGAAGTGTTGGTGGCCGACCCGCGCAACGAGAAGGCCATCTACAATCTGGGTTTGCTTTCGATGCAAAGCAACCAGTATGATAAAGCCGTAGAGCGTTTCCGGGAGTTGACTAAGGTCAATCCGGAAAATGTGAACGGACAGTTTTACCTCGGCGTTGCTCTAGCTCAAACCGGAGCCAACGATGCCGCCAAGGTTGCCTTTCAAAAGGCAAAAAGTCTGAGCACGGACCCGGGCCTCACAGCCGCGGTGGACGAGCAGCTTCAGAAGCTTCAGTAAAACGCTGATGGCTGATAGTAGTGTGCTACGGATTGATGAAAGAGCTTTTTGCCTCTAATTCAGTCTCTAACATGCTACCATCAGCCATCGGCAAATAATCATCATTCAACCATTTAACCCATCACAACATGCCCTGCGGTAAGAAAAGAAAGCGTCATAAGATTGCCACTCACAAGCGGAAGAAGCGTCTGCGCAAGAACCGTCACAAGAAGAAGTAAGCCTTCGGGGTTTGCTGGCGGGTTTTCGTGCTAGAAAACATCGTCTATCTCTCATTTTGTATCCCCGAGAGTGGCTGTTTATTCGCTTTCCCCGAGGCTTGCAAGGGAAGCCGGTGCTACGTGCACCGGCTTCCCTTTGCCGGTTTGGGGCCCGCGGGCCATCGATCAGGAGTACCTAACAACCTAATCCATTGAGTAACGAATTAATAATTAATTCTACTCAGGAAGGAGAACGGATTGCCCTGCTCCAGGACAAGCGGCTCATCGAATATCATTTCGACCGCAACGACACCAATTATTCGGTGGGCGACATCTTCCTGGGCACGGTCAAGAAAGTTATGCCCGGTCTGAACGCTGCGTTCATTGACATCGGGTACGAAAAGGATGCGTTTCTGCACTACGGCGACCTAGGCGAGCAATTTCCTTCGCTTAGTAAGTGGGTGCGGGGCGTACAGTCGCAGAAAATTACGGTTGGCGCACTGAAAACTTTTGGTCTGGAAGGGCCATTAGACAAGGTAGGTAAGGCTGCCGATATACTTAAGAAGGGCCAACAGATTGTGGTCCAGATTGTAAAAGAGCCGATATCAACCAAAGGGCCACGCCTCTCCACGGATATTTCCATGGCAGGGCGCTACTTGGTGTTGGTGCCGTTTTCGAATACCATCAGCGTCTCGAAGAAAATCGTGAGCAAGACGGAGCGGGAACGGCTAAAGCGGCTGATTGCCTCCATCAAGCCCGATAACTTCGGTGTCATTATCCGAACCGTAGCCGAAGGACGGGAAGTGGCTGAACTGGACCGCGACATGCAAAGCATGACCAGCAAATGGGACCAGTTATTCACTGCTTTGCGCACGGCCAAACCGAACGACAAAGTACTGGGCGAACTAGGCCGGACCAGTTCCATGCTGCGCGACATGCTCAACGAGTCGTTTGATGCCATTACGGTGGATACGCCGGCTCGCTACGAAGAAATGCGTGGGTACTTAGAGCAGATTGCCCCAGATAAGATCGGGCTGCTCAAACACTACACCGGAAAAGTGAAGGTGTTTGAGCACCTCGGGATTGAAAAACAGCTTAAAACACTGTTTGGCAAAACTGTGACGGTACCAGGCGGTGGCTACCTCGTAATCGAGCACACAGAAGCGCTGCACGTTATCGACGTAAACTCGGGCAATAAAAGCAACCAGGAAAGTGACCAGGAAGCTACGGCTTTGATGGTGAACATGCTGGCTGCCAAAGAGGTAGCGCGTCAGTTGCGTCTGCGCGACATGGGTGGCATTATCGTCGTCGACTTTATTGATATGAAGTCGGCGGAGAGTCGCAAAAAGGTGGAAGATGCCGTGCATAGCATCATGAAGCTTGATAAAGCGCGCTACACCATCTTGCCTATCACCAAGTTTGGTTTGTTGCAAATCACACGGCAACGTGTGCGCCCAGCCGAGAATATCGTCACGGGTGAAGCTTGCCCAACTTGTGGTGGCACTGGTAAGATTTCCGCTTCAATTCAAGTGACCGACGAAATCGACAATAGCATCGAAGATTTGTTGGTGACGCAGAATCAAGCGGGTATTACGTTGTACGTGCATCCCTTCCTGCACGCATATTATACCAAAGGATTGGTGTCGAAGCAGATGAAATGGTATCTGAAGTACTACAAGTGGATCAAAGTAGTGAAGGATACGAGCCTCGGCCTAACTGATTACCGTATTGAGGACGAGCAAGGGGAGGAAATTGAGTTGCACTCTGCTGCTGCTGCAATGGCCCGTTTGCAAGACCGCGAAATTGAAATAACTGACTAACGGAACGTTCTGCGACGACTCCTCCTGACAGAAGAAAAGCCCGCGTTGCTCGAAGCAATGCGGGCTTTTTCCCGTTTTCAAAGCAACACTTTCTTAAAACTTGAGACCCAAGTCCAGTGCAAATTCGCTGTTTTTGAGAGTCACATCAGAAAAGTTGCGCTCGTCTTCGAAGTAGTTGTCAATGTTTAGTAGGCCCCGGTGGTAGCTAAGACCAGCAAAAACTTTCGTGCTTTGTCCTAGCTGATATTCGGCACCGAAACCTAGTAGCACGGCAGCATCGGGGAGGATAACGTAATCAAGGGCTTTATTTTCATTGCCAGTAACCGGGTCGGTAAAGCGCTTGTTGCCGTCAATTTTTCCCGCAATAGCGCCCCCGAAAGAGCCACCTAATTGAAAGTAGAGCTTGGTGTCCGTAGCAACGTCGTTCGTGAAGAGCTTCACCGTAACGGGTACTTCCAGATACTGAACACCAATTTTTTGCTCGTAGCGGGCTCCTTGATCGAAATAGCTTATCGTGCCACCTTTGCCAACGAGTTGTAAACCAGTGCTGAAAGCATAGTTTTGCCCGAAAAAGTAATCAACTACGAGGCCCCCACCAATAGCTACCTTACTGCTTTCGTTTTGAAAGCTTGACGACGAGGGAGACTCAGCGCGCAGGTTCGTGATGGAAGGCGAGAGTTTCAGGCCGATTTCAACCTGTGCTGAAGCAGCACCAGCCGAAGCTGCCACAGTTAGTAGTGCTAAAAGTAATTTTTTCATGGACAATCCGAATAAACAGTATGGCTTACTAAAGCCAGGCCGCCTGGCGTTTGGTTTTAGGCTATTTTCGCCTCAAAGATAGAAGCGTGTTCTACAATCCTACTTATATGCGTCCCACTCTTGCTGCTCTATTAGGGTTTATTGTTGCGATGCTCACGGCGTGTAGCCGGGACCAGAGCACCTGTGAAATCAACCCTGAGGTAGCTAACGTAAGCGCCCCGGTAGAGTTGGAGCGGTTAGAAAAACCGTTTTTTCAAATCAAGAATACAACCGACGCCAAACGCTTTATTACGCAGCATCCTTTGTTTGCCAACCAGTTTTTGCAGCGGCGGCAATTTCCCACCGACGATGTGCTAGCTAGTACGCTTACGAAGTTGGCGACTAATGCGGGCCTGCAACAACTCGGTCTCCAGACCGATAGTACCTTCAAAGATTCTGAGAAATTGAAAGGCGAGCTGCAGCGCATGTTTCAGCATGTTCGCTACAACTTCAAGGATTTCCAGGTGCCCCCCGTCAAGACCTTCGTGACAGGGCTAAGCCAAGACATGTTTGTCAATGACAGCCTGATGGTGCTAGGCTTAGACTTCTTTGTAGGACCTGAAGCACGGTACCGTCCCAACGTCCCAGATTACATCTTGCGTCGGTACCGGCCTGAGTATGTACTGCCTACTGCGGCGCTAGCTATTAGCAGCAAATACAACAAGAAGGAGCTGACTGATCAGACCATGCTTTCGGACATGATTCAGTTCGGTAAGTCGCTCTATTTTGCGGAGCAGGTGCTGCCTTGCACCCCCGATTCCATACTCATTGGCTATACCAACAAAGAGCTAGCCGGCGTGCACTTCAACGAAAGCAAGGTGTGGGCGCATTTCCTAGATAAGAAGCTGCTTTACACCACAACACCTTTCGTGGTACAGAAGTACGTGGGGGAGCGGCCTAATATTCCTGAAATCGATAAAACGTGTCCGGGCCGGGTTGGCGCTTGGTTAGGCTGGCAAATTGTGCGGAAGTACATGACCAACAATCCGAACGTGACATTAGCGCAATTGATGGCCGACAAAAACGCGCAGCATATTCTCACTGATTCACGTTATCGGCCCAAGCCACGCCGGGCCGAACGGTAGAGGACAAGTACGTGGCTGAATAAGGTAGCCTGTGTTCAGAAGAGAACATGCTACTGGATTCCGCTGCCCTCATAACACATAACTGCCATTGCGTGCATATTGCCGTTTTCAGTCAGTATCACACCAACCCCGACTGTCCGGCGACAAGTCGGCATTATGCCTTGCTAGCGCATATTGCCCGCACGCACCGCGTTACGCTCATTACTACCCGTACCTGGGAGCAGCAACGCTTAACGCAGGAGTTTCCGTGGCTGCCCGAAGGGGTTGAAATGCGGGCCGCTGAAGTGCCGTATCATAATAAGATGGGTGTGCCGCGCCGAGCGTTGGCTTTCGGGCAGTACGCAGCATATGCTCTGCGCGAGGGGTTGCGCATTGACAAGCCCGATGTTATTTGGGGAATCAGCACACCTCTGACGGCGGCTTGGGCCGCCGCCCAGGTGGCTCGTTGGCGCCGCGTACCGTGGGTATTTGAGGTGCAGGATTTATGGCCTTCGTTTCCGGTGGCTATGGGAGCTGTGCCTAGTGTATGGGCCCAGAAGCAGCTGTTTGCTTTAGAAAAGAGCTTGTACCAGTCGGCTCGTCACATCCTGCCCTTGTCGCCGGGTATGGCTAATTACATAAGCAGTCTAGGTATTTCAGGGGAAAAGCTAACCACTGTGCTTAATGGTACTGACTTTGACTTGGCGGCTCGTGCCACCGATGTCACCGTAGCCGATTTGCGTCACGAGCTTCAACTAGAAGGCCGGCGCGTAGTCCTATATGCAGGCACTTTCGGGCGGGCTAACAACATTCCTATGCTGATTGCCGCTGCGGTAGCCTTAGCCGCCACTTGCCCGGAAGTAGTGTGGTTGTTTATGGGACATGGCTACGACGAACCTCTGCTAAGAGAGGCTGCTAGCCAGCACCCGTTTATTCGGCTGGTGCCTCCGCAACCGCGCCATGCAGTATTCGCATGGTTTAAGCTAGCGGATGTGTCGGTCGTATCGTTCCTGGGCCTGCCTGTGCTCGATGCGAATTCACCTGCTAAACTCTACGATAGTTTGGCTGTGGGAACTCCTGTAATTGTGACCAATAGCGGCTGGACGCGTGACTTCGTCGAAGCCAATAGATGTGGGTGGTACTCCCCAGCTGATAACGCACAGGCGTTAGCAACCCAGTTAAGTAGGTTATTCAAGCATCCCGAGCTACTACAAGCCGCCGGTAAAGCCGGGCAAGAAACAGCAGCCAATACCTTTGACCGTCAGAAAATTGCGGTTATTATGCAGAACAGTTTAGAGCAGGCAGCTATACAAAAAAGACAATAAAAAGGTGTTGTACTGCCAAGAGCTACTTTTATACTAGGTTGTACTAGTTGGCGTGCCATTTCTCTTTATTTCGGGCAGTGAGGCAGGTTTAGCTGCCACAGCTACATTCGTTGCGTAGTACTTACACCAGCTAGTAAGAGGGCAAATAGCGCATTTAGGTTGACGAGCTACGCATATGTAGCGGCCATGTAGAATCAGCCAGTGGTGTGCCTTAGGAATCAGTATTTCGGGGGTGTGCTTTACTAATGCTTTCTCCACAGCAAGGGGTGTAGTAGCAGTGCGAGGAACTAGGCCTAAACGGTGCGATACCCGAAACACGTGCGTATCCACAGCCATAGCAGGCTGGTTGTAAATCACGGATACCACTACATTGGCCGTTTTGCGGCCCACACCAGGTAGCCGCTGCAACTCATCAATACTGCTAGGTACCTCGCCACCGAACTCTTCGGTCAGCATCCTGCCAAGCCCCGCTAAGTGCTTCGCCTTGTTATTCGGATAGGAGACACTTCGTATAAAGGGAAATATGTCTTCAGCAGTAGCGGCAGCTAGATGAGCAGGGGTTGGGAACTGCTCAACCAAAGCGGGCATCACCTGATTTACGCGCTTATCGGTGCATTGCGCGCTTAGTACCACAGCTACAATCAACTCGTATGGGTTAGCGTAGTGCAGCTCCGTTTTGGGCTCCGGAAAATTGGTAGTGAAGTAGTCTATGAAATGGCGAAAACGCTCAGTAGTGCGCATGGTAAAGTAGCTAAGCCAAGGAAGTAACTGAAGCAATAGGCAGCCTGCCAAAGGAGGCGTCATTCAGCTAAGTATCCAGAATAAAAAACGGAACACTGCGAAGTTACCGCATGGTAAGCTTCGTGGTGTTCCGTTTACTGTTTGCCCGGCTAATTAAGTGCCCTAGTATTCGCTAAGCCGAGCGTAAAAAAGTACGCGAGTACTGTAGAATAGCGTCGGTGCTGCGTTGGCGCGGCGCACAGGCTAGAGCATCTAGCGTGCGTTGGGCCAAAAGCAGATCGGCACAGGCGACGGCCAACTCCGGGTCGTGCGCCAAAGCTTGTTCTACTTCCTGCTGCTCATCAGCTGGCAATTCGTTGTACACGTACCGGAGCAGCTTCTCGTTGGGTAAGGTTTTGATCATAGAGAGTTGGTTGTACGGCCATCTTCTTCCGAAGGTTGATCAGCGCATAACGCATCCTTCCCAGCGCAGTGTTGATACTAACCCCCGTTGCATCGGCAATTTCCTGGAAGCTCATGTCGCCGTAGTGACGCATTACGAGTACTTCCTTCTGGGCCGCTGGCAGGTCCTGTATCAGTTCACGGAGTCGGGCGTAGGTCTCTTCCCGGGTCAGAGCAGATTCCACTCCCTCTTCGGCATGCGAGAGGGTATTGAAAGCATGGCTCGTTGTGTCGAGGTTGAGCAGCGGGCTGCGCTTCTCGCGACGGAAAAAATCGATGGCCAGGTTGTGGGCAATGCGGCAGATCCAAGAAGAGAACTTTCCCTCTTCGTTGTATCGACCACTTTTCATGGTGTGAATAGCCTTGATAAAGGTATCCTGCAGCAAGTCATCGGCCACATCCTCATCACGCACAATCAACATGATGGTGGTGAAAACGCGGGCTTTATGACGTTCGAGCAATTGCGCGAAGGCTTCTTCTTTGCCGGCAATATATAGTGAAATCAGAGCGGAGTCGCTCGGCTGCATGGTTTCCATAAAGGCTACGAATAAGGGAACGTAGAGCTTCAAACCATATTGCGTGATTACCGGTGAATTTTCTTAGATGAGCAAAAGATGAAGATTTCCTTCTGTACCAAATGTAGAGAACTGCCGGGGCAAACACAATGCCTAACCAGCGTTAGTTGAAAATATTTTTTCACATTGTGAAACCTTTTTATATAGAATATAAAATCAACTATGTTCTGTTGCACCAGATTAATTCTTTTCAATTATAGGTGCAGGCCACAACAGGAGGTAATATTGTATTAACTTAATTAATATACCCAAGCCCTTAGTAGTTCGTCTAGGAAAGCATATATACCTATTGGCGTGCGTTATATGCAATATTTAATACACGGCGGTACTAAAGTACTAGGCGAGCAAGCAGTGTTTAGTGGTAGAAATCTCATTCTGCTACATGATGTAGGCAGGTGGCCATATGCCGGAAGATTCGCATTCAAATAGTGTGTTGTTAATGCCCTGAAAAGCATGTAAGCAACAGGCTAATAATACGGCAAAAGCCTATTTAGCTTGTTTTCAAAAGAAGTTGCTTTGCTACTAAATGTCTGAATAGTTTTCTCTTTACAGTCTAATAGCTGAAGTCAAATTTGATGGCACTTTTCTAGAAGAGCTGCCAAGACTTGAACTCGGAAGTACGGACCTCGTTTTAGAAGCTAGCCTTACTTTTAGGTTTACAGTCGCTGTTTCTATTCCATGCCCACTGCTACTCCGCGCCATGACCCCTATGCGGCCTTGCGCTTACCAGAATTTCGCCGCTTTGTTTCAGCCCGGGCGTGTATGACGCTAGCCACTCAAGTGCAAGGAGTGGCAGTGAGTTGGCAATTATTCAAACTTACCGGTGATCCACTAGCCTTGGGCTTGATTGGGTTGGCCGAGGCTATTCCTAGCATCGTTGTGTCGCTTTATGCTGGCCACCTTGCCGATTCGGTACGTCGGAAGAATATTATTGTGGCAATGGTAGCTGTACTGGTGCTATGCTCGGTGGCTTTGTGGCTGCTGGCGAGCCCAACAGGTTTACCGATCTTGACAGCCGGAATTAGTTTCGGAGTGCCGTTGGCTGGACTCGTTGTAGTAAAAGCATTGCCGCTCTACGCCGTGATATTTGTGAGTGGTGTGGCAAGAGGTTTTCTAGGACCCGCTGTGTTTTCATTTATGCCACAGCTTATGCCAGCGCGTGAACACCTTGCCAACGCTATTACCTGGAACAGCACCACATGGCAAACGGCAGCAGTAGTAGGACCGGCTATTGGCGGCTTGTTGTTTGCCCACTTTGGTATGTCGGTTGCCTATGGCGTCGATGTTGCTTTGATGGCTCTTTCGCTTCTGTTGTTTATCAGCATTGCTGGGCGGCCATTACCTGTCACGGAAGGGGAAAAGCTCAATCTAAAAGAGAGTGTCCTGAGCGGGATGCAGTTTATTTTCCAAAACCAATTGGTATTGGCTGCTCTTTCGCTCGATCTTTTTGCGGTGTTATTTGGCGGGGCAGTAGCCCTACTGCCTGTCTTCGCCGATAAAGTGCTGATGGTAGGTGCCGAAGGACTAGGCTACTTGCGGGCTGCTCCGGCAGTAGGTTCGGTGCTGATGGCGGTGTCGTTGACGTATTTTCCGTTGCGACGCAAGGCGGGTCTTAAGTTGCTGTGGGCAGTGGCAGGGTTTGGGGTGGCTACTATACTATTCGCTTTGTCAAGTAGCTTCTGGCTTTCGCTGTTCCTTCTATTTATGACAGGGGTCTTCGATTCAGTATCTGTTATTGTCCGCTCCACCCTCATTCATACCTACACACCAGAGTATATGAAGGGACGGGTGTCGGCAGTCAATAACATCTTTATTGGTTCATCCAACGAAATTGGCGCTTTCGAGTCGGGGGTGGCCGCGCGGCTCTTAGGTGTGGTGCAGTCGGTAGTATTCGGTGGAGCTATGACGCTGTTGGTGGTAGGAATTACAGCTTGGCGGGCTGATAAGCTGCGACATCTTGATTTGACCCCAGAGCCAGTGAAAGCATAAACTTGTTTGCTGCAATTAACCGCGCAGAATCAGGCGTAGCGTCTCAATGCCATTACCGAAGAAGCCCCAACTGCCAGCGCTTAACGCGGCAATTGGGGCTTCTTCGGTAAGAATGACTCGGATTAAAGCCTAACGACTGGCTTGCGGCTTAGCTGCTTGTGCCTCACGACTCATTTTGCTGGCTTTGGTGGGGGAAGTCCGTTTCACTGTAACGGGCACGGCACCTGGTTGTGTGGTGCGGGCAGCTATCCACTCGCGCATCATTTCTAGCGCTTTGGGCGAAAAAGTGGGCTGTTGCTCGCCATTTACTATGGCCCATTCTTCCTGTATGGGTTGTAGCCAATGGTTGACGCCCGGAATCTTTTGCGTTTTTACGTCCCGGCTATTGCGCAAGCCCCGGCGGAGCATAGCCAAGTTGCCGCTGGCTTCCACTTGCAAGTCGTTGGAGCCATTGAGGGCGAGTACTGGGCATTTTACGTCTGCCAGCTTGCGAGCGGGCTCGAAGTCGATAAAGTAGCGGGACCAGGGCGAAGTGAGCTGGATAGCGCGAGCACGCGCCATATGTGGATCGAGGTCGGTGTTGCTGTTGCGCAGCGTCGAGGCTACTTTGCTGCGAGCTAGGGCGTCGTTTGGCGTCTGCCGAATGATGTCAATCATCTCTACGTGCAGTGCCAGTGCTGCTTTCACTTGTGCGGGATTGGCGCCAATAAGCCGCATGATTTCTAACTGCTGCTGCACTAGCACGTGGCGTCCTGGTAGGCCATAGCCTGCCAACGATACTACAAAAGCTGGTTTGCCTGCATTAGCGTCAGCGGCCGCTAGCAGGGCTACGTTGGCCCCTTCGCCATGACCAATGAAGCCAACTTGCTCTGGATTAATGAGATTCTGACTGCGCAAGAAGCTCATGGCCGCCTGCGCATCGCCCACCATATCGATGGTAGTGGTATTGAAATAGCTGCCTTGCGACTTGCCTACACCACGGTCGTCGAAGCGTAGTACGGCGATGCCGCGGCGCGTTAGATAGTCAGCCAGAATGCTGAACATGCGATATTCCTGCTCACCGGCGTCGCGGTCTTGTGGGCCCGAGTCGGAAAGGAGTACAACTGCCGGAAAAGGGCCTGGACCGGCGGGAACGGTTAGTGTGCCTGCGAGACGCAGCTTAGCGGCGGCATTCGTGAAATTGATGTCATCTTCGCGGTACGGGGGCGTTAGGCGAACTTTGCCCGATGCTGCAGTGGCCGAGCCTGCGCGCTGCATCTCCAACGTCCCTGACAAACCGGGTTGCTTCCAGGCTCCAGCCAGTATGGCTCCGTCCTTCAAAACCTTGCCTTTAAAGCTACTACCTGCTTGCTCGATTTGTAAGCTAAGGTCATTGCCTTTCAATACTACTTCGACCGGCATGCGGTAGATGCGCTGCTGCGGTACGTCGAGCGCAGCGTAGTAGGTCCCGTTGGTCAGAGGAACTATGGTAACGATAAGTTCGAGCGTACCGCCAGGTACTTTTAATGGACCGCGCCATTGCCCGTTCAATACTATGGGGCCGCCTGCTATAGCTGGTAGGGTTACTACCATGAGGCAGAAGAGAAAGAAAGCTTGTAATCTTTTCTTCATAAAGTTTTATAATACAATACTTAGATCGTCAACCAGAGCGATATAAAGCCGAAAATTACCAAATTATCAGCACTATACAGGTACTGGCTATGGCGAAATAATTCAATATTATTAAATAAGTGCAGTAATGCCCTGAAACAGCATCCGTTGACTTTATAAAAACTTAACAGCTACCTTGACGCCCGTCAAAACGCGCCCTTATTGATATGCTGAATTTAAGATTTCAACGGTGTGGCTTTCTCTGTTTGCTACTAGTGCTATCGGTGCTTAGCAGCTTTGGCCAAGCAACTATTGAACCAATCAATCCGGAGCAGTGGAAGGCTGAATTGCAGAATTTCAGCCGGCAGGATAGTTTACAGAAGCCACCAGCAGCGCCTTTGCTATTTTACGGCAGCTCGTCCGTCAGAATGTGGGAAACACTTGCCACAGACTTCAAAGGCCGCCCAGTGCTAAACCGCGCGTTTGGAGGCTCGCGCTTTCCTGATGCTATTCACTTCTTCGATAAGCTTGTAGTGCGTTATCGGCCGCGGCAGGTAATACTGTATGAAGGCGACAACGATATTGGGGCCGGCGCAACGCCTGCTCAGGTATATGACTCGTTTTTGCAATTCGAAAAGCTAATGCGAGAGAAACTGCCTGAAACAGAATTAGTATTTCTGTCTATCAAGCCAAGCATAGCACGCTGGGCATTGTATCCTAAGATGCAGGAAGCTAATTCTCTGATCAAGCAATACATTGAGGCGCACCCGCAGCGGTTGCGTTTTGCAGATGTGGGCACGCCTATGCTCGGGCCCAATGGCCAGCCACGCCCCGAGCTATATGTGAAGGATGGCTTACACATGACCCTGGCCGGCTACAAAATCTGGACACGGGTGCTGCGGCCATACTTGAAAAAATAATTGAGTGTGAAGCTACGCGGCATTGGAGTGTTAGAAGGGCTTCTGTCAAGAATGTGCGCAACCTCCCGCTTGTCGCGCGTACCTTCGTTGTAGCAAACCACACCCACTGGAAACCAAACCCCCGGTTGTGGCTGTTACCCCGTCTATGGCCGAAAATTCTGCTTTGCAAATGGCTGCCCCAGCGGCCGACCCGATTGACCAACTCGACCCGCGCGAGTTCATCCTGATAAAAAATGCCCGGGTTCATAACCTGAAGAACCTGAGCGTAGCGCTACCGCGCAATAAATTCATTGTGGTTACGGGCCTATCGGGCTCGGGCAAGTCGTCGTTGGCGTTCGACACGCTGTACGCCGAAGGGCAGCGGATGTACGTGGAAAGCTTAAGCAGCTACGCCCGTCAGTTTCTGGGTCGTATGGACAAGCCCGATGTTGATTATATCCGGGGTATTTCGCCGGCTATTGCCATCGAGCAAAAGGTCAGCATCAAAAACAACCGCTCGACCGTCGGCACCAGCACCGAAATCTACGACTACCTAAAGCTGCTGTTTGCGCGGGTGGGCCGCACCTATTCACCGGTTAGCGGGGAGCAGGTGCGCAAAGACAACGTAGCCGATGTAGTGGACTACCTTATGCAGCTACCCGCCGACACGCGCGTGATGCTGCTGGCTCCTCTGCTACGCGCCGACGACAACCGGCCCATGAGCAAGGAGCTGGATTTGCTGCTGCAGAAAGGATATTCGCGGGTGGTAGCCAACGGTGCTACCGCCTTCATAGAAGAACTGATTGCTGCTGGCCAGCCCGAAGTAGAAGGCGACGTATTCATCATGATAGACCGGGCGGTAATCCATCCGGGCGATGAGGACTTGATGTTCCGGTTATCGGACTCGGTGCAAACGGCGTTTTTCGAGGGCCACGGCACGTGCATTGTGAAGCTCGACGACGAAACCCGCACCTTCTCCGACCGGTTCGAGCTGGACGGCATGGTGTTCGAGGAGCCGAGCGTCAACTTCTTCTCGTTCAATAACCCGTACGGTGCCTGCCAAACCTGCGAAGGGTTTGGTTCGGTGCTTGGTATTGACGAAGACCTGGTGATTCCCGACAAGAGCCTGACTGTGTACGAAGGCGCCATTGCTCCTTGGCGCACCGACAAGCAGAGTGAGTGGCTGAAGCCGTTGCTGAAGAATGGGATTCGCTTCGATTTTCCAATTCACCGACCTTATAACGAGTTGAGTGAGGCCGAGCGGACCTTGCTCTGGAAAGGCAACAAGTACTTCGACGGCCTCGACGACTACTTTAAATGGGTGGCTACCCAGACGCACAAAATCCAGTATAGAGTGCTGCAAAGCCGCTACCGTGGCCGTACCACCTGCCCAGACTGCCGCGGTACCCGTCTGCGCAAAGACGCGCAATACGTGAAGATTTCCGGGCAGAGTATTACAGATTTGGTGCTGCTGCCGGTGAGCCGGGCTCTGGAGTTTTTCCAGAACCTGAACCTCGAAGAACACGACGCCAAAGTGGCCGAGCGCCTGGTAACTGAAATCACCAACCGCTTGGAATATCTGAACCGCGTTGGGCTAGGCTACCTCACCTTGAACCGACTCAGCAGCACGCTGTCGGGTGGGGAAAGTCAGCGCATTTCGTTGGCTACCTCGCTTGGGTCGGCGCTGGTGGGTTCGATGTATATTCTTGATGAGCCAAGCATTGGCTTGCACCCTAAGGACGCCGAGCAGTTGATTGGCGTATTGCGCTCCTTGCAGCAACTCGGCAACACCGTGATTGTGGTGGAGCACGAAGAAAAGATGATGGAGGTGGCCGACCAGATTCTCGACATCGGCCCCGAAGCGGGCAGTGGCGGCGGCAACCTAATGTTCCAAGGTACCTACGATGATCTGCTAAAGGATACCGACACGTATACGGGCCAGTACCTGAGTGGCCGCCTAGAGGTGCCGGTGCCAAAAGTGCGTCGTACTTGGCGCAATGTGCTGGAACTAACTGGTGCCCGCGAAAACAACCTGAAGAACGTATCGGTGAAGTTCCCGCTGAACGTAATGACGGTGGTAACGGGCGTATCGGGTTCCGGCAAGTCCACACTGATTCGGCGGATATTGGCGCCGGCGCTGCTCAAGCAGCTTGGCGGTGGCGCGGGCGAATCGACTGGTAAGTTTGACCGGCTGACTGGGGTGAACGGGCAGGTGACCCACGTAGAGTTTGTGGACCAAAACCCGATTGGTAAAAGCAGCCGCTCCAACCCTGTAACCTACGTGAAGGCGTACGATACCATCCGGGCGCTATTTGCCGACCAACCCTTGGCCAAAGCTCGCGGTTTTAAACCTTCTCACTTCAGCTTCAACATCGACGGTGGCCGCTGTGAGGTATGCCAGGGCGAAGGCCAGGTGAAGATTGAAATGCAGTTCATGGCCGACATCTTCCTGACGTGCGAAAGCTGTGGCGGCCGCAAGTTCAAGCAAGACATCTTGGACGTGAAATACCAGGATAAAGGCATCGACGAGGTGCTGGACATGACCATTGCCGACAGCATCACCTTCTTCCAAGGCCAGCCGAAGCTAGTAGAGCGCCTCAAGCCACTCGATGATGTAGGATTGGGCTATATCCGGTTAGGCCAGTCGGCGAGCACGCTGAGCGGTGGGGAAGCCCAGCGCGTGAAGTTGGCGTCCTTCCTAACCAAAGGCGCCACGCTGCAGCAAGACAAGATTCTGTTCATCTTCGACGAGCCAAGCACGGGCCTACATTTCCACGACATCAACAAGCTGATGACGGCTATGAACGCGCTGGTGGAGCAAGGCAACTCGGTGCTCATCATCGAGCACAACATGGACATCATCAAGTGTGCTGACTGGGTAATTGACCTCGGCCCCGAAGGCGGTATTAACGGTGGCCACTTGCTGTTCGAGGGCACGCCCGAAGACATGATAAAGCTCAAGGATACCAACCATACTGCACGGTTCCTGGCGGAAAAGCTGTAAGCCTACAGTACACCAAAGCAAATGGCCTGACTACATAAACGTTGTCAGGCCATTTGCTTTTTACTGGACGGTAAACGTTATGCTGTTACTACCTGCGCTGCGGGCTGTTTGGCGCGTTTTGCTTTATTGCGGCGGCCCCACCAGATAATCGTGCCCGTAACGGGTAAACTAGCGGAAATCAGGCTACCTAGAAAGGCGACAATCTTACCCCCAAATCCCAGGATCTGCCCGGTGTGAAGGTCGTAATTCATGTCGGAGAACTTGGTGCCGGCGCTTTTGGTAGCGTGAAAACGGGACTCCAGTAGCTGGCCGGAAATGGGGTGAAAAGCGTATTCGTCGCGGTAGTAGTAATGGAGTGCCTTTTGGTAGGTCCAGCAATACGCGGGAGTTTTGCCCGTGCCAGTTGGCCCAATGAGTATCATTTCGTTGGTGGGCGAAAGGCGGCGTACGTTACGATACACGATGTCGGATAGCGGCTGGCGGGCGGGCGTAACAGTTTGCAAGGTGTCAAGCTTGGTGGTCATTATCTCCGGGGGAGCCGCCTTGCCACCATCCACCGCAAACCTAATTGTCTCCAGCATCCAGGGGAAAATCATGAACAGGCCAGAGAGGGCCAGCACCAGCCCAATGCTGGCCGCGTAGAAGCCCAATACGTTGTGCAAATCGTAGTTGACGCGGCGCCAGCGGGCTCCCCACTTGATGGTGAAGCGTTGCTTGCGTTCCTGCTTGCGCTTCGGCCACCATAGCACCAAGCCCGTGAGCAGCATTACCACGAAAATGGAAATGCTGATGCCCACCACCCATTTAGCCACTGCTTCGGGCAGCAGCAAGTGCATGTGTATCTCCTGAATGATGGTGAAGAAATGCGTGCGTAGGTTTTGCTCCTTTAGTACCTGGCCCGTGTAGGGGTTCAAATAGATCTGAATGGGCAGGCCGGCTTTATCAATGAAAAACACAGTCGCCGAACGGTCGGGAGCGAAATAGGTGACCCACGCATCGTTCATACTAGCACCCGGATGATACGCCAGCGCGGCTGCTTTTAGCTGCGAAGGCAGTACCGGCGCTGCCTGCTGCACGTCCACCTTACGCCACGGCTCCGTCAGGTCTCGGATATCATCCTGGAAGGTGAAAATGGCTCCCGTGATGCTCACAATAAACACCACAAGCCCGGACGCTAGTCCGAGCCAGAGGTGCACTTTACCGACGGCTTTCTTGAAGGTCATAAGAGAAGAACGTGGAAGGTGATAAAACCGTGCAAGCGTCAGGAGCGGCGTACCGTAGTGCTAGCAACTCCTGACGCTTGGTTGGTCAACGGGCTTGTGGCCGCTTAGAACTTGTAGGCTACGCTTCCTACGAAGCTGCGCAGCTTTTGCGGGCTCATCGTGGTATAGCCAATCCAGTAATGCTCGTTGGTGAGGTTGTCTAGCTTAGCCGACACGCGGAACTTAGGCTGGTCATAGAAGATGCTAGCGTTGAGCACCGTGTAGGAGGGCAGGGTAAAAACGCTGGCCGTTGTATTCACAATCTTGTTGTCGCTGGCGTAGTTGCCGCCCGCGCCCAACCCTAAGCCTTGCAGCGTACCTTCCGACAACCGGTAGCTCAGCCACAAGTTGGCCAGGTAAGGCGACGAAGCCGTGCCCGGACGCCGACCGTTTACGTCTTCGCTGGTGCGCGTGAGCTTGGAATCGTTGTAGCTAAAGCCAGCCACTACGTTGAAGCCCGGCAGCGGATTGGCAATCATGCTTAGCTCTACACCCTTGCTCAGTTGGGTGCCGTTCTGCGTCTGGGCTTGCGGATTGGTCAGGGTAGGAGTGGCGCGCAGGATGTTCTTCACCCGAATGTCGTAGTAGCTCACGGTAGCGCTGATTTTGCCGTTGGCTGCATCCAGCTTCACCCCACCTTCCACTTGGTTGGCTTGTTCGGGCTTGGCAATACGGGCCGCATCAGACGGAACCTGGTCAACTCCCAAGTAGGCACCGCGGTTGATAAAACTGTTCTGGTAGTTAGCAAACAGCGACACCTGGTCTAGCACCGGCTGAAACACCACGCCAAACTTCGGCGAAAGGGTAGTTTGCGAGTAAGCCTTCACGGGCACATACAGAATACCACCTTTGTTGTCGTAATGGTCGAAGCGCAGGGCCGCCAGCACGCTGAGCTTTTCGGTTAGGTTGAGCACATCGGAGACAAAGGCGCTGTAGGTGTTCGACTTGGTAGTGACGGGGTAGGTCGACTTGGTGGCTTGGCTGTTGTAGAACGCCGTTAGAGAGTCGCCGTTGAATCGGCTGCCGTAGTTGTAACCTGGCACATTAAGCGGCACTACGTCGCCGGCACCCCCGAAAAATTGGATGTCGGAGTCAACGCGCAGAAAGTCCAGGCCCAGCACCACGCGGTTGCGCAGGTTGCCTACTTTGAAGTCACCGTTGAACAGCTGCTGCGCTTCAAATACTTGATTGCTGCTGTTGTTGGTCGACTGATCGGCGCGCGCTAGGTTGCGCGTACCAGGGCCAGCCGTGGAATCGAGGGCCACATCGGGTAAGAAGTAGAAGTACGGGCCGAAGCCGTTGGAGTAGCTGTGGCTGGAAGTCAGGTTGGTGGAAGACGTGAAGCCCGGCGCAATCTGATAGTTCACCTGTCCAAAGAAGTTCGCGCTACGCGACTTCTGCGTGAGCCCGTTGCCCATGTAGGAGTTGCGGTAGTCAATAGGGGCTTCATCGGCCCGGTCGAAGCCTAGCTGGGCTGCGGGATAATAAAAGAAAATCAACTGCTTACCAACGTTGCGGCTCTGGTATAGCTCGGCATCCAGGTTGATAGTCAGGCGGTCGGTGGGGCGGAACGTCAAGCTGGGAGCCACGGCCAAGTTCTTGCCGAAGCCTTCATTCTGGAAGTTGTCTTCGTAGTTGTAAGCCGTGTTTAGACGGAAAGCAAGTGCCTTGGGCTTGTTGTTAGCAGCCGTAGGGTCTACTAGGTTCACGTCGGCGCTGATGCGGTGGAAGCCGTAGCTGCCGCCCGCTACGCTCACCTCGCCCCCAAACGAATCGGTGGGGCGTTTGGTCACGCGGTTGAGCAAGCCGCCGTACGACGTGAGCGAGCTGCCGTAGAGCGTAGCCGATGGGCCTTTAATTACCTCTAGCCTTTCCAGGTTCACGGCATCAATGTCGCTGGTAACGTTGCCGGCAATGCCGTTGCGTAGTTGGCTCGATACCACGAAGCCGCGGCTGTTGTAGAAGCTGCCCCCGTCGCCGGCGCGGCCTGTGGCTTCCCACATGCGTTGCACACCCGGCGCATTGCGAATAGCATCATCCACGGTGAAAACCAACTGCTCCTTCAGCAGTTCCTTGCCCACCGTGGCATACACCTGCGGATTCTCCAGGTTTTTCAACGGCATTTTCGATACGTACTCCGACTCCTTGCGCGCAAACTTGTTGATGGCATCCCCCTCAACTACTACCTCATTTAGCTGCTCGGTATTCTCGGTGAGCTGAAAGTCTTGCGTGCTCGTTTGGCCCGCTACTACCTGCACGGGCCGCTCCTGCGTCGTGTAACCTACGAGGCGCACACCAAGCGTATAAGTGCCCGGCTGCAAGCCAGTTATGCGGTAATTGCCACTGTTGTCGGTATTGGCGCCTTTGCTTGTGCCTTTGAGGCCAATGGAAACTCCCACTATAGGTAGTCCTCCAACGGTGGTGATATGGCCTTGCACAACTCCTCTTTGTGCATGGGCCGCTAACGAAAGAGTGGAAAGTAACAAGACAAGCAGAAAAGCTAGCTGCTGACTTGTTGTACGTGAGGTAAAAGATTTCATGCGTGTTGCAGTAGGTTATCGACTGCAAAACTCGGGAGTAAATCCGACTATTTAGAACATTTATAAATAATATTTAGATGAAATTTAAATAAGAAGTTGAATGCAGACGCCTATGTAACTTTGAAAGAAGAACTTGTATTATATAGATTATGCGTTGAGAAGCGCATTGCTATTTAACAACCTTGCATCGTATGTCGTCTACTTTTACTTCTCCCTACGCCATAGATGAGTTTGCGCCGAACCGTTTGTGGCGGTGGTTGGCGGCCCTTGCTGTGCTTGGCAATATTGGCCTCAACTACTATTCCAACGCCTTCCCATTCAATGGGCAAAGTATGGGTACAGTTTCGGGCAAGTATCCTACTCTGCTAACCCCTGCCGGCTATGCTTTCTCTATTTGGGGGCTGATTTTCCTGTCCTTAACGGTGTACGTGGTTTGGCAATTGCTGCCTGCTCAGCGTTCCAACCCCTTGCCCGACGCCGTAGCACAACCACTTACGCTGGCTAGCATCGTTACCGCGCTATGGGTGGTGTTGTTTGCCTACGAGCGAATTTTGCCCTGCTGGCTGGCCATGATGATTATCCTCGGTGCGCTTGTTATGGCCTATGGTCGGGCACGGCGGCTGGTGCTAGCCGATATTGCTCCCCGTTGGGTTAGTGTGCCGTTTGCCTTGTACTTGGGCTGGATTTCGGTGGCCTTTACTATTAACAGCATCATCGGACTGCGGCAGCTAGGCTGGGAGCCCGATTTAAACCTAGCTATGCTACTGGGACTGGTGCTACTAACAATAGTGGTTGGGCTTGGGCTACTCATTAGCCGCGAGTTCAAGGAAGTAGCGTTTCCACTGGTGGTAGCCTGGGCCCTGATTGCCATATGGGTAGCACAACGCCATACGTATCCTGAACTCAGCTGGGCCGCTCTGATAGGGGCGGGCATTGTGGCCTTGGGCGGCTTAGTGCTGGCTTCGAGCTGGGGACGACGCATGGTAGAGGTTTAATGCCGTTGGTTTGAAAAACACCGGTTAGGTTGGGCAGACCCGCTAACTTGCGTCAATCTTCTTTCACCTCAATTCGCCCTCCATGCGTAAGAATATTGTTGCCGGCAACTGGAAAATGAATACCACCTATCAGGACGGTCTTGCCCTGGTATCGGAAATCACCAATATGGTGCAAGACGAAGTTACCGGCCCCAACGGGGTCGAAGTGGTAATCTGCCCGCCATTTCCATTCCTGTTTGCTATTGGCAAGCAACTGCCTGCCAGCAGCCGCTTCCACTTAGGCGCGCAAAACTGCAGTGAAAAAGAAAGCGGCGCCTACACCGGCGAAGTATCGGCTAAAATGCTACAGTCGGTAGGGTGCGAGTACGTGATTCTCGGCCACTCCGAGCGGCGACAGTATTTCCGCGAAGACGACGAACTCCTGAGCCAGAAGCTGAAAGCCGCCTTGGCTGCCGGGCTGAAGCCCATCTTTTGCGTAGGCGAGTCGCTGGAAACCCGCGAAGCCGATGACACCTTCAACTTCATCAGCAAGCAGTTGAAAGACGGACTGTTCCATCTTTCCAACGAGGAGTTCGATCAAGTGGTCATTGCCTACGAACCCATTTGGGCCATCGGGACGGGCAAAACCGCTACGAGCGCCCAAGCGCAGGAAGTACACGCTTTCATTCGCGAGCAGATAGCCCGCGCCTATGATGCCGAAGCAGCTTTGAACACTACCATCCTCTACGGTGGCTCGGCCAATGCGCAGAATGCCCGCGAGTTGTTCAGCCAGCCCGACGTAGATGGCGGCCTAATTGGCGGCGCTTCTCTAAAGTCACGCGACTTCACTGAAATTATTAAGTCCTTCTAACCAGAGTGTGAAATACCCGCTGTTATGCACATGCGTAGCAGCGGGTATTTCGTGTTTAGGTTAGACTATTTTCGGCCAGATAATTGTCAGACAGTATATCTCTTCCTTGCTACTATGCTTGCTGAATTCCTCGTATCTGGCCTGTTGGCTCTAAATCCGTTTGCAACACCAGCACCTCGCGTGCCTTTCGTAACTGCGGCGCCCGTGGGCTCCATCGAGCCGTGTCGTATCTACGGTACAGTGTACTTAGAGCGCGACCCGCGGCGGCGCAGTGCCTGCTTCGGAGTGGTATACGAGGAGCCGGATGAGGCTTTTGCTGATGTACTGGTATTTGCAGAAGACAACAAGCTTTTCGCCGATAAAGCGGGCCTATGGTATTTCACCGAAGCCCGCGACTTTGCCGATTACGTGCTGTTTGTATCCAACAAGCGCGAGCTAGCTGATTTCAGTGTGCACTACACCAAAGTGCGTTCCTTTGCCGGCTGCCGCAAGCAGTAGCCTGTTGTTGAATTCGTGCAAAAGCCCTTTCCCGACTAGTGAGGGAAAGGGCTTTTGCATGAGCTACAGTAGCACTATCCGTTCGACGGGGTTTTTCCACGAACTTTGTCGCCCGGCCCAGCCGGTTTTATTCAGTTTCTCCTCTGTTCTTGACTTATGGATTTTGTAGAAGTGCGTGTAGTGGCCCCGCGCGAACTGGCCGACATATTGGTAGCAGAATTAGCCGAAGTAGGCTATAATACCTTCGAGGACAACGACGAAGGCTTCTGTGCCTACATTGACGAAGACCAGTTTACGGCCGATGCCGTGGCCGAAATCATGAGCCGCTATGAGGGGCAAGGGGAATTAGGCTATGAACACCGCGTGATTACGCGTCAGAACTGGAATGCCGAGTGGGAAAAAAACTTCAAGCCCTTGGTTATTGCCGATAAAGTGTCGGTACGGGCGCCTTTCCACGAAGCTCGCCCCGACCTAGCCTACGAAATCGTGATTATGCCGCGCATGTCTTTCGGTACCGGCCACCACGACACCACAGCACTTATGATTACCAACCAGCTCGACATCGACCACCAAAACAAGCGGGTGTTGGATATGGGCTGTGGCACGGGGATTCTGGCCATCATGGCTGTTCACTTAGGCGCCAGCTACGTGCTGGCCGTGGACGTAGAGCCCTGGACTGCCGAAAACGCCGCCGATAACGCCCAGGAAAATAACGTGCAGGACAAGGTAGAAGCTCGTCTCGGCGACATCACGGCGTTGGAAGGGGAGGAGCCCTTCGATATTATTCTGGCCAACATCAACCGCAATGTACTTCTAGAGGATATGGGCGCGTATGGGCAGTACCTAAAGCCCAACAGTCCAATTTTATTCTCGGGTTTCTACGAAGAAGATCTGCCCCTTATTCGCGAAGCTGCTGAAAAGCACGGCCTACGCTACGAAAGCCACCGCACGCAGAATGATTGGGTGTCGGCGGTGTTTTATAAGTGAGGAATCAGCAGACCGGAGCTAGGAGCTGTACGGATTGATTGCTCCACACTTTTAACTTCTAGCACCGGTTTGCTAGCTTCCTATTAAAGGCAAAGTGCCAGCCATTCTTCATCAGAAAGGCCATAGTCAATGGGGTTCTCATGAACCAACGACCGATTATCAAGTTTGGGAAGGACATTCTGGGGAGGAACCAAGTAGTGGCTAGCCAGACGGTCGAGAGCGGCACGGCCCCGGCGCACGATAACTGTGCCGCATTCGGGCCGCTCTTGCACCACCGGATCAACGAGCAGCAGCAGGTCGCGCCACTCGGCCACGGTAGCTGACGACTTTCCTAAGCGTTGGGTAATGTCGTCACGTAGGTTTTGTACTACGCGCAGCAGCGCGTTCGGGGCAAGGGCGGAAAGCCGGGAAGCAGCGTTATGCATAGCAGTTAGGAAAGAAGGTACACTACAAGGTACGCGGATGACGTTTGGAAAGATACCGTGAAGTAAGACGACAACCGACAAGTAGCAGAGAAATAATGTAACTCTTGCTGAGCTTTTTTCAGATGCCCCTTGTTGGCGGTCTACAGCTGTTTTTGATGCCCAATTGCATCGGACTCAGCAGTTTTGTAGGATGGTAGGCGGTTGGAATAGTGCAAAACCACAAAAATCATCGTTGCCTGCAACCCAACCCAAATAGTATGGCGACTATTACCGAAATTGTAGACGACTAATCAGGTTCCGACGGAATTTTCTATGAAGCAAGCTATTCTCAGATGGCTTTGCTTGGTGCTGTTAGGGGTGAGTGCCCCGGTCCTGGCCCAGCAAAATAAGCCGCAACCATCCAAAACGCAGCCAGCCACTCCGGCTGCCGCGGCCGCTTCGGCGGTGCCTAAATTTTCCGGTAAATTTTCAGCCGATCCTGCTCAATTTATACAGGACGTGCAGCTAATGATGGCCACCACCAAAAACGCTGCGGCCATCGGTTCGGGAGTCCGGCTGCAACAGCTTTGGGCCAGCAATAAGCTAACTGCCACTCAGCAAGGTAAGATTGTGGCATTGTCGCAGCAAATGCTGGCTTTGGGTTACAAGCCCAAGCCACACTTCGAGACAATGTTTAATGGCTTGATTGCCGGAGCCACGGTGCAAAACATGTCCGATCAGCAGATGGACGGGCTGTTGGATGTGCTAACCAAAACGGTAGTTAATATTCCGGGGCCAGAAGCCGCCAAGTTCATTGCTTCCACTACGCAATTTCTGCAAACCAAGATCCTGTACAGTTCCCGCTACAACAAGCTGCGAGTAGGTACGGGCTCTTTCTCGTTTGCCTACAACGAACAGGACATGCCAAGCATGGCGCCCGCACCAGCGCCCGTAGCAGCGCCGGCCCCCACGCCGGAGCCTGCACCTGCCAAACCTGGGGCCAAGCCAGCCGCCAAACCCAAAGCCGCTCCCAAGAAAAGGAGCAGCGACGGCTGGGACACCGCCGACCTGTGGAGCAGCGGTGGCAGCAGCGGCTGGGGCGACAGCAACGATGGTTGGAGCACGCCCGCCAAGAAGACGCCTACCCCTACTCCTAAAGCCGGCACTGCCGCCAAGCCTGCCGCCGCACCAGAACCAGTTTTTACGCCGGCTCCCTACTTCGATAACTACATGGCGCCGCCTACGCGCGGGCCGGTACTGGTGCTGAAAGATGCCGACTTGATTATCTCGGCTAATGGCGACTCCGTTACTATCCGCAAAACGAGCGGCGCTGTGGTGCCTCTTACCAATCAGTTTGTGGGTTACGGTGGGCAATACGTTTGGCAGGTGAACAACAATCCCGCTACTGCCGACCTCAACAGCTACGATTTCGACATTACCCACGCCGAGTTCAAGGCTGAGCCAGTTAGCCTAACCTATCCGGCCGTGCTAGAGACACCCATAAAAGGCGCGTTATCCTATAAAAGCATAAAGAAAAAGCCAGGCTCTACCGACACGGGTTATCCACGCTTTATCTCACTCACCAACGATGCCCGCGTCAAAAACATCGGCAACAATATTCGGTACTACGGAGGCTTCTCTCTATCGGGAGGGCGTGCGTTGTCGGCTTCACTCGATGGCTCGTTGTCGCGCATTTTCGTTGACTTAGATGGCAAACCTAAGTTCCGGGCATCCAGTCGGGCCTATGTGCTCGGCGACTCGGTTATTACGGCTGAGCGTGCGGCGGTAACCATCTTCGAAGACAAAGTAGACTCACTCACGCACCCTGGCGTGAAGCTTAAGTTTTCCAAGAAAAGCCAAGTGTTGCAGTTGGCTCGTGAAAACGGCCTCTACAAATCCACGCCCTACTTTGACTCTTACCACCAGATGGAAATCACGTCGGAGCTGCTGACGTGGCCGATTACCACGCCCAACATCGAATTTGCTATTCTCACCGCCAAAAACCAGGTGACGGCTAGCTTCGAAAGCAAGGAGTTTTATACCAACACCCGCTACCAGCAAATCAAGGCCATCAATAAGCTGCACCCCCTGCAAATGATAGTGGGCTACAGCTTAGAGAACAACAATGTGCGGCGCTTCACGGTGCAAGAAGTGGCCACCTTCCGTAAGCTGCAGCCAGCCAACGTCCGCTCGGCAGTGGCGGGCCTAGCCCGCGACGGCTACGTCGATTGGAATCCGCAGACGCAGCAAATAACGCTGCGCCCGAAGGCGCTGCACTACGTCAATTCGTCGAGAGGCAAGAAAGACTACGACCACATTGCTATCAAGAGCTTGTCGCCGGCCGGCAAAAACGCCACGCTGAACCTCACTACCAACGACCTGCTGGTGCGGGGCGTGGACCGCTTCAACTTCTCCGATGATTCGGTGACGGTGTTCGTGAAGCCGGATTCCAGCATCATTCACATTCAGAAAAACCGGGGCATCCTTTTCAATGGTACGGTAGTGGCCTCAGCCTTCGTATTCAAGGGTAAGGAGTTTAAGTTCGACTACGACGGCTTCTTCATCGACCTTGCGAAGATTGACTCTATCATCGTTAAGGGCAGGAACTCGAAGGGTTCGGTGATGAAGGCGCGTAAGGAAACCGACTTCACCTTGACCAACAAGAAAAAAGAATCGGCCGGTAAGCTCTACATCAACCACCCCAACAACAAGTCGGGCCGCAAGAAGCTCGGGGCTTATCCGTCGTTCGACGCTAGCACCGGGGCATATGTGTTCTTCGACAAGCCTGAAGTGTTAGGCGGCGCATACGACACGACTGTTTACTTTGACATTCCGCCGTTCAAACTCGACTCGCTCAACAACAAAAACCGCTCGGCAGTAGGCTTTAAAGGAACATTCGTGTCGGGTGGGATCTTGCCTGACATCAAAACCAAGCTGACGTTGCAGGAAGACGGTTCGCTGGGCTTTAACTACGATCTGCCGAAGGAAGGCGTGCCCGTGTATGGTGGCAAGGCCCGGCTCTTCAACAAAGTGCGGATGAGCAACCAGGGTATCCAGGGCATAGGTGACATAAAATACCTAACCAGTACTCTGCAAAGTGACCAGTTCGTTTTCTACCGAGACTCGGTGGTGACGGTGGGTAAGTCGGGGGTAATACAGCCAGGGCCGCTCAACGGGGTGGAGTTTGCGAAAGTAAACCTGCCCCTTGGTTACCAAATGAAGTGGGCGGTGAAGTCGGATTCTATGTACCTGACCAGCCAACCCAACGGTCAGCCCATGAAGATGTATGGCGACCAGTACGGCTTTAAAGGCACTGCCACGCTTACGCCGGGTGGCCTCTACGGCGACGGCCGCATGGACGGGCCGCAGTCGTTTATTCGCTCGCCCAAGATTGTGTTTAAGCCTACCAGCTATACCGGCAATAAGTCAACGTTGAGCATCAAGTCGGCAGAAGTGAACAAGCCTGCTCTGACGGCGAACAACGTGGCGTTTGCCTTTGATGTAAAGGGCGCCAACGCTGTCTTCTCCCGCGAAGAAGGCGACAACAAGTCCAGCATCGACCTGCCGTATTCCGACTATAAGACCACACTTTCGGGTGGTAAGTGGGACTTCAAGAAAAAGAACGTGCAGCTGAAAGTGGCGCCTGGTGCCGACTCCACCCGCTCGTACTTCTATTCCACGAAGCCCGAGCAGAACGGCTTGAAATTCCGGGCTGCTACCGGCGAATACGACTTGTCGCGCTACCGCTTGGTGGCTGGTGGCGTACCCCGTATTGCATCTGCTGACGCCTGGATTGAGCCTGATTCCAGCAAAGTATACATCTTGGCTAACGCTCAGATGCGCGGTTTCAAGAATGCGAACATCGTGATGGACACCTTGACCAAGTTCCATCAGCTCTACAAAGGGGATGTGCAAGTGGTGTCGCGCAATGCTTTCACCGGCAATGCCCTCCATAGCTACAAAAATGCTGCTGCCGATTCGTTTGCCATCAAGTTCGCCAACTTCCAGGTTGACTCGACGGGTACCGGATTGTTGGCGGGCAAGGTGGCGAAAGGTGGCAAGAGCCTGCTCAAGAAGAGGCAAACTGATGAACCAGTGGCGCCGGCTACCTTGGCAGTAGCCAATATTCAGGCCGCCGACAAGTTTCATCTGGCGCCTCGAATTGCCTATCGGGGCGGCATCAATATGAATTCCAAGAAGCGCGGCTTCACCTTCGATGGTCAGGCGCGGCTGGAGTTTAGCAATAAGCCCAGCTCGGCAGAGTGGTTTGCGGTGCAAGATACCATTGACCCCAAAGGGGTACGCATTAAACTGCTAGAGCCTAAAACGGAAGAAGGGCTGCCCATGCTGACTGGACTATTCATGTCGGATCAAAGCAGCAAAGTGTATCCGCTGTTCGTGGCTGGTAAGCCTACCGCCACCGATATGAACTTGTTCACCACGAATGGCTATCTCACCTTCGATCAGAAGAAACGGGTCTTCACAATTGCCAACCACGACCTCTCCGACCCCAATATCTACGAAGGCTCTGTGCTGACCTTCAACGATTCCACGGCCGCTATGAAGTTCCGGGGTAAGTTCAATCTTATCAATTCCAACAAAGACTACGGCATCACGGCGTCGGGCGTCGGAACGGCCAAGCCGGATAGCAACAAGTATGCACTGGATGCCTTCATGGCCTTCGACATCAACCTGCCCGAAAAAGCTGTGGAAGCCATGGGTATCGACATGGCCACCAACACCAAAGGCGCGCCGGAAGCGCTTAATGGCTCGCAGGAAGAACTGTACAAGCTCGGCGAGTTTGTAGGCAGCAAGGCAGTACAGAGCTACGCCGAGCGGCGCGGTAAGTACGAGCCTTTGCAGAAAATATCGCCTAAGTTCCTGCACACTGTGGTGCTTAACAAAGTAGATCTGCGCTGGAACGACAAGCTGAACGCCTGGTATTCGGTGGGTAAAATCGGGTTGGTGAGCGTGGGCAAGAAGGATATCAATGCCTTGATTGATGGCCACATCGAGATTCGCAAGGAAGCCGGGGCTGACTTGGTAGAGCTTTATTTAGAAGCTGAGCCTCAAACGTGGTACTACCTCAAGTACTCAGGATCGGCTTTGCTGGCGAAGGCGCAACACGGTTCGTTCGACGAAATCATCGGTTACAAAGCCAAGGGCGACTACAACACGGCCACCCAATACGGCTTCTATCTGGGCGACGACCAAGAGGTGCAGCAGTTCCTGACGCACTTCCGCAAAGACTACCTGAAAGAAGACCCGAAAAAGAAAAAAGTCGTTGTTTCTTCCGCGCCACAGGAAGTAGGCGAAGTCGAAGAGGATACCAGCAAAAAGAAAAAGAAGAAAGGCAACGAGCCTACTTTCGATGCCGATGGTATGCCGATTGACGAAGCCCCGGTTGACGCCAAGAAAAAGAAAAACAAAAAAGAGGAGGCCGCTGCTGCTGATCCTTTCGGCAGTGGCGACGCGGCTCCGGCCGCTGACACCAGCAAAAAGAAGAAAAAAGAGGAAGCCGCTGCCACTGAGCCTGTTGCTGACAAAGCGGCTCCGGTAGAAGAAACCAGCAAGAAGAAAAAAGACAAAAAAGCGGATGCTGCCGAACCAGCCCCTGACCCAGATGCTGATGCTCCCGTAGACAAGGACGCTGGCAAGAAAAAGAAAAAGAAGAAAGACGCCGACGACCCCTTCGGTGATTCGTAAGAAGTATACTAGCTCCGGCTACGGATGCCACCTTGAAAAGCCCCAACTACTAGTTGGGGCTTTTTGTATGCTGGTTTTTCGCGAGTTTCGCGCAGCTCTGCCGTATTTTCTCCTGAATAGCAGCAGAGCGCCTAACCGAGCCCGTAGAACTACCAACCCCACCAACTGCAAATGAACATTCCCATCATCCTCGGCCTCCTGTTTGGGGCTTATTTGCTCGGCTCAATCCCAACTGCTTTGTGGGTAGGTCAGCGTTTTTTCGGCCTCGATATTCGGGAACATGGCTCTGGCAACGCGGGTGCTACCAACACGTTTCGGGTGCTGGGCAAAAAGCCGGGTTCTTTTGTTATGGCCGTCGATGTGCTCAAAGGTTGGGCTGCTACTTCTTTGGCTACCGTTATGCTGCGGCAGGGGGCCATTCAGTCGGATCAACTGCTATACTTCCAATTGGCGTGTGGTGTGCTGGCCATTGTGGGGCATATCTACCCAATCTTCGCAGGCTTTCGAGGGGGGAAGGGAGTAGCCACGGTACTCGGTATGATGCTGGCTATTGCGCCGGCCACGGTTGGCGTCTGCATCCTAGTGTTTCTGGCGGTACTGGCAGTTTCGCAGTACGTGTCCTTGTCATCGATGACAGCGGGCGTCACGTTTGCCTTGTTGCAGCTGCTGCCTCCGTTCCGTCCTCAGAATCCGTTGCTGCTGTGGTTCGGGTTTATCCTGGCGGCGCTACTGATCTACACGCACCGAGCCAACATTGGCCGCCTCCGCGTCGGTACCGAAAGCCGGGTGCCGCTGCCTTGGAAACGGAAGTAGCGCTTTATCTGAGAAATGACTAGCTTCTTTTGTGCCTGCTGCGGGGAAACGCATGATTCTTTACCTGATATAGGCTTCGCTAAACCAGAGCCCTACTTTGATATCCCTGAGGCAGAGCGAGAGGCCAGGGTTCAACTCACTTCGGACACCTGTATTATTGATGAAGAACATTACTTCATCCGGGGTGTACTGGAAATACCCGTGCATCAACATGAACAAAGCTTTGGGCTCGGTGTGTGGATAAGTCAGAAGAAAGAACACTTTTACACCTATTTAGAAAACCCCGACACCGCTGAAATAGGGCCTTACTTTGGCTGGTTATGTTCCCGTGTTCCAGCTTTCGGTGACACGTACTTGCTGAAAACAAAGGCGCATTTTCAAGGCAGTACTATGCGCCCGTCGATAGAGCTTGAACCCACAGATGAACCCTTCGCAATAGCGCAACGTGAGGGCATTAGCCTAGAAAGAGCGTGGGATATTGTCCATGAATACCTTCCTCCAATTACTAAGAGTTAGTAGCCGTTTACCACTACAAACCAGTAAGAGCCTACCGTTTCGTTGGCTACTTTTACCCCGCATTCCCAACTAATCCAATTGCCCGCATGGCTTCTTACCTAGCAAGCAACCAAGAACGTTTCCTGACCGAGCTAATTGACTGGCTCCGTATTCCCTCCGTTTCTGCCGATCCTAAGTTTCAGGCCGATGTGCGCAAAGCCGCTGATTATTTGGCTGACCGCCTGCGGGAAGTGGGCCTAGAAAACGTGGAGCTGTGCGAAACTGCCGGCAACCCCATCGTGTACGCCGAAAAAATCATCGACCCTAGTCTGCCTACCATACTCGTATATGGCCACTACGACGTGCAGCCCGCCGACCCCTACGAGCTGTGGGATTCGCCGCCGTTCGAGCCTGTTATTAAGGATGGCAACATCTACGCCCGTGGCGCTTGCGACGACAAAGGGCAGGTATACATGCACGTCAAGGCGTTCGAAGTGATGATGCAGGAAGACGGTGGTGTGCCCTGCAACGTGAAGGTGATGTTTGAAGGCGAAGAAGAAGTTGGGTCCAATAACCTCGGCATCTTCGTGAAAGCCAACAAAGAGAAGCTAGCCGCTGATGTTATCCTGATTTCGGACACCGGCATCCTGGCCAACGACACGCCGAGCATCGAAGTAGGGTTGCGTGGCTTGAGCTACCACGAAGTGGAAGTAACCGGCCCCAACCGCGACCTGCACTCCGGCCTCTACGGCGGGGCGGTGCCCAATCCCATCAACGTGCTCTGCAAGATGATTGCCAGCCTGCACGACGAGAACAACCACATCACCATCCCCGGCTTCTACGACAACGTAGCCGAACTCAGTTCCGAGGAGCGTGCTGAAATGGCCAAAGCCCCGCACTCCGACGAAGAGTTCAAGCAAAGTATTGGCTTGAAGGATATCTACGGCGAGAAAGGGTATACCACCATGGAGCGCACCAGCATCCGGCCTACGCTCGATGTGAACGGTATTTGGGGTGGTTACACCGGTGAGGGAGCCAAAACCGTTATTGCATCGAAGGCCTACGCTAAGATTTCGATGCGCTTGGTGCCCCATCAAACCTCCGACGAAATCACGGCCCTATTTCAGCAGCATTTCGAAAGCATAGCTCCAAGTGGCGTAACAGTAGTGGTAAAACCGCACCACGGCGGTGAACCCGTAGTGACGCCAACCGACTCTATAGCCTACCAAGCGGCCGCCGATGCCATGGAAACCACCTTCGGCAAGCGCCCCATCCCGACGCGTGGCGGCGGTTCTATTCCTATCGTGGCCATGTTCAAAACCGAGCTAGGCCTCGACACGGTGCTACTCGGTTTCGGGCTCGATTCCGATGCAATTCACTCTCCAAACGAGCACTACGGCGTATTCAACTTCCTAAAAGGCATCGAGACTATTCCGCATTTCTACCACAACTACGCGGCAGCTATGAAGAAGTAAAGCTGCCGCCTTCAATACAAAAGACCAGTCTATATCTAAATATAGACTGGTCTTTTGTATTGAAGGCGGCAGGTCTTTAACGCATTAAACAGACACTTACGCTAGTAGAACGAGTACGTCAGGTAAAGCTGGAAGGCACTGTTGCGAATATTGTCTTGTACTGTCACGCTGCCAGTAGTAACTGCTTTCGGAATGTTGGTGAATCCACCATTGTAACGCAGCCCAATGCCTAAGCCGCTTTTCCGTTGGTAGCCTAACCCAAATAAATAGCCGAAGTCAACGGTATTTAAAAGAGACTTTACATCCGTACTTGTGTTGCCAGTTTTATTTTGAGCCGCTAGCAGGAACCCAACTTGCGGGCCTGCTTCAAAGAACAGTCCATCGGCATTGACGTGAAAGGCTAAGGGAACGTCCAAATAGCTTAGTCGGGTCGTCAGATCGGAGGAGGATGATTTCGCGCCTTTCTGTGAATAGATTATTTCCGGCTGAAATGCGAAAAGATCTGTTAATCCGATGTTGGCGAAACCACCGCCATGAAAACCGACAAGGCTTTTATCGTTTGTGGCCTGTTTACCTGCGTACGACGAGAGGGTTCCACCCACCTTTAAGCCAAGTGAAACGTCGCTTTGTGCTTGTACCGCACTAACTGAGCCGACCAACAATGAAAGGGAGAAAAGCAGTTTCTTCATAAGATGTGCCAAGGAAAAGCAGTGCAACAAACGCACGAAGCTATAACGAAAACCCGTGATGCTTCCTTATAAGTAAGGAAAGAGCCCCTTTCCATGATTGAAAAGAGGCTCTTTGGTAGCAAGTTAGACGAGTTTGCTATTTGCTTGGAATCAGGTAGCCGAGCGAGAGTTGGAAGGCGGAGTGACGAGCATTTTTCAGGTCGCCGTTGAAGTAGGTGCCATTGTCGCTCTTCACAAAGTCGCTGAAGGCACCGGTATAACGCAGGTTCAAGCTCACGCCGTTGTCGGCTTGGTAGCCAATGCCCGCCACGTACCCTAACTCGCTCCGCTTGAAGCCACTCAAATCTTTTTTATCCTGAGCTTCCACTACGGTAGGCGTGCCGTTGGGCTCACGAGTCCGGGTGATTTTAGTTTCGTCGTTGGCGCTGAGCAGATACGAATACTGCGGTCCGGCTTCTACTACAAAGCCACCCGCATTGATCTTAAGAAGGACGGGCACATCCAGGTAGTTGTAGTTGACTTTGCCTTCGCGCTTTTCGGTGTAGCCGACGCCTAACAGTGTGTTGGTGTAGGCAGTAGGCTTGTTTTCGAAGCCTTTTTGCGAGTAAAGAATTTCGGGTTGGATAGAGAAGAAACCGTCACCGGTGATGTCGGCGTTCAGCATTACGCCACCCAAGAAACCTGCTTTATTGTTGTAGGTGGTTTCGTGCTGGATGTTGCCAGCCAAATTAGAATAATTGGCGCCAGCCCGCAGGCCCAACCGTACGCCTTGTGCCCGTGCGGCCGAAACAGAAGCTAAAGTCAAGAAAGTGGCTAGTACAAAGGAGGTCTTTTTCATGAGTGCGAAGAGAACTAAGTGGGAAACTAGATGCACATGACCCGCCAAAATCTAAAAGTGTGCCAAGCGTGTTGTTGAGCTTACGTACAGACATGAAAAAAAGCCTCATCTGGTCTACAGATGAGGCTTTTAAGATTTGAATTAGTTGCTATTTGCTTGGCAGCAAGAAGCCAACAGAAGCTTGGAACACCGAGTTACGTGCATTGCGCGTATCAGCATCCTGGTAGCCATCCTTGCCGAAATCCGTGAAAGAACCGTTGTAGCGCAAACCCAACATCAAACCTCCTTCTGACTGGTAACCCAACCCGGCGGCATAACCGATTTCGTTGCGGTTCACGTCGTCGAGGTTGGCTGTACCAGAAGTTTGTGTTACCGGATTGCCGTTGGAAGTGACGCTGAAATCGTTTTTGACCTTCAGCAAGTAGCTGTACTGCGGGCCAGCTTCAAAGTATACACTGCCCGCCTTGACTTTCAGCAGTACCGGAACATCAATGTAATTGTACGTAACGTCGCCGTCATACTTTATTCTGTTGCCACCAATAGTAAACTCGTCGTCGGCGTAGCTAAAGCCTTTTTGAGAAAACAATACTTCTGGCTGCACGGAGAGGAAGCCATCGTCGACTAAGCCAATGTTGAGCATGAGGCCACCGTGGAAACCAAACTTGTTCTGATAACGATCTTCGTTGGTAAGATCACCGGAAAGGTTGGAAAGGTTGGCGCCGCCCTTAACGCCAATGCGGATACCTTGTGCGTGTACACTAGGAGCCGCCGCCACAGCAGCAACGAATGTGGCGAGGATGGCAATCTGTTTTTTCATGGTAACTAGAATAAAATGGGCAAAGACTATTGCCTTGTTAAACAGCTACTCTTACGTAAACGGAAAATTTTAGGCTAGCTAAGCTGAAGAGTAATGCAACAACAAAAAAGCCGGCTGCCCCTGTAAAAGAGACAGCCGGCTTTCTAAAGAAAACAATACCAGTTACTTGGTAGGAATCAAATAACCTACTTGCAGCGTGTAGGCGTTGTTGAATGCTTTTGGTTCGTTGTCGGTGTCCTTGGAATCAATCAATGAGTTGAAGCCACGGGCATAGCGCAAGCCAATGCTGATGCCACCTTCCGACATATACCCTACACCAGCCACGCCGCTGATGTCAACGTTCGATAGGTCGCCTTTGTACTTCTCTTTGCGAATACCGCCCAAGTAGTCAACGAACTCCGACCGATCTTCAACTTTGTCTTTGGTGCCGTCGGTGTATTTGGTAGTCGTCTGGTTTTTCACGCGTGAGCCAAACAGGTAGCTTACTTGTGGGCCTAACTCGAAGAACAAGCCACCAGCATTGATTTTAGCCAAAATAGGCAGGTCGATGTAGTGCAGAACCCGTTGCTGCTCACTTTCGATCTTGGAGACGTTGGCAGGCAGGCCAGTCTTTTGGTCGGATTTGATTTCGTATCCCTTGCGGTTGTACAGCAATTCGGGTGCTACCGAGAAAAAGCCGTCGCTGCTCAATGGAATAGTGAGCGAGATACCTGCGTTGTAGCCTAGCTTGTAATCACCGATGGAAGTGCTATAGCCAGTGCCAGTAAATTGCGACACGTCGTCGCCGGAAACGTTGGAATAAGTAGCGCCAGCCTTAACACCAATCCGGAAACCACCCGCGTCTTGGGCTTGAGCAAACGAGGCAGAAGCAACCGCTGCCACGGTGAGTAAGAGAAACTTTTTCATAAAAAAATTAGGGTGAGGTGGCAAACACAAATCAGCAGCACGAGCCTGAGCCAAAAGGCCCCGGTGGGCCGCTTTCAAGCAGTCATACCGCAAAACCTCCTTGTTATGTTACATATAATTGAAAAAATAATCTTATGTTGAGCTACGTCGCAGACTGTTAGAGCAATCCGTATTTTTGTGCTCTTCCATAGTGTTATCATGCGGGGTTCCGGGCTTTCTAGATTTATACTCGTTGGCATAGCTTTTCTGCTTGTATTTCCATGCTGGGCGCAGCAGCCCGCGGCAAAAGCACCCGCCGGACCGCTTATAATTGGCGCGTATGCGCAAGGCAGTTTTATTATTGCCCACACCCCGGCAGTTAAACACCTAGCCGTATCGCACCCTAGCGGGGTGGAACTGAATCTGCAACGGCAAACCAACGGTTCCGAGCCCTGGCACGCATGGTACCGCTATCCGCGTATTGGCTTGGCCTTGGTGTACTATAATTATCACAATCCGGTGCTGGACCGCTCGTATGCCGCCACCGCTTACATCAGCAAGAGCTTATTTCGGACGCCTCGGCAAGAGCTGAACTTTAGATTAGGCACGGGAGTGGCCTATTTCACTAATCCTTTCGACCTCGAAACCAACCACAAAAACTCTATTGTCAGCTCCCGTTTGAATGCTACCATGCAGATGCGGTTCGAGTACGATGTATCTGTAGCCGAGCAGTTGGGGTTGCTGGTTGGGTTGGGGCTAAATCATTACTCCAATGGAGCTACCACCAAGCCAAACTTCGGCATCAATCTACCCACGGTGTACTTGGGGGTAAACTATCATCAGCAGCGGCCTTTCGTGCCCGCCGTGGACGCTTCCAATGCTATGCCCACCGACATTGGCCGCGACTTTTTCAACGTAAGCACCAGCGTTGGTTTTAAGCAGCGTAGTCCGGTTGATCTGCGCAAGTATTTGGTGCAATCTGTGTCAGTGCTAGGAGGACGGCGCGTAAGCCGTAAAAGCAACGTGCTGGTGGGGTTAGAAGGCTTCTACGACCGCAGCCTCATCCCACAGCTTCGCGATACTGCCCGTACCACCGACAACCTGCCCGACGTAAAAAAAGCCGGCGTTGTGTTAGGGCACGAACTGCTGTTTGGCCGGCTGGCCTTCGTTACTCACTTGGGCTTCTATTTCTACAATCCCTACAAGTCCAATACCTTTTATTACGAGCGGCTAGGACTGAAATACCATTTCACCGACCGGATTTTCGGCGCGGTTGATTTGAAGGTTCACCGCGGTGCCGCCGACGTATTGGAGTTCAAAGCCGGCATGAAGTTCAACCGATAGGGTAGTTGGTGCTAAAGTGCGTTCAGTTAACCAAGCTCTGATTGATGCGCTTCACCAAACCCGGGCCTTCATAAATAAACCCGCTATACAGCTGTACTAGCGTCGCGCCGGCCGCCAGCTTTTCGCGCGCATCCTCAGCCGAGTGGATACCGCCCACCCCGATAATAGGCAGAGTGCCTCTCGAGTGCTGGTGCAAATACCGAATTACCTCTGTTGCTCGCCGGCGCAGCGGTTGGCCACTAAGGCCGCCTGCTCCGAGTGCCGTTACGTGGTTAGCATCGGTACGCAGCCCCGCACGACTGATGGTGGTGTTGGTAGCTACAAGTCCGCTAAGCTGCGTTTCGCGCGCAATCAATAGGATGTCGTCGAGTTGCGTATCCGTCAGGTCGGGGGCTATTTTGAGTAGCAGCGGCCGGGGCGTTGGCAGCGTGGCATTGCGTTCCTGGATTTCCTGCAGCAATTGAATGAGTGGCTCCCGTTCTTGCAACTGGCGCAAATTGGGCGTATTCGGCGACGACACGTTGACGACAAAATAGTCAACTACCTCATGCAGCGCCTCCACGCACGCCACGTAATCTTGGGCTGCCAATTCGTTGGGCGTGTCCTTGTTCTTGCCAATGTTGCCCCCAATAATAAGCTGTGAGTTGCGGCGTAAGCGCAAGCGGGCCGCTGCCGCAGTGGCGCCTATATTATTGAAGCCCATTCGGTTCACCAAGGCCTCGTCTTGCGGCAAGCGGAACAAGCGCGGCTGTGGGTTACCTGGTTGTGGCCGCGGCGTCACGGTGCCTATCTCCACGAAGCCAAACCCAAGTGCCGCTAGCTCGTCGGTTAGGTCGGCGTTCTTATCGAAGCCTGCCGCTAGTCCTACCGGGTTCTGGAACCGCAACCCGAATACCTCCCGCTCCAGCGACGGGTGCTTGAAGTCGTAGAGCTGGCGCAGCAGCGCGGCCGTGCCAGGCAGCCGATGGGCCCGCTTGAGGTTGTCGAAAACCAAATGGTGGGCCCGCTCGGCATCAAGCTGAAAGAACAGAGGTTTGAGAAAGGCTTTGTACATAACAGGCTGCAAATTATCTGGAGTACAAAGCTCCAACTTATTTAGTAGTGAAGCATAACAGAACTAGCAGCACTTAATAATGTAAAAAAATTGCTGTGGTAGACAATTGATATTGAGCGTTATCAGTTGCGAAGTACACATTTAGTGTGCTTAATAAGTTGTTAGAGTTTGGAGATTAGAAAGTGGTTCCGTACTTTTGCCATCCCATCCAGAAAATAGCTGTCTGGCATGTGGAAACCGATTCTGTAGCTCAGCTGGTAGAGCAATACACTTTTAATGTATGGGTCCTGGGTTCGAATCCCAGCGGGATCACCAAAACCCTTCTTGCAAGCTGCAGGGAGGGTTTTTTGTTGTTGGTTGAATACGAAAAGCGCCTAGATGAAGCTGCTTATATAGCTTTATCTAGGCGCTTTTCTTCTCGATGGGTATTAGCCTGCCCAGCCTTCCCGGTCGAGGCTGCGGTATTGAATAGCTTCGGCCAAATGCTCGATGCGTATTTCTGCGGTGCCCGCTAAGTCGGCTATAGTGCGCGCAACTTTCAGAATACGGTCGTAGGCGCGGGCTGAGAGGCCAAGACGCTCCATTGCCGTTTTGAGCAGCGTTCGGCCAGCCGCGTCAATTTCGCAGATGTCCTTTACCATTTGCGGAGGCATCATGGCGTTGGAAAATATGTCGGGAAACTTTTCGAAGCGTGCCGCCTGCACGGCCCGGGCCTTCTCCACTCGCAACTGAATGTCATGGCTTGTCTCTGACTTGCGCGTTTCCGTCATTTGGTCGAACGTAACGGGAGTTACTTCCACATGCAAGTCAATACGGTCGAGGAGGGGGCCGCTTACTTTGTTAAGGTAGCGCTGCACTACGCCCGGACCGCACACGCACTCCTTCTCGGGGTGATTATAATACCCACAAGGACAGGGGTTCATGCTGGCAATCAACATGAAGTTTGCAGGAAAGTCGATGCTGACCTTGGCTCGCGAAATAGAAACGCGTCGCTCTTCCAGCGGCTGCCGCATCACCTCTAACACGGTGCGCTTGAACTCTGGCAACTCATCTAGAAACAGCACGCCATTGTGCGCCAGCGAGATTTCACCCGGTTGCGGATTACTACCTCCACCTACTAGTGCCACGTCTGAAATAGTGTGGTGCGGTGCCCGAAACGGCCGTGTGCCAAGCAAAGAAGCATTGGTACCAAGCTTGCCTGCCACTGAATGAATCTTAGTGGTTTCCAGCGCTTCTAACATAGTTAGCGCGGGCAGAATGGTCGGTAGGCGTTTGGCCAGCATGGTTTTGCCTGCGCCGGGCGGCCCGATCATGATGACGTTGTGCCCGCCGGCAGCGGCTATTTCTAGGGCGCGCTTGATATTTTCCTGCCCTTGCACATCGGCAAAATCGGCTGCGTACTGGTTGGCCTCTTGCTGAAATATGTCGCGCGTATCCAGCACCAATGGCTCGATGTTAAGGCGCCCTTCAAAAAAGTCGATGGCTTCCTGCATGGTTTTGACCGGAATAACGTCGAGGTTGTTGACTATAGCCGCTTCTCGGGCATTCTCCTTGGGCAGAACGAAGCCTTTGAAACCTTCCTTACGGGCCTGAATAGCAATTGGCAACACGCCTTTGATGGGTCGCAACGCGCCGTCGAGTGCCAGTTCGCCCATGATGATGTACTCGGGTAGCCGCTCGGTGCTCAGCTGCTGAGAGCCATGTAAAATACCTAACGCAATAGGCAAGTCGTAGCTGGAGCCTTCCTTGCGAATGTCGGCCGGAGCCATATTCACAACCACCTTGGTGCGGGGCATCCGGTAGCCCCGAAACTTCAGTGCCGCTTCAATGCGTTGCTGACTTTCCTTGATAGCATTATCTGGTAGTCCTACTACGTAGAAATTGGTGCCTTGCGAAACGACTACTTCAATGGTAATTGTGTAAGCATTAACGCCCTGTACGGCCGAGCCGAAGGTCTTGGTAAGCATATAATCGATAAAAGAAAATAGAATGAATCCAACGAAGATAAAAGAAATACAAGACGAGCTATAAACGCAGTAATCGTTAACTGAAAAACTGATGCAATAAAATGGATGGGCTAGTAGCTAGCCGCCAATCAGTGCCCATACAAAAAGCCACGGCTGCCGCGAATTGAATAGGCGGCAGCCGTGGCTAGAAGTGTAAATTAAGCTGTTTAATTACTTGGCAACCAACTGCTCGATCAGCATAATGAGGATGTGGATGGCCTTGATATGGATTTCTTGTATGCGGTCGGCGTAACCGGTATGAGGTGCACGAATTTCAATATCACACAGGGCTGCCAACTTCCCCCCGTCTTTACCGGTGAGGCCTACTACTTGCATGCCAGTAGCTTTTGCCGCTTCTGCAGCACGTAAAATGTTAGGCGAGTTGCCGCTGGTGCTAATGGCAAGAAGCACGTCGCCGGGGCGGCCGAGCGCTTCCACGTAGCGGCTGAATATGTAGTCGTAGCCGTAATCGTTGGCAACGCAGCTCATGTGCGACGCTTCGGTGAGGGCAATGGCCCCGAGCGCCGGCCGGTCGTGGCGGTAGCGGCCGCTGAGCTCTTCGGCAAAGTGCTGAGCGTCGCAGAGGCTGCCCCCGTTGCCGCAACTCAGGAGCTTGCCTTTCTGCTGTAAACTAGTAGCCATAAGGCGAGCAGCTTGCTCGATGGCTATGAGGTTGGCCGGATCAGCTACGAAGCGGTCAAGTACAGTTTGGGCTTCAGTAAGCTCAGCCCGGATAAGGTCGGTTAGGGGAGTTGCATCGGTCACGACGCGAAGATACACGAGCTACGCTAGTGGACCGCCGTCACGGTCGGAGGTAAACGGCCGTGCTGGTGGAATGGGGGTGGGCGCCGTATACCCTTCGGGGTGCACTGTAGTGCCAGGGCGGGCGGCACCTACGTTGGCGCTCGTGCTGCGCTGCTCCAATTGCTGATCGTATAAGCGGGCTTTTAGTTCGTTGATTTTGCCTTCGCGCGAGGCTACATCTCGCCGTAGGATTACGCTGTCCAGGTTTTCAGTAATCAGCTGCAAGGTTAGCAGAACTGCCCCAACCAAGAACATGGCGTAATAAAACGCAGAAGCATCGTTGCCTGCTGTCACAGCCATTAAGCCGTCGCGCGAACCAGGACTCAGCAGTAGCAGCAGTACCAGCAGCAGATACACCATGACGAGAACGGTAACTAAACGTTTTAAAGCGAGCATAAGAAAACGATGCTAAAGTGGAGATCTAATGGCCCGTCGTACGCAAAAACGCAGCGGTCGGGTTAAATATAGGTTTTCGTTGATTGGAATTCCTTGCTACGGTCGAGCTTTTGCTTCCAGCCGATGTCCAATCAACGCGGCGTGGTAGCTCTTATGTTTTGCAAGGAATCTAGCCGCTTCCGAACAACCTTTAGCTTTTGCAACTCGATTTGAAATAACGCGCTGGTTGGTTGTTGTTCGAGCGAGTCGAGCAAGCGTCGGGCGGTTGTGGTGTCTTGTTGGTTGAGCAGGGTGTTTGCCCTCAGCAAGGCATTATCGTAGGCATGACTAGCAGCTATTTTCTGTTGCAGAGCGGTAGCTGCCTGTTGTTGAGGAGAATTCTGCGCATGACGATAGGTGCGCCACAGCCATCGGCCAGCCTGCAAAATCAATAGCAGCACAATAATAGTGGCTACGTGGCGGCGCACTGAGCTGGTGGAAGCTGCCATAGTTTGGTGCTAGCAGTCTGGTATGAAGGGGCTGTTGAGTCAGCTAGATAAGAGTAGAGCCGGCTACAACTACGAGCGCAGAGCATGCTGCCTCTGAGGCTCGTAGTTGCTCTTATAATTTTTAGTTACGGTCTTCCAGCATTGGTTCGGAAGTAGAATGAATATGCTACTTCGGACACAATGCCTAGGCACAAGACAAGAACTCAATGCAACCTTAAGCGGATTTCATAAAGCAGTCAATATTGCTTGCGCCATACTACTTTATAAATAACTATGCTACACTACACTAGCGCGGCGTTAGTAGCCTGGAGTTGGCTTAGGCGCTGATACAAGCCACCGGGCTGGCGCAGCAATTCGTCGTGGGTGCCGCGCTCGGCAATGCGGCCCTGGTGTAGCACAATAATTTCGTCGGCGTGCTGCACGGTGCTGAGTCGGTGGGCAATTACCAGTGAGGTGCGGTGCTGCATCAACCGAGTCAACGCTTCTTGGACCAGTTTTTCGCTTTCGGTGTCGAGGGCTGAAGTGGCTTCGTCGAGAATAAGAATAGGCGGGTTGCGCAGAATAGCTCGCGCAATGCTCAGGCGTTGCCGCTGCCCACCCGAGAGCCGCCCACCCCGGTCGCCGATGATGGTTTGGTAGCCATCAGGGGTAGCTGTGATGAAGTCGTGGGCGTTGGCAATGCGGGCGGCCTCTAGTACTTCCGCCTCCGTGGCGTTGGTATTGAAGCAAATGTTGTTGTAGATGGTATCGTTGAAGAGGATGCTTTCCTGCGTTACAATACCCATCTGCTCGCGCACCGAATGAATGGTGCAGTCACGCACATCATAGCCGTCGATGAGGATTTGGCCGCCGGTGGCATCATAAAAGCGCGGCAGCAGGTCGGCCAGGGTGCTCTTGCCCGAACCTGAGGGGCCCACCAGTGCTACTGTTTTGCCTTTCTGAATAACCAAATTGATGTCTTGCAATACGGGCGTATCGCCGTACGCAAATTGCAGGTTGCGCAGTTCTATTTGGTGCTTGAAAGGGGGCAGTACCTGCGCATCCGGCTTGTCGCGAATGGCGGGCTCGGTATCGATAATGCGCAGTACCCGCTCGCCGGCTACCAACCCGCGCTGAATATTGCCGAACGAGGAAGACAGCGCTTTGGCCGGCGTGAGGACCTGTGAGAACAGAATTACGTAGCCAATAAACGTTTCACCCGTTAGGCTTGACTGCCCACCCAAAATCAACAGACCCCCGAAGTAAAGCAGACCCGCTACCACCGTGACGCCCGCAAACTCGGAAAAGGGTGAGGCTAGGTCGCGCGTGTTGTCGATGGCGCGGGAAGTGCGGGCGTACAGGTCATTTTGCTGCGCAAACTTGTCCTTGATGTAGTCTTGGGCGTTGAATGCTTTAATAACCCGAACGCCGCCTAAGGTTTCATCAATCACAGAGAGCATAGAGCCGAGCGTGCTCTGGCTTTGTTGCGCTTGGCGCCGCAGCTTTTTGGAAATACCGGCTATCAGCCCGCCCGATATGGGCAACAACACCAGCGTGAAAAGCGTGAGCGGCACCGAGATATAAAATAGCAGCGCGAAATACGCAATGATGTTCAGCGGCTCACGAATAACGGCCGTCATGGTGTTCACCACCGACGTTTCTACTTCTTGTACATCCGACGTGAAGTGCGACATCAAATCACCTTTCCGCTCGTTGCCAAAAAAGCTAAGTGGCAAGCCAATAATGCGCTGATACAGGTCGTGCCGCAGGTTGTGGATAACCCGGGCCCGCACTTTGGCTAGTAGCCGAAAACTTAGGTATCGGAACACGTTGCTCAACAACACCGATACCACCACCACAGCACATACGAATGCCAACGCACCCATCTTGCCCTGGGTAGCTAGCACGTCGGCAAAAAAGAAGTTGAAGCTATCCTTCACCCAATCGAAGCTCGGGCGAAAAGCAGGCAGGTGGTCGGGTGCCTGTAAAGGAATCTTGTCGGTCTTGTCGAAAAGCACACTCAACAGGGGAATGATGAGCGTGAAATTGGCTAGCCCAAAAAAAATGTTCAGCAGCGTGTACAGTAAGTATTGCGGCAGAAAATTGGCCAGCGGCCGGGCGTAATGCAGAATGCGCAGGTAGGTCTTCATCGGAAGCAGCAAAGGTAAGGCATCTGCTAAGCTTAGTAACGGAGCGGCACCAAGCTGGTAAGCCGACTACTCTGCTTCGAAGACGGCCACTACTTCAATTTGCCCTAAAATGTGGCGGTTGAATTCAGCGAGTTCTTCGGCTGGCACCCACAATTCTTCGTGCTCCCGGTTGCCTACATTCTGCACCGGAAACGAGGCGGCGTAATCGGCATCGACGGCAAAGCGCAACACATAGCCTACGCCATAATAGGGTACGTTCCAGTCGCGCGCTATTTGAGCGGCGTATTCCTCGTTCAGCACTGGGTAGAAAATAGGCTGCTCCGGCAGGCGCGGCGGAAACTCCAGCCACCCCGAAGCGGCTATCAGATCTAGTTCCTGCTGATTAACTGGTCGATAGAGTAGTGTAGCAGCAGGCTCGTGGCGCATGTAGTACTTGTTAAAAGCTGAGTATTGAGTGCAGACAACCCGAAATTTGTTCTAGCAGCTAACATATTGCGACTGTCAGATACCCCAACCCCTGTCCCCTCTCTCAGAGGGGATGGGGTACCTGCAGGGAAGCAAAGTACTTCACCGGTTGCTGAAGCAATGATCTACAACGCACTTATTAAAACTCATGTAGCCGTTGCGCGATGTTCCAGCGCAAAGCAACTGATGGGAATACCGTGTTTTGAGTGGCAGCATCGGTGTATGACTGGCGGCGCACAATCAGCTTGGCATCCAGCCACAGGTTGTGCCGCGGCTGGTAAGTGGCCGTAAAATCGGCGTGAACTAAACGAGTACGGTTGCCTTGCCCTACGGTGTTGCCATATTCTTGCACCCTAGAATTGTAGGACAGCAGTGGGTTACCACCGTAATTGATGTTGGTGCCTACAGTATCTACCCGATCCAAGCCTTGCACCGTGTAAAACAGCTTGCCTACCAACTGCAAACGCGGAATCGGTTGGTAGCTCACTATGCCAAGCAATTCGTACAGATTGGCGCCCATGGGGTGAGCGAGAGGCTGCTGATAGTTCTGGTAATCCGTATAGCTGTCCTCGTGCTGATACGTGAACGGCCGGATGTAATTGAACTCTCCCTGTACATCAAGCGTGCGAATACCCGCCACATCTACGTACTTGGCACCCAGCTGGAATGCTTGCTTGTTGGCCCACCATCCGTTGCCGGCTCGAACCTCGCTCAGCTTGAATTCATCCAGCATCAACTGGCCGTAAAGCTGCGCTGTGTTTTTGATATTCCATTTAAAATCAAGCCCCACCACCGTATTGTCGGGCGAGCCAACTTGCTGCTCAACCGCCCGATAGAAAATGATGGGGTTGAGGTATTGCAGCTCAAACCCGCGGCGCTGGCTGCCCGGAATAGGCTGTCCTAAACTATCCCTTCTGAGGTTGCGGCCGCCTAGGATAGTACTTTCGAATACACCTACATTGAAAGTAGGCGTCACATCGAAGCTGAGGTGATGCAGCGCCATGTATTTCTTTTTATAGATGGTGTCTATCGGGCTGCCATTCCTATCGTAGGTGCGGTCGGCAATCATTTCCGTGAACAGATTCTGGTAGTTGAGCTTCCAGATGCGCGTGTTCAGCTTTAGAAAGAAATAGGGAGCACTGTAGTCGGAGAGGATGAGGGAGCGGTAGCCGTTGCCGATAAAATTTCGGTCGTGGCCCAGCTGTACGCCGATGTGTTTGGTAGCGGTATACGTGACGTAGCCACGGGCCGTAAAGAAGTCGTATTGATTGCCGCCAGTAACTTTGAAGTCTTTCCAGTAACCCTCGTGTGGTACTGCTCTGTCGCGCCGGATACGCTGCTGCACGTAGGCCGGCACGCCTTGCTGATTGTCGGCGAGGAACGTGTAGAAGCCTAGGCGCTCGTCGATGGTGCCTTCCACCTGCACACCGCGGGTATTGACGTAGCGCAGCCCATCCGTTTCCGAATCTTTGCCCGCCGACAGCCCAAGCACCGGGTTCACGCGCAGCGTGAAATCGGGAATAGATACACTGTAGAGGTCGGATTGGCGCTGATAGAAGTGCTTAAGCACCGGCCGGCGGCTTTGGTTAGGGGCGTCAGCTTGCGCGGAGTAGTTCCAGTTGTCGCGCAGCAAATACTCGGCGTTAAAACGGTCCTGTGCCGACAAATTAACGCTATCGGCCAGCATCCGCTGGGCTAGGCGTACTACGGCCGTGCGGGTGTACGGGCGCACCGATGTATGCAAGTTGTTGCCTATTGAGTCGCCGCCGTACTTGATAGCATATCGGTCGATGAGCCGGTACACGTCCACATCGAGCGGTACAGTATTCGGTGCCGTTGGAACGTCGGCTGTTGGAACTTGCGGCGGTGGGATAGGGCCGTCAAACTGCACCGACATGCTTTGGCCGGCGACTTGGCTAGCGAATAGGGCTTGAGAAGCTAAAAAGAGAAGATATTTTTTCATAAAACGAAGTCTGCTCTCTGAAAACGAGTGCGCAATGCAACAAACCTACGCACTTGCCACAAGAGTAAGATGCAGCAACGTGACTAAGTGGCTGTTCCGTATATCTGGCAAGCTCGAGTTGGGGCTGGTATAGTGCCTCTAGGTGCGCGGCTGGCTACCTTTACTGCGTGCCACCTCGTCTGCTCCGCTATTCTGAACTTGACCTTGCCGCGTGGGATGCCTGTGTAGCAGCCGCCCGCGAAGTAGTGCCTTATGCTTGCTCGTGGTGGCTACACGCAACAGCTGGTCGGTGGGAAGCTTCGGTGGAAGTAGAGGAGGGCACGGGCCGGTACCTATCGGTGCTGCCGCTGCCCATCAAGTGGCGCCTCCAGGGGAAGGAGGTGTATCAGCCGGCCTTCACCCAGCAGTTGGGCTTGCTGACGCTGCCGGAAAGCCAATTCGCTGATCTGCTGCAACACCTGCGCCTTTTACCAAAGCGCTACGCCCGCCTCTATACCCAGCTCAACGACCAGACGCCGATACCGCCGCCATTGACGCCTTTCACCAGCCAAGCTCGTGTCACGTATCATTTGCCACTGCAACCTGAGTACGCTACGCTGCACGCCGGTTATGCGGCCGATTATCGTCGTCGGCTGCGTCTGAGCAACCAATTGTTTACACCGCTTACTGTTAAGGCGGCCGCTTCCGTAGACGAAATGCTAGCGCTGTTCAAGCAGCACAGCGGAAAAGCTGCTGGCCTGAAAAGCAAGCATTACCAGCAACTTCAAACTTTATATGCGGCGCTGCAACAGCACAACCAAGCCTTACTGCTGGAAGTGCGGGGGCCCGAAACCGGTGAACTGCTAGCGGCGGCGCTATTTGTGAAATTTCGCACGCGGCTTATCTATTTATTTGCGGCTGCCTCACCGGCCGGTAAGAAAGCCGCCGCCCCACTGCTGCTGCTCGATTACGTGATTCAGCGCTATGCAGGCACTCCCGAACTCGTCCTCGATTTCGAGGGAGGAATGATAGAATCAATTGCCCGTTTTTTCGCCAACTTCGGGGCCACGCCCGTACCCTATGTGGCCCTTTCTTTCACCCAACGTCCCTGGTACCTGCAATGGATCCGCTAACCCCCGCCACTTCCGACCTGACTGCCACTGAGCCGGCCCCCCGCGTGCATGTAGTGTGCGCCGAGCCCTCAATTGCCAATCATTTTCTTGCCGAGCTGCGCGATGTGGAAGTGCAACGCGACTCCCTGCGCTTCCGGCGCAACTTGCAGCGCCTGGGCGAAATAATAGCCTACCGCATCAGCTCCCAGCTTAGCTATACTGACAAGACCGTGCGAACTCCGCTCGGTGAGTCTCGCAGCAAGCAACTCCACGATTTTCCTATTCTGGCTACTGTGCTCCGCGCTGGGTTGCCGTTTCACCAGGGTTTCCTCAACTATTTCGACCAGTCGCCTAGCGCATTTGTGGCGGCTTACCGCATCGAGGGTACCGCTCAGGTGCAGGTACAGGTTGATTATCTGTCGGCGCCGCGGCTCGATGAGCGGGTCTTGATTCTAGCTGATCCTATGCTGGCTTCTGGCAAGTCGTTGGTGCAAACCTACCGGGCCATGCTGCGTTTTGGTACGCCCCGTCAGGTACACATTGCTGCCGTTATTGCCAGCCCTGAAGGTGTTGCTCACGTTACTCGCGAAATTCCCGAAGCCACACTCTGGGTAGCCGCTATCGATGAAAAGCTAAATGACCAAGCCTACATCGTGCCTGGCCTCGGTGATGCCGGCGACTTATCGTATGGTACCAAGCTGTAAACGGTAGGAGTGGGGGCTGCCGTAGTTCGCATTAAAAGCATCACAGACTGAAAGTTTCACGTTACATGTTCTCGCTGTTACGTTTTTAGTTTGAACCAACAGAGTGCCTTAGTTCTTTGTAATTTCGAGTTCAACCACGGCGCCTTTTTCTTCTTTATCATCTGCTGCTCACCTCGTGTTACCTCACCTCTTCAAATACGCTTCCGTTTTCTTGCTGGGGATGGTCAAATTTGTGGCCGCCCCGGTAGCAGGCATTGCGGCCGGACTATCGTTTCCTCTTATTTGGGGACTCTCTGTGGCGGGTATGATGACTACGGTGGTGCTTGTTTCGGGAGTTGGGAAGATGTGGGCGCTGCACCTGCGCCGCAAGCGTGAGGAAAAGGGTAAGCCGCTGTTTAGCCGCAAGAGCCGCCGCATCGTGAGCATCTTTCGGCGCTTTGGTATGGGAGGCATTGCCTTTCTAACGCCTATTCTGTTTAGCCCTATTGGCGGCACCGTCATTGCCACGCAACTGCACGTGCCTCGTTGGCGCATTTTGGTTCACATGCTTTGGAGCGCCGTGCTGTGGGGAGGCGCCTTCACAATGCTAGCCATCCGCTTCAGTCACTTAGCCATATTTCATCACTGACCTACAGTGTAGATTGATGCCAGATAGTAGAAACCGAAAGCGGCGGGCCACATGGCCCACCGCTTTCGGTTTCACTTCATTTTGAGTTCAGTAAATCATGCTACTGCGGCTTTACTTTCGTTTGCCTTTCGAGCGAGCAATGGCAGCCTTCACTGCTTTCACCGCAGGTTTAGAAGCAGTGCCTTTCGAGGGGCGAGCCTTATTGCCTTTCTGGCTGCGGTTAGGCCCTTCCACGTAGGTTCGGCCGGTGCGCTTGTCAATCGTCACGCCGGGCTTCACGTACTCTTTCCGCTCGTGGAAAGCCCCTTTAAAGTTAGGGTCTTCGCGCCGCCGCCGCTCATCCTGCTCGCGGTTCATGCTTTGCTGCTCTTCGAAGGGCGTTTCGGCCACTTCCACCTCCGCTGGGAAAGGCACCAGCGGAATAGGCTGCTTAATCAGCTCTTCAATGCGGGCTATGTGGTGCATCTCGGCTTCGTTGGCGAAGGTGATGGCCGCCCCCGTGTGCTGTGCCCGCCCGGTGCGCCCAATGCGGTGCACATAGTCGTCGTAGATCAGGGGCACATCAAAATTGATAACGTGGCTCACTTCCGGTACGTCGATGCCCCGGGCTGCTACATCCGTGGCTACCAGAAAACGCACATTACCCGCTTTAAACTCCTCCATGGCGTTGATGCGCGAGTTCTGGCCCTTGTTGCCATGAATGGCGCGCACCTCCCCCGCAATTCTACGGCCCAGAAAGTGTGCTACATTTTCGGCGTGCACCTTGCTACGCGTGAAAATCATCACCCGGTTGAAGGTAGCTTGGTCGCGGAGCAGATACCCGAGCAAGTTAATTTTGGTCACCAGGTTGGGCACTTCATACAAGCTCTGCGTTACGTTCTGAGCCGAGGTAGCCGAAGGCGTTACCTCAACACGCATCGGAAATTCCAGAAACTCCTCACTCAGCATCGTTACTTTCTCGGCCATGGTGGCTGAGAACAGCGCATTCTGCCGCTTGCTCGGAATAACTTCCAAGATCTTCCGGATCTGGGGCATGAAGCCCATATCCATCATCTTGTCGGCCTCATCGAGAACCAGCGTTTTCAACTCCTTCAGCACCAAGTCGCCCCGTAGGTATAGCTCCAACAATCGGCCAGGCGTGGCAATTAGTATGTCTACCCCTTTCGCAATGGTTTCAATTTGCGTTTTAGGTCCTAAGCCACCGTAAATGGCAAAAATGCGAAGGTCGGTGTAGGTGGCGAGGCGCTTAAGGTGCGTCTCAATCTGCATGGCTAGCTCGCGCGTGGGAGCTAGAATTAGAGCCCGTGGGTTTTGGCCTTGGGCGTATTTTACTTTCATCAAGAGCGGCAGCCCGAAAGCCGCCGTCTTGCCGGTGCCAGTCTGGGCAATACCTAGCACGTCGTGGCCAGCCAGCAGCAACGGAATAGTTTGCATCTGCACAGGGGTGGGCTCGGTAAAACCGGCTTCGGCCACGGCCGTGAGTAATTGCTTGTTGAGCTTGAAATCGGCGAAAGAAACCGCCTGCGGCGTATCGGACATGACAAAGAAAAAAGTACGAGGCGCAAAGGTACGGAACCCTATCCCAACCCGCAGGTGAAAGCTAAAGAGCAACTTACAAGCAAGCGGGAAGGGAAGTTGCGCTCTTATTTGATGATCAAGAACACCATCAGCATAAAAAAGTGCTTGTTAAACTTGCGAATTCGTCGGTATCCGCTACTTTTGTTGCTCCATTACCCAACACGGTAGGTATAGCTCAGCTGGTTAGAGCGTCGGATTGTGATTCCGAAGGTCGTGGGTTCGAGCCCCATTACTTACCCACCACGAAAGCCTCAAGCGCCCTGCTTGAGGCTTTTTATTTTAATATATAGCTGCTCTTTATCAAGTGTTTAGCTGCAACGGTATGCTGCTGTGGAGCAGCTAATTCAACAAAATCGGGCGTAGTGCGGAAGGATTTGGATATTTGTAGCGTTGCAAAACAAATTATCTGCTTGAATCACTCTTACTTCTTTTAATATGAGCTTGGTCGTAATCGGCTCCGTAGCCTTCGATGCTTTAGAAACGCCCTTCGGCAAAACCGACAAAATTATCGGTGGCGCTGCTACGTACATCTCCCTTTCGGCTAGCTACTCGCTGAAGCCGGTGAAACTGGTAGCCGTAGTAGGCGACGATTTTCCGCAATCCGACATCCTGCTTCTCGAAGAGCACGGCGTGAACACGGAAGGTTTGCAAATCAAAGAAGGTGAAAAGTCGTTTTTCTGGTCGGGAAAGTATTCCAATGACCTGAACTCGCGCGAAACGCTGGTTACCGAACTCAACGTGCTAGCCAATTTCGACCCCATTCTGCCCGACAGCTACCAAGACTGCAAGTACTTGATGCTTGGCAACTTGGCACCTCAGGTGCAGCGTCTGGTGATTCAGCGCCTTGTCAATCGTCCCAAGCTCATCGTTATGGACACGATGAACTTCTGGATGGACGTGGCGCTGGACGAGCTAAAGACAACCATCGAAATGGTGGACGTACTCAGCATCAATGATGAAGAAGCTCGCCAGCTTTCGGGCCAGCACTCCTTAGTGAAAGCCGCTAAGATTATCATGGGCATGGGCCCTAAGACGGTAATTATTAAGAAGGGCGAACATGGCGCGCTGCTGTTCTGCAAAAACAAAGTGTTTTATGCGCCAGCGCTGCCCCTAGAAGAAGTGTTTGACCCAACTGGCGCTGGCGACACCTTCGCAGGTGGCTTCATCGGTTACCTCGCCGCTACCGACGACATCAGCTTCGAGAACATGAAGCGTGCTGTAGTACACGGATCGGCCATGGCTTCTTTCTGCGTAGAGAAGTTCGGTACGGAGCGTTTGCTGAACCTAACGCCAGAAGAAGTGGAAGCCCGGGAGCAGAAATTTGCTGACCTAGTAGCTGTAGTGCCAGCCACGGCTACGCAGAACGCGTAGCTCCTATAAGCTGAAGCACAACTTGAAAGAAGCCGCCCGAAACTGAAGCTACATATGCTTCAGCTTCCGGCGGCTTCTTCAATAAACTCTCATTCGTTTTGACAACCCTATGACAAGCAAGGTGGTAAAAGAGAGAAGAATCCTTCACCCTCTAGCTTCTACTGCCATGTCTAAGCATAAAAAAGAAAACCCCACGTCGAATCAGAAAATCAATTCGCCCATGGGCCCCGATGCTCTGAATGGGATGCCTGCTTCCATTGATCCTAGCATGGAGGCGAATGCCGACGGCGTGCAAAACCTGAATCAGAACTACATCACCGAAACCGGTAACCAAATCAAGAACAACACACCGGGTGGCAATTTCAACGAAGTGCGTCACTCCCGCATCAACAAGCCTCGCAACAACCCAAATCCAAGCCAGCAAAATCAGAAGTAGAAATACTTCTTTATATTCATAAAAAGCCCCTGTTGAAGCTCAACAGGGGCTTTTTGTTTTAAAGTATTGTTTTCAGGCTGTTCGCGTGGTGCTAGGGCACCACAGTCAGGCGCACCACGCGAGTATCCACGTCGTCTTTGTCGAAGAAATCTTGCTCGAAGAGGATGGTTTTGTTGTCGAGCCAGCGCGGCTGCGTACAGCCCCATTCGGTCTGCCGCTCCCACAAAAGGTGAAGGTTGCCATCTTCCACGGCCCATACCTGAAGCCCATTAGGTTCGTAGCGAGCTAGCACATCGGAGTTGCCGCACACAAAGTGGCGAGCGTCAGGCGAAACCGCCGGCGGACTCCAAACGCGGGTACGGCGGCCCGTGTGCTGGTTTACTAACAGGTAATAACCGCCCTCATAAAGCCGCACGGCCACCAGCCACTGTTTTATAGCGGGCATCGAGGCTATGTATTCGTAGGCGACGTTAGTGGCTTCATCTTCGGAGGCATTATTGATGAACCGAAGGGGTTTGGTACGAGTCGGGCGCAGCCACAGGGTAGTATTCTTGCGCTGTACCATTGGGCCAGCGGTGCGTAACCGAAGGCGTTCTTCGGCTGCAAAGTCGAACGTTGCTTCTTCCTCCGCAGAACTAGGCACGGGAGGAAGCTTCAGTGTTTGGGGCAATTTCTCGTACACGCCCCGAGAGGCCTGATGGATGGTTAGTACCCGGCCTGGCAGTTGTACCAAGGTGTCGAGGTGGCCGAGGCGGTAGATGCGCGGCGGATTCGGGCGTGGTAACGGCGCAACTGGGGATGTGGTAGGCACACCCGGTTGCGCCCGCTCAGCGGGGCCTCGGAAAGAACAAGATAATAGGAGTATCGCCAGAGGCAGCACTACTATCACCGCACGAAGCCGGAACATGGAAGTAATTGAAAACTAAACGCCGCGCTTAAAACTCCTGCTTCAACCAACTCCGGAAGCTAGCCTGCTGCTCGGGCGTAGCGTCGGGCAGCTTTTCAATGGTAATCTTTTGCCAAAAACGCTGCCCATCTTGCCCGATCAGGGGCACTGTGAGCAGCCGATTTTGTCGAAACACGCTGACTTCGTATTGCTGATCTTCTCGGGTGGAAAGCAAACTATGCAAGTTCATTTCCACCCGCCGACCATTCACAGCCACTATTTCATCGTCGACGGTAAGTGCCGCCGCCGCTGGTGAGCCCGGCAGAATATCGGTTACTTCCGTACGCTCGTTTTTTAGCACCGTGCGAAAGCCGAATACACCTTCCGATGGGGCTGCATTTTCTTGGATACGGAGCGTGCAGCCCACAAAGCTCAGGGCTTTGTCGAGCGGTTCTTCTAGCGGCGCGGTGCCGTAAATAAATTTGTCGAAATACGCTTGCATATCGCGCCCTGCTACCTCGTTCACAATCCGTATGTAATCCTGCTCAGTGTACCCAATGCCAGTCTGGCCAAACTCTTCCCATAGCCGGCGCATCACCTGATCGAGGCTGCGGGCGTGGTTGGAGAGGCGGCGTAGCGTAATATCAAGCAATAGCGCCACTAGGGCTCCTTTGTGGTACACCGATACTTTTCGGTCGGGTATGCCGGCCTTATAGCCGTCTAGCCACAGGTCCATGCTGGCATCGGCTAGGGAAAGGTTGTAGCGCCCGTAGTCGTCGTAGTGCTTGCGCAAAACCGTGTTCAGTTCCGCGAAATATTGTGCAGCAGTACGCACTCCGGCGCGGGCCAATAGGTACTCTCCATAGTACGTAGTGACACCCTCCGCAATGAAGCAGGTACGGAAGTAGTTTTCCTTGGAGTAATCGTAGGGCTGCATTTCAGCCGGCCGGATGCTTTTGATGTTCCAGGCGTGAAATAATTCGTGGCAGCTAACGCCTAGTAATTCCTTGTACAGGCCTTCCGTCATTAGCAGTTCGGCTGGCCCTAGCGTAATTACGGTGGAATTGAGGTGCTCTACGCCGTGGTAGTGCTTGTAAGGCAAGATCTGGTTCAGGAAATGATAATCCTGCGCCGGAAACGAGCCGAACAATGCAAGCTGCTCTGCGCTAAACGCCCGGAAGTCCGCAACCAGTCGCGCCCAATCCACGGAGCACTCTCCCTGAATCCAGATGTAGAAGGGTAAGCTCTCTACCTCGTAGTTGCGATATTGTAAGGTAGGACTAGCAATAAGAGGCGAATCGGCCAGATGATCGAAATTCTGCGCCTGTAGTGTGTTAGGACCACTTTGTGGCAGGCCACACGCCAATTGCCAACCATCAGGAAGTTGTAGCTGCACCTGACAAGGCTCTTGTTGCCGGCCTTCTATGTACATAAACCCTTGCACGGGGTTTAAATAGAGCTGCGTTTCATCTAGCCACGAGCCGCCGGCATCCATTTGATGGGCGTAAAAGTTGTAGTGCACCTGTACCGTCCGGCCCAATGCACCCGTTACTTCCCAACGGTCTTTCGTGAGCTTGCGCGATGGTAATACTTCCTGCGAAGCGGCATCAATTATCTCTACGCGTTGAATCTTCTGGGCGAAATTCTGTAGCTCGTAGCGTCCGGGCCGCCAGGCAGGCAATTGCAATTCCAGCGTTTCGGGGCCCTCTTTCGGGACCTCGAAAGTCATTTGCATCTGCACGAAAAAAGTAAGCGGGTTCTCGAACGAAACGTAATAGTGAATCATAGAAACGCGGAGCGGGTAGGCAGAAAACCTGGTGTAAAGCTACGGCTATCCGGTTGAAAAACGCGGATAAAACGTGTGCTTTGATACGGGCAAAGCTGGAGTTGCGACTAGGGTAAGCAACCGAAAATCTTATGATTGCTAGCAACAACTGACAGAAAAAAGGTGGCAACAGCTTTGTCTTTTTAAACTCAAGCTCGTACCTTTGCCGGCCTTACTTGTCACTGAGCCATTTAACTATATCATGAAACGTACCTTCCAGCCTTCGCAGCGCAAACGCCGCAACAAGCATGGCTTCCGCTCACGCATGGAAACCGCCAACGGCCGCAACGTGCTAGCCCGCCGCCGTGCCAAAGGCCGCAAGCGCCTGACTGTATCCGACGAAGGCCGCCACAAGCGCTAAGCGCCTGTGAGTAACCTCTTGCCGTCTGGCGTTTCACCTGTAGGAGAGAAGCCAGAGGATAGGGTTCGTTCCTACTCGTTTTCGAAAGAAGAACACCTGTGCCGTAAAAAGCTCATCGATGAGCTTTTCGGTCGGGGTTCTTCTTTTGGTTTATACCCCCTCCGATTGGTGTGGCTGCCTACCGAGGCCCCCACTGCCGCGCCCCCACAGGTGCTGGTTAGCGTGAGCAAGCGCAATTTTAAGCGTGCCGTCGACCGGAATAATTTAAAGCGTCTTATGCGCGAGGCCTACCGCCTCAACAAGCACCGCCTCACCGAAGTGGATGGTGGTCATCCCATTAGGCTACTCGCAATTATCTACACCGGCAAAGAAAAAAAGCCTTTCGCGCTGGTTGAAAAAAAATTAATTTCAGGGCTGGAGCGTTTATTAACCGAACCCTTCGTTGCACCCGCAACAAAGGACCGAAAAAAGCGTCCTTGAATTAGTCGTAGCTTCACTGACTGCCGCGGCACCATTTGTTCTTGCCAATAGGCTTCTTGTTGTGAAGCAGCTAGTGGTAAGGGTTATACCAGCCTTCATTTATGCGTAAAAAGTCTATTGTGGCCGGGTTGCTTCTGGGGGGAGCCACACTGCTATCTGTTGCCGCCTCTTCGGCCGACAACGAGCGATATTTCGAAATTGCTAAGAACCTCGACATATTCGCTACTCTCTTCAAGGAAGTAAATACCTATTACGTGGACGAGGTGCCACCCGCTAAACTGGTAAAGACGGGTATCGACGCCATGCTGAAGTCGCTCGATCCGTATACCAACTATATCCCGGAAGATGATATCGAGGATTTCCGCACGTTAACCACCGGCCAGTATGGCGGTATCGGAGCGGTAGTAATCAAGCGTGGTGGCAAAACAGTTGTGCAGGCAGCTTACGAAGGCTATCCGGCTCAGAAAGCTGGCTTGCTACCTGGCGACGAAATCATGACTATCAACGGCGTCAACGTTGAGAAAAAGAACAACAACGACATCAGTAAACTGCTGAAAGGGCAGGCCAACTCCTTGGTAAAGCTGATGGTGACCCGCTACGGCCAAGACGCACCAGTTGAAATTAACATCACTCGCGACAAAATTCAGGTGGACAATGTGCCGTACTACGGCATGCTGACCAACGACATCGGCTACTTCCAGCTCGCCGGCTTCACAGTAGATGCAGGTAAGGAAGTGCGTATGGCCCTCACCAAGCTCAAAGAGCAGGGGGCCAAGAAAATAGTGTTTGACATCCGCGACAATCCCGGCGGCCTGCTTAATGAATCGGTTAATATCTCCAACCTGTTTGTGGATAAAGGTCTCGACATTGTAAGTACCAAGGGCAAGGTGACGGAGTGGAATAAAACTTACAAAGCCCTCGACGTACCCTTCGATACGCAGATTCCAGTCGCCATCATTACTTCCAACCGCTCGGCTTCCGCTTCTGAAATCGTGTCGGGTGTGTTGCAGGATTACGACCGGGCCGTGGTGATAGGAGAGAGGACCTTCGGCAAAGGCTTGGTACAGGCCACCCGACCACTCAGCTACAACTCGCAGCTAAAAGTAACGACTGCCAAATACTACATCCCAAGCGGCCGTTGCATCCAGGAAATCGACTACGCCCACCGTGCTGATGACGGTACGCTAGGTAAGGTGCCAGATTCTTTGCGCACGGCCTTCAAAACCCAAGCTGGCCGTACCGTGTACGATGGTGGCGGTGTAGCACCCGACGTGGAGGTGCAGGACCGCGAAATTGCCGACATCACCCGTGTGTTATTGCAGAAGAGCTACCTCTTCGATTACGCTACCCGCTACCGCGCCGAACACTCTACCATTGCGCCGGCTCGGCAGTTTAAGCTTGCTGATGCCGAGTACCAGAAATTCGTGGACTTCCTAAAAGGCAAAGACATCAGCTACAGCACCGACGCTGAAAAGTCATTGGCTGACCTCACAAAGAAGGTGAAGGAAGAAAAGCACTACGATGACGTGAAAACCGAGTTGGAAGCTATGCGCCGCAAGGTGAGCACCAACAAGAGCAACGATTTGATTCGCTTCAAACCAGAAATCAAAGACTTGCTGGAGCAGGAAATCGTGTCGCGTTACTACTTCCAGAAAGGCCAGATTGAAGCCACCTTCGACGACGACCCCAACATTCTGATGGCTATGAGCGTGCTCAACGACCCCAACCGTTATGCTGCCTTATTGCGCCCAAGCGGCAGAGCCGCTAGTAGCACGAAGGGAACTGGCTCGAACAAATAATAACTGATACTTCTAATTACAGAAAGCAGACTCAGCCCCGAGCCTGCTTTTTTGTTGCGCTTTATTTGACGTGAATTCATAAGTAGCTATTCATAAGCTTGGCTCTGAAATGGCAGAAGGTGAAGCCGTATCTTTGCCCTATGCCCAACCTCATCCTTTCCCTCGAAACCTCGTCACCCGTTTGCTCCGTTGCCTTACACCAATTAAGTGATGGCAACTTACTGGGACAGACGGAGCTACGATTGGAAAAGTCGCACTCCTCTCACTTAAGCGTACTGGTGAGCCAACTGCTGGAAAACAGCCAGCATACCTTGCAAGATGTAGCAGCCGTAGCTGTTTCCGACGGGCCGGGTTCCTATACAGGGCTGCGGATTGGAGCTGCTGCCGCCAAGGGCTTGTGTTATGCACTCAACATTCCGTTGGTAGCCGTGAGTACCTTGCAAGCACTGGCCCAGCAGGTGGCAGCCGTGACTGCTTCCGCTGAAGATATTTTATTCTGTCCTATGCTTGATGCGCGGCGGATGGAGGTGTACTCAGCCGTTTACACGCACGATGGACAAGAAATAGTAGCTCCTACGCCGCTAGTGCTCGATTCTGATACGCTGGCCGAACAATTAGCCCACCATCGTTTGTTATGCTTTGGTAACGGCGCAACGAAGTTTCAGCCGCTGGTTGCCAACAATCCTAACGCTAGCTTCTTAACTGGTATCGAGCCTTCGGCTATGGCCGTGGGGGCATTAGCAGTGGAAGCGTATCGGCGTGGTGAATTTCGGGACGTAGCTTATTACGAGCCATTCTATTTGAAAGAAGTATACACTACGACACCCAAAGTGAAATAGCAGCAAAAAGGGCCTGCTCAGTTCGTTGTCATCAGTTGCCCTATTTATCCGACATCGTCAATCGATTCGCCAAGTTGGAGCTTGGCGTTACAACTTGCCATGGAAGACATCATTGTTAACCGCGTAGCGCAAAGCGCCCTTACTTCTCTCAATCTGGAAGAATTCATTCATCCCGGTGAGCGAGTTGTGTATGATATTAAAGAGAACCTTTTCCATGGGCTGATGCTGCGCGAAAAGGATTTTCGGGAGTTTATCAAAACTCATGACTGGAGCCAGTATGATGGTAAGAATGTAGCCATCATTTGCTCGACCGATGCCATTGTGCCTACCTGGGCCTATATGCTGCTAGCCAGTAAGCTCCAAGGCCACGCGCATCGTTACGTGTTTGGTAATCTGGAAGCGCTTGAGCAGGAGTTGTTCCATGAAGCTATTGCCAGCATCGATGCCGAAGAGTACCGCGACGCGAAAGTGGTGGTGAAGGGTTGTGGTGAAAAGCCCGTACCTACGTATGCCTACGTGGCCATCATGCAGAAACTGCTGCCCGTGACGTCAAGCATTATGTACGGGGAGCCTTGCAGCACAGTGCCACTGTACAAGCGCCCTAAGGTAGTGTAAGCTCACCAGCCGGACCTTTCTTCGGGTAGATATTTGATTAAGCAACAAGCCCCTGCGCCCTTACAAGCGCCAGGGGCTTGTTGCTTTATGTAGTATTCTGCGAGAAGTAAATGAAACGGTCGGTGAACACAGTCACTGCAACTTTGCATCTTTAGCTCCGCAATTACCTCCCCATGCCGCAGCCGTCTACTGACACCTATAAAATCAGTCGCACAACTGGTGTTGCCATCGTTGTTGCCAATATGGTCGGCACGGGAGTATTTACTAGTCTCGGCTTTCAGGTTATCGATATTCAAAGTGGTTTCGCACTGCTGATGCTCTGGGCAGTAGGAGGGCTGATTGCCCTGTGCGGTGCATTGAGCTACGGAGAGCTTGCCGCGGCCATGCCGCGTTCAGGTGGCGAGTACCATTTCCTATCCCGCATTTATCATCCAGCCGTTGGTTTCCTGTCGGGGTGGGTGTCCGCCACGGTGGGCTTTGCTGCTCCTACGGCGTTGGCTGCCATGGCGCTCGGCAAATACGCCAAAAGTGTTTGGCCTGCCCTTCAGCCTGAATGGCTGTCAGTGGGGGTAGTTTTAGCTTTCACGGCTGTTCATGCCATGAGCCGCCAACTCGGCAGCCGGTTACAAGTGGCAGTTACCGCAATTAAAGTGTTGGTGCTAGTCGCTTTTATTGGGGCCGGACTACTGGCTGCTACTCCCCAATCGATACCCTTTATACCTACTGTCATAAGCTGGCGAGAGGTATTGAGTCCTGCCTTCGCTATTTCGCTGGTATATGTGTCCTATGCTTATTCAGGCTGGAATGCAGCCGTATATCTCACCGGCGAAGTAACAGAACCACAACGCAACCTGCCCCGCATCTTGCTCATTGGTACGGCCGCCGTACTCCTATTATATATAGGACTGAATTTCGTGTTTCTGTATTCCACTCCGCTAGACAAGTTAAAGGGGCAGGTGGAAGTGGGCTTTGTGGCCGCCACGCAAATTTTCGGCGCCATAGGTGGGCGGCTAATGGGAGGCATCATTGCTGTATTGCTGTTGTCTACCATCAGCTCCATGATTTTTGCCGGACCTCGCGTTGTGCAGGTGATGGGTGAAGATCTTCCAACTCTTGGTGGTCTTGCCAAGCTCAGTGCCACCGGCATACCCGTACGAGCCACACTGTTCCAGACAGCGCTGACGCTTCTCTTTATTATCACCTCCACATTCGAGCAAGTACTGCTCTACGCTGGGTTTGTGCTAAGCCTGTTTACGTTCCTGACAGTACTGGGCTTATTTGTCTTGCGGGTGCGCCAGCCAGAGCTACCGCGGCCCTATCGGGCCTGGGGCTACCCACTCACCCCGTTACTGTTCCTATTACTCAATGGCTGGACACTCTGGTTCATCGTCCACGATAAGCCCAAAGAGTCACTGTATGGGTTGGCAACCGTATTTGTTGGTTTGCTTATCTACTTTGTAAGTCTACGTCGTCAATCTGCTGAGTAGGCTTTAGCTATGCGGTTTCGTGCGCTAATAGCAAGTCACAAGTAGAAGAAAAGCTGTTCCTCGTGCATCTACTGTTTTGTAGAAAGGCAAAGTTACCAACGAGCACTAGGGCCAGCAAAGCCAGCTCACATCATATGGTAGTAGGTTGCGCGTTAGTAGTTGGCGTCACCTCAACCAGTATTCAGTAACTTTCGCTCCTCATCAACATCGTGCCTGATGCGTTTTCCGGTTTGCCGATTCACCTTTTCGGCCGCTTTACTACTTCTTGCGGCTTGTACCGAACAAAAGAAACCCCAAACCAAACAGCCTGAGTCCGCAAGACCTGCCCCAACGGTCGATACTGTTGCTGCCATTTCCGCTCCTGAGCCCACTCGCCCGGATACAGCTGACGTGCAAGATGTAGCAGCGTATCTGGCCGGGCAGCCGGTTAGTAGCCAGAGTGCATTGCGTCCTCTCACGGCACAACCTGCTTGGCAAAGTTTTGCAGCCGATGCCGACAAAAGCTGGACGCAATACCATGCCACCCGCACCAACAAGATCGAGGGCTGGGCAGCAACCGAACTTGATTCTGTACGCGCCAACAGTCCCACTGTGTTCTATCCCTTCAGTGGCCCCGATCTGCTGAATGCCGTGACCATGTTTCCCGATAGCAAAACCTACGTGCTACTTGGTCTGGAGCCAGTAGGTTCAGTACCACGGCGTAGTACGCTCGAAAATCCCAAGCTTTTCCCGGCTCTCAAAGCTGCACTCTGGTCGGTGCTAAATTTCAGCTTCTTCCGCACCAACGACATGGCAGTTGAGCTAAACTCCAGCAAAGCGAATAGTTCACCTAAGCCAGGGGTACAGTCGAAAGCAACAGGATCGAAGGATACTCTCTCCAATACCACTGCAAATGCAACCGTGAAGGCTCCTAAGCCCGTGATGTTGAATGGCGTTTTACCAGTAATGCTGCTTTTCGCTACCCGCACCGGGCATCAAGTGCAGAACGTGCGTTATGTGCAACTCAACACAAAGGGTGAACTCACGGATGCAGACAGCACGGTAATTCAGAGGCCCGGTCCGAAAATTATTCCCGGAGTTGAGCTAACAATGTTCAACAAAGCGGGTGCGGAGCAAAAAGTCTATTACTTCTCCGCTGATATCAGCGACTGGAAAATGGGCTCCAACAAGGATGCTGTTATTCAGTATGCTAAGAGTCTGGGTGAACTAACCACTTATGTGAAGTCAGCCACTTACCTCATGCACAAGCCTTATTTCAGTAAAGTCCGCAATCTTATTTTAGAGCGTAGCAACTACGTTTTGCAGGACGATTCTGGCATTGCCTTAAAGTATTTTAGCCCCGCAAGTTGGCAGTTGACGTACTACGGCACTTACAAACGGCCCATCAACCTTTTCGCCAAGCACTATCAGCCTGCCATGACTGTGGCCTATGCCGACACCGTTAACCGGCCGCGCCCTCTCCCTTTTGGTACTGGCTACAACTGGCGGCAAAACGATTCCAACTTGTTGCTCGCACGTCGGCAGAAACCTATCTAGCTTCTGGTTTCAGCGTATCTCGATTCTAACGCAACAGAAAGCCGTAGCTAACAGCTACGGCTTTCTGTTGCGTTACTCGTAGTAGAAGTCGTGTTGTTGTAATTAGTCCGCACTCTTGGAGCGTCTGATTGATGGTTAACCTCCTTTATAAAGTAGGAGGTAAGCGGCTGAGTTTTGATTTAAATACACAACTGTAGAATGCTACTCCGATACTTTTCTGGCTCCTTTCTCAGCGTTGTTGTTCTGTCTGTCCAGCTAGTTTTTCGGATAGATAGTTTCGGCCAGAATGCTGCGTCTCCTGGTTATAGTCAGACTGTACGCATCCCCAGCAGTCCTCTGCTCGACAGCCTCCTTCGTTCCGACACTCATCTAGCACCTGTTATCAACCGCGCGGCAGACTATGAATTGCAAATAATCTACACGCAAATCAACCGCGACGCGCAAAACCAGCCGCATTTCGTCCAGCACGACTTCCGACTAGATTCCAAGCAGTACTTCAATCCGGCTAGCTTAGTGAAGCTGCCAGTTGCAGCCTTAGCTCTCGAAAAGTTGAATGAGCTGAATCAAGCTGGTCTTACTAGGCGGAGCCCTATGGTTACTCGCACAGCGTTTCGTTGCCAAACTGCCGCCCCGTATAATCCCGCTGCCGACTCCGACAGAGTTAATACGGTTGGCAACTACGTCAAGCGGATGCTCTTAGTTAGTGACAACAACGCCTACAACCGCTTGTATGAATTTCTGAGCCAGCGTCCGCTCAACGAACGGCTTGCTCAGTTAGGCTACCCCGATGTCCGCATCACACGCCGCTTTGCTCCCTGCGACACTACTGCTAATCGCCATACAAACCCAATAGATTTTCTAGGAATTTCTGGTCAGCCTGTATATCAACAACCAGCAGCTTTCAATCCAGTCCCATTCAAGTCTCCCCTTGGTCATGTAGCAAAAGGTCGAGCCTATCAAGCCGGTGGCCACATCGTTCCTCGTCCGTATGATTTCACTACCGCCAATTACCTTCCGCTCCAAGATGTCACAGATATTCTGAAGTCCTTGCTGTTTCCAGAGGTCGCTTCTATCACACAACGCTTCAAGCTAACTCCCAACGACTACGCATTTCTCCGTTACTATCTTCATCATACTCCCCATAGCTCCGGTTATCAGCCTTATACTGGCAATCAATATTTTGATGCCTACAAGAAGTACCTCTATTATGGTCGCTCTCGCCAAGCATCTCTTGATTCCGCCTTTCGCATCTATAATGTAGTAGGCATGTCTCACGGCTATCTCGCCGATGTAGCTTATTTTATTAGCCCTACTCAGCACTATGAATTTCTACTGAGCGCAGTCCTCTACGTGAATCGAGACGGAGTTATCAATGACGGTGTTTATGAGTACGACAGTGTAGGCCTTCCCTTCCTTGCTCGATTAGGGCAACTTATTCAGCAATATGAAGCAAACCGTGAGCAATCGGACCCAGCAGAATCAGTCAAAGCATTTCCACAGGAAGTAAGGTAAAAAAGTTACGCTGCCCATGAACTTATCTATGCATGTAAGTGGTTTGTCAACAGCGCACTGACTAGGGAAGAGTAGAGGTGCGTTAAGAGAAGGTTGATGTTGAGCGGAAATTATTTCAGTTCCTCTCTTGCATACGACAACAAAGCCTGATACTTTTGCACTCCCAATCTGAAAAGCGGATTGCGAACAGCTTATTGTAAAGCGTAGCTGCGGTTTCTGTAAGAGCTCCTTTTGAAGATCGTCTTATATTCATTTACTAAGATGAACTAAAATATTTCGGAAGCTTGTTTAACTAGAAATAATCATGCTACCTTTGCACTCCCAACCCAAACGGGGTTGCGGTTCACATAAAGAAAAAGTTTTGTTGAGAGCTTGCAATCAATAATAAATGCATGTTACCTTTGCAATCTCATTTAAAAAGCGAAAAAGTTGATCATGTAAAAGTGAAAAGCTTTTCTTCTTTTGAGATGAAACTTTACAGTTCTAGATTTTGTATTTAACGTACACTTCTAGAATGAGACAAGAAAAAATAATTTCAGTTTTTTCTTGTTTTGTGTGAAGCGACTAGTATCTTTGCACCCCGCTTCGGTTTGAGCGGCGCAACACAGACGACAACCGGTCGTTACTTGGAACTTTCAACTGGAGAGTTCATACGTTCTTTGAATGGATGGAAAGACAAAAGGAAGGACATTGCTTCCACGCTGCTTCGGCAGCCCAAGCAATGGACTCCGC
>NZ_JARNTX010000005.1 GCF_029433095.1 Hymenobacter sp. YC55
GAAACTCACCTGAAGATGAGATCTCCGATATAGGAAGGCTCGTGGGAGATGACCACGTTGATAGGCGGGAAGTGTAGAGGCCGGAATGCCACAGCTGACCCGTACTAATGAGCCGAACGCTTCGCTAACACATGCTCTTTTAACTTCTTACTTGTTATCTGTGTCAATGATTTATGCATATGTGGTCGTGTAAGGGCCGCGTATGACACCAGTAATGGTGGCTTTAGCCCGGGTGTTCACCTCTTCCCATTCCGAACAGAGTCGTTAAGCCCCGGAGCGCCTATGGTACTGCCTTCATCGGTGGGAGAGTCGGTCGCCGCCAACCTTACTGTACTACCTGTTCGCCCCTCCGGCCCTGTGCCGTTGAGGGGCGAACTTGTTTCCAGGCAGTCGCAGCCGGGTAGATGTACATAAAAGGCGGTGGGTCCGAGGATCCACCGCCTTTTGCGCTCTCTAGAGTTGCAGAAGGCAGCTTTTTTATGGTTTATTGTATGACTGTCATACATCTGTTTTAAATTTTTAATCCATATCCTGTTATAGCATTTATACTTATACATTATTGCTTATTATTAAAGTATTGTTCTAAGTCGCCTTTATTCATGAGAAAAGAAGATACATCGATGACTAAGTTGATTTCGCTGAAGACTAACCGAAATCAAGATCTAGTTCAATTTTACTTGCCATATACTCAGCAAAAGATAAGGAATGCTTTTATGGAATGGCAAGAATCCAGGGCTTTACAGACTATAGACGATGCTGCAGCGGCAAAACAAGAATTAAAAGCATCAGTATTACCTAGTTTTCATGCTAAAACGCCAGGAACCAGTAATATTGATAAGCAGCCGTTTCGTCCTGAGCAACGTTATAGAAGACGCTGACTATCTAAAAAAGAGCGGAGCCTTAGCATATTGCTAAGGCTCCGCTCTTTTTTAGATAGTCAGCGTCATGCTACTTCACATCTATTAACTCTACATCAAAGCGTAAAGGAGTGTCTGGAGGAATGGTATTTTGTGCGCCAGATGGTCCATAGGCCAGAGCTGAGGGAATTAACAAAATGGCTTTTTGTCCTTTACGCATTAACCCAATGCCTTCGTCCCACCCAGCAATAACTTGGCCTCTACCAAGTAAAAAAGTGAATGGTTCGATCTTACCATCCGCTCCGGGTCTTGATTGATCGAATATGCGATTGTTGAGAAAAGTGCCTTTGTAAATGACTGATGCTTGCTGACCTACTTGTGGTAAAGCACCTGTTCCGGCCTTCTTTGTAACAATATAAAGTCCTGATGGTTGCCGTTGCACATTAGTGAAGCTACTATCAGCAATGTATTTAGTGATAGCCAGAGAATCAGCTTTTTGAACTTGCTTCTGGCGTAGTAGAGCTTGCGCGTTTAGCTCATCAATATCGATGTCGTTGCCATTGCAAGCAACTAGAAGCAGGGGAGCCGCAAATACTGCTAATCCATAGGTAAGAAGACGGCTAAAGCGCGATGAGTGAAGTTGCTGATTAGGCATGGAGAGTAAAAAAAGGAGCTTAATGAAAAGCTTGTTTAAAACAGGATGGAGATGAAAGTATTAGCATAGATCAAGCCAATTGAGATTTAGTACAACGTCACATATTTACAGTAAAGTTGTCCTTTCGATAACATTGCTTGTTACGATGTTCTAAATACTAGAAAGCTGCTAGTCTAAACAAGGTAGGAGTTTATCATTAAAATTAGTACTAATATAATTTAATTGTATTTTTTAATATTAGCTTTATACGTACTGTATATCGACTTTTGTTTTGTTATATCGAATATTTAGAGTTTTATTTATCACAACTGGAACAATAGTTGTCTATGCATTGCGGATTAGGCATAGATTGTTTCTTCAAAGGTTCATTTTTCTTGCTTGAGATTAGCAATAAGTAGGTATCCTCTTTCAGCGGGTTTATATTCTAGAGTAAATAAAATTTTACTCTGGATCAACTTGTATGTCTTCATTTGCCCCGGATTGTTCTTCCCACTCTTCTCTTCCCACTCATCATGACTACCCGAAGATCCTTTTTAACCTCTGCTGCCTTACTTTCAACTGGCTTATTGATTTCACCCTCACTTTTAGCTTACAATAAACGCTACGTAGGTTTACAACTTTATACCGTGCGTGAAGCTATGGAAAAAGATCCAGCAGGGACTTTGGCTAAACTTGCTAAGATTGGGTACAATTCAGTAGAGGGCGCTACTTACACTGGTTCGCAGAAATTCTATGGTATGACCTCCAAGGCATTTGCGGCTTTGTTGAAGCAAAACGGCTTGATAATGCCTAGCAGCCATTATCGGTTGGGCGAAGAGCAGATGAAAGGGGCGCCGGTACAAGGAACGATGTTGCATGGTTGGGACCAAGCGGTAGACGACGCTGCTGCCGCCGGGGTTAAATACATGGTATGCGCTTACTTATCAGAAGCGGAACGTGGCAACATAGACCATTACAAGTACGTAGCCGAGCAGTTGAATAAGGCTGGGGAGCGCTGCAAGAAAGCAGGCCTACAGCTTTGCTATCACAATCATGATTTCGAATTCCAAGCTCAGGATGGACAGATGCCATTTAACCTATTGCTTAGCGAGACTGATAAGCAGTTGGTAAAGATGGAGCTGGACTTGTACTGGGTAAGCAAAGCCAAGCAGGACCCACTGGCCTTATTTAAGCAGCATCCTGGCCGGTTCCCGCTCTGGCACGTGAAGGACATGGATAGAACGCCGCAACAAGCGTTTACAGAAGTTGGCAATGGTAGCATCGACTTCAAAAAGATATTCGCTCAAGCTGATCAAGCTGGCTTGCAATACTTTTTTGTGGAACAGGATGCGACTCCAGGTTCACCTTTTGATAGCGTTACCAAAAGTATTAACTATATCAAGAAGAACTTGGTATAGCGTCGCTGCTTCTAAGTAGGTTGGCTATTGGCTTGCTGCTGGCAGCTCCCGTATCCAGATATTACGGAAGCTCAATGGCTCACTCTTGTCGCCGTGAGATTGAAGCTTAATGGGAGCCGCACCATGGCTCTGATATGCAGGCTTACCGATGTACACAGTTGGTCCTGCTAGGGTAACGTTGTTTTGAACGAGTACCCCATTGAAAAGAACAGTTACTCTAGCGGGAGTTTGGACAGCGCCACCAGCAGCAAAAGTTGGCGCTGTCCAGATTACATCGTAGGTCTGCCACTCACCAGGCTTGCGTGTAGGATTGGCCAGCGGAATGATTTGCTTGTAAATGCTGCCCGCCATGCCGTTGACGTAGGTCTTGTTGTTGTAGGAGTCCAAGATTTGGAGCTCGTAACCTAGGTCGCCTTTACCAATAGAAGCTAGAAACAAGCCGCTATTGCCTCGGGCTTGGCCTGTACCACTAATATTGGCGGGTACGCGCCATTCTAGGTGCAATTGATAATTAGTGAACGATCGTTTGGTTTCAATGTTACCGGCTGTTTTGTTCACCGTCATCAACCCGCCGGCTACTGTCCACTTAGCAGGAGTAGCACGATCTTCGGTTGATACCCACTGATCAAGGTTTTTACCGTCGAAAAGTATGAGAGCGTCGGAAGGAGCGGCGGTGCTGCTCGGACCTGGGGTCACTACTTTGGGTACAGGTTCCCAAACTTCGGTGTCTTCCGGCTTACCAGCTTGCTGGGCCATTACAGTCTCAGCACTATGTATAAACAGTGCAGTGGCAACGAGAAGAGATACTTTCATGTGAAGAACAATAAGAGCGGGTGGGATTTTAGAGCAGGGTGTACTGTGCGTAGGAATACCACGCTAGGAGGCATGAGCCGTAAAAGATTGTGCTACTAGAGTGTTTTAAACACTAAGTCAGTAGATTCTTCTTGATATAGGCAGCACTTTGCGTGATGCTTTGGTAGGCATCCATTGCAAAGTATTCTTGCTCCATGAAGATGTGCTTCACTCCGGAGGATGAACTCTGGAATATTTTTTTGAAGTTGATACTGCCTGCACCTACTTCGGTGTTGTGCTCGGGCTGAGCTTTGTCCATGTCCTTGACATGCCACATAGTGATGCGCTTGGGATTAGCCGCCATCAGCTTGACAGGGTCGAGACCTGCGCGTACCACCCAATACAAATCGAGCTCGAAGTCCACTAAAGCTGGATCGGTTTCCTTGAGCAATACATCGAACAGCGTGACGCCACCTATAGCCTTATATTCGAAATCATGGTTGTGGTAGGCTACCCGTAAACCAGCCGCTTTGCATAGTTCACCAGCTTTGTTAACCCTCTCAGCAATGGATTTGAAGTCGGCTACTGATGTGCGGAGCTTGTCGTCGAGGTGAGGAACTACTATATACGTTTGGCCGCAAGCCTTGGCAGCTTCGATATAGGAGTTCAGTGCTTCAGGGTTGCCGTCCCGCACGAAACCATTCATCTCATAGTGCCCACTAGAAGAAGTTAGGCCATTGGCTGTCAAGACTGCCTTAAATTCGGCGGGACTCATGCCCCAAAACCCGTTTTCCTTGCTATAGCCATAGGTTTCCACTTCCTGATAGCCGGCCTTGGCTACTTTAGCAAGTACACCTTTCACATCCTTGCCAATGTAGTCGCGCAGCGTGTACAGTTGCAGCCCAACTTTTAGGGAAGATGGAGCAGCCAACAAGCTACTAGGCGCTACCACAGATAACGCTGACAGCAGGCTGGCCTGCTTTAAGAAAGATCTTCTTTGCATCATGGTAAGGAAGGTAAAAGGAATGGCAGAAGGAAGTAGCGGGCCTATCAAACGTCACATAGCTGAATAGCTTTTCTCAGAGAAGCTAGCTTGTCGGCTTGCTTGGGAATAAATTCCTGCGCCACATAGCCTTTGAATCCGGTAGCTTTAATAGCCCGCATAATAGCCGGATAATAGAGTTCCTGCGTGTCGTCTATTTCGTTGCGGCCTGGTACGCCCGCCGTATGGTAGTGGGCGATGTAAGCGTGATTATCGGTGATGTTGCGAATTACATCCCCCTCATCAATCTGCATGTGGTAGATGTCGTAGAGTAGCTTGAAGTTTTCTGAGCCTAGCTTTTTGGCCAGTGCTACTCCCCACGACGTCCGGTCGCACTGATAATCTTTGTGGTCGATCTTGCTGTTGAGCAGCTCCATCACCAGCACGACTTTGTGCTTGGCGGCTAAATCAACCAGTGGTCTGAGACCTTTCACGCTGTTGTTTAACCCTGTTTCATCGTCCATGCCCCGGCGGCTACCGCTGAAGCATATCAGGTTCTTGTATCCAGCCTTGGCCACTAACGGAATCATTTCCGAGTAATTCTTCAGCAGAGTAGCATGGTACTTCGGGTCGTTGAAGCCATCTGTCAGGTTTATTTCCGCCCCATTGCACATGGACGAATCCAAACCATACTTTTTCAGGGTTGGCCACTCTTTGGGTCCTACCAAGTCGATACCCTTGATGCCCATACTCTTGGCCGACTCACACAGCTGCTCGAGCGGCATGTCGTTGAAGCACCAACGGCAAACCGAATGATTGATGTTATTCTTGAGGTCAGGAGCTTCGGTGGGCTGGGTTTCAGGCATAAAAGCGCTTAGGCCGCCCGTGGTTCCGGCTACGGCCGTGCTGGCCAGAATATTCTTGAGCACCGTGCGACGGTTTGGAAGCGGGGCCATGGCGAGTTTATGGTAAGGTTGATAAACGTGCAGGAAGGGCTATGTGCCCGTGGTCACTGCCTATTTCAAGCTCAGAATGTACTTGGCCATTTCCTTGGCATCTGCTACTGCCAAATCCGGATGGGGTGTCATTGGAATCTCACCCCAGTTGCCTTTACCGCCCTGGATAATTTTGTTGGCCAGCATGGTGATATTGGCATCCGTGGAAGGGTACTTTTCAGCAACGGCCGAGTAAGCGGGGCCAACTAGTCTGTCGCGCTCTTTGTGACAGCTGGTGCAGTCTGATGATGTGATGAGCTTGGCGCCCTTGGCTACTACGCCGCCGGCATGCTCGGTGCCAATCTTCGTGACGTTGGTGTCGACTTGCGGCTGGTGGGCAACGGCCGAAAGGTTGGTAGCCGAAGCACTGTCGCTATTCAATTCTTCGGATGATGCGGCCTGCATGGAAGGTTCGTTGGCGCTGTTGCTTTTAGGCTCCGATCCGCAAGCGGCGAGCATGGCACCTACAGCAAGGAAAAGAATGGGGTTTTTCATATAAGATGAATTATAGCCCTAGTAGGGTTTTGTTGAAATCGGCATCAGTGCCAGTACCAGCAAAGTCGTCGAAGGCTTTGTCGGTGACCCGGATGATGTGGTCTTTGATGAATGGAGCGCCCTCGCGCGCACCGTCTTCGGGATGCTTAATAGCACATTCCCATTCCAATACCGCCCACCCAGGAAAGTCGTAGGCAGCGAGCTTGCTGAAAATGGCCTTGAAATCTACTTGTCCATCGCCGAGCGAGCGGAAGCGCCCAGCACGATCGAGCCAGCTCTGATAGCCTCCATACACGCCCTGCCGGCCGCTAGGGTTGAACTCGGCATCCTTGACGTGGAACATCTTGATGCGCTCGTGGTAGAGGTCGATGTACTCTAGGTAGTCGAGGCACTGTAGGATGAAGTGCGAAGGATCATAGAGTAAGCAGGCACGTGGGTGATGGTTGACTTTGTCGAGAAACATCTCGTAGGTCACGCCGTCGTGCAAGTCCTCGCCGGCGTGCACCTCGTAGCACAAGTCTACACCGCATTCATCAAAGGCGTTGAGAATGGGCGTCCAGCGGCGGGCAAGCTCCGTAAAACCTGTATCTACTAAACCAGCAGGCCGTTGGGGCCAAGGATACACCATAGGCCAAAGCAAGGCCCCGCTGAAGCTGGCATGCGCCTTAAGACCTAAATTCTGTGAGGCCTTGGCCGCATAGTGCAACTGCTGCACAGCCCATTGTTGCCTAGCTGAAGGATTGTTGCGGTAGGCCTCTGGGGCGAAACCGTCAAACAACTGGTCATAGGCAGGATTTACGGCCACTAGCTGACCTTGCAAGTGCGTGGAAAGCTCGGTGATTTGGAGCCCAGCTGCCTGCACGATGCCCGTTATTTCGTCGGCGTACGTCTTGCTTTCAGCTGCCTTCTGCAAGTCGATGAAGCGCGGGTCGGTGGTAGGTATCTGCACTCCCTTGTAGCCCAGGCTAGCGGCCCAAGCACAAATGGACTCTAAGCTGTTGAAGGGCGGCTCGTCGCTGATGAATTGAGCCAGGAAAATAGCGGGTCCCTGAATAGTTTTCATAGGTAGCTTAGACGAGGAAATCAGTCCACTTTTTATCGGATTTGCCCGAGGCAATAACACTTTCGATGAAAGCCATACCCCGCACGCCTTCGGCTATGCTCGGGTAATCTAGAGCTTCGGGCGAAGCTGTTTTGCCGGTTAGCTCGGCTTGCAAAGTCAGAGCGAAATTGCGGTAAAGATTGGCAAATGCTTCTAGGTAGCCTTCGGGGTGGCCCGCTGGGGTGCGCGTATTATGCTGCGCAAAAGAGCTGACGTAGCCAGCGCCAGTCCGCCGAATTTCGGTTGGTTTGTTAAGCCACTTCACCTGTAAGGTGTTGGCATCAGCTTGCTGCCATTCCAGGCCACCTAGCTCGCCATACACCCGGATGCGGATGTTGTTTTCTTCGCCAGCAGCAATCTGCGAAGCCATGAGTACAGCACTGGCCCCGTTGGAAAGCTTTAGCAGCACAGACCCATCATCGTCGAGCTGGCGGCCGGCTACTACAATGTTGATGTCGGCACAGAGCTGAGTTACTTGTAGCCCCGTCACGTACTCCAACAGGTTGAAGGCGTGAGTGCCAATGTCGCCCATGGACCCAGCTATGCCGCTACGGGCAGGGTCGGTACGCCAGGCAGCCTGCTTGTTGTCGCCGCCTTCTTCGAAGTTGCTTAGCCAGCCCTGCGGATACTCAACATATACCTTTCGGACCTTGCCGATGGTGGCGTTGGCAACCAATTGGCGGGCTTCCTTCACCATAGGGTAGCCGGAGTAGGTATGGGTCAAACACAGCTTTTTGCCGCTGGCGGCGGCTACTTGCTCTAGTTGTTTTGCCTCGGCCAGTGAGAACGTCATAGGCTTGTCGAGGACAACGTGGAAGCCGTTTTCTAGGGCCAGCCGGGCCGGCTCGAAGTGCAGGTGATTGGGCGTCACGATGGTGATGACCTGTACCCGCTCGGCTTCGGGGCACTGCTTTTCTTGTTCGATCAGCTCTTGATAAGAGGCATATACTCGGTCGGCGGAAAGGCCCAAGCTTACGCCAGTGGCCTGAGATTTTTCGGCGTCACTGCTGAAAGCGCCAGCCGTTAATTCATACATGCCGTCGAGGGCGGCGGCTAAGCGGTGCACGGCTCCAATAAAGGCACCTTGCCCGCCGCCTATCATGCCCAGTCGTAGTTTCATGTGTGGATTTTGTGGTGAATGGTCTTATACCTCGAGGCGCGCATTGGCCTCGGCATAACTGATTTCTTCAGCGGGTACAGGGGCGTTTTTGTCGCGGAACAACAGCAGGAACACTACCAACACCCCCGCCGCAATAGCAGCTGGAATTAGCCAGATGGTTTGCCAATCGTGCAGTGTGTCGCTGGTTTTGTGCGCATCCACAATTTGCCCCGAAAGCAGTGAGCCAAGCAGCATCCCCACTCCGTAGGTGGCGAGTGTGATAAAGCCTTGAGCGGCGCTCTTTGACTGCTCACCGGCTAGGTTGTCGGTGTAAATCTGGCCCGTAACAAAGAAGAAGTCGTAGCAGATACCGTGCAACACGATGCCCACAACTAGCATCCAATACGAAGATTCGCCGTTGCCGTAGGCAAAAAACAAATACCGAATCACCCAAGCCAACATGCCGATGGCCAGCATTTTCTTGACGCCAAGGCGAACGAAAAACACGGGTATCAGCAGCATGAACAACACTTCCGATACTTGCCCTAAGCTTTGAATACCGGCTGCCGATTTCATGCCCGATTCGTTGAGAAATGGGTTAGTGAAGCCGTAATAGAAGGAGAGAGGCACACAGATAGCCACCGACGCCAGGAAGAAAATCAAATACGAGCGGTTTTTCAGCAGGCCAATAGCTTCCAGTCCGAGCATGTCGCCGATGCTGCTTTTGCCTTCTTTTTTGATAGGCGGCGTAGGAGGCAAGGTGAAGCTAAACAAGCCAAGTATAGCTGAAGCACCAGCTGCCATTCTAAACGTAAGTCCTAGGGAAGTTAGGCCATTCGCGTCTTTTTGCTCCCACTGCAACCAACCAATAGTAAGACCGGCAATAATCCAACCTAGCGTGCCCAGTACCCGGATCATAGCAAATTCCTTCTGTGGATTTTGCATCTGCCGGAAGGAAATGGAATTCACCAAAGCCAGCGTGGGCATGTACAAAATCATGTAGGTGAGGATGCTAGGGTAGAAGCTGTTAAAATCAGCAGCCATGGAAGCCCGCCAGAGCAGGGCAGCTCCAGCCAAGTGCAACACCCCAAGGATCTTCTGAGCCGAGAAAAACCGGTCGGCAATCAGCCCGATGATGAATGGAGCTACAATAGCCCCGATGGACTGCGTAAGCACCGCTACCCCAACCTGCGTGCCAGTGGTATGCAAGTTTTGCAGCAAGTACGTACCCAACGTTACAAACCAGGCGCCCCAGATGAAAAACTCCAGGAACATCATCAGGGACAATTTAAAGCGAATGGTAGGGGTCATAAGCTAAGATGGGTTGGGCAGTCAGAATGCAGATATGTAGGATGCAGGATGCTTAGTGATGCGTCTACTTATCGAGACGTTCGCTGATATGCTAGGCACACCAGCGAACGTCGCGGTAAATAGCTAGATCAGGCGCGAAGCGCGCCCTCCAGAAGGTCGATACCTTAGGTGGTAGCCCAGGCTCGGTCGCCTTTTTTGTAGGCCACATCGCCATCGTAGCGGCCGGGAATGGGCAAGTAGCGCAACGCTTTGGTGGCACCTACTTCCGAAGTAAAGTAGCCTAGCAGCGTTAGCTCTTTCATCATCCGGAAATACCGGCTTGGGTCGTCCTTGCGCTGGTTGGCAGTGAAGGCTTTCTGCTCTTTATCACGTGCCGTCAGGAAAGCAGTCCGCTGGGTGGCATCACACTCCATGAACGTCTTGCCGTACTGCTTTTTGCAATCGTTATCCAACTGGGTGAGGCCGTTGAGGAATACCTTTTGATCTTCGGGCGTGTAGCAGTCTCGAACCATTACGGCCATAAAGCTGCCCACCTGCGCGGCTTTTGCTCCGGGCGTTTTGGTAGTTGGCAAAATGGTTTCGCCTACTTCGTCGAGCAGTTGAATCTGCTTTTGGTTTAATACATCTTTCGGTTTGGCGGCGGCAACGGGCTTTTCGGTACCCGTTTGCGCGTCTTTCTTGGCAGGCGAGCTGCAGCCAGTCAAGAAAAAGTCGGCACCGATTACGGTGCTGCCCATAATGAGGGCAACTCGGGCGAGGGCGTCTCTGCGGTTCATAACGGTGGAGCTTAAACGTTTTGCTTCTTTAATTCGCCCACAGCATGATCCACAGCCCGGGCGGTGAGAGCCATATAAGTTAGAGAAGGGTTCTGGCAGGCAGCTGAGGTCATGCAAGCACCATCGGTTACGTACACGTTAGGGGCGTCCCACACTTGGTTGAATTGGTTGAGCACCGACGTTTTCGGGTCGCGGCCCATGCGCGCAGTGCCCATTTCGTGGATGCCACCACCTAGGTTGTAGCCGCCGTTATAGGTCTTCACGTTTTTCAGCCCAGCCTTCTCCAGCATTTCCTGGGCGTCATTCATCATATCAACGCGCATTTTCTGCTCGTTGTCGCGGATGTGGGCGTCAATGGCGAGGACGGGTAGCCCCCATTTATCTTTCTTGGTTTTGTCGAGCGTAACTTGGTTGTCGTGGTAGGGAAGCGTTTCTCCGAAACCAGTCAGACCCATACCCCATTGGCCGGGCTCGGTCAATGCATCCTTAAACTCGCCCCCAATGTTCATTTCAGGGATTTCGCGTGACCAACCTTCGCGGCCCGCGCTGCCTTGATAGCCAAATCCGCGGATGTAGTTGCGCTTGTCGCCGAACAGGTTGCGGTAGCGTGGTACGTAAATACCATTGGCCCGGCGTCCGTACACGTATTTATCTTCGTAGCCTTCCGCAGTGCCACGGGCTCCAGCCCGGAAGTGGTGGTCCATTAGGTTGTGGCCAAGTTCTCCGCTGCTGCTGCCTAGGCCACCAGGCCATACGTCGGTAGCAGAATTCAGCAGCACCCACGCCGAGTTCAGGGCCGAGGCATTCAGGAAAATGACCTTAGCGTAGTACTCGTAGGTTTGGTTGGTTTCGGCGTCAAGCACCTCCACACCCTTAGCGCGCTTGGTGTCTTTGTCGTAAAGAATGCGCGTAACGATAGAAAACGGGCGCAACGTTAGGTTACCGGTAGCCACAGCCGCAGGCAGCGCCGCCGATTGAGTGCTGTAATACGCTCCAAACTGGCAGCCGAGCCAGCATTTGTTGCGGTATTGGCAACTTACGCGGTTGTTGTGGTTCTGGGTGATGTTAGCCGTACGGCCAATGACCATGCGCCGGTGCTCGTAGTTCTTTTTGATGCGGGCCGCCACATCTTTCTCCACGATGTTCATTTCCATAGGTGGCATGAACTCGCCATCGGGGAGCTGGGGCAGGCCTTCCTTGGAACCGCTAATGCCCACAAATTTCTCGACTTTGCTATACCAAGGTGCCAAATCCTTGTAGCGGATAGGCCAGTCTACCGCAATGCCATCTTTAGCATTGGCTTCGAAGTCATAATCGCTTAGGCGATACGACTGCCGGCCCCACATCAGGGAGCGGCCTCCTACGTGGTAGCCCCGAAACCAGTCGAAGGGCTTAATTTCCACGTATGGGCTTTCTTTTTCGTTGACCCAGTACTCGAGGTTGCTTTCGTTGAGAGTGTAGTCGCGGCCGAGCACCGGATAATCCTCAATCATCTGCTGCGTTTTGCCGCCCCGGTGTGGAAACTCCCACGGGTTCTTGTTGGCATTCACGTAGTCCTTGATGTGCTCGATGTTGCGCCCCCGCTCCAGCATGATAGTTTTCAAGCCTTTTTCGGTCAGCTCTTTTGCGGCCATGCCGCCGGATATACCAGAGCCTATGACGATAGCATCATATGTGTTTTTTTCCATGATATGGAACAATGATAAGGTGGGAATCAGTGGTTGCTGAAAAGAGCTGAGCCCGATTGGCAAACAGCAAATCCGGGCAATGATGCCTCGGCGGTTGGTAATGATAATAAATAATTTATCACCCTTTGATTATATTTTTTTCAAGGTTTTCACGAGGCCGCTATCGATTGCAAGAAACATGCGCTCTTATTTGCTTGCTATCGCAAACGTTGTCAGTACCCTAGCAGCCACCAAAACTCACTGCAAACCTAAGTGTATTAGCTGGAAAGGTAGTTGGAATGCAGTCTACTAATACGTTTTAGCACGCATATTCAGGAAATAATTTCTGTTCATTAACCCCGCAAGAAATGTCAGAATGCTCCTAAATTTAATTTTATGTACCTGGCAAAAATTTTTCGAGACAAGTAGTTAGCGGGTTACTGTATAGGTTTTGCGCTGCGTACCGACCCCAGTAATCTTCACCGACTGCCAGCCTTTGGGCAAGGTAGTTTTAACTTGACGGATACCGTTGGCGGTAATATCGAGCCCACCAAAGCCCATCAGTACGGCTTGCAATACCCCCCCCGCACCCGTAGCGAAGTAAGGATTAGTGCCGCCCTTAGTTTCGGCAATTACCCGGAATGGTGGGAGCAGGTTAGGCTGATATGAATCCTGAAAAAAGTGCTGGGCTTTGTCGCCGTCACCGAGGCGGGCATAAAGCAAGGCGAAGATGGCCTGGGTCATGGCGGGGGTACCTTCGTTGGGTACACGCGTTTCATAGTACACCAAGTCTTTTTTGATTTGTGCTGGAGCGGTAATAACGTTCAGCGGATAGGCCAGCAGGTTTACGTCGCCTTGCTTGATGCCTTCGCCTTTGTAGGAGGCATGTTCCTGGGTGACGCCGTCGGGGAAGCGTAGTAGGGGAATGTTCTGAGCCACATGCTGCCAGTCAGGGTTGGCAGGCAAGCCCAGTAGTTTGGCAGCCGCGGTAGCGTTTTGCAGGTTCACTTGGGCCGCTGCGTTGGTGAAGGCATTGTTGTCGACATTCTCGGCCCACTCGTCGGCAGCCACCACATTTTTGATGTCGTAGTGGCCCGGACCGTTGCGTTCCACCCGGCTCGCCCAAAAGTCGGCGGTAGCCGACAGGATGGGCCATCCTTTCTCCCGCAACCAGGCCTTGTCTTGCGTCACGCAGTAGTATTGCCAAGCGGCTAGCGCCACGTCGGCGGTAATGTGGTGCTCGAACGGCCCACTTAGTGCCCAGACCGGTGTTTCTTCCACGCCCGAATCGGCGCTTTCCCAGGGGTACATAGCCCCTTGATAGCCGTGGGCAAAAGCGTTGTTGCGCGCTGGCGCCAGCCGACGAAAGCGATACTCAATCAGTGACTTGGCAATTTCGGGGTGCATCACGAGCAGCGCCGGATACATCCACAGGTCGGAATCCCAGAATACGTGCCCGTTGTAACCCAGGCCAGATAAGCCCATAGGAGAGGGGGAATAGTCGGTGCCGGCGCGCGAAAAGCTGTAGAGGTGATACAACATGCTATGCACATCCTGCTGAGCCTGCGCGTCACCAGTTATTTGAATGTCGCTTTTCCAAAGTTCGTCCCAAGCTTTGGCATGAAAAGCCAGCAGGCGTTGCTTGCCTTCGAGCCGGGCGAAGATGGTTAGGCGTTCGGCTTCGTTGAGCGGATCGGCGTGGTGAGCTGACGTGATAGACGAGCCTGCCACGGCGTAGGTGTAGCTCTGCCCAGCTTTCAAGGCCTTGCCGAATTTCATCAGGTGCATGTTGCTGTCCCACATTTCGTGAATCACGCGTGGTTCTTGCCCGTGTGGCTCGTCGAAAAGAAAGCTAGTCGAGGCGCATAATTGCAGCTTGCCAGTAGCGCTCCGGCCCGAAGACGTCAGCAAGCTAAGCGTGGCATGCGGCCGGTTTATTTCGTTGTAGTAGTTCTGCACGTCGCGCAACGCGTCGGGCGCATCCATCACGCTGGCAGCTGTGAGGCTTACGTCCTTCTTAGCTGTCACCGATACTTCCATCAGGCCAGTAAACGGCAGGTGGCGCAAGGCATAGTGGGTGTAGGTGATGGTCGCTTTATCGGCGTAGTCGAAGGTAGTAGTGAGGGACGCGTGACGCATATCCAGCTGCTGCCGGAAGTTGGAAACGTCCTTGCCGGACAGCCGCTTGCCGTCCACCTCCAGGTACATATTCAGCAGGTTGAAGCTGTTGAGAAAGTTGCTGACCCGGCCCCGCCCGTACTGGTCGTAAGCTCCGGCCAGCACCACTGCCTTCACCTGAAATGGCTCCGGTGACGAGACAATGCCTAGCATGCCATTAGCCACCGTGACGCCATAATAAGTGGCTGGGTCAACCTTGTCGGCCACGATGCGCCAAGGGTCAGGCTGCTGGGCATTTGCTGGCCCAGAGGTTGCAAGCAACAGCAGTGTTAGCGCGCACAGGTAAAAGCGGACTGAAAGGAACTTGGTTTGCAGCATGCGAGCGAAGAAGCGAAGATTCTGATTCTTGTAGGGATGGACGAAAGAGCAACAAGGCGGCACTAGCCGCTGATAGCGTAAGCTGCTAAGAAAACCGTTAAGTGCAGGATGAGCTTAGTGTAGAGGCACGACCAAGGCCTGCCAAGGTTGTAGGGCTAGGGTGGCGGCTGGGGCAAACGTGGGGTAATTGTTGAGCCAGGGTTCTCCATTCAGCTTCAAGCCAGTAGGCAAAGCCCATTTGCGGGGTTCCGATGAAAAGTTGAGCACAACCAATACCTTTTCATTGCCCTGGGTGCGCGTGTAAGCGTAGATATGCGGGTTGGCTTCGTCGAGCACTTGGTACTGCCCGTATACCAGTACTTTATGCTGTTTGCGGGTAGTTATTGCCTTGCGGAAATAGTTGAGGACGGAATTAGGGTCTTTGTCCTCCACGGCCATGTTTACCTGTGGGTAGTTAGGATTGATTTTCAGCCAAGGTGTGCCCGTGGTGAAACCCGCATTCGTACTGGCATCCCACTGATAGGGCGTCCGGCCATTGTCGCGGGCGACGCGCTGGGCCAACGTCAGAAATGCTGGTAAGTCGCCGCCTTGCGCTTTCAGGCGCTGATACTCGTTGCGGGTGGCCACGTCGCGGTAGTCGTTGATGGACGTGAACTTGATATTGGTCATGCCTAGCTCGTCGCCGTTATAGTAGTAGGGCGTGCCCCGCATTGTCAAGATAAAGGTGGTGAGCAGCTTGGAAGACGGGGCCCGAAAGGCAGGACTATCATCGCCAAACTTGCTGACCATTCGGGGTTGGTCGTGGTTGCCTAGGAAAATAGAAAGCCAGCCTTTGGTGGCAAACGCACTGTCCCAACGGGTGTATATTCGTTTGAACTCTCTTAGTTGGTAGAGTTTCGGACCATTGCCAAGGTCTACCCCCTCGAAATGGTAGGCCATGTTCAGCTCTTTACGAGCCGGGTCGACAAAGAGCATGGCGTCGGAGGGCCCACTGCCTGCACCTTCGGCCACGGTCATGACGTTGTACTTGCTGAGTACCTCCCGGTTCATCTCCTGCAAGTAGTCGTGCAGGTGCGGGCCGTGCCCGTAGTACTTGATGATGTTCTTTTCATACCCCGCGGGAAAGCGCGGGAAGGTGGTGTCTTTGGCAGCAAACTGAAATGCATCCAAGCGAAACCCATCGATGCCTTTGTCGAGCCAGAAGCGCATGAGCTGGTACACTTCTTGGCGCAGCTTAGGGTTCTCCCAGTTCAAGTCGGGTTGCTTGCGCGAGAAGTAATGCAGGTAGTAGGAGTTCGTGAGTGAATCGTACTTCCAGGCGTCGCTGTTGACGTCGAAGAAGCTCCACCGGGGTGTAGGCTTGCCTTTTTCGGCGGGCCACCAGTGGTAGTAGTTGCGGTAAGGATTGGTGCGTGAGCTGCGGGCTTGTTTAAACCATTCGTGTTCGTCGCTGCTGTGGTTGACTACCAAGTCCATCACCAGCTTAATATCGCGCTGGTGCAAGCCTTTGAGCAGCGCATCGAAGTCTGCCATCGTGCCAAACTCCGGCATGATCTGGCGATAGTCGGAGATGTCGTAGCCGTTGTCGTCGTTGGGCGAAGCATAAATAGGATTCAGCCAAATAGTACCTACCCCCAGGCTTTTCAGATAATCGAGGCGCGAGGTAAGGCCGCGCAGGTCGCCTACTCCATCCCCATTGCTGTCCTGAAAGCTGCGCGGGTAGATTTGGTAGACCACCGTTTCTTTCCACCAAGTATTGCTTGCGTCCGAGGCTGCCGGTTTCGCCGAGGACGGGCTCTTGTCCACCGTTTTCGGTGAATCGCCACAGCCAAGTAAGGTTAGCAGCAGAGCTGTAGCAAGTAGTAGAAAGGCGTTTCTCATCGGGTAATAAAGGCCAAGCAATACGCAAACAAGCCGTTGATTGAATGCTAACTGGCAGCCAACCAACGGCCTGCTTACTGTGCAGAATACGTTTCGATTTTTCCTGCTTCTACTTTAGTAGCCCGGATTCTGGGTGATGTTGCTGTTGATATCTACCTGGTTTTGCGGCACGGGATACACTAGGTATTTCGGATTGCTCTCGGGCTTGTCTTTCCGGGCTCGCAAGAAGGTACCAAACCGAATCATGTCTTGCCGCCGCCACGACTCACTGTAAAGCTCACGGCCTCGCTCATCAAGCAATACGTTGAGGGTAAGTGAGGTCAGGGCGCTAGCTCCGCGCGAGGGATGTGTGCGAAGGGAGTTGACGATGGCAAGCGGCGTAGCTCCGTACGTGCCAGCGCTGGTAGCCGTGCCGCCACGCAGAATGGCTTCGGCCTTCATCAACAGTACATCGGCTAGTCGGAAGGTCACGTGGTCGTTATTGGCTCCGTTGCCACCCTGGGCTTCGCTCGCGTAGTCGACAGGATACTTGATGGGTCGGATACCTTTGGCTTCAAGGTCAGGACCGGTTTCAAACAAGTTGATGTCCTTGGTGAAAGCTAAGGGGCCGCCGCCCCGTGTGGTGAGCGGAGCATCAGTAATCAAATTGTACTGTTGCCCAATAAGATAACCCGCATTGATGCGCCGACCAGGGTTGGGGGGGCCATCCGGTGAGTCATAGGCCACACCGCGGCGCTTGTCGCCAGCCTCAAACAAGTCATACGCCTCGGCCGTTGCGGCTGGACCGTTGTAGCCATCAACGGGCCGCATGTTGTAGTGCGACACGAACTTCCACAAGTCGCGCACCGGGCCGCTGTTACCGTACGTGTTTTCCTGGGTGTAGATGTTTTCCCGCCCAATTGCCGTGTTGTTAGGCGCGAAATTGTCGAAGTAGTTAGGCGTAAACGAGTACTTGTTGCTGTTGATTATCTCGTCGGCCAGCCGGATTACCTGATTCATATCGGCCGCGGCGAAGGTTGGTGACTGCCGGTTGGCGTACACACCCTTGTTCAGGTAGCACTTCATTAGCAGTACGCGGGCGGCATCCTTGGTAGCGCGGCTGACGGGCGCGTCGGGCAAGTCTTTCTGAATCTCGTTCAACTCACTTACAACGAAGTCGAGGGCCTCTGTACCCTTACGTACCCTGGCTAAATTACTCAGCTGTTCGCCTGGCTCCCGGTACAACACTTGGTCGTAGAGGTCGAGCAGTAGATACGTGGCCCAGGCACGAATAAACCGTGCTTCGGCTTGCTGTTGCTGCGTAGGACCAAAGCGCAATAGGTCAGTGGAGGCAAAAATGATGCCTTCTAACTGATTGAAGGTGTCACGCACCCGCTCGTTATTACCATCCCAGGTATGGTTGTAAAGTGCCCGCCACTTGCCGTTGTCGTCCCAGTCAGGCCCGCGGGTAGGCATGATACGGGCATCACTGGATACTTCCTGCAGAGCAAATACGCTGACGTGGCCCTGGATGGGGTCGCGCTGGGCGTTGTAAACGCCCTGGAGCAGGGCAGCTGGGTCACCCTTCGGAATTTGGTCGGGTGTTAGCTCACCTTGCAGCTTTTCGTCAAGCTCGCAGCTTGCGGCCCCCTGGAGCAGTGCCAGCACGGCGGCCGCACGTACAATATTAGAGAGTTTCATATGGCAGCAAAAAATCAAGTGTTACAGGTTGAAGTTGACTCCGAGCGTGAAAGTGCGGGCGCTAGGGTAAGGCAAATAGTCGATGCCGACAGAAGGCACTCGGTTGGCCCCAGTTTTCACGGTGTTAACTTCTGGGTCAAACCCGTCGTAGTTGGTGATAACAAACAGGTTCTGACCCGTTACGTACACGCGGGCGCCCTTCACGAAGCCGGCCACGTTGCCCAAGTCATAAGCAAGTGTTAGGTTGGACATCTTCAGGAAGTCGCCTTTTTCCAGGTAACGCGTGGAAGCAGACCCTGCGTTGCCAAGCGCTTCTTTGACCGAACTCCTAAACGTAGAAAGAGCAATGTTTTTGCTGGCTCCAATCTGACCGATGTTGCCTACGGCGTTGAGCGTGTTATTATAGATGTACTGACCAAACACGCCCGTCATGTTTGCCACCAAAGAGAGCTTGCTATAGCGGGCATTTAAGCCAAAGCCTAGCAACGTGCGGGGGTTGGGGCTGCCCGCGTAAGTCGCCAGATCCCCGTTGGGATAGAGAGATCTACCACTGTCATCTAAGCCTGCGTATTCCCTCAAAAAGAAGGCGTTGATGGGGTAGCCGTTGGTGATGAGCTGCGATGTAGCTCCCGACAGCCCCTGCCCGTTGATAGCTCCCGTGATGATGGCTGCACCTTCCAAATCCTTCACTTCGTTGCGAATGAACGTAGCGTTAGCATTGAAGCTCACATCTGCTTTCTCGGTGCTCACTAAGGTGGTATTCAAAGCCATTTCTACCCCCTTGTTCACGATTTTGCCGTCAAGGTTTTTCCAATAAAGGGCTTGTACCTGCGGGGCGGGCTGGCCTGGGATAGTGGGAAACAGGATGTCTGAAGTGGCTTTGTTGAAGTAGTCGGCTGAGAAAGTGAGGCGGTTATTAAATGCCCCGATGTCGATGCCGACGTTGAATTGGCGGTCCGATTGCCATTTCAAATCTACGTTGCGGCTAGTGGAGGGCCGTTGTGCCCCGTTGTCGAGTATTTCAAAACGGTCCTGCGCCGCTCCGGCCGGAAACTCTTGGTTACCGGTCAAGCCGTAGCCGGCCCGCAGCTTAAGTTGTGTTAGCTGTTCGGCTGGGAAGAAGGCCTCTTTGCTCAAGTCCCACGCTGCAGCGAAGGAGGGGAAGTAACCCACCCGGTTGTTGGAGCCGAATTTGCTGCTCTCGTCGCGGCGTATTGTACCAGTCAGTACGTAGCGCTCCTTGAAGTTGAAAATAGCCCGCCCGAAATACGATTGTAGCTCATACGTAGGGTCGTTGAACGAGCGGATGCTACGGTTGCCGGTAGAGCTCGTCTGAATGTAGTCGGTGTAGTCGAGACCGAGGCTGCCAAAGCCGCCTGCAGCCGCATTGCCGAAACCGCTCAAGCTAGAACCCTTGTTGATGAAGTTCGTGTACTCGTAGCCCAGTACTGCATTCAGATTCAGGTCCGTGACGATGGCCTTATTGAAGTTGAGGGTATGGGCAATTTGCTGAGTGGACAGCTCGGTGTTGCTGATGGCGGCGAAGCCCTGGTTGAGGATGCCTGGATAGTTAATCAGACGTTGGTCGATGGACGTGCGCCGCTCACCACTGTTGTAGTTCACGCTCAGCAGCAGGCGGTAGTTAAGCCAGTCGGTGAACTTATACGAGGGTGCAAGGCTGGCCAGTACGGTGTTGACCCGTGAGTTGTCGTCGTAAAGCTCCTGGGCAGCGAGAGGGTTAATTACGTCGCCGGGCTGAATGAAGAGCGTACCATCGGGGTTGCGTAGGGACTGAGTTGGGTTCCACTGTAAGGCCTGCCCGATGAGGCTGCCCCGGTAGCCAGCATCGGTGGTGATGTTGGCAAGGCCTTCCCGGAATTGACTGGTAGAGATGTTCACGTCCACGCCCAGCTTCTTGCTTTCCAAAAATTGGAGGTTGGTCGAGAGGTTTGCGCTGTACTTCTTGAAGCCGGTTTTGCGTACGATACCGTCTTGGTCGAGGTAGCCCAGCGAGAGGCGGTAACGGCCAGTTTCGCCGCCGCCGCTCATGGACACGTTGTAGTTCTGGAAGTAGCCAGTGCGCAAAATCTCATCCAGGGCGTCTACGCTACTGCCCTTGTCGGCGCTAGTAGGTCCGCTGGTGGGCAGTCCGTAGTAGGCCAGCGCCTCACGATACTGGCTGGCGTTGAGGTATTCGGGTCTGCGCAATAGCTTCGAGAAACCGGTGGAGGCTCCCACGCTGAGCGTTGGGGCACCCGCGTTGCCTTTTTTGGTGGTGATAAGCACTACCCCATATGCCGCCCGCGAGCCGTAGATAGCCGTAGCCGAAGCATCCTTGAGCACAGTAAAGGTCTCAATATCATCAGGATTGAGGAAGTTAAGCGGGTTGCTGTCGGCCCCGGCACCAGCGTCGATTGAGGACGCCAATCCGGCCCCCGGCCGGGCTGTGCGGCCATCAAGTGGTACACCGTCTACTACGTACAAGGGCTGACCTGTGCCCGTCACGGCCGAGTTGCCCCGGATACGAATGCTGGACGGCCCACCTGGCTGGCCACTGTTGTTGCTTACCTGCACCCCTGATACCCGTCCCTGAAGCAGCTGGTCGGGTGAGGTGAAGGTGCCCCGGTTGAAGTCCTTCTCGCCAATGACCGCAACGGCCCCGGTTACGTCCTGCTTGCGGGCCGTACCGTAGCCGACCACCACTACGTCGCCGAGGGCTTGGGTATTCTCCTGAAGCGTTACCTGAACAGAGGTTTTGTCGGTAATGCTTACCTGTTGAGAAGTGAAGCCTACGTAGGAAATAGTCAGCGTGGTGGCAGAAGCAGGGGCCTGCAACTCGAAACCACCGTCGGCTCCGGTGCTGGCGCCGACAGTAGTACCCGTCACGACGACCGTTACCCCAGGCAAGGGGTTGGATTTTGCGTCAACCACCTTACCAGAAATAGCCCGGGTACCTTGTGCTTGGCTAAGTAAAGGCATGAGGATGAGCAGCATGCTGAAGGCTAGCAGCTTGAGCAGCGCGGGTGGGATGCCGCCCGCCCGTATGGGAGTCCACTGCTCATACGATTTGTGCCGTTTGTACCAGTTGTTGGTCATGAGTGAAAAGTTAAAAGTGGGAAATTTGAAAGGCACTCGACCTGATTTACCCCGGCGTAAAGCTTTGCGGAGGTCTACAAGTGTGGTGATATTGAGCAACTTGAGAGAGGACACTAAGAGCAGCTAAAGGCCACTTAGCGCGAAGAGGACGAAGTAGCTAGGGCGCTTACCTGTTCGGCCGAAATAACTGGCGTTGCGCCTTGGTGAGCAGCTACCAACGAGCCAGCCGCGCAAGCAAAGGCCAAGCTTTGTCCTGGTGGCTCACCAGTAAGCCAGCCCCGTAGCAGAGCAGCCAGAAAGGCGTCGCCGCTGCCAATAGTATCCTGCACCTGTACTGTAATCCCGGGGCTGCGAAAGTGCTGTTGGCCTACACGCAGTGCCGCTCCATCAGCCCCCTTCGTGACGCATACTGCTTGCAGCTGAAATCGGTCGGCGAGCCAGTGTAAGGCCGTTTCTTCGTCGGAGCTGACGCCAAACCAACCCGTAATTTCCGCTAATTCGTGGTGGTTCATTTTCACTAAGTCGCTGTGCTGCAAAAGGTAGGTTATCACCTCGCGGGTATAGTGCGGCGGGCGCATGTTCACGTCGAACACCTTAAAGCGAGCATGCTCGAGTAGGCGATACAGCGTCTCACGTGAAGGAGAAAGGCGGGCAGCCAAACTGCCGAACACGAATGCGTCGGAGGTCTCTACTAGTTCGGTTAAGGCGGCATCGTAGCGGATATAGTCCCAGGCTACAGGCTTTACTATTTGGTAAGTCACCTCTTTGCTGTCGCTCACATTGGCTTTGACCACTCCCGTCAAGTGCGTTTCTCCCTGCTGCACGTAGCTAGTACACAAGCCGGTCGATTCGACGTAGGCCATCAATTCGCTGCCCAGGTCGTCGTGGCCCACTCGGCTAATGAGCTGGGCATTCAACCCAAAGTTGTGCAAGTGCACCGCCACATTAAGCGGAGCCCCACCGGGCTGTTTGCCTGTTGGGAGCACATCCCAGAGCATTTCTCCGAAGCAGGCAAACGCCATATGGTGGAACAGTAAGGAGGGTGGGAAGGAAAGGGCTTAGGAGCGTCACGCTTAAAAGCAGGCAACACAGCTAGGTACAAGCGAGGGCTGGTTGCTAGAAGCAGGTGCTCTTGTTTCGAGCATGAAGTGCCACCTAGGAAGACTAAGTAGTATCTCCCGCGTAGTGCAGAAGAGCACGAATGTTTGTTTGACTATGTGCCTGGTGGAACAAGGAAAGCCAAGGCAGAGACAAGCACAGCGATTGTAGAAAAGGCCAATAATTGCCTTATATCTCGCCTCTTATTTAAGCGTAGTCGTAGTGTAGGCATCCCACTAGCAGCCTCTCGATTCGAGGTCCCGTTGATGCTGAAAAGGAAACTTTCGAGGGCCGTAACAATAGCTCGTGAAAGCACGTTGCGTAGAATCATGGGTGGTGTTCCTGAAACGTTTACCCAAACCTCTATTTAACTGCTTATACCTACTTGCTGCTTTCTTTCAAATCCTTACAGGATTCTTACAATTCGATATTGGTTATGTAAATAATTGATAATTAGTGCGTTATAAAGCAACAAACGTTTGCGGGAGCTGCCTCAGTATCAGTAATCTTGCACGACTTACAAAAATCTATCACTGTTGGCTTGGGGTATGAAGAGCTCTGTATTCGGAAGGAGATACCTGATACTTGCTTTTAAATAAGGTAGCAAAGTACGAAGGTGAGGAGAAGCCTGTTTGGTACGCTACCTGTGCAATGGCACTGCCTTCCTGCAGCAAAAGCAGCCGCGCTTTGGTGAGGCGCAAGCTCTGAATATAGTCGATGACGCCGGTGCCCAATAGCGCCTTCACTTTCCGATAGAGCTGCATCTGCGAGACTCCCAAACTACGGGCAATATCATCGACACTTAAAGACGACCGATCGAGGTTGGCTTCGATAATGGCGGTCAAGTCAGCCAGAAACTTTTGGTCGACGCGTTGCGGGGCTACCGTAGCTGTGTCAACGCTGAGTTCCCGACGGAAATGCTCGCGTTGCTGGTCGCGGTTGCGAAGGAGGGTACGCAGACTTTCGAGCAGGAATGCTGGGTTGAAGGGTTTAGTCAGGTAGAGGTCGGCCCCGGCCTGTACACCAGCAAGCTGCTGCTCCGGCGTGTCGCGGGCTGTGAGTAGCACCAGCGGAATGTGCGAAGTCCGCCAATCGCCTTTCAGGGCGGTAGCTACTTCTAAGCCGCTGAGTTCGGGCAGGTTTATATCGCAGACAATCACGTCGGGAATATTTTCGCTTGCTAGGCGCAAGCCCGTGGCCCCGTCGGTAGCGGTACTTACCTGAAAGTGCGGCTGTAGCTTCTGTGCCAAGAAGTTGCGCACCTCTTCATGGTCTTCGATGATAAGGGCAGTGGCATCAGAGCGAGAGGAGGGCGTTTGATCAGCTGATTCGCTTAACTCATCATCGGATATAAAGGCTAAGGGTACAGTTGGCACCCCATTCGATTTGGCATCAAGGAAAGCCGCTGGCTTGGCCAGTGGTAAGGTTACCTTGAACGTACTACCGTGTCCGAGCTGGCTCCGGAAAGTAAGCTTGCCTTCGTGCAAACGAGTCAGGCCCTCGGCGAGAGCCAGCCCGAGGCCCGAACTGTTAGCCGGCGAGTGGCTACCCTGGTAGAACCACTCTAGTATATGCGGCTGATCGGCTTCGGCAATGCCTTGGCCGGTATCTTCCACGCTCACCTGCACGGTGTTAGCAGAACCGCGCTGTATGCTTACGTTGATTTGACCACCATCTGGCGTGTACTTGAAGGCGTTGGACAACAGGTTGAAAAACACTTTGTCGAGGATGTCGCCATCAAACCACAGGCTGATTACTGGCTCGGCTGGCAAGAATCGAAACGTGATGTTGCGTTTGTGCGCCGTCTTCTCGAACACGTCCATAATTTCCCGCAGAAAGCTCACTAGGTTGCCCTCAGTGGCACGTACCGCCATCTTGCCGACGTCAATCTTGCGGAAATCGAGAAGTTGGTTGACCAACTGCAGCAAACGCTGGGTGTTGCGGCGCATGAGCTGCAGATCGTGCCGCTGTGCAGATGTCAGGTCGGCTGGGCTGCTGAGCAAATCCTCGAGGGGCCCGAGGATGAGAGTCAGCGGGGTACGCAGCTCATGGGAGAAATTGGTGAAGAAGCGCAGCTTGGCTTCCGATGAACGACGGCCTTCTTCTGCTAAGTTCTCGATTTGATTGCGTTGGGCGTAAATCTCGGCGTTTTGGTGCTCAAGCGTCCGCCGGATGCGGCGGTTGAGGCGCAATGAGCGCCACGTCATGGCCCCCAACACAACGGCCCCCGTCAGACTAGCTAACAGTAAGTAGACTGCCGTTTTCTGGCTGGCATACCGGCGCATCTGCTCTTGGAGGCGCAGCTGCTGCCGCTGGATGTCTTGCCGTTGTGCGGCCAGTTGCTCGGTATGGTTGCGAATGGTGCCAACGTTGGTTGAATCCACTACCATGGTGCCTAGCACGTTTTCCTTGGCATAAGGCTCATGACGCAGGATATGCAGCGCAGTCCGAATAGCCTCTTCGCCCCCGGTAGGGTAGAGCAGAGTTGCATTCAGCGCACCATCTTCTACCAATTGCAGCCCATTGCCGGGGCCGGGCAAGCCATCCACCCCCATGATGCGCACGCGCTTTTCTAAGCCAAGCTGCTGCAACACCTGGTGAGCCGCCCGAGCCATCGGGTCGTTGTGAGCGAAAATAAGATCAACATCGGGGTGCGCACGCAACAGGGCGGGTAGTTGCTGAAGCACTAAGCTGGCGCACCAGTCACCGTCGAGCTGAGCTACCCGTTGCAGTTGAGGATAATGACTTAGCGCTTCTCGAAAGCCCTTTGTGCGGTCGGTAGCCGGCGACGAGCCAGGCGCGCCCAGAATCTCCAGTATTTGGCCGTGCCGCTGCAGTAGCTGGGCCGCGTAGTGCCCGGCGGTGCGGCCTACTTCCAGATTGTTGCCGCCTACATACGCAGTGTAGGAACGGGAAGCCGTACGCCGGTCGAGGATTACTACCGGAATACCTTGATTATAAACTGACTCGGTTAGCTCTGTTAAAGGTCCTGACTGGTTTGGAGAAATGATGAGCAGGTCAACCCGTTGCCGAATTAATTCCTGCACTTGCTTTCGTTGCAGGTCGCTGTCGTTATGCGCGTCTAGCATTTGGAATTCTACCTCCGGGTGGAAGCACAATTCCTTCCGCATGCCCGCTAGCATACCCTTCCGCCAGGCATCGTCGGTAGTACACTGCGAGAAGCCAATGCGGTACTTAGGCTTTTGTTCGACTGGGGCACAGCTACCTAGCTCCAGTAAAAGGAGAAGGGCTAGCCAATGTCGGTGGAATGGGAGATTCAGATAGGTGGAAGCTTAGTGAATAACACAACCAGAAGCGCAGCCTGCAAACTATCTATCAGCAAGATATGCTCGGCATTACTCTACAATAGTAAGACATTAAACCATTGTATGTGTTGACTTACTCACCCTTTCACTAATCATTGACCAGCGCCTGAGGCTGCAATAATCTCCGCCCTGTTTATAGGTAAGGATGTATTGGTGAGGCGGACTACCCCATCCTCTGCGCTTCTATTGTGTCGGAATCTTTTATAAGCACCGCATTGCCCGATAACCAGCGCTATAGTGGCTTATGCGTGGGCCTTGTAAGTTTCAGTAGTATCTGGCACAAATCGGCTTCCTCGAATGGCTTATTCACGCATGCGTCCATGCCGGCCGCTAAATAGCTGTTACGGTCTGCTTCAAAGGCATTGGCCGTCAGGGCAATCAGAGGTAGGTGGGCTCGTTGCGGATCAGGATGCCGGCGTAGAGCCTTGGTAACTTCAACCCCACACAGCCCTGGCATTTTAATGTCGAGTAGCGCTGCATCGTAGCTTTTAGTGGTTAGTGCCGTGAGAGCATCTATTCCGTTGTCTACAGTCTCGATCTGTACTCCCCAATGCTGGAGCACCACGGTCGCAATCCACTGATTGACGACATTGTCTTCGGCAAGCAGAACCCGCAGGCCCCGCAACTCTTCAAAGCTACTCGGCGGTAATTGAGCGGTCTGGCTTTCCTGCTTGGTCTCTTCAACCCGGGGCAAAGTGAGGGTAAAGGAAAACGTTGTGCCCTCGTTAGGTTGGCTGCATACGTACAAAGCGCCGCCCATATAGCGCACCAATTGCTCGCTAATAGAAAGACCTAATCCCGTACCGCCAAATGAGTGAGTGGTACCCGCTGTGGCTTGGGTGAACACTTCGAAGATACTTTCTTGCTGCCCCGGGGCGATGCCCATGCCTGTGTCCTGAACCCAAAAGCGCAGAGTGACATTGGTAGGCGATTCTCCTACTAGCTCTACCCCGATCTGAACCTGTCCACGCTCGGTGAACTTCAGTGCGTTGCCCAATAAATTCAGGAGCACCTGATGCAGACGGTAAGCATCGCCGAGCACGCGTAGTTCAGGCTGGCTTAGTAGTTCTAAGTGTAGGAAAAGGTTTTTCTGGGTAACGAGGGCCGCTACCATTTGAGTTGCTCCTTGCACTACTCCATTTACATCGAAGGCAGCGTGGGCAAGCTGCAAATGTTGCGTGTTGATCTTGGCTAAGTCCAGCACGTCATTGACCAACGCCAACAAATGCTGGCCTGCCTGCTGCATAGTGGTTAGGTAATCTTGCTGCTGCGGTGTTAGAGAGGTTTTGCCAAGCAGTGTTGCCATACCAAGCACTCCGTTTAGCGGCGTACGGATTTCGTGGCTCATGCGCGAGAGGAAAGCTTCTTTGGCCCGGGCATTCTCTTCGGCTTGCCACTGGGCTTGTTTGAGAGCCGTAATATCCGTACTCACCACAAGTACCTCCTTGAGCCCGCTCGAATCTCGCAACGGACGCATGTGCACTTGTAAATAGCACGTTTCGCCAGAGCTAAGGGTCAATGGTATTTCGGTTTCCAGGGGTTGCTCCGTGGCTAACACTTGATGGCGCCAAGCGCGAATCTGCTGCACTTGCTCTTCTACTTCGGGGCTCCTCTGGACCCCACGCACGTGCTGACTGCGAGCTGCAAGAGCATCAAAAGCCGCGTTGCGAAACGAAACGACATTCTCGGCGTTGGCCACGTACACAACTGTGGGCAGCGTATCTACAATTAAGCGAATAAATTGCTGCTGCTCGCGCACCAACTCCTCGCTCTGGCGCTGGCGCTCTTCGGCTTGTTTGCGAGCTGTTAGATCAATGCCTGAAGCAATGAGCCGCCGGATTGAGCCATCTGGCTCCACAACAGGCCGTAGCTGGAAAAGGATGGAATTCATTTCCCCTCCCTTATAAAAGGTGTCTTCCCAGCTTACTTCTCGTTTCTCAAGTAGGGCCTGATTGAAACACAAACGACGGCGCGCAATTAGCGCCTGCGGACGTTCCCGAAAAGCACCTGCTTCCTCGTTGGTTTTTCCTACCATCCAGGCCCGTATAGCCGGATCGGGCTCAAGCGCGGGGTTGACGAACAGATAGCGGAAGTCGGTATCGATAACAGCTACAGCCATTGGTACTTGGCTAAGCGTGTTTTCATAAAAGAGGCGCTGCTCGGCTAGTTGCTGCTCTACTTGTTGGCGCGCTGTCACGTCGGTTAAGTACAGCGTAACATACGCTTCGTCTGGTACAGCCGCCGCGGTAAACAAGTAGTGCTTTCCCGACACCGTTAGTTCTTGTTGCTGCTGCTGGCTGGTACCTAACACCCGTTGTACTAGCGTAAGCAGCCGCGACCGTATCACCCCGGATCCATCGGGTTCGTCATCGGCCATAGCTCGGAGCAGTGGGTTAGCCGCAGGATTGGCGTAGATTACTTCTCCGGTAGCCGAAAGCCGGACAATAGCGTTGGGGTTCTGCTCAGGAACGTAAGACAGGGCGCGTAGCTGGGCTTCGCGCAAATGACGTTCGGTTACGTCGCGGTAACAGATCAGGCGCCCAGCTTGCCCTTGTTCTAACACCAAATAATCGAGTTCAACTACACGCCCATCTGCCAGCACAAACTCTTCGTTGAGGGTTGTATTACCAGTCTCATACAAAGCTCTAGTTCTCGCACCAAACTCTAACGGGTTTAGAAAGGCATCATCAATACAAATAGTAGCGGGGTGAATGGGGGAGCAAGTGTTGGTAGTAGCTGCACCCGTAGGTAATTTGAACAGGTTGCGAAAGTAAGAATTGACCAGTTGAATGTCACCAGTCGGGTCTAGGAGCAATAAACCCATTGGTAGGTTTTCAACCAATGCTGCCAGCTGCTTCTGATGGCGCTCAGTAGACGCTGTTGCCTCCGCTAATTGCTGTTCTAACTGAACTATTCTGGCTTGAGCGGCGGCTAGGGCGGACTCAGCTTGCTGGCCTTGCATTGGCTCGGGCGTCAAGTGATTTGGTCCTTCTGTCGGTGGGAAAGGTAAGTCGGCAGGCATAACTAGTGAGCGTATTAAGCACGCATAAGGCGTACTGTTAAGCTTGACAGCTTGTGGTTCACTATGTCGGGAGCTAGAACAAGCTGGTAGGCGGTAGGCTAATTAAAGCACTTTACGCTAAGATTATCGACTATCCTTACTACGTAAGCTAAACGAGATAGGGTAGGGGAGTTAACGCATTGTTATTTAAGAGCTTAAGGTGGGTGATTAATTGACTGCACCACGGTAGCTATTGCCGTGATACCTGACAAAATTTTACAACTGTCGTGCTATTGGTAGAGCGTAATCAATTTTCTCCTTGACGCGAGTTGCACTTTCAGTCGAGAACTATTCCTTATCATAATTAGGGTGCTTTCACCGATAACACCGCCAACTCTACAGTTAATACTGTTTCCTTTGAAGTCAACTTAGCATAACGGGCTACGTTGGTTGTGGAAGGATATTCATCCCAAGTAGCGTAATGCATTGGATCTGCACAGAGAACATTTCAAGTAATGAATCGAAAGAAATTTCTGCGTTTAAGCAGTGCTTCAACTCTCAGTGTACTGGCTGCCTCGCTCTTTGCCGATGGCGCCGTGCCGTCTCCCGAAACTTACATTCTCCAGGACGATGGGCGCATTCCTAATAGCCGTTATCCGCTGTTAGTATACCGCAAAGCATTCACAACTACCGGCTCAACCGGAGCCGCATGGCTAGAGGATTGTTTTGCTACCAACAATTGGACAAACTCTTGGCGTAACGGCGTTTTTCCCTATCACCATTATCACAGTACCTCTCATGAAGTGTTAGGTGTGTACAGCGGCACGGCCCTACTACACATGGGTGGCGAGAAAGGCAAGCAGATACGCGTTGCGGCAGGCGATATTCTGGTGATTCCAGCTGGTGTTGGCCATAAAAAATTGAAAGCCTCCCAGGACTTCGGTGTAGTAGGAGCTTATCCAGACGGGCGCTCCTATGATGTGCTGCGAGGCGAGCCTGGTGAAAGACCCCGTGCCGACCAGCACATTGCTGCCCTGCCTCGTCCTATGCTAGATCCTTTAACTGGGGCCCAAGGCGGGGTTCAGCACTATTGGACTGTATAGATCGATGAGCAATTGCCGCCCTATGTAGGTAGTTGGCATATCAATGAGTGCCAGTAGGCTACATGCACACACGCTCTATTAGTAAGTCGGTTATTACATAATTATCGCCCGTGTAGTTTGGGTTTGGTTGTTAGCTTGCAGTTGCACAAAATATAAGCCCGCTGGCAAAGAGTTGCGCTGCCAAGTGAATTGATGATGCCCTGCCTGCAATGTGCCTTGGTATAGGCTAGTTACTTCTTTGCCAAGCGTATTATACACCCGAATATCTACTGTTGACAGGCTAGGAAGAGAAAACACAACTCTAGTGGCGTCTTCAAATGGATTAGGAGTAATTGGGTAAAGCTTGGGTTCTGGGCTTAGTGGCTGATGAAGTACGTACGTGTCACGTAACACTCGGCGCCGAGTGTAGAATTGCAGTGTCAAGCTGTCGACATTCGCTTGGAGTAGCATAGCCCCAAAGTCTGAATTGAAGATAGCTTGGCTCTCTGGTAGACGTGTTAGACTGACGCGGTAGATGCTGCGGCCACCCAAACCGTTTACTATATACGGTAGCTCGTTAACCATAAGCCGTTCATAGTGGTGGTCGTGGCCGGCCAGTACCAGCGACGCTCCCCATTCCTTAAAAGGCCACTGCAAATTGCGGGTGCTACCATGCGAGCCCGAAGAGTAAGGAGCATGATGGAAATACACAACTTTCCAACGCGCTTTGGAAGCAGCTAACCGTTCTTTAAGCCACTGAGCCTGCACGGAGTTTGCCTTGATTCCATCTGGCTCAGCCGGATCACTGTTGACTGCAAATAAGTGCACATCGCCTCGCACAAATTCATAGTAGCGTCCATTGCCTGGCAGAGTGAAATAGTCGCGGTATGCTTCTCCGTTGCGAGTGTAGTAGTCGTGGTTGCCGAGCGAAGGAAAAAAGCGGTTTGTAGAGGCACTCGGACCATAACGTCCTCTGTACTTGTAAATATAAGAGTGGTAATACTGCCCAATATTCTGGTCAATAGTAGTGGAGTCCCCCAAGTCGTAGTTATTGTCGCCGAGAGTAATGATAAACTCAGGATCCCAACTTTTCACCAAATCCGCTACATCTCGCTCAGCAGGTCCAGCAAAGCCGTAGTCTCCAATGGCAGCAAAGCGCTGACTGTAGCAAGTACCTGCCACAATCCACAACTGGAATAGTAAGACGTATCGGAACAAACCTTTATATAAAGGAAGGTGCATTGGACTAGCCTTATTGAAAACAGTATTGATTTAAGAACATTTCATAAATATAAAGAAAATTAATTTTTTAGCCCTTAATTTGTACCGATTTATAGAATATATCCAATAAGGTCTAGGTTTTAACAGCATGTCGTTAAAACCCTGCTGACTTTTTTATGCGCAACCAAAAGCCTTTAGGATACTCGCAGGCAAAGATTTTAGAGTAATTGCAATGCAACCAATATTAAGGTGACACGCTCTTCTAGTTGCTTAGGTCTCTCGACAGAGCTAAGAATTCACATTTCATTTGTGTAACCGTTGCTTAACTTAATGAAATGTCTTCCATCATAATATACAATATTAATCCCATTCATGCTTTATTATATAAGGTTACTCTTATTGAGAACTACATTAATCATGTTCAATCAAGAAATCATAATGCGATAAGACTTAATGTTAATGCAAGCGCACACATAATGCAAGCCAATTTCTCAGGGTAAATAGTGAATAATTTCTGTAAAAAATAGCGGTAGTATTCACGATTATAAAATAAGGATAGGGACAAAGCCTATTTAGTGCACATTGAAAATACTTTAATCGTTGAAATAATTGTATGAGAAAAATAATTACTTTAAAGAGTTTTAGCTTCCTATATCTATTATTAATATTTACAACAAAAGTAATTGCAGGAGATACGTTGAGTATATCTCCGCGTTTATATCATATAGATCATAATAAGAATATTATTATTATTAGCCAGTCCACTAACGCTATAAATATAAGAAATACTAACACGCAAAGCCATATTTCCTTAGATCATACGTACCAGTTCGATCAACCAGTTCGTCAAATCTCTACTGATTCTTCTTACAAAGTTTCGTTAGCAGATTCGGTGTACACATTATATTTCACTCAACTTCCAATTATTCATATTAATACTTCTAAGGCGATAGAGGACTCCCCAGATGTATACGCACAGTTTACTATGGTGGAAGAGAGCGGATTAATTACGCAATCCAATATAGGAGTTCAGATTAGAGGTGCTTACTCACAGACGTTTCCCAAGAAATCTTACGAGCTAAGTTTCTGGAACGACACAGTAGGTGCCGTTGATCGGGATGTGAGGTTATTAAATATGAGAGAGGATAATAAGTGGAATTTACAAGCCATGTATAATGAGCCTTTGCGCATTAACAGCAAAGTAGCCAACGAGTTATGGCTGGATATTCATGAGGTTTATTACAAAGCATTAGAGCCAACCGCTAAGAACGGTATATCAATGGCCTATGTAGAACTCTTCGTGAATGATAATTACAGAGGGATTTATGCACTTAGTGAGCGGGTTGACCGTAAGCAATTAAAGCTTAAGAAATATAACAACGGTATTAAAGGAGAATTATATAAAGGAGTTGATTGGGGCGGCGCGGTAACTTTCACTGATCTACCCCCATTCGAAAATACTAGTTCAAATTGGGGAGGCTTCGAATACAAGCATCCTGAGGAAGAAGTTAATTGGACAAATCTGTATAATTTTGTCGATTTTGTAAAAAACAGTAGCAACCAAAATTTCTATAGCGCTTATAAACAAAAATTTGATATCAATAACGCAGTTGATTATTATATCCTTCTTAACTTTTTACGTGCAGGAGATAACTATGGGAAAAATATATATATTGCTAAATATAAAACGGGAGATCCTTATTTCTACGTTCCTTGGGATTTGGATGGTGTATTTGGTATTGATTGGCAAGGCAATAAAATAGTTGTTACAAATGGCATTCTTTCTAATGGGTTTTATGATCGTTTAATTAATGATTGTTCACCTGGTGGATTTCGTTCAAAGTTGATTCAGCGCTGGACCGAGCTAAGAGCGTCTATCATAACAGAAGACAATATTTTAGCAAAAATTCAGGCAAATCAAGAATACCTTTCTCATAATAGGGTTTATGAACGAGAGGAAATCGCCTGGAATACGTATTCTGTCGATACCAACCATTTGCCGTATTTAACCACTTGGCTTAGAGATAGGTTGAGCTATCTAGATGGTGTATTCAGCCAGCAATGTGCACCGTTGAGTGCTCCTACTGCCAAGCAAGAAGTGGAGTTGAAGCTGTATCCCAATCCGACTAGTGATTACCTCACTATAGAGTCAGACGCTTTACCGTATGAGTTAAGTATTCTGGACATGAGAGGGAAAACGGTTCTGAAATCTAATTTGAAAGGCGCTATCAATAAAGTTGATCTTCGCCTTATTGCTAAGGGAATGTACGTGGTTACTGTAAAAAATAGCAAGGCTGTACAAACTAAAAAGCTGCTAATCAACTAGTCATCGATTAAATAGTTAGACAGAGGCTGTAACATAGAGTGCAACAAGCCGGCAAAAGACGTGGGAATTAGGACCACTAAGAATCCTGATTCCGCGTCTTTCGCCGGCTTGTTGCACTTTACGTTGTATCTGATGTATGTACAGGACGTGACAGGAAGCCTGTAGCTGGTAACCTCCTTGTTTGGCTAATGCAATACTACTTTCAGGGCCGGGTCCAATTAGTATCAGGACCGTTGAGTGCCGGCCGGTAACTTAGTGACACTAGGAATTGGTGTGCGTCTATAGCGACTATCAAAGTGAATACCGCCAAATAAGTAAAGCATGATGGCACGCGAATAACGCAATGTGGCCGGAGCCGAGAGTAGTACCAGACTGGTAACTAACAGGACATATACCCAAACGGCAGGATCGTTGAAAAGGTAGTACGCAAGGACGCCACCAACTGCGAAGCAGGCTACTGAGAAGGCATAACTTACGAACATTGCGCCCCAATAAAAGCCTGGTTCCGGCTCATAGGCTACCTGGCAAACTGGGCACCTTTCTGGCATTACAGCATACTTAGTTAAGGCGTACGCAGGGTGAGAAAACAGATGGCCTTGGTGGCAGCGAGGGCAACGCAAATCCAATAAGGCAAGGGCAGAAGAATCGATAGGTTGCATAAGACAGATGCATTAAGTACTCGGCAAAGGTAGACTGCACTAGAAGGCTAAGTGAGACCCAAAACCGGGCACCTACAGCACAAATCAACGATTTCAGCTTAGCTACCTACCTATCGAACCATTAATTCTACAGAACCTCGTGACTGAGTTGCCGCAACATAAGTACTCGGAACTTCGGACGCTTCATTTTTTGTAGGTTGCAGCTCACTGTCTGGCCTATCTGTAGCGAAGCTAACTATGAGAAATAAGAAGCTGCCAGTTCTGGCTCTTGATCAATTTTCTGAAGATCATCGCCCGGGGCATCACTTCTATATTGAGCGCCTGGAAGAGCATTTGGCTCGCTTCCCGATGGTAAGTTTGCCTCATGCGCATAGCTTTTATTTAGTGCTCTACGTCACACAAGGCAAGGGCACGCACACCATCGACTTAGTCACGTACGATCTGCGTGTGGGTGGGCTATACTTCTTGGTGCCAGGGCAGGCGCATAGCTGGACGCTGTCGGCCGATGCGCAAGGCTACATACTATTTTTCAGTGCTGCTTTCTATTTGCGTCACTATCCGGCCGACCGTCTGAACTCTTACCCTTTCTTTAACCCTGCTCATTCGCCTGTGCTGTATCTGCTACCCACAGAAACCAACTTGCGGGAACTGTTAGCACGCATGCTCGAAGAGAAAACGACGGCTGCCACCAACCAAGAGGAAGTGGTAGGAGCTTACCTGTATTTGCTACTCGAGCTAGCGGCGCGCTCATATCCACAGGAAAAAGCGCAGCCTATGCCTTCGCATGGCCTCCAGCAGGTGCGAATCTTTAGCCACTTGTTAGACGCCCATTTTCGCACCGAGAAGAGCGTGCGCTTTTACGCCGACCGACTTGCCCTGACGGCGAATCATCTTAATGCGTTGTGTCGCCGCATCGTCAACCAGACAGCTAGCGACCTGATTCACGAACGAGTGATAGTTGAGGCTCAGCGGTTGTTGGCGCATTCAACTCAGACGGTGAGCCAGATTGCCGATCAACTCGGCTTTGAGGATGCATCCTACTTCACGCGCTACTTCAAGAAGTATGTAGGACAAACGCCCGAACCTTTTCGTCAACAGCAACAGGCTCTGAAGTGAGGAAAAACTAGCGAACTTGAAAAGAGCTACAAAACACACGGGCCGCAACACCTTACTGTCGCGGCCCGTGTGTTTTGTAGCTCTTTGCCTAGCGCTTCCTTTTTGTGCTCTGTTGAGAACGGTGCGTTGTCCCGGAGCCTTTCTTGGCGCGAGTGGAAGTCAACTTCTTGCGTGGAGTGGCTTTCAAGCTTGCCTTCTTTTTGATGACTTTCTTTTTCGTTGGTGCAGCGGCCTTGGGAATAGTTGGCTCGGGGCCATATTTCACTTGAGCTGCATTGGGGTCACCCGTCAAGAACATGTCGAATTCCACGCGACGGTTTTGAATGCGACCCTCCTCGGTTGCATTGGTGGCTATCGGATGGCTGATGCCGTAGCCTAGCCATTCGATCCGGGATTCGGGCAAACCCCGGCCGAGCAGATACTGGCGAGCAGCTGCGGCCCTTTCGCGCGAGAGACGCAGGTTGAAAGCCGCGGGTCCCTGGCTATCCGTGTGGCCAGCAATGCTTAGCGAGTAGTCAGGATACTCTTGTAGGAGTTCGGCAAGGGCATCCAGAGTAGGATAGGAGGAAGGCAGCAAAGTGGCTTGATTGCGCTCAAACCCAATTAAGCGGGTCGCTTCATTTAACCGTTGACGGCTCTCGGCTTTGATTTCGGGGCAGCCGCGGTTGGCCGCCGGGCCAGCACGGTCAGGGCAACGGTCGTCGGCGTTAAGTACCCCGTCACCATCGGTATCGGTGAGGTTGGTAGCAGGGGCCGCGGGTGGCGGCGGAGCCAATGGACAGCCGCTGGCATTGACGGTTGACCCTTCGGGCGTATCGGGGCAGGTGTCGTCCTGGTCGGCAATGCCGTCGTTATCAGCATCGGGGCAGCCGTGCAATTCGGGCTTACCGGCTTTGTCGGGGCAGGCATCGTCGCTGTTATCAACTCCATCACCATCAGTATCGGGGCAACCGTGCAGTTCGGCCGTGCCCGTTTGCCCAGGGCATTGGTCTAGATAATTCGGAACGCCGTCTTGGTCATCGTCAAAAGCACAGCCGTGTTCGTCAACATCTATATTGCTAGCCGTGGATGGGCAATGATCCAACCGGTCGGGCACGCCGTCCTCATCCGAGTCAGGGCCTTGTCCCAGGTTGATAGTTATACCAACCGTGTGCTGAAGAAAACGGTCGGCCCAGCGTGGGGTATTCACTTCAGTGGAGCCATCCAGGTTAGCTTGCAAAGGGAGATGCTGGCTGCTTTGCACGAAAAAACCAACGCCTCCTCCTAAGCGGAAGTTGATGCCAGCACCTGCTTGCAGATCAAAGTAGCTTTTGTCTTCGTCGATGCGGGTGCCATCGGCCTGGCCGGTTTGGCTGGCGTACGTCCAGCCGGGGGCAGCCAGTAGGTAAGGCTGCACCAGGGCATTTTCTTTCAACGCCCAACCGTTGTTGAGCTTGAACTTGAAGCCCACATTCACATTGACTACGGTGGTGTTGAAGAACGTGGTAGCACTGCGGCGGCCTTTCAGCTGCCCGTAGATGGCTTGCGTATGCAAATCCAAGCCGCGCGTCAGATACTGGTTGATTGCCAAACCCGGCGCGTATTCGTTGGCGTCGAACTTCCAGTAATTGGAGCCAAAGTCGCCTTCGTATTGCAAGGCGCTATAGGTCAGCCCTAAGCCAGTGCGGCGTTCTGCCGTTTGGGCGTGAGCGGTGAAGTGGCTGGCAAGTAGGGCCAGAGGCAAAAGCAGCTGACGGAACGTAAGTAAAGGGTGTCTCATTGAAAGTGAACAGCGTACGACCAGTTCGTGGGCAGATGCCAGGGCTTACTGTATTGCAATAAATAGATAAATAAATGAAAATAGGCTTATTCCCACCAACGCTCCCAACCCAACCAACTCTAACATTTCTTGCCGAATCACCTTTTTACATACAAGAGGTAATAGGAAAAACAACATTTCTGTTTATAATTATTCAGAGCTGCAGAATTACAGGAGGCAAGGAAAATCTTGTTCAAACTGGTTAGCCAAAAATCGGTTTTTAGCGTTTATGCACCGATTAGCAAGATATTTCACCGCTTCGACTGCAAAGATACCACTCGGTTTAAGCTATTCATAATGAGCGAATAATAGTAACCTGCGAAGGCAAGTAATCACCATTGAGCATTAATGACTCGGTTCCTTGTTAGGCATAGGCATAGTGTACAAGGCTGAGTTGTCTGCTAACTCTTGAATTGCAACGTAAGCCGTTCATTGCAATGTGTTTAGCTATGCTTGAGCTTGTGTAAGAACTTGAAAATGGCTTTCTTCATACTATATAGCCAGCGTGGCTATCTATCAGTCATCGTACACATGTCTGGTGAACTACCAGGCACCTTTCTGCCATTACATAGGCAGTTCCTTTACTCGGATGACTAATCCTGCCCCCAAACCAACTAGCGTATACCAGGGCCTCACCGCTACCAGCAGCCTTTCGCTTTTCGGCCGGCTAGTACAGACTATGCCCTGGGGCGTACTGGCATTGAATCGGTTGGGCGTCGTAACGCTCCTTAACGCGGAGGTGCAACGCCTGACAGGGCTTTCTGCAACTGAGGCGGTTGGCCAGCTGCTCACGGAAGTACTACCTCCTGATTTTCCAGAGGATTTGCGGCAAACCTTGCACGCAACGGCAACAGCGGCCGATTCGGTGTCGGGCACGTTCTTTTTGCCCCACAGCCAGCAGTGGATTGCCATGACCACCGAGCCGGGCGAGCGTGAGGTGCTGGTGTATTGGCAAAACATCACCGAGGTAGTTGATCAGAAGCGCCAGTACCAGGACCTAGCCGACAATCTAACCGATGGTATTGCGCTGTGGGGCCCAGACCTACGCTTGCGCTACGCTAATTCCGTTTTGGTTGCCCAGCTAAATCAACCGTTGTTGGGGCTGCTTGGCAAAACGCTCACGGAAATGGGAGCTCCAGCTTCCATGAGCAACTTTTATACCCCAGCCTTAAAGCAAGTGCTTGCTACAGGGCAGCCGTCGGATCATTACCTTGCTTTTACTGCCCCCGAAGGGGAACGGCATTTTCACTTACGTTTGGTTCCTGACTGGCTGGACGGGCAGGTGGCGCAGGTATTATCCATTGCGCACGACATCACCGAGCTCAAGCAGGCCGAAGTCGAGCTGAGGGCTACCAATCAGTTTCTGTCGGCAGCCGAGGAAGTAGCCCGTACTGGCAGCTACGAGGCTGATCTGAAAACTATGCGCTTTCGCTTTTCCGACGGGATGTTCCACCTGTTCGGTGAAAAACCGCAGTCATTCGTACCGACGCTGGATTTTATAGATGCTCGCTCTTACCCCGACGATGCGCAGCTAGTCCGGCAAGTTCTCGACGAGGCCATTGCCAATAAAGCATCGTACCACTACTTGCGCCGGATCCACCATGCCGACGGAAAAACGCGCCAACTCGAATCGCACGGGTATGTGGTATGCGACGAGGCAGGGGAACCCATCAAGCTGGTTGGGCAGGTGCAAGACATCACGGAACGCCATGAAGCGGAAACCCAGCTCCTTCAGGCCACCCAGACCATCCGGCACATGCTGGATGGCTCGCCGGCCGCTATTTGCTTGCTGGAAGCCCGGCGCGACGAGCAAACCGGCCAGATCATCGACTTTATTTTCAGGGGAGCCAACCAGGCTTCGGAAATTCTCAACCAAAAGAGTGAAGCTTGCCTGCTTGGCCATGGCTTGCTGGAGTACTTCCCCGGGGTCCGAGGTGTCTTTTTCGATAACTACGTGCGCGTGGTGGAAACCGGGGAGCCGTTGCGCCTTGATAGGTGCTATACGGGCGAGCATTACCACGAGCGGTGGTTTGATGTATCGGCCGTCAAGAACGGGGATGGTATCATTCTGACTTTCCTCGACATCACAGACCGTAAGCGAAACGAGCAGGAGCAAGCCGCTAGCAAACGGCTGCTTGAAGCCATCTTCGAAGCGACCCTCAATAGCTTGGAAGTGTTTCGGAGCGTGCGCGACGATACCGGCCAAGTGGTGGATTTTGAATGGGTGCTAGCCAATAAAGCAGCCCATCGGCTGGTGCAGCGCACCGACTTGACCGGCAAACGCTTGCTGGCGGAAGAGCCTGCCATGAAGCAAAGCGGCGTGTTTGAGCGCTTGCGTCAAGTGGTGGAACAGAAGCAGTCCACTGATTTCGAAGAGCACTATCCTTATGATGGCAACGACGCGTGGTACCATATTGCGGCCGCGCCCCTCAACGATGGATTGGTAGTCAACTGGCAGGATATCACGGCCAGCAAACGAGCTACTGCGGCTATGCTGCACCTGCAACTAACTCAGCAGCAAAAGCTAGCCAACGCCGTGCTGGAAGCCCAAGAAAGCGAGCGGCGGCGTATTGCCGAAAGTCTGCACAACGGACTCAATCAACTGCTTTACGCTACCAAGCTGCATTTAGAGCAACTGGTGCCCCCCACTGCTCCCAACTTCGCCGAAGGCAAAAAGAAAGCTATGGCGCTGCTCTCGGATGCTATTTCGCAGGGCCGCACCCTCTCGCACCAACTCATGCCAACCGCTCTGGAAACCTTCGGGCTGAAAGCGGCCCTGAAAGGCATCTGCCACGATCTGAATAGCTCGAAGCTGCATCTGTCGTGTTCGGTGGTTTCTTTTCCTTCTCTCAACAAGTCGTTGGAGCTGGCGCTCTACCGCATGGCTCAGGAACTAGCCAACAACGTGGTGAAGCATGCCGATGCCACCCAAGCTCACTTGAACTTGGTCGAGCACGACGGCTGGCTGGAGCTGCAAGCCGATGATAACGGGCGTGGTTTCGACCCCGGGAAGGCGCGCACGCAGGGTATGGGCCTAAACGCGCTGCGCGACCGGGTAAAGCTGCTAGGAGGAGAGATGACAATTCTTTCCTCGCCCGAGCATGGCACGCAAATCACCATCCGAATACCCCGTACGGCGCTGAAAACAGAACAAGCGCCTCCTTCACCCTAAGGCAGGCCAAGGGCAACTGGGAGTTTGCAACCGGCACAGGGAGCCCGTAGATGGAACCGACCCATCACAAAGCAAGTTGTTCTCATAGGTTTCAGCTTTCACTACGTTCGTGTTGCTATGATCCGAGTATTTCTTGTTGACGACCATACGCTGATGCGGGATGGACTGCGCGCTGTTCTATCAGGCCAACCCGAACTAACGGTTGTGGGCGAGGCCGCCAACGGGCAGGAATTGCTGGATAAGCTACCCAATACGCCTACCGATGTGGTGCTGCTGGACATGAACATGCCCGTGCTCGATGGGTTAGCCACCACCACTCGGCTGCGCGAGTTATTTCCTGAGTTGCGCATCCTGATGCTTTCCATGCTCGACCATGAGCGCAGTGTTGGGCAGGTGCTCGATGCCGGGGCCCATGGCTACGTGCTCAAAAATGCCGACAAGGTGGAAATCGTGACGGGTATTTTGACAGTAGCCGCTGGCAAGCAGTTTCTGTGCAGCGAGCTAGGACTTTCGATGCTGCGTAAAGTCTTAACACTGGAAGACAGCGAGCCAAGTCCGAGCGCTAAGAAAAACACTGGTCTCTCGTTTCGCGAGCGGGAAGTGTTACAGCTTATTGGCAGCGGCCTCACCAATCAAGCCATTGCCGACAAGCTCTTTACCAGCAAGCGCACCGTCGAAACGCACCGCCAGAACATCATCGAGAAGACCGGCGTCAAAAACACGGCCGCGTTAATTCGGTATGCCATGACCCAGGGGTGGTTGAACGAATCGGATGCAGCGTAAGTAAGCGCATTCACAGTATCTGGGCTAGAAATACAGAGGTTGCCTAAGGTCGCTCTTCGGTTTTGCTAGCAAGGAAAGCACACCTTTATGCAGACTAGTAGTGAGAAACCGGAATAGCAGCAACGGGGCGAGCAGCCACCAAGCAAGTGGAGTGCAATAGCTTCGACCCTTCAAGTAAATCGGTCGAAAATCAGTTACCTTCGTGGGCATATGGCCCGAACCACTCTATCGATGCCCATCAGTCCTCAAACTAAAGAGGATGCTATCCGCGAAAACGTGATGCGGGCAGCGCAGCATTTGTTTCAGCAGCATGGGTTGAACAATGTCACGCTGGAAGACGTGGCCAGAGCTATTGGCAAAGGCAAAAGCACCCTCTATTACTACTACAAAAGCAAGGAAGAGATTTTCATGGCCGTCATGGACCGTGAAATCAGTGAGGTGGTAACCGAAGTAGCCCTCGCCGTAAAACGAGCGGGCACGGCCGAAGAAAAGCTTCAAGCTTTCTGCGCTACCAAACTCAGAGCGCTCCGCAAAAAATTGGCGCTTTACTCGCTGGTTTGCAGCGAGATGTTCAGCAATGCCGAATTTGGCTGTACCATGCGCCAACGCTACCTACAGCGTGAAAGCAAACTGCTCAAAGACATTCTGGCGTTCGGAATAGAAACCGGCGAGATACGCACCCTAAGCTCCCAAGAGCAGGAGGCATTGGTGTTTATCATGCTCAGCGGCTTGAATGGCCTGGAGTTGGAGATGGTGCACAACAGCAACAGCCCCAGCAAGCAAGACTTCGCCATCAGTATGCTGGCCCGAGTACTCATACACGGCATTGGCGCTTAAGACACTGTTCTAGGCCATAGCGCCCACGGTGAGCGTCCTGACGTCAGCGAAAAGCAGCCTACACCCTAAAGAGGAACTGGCAGGGACTAGTAGGATGCCGCTACTACTGAACAGTACGGATACGATTTATTTCTGCGTAGTACACAGCGGGTTAGCGCACCGTTTGCCTTGCGTTTTATTACCCGGCGCAGAGTCCCAACGTAAGTACTACATGAGCGCCGCACGATCGGCGCAATCTGTAGTATACACTTTTGATGGGGGCAGCCGGTGAAAAGCTCACCAGGCTCACTCCTTGTCATTGCCTATGTTGATACCTCAACTGTTTTTTTTGAAGAAGATGCAATCAGCTTCGGCAACTCATTCGTCACGGCCGCCTTCCAACCCATCGCCGACGCGCACACTCACGGCCGTAAAGAATGTTGCCTTTATTCTGGCGGGTATTTTATCGGCCGGCACGGGTCTGAAGGGCTTTTTGCTTTCCAGTCACTTTATCGATGGGGGTGCCACCGGTATATCCATGCTGCTGTCGGCGGCTCTGCAGTTACCTCTGTCGTGGGGCATCTTGCTGATTAACCTGCCTTTTCTATTGCTTGGCTACCGGCAAATGGGCTTGCGGTTTGCCGTGAAAAGCGCCTTGGCTATTGCGGGACTGGCTATCTGCTTGGTAGTAGTGCCTTACCCCGACGTCACCCACGATCTGCTACTGACGGCCGTGTTCGGGGGCGTGTTTATTGGGGCGGGCATCGGCCTGGCTATGCGCGGCGGGGCCGTGCTCGACGGTACCGAAATTCTAGCTTTGCTTATCAACCGAAACACCCCTTTGCTTAAGGTCAGTGACATTATCCTGATCCTTAACATTTTCATCTTTGGGGTGGCTGTCTTTGTGTTGGGCGTCAACCAGGCGCTCTACTCCATCCTGACCTACGTAGCCGCTTCCAAAACCCTGGACTTTATTCTCAATGGCATCGAGCAGTACACCGGTGTCACCATCATTTCGGAGCGTAGTGAAGACATTCGGTTGGTGGTTACCAAAATCCTGGGCCGTGGCGTGACCGTTTACAAAGGCCAGAGCGGCTACGGCAAGCGGGGCGAGCAGCGCGAGGAAATCGACATCATTTTCACGGTAGTTACCCGGCTAGAACTCCCGCGCCTGCGCGAAGAAGTGAAGCGCCTAGACCCGCGCGCGTTCCTGGTGCAGCACAGCGTCGACGACGCCGTAGGTGGCATGCTGAAAAGACGGCCTCTGCACTAAACGATTTCACCGAAAGTCACAAAAACGGCCCCTATCTACTTACCCGGAGGTGAGTAGATAGGGGCCGCCTGCGTTGTTTAGTGCTTGTTATGGCATATTGTACTTGCTCTTAAACTTTCGGTTTAGGTACACCTGCTTGTTTTCCGAGCTGAACGCGCGGCCGTCGATGTAGGCCTTCGTGATGTTGTTGGTGCGCATGTCCAGCAGGTCGCCGCGGCTTACCACCAAGGTGGCGCTTTTGCCCGCTTCGAGGCTGCCATAGTCCTTGTCGATGCCCAGGATGCGGGCGGGGCTCAGGGTAACGGCCGTCAGGGCCTGCTCGGGGGTGAGGCCGTGACCGGCGGAAGTACCGGCAATAAAGGCCAGATTGCGTGAACCGGCCGTTTCCATGCTGCCTTCGTAATCCAAGCAGTAGCGAATACCGGCTTGTTGTAGCATGCTTGGCAGCCGGTAAGGCAGGTCGTAGTCGTCGCCGGGGCGGCGGGGTAGGGCGTGCGTGCGGGAGAGGACCACGGCCACATCGTTTTGCTTCAGGAAGTCGAGCATCATCCAAGCGTCGCGGGCCCCGATAACCACCACTTTCTGCACGCCGAGCCGCTTGGCAAAACTAACCGCCTCCACGATTTCCTTGCCGTAGTCAGCGTGGATAAACAGCGTCTTGGAGCCGTCGAAAATGCCAGCCAAGGCGGACAGGCGCAGGTTCTCACGGCGGTTAGCCGGCGAGTTTTTATAAGCGGCCGCTTCCGTAAACATCGCCTCCAATTCCCGCAGTTGCGCCTGCCGGTCTTTGGTACGCCTTTCCACTGCTCTTTCGTCCTCGGCGGGGTCCAGCTTGAGCACCATCAGCGGCCAGTTCAGGTGCAGCCCATCGTCAGCACGCACGGCGGCATCCTGCCAGTTCCAGGCATCAAGCTGCACGATGCTGCTTTGCCCCGAAAGCATCCCGCCGCGGGGCGTAATCTGGGCCATCAGCACACCGTTGGTCCGCACCGTTGGGATGATGTCGGAGTCGGTGTTGTAGGCAATGAGCGAGCGGACATTGGGGTTCATCATGCCCACTTCCTGCTCGTCTACCGTTGCACGAATAGACTCGGTTTCGGTGAGGCCCAATGTGGTATTGGGCAGAATCAGCCCCGGATAGATTTCCTGGCCTTTCACGTCAATCACCTCGTACCCGTCGCGCTGAGCGAAGCCGTTTTGTGCTCCTGCGTACGTGATGCGGCCTTTGTCGAAGGCCACGGCCGCGTCGGGTACCACCGTGCCGTTGCCTACGTGGAGATTGCCGCCGACCAACAGAATTGGCTTGCTTTGGGCCGGGGCCGGCATGGGCACTTGCGCCACCGCTGGCAGCGCGGCAAGCAAGCTTAGAGAGAAGAATATATGTTTCATGTTGATGTCTGGTTAAAGGCTGTCTGGAGTGTTGCCTTGCTCGGTTGAGCAAGGAGACTCTCTACTTATCCAATTCCTTTTCTTCGCCTTCCGTGTCGCAGTGGAAGTGGCCAGTGGCCTTGGTAACGGGCGTTTGGGTGGGCGCGCCGCCTTTCTTGGCAGCCAGCATTTTCTGCACGATGCGCAGCCGCTCCTTCTCCATCTCCAAGCGCAGCGCCTTGTCCGATTCCACATCAAAGAATTGACGGCCATCCACAAAGGTGCGCTCGGCGTGGGCATAGATGCTCAGCGGGTGCGCACTCCACAGCACCACGTCAGCGTCCTTGCCTTCTTTGATGCTACCCATTTGCTTATCCACATGCAGCATCTTGGCGGGATTGATGGTCACTAGCTTCAAAGCTTCCTCTTCCGACAAGCCGCCGTACTTCACCGTTTTGGCGGCTTCCTGGTTGAGGCGCCGGCTCATTTCGGCATCGTCGGAGTTGATGGCTACTGTCAGACCGGCATTGTGCATGATGGCGGCATTGTACGGAATGGCGTCGCGCACTTCGTTTTTGTAGCCCCACCAGTCGGCAAAGGTGCTGGCGGCCACACCGTGGGCCTTCATTTTGTCGGCCACTTTATAACCTTCCAGAATGTGCGTGAAGGTGTTCACCTTGAAGCCCAGGCGGTCGGCCACGCTCAGCAGCATGTTGATTTCGCTTTGCACGTAGCTGTGGCAGGTGATGAAGCGCTTGTTGTTGAGGATTTCCACCAGCGCATCCAGCTCTAAGTCGCGGCGCGGAGCCTCTGTCTTCTTTTGCTGGCCTTTGCTGAGCTTGTTGTAGGTGGCCCACTCTTTTTCGTACTCTCTGGCCCGCGTGAAAGCATCGACAAACACTTGCTCCACACCCATGCGCGACTGCGGGAAGCGCAGCACGTTGGCTTCGCCAGCGTTGGATTGCTTCACGTTCTCACCGAGCGCAAACTTGATGAATGGATCAGCCCCGGCCACCTTCAAGTCTTCGGCCGCAGCGCCCCAGCGTAGCTTGATCAGCTGCGACTGGCCCCCAATGGGGTTGGCCGAACCGTGCAGCAGTTGGGCCGCCGTTACGCCCCCGGCTAGGTCGCGGTACAGGTCCACATCTTCGGGGTCGAGCACGTCGCCGATACGCACTTCCGACGTCACGGCCTGCGTGCCTTCGTTCACCCCGCCCACAATGGCCAGGTGCGAGTGCTCGTCGATAATGCCCGGCGTGAGGTGCTTGCCTGTGCCGTCAACCACGCGGGCATCTTTGGCCGCGAGGCTCTTACCTACTTTCGAGATTTTGCCACCTACCAATAGCACGTCGGTGTTTTCCAGCTTGCCGGCTGCGTCGCTGGTCCACACAGTGGCGTTCTTAATGAGCACGGTTTCCTGCGGCGGTATAGCAATGCGCCCGTACGCCGCAAACGGATACAGTACCGACCCAAGCTGCACGGGCGCAGGCGCCTTGGCAGAGTCGCGCTTGGCTACTTGGCTGGCCACTTCCTGGCGGCGGGCTGTCCATTTCACGCGCGACGCGTCGGGCAGCTGGCCATCACCCTGAAACACGCGGGTGGCAGGCGTGTAGAACCCGCTTAAGCGCACTGAACTTGTTTTGTCTTTGGGCGTGGGGTTGTAGACGATGGTAGCCAACTCGCCTTGCACTGCTATTGCCCCGCGCACTGTGTCTTTGGGGGCCACCGCTATTTTTAGCTCGGGAGCTTCGGGTTTGCCGGCTACCAGCATTTGCATGGCAGGTTGGGTGCCTACTTGCAAGGTGTACACGCCGCGGTAGTCGGTAGGCACGTTGCTGATTTGGTACCGCTCGCCCTGCACCCAGTTGTCGAGCAGCACGTTGTCGTCAGCGAAAAGGCGGCTGGAGCACACCAGAAAATTGGCGGTCAGGCCTGGCTTCAAGCTGCCTACTTTGTCTTGTGCTTTTATAAACTCGGCAGGAGTGGCCGTGAGGGCGCGTAAGGCTTGTTCTTCGCTTAAGCCATACTGAATGGCTTTGCGCACATTGGGCAGAAACTTCTTTTTGTCTTTCAAGTCGGCGGCCGACAAGGCAAACGGCACCCCGGCCTTGGCTAGCATGGCCGCGTTGGCGGGCGCCATTTCCCAGTGTTTCAGCTCTTCTAGCGAGATGCGCGAGGCATCGTACACGTCGTCCACGTTATACGCATCGGGGAAGTTGAGGCTCACTACAAACGAAGCACCGGTGGCTTTGATGTCGGCAATGCGCTGGTACTCGTCGCCGCGGCCTTTGATGATGTACTGCGTTTTGAACTCGTCGCCGAGCTTGTCGGCGCGCAGGGCGTTGAGCTTGTTGGCTACCTCGAAGATCTGCGGCAGGTTGCGCTGAGCTTGCCAGGCCTGCAACGACAGGTTTTGCTCTTTGCCCGGATTGCGCTGGTACCAGTCGGCATCCAAGTAGGTTTGGCGCAGCAGCGCGATGCTGCCCATCAGGGAGCCAGGGTAGTTTTGGGTGCTGGAGCCTTTATCGAAGGAAAAGCCCGCAGCGGCGCGCTCGGTCAGTATCACCTCGTTTTCGCGGTGGCCGGCCGTAGCCAGGGTCACGAGGGCGGCCGTGCCACGCGCTATGCCGTCGGGCTGCTGAGTAAGCACCGCCCCAAAACCGAGCTTGCGGTACACATCGGCCTGCTCGTCGTTGAGCTTGAAGTCGTTGGCCGCGTTGGTTTCCGGGTGTACCGCCTGGTTCCAGTCGTAAGCCCCCACTTTGTTGGTCACGAATTGCGGCGGCGGACGACGGCCAGTCCTCTCCAGCGGTCGGGCTTCCGGCAACCCATACCCGCTCGCCAAGTCTACAAAGCCCGGATAAATGTATTTGCCTTTCAAGTCTTGCACCACGGCCCCAGCCGGAATTTTCACGCTGGTCCCTACGGCCGTCACTTTGCCGTCCTTAATCAGCAAAGTGGCATCCGTAAGCTTGGTTTTGTAGTCCGTGAAAATAGTGGCGTGCGTGAATGCGTACAAGCTTGGCCGCTGGTCATACACACCGTTGCGTGGGTAGGTAGTTGGTTGCGCGTAGGCCGCAAAGCCACTCAGCAGCAGACCGCCCGCCAGCCCTAATCGAGGAATAGAAGTTTGCATTCAGGTTGGATTAAATAGAACATGAGTAGCCTAACGCCGAGTAGGCACTATTTCAAATGTAGAAAATAAGGTTTGAGTTGGACTACAGAAAGTCAGCCCCCGAGCATAAAAGTGAAATAGGCTGAGCAAAAGCTTCTGCTCAAGCAAACTACTCCTAGCGTTGCAACTACGAATTGCTGTTTTTATGCAGCGGTTAGCAACTGTCTGCGTGCTGGACCATTTTTTAGCGTAGCTTCCTGCCAACTTCCTTTCCTTGTTCTTTTGCCCGACTATTTCCACCATGTCCCAATCATCTGCTTCTGCTCGCCGAGATTTTCTGAAAAAAGCCTCACTCGGTAGTGTTGTTGCTTTAGGTGCCCCCAAGCTGTTAGCCGCCGAGGCTAGCGCGAAAGCCCCTAAAGTAGCCCTGGCTACCAACGACATCATCCTGTTTCAAGGCGACTCCATCACGGATGCCGGCCGTAAAAAAGAAAGTAAAGACGCCAATGAGCCCAATACAACGGGTACCCTAGGTAACGGCTACGTCTATCTGGCCGCCGCCGAGCTGCTGGCCCGAAACCCTGGTAAGAACTTGAAAATCTATAACCGTGGCATCAGCGGCAACAAAGTGTACCAACTGGCCGAGCGCTGGGATGCGGATTGCCTGGAGTTGAAACCGACGGTGTTGAGCTTACTGGTCGGCGTCAACGACTTTTGGCACAAAATCAAAAACGGCTATCAGGGCACCATCAAAACCTACACCGACGATTATACGGCGCTGCTGAACCGTACCCGGCAACAGCTGCCGCAGGTAAAGCTTATCGTAGGCGAGCCGTTTGCTGTGCAAGGCACGAGTGCCGTTGACCAAAGCTGGTTTCCGGCTTTCAAGGAGTATCAGGCTGCCGCTCGCAGCATTGCTGCCCAGTTCAATGCCACACTCATTCCTTACCAAAGCATATTCGACCAAGCCCAGAAGCAAGCGCCCGGTGTGTACTGGACGCCCGATGGCGTGCACCCTAGCGTGGCGGGCTGCCAACTGATGGCTAAGGCTTGGCTAGACACTATTAAGAGCTAAAGCCGAAACAGGCGACGTTGCGAATATTACGATAGGCCTGGCGAGCATACCTCGTCAGGCCTTTTTGTGCATTGCAGTAAGCCACCAGATTAAGACGAAAGCTTAATGAGGTACAGCACACCCACTTGAAGCTTTTAGCAAGACGCTACTTTTAATGGACTCTTTGCAAGCAATCAGCAGATAGGCTATGGTAGACTCTCACGAATATCTGCACATCAAAAAATAGGCATGCGGCAATTGCAATTTTTTCAAATATACCCTAAAAACAAGGGTGTATTTATTGAATAACTATGTGATTTATGAAAATATACCTTTGGAAATAGGGTCATATTGCTTACACTTGTAAACATACGCTCCGAAGGACTATTGATTTGAAAGGGTGCTTGTTCTATTTAGGGCCTTTCAATTTGGTGTGCGTCCTGTCCCCTACCACTTTTCCCACCCCTAAATCTGACTCCAGCATGAATTCCTAAACGCAAGGGCTTATGGTAATGCAGCACCTTCCCACCGTCGTTGTGATTGGCAATGGCATGGTCGGCTACAAGTTTTGTGAGAAGCTCCTCGCCAAAACCAGCGCCTTCAATTTGGTTGTCTTCGGTGAAGAGCCCCGCGTGGCCTACGACCGGGTACACCTGAGCGAGTACTTTGGCGGCAAAACCGCCGATGACCTGCTGATGGCCCCCTTGCAATGGTACCACGAGCACGGCATCACGCTGCACCTTGGTGATGCAGTCCAGGAAATCGACCGGGCCCATCAAACCGTGCATTCACGTAGCGGCCTAGTGCAGCCCTACGATTACCTGGTGCTAGCTACCGGCTCGTCGGCCTTCGTGCCCGACATTCCGGGTGTGGAAAAGGAGGGCGTGATGGTGTACCGCACCATCGAAGACTTAGAGGAAATCAAAGCCTGTGCCGCCACTGCCCGCAGTGGGGCTGTGCTTGGCGGGGGGCTACTAGGCCTGGAAGCTGCTAAAGCCCTGCTCGATTTGGGCGTACCGCAAACCCACGTAGTGGAATTCGCGCCCCGGCTCATGCCCCGGCAGATTGATGCGGCCGGCAGCCAGATGCTGCAAACCAAGCTCGAAGCCCTGGGCCTCCAGATTCACTTAAGCAAAGCCACTTCCAGCATAGCCGGAGAAGGCAAGATAGAAGCACTGCACTTCGGCGACGGGTCCATTCTGGAAGTGGATATGCTGGTAATTTCGGCCGGTATTCGCCCGCGGGACGAGCTAGCCAAGCTGGCCGGTCTGGAGGTAGGCATGCGCGGGGGCATTGTGGTCAACGATGAAATGCAAACCACCGACCCGCGCATTTTCGCCATCGGCGAGTGCGCGCTCCACAGCGGCATGATCTACGGCTTGGTAGCGCCGGGCTACGACATGGCCGAGGTAGTAGCCAGCCAACTCACCCAAGGAGCCCGTGCCTTCACGGGCTACGACATGAGCAGTAAGCTTAAGCTGATTGGTGTGGACGTAGCCAGCTTCGGCGACCCATTTATTGCCGAGCCGCACAGCCGCGCCATTGTGTTCGAAGACACGCACAACGGCGTCTATAAGCGCATCAATATCAGCCCCGATGGCAAGTACCTGCTCGGGGGCGTGCTCATCGGCGATGCCGAGGCCTACAACATGCTGCTGCAAACGGTGAACAACAAAATCGTGCTGCCGCCGCACCCCGAAGACCTAATTTTGGGAGCCCGCGGAGGCGAAGCCAACGAAGGCGCGGGCGTGATGAGCTTGCCCGAAGAAGCGCTGGTATGTTCGTGCGAGGCCGTAACCAAGGGTGCCATCTGCGCCGCTGTAACCGAACTGAACGTGACGTCGGTAGACGGCATGAAGAAGTGTAACAAGGCGGGCACCGGGTGCGGCGGCTGCGTGCCCATGATTAAGGATTTGATCAACGGCACCCTCACCGCGCAGGGTGCTTACATCAAGAACGTGCTGTGCGAGCATTTCGACTACTCGCGCCAGGAGCTGTTCGACTTGTTGAAAATCAACGACATCCGCACCTACGATGCGGCCCTCGACCATTTCGGTAAAGGCGACGGTTGCGAAACCTGCAAACCCGCTATTGGCAGCATCTTGTCGGGTTTATGGAATGATTTGATTGTCAAACAGAACACCATTCAGGATACCAACGACCGGTACCTAGCCAACATCCAGAAAGGCGGCAGCTACTCGGTGGTGCCGCGCATAGCAGGCGGGGAAGTTACTCCCGAGCAACTGATGGTGATTGGGCGGGTAGCGCATAAATACGGGCTCTACACCAAGATTACAGGCGGCCAGCGCATCGACATGTTCGGCGCCCACGTCAGTGACTTGCCCGACATCTGGGAAGAGCTTATCAACGCCGGTTTCGAAAGCGGACACGCTTACGGCAAGTCGTTGCGCACCGTGAAAAGCTGCGTGGGAAGCACCTGGTGCCGGTTTGGCTTGCACGACAGCGTATCACTAGCCATTGAAATCGAGAACCGCTACAAGGGCATTCGCTCGCCCCACAAACTAAAGAGCGGCGTGAGTGGGTGCGTGCGCGAGTGCGCCGAGGCGCAGGCCAAAGACTTCGGCATCATTGCCACCGAAAAAGGATGGAACCTGTACGTGTGCGGCAATGGCGGCTCCAAGCCGCAGCACGCCCAACTGCTAGCCACCGACGTCGACAAGGAAACCCTGATTAAGTACCTGGACCGGTTCCTGATGTTCTACATCAAAACCGCCGACCCCTTGATGCGCACCGCCACTTGGCTCAACAAGATGGATGGCGGCCTGGCCTACCTCAAAAACGTGGTACTCAACGACAGCCTCGGCATCTGCGCCGACCTGGAAGCGGAAATGGCGCTGCTCATCCAGAACTACCACTGCGAGTGGAAGGAAGTGGTGGAAAACCCGGAATTGCGCAAGCAGTTCACCCACTTCGTGAATGCCCCTAAAGTGAAAGACCCGACCATCGAGTTCGAGCCCGTGCGCGGGCAGAAAGTGGTGAAGGCGTGGTAGAACTCTCACCTTCTAGTCTTCCTATCCTGTAGTAGAAGGGGCTAGGGGTGAGATTCCCGGTGTAGCTTGCAGTCAACTCAAAACCAAATATTTATGGAAACTACTGTCGATGTAGAATGGCTGCCCGTGTGCAAAACCACGGATATTCCGGCCGACGGAGGCGCCTGCGCCCTGGTGGAAGGCGAGCAGGTCGCCATTTTCAACTTTGCGCGCCGCGGCGAGTGGTACGCCACCCAAAACCTGTGTCCGCACAAGCAGCAGATGGCCTTGGCTCGCGGCATGATTGGCAGCACCGGCGAAGCCTGCGAGCCCAAAGTGGCCTGCCCCTTCCACAAGCGCACCTTTTCGCTGCTCACCGGCGAGTGCCTGAACGGCGACGAGTGCAGCATCCAAACCTACCCCATTAAGGTCGAAGACGGGGTAGTCTACATCGGCTGGGCTTAGGCTTAATAAGTTAACGGATTTGATTTAACCTGTACCTAACCCCTTGCTCATGGACGCTCCGCTTGCCAATCAGCAGCCTCTCAGCCACCTCAACATCTTCGCCGCCAAGGGAGTGCAGATGCGCACGTTTCACCTGACCTGGCTTACGTTCTTTTTCTGCTTTTTCGGGTGGTTTGGCATTGCGCCGCTGATGCCGCTGGTGCGCGAGCAGTTGCACCTCGACAAAGGGCAAGTGGGCAACATCGTTATTGCGTCGGTGTCGGCCACTATTCTGGCCCGCCTGATCATGGGCAAGCTCTGCGACACGCTCGGGCCGCGCCTGGCCTACACGCTGCTGCTGGTAGTGGGTGCCATTCCGGTGATGTTGATCGGGCTGAGCAATAGCTACGAAAGCTTTTTGCTGTTTCGGCTCGCCATTGGCATCATCGGGGCCTCTTTTGTTATCACGCAGTTTCACACCTCCATGATGTTTGCCCCCAATGTAGTGGGCACAGCCAACGCCGTGGCCGGCGGCTGGGGCAACCTCGGCGGCGGCATTGCCAACATGGTCATGCCCCTGGTAGCCGCCGCTTTCGTGTCGCTTGGCTACATCGATGAAGCTAACTCTTGGCGGTTGGCCATGGTCGTGCCGGGCGTTATTCTGCTCGTAATGGCCTGGCTGTACTACAAGTACACCACCGACACGCCCCGCGGCAACTTCGCCGACATTCAGCAGGCTACTGCCAAGAAACCCAAGGGTACCTTTCTGCTGGCTCTGCGCGACTACCGCACCTGGGTGCTGGCCCTGGCCTACGGCGCTTGCTTTGGTATTGAAATCACCATTGATAATGTGGCGGCTGTGTACTTCGTCGACCACTTCGGGGCTACGCTGGTGCTGGCGGGAGTGCTGGCGGGCATCTTCGGGTTTATGAACATCTTCGCCCGCGGCCTGGGCGGCTGGGTCAGCGACCGGATGGGGCGCAGCTACGGCCTCAAGGGCAAGTGGCTGCTGCTTAGCGCGCTGCTTATTCTCGAAGGGTTCGGCATCGTGCTGTTTGCGGTGGCTCCGAGCCTGCCCCTGGCTATTGCGGCCATGCTGGTGTTTGCCTTGTTCCTGAAAATGGCCAACGGCTGTACGTACTCCATTGTGCCCTTCGTCAACAAGCAAGCCCTAGGCAGTGTGAGCGGCGTGGTGGGCGCGGGTGGCAACCTGGGGGCCATGTTAGTCGGCTTCCTGTTTAAGTCTTCGGCCATCACCTACAGCATGGCTTTTCTCTACATCGGGCTGGGCGTGGCCGCCGTGGGCGGGCTGGTGCTACTGGTGCGGCTAGTGCGCAAAGAAATCGGCGAAGTGGCCCCAGAGTCGTTGACGTTGGCTGGCGCTTAAGTGGCGGACTTACTATCTGAAAGATACAATCTAGTGCCTATGTCTTTGCCTTCCGCCGCTACTCCTTCTGTTTGCTGCTACTGCGGCGTGGGCTGCGGGGTGCTAGTCAAGCCGGAAAAAAACGGCGACGTATCGGTAGTCGGCAACCCCGATTATCCGGTCAACCGCGGCGCATTGTGCAGCAAGGGCCTCAACCTACAATACACCGTCAACGACCGCAGCGACCGGCTACTGTACCCGCAGATGCGCTACAGCAAAAGCCGCCCGTTGCAGCAGGTAAGCTGGGACGATGCCCTGGCGCGCACGGCCGCCGTGTTCAAAACTTTCATCCAGCAGTATGGTCCTGATTCGGTGGCTTTCTACGCCTCCGGACAATGCCTGACCGAAGAGTACTACGTGCTCAATAAGTTGATGAAAGGCTTTATCGGCAGCAACAACCTCGACACCAATTCGCGCCTGTGCATGAGCAGCGCGGTGGTCGGCTACAAGATGGCCTTGGGCGAGGACAGCGTTCCGGTGTGCTACGACGACATCGAACTGGCCGATTGTCTGCTGGTAACCGGGGCCAACCCGGCTTGGTGTCACCCCATTTTGTGGCGGCGCGTGGAGGCCCACAAAGCTGCCAACCCGACTACCAAAATCATTGTAGTGGACCCCCGCGTGACGGACACCTGCGCACTGGCCGATGTACACCTGCAACTGATACCTGGCACCGATGTAGTGCTGAACCAAGCCCTGGCGCGGGCCCTAATCGAAAACGGCGACATCGACTTAGCTTTCATTGAACAGCATGCTGAAGGGTTCGAGGAATACCAGCGCCTCGTGTTCGAGCGCACCGTCGCCGAGTCGGCGCAAGTATGCGGAGTGGCCGAGGCCGATATCCGGTTGGCGGCCCGCTACATCGGGGCGGCGCAGGGCTTCCTGTCAATGTGGACGATGGGCCTGAATCAGAGCGTGGTGGGTGTCGATAAGAACTTGAGCTTGCTTAATCTGCACCTCATCACCGGGCAAATTGGCAAGCCCGGTGCGGGCCCACTTTCCCTCACGGGGCAACCCAACGCCATGGGCGGGCGCGAAGTGGGAGGCCTATCGAACCTACTGCCGGCCCACCGCAACCTGGCCAATCCCGCGCACCGGACCGAGGTGCAGCAGTTCTGGGGCAGTGGCCCCCTGGCCGATAAGCCTGGGTACACGGCCACCGAGATGTTTGAAGCGCTGGAAAACGGCCGCCTCAAAGCCATTTGGATCGTCTGCACCAATCCGCTGACCAGTTTGCCCAACGTGCGGCAGGCTGAAGCGGCGCTGGCCAAAGCCAAGTTCGTTGTGGTGCAGGACATCAGCAACAAGCCCGAAACCCTAGCCTACGCCGACGTGGTGCTACCCGCTGCAGCCTGGGCTGAGAAGGAAGGCACTATGACCAACTCCGAGCGGCGCATCAGCTACTTGCCCAAAGTGGTAGCCGCCCCCGGCCAGGCGCTGCCCGACGCCGAAATCATCTGCCGCTTCGCCCGGGCCATGGGTTTTGCGGGCTTCGACTTTCCAAACACCGAGGCCATTTACCTAGAGCACACCCGCTTGACGGCCGGCACCACGCTTGATATTTCCGGACTCAACTACCGCACTCTGCGCGAGCGGGGTTCGGTGCAGTGGCCCTACCGCGCCGGAAAAGCCACGCCCGATACCGCCCGCCTCTTCACCGATCAGCAATTCTACACGCCTTCGGGCCGTGCCATGATTCACCCGGTGCCGGCGGTGTTCCGCAGCGAAGCCCCCGACGATACCTATCCGTTCATTCTAACCACCGGCCGCATCCGTGACCAGTGGCACACGATGACCAAGACCGGTAAAGTCAGCAAGCTCAAACAGCACACTCCGCAGGCTTTCCTGGAACTGCACCCGCAGGATGCCACCGCCCTGGAAATAGAGGAGGGCGACTTAGTGACAGTGCAGTCGCGGCGGGGTAGCGTGCGGGTAGCGGCCCGCCTGACGGCTAACATCCGGCCGGGGGTGGTGTTTTTGCCCATGCATTGGGGCAAGATGTTGGGCTCGGACCTGCACCGGGCCAACAACGTGACGTCGGGTGCGGTGGACCCTGTTTCCAAAGAGCCTGATTTCAAGTTTTGCGCGGTGCAGCTGGAAAAGTACCGCAAGCCCAAGCAGCGCATTGTGGTGGTGGGCGCCGGGGCCGGGGCTTACGGTTTCGTGAAATCGTACCGGGAGCTGAATCAGGACGATGACATCACCATCTTCAGCAAGGAAGACTTCCCATTCTACAACCGGGTGATGCTGCCCGACTACATCAGTGGCCACCAGGAGTGGGCGCAGCTAGTGAAAATGCGGGACGAGGAAGAGCCCGCCTACAACATCAGCTTGCGGCGGGGCGTGAGCGTGGAGCACGTGAACCGAGCCGAAAAGTACGTAGTGGACTCGCGCGGCCAGCGCACTCCCTACGACGTACTGCTACTGGCCACTGGCAGCCGCGCGGCCGTGCCCCGCAACGTGCCTGCGCTGCCCGGCATCTTCACCATGCGCAGCCGCACCGACGCCGACGACTTCAAGCGCCACCTGCCCGCGCAGGCCCACGTCGTGATTGTGGGCGGGGGGTTGCTTGGGCTGGAAATGGCCGCTTCCCTGCGCGAAGTAGGCACCAAAGTGTCCATCATCCAGCGCATTTCCCGCTTCCTTGACCGCCAACTCGACCCTTTAGGCAGCCAGCTATTGCAGGAGGAAATGCTCGACCAAGGCTGCGACTTATACTTCAACGACGAAGTCGAACTCTACTACGGCCGCTCCCGGCTCACGGGCGTGGGCTTGAAAAGCGGCCGACGCCTGGAGTGCGACGCTCTGATTCTGGCCATCGGGACGGTGCCCAACCTAGAGCTAGCCCGTGAGTGCGGCCTGGAGTGTCGGCGGGGCGTGGTGGTGAACGAGCGGCTGCAAACCAGCGACCCGAGCGTGTACGCCCTCGGCGAGATTGCCGAATTTCAGGGCGTGCTCTATGGCATTACGGCCGCGGCCGAGCAGCAAGCCGCCGTAGTGGCTCGCTCCCTGAGCGGCGACGTAGGCAGCTGCTACCGCGGCAGCACGTTTATGAACATCATTAAAATTCATGGCTTCGACTTGTGCAGCATCGGCCTGCCCGAATGCCCAAATCCAATTGATTACGAGGAAATTGTGTTTATCGACAAGGCGCAACGCTACTACAAGAAGTGCATCATCCATCAGGACCGACTAGTAGGCGCCATCCTGATCGGCGACAAAAGTGAGTTCCAGGAATTTCGTGAGCTGATAGCCAACAAGACGGAGCTCAGCGACAAGCGCCTGCAACTACTGCGCAGCGGCCGGCCTGCCGTGCCCGTGCTCGGCAAACTGGTGTGCAGCTGCAACAGCGTAGGCTCCGACAACTTGCGCCAGGCCATAGCCGCCGGCTGCGACACGCTCAAGCAACTTTGCGCCACCACCGGCGCTGGCACTGGCTGCGGCTCATGCCGGCCCGAAGTCCAACAAATCCTAGCAACCGAAATGGCCGTGCTTGCCCCCGCCGATAACTAATACGCCCCTCCGGCAGCCGCTACTTCCGCCTGATGCTTATGCAGTCCACTGATTCCTCGCTTTCCATTATCGCCGTAAACTTGCCGGGGGGCATAGTGCCGGCCGGGGACTTACTGGCTGTGCTGACCGCCGCCGAAGCCGCCGGAATCGAGCAGGTGCAGCTTGGACACCGGCAGCAGCTGTTGCTGGCCGTGGAGAAGCCGCGGCGCAAGGCGTTGCTACTGGCGCTGACAGCCGCTGGCGTTCTGGTCGAACCCGAACCTGAGCTGCATCCCAACATTGTGAGCTCCTACGTGGGCGAGGACGTTTTCTACAACGCTACCTGGCTGCGCGAGGGCGTTTACAAGGACATTTTGGACTTGTTTGATTACCGGCCCCGCCTGAAAATCAACTTGGTGGATAGCCGCCAGACTTTCGTGCCGCTTTTCACCGGCCACCTCAACTTCATTGCCGCCGACACCAGCAACTACTGGCACTTGTACGTGCGCTTTCCTCGCACGGGACAGCTCTACGCTTGGCCGCATTTGGTGTACTCCGAAGACGTGCCCGTGATAAGCGCGGCCGTAGAACGGGTGTTGCTTGCTCAGCCAACCCAATTCGCTAATCTGTCTGTTGCCGGAGAGCAACTACATGCGCAAGTGAGTGCCGTGCAGCCGCTGGGGCAACGCCTCGTGGCCGGACCGTTGGCACTGCCAGCTTTCATGCTGCCGTATTACGAAGGCTTCAATCGCAGTGGGCAGCAGCTATGGCTCGGCATTTACCGGCGCAACGAGTTGTTTACGGTAGCCTTCCTGCAGGATTTGTGCCGGGTGTGTTTGCAGACGCGCGTGGGCCAGCTCTGCACGACACCCTGGAAATCGTTGATCGTGAAGGGTATTGCGCCCGCCGACCGGGCTCTGTGGGATGCCGTGCTTTGCCGCCACCGTGTGAACGTGCGGCACGCGGCCAACGAGCTGAACTGGCAAGTGGAAGACAACTGCCCGGCTGGGCTGGCCCTCAAGCACGAGTTGGTTCGCTACCTCAACGACGAGGATGTGCGCACCTACCAGCTGTGCTTTGCCATCAAGACGCAGCCCCAAACTGGGCTCTTCGGCTCTATCATCATTCGTACGCAGCCAGGTCGCGCCACCGAGCAGTACGAAATCCTGCACACCCGCGACTTCAATCCCAATTCTCGTGACTTTGTGCTGTTTCGCCAGCACGTGCGCCGCGACCGGCTAGGCTGGTATCTGGCCGAGCTATGTCACCTTTTTTACGAGCAAGTAGGCGCTGCCCCTGAAGAACTAGCCAGCGAAAACCCTACGGCAGCTATCGACCAAATAGCGGTACCACCTGCCTTATTGCCACGCTGCCGCCGGTGTTTCACCGTGTACGACGTAGCCTACGGCGACCCCGAGCAGGGAGTAGCACCCGGCACGCCTTGGAACGCGCTGCCTAACTATCAGTGCCCGACTTGCGAAGCCCCTGCCACAGATTTCGAGCTGTGGGAAGAACCGACAGCAGTGGGGATCATAAATTCAAACTAAAGCATTTTGCTGATTACCCTATAGTATGGCGGAAATTGTGCCCGAGTTGTATGTGGTAGGGGCGGGGCCCGGTGACCCAGAGCTACTCACCCTCAAAGCTTACAAGGTGCTGCAAACCGCAGCTGTAATTCTTTACGACAACTTGGCCAATCAGGAGCTGCTGGCCTTGGCCCCGGCGGCTTGCGAATGTATTTACGTGGGCAAAAAACCCTATGGAGAGTACACGCCTCAAGAAACCATTCATGAGCTAATTCTGGAGAAAGCGCTGACCTGTGGCCGGGTGGTGCGCCTGAAAGGAGGGGACCCATTTGTTTTCGGGCGCGGCTTCGAGGAAGTGCTGTTTGCCCGGGCTCATGGCATTGCTACGCATTACATCCCCGGCATTTCCAGCATGCAGGCCCTTGGCTACGAAGACATTCCGCTCACACACCGCGTTGTCAGCGAAGGCGTCTGGATGCTGACAGGCACCAAGAAGGACGGTTCCCTGTCGGCGGACCTGCGGCTGGCTATGCAAAGCAACTCCACCGTAGTGATATACATGGGGTTAACCAAGGCTGCGGAAATTACCGCTACGTATTGCGAAATGGGCCGCGGCGACACGCCCGCCGCCATCGTGCAGCACGTCTCCTTACCTCACCGCAAACTGGCGGTAGGGCCGGTCAGGCAATTGCCTACGCTGGTTGCAAGCAGTGGCATCACCTACCCGGCCCTGATTGTTATTGGTGGGGTCGTGGCTTTGGGGCACGACCTTACGGCCGGCGACAAGCTGGCTAGGCTAGAGCCTTTGCTAGCAGAGCTTGGGCAGCGTCGGTGAAAGGCAATTGCAAGGCAAGCTCATGGCCTCTAGTGGTCATTTTAGCCCAAGTCTTCTGCACTATGTCTATGACTTTCTCTTCGGGGTGCTGGCGGGCAAAATCCACGAAATAGTATTCCAGAAACACCAGGCAGATAACGTCTTCCAATAATTGCATATCAGGGTCCCGCGTGAGCTGCTGCTTCTGCAGTAAGGCCTGAACGCGCGTAATGGTGGCTTCGTCGTAGCCGACTTCAGCTAATAGCTGTCCGGCTATTTCCGCGTGGTATTTTTTGAGTGTATTACGCCATTTATGGTAGCCAACCCGGTCCATGGGAAAATCTTGGCGCGGGATGGTCCAGCGGCGAATATGCTGGCAACGGGCGGCTAAATGCACGGCCTCGGGAGCCTCGGGAGCTACGCGGGTTAGGCAGGCACTCATTCGGTGGCCGTATAACAACTCCTTAGGCCAGAGGTGGCCTTCAGCATCTGCTTCCTGATTGGGGTCTTCGGCGTTAGCCGCATCAAACTTTTCGAGAGCTGCTTGAAAGCGGGGAAAGGGTGAGTTCATAGAGGTAGCGGACAACACCAGTTTTCAACAGAAGTCTACTTTATCGTTGGCTGATGGCTTCAGCAGACAAGCCAAGGTAGTCAGCAAACAGCCGGTAGTTGCAAAGCAAGGCTGCTGAACCTAATAAGATGTATCTGATCTATACCTTTTTAACTGACTTTCAGCTAGATTGGTATCTCGAAGTATACCGGTATACTTAGGTAAACTGCTAGACAAAGTAAACCAACCGAGCGGCATATTTGCTAACAGCAAACAGCCGCTAACGGGCTGACTATAAAAGTTCTCTTTTAACCCAACTCCCCATTTTATGTCTTCTTCCACGCGCAACATCATTGCCTGGGTCCTGCAAGGTTTAGTTGGCCTCGCTTTCATTGGTTTCGGCATCAAGAAACTAACCGACCTACCCGGTACGGTAGGTATGTTTAGCAGCATCGGCTTGCCCGGTGCCCTGGCCTACGTCATCAGCGTGGCAGAATTGCTAGGCGGTATCGGCCTGCTGATACCGCGCTTTACCCGTTTGGCTGCCATCGGCTTGGTAATCATTATGATAGGCGCCGTCGTGATACATGCTACTGTTATTCCTGGCGGCATAGCCAATGGGGTACCCGCATTGGTTTTGCTTGCGCTGCTGCTGGTGATTCTGTGGTTGCGTCGGCCGGTTGCGGCAACCGCTTAGGAAGTCGAGTACGCCTTCCGGCTAGGCGCTAAAAGTGGTGCGAAACTGGAAGGCGTATTGGCGGGTGTTGCAGCTACCTCTAAACGCTGTAACCAGTACAGCAGGCGCACTATGGCCTGTTAGCAGCTACCTCGTGCCTGATTGGTGCTGGTCTAGTCACGTCGGCCGGATGTCGTATACTTAGGAAGTTAACCGCATTCAACTTCCTTATGACACTTGCTACTCCCCGGTTGATTTCCCTCAGTGTCTGCTCGTTTCTGTTGGCTTCGGTGCTGCCAAGCCGCGCGCAGCAGTTCACGCCGCAGGTGCAACCGTTCATCAGGGTGCAGGGCCCCGGCCCCATCGCCTTAACCGATGCCAAAGTTATTGATGGGACTGGTCGGCCAGCGCAGCTCCACCAAACCGTCCTCATCGAGCAAGGGCGCATTACGCAGGTAGGAGCCACCAAAAAAGTGAAGGTGCCAGCAGGCGCGCAGGTGATTAATTGCACCGGTAAAACCCTGATTCCGGGGTTGGTGATGCTGCACGAGCATCTATACTATACAATGCCGGTGGGGGGCTATTTCAACATTGCCCAGATGCCGTATTCGTTTCCGCGGCTCTATCTGGCGGGCGGTGCTACCACCATCCGCACGGCGGGCAGCATCGAGCCGCAAACCGATTTGGCGGTGAAGCGCATGATAGAGGAAGGTAAGCTGATTGGGCCTGACATGGAAATAACGGCCCCTTACATCGAGGAGCCCGCTCTTGATATTCCGGCCCTGAACACCATCAAAGGCCCTGAGGAAGCTGCCGCCGCCACCATCTTCTGGGCCAACAAAGGCTGCCGCTCGTTTAAAATGTACATGCACGCCACCCGCGCCGACCTGACGGCCGTGTTGCGGGAGGCTCACGCCCGCCAACTCAAGGTAACCGGACACCTTTGCGCCATCACCTACAAGGAAGCCGCCGAACTTGGCATCGACAACCTTGAACACGGCTTCATGGCCAGCTCGGACTTCGCCGCCAACAAACAGGTGGACGTTGCGGATTACCCCGCTGCTCGTAAGGGCCTGCTGGATTTGCCGGTTAACAGTCCGCAAATTAAAAGCCTTATCAATTTACTGGTTGCCAAGCGCGTGGCCCTTACCTCCACGCTGCCGGTGTTCGAGCCCTATACGGGCCGTGAGGTAGTGCTTGGGGGCGGCCTGGAAGCGCTGATTCCGCAGTTGCAGGAAAGGGAGAATACCACTTGGCAGCAAAACCAGGGCAAGGACACGGCCAGCACTCGGCTGTTCAAGAAAGAGTTGGCCTGGGAAAAGCAATTTCACGATGCCGGTGGCCTCCTCGTAGCCGGCACCGACCCTACCGGCGCAGGCCGCACCGTGGCGGGCTACGCCAATCGGCGGCAACTTGAGTTGCTAGTCGAGGCCGGTTTTACGCCAGTGGAAGCCATCAAAATCAGCACCCTGAACGGAGCTAAGTACCTGGGCCGCGACCGAGATATTGGCTCGATTGAAGCCGGCAAGCAAGCTGACTTGGTTGTGATTGACGGAGACCCGGAGCAGAATATGGCGCAGGTGCGGAAAATGAGCTTGGTTTTCAAAAAAGGGGTAGGTTTCGATTCCGTTAAACTCTTTGAATCGATGAAGGGTAAAGTAGGCTTGAACTAGTAGCTGTGCATCTAGACGCTATAAAGGCAAGGTGTAGTCGTAACTAGGACCACGCCTTGCCTTTTGCTTTCAATGCCATAAGGCAGCTGTTCGGTTTTACTTATCTAGTTGCCAGTCCCATCCTACCACCACCCATTCTTGCTGTGTCGCCTGATTAAGGAAGTGGTGCAGGGGTTGAAACCCAACCCGCTCGTGGGCGCGGAGGGAACGGGCATTACGAGCCGCAATATCCGTCACGAGTAGTTGATAATGAGAGCTGTAGAAGACGCGGTGCGCCTGGTATAGTTTGTCAAAGAGGCCTAAGCCCCGGTAGCCATCGGCAACGCATATCTGGCCCATCAGGTAGTAGGAGTAGTCAGCTATCGGACGGCCACGGTAGGGCAACGTTTCGGCCATGGTAAACAATTCGTCGAGGGGCGGCACGAGGCCCCGAACGGAGGGTACGGCTACTAGCGCGTAGCCTACTAGTCGTCCGTCGGCGCGGGCTATTATACTCGGCGCCGCGGCGTGGAGCTGCTGTAGTTCGGTCAGGGTGTATTGCAGCGTAACAAACCCTTCGCGCGCCTGCACATCGGCCGGTAGATTCCCGACGAGATTTTGCTTTTGCAAATCGAGAATGTCGCGCAGGTCTTGGTCGGTTTCAGTTAGCTGAATTTGCATAAGTAAGCAGCAGTGAGCAAAGCAAGTTATACCACGCAGGCCGTAAAGGACCGAGCTAAAGCTTCAGTGCAAACAAATCAAGCTGGCCCAGGCGAGTACGCGGTGGCGGCAATTTAGAACCTCCACCCTTGAAGTCCGCCAAGCAAGTTCTGCGCAACGTCCTTGACTGCCAAGTACATCCTCGCTAATGTAGACTGGGATGCCCGCTATAACGAGGATTATTATATACTTTGGCGCGGGCAAAAAGCCTTTGCGTGCTCTCATCTGCTAGGCGGGAAACACGCAAATCTGTATCACCAAGTCTAGTTTCACCGCAACAACCTCCCAAGCCCAACCACAGATAATGGCCAAAATCAACGTAGCAAACCCCGTAGTAGAGCTTGATGGCGACGAAATGACGCGCATCATTTGGAAGTTCATCAAGGACAAGCTGATCCTGCCGTATTTGGAGCTCGATATCAAGTACTACGATCTGGGTATTGAGTACCGGGACGAAACCAACGACCAAGTCACCATTGATGCCGCCAACGCCATCAAGCAGTACGGCGTCGGCATCAAGTGCGCCACCATCACCCCCGACGAAGAGCGGGTAAAGGAGTTCAACCTAAAGCAGATGTGGAAATCGCCTAACGGCACCATCCGCAACATCTTGGATGGTACTGTTTTCCGCGAGCCTATCGTGACCAGCAACGTGCCCCGCCTCGTGCCCAACTGGACCGCTCCGATTTGCATCGGTCGCCACGCCTTCGGCGACCAGTACCGTGCTACCGACTTCGTTACTAAGGGCAAAGGCAAGCTCACCATCACCTTCACGCCCGAAGACGGCGGCGAAACCCAGTCGTTCGAAGTATTCAACTTCAAAAACGACGGCGTGGCCCTGGCCATGTACAACACCGACGAGTCGATCCGGGGCTTTGCCCACGCCTGCTTCAACCAGGCCCTGATGAAGGGCTGGCCGCTGTACCTGAGTACCAAGAACACCATCCTCAAGAAGTACGACGGCCGCTTTAAGGACATCTTCCAGGAGATTTACGAGCAGGACTACGCCGACAAATTCAGCGCCGCTGGTATCACCTATGAGCACCGCCTGATCGACGACATGGTGGCCTCGGCCCTGAAGTGGAACGGCAACTTTGTGTGGGCGTGCAAAAACTACGACGGTGACGTGCAAAGCGACACGGTAGCGCAAGGCTTTGGCTCGCTGGGTTTGATGACTTCCACGCTGGTGACGCCAGACGGCACCGTGATGGAAGCCGAAGCGGCCCACGGCACCGTAACGCGCCACTACCGCGACCACCAGAAAGGCAAACCCACCTCCACCAACCCGATTGCCAGCATCTTCGCCTGGACCCGGGGCCTGGAGTTCCGCGGCAAGCTCGATGGCAACCAGGAACTCATCGACTTCTGCACCGCCCTGGAGCAGGTGTGCATCGAGACCGTCGAAAGCGGTAAGATGACCAAGGACCTCGCCGTTTGTATCCACGGCAACAAAGTGGAGCACGGCCGCGACTACCTCTACACCGAGGAATTCCTCGAAGCGCTAGACCAAAACCTCAAAGCCAAGCTAGGCCAATAAGCTTCAGCGCTTCAAACCAAAAGCCCGTCCGGTTGCCGGACGGGCTTTTTGCTTGTTGATGCTCGGTGCAAGCAAGCTATTTAGTGTGCCACCAACCCAACTTGTTCGCCGCCACGGTGTTGCTTGGCGTATTCGGAGGGCGACATGCCGTATAGCTTCTGGAACATGGTGCGGAAGTGCTTCAAGTCCTGAATGCCTACTTGGTAGGCTACATCAGAGATTCTTAGCTGCGTGCTGGCTAGCAGCTGCGCGGCCCGCTTCAAGCGCACATCGCGGATAAACTCTACCACCGACTGGCCGGTGATGCTTTTCACGCGGCGATACAGAAAGGACTGGCTCATACCCATTTCCCGGAGCAACACCTGCACGTTGAACTCCGGGTCGGCGAGGTTGTCTTCCACCACTTTCATGGCTTGTTCAAGGAACACCTTGTCGGCTTCGGGAATAACCACCTTGGTTGGTTCCAGCAAGATTTGGCGCTCGTAGAACTCGCGCAGCTTGGCGCGGTTGCGCAGCACGGCCGAAACTTTGGCGTGCAGGATCTTGGGGTTGAAAGGCTTGCTGATGTAGTCATCGGCTCCGTTTTCCATGCCTTCCAACTCGTGCACGGCCGCAGTGCGAGCAGTAAGCAATAGCACCGGAATGTGCAGCGTTTTGGGGTGCTGCTTTATTTTCTGACAGAGTTCTAGTCCGTCGCTATGCGGCATCATGATGTCGCTCAACACCAAATCGGGGAGTAGAGCTTGCGCTTTTTCCCAACCTTCCACACCGTCGGCGGCCACCGTCACCTCGAACTCCGTGTCAAACAGCTGCTCCAGGTACTGCCGCAAATCGGTGTTGTCCTCGACAATAAGCAGGCGCGGCGGAGTACTGAAGGCCCCTTCTGTGAGGTCAACGTGGTGGTCAGCGGCCAGAGAAGTTGACGGGGTATGCGCAGAAATAGAGTGCTCAAAAGCCGTTGTTTCGGGTCCTAGGTCAGTGGGATGCAGATGCTCGTGGCCGAAGGGCAGGCGGACCGTAAACGTAGCCCCCTGATTCACTTCACTAGCTACCGTGATTTCGCCGCCGTGGCGCTCCACAAACTGCTTTACCAACGACAAGCCGATGCCCGTGCCCAACATGCGCAGGGTTTCCGTCTGAGAAGCTTGGTAGTAGGCATCGAAAATATTGGCTAGCTCAGTAGGCGGCATCCCAATACCCTGGTCTATGACTTTTATTTCCAGGTAATTGTCGGTCAAGCCATGCGGTTCGAAGACTGCATTGCCACTTGGTTGCCCCACTACCGCCGCCGTAACCGTGATGCTGCCGCTTTCTTTGGTGTATTTGAAGGCATTGGCCAGCAGGTTGGTCAGTACAATTTCCAGTTTGCCCGCATCGAAATAAAGCTCCACGGGCTCGGGTGGCACCAGCAGCGAGTAGGAGAGTTGCCGCTCTTCGGCTTTCAGCTTAAAAATCAAAAAGACCTCGGTTAGGAAACCGACAATATCGGCGCGGGTGGCCCGAAGCGGCACCTTGCCGGCCTCTACTTTTCGGAAGTCGAGTAGCTGATTTACTAGCTCCAGCAGTTTGCGGGTTTGCTTGTGCATAAGCACGATGTTGTCTTTTAAACCCGTAAAGCGGTTAGCAGCCGAAAGCAGCTCTTCCATAGGCCCTAAAATCAGCGTGAGCGGCGTGCGCAGCTCGTGCGAAACGTTGGTAAAGAAGCTCAGCTTCAAATCCGTCAGCTCCTTTTCTTTCTCGACGCGGAATTGCTCTAGCGCAAGCTTGTTTTCCAGGCTTTGCTGTGCCACAGTTACGCGGCGGTAAACGAGCAGCGCCCCAACAAAAGCCATACCGTACAACAGATATGCCCACCAGGTCTTCCACCAGGGCGGCAGTACAGTAAGTTGCAAAGTGGCCGGTTTAGTCGACCAGAGCCCATCGCCGTTGCTGGCTTTCACCAGAAACGTGTAGTCGCCGGGCGGTAAGTTGGCGAAGCTGGCGGTACGCTGTCCAGGGGCGGCGGCCACCCAATCGGCGTTATAACCCACTAATTGATAGGCGTATCGGTGCTTCTCGGGAGTGGCATAGTTCAGTCCCACGAACTCCACCGAGAAGTCGTTTTCGTCGGCTCGAATGGCAATCGTTTGCGGGTGAGCGAAGGCCTTGGTCAGCAATACCCGCCCATTGATGGTATCGCCGACGGCCACCGTTTTGTTGGCAACCCGAAAGCCAGTGATGCGCACAACGGGCGGATAGGGATTGGCCCGAATAGCTCGCGGCTGGAAGTAGCTGATGCCATTGATGCCCCCAAAATATAGGGTGCCATCCTGCGCCCGGCAGGCGGCTCCCACTTTAAAGGCATTGCTTTGCAGCCCATCAGCCACGTCGTAGCGCAGGTAGCGGTGCGTGCGGGGCGTGACGCAATACAAGCCCGTACCCCCAACCCACAGGTGCCCGTCTTCGTCGGTCAGTAAGCTCTCTACGTCGCTCTCGGGCAGCCATTGCTGGCAGCGCTCGATATGTTCGCGGCCCTGAGCGTCGGTGCTTAGCTGATGCAGGCCCCCGCCGATGGTGCCAATCCAGAGCGTACCCTGGCGGTCTTGCAGCAATGGCCATACGTAGTTAACGCTGAGACTATTGGTGCTGCGCTCATTGTGCGTGAACTGCTTGAGCAGTACCAGTGAGTCGGCCGTGACACGCAGCTTCAGCAGGCCCGCATCGCGGGTGCTCGCCCACAGCAAATTTTGCTTTTGGTCGTAGAGCAGGTATGTGAAGTGGTCGGTGGGTAGGCCGGTGGCTACACTGTAAGTTTTGAGGTGCTTGCCGGAACGGCTAAACCGGGCCAGCCCCGCATTGAAGGTGCCTACCCACATGGTCCCGAAACGGTCCTCCACGATGGTTTCCACGCTGGTCGTCACTTGGTCCGGTTGGTTGGATAGGGCCGCGAAGGGAGTGAGCTTCTCGCGGCCGTCTTCGCGCTTAAGCGTGTACAAGCCGTGCGTGCGGGTGCCAAGCCACAAGGTGCCATCCGAAGCCTGTACCACCGCCGATACGTCCACGCCCGTAGAGTCGCTGGACTGCTGCCAACTCAGGTAGTTGCGGTAAGTTTTACGGGCTAAGTCGTAGCAGGAAAAGCCGTTACGCGTGCCAATCCAAAGCAGGTTTTTCGCTTCCTCTTTGTAAATGGCATTCACGTAGTTATTTGGTAGGGTAGGTTTGGTTGTTAGTTGGTGCTGCAACTGCCCGAACGGCTTTTGACGCAGGTCCACTTTGTTTAGGCCCCCGGCCGAAGCTGCCAGCCACAGCACTTGGTCTTGGTCTTCGAAAAACTGATGCACCCGCTCGGACTGCAAGCTGAATGGGTCGCCGCCCACCGGTAGAAACAAGGTGGGCTTGGTGAGCTGCACGGGTGGGGTGGTGCCCGTAACCGTGCCAGCCTGCCAGAGATACAAGCCGTAGTCGGTGCCTACCCACAAGCGCCCAAACGTGTCGAGGCGAAGATCGTGAATATCGCGGCAGGCCTGGGGTAGGGGATGAGCGGCCAAGTTTAAAGCGCGCAGCCGATCCTGCCGCGACACCCAAAACACCTGTCGATTAGTGCCTAGCCACAAGTCGCCGCGGCGGTCGAGGTGCACGCTGCGCACGGTGGCTAAGGCCAGGGGCGCTTTGCGGGCAATAAGTGGCTTGGGTAATGTGGCACCGGCCTCTACTATCCGGAGCCCGGCGCCGAGGGTGCCAAACCAAATTTGGCCTTCGGGCGCCACCACCACGCTCATTACTTGGTAATTGCGGCGGCTGTCCTCGGTTAATGGAACCTGCTGCATGCGGCGCAGTTGCCCTTGCGCGTCGAAGTCCAGCACAAACATGCCCTGGCGCTGGGTACCTACCCACAAGCGCCCGTGTGGGTCGGAGGCAATAACGGTCACGTCGGCCTGGGCGAGCTGGTGGGCCAGAGTATGCAGCCCCGCCGGCACTTGGCGGTCGTTGATATTTACGAAACGGTCGTGGTCAGCGTCGTACAAGCTGAGGCCGCTGCTTTCGGCCCCTACCCACAGGCGTCCGTCGCGGCCCACGTGTAAGGCCCTGACCCGGTTGCCGGACAAGCCGTTTAAGGGGTTGACGGGCAGGATATACTTTTTCAACTCGTAGCCGTCGTACCGATTGACGCCCCGGTTGGTTCCAATCCAGAGGAAGCCTAGGTGGTCTTGCGTAACGGCCATGGCGTCGCTGTGCGACAGGCCATCGTTGACGGTTAGGTGTTCGAAGCGAAACTCACTGGGGGTGCTCTGAGCCAAGCTGGAAGTGCATGCCAACCCCAACAGGAACAGACATGCGGCTTGGGTAATTAACCACTTCATAAGTACTGAGCCTTGCAACAGGCTTGAAAACAAAAAAGCTGCCTGGGCAGGGATTGAACTTAGGGAAGGTAGAAGTTGGCAAGCAGTTCAGAGCAAGCCGAGAGCAGTTGATAAAGTCTCGCAGCACCAAATAGAACCTCACGGCTTGGTGCCGCACTACCCTTGCCCCTTTTCCGACCCAGACCAATTTATCCCTTTTATCTGACTTGAATGCCCCGGGCTCTTTAGCGAGGTAGGGTAAAGCAACCTCGTCGCTCCTTGGTTCAGACCAATTCCCCCCTGCTTTTTTACTAGAATTCCCCTGTTTCAGCCCGATTTGACCTAGTAGTTTTATCAAATCGAATTTTGAAACACCCAACTACCAGCCAAGCAGACAACCAATGCACTGCTCGCTGGTCTGGCTGCCGCTCTCCTCTTAGAAAGGAAAATCAGCTTCACTCAATAGTTCTAGCTACCCCCGTTGCGAGCCTCGCACGATGGTATGTAGCTGGATAACACAATCGATTGATGTTGCGGCGGCACTAGCTAAGCTGTTTGGTCGAGAACCTCACTAACCCTTTATGAAAAGAGTACTTCACTTATTTCTGCTGTTCGCTTTTGCTATTACTATACTGCCTGCTGTAGCCCAGCAAGCCAAGCATATTTTTGCCCTGGGCGACGAAAACTTCCTGCTCGATGGCAAGCCGTTCCAGATGATTTCGGGCGAGCTGCACTACCCCCGCGTACCGCGGGAGGCGTGGCGGCACCGCATGAAAATGGCCAAGGCCATGGGCCTGAATACCATCGGCACGTACGTGTTCTGGAACCTGCACGAACCCCAAAAAGGCAAGTTCGATTTCACTGGCAACAACGACATTGCCGCCTTCGTGAAAATGGCTCAGGAAGAAGGGCTGTGGGTGGTGCTGCGGCCTAGCCCGTATGTGTGTGCCGAGTGGGAATTTGGCGGCTACCCTTACTGGCTGCAAAACGAGAAAGGTCTTGTAGTGCGTAGCAAGTCGCCGGAGTTTCTGGCCGAGTACCGGGCGTACATTCAGCAAGTAGGCAAGCAACTAGCGCCGCTGCAAATCAACCACGGCGGGCCAGTGCTAATGGTGCAAGTGGAAAACGAGTACGGTTTCTACGCCAGTGACAAAGAATACCTCGACTTGAACCGCAAGCTGTTCCTGGAAGCTGGCTTCGACGGGTTGCTTTACACGTGCGACCCAGCCGCCAAAGTAGCGCAAGGTCACCTGCCTGGCTTGCTGCCCGCCGTCAATGGGCTCGACAAGCCGGAGGAGGTGAAAAAGATTGTGCGCACCAACCACAACGGCAAGGGACCCTACTTCATTGCCGAATGGTACCCGGCTTGGTTTGACTGGTGGGGTGCCCCGCACCACACGGTGCCCGCCAAAAACTACACCGGCCGCCTCGATACGGTGCTGGCTGCTGGCTTGTCGATCAACATGTACATGTTTCATGGCGGTACCACGCGGGGCTTCATGAACGGCGCTAACTTCAGCGACACCGTCGCCTACGAGCCCCAAATCAGCAGCTACGACTACGACGCCCCGCTCGACGAGGCCGGCAACGCCACGCCTAAGTTCATGGCCTTCCGCAACGTAATCGAGAAGCACTTGCCAGCGGGTACCAAGCTGCCGGCCGTGCCCGCGGCCAAGCCCGCTATTGCGCTGCCCGCCATTCAGCTTACCCAAACCGCCAGCCTGTTCGACGTGCTGCCAGCTCCGAAGAAGAATGCCACGCCGCTCACCTTCGAAGACTTAAACCAGGCTTACGGCTTTGTGCTGTACCGGACCAAAGTAGCGGGTGGCGGCACCAAGGTGCTGAAGATTAAAGATCTGCGAGACTATGGTTTGGTGTATGTCAACGGCAAGCGGGTGGGGGTGCTCGACAGGCGCCTCAAGCAAGACAGCCTCAGCGTAACGCTACCCAAAGGCGAGGTGCAGCTGGATATTCTGGTTGAAAACCTGGGCCGCATCAACTTCGGCAAGTACCTGCTCCAAAACCGCAAAGGCATCACCGAGAAGGTAATGCTCGGCAAGCAGGAAGTGAAAAACTGGCAGATGTTCGGGCTGCCCTTCGACCAGGTTGATGCTTCTCTGTTCAAATCTAAATCCACGGCCACAAGTGCAAATGGCCCGGTGGTGAAGCGCGGCACCTTCACGCTCACCCAAACCGGCGACACCTACCTCGACATGCAAGCTTGGGGCAAGGGCAGCGTCTGGGTTAATGGCCACTCCCTAGGGCGCTACTGGGGCATTGGGCCGCAGCAGACGCTGTACGTGCCGGTGGAGTGGCTGAAGAAGGGCCAGAACGAAGTAGTAGTGCTGGAACTGCTCAAGCCCGAGCAAAAAACTGTGAAGAGTATATCGACGCCCATTCTGGGCCGCCTCCCGTCGCCGGCCGTGGGAAAATCAAACTAAGTACCACAGCTGGCTCCATTCCTTTCCATCCAAATTCTCACCTCTTTGTTTATGACAAACCGTTTATTCAGAAGGGAGTACGCCGCGGGCTTACCTCTCTTTTTCCTGTCCGTGACCGGGGCTTACGCGCAGACGAGCACCGTGACCGGGAAAATCACCGATGAATCGGGGGCGGGGCTGCCCGGCGTGACTGTGCTGGTGAAAGGCACGACCACCGGCACCGCCACCGACAACCAAGGCAACTTCTCCCTGAGCGTGCCCAACGCGGCCACGGGCGTACTGCAAGTATCATTTGTAGGCTACCGGCAGCAGGAGGTACCGATTTCAAGCCGCACCGCAGTAGACATCAGATTGGCAGCCGATACCAAGGCGCTAGACGAAGTAGTGGTAGTAGGTTACGGAACCCAGGAAAAGCGCAGCCTCACCAACGCCGTAACCACTGTGCAAGGCGAGGATATTGCCAAGCTCACGGTAGCCGACGTGGGTAGCGCCCTGCAAGGCAAAGCTGCCGGCGTATCGGTAGTGGGTGCTGGTTCGGAGCCGGGCTCAACGCCGCAGATCCTAGTACGGGGCATATCCACCATCAACGGCAACAGTCCGCTCTACGTGGTGGACGGGCTGCCGGTAGCCAACATCAACTACTTGAACCCGAAAGATATAGCCACCCTGAGCGTGCTCAAAGACGCTGCCTCGGCGGCTATCTACGGGTCGCGGGCCGCTAACGGGGTTGTGCTGATTACGACCAAGGCCGGGGTAAAAGGCGACCCGAAAATCACGCTCGATGTAACGTATGGGGTGTCGAACCCCACCAAAACGCCCGACATGGCCTCGGCCAGCGAATACGCCAGCATTATGAATTTGGCGGCCACCAATTCGGGTCGGCCTTTGGTGTACCAAGACCCTTCTTCTTTCACCCAAACCACTAACTGGTGGGACGAAATATCGCGCAGCGGCAGCACGCAGAACTACAGCGTGGGTTTGTCGGGGGGCAGCGACCGGGTGGTGTACTCGACGGGCATCAGCTACTTCAAAGAGCAGGGTCTGGTTCGTAATTCCGATTTCGAACGGCTTTCGCTGCGCATGAAATCCGAGTACCAAGCCGCCAAGCGCTTGAAAGTGGGCGAGGACTTCAACATCTCGATGACCAACCAGAAGTACTTGAACAGTGGCAGCTTATTCCGCGACGCGTTCAACGACGACCCCATCACGCCGGCCCGGGTGCCGGGCACCTCGGGCAACCCCTACGACTACTACGGCGCCTCGCCCACGGACATCGGCAACCCGCTGGCCCTGGTAGAGCGCAACGACGACAAGCGCAACCAATACTTTCTGGTGGGCACAGTGTACGCCAACTACGAATTTGTGCCGGGTTTGATTTTCGAAACCCGGTTTGGGTCCAACAACAACGTGTATGAGCGCAACCTTTTCTCGCCGTTCTACACCATCGACCCCAACGAGCGCAACCAGGTCAACTCACTCCGAAGAGAGCATAACCTGGAAATCAACTGGAACAACACCAACACGCTGAACTACACCAAGGCGTTTGGCGACCATAATCTCTCGGCGCTGGCCGCCGTGACGCTGGAAAAATTCACCACCCGCACGGATGCGTCCATTGGGCAAGCTATTCCAAGCAACTCGCCCGATTTACGTTATCCCGACGCGGCTACGGCCAACTTCAGCATCGAGGGCAACGACTTTGTGAACACCATTGCCTCGCTGATAGGCCGGGTAAACTACGACTACAAGGGGCGCTACTTGCTGGGTGCTAGCATCCGCCGCGACGGAGCTTCGGTGTTTCCGTCGGCTAATCGTTGGGGCGTGTTCCCCTCGGTGTCGGCTGGCTGGTTGATTTCCGACGAGGAATTTATGAAGGGAATAACTCCTGTTAACTTCTTTAAGCTGCGGGCCAGCTGGGGCCGCGTGGGCAATCAGAACATTCGCAGCATCACGAACAGCGCCTACATCGGTACGCTGGACCAGGTGTACTACGTAACGGGCGACACCCGCACCGAGCAGCTCGGCGTGGTGCAGAACAACGTGCCCAACCCCAACGTGAAGTGGGAAACCGTGGAGGACTACGACATCGGGGCCGACCTGGCTTTCCTGGATAACAAGCTAACGGTGACGGCCGACGTATTCCGCCGCAACACCATGGACATGTTGATGAGCCAAGCCATTCCGGGCCACGCCGGCTACGGCTACAACAGCCCCGTTACCAATATCGGCAGCATGAAAACCAATGGCCTCGACTTCTCGGTGGGCTATGCCAAATCGACGGGCGACTTCACCTATGGCGCCAACATCAACGCCACCCGCGCCATCAGCAAAATCAAGAAGCTAGCCAACGGCCAAGCGCTGTATTCCGGTAACACGCCCATTTTCGGGCGGCCCTCCAAAACCGAGGAAGGCGGCTACGTGGGCGCATTCTACGGCTACCAGACCGAAGGTATCTTCCAGACCCAGGAAGATATCAACGCCTACACCGGTCCTGATGGCAAGCTAATCCAAGCCGGCGCCAAGCCTGGTGATTTCCGCTTCGCCGACCTCAACAACGACGGCGTCATTGATGCCAAGGACCAAAAGTTCATCGGCAACCCCACGCCTGACTTGACTTTCGGCCTAAACTTAACCGCAGGCTACAAGGGCTTCGACTTGCAGGTGTCGTTGGTGGGCAGCTTGGGCAACGACTTGGTCAATGCCAACAAAGGCTGGTGGTACTCGGGTAGCTACAACTACAACAAGATATCTGGGCTGGAAAACGAAGCTTGGCACGGCGAAGGCACCTCGAACTCGGTGCCGCGCATCGTAGCCAACGACAACAACCAGAACCTTACGCGCTTCTCGAATTTCTACGTGGAAGATGGCTCGTACGCCCGCATGCGTAACCTGCAACTCGGCTACACGCTGCCCAAGGCTGCCTCTAGCGTGCTGCGCATGAGCAGCTTGCGCCTGTACGTGAGTGCTCAGAACCTCTTCACCATCACCAACTATTCGGGCCTCGACCCGGAAATTGGGTATGGCCGCTCTTACACCGATGCGCCGTCGGCGCTTAACCGCGGGGTTGACTTAGGCAACTATCCTACTACCCGCACTTATTTGGTCGGCGCCAACATTGCTTTCTAATTCCCTCCCAAGCAACTGCAATCATGAAAAAATATAGCTTCCTCCTTGCGCTGGTGTTAGGCCTAGGCCTGCAATCCTGTAAGGAATTCTTGGACGAGCCACCCCGCGGGCAGCAAAATACCAACAACTACTACACCACCGCCGATGAGTGCAAAGCGGCTGTAATGGGCTGTTACTCCCTCTCCGACCAAAACGACTGGTGGCAGCTCGACCGCACCCGCATGTTCGGCGACGCCGGCTCGGACGACGCCTGGAAGGGCAACGCCATTGCCGGCGACCAGCGCGAGTTCGGCGACTTCTCCCGCTTCTTCTGGCTGCCGAATAACGAGTGGTTTGATAACCGCTACACCCACCTCTACCAGGCCATCGGCAACTGCAATGCTGCGCTGGTGGGCATTGCCAAGGCGCCCATTGACCCGGAGTTGCAGAAGCAATTGCTAGGAGAAGTGAAGTTTATTCGGGCCTACAACTACTTCGAGTTGGTGAAAGGCTTTGGCGGCGTGCCGCTGGTACTCACGCCAGTGACGGCCGAAGAAGCACTGACGTATCAGCGCGCCAGTGCTGAAGAATGCTACGCGCAGATTATCCAAGACCTGAAAGACGCCGCCGATGCGCTACCTGAAAAGGGTGCCCGCGCCGCTGCTGACCGGGGCCGCGCCACCAAGGGAGCCGCCAATGCCTACCTAGCCAAAGCCTACCTGTTCACGGAGAAATGGGCCGACGCTCAGGCTTATGCTGAAAAAGTAATCAGCTCCAATCAGTATAACCTGAATGACGACTTCAGCCGAGTGTGGAGCGTGAACAACCCCAATGGCAACGAGTCCATTTTCGAGTTCAATTACAACGCCAATCAAACCTTCAACCTCGGCACTGCCCTCACAGTGGTTATGCGGAGCCGGGCCGATGGCGGTTGGGGTTTCAACACCCCGAGCAGCAACCTCGAGCAGGCCTTTGTGCGGGAAAACGACCCCCGCCTGAAGTGGACCATTATCAAAGAGGGTGATAGTGTGGACGTGAAAACGAACAGCTTCGATTACACGAAATACAACACCAAGCCTTCTGAAAACGAGTCGGGCCGCATTAGCCGCAAAATGTTCTTGTTGTTGAAAGACCGGCCGGCCAACGAGCAAAACCACGCGCCGCTCAACCGCATCGAGCTGCGCTACGCCGACTTGTTGCTGATGCACGCCGAGGCTTCGTACCGCCTGGGCCAGCAAGACAAAGCCCGCACCTCGCTGAATTTGGTGCGCGCCCGGGCCAACCGCTTGCGGCCCGGCACCGTGTTGCCCCGCACATCCTCGGGCACGGCTCTGCTGGACCACATCTGGCTGGAGCGCCGCCTGGAGCTTGCCATGGAAGGCCACCGCTACTACGACTTAGTGCGGCAGCACCGGCTGGTGGCTGTCATTACGGCATTCAATGCCTACAACCAAACCAGTAACGACCCCTACGATAAAGGCAAAGTGAAAGACCAGATATCCGATAAAAATAACCTGTTCCCGATTCCGACGCCGCAGATTCAGCTTTCCGGCGGCAACGTAGCGCAGAATCCTGGGTACTAATCTGCTTCTTGAGTAGAGCACTGACCCGCACAAAAGCACATCGGCTGGTTGACGAAGGTTAACCGGCCGGTTTTTCTGGGTAAGCTCAGTAAACGGCTATCTTCTCCTTGTTCCTTTGTTTCACTTAAACGACTTGCAATGAGCCTTTCAGCTCAATCGGGCGCTTTCACTTCCACGTTCCACTTTCGCTGCGGCCGTCAGCATGTGCTTGATGCGCGCTTCTTGCTGAGTGCCCTGGTTCTGCTAGCGGCCTCCGAACCAAGCAACGGTCAGGGCAGCCAAGTACGGACTAGCGCAAGCGTGAAACCGGTAACCGTGCTGCTCGACGACACCAAGACATATCAAACCATCGACAACTTCAGCGCTTCCGATGCGTGGGCGTGTCAGTTTGTGGGGCAGTGGCCTGCGGCCAAGAAAGAAGCTATTGCCGACTTGCTGTTTAGCACTGAAAACGGGTCCAATGGCAGGCCTAAAGGCATTGGCTTATCGATGTGGCGCTTCAACATTGGGGCTGGCAGCACGCAGCAAGGCGAGGCAAGCGGCATCAAAGACGAGTGGCACCGGGCCGAATCTTTTATGCTCCCTGATGGCCGCTACGACTGGACCCGGCAGGCCGGACAAGTATGGTTTATGCAAGCGGCCAAACAGCGCGGGGTAAAGCAGTTCCTCGGCTTCCTAAACAGCCCACCGGTACAATACACGGTTACGGGCAGAGCCTTCGCCGCCGACGGCAAAACCAACATTGCGCCAACCCAGTACGAGGCATTCGCCAAATTCATGGCCGATGTAGTGCAGGGCGTACAGCGCACCACCGGCATCCTGTTCGACTACATCAGCCCCATCAACGAGCCGCAGTGGGACTGGAGTGACCCCAAGCAGGAAGGCAGCCCGTTCCGAAATCAGGAAATTGCGGGCGTAACAAAAGCCCTAAACGCAGCGCTAGAGGCGCAGAAGCTACCCACCAAAATCCTGATTACGGAAGCAGGCAAAATCAACTACTTGTTGGCCACTGAAGACAAGCCTGAGCGGGGCGAGCAAATCAGTGCTTTTTTCAGTGTTGCCTCGCCTACGTACGTAGGCAATTTGCCCCGCATGGCGCCGGTGGTGGCCGCCCATAGCTACTTCACTACCTCACCCTACAGCGAAGCCGTAGCCCTGCGTCAGCAGTTAGCTGCCAAAGTAGCCACCGTGCCCAAACTCGCCTTCTGGCAATCAGAATACTGCATCCTGGGCGACAACGGAGGGGAAATCAACGGCAATAAGCGCGACTTAACCATAGAGCCCGCGCTGTACTTGGCCCGCGTCATTCACAACGACCTGGCCACGGCCAATGCTGCCGCCTGGCAATGGTGGCTGGCCGTTTCGCCCTACGATTACAAGGACGGGCTGATTTACGTCGATAAAACCAAAGAAGACGGTAACTACCAAACCAGCAAGATGCTTTGGGCGCTCGGCAACTACAGCCGCTTCATCCGCCCCGGGGCCGTCCGCATCGACGCCCGCCTCACTCCCGACCCCAACCCCGACCCCAACCCCGACAACCAGTTGCTGGTATCCGCCTACAAAAACGCCGGCGGTAAGCAGCTCGTAACGGTAGTTGTAAACTCCGCCACCACCGCCACCGACTTGCAGCTCAAGCTTGGCAAGAAGCTCGGCACCGTGCGCACCTACACCACCTCCGCCACCACCGACCTTCAGCCCGGCCCGGTCCTGAAAGCCGATCAACTAGTGCGTCTAGCGCCCCGCTCCATCACCACTGTGGTAAATGAAATCCGCTAGTAACTATGCAGGTAAGGCCATAGAATGACCAGCAAAGTCATTCATGCCGTCCTTCTGCACTTAAGGTCCGCATGCCTAATCCTCCTTCGAGTATTCTCCTTGCTTTCTACGCTCCTTACACTCTCTACCGTCATGCTGAGCTTGCCGAAGCATCTCGCGTGCTGACGTTGCCAAACTACCGGTCATGCTGAGCGCAGTCGAAGCATCTCGCTCGAATCGCAAGGCAAGCGTTAGGGTTTACCACACTAGCGAGATGCTTCGGCTGCGCTCAGCATGACGGGTATAGTATCATGACGGATATACATTCAATGTCAGCGCACTACGCTTAGCATGAGTGGTGCTTAAGTAAATGGATGCCATAGTAGATGCTCGCCACAGAAAATAGCTAACAGCCGTTCCATCAGTGCCTTTTGTCCCACCCTATGAGAAGTAACTTTCTACTCCTGCTGCTTTTCGCTTGTTCCTGGTTTACTGTCCGCGCGCAAGCGCCGACGCCTCGCCAGCAACTACTCTTCAACGCCGACTGGAAGTTTCACCGGGGCGACGTAACGGCCGGCGAAAAGCCAGACTTCAACGACCAGGATTGGCGCCGCCTCGAACTACCCCACGACTGGAGCATTGAGGGACCGTTCAGCCAAGAGTGGGCCAGTGCTACGGGCTACTTACCGGGCGGCATCGGCTGGTACCGCAAAACGTTTGACGTGCCCGCTAGCTTCCGCGCCAAGAAGGTATTCGTGTACTTCGACGGGGTGTACAAAAACAGCGAAGTCTGGCTGAACGGCCATTTCCTAGGCAAGCGGCCCAGCGGCTTTGCGTCTTTTCAATACGAGTTGACGCCGTACCTCAACGCCAACGGCAAAAACGTACTGGCTGTGAAAGCCGACCATAGCCAGGTGGCGGATTCGCGCTGGTACACCGGCTCGGGTATTTACCGCAGCGTGTACTTGGTGGCTACAGCGCCGGTACACGTTGGGTTGTGGGGCGTGGGCTTCACCACGCCCGAGGTTTCGGCCAGCGCTGCAACGGGCAAGGTGACAGTAGCCGTCACCAATGCCACGGCCGCTGCCGCGAGCGTACTGGTGAAAAGTAAGCTGCTTGATGCGCAAGGCAAAGTGGTGGCTACCGGCCAGCAGCAAGTGCAAGTGAAACCCAACGTCGAAGCGCCGGCCGCCATGACCCTGAACATCAGCAAGCCCGCCTTGTGGTCGGTGGACAACCCACGGCTCTACAAGCTGCGGGTGGCGCTGTCGGTGCAGGGCAAAGTCACCGATGAAGTGGTAGAAGAAGTGGGCGTGCGTAGCATCCGGTTTGATGCCAACCAGGGCTTCTTTCTGAACGGGAAAAAACTCAAGCTCAAGGGTGTATGCCTGCACGACGATGCTGGTGCTTTAGGCGTGGCCGTGCCCCCAGAAGTGTGGGAGCGGCGTCTGCGGGCGTTAAAGGAAGTGGGCTGTAACTCTATTCGCATGAGCCACAACCCGCACGCTGATTACTTCTACGCTCTCTGCGACCAACTCGGCTTCCTGGTGATGGACGAGGCGTTTGATGAATGGGAAGAAGGCAAAAACAAGTGGGTGGAAGGCTGGAACGTGGGCACGCCCGCCAAATTTGGCACCCACGAGTACTTCAAGGAGTGGGCCGACCGGGATTTGCGCGACATGATTTTGCGCAACCGCAACCGCCCGTCCATCATCATGTGGAGCATCGGCAACGAAATCGACTACCCCAACGACCCGTACTCGCACGAGGTCCTGAATACCGGCCGCAACCCGCAGATCTATGGCAAAGGCTACCTGCCCGACCACCCGCCAGCAAGCCGCTTGGGCGAGCTAGCCAAGCACCTAGTAGCCGTAGCCAAGCAGGTAGATACTTCCCGGCCCATCACCGCCGCCTTGGCCGGTGTGGTCATGTCCAACTTCACTGATTACCCCGCGGCTCTCGACCTAGTAGGCTATAACTACCAGGAATTCCGCTACCCCGAAGACCACCAGAAGTACCCCAGCCGCGTGATTTACGGCAGCGAAAACGGCATGGGCCTTAAGGCCTGGAGGCCCGTTGATTCCTTGGCCTACATCTCCGCCCAGTACCTCTGGACCGGCATCGACTACATGGGCGAAGCCGGCAAGTGGCCCCAGCGCAGCAACGGCGCCGGCTTACTGGACCTGGCGGGCTTCCCAAAGCCAGAATACTACTTCCGCCAAAGCCTATGGTCAGATAAGCCCATGCTCTACCTGTCCGCTGCCGAGGCACCGAAAGCCGATGACCAAGCAGCCCGTAGCCACCGGCGCCTGCAGCCTACCTGGAATTGGCCCGCGGGTGCTACGGTCCGGGTGGTAGGCTTCACCAACGCCGACGCCACGGAGCTGTTTCTCAACGGCCAATCCTTGGGCCGCAAGCAGGGCCAGGAAATCTATTGGGATGTACCCTACCAGCCCGGCGAGTTGGTGGCAAAAGGCTACAAAAACGGCAAGGAAACAAGCCGTAGCACACTCAAAACCACTGGTGCTCCCGCTGCCATCCAAGCCACTACATATACCGGATCTACAGCCACCAAAGCGTCAGGCCTAACCCAAATCGAAGTCCGTATCACCGACCAAAACGGCCATTCAGTGACTACCGCTGCCAACGAAGTAACCGTAGGAATAGAAGGGCCAGCCAAGCTGCTCGGCATCGAAAGCGGCGACTTAGCCAGTCACGAAGACTACAAAGCAGCTAAGCACCTCGCTTACCAAGGCAAGCTGCTCGTCTACGTGCAGTCAACCGCGGCTAGTGGCACTATCAAAGTGTCGCTTCAGTCGCCGGGGCTGAAAGGGAAAGCCATTGAATTTCGGGCAGTTCAATAGCCTTCTGGGGCAAACAGTTCCTTGTAGGAATTGGGCTGTTGCAGGCAGAAGTTTGTTTACAACTTATGCGTGTAAAGCCACGAGCTTATTCTCTCATGATTATAGTCTCGATAGGGCCTAGATTATCATAAACGGACACGGGTCTCTTCCATTGATGGAAGAGACCCGTGTCCGTTTATGATAAACTGATGAATTAATTTTTCTTGCTAAATGTGCGCAGCAAGCGTCCCTCAGCCGAATTTATTTCAACTTGGTAAAGTCCCTCTGGAAGTTGGGCTACGTTCAATGTAGCTGTGCCATCCGATGATGACCCTTCCATGACCTGACTTCCTAAAAGATTGAGTACACGATAGTGCGCCATAGGAGGCAGAGCTAGCTGTAGATCTGTATGCACAGGGTTGGGGTAAATGCTTATTTGCTTTTCGGAAAAGGCTGTTACTACCGGAGAAAACGAGGTGGTACCATCAGAGTCAATTAGCAATAGCCGGTAGTAGTTCAGGCCCTGTAGCGGTTGCATGTCTTGGCTTGCATAGTGACGAGGTAACATGCTTTGCCCTTGTGCTGGCACCGACGCAACCGTGGTGAAGTGACGGCCATCGGCAGAGCGTTGCACCTCAAAACGAGCAGCATTCTGCTCACTTGCTGTCGTCCAGTTGATGCGAACCGCTTGTTCTGAATGAAGCGCAGTAAACGCTTTGAGGTTTACAGGTAATGGGCCACTACTACCAATCCGAACATCATCGATAAAGACTGCCGTTTTCCCTTGAGCAGCCACTGTTATTCTAACCTGAATTCGAGTGATATTTGGTCCAAACTCTAGTTTAACTGTGGAGTACCCTCGCGTGCTACTCAAGGTAGGTGGGGTGTTCCCTTGTGCCTGCGTAACATCAGTTGGCGATTCGACTGTCGTTAGAGAGGGAGTGGCCGTATTGATAGGGGCTGTCGTCGTAGCAATGCCAAGAGCATCAAAAGTAAAGATAGACCCATTTGAGATGCCATTTACCTGCAATGTCGGCGTGAAAGTTGACGACCCGTTGTAGGCGATGCTAACTAAAGCTCCGTTGTCGCTCGCAGCATTGGTGCTGTTATCGATGCCGCCGCCGCTATTGGTTTGGAAGGAAGCTAGGCGAAAGGTGAGGTAATTTCCTGTAAGAGCAGGAAATGAAACCTGGTTAAAGGTTAAAATGGCTGATTCCAGGCCCCCTCCTTGGTTGTTTACTACGCCATAGCCTGCTGTTCCTTGTGAAGCAACCGAGGCTGTGGTTGGGAAGGCATTTGTGTTGTTAGCGGAGGTTGCTTGTGCTAAGGTACCAGTGAATGTTCCCTTGTTAGCCGTGCCTGTAACCGTATAATTGAGTGTGCCGGCAAGGGTGCCGTTGCCATCAGGTTCAAATGTTTGCTGCAGATAAGATGACTGCGCGCTTGCTGTTTTGGAGCTGACTCCTAATAAAGTTGCGGCCAAGAAGACAGTACGAAGCGAAACGGAAGGGTGAAAAAGAGGTAAAGTGAAAAACATAAATTTGCAAAGGTGGTTGTAATATTTTTATAGGTCGCATCAAATATAGAGCTTTTGGTATTGGTAATATCTAGTTTTCACTTTCTATCATTAAATAAGGTTCTATCAGATTTAATGCGTCTATCAGGGTAAGTGTTTCGATGATGCACTACGATTATGTTCAGTGGTAATCTTGGACAGACGTGCATTCATACCTCGCTCTTATGACTCTGATGAGGTATAATGCATAGACATTGGTCTCGCAGCCAATTTGTTCGCGTTATTGCTATATGATCTTCCGTCATTGCTTTCAAGAAACCCTGTCGCTTGCTACCTTCTTTCGGACAGGCATTCTTTGGGTTAGCTTGTTGTTCGGGACTTTTACGGCCCGTGCTCAAACGCTAGGCTCACCCGTTGACCTACGGTGTGAATACTTAACTAATCCGCTGGGGCTGGATGCCTCCCAGCCCCGGCTGACCTGGCGACTCGATGACAGCCGCCGCGGCGCGGCCCAAGCAGCCTACCAACTTACCGTTGGGCCTGACTCATTGAGCGTAAGCCGAGGCAGCACCGCAGCGTGGACATCCGGTAAGGTGACTTCCGACCGCCAACTGGTAACCTACGCGGGGCCAGCCCTGCGGCCGTTTACGCGCTACTATTGGCGGGTGCAGGTGTGGAATCGCAGCGGAGCGCCAGCCCTGGTAAGCCGCGTGGCTAGCTTTGAAACTGGCATGATGCGCCAGCAAAACTGGCAGGGCGCCTGGATCAGTGACTCGCAGGACGAGGCGCTCAAACCCGCGCCATACTTCCGCAAAACGTTCTATCTGCCGCACAGCGTAAAAGCGGCGCGGGCTTACATTGCCGTGGCTGGGCTCTACGAATTATACATCAACGGTGAAAAAGTGGGCAACCACCGCCTCGACCCGATGTACACCCGCTTCGACCGCCGGACGCTCTACGTAACCTACGACGTAACCAAGTATTTGCACCCCGGCAAAAACGCAGTGGCTGTGTTGCTCGGCAACGGCTGGTACAACCACCAGTCCACGGCAGTTTGGGACTTTCACCAGGCTCCGTGGCGCAACCGCCCCGCCTTCTGCCTGGACCTGCGCGTTACGCAAGCCAATGGTTCGGTGGCAACCATCACGTCGGGTAAGGACTGGAAAACGGCCCTTGGGCCGTTGGTATTCAACAGCCTCTACACGGCTGAGCATTACGATGCCCGCCTGGAGCAGCTTGGCTGGAACATCGCCAATTTCGATGATGCCAGCTGGAAACCCGTCATCTACCGCAATGCGCCCTCCACCAATATTGTGGCCCAGGCAATGGTACCCATCCGCAACGTGGAAGCAATTCCAACGAAAACGCTCACCAAACTCAACGACACCACTTACGTGTTCGATCTGGGCCGCAATATTGCCGGGGTCAGCCATATTCGGGCGCAGGGTCCGGCTGGCACTGTGTTGCGGCTCAAGCACGCTGAACGGCGCTACCCCAACGGCCACGTAGACCAGTCGAATATTGACGTGCACTACCGGCCCACCGATAAGAGCGACCCGTTCCAGACCGATATTTTCACGCTGAGCGGCAAGGCTGAAGATGCCTTCATGCCGCGTTTCAACTACAAGGGTTTTCAATATGTGGAGGTAACCAGCAGCCGGCCCATCACCCTAACCGCAAGCAGCCTAACCGGCTACTTCATGCATAGCGACGTGGCCCCAACCGGGCAGGTAAATACTTCCAACCCGACCATCAACAAGATTTGGTGGGCCACCAACAACTCGTACTTATCCAACCTGTTCGGCTACCCCACCGATTGTCCGCAGCGCGAAAAGAACGGCTGGACCGGCGACGCGCACATCGCCAGCGAAACTGGCCTTTACAATTTTGATGGCATCACGGTGTACGAAAAGTGGCTGGCCGACCACCGCGACGAGCAGCAGCCCAATGGTGTGCTGCCCTCCATTGTGCCAACCGGCGGCTGGGGCTACGAGTGGGGCAACGGCCCGGACTGGACCAGCACCATCACCATTATTCCCTGGAACATCTACCTGTTTTACGGCGACCCTAAATTGCTGTCGGCCTGCTACGGTAACATCAAGCGGTATGTCGACCACATCAACGAGCAAAATCCCACGGGGCTTACGGAGTGGGGCTTAGGCGACTGGGTGCCCGTAAAATCGAAATCGCCGGTGGAGCTGACCTCTTCTACGTACTATTTCGTGGACGCATCCATTCTGGCCCAAGCGGCTAAAGTGCTCGGTAAGCGGGCTGATTACACGTATTATTCAGCTCTGGCTGAAAAAGTTAAAGCTGCAATCAACGCTAAATACTTGAACCGGGAAACCGCCGTGTACGGTAGCGGCTTGCAGACCGAACTAAGTGTGCCGTTGCGCTGGGGTGTAGTGCCCCCAGAGCTGAAAAGCCGGGTGGCAGCCAACTTAGCTAGTCGGGTGAAGGCGGATAATATGCACCTAGACGTAGGTCTGCTCGGCACAAAAGCCATTCTGGATGCTCTCAGCGAAAATGGCTACGCCGACGTTGCCTATGAGTTGGCCGCGCAAGAAACCTTTCCTTCCTGGGGGTGGTGGATTGCCAACGGCGCAACCACCCTCTACGAAAACTGGCCCATCGACGCCAAAAGCGACATTTCCCAGAACCACATCATGTTCGGCGAAATTGGGGCCTGGTTCTACAAGGGGCTGGGCGGCATCAAGCCCGACCCACAACGGCCGGGCTTTAAAAACATCTTGCTGACCCCGCACTTCGTAGCCGGGCTAGACCAGTTCGAGGCGACTCACAACAGCCCTTACGGCGAAATCAAATCGGCTTGGAAAAAAGTAGGTAAGGGCGTTTCGTATACCGTTACGGTCCCACCCAACACGACGGCTACCTTGTCTTTGCCCGTGGCAGCCGGGCAAAAGGTATATGAAGGCGGCAAACTGCTCGGGGTGGCTTCACCCCATATGCGTCTGGTAAAGTCTAGGGGTGAGACCGCCGATTATCAGCTAGTAGCCGGCACGTACCAGTTGGAAATCCGGTAAGCTGCCTTGGGGTGTTTCTTTATAAGCCTAGCTTTTGCGAAGCATTATGCTGCCGAATATTGTCGAGGCGCGTGTAGCGACGGATCATATCCGTGGTTTTGTGCTTCGTCTGGTTCATTACTTCACTATCGTCGGCGCCGTTGAGTTTGGCAATGGTGACGAAGGAAGCGCGCAGTGAGTGGGCCGTGTACTGGGCTCCGAGCCGCAGCTGCACAATCTCGTTTAAGCTAAACGTGCTTAGCCGGCGGCGGCTCAGGCGCTGCCCTTTATGAAACGACACAAACAAAGGGCCATCCGTGCGGCCGTGTTGTTCTAAGTGTGTTAGCCACTCCTTTACGGCGCGTACTGGGCAGCTGCGCCGGTCGGGACTAAAGAAAATGGCCTTCTCCTCGGCTTCACCTTTCTGGTTGGTTTTACTATGTGGCAAATCCACTACTAGTCCGTCTTCGTCGAAACGGAGGTGCTCGATATCAATGCTAGCTAGCTCGTCGCGGCGGAAGGCACCGGCCAGACCAAGTAACAGCAAGGCCCGGTCGCGCAATCCGTCGGGCCTCGTGGAATCGATGCCAAATAGCACGCGCTTGAAATAAGCCAGCGTAAAGGCGGGCGCCTGCTTTTGCCGCAATCTTTTCTCACGGCTGATGCCTTCCATCAGTTCCTTGAACTGACGGTCGTCGGTGGGCGTGGGCAAGCGGGCCAGTTGGTGTGCTTTGCTAATCGAAGCGCAGTGGCGTTGAATGGTGGCTACCTTTTTATTGGAATCAGCTAGCGAGGTTACAAAGGCCGCCACCGTCGGCACGTCGGCAGGCAGCGACTCGCGGCCGTGCTCCAAGCACCAAGTCGTGAAACGCTGCCAGTCGCCCGCGTATGCCCGTTGCGTGTTCAGTGCTCCTTGTTGTCCTGTGGTGACATACCGCGCCGCCGATTCGGCGTAGTCATCGATGCTGCGCGCTGCACCAAGTTGCTGTATTGGAATTATGGGCAGGTTTTGGTCTTCGGACTGTGCTTGATCCATGAGAAAAGCAATGAGTTTCGTCGCTTTATATGCTAAATTCCGTTTAACTATCTTATAATCAACAAATAACGTTAAGTATGCCGTTATACTGCCTGCAATATAAAGTAATTACCCTCGATAAGTAAACATTATCAAGGGTAATTCGAAATTATAGCGTGAGTATACAGTAGCAAATGCATAATGCTGCATCCTCGGAAGAGCTTGAGTTGTGTGAATGCGACAGTGGCTTGCATGCAATTGAAATAATGAAAAGCTACTCATAATATCTTTTCCATGTAGTAGATTAAGGCAACGAGCTATAGCAGTTGCTGTAGGCATATGTTTTAGTATAAAAAAGGTTTATAAATCTAGGCAGGTTCTATTAGCTCCAACTTTATACAAGGACTAGAAATGCTTTTGACTGTACAGTGACGGTTTCAGCAGCATTTAACTTATTTTTTATATAGAGAAAAATAGATTGATTTGAGATGGTGCATGAAATGGCAAATCCGTATTGTTGCACCCGTGTAACTAGCATGGGCATAGAGTAATTCGCTAATCCTGTAAAGAGCGATTATTGAATAGCTATTCACCATGACATTTACATCTAGTGCTTGGCGGGTCATGGGATGATTCGCGAAAGTAGGTTCGGAAACTGCGACCCACTTTTCTGATAACCATTATGCTTACCGCTATTGACGCTGCTGCTACCCTCGAACTTCGCTTGGCGGAGTTGCAGCGCAATAACCCGGAGGCATTTATGGAAGCGTTATTTAAGGCGTTTTACCGGTCGTTGGGTAACGTTGTATTTCAGGTGGTGCAAGACCGTGACGTAGCCGAGGATCTCGTGCAGGATGTACTGCTGAACGTGTGGAAAAACCGGGACACGCTTCAGATTACTACTACCTACAAAGCGTACCTGCACCGAGCTGCTATGAACGCTGCCCTGCGCTATGCCGAGCGACAAAAGCGCCAAGTCAGCCTCGAGCAAGCTGGCAGCCCAGACTTCGGAACCAACAGCACTGCCGAACATATGGACGGGCAAGAGGCCGAGCAAGCCGTAGCCGCAGCCCTGGCCGCGTTGCCGCCCCAATGCAGGGCCGTGTTTCTTTTGAGCCGGCAAGAAGGCTTGAGCTACCAGCAAATAGCCGACACGTTGGAAGTAGCTCCCAAAACCGTGGAAAACCAAATGGGCAAGGCCCTGCGGCTGCTTCGCCAGCATTTGAAAGGCTTTTTCTCGGGTGCACTTCTGCTGTTGCTCGGTCTGCTATAAATTTTTTTGAGGGGCGCGTAGGGGTAAGCGGCGGGTTGTGGCTCTTAAAGACAAACTCTAACCTTATCTTCTTCCAGTCATGAAAACTAACTGGCTTCTACTCTCCTTTTTGTCGGTGCTTGCACTTTCTTCCTGCAACGACGAACACAACTTAATTGGGCCCCGAGTGCGCGGCACCGGCCCCACCGAGTCGGAAATCCGAACGGTAGACAATTTCAACCGCGTGGACCTCAAGATGGACGCCGAGGTGATCCTGACGCAGGGTAGCCCGCAGCAAGTACGCGTGGAAGCGCAGCGCAATGTGCTCGATGTGCTGGAAACCGAACTGAATGGGGATGAGCTACAACTCGAATTTAGCCGGGTGAATGTGCGCGACCATGACCCCATCAAGATCTATATCACGGTGCCCAACCTTACGGAAGTGCAGCTTTCGGGCTCCGGTAAAATTCGCAGCAGTGCGCCTTGGTCAGCGAGCAGCTGTGAAGTGAAAGTATCGGGTTCGGGCAGCGTAGCAATGGACTTCACGCAAGCTACCAGTTTGCGCACCAACGTTTCGGGCTCGGGCGAAGCGCAGGTGAAAGGGGTTTCGCAAAGCCACAATATCAACATTAGCGGCTCGGGACAAGTGAAAGCCACCGACCTAACCACACAGGACACGTACGTGGCCATTACGGGTTCGGGGCGTAGCTACGTGCGGGCCGAACGGACTTTGAGCGCGGAAATCAGCGGCAGCGGAACAGTGTACTACAAAGGCAGCCCGACCATCAACACCCGCATTACGGGCTCGGGGCGGGTGCTGGCCGACAAGTGAAAATTTGCTTTGCTGCGAGTGAACTGCTAAACTGCCGGCTGTGCCGTTTTCCAGCGGTTGACCCCCAAAGTGCCGTATCCGCAGAGTTCAGCTGTTGACTTGATTCATGCCTGACTTGTATTCCGACGCAGAGCAAGCTCCTTGGGAGTTGCTGGCCAAGCACTTGGCAGGCGAAGCTACGGCGTCGGAGCAACAAGAACTGCATGCCTGGGTTACGGCGGCGCCCGCCCACTTGCCGCTCCTGACCGATGCCACGCGCGCTTGGGAACGGGGTGGTACGGTTGCCGAAGTTTTCACGGAAGCCGATGTAGAGCCAGCTTGGCAGCGGTTTCGAATTGCCGCCGATTTGGCGCCGCAACTGGTACCATCTCCAGCTCCAGCCGCGCCTGTAGGGCGCACGGTGCCGCTGTGGCCCGCTGCGCAGCCCTTGTTCCGGTTGGCCGCGGCAGTGTTGCTGCTCGTGGGTGTGTGGGCCTTGCTCCGCCCTCTGCTTACCCGTACGCCGGAGATGATAACTGTGGCAGCTGGTGCGCAGCGCCGGCAAGTGGCCCTGCCCGATGGCAGCCAGGTGTGGGTGAACCGCAACTCCACTTTGCGGTATGCGGCCGAGTTCAGCGAGTCAGCCCGGGAAGTACAGCTACAAGGCGAGGCGTTTTTTGAAGTGAAAAAAGCGCACGGGCAGCCTTTCACTGTGCTTACTCCCGACACCCGCACTCGGGTACTAGGCACGTCGTTTAACGTGCGGGCCTACAACACGGAGGATTCGGTGGAAGTATCGGTAGTGACTGGCCGTGTAGCTTTCAGCCCGCTGCAACGGTTGAGTGCCGCTGCCGATTCGGTGCTGCTTACACCGGGCTTGCGTGGGGTGATTCGGCGGGCTATACCGGCAGCGGCCGTGCAAAAGCCTATCGTAGACCCAAACTTCCGGGCTTGGCAGCGCGACGAGCTAGTGTTCGATAACCAAACCTTAAGCCAGGTAACGCAAACCCTAAGCCGCTACTACAACGTGCCCGTGACGCTGGCGGACTCGAGCTTAAATCAGTGTCGCTTCACGGGTACCTTTGTGCGCACCGAGCTAGGCCAGGCTTTGCGCGTGGTAAGCTTATCGACCAACCTTTCCGTGAACAAATCTGGTACGGGCTACACATTCAGTGGAACGGGCTGCCACTAGCGCCTAACCGCTTTCTTCTACCGCTTACTACCCTATTTGCTATGCTAAACCGCATATGCTTGGCCGTAGCCTTGTTTTTTTCGCTGGCTGGTCAACCCGCCTTATCCCAAGGCCGGCCGGGCTCGGTGCTTGACCGCAAGGTGACCGTCGTATTCAACCAAGCCCCACTAGAGTCGGTGCTGCGGACGCTGCGGCGTCAGTACGGGCTACGGATTTCGTACAGCAACACGGCCCTTAACCTACAGCAGCCGGTGACGCTGAACGTGCAAAACCAATCCTTGCGCGCCGTCCTGAACACGGTTCTCGCCGACAAAAACATTGGGTATGAACTCGTTGGCGACCAAGTGGTGCTGCATCCGGCCCGGAAAGAGAAACCGCAATCCGCACCGAACCCTGGTACTTCTTCCGCCGGCAAAGCATCCAGCACCGACTCAGGCCCATCCTCTTCGCCAGCAGGCTCCTCGGCTACTGTGTCGGCCACCAACTCAACGGCCGCTGGCGGTAAACTCGCCAGCACAACTCCTGCGAAGCGGCGCGCTGCTAAGCCAACCGCAGGCAAACCAACAACTCCAAAGTCACCCGGAGTAGGAGTAGCTAGTTCGGGACGCGGGCCAACTACTGGTGCGCAGGTTGCAGAAAAGAAGGTAGCAGTCCGCCAGCCTATCACCTCACCCGCAACCGACTCAAGCGCCACCGCGGGTGCCAAAGTTTCGGCACCCGTGGCCTCAGATTCCGTAGCCCCCGCAAAAGAGCCGGAAGAGCTGGCGCGCCCTACGCTCACCAAAAAAGCGCAGATATCGTTTCTTGGCCCGCTAGGCTCAAATGGTCTGCGGAGCGGGCAAACTGTAAACAAAATGTCCCTGAACGTGCTGGGCGGTTACGCGGCCGGGGTAGATGGCTTTGAAGCAGCAGGTCTTTTCAACGTGGACCGCGACACGGTCGCCGGCACTCAGCTGGCTGGCCTTGCTAATATAGTAGGTCGCCACCTCGATGGGTTTCAAGGGGCAGGCCTAATGAACGTAGTGGCTGGTGGGGGTACGGGTTGGCAGGCGGCGGGCTTACTTAACGTGGCTACCCGTCCTCTGAACGGTGTGCAAACGGCCGGCTTATTCAACTACTCCGGTCTCGCAAAGGGAAGGCCAGCCAGCGACAACCAAAGTCAAGGCACTGAGTCTGAATCCGGCTCCCGCCATGGTACGGTACAGGCTGCTGGTCTCTTCAATGTTTCGCCCGAAGTGCGCGGTGTGCAAGCGGCCGGCTTGTTCAACGCGGCAGGCACCGTGCATGGCGTGCAGTTAGCCGGGTTGTTCAACGTAGCCGATTCGGTTGATGGCGTCAGCATTGCCCCCTTCAACTTTGTGCGCCGTGGCTACCACCGCGTAGAGGCCGTTAGCACCGAGTCTTGGCCGGTGGGTTTGGCCTTGAAGCTAGGAGGTTCGCCGCAGTTCTACACGTTCTTAGCAGGCACTTACGACGGGTTTGGGAGTGGCAACCGCCGTTGGGCTCTTGGCTACGGAGTTGGTACCGAAATGCTGGCTCGCCACCGTCTGAGCGTCAACCTAGACGCTCTTGCCCTGCAGGTAAACGAAGCGCAACGCGGTTGGACCGACGATCTGAACCTACACAACCAACTGCGCCTGCTCGTGGGTCTGGCACCTTTCAAAGCGGGAGGACACTTTCGTTTCGTGGCTGGCCCTACGGTGAGCGTACTCGTCACGCAACGCTACGATGCCGAGACCGGGCAGATACACTCCAACCTAAGCGATAACCGTCGGCTCTGGTTAAATCAGGGGAGCGCTGCTACTCGCGTGCTAGGCTGGTTTGGCTACTGCGCCGGGGTGCGCTTTTAAGCTGGTGGCTCCCAAAGTAGGGAGCTTTGTCGGGCATCTTGCTTGAAAAATAATTGCCAGCGCACGTAGGGGTAAGCAGCCACTTGCGCGTCTTGTCCATGGAACGTTCCTCACGCGGCTGCGCGTAGCCGCTACCCTTCTGCTTTGCCTAGCTACAACGCTTGGCTTCTCTAACTTCTTGACTTTCAATCGACAGCCTTCACTTGCTGCCTAGGCTGCGCCATGCCTTCAAAATTCAACTGAAATGCGGTGTATATTCTTGTTAATCAGCTTGTTCGCGTTGTTGGCGTCCGAAACTTATGCTCAGGGATTGAGCCAAACCATTCGGGGGCGCATCCTCGACCGGGAGTCGCAACAGCCTTTGGTGGGTGCTACGGTGGTGGTGCTTAGCGTTAGTCCGCCCCGCGCCGTTACCACCGATGCTACGGGTACTTTCAAAATCGAGCAAATACCCGTTGGTCGCCACACGCTTAAGATTAGTTTCCTGGGCTATGAAGAGCAGACTATTCCGGAATTGCTGCTAGGCTCAGGCAAAGAACTGGTCCTCAATCTAGGGTTGAGCGAGTCTTTCGCTGGGCTAAACGAAGTGGTAGTGACCGGGGAGCGGGAAAAAGGCACCGCCCGCAACGACATGGCAACTGTTTCGGCTCGTTCGATTTCTGTGGAGGAAAGCAAGCGCTACGCCGCCAGCCTCTCCGATCCGGCCCGTACAGCCCAAACGTTGGCTGGGGTGTCGGGTACGTCGAGCGGGGATTTAAACAATGAGATTGTGGTGCGGGGCAATTCGCCGCGGGGGTTACTTTGGCGCATCCAAGGCGTGGAAGTGCCTAATCCCAACCACTTCTCCGACGCGGGCGCCAGCGGTGGGGCCGTGAGCGTACTGAGCACCAACGTGCTCAGCAACTCCGACTTTTTTACCGGCGCCTTTCCGGCCGAGTATGGCAACGCCTTATCCGGGGTGTTTGATGTGAGGCTACGGTCCGGCAACAACGAAAAGCGCGAGTATGCTTTTCAGGCCGGAGTGTTGGGTGTTGAGTTTGCGGCCGAAGGTCCTCTCAGCAGCAACTCAAAAGGTTCGTACTTGGTGAACTACCGCTACTCTTCGCTGGCGTTGCTCAACAATCTAGGGCTGGACTTGACCGGCGACGGAGGCGTGCCGAAATACCAAGACCTCGCCTTCAAACTTGACATGCCTATTGGCCGCCACAAACTCGCAGTGTGGGGTATTGGGGGCCTGAGCAGCACCAGTTCACGCGCCGCCCGCGACTCCACCCAGTGGGAGCGGTACTACGAACGGTTCGACGATAAAGCCTCGTCGGATCTAGCCATCGGTGGCATCACCTATACGCATGTGCTCAACGACCAATCTTACTTAGAAGCCGCCCTTACCGGTTCCGGCGACCGGCATGCCTACCAAGCACACGAGCTAAGCGAAGGTTACGCCCGGATTCTCGACGATGATGAGCGGTACGTGAATACGTCGGTGCGGGCTTCGGTGCTCTATAATTACAAGCTCAACGCCCGGCACACCTTTCGTACCGGGGCTATAGTTAGTCGGTTGGGTTTTGATGCGCGCAACGGCTTCCGGTCCGATGAGTATGGCGGGCAGTTTGTCCAGTTTCTGCAACAGACCGGCCATGCTACCTCTACCCAGGCATACGGGCAGTGGAAGTACCGCGCCACCGAGCAACTTACCTTCACGAGCGGGATGCACGTGTTGCATTTTGGGCTCAACAGCAATACCGCAGTGGAACCTCGGGTGGGGGCCCGCTGGGCTTTCTCTCCCAAACAGTCTATTTCGGCGGGTCTGGGTCTGCACAGCCGTTTGGAAGCGCCGTTTGTGTACTACACCCGGCTGCCGCAGGCCGATGGCAGCTACCGTGAAACGAACCGGGACCTGGGCTTAACCCGCGCCGTGCACTATGTGCTTAGCTACGACAACTTGCTGCGCGAAGACCTGCGCTTGCGTGTGGAGCCTTACTACCAATATCTCTACCACGTAGCCATTAGCCCGGACCCGCCCAGCACATTTGCCGCCCTCAACTACAGCGGTGGGGCACCTTCTGAGGCATTGGTAGCCCGTGGCCGCGGCCAGAACTATGGCGTAGATGTTACGCTCGAAAAATACTTCACCAGCCGTTACTACTTCCAACTTACTGGCTCGCTCTATGACGCACGCTACCGCGCCGCCGATGGAAAGTGGCGCAATACCCGCTACAACGGCAATTTTGTCGCTAACGCCTTAGGGGGTCGGGAGTTAAAAGTAGGCCGAGGCGACAACAACCTCGTGGGGCTAAACCTGCGTCTGTTGTGGGCCGGCGGCAACCGCTACACGCCCGTAGATATTGCCGCCTCTCGTGAGGCTGGCTACGGTATTCTGCGCGAAGACCAAGCTTGGTCGGAGCAAGGGCCAGCTTACTTCCGGCTTGATCTGCGAGCAAGCTACCGCAAAAACCGCCCGCACGCTTCGCACATCATTTCTTTGGACCTACAGAACGCCACCAACAACCAGAATATCTACGGGCGCTTCTACGACCGGTCTTCCCAGCAAATCGAAACGTCCTACCAAACCTCCTTAGTCCCGTTTCTCAACTATCGTATTGAGTTCTAGGCTGAATGGCCACTATGGTTCACAACCCAGGTAAGCGTACTGTAGTAGCCGCACCCAAGTTGCTGGTACACTGCTCGTTTCTATTGCGGTGCATATACTTCAACGTCCAGTTATCACTATGCTGCCCGAAGCATTAGTGTTACGATAGCAATTTGGCCTTCAAGATGACGGAATACAGCAGCGTTTATATACTAAAACTCTTATTTGGCAAATGTTTCAGAGTATAAAAAAGTATATTTTATATCAAATTTTTTTACTTTTATATACCAAATCATTGTCATGTTCTTAAACTCTTACTCAACTTTTCTTTAGCTGTTTTTTTTGCCTGGTGTTAAACCCACACTGGTGCAGCACAAGATTAGGAAACCACCAGTAAACCCGTTTGTGCTTACATGCAATCCTAATAGCTGTACCCTAACTCACTAAATACAGAAGACCATAGAGTTTTGAAGTTCATCACCATCATAGATAGTTGCAATACCTACTTTCGTCGGATTTGGGTCTAGGAGAGCTGCGTTGTGCTTAGGAGATAGTATATAAGCCCGCAGAATTTGAGTTTCAATGCTTCTCAGTTTATCAGGACGCATACCCCGAAATCGTACGCAGTTTTCAAACCCATAGCTCATGAAGCCATTAGCTTTCTCAAACTCATGCCCAACGGCAGCTAGGCGTTGCCGGGGAGTTGGGTAGTAAGGATGGTAATGCCCATGGGTCCGGTGGGTTATGTTGTAGACTGCCTGCATGCGGGCCGCCCGGCAAGCCGTTTCACTCAGTACCAATGGTGGCAATCCGGCGTGCTGCCGATAGTCATTAAGCTGCCTAAGGAGATTAGGTGTGGTCCTTAAATCAGTTACACTAACAGCAGGTGCTGCAGTCGTCACCTTTGAACCAGTGGTATTGGTGAACGGAACAACCCACAAAAGCAGAAGAAGGGCGAGATAATTCATGGGACACTAAGGGCGCTGAGATGCAGAGCGATTGGTGAGGTTGTGAGCGTAAATGGCAGACTGAAGAGTTATGTCGTGGAGCTTGCACAGAAGTCCGTGCCTCATCAATGCGGAATTTGTAAGCCAGTAACCGAGAACGATGAGCTAAAACAAGAGAGTTCGGCTCACTCACAAACAGTATTAAAAATTTTCCTAATCGAAGACGAGCCACTAAGAAGTAAGCGCGTAATCAAAGGGCGTGCCGCATAATGGCAAGCACGAGCACAAGAGACGAGACTAAGAAGCTCGCAACCAGAGAAACTTAACTAAAATCTAGTTTAGAACGCGTACACAATGTTTTTAGTACGCCTTCCCTCCTATTTACTGTCAATTAAATTTCTGGTGGCGTTAATCTTTACTATATATAATCAGTAGTATTAGCAACTATTAACTTAACCATGGTCTTAAATAAATATTTTGGACGTAGCAAAGATAAGCGCTACTATCCCGCTGTGAAAAGCTCTGGTAGCTTAATACCGCTATTTATGAGGTATGCGCCCCTTTTGCACCTAGTATTGTTAACATGAGTTGCAGCAATGGATTTGGGTGTCTAGAACCTGATTTTTCAAGTTAAGGCCAGAAGACAGCGCAAACACGAGAGCACAAGCCGGGAGAGTACAGGAAGCTAAAGCAATCAAGAAAAAGCTACTTTAAAACCTTAGCTTGCTCTGGCGCTTTTTATCAGCTCAGCGCTTGCCTTTTTTCCGCCCACTCAAGTCAACACACCGCTTCCACTTCCATGTCCGAGCGTTCCCCTTCCAGCCTCGTTATTCAAGCCATCTTACGTCAGCAAGTGGTTCCCGTCTTCTACCACGACGACGCCTCCTACACCCAACAAATCGTTGACATCTGCTACGCAGCAGGCATCCGCGTATTTGAATTCGCTAACCGAGGAGCAAATGCCTTTGCGGTATTTACGAAACTACGCGAACATGTAAGCAGTCGATATCCTGATTTACTGCTCGGGACGGGCACCATCTATAATGCCAAGGACGCGGAGCTGTTTCTAGAGGCGGGTACCGACTTTGTGGTACAACCCATCACCACCGCCGACGTAGCAGCCATCTGCCGCCATTACGATGTTCCTTGGATTCCTAGCGCGCTGACACCCAACGAAATTTTTCATGCGACGCGGCTAGGAGCAGCGCTGGTCAAGATTTTCCCCGGCAGCATTGTGGGGCCCGACTACGTGCGAGCAGTACTGGCGCCGATGCCCAACGTGAAGATCATGGTAACCGGAGGCGTTGAGCCTACGGAAGAGAACCTGCGCGCGTGGTTCGAGGCGGGAGTAAGCGTAGTCGGGATGGGCTCTAGGCTGTTCAAGAACAGCGACGACCACGCAGCCTTGACAGAACGCATTGCGAAAGTGGTAAAATTGGCGGCAGTTCATCAGAACAAGTCCTAAATCCTACAGCCCAAAACCAACCAGCCGCTAGTCAGCCTTTAACAGGTGGCTAGCGGCTGGTTGGTTTTGTTTGGGGCGCAGAAAAAGCAAATAATCTACTAGTTACAGTGCCTATTCTCTATCTCCTGACATGAGACTCAGTTGATGGAATCGTTATCTATACCGTTTGCTTTATCGCGGCTGTTTAAGCGTTTGTCGATGATGAAGTAGTAGACAATTAGGCTAATGCCACCTAAGAAAGCTGCTAAGGGTACGCCTATCGGATAGCCAAACGGTTGCCGCCCTATCAGGTCGCCTAGGAGCGTGCCTAGCACCACCGACGAAACAAGCATCCCGAACTTGAGATTGGTACGGCGCGGACGGAACGTATTCGGGTCCATGCCCCGTGCAATCAGCGCTAGCCGCTCCCGGGTCCGGGCCGTGAAATAGAGATATGCAACACCGAAAACGGTGCTGCAAAGCAAGAGCGTTAGTGTTACCGCTATTAGGGGCGAAAAGTCCATAGCTACTACCGGTTGATTAGTGTAAGAAAGGTTGGTTGGTCGCTTGGACGCTGCGTGTACTGGAGCGGTTACAACGCACTTGAAGCTTTTTCAGGACTTGTTATCTTGTAACCGCTCCAGTACATGCAGCGTCCAAGCGGCACATGGCTACCCCCGTCCCCGACAGCGTATTGATCCAGCAGGTAATTGAAGGCAGCACGGCAGCCTTTGGCTTGCTTGTGGCGCGTTACCAGAGCTTGGCTTTTCATATTGCCTACAAATTGCTGCGCCACCGGCAGACAGCGGAGGAAGCAACGCAGGATGCTTTTTTGAAAGCTTACCGAGGCTTGGCTAACTTCCACGGCGATGCCAAGTTTTCCACTTGGCTATATCGCATCGTGTACACCACGGCTGTTTCGCACGCTCGGCGCAAGCAGCTACCAACTTCTTCCCTTAGCGACGAAAATGCTGCCACCAGCTACCCGCTAGTCGATGATGCGCGAACTCAGTTTCAGGCTTTAGCCCACCACGACCAGAAAGTGTACTTGGAGGCAGCCCTCGCTACGCTTGCGCCCGATGAGGCTCTGTTGATCACCTTGTTTTATCAGCACGAGCATTCTGTGGAAGAAATCAGTCAGATTGTGGGCTTGGGCAAAGCCAACATCAAAGTGAAGCTGCTGCGTACCCGGCGCAAACTGTACGCCGTGCTGCATCAGCTACTCAAACAGGAAATAGCCGACCTTCTATGAGCCACGATGAATTGAAAGAAGATACTTTGTTGGGCACGCTGCTGCGGGAAGTGGATTCCACGCCGGCGCTGCCCAAAAATTTCACGGCCTCAATAATGGCCGCAATTGAGGTGGAGGCCGCGGAGCAGGCCCTGCTTTATGAGCCGTTGCTTTCACGCCAAGCCTGGCGCGGTATCATCCTCGCAGTTGGTTTGCTACTCAGTGCATCCCGACTGCTCTGTGTTCTACCTTTCTACGCAGAACTAGCACCGGATGAATCAGGCTTTGGCGCTTGGCTCTCAAGCGTTGAACTGCTACAACCAGTACGTGGTGCGGCTCCCCCTACTATGGGTTCGCACTTACTGGCTGCTGGCGGCATCTGTCTAGCTTATTTACTGCTCGACAAGTGGCACAGCACCTACCGTCGGCAACGGCATGCAGCCAAGCAGCAGAGCTAACTTCTAGTGGCGAGTTAGCTCTGCTGCTTGGCTACTATCCTTGTTAAGCAAAGTATTGGGGCCGGTTTAGATGATGCCGAATCAAATGCGTTAGCTCGTGGGCTTCCTGCCCGATAGCAGGCTTGTTGTCGAGGCCAGGAGCACCGTCCTCCGCACCAATAGTAGTCCGTTTGGCTAAAGCCTGCATCCACTGGATACTTTCCACGATGGTAGAGTAAACCTGGGCGTCCTCAGCAGGCGCGTTACACTTCTGCTGCGCTGTGGCCCGGTAGAGGTCAAGCAAGGACTCCACTAAACGAGCGAATTGCTCTAATAAAGTCTGGTCGGTAGTCAAGAGCTGACGTGGTTGCTGGTCGAGAACGGCCAACACCCCCACGGCTTGATCTTGCGCCGAGCGTAGCGGCATGCCGGCATAAAAGCGGAGCCCTAAGGCATCTATCTTTTGCGTATTGATACGCAAACACGGCTCCTGCCGCAGGTCCGGAAAAATGGTGGCGGTTTGCTGCGCAACAGCTACCGAGCAAAGTGTAAAATTGTGCGGTAGGCGTTCGGCCCCACTCCAACCTGTGGTGTGCTTAAACCAGACCGTTTCGTCTTCAAGCAGCGAAATAAAAGCAATGGGCACTTTGCATAGACGAGCCGCGAGCAACACAAGCTCATCAAATACTTGTTCCTCTACATTGCCAAGTTGCTGGTACGGGGGCAACGTTGCGTGAAAGGCTGATCCTTCAGCTGATGATAGCATACTCATAGCAAAGACTATATAATGATAAGCAAAGTGAATATACCGACATTTATTATAAAAAAGCTACAACCCCGATTATATAATATCACTATTCTATATTCCTATTCTTACATCCATAAGTGATACAAGAAATGCTAACCTGCTTTGTATCGGTATAGCATTGCTCCTTACTGTCGAGGTTAAAAACAGGTGTTTCTTTTCATCAGAGGACACTATCCTGCCAGCAAGAGCCCGCTACATAACGAGAATATCGTTGTCTCACTAACTTATTTTGTATAAGATTTTATGCTAATTCTGGCATAAAAACCAGTGCTACAGTTGTGCTTCCAAGCTGCTCTTTTAGCCGTCGTTCGTATGCAGTACTGACGAGTAAGTACTGTCTAGCTAAATGGTTGGGCTTTCTTACCTCTCACGTTGCCACCCAAAGCTGAAGCATACTGGCTGTAGCAGCAAGCTCAACTAGAGCAATTTCAGCTCATCAACACCACGGCGAATTCTTGCGTAAAGCTCAGCAAGGAATTTAAACTATTCCTGGCTTACCTCCGACCCAAGAATTCTCACATGCCTGACGTTCAAAACAATATATACAGTGACGAATATCTTTCTTTTATAAATCAGAAGGATTTCCCGTGCGTAGTCGCCAAGACCGCACTCACTTTTAATCAGCTCCACTACATGGTGGTTGACCACCTCGCTTGCCCTAAGGATGACACCGACATTCTGGAGTTCATCTACGACTTTGTGGACACCTACCGGCAAGCTGAAAAGCCCTATCATAGTGCGGCCATCATCTTTAAAGGTCCAACAGTGCCCGACGAAGTATTGTTTGAAGAGTTGTTCTGGCAGCGCATGCAGGCCCTCTCCAATCTTGATGCCCAGCGCTATGGGTACGACCGGCGCGTAGTTGCCGACCCCAACTCGGCTAATTTTAGCTTTAGCCTCAAGGAGGAAGCCTTTTTTGTGATTGGGCTGCACCCTGGTAGTTCACGGCCCGCCCGCCGGTTCAAGTATCCAACACTGGTATTCAATGCCCACGCGCAGTTCGAGCAGTTGCGCACAAACGGCCGCTACGATACCATCCGCAACACCATTCGTACCCGCGACATAGCGTACTCAGGCTCTGTCAACCCGATGCTGCACGATTTCGGCGACTCCTCCGAAGCCTACCAATACAGCGGGAAAGCATATGATCAAGCCTGGAAATGCCCTTTTTTAAGCCAACATGGATCAATTGACCATCATACCGCCGCGTAGCGGCACCGCATTCATTCTGCGCCAAGGCCAGCGCCTTAAAGTGGTTGACATAGAAGGCGAGCAAGTCTCTGATTTCGTCTGCTATAGCCTCGCCGACAAAGCCGAGTATCTTTCCTCGGGGCGTACCATTGATTATGCCGAGACTATCTTTCTGACCAAGGGGCACCCCTTCTACTCTAACCGCAGCAACATCATGTTCGAGCTGGTGGAAGACACAGTAGGGCGCCACGATTTTTTGCTCACGCCCTGTAGTGCCGACACGTTCCGCATTATCTACGGCCACACGCATCCACACCGTGGCTGCTTCGGCAACCTTTGCGAGGCATTGCAGGAGTACGGCATTAGTCCTGACACTATTCCGATCTGCTTCAACATCTTCATGCACGTAACCGTGGACGGGGAAACGGGGAAAGTGGACGTGCTTCCTCCTAAAAGCAAAGCCGGCGACTACGTAATACTAGAAGCCAAAACAGATTTGCTGGTTGGGATGACTGCTTGTTCGGCCGAGATGTCCAACAACTATTCTTTCAAGCCCATTGGCTATCAAATTCTAGAATAACGCAAGCAATGCGTCGATGCTTTGCGAGTAGATAGTAGCTAATGCTGTTGAGTGTACTCCCTCTTGAAGTTACCTGCATCTCCCCCTTTCTAGAGTTTTCACATCAGCATTCACCCTTAAGGCAACCCCCTCTTTCTTAACGCTAGTAATTCAACTAGCTATGAAAGAGGGGGTTACTTTGTGTTAATAGAAATTAGTCCATCTATATAATATTATATAATATACGTCCTAGACAGGGACTATTTAGTCTATACGTATAAACATTTATACATACTTACGTACGTATTTACAGTTGAATGTGGGGCACAAAAAAGGTTACGTATAAAATCTTGTTCATCGGTTGTGAAAGATTAGGCGATTTCAAGATATGATTATACATTAGGGCGAACATAGGTGCTGCTCGTTTTTGAACATTAGCATGCAATAACTTGAGGCACACTATATTGACCTAATAAAGTATAGAACATTTTGCATTCTATACTTCTCGCCAACCTTCCTTTCCCCAAAACCAAAAACAGTACTTATGAAGCACCTCAAACTCCTGTCGGCATCCCTTGCCCTGTCATTTACCGTATTAACGGGTTGCCAAAAGGAAACTGATAGTACGCTCGAGCCTAACGCAGCAAGCCAATCAACCCAGCAAAATGCTACGGCACTTGAGGGAACACTAGATCCTACTTTAACACAATTACTGAAATCGGACCCTCAGTTCCGAGACATGGTTCGCCGGGCATTGGCCTTGGAACCAACCCCTTGCGACGACGACACGCCATTGAACCAATGGCTTGGCACGCAACTAACTGATTGGACTCCTGGAGCTCGCACGGCTGTCAATAGCACTGCTATGACTAACCTGCCTACCTACGACGCTTTGTTGTATGAAAACAGCCCCCAAAACCAGTATTTCGGTCCAAATGGGGAGTACACCCAACGGCTAACCAAAGCATTCAAAGATTTACAGCGCTTCTGGAATATCGAGTCGGAGGACATCGTGCTGGTTGCTATGCATGGAAACATGCTGCAAAACCGGGAAAAGCTAATCCGGACGTATGTGAATGCTTACGGCTTGAGCAATGCTAGTGCAGCCATCTATGCCGACCGCGTTATCAATGCGCTTAAGACCTACCCTGAGTTGAGAAATGGTAACCACCCCATTTTCACCTTCAACGCTTTTGCCTTAGAAGGCTTTACGGAAGAGCCATTTGGCACAATCCCGGATAAGATTGTGATGGGCGACGGAATTATGCAAGCGTACACGGCTATCGGCTATAATGACGTTGCGCCTCAAGCCATTCTGGCTCACGAATTTGGCCACCAGGTTCAATTCCAATTGAAGCTGTTCCCAGAGGGCCCAAGCACTCCAGAAGGCACTCGCAGAACAGAGCTCATGGCAGATGCTTATTCGGCCTATTACCTCTCGCATGCGAGAGGAGCAGCCATGCAGTGGAAGCGCGTTCAGCAGTTCTTGCAAGTGTTCGTAAACATCGGAGACTGCTCGTTCACCAGCACCGGCCACCACGGGACGCCGACCCAACGCCTAGCGGCTGCACAGTGGGGATATGAACTGGCCAACAACGCTCAGAAGCAAGGTCATATTCTTTCTGCTCAAGAATTCGCTAGCCTGTTCGAAGTAGAACTGCCCCGTCTAGTTACCATGTAGACCATCTTATTGAACAACCAAAAAAGGGTGACTATACAGTCACCCTTTTTTTATGCTTATACAGCTCAGCTTTTCGAGTTGACTTGCTACCACATAAGTAGTTCAGCGAAGTTCAGGCGAGTAGCAACTGGGGCTAACTGCTTTCCTGCATCCATAAGACGATAGCAGCACGCCTTTCCTACTTGCTTACATTCAAACAAGCCCATAGGGAATGCACTTGGCAAAAAGGGATTTTTGCACATCGTGTTGCTTTTCAGGCTACTAGCTTTGATTTGAAAGGCGGGCTTACGGAACAAAGCCGCGCCAGTTGATCTATCATCAAATCTTAGTGACTATGATTGCTCGCTTATGGCATGGAGCCGTTCCTGAACTACAGGCGGAAGCCTATTATCAGTACCTATTGCGCACGGGCTTAGCCGACTACCAGCACACTCCGGGCAACCGGGGCGTAACCGTCCTACGCCGCGTGCAAGATGGAATAGCGCATTTTCAGCTTCTTACTTTTTGGGAGTCGTACGAGGCTATCCAGGCCTTCGCTGGTCCGGCTTACGAGCAAGCTCGCTACTACCCCGAAGATACAGCCTACTTGCTGGAAATGGAGCCTTACGTGACGCACTACGAAGTCCTGCCGATACCAGGATAAACAATCTGGTTTTGTGCCAGCAAAACAAACCGCATGCTTATTTAAGGACAACCTCCCACACTTTCGACATGCGCGAACTGCCGGCCGGACCTTCCACGGTCAGCACCACGATGTAATTACCAGCCTTCTGGTACTGATGCACCGGGCTTTGCTCCTTGGACGTAGTGCCGTCGCCAAAATCCCATTGCCAGCGCGTAACCGTGCCTTGGCTGTCGTCGTGGAAGGTCACTTGCCGCCGCGCCATGTCCGTAACCAGGAACGACCATTGGGCTTGCAGCTTCGGCTGGTACTTGGCGTCTAGCGGCATGAGAGTGAAAACGGTACCCAAGCTGGAATTGCCGTACATCTTGTGGTTTTTCGACAGATTCCAGAAGCCCTTCTTGGTTTCGTCTTTCACGTCGTCGTAGTCGATTACCGCCCAAGTCAGCCCGATTTTCTTGTTGTCCGTTAGTACCGATTCTACGGCGCGCGCTGGTCCTTCGGCACCGGCGTAGTCGAAGGGCGTAATCCAGAACTCGGCCACGAGCTTGCCCGACCCACCCGGCTTGAACTGGTAGGAATAGGCAATGTTGGCGTACGGCAGCCGCTTAATCCAAGGCTGGCTGCCCCAAGCCAGCGCCCAATCTTTGCCCACAGCGGGCGTGAAAATATGGTAGTTCTGGGCATGGACCCCGTGAAACGACACGAACCGGTCCCACAGCGGCAGCGTCTGGTTGGGATGCTGCTCGGCAATAAGCGGCCCGCCGGACAAGTCGCCGTCCACAACGAGTTCAAACGTGTCGTTGTGGAGGCCGGGCAGCGTGAAGTCCCAATAGTCGTCGTAGGCTTCATACAGGACGTAAAGCCGGTTCAGGCCCTTCACCCAGGCCACCCGCACTTTCACATCGAGGTTCTTGGGGTCCGGGGCGGGGTAATGCTTGGAGTCGTCCCACAGTTGGTCGGTGCCCACAACGTATTCGCTCGGGAAGCTGGCCCAATCATCCACTTGGCCGTCGATGCGCGGTATCATGTCGGCCGGAAACTGGTAGACTTTGTAGCCCCAATCTTCCTGCGCATATGCGGTAGGCCCCAAACCAAGCAACACTAGCAGGCAACACGCCAATCGACACCAGTTGCCGGAGAAGACTGATACGGGGCGGCAACGCAGATGCAAACGACAAGTTGTTTTCATACCCTTGGGCGGCTAGTGCAACCTCCCTCCTACCCATCGGCAAGCCTAAAAGCAGGAGAAAGTCTTGGTCTTGACAGACAAGGTGCTAAGATAGGAGCACCCAACTGTTTTGAATGGACAGTTTAGGAGTAGCCTATACTTTTATTGGCTCGCCCATCCAGCCAGCGGTGCTACCCTTACTGGTTGGAAAAGACGAGCCAACAAATTAAAGCAGACCATTGAACTGCTACTGCTCAGCCGTGCAGGCAAAGGCGTTACTTGACCGCCAAAGCTGGCTTGGCGCAGTCCAACTGTGTGATTACCAGGCCTGAGCTTGACTTTAGCTTAAGCGTGTTGAGCACCTCGTTAGGAAAAAACAGCTCGGTCAAGACAGTTAGCCCGTTATCGGCAAACAGTTCCACTGAGGTGCCGTCGAAGAGCATAGTAATATCGGCAGCCGGCGTGGTAGCGTAGCGGGGCGCAGCATGGCGGCCGGGAAATTTGGTGCTGAAGCTGCTATTGCCGGCTTTGCTGCGGTCCACGTAGTACTCGTTGGCTTTTTTATCGTAGCCAATCACCAATTCCTCGCCGCGCGAATTGGAGAGTACCAGCGCGAAATCGGTGAGCTGCTTGGTGCTAAGCTTGAGTTGGAGCTTGTCGCCGGGGTTGGGCAAGCGGCTGCTTAAATCCAGTTCCTGGCTCACCGTTAAGTTCTGCAGCGTCACGCGGCCGGCTTGCATCAGCTGGCTTACTTCCTTCACGGGCTGCGACGTCAAATACACGCTTGTGCCTACTTTACGCAGGGCTAGCTCGCGGGGCACTGTCATGGCGTTGCGCCAGGGCGAGGTAGGCACTTGGTTGGCGTACTCCCAGTTGCTCATCCAGCCCTGAAAGATGCGTCGGTTGCCCGTGTTGCCGTAGGTGACGCCGGCGTAATCGTCTTTGCCGTAGTCTACCCACTGGGTTTTCGTGCTGCCAGGCGTGAAGGTCTTGCCATCAAACTGCCCCACGAAATACTGCGTGGCCGAGCCGCTGTTGGGGCCGCCGGGGTTGATGCTCACCAGCAGTACCCAATGCGTCTTGCCTTCGAGCGTAAGCGGGAAAAGGTCGGGGCACTCCCACACGCCGCCATGGGCGCCTAGCTTTTCGCCGAATTCGCTCAGCTTGGTCCAATCCTTCAGGTTCGGCGACGAGTAGAACGTAATTCGGTCTTTGGTAGCTAGCGTCATCACCCACTTTTTGCCGGCTTCGTACCAGCTCACTTTCGGGTCGCGGAAGTCGGTGATGCCGGGGTTTTTCAGCACTGGATTTTGGGCGTACTTCTTCCAGGTTTTACCTTCGTCAAGGCTGTAGGCAATGCTTTGGTTTTGGAAGGTTTTGCTGCCGGCTTTCTCGCCTTTGGGGTCGTGGTGGGTGAAGATGGCCACTAGGGCGTTCTTGCCGAAGCCAGCTGTATTGTTGGCGTCCACTACAGCACTGCCCGAGAAAATATAGCCTAGGCTGTCGGGGTACAAGGCGATGGGCTGCTCTTGCCAGCTAACCAAGTCCTTGCTGGTGGCGTGGCCCCAGTGCATGGGGCCCCACTCCATGCCGTCGGGGTAGTGCTGAAAAAACAGGTGGTAGGTGCCGTTGTGGTACACCATCCCATTGGGGTCGTTCATCCACATTTTGGCCGGGCTGAAGTGGTAGGCCGGGCGGTATTGTAGCGTAGCAGGAGGTATCGGCTTAGTGGTCTGTGCTAGACTGGCATCGAGGAAGCCAAGCAAAGAAAGGGACAGTAGAAGAGCCTTTTTCATGCGGGTGGGATAGGAAAGTGGTGGGTAATGGTCCAACAAAGGCATAGTTGTCTTCAACAAGCGCAGCATGGACCATACTGGCGCCGCCCAACTGTGCCTGTCATACTAAGCAAGTAGCAGCATTTAGTAGGCTGACGTTGCTAAACTATATCCGTCATGCTGAGCTTGCCGAAGCATCTCGCGTGCTAATACCATGGTGAAGTTGCAATACCATTGCCCTGCTGAGCATGTGGCGCATCAAGCCAGCGACCGAGGCATCTCGCGTGCTAATGTTGGAATAGTAATCCTGTGTCAGCACGCGAGATGCTTCGGCTCTACTCGGAAGATTTACAGGTATTTAGGGCGCAGCTACACGGCTTGCACGGCCAGCAGCTCGCGCACGTCGGCTTCGTTGAAATCGGGGGTGGCTCCTTGGTGTGTGGCTACCAACGCGCCGGTGGCGCAGGCGAAACGCAAACACTCGCCGGGCTCCTGGCCGGCTAGCCAACCTTTAAGCAACGCCGCCAGAAAAGCGTCGCCGCTGCCAATGGTGTCGCGCACGGTTACAGACACGCCAGGGGCGCGGTACAGTTGGTTGTTGGTCCAGAGGATGGCCCCATCGGCGCCTTTGGTGACGCACACGGCTTGCAAGTTGAAGCGCGAAGCCAGCCACTGTACGGCGGCTACTTCCTCGGTTTCCTCGCTGAACCAAGCCATGATTTCCGCTAGCTCGTGGTGGTTCATTTTCACCAGATCGGCTTTTTCGAGCAGGTATTTCACTACGCCTTTGGTATAGTGCGGCGGACGCATGTTCACGTCAAACACCTTGAAGCGAGCATGTTCGAGCAGGCGGTACAGCGTTTCGCGCGTGGCACCCTGTCGGGCGGCCAAACTGCCAAACACCAACATATCGGCCTGGGCTACTTGGGTTTCCAAGGCTGCGTCGTACTGGATATAATCCCAGGCCACGGGCTGCACAATCTTGTAGGTTACCTCGTTGGCATCGTCCACGTTGGCTTTTACCACGCCCGTCAGGTGCGTTTTGCCGCGCTGCACCAAGTCGGTTCTTAGCCCTTTGGATTCGATGAAAGCCAGCAGCTCGGCACCCAGGTCGTCGTCGCCTACGCGGCTAATTAGGTCAACAGGCTGACCAAGTTGGTGCAGGTGCACGGCCACATTGAAAGGCGCGCCGCCGGGCTGCTTGCCGGTGGGCAGCACGTCCCACAGCACCTCGCCGAAGCAAACTATCTTGTTGTCAGACATGAGAAGTGAAGTCTTAGAAATGAGAGGTTGGAAAGGAGAGCAGAGAGGGAAAAGGCATTCTCCAGTCACCGGGCGCCCCACCCCCGTCCATGCACGTTGTAGGCACTCCTAGCTGCATTGCTTAGTGAATTACCAGAGTCTTCTCCATCTGTTCGAGGCTAGTGCCCTTGGTTTCGGGCATCAGGCGCCACACGAACAGTAGCTGCAAAACCATCATCGAACAGAAAAACAGGAAGGTGTTGCCGCCACCCAACTTCTCGGCGAAGTAGGGGAAGGTGAAAGCAATGAGGGCGGCCATAACCCAGTGTGTGGAGCTACCCAGGGCCTGGCCTTTGGCACGTACCGTATTGGGGAATATTTCCGAGATAAACACCCAGATGACAGCGCCTTGCGAGAAAGCAAAGAAGGCAATGTAGATAAAGAGCAGCCCTGGCACCAGCATGCCCCCAAAGGCCTGGAAATTCTCGGAGTAAAAAGCCCACGCTACTAGTCCAAGAGTGGTAATCAGCCCAAACGAGCCAATGAGCATCAGCTGGCGGCGGCCGAGCTTATCGATAAACTGGCGCGCCAGCAGCGTGAAGGCGAAGTTGACCAGTCCGAGGCCAGCCGACGACAGCAGGGCCGAACTTTTGCCCAAGCCCGTCATTTCGAAAATGCGCGGGGCGAAATAGATGATGGCATTGATGCCCGACACTTGGTTGAATACCGCAAACAGCACGGCCAGCATAACGGGGCTGCGGTGCTGGCGGGCAAACAGCGAGTGGCCGCCCTCGGCCACATCGGCGGCGTTGGTAGTCAGAATAGCCGTTACGTCCTCGTCGGCGGTAGCGGGATTGATGAGGCGCAGCACCTGCCGGCCTTGTTCCACCCGGCCGCGGCCAATCAGCCAGCGGGGGCTCTCGGGCACCCGGAACAAGAGCAGGAAAAACGCAGCGGCCGGCACCACTTGCACGCCCAGCATCCAGCGCCAGTCTTGCTCGCCCGTACCCGTCAGTAGGTAGTTAGACAAGTAGGCCGCCAGGATTCCGAACACAATGTTGAACTGGAACATGCTCACCATGCGCCCCCGCTTATCGGCCGGCGACACCTCGGAAATGTAGAGCGGGGCCGTCACCGACGACGCTCCCACGCCGAGCCCGCCCAGGAACCGGAAGATCATAAACGCCACCCAGCTATTGGTAACAGCCGCGCCGAGCGCCGAAACGAAGTAGAGTACCGCAATCCAGATCAGGGTTTGGCGCCGCCCTAGCTTGTCCGACGGGATGCCCCCGAATATGGCGCCGAACACGGTGCCAATCAAGGCCACGGCAATGGTAAAGCCGTGCTCGACGGCACTCAGCCCCCAAAGCTGCTGAATAGCTTTTTCGGCTCCGGAAATAACGGCCGTATCAAAGCCGAACAAAAAGCCTCCTAGCGCCACCACCAGGGACCAGAAGAAGACGTTGCTAGTTTTCATTGAGAGTTGATTTTGTCGCGTATAAGCTCTACCAAATACGTGACTTGTGCGAGAGGGAAACACTTTCCTAGCTGTTTGCTGAAAGCAGCTAACGTATTGACTAGTTGCAGGAAGCTAACCAGAATTAGCCAGCTTCCTACTGAGCTCCCTCTACCAGCCGGGATTTTGCTTGTAGAGGCCCTTGCTGAAGTTGATTTGGTTGAGCGGGATAGGCAAATATTCGTCGCGGCCGGCGGTGAAGCGGGCGGTAGCCAGGTGCTGGCGCTTGGTTTTCTCTTTCTCGAAATAGGTGTTCATGTAGTTGGCAGCAATGCCCCAGCGGACGAGGTCAAAAAAGCGGTAGCCTTCCAAAGCAAACTCCAAACGACGCTCGTAGCGCAAGGCTTCGCGGGCGTAAGCTTGCGTCCAGCCGGTGGCCGGGTACTGCCCGATACGGTAGTTGGACGTGCTGGCCCCCACGGCGTTTTTCAGGCGAGCGGTGCTATTGCCGGCCCGCTCCCGGATTTGGTTGATGATAGGCAGGGCTTCGGCCGGCCGGTTCAGCTCGATCAGAGCTTCGGCCTTCCACAGCAGCACATCGGCGTAGCGAATGATGGTCCAGTTCTTCGACGTGGTCATGAACGGCGGCGTCTTCTGGAAGCTCGGGTCGGAAGGCAGCACGTTTTCCTTCATCGACATGTACACGCCATACGTGTTTTTGTCGCGTAGCCAGGAATTCTCAAACACAAACGTGGGCGCGTACTTGTAGGGGTGCGAGGGCACGGCCACGGTGTGGTCGAGGCGCGGGTCCACGGTGTTGGTCTGGAAATCGGTGGGCGTTAGCAGGTCCGAGTTGTTGAACGTAGTGAACAGCGGCAAGCCTTGCGCGTCGGTTTTGTAGGCATTCACCAGGTTCTGGCTTGGCTGGTGGAACCCGCAGCAGCCGTAGTCGGGGTTCATGGGGTAGTTCAGGCAGTTACCCCGATCGGTGCGGCCCTTGGGCGTGCCATCGTTGCGCGAAAACTGGATGGCAAACACCGACTCCACGCCGTTGTCGCCTACGGTCAGGAAGTTGGTGGCGTAGTCGGGGTGCAACGAGTACTTGCCCGAAGCAATGACTTGGTTGGTTAGCGCCACCACCTCGTTTAGCTTGGCTTGGTCGACGCTCGTCACGGCGTGGTTGTCGTTCTGCACGTAGGCCTGGTAGAGCAGCGTTTTGGCCAAGTAGGCCTGCGCCGCCGACTTATTGGCCCGCCCGATTTCAGGCTGCGTTTCGGGTAGGTTGGCTACCGCAAACCTAAAGTCTTCGGCAATCTTGCCCCATAGTGCGTCGCTGTTCAGCTCCACGTTCGACACCGTACCGTACTGATCGGTGGGCACGGTTTCGTCGATGTAAGGCACTTGCTTGAACAGCTCTTTGAGCAAGAAGTAGAAGTGCCCCCGTAAGAAGCGCATCTCGCCTTGGCGCACCGCCTTATTGGGCAGCGCAGTAGCATCCACGGCATCGAGGCGGCGCAGGGCGTCGTTGGCGCGGGAAACGCCGATGTAGAGCAAAAACCACAGCTCATCGGTATTGCCAACATCGACGCGGTTGAAGGTGAAGGTTTCGTAGAAGTGGAAAGCATCCACGTCGGCCGTGCCGTTGCCGCCTTTGTAAGCGTCGCCGCCGCGCACGTTGCCGTAGGGCCACATCGAGGTGTAAGGGGCGCGGTACACGTCGTTGCCGAGTTGCGAGTAGGCGGCAATCACCTGCTTCTCAATGTTGGCGGGCGTGTTCAATTGCTCGTCGCTCAGGGCGCCGGTGGGCTGCACATCAAGGAACTTCTCGTCGTTGCAACCGGAAGTGAAAGCGAGCAGCGACAATGCCAACACGCTGGTTTTGACTAGTTTCATGGGAATTAGCGTTGGCAGAGGTTAGAAAGAAAGATTAAGGCCGGCCGAGAAAATGCGGGGCACCGGATACTGGTAGTTGGTTACTTCGGGGTCGGCGCCGGTGTACTCCTTGCTCTTGATGGTGAAGAGGTTTTGGCCTTGCACGTAGACGCGTACCCCTTGCACTTTCACTTTGCTAAACAGGCTGTTAGGCAGCGAATAGCCGAGCTGGAGGTTGCGCAGCTTCATATAAGAAGCGTTTTCGATGAAGTAGGTGGAAGCGCGGCCCTCGTTGTTGGTGTTGATGAGCGTAGCGGCCGGAATGGTAGAGCCAGTGTTGGTCGGCGTCCAGGCATCGAGTAGGCGCTGGCCCCAATTTTCGCCGGAAGCCAACGACGAGAAGTCGGTCCGGAATTTGGCGTTGTTGTAGGCGTCGAGCCCCTGCACTCCCTGAAAGAAGATCTGCAAGTCGAAGCCCTTGAAGCCGGCGCCTAGGTTGAGGCCGTAGTTGAAATCGGGCACGCCTTCCGTAATCCAGGTCTGGTCGAAGTTGTCCACTTTGCCGTCGCCGTTCAGGTCCTGGTACCGAATGCGGCCGGGCGCCGCCCCTACCTGCGTGGCGTGGCTGGTCACGTCGGCCTCGTTTTGGAACAGGCCATCGGCCACGTAGCCGTACACTGCATTGATGGAGTGCCCCAGGCGCGTAATATCTTGGCCATTGCCGCCGTAGGCGTTTATCACCTCGTCGGGCAAATAGGTGAGCTTGTTGCGGTAGGTCGAGAGGTTGCCCGAGATGCTGTAAGTCAACCCGTTGGCTAGCTCGTTCTGGTAGCCGAGCACAAATTCCCACCCCTTGTTTTCGATGGACGCGCCGTTCACAAATTTGTCGCCCCCTTCGCCTACTACCGCTAGGTACGGCAGGTTCACCAGAATATCCTCGCTCTTCTTTACGAAGTAGTCAACCGAGCCGGAGAGCTTGTTTTGCAGCAAGCCGAAGTCCACGCCTACGTTGGTTTGGGTGGTAGTTTCCCACTTCAGGCTCGGGTTAGCACGCTGGAAGCGGCGGTAGCCCGAGGGCAGGTTGATGTCGTTGCCGTAGATGTCGTAGGCGGTACCCCGGTCGTACTCGAAGTTGGGGTCGATGGTACCGAGCAGTGCTTGATAGAGGCCCCGCGAAGCGAAATTGGCAATGTCCTGGTTGCCGGTCTGGCCCCATCCAGCGCGCAACTTTAAGTCGGTTAGAATCGGCGCGTTGTCTTTCACAAAGGCTTCTTCGCTCAGGCGCCAGCCCGCCGACACGGCCGGAAACACCCCAAACTTGTTGTCTTCACCAAAGCGCGACGACCCGTCCCGCCGCAGCGTGCCCGACAGCAAATACCGATCGGCAAACGAGTAGTTGATTTTGCCGAATGTGGAAGCCAGCCGGTACGCCGTGGCGCTACCGCCGTTGTCTTTGTTGGCGGCGCCGGCATCTAGGTAGGTGTAGGTCAGGTCTTCGCTGGCGAAGTTGGTGCGCGAGGCGTAGGAGCCCTCATCGTAGTAGCTGATGCGCTCGGCTCCGGCCAATACGCCCAGCTGGTGCTTGCCACCTAGCAGAATGTCGTAGTTTATGGTATTCTGCCAAACCCAGTTACCCCAGAACCGGTCGTTGATGGTTACGCGGTTGTTGGCTTCGGAGAGGAAGCCGGCCTGGTAGGTTTTGTAGATCTGGCGGAACTTGTAGATGTTGTAGTCGATGCCGAAGCTGCTGCGTACGTGCAGGCCCTTCAGGATTTCAGCGTCGGCGTAGAAGTTGCCGAACGCACGGCCCGTGTTCGAGCGGTTCTGCTTGTTGTCGGTGAGCAGGCGCAGCGGGTTGTCCCGGTCGCTCATGCCCGCTACGGGTCCGCCCCAACCCACGCCATCCACGGTATGCACCGGCACGATGGACGGCAGCTGCGTGGTCCGGTCGCGCACCAGATTTAGGTCGAACTCAGCCCGCTGCGACTTCACGACGGTTAGGTTTTCCCCGATTTTCAGCCGGCCGTTCAGGAAGTTGTAGTCGCTATTGAGGCGGGCAGTGTACCGGTCGAAACCCGAGTATTTCAGGGTGCCGGAGTTGTCGTAGTAGTTTACCGAGAACAAGGCGCTGCCCCGCTCACTGCCGCTGCTCACACTCAGGTTGTAACTCTGGATCAGGGCATTCTGCTGCGTTTCCTTGAACCAGTCGGTATCGGAAGCCCGCTGCGTTTTGGCCGCGTCAATGAATTCGGGCACTGTTACCCCATTCAGCACCCGGCGGCCGCTGGCGTCCACACTTGTCTGGAAGTTGTAGTATGGCAGGCTAGGGTTGGTGCCATCGTTGATGGCAGCCTGGCCGTACACCCGGCCGTAATCCAAGGTGTTAAGCAGCTTGACGTGCGGACCCGGCGTTTGGAGTGTGAAGAAGGTCGAGAAATCCACCTTCGTGGTTCCTAGTTTGCCCCGTTTGGTGGTGATGATAATCACGCCATTAGAAGCGCGCGACCCGTAGATGCTGGCCGCCGAGGCATCTTTAAGCACCTGTATGCTCTCGATGTCGTTCTGGTTGATCTGGTTGATGCCTTCCCGCGTTGGAATGCCGTCGATGACGTAGAGCGGGTCGTTGTTGCCGAGCGTGCCGATGCCCCGGATACGCACCGTAGCCGAGCTGCCCGGCGCCCCGTCGGAGTTGATTTGCACGCCGGCCACCCGGCCTTGCAGATTGCGGGTTACGTCGTTGGAGGCCATGTCCCGAATTTCCTCGGTTTTCACCACCGCCACCGCCCCAGTCAAATCCGCCTTGCGCTGGGTTTGGTAGCCGGTCACCACCACTTCGTCCAGAGCTGCCGCATCCGTAACCAGCGTAATGGTGAAGGTGGTGCGGCCCGTCACGGGCACCTCCTGGGCCTTGTACCCGATATAGGAAACGAGCAGGGTGGCGTCGTCGGGCACGGTGAGTTTGAAGTCGCCATCGGGGCCGGTGCTGGTACCCGTTGTGGTGCCTTTCACCACCACCGTTACGCCGGGTAGCGCAACGCCTTTGTCGTCGGTTACCCGACCGGTAATCGTGACATCAGCTAGTATGCTTGCGGCACCAGCAGCGCCGGGAACGGCCGCTAGAGCCGGCACTGCAAGCGCCAGTGGCAGGGTGGTAAGCAACGAGAGCCTGACGGCTTGCCGCAGCAAAGGGACAGTGTGTTTCATGGGAATTGTGTGGAAAAGGAAGACAGTGGAAACAGCGTCAGGGGAGGTGGGGTGGCCACCACAAAGCACAACCGCGCCTCCCCTCGCACGGCCCGCATAAGGAGCTTGGTGCAAGGAGAGGCGCGGTGGCGAACTAAGGAGCGTGAGGTGTTTTCATAACCGAGTTGTTACCCAAATCTCAGGGCAAACCCGGCCGCCGTCTTACTTTATTCACTCAAAACCTTTCAATAATTACACGCCTGTCTGATGAATAACAAAACTCTATAAATCAACCATATAACTGCACACGTTCACTTTTTAAACCCTTGTTACTTTCAGTTTTGATACCTGTTTTTAGAAATTGATTCACACACTTGGCGTCGTATGCAAGGCTCGGAACTCGGATGGTGACACCTGGTAGCGCGCCTTGAAGCTGGTGGAGAAATACGAAGGCGAAGAGAAGCCGAGCTGATACGCCACTTCGGCAATAGTTAGCTCATCATCGAGCAATAGCTGCCGGGCTTTGGTGAGCCGGATGCCCTGGATGAAGTCGGTGACGCCGGTGCCGAGCACGGCCTTGACTTTGCGGTAGAGCTGCACCCGTGAGATGCCGAGGCTGCGGGCAATGTCTTCCACGCTCAGGTCGGAGCGGGTAAGGTTGGCTTCAACGATGGCCGTAAGATCGGCCAGGAACTTCTGGTCGACGCGCTGCGGGGCCACAGTTACCGTATCGACCGACAGCTCGCGGCGGAAATGCTCGCGCATTTTGTCGCGGTTGGCTAGCAAGGTGCGTAGGCTTTCGAGCAGGAAGGTAGGATTGAACGGTTTGGTCAGGTAGAGGTCGGCGCCGGCTTGCACGCCTTCCACTTGCTGCTCGGGGGCGTTGCGGGCCGTGAGCAGCACCACCGGAATGTGCGAGGTCCGCCAATCACCTTTCAGCTGCGCCACCACTTCTAGCCCGCTGATTTCGGGCAGCATGACGTCGCACACGATTAAGTCCGGAATGGCTTCGGCGGCTAGCCGCAAGCCGGTGGCCCCATCGAAGGCGGTACTGACTTGGAAGTGGGGTTGCAGCTTCTGCGTCAGGAAAGCGTTGACCTCCGGGTTGTCCTCAATTACGAGCACCAATGCCTCGTTGCTGCCGTAGACGACGGGCGTTTGCTCGCCGTAAGCCGGTGCAGGACTGATACCTTCTTCTAGCGCAAAGGCAGGCAACGCCAGCGCCGCGGCGTCGTGCTGCTTAAGCGAAGCAGGCAGGTCCAGCGGCAGCGTCACCACAAAGGTGCTGCCCTGGCCGGGTTGACTGGTGAATGTAAGCTGGCCTTGGTGCAGGCGCGTCAGGCCGAGCGCCAACGCCAGTCCCATGCCCGAGCCGCGCGCCGCCGACTGCTGGCCCTGGTAAAACCACTCGAAGATGTGCGCCCGGTCTTGCTCGGAAATACCCCGGCCGGTGTCTTCCACACTCACCCGCACGCTACCCTCGGCGGGCACTGCCTGCAAGCTCACGGTTATCTGTCCCCGGTCGGGCGTGAACTTGAGGGCATTGGACAGCAAGTTGAAAAACACCTTGTCGAGAATGTTGACATCGAACCAGAGTGCAATAACGGGTTCGGCGGGCAGGAACCGCATGATGATGCCGCGCTGCCGGGCCGGCTTCTCGAACACGTCCATGATTTCGCGCACAAACGCCACCAAGTTGCCCTCAGTAGCCCGTACCGGCATCTTGCCCACATCAATCTTGCGGAAATCCATGAGCTGATTAACCAGTTGCAAGAGGCGTTGCGCATTGCGCCGGATCAAGCCTACGTCTTGGCGGTGCGGAGCAGGTAGGTCGCTGCTAGTCAGCATTTCCTCTACTGGCCCGAGTATCAGCGTAAGCGGGGTGCGCAGCTCGTGCGAGAAGTTGGTGAAGAAGCGCAGCTTGGCCTCAGTTTCCACCCGCGCCCGTTCGGCAAACTCCTGAATCTGGTTGCGCTGAGAGCGTATCTCTTCGTTTTGTTGCCCAAGCTGTTGGTTGATGCGCCGGTTGGCCCGGAAGGCCCGGAAGGCAATCAGTCCGAGCACGGCCGCCCCGAGTAAGGCTGCTGCTAGCACGTAGAGCACAATTTGCTGGCTGGCATAGGTGTCGCGCTGCTGCCGCAGGAGCTGTTGCTGGCGCTGAATATCCTGCTGCTGGCTAGCCAGCTTTTCGGTTTGCAGCCGCATCGTTAGCACATTGGTCGAGTCGATAACCATCGTGCTAAGGCTGTTTTCTTTCTCGTAGGGCTCTTTGCGCAGAATCTTCATGGCCGTGCGAATGGCTTCCTCCCCACCCGGCGGATACAGTAGCGTTGCGTTGATGATGCCGTCCTGCACCAACTGAATTCCCCCGTGCATACCCGGCAGTCCATCGACGCCCACAATCTTGATGTGGCGGTCCAGGCCCAACTGCTTGCACACCTGATACGCCCCAAGGGCCACCCGATCATTATGCGCGAAAATTAAGTCCACTTCCGGATGCTGGCGTAGCACGGCCGGCAGCCGCTCCAGCACCGACGGCCGCTCCCAGTTGCTGTTGACTTGCGCCACCAACTGTAGTTGAGGATACGAGGCCAGCGCTTGCGCAAAGCCGCGGTGACGGTCGACGGCCGGCGAAGTACCGGGGGCGCCTAGCACTTCCAGCACCTGCCCTTTCTGGCCGAGCAAGCTCGCTATATAGTTGCCAGCGGTCCGCCCCACTTCCACGTTGTTGCCGCCCACGTAGGATGTGTAGAGTTTGGAGGTGGTACGGCGGTCGAGAATCACTACCGGAATACCACGGTTGTATACCTCCTCCACAATAGGCGTCACCGGCTCGGTTTCGTTGGCAGAAACGATCAGCAAGTCAATACCTTCTTGCAGAAATTCTTTAATCTGCTGCTCCTGCAGGGCGCTGTTGTATTTGGCGTCTTTTATCTGGAAACTCACCTCCGGATAGAAGCTTAGCTCCTTTTTCATGCCTGCCAGCATGGCGTGGCGCCAGGCATCACCGTTGGTGCACTGCGAAAAGCCGATGCGGTAAGTGGGTGCCGGGGTAGATGGCCCGCAACCGGTCAGCCAGCAACACACGCACCAAAAGAGTACTGCTCGTTGCAGCAGAGTAGGCCGACAGCTCCCTCGCGAGCTTGCGCGCCAGCTTGTAATCAGGTCAGCCATAGAAAGAACTTGAGTAGCGGGAACGGTAATAAGACTTAAAGCTACTAAAGCGCCAAGATTCCTAGGTTTGAGGCGGTGCGCCAAGCCATTTGAGTAGCAGTTGAAAGTGCTTTACTGCCTTCCTGAAATTACTGCTAACCCACTCCCCTGCTTTTGTTGCTTATTGCAATTCGCTTGCGGAATTAATCTTAGGCCCTTCAGAATAAGAGGGCACAGCATAGAAATAGCAATTCATCAGCAGGGGGCAACGGAGCCAACATTTGCAGCCAAAGAGTGCTTTAGTAACTGGCCAATAACACCTGATCTACTCGCGAAGTGGGTGCCACGCAGTATCTTGCCTCTGTACGTGTCTTTATTGCCATTGAAAAATCAGCTCGTTCCTGCCCTTCCCCTGCCTGCTTTGGCGCAGGCTCTGCTTGAGGTATCGCCGAGTGGCCTTCTCATTTTGCGCCCCTTAACGGAGGAGGCTAACAAGGGCGAAAAGTTAGATTTTGTAGTGCTGCACGGCAATGCCGCCGCCCACCGCTTGCTACACTGGCCTGATGCAACGGGCACAATCCTGCTGAGTGAGTTACCCTCTGCCCTAGCACTGGCTATACTCTCATCTTGCCAGCAACTCTGCGAAGCGGGCCTGCCCTTCCTCAACGACACTATCTCACTGCCCGACGATTCCCGCACCCTCTGGCAGCTAGCAATTCAGCGCAGTGAAGAAATGCTAGTGGTAAGCCTCGCTTCCGCACCTACTCTAGAGTCGCAACCGGAAGCAGCGGCGGCTAGCACCACACCAGCACAGGTGCGTGACCTGCAACGGGCCGAGCAAAGCGAAGCCCGCTTCCAACGGCTGGCAGAGACAACTCCCATGGTGGTTTGGGAAGCCAATGCCGAGGGCCACACCACGTATCTGAGTCCGCATTGGGAGCGGTTTACTAGCGCAGACAATGGGCAAGGGTTAGGTTGGAAAGAATACATGCACCCCGACGATCAAGCCGCTTTCCTAGAGGCTTGGCTTACGGCGGTACGTAGCGCGCAGCCTTTTCAGGCCGAAATGCGGTTGCGGATAGCGGCCACCGGTGAGTACCGCTGGCACTTGGATCGGGCCGTTCCCGTATTCGATGCTGCCGGACACGTAACGCAATGGGTGGGCGCGGCCATTGATATTCATGAACTTAAGCATCTGCAACAAACACTGCTGGAAAGCGAGCAGTACTTCCGTGCCATGGCCGACCATGTGCCTGCCATGATCTGGGTCACCAACCCTCAAGGGCATTGCACCTACCTCAATCAGCAGTGGTACGCTTATACTGGGCAAACCGAAGCGCAGGCTCTGGGTATTGGCTGGCTTGAAGCCGTCCACCCCGACGATGCCCCAGCCGCCCGCGCGGCGTTTTCCGAAGCCAATACCCAACGAATATCATTCCGAGTGCTCTACCGGCTGCGGCGCAGCAACGGGCGCTACCGCTGGGCTCTGGATGCGGGTATGCCACGCTTCAATGCTGCTGGCGAATACGAAGGCATCGTTGGTACCGTCCTCGACATCCACGAACGGCAGCTGGCCGAGCAGGGTCTACAACGCTTAGCCCGGCAGCTTCGCCAATCCCGCGACGAAGCGCAAACGCTCAACGCCGAGTTGCGCACCATCAATGCCCAGCTGATGCGCACCAACGCCGACCTCGACAATTTTATCTACACCGCCTCGCACGATCTAAAAGCACCCATCACCAACATCGACGGCTTGCTTGATGCCTTGCAACACCAATTGCCGCCCGCTGCCCGTGAAGCGGACTTGGTTTTGCCCATCATTGGTATGATGCAGGAAGCAGTGGAGCGCTTCAAAAAAACCATCGACCACCTAACCGACATTACCAAGCTGCAACAGGAACACGCTTTGCAGTCCGAGCCAGTGGATGTGGCGGCCGTAGTGGAAGATGTGCGCCAAGATTTGTTGCCCATATTGCGTGAAACCGGGGCTCAGCTGGAAATTGATTTGTCGGCTTGCCCAACATTGCTGTTTTCCGTGAAAAATCTGCGGAGCATCGTCTATAACCTGCTCAGCAATGCCCTCAAATACCGCCACCCTGACCGCCTGCCGTACATTCGGTTGGCCTGCTCGCCGGCGGGAGACAACTGGCAGGTGCTTACTGTTCAAGACAACGGTCTGGGGCTAGCGTTGGCTCAGCAGGCGCACCTGTTTCGCATGTTCCAGCGCATGCACGACCACGTCGATGGCTCAGGCATTGGGCTCTACATGGTTAAGAAGATGGTCGAAAACGCCGGCGGCACCATCGGCGTCGAGAGTGAAGAAGGAGTAGGCTCAATATTCTCGGTTTACCTTCCTTGCTGAGCAAGCAGCACTCCTAGCTGCTGCACTAGGTACCTTTATACGCCCATACTAAAGGCAGCAACCGTGTAGTTCTCGCTTGATTTTCATCTTAAGCACGAGCTTGGCTTGCTCCTTGCATAACTTGCCGCCATGATGAAACTTCGCTCCTTATCCATGCTTCTAGTTGCTGTTGGCAGTATTAGTAGCTGCCAGACAAGTCAACCTCAGACTGTGAATCCTACAAGCCAGGCGGCGCCAACAAGTGCTACTACTGAAGTAGCTGCCCGCGCCGCTGTTGCTCAGCATCTGCAGCAGCAGCCTAATAGTGCCCTTTACCAATTTGATTCTGCGCGAGTCACTGACGTGGATACTCATTGGCAGGTGATGGTTCCCCGCACCGATTGGGCTAAACGCATGCCTAACGCAGCCGCGTTTGAAGTAGATAAGCAGACGGGCAAAGTCACCACGCTAATGGTAAAGTAGAAAGACAATGCTTCCTTACAAGGAGGCATTTGTTTCTGCCGCAAAGCTCAACGTCGAGCTTGTGCGCTAGAAGACCAACTCCGAAATTGGCGCCATGGAACTGGTGCGCCTTCATCGTCGGTCGTTGGCCTTGGCCTTCTCCCTCCTCGATACCTCTATCTTGGGTCAAAGTCCATACGAAAGCCCGTTGCCGACCAGTTATGAATACGGTGAACAAAGCAATGAGCAGGCTCTCCCTCTGCGTGAGACTGGTTTATATCGATTGCTTTACGAAAGCCAGACCATGCCTCCATTACCCAAACTAACTCAGCTGCGTGATATTCTGCACCACTCACGTAGCTACAATGCCGAACATCATATCACAGGGCTATTGCTTTGCAGCGAAGGGCATTATGTTCAGCTCTTGGAAGGAGCCGAAACCGACGTACAGGCACTATTTGCGGCTATCAAGCAAGATCGGCGACACAAGCAAGTGCAGCTTATACTCCAAGGCGTAGCTCAAAAACGCTCTTTCCCCCAATGGAGCATGGGCTTTGGGCAAGTGCCCGCTGCTGCCCTAACTCAACTCGTTGGTGCAGTACAGGCCTGCAAACCTGTTCAGGAGCTTTGTTTCGAGGAACCTTGCTTGCAAGCATTATGGCAAGCAGTGAGTGCTGGCAACAGTAAAATGGTCTAAACCAACATTCCTCAATTAGAACTTGGTTGCTTGTTTCGAGAGGGTAGCGGATATCGTTAAGCGTCAATAGCCTTTGGTGCAGCACCATTTATTTTAGTATGCAGTCACCTAGGGCTTGCCTTTATTTCGCTTGGGCTGCCTGTAAATCGAGCTTCGGAACCTGCTGATCTTTAATGTAAAGGCTGGCGCGCTCTACCTCACTGGTGTCCGATAAGGCCCACCATACCTGGGTACCTTTCGTACCAATGCGCACAGCCTCCTTATACTGCCCAAAAGGCTTCTCGTAGTTCATGGTCAGGCCTGCAAACCCGGTCTTGTCGTTGACTATCATTTCCACTGCATCTTGATTGTGCCGATCCAGGGCAATGACGCCGCGGCCGTTATCAAGGAAGGACATACCTCCACGCTCTTGGCCAGTTGAGTCGTGAATAGTCATGCCGTACGAGGCGGCAATGCGGGGGTATACTTTGCCCTTGAGCAACGGATTGGGGGACTCGCCTAGGATTACTCGATCCTGACCTTGAGGTCCTAGTACAACCAGAGAAGCCGTCGAGGCGTCTTTGCGGTTACGGCCCGCTGTTTCGGGAGGCGCCCCAAGCAAAATTCGCGGCTTACCCTTCGCATCAACAACCGTGATGCCCCGCACCCGCAAATAGGTGGGCTTATCAGCCACAAAACTGGTAGCAACGGCTCCGGCTAGCAACAAACCTACTAAGATTCCGATCTGCCGCTGGCGCTTCAATTGCCGCTCAAGTTGAGTGACGCGGTTCAGTAATTCGGTAGCGTTTTCTTCTGCCATCGTAAAGTTTGGTGAAGGAAGAGACGAATCAGACTTTCACTGCTCAAGCTAACAACCACTCTTAATCCACTATAGTGAGGAGTCCTAGAACTCGTCCTTCCGTTTGACTAACAGTCTGGTCTAAATAAGATTTTGCAACTGCAACCGTGCGTGAGCATGCGCCTCTCTCCTGACAGATAAAATTCAGCCTACTGCCGAGTATCTATCAAGAGGCTAGTTGATTCTTTTGAAAGATAGGCTGTTGCCTCGGCCGGAGTAAATGAGTTCAAGGCTTTCCTCATCTACTCCTACTATCTCCCAGCACATATCTTCTTTGGGTTGGACCAGATACCTTTCATTATCTCCGGGATGGCCAGCATTGGGAGCGGAAGGACACGCTTTATCAAGGATAAACTCCGTAGAATCACTAAGCTTTTCCCCGTAATAATCCATATAGTAATGCTCCCTCAGTTCGAGTACGTATTGAGCATCATCGGTACTGCGCCACTTGCCTTGCAGCAGTTGATAGATGGTTTTGGCGGCAGCCCCGGGCTTAAGCACCGACGTAGTAGCCTGTTTGCTAGATGCCAAGTCTTGGCGGTTGGATAGGCTTCCACGTGCTGAGTCCAAAGCTAGCAAGGTGGTTTGGGGGTTGCTAGGTAGAAGGTGGGATGAACTCTTTGTTTCGGGCGAGCAAGAACTCAACAAACCAACCACTAAGAACAGTAAGATTGATTTAGACTTCACTTAATGCTTAACATAATAAATTAAATAACTGAGAGAAACTAATTAATTGGTTACACCATTAATCAGCTGCTACTACAACTAGCAAAAATAGGACTTTACGCTTATATAGCTCCTCGGCTACTCGTACTATTTAATTTGCGCCTATTCTAAAAATGGGATTAGCTTAATAGCGCAACCAACAGAGTTATTAAATCAGCTTATTTAGGGAACACCCATTAAAACTCGCCAAGTGTGCGTACTCAGTTAACTAGTAAGAACATGTGTCCTGACATCTGTTGAATAGTATCAGAAGTATAAGACCTCATTAAATACTGAGAGGAAAACTCTTAAGTGCCTCGTTTATCAAACAATGTCAGATAAAGCTGAAGTAGTACTGTCCAGCTTATGTGTGTGGGTGCAGGGTGATTCACTCAGTTAACTAGAAACCAAACGCAATAATTATACCCTGTTACTGTTCAGCTAGCATTAGTATGTGTTAATCGAGAAGATAGTAGTATTAGGCTATTAAGATTGTCTTAAAGAGAAATTTGATTCAAATTGAGACTTTACCTCCTATTATGAACCAACCTTTCTCTACCATTGCACCTGAGTCTGTTCGCCAGCGGTTCGTTACTGGCTTGTTGACCTTAACCCATGGCACACGTTTGGCACCAACTCTTGAAGAACAAGCACTCTTGGCGCAGTTTGTTCGTGGCGAGATAACTCTCGAACAGGTGCTTGCACAACTGGAGAGCTCGGCTAACGATCCTTCGTAAATCATTGGCGCAAAAATCCGGGATTTGTTAGCAGCAGTAAGGCATTTGCACCATTGCCCTAGTGCATAAAAACGCTTACTCCTCATGTAGTAAATTACTACGCCCGACCACTACCCCTAGGCGGCATACGCCACCCAGCAGGCAATAGTCGGGCGCAACCTATAGCATAAATGAGATTTTGCTGTTTGGATAGATTTAAATAAGTAATAGACCTACAGTATTTTAAAATCAACTAAACGGTTTTACCGTTCGTGTTTGGTTGTAAGTAGAGCTTCGTAACTCACTATATCACTTCCTGCGCCTGCTTATCTACGCACCAGCCTTATAACGCGGGACGCACTTATCAAAACCGGCCCCTGAACAGTAAAACCTAGTACCCTCTGGGGTCGAGTAAGGACAGCAGCAGAACGAGCCTACCGAACGGCGTAAGCACGCTGTAGCCGTTTCTTCGAGCTGAACTGCTGGGCTAAAAGCGTACCCGACGCGCACACCGAAGGATCGCGCAACACACGTTGCAGCGTAGTGGCAAGTTTGCGGGAGGTGCGTCGGCAACGGCCATTGCCTTTGGCTAGGTCGAGGCACAGATTGTCGAGGCGCTCTTCGTACACAAGTTGGTCTTGCTCGTTGTAAAAGCGCACAAGGGTGTAGTTGCGGGTGGTGAGGTTGGTTTCTGCGTTCCAATAGCCGTGCACGTCGGGTATAGGGCGTGTTTGGGCAATGCTGCTTGTGGAAGCCACCAGGCACAGTAGGCTTATAGCCAGACGGAAAAGGAGAGTGGTTTTCATGACTTGAGTGGTATAAGTGTGGAATGGATAATGCAGCATGCACGGAGCAACGCCGACAGCAGAAAGACAGGTAGTTTTGCTGTGGCGGCCAGCTGGATAGCCTCGGCAATTGGGAGGTACAGCCGTTAGGATAAGCGAGCCACAACGGCAAAATTTCAAGCGAAGCAACTGTTGCAAAGGAAGAGGAGGTTGTATCGTTTCGCCTTTGCGCACGTCTCTAAAGCCTATGGCAGTGTGGCAGCAACTTTTGCAGATGTTGCAAATGTGTTTGCAGATGTAACGCGGGCGCCGTTTTCAATTTCATTCGTTTGAAAAAGGTGTTACTTGCTATCGATTTACACTGCAAGTCAAATACTGTCAGCCAGATACGCCCTACACCCTAGATAGCGCTGGCTCGCGCTACGGCGTCACCTTCACGTCTCGCCTCCATCGAGTTGCTGCCGATGAACATTCGCTGCTTTGTCGTTCTTTTTTGCTGCAGTCTACTTAGTGGATTGAGTAGCCTCGCCAACCCCGACCCCAAAAAGGCCGTTGCTTCGGCCTCGCCCGACAGCGCCTTGATTCATCTTAGCGCTGCGCAGGTATATTCCAATGCTATGCAACGGCTAGGTGGCACCAGGCGGTGGCGCTACCGGCCCGGCCATCCGCCAGGCTGGGCCAGCCCTACCACCAACGACCTGAATTGGCTGCTGGCTAGCACCGGCTTTCTGTTTGGGGAAGGGCCGCCCGGCTGGCGCGGCACGGGCTGTTTCCGGCTACGCTTCACTCTCGATTCCGCTCTGCTAGGCAAACCTTTGGGGCTGCATATCCTGCAAGAAGGCGCGTCCGAAATCTACCTTGATGGCCACCTGTTAGGCCGCTATGGCACCGTAGGCACTTCGGGTAGCACTACTCGCGGCATACGGCCCCGCTACAGCATGCTCCCCTTTATGCTGCACGAAGCGGGCCCGCACCTATTGGCCGTACGTTACGCGAAGTTCGATTTCTGGCCACCACCCTACGGCGGCTTGGCTTTGTGGGTAGCTCCGGCCGAGCGCCTACTAAACGAGCGGGTTCGCCAAGCGCGCTCCGACACGCTTAACCTTATTAATGTGACCAGCGCGGGCGTACTGGCCTTGCTGCACTTCTGGTTGTTTTGGTTTTATCGGTCCCAGCGAGCCAACCTCTACTTTAGCCTCTTCATGGCCGTGGTTGGCGGCACCAGCCTAATGGTGTTTTTGCGCGCCACGTTCATGGACAGCGAAGCCCGTTGGTGGTCCCAATTAGGGTTTCAGGTGGGTGCGTCGCTCGGTACTGGGCTGATGCTGATGTTTCTCTATTCGGTTTGCCGCCTTCGCCTGCCTTGGCCGTGGCTTGGAATTTTGGCCTTAACCAGCGTTGGGCAAGTGGTGTGGTGGCTGCTGGAGCCCACCTCTGGCAACGAAATACGGCTACTACCCACGGTGATATTCCTCGTTGCCTGGCTCGACATGTTGCGGGTGCTAGGTCTGGCCCTGTGGCGGCGGCAACCCGGTATTGGGCTGCTGATACTTGGTACGCTTGGAACTATGCTGATTCCATTCGCGGCCAGCAGCGCGTTCCAAGTAGTTCATATATGGGACAGCCAAGATTTTCTCGCTGCCCAACTCGTTATTCAGCTCTGCGGATTGTTGCTCCCGATTTGCATGTCGGTGTACTTGGCGCGCGAGTTTGCCGCCACCCACCGCAACTTAGAGGCGCAGCTGCGGCAGGTCGAGCAGCTTTCTGCTCTAACTCTAGCGCAGGAGGCAGAGCGCCGCCAGCTTATCAGTGCCCAAAACGAGCGTTTGGAAGCTACCGTGCAGGCCCGCACCGAAGAAATCATACACCAAAACCACACGCTGGCCACGCAGCGCGACGAAATCAGTGCCCAAGCCGACCGTTTGCGTGCACTGGACCAAGAGAAGACCCGCTTCTTCACCAACATCACGCACGAATTTCGGACTCCGCTCACGCTCATGCTTGGCCCAACTGCGCAGATTGCCGCCGACACCCGTGAACCTACCACTCGTCAGCAAGCGGAATTGGTGCACCGTAATGCTCAGCGCCTCTTACATCTCATCAACCAGCTGCTGGACCTGAGTCGGCTCGAAGCCGGGCAGCAAGTGCTGCACCTTGTGCCCGGCGAGATAGTCGGGTTTGTGCGCGGCTTGGTAGGCTCGTTTGAATTATTGGCCCAGCAACGAGGCATCACGTATGTCTTCGAGGCTGTTCCGCCCATACTCCACGTGGAGTTTGATGCCGATAAGCTAGAGAAAGTGCTGGCTAATTTGCTTTCTAATGCCTTCAAATTCACTCCCCAAGGTGGCGAAGTAACGGTACAGTTGCGAGCGGAAGCCGCACCGGAGCTAGACGCTCGTTCTATGTGGATGGAACTGACAGTTCGTGACACTGGATGCGGCATTGCACCAACCCAAATGCCGCACGTGTTCGACCGTTTCTACCAAGCCGATAGCACCGACACCCGCGAGCAAGAAGGCACCGGCATTGGCTTGGCCCTCAGCAAGGAACTCGTGGAGCTGCACGGCGGCACTATTACGTTGGTCAGCGAGGTAGGGCAAGGCACCCATGTTCTGGTGCGGCTGCCGCTCCCCCTGGCTGCTGCCAGCACGGTTCCGCTAGCAGCCGCAGCAGCTCCACAAGCCGAGCACGCCCGATTGTCTGTTCCCGAGTTCAAACTCGCTCCCGCTCTACCGCAAGCGCCATTGCTGCTGCTGGTTGAAGACAACGCCGACATGCGGGCCTACCTGCGCACCCTCTTGGCAGCCGACTACCAACTCTTGGAAGCTGAAAATGGAGCTGCTGGCGTAGCCCTCGCAGTAGAGCATCTTCCCGACTTGGTACTAACTGACGCCATGATGCCTCGCCTCGATGGGTATGGGGTGTGCCGTACCCTAAAACAGGACGAGCGCACCAGCCATATTCCTATCGTTTTGCTTACGGCCAAAGCCGACCTAACCAGCAAACTCCACGGCCTAGATACGGGCGCTGATGCGTACCTCACCAAGCCGTTTTTGCGTGCAGAGTTACTGGCCCAGTTGCGCAACTTAGTGCATGGCCGCCAGCAGCTCCAAGAAGCGTACCGCCGCAATGTAACCGCTCCGCCTCCCGGTCCGCCTTCTATGGAGCAGGTATTTCTGGCGAAAGTGCAGCAAGTAATAGAACGCTTTCTGGATGATGAAACGCTCAGCGTCGAAGTCTTGGGCCACGAGCTAGGCTTAAGCCGCACCCAGCTGCACCGCAAGCTCAAAGCCCTGACCAACCAGGCCCCCGGCGATTTTATTCGCTTGGTACGCATGCAACGAGCCCACGAGCTGCTAGCTAGCGGCACTGCTACGGTTTCGGAAGTTGCCTACCAAGTAGGGTATAGCAATCCGGCCAACTTTTCTACCAGCTTTTCGCGCCATTTTGGGTATGCGCCGAGCAGCACCCCTCGGCATGCGAAAGTGAGTTCATAAACCACTAAGCGGCGCCCAATGCCCCCATTTTATTGCAACTTGATGATTGGCGTTTGCTATGAAAGGCTTTAGCAACTCACACCTCTTCCGAAAGCCACTGAATGGCTGCCTCTTCACGCTCGAACACCCGATACGTTAGCGCCCCTTTTGCTTGCTGCTGGATCTGACTAAACGAGAGACGCGTAAACACATCCTGTGACAGTACTACAGCCCCCGTGACCGGCCCATAAGCCACCTGACGGGTCTGCCAGTAATCGAGGATCAGCATCCGCTCTTCTTCCGTGAACGGCAACAGCAGCCGCTGGTCACTAAGCAACCGATGCCAGTTGTAGCGCTGAAGTAAGCGCCCTGTGTGCGTCAGAAACCCTGCACATCCGGCAGCGACCGAGGGTTGGAATAGTAGCGCAGCCAGGCGTAGCCGTTGGGATGCTCATGGATGCGCCCCATTGCGTTTTCAAAGTACAGTTGAGCCATGCAAAGAATTAGCTGCTGAGCGATGAACGTAGCCGGTTTAGGCTTGTTCGTGAACCTGTAAGTAGGCCAGCAAATGCGGCAAAGTCATCTCCCGCCGCCCAACTCGGTCGAGTAGGCTACGCTCGTAGGGAGTTAATACCTGGGCGGTATCGTGCGTAAGCGCCAGCGCGGCCAGTACCAATTGGTGGCTTCCTTGCTCGGTTCCCACAAGTTCGGGGTGCTGGCTTAGCCAAAGAAGAAGAAGAAATTGCATGAATAAAGATCCTCGTATTCGAAGGCTCCAGCAAGCTCCTCTAGGCGCGGTCCGGTCGAAGGCCGCAGATCCGTCGTCCAATACAGTATTGGCGTCGACAAGTGAAATGCCGATTGTGTGTATTACCTCTCGTTTTAGCGTCCATTGCGCGTATCACTAGAGCCACGAAAGTAGCATCTGCCAGTATTAGCCTAATAGTCGTTTAGAATAGAACTCGGAAATCATTTTCGCATTTGGGGTAATTCTGAAACAATTGTTTCAGAACTCAGGTTGTGGTAACAATGGCTCGGAATGTAGAATTTATTCCTCAGGAAAAGGTAGAGAAGGCGTTACACGTTTTCTGGCAGAAAGGCTACCATGCTACGTCTATGCAGGACTTGGTTGATGCCATGCAAATCAACCGCAGCAGCCTGTACAACTCGTTCCAAGACAAGCACTCACTTTTCCTGGAGTGCCTCCGCAGCTATGCCGAGCTGTCTCGTAATGCGTACGAAGCGGTTGTGCGCCAGCAAGGCCCCTCGGCATTGCAAGCCCTTGATCTTCTCATCGACCACGTGGTGGAAATGACGGTTCAACGGGAAAACTCTTGCTTGAGCGTCAAATCCTGCTTTGAAATGGCGGGGCACGACCCAGAAGTACAGCGCGTTCTGCGTGCGGCTCACACTTGTATCATTACGCTGCTTCAGAACCTGTTGACAGCTGCTGAGCAATCGGGCGAGATTAATTTGCAAGACAGCCCTGAAGTAGTGGCCAGCTACATTTCCAATAGCTTCTGTGGCTGGTGGCAGTCACATCTTCTGTTCCAAGATCCTGCTTTGATAAGGAAAATGGCTGGACTGCTTAAAGCCCACTTACGAACCTAACTATTTTGCTTTTTCTGAAACAACCGTTCCAGAAAACGCTTATTCAACTACGCTTCCTTCTTTACCTTAATTGAAGTCTCCCATGGCTACCAACTCCATGTCCTCCATACCTTATTCCGTACTAGACTTAGCTGCTGTTGCACAAGGCAATACGCCAGCCGATTCGTTTCGGAACAGCTTGAGCTTGGCGCAACACACTGAACAGCTTGGCTACCGTCGTTTTTGGTTGTCGGAACACCACAACATGATTAGCGTGGCTAGTTCGGCGCCAACGGTATTGATGGGTTACATTGCGGCTGGCACCAATACTATCCGGGTGGGGTCGGGCGGCATTATGCTGCCGAACCACGCACCGCTGGTGGTGGCCGAGCAGCTGGGCACGTTGGCATCCCTTTACCCAAACCGCATCGACCTGGGGCTGGGCCGCGCTCCTGGCACCGATCAGGTTACAGCTCAAGCTATACGGGGCAGCCGGTTTTCTAGCGCACACGATTTCCCGCGCGACATCCAACAGTTGCAAACCTATTTCTCGGCCAGCAACAGCACCAGTGCCGTGCGTGCCATTCCGGGCGAAGGATTGGACATTCCGATTTATGTACTCGGTTCCAGCACCGACAGCGCATACTTGGCGGCGGCCATGGGCTTGCCTTATGCGTTTGCCAGCCATTTTGCGCCGGGGCAGTTGATGTCGGCTATTGCCATATACCGCAGCAATTTCCGCCCGTCGGCAACCCTGGCTGCGCCTTACGTTATTGCTTGTGTGAACGTAGTGGCCGCTGATACCGATGCAGAGGCAGAATGGCTGCGCACAACCCAACAACAGTTTGCATTGGGCGTGGTATCGGGCAAGAAAGCGTTGCTGCAACCACCCGTAGAGTCGATGGAGGCACTTTGGGGACCCGCTGAGCAACAGTTCGTGGAGCAGATGCTAGGGGTGTCTTTCGTTGGTAGCAAGGCTACTATCCAGCAAAGCTTAGCGCGCTTCATGGAGAAAACACAAATCAACGAACTCATGGCCGTGTCGCATATTTACAGCCACGAAGCTCGCCTTCATTCTTACCAGATTTTGGCGGAGGCGTTACAGGAGATACCTCAGCCTGAAACTTCGAAACAGTTGGTTTTCAACTAAGGCAATAAAAAAGGCGGGCCGCAAGCGACCCGCCTTTTTTATTGCCTTAGTTGGCGTTTCAGACGTTTTTAGTCGGCCAGTTTTCTTGTCTGGTTGCACTCCAACTTATCTGACCATCGGCAAAAACTAGTTGAGCTAGAGCAGGTCAGTACTGCCATGCCGTACGGCATTGGTGGGTTTACTGCACTCTATTCGATTACCATGTTGCAGATGTTGGTTTCGACGCGGCCATCAGCTCGCACCAACGCCCAGAACATTCCCTCGGTGCTGTACGGCATGGCTACGTTACCCTGCGCATCGAGGACGATGACCCCGCCCCTGCCCCCGGCCGGCGCTACTTTATGATGAATGACTAACTCGGCCGCTTGCTGTACGCTCAGGCCGCGGTACTCCGTTAGAGCAGCAATGTCGTGGGCTACTGCATGGCGGATAAAGAACTCCCCGTGACCAGTGCCCGATACGGCGCAAACATGGTTGGCGTAGGTACCGGCTCCAATCAGCGGAGAGTCACCTACCCGGCCGTACTTTTTGTTGAGCATACCGCCGGTAGAAGTACCTGCCGCGAGGTGGCCGGCTTGGTCGAGGGCTACGGCGCCCACTGTGCCATATTTCGGCGTGGAAAGATTAGATGGCGAAGGAGCTTGCGCAAGCGCTTCCGCCTGTTGCAAAGCTTGCCATTGCTGCCAGCGCGCTTCCACTCGAAACCATTCGGGGGCTGCGGTTGCCAAGCCCATTTCGGCGGCAAATTCGTCGGCGCCCGCACCGGTGAGCAGTACGTGGCTGGAACGCTCCATGACGGCGCGAGCGGCAGAAATAGGATTGCGAACGGTGCGTACACCCGCCACTGCCCCGGCCCGCAGGGTAGCGCCATCCATGAGGGCCGCGTCCATCTCGTTGACTCCAGCATGCGAGAATACCGACCCACGGCCGGCATTGAACAGAGGCGAGTCTTCTAATATCCGTAAACTAGCTTCCACTGCCTCAACGCTGGTTCCGCCTTTCGACAACACTGCATAACCAGCCTGTGCTGCCTCGGTAAGAGCATCGGTGTAGGCAGTTTGCTGCGGAAAAGGAGTGCCTGCCGGATGCAGCCGGCCTGATCCACCGTGTAGCAGCAACGTGCAAGGCAATGAAGAGGTCAGCGGCATAGGAAAAGAAACGATCTGTGTGAAATGGCTAGCAGCAACGGAAGCTATTGGCCGGATTTGAGAGCCGCTAGCACGCGCTTAATCAACTCGTTGGGGCTGCCATCGTGCCAGCGCCACACAATAACCAGGTCATGCTCGGGGTCTACCCAGATGGTGTTTTGGCCCGCACCGAGCGCCGCATAACTGGTGGCGGGCGCATCGGGCCAGGCTTTTCGCTCGGTGTTGAGCCACCAGAGGTAGCCGTAGTCGGGGCCGACGGGGCCGCGCGTGGTGGCTTGCTTGATCCACGCGGGCGATACCAATTGACGACGGCCCCAACGTCCTTGCCGCAGCATTAGGTAGCCGAAGCGCGCTTCGTCGCGGGCGCTGATGACTAGCCCGCCGCCCCAGCGCGTGCCTCCACTTACCGAGGGCATGGGTTTGCCATCCACGGTGGCCACGGCGTTGGGATAAGGCACCCACTGCCAAGTGGAGGACGCACCAATCGGATCCATGATTTCCTGTTTCAGCACGGTCGGCAACGGGCGTTTCCACAGGCGCAACAGCGACAAGGCTAGCCGGTTGATGCGCACATCGTTGTATTCGTAATACGTGCCTGGCGCCTGCAAAGCGCGGGGTTTACGCTCTCCCCTACCGAAAGCTTCGTGGCCGATAAAATTGGCGTTTTTCCCCCATAGCTCGCCTTCCCACTCACTGGTTTGCCGGGCGTGGTACTCCCACGTAATAGCCCGGTTTTGCTCGGAATCGTAGCCTCCGTCCTGGATATATTTCGCCACCGGGTCGTGAATATCCTCGATCATCCCGCGGTCAATCGACAGACCGAGAATAGTTGAGAGGAAGCTTTTGGCTGCGCTGTAGGTGGGGTCTGGGCGGTCTGTTTCTCCCCATTCGGCCACCACATAGCCGTGCCGCAGCACAAGGCCATTGGTGGCGGCACGGCTTGTGGGCATAGGCCCCAGCAGCTTGCCGAAAATCTCTTCTTGCGTAGAGAAGTTGGGCGTCATCTGGGTGGTTTCTTGCGTGCGGGCAAAAGCCACCGCTTCGGCGAGGCGCACTGAATCGAAGCCAGCAGCGCTAGGTGACTGGTGCTGCCAGGACGCGCCTGGTGCCGGAAAGTAAACTTTCGAGCTGTTAGATGCAGTAGTCGAAGACGCAGCCGGACGCATGCAAGCCGTCAGCAACGGGAGCCAGAGCAGTAAAAAGTAGGTAATTCTACGCATAAGCAACAGAAGAAAGCATAAGTCAGGCGCCAGCAGGTGGTGACAAGCGCACTGCCAACGTTACAGAGCGAAGGTAAGAGTAGGCGCAAATAAGCTGGCCTAAAGCAACCCGTTTCGTGCTTTTAGTTATAGGCAAATCACCTTCTGTATAGTGCTAGTTACGGCCCTATTACCGAACGATGCTGTTGAGTTCTAGCTTCTCGTTAGTCGCCTGCCGGGGCGCTGGACAGCTGTACGGCGCTTTGCTTTTTAAAGTAATAATAGAACGGCAGTCCGCTCAACACCAACCCAATACCTATCAACGACTGTTTGGGCTGAGTCACCAGCGTATTGACTGTCAAGGACATTGCGAACAGCAAGATGAATAGCTGCACGAAAGGGTAGCCTATTACCTTGGCTGTTATCCTTCCCTGGCGCTTCATCTTGAGCACGGCCAAGGCCAGCAGTCCATAGAAAAGGAAAGTCGCGAAAATGACCAAGTCGGTCAGCATCTCGAAGGTGCCCGATAGCACCAACAGGCAGCTCCACACGAGCGTGTAGCCGAGCGCAACGTGGGGCGTGCGGTAGCGAGGATGCACGGTGGCAGCTTTCGGGAAAAAGAACCGCTCCTGGGCCATACGGAAGTAGATGCGGGTATGCGAGAGCAACACCGCATTGAGAGTCCCGAAGACGCTTACCATAATCAGCAGGGTCACCCCCGTTTTACCGGCCTTGCCCAGCACGCTCTCCGCCACCACGGCAGCGCCAATCTCATTCGGACTGATAGCAGCCAGCTCGGGCAACGACAGCACCCGCAAGTACGCGTAGTTGACCAGCAGGTACACCCCAATAGCAATGCTGACGCCGGCAACTAGGGCTCGTGGCACGTTACGAGTCGGGTTTTTGACTTCGCCGGTTACGAACGATAAGTCCACCCAGCCATCATAGGCCCAGAACACGCTAAGTAGAGCAGTGAGGAAAGCACTAATAAAAGAGGTACTGCTCGTTGTAGCGGGAGCATTTAACACAGGTGCCGTTTCGGGGGCTGGAGCAGCTAAAAACAGTCCTACCATGATAAGCAGCAAAATGCCCAGGAGTTTTGCACCGGTAAAGACGTTGCTTAGCGTCCCACTGACAGCAGCCCCACGGTAGTTCACCCAAGTAAGCGCACAGATGATGCCTATAGCCAGGATTTTTATACCGGAGTCGGCAAACGGATAAATGAACCCACCGATTGACACCTGTGCCCAGGGCTGCAAGGGGTTGGGCAGCGGAATCAGGGTGTTGATGGTTTGGGAAAAGATGAAGCCCAATGCCGCAACGGAGGCCGTACCGATGATGGTAAAGTCAGTCCAGCCGAAGAGGAAAGAAGCAAAGTTTCCGAACGAGAGGCGCAAGTACTCATAGATGCCCCCAGATTCTTCGGTGAGCGAGGACAGCCCGGCAAGGTTGAATGCCCCGCACAAGGTGATGAAGCCGGCCAGCAGCCACGCCGCCAAAATCCAGCCCTCGCTCAGGCCGGTTTGCGCCAAGGGCACTATCTTCTTGAAAACCCCCGACCCAATCACGATACCGGCTACTAATAGAGTAGCCGTGGTGACTCCAAACGCCCTGACCAAGGTAACCCCGGTAGTGGCACCAATCCGTTGCGGAACGCCCATGAAACCAAGGTAAGCAAATCCAAAAGCTAGTCGAGCTAGCAAGATGATGACTGGCTATGAAGCTTCCGTACTCTGAAATTGTTTGAACTAGTTTAGCGCAAGATCAGCACAGCAGGCCCGTTGAGCACCAGTATCGGAATCCAACTTCTGCCGGAATCCAGTATTGGGCTCAACGGGCCTGCTGTGCTAATATTGCCAAAGTAACTGTCTTGCTGAGCGCAGCCGAAGCATCTCGCTCGAATCGTTGCTGTAGGAGGTTACCACACTAGCGAGATGCTTCGACTACGCTCAGCATGACAATAGTATAGTTTGGCAATGTCAGCACGCGAGATGCTTCGGCAAGCGGACGCCAGATCAAGCATGACGGACACTTGTTTTACTTTTACTTTATGTTTTGAAGTCTAGAGAATACGCCTACTGGCCGCCGCTAACGGCTTTGGGTTCACTTTCTGGCTTCACCATGGGGTACTTGATACCCAACTGCTCCAGGTAGGTTTTATACTTAGCGGGGTTGTAGTAGTACTTCTTCATCTCGGGGCGGAATTCCGCCATGATACCTTCGTTCAACTTGATTGCCGGCTTATCAGTGGCTGAAATCAGGGGGGTGTACTTGGTGTCTTTGGTTTGCACCTCGTTGAAGTAAGTCCAGGCGTCTTTCAGGATTTCCGGCTTCACCAGCATATCCAGCAGAGTCATGGCCTCGGCTTTGGCGCCGGCCGTTACGCCTTTGTGGGCAATGGGCGTCGCCATGGAAACAGCATTCGACCAGTGGTGGCCGGGCAGGCCGGGGATGTTGGCTGGGTAGCGCAGCACTACGGTCGGCACGTTCCAGGAAATGTCGGCAATGTCGTCGGAGCCGCCGCCAATAGAGAATTCGTCGGGTTTGGTGAGCGTATCAAGCTTCATGGCCAAGCCATCAATCGGCTTGTTGCGGCGGTCGGTTTTGGGAGCTTTCATCTCCTTCTGGATGGCTCGGGCCAGCACTTGGTCGTCGGCGCTCCAGGTAGGCAAGCCCACTGCCCGAATGTTCTGGTACATGGCCTCGGCCACCGGCTTGTTCATGTGGCCGGGCCAGGCGCTACCCATTACTTCGTGCGTCACGGTGGTATTGGTCATGAGCGTAGCACCCTGGGCCATTTTCTTGGCGTCGTCATACATCTGGATGATCTTGGGGTAGGTCCGGTCGCGGAAATAGTACCACACCGACGCCTTAGACGGTACCACATTGGGCTGGTCGCCACCGTCGGGAATTACGTAGTGCGAGCGTTGCGTTACTTCCATATGCTCGCGGTGGAAGTTCCAGCCAATGTCCATCAGCTCCACGGCATCGAGGGCACTGCGGCCGCGCCACGGCGCACCCGCCGAGTGCGCGGCCTGCCCATCGAAGTTGAACTTCACGGAAATCATGCCGTTGCCCCCACCGTCACCATACGAGACACCCAAGTTGTCGCCGACGTGAGTGAAGATGCAGGCATCCACGTTTTTAAAGTAGCCATCGCGCACAAAGTAGGCCTTGGCGCCTAGTTGTTCTTCGGCCACGCCCGGCCAGAGCATGAGCGTGCCCGGAATCTTCTCGCGCTCCATGATTTTCTTGAGAGCCAACACGGCCGTCACGTTCAGCGGCTGGCCGGAATTGTGACCTTCGCCATGGCCCGGTGCTCCTTCAATAATGGGGTCATGGTAGGCTACACCGGGTTTCTGCGAGGCCTTTGGAATACAGTCGATGTCGCTACCAATGGCAATTACAGGCTTGCCTGAACCCCACTTCGCCACCCAAGCCGTGGGTATGCCCGCAATGCCTTGCTCGATGGTGAAGCCGTTTTTCTTGAGAATCCCAGTTAGGTAACGGGAGGTTTCGGTTTCCTGAAACCCAAGCTCGCCAAAGCTAAACACCATGTCCACCATTTGCTGCGTGGCCTTCTGCTGCTTGTCAATCTCAACGGCCAGTTCCTTTTTCAGTGCTTCCAGCTTGGCCGGCGACATAGTGGCTTGAGCCGCTACTTGTTGCGGCAGCGCCAGCGCGCCCAGCAAACCGGCCACGCCCAACACGCGCCTAACGAAAGTAAAGTTGTTTTTCATAGCTCTCGGAGTTTAGGGTACCTGATAAGAAAATGCAGAAACCTGAAGGAAAGAAGGTTATCATGTCGCTAAGCCGCCTGTGCACTTGGTATGATTAGTACTGATAGTGCTAACCAGACCAAACCAGAACGTTCTGCTGAACGCAGTGCAGCGAAGCCTATCACCTGCTGACGTTGTAATACTATTGTCATGCTGAGCGCAGTGTAACGAAGCCGAAGCATCTCGCTCGAATCGTTGCTGTAGGAGGTTACCACACTAGCGAGATGCTTCGGCTGCGCTCAGCATGACAATTGCTTTGGCAATGGCAGCAGACGCGACGCTGCGGCCCCTGGCTTGAGGCGCCACATGCTCAGTATAACGGGTGGGCAGCAAGGAAAAAAGGGATGGGGCGCCCTCACCGACGGCTCAGCTTACCGCTTGGTTGTGTAAGCAACTTTGGACGTTGGAGCTGCCTTAGTATGCCACGTCATCGTCCAGGAAATCTATGCCGGGCATGCCGATGGGGGCGCCGGGTGGCATTTCCAGGCCGGGAATGGGCTGGAACTTGTTGGGGTCTTCGTTGAACTTCGAAATCTGTGATAAGCCGAAGGCCAAGTTGGCTTTCTGGTGGCTTTCGGCCGAGGGCATCTTTGTGGTCATCCACTGTTGCAGTTCCTGCACTTTCAGTAAGGCTTGGCCACGGGCACTTTCCGATGCTCGGTTGTCGGCGGCTAGCTCCAGCAGGGTCTTTAGCGTGACGTTGTTGACCATGGTTTGCAGCTCGCCTTTGTAGCCAGTGGGCAGCGGAGCCTTCCAAGTGGCGGCCAGCAGTTTGTCGACTACAGGCATGAAGCCGGGCTGCTGGCTGTCCCGGGCCTGATACTCGATCAGGCGAGCCGCCCGCTCGGCGTTCAGCAGCGACGAAATGGTTTCGCTGGCCGCAGCTTCGGCGGCAGCTATGGGGTCGAAGGTGGGCCCGGTGTGGCGGCTAAACAGCTCCGACATGTTGTTGTACCCCGAGGGGCGGGGCGGAATCTTCTGGATTAGCTTTTCGGGCAGGGCCAGTGCATCGGGCGTGATGGTGGTCAGCAGGGCGTCAAACGCCTTCCACTGCTCGGCTGGCGCCACCATTTTAGTGGCCACTTGCCCGTCGCCTTTCACGGCCGGCGAGAAGTACAGGCCTCCCAACGATTTGGCAGCAGCTTCAATCTGGTAGCGGTGCAGCAGGTAGATGGGCACTAGCACTTCTTCCAACGTCGCCATGGGCGCTTGGTCAGGAATGGCTTTCTCCGAGAAGTTGTCGAGCACGTGCCGGCGCACGGTCATGAGCTTGGTGAGTTGCGTCACGGCGTTCTCGCCGTCGTCCCACTGGTGGGAAGTGGGGTGCGTGTAGCCCCCAATGTCGGGGATAAAGAGGTGGCCCTGCTTGAGGGTTTCCTGCATGATCTTTTCGAGGGCTTCGTCTTCGTTGGTGCCGTTCGGGAAGTCTTGGTAGCCCCACAACACAGCCCGTTTGTCCCAGCTGCCAATGCCCTTGGCGTAGGCGTCGGACACGTCAATGGTGCCGTCGGCTTTCAGCGAAAACCGCGGAAACGGGTAATCCATCACCGAGCCCCGGCCATTGGGACTGGCCGCGAAGTTGTGAAAGAAGCCCAGCGTGTGTCCGATTTCGTGGGCCGACAGTTGCCGGATGCGGGCCAGGGCCAACTGCTCCATCTTATCGGTGTTGGCTTTGCCGTTGCCGTAGGGCTGCAACAGGCCCTCGGCAATCAGGTAGTCCTGCCGGTGCCGGTCCGAACCTAGCGTCACGACACCTTTGATGATTTCGCCGGTGCGCGGATCGATGTACGAGGAGCCGTAGGAAAACGCGCGCGGGTTACCGGCGCGGTCCACCCAGTTCACCACGTTGTAACGAATGTCCATGGCATCGGCGCCAGCCGGCAGTTCTTTCACCTGGAAGGCATTTTTGTAGCCAGCGGCCTCAAACGCCTGGTTCCACCAGGCCCCGCCTTCAATCAGCGCCTGCTTGATTTTCTCGGGGGCGCCCCGGTCTACGTAGTAAACAATAGGCTCAACGGCTTCGCTAGAAGCCGCTTTCGGGTTCTTTTTCTCTAGCCGGTGCCGCCGCGAGTAGCGCACCATGACGGGGTCGGTCATGGGGGCCGAAAAGTCGAGGTAGCTGAACATGTTGAAGCCGGAACGCGGGTCAAATTTGCGCGGCTTGTACTTGTTGTCGGGCAATTCCACCAGCGACTGGTGCATGTTCACGGTCACGGCATTGGGGTCGGGCGCAATTTCCGGCCCGCCGCCAAAGCCCCGGCCCCCGGCCGTGGAACCGCCCGTGAACGTAACCAGCGCCTCGAACTCGGTGTTCTTGGGGAAGTTCTTGGTGCTCTCCAAAAACACACCCGAGCGAGTTTCGTCGAAACGATACGGGGCACCAGCACCACCCGCGGCCGGAGCCGCCGCGCCGCGCAGGCCGGCAAACGAGCGGGCTCCAAGCCGGTCGCCGATCTTCTGGCTGTCGCGCACGATGAAAGGCGTGAAGTCCACCAAGACTTTGCTGCCTTCGGTGGCGGCAGGCATGAAGCCCCAGATAACGGACTTGGCAAACGCGCTGGCCACTGACTTTTGCTCGTCGGTATTGGTCGTGACGGCGCGGTAGTTGTAGTTGGGCGCCAGTAGCAGCACTTTCGGGCCCATGCGCATGAATTTCACAATGGCCGACGAGGCCTGCCCCTTCTCCGGGCCACCCGAGCCAACCCCTTCGGTTAGGGAGCTGAAGTAGAGAAACTCTTGGTCGAACCGGTCAATTTCCAGAAAGACTTTGCCGGTTTTTTCGTCGTAGTAAAACGGAAAATAGCCGTCGTACTTCTTCATGCCCTTGGTGAAATCGGCAATGGAAGCGGCGGGTTTTGGGGCAGGTTTGCTGGCCGCCGATGCCGGATCGGTGGCCGGGGTTTGGGCGTTAGCCAGTGCGGGAACTGCCAGTAGCAAGGCAAGGGGTAGCTGTTTGCGTAGCTTCATTCGGGGGTGGTTGGGGTAGTTGAAAAGGAAACCTAACGTACCAGAATCCGGCGAAGCAACAAGCACGGCTCCACCGGATTCTGGCAGCGAGTTAGAGCAGCTTATTGGACGAAATTTCAGCGTTTGGAATTGGGAAAATGTACTCGGGCTGTGCAGGCGAAATAGAAGGCGCCGTGCCTTTGGCCGGAATCGGCAACATGTTGCGCATCAAATCAATGGACCGGAACCCCTCCCCTAGCAACTCGATGCGCCGTTCCACCCAAATTGAGTTTACCAAGGCCGTGGGCGTGGCAGTAGCGGTAGCAGCAAACGTGTACATCGGGTCAGCGCGCTGATGCACAGCAGTCAAGATACGCGCCGATAAGGCTAAATCCGGCGTACTGGTTTTGGCTAAGGCTTCGGCGTAATTCAGCAGCACTTCCGAATAGCGAATGACAGGAACGTAGTCGAGGTAGGGGTTGGCTTTCTTGTATTTGGTTAGATACACCGTGGTACCGGCGGTACGGAGCATGGTCCGGCGCTCATCGGCGGTGCGCCACTGCGCGTTGCCCAAAATGCCAGTCGGGTTCAGGTTGTACTCCTGATTGACGGTGTACTCGTAGCCCAGCGAGCTTTGGCCGCTCACGTTGTCGAGTTCGGTCATGGGCATCGAGAAGATACTCTCCGTGGTGGTATAGTCGGAGTTGAACACGGTGCTGATGCTGGCTTGCATCTGGTGTGGCACGCCGCTGCTGGCCTTGAAAGGTGCCGTGGCCGAAACAATCTTTTGCGCTTCGGTCACCACGTTGGCGTACTGCCCCATCGACAAGTACACTCGCGTTTTGAGCGCAATGGCCGTGTTGCGGTGGGCCCGCGTGGTGTTGAGTAGCGGCGTGCTGTACGTCAGCGGCAGGCCGGCTTCTGCTTCGTTCAGGTCCTTGATAATCTGCGCGTACACTTCCGCCACGGTGCTGCGGGCCATGTCGTTGTTGGCGGAAGTGGTTTGGCCTTGCAGCCGCAGGGGCACGCCGGGCGAAGCCCCGTTGTCTTTGATGTAAGGCTGCCCGTAGAACGTAATCAGGCTGAAATAGCTCAGGGCTCGCACAAATTTGGCCTCGGCTGTGTAGTTGGTCGCCACGGCCGCATCTACAGCGCCTGAGTGCGCAGCCAAGCCATCAATGAGCAGGTTGGCCGAGTTGATGGCGGCGTAGGCGGTACTCCAGGTGGTGAGGGCGTCGTTGGAGCCGGAGTTGATGGTGTGGTTCCAGGCGTCGTAGCCGGTGAATACGTTTTGGAGGCGGTTGATAAATTCCTCGCCCCGGATGTCGCTGAGCATTAGGTAGCGCCCGCCGAAAAAGCTGCCGTTTTTGAGCCCCGCGTACATGCCGTTCACTTGACCGAGCACGCGGGTTGGGCTAGCGAAAAGCGCCGCATCCGGCAATGAGGTTTCGGGCGCCGGGTTCAACATATCTTTTTCGTCGCAAGCAGTGGCCCACAATGTGCAGGAGAGTAAGAGGCAGGAAGCTAGGCGGAGCGTGCCCGCTTTGCGAGCGGCAGATTGAGTTATCGTCTTCATCGATTTCAGATTGATGTTTGGGTAGCCAGCCGCTTGGCTCTCAGGACCCGACAACCCGGGTTGCAGGCTGACTACTATGTATTTGTGCTGGGCAACCTGGGTACCGCCTCCCAAGTGGCAAAGGCGGTGTCATTTCGAGTGGAGCGAGGAATCTGAGCTTACTGCTCCAGCTTTACAATCCAGATGCCTCTTTCCACTTGATGCGCGGAATGTTGGCATGACAGCGGCCTAGGCTTAGAAGCCCACGTTCACGCCTAGGGTGAAGGTGCGGCCCTGCGGAATAGAGTTTTTGTCCACGCCGGGCGTCGTGTTGGTGTTGCCGTTCGAGGAGATTTCCGGGTCGGTGCCGCTGTACTTGGTCAGGATGAAGGCGTTGAACACCTGCGTATACACCCTAACCGAGCTGATACCCGATTTGCCGAATAGCTCTTTCGGCACCGTGTAGCCGAGCGCCGCGGACTGCAGACGCAGGAAGTCGGCCTTCTCGGCGTTTTCCGAAATCGGAAACGAGGAGCCATTGGACAGCAAGTCGCCGTACACGACGCGTGGAATGTCGGTTACCTGGCCTTCCGTGGTCCAGCGGTCCAGCACTTCGGTGGTGTTGTTCCAGAAGCGTTGGTCGCGCCAGGTGCCCTTGGTACCGTTCATCACGTAGTTGCCGCCGGAGTAAGTGAAGTTGATGCCGAGGTCGAAGTTGCCGTACTTGAAGGTGTTGTTGAAGCCGCCGTACCAAGTAGGCAACGCATTGCCGAGTAGCTGGTAGTCGCTCACGCTGATGGCCGCTGCGGGCGAACCATCCAAGTACGTCCAGCGGCTCTGTCCCGAGGCCACGGCGTGGCTGTACTGCACTTTCTCGCCGGCTTTGTTGATGAATATCCGCTGGCCGTTGGCGGGGTTCACCCCATCGGTTTTGGCCCCGTACAAGCTGCCCACCGAGTAGCCGACGCGCGTGATGTTGGTGGTTTCGGCCGTGGCGCTGGTAGTGCCCACAATCTCGGTTCCCTCACCAAATAAGGCCGTTACCTTGTTTTGGTTGGTGGTGTAGTTGAAGTTGGTATTCCAAGTGAACTTGCCCGCATTGAGCACGCTGGCGTTGATGCCCAACTCGAAGCCGCGGTTGTACATCGAGCCCACGTTCATCAGAATAGCGTTGCTGGGAATCCCTTTCGAGGGCGACTGTGGCACGTTCAAGATCAGGCCGTCCACATTGTTGCGGTAATAGGTCATGTCGAGCCGGATCCGCTCGTTGAACAAGCCTAAATCGGCGCCTACGTTGGTTTGCTTGCTGGTTTCCCAGCCTAGGTCGGGGTTGCCGCCCTGGCTGAATGTCCAGGTGGGCACCGAGCCATACAGTGCCGAGTTGTACAAGGACAACGAGCCGTACGAGTTCGACAAGTTGCCGTTGCCAACCTTGCCCCAGCTGGCCCGCAGCTTCACGTTGGTGAGCACCGCGGCCAGCGGCGAGTTCTGGTAGAACTGTTCTTCTCCCAACGACCAGCCACCCGACACGCCCCCGAAGTTGCCGTATTTCTTGCCCGCGCCCAGAGCCGAGTTGCCGTCGCGCCGGAAGTTCACGGTCAGAAAATACCGCTTGTCGAAGTCGTAGGTAACGCGTGAGAACACCGAGGCGAAAGCGCGCTCGTTCAGCGAGTTATTGGCCGGCACGATGCTGCCGTAGCTGCCCTGAAACTCGTCGAAGAAATTGTCGGACAGAATGGAGCGGGTAGCGCCCCACGACGAGTTATTGAACTTCTGCACGTCGTAGCCGGCCAGCAAGGTTACGCTGTGCTTGGTTGTGGGCAGCGGCAGCTGGTAAGTGAGCGTGTGCGTCAGGTTCCAGTTGTCGATCAGCAAGCTGCTGTTGGTGGCGTTGCCGCTCGGGTAGCCGGGACCGTGCAGTCCAGCCTGGAATGTCTCATTCTCGATTTTCAGCCTATCGATGCCGTAGCTCAGGCGGTAGGCCAGGCCTTTCAGCGGCGTGAAATCTGCCGCGAAATTGCTGATAATCCGGTCGTTCTCCGAGGTGTACTTGTTGAGGTCGAGCAGCGGCACCGGGTTGTAGAAGTTGCTGGATACCGTGTTATTGCCCATGCCCAAGGTGTTGGCCGTGCTTAGGTTGTAGCTGCCATCGGGGTTGATGGCGTACACGTTGGGCGCCGACAGCCAAGCCAAGCGGGCCGACCCTACCAACCCGAAGGCGTTGCCTTCCAACGAACCGGTGTTGGGCGAGGCGTTGAGGCTGTTGTTGTAGTTGGCATTGCCCGACAAGCTCAACCACGGCGTCAGCTTGTGGCTCAGGTTGAAGCGCACCCCTTTGCGGGTGAACTCATTGGTTTTGAGGATGCCTTTCTGGTCACTGTAGTTGGTGGAGAAGTAGTATTTGGTGCTTTCCGAGCCCCCGCCCACGCTAAGGCTATGGTTTTGCGAAAAGCCAGTTTGGTACACTTCATCGTACCAATTGGTGTCTACCAAGGAGCCATCTTCGTTGTATGTCGGGAAGAAGGAAGCCGACGGTACGCTGGCGTTGTTGGCGTTGCCCGAAAGGATTTTCGAGTTGAGTACGGCCTCGTTTTTGATGAGCATAAACTGCTCGGCGTTAAGCATTTTGGGCAGGCGCACAGCCTGCGTCAGACCAGCCCAACCTTCGTATGTCACGCGGGGTTTACCTGCCTTGCCACTCTTCGTGGTCACCAAAATCACACCGGCAGCAGCCCGGGAGCCATAAATAGCCGTGGAAGCCGCATCCTTCAGCACGTCAATGCTCTCGATATCAGCTGGGTTTATGTCGCCGAGCGGGTTATTGGCCACGGTAGTACTCCCCGACGCGTTGCCCGTATTAATCGGAATTCCGTCCACAACCACCAGCGGGTACGAACTAAGCGAAATCGAGTTGATGCCCCGAATCCGGATAACGGGGGCATTGTTGAGCACCCCGTTGGGCTGGCCGATGCTCACACCAGTAGCCTTGCCGGCTAGTCCCTGGTCGAAGCTTTGCACAGGCATATCTTTTACAGCATCGCCGGACACGCGCGCTGCCGAACCCGTAAATTCTGCCTTTGTTTGGGTGCCGTAGCCCACCACCACTACCTCATCGAGGGCTTTGGCATCGGCACCCATGGCTACGGTCACCGAGGACCGCCCGGCTAGTGGTACTTCTTGCGATTTGTAGCCTAAGAATGAAAAAACCAGCACACTGTTTGGCTCGCCTTCCAAGGTGAAGGTGCCATCCATGGCAGTAGCGCCGCCGCGTGTAGTGCCCTTAATAAGCACCGTTACGCCGGGCAGAGGCGAGCCATTTGCTTCTGTTACTTTGCCAGTGATTTTTTGGCTTTGCGCGCTAGTTTGTGCTGCGTAGAGCAGTGTCGGCAAGGCTAGTAAAAGTTTTTTCATGCTTGGGGTATGTTGGTGAGAGCATCATATTCAAGCAACTCCAGGCTGTATTGCTGGCGCTAGAGCGCAGGTCGATTCAGAGCAGCTTTGGCTGCCAGGGCGTAAAACTTCACTGGAAAAAGCTCAACAGAGCCGGCGCGGAGTTACCGCAACTTTAGAGAGGGAGTAGCTGCTTTTGTGGCGTAGGAAGGCTTATCACGCATTTTTGGGTGCGAAGAACCAAGTGAGGTAGTGGGAATACCTCTAAATCCAACAAGGGGGCAGAGCAGGCCGGGAAACATCCCGGCAGGGCGTAAAATCAATTGAGGCAGTGGGCGTGCCTCACCAACAGCTTTGGTAGCGACCAATAGCTGCTTAACGCGCGGATCCGAGTGTTACCTAGGATAAGGTCACTGTGTTTCTGAAAGGCTGACTTCAGAAACATGACCTATGACAATGGTAAAAAGCATTTGCTGTTATTGCAAATCTTTCATAAATTTTATTTATTCTTTATAAACTCAATAACACAACACCTGTTCTGCTGCGAACTCTACCGATAATCGATTGCCTTAACTGTTGGTACCGCTAAGTGCAATTAGTAGTATTACTGTTTTATTATATATGATATAAACTAGAACAATTGGCCTATCTTAAAACAAATATTGTACTATTCTCATCGTATCACTAAGGCTTATATGCATAAGCGCCCTAACAAAAACCGCTTGTTTATGCTCTGAACAAACTAATTAGCACCGATGAAGGGAGAAAAGTGCAATCGGTTGCGCTCATGTATATGAGCGCAACAGTAGCCTACCTATTTTTAGTTGGTGATGCTAAACGAGCTTCTTCCTGCTGCAAAGTTCGGTGATCAAGTGCTGCACAATAAAGCAGGTTACTGGCTCAATCTGACCTATTACCTACTTCTAGCAAACAAGCTTCTTCCCCTATAAGAAAGCCGAACAAGGTTATAGCCGCTATAGCAGCTTGAATTTTATTGGCCGAGAAGAGTCGACGCGCTTAAGCAGTTTAAGGCTAATGCAGTTCTACGTTACAAATGATAGGCCTGCTAAATTACAGCAACCCTTAATCTTCACTCTGCAACACGTAACGTAGTCCGTCACAAGTTGGAATGCCGCTTCAAACTTACTTGATAAGCTGAACAGCTGGCACGGCAGCGCACGATGGAACGCCTTAAAGCAGTTCTTTCAGGAAGAACTCGTGCTCTGCTATTTTACTACAGAACTTGAGCCCTACTAGCTCCATCGTAGGTACTGCTGAATGCTTTGCAAACTCTCGATAACAACGTCCCCCAAGTGGTGGCGTTTCGATTTTGCGTCCGCGGTATCTCCCGAAACTGGCTGCGTATTTTGCGGGTAACAACGGCGGCACTTTGAGCATCTAGACCTGTAGCTTGTAGCAAGGTTTGCACCTGTTTGTTGGACTTGCCTTGCCGCATTAATTGCCCTACTTTATCGTATAGCTGCTGTAAACTGTGCTGGTGAAGCGACGGACTATTATGTTCCATAATCTTGATCAAGAAAAAGAGCAACGAGCATAACGCGCTGTTACTGAAGCTTTATAGTACAATCAACACGTAATTGTTTTGTATTGTACGGCTTTCCTGATTTTATGGATGACCTTAATCTTTATTCAGTTAAAGTTTGGGTAATTGGTTGAACACCTCTTTTAATGCTGCAAACGGCCGAAAAATTCTTGACCTCGGGATGCAACATCTGCTTTAGCCGGAGGCTACATCAATGCCCATGTTGCTGCTCCTGATAGCTTGAAAAGCAATAATAGCTTTTTAATTTCCATTCTATCCGCTTGTGGTAGCGCCCTTATCTTGATAGCACCCGACATAGTAAGGTAGGCTGAATTACTCGATAGATTATAGTCGAGATAATCTACCTTGAGTGCTATGAAAAAAATAGTGCTTTTAATGATTGCTGGTTGGCCTGGAACAGCACGCTAGCAGTAACCGCACCTGAAGATCCAACTGTGGTAGTGGTGCGGGTGCTGGAAAGAACCAGTTCGATCCTAGTTGTTATTGCACGCGGCACAGCCACGCCCGAAACGGTTGAATTTGCCAACGGCTCCTCCGACAAACGCGCTATTCCTGCGGCTATCGGCTACCAGCTTTTTATCAGTAAACTGTACGAGCAAGGCTATACCCTACAAAGCACAATCAGCGGCGGCGGAAAAGGCGGAGTGGACAACGACATCCTCTACAGCACCCTCATTTTCATTAAGTCCCCAAAACCATAATTCATAAACCATCCTTCTCATGAATAGGCCACTCGTTGGCACATACTCTCCATGCTGCCACACACTGCTAGTTGTAACTCACCTACTACCTTCATCATAGCAGGGCTACTGCTTTGAGGGCCTAGTGGTAGGCGGTTCGGCACGCATCTTCGGCGCGGCGGCACGCTTGCTCACCCTGCCGGCACGTTGCTACAATGGCTGCGTGCCGGGCCTGCTCGTCGGCACACGTGCGACACAGCTCGGCGCACTCGCGCAGTACGTAAATCAAGTGTTCTGAATCACGCACTACAAAGGCTGCAGTGAGTTGGCACAGGTCGGCGCAGTCGAGGCTCAACCGGGCGGCGCGGCTTAGTTGGTTGTCGTCGGGTTGCTGGGCTACGAGGCGGTTGGTTTGTTGACAGGCCGTAACACAGGCTTGCAGGGTGGCAAGAATGTATTCTTGACGCGGAAGCATGAAGAAATAAGAATAGATAATTCAGCTAAACGGAAACGTGGTTTGGCGAGGCTTCCGAAGGAAACCATCGGGGGCTACGGCACGAGCGTATCGGACGAGGTGCTGGCCGTGGGGCGGCTGGCTTGCTGACACGCTTCGAGGGCTGCCCGGGCCTGGGCCAATTCCAGTTCCGTCACCGAAACGGGCAGGCCCGCTTCTAATTCGTAATTCAGGGGACGGGCGTCGAGCTGGCGCAGGCAATACACGTTCAGGCCCACTGACAACAGCAGCGCCCCTAGCAACAAGCCCAGCAGCAACCGGCTTCGAAATTCCTGCATAACAACTCTTTACACTAGTAAACGGTGCAAAGGAGGCGGCCCCGCATTAGAACAACATGAGGCGCACATTAGAAAACATTAGAAGCCCCTCAGGCGCCCGGCAGCACGAGGGTGGCCGTGGTTCCCTGGCCCGGCGCCGATACCAACGTGAGCGAGCCGCCGTGCCGCTCCGCTATTTTCTGCGTCACGGTTAGGCCCAAACCGTAGCCGGGAGCGTGGCGCGCATTCTCGGCTCGGTATAGGGCGTTGGTTACCCGCGGCAGTTCGGTTGGGGCAATGCCGATGCCGGTGTCTTGCACCGTCACCACCAGCTTGGGTCCTTGGTAGCCCAGACATACGTGCACCACTTGGCTGCTGTACTTGCAGGCATTGTCGAGCAGGTTGAGCAGGGCCGTGGTCAGCAGTTGCTCGTTGCCAAGCACCCGGAACGGGTCGTCGTCGGTAGCAGGTAGCTCCCCGAACGTTAGCTGCACGTGATGGTGGGGGTACTTGCGCTGGCAATAGCTTAGCGCCTGGGTGAGGCAATCGTCTAGCCGCACGATGTCGCGCCGGAACGAGGCATCCTCGGCTTTGGCTAGCGCTAGCAGGGCATTGGTTAGCCCAATCAAGTGCTTAAGCTCTTCCACCGCGGAGGCCGTGCTCGCCTTGGCCTCCGCTAAGTCAGTGTCGTAGGCGAAAGAGGTTTCTAGGGTGCCGAGCGCCGTGGCCAGGGGGGTACGCAACTCGTGGGAGGCGTGGCTGAGAAAGTTCTTCTGCATCTCGAATGCCTGCTCTACCCGGGTCAGCATTTGGTTGAAGGTGACGGCCAGCTGGGCTATTTCGTCGGTGCCATTGCCCTCATCGACCCGTAAACTCAGGCGGCCCGCCGTGATGCGTTCCACCTGCTTGACCACCCGCTCCATGGGCTTCAACGACTCATCGGCAAAGTACCAGCCCGCCAGAATGATGAGCACCAACGCCCCGGCGTTGCCCACCAGCAATATCAGCCGCAGCTTATCGAGCTGCAGCAAGCCGAACTGGTCGCGGCCCGCGGCAAAGATGCGGTACTGCCGCCCCCTGTACTCGTGCGTGAGGCCCACCACTTCCAGCTCGCCATCGGTGAATTGAACGGGCTTGCCCACCTCTACTTGCGGCAGGTAATACGAATTCTGGCGTTGGCTCAAGCTGTCGTCGCTGGTGTAAATCAGGTGCCCATCTGGGTCGTAGATGCTGATTTGCTCGTCGAGAATGGTAAGCAAGTCGCGGCGGCGAAAGGTACGCAGCGCTTCTTCGTTGGACTGCGGCTGGCGCAGCAGCAGGCGGGCCGTCATGGTGCCTTTGCCGGCTAGGCGCTGGCTGAAGCGCTGCTCGCGGGTGGCCGCGTGGAAGTAGTAGATAAACGCGGAAAAGCAAAGCTGAATGGCAAGCACCAGCAAGGTAAAACGCAGTATAAGCTTGTTGCGAATCAGCATGCCAATCCAGCCATTACCCTTCGCGCAGCACGTAGCCCATGCCTACCACCGTATGAATGAGCTTCGTGTCGTAACCTTTGTCGAGCTTTTTGCGCAGGTAGCTCACGTACACGTCGATGACGTTGGTGTTAGTATCGAAGTTGAGTTCCCACACCTTTTCGGCAATGTCGACACGTGAAATCACCCGGCCGCGGTTTAAAAGCAGATACTCCAGTAGCGTGTATTCCTTGGTGGTTAGGTCGATGCGCTGGCCGGCGCGGGTCACTACTTTTGTTTCCAGGTTCAGCTCCAAGTCGGCTAGGCGTAACACGCGGCGGACGGTGGCGTCTTCGTTGTGCCGCCGCGTTAAGACCCGCGCCCGCAGCAGTAACTCCTTGAACTCGAAGGGCTTCACCAGATAATCGTCGGTGCCGGCCTCGAAACCCGCTACTTTGTCGTCGAGGCTGTCGAGGGCGGTGAGCAGCAGAACAGGTTGGTGGGGATCTTGCTGCCGGATCTGCCGGCACAGTTCGAAGCCGTTGATATAAGGCAGATTCACGTCGAGCACCACCAAGTCGTAGCGGTTCTGCTGCAGCAGCGACTGGCCCATGCGCCCGTCGTAGGCCACTTCCAGTTCGTAGCCTTCGTTTTCAAAGCCTTTCTTGACGAAAGAAGCCAGCTTGGGTTCGTCTTCGACTAACAGTATCTTCATCAGAGCAGAATATTTCCGGCGGGGCAAACGCTGCCTTCCGAGTTGCTGGCCCCCAAGGCAAAGGTACCAAGATACCCGGTGCACAACGGCAAAAGACTAGAGGCAGCCGGCGTTGGGGCTGGTTCCTCTAGTCTTGGGGTGTTGTTAACAAAAAATGAGAACAGCTTAAATAGCGGCCCGGCTGTTTTGGAGCAAGGCGCGGAGCATAACCCGGGCCCGGAACAACCGCGCCTTCACCGTGCCTACGGGCAGCTTCAGCTCGGTTGCCATTTCCAGGTAGCTCAACTGCTGAAAGTAACGCAAGCGCACCGGACGGGCGTACTTCAGTGGCAGGACGTTGGTTAGCTTATGCATCAGGTCGATGCGCTGCTGCCGGATAAACGCTTCCTGCGGATTAGGTGCCGGGTCGCGCACTTGCAGAGGTAAGTTTTCTTCGTCGCTTTGGGTCAAGGACTGCATCGGCAGTTTTTGGCGCCGAATGAAATCGATGCTGTGGTTGGTAGCAATCCGAAACAGCCAGGTGCTGAAAGCAAAATCGGGGCGGTAATTGGCTAAGTATTTAAAGGCCTTCGTGAAAACCTCCAGGGTTAGGTCTTCAGCATCGTCGGTGTTGCCCACAATCTTGAGCACCACATACGACACGGGCTTGCGGTAAGTATCCAGTAAAGCAGCATATGCTTTCGCGTCGCCGGCAAGCGCGGCGTCAATCAACGCCATGTCCTGTTGAGAACGAAGAGATAAGACATGAGGAGCTGGGTGGGCTGGGGCATCAGAAACCATGAAAGGGTAAGGAAAGGTGGAATAAGGAACAGGAGAGAAATAACCTAAGGCTTGTGTTTGGCAAGCGCCAGTAACGCGCTGATTGGCAACCAGAAGCAACAGCACCAACCCAACGATGCAACAAAAGAGCACCTGCAGCATTAAAGCCACATGAGTTGCACATTAGAAAACATTAAAATTTTCTTCCCTACGTCACACTTTCGCCCTCATTTCAACCTGCTTTATCGGCCTCCTTCCCAACCGAACGCTAGGCCCATTACCTGCCAACTTCTTCTAACAGCACGCCGAGGATACTCTTACTCGTAGCAGCTTGATAATCATACCAATACTGCTTCCACGGCATGCGAATACGCCCTCATTGGGTTGCTGTGCTGCGCGAGCATAAGCAGACAAGCCACATAGCTTGCTTATCGGTAAGCTATGTGGCTTGTTAACTTCTAGTATTGAGCAGGCATGCCGCCACGTTTCATGGCGCAACCGATTCTGCTGCTATTCTCCTTTGCCTTTGGCTAACTGCCCGAAGGGAATCACGCCGACCCGGGCGGCCCATTTATCGTAAAGGGCTGTCAGCTCCTGCACCTTCTGAGGGTTTTGGGCGCTCAAATCGTTTAGCTCCGAGCGGTCCACGTCTGTATCGTATAGCTGCCACTTGTTAGCAGGAAAATCGGAGACCAGCTTCCACTTGCCTTGGCGCACGGCGCGGTTGCCTTCGTGCTCGAAAAACAACGCCTCGTGCCCCGCCCAAGATTTGCCTTTCAGCACCGGCACCAAGCTGATGCCTTCGGTGGGCGTAATAGGGTTGTTTTTAAACGTTTTCGGGTAGGGCACGCCGGCCAATTCCAGGCAGGTCGCCATCAGGTCGACGAGGTGGCCGGGCTGGGCCACAGAGCGGCCGGGCTGCACGATGCCGGGGCCGTAAGCAATGAAAGGGGTGGCCGTACCGCCTTCGTACTCCCAGTGCTTGAAAAGGCGGAAGGGCGAGTTGCTGACTGAGGCCCCCGAAAATTCATAGGACGTAAACGAGGTAGGGTCGCTGGCCGGCTTGCGGCTGGCTTCCAAAATCTCTGGTCGGAAGCCAGGGCCCTTGATGCTCTCATTGCTGCCGCCGTTATCGGATAGGAACATAATCACCGTGTTCTGGTCTTGGCCTAGCTCCCGCAGCGTCTGGCGCAACCGCCCAATGTTTTGGTCCATCCGGTCTATCATGGCGGCGTAAACGGCCATCTTGGTGTCCCACTGCTCTTTCTCTTCTTGGCTCAGCGTTTCCCAGGCGGGCACGTTCGAGTCGCGGGGAGAAAGGCGGGTGCTGGCGTTGAGGATGCCGAGCTGCTTCAAGCGCTGGAAACGCTCTTCGCGCAGCTTGTCCCAACCCGCCATGTACTTGCCTTTGTATTTGGCAATATCCTCGGGCAGGGCGTGCAAGGGCCAGTGTGGGGCCTGGTACGCCATGTACAGAAAGAACGGCTTCCCTGAAGGCTTGCTGTCTTTCAGGAACTTGATGGCGTAGTCGGTGTAGGCATCCGTGGAGTAGTAGCCGGGGCCGGGCGTGTAGGGCTTGCCATCGAGGGTGATGGTAAGCTTTTGGTTGGGGCGGTACGGGCGGTTTTCGAAGTAGCTGTTGGCGCCGTCAATCAAACCGAAGTAGTGGTCAAAGCCGCGCTGGGTGGGCCAATGCTCGGGAGCCTGCCCTACATGCCACTTGCCGCCCATAAACGTGTTGTAGCCGCCGCCTTTCAGAGCTTCGGCAATCGTGACGCAGTTGTTGTTTAGGTAGCCCTGGTAGGCAGGCTGGGGGCGCGTATTCATCATATCCCCTACCCCCGCCTGATGTTGGTAGAGGCCGGTCAGCAGCGAGGCCCGGCTCGGACAGCAGCGCGACGCATTATAGAACTGCGTCATTTTCAGTCCTTCGCGCGCCATGGCATCCAGGTTCGGCGTCTGCGTGGTCGAGCCAAAGCAGCCGATGTCGGCGTAGCCCATATCATCGGCTAGAATGATGATGACGTTGGGCTGCTTTGGTTGAGGGCGAGCCGGCATAAGGCTCAGGAACAGCCCGGCCAGTGGTAATAGGATCAGCAAACTTCCTTTCTTACGCCTCATCTGTCTTGCTTTTTTCTGCGTGAACACTGCAGTGGTCAAGCTCGCAAAAGCAAAACTGGCCCGCAACCTGTACCTACCTGTCCGAGGGCGGGCCGCGCCTACTTCTCCTCCATCTGTATGCCCCAGGGGTAAGTTGCACTTGCTGATTGGCAATGGAGTGCAAAGACACGACACTAACCTACGACGACCTTCAGTTCCATCTTAAGGTTAAACTACCGGTTCAATAGGCAATTTTCACAGTGTCGGAAGCTGTAGCGCGAAGCCTTTGCTTCGCGCATCGTAGAACTAGCAGGACCATATCGTCGCAACAATTGTCGTTCAACGATGCGCGAAGCAAAGGCTTCGCGCTACAGCCAATAAAGCAACCTCAGCAACGACGAGACCCAATATGTTACGCTTCTACACACTACGGCATTCTACTAGATATAACACTTCTAGACACCTGTTTACGACAACAAAAAAGGCTCATTGTGGCCAGCAAAGGACACCTACTTTAGATGTTCTTTGCTGGCCACAATGAGCCTTGTTACAGCTTGCTTGAGTTGGTTAACTCAGCCGCCTTTCGGCATGCCGCCTGTTACTTCCAGCAAGCTACCGGTTGAGTAGCTACCATCCTGGGAAGCAAAGTACACGTAGGCGGGAGCCAGTTCTTCTGGCTGGCCGGGGCGGCCCAGCATGGTTTCGTCACCGAATTTTTTCAGGTCTTCTTTCAGCATGGTACCCGGAATGAGCGGCGTCCAGATGGGGCCCGGCAGCACGGCATTCACCCGGATTTTCTTTTCGCCCAGATAAGCAGCTAAGCTCTTAGTGAAGATGTGAATAGCGGCCTTCGTGGAAGCGTAGTCAATCTGGTGCTTGTTGCCGACAATGCCGGCAATGCTGCCCGTATTGATGATAGAGTCGCCCTCGTTCATGTACGGCAGCACCGACTGCGCCATGAAGATGTACCCCTTGATGTTGGTATCGAAGGTGCGGTGGATGTTTTCCTCGGGGATTGTTTCGAAACTTTCGTATCCTTGCTGGTAGGCCGCATTATTCACCAGGATGTTGATAGCCCCTAGCTCGGCGTTGGTTCGGCGGGCAGCCTCGCGGCAGGCTTCGCCCGAACGCACATCGGCTTGAATGGCCAGGAACTTGCGTCCCTGCGCTTCCACGGCTTTGCCTACCACGGCGGCATCTTCGGCATTGGTTTGATAGACTACGGCAATATCTGCGCCCTCCATAGCGAAGGCAAGGGCCACGGCCCGCCCGATGCCTGAGTCGCCGCCCGTAATCAGGGCTACTTTCCCCTTGAGCTTGCCGGCGGGCAGGTAGCTCGACATATCCCAATCGGGCTGCTCTTTCATGTCCGCCTCGCTCGTGGGATACGGCATCGGCTTGGGGTTGATTTCGCTATTGGTTGGCCGTGGTTCGTTTTGGTCGGTTGTCATAGGTTTGGAAGGCTTGTTTAGAGAAAGAATACGGGGAACCCACCGAGCTGGCTGGCAAACCCCAAAAGTTGTTGCGTTACACTTCTGCTACTTCTGGCGGGGCTGCGCGCTAGCCTCTGCTACGCCTCGAGCTTCGTCGGTCGAGGGCGGCCGACTGGCGTGCACGCGGCTGTCGTGGCCGGCTTGCTCTTGCTTGAGGCCATTTACGGCACAGATAAACGACGAGTGCACGAAAGTCTGAGGAAAGTTGCCGAGCATCTGCGCCCCACTATCCACGCCAGCTTCCTCCGCGAAAAAGCCTAGGTCGTTCTGGTAGCGCAGCACGGCATCCAAAATCTGACGGGCTTTGTCGAGGTTGCCGGCTACGGCATAGTAATGCGCCATCCAGCAGGTGCCCGCTAGAAAAGCGCCTTCTTGGTGCGAATCAAATTCTTCGAGCCGGCGCCAGTACAAGTTGTCGCGGCTCCAGTGCTGCTCAATTTCGCGAATGGTAGCCAGCATTTCCGGGCTGTCGGGGGCGCAATACGTCCAAAGTGGGAACTGCACCGCCGTGATGTCCACTTCCTGCGAACCCGCATACACGGCATACGCCCCGGATTCGGTTAGGCAATGCTGGTCGACAAAAGTTCTAATCTCGTCGGCGGCTTGCCGCCACCGCTCTGCTTGCTCAAGGGTGTCAGCATAGTCGGCAATAAACTGTAAGCCCCGAGCGGCCAACACTTTCGATGACGTGTACGGTTTGGTAGCGCCTTCTTCCCAGATGCCGTTGTCGTCGCGCGCCCAGTTCTCGGCCAGAAAATCGGCCACTTGCGCTACCATCTCCCACTCCTTTTTCTCGCCGAACCGGTCGTACAGCAGTTTGGCGGCCAGCAGCACGTTGGCATGGGCGTCGAGCTGCAACTGGTGGGTAGCAGTGTTGCCTACCAATACGGGCTGGCTGTGCTCGTAGCCGGCCAGGGCTAGTTCGCGGGGACTGATTGGCTTCGTTTTGTCGACGGCATAGAAGGGCGTGAGTTGCACCTGCTGGTTTTCGCGGCGAGCGTGGGCCAGAAACTCGATAAAGCTTTTCTCGGGCTGCCCCACGGCATCAAGCTGGAGTAGCGCACTCACAATGAGGCTCACGTCGCGCATCCACACGTAGCGGTAGTCGTAGTTGCGCTGCCCGCCGGGCACTTCCGGCAACGACGTAGTAGCCGCCGCAATAATGCCGCCCGTCTCTTGATAGGTCAGCTGCTGCACAGCCCGAATCGAGTCAAGCACCGGCTGCTCGTAAGGCCCTTCGTAGGGCAACAAGGCCGCCAGCTTGCGCCAACCTTGCAGCGTGTGCTGCCGTGAAGCAACCAAGCGCGCCTCCGAAAGCTCGGGCACAACCGCTCCCGTTTCCGTCAACACCGCCCATCCCGACTCGCCCGCAGGCACCGTAAATACCAGCGTGTCCGCAACTTGCCGTACTGGGTGGGAAGCCTTGAGCCACAGCCCTAGCTCAGGAAAGTGCACGGTAGTATCCGTGGGTCCCAACTCGGCCGCAGTAGCATGAAGCCCGTATTCCGGGCGGAGCCGGAGCGTTACGGTGAGCGGAGCCGGCGCCACCGAAAACTGTCGGCACAACCCAGTGAAATTCTCATCGAGCGGCATCCAGTCTGTTATGCGGAAAGGCTGGCCAGCAACCGTAAACTCGGTGGTTAGAATGCTGCTCCGCTCGATGTACGCACGGCCCACAAACTGCTGGTCGGCTCCGGCAACCGACCAGTAGCCGCCTTGCTCGGCATCGAGCAGCAACGACAAGACGGCGCTGCTATCAAAGCGCTGCGGACAGTACCAACAAAGGGTACCTTGCTCGTCTAGTAAAGCGCACGTATGCCGGTCACTGACAACGGCCAGCGCGTGAATAGCGGGTTGTTTTATCATGGTTTCTGCTAGTCCAGCGGCGTAGTGCACATAAGTACCAACGGCCGCTAGCTAAGCAGTACGTACACTCGATGCAGTAGGCTGTGCTAAGCACAGCCTATCGTGCCACCCAAGAGCTTGACCTACCGGATTTCGCCTGCTATTCCACTAGCCCATATAACTTACTCCACTTGGTAAGTTGCCACCACAAAACCGCAAGAAAGCGCTGAAGCCTAGCACACTAGAAAGCCGAGCGGTAGGCAAACAAGCCGGGCAGCCCGCCAGTCATCAAAAACAGGATAGATGCTCCTGGTTGATAGTGCTGCGAACGAATGTCGTGTAGGAGTCCGGCAAATGCTTTGCCGCCATACACGGGGTCCAGCAACAGGCCTTCCGTCCGGGCCAGGAGCTGCACGGCTTCCTTCATTTCTTCGGTAGGAATGCCGTAGCCCTCGCCTAGGTGCTCGCCATCGAGCAGGATCTGAGGGTGCAGGTGACTGGTTTCAAGCAAGGCGAGCGTGTCTGCAACTTTCTGCTCGGTGGTAGTTTGAGCTTGGCTCAGGGACGCGAGTACCGTGTAGGACTTCACGCGGTGGGCGTGGCCTTCCAGCAAAGCAAAACCCGCGGCCAGGCCGGCGTGTGTGCCACCGCTACCATTGGGAACAATCAGCTGGGTGAAGTCGAGTTGCATGGCGGTTGCCTGGGCAGCAATTTCCCAGGCGCAGGCAACGTAGCCTAGGCAGCCCAGGGGGCTAGATCCGCCCAGCGGACAAACGTACACCCGCCGCCCCTGGACTCTGAGTTCTTCTGCCCGGGCTTCGGCATAGGCCAGCGCATCCGCCTCGCCCGGCAGATCGTGCAGTGTAGCGCCGAGTAGCTCGTCCAGTAAAATGTTGCCGTTGTGTTGATACGCTTCGTCGTGCCGGGGCACGTTGCGCGTAAGCACTAGCTCGCAGGCTAAGCCTGCCCGCGCCGCGGCAGCGGCCGTTAGGCGGGCATGGTTGGATTGCCGTCCACCCACCGTGATAATGGTGTCGGCCCCAAGCGCCAGGGCTTCGCCGAGCAGGTACTCTAGCTTGCGCAGCTTGTTGCCACCGCCACCTAGCCCCATCAAGTCGTCGCGCTTAACGAAGAGGTTCACGCCTAGCTGCTGGCTTAACCGGGGCAGCGGCTGAATGGGAGTAGCCCCCTCTAGCAGAGAAAAGCGCGGGATATTGGCTAGCTGAGTTGGCAACTGATGAGAAACCATGCGCGAATTTGACTGGGAGAACTGTAAGAAAACTGTCTTGGCTGCGAGTTAGCACTTTTGCAGCCCACAACGGCGGGCACATCATCTAGCGGCAGCTAGCACTGCCGTTCAAGATATTCTTACAGAACGCGCCTGCCTCTACCTTGCTTCTCTGGCGAACCTAAAGCCACTGAGGGTTAGTAACTTCGCTTTACTTGCAGGCCATTTAGAAATGCTTCGCCGGCCTGAGCAGTGAAGTCGATGATGATGCCCTTACCGCCACTGGCAGTGACGGGCACCTTGAAGCTAGCCGCTTGCAAAGGCCGCAGGTAGGCGTCGGTGCTTAAGTTGGGCAGTATGGGCTGGCCGTTGAGTAGTACCGTGAATGACCGCGCAGCCGGGGCGGCAGAGCCACTTTCTGCTTTTTCACCGGCTAGGTTGTAGGCTAGCTGTTCGGTGGCGGGAACGGCTTCGAGTTCAGCGAAATGCAGCGTCACCTCGTATTGGCCATCGGGCACGTCCAGCCGGAATTGCTTAAGTCCTTGCCGCTGGGTTTCGTAGATGGCGTCGTAGTCCGTGCCGAGGATGTCACGGTCGGAGCCGTAGGGCAGCCGGTCGCCGGGCAGCTTATAGACGTGGCCGCCCACGTAGCCCCAGCTGCCGGGGGTATAGGGCTGCTCGGGCACCCACACTTGGTGTAGCCGATCATCGGTGAAGGTGCGCTCGTCGCCGAGGCTTACGTTGAACTCAGTGAATGGCTGGTCAGCGGAAGCTAACCGGGGAGGGAGAAGCTGGAACTCGATATCGGTTTGGTCCTCTATAGCTTGCCCCGGAGCCTGCGCCCGCAACTGATTGAGGCCGTTGCCGAAGGGCACCATGAAGCGCGCTACTCCAAACACAGCGGGCTTGGTACCTAAGTCGCGGCCATTAAGCTGCAAGCGCACAGTAGGCTGGTTGGTGTACACCTCTACTAGCTGGCGGCAGTAGAGAGAATCGGGCCCGGCAGCAGGTCCGGCGCGTAAGGTCCAGGCGCGGGAGCCAATGCGCAGCACCGGCGTGCGGAGCAAGTGGGCCTGGTAAAACCAGTAGGTGTCCTTGGGTTGCCGGTCGCCGGTCAGCAAACTTTTGTTGTTGATGTGGGGCACCGCTTCCTGCCGGGTTTCGGAGTTGAATTCAGCTAAGTTCCAGACCGCGCAACCAGCCACAAACGGCCGATCCAGGATAGCTTTCAAGTAAAATTCGTGGTAACGGTTGGCATACTCCATCGACTTGTCGAAGCGCTTGGGCACCGCGGCATGCAGGCGCACGTCGCAATCGGCGCCGTATTCGGTTACTAGCAACGGCTTGTCGGGCAGCTCTTTGCGGTGGCGGTCGAGGAAATCGGGGAAGCCTTGCAAGTCGGGCGAGTACCAGCCGGGGTAGAGGTTCCAGCCGATGACTTGCGGAATAGCGGTGAGGCCGGCTTGTTGGTAGAGGTTGAGGTCGCCGTGGCACACCAGCATGGTGGCGCGGGCGGGGTCTTCGTGTCGGGTTAAGCTGTCGAGCTGCCGGGCCAGGGTGGCTACCCGGCGCAAATAGGCGCGGCCGGGCTCGTTGTCGCGCTTAATGCCGGCGGGCAGCCGCAGCAGCACCTCGTTCATGTAGGCCCAAATGATAACGCTCGGGTGGTTGCCGTTCTGCCGTATCATCTCGGTTTGCATGATCCGGCAATTCTGAAAGAAGGCTTCCGAGTCGGTAATGGCATTAACGATGGGAATCTCAACGGAAGCCAGAATACCTAGCCGGTCGCAGGCCGCTAGCACGGCGGGGTCGTGAGGGTAGTGCGACACCCGCAGAAAATTGCCGCCCATTTGCTTGAGCAGCTGTACGTCGCGCTCGGCCAGGGCGGTAGGCAAGGCGTTGCCTAAGCCAGGATAGTCTTGGTGCCGATTGGTGCCGATCAGCTTCAGCGGCTGGCCGTTCAGGAAAAAGCCGGTGGCCGCGTCGAAGCGAAACCAACGCAACCCTACGGGGCTGCTTACTTCGTCGAGTGGGGTGTTGCCCTCAAGCACCTGGGTTACGGTGCGGTACAGGTACGGGTCGTCGGGGGTCCACAAGTGGGGCTGACGCACGCTAGGCAATGCCAGGCGAAACGCCTGCGCCTGGCCGGCTTTCAGGTTTAAGCGCGTCTGCTGCCGGGCTACCAGCTGGCCAGCACGGTCGAGCAACTGGGTTTGTACCGTAACGCGGCGCGTGGTAGCAGCCTCGTTGGTGAGCGTGCCCGCCACCACCACGGCCGCCGCCGTGGCCGATACGGTGGGCGTGGTGGTGAATACCCCGTCGGAAGCGTGGTTGCTGAGGTCGAAATGCACGGGCTCGGCGGCCACCAGGTACACGTCGCGGTAGAGGCCCCCGTAGAATGTGAAGTCGGCCGTTAGCGGCGGAATATCAGGGTTGTAGCGGTTGGTGAGCTTCACCACCACCTCGGCCTTTGTTGGCTTGGTGCCGCTGAAGGTTAGGAACTTACTGATAGGAAAGCTGAACGCTGTGTAGCCACCCACGTGGCGCCCGGCCAGCTGACCGTTCACATACACCTCGGCTTCCTGATTGGCCCCCTCGAAGCGCAGAAACACGCGGCGGCGCTGCCAATCGGCGGGCACGGTGAGCGTCTTCTTGTAGCTGCCAACTCCTCGATAGTAGCCCGGCTCATCGTCGAGAACGTCGGTAGCATTCCAGGTGTGGGGCAAGGACACTTTTTCCCACCCATCCGAACTCGTGGTTGCTTCCCCTTTGCGAAACAGCCAGTCGGAACTGATGGATTGCACGAGGCGCTGGGCGCTTGCCGGAACAGCTAGCAGCAGGAGCAGGCCAAGCTGTAGGCGGCGCGACCAAGAGAATAAAAGCTTGCTCATAAGGAAAGGTACCACTCGGGGCCAGACTAGTATAGCACAACCGCCGACACGGCTTAAGCGTCCGTGCCGGCGGCGTGCGCGTTTGACAAAACAGGTGCGCTCGAAGTAGCTACCGCCTCAGTTCACTACATACGTGCTGATGGAATGCGGCAAACTAACCGCGGCCGCCGCCTGGCCTTTGATCCACAGCTGGAACTCCTGCTTTTTGTCGCCGCTGTTCATGACCACCACGGCTACTTTGCCATCGGTATTCTGGAACGCGGTGGTTTGCAGCCATTCGCGGTTGGTGGTGCTGGCAATGCGCCGGGCACCGGGCCGGATGAACTTCGAGAAGTGGCCGATGTAGTAGTAGCAATTGGTGTAAATCAGCTTGCCAGCGCGCGTATCGGCAATGATGGGCGCGAAGCAGAAGTTGCCAACGTGGTTGGGGCCGCCTTTTTCATCGAGCAGCACGTTCCAGTCGGTCCAGCCCACGGTGCCGGCGTTGAAGTCGTTGATCATGGAATGGCCGTACCTCTCGCCGAGTTTCCAGTCGTTTACCTGGTCGAAGTTGAAGTTTTCGATGCAGCCTTCGGTGAACATCAGGTTGGTGTTGGGGTAGGTTTCGTGCACGCGCCGTTCACTGTCGAACAGCATGCCGCTGGTGGTCCAGGTTTCGTACCAGTGGTAACCGATGCCCCACACGTACTTGGCTGCCTCGGGGTCGTCGAGGATGGTGCTAGCCCGCTGGTACATCAGGTCGCGGTTGTGGTCCCAAGCAATCAGCTTTTTGTCGCCCAAGCCGCCTTTTTCAAGCGTGGGCCCTAGGTATTGCTTGATGTAGTCGCGCTCTTCTTCGGCCGTGAACAAACACGACTCCCACTTTTGGGTGGCCATGGGCTCGTTTTGCACCGTCAGGCCCCAGATGGGCAGGCCGCGCTGCTCGTATGCCTTAATGAACTTCACATAGTGGTCGGCCCAGCTTTGGCGAAACTCGGGCAGCAACTTGCCGCCGCGCAGCATGTTCTTGTTGTCTTTCATCCAGGCAGGCGGGCTCCACGGGCTTACATATAAGGGCAGCTTGCCACCAGCCGCGGCCGTGGCCTGCTTTATGAACGGAATCCGGTACTGCTCGTCGTGCTTGACGCTGAATGTTTTCAGCTCCTTGTCGTTGTCCTTGACGTAGGTGTAGCTGCCGCTGGAAAAGTCGCAGCTACCAATAGACGTGCGCGCCAGCGAGTAGCCAATGCCCGCCGTCGGGCTGTAGTAAGCCTGCATAAACTCTTGCTGCTGCGGCTTGGGCAGCTTGAAGAAGGTTTCGGCCGAGGCATCGGTCAGCGCGCCCCCAATGCCGAGCAAGGTTTGAAACGAGTGCGACGGGTCCACGAACACGCAGACTTGGGTTTCGAGGGGCTGCCCCGCGGGCTGGAAGGGTACGGCCTGACCGGCACTTAGGCGCTGGTCGGTGTTCTGAGCGGTGGTGTATACCTGCGCCGTTTTGCCAGCAGCCGAATACGGAGCAGGCTGCGCCAGCACACGGCCTAAGCCGAGCGCCAAGAGCGGCACCAAAAACTTTATTTTCATAGAAAACAGGTGAGCAAGGCTGAGGCAGGGCAGGCTACCAAATGTAGGTGGCCACGGCGCCGCCGTAGAGCGAGGTGCTTACTTCTTTGCCTTTAAACTGGATGTTGAATTTTTGCAGTGTCGAACCGGTGTTGACCACCATCAAAACACGCTTGCCGTTCGGGGTTTTGTAGGCCACGTTGGGCAGATTGGGGGGCACATTGGTGGCCACGCGCACCGAGCCGGGCCGCACAAACTTGCTGGCATGCGCAACGCTGTAGTACGCCGGGTTGCGCGTCACGGTATTGGCGCTAATTGTAATGGCCCCGAGGCACTGCGTGCAGCCGCCGGTGGTATGCGGCCCGAAAGCGGCGTCGTTGGCGAGGTTCCACTCCAGCACGTTGCGGCTCCAGTTGCGCGGCGCGGCAATCAGCAGGTTGTTGGCGTGCCAGGTTACATCGGCGGCGAAGTTGCCGGGGGCCTGGGTCCACTGCTCGGTGAAGTACACGTTCTTGCCCGGATATGCATCGTGCACGGTAGTTAAGGCATCCATGGTGCCGCCGTAGAGGTGAAACGCCGAGCCATCAACAAACGGCCGCGCCCCGGCGTCGTTGAACACGGTGATGGGGTAGTTGGGTTGGTCGGCGTTGTGGTCGTAGGCAATAATCTTGGTGCTGATATTCGCCGCCCGGAAAGCCGGCCCCACATGTTTTTTGATGAAGGTGGCTTGCTCGCCAGCCTGCATTACCATACTGGGGTTGTTGTTGGGGTTCAGGGGCTCGTTTTGCAGCGTCACGGCGTCAACGGTAATGCCGGCCGCTCTCATGCCCTGGATGTACTTCACAAAGTACTGGGCGTACGCGTCGTAGTATTCCGGCTTCAAACTGCCGCCCTTGGGGCTATTGTTGGACTTCATCCACGATGGAGCCGTCCAGGGTGAGCCTAGGATTTTGATGTTGGGGTTTACCGCCAGAATCTCCTTGAGCATCGGAATGAAGTAGGCTTGGTCGGGGGCGAGGCTGAAGTTGGCCAGCGTTGGGTCGGGGCTGTTCGAGTCGTCGTAGGTGTACACTTGGTCGTTGAGGTCGGAAGCGCCAATGCTTACGCGCAGGTAGCTGATACCCAACGAGGTACTATCCGTGGCAAACAATTCCTTGAGTAGCTCGGCCCGGCTGCCAGCCGCCATCTGACTCATAACCTGGGCACTCCCGCCGGTGAAGGTGTAACCGAAGCCATCCATCGTCTGGTACGTCTGGGTGGTGTCCACTATGATGGTGGGGTCCTGGTTGGTGTTGGTGCCGAATTGCAAATTCACCTTCTGACGAGCAAAAAGGGCGGATTTGTCGGGCATGGTCAGCCACTGCGCTACCTGCGACGGTCCCGTGGGCGTAGTCGGGGTTGGCGTAGGAGTTGGCGTCGGGCCGGCGGGGCTGTTTTCCTTTTGGCAGCCGCCAAACAGTGAAAGCACCAGAAACAAGCTGGCCAGGCAGCGAAAGTGGGTGGGCAATGTCATGGGGCGAGCTAGAAAACCAGTGAATGAAATCCGTCGGCGCGGGCCGTTTACCACACGTAGGTAGCTACCGCGCCAGCCGGCAGCGTGGCTTGGGCGTTTTTGCCCGAGTAGCGCACACTGAAAGTTTGGGGCGAAGTTTGGTCGTTGAGAACCAGCAGCACGTGCCCGCCGCCGGGCGTGCGGTACGCCACGTTGGGCAGCACGCCGGTGCTAGTTGAGTTCACGCGCACCGAGCCAGGTACCACAAACTTGCTGGAATGTGCCACCGTGTAGTAAGCCACGTTGCGCGTTACCGTGTTGCCAGCCAGCGTTATAGCGCCGAGGCATTCGGTGCAGCCGCCGGGGGTGTGGGGGTTCTGCTGCGGATCGGCTGCCAGGTTCCACTCCAGCACGTTGCGGCTCCAGTTGCGCGGCGCCCCGATGAACATGTTTTTCACGTGCCAGCCTAAGTTGCCTTCAAACTTGGTGCGCGAGCCCACCCACTGCTCGGTGAAGTAGAGATTCTTGGTCGGGAAGGCCTCGTGCACCTTGCCCATAGCGTCAATAGGACCAGCGTAAAGGTGAAACGCGGAGCCGTCCACGTACGGGCGGGCCGTGGCATCGTTGAGAACCGTAAGTGGATAGTCCGGCTTGTCGAGGTTGTGGTCGTAGCAGATGATTTTGGTTTTCAGCTTCGCGGCCTTGAAAGCAGGCCCCAAGTGCTTACCGATAAACTCGGCCTGTTGCTCGGCCAGCATCAGCAAGCTCGGGTTGTTGCCGGGGTGCAAGGGCTCGTTCTGCACTGTAATGGCATCGAGCTTGATACCGTGTTTCTGCATGCCTTGTATGTACTTCACAAAGTACTGGGCGTAGGCACCATAAAACTCCGGTTTCAGGGAGCCGCCTTTGGTTTCGCCGTTGGTTTTCATCCAGGCGGGCGGACTCCAGGGCGAACCCAGCAGCTTAATGGCAGGATTGATGGCCAGAATCTGCTTCAGCACCGGAATCAGATGCTTTTCATCGGGAGCCAAGCTGAAGCGCGCCAGCGTGGGGTCGGTTTGGCCAGCCGGCAGGTCGTCGTAGCTAAAGACCTGCGCGTCAAGGTCGGAGGCACCAATACTCAGACGCAGGTAACTTACGCCAATACCCTTGTCGGTGGTGCCGAACAGCTCGCGTAGCAGTTGGTTGCGCTCGGTCGCGCCCATAGCATTCAGCAGCTCGGCGCTGCCCCCGGTAAGGCAGTAGCCAAACCCATCCATCGTCTGGTAGGTCTGGCTGTCGTCTACCTCAATCACGGCACCGGTGGCGGCTTCCGCCTGAAACGTTAGGCCGCTGGGCTGCGGCTGCAAGAGTTGAGTTTGGTCGGCGGTGGTAATCCAGCTCGACACGCGCGCCGGGGCGGCGGCCTTGCCCCGCTGCGTGCGGCTTTGGCCGTGGCCCGGCAACAGTGTGAGGGTGCACAGGGCCGCTAGCCCCCAACGGCAAACAGAAACGGATAGCATCAGCAAACTAAGAAAAGTACAGGTGATAATTCAACAAGCAGGAAAGGACAGGTGACACCCTCCTTCCCCATAGCTTCAGGCAGGAAGCGAAAGGTATACCTATGCCTCCTGCCCGAAGTACTCCGGAGCTACCGTTCAGGTTAGTAGCCAGGATTTTGCTGAAGTTGGGGATTGTTATTGATTTCGGCCTGCGGGAGTGGGAATAGCAGGTAGTTCACGTCACGCTCGCCTTTGCGGAACTGCGCAATTAGGTCGAGGGCCGTAACGGTGTGCGCGCCGGCTTCCGCTTGGTTGTGACGTGCATAGCGCAGCAAATCCCACCACCGCTCGCCCTCGAAGGCCAGCTCCAGCCGGCGCTGCCGGTCGATTTCGTTGCGTAGCGCCTGCTTGCTGGCCGCCTGGGCTGAACCCATGGTCAGTGCGGCCAAGCCAGCGCGCTGGCGTACCAAGTTCAGCTTGGCTAAGGCGTCGGCAGTCGGGCCGTTTTGCTCGTTTACGGCTTCGGCGTAGTTCAGCAGCACCTCGGCGTAGCGCAACACGTAGGAGTTGTCCACGGAGTTGAAGTTATTGCCACTGCTGGTCCACTTGTAGGGATAAGCGCCCCGGTCGTTGGTGTTGTTGATGCTAGGCGCTTGGTTTTTGCGGGAGTCGATGTAGCTCACGTGGTTGCGCCCAATCAGGCGGCCTGTGCTGTTCACCACGTTGCCCACGAAGCTCCAGCGCTGGTCATTCACCGTGTCGGCGTACGCAATTAGCTCCGCCGTTGGGAGATTGAATTTCGAAAACGAGTACGTAGTGAGCGGGAAGGGCAGTATCTCGTCGGGCAGCAGGTTGCCTCCGTCGGGCGTACCCGCAAACTGGATTTCGAAAAGCGACTCGGCTCCTTTGTTTTCTGCCGGAAACAGCGCTCGGAAGCTGTTGTTGAGCTGAATGTTGGTGGCAATTACTTTGCTCGCCGCCGCCTGGGCTGCGGCCCAGTTGCGCTGGGTGAGTTGCACCCGCGCCAGCAGGGCGTTGGCCGAGTTCTTGGTAGCTCGGTTGGGGTTGGCGGCGGCCATCTGCACGGCCGCACGCTGCAAGTCCGTTACCACCTGCTCGTACACTTGCTCAGGCGTGGCCCGGGGCAGGTTCAGCTCAGAAGGCTGCGCCGACTCAGTGGGTTCTAACCGCAGCGGCACGCCTCCGTAGGCCCGCACCAGGTTGAAGTAGCACAGGGCGCGCACAAAGCGGGCTTCGCCCTGAATCTGGCTGCGCCGCAGCGTGTCCATCGTGATGGTAGGCACGTACTTGAGCACGATGTTGGCCCGGTTGATGCCTAGGTAGGCCTGCCGGAACACGTTGCCAACCTGGCTGGTGTTGGGCGTCCAGGCAATGGTTTCCAGGGCATTCACGTCGTTGCTGACGCTGGTGCTGTTGTCGCTGGGCATTTCCCCCATCGTGAACAAGTCTTGGCCGTAAGCTCCGGCGCCTTGCAGCGCGTCGTAGACGGCCGTAATGCTGGACTCGGCATCATCGGCGGAGGTAAAGAAGTTGTTGGGCGTGATGCTGGTCAACGGCTCTTTCTGCAGGAAGTCGTCGCAGCTGGCTAGCAGCGCAAGCGCGCCGAGCGAAAGGATATAGGCTTTTTTCATTGGGAATTGCAGGCTAAGAAATCAGCTTAAAAAGAGGCGTTCAAGCCCACGGTGTAGGTGCGCGACTGGGGGTACACGCCAAAGTCGCGGCCCAGGCTGGTTGAAGAGAAAGGGTCGGCACTCACCTCGGGGTCGTAGCCCGAATAGTCGGTCCACGTGAGCAGGTTTTGGCCGGTCACGTACACGCGCAGATTCTTGATGGCCGCCCGCTTGGTCAGGCTGGCGGGCACGGTGTACGCCAGCGTCAGGTTTTTGAGGCGTACGTAGGTGCCGTCTTCAATGAAGCGCGTGGAGAGGCGGTTGTTGCTGTTTGGGTCGCTGCGTACCGGACGCGGAATGTTGGTATCGGTGTTGGTCGGCGTCCAGTGGTTGAGCACCGCCGTGCTCTGGTTGATCGGGTCGCTTTGCCCCTCGATAACCGTGCGGGTCTGGTTGTAGATGTCGTTGCCGAAGCTACCCTGGAAGAACACACTCAACTCCAAGCCCTTGAAGGAGAAGTTGTTGGTCACGCCCGCAAAGGCTTTGGGGTTCGGGTTGCCAATTATCTGCCGGTCGCTGTTGTTGATTACCCCATCCCCGTTCAGGTCCTTGAACTTGATGTCGCCGGGAGCGGTGCGGGCAGCTTGGTAGATTTTGGTGGGCGAGCCAGCGTTCAGGGCGTTCAGCTCGTCGGCCGACTGAATAATCCCGTCAGCAACGTAGCCGTAGAACACGCTCAGCGGAATACCGGCTTGTTGAATGGTGTTGCCCGTGATGATGACGCGGGGGCTCCGCTCGCCGGCATCGTTGACCTGCGTACCGAGGTCGATAATCTTGTTGCGGTTGCCCGACACGTTAAAGTTGGTGGTCCAGCCGAAGCCGCCGTCCTTGGCCTCCACGTTGGTCGTCACCAAGCCGATTTCAATGCCGCGGTTCTGAATCTCACCCAGGTTTTGCAGAATGCTTAGGCTTTGGCCGCCCGTACTCTGCGGAATAGGCACCGACAGCAGCAGGTCTTTGGTTTGCTTGCTGTACATGTCGAACGTGAACGAGAGGCGGTTGTTGAACATGCCCAGGTCCACCCCACCGTTGTACTGGTATGTGGTTTCCCATTTCACTTCATTGCCAATGTCGCTCTGCGAAATACCGCCCACAATGGCCGTTCCCGTGCCCTGGTAATTGTAGCCCAACGCAAAGCGCGGGAAGCGCTGGTAGGTATAGAATTCCTGGTTGCCGTTGGCCCCGAAGCTACCACGCAGCTTCAACTCCGAAACGGCATCAATTTGCGGGAAGAAAGCTTCTTTGGAAATTCGCCAGCCCAATGCTACTGCCGGGAAATACCCGAAGCGGTTGTCGGTGCTGAACTTGCTGCTGCCGTCGGCCCGGAAGCTAACGGTGGCTAAATACCGCTCGTCGAAGTTGTAGATGGCGCGGGTGAAGAAGCTTTCCAGTGCCCATTGGTCGGCGTAGCTACCCGGAATACCATCGGCAATAGCGCCCCCGCTCAGGTAAGGAACCGCATTGGAAGCGAAGCTCCGGGTGCCTGCTCCCGAGGTAAAGCGCTCCGACGACTGCATGGATTGGCCCGCCAGCAACGTCAGGTTATGACGGCCGCCCAGTGTAGGATTATACGTCAGAGTGTTTTCCAACAGCCAGATAACCTGCTGGTTGGTGGCCGTCCGGGCCGAGCCACGCAGCGAGGGGTCTACGCCCGGCAAGGCCAGGGGCGGGTAGTTGCGGCTGATGAAGGTGTTTTCGGTTTGGGTGCGGAAGTCGATACCCAGCGACGAACGCACGGTCAGGTTCTTGAGGATGTCAAACTCCCCGAACACGTTGCCAATGGCCTGGTACACCACGGCCTTGTTGCTGCTTTCCAGCAGGTTACCAACCGGGTTGTCGAAGTTAGACGCAAACGGGTTGACGCTGTACAGGCCGTTGGCGTTATACACCGGAATGGTAGGCACCTGAATCAGGGCCCCAAGCACCGTACCTGAGTTGCCGGCTCCTAACTCCGAGCGCACGCTACCGTTGGTGAAGGTGCGGCTCATGTTCAGGTTGGTACCCAGCCGGAAACGGTTGCTAAGGGTTTGGTTGAGGTTGACCTTGAAGTTGTACCGGTCGAAGCCCGAGTTGATATTGATGCCTTCCTGCTTGAAGTAGCCACCGGCCACGTAGTAGCGGGTTTTCTCGGTGCCGCCACTCACGTTGAGCTGGTAGTTCTCGATGCTGGCGGGGCGGTACACCTCGTCTTGCCAATTGGTGTTGTAAGGAGGCAAGTCGTCGAGGTTGGCAAAGGCGGGTGCCTGGCCGGCGTTGGTGAGTGTTTCGTTGTATTGCTGCGCAAACTGCGAGGTGTTGAGCACATCCAGCTTTTTGCGCAAATACTGGCGGCCGTAGTACATGCTTAACCCAACCTGGGCCTGACCTACCTTGCCTTTTTTGGTGGTAATAACCACTACCCCGTTAGCAGCGCGCACGCCGTAGATGGCAGCCGCGGCCCCGTCCTTGAGCACGTCGATGCTCTCGATATCGTTGGGGTTGAGGGTATTGAGCGGGTTGAGGCGCTGGTTGCCGGTCGTGAGTTCCTGCTGATAATCAGGCAGCACGGGCACCCCGTCAATCACGTACAGCGGCGAGCCGTTCAAGCTCAGCGAGGCGTTGCCCCGCACCCGCACGTTGATGCCGGCGCCGGGTGCCCCCGAAGGAGCCGTTACCTGCACGCCGGGCGCTTGGCCTTGCAACGCCTGGTCAAAACCGGCCACTGGTTGGCGCTCAATAGCCGCCGCGTTTACAGATGTTACGGAAGTGGTCAGTTCCTGGCGGCTCTGAGTGCCGTAGCCTACTACCACAACCTCACCGAGCCCTTTTACATCTTCGGCCAGCGTGGTGGCACTCACCTGCGTGATTTGCCCTTCCGTCACCGTCACCGGTACGCGGGCGGTAATCAAACCTACCGAGGAGAATATCAGGACTTGCGGACCCGCCGGTATGTCGGCAATCAGGTAGGAACCGTCGGCGTTTGTGGCGATACCCTGTTTGGTACCTTCCACGACCACCGTTACGCCGGGGACGCCTTCACCTTTTTGGTCCACTACCTTGCCGCTCACCGTGCCCCCTGCTACTACAACAGGAGACAGGAACTCGGTTGCGAGGCGCAAGCCATTGGGGGAGCCAGCAGGAACAGGGACAATGGGTGCCGCGAAGCTGGATAGTACCAAGCTGCTCAGCGCGGGGGTAAGCAGGACCTGCTTGAGAGGCCTGGGGCCGCGTGGGAATTGTAGCGGAAACGGCATAAAAAAGTGGTTTAAGGTAAATGAGAAACCAAAAAGAAAGCAGCAGCCTTGTCGCAATGCCACACCGTTAGCGGGCTGGTAAAGAGCCGGTTGCCTTAGGGAAATGACTATCGGCGGGTGAATCGGCTAGGGCGTCAATGGCCTGATTTGTCAGGGTCGGCAACACAGTGGCTTGACGGGTTACCAAAGCCGCCGCGGCGCACGCGCGGCGCAGACAGTCGTCGGGGGAGCGGCCTTGCAGCTGGCTGGCAACCAGCGCGGCCAGAAATGCGTCGCCGCTGCCAATGGTGGGCGGCGCGCCTTCATCGAAAGAGGGGCAATGAAAGAATTGGCTATCGGTCCAGAGCGTAGCGCCGTCGGCTCCTTTGGTCACGCATATGGCTTGCAAATTGAAGCGCCCGGCCAGCCACGGCAGCGCCGTAGCTTCGGTGGCGGGCTGCCCCAGCCAACCCATAATTTCTGTTAACTCCTGGCTGTTAAGCTTCACCAAAGTGGCTTGCCGTAGCAGGTATTTCACCACTTCGCGGCTGTAGTGCGGGGGCCGCAGGTTCACGTCGAACACCCGGAACAGGGCGTGTTGCAGCAGCCGGTACAGAGTTTCGCGGGCAGTGGAGCTGCGCGCAACCAACGACCCATACACCACTACCTGGGCCTCGCTAACGGCGGCCACGGCTTCGGCCGTGTAGCGGAGGTAGTCCCAGGCCACGGGTTCCACCACCTTGTACTGCACCTCGTGGCCGCTACGTACGTTGGCTTTTACCACGCCTGTCAGATGGGTTTTGCTCCGCTGAATCAGGTCGGGGTTTAGTCCCTTTTGCGTACTAACGGCGAGCAGCTCCCGGCCCAGTTCATCGTCTCCGATGCGGCTAACCAGCTGGGTGGACAAGCCCAATTGGTGCAAGTAAACGGCCGCGTTGAACGGTGCGCCGCCCGGCTGTCGGCCAGCAGGAAGCACGTCCCAAAGTATTTCGCCAATACAAACGACAGCAGCCGACGGATTCATGGGTGAGTGGATTTCTCACAAAATTCACCGTCCCCTCCCCCGTCTTCTTGCTTATTTATTTCAAAATCCGTTCACGAGTATAATTCCACGCAACATGTTGATATACAATAAAATAATAAAAGCTAATCCCCGCCTGAAACTGGACGGGGATTAGCTTTTATTGCACCACTTTTGATAATGTTTCAGTGGGCCGAGGAAAGGTGCAGGACCCTAAACTCGGAAGGAGAAAGCTGGTAGCGCGTGCGGAAGCTGGTCGAGAAATAAGAAGGCGAAGAGAAACCCAGCTCATACGCCACCTCGGTAATGGTGAGGTTCTCATCGAGCAGCAACTCGCGCGCTTTGGTGAGGCGCAAACTCAGTATAAAGTCGGTGACGCCGGTGCCGAGCACCGCCTTCACTTTGCGGTAAAGCTGCATCCGCGAGATGCCCAAACTGCGGGCCACCTCTTCCACAGTGAGGTCGGTTTTGGTGAGGTTCGCCTCGACAATGGCCGTAAGGTCGGCCAAGAATTTCTGATCGGGATTGGTGGCCGCCACCGTGGCCGTATCTATGCTCAGCTCGCGGCGGTAATGCTCGCGCTGCCGTTCCCGGTTGCGCAGCAGCGTGCGCACGCTCTCGGCCAGAAACGTGGGGTTGAAGGGCTTGGTCAGGTAGAGGTCAGCGCCGGCCTGCACGCCTTCCACCTGCTGCTCGGGGGCGTTGCGGGCCGTGAGTAGCACCACTGGAATATGGGAAGTGCGCCAGTCACCTTTCAGCTGCGCCACCACTTCCAAGCCGCTGAGGCCCGGCATCATTACGTCGCACACTATCAGGTCCGGAATCAAGTCGGTAGCCATCCGAAATCCGGTGTGGCCGTCGGTGGCACTTTCCACTCGGTACTCGGTGCGCAGCTTGCGCGTCAGAAAGTCGTTGACTTCGGAGTTGTCTTCAATCACGAGTACCAGCGTCTCGCTGTTTACTTCCAAGCCCACCGCCGATTCGGAGCCGAGCGTGGCATGAATCGGTTCGGGCTCGTCGAGAGTGAAGGTTACGGGCAGTGCCGGTTCAGTGGCGCGCAGGTTCTCGGGCAACTCGCGGGGCAGCGTCACGGTGAAGGTGCTCCCGCGGCCGGGCTGGCTGCTAAAGGCAAGCTGCCCTTGGTGCAAGCGGACTAAACCCTGCGCCAGCGCCAAACCCATACCCGAGCCCTTGGCCACAGCTCCCTGGTCACCCTGGTAAAACCATTCGAAAATGTGGGCCCGGTCTTGGTCACTGATGCCCCGCCCGGTGTCGGCCACGCTCACCCGCAGAAATTGTCCGTCGTCGGTGGGCTGCATGCTGATGGTGATGGTGCCTTGGTCAGGCGTGAACTTCAGAGCATTAGACAGCAAATTTAGGAAGACCTTATCCAGAATATTGCCGTCGAACCAGGCCAGCAAGACCGGCGCCGCAGTTTGAAACTGAAGCCGCACGCCCTGGAGCTGAGCGGGCTTCTCAAACGCCTCCACTATTTCACGCACAAACGCCACTAGGTTGCCTTCGGTGGCGCGTACCGTCATTTTGCCGACTTCAATCTTGCGGAAGTCCAGCAGTTGATTCACCAGTTGAAGCAGGCGTTGGGTATTGCGGCGTACCAGCGCCAGGTCTTGGCGGTGAGTACTCGTGAGGTCAGGGCTGCTGCTGAGCAACTCTTCCACAGGGCCCAAAATAAGAGTGAGTGGGGTGCGCAGCTCGTGTGAGAAGTTGGTGAAGAAGCGCAGCTTGGCTTCCGTGTCGGTGCGGGCTTGCTCGGCCAGCAACTCCAGCTGGTTACGCTGCGACAGAATTTCTTCGTTCTGCTGGACCAATTGATGGTTGATCTTCACGTTCTCGGCATTCTGGACGGCGAGTTGCTGATTGATCTGCCGGTTTTTGCGGGCTGACAGCCACGCCATAGTACCTAGCACCACCGAGCCCAAGAGCGACACCAACAACCCATACAGGCCCGTGCGCTGGCTAGCGTACGTAGCTTCCAGATGATGCAGCAGAGACTGTTGCCGCTCAATATCATGCTGCTGGCTGACCACCCTATCCGCTTGCTCGATGAGGGTCAAAACGTTGGTTGAGTCGATGACTATGGTACCGAGCGTGTTTTCGCGCTTAAAGGGTTCTTTGCGCAGGATGCGTAGCGCCGTACGGATGGCGTCTTCCCCTCCCGGCGAATACAGCATAGTAGCCTTCAGAACACCCCGATGCACAAGGTTTTTGCCGCCAAGTCCATCTACCCCAATGATTTGCACGCGTTTGGTTATCCCAAGCTTCTGGCACACCTCGTAGGCGCCGAGGCCCATCCCATCGTTGTGAGCGAAGATGAGCGTCACTTCTGGATGCGCCTTTAGCGCGGCCGTGAGGGCAGGCTTCAGGGCGTCTTCCCGCCAGTCGCCGGTTACTTCGCTCACCACTGTAAGACCGGGGTAGTTTCGCAGCCCTTGTACAAAGCCCTGGTGCCGACCAGTGGTAGCCGAAGAGCCAGGGGTTCCCTTAATTTCAATTACGTTTCCGTGCTGGTGCAGTAGCTGAGCCGCATAACGAGCCGCCGTTTGCCCAACTTCTATGTTGTTGCCGCCCACAAAGGCCGTGTACTTCTCGGAAGTAATGCGCCGGTCGACTTGTACCACCGGAATGCCACGCTCGTAGGCCTCCTCCACGGCCGGCGTAACCGGCCCCGACTCGTAGGGCGAGACGATAAGCAGGTCGATTCCGTCGCGTACTAGCTCCCGTATTTGTTGCTGCTGCCGTTCGCTGTTGTCTTTTGCGTCCAGCATCCTGAGTTGTACTTCCGGATGGAAACTCAATTCGCGCTGCATGCCTTCGAGCATGGCCATGCGCCAGGGCCCTTCTGTACTGCACTGCGAAAAGCCAATGCGGTAGGCTGGGGTAGTGGGGGCTTGTGTGCACCCAGCGAGCAACAGCAAGCTAAGTACGTAAGGCAGAAAGGTATGCGGCCGAAGAGGAAGCAAAGCACTCAATTTATTTACAGCAGCTCCAAGGCGTATACACCTCGTAAGAGCTTACCCAAATGTAGGTATAAAATCAAGGATTTTGAGGAAGATTACCTTACAGATACGTGCAGGGCACCAACTCATAAGCTGCTTGGCACAAGCTACTTTTCACCTCAGAAAGTTGCACTCCGCTCTTTGAGTTTATGACTTAACTGTGGAGCACAAGTGTAGGAAGGTGCATCTCACAGTTGCAATATTTGTGAGTTGCAGTAAGGACGCTAAGTAGTAATCCGGTATTAAATAAATTAACATATTGTATCAAAACTAGTCCACATTGTTAGCAGCTACAGGCCAGCTTACGCTAGTCGTTTGCACCTGGTAGTCGCTTGCTTTTTCCGAGTTGGTATCATCGTTGCTTGCTTTTTCCGAGTTGGTATCATCGTTGCTTGCTTATCCCTTAGTACTCGTCTCTTCTATGCCCACTCCTTACACCTCTTGTTATCATGTCTTTCTCCTATTATCACTTCCAGGCGTTGGCGTATAGCCAGCAAGACCGCTACGTACAGCAGCACGGCCAACTAGTTGCCCACCGCTGGCACGAAAACTTCAGTGTAGAATTATACGACTTGGGCAACTTCTACTGCGAACGATGGCTAGAACAAGAGTGCTTGCATCGACCGCGCTATGAAGCCTTTACAAGTCTTTCTTGTTTAGAGATTTACGGTTTGCTTGAGCGCGCCTCACACTACTAAACCGTACACTAATATCCTTATGGTGAGTTACGTAGCAGTGGCATTTTGCACTAAGGCCATAGCGGCTGCGTAGGGCTGCGTGGCCTCGGAATACCCTTACATGAACGTCAGATTTCACGCGTTGGGCACAGCGCTTCCGTAACTTATTACTCGGCTCACCAATTTTCATCCTAGGGGAATGTAAAACCTGTAGGCTTGAGCCTACAGGAACTTTGGGTTGATGTCCGGAACGCTAGCTCGTGTTTGAACTCTTACTAGCGAGTTGCCCGCGCTTCGCCTAGCTTTACATTTTACGTCTTTCTTTGCCTAGAGCCGATGCCATGTCTTCCTCTCTAGCTTCTACCGATTCTGTTTTGGCTAGTGTTTTCGCTGCTTTTGCCCCCGCCGACGAGTTGTTGCGCGACATACTTGCCGTTTCGCTGACCGGCATCATCTTCTACACACCCGTGTATGGCGCCGGCGGCGAAATAGTGGATTTCACGTTTGTTTACCTCAATGCTACAGCGCAACGCATGATGAACATGCCGGCGCAGCCCACACTAACGCATCGGCAGCAGTGGCCGCACAGTGAGGAACACGGCACATTCGCTTTCCACGTCGATGCGTTTGTGTCGGGGGAGCCTCGGCACTTCAACGTCAACTACCAAGCCGACGGTCACGACAACTACTACCGCTTAGCTGCGCGCCGCTCGGGTGAGGGGCTGTTGGTCAGCTTCACCGATACCGCCGACCATCCCCGCAGTGCCGTGGAAATTGCCCTGCGCGAAAGCCAGGCCCGCACGCAGCAAGAACTATTGGAAGCGGCCGAGCGGCGGACACAGGAACAAGAGCGCTTTTACCAGGTTTTCGAGCAAACCCCGGCTTGCATAGGGTTGCTACGTGGCCCCGAACACACGTTTGAATACGTGAATCCGGCGTACCAGCAGCTGTTCCCCGGCCGACAACTTGTTGGGCGGCCACTTGCCGAGGTCTTGCCCGAAGCGCTGAACCATGGCTTTGTTGATTTGCTGAATAGAGTGTACCAGACGGGTGAAACGTTTTATGGAAACGAACTACCGCTGCGCTTGGAACAGCCTGATGGTCAGCCTCCAAAGCAGATGTATTTCACCTTCACCTACCAAGCCTACCGCGAAAACGGCACTATTGCGGGTATTTCCATCTTTGCCTATGATGTGAGCGAACAGGTGCAGGCGCAGCAGCAGGCTGTCTGGCAAGAGCAACTCCTATATACGCTCTTTCTGGAAGCGCCCGCTGCCATTTGCATTCTCGACGGCCCCGATTTCATTTACGAGCTTGTTAACCCGGGCTATCAGGCGCTGTTTCCAGAGCGGCAGCTATTAGGGCGGCCGCTATTAGAAGCTCTACCGGAGATAGAGCACAATCCTGTTTATCAATCCTTCCTCGAGGTCTACAACACGGGGCAAACGCATGAGGAGCGGGGAATGCTTATTCCTTTTGTTAATCCTGCCGATGGCAAGCTGGAAGACCGTTACTTCAACTACATTCAGCAAGCGCGCCGCAACGAGCAGGGCCACGTAGATGGAGTACTGGTATTTGCCTTTGAAGTCACGGAGCAGGTGCGCGCCCGGCAATCGGCCGAGGCTAGCACCCGGCAATTGCGCCTACTCACCGATGCCCTTCCCGTACTGATTGGCTACGTGGATCAAGAGCAGAAGTACCGTTTTGCCAACCGCGCTTACGGGGCTTGGTTTCAACAAGATCCAGCTGATTTGCTTGGTCAACAGGTTCGCGAGGTAATTGGGGAGCAGGCCTATGTCACGGTTCAGCCCTACCTAGAGCGGGCTCTATCCGGAGAGCAAGTGGACTTCGAGACCATGATGCGCTACAGCCCCAACCTGACCAAGCGCATACACACGATATATGTGCCTGATGTGCAAGAGGGGCGGGTGATGGGCTGCTTCAGCCTGATAACTGATGTAACCGAGCAAGTGTTGGCCCATGAGCGGGTGCAGCATCTCAATCAGGAATTGGCCGCCATCAACGAGGAGTTGCGGGCCACCAATGAAGAGCTGGGTGAAACCAATCAACAACTGGTGCACACCAACTCCGACCTCGATACCTTCGTCTACATGGCCTCGCACGACTTGCGCGCGCCCATCAGCAACATCGAAGGACTGGTGCAAGCATTACGCGAGGAAGTGCCCACTAGCGTACAGCAACAACAAGACGTGGCGTACGTGTTCGACTTGCTGCAGAACACGGTTGTCCGCTTCCAACATACCATCGACCAGCTTACCGACGTAGCCAAGCTACAACAGGCGCACGCGGAACCCGCAGAGCTACTGGACTTGCCGGCACTGGCGGAAGCCGTACGCCTCGACTTATTGCCTACAATACAAGCTACCGAAGGCGAGCTTTCGCTGCAACTGCCGCCTTATCTGACCGTGCGCTTTTCACCTAAAAATCTGCGCAGCATCCTCTACAACCTGCTCAGCAATGCCTTTAAGTACCACTCGCCCGACCGACCGCCCCGCGTGCAAGTGCGCGGTCGTCGCGCCGACAAGTCTATTGTGCTCGAAGTGCACGACAACGGCCTAGGCTTGAGTGAGCAGCAACAAAGCAAGTTGTTTCAGCTCTACCAACGCCTCCACTCCCACGTCGACGGTTCGGGGGTAGGCCTCTACATGATCAAGCGCATTGTGAACAATGCGGGCGGCATCATCAGCGTGCAAAGCCAGCTCGGTGTCGGCTCGATCTTCACCGTTACGCTCCCCGATATTTCTTAACAGGAAAGCATTCGCTGTTTGTATGGGTCTGGCTACCCTTGAAAAAACACCCGCCTGATATATCGTAAAAGCCAGCTGCCCCTTGGAGGAGCGGCTGGCTTTTACGTTAAGTATTGCTAAGCCGAGCAATGCCTTGTCAGCGCTTAGGCTCTGAGCGGTTTAGGCAGTGCTTATTTTAGCTCCATCAACTGCACCCGCACATCAGGATTTGGGTTGCCATCGGCGGGAACGTACTTTTCCAGCACTTTCCCGATTTGCAGCAAGTGCTTGCTGTATTGCTCCACGCCATAGCCCTCTCGGAAATCGTGCCCTTGGTAGTACCAGGCAGGCTGCCCGCCATAATCGCCTTGGTTCATGTCTACGCCGCTGTACACCACCCATACGCGCTTGGTATTAGGCACCGAATACAGATCGGCATCTACCTTGGCATAGTAGTCGGGATAGTTGCGCACCGTATAGCGGTAATCCGGATCTACTACCCCCTCGAACTTCAGGCCATCAACCGACTTATAAAACTTGTACCCGGCCGCTGCATTCCAATACACGTAGACGCCGTCGCCGGGTTTGTAGTTGTTGTTGATGTAGTGCATGGCCTGCCGGTAGTACGACATCTTGTAGCCGCTTAGCAGGTAAGGGGTTAGGGTATTGGCTACGGCGTTCTTAAGAAGCCCGAACAGTAGCAGTAGCGCCAGTACATGGCCCGCATACTTCAGCGGGACTGTTTTATTTCGTAAGTAGTCACAGCCGGCAGCCAATAAAAGGATGGCGAAAGGCGCCAAGTAAACAATCATCCGCTCATGGAACGGATATAGCCGCAAGGAAGAAGCTACGATGGCAATCAGCAGGACGATGCCAACCGCAAACAGAAAGCGCTTGTTGGTTTTGTAGAAATACAGAACACCCAAAGCACTCAATATCACTGGCACTATGGTCATGCGCTGAATGAAGCGCTCCAAGTAGGTGTGCTCCGACAAGTCGTCGATCCAGGTTAAGCCGAGTGGGTAATGGAAAAAGACAGCCGCTTTCTTCAATAACCAACCAACTGCGCTAACGGGTTGCAGCGGGAAGTACCCATCAAACTTGTAAAAGAAGAATACCAGCCAGCCCGCATCCGAACCCTCTTTGGTAAACAAGAAATAACTCAGCAAAAAGCTAAGCAGCCACATAGTGAAAGGAACTACCAGCCGGAATATCACTGGCCAGTTTCCTTTCACCAAGTTTGTGATGCCCACGGCTAGCGCCATACCGGCCAGCACGAAGATGCTCGGATACGACAACCAGACGGCTACACTTCCTCCAATTCCCCACAGCAACAGCGACTTCCACCGGGTTTGGTGCCGATACCGGACATACATCCATAGCAGCGCAATGGTAATAAACAAGTCGGGGCCGTAGGGCTTCGCTTCAACGGAATGGTAGATGATGGGGGTCGCGCACGCCAATACCGTCAGGGCAATCAACGCCCCGAAAGGCTTCAGGAAATACCTGGCTACTGGCAAAAACAAGAACAAGGCGGCAATACCCGTGAGCAAAGGATACAGGCGCAACGCCAGTTCGTTTTTGCCAAACAGCACCACGCACAGGTGGGTAATGAGCATGTAGCCAACAGGCGCCTTCTGCATATACGGCAGCGGCTTAGTAAGCAATTCTTTGAAATTGAAATCTACCAATCCCGCCGCCAGATAAATCTCGTCGGTCCACAGCGAACGGTTGTAGAAGTAATGAAACAGCCGCAGGGAGATGCCTAAAAAGAGAATACAGGCTGTAGCCAAAGCGTATCGGCTGGTACGGTGTTGCTTCCGCAAAACAGAGACTTCTGGACGGAGTTGAGCTAGCATAGTAGGACGTCGATAATGTAGCTGCATGGATAATTTTCTGTAATTTATTTATAAAAAATTAAAGTATTCTAATTATATCTAAGATTAACATAGATTAAAATAATTAGCTACCTCTTCAATATGGAATACAATTATTTGAAAATCAGACGCTTATTGCAAATAGCAATCGTTAGCACTGCTTGTCAAGAAATTCACCTTTTTAATCTGAAATAGCATAGGCAAATATCCAAGTGGGGTGGCACCTACACAAGAAGTAAACCTCGCTTTATCGAGTCTGAATCTATTAAATATTGCCACTAAAGCCTGTGTACTTTTCATATTCCTTACTTCCTAGCGTGATAGTAGCCTCACGCCAAGATTTCTGAGGCAGCTCATTCACTTATCGTGCGGCTCACTAAAGCAAACAAGCAGGCACATCCCATCATCAAAGCTGGAGGGTTGCGAAAATAGCTATTTAGCAAGACGTATATAATTATGTTCATACGCGCTAGCATTTCCTTTTATTGCCTGCAACTCAGTGCCTGCTAATGTGCAGCTCCATCTGTTGAAAATCGCTGCAGGAAGCCTTTTTCGTTGGTGTAAAGGAAATAACCCACAAGTATCTGCTTTAATTTATATAGCATTTGCAATATCCATAAAACAGTAGTCTACAGGAGAGTGCGGCTGGTAGGGGAAATTAGTTTGGGCCTAGCAAAAAGCTAATTCCTTCTTTCCCATTTCTAAGTCTCCACTACAGATGAGAAAGCAACTAATGCTAGCTCGCGGCCACCACTCATTGCTCTTGCCTAGTGACGCCGTGCCTCTGGTAAGCATTGACCAAATGCAACTGCGCATTACGCAGCCTCCTAGCTCTGAGAAGTACTCCTGATTTTACCTGGCCTTTCGAGGTCATTGTTTCACTCTGCCTTTCCAGGCATCCACTAACCCACCATTCATGGAAAGAAACTTTTACTTGCCGACGTTAGGCCTCAATGCCGCTCTGCGTCACCGGCTTGTATCGGGCGCCGGCAAACTGACTTCGTACGGACTGCTTGCAGCCGCCCTGTTCTCATCTGCTGGAGCCTTCGGGCAAGGTAGCTCGCACCCCACAACTACCCCATCGGTGCGGCAGCTCGAGACGCTAGGCCGGGGCATTGTTGCCGTCGACCAAGGCAACGGCAACGTGTTTGTTAGCTGGCGTTTGTTGGCCACTGACGACCCTAAAGTCGGCTTCAACCTGTTCCGTAAACCGGTAGGCGGCGACGCAGTAAAGCTCAACGAGCAGCCCATCACGTCGAGTACCAACTGGGTTGATGAAACGCCGGACTCTACGCCGGGCACTACGTATTTTGTGCGCACGGTGCGCAACGGCGGCCCCGACCAGGGAGAGGCCTCATCGGAGCCGGAAACTGCCCCCGTCTGGGCGCAGCAGTACCTGCGGCTACCGCTCCAACAACCCGCGGGCGGCACCAACGCCGGAGGCGCCTACACATACAGCCCCAACGACTGCTCGGTGGGCGACCTGGACGGTGACGGCCAGTACGAAATCATTGTGAAGTGGGACCCGTCCAACGCCAAAGACAACTCACAGAGTGGCTACACCGGCAACGTGTACCTGGATGCTTACAAGCTCGATGGAACACAGCTTTGGCGCATCGACCTGGGCAAAAACATCCGGGCTGGGGCACACTACACGCAATTTATGGTGTACGACCTCGACGGCGACGGCAAAGCTGAGCTAGCCTGCAAAACGGCCGATGGCACCGTTGATGGCACCGGCCAAGTGCTCGGCGACGCCACGGCTGACTACCGCAACACCGCCGGCTATATTCTGAATGGCCCGGAGTACCTCACTGTCTTCAACGGCCTTACCGGGGCTGCTTACCCCAGCACTACCTATCTACCGCAGCGTCACCCGGTGAAGGGCGACAACCCAACGACAGCCGAACTCAGAACCATCTGGGGCGACAACTACGGCAACCGCGTCGACCGGTTCTTGGCGGCCGTGGCCTACTTAGACGGCGTGCATCCGAGCTTGGTGATGTGCCGCGGCTACTATACGCGCACAGTACTTGTAGCCTGGGACTTCAAAGACGGCCAGCTCACGCAGCGCTGGACTTTCGACAGCGACGACAACACGCCCGGCAATGCTGCCTACCGCGGCCAAGGCAACCACAACCTGACGGTAGCCGACATTGACGCCGACGGCAAAGACGAGATTGTGTACGGCTCGTGCGCCATCGACGACAACGGCAAGGGAATCTACTCCACGGGCCGCGGCCACGGCGATGCCCTGCACGTGTCGGATATGGACCCTAAGCGGGCAGGCCTGGAAGTGTTTTCGCCGCACGAAGACCAGGGGTCGTATGGTGCAGCTCCTGCCGATTTCCGCGAGGCAAGCACTGGAAAACTCATCTGGGGTCGGCCTGGCCCATCGCAAGGTGACGTCGGCCGGGGCTTGGCTGCCGATATCGACCCGCGCTTTCCCGGCTTCGAGGCCTGGGCCTCGAGAGGTGGCTTATACTCGGCCAAAGGCGACCAGATAACTACGACCAAGCCTAGCATCAACTTTGCTGTGTGGTGGGACGGGGACTTGTCGCGGGAGCTGCTCGATGGCACCGTCATTGATAAGTGGGACTACGCAAACAACCGCAGTGCGCGCTTGCTCACGGCCAACAGTTTTGGCGCCGACCGCAACAATGGCACCAAGGCCAACCCCGGCTTATCGGCCGACCTGTTTGGCGACTGGCGCGAGGAAGTAATCTGGCGAGACATCAACAACAAGGATCTGCTGATTTTCACGACCACCATTCCAACTACGCACCGCCTTACCACGCTCATGCACGACCCGCAGTACCGCCTCAGCGTTGCGTGGCAGAACGTGGCCTACAACCAGCCACCGCACACGAGCTTCTACCTCGGTTCCGATATGGAGCTTGACACCAATAAGCCAGGCAAGAGCGGTGGGGAAGAGCTGAATGATGCCACCCTGTACCCAAACCCCTCCAACAGCAGCTTCCACCTCAAAGTAGCTGGCGACTTCCGTTACGTAGTACTCGACCAGTATGGGAAGCAGCTGGAAGAAGGCACTGGCAAAGACGAAGTAGTGCTAGGCGAGTCCTTGCCTATTGGGCACTATGTGGTGCGTATTACCACTGACAGCACGTCCAAAGCAATCCAGCTTGTAAAAGAATAAGCAGTGGGTTTTCGTAGCCACTTCTTGAACTGAAGAAAGGCAGCCTTTTGGCTGCCTTTTTTTACTATCTAGCTCAGGTTGTGGAATAGCAAAGCGCTAGAAGACTAGAAAGGCCCATTTCGCTGCTTAGCTGAGGAAGGGTACTGGCTATAGCCCCACTCCGCTACTAGAGTTGTGTAGCTTGTAGCTGCTCTTTTGCCTGCACCAGAACGACTTCTGAGCACACGCACGCCACACCCGTTGGCATTCAATTCCAAGGCTGCAGCAAACCCCACGGTTTCTTGTCCTTTGTTTTTCCTTCTGCACTTTATTCGACCGAAAGCACATGGTTGATCTACGTTTCCAGATCCGGCTTACAACTTGGGGCTGCTTGGTTGCGCTGGCGATGCCGCTTTCGGTAGGGGCACAGAACGCCGCGGTTTCTTTGGAGCAAGGGTTTAAAGAGCCGCCGCCAGCTGCCTGGCCCCGCACTTGGTGGCACTGGACCAACAGCAACGTCAGTAAGGAAGGCATCACCAAGGACCTGGAATGGATGAAGCGGGTCGGCATTGCTGGCTTTCAAGTGGCAGATGTGGCGTATGGCAGTGGCCAAACGGTACCCGAGAAGGTGGTATTTGGCACGCCGGCGTGGCTAGATGCCATGCACCACGCCGCCGCCGAAGCCGACCGTTTGGGGTTGGAAATGACCCTATTTTCGTCGCCGGGCTGGAGCTTGACGGGCGGCTCGTGGGTGAAGCCCGAGCAGGCCATGAAAAAGCTGGTGTGGAGCGAGCTAAGCGTAGAAGGTGGCCGAACTTTCAAAGGCAAACTGCCACTACCACCTTCCAACGAAGGACCTATCCGCAACCTGGCCCGCAGCAAATCCAGCCCGGCCACGGGCTTCTACGGCGACTGTGCCGTGGTAGCCTACCGCACCCCAACCTCCGAAACCGAACCAACGCGCCTAAAACCGAGCACAACAACCAACACCGGCCCTATTGATGCCAGAGCGCTGCTCGATGATGACCTGAATACCGCCCTGACCGTGAAGCCCACCGAACAGCGCGGCACGGCCTGGGTGCAGTACAGCTTTCCGCAACCCACCAAAGTGCAGGCCTTCACGGTAGCAGGCACCCGCGGCATCCCCTTCGGGCGGCTATTGGCTAGCACCGACGGCAAGCGGTTTACCACCTTGGCGGTGCTGCCGGGCAAGCAGGGATACCGCGGTGGCACGGTGCGCACCTTCGCTGTCCCGGTCACTACGGCCCACTACTATCGTCTGGAGCTGAGCGGTGCCCCCATGAAGCCCGCCGACGTTGTTTCGCAAGCGCCCGCCCAACCCGACAGCAGCTATGTGCTCAACGAGTTTCAGCTACATACCGGCGCCCGAGTGCACCGCTGGGAAGACAAGGCCGGCTTCAACTTTCTGTTCGAATATGAATCGACGGCGACACCGCCCGTAGCCGCGCCGGCTACTATCAGCCCCGCTGGCGTGGTGGTGCTCACCTCGAAGATGCAGCCCGATGGCACGCTCTTCTGGCAAGTACCACCGGGCAAGTGGACTATCATGCGCATAGGGTATTCGCTGACGGGTGCCAAGAACCGGCCCGCCGTACCGGCTGCTTCCGGCTTAGAAGTCGACAAGCTCAGCCGCAAGCACACCGAAGCCTACCTACAAGGCTACCTCGGTCCCATTGCACAAGCGCTGGGGCCCCACTATGGCAAGAGCTTGCGTTACCTGCTGATGGACAGCTGGGAAGCCGGCATTCAGAACTGGACCGACGAGATGCTGCCCGAGTTTCAGAAGCGCCGCGGCTACGACCTGACGCCCTTTCTGCCCGTGCTGGCCGGCCGGGTGGTGGGCAACGCCGACATCAGCGACCGGGTGCTGTGGGACTTTCGCCGCACGCTCGTGGATATGTTTGCTGAAAACCACTACGGCACCGTTACCGACTTTCTGCATAAACAAGGCATCCGGACCTACGGCGAAGCGGGTGGCGTGTCGTTGGAAACCATAGAAGATGCCTTGCTTTATAAGAAGTACGTGGACATTCCGATGGGCGAGTTCTGGGTGAAAGACCTCCACCCCTCATCTATGTATTATGAGGACGTGCGCGGGGCCGCCTCGGCTGGCCACGTGTACGGCAAAAACGTGGTGGCTGCCGAAGCCTTCACGGGCGGCAACTTCGAGTCGCCGTACACGCTGAAAAAGATCAGTGACTATTGGTTTACGCAGGGCCTCAATCAACTGGTATTTCACACCTCTGCGCATCAGCCGCTCGATACCAAGCCCGGCAATACCATGGTGGGTACGCACCTAAACCGCAACATCACCTGGGCCGAGCAAGCCCGGCCGCTGATGACTTACCTGGCGCGCAATTCCTTTATGCTACAGCAAGGCCAATACGTAGCCGACGTAGCGTACCTGCTCAATGAGGGCGCCCCCTCAACCATGCCGTTCTGGGGCGCAGGTTTGCAGCCGGCCCTGCCTCCCGGCTACGCCTTCGACTACATCAATGCCGACGCGTTGCTTGGCCGCATGAGCGTGAATGCCAATGGGCGCTTGGTGCTGCCAGATGGCATGAGCTATGCCGTGCTGGTGCTGCCCGAAACCAACGCCATGACCTTGCCCGTGCTGCGCAAGGTACAGGAGCTAGTGCAAGGCGGCGCTACTGTAGTGGGCCCCAAACCCGAGCAGACCCCGAACTACGCAGCCTATCCGGCAAGCAGCGCCGAATTGCATGCCATGATCAACGAGGTGTGGGGCGACTTAGATGGCCGCAGCCGAACCAAGCGCCGCTACGGTAAAGGCCAAGTGGTGTGGGGCTTACCCCTAGCACAGGTAATGCCCCTGGCCGGACTCACGCCCGACATGGAATGCAGTCAGCCGCTAGGCAGTGCAGTGCCCTGGATTCACCGCCGCGTGGGCGACGCGGACGTGTATTTCGTGGTCAACCGCTCGGACAGCGCCCAGGACCTGACGGCGCAGTTTCGGGTGCGTGGCAAAGACGTGACACTGTGGCACGCCACTACCGGTGCAATGGAGCCGGCCAGCTACACCATCAGCGGCGAGCATACGACCGTGCCGCTGCGCTTGCAGGAGCGGGAATCAGTGTTTGTGGTGTTCAACCACGCCGCCCCTGCCACCGCCCGCCGCGTGGCGCCTGCGCGTGTTACCACTTCAATTCCTGTAACGGGTCCGTGGCGCGTCGAGTTTGCGCCCAAGCTCGGTGCCCCGCCGGAAACTACGTTCACGCAGCTTGCCTCCTGGACAGATAGCCCCAATGAAGGCATCAAGTACTTCTCGGGCACGGCCACCTACCACAAAACGCTGGAAATCAAGAAAAGCTGGTTTCGCAGTGGGCAGAAACTGCTGCTCGACCTAGGCCGCGTCGGCGACCTGGCCGAAGTCACCGTCAATGGGAAGAAGCTGGAACTGCTCTGGCAGGCGCCCTTTCGGGTGGACGTAACAAGTGCCCTCAAGCCCGGCAAAAACCAGCTGGAAATCCGGGTAACGAATGAATGGACCAACCGCCTGATCGGCGACAAGCTCGCGGGGCCCGACAAGAAAGTACTGGACTCGTACACGGCGCCCTTCGGCGGGCAGTACGAGTTAGGCGCCTCGGGCTTACTGGGCCCGGTAAGAATTGTGTTGGTAGAGCCAGCCGCAAGCTCCGGCGGCAAACCCCAAGCCATGACGTTGCAACCTAAGCTATGAAAACACACTTCCTATTCAGCCTATTGGTGCTCATTTGTAGTGGCTTGCTACCGGCTCTGGTGCAAGCCCAAGTAGCCAACAAGCCGCCTGATACCGTGGCCGGCATTGCGGTGAACTACAACGAAGAGCTGGTCGGCACCTACTCCTTACCTGACCCGCTGGTGCTACCGAACGGCCAGAAAGTAACCGATGCCGCCACTTGGAACAAGCAGCGCCGGCCGGAAATCAGGACCTGGTTTGAACAAAATGTGTACGGCCGCGCCCCCGAGCGGCCCCGCAATCTGCGCTTCGACGTGTTCGACAAAGGCACTCCGGCTTTTAACGGTAAAGCCACCCGTAAGCAAGTGACGGTGTACTTTTCGGAGCGCAACGATGGCCCGAAGATGGACTTGCTGGTGTACCTGCCAGCGGCTGCCACCAAGCCCGTACCGCTACTGCTCAATGTCAATTTTCAAGCAAATTCCTCGCTGGTAGATGATCCGGGCGTGCGGCCTGGGCAGATCTGGAACAAAGAAAAGCAGAAAGTCCCCGCCCCTGCCTATAACCCCGCTGGCCCCGCGAAGCTCGCCGTAGAGCCGTTCCTGGCTCAGGGCATAGCCGTAGCCACGGTGTACTACGGCGACATCGAGCCCGATTTCAACGGCGGAATCCAGTACGGCGTGCGCAGCCTCTACCTCAAACCCGGCCAAACCCAAGTGGCCCCCGACGAGTGGGGCGCTGTTGCGGCGTGGAGCTGGGGCCTGAGCCGAGCCCTCGACTATTTCGAGAAAGACAAAGCCATAGACAGCAAGCGGGTAGTGCTGCTGGGCGCATCGCGGCTAGGCAAAACGGTGCTCTGGGCCGGGGCCAACGACCCGCGGTTTGCCATGGTTATCGCCAGCGTTTCCGGTGAAGGCGGGGCGGCCTTGGCTCGGCGCAACTACGGCGAAACCATTGCCCACTTGGTGGCTCCCACCCGCTACGCCTACCAATTCTGCCAGAACTATCAGCAACTCGCCAATCAAACCGATGCGCCCATGGACTCGCACATGCTCGTGGCCTTGCTGGCGCCCCGCCCGCTGTTGCTGCAAACCGGCAATACCGACAATTGGAGCGACCCGAAAGGCGAGTTTCTAGCGGCCATAGCGGCTACCCCCGTCTACCGCCTGCTTGGCAAGAAGGGAATTGAAACCAACACTTTGCCCGCGGCCAGCCAACAAGTAGGTGGCACCTTAAGCTACTATATGCACGACGGCGGCCACGGCATCATCCCCTCCGACTACCCGGTTTTCGCTGAGTTTATGCGCGTCCACCTATTGCAACGCAAGTAGCAGCAACGCTTTTATGGTTTCCCGCAGAACCACTGTAGCACGCAACCACAGGCTTTCCGGGAACCATTCTTTTCTCCTTGTGCCTCTCTTGGCTACCCATATCATGCATAGCAAACACAGCAAACTTCTGGTGGCCGCTGGCCTGCTCCTCGGCGGGCTAACAACTTGCCAGAAGCTACCCGCACCTACCGCCAGTGTGGCCACCACCCCTGTCGCTTCGCCCTGGCCCACCGTTACCACTCAGACGCGCCCGTGGGTGCGCTGGTGGTGGATGGGCAGCGCGGTTGATGCCAAAAACCTGCGCCTACAGCTCACACAGTTCAAAGACGTTGGCTTGGGCGGGGCGGAAATCACGCCTATCTACGGCGCAGTCGGCTACGAGCAGCAGTACATCGACTACCTGTCGCCAACCTGGCTGAAGATGCTAAGCACCACCACCCGCACGGCCGATAGCCTCGGTTTGGGCGTGGATATGAACGTGGGCACTGGCTGGCCCTACGGCGGCCCCCAAATCACACCCGAGCAAGCAGCCAGTAAGCTCGTGGTGCAGAAATATTCGCTAAGTGCTGGGCAGCGCCTCAAGGAGAAACTAGCGCTGCAAGACCCCAAGCAATTGCGCGCCGCCCCGCTGGTGGCGCTGACCGCCTACGGCAGCAAAGGCGAGCGGCTGGATTTACGCAGCAAAGTTGCCACCGATGGTACTTTGAACTGGCAACCAACCGCTGGCACTTGGGAACTATATGCGGCCTTTGGCGGCAACACCCGCCAGATGGTGAAACGGGCGGCTCCCGGTGGCGCCGGCCTCGTGCTCGACCACCTCTCGCAAGAGGCGCTGAAAACCTACCTCAACCGTTTCGACCAAGCCTTTGCCGGCCAGCCAACCGGCGTGCGGTCCTTCTTCAACGACAGCTACGAAGTATTCGAGGCCGACTTTACGCCGCGTCTACTCGACGAGTTTCAGAAGCGCCGCGGCTACGACGTGCGGCCCTACCTGCGCGAACTGGTAAGCAAAAGCACTACCGATGAAGCGGCCCGCCTGCGCGACGACTACCGCGAAACTATGGCCGAGCTAGTCCAGGAAAACTTCGTGACTCCTTGGACAGCCTGGATTCACGGCAAAAAGGGATTGTCCCGCAATCAGTCTCACGGCTTCCCCGGCAACCTACTCGACCTCTACGCCACCGTTGATATACCGGAGTGCGAAACGTTCGGCATCACCCGTTTCCCGATTCCCGACATCCGGTACTACTCCGAAGAAGCCGCTTACACGAATCCGCCGCCGGACTTGGTGATGCTGAAATTTGCGTCGTCGGCCGGTCATGTGCTGGGCAAACCACTGGTGTCGTCGGAGACGTTTACGTGGCTGGGCGAGCATTTCAAGGTGCCGCTTTCTAACTGCAAGCCAGAAGTGGAACAGGTGTTTCTGGCGGGCGTCAACCACGTGTTTTACCACGGCACTACCTACTCGCCGGCTGAGGCCCCTTGGCCCGGCTGGCTGTTCTACGCCTCCACCAATTTCGCGCCTTCCAACAGTTGGTGGCCCCACCTAACGGGCCTGAACGACTACATCACCCGCTGCCAATCGGTGCTGCAAGCCGGCCGCCCCGAAAGCGACGTGCTGCTCTATTGGCCCGTTTACGACGTGCGCCATTACGCCCCGCCCACCAAGCTCGATATGATGGTTAGCATCCACACCATCGACCAGTGGCTGCAACCCACCGCGTTCTACCCGGATGCGCAGCAGCTGATAAAAAGCGGCTACGCTGTTGATTTCGTGTCCGACAAGCTCCTGCAACAGTCGCAGGTGAGCGGTGGCCGGTTGCAAGTGGCGCCCCAAGGTGCCATCTACCAGGCGCTGGTGGTGCCCAAGGCTGATTTCATGCCCGTTGAAACCCTAGAAAACATAGTGCAGCGGGCCCAACAGGGTGCAACGGTTATCATCCAGGAAATGCCCAATGATGTGCCCGGCTTTCACCAGCTCGAAAACCGGCGGCAACGACTGCGCAGTATTGTGGCAGGCCTAAACTTCTCTACCGTCAGCGCGGGCGTGCAGCTGGCCAAAGTCGGCAGCGGCCAGATTTTGCTGGCGCCCAACGTGCAGCAAGCCCTCGACTATCAGAAAATCACTCGAGAAACCCTTACGGATTCCGGCCTGAAATTCATTCGCCGCGCCGTACCTGATGGCCGCTATTACTACCTTGTTAACCACACTGCGAAACCCGTAAACTCTTGGGTGCCCTTGAACACAGCCGCTAGCTCGGTGCTCTTTCTCGACCCGCAAACCGGCCGCAGTGGCCTAGCTGCTAGCAAGTCGGAAGGCAACGGCACCAGTGTTCGGCTCCAGTTGCAACCCGGCGAGGCCATGATTGTGAAAACATCAACCGGCGCAACTCCCGGGGGCCCGGCGTGGCCCTACCTCGCACCAGCCGGACCGGCGCAGTCTATTGCGGGCCCCTGGAGCTTACGCTTCACGCAGGGCGGCCCCGAGCTACCCAAGGCGCAGCAACTCGCCAAACTAGTGTCATGGACGGAATTACCCGAAGCCAGTGCCACCCGTTTTTCCGGCCGCGCCGAGTACACCACCACCTTCACCCTACCCACCAAGCCCGTTGCCGACTACGTACTGAAGTTGGGCGACGTGCGCGAAAGTGCCCACGTATGGGTCAACGGCCACGACGCAGGCTTGGTATGGAGCTTTCCTTACGAGTGCCACCTTGGCGCCTACCTGAAAAAGGGGCGCAACGAGTTGAAAATCGAGGTAGCTAACTTAATGGCCAACCGCATTATCGACTTAGACCAGCGCAAGGTTACTTGGCGCAAGTACCACGAAATCAACTTCGTAAACCTAGCCTACAAGCCGTTTGATGCGGCCAGTTGGTCGTGGCAGCCGTCTGGCCTCTTAGGACCGGTCACGCTCACACCTTGCGCCGCCACCACATTCTAATAACCTTCTTATTTCTCTCGGCCTAACAGGTAAGAAAGCCGTGCCGCAAGCTGCTTTCAGTACATACCTCGGATGCCTATCTTGCCAATTCACTTACTGTAGTTTTCATGCATCACATTATTTATATGAGCCGCGGCGTGGGCTCGATGAGCGAAACTGATTTGAGAACCTTGTTGCAACAAGCCCGGAGTGAAAACGAGCGGCAAGGCATCACCGGCGCCTTGGTATATGGCGACGGCCAGTTCATGCAAATCATTGAAGGAGAAGAAAGTGTGCTGGCTACGCTCTACGCAAAGTTGCTGCAAGACCCACGCCACATCAACGTGGTAAAGCTAGCCGACAAACAAATTTTACAGCGCAGCTTCGAGGACTGGTCTATGGGCTTTCAGGTGGTTTCTCCCGAAGAGTTTACGGAACTTACCGGCTACGTCGAGCCCCGCAATATGGACATGCAAGCCCCCGGCTTAAGCGCCGCCGACGCGCTGCTGCTGCAGATGATGAAAACCTTCGTTTTGACGCCACGCAAAGACTAGCGGTTCTAATAAGCGCCGAATACAAAAACGGAGAACTCCACTACGTTGGAGCAACAAGCAACTTACCTAATCAGTAGACAAACCAAGCCGAGGCTGCTGCGTGTCAGCACCTCGGCGCTGGCATTATGCTCCTATTGCATACTGTGAAACTCCCAACCCTAGGTAGCGTTGCAACGACGCAATAGTGGCAACGGGTGCATTCAGATGTGGATAGTGTCCCGTCGTATTCAAGATGTCAAGCGTGCTGCCCGCCAGATGAGCGTGCAGGTAGTGGCCCACCGAAGAAGGTGCCACCGAATCTTCCGCACACTGCACAATAAGCGCCGGGACCTGTAGCTTAGGCAAATCAGTGCGATAATCAGACAGAAACGCAGCCCGCGCAAATTGCCGGGCAATGGGCGGCTCTACCTGCGAAAAGCTGTCTAGCAAGTCATCAAGCAAATCAGGCCGCATGTCGCCGCCCACTAACGCGGGTACCGTCGAATAAGACCACGCGCGGTAGTCGCGGTCAAGGAACCCAAGCAACTCTTCTAAATCGGAAGGCTCAAAGCCGCCTTGGTAATCGCCATCGTTGACGTAACAAGGAGAAGCGGCCAGCAAAATCAGCCGCTCAAATAAGGCAGGTTCGCGAATAGCAGCCAGAACGCCGATCATACCGCTCACGGAATGACCAACATATACCACCTTAGGTAGTTGCAGCTCCCGCAGCAGAGCCAGCAGATCGTCTACATAGCCATCAAGGGTGCGGTAGCGGGCAAAGTCGTAGGCTGCTTTATCGGAGTTTCCAGCTCCTACCAAATCGAAAAGCACTACCTGATGCTGAGCAGCGAAGGCTGGGGCAACGAAGCGCCATGCGTGTTGATTGGTGCCGAACCCGTGCGAAAACACCATAGGCTTTGTACCGGATCCGTACATAGAAACCTGATGGCGAAGGAGCCTATTCATAACGTTATAAGAGTCAAACTAAATCAAAGCTGTTGAGAATCTTGGCTTGGAACAAGAGCTTCCCAACATAGTTCAGCTTTCCCGTTGTGAGGCAACTCTTGCAGTCTTTTCATTGATGGCAACCCTCTCTGACCGAGACTCTTGCTGAATAGCTTAGAAGTTCACCCCAAAAAGTGGTTGAATATTAGAATCAACGATAGTGCTTTTCTCGGCATTCCAGTGTCTGATGCCCGCGCTTTACCTCCTAGTGCGCCTGAACTGTAAGCAGAACTATAAGCTGCGAATAATTCTTTGTTTATCGACCTAAACTAAAGCGCCGCGTGTGCGTTGCAAGCACAACAGCAAATATGAAGTTGCTGGCCTAGCACACCCCATCCGAACGTCACACATGCAACTCCTGGATTCTTACCCCTTTGTAAACCTCTTTCTACACGAAGGTGCTTCCCGCGCCATAGAAGCCCAATGGCAAGGATTTGTGAGTAGCGCCCTCCTGCGCGAGGTGACACTAGACGCTGTGAAGCTAGCTCGCCAGCACCGCATTAGCGGCTGGATTGCCGACGACCGGCTGCTCGGCCCGGTGCGGCCCGTCGACCTGGACTGGATTGCGAAAGAGGTGCTACCTCAGCTAGTAGGCGTGGGAGTCAAGCGGTTCGCTCGCATCGAGGCGACGGACCCGCTCAATAAAATGCTGATTGGCAAAGTTCAAGAAACAGCCGAGCAGAAGCTGCCATTTGAATTGCGCACCTTTACGGATCTGGTACTAGCACGAGCCTGGGCCTGTGGTAATTAATAACTTACCACAGGCCTCATACTTTGCGAGCAGCACTCAGCTACTATTGGCAAGACCCTCTCTTCTATCCTTATTTAATGGAAGGTTCTGCCGGGTTTTAGCTGACCGCAGACGACGAGGCCAACGAGAATGACTGCTGCATATGGGTTACAATTTCTTGCAGCCCCCGCGAAATAGTAGTTACCAAAGCAGCCAAAGGCGCCTCCTGAAACTCTGCCTGCCACTCGTCTACTTGGCTTACGGGGGGCAGCAAGTGCCAGATGTGTAAATGGGCCAAGCTTGGCTTGAGCGTGTGCGCAGCGCTTTTCAGCTGCGCCACAGACTGTTCCTGTAACCCTTGCCCAAAGGCCTGCAGCGTTTCCTCGACGCTTTCAATAAAGGTTTCCAGCATGAAGGTCACGAAGGAAAGGTCGCCCTGGCCGACCTGCAACAACTCGTCTACTTCGTAAAGAGCAGTCTTTGGAGTTATGTCCGTCGGCAAGCTCTTGGTAGGAGCAAGCACGGTTGAGCAAGGCGTTATCCATTCGCTTACTACCTGCAATAGCTCTGCCTCTTTAAACGGCTTCGTCAGGTAGGCATTCATCCCGGCGGCCAAGCATTTTTCCCGCTCCCCCTTGATGGCGTTGGCTGTAAGGGCAATAATGGGAGTTGTCAGGTGCAATTGTTGGCGCAAAGCATCGGTGGCGGCGTAGCCATCAAGAACCGGCATCTGAATATCCATCAGGATTAGGTCGAATGGCTGTTCTTGAGCCAAAGCCACTGCCTGTGCACCATGCTCAGCTTCAGTGACTTGCATTTGGGCGTGCTGCAAGAAGGTTTTGGCAATTTGCCGGTTGAAATGGTTGTCTTCCACCAAGAGCACGTGCTTGTAGCGCAGCTGCTGATAGACCGAGCTATCGGTTGGTAATTGCGCTTGGGGCAGCAAGTCGGAAGAGGAACCTACTGGCAGGCGCAACGTGAATTGCACCACCGTTCCTTGCTGCTTTTGGCTGGTTACCTGCAAATCACTGCCCATCAGCTTCACTAAGTTGCGGCAAATAGACAACCCTAGGCCGGTGCCACCGAACTTGCGCGTTACCGACGCATCTTCCTGACTGAACTCTTGGAAGATGCGCGTCAGGAAGGCCGGATCGATACCGACGCCGGTATCCGTCACTTGGAACACCACTTCTGCTACCCCCTCTTGGTCTGTGCTCACGATGTCGCACGAAACTACCACTTGTCCTTTTTCAGTGAACTTGATGGCATTGCCGGCCAAGTTCAAGAGCACCTGCGTAATGCGGTGCGGGTCGCCTAGCAGTACGGCTGGCAGCTGCGAACTGCCCTGCGTGAGTAGCGTGAGGCCCGCTTCAGCAGCTTTGTAGTGCAGCGTCTGCTCTACTTGGTTCAGCAACTGAATTGGCGCGAAACCCACTTGTTCGAGCACCATCTTGCCGGCTTCCAGCTTGGAGAGGTCCAAGATATCGTTGATGATAACCAGCAGGTTTTCTGCCGAGGTGCTGATTGCCTGCTGGTAGCTATTCTGAGTTGGAGTGAGCGATGTTTTGGCGAGCAACTGGCTCATGCCCAAAATAGCATTCATGGGCGTGCGAATCTCGTGGCTCATATTGGCCAAGAAAATCTCGCGGGCCCGCACCGCCGATTCGGCTGCCAGCTTGGCGTGGCGCAAGGCTTGTTCGGTGGCAACCCGGTCCGTTACGTCCAACCCGTATCCTATAATCAAGTGCAAAGAGCCATCGGGGTGGAATACGGGCTGCAAGCACCGGTACTGATGCCGGGTGCCTTCGGGGCGGAAGAAGGTTTCCTCGTACGTCACCAACCGACGCTCGCGCACAGCTTCTTCGAAGCGGGCGTGTCGCTCCTCGGCCATGGCTACCGGGCGCTTGTTGCGGGCGAAGTACTCGAAGTTGTCTTTGCCAATCACCCACTTTCGCACCTCCGGATCTTTAATTCCGCTGGCGTTGACGTATAAGTACCGGAACTGATTGTCGAATATGCCCACGTCGCAGGGCAGTTGATCTAGGGCAAATTCGTAGAACTCCCGCTGGTCGACGAGTTGCTTTTCCGCATTCCGCCGCTCCGTTACATCTACGCCCATGCCTACTACCAGATGCAATGAGCCATCTGCGGCAAATATGGGCCGGTAATGCCGCTGCACATGCCGCAGCCCCGTAGCAGTTGTTTTAGTTTCTTCCCACGTAGAGGCTAAACGAGTTTGCACCGCCTGCTCGAAGTGCTGCCGCCGATGGACAGCTACCTCGAGCGGGCGCTGTCGGTAGGCACAATAGCTGAAGTCGTCCTGCCCCACTACCCACGCACGCAGCTCGGGGTCAGAGATGCTATGGGCATTCACAAACCGGTACCGATGCAAGGCGTCGAAAACCGCAACTTCCACTGGCAGCTCGTGCAAAACAGCTTCGTAGAATTCTCGTTGCGTATCAAGCTCGGCTTTGGCATGCTGTAAAGCCGAAGTATCAGTTAAGTAAAGCTGTACACCACCTTGCGCGGCTACAGCGGTAGCTTGGTAGTGCCGGCCTGCTACTTGCAACTCTTTCTCTAGCGGAATATCCGCTTGTAAGGCAGCTTCTGCTATAGGCCAAAGGAGACTGTTAATGTCGGCGGCTTGCGGGTCGAGGGCTTCTACTAGCGCAGTAGCGGCGGCATTGGCATAAAGAACATGCCCGGCTGCCGACAGCTGGAATACGGGATGGGGATGGTTGGCTAGCAATCCATTCGGGTCGGGTGCATATGGCTGGAAACATTGTACGTAACCCAAGGACCCGTTGCCTAGCGCCAAGTAGTCCCATCTTGTTGCCTGGCCGTCAGTTAATACTACTGACTGGTCGTATACGCTTTGCTTAGTTGCCTGCAGAGCATGCGCGCGCGACAAGAAATCTGTTGCGTTCTGAAATTGCTGCTGCAAGGTCGATGCCGCATCTGCCCCTGCTTTACTGGCTTCTGCTGTTTCCAACCAATTATGGCCAGCCGGGTTAGCGGCTACCACACTGCCATCCTCGGCAGTGACAATAACGTGACCGGGCAAGGCCTCCACCAAGCTATTGAAACGGGCTTCTTGAAACTGAGCTTGAGCTTGGGCCGCAAGCAATGCCTGCTGCAGCATCGCCAAGCGTTCTTCGGCCCACACGCGCCACGCCCGCTCATCGGTGGGGGAAGAAGCTAGATAATCACAAGTAAAAGAAGATGCGACAGCAACAGCCATGCAGCTTAAGAATATAGAGTGTATAGATCAACAAATATAACTAACGTAACATCTCTAATAATATAAATGTTAAGTCACTTCAGTACACGATGTTACGTATTTTCTAATATCACTAATCTAATAACAACTTGGAAGGCAGGAATGTATGCTGGCCAACGTTTCCTACTCCCTGGCTAGTAGCACATAAAACATCCTGTTGCCTCAACCTACTGCTTGTCATAAGTGCTCCTCAAACCTGCTACTCATAGCAAAACTAGGCATGGCAAGAGGTACGGATTTGTAATGAAGTAACTCTGTACCAATACGGATTGTGTCATCGGATAGTAATTCTGAATGGGAATATCATACCGGCTGAAGGCTAGGCAAAACTCACTGTTCGCAGGTTGTAACTGGCAAAATACAACTATACTGATTTATTGAAATTATCCTAATAGTGCATATTTTTTTTGATGCATACTTACCGTTTTTCCCTTTAGCATGAAATAGAGCCAACTTATTAAGACCACTAACTGTGGCTAGTCAATTAAATATCCAAATCCTTGTGATCATGCTTGATCAGCACCCAAAAAAACTGCTTTTTTATTAGAGTATTTACAATAATTATTTGATAGTTTACATAAGCATAGACACGGAGTTGTTGTTGGTCCTTGGTCTAGAAACTACAGGAAATCGTGCTGAGAAGGTGGAGAGTAAGCGCATATATCAAAATCCGAGTAGTTACTAGCGTGAAACAGAAGATTGGCTGATTTAAAATATATTTTAAAAATTACATTATTGAAATGTAGCTACACCTAATTCTGAACAAGACATTCACTTGTTCACTGCCTGTAAGGAAAACCGATAACTCACGCCTGCTTCTCGCTCGCGTTGCACAACTCTCTGCGGAAGCAAGGGCTTGGTGTACTTAAGCTTTTATAGCTCTTGGCTCGACAGCCTGACTCGTCCAATTTGTGGCACTCGCAGGCAGGCTTGGTTGGCAGCTCCACCTGCTAACTCAACAACTGGTTCCCCCAATTTTCTCAATGCCTGAGCTCGCCTTATCGGGCACTAGGTACAGGCAGTTAGCTCTCCAAAACTACTCTCTCAATTGCCGGTCGCAGCAGGGCCGATGCCTTTTGCTGCTGACAGCAAACGTCCACCCCCTTTCCTATTCCCACATCCATGGATTACAACTTCTACTCCCCAAGCAGGTGTATTCGTTTGGGCTACCTGTTAATCGCCTTTGTTGGTTTCTGCTTCTCAACGGCTGCCCCGGTACCCGTGAAGGCCCAATCTTCCTTGCTACGCCCATTGGCACAAGGGCCGACTAACCGTACAGCTGCAGCGGCAGATAATGATAAAGAGAAGAAAAAGAAAAAGGCGAAGCTGCCACCTGAGCCACTGATAGGTGCGCGCTTGGCCAACGCGCAGTACAACTTCTCGTTCTCGCCTAGCGCTCTGAAAGGCATTACGCTGGAAAACCCAACGTCGCTGCAGTTCGGCCCCGACAACCGCCTTTACGTTTCGCAGCAAAATGGCCTAATCAAGGCTTTCACAATCAAGCGGAATGGAGTAAACGACTATTCGGTAACGGCTACCGAAACCATTACTCTAATCAATCAGATTCCCAATCACAATGACGACGGCACCCTCAATCCGAGCGTAACTACGCGGCAAGTGACGGGCATTCTGGTTAAAGGCACTTCTGCCAGCCCCATCCTCTACGTCTCGTCTTCCGACAGTCGCATTGGTGGGCCCGAGGGGGACTTGAACCTGGATACCAACTCTGGTATTGTGTCGCGCCTGACGCGGACCAATGGCACCTGGAGCAAGATGGACCTGGTGCGTGGCTTGCCCCGCTCCGAGGAAAACCACTCCTCCAATGGCATGCAGCTCGACAACAACATTCTCTACCTGGCCCAGGGTGGCCATACCAACGCGGGTTCGCCTTCCACCAATTTTGCTTACACGCCCGAGTACACCCTTTCTGCGGCCATTCTCTCCATCAACCTGGCTGCTATTGATGCCATGGCCACCAAGGGCAGTGGCAACACAGCCTACAAATACGACCTGCCAACACTCGACGACCCTACCCGCGCTGGCAACCCCGACGCTATGGACCCCTTCGGCGGCAACGACGGCTTGAACCAAGCTAAGATTGTGCCCAATGGGCCAGTGCAGATTTTCTCGCCTGGCTACCGCAACCCCTACGACTTGGTTATCACCCGCAACCGGCGCATGTACACCATCGACAACGGGGCCAACCAGGGCTGGGGGGGCTATCCGCAAAACGAGGGCACCGTAAACGTCACCAACAACTACGTTGTCAACGAGCCAGGCTCGAACGGCCCTTCGGCCACCGAAGGCATGGTCAACAACCTCGACAACCTCGATTACATTGGCGACCTGGCTACTTATCAAGCTGGTACTTACTACGGCGGCCACCCCAATCCTACACGCGCTAATCCCACCGGAGCTGGCCTTTACACGCACAATGGCACTACTGGCGTATTCCGCACCAGCACCAGCAGCGCCAACCCACTACCTGCCGATTGGCCACCAGTAACCAAGGCTAATGTTGTGGAAGGTGATTATCGAATGCCCGGCAGCGCCGCTAGCAAGGATTTGCTCACCTTCGCCAATTCCACCAATGGCATGTGCGAGTACACCGGATCCAACTTCAGTAGCGCGTTGCAAGGCTCGTTGCTGGCTTGCACCTTTGATGGTACCATCGTCAAGATTTCGCTCACGGCCGACGGCACCGCCGTGACCAATCCTTACGACCCAATTAACAAGCTCAACACCGACTTACCCTTTGCCTCGGGTTTTGGCTCGACCCCACTGGACGTGACGGCGCAAGGCGACACCGACATTTTCCCCGGCACGGTGTGGGCGGCTACCTATGGAGCAAGTGCCATCACCGTTTTCGAGCCGCAAGACTTCCTGACCTGCACGGGCGCCTACAACAGCAACGACGATGATCAGGACGGCTATACCAACGCCGACGAAATCGACAACGGCACCCAGCCCTGCTCGGCTGCCAGCCGCCCTGACGATGCCAACAATAACAAGGTCTCGGACCTCAACGACCCCGACGACGACAGCGATGGGCTGGCCGACAACAAAGACTTCTTCGCGCTCGACAAGGACAATGGCTTGACCACAAACTTGCCCATCAAGTACGACCTGTTCAACAACTTCCCCGGTACGGGCCTGTTCGGCCTTGGCTTCACGGGCCTGATGAGCAATGGCGACAGCATCTATTCCGACTTGTTCTACGAGCAGAACCTAACGGCCGGCGGGGCAGTGGGTAGTTTCTCTATCACGGCGGTAGCGCCGGGAGATGCGCTTGGCACGCTGAACACGCAGGAGGACGCGTTCCAGTTTGGGGTTAAGTCCACTGGCTCGCCTTTCACGGTGCAGAGCCGACTGCTCGGGCCTTTCTTCAGTGGTAAAGTGCCGCAGAACTTCCAGTCGCAGGGCATCTACCTCGGCACCGGCGACCAGAACAACTACCTTAAAGCGGCCATCACGGCTAACGGCGGCGTAGGCGGGCTGCAAATCGTATACGAGAATGCCGGGGTGCCTACTACAACCAACTTCGCGCTGCCGGGCGGGCTGCCCAGTTCGTCGCTCGATTTCTATTTCAGCGTCAACCCAGCCACGGGCACTGTGCAGGTGAAATACGCAACCAACGGGGGCACAGCAACCAATATTGGCAGTCCGGTGCAGCTGAGTGGGGCGCTACTGGCAGCCGTGCAAAGCGGCAAAGCCTACGCGGTGGGCTTGATTGCTACTTCGCGCGGGGCTACGCCCTTCGTAGCGAAGTGGGACTTCATCTACGTCACGGCCGATCAACCCACCGGCGACAACACGGCGGTGTACCGCGTGAATGCGGGCGGCGGCCAAGCAACCACTTCTATTGGCACCTTTACCGCCGACCAATTATTCTCGGGCGGCAGTGTGGCTACCTCATCGGCAGCTATTGCGGGCACCACCGATGATGTCATCTATCAATCAGAGCGTTACGGAGCCTCCACTTATGCTATGCCCGTACCCAATGGGCAGTACACTGTTAAGCTGCACTTCGCTGAGTTTTATTGGACCGCTGCGGGCCAGCGCGTGTTCGATGTGTCGGCCGAGGGCACCAAGGTGCTTGCCGCCTACGATATTCTTAAGAAGGTAGCTCCCAACACGGCTGTTACCGAAACCTTCAATGTCAACGTCACCGACGGCGTGCTCACGTTGGCTTTTGCCCCCGGCACTACTGGCGTGGATCAGCCTAAAATTTCCGCCATCGAGGTTCTGAAACCGGTTAGCGCGTCAACGCACCGCGTGAATGCCGGCGGCCCCGCCCTCACTACCTCCATCGGCGCGTTTACTGCCGATCAGTACTTCAGCGGGGGTAACGCAGCCAGCAGCAGCAACCCCATTGCTGGTACCACCGATGATGCCTTGTACCAGACCGAGCGCTGGGGTACGATGACCTACGCCCTACCCGTGAGCAACGGCACTTACACCGTCAAGCTCCACTTTGCCGAGGTCTACTGGAATGCCGCCGGCCAGCGCGTATTCGACGTCTCAGCCGAGGGCACCAAGGTGCTGACGGCCTATGATATCCTGAAGAAAGTAGGCCAGAACACCGCTACCACCGAGACGTTCACGGTCAATGTTGCGGATGGTGTACTGACCCTGGCCTTCGCGAAGGGAACGGCGGGTGTGGATGAGCCGAAAGTATCGGCTATCGAGGTGCTTGCTGCTGGCTCAAGCAATACGCCACCAGTAGCCAATGCCGGGCTCGACAAGACAATCACGCTGCCTACTAGCAGTACGGATCTAACTGGCTCGGGCACCGATGCCGACGGCACAGTAGCAACTTACTCCTGGACCCAGGTGAACGGCCCCAATACGGCTGTCTTCTCCAGCAAAACCGTACCTACACCTACGGTTAGCGGCCTGGTAGCGGGCGCCTACATCTTCAGCCTCGTTGTCACCGACAATGGTGGCCTGAGTAGCCCCGCAGATCAGGTAACGGTGACCGTGAACCCGGCTTCAACTGGCACGCCCTTGTACCGCATAAATGCGGGCGGCGGCCAGACCACAACCTCACAAGGCATCTTCGCGGCCGACCAATACTTCTCGAACAGCAGCGCTTCCTACGCTACCACCAGTGCTATTGCCGGTACCGACGATGATGCCCTCTACCAATCGGAGCGCTACGGCAATTCGTTTGGCTACGCTATGCCTGTCAGCAGCGGCAAGCAATACCGCGTTGTGCTGCACTTCGCCGAAATCTTTGCCAGCAATGTTGGGCAGCGCGTCTTCGACGTGTCCATTGAAGGCAGCAAGGTGTTGGACAACTACGACATCCTCAAGAAAGTAGTAGCCCTAACAGCTACCACCGAAACCTTCACAGTAACGGTGGCCGATGATCAGCTTAACATCAACTTCAGCTCTTTGGCTGCTGATGGGGGAGTTGATAATGCGAAGATTTCGGCCATCGAAATCTATAGCCTCAGCTCTACAGGTAACACAGCGCCAGTGGCCAATGCCGGCACGGACAAGAGCGTGACGCTGCCTACCAACAGTGTTGTACTCACGGGCTCTGGCACCGATGTGGGCGGTAGCATTACCGGCTACGCCTGGGCGCAGGTCAGTGGCCCGAATACGGCCGTCTTCTCCAACAAAGCGGTGGCGCAACCTACCGTTAGTGGACTAGTGGCTGGCGCGTACGTCTTCAGCCTTGTTGTGACGGATAACGGCGGCCTCAGCAGCCCTGCCGATCAGGTAACCGTGACCGTGAATTCGGCTCCGGTTGGCGGCACGGTAGTGTACCGCCTCAACGCCGGCGGTTCGGCGGCCACTACCTCTATAGGCGCTTTTGCAGCAGATCAGTACTTCTCGGGTGGCTTCCCTTCCACTAGTAGTTCGGCTATTGCGGGCACCACCGATGATGTGCTTTACCAGAGTGAGCGGTGGGGTACCATGACGTATGCCTTGCCGGTAACCAATGGCACCTACACAGTCAAGCTTCACTTCGCCGAGGTGTACTGGAGTGCCGTTGGCCAGCGCGTATTCGACGTCTCGGCCGAGGGCACCAAAGTGCTTGCCGCTTATGACATCCTGTCGAAAGTAGCGCGCAATACCGCCAGAGTTGAGACCTTCACCGTCACCGTCAGTGACGGGTCCCTGACTTTGGCCTTTGCCAAAGGCTCAACCGGTAAAGACGAACCCAAAGTCTCGGCTATTGAGGTGCTGACTGGCTCGGCCACTCGCTCTAGTTCAGACGCTAGCTCCAGCACGCTGGCGGCCAGTTCCAACTCTAGCCCACTAGCCGCTGCCAAACCAGGTGCTCTTCCCGAGTACAGTTCGCAAGTGACGCTGTACCCGAACCCTTCGGCCGACGGACTATTCAGCGTCGGGTTGCCCGCTGTTTTCCAAGGAGAGGTTTCATACACCTTGGTGTCGTCGCACGGTAAGACGGTTAGCAGCGGCAAGCGCGCTGTATCCGCCGGAACTCCACAACTCTCGTTTGACTTCTCGCAGCAAATGCTGGCCGAAGGGGTGTATTACCTGCAACTAGAAGGAGAAAAGGGCCAAGCCCGCGTGAAACTGATGCGTAAATAACTTAACAAGCAAAGCAGCCTTCTGAACGTCTTAGATGGTCAGAAGGCGGCACACCGCAAAGCCCCTTCCGTATGGTTGGGGCTTTGTTGCGTGTGTACCAGAGGAAATTTGCCTAACGTATTACGCTTAAACTGAACAACGCGGGGCCGCACTCAACAAAAAGAAAACCTTACGTAATGCTTCATCGTGAGAGGCACGTAGCGCGTGCAGAATTACCCCTGCTCCCGAAGTTTACCACTACTGGTAGACCTGAATTGAAGCCCTGATTTCTATACCTACCTAGCTAGGCACACCTAATGCCCAACCCCCTATGGACCACGACAATTTCAATGACTTACTATTAGGAGAGAACAATGCTACGCGGAAGCGGATGTTTTTAGCACGCGTAATGGAGGTTGCCTACAACCACCGGGCCTACTTGCTAGCGCACGGGTTGGCCATTGAGGCCTGCTACAAATTAGAGCTAACCAACCAGCGCGCCCGTCTTTACGTCGAGCCGAGTGTGCCGCTCGAACTGTACGAGGAACTGCAAACCTGCTTCGCGAGAATCTTTAGCTAGTACCGACAACAGAAAGCCCCACTCCGCAATGGAATGGGGCTTTTTCATGATAGAACTGTATGGCCTAAGAGACTAGCTAAACACTTAGAATCCGTAGCGCAAGCCTATCTGAAACTGGTACGGGTTGCCGGAAGGCGACACCACGCCCGTGTTAGCATTGACGTTGTAGTTGTACCGGCTAGTGGTGGGGTTGAAGCTGGCAATAGAGTAAATGCTTTGGTTGCCGAGCGTTTCAATAACCCCGTTTTTCTTGTTCAGGAAGTTGGCCGCGTTAAACAAGTCGCCCGAAAACTCCACGTACTGTTTGTTGCCGAAGGTCTTGAAGCGCTTAGCTACGCGAATATCGAACTGACCATAGAAGTCGTTGACGCCGCCGTTGCGCTCCGCCACTTTGCCAATGCTGCGGCGCACGTAGTTCTTGAGGCTGGTGCTGGCGTTGGGGTTGTCGAGGATGCTTTGAATGCCGTTGCGAATTGTCTCCGGCACGCTCGGGTCATTGGGGTCAAACACGTAAGCAAGGTCATTGGAAGCCACAAAGTCGCCGTTCACGTTGCCGCCAACCAGCAAGGAGTAGCGGGTGCCCCCGATGCCGGAGTAGCGCAATCCAATGCTCACGCCATAGAGGGTAGGCAGGGTGCCGTACACCACCACTTTGTTGCGAAACTGGTTGTCGGAGGCGGTGAGGTTGCTTAGGTCGCGCGGGTCGTCGCGCACGGGCAAGGCCAGGGTAGCGGTGTTGGCTACGTTGCCGTTGTAGGAAGTATTGTCGCGGGAATCGTTGTAGGTGTAGCTAAACGAAAGCTCACCGTCCTTGAAGTAGCGGTAGGTACCATCCAGCACCAAGGCATACTGGTTTACTTTACCGTCGCTGTTCAAGGCCAGCACGCGGCCTACACGGTTGGTTTTACGGCCCTGGGTCCAGTCGGCGGCACCGTTGGTTGGGCTGATGGTGTTGGCTGGCACGTACACGCCGCGGTTGTCTTCGTTGGTTAGGCGGAAGTACGGCTGGTCCACCATGTTGGCGTCCGTGTACATGTAGTTGTTGCGGCCCAGGCTAGCGTAGGCGCTTACTCCCACCCGTAAACGCTCCGTCAGGAAGCGGTTATAAGAGAAGTTGGCTTTATACACCACGGGTATCCGCACGTTTTCCCGGTTCAGGTTGATGGTAGACAGGCGCTGCACACCGGGTAGGTTGAACAGCTCGGCACCGGGCGAAGTGGAAGGGTCGTTGCGGTAGCCCGGAAAGTTGGGCGTAGGTACCAGGTTGGGCCGTGCGGCCGAGTTGGTGATGTCTACGGAAGCCAGCTTGGTGCCGTCGAATACCATGTTGTTGATCATGGTATAGTTGAGAATATCCGACCCGAAGATGCCACCCCCCAAGCGGACGATATCCTTTTGGCGCTCACCCACGTCCCAAGTCAGCTGCGCCCGGGGCTGAAGCTGGAACGTATTCAGGGAGTGGTCGGACTTCAACCCCAGATCCTCGAATACCACTTGGTTGAAGTTAGGCTTGTCGAGGTACGTGGTGTAGTCGGCCCGGATGCCGGCCATTACGTCCAGGCCAGGGGCCAGCTTGGTTTGCATTTGGGCGTAGAGGCCCGCGTTGATAAAGTTCTGCTTTACGCTCGGATCGGCTACCAACGGAATTTCGCGCGCATACCGGTAGGGAGCCTGCTTCTCGAAGTTATCGAGACCCGTGAAATAGAAGCGGCCGTTTACCTCGCTGCCGTACCTCGAATTAAGGTGAGAATACATCAAATCCGTCCCGAAGGTGAAGTTGATCTTGTCGGTGTTGAAGTACACGTTGTCGGTAAGCTGCGACACGTTGCTGAAAAAGTATTCCGGCGCGTACCGTTGCCCACCTAGCTGAACAGAAGTGAATACGCTGCGGTCCGCCACCGTCGATTGAATTCGTTCGACTATAGCACGCGGAATAGTTGAAAAACCAGACGGCAACTGGCTACCGGAAATACTTTCCACCGAAGCCGATAATTGCTGCACCTTCAATTCATTTGTAAGGCGCGAACTTAAAGTAGAGCGCAACGACGCCAACGTACTGTTGCTTTTATTGCGGCTAGTGCCATACACTTCATAAAGATTAATAGCTGTATTATCTCCAATATTTTGATTGTTTTTGTCGTAGATGTAATTATTACTAATGGTTAATAAATTTTTATCGTTGAGTTGAAAATCCAACCGCGCAAAAATAGCATCGGTATTTTCTCGTTTATCGAACGAGCCAAATTGCGGCGAACTAGCAACTCCGTATTTATTGCGCGCAATATCTAAATACCGGTCCAAGCTACCCTGCGTAATATTTAACCGCTGCTCATCGGCAGGCCCCTGAATATCGGCAATCTGCAAAGGCCGTGCATCCCGCTGGTGGTCGTATGCCACGAAGAATTGCGCCTTGTCTTTAATGATGGGCCCGCCCAATGAAAAGCCGTACTGATAGGTAGAAAACGGCACGTTGCGCTTGTTGCCGCGGATATCGTATTGTGACGACAACCAATCGGCCCGCACAAAAGAAAAGGCACTGCCGCTAAAGGTGTTGGTGCCGGCCTTGGTAGCCGTGTTGATGGTACCTCCGCCGCTGCGTCCGTACGTAACGTCGTACTGGTTGGTCACGACTTTAAACTCCCGCACTGCTTCAATAGAAATCGAGTAAGGTGCGCCAGTGCCCGCCGTACCGCCAAACGTGGCGTTTTTGGCGGTCATCCCATCAATGGTATAGTTGGTAGAAGTCGCCAATTGCCCGGATAGGTTGCCACCGCGGCTCAAAGGAGAAAGGTCGATCAGCGACGTGAAGTTGCGGCCAAGAACCGGCAACTTGCTGATGTTCTGGGCATTTACTGCGGTGGAGGCTCCTAAGTTAGGGATGTTGTTTTGCATGCTAGACCCGTTGACCACTACGGCATCCAGCACGTTGGTGGAGGTCTGCATCTGCACATCCAGTCGCAGAATATCACTTAAGTTAAGGGTGTAGCCGCTGCGGGTTTGGGTACTGTACCCGATAAAAGAAACCGTGATGGTGTAAGGCCCGCCCAAGGGCAATTGCCGGAAGGTATATTCCCCTTTGGCGCTGGTGCTGGTACCCGTACTAAATCCGGTCGCTTCGTTTTTCACCAGCACGGTTGCCCCCGGAATCGGCTCTTTCTTTTCGTCGGTGACGGTGCCACTGATGCCTGCTTGCGAAGTTTGCGCGTGCACCTCTGTTTGATTTAAACAGACGAGCAAGAACAAAAAGAAGCTTAGTAGTTTTTGTATTTTTTGTACCATTTGCAGGATTTTTTGTTTCGCTGCAAAAGTATCGGCACCCTATTAAGGTAAAATCAAACCTATATTACCAAACTATAAATAAGAATTGCCTAGAACTATATTTACAGAACGTTGATAAACTACTTATAACACTCGGGAAACATATTAATAATACTTATAAGCTAAAATAGGGGCTAAAAAATAAGCACCTATTTCTCAAGGGAAAATTGAAATTGCGCTGCAATCCAGCTTATAATAAACGGCCTCGCAGTTAGCTAAATGAGACTATTGCATAAAGTATGAAAGCCAGCAGGTCACTCTTCTAAAATATCAGCTTGTACCCAATGCCCCGGACATTGAGAATCTGTACCTGTGGGTCGTCGCGCAGGTAGCGGCGCAAGCGGGTCACGAATACATCCAAGCTGCGGCCGTTGAAGAAATGGTCTTGGCCCCACAGGTCAAGCAGTACGGTGGAGCGTTCGAGGACTTGGTTGCGGTGGTCGTAGAGGCGTTTGAGGAGTTCGGCTTCGCGGTTGGTTAACTCTATTTCGGTTTCCCCGAGGCGGAGCTTTTGCTGCGTATACGCGAAAATGTAACGGCCTATCCTGAGCGGTTCGTGGGGCGGCGAGCTGGTAGGTAGCCCCAAGCGGTTGAGCTGCGCTTGGATACGCACTACCAGCTCGTCCATGCTGAAGGGCTTTTTCAAGTAGTCGTTGCCGCCTAGCTCGAAGCCCCGTACCACGTCGGCGGGTTGGGAACGGGCCGTTAGGAAAATCAGCGGAACGGTCTGGTTTTCGCGGCGCAGTTGCTCGCCTAGTGAAAAACCATCGAGGCGCGGAAGCATGATGTCGGCCACCACAATATCGGGGGCTTGCTGCCGAAACAGGTGTAGGCCTTGCTCGCCGTCGGAGGCATGCTGCACCGTGAAGCCCCGCATTTCCAAACTGTCTTTGATAATCAAAGCCAGGGCCGCTTCATCTTCAACCAGCAGAACCGTTGCCATACGCCGCAGTTAAAGCGAGGGAAGCCAGAAAGAGAAGGCGCTGCCGCTACCCAACTCGCTTTGCACCTGCAACCGCCCACCGTGTCGCTCAATCACCTGCCGAACGTAAAAGAGCCCCAACCCGAAACCCTTGATTGGGTGCAGGTTGCCGGTCGGCACTCGGAAGAAGCGGTCAAAAACGGCCGGCTGATAGTCTTTCGGAATTCCGATGCCGTCGTCGGTTACGGTAAGTCGCCAACCGACATTCTCTGGTTGCCCCTGAATAGTAATGGTTACTTGTTCGCGGGAATATTTTATGGCATTGTCGATCAGGTTGCTGATGACGTTGCGCAGGTGCAGCCGGTCGCAGTGGATAGCAGCCGGCGCCACATCCACCGCAAAGCGGACGGCCTTGGCCGTAGTGAGCTGGTGCTGCTCTACCAGCTCGGCAACCAGCTCGGCGGGTTGCACGGTTTCGGGGCGTAGTTGCAGCGGTTGGCGCTCGGCCACGGCCATATGCAGCACATGATCAACCAGCCCCGATAACCGCTGCAGCTCCTGCTGCGAAATAGCCAAGTACGTCTGCGTTTTCTGCGGATTCTGCAGAGCGCCAAAGTGCTGCAACGCCTCTACGGCCGCCGTTACCGTGGCCAAGGGCGTCTTCAGCTCATGGGTCATGTTGTTGATGAAGTCTTCGCGAATCTCGGACAGCTTTTTCTGACGCAGGATGGTGGAAAGCATTAGCCCGAAGCAAGCTGTAGTTAAGCACAGCAAGCCCAACGAGCCAGCCAGCAGCCCCCCCATTCGGCGCAGTGCATACGGCAAGGGCGGCTGGAACGAAGCCCGCACCGCCACCTTTGGCAAGGCGGGTAATGCTACGGGTGGGGTGTGCAGCACATAGCCGGCCTGCACTGGCTGCAGGCGCAGGTCGGCGGCCGTCGCGACGGTGTCGAAGAGGAAAGCCGCTTCGGCTCCGCGCAGCTTCAGCTCGGCTTGATAGGCCGTGGCGAGGCGCGTGAGGTTGAGCGTGGGCGAGGCACCCGTGTTGCGCAGCAAAAACTGCAGAAATGCCTGCGCCACACTGTCTTCTTGCCGGCGCGCAACGCGGCTATCGGCCGGGAACCGGCTACTAGCTTGCAGGAGCTGCCGCAGCTGGGCGCGGCCCGCATCATCTAGGTTTTGGATGGGCAGCGCAACGTGGCTGTATGCTTCATGACCGGGCGCGGTGGGCTGTAGCAGGGTCTGCAATTCGGCTAGTTGCTGCTTCTGCAACACCGCCAGCAGCGCCTCGTGCGCCGTGCGCGTGAACTGGACCGTGGTCAACTGATACGTGGTGTAGAGCCAGTAGGCTTGGAAGCCGTTGATGCCCAGCATACACAAACTCATCAGCCAAAAGATAATACGCAGACGGCTTTTCATGACGGGTGGAAGCTGCTGATAAGCAACTAGTCGAAAGTACGGGGGATGCCACGCTCAACCAAGCTGTTAACAATCATTAACACAAAATAACAGTCGTTTACACCCCGCTTCTGGTCCTTTGTTGGCGCAACCCTGGGCAGGCTATTTCTGCTCTTGCAGGTTTTCTACTGTCGAGTATGCGCTCCTATCAAAAGCTTAATAATCTGGTTGGCTGGCTGGTGTTTGGTATTGCCGCCATTATATACTGGCTCACACTGGAGCCTACAGCCTCGTTCTGGGACTGTGGCGAGTTCATTGCCTGTTCCTACAAGTTGCTCGTGCCCCACCCACCCGGTGCCCCCTTGTTTCTGCTGCTGGGCCGGCTGTTTTCGTTGCTCAGCTTCGGCGACACCAGCAAAGTGGCGGTACTAGTTAATTCGCTTTCGGCACTGAGCAGCGCATTCACAGTGTTGTTTCTGTTCTGGAGCATCACCCTATTGGCCCGCAAGCTGGTGCTGCGCGCTGCCACCCAGCCTTACGCCCGCCGGCTCTCCCCCACGCCCGGCCAGACAATGCTTATTCTAGGCTCGGGGGCAGTTGGGGCACTGGCTTTTGCCTTCTCTGATTCGTTTTGGTTTAATGCCGAAGAAGCCGAGGTGTACGCTTTATCCGCATTGTGCACGGCCGCCGTGGTGTGGCTGATGCTGAAATGGGAAAACCGGGCCGACGAAGCAGACAGCGACAAATGGCTGGTGCTGATTGCCTACGTGGTGGGCTTGAGTATCGGGGTGCACTTACTGAACCTGGTAGCTATTCCGGCACTAGGGCTGCTGTACTACTTCCGCCGACAGCCCGCTCCTACCTTGTGGGGCGGCGTACTGGCTTTGCTCGTGAGTAGTGTAGTAGTCGGCTTTATTCTGGTGGGAGTTATTCCGGGGTTGCCTACGCTGGCGAGTAGTTTCGAAATTTTCTTCGTCAACTCGTTTGGTCTGCCTTTCAATTCGGGCGTAGTTGTTTTCGTGCTGTTGTTGCTGGGCTTATTGATCGGCGGATTCCGCTTTTCGTACCGCCGCCGTTCACGCCTGCTCAACACCAGCTTGCTGGCATTGGTGTTTGTGCTGATCGGCTACTCGTCTTACCTGATCGTTCCGATTCGCAGCTCCTACCATCCAACTATCAATCAGAATGCGCCCGACAATGTGCTCAGCTTCGTGAGCTACCTAAAGCGCGAGCAGTACGGCTCGCGGCCCCTGCTGTACGGGCCGCATGTGTTTGCGCAGCCCATTGCCCAAGTGAATACCGGCCCGCGCTACGTGCGCGAAGGCAACAAGTATGTGGTAGCCGAGCAACGACAGGAGTTGGTGTACCGCGACGAGGACAAGATGCTGCTGCCCCGCATATATGCTGATGGCAGTGCCACTGCCGCCCAACGCTTGGCCTATTATCAGAAATGGGTGGATATCGAGGAAGGCGTTAAACCTACCATGGGGCAAAACCTTAGCTTTTTGTTCCGCTACCAGATGGGGCACATGTTTTGGCGCTACTTCCTGTGGAACTACGTGGGCCGCGAAAGCGACGTGCAGCACGCGGGCGTTCTGTGGCCCACGACCAGCAGCGAGCAAGTGCCCGAGCGCATTGCCGACAACAAAGCCCGCAACAATTTTCTGGCGCTCCCCCTGCTGCTAGGGTTGCTAGGCCTAGTACATCAGGTGCGCCGCGACTCCAAGAACGCGCTAGTAGTAGCGTTGCTGTTCCTGTTCACAGGCCTAGCCATCATCGTGTACCTCAACCAGCCCCCCGTTGAGCCGCGCGAACGGGACTACACCTTCACCGGGGCTACCTATGCCTTTGCCATCTGGATAGGCTTGGGAGTGGTTGCGCTGGCCGAATTGCTGCAGAAGTTGAGGCAGGGCGAAATGGTCCGCGCCGGTGTGGCAACGCTGCTAAGCTTGGTGGTGCCGGGCATTATGGTCGCGCAGGGGTGGGACGACCACAACCGGTCAGGCCGCTTCAGTTCTGTAGATTCTGCCAAAAACTTACTTAACTCCTGCGCCCCCAATGCCATCCTGTTTACCAACGGCGACAACGACACGTTTCCGCTCTGGTATGCCCAAACCGTGGAAGGCGTGCGCACCGACGTACGGGTGGCCGTGCTGAGCTACTTGAACACGGACTGGTACGTCGAGCAGATGCGAAACCGCTCGTATAAGTCGCAGCCGCTGCCCGTTTCGCTGCCCCCCGACCGTTACCGCCAAGGCACCAACGATTACCTGCCCTACGTGGAAAACCCGAATGTCCGCGAAGTCAACCTTTACGACTTCATTGGGCTAGTACGTGAGAACAGCGACTTGCTGAAAGTCAGCTACGGCGACGGCAGTGGCACCTTGATGTCTTTTCCCTCGCCCAAGTTCTATCTACCCGTGGATACTGCCGCCGTAAAAAAGCTTGGCATCATTCCGCCTAGCCGGCGTGGTCAATTGGTTGACAAGATGGAGTTCAATCTGGGCAAGGGTGCCATCGAGAAGAAAGGCTTGTTAGTCCTCGATATACTGGCTGCAAACCAATGGAAACGCCCCGTTTACTTTGCCACTAGCGTGGCGCTGCCGCAGGATCATCTAGGCCTCGAACCCTATTTCCAGCTAGAAGGCTTGGCTTGGCGCGTCCTGCCACTGAAGGACCCTAACTACGACCCGCGCGGAGAAGCCGGATACGTAGAGAAAAGCATTCTGTACGACAAGCTGATGCGGCAATTCTCTTACCGCGGCCTCGACAATCCGTCCCTTTTCCACGACGACAACAGCTTGATGTTCCCGGCCAGCTACCGCGAAAAGTTTGCGCGCTTGGCCACAACCTACCTAGCCGCCGGCGACTCGGCCACAGCCCGCAAAGTAGCCGACAAATGTTTGGCAGTGATGCCCGACAAGGCCATTCCGTATGATTATTACATTCCACAATTAATGCCCGCGCTGATAGCCGGTGGAGAGCAAAAGCGTGCCAGAGAGCTTCAGGATATACTATTTAGGCGGACGCAGCACGCTCTGAGTTACTACAGTAGCAACCCCAATTCCGTGTTCGACCGGGAGCTAGGCCAACTCCTTGCCACTCTCCAGCAACTCTACTTAGCAGCGCAGCAAGTCGGTGATACACAGCGCGCCAATCAAGCATACGCGTTACTGCGCCCTTACTTAGGGCAGTAAATACCGAGCAAGAACAGCCAGCGTATTCTACGCTTCAGCTTTTCAGACTAACCCCTACTGAGTAGCATCTGCTTTCTTAACGGCGAGCAATTGCTACTCAGTAGGGGTTGGTGTTTTACAGCATTAAAGAGTTTCAGTTGACAAACCGAATACCTCTGTTCAGATAGGCAAATGACGAAGCGGCTACCTGTGTGCTAGGGCAACAGCCGCTTCAAGGACGCGCAGCATAGGTCTTTCTGTGGCCGTCCTGCTGCGTTTTCTCTATCGAAATTCATCTATCGAAAGAGCTATAACAGCAGTATGCAATTTTCGCCAGGAAGCATACTCAGCTCAATGCAGATACCTCATCCTATAGACCAAGGCATACTTTTCTCGTTAACCGAAATCTTAAAGCTCACACTCTATTGGCATGATCCAATTATCTAACATTGGCTTTATAATTTATTTATCGATACCTTTACCACTTAATATAATATAACGATTCCAATAGGCAAATTTTTTCTGAGTTAGGACTGACGAGGGTGCTGTGTACTGATGGCTAAAATGTTCTTGAAAAGAAATTTATTTCTGGCAGCTACCCCTGTCTTATTATTCAAAATGGCGCTGATACAAGGGCCATTCACGCTTCCCTATACTATAGAGACGAGCAGTTTAATAATGCCCGTCAGCGAATGGACCTTAAGTAGGGCGCAAAACGGCAACTTGATTTCTGCTTTGAAAGACAACCGCACTGGTCGGTTGAGTGCGTTTTCGGCTTCCGTTTTTCAAAGAGGATATCAGGCTGACTTTCAGCTTAACCCGAAAATTTATCATCAGGCATCTTTAACTAAAGGAGACACCGTAGCCCGGATGTACTCCAACCAAGACCAGGAGCGGCTGGTGCAGTTACAAGGAGAATTGGCAGTGCAAGAAGCAGAGTTGCAGCTTGTCAACTCTGGCCAGAAACCGGCTGATGTAGAGGAAGTTGCCAATCAACTGGCTTTGGCTAAGCAGGAATTGGCATCCCAACGTGCACTTACAGCACGCGCCCAGGCCTTGCATCAAGACTCGTTGACCTCTTTGCAGAATTACGAGTTGTCACTCAATAAGCTCCGGGTACGCGAATTGAATGTAAGCATGATTGTGGCGGAGTACAAATCTGTTACAACCGGTGGCAAACCGGAGCAGATACGAGTCATACGTACCCGAATTATTTCATTACAACAACAAATTCGTCATATTCAGCAAAGCTTGAAGGAGCTCACCGTTGTTTCGCCGGTTTCAGGGGCAGTATTGCTGAAGAAAGCTCCGGTAAATCCTACCGAAGAAGTGCTTGTATCGATAGCCGACAACTCTTCATTCGTCGCTATTCTGCCAGTGAATTATTTGGAGCGCAACTATGTGCAGGAGCAGCAGCGAATAGAAGTAGCGGTTACGGGCACAACGCAAACGGCAGTCGGCAAAATAATTGGCATTGATAACACGGTGCAGATTGTAGATGGTCGCCAAGCCTTCTTTGTAACTGCTCTGATCGAAGAAAAGAATGCGCCGCTCGTTCCGGGCATGGTCGTTAGAACTAGCCTTTCGTGCGAATCTATTTCCGTGGCCGACCATGTGGCCCGGATAGCGCAAACGTTGCTTACTTATTAAGCTCCACGCTTATATCTGTTATTCTTCTGGGTTGGTTTATTCCTTTGGTTGATGCTCCGCGTTGAGCTTTTCTTTCTATGCATCAGGACGTTCAGCAGGTTTTCAATTTTTCAATTACGGTCCGGGAAGTACTCGGCCACACCGTATGGGCCACGCTTTGCGGCCTGCTTATCTCCTTCTTTTACACTATTGCTTTTCGGAAGGCAACCTACTCGGTCAATCTGGTTAAGTCCATTGTGATGCTGACCATGATTACCTCCTTTGTGATGATGGTTGTGGGAGACAACCTGGCGCAGGCATTTAGCATGGTGGGTATTTTGTCTATCATCCGGTTTCGGACGGCTAGTAAGGACGCGCAGGATTTTATGTTTCTCTTTTTCGCCCTAGCCATAGGGTTGGCTTGCGGCGAGGGGTTATATGCTGTGTCGTTGGCCGGTTGCCTGCTTATTGGTTTGGTGACTATTGGTATGGCCCGCGCCATGGTCAACTCCCAACCAGAAAATTTGATACTGACCATCATTCGGGAAGCATCCGTCAGCCCAGAAAGTGATTATGCTCCCATTCTGCAGGCTTTCTGCCAGCGCTACAAGGTGGTAAGTACGCAAGCCTCAAGGGAGAAGAAAGGCCTGTTTATGCAGCTTTCATACGTGACAAATTTGAAAGATGGCAGTAGCAGTGAGGCTTTGGTAGATGCCCTGAAGGAAGTGGAAGGTATTAAGCAAGTAACCCTCGCTTTGGAAGTATAGCGGCTACCCTTACCAAGTCTATGCATCAACTTTTACCCCTACCGTTCCGCAGCTGGACTTTCGGTTCAGAAAAGGCCAGACTATCAGGCACAGTGCTTTTAAAAAATTGCACGGCAGTTCTGCTATTGTTGGCAAGCCACGCTGCTTCCGCGCAAAAAACCTGGACGCTAGGCGACTGTCTAAGCTTTGCCCAAACAAATAATCTGCAAGTGCAGCAGGCTAGCTTGCTGCAGGATAAAAGTGTAGTGCAACTGAACACGGCCAAGAAGTCTTTCCTGCCCACAGTAAATGCCCGGGTGCGCACAACGGGCAACTGGGGTTTCCTTATTGATCCTTCTACCAACGAATTATCTGATCAATTCAATTTCGGCAATCAGGCGGCGCTGAACATGAATTTGAATTTATTTAATGGATTCGCCACTTCGCATCAAATAAGGCTTCGGACGCAACAGGTCGCCGCCGCAACCTATGACTACCAAGTAAGCAGCAACAGCATTTCGCTGAATATAGTCTATGCGTTTCTGCAAGTTTTGCTAGGCCAAGAGCAACTGAAAAACTCCAAGCAACGGGCCACTTACCTGGCAGAACAGCAGAGAAAAGTAAAAAACCAAGTAGATAAGGGAGTGCTCAGCAAAAGAGACTGGTTGGACATACAGTCTCAGGTTGCGGCCGAAGAGCTGCAAACTGTGTACGCCGAAAACGGAGTGGATAAAGCCATACTCAACTTGAAACAAGCTGTTGGCTTGCCACTTACCGAGGATATAACGGTGCAGACTGGCAAAATTCCAGACGACTGGCTGCCGACGGAGCTAAGTAGCGCGGAAGTGGTAAGCAGCGCAGCCACTACGCTGCCCGATTTGAAAGCTGCGCAAGCTCGCGTTGAAGCTACCCAACACGCTTGGCAGCTAGAACGGGCTAGCTACAAACCCACCTTTGCACTTACTGCTCAACTAGCTACGCGCACATCGAACTACAAGACTGAGGTATTTACCAACCAGGTACTCGATAACTTAAATCGGCGGGTTGGCTTATCTCTGTACGTACCCATTGCCAACCGTTATCAGTTGCGGAATACCGACCAACTAGCCAAATTGAATGCAGAGTCGGCGAAACTAAGCTATCAGCAAGTGGAGCGAGACGTGAGTGGCAAGGTAATGGGTGCGTTGCTGGACTACAAAGCGGCGACTAAGAAGTATCGGGTTCTGCAATTGCAATACAACCTGTTAAGCGAAGAACATCGGTACGCGGCTAAAATGCTGGAGCTCGGCGGCCTGAATGCTATGGAATATAGCGTGACGCGTAGTCGGCTAGTAACTGCCCAATCAGAATTGGTGCAAGCCAAATACGACTGCTTTTTCAAGCAAAAGGCCTTGGATTTCTATCAAGGCAAACCTCTGCCATCAGTGCTTTAAAATAGCCATTGAGTGAAGGCATCTGACTTAAATTTCTGGTCGTTTCAACCTTGATTATCTCTTAGCACCTACTCGTTTTTTCTATCGTCAGCCTTGCACTAGCAAGTGAAAAGGAAACATTGGGGCAACAAGAATATAGACGCATAATTGCATCTTGCGCCAATAAAGGGTTGTTATCACCTAAGAATCACCCCTTTATAGTACTATTTTTTGCTCGCCTATAACATTTAGCTTTTTATTGGTACGGGGCTGCATGGCGGCAACAAGTTTATGTAGCTGTATCTGTGCATTACGGAACGCTGTTTAAAAAGCTAAATCATTTTGGGTGGACACAGTTCATGGCCTAGTTGAAGAACAAACCGCTAGTTGTAAGCAACAGATTTTATCCCCTCTTTTTCATCTATGAAGTATTTCTCTACTCCAGTTCGAAGCTTTTTTCTATTAGGTGTTGCCTTAAGCTTAGGAAGCAAGGTAGCGCAAGCGCAAACGGTCAAACCCTTCACGGTAGGCAACTATGTGGTTGTGCGCATTGGCAACGGCTCAGCTCCCCTAACTAATGCTGCCACTGCCGCCTACTTAGTTGAATACTCTCCTACCGGTACGCTGGTACAGGAAGTGCCCTTACCTACCACAACTGTCGGCTCCAACTACGCGCTGAATGAAAGCGGCACTGCCACTTCAGATGCAAACCTCACGCGCTCTGCCGATGGCCGCTTTCTGATGCTGACGGGTTACAACTCCCCTATCGGCACCGCATCTGTGGCCAACACGGCGGTTGCCACAACCAACCGCGTAATTGGGCGCATCGCGGCGGATGGCACCATCAACACTTCAACGCGGATCAACGACGCTTTTGATGGCAACAATATCCGTGCGGCCGCCTCATTAGATGGCAGCTCGTTTTACGCAGTAGGAGCCAACAGCGGTGTTCGTTACCTGCCTTTCGGTAACTCAGGTGCAACAGTTGCTTTAAGCACTGGTACTCCTGCCAACTTACGTACTATCAACTTCTTCGGTGGCAACTTGTACGTGGGGGCATCCAATTCGGGCAGCTTTGGGGTAATGCAAGTAGGGACCGGTGCCCCTACGGCGGCAGGGCAAGCACTGACGCTGTTGCCGGGCTTTCCTAGTTCTGGATTAAGCTCGTACGGTTTCTTCTGCACAGATCAAAGCAGCGCCGTGCCTGGTATCGACGTAATATACGTGGCCGACGACCGGACTCCATCAAGTGGCACTACGCCCAACGGTGGCGGAATTCAAAAGTGGAGCTTGGTGGGCGGCACTTGGACACAAAATGGCACTATTGCTAGCGCTACGGCAGGTGTGCGGGGCCTAACCGGCAAAGTAACGGGCGCCACTGTAACGCTAATTGCAAGTGGTGTGGATGGACTTTACACGGTTGACGATACTGCTGGCTACAATGCGGCTCCCACCACTGCGGCCCTACCTGCCGCCTTTGTGACGGCGCCAAATAATACTGTGTTCCGTGGTGTTGCGCTGAGCCCGGTTGCTACGGCATTGGCTGTTCGTTCTGCCTTCAACAAAGCAGAGGCTACAGCCTTCCCTAACCCCGCACAGCAAAGCGTAACCGTGCGCCTGGCAAACGGTTCGGCTGGTCATGTAGCCGAAGTACATGACTTAATGGGGCGCTTGCAGCGCACGAGCGTTCTGCCTACGTCAGGTAAGCTTGATTTGAGCGGTTTATCGGCTGGCACTTATCTGCTCACTGTAGATGGCCGATTGGTACAACGCATCAGCAAAACGGAATAAGCGTTGTTTCGTCTGAGCGACTAGCGACCCTGCAAGCGGGTTAACTCAAGAAAACGCCATAGCTGCCCCCATACTGCAATATCAAAAGCGGTATGGGGGCAGCTATGGCGTTTTTTCGCTATCAACAACCAAGGCAAGAAGCTTACTACATCGTTGCCACATCCAAGGCCAACTATTCGGTAGGTCGACAAGCTTATATTTTAGTTGCCGTTCCTACCTTTCGGAATGTTTTACCGGTGTAAGAAACGAGTCTACTCGTAGGCGTTATATGCCCGCTTGCAACCTAGTTGAATAGCTTTCGTTTCCGCTTGCCTATGAGAAATACGCTCCGTTTTCGCCACTGGACTGCGCCCCATACCAGAGGGTATATGCGCTACGACCTAACTGTTGGCGACACTATCGAGTACGACGGGCATCCTTATCAGGTAACGGCGCGGGACTTAAGAGATTACAAAGCCAAACGCAAATACCGGCTGATGCTAGCAAGCGGCGTGTTGGACGATCAAGGCCAGGAAGTTTACGAAGCTGATATTGTGCAGGTATTCCAGCGGGGCGACAGCCAAGGCGTTTCTTATTTTGCTTACGTTGTGTGGGACCCTACCCGTGGATTTCTTTACCGCAATGCGCAAGACCTCCCGCTGACAGTGGACTGCGTCACCCGCGTGTGGACAAATTTCTATGCACAACCGCATTGGGTAGAGCAGTTCAACTACCACCAAAACTTTATTAAAGAGCATTGGTACTAGGCACTGCACCGCGCCCATAAGCGCAGAAACTTTGCTCTACTCTAGCAGGCAGATAAGTTAGCGAAATCATTAGTGGCCGGCGCTAAACGTGCTACCCGCCACTAATGCGCCCTTGCTCGCCAACTAGGATCTTCCTGCTTCCCTTTCTGTAGAGAAGCGTATCACTTGTCATGCTTATGACCAGGACAAATCCGTGCTGTAAGTAGGGAGAAAAATACTTGTTGTAGTGTCGGTTGAGTTACTTAGCTAGGAGAGCTTCATTTTCCGGATTCACGCCAGAATTAAGTAGATTGTCACGTCTGGGGCTAAATCGTTTTTGCCTTTTTGGCTGCCCTGACGCACCTATACTCCTTGTCTAAAATGCTCATATCTACCTTGAAACAGAATCTATTTGGGGTGCTGCTCTTGTTACTGCTTGCCTTCAATGCAAAGGCCCAGCAGCTTATGCAACTAACCGACAAGTGGGAGTTTCGCAAAGCAGGTGACAGCAAATGGGGTGCGGCTACAGTTCCCGGCACTGTACACACCGACCTGCTCAACACCAATCAGATTCAGGACCCTTTCTACCGCACAAACGAGAAAGACCAGCAGTGGATCGGCAAAACAGATTGGGAGTATAAAACCACGCTTTCCTTCGATGCCAACCAACTCAAGAGCGACAAGCTGTACTTGGTTTTCGAGGGGCTCGATACCTACGCCGATGTATACGTGAACGACGTGAAGGTGCTAGAAGCTAACAACATGTTTCGGCAGTGGAAAAAGGATGTGAAGCCGCAACTCAAAGCCGGGAATAATTCGCTACGGGTGTACTTCCACGCCCCTGTGGTGAAGGGCGAGGAATTGTTTAAAAGCCTGCCGTTCCAGGTACCTGCTAGCGACAACGACCAGGCCGGACCAGGGGAGCACAAAGTGAGCGTGTTCACGCGCAAGGCCGGCTACCACTACGGCTGGGACTGGGGCCCGCGCTTGGTTACCGCGGGCATCTGGCGCCCCGTGTATTTAGTGCCTATGAACGTTGCCCGCATCCAGGACCTGTTCATCAAACAGAAGCAGCTCACCACTGAGCAGGCTAGCTTGGAAGCCCATCTGGAAGTGGAAAGTTTGACTGCCGGCACCAAGCACTTGGAAGTAACTGTAGATGGCAGTGCTACCCCTATCTACTCCCAACCGGTGTACTTGGATAAGGGGATGAATAATTTGGTATGCAGCTTCACGCTGCCTAAGCCCGAGCTATGGTGGCCCAACGGCTACGGAGCGCAAAAGCTCTACACGTTTCGGGCAGTGCTGAAGGATGGCTCGAAGGCGCTGACCGAAAAACAGGTACGTCGCGGGATGCGGACAGTGGAAGTCATACAGGAGACTGGTCCGAAAGCCAACTCGTTTTACTTCTTGGTGAACGGGGTGAAGATGTTTATGAAAGGTGCCAATTACATTCCGCAAGACAACTTCTTGCCTCGAGTGAACAAGGTCCGCTACGAGCACGTCATCAACACGGCCGTGGCCAGCAACATGAATATGCTACGGGTATGGGGCGGCGGCATCTACGAAAACGACTTGTTCTATGACCTCTGCGACGAGAAAGGCATCTTGATCTGGCAGGACTTTATGTTTGCCTGCGCTATGGTACCCCCATTGGAAAACCACATGCAGAACATCTATGAGGAAGCTGTAGAAAACGTGAAACGCCTGCGCAACCATCCCTCCATTGCCATGTGGTGCGGCAACAACGAAATTGCCATCTACATGGGCTCCAACTATTGGGGCAATGCCAAAGGAGCTTTCCGCAACCGGCAAGATTCCATGAGTGTTATCAATGCTTACAAGGAGGTGTTTCACAGCATATTGCCCGCCGTTGTGAAAGGCTACGACGACGAGAAGTTTTACTGGTCCTCTTCGCCGCAACCAACCAACTGGTCTACGACCAATCGGGACAGCCGCACCTCCGGCGACGTGCACTACTGGGAAGTATGGGGTGGCAAAAAGCCCATCGAACTGTACCTCGAAAATATTGGGCCGTTCATGAGCGAGTATGGATTCCAGTCGTTTCCCGACATGCAAACCATCAAAACCTTTGCTACACCCCAAGACTACGATATCAATTCCGAGATTATGAAGGCGCACCAACGCTCTTACGTGGGCAATGGCGCCATTCTGCAGTACATGCAAGCTTGGTATAAAGTCCCAAAGTCCTTCCCCAACTTTCTGTACACTGGCCAAGTACTACAGGCCGAGGCTATTAAGCTGGCTATTGAAGCGCACCGCCGCGCTAAACCTTATTGCATGGGCTCGTTGTACTGGCAGATCGACGACTGCTGGCCAGCAGCCTCGTGGTCGAGTATGGACTACAACGGTTTCTGGAAAGCCCAGCAGTACGAATCGAAGCGGGCTTTCGAGCCCTTGCTAGTATCGCCGATTGTGAAAAAGGATTCTGTACAGGTATACGTAGTATCCGACCAATTGAAACCCGTAGCCGCGCAGTTGCAAATCCGGTTGCTGGACTTCAGCGGCAAAGTGCTCAACGAAAGTAAAACAAGTGTCAATGTGTCGGCCAACACAAGTACCAACGTGTATCGGGTTTCAGTGAAAACGTTGCTAAAAGGCGCGAACCGCAACAACGTATTGCTTGATGTGCGCTTGCTTAGTGAAAATCAAGAACTAGCGCAGAATTGCTTGTACTTTGAAAACCCCAAGAATTTGAAGCTCAACAAACCCGCCATCAACTACACCCTAACCAAAGACCAAGACCGTTACGTTCTCAAGCTTAACAGCACGCAGCTAGCTAAAAACCTGCGCGTATCAGCCGGCGACGACGCCATCATCTTCTCGGATAACTATTTCGACTTGATTCCGGGTAAAGAGAAGAGTGTGACGTTCCAATCCAGCAAAGCCCTTAAGAAAAGTGACATCGTCTTTATGAGCATCAACGAAGCAGCCTTATAACACCACTAAAGTTTCGAGCTTCATTAGTGCCAAAGCGTTTATGTTGAAATTGATAGTAGATGCAACAAAAGCCTCGTCGTCGGATGAGGCTTTTGTGTTAGGACGTATTTAGCTCTTTTTAAGCTGACGCTCCCCTATAAGACTATAGATGCCGTGGCATTATTAAAAAATGCTTTTTCACTACAGTATATATTCAACACGCAACGCGTGATATTACAATTCACTGAAGGTTTAGCTTCTCTAAAAGGCAAGTCCATTAATCTGTTTTCAGAATTAGTACTTGACCCTGAAGCCATATCTAAAATAATTATACCTTACTTGTTGAATTATACTTGGCCAAGTATTAAGTTTATACTATACTGCTCCTACCTGCCTATTATGCAACTTGTACACAAGCTATTGTTGGGTTTATTTACCTATTTCTGGCCAATTGATCCTGTTCCCCCGTACCCCATCTGCTCTTGGAATGAACTGCCAAGCGAGGAGTGGCCAATAGGGTACGATCCGATATCGGACTCATTCCCTAAAAAAGGGTCAACCCGATACCAAGAGCAAGACGAAGAACTTAGCGTGTTAGCATGGCCCCAAGTGCTACAAGAAGCGCTTTGTTAAGGCCAAATCAGAGAGCTTTTAGAGCTGAAGCCACGGTTTGAGTACTGCTCTACGCAGGTAAGGATAAACACCTATGGCTATACGGCATGCATGGGCTATAACAACTTACTTGATTGGCAAGGCTAGTACAGGATAGCTCTTGCAAAACTTAATGCGTGCTCATGTAGCAAGTTGCGCGACTAGCTCTGCTACAACCAATGGGTCAGCTTCTGGCAGAACAGCATCAAACATTGGGGAAAAGGGTGCATTAGAGCTAACCACCGAACGCTTGGCACTAGCATGGAACTCATAAGCACCGGTGTTTACCACCAAATCTCGAATGGTGTGAGGCGTTACGCCACTACCCGGCATGATGCTAATACGGTCAGCAGCCTGCTTGACCAGCGCAGCTAGTTGTGCTTGAGCAGCCGGTGCAGTGGCTTCACCTCCTGAAGTAAGAACGCGTTGACAGCCTAATACTATTATTTCTTCCAGCGCCTGCGCCTGGTCGCTGCACACGTCAAAGGCCCGATGGAATGTTACGGGCAAAGAGCCGGCTGCTTCCATAAGTGTCCGGCAAAAAGCCAAATCCACATGTCCGTCAGGGGTAAGGGCACCTAGTACCACCCCCGCGCACCCTGCCTCCCGACACTGGATAATGTCAGCCACCATAATGGCTTGTTCATTGGCATCGTATGTGAAATTGCCAGGCCGAGGCCGAATCAACACAAACACCGGAATAGAAAGCAGTTTCAGTACTTGGCTTAGCAAACCGAAGGAAGGCGTAATTCCTCCTTGCTCCAGATTCTGGCACAACTCTATCCGTTGGGCTCCGCCCGCCTGCGCCGCCACGGCCGATTGCACCGAGCTAGCACAAATTTCCAGCACCCGCTTCACGATAGTAAGTATTCGCTTTGAATAAGCTGCTGCTGATTTTTGGCGTCGCAAACGGCGTAGCTGAATCCTTTTTGCAAGGCAAAAGCACCGTGCACGCCTTGGGTGTTGACTGCTATAAAACAAACTTGAATGTCGCGGGCTTTGTCGCCTTTAATCTTAGCCACCCTTTCGATGGCGGCCTTGCAGGCTGCTTTCGGGGAGAGTCCTTGGCGCATGAGTTCCACAACTGTGTGCGCACCAGCAATGCGTATCACGTCCTCGCCCTGACCAGTCGCAGCGGCCGCACCCACGCTGTTGTCAACAAACAAACCCGAGCCGATCAGAGGGGAGTCGCCGAGGCGGCCGCGCATTTTGAAACCCATACCGCTGGTGGTGCAGCTTCCGCTGAGGTTGCCTTGCGCATCTTGAGCTAGTAGGGCAATGGTATCGTGGTTGTTAGCGCCACCTACAGGTCCTATGGGTTTCTTCGAGCCCGAATTCTCGATGTTGACTACGGGCTTGTATTGACTGGTCTTCAACCATTCTCGATACGCTTTTTCGGCATCAGGACTGAGCTTTTGAGGCTCTAGCGGAAAGCCTTGGGCTACGGCAAACTGCTGCGCTCCTTCACCAACCAGCATCACGTGGGGCGTGCGTTCCATAACGCGCCGCGCTACGCTAATAGGGTGCTTAATGCGCTCCAGAGCAGCGACGCTGCCACAGTTAAACTTATCGTCCATGATGCAGGCGTCCAGCGTCACAATACCATCCCGGTCTGGATTGCCGCCTAGGCCTACGCAGCAGTTTTGGGAGGCTTCCGTTACCATCACTCCCGCCTCTGCTGCATCCAAGGCATGGCCCCCTTTGCTTAATACTTTCCAGGCTCCTAGGTTGGCCGCTAAACCCGTATCCCAGGTGGAAATTACCAATGGCTTGCCAACTACGGGTTGCGGGGGCAATCCGATGCCAGCGGCTTCCGCACGTTGGCCCAAGGTGAGTACTGCCAGCCCAGCGGTGGAAGAGGTAAGAAACTTTCTGCGAGAAGGCATAGGGAAGGCGAACTAAGGAGTGAAGCCCAAAGAAAGAAAGTTTTTATTGTTTCCGAAGCACCTGTTCTACTGTATACCCCTTTGCTAGGCACGCTCCATCACGGCTTGCGGCCTGTTACTTATCCTCTGTAGTCCTCTATGACTTGCTATAGCACAAGCTTCCATTTTTGGCAATGGTATAGCAATGTTAACCTAAACCTAGCAGGTGTGCGCGCACACACTTTTCATTTTTTCGATAATTAATTTAAATAGTTTATTACCTTGACCCGGCTAGACTGCATTTCAGACGGTCAACTTATTCGCAAGGCAGCTTCTTGTATGAGCAGTAAAGGACTTGGGTTCCGGAAAACTATGGCTAGCACCCCTGGTCTAGCAGGAGGTAGCTGTTGGTTGCTTTTAGGAGCAGAGCGTAGAGATTATTGTCGCGGAGCAAGCCTAACAACCTGGCGCAGAAATTCGGACAGCTCGCTTCTTCAATAAACTGAGCTACTCGAAAGTAACTAGCTGGTTTACAGCCTCTGCTCCACAAAACGCCTTTCATAGATATCATTCCGGTGAGCCTGATGTTTCACCTTGTTACCGCAAATTATGAACTACACCAACCCGACTGATAGCCGCCATAGTAAATACATCGGAATAGATATTGGGGGCACCAAAATTCATATCGGTGTGGTGCAGAATGAGCGCATCATCCAGGAAATTCAATTCGAAACTTCCGCTGCTGCACCCAAAGAACAGATCCTAGGCGCGTTGGTGGACAGCATCAAAACAGTGATGGATGGTGAGGTGGCCGGTATAGGCATCGGCGTACCAGGGTTGGTTGATGAGCAGAATGGTATTGTCCACAACGTACAGAACATACCTTCCTGGCGAGAAGTAGGCTTGAAACAACACCTGGCAAGCTATTTCAAGGAGCCCGTCTACATCACCAACGACGCCAACGCTTTTGCTATTGGCGAAAAGATGTACGGAAAGGGTAAAGAGTACACCAATTTGGTTGGTATAACGCTCGGAACCGGGCTTGGGGCAGGCATTATCATCAACAACGGCGTCTATTCGGGCACGCTCTCAAGTGCCGGCGAGTTTGGGTGCATCCCCTATCGTGACAAGACCATAGAAGACTACTGCAGCGGCAAGTTCTTCGTCCAGAACTACGGTTTGCCCGGCACCGAATTTCATGCTCTTGCCCAGCGTGGTGACTCGAAAGCCTTGGAGGCCTTCTCGCAGTATGGCGAGCATCTGGGCAATGCCATCAAAATCATTTTGTACACCTTGTCGCCGGAGGCCATATTTCTGGGAGGCTCGATCAGCAAATGCTACCAGTATTTCCAGGAAGCTCTTCACAGAAGCGTACGGGAGTTTCCGTTCAAGATAATTACCGACCGGCTGGTAATAGCCCCGTCGGAACTTGGCAACGCTGCCGTATTGGGGGCCGCCGCGGTTTGCAAAAGCAAACTAGAATTGAGTTTTACGCCTCAGACGGCGCTTTCTCTTTAAGAGGCGTCAACTACGATTACCTGTTTTGCCGAGCCGGCAATAGCTGAATCAGAACCCCTACCACCTTTCCAATTACTTCCGAGTCTGTTATGAAGCGTAACGCTGTGCATATGGTGAAATCTGTTGTTGTGCTGGCTTCCAGTTTGGTCTTGTTCATGACCACGTATGCCAACAGCCAACAGGTTGCCAGCAAAGGAAATAGCACTAGCCTTACCCGCTACGTCGATCCTTACATTGGTACCGGGTTCCATGGCCACGTGTTTATGGGAGCCAACGTGCCGTTTGGCGCAGTGCAGCTGGGGCCCGTCAACTTGTCGCAGGGCTGGGACTGGTGCTCTGGCTACCACTACTCGGACTCTACCATCGTGGGCTTTTCGCACACTCACCTCAGCGGTACCGGAATCGGCGACCTTGGCGATATAGCCGTGATGCCCACAACGGGGCCCATCCGAGTGACGAAAGGCCGATTGAAAGACCCGAGCAAAGGCTACTTGTCTTTGTTTTCGCACCGCGATGAAACCGCCAAGCCGGGCTACTATGCCGTTAAGCTGAAGCGCTACAATATTCAGGCAGAGCTTACAGCTTCTTCGCGGGTGGGCTTTCACCAATACACCTTTCCTCAAGCAGCCGAAGCACACATCATCCTCGATTTAGAGCAGGGTATCGGCTGGGACCAACCAACTGATACGTTCATCGAGCAACGCAACGACAGCACCGTAGTAGGCTACCGCTATTCCAAAGGATGGGCCAACGACCAACGCGTGTACTTTGCCATGGTGTTCTCGAAACCTATCCGCCAGTTTACCAGCTTGCTGGTAATCGATTCCTTGGGCACTACCACCGCGGCTACCAAAGGTACCCGTCTCAAAGGGGTGGCTACGTTCACTACCAAGGCCGGCGAAAAAGTGAAGCTGAAGGTGGGGATTTCGCCGGTAAGCTCGGAAAACGCGCTGGCTAATATCCGCGCCGAAATTCCACATTGGAACTTTAATAAAACGGTGGCGGCGGCCGATGCAGCCTGGAACCAGGAGTTGCAGAAAGTACGAATCGAAGCTGACTCGGAGACGCGGCTAAAAACGTTTTATACCGCTCTGTACCACACCATGATTGCCCCGTCTATCTTCAACGACCACAATGGCGATTATCTGGGCACCGATAAAAAGGTTTATAAGAAAGCTCCGTTCACCAACCTGACTACCTTCTCCCTCTGGGATACGTACCGGGCGGCTCATCCTTTGTTCAGCATTTTGCAGCCAAACCGGGTCAACGACATGATTAGCTCCATGCTGGCAGTGTATCAGCAGCAAGGCAAGTTGCCAGTGTGGCACCTGATGGGCAACGAAACCAACACCATGGTGGGCTACAGCGGCGTGCCGGTAGTAGTGGATGCTTACTTGAAAGGGTTTAAGGGCTTTGATGCCAACCTTGCTTATGAGGCAGTAAAAGCTACTGCCATGCGCGACGACTACGGCCTTAAATCTGTGAAAGAGTTAGGCTTCATCCCAGCCGACAGCGAAACCGAAAGCGTAGCCAAAGGCCTGGAATACGCCATCGACGATTGGTGCATTGCCCAAATGGCCAAGAAAATGGGCAAAGCCGACGACTACGCTTACTTCAGCAAGCGCGGCAAAAACTATCAGAACTACTTCGACAAGCAGACCCGCTTTATGCGGGGCCGAGTAGCTCAAAATCAGTGGCGCACCCCGTTCAACCCCTTCGAGTCGCGCCACCGCAAAGACGATTTTACGGAAGGCAACTCCTGGCAATACACTTGGCTGGTGCCGCAAGATGTGGAAGGCCTCGTTGGCTTGCTAGGCGGCGACAAGGCGTTCGGTCAGAAGCTGGATTCGCTCTTTACCGCCAAAGGCGACATGGGCGCCGAGGCTTCCAACGACATCAGCGGCTTGATTGGGCAGTACGCGCACGGCAACGAGCCGAGCCACCACATTGCCTACCTGTATTCCTACGTCGGGCAGCCTTGGAAAACGGCCAATCAGGTTCGGTTTATAGTAGACAACTTCTACACCGCCAAAACGGACGGTATCATCGGCAACGAAGACGTCGGGCAGATGTCGGCTTGGTACATCTTCTCGTCGCTCGGTTTTTACCCCGTGAACCCGGCCAATGGCTCGTATGTGTTTGGCAGCCCAGTTGTAAACCGGGCGTCTGTGGCCTTAGCCAACAACAAAACACTATCCATCGAAGTGAAGAACAACGGCCCAGCCAACAAGTACATCCAAAGCGTGACGCTTAACGGTAAACCGTACTCAAAGTCGTATATCCTGCACAAGGACTTAATGGCCGGCGGCAAGTTGGTGTTCCAGATGGGCAACAAACCGAGCACTACGTGGGGCGTAGCTAAGCAAAACCGTCCTCAATCTGTATTAAGCCAACCCTAACTGCCTGCAAGCAAGCAAGAGGAATAAACAGTCATCAACAAATCGGCGGCTCATTATGGCGTTGAATAAGTAGGTAGTCCTTAGTCGTTGAGTCGGACGGAGGCGTTGTTTGGGCTGTAATCGTGGCTGTAAACTATTGAGCCGTGGCTTCTAGTTGGAGCTAGTTGACTTGATTCTTCCGCATAACCTAAGACGTGATTTTCAACTCGCATAGCGTAGCAGCATAGCGCCCGAACTTCTTGCGGTGCTGTTTCTGACGATAGTAGTTCAACCACAAATAGCGTTTCTGCAACTCGGCATAGGACGGCCGGAAGGCAGTGCCGGTTTGGCTGGCAAACTGCACATAGCCCCGATGCTCCGGGTAGTGCATGTTTACTACGCCCTGCGGCAACCAACCCCAGTTATGTTCGGGTAGGTCCTTGCACGCCGCTTCTTTCAGCTTACTGATTTTGCCCTCGCTGCTGTGCGTATCTCCTCGACGCGCAAGAAATTGATGCGCTAGAAGCTCCCTTCCGTTGGCACCCTAAAATTTCTGTACCGCGCTATATTGTTCTTCGCTTGCGTAAGCGTTACCCGATAAAAGGAAGTATGAGGAGTGCATTTTTCGTTTTACTGTTTTTGCTTTCAGCAAATTCTTGCTCTAAAGTGGAAGCATTGCTTGCGAAGAGTTTTCAACCCGGCGAGCCACCTGTGCTCCCTTCTCCCCCACCTCCGTCTGGCCCCTACCAGTGGGCGGGCATTATCGGCACTACCAGCGACAATTTCTCGGTGAAACCGTGGCGGGGTGCGTCCTTTGTCCGCTCCGTGGCGTATGGTCCGGCGGGCGGCATTGTGGGGGCGGGCTACGCCGAAACGCACGAAAACGTAAGCACCTTCACCGACCAAACGCGCAACGCGCGGCGGGCGCTGGCCAACAACATGCTGTCCGTAGTCGACCACGTCGATACCGATGGTAAGCTGTATTACATAGCCAGCAACAACAACGGTTGGGACAAGAACAGCTCGGTGTACGTGGTGGCACGGCGCTGCTCGGATCGGGGCTTGCACCCTTTTCCGAAAGGAGACCGAGCAACTTTTGCCGGCGACAAAGCCCACGACAGCGACGCGGGCTACGACGGGGTAATCGGCTTGAAGCAGAAGATCGGCGGTTGGGACCCGGCCTTTGTAAAGTCCCAGCAGATCAGCGGCATGCGGGTGGAGCGGAACAACAGTTTGCTGGCAATTAGCCGAAAGTACCAGGGCACAGTTCAGTTCTTCCACAAAACTACTGGCACGTTGCTCTCCACGCTTCGCCTGCCAGCGCCGGAAAAGTGCGTGTTTTCTCCTTCGGGCGACTTTTGGGTGATAAGTCAGGGAGCGGTGAAGCGGTACGTAAACCGCAGCACCCGCACTACGCCCAATTTCGTTTTGCAAACCACTATCAAGAGCTTGCAACAGCCCGTGGCGCTGGCCATGCGCCCCAATGGTACGTTGCTGGTGCAAGACGGCGGAAACCACCAGCAGGTAAAAGAATTTCTGCCCGACGGACGACCCGCAGGCGTATTCCCAGCCAAGCCCGGCGGCAACAAGTTGCGCCCCGACGTTACCTTGTCGAGTTTCCTGTTTGTGAACCGCGAAAGCCTCGGCACCCAGGACACCACCAACAGCGACTACGACAAGCCGCTGGGCTCGCTCGACGTAGCCCCCGACGGCTCGATCTGGCTGCTCGACGCCGGCAACTACCGCGTCATGCACTACAGCGCCGCCTGGAAATACCTAGGGCAGTTTGGCTGGCTGCCCTGCCACTACAAAATTGCCGTGGACCCCAACGACGTCAAGCGAGTTCACTCCGATTTTATGGAACTGGAAGTGGACTGGACGCGGCCCATCCGGGGTGGCGACCAAACGCAGCTGGCGCATCCTACCTGGCTCCTGAAGAAGAACTGGTCCGCGCAGTTTAGTCGTAAGCTCGGACCGTTTCTGCACGTCGTGACTTACAGCAGCAAAGGGGTGAAACGCACCTTTGCGCAGTGCCACGATTCGGATTTCAACAACCAAGGCTGGCAAACTGAATTAGTGGAATTACCTGCTTCCGGAGTGGCCCGGCGCACCGGCATTCATATCGATTACGGCCCCAACACCGGCCGCAGTAAGATTATCTATCCGGAGGGTATCCGGTGGTGGGAAATCACCGACGACGGGGCCGGCAACAAGCGGCAGTGCGGCTATTTCCAACCCTTCGAAGGCTTCGACAAAAACAACAATCCCGTATTTGGGGCAGTGCAGAAAAAGGTGGATTTCATTGCCGAGCTGGCCAAGCAAAACAACCGGCCGCTTAGCTATGGCGGCTGGAATCAGCAAGACGAGTGCCCCGTCACGGCCGACGGTACTTGGATCAGCTTTCGGGCGCCCCAAACCAAAGTGGGCGCTTTCCACTTAGGCGGCATCAAGCCTGGTCAAACCAAGTGGAATTGGCTGGCCTTGCCCAACAAGCTAATGACCAACATCCAGGAAATCGTACCGGGCTACTATCCAGCGCAAGGCTCCGGTTCCGATTTTGGCGGCCATACTGGCGTCGCTGTTCATGCGGTAGGGCAGTACGTGGTGTGCAGCTACGACGGCCAGAACGGCTTCTTTTCCAATCAGCACTGGCTCTTCAAGCAGGACGGCACCTACCTAGGCCAATACGGCCGCTACAGCCGCGACCAACCCGAGTTCCATGACCTCGATGCCGCCCCAAGTGGCTACGCCAACAATACCGGCTATAGCTGCCTGCTCCAATCCGGCAACACGCTGTTTGAGCTCACCACCGACGAAGCATACTTCGGTGGGATTCACGTCCACCGGCTTCAAGTGCCAAATCAGTAAGGGTGCAAAACCAACAGTGGGGCTTGGTAGAAGCTTCGGGCCTAACCCCGAACCTGGCGTTCAATCTACTTACTGCGGGTAGTAGCACTATTTATCCAGAATAGGGTACTCACTAAGGCTGCTGCACTTTTCCCTTTTTAGCTCCTCCAGCCTGCTTTGTGACCACGGGCCTCACGTCGGTAAGTAATGTGACGAGCAGCTTACCCGGCTCTTCCAACGGAATCAAGTGAGCTGAATTCTCGAACCAAACTCCTTTTTTCAAGGGCGCTTTTAGCTTACTAAGCCATGCAGCCGTCGGCTCCGAGGGAGTGGTGTAGTCGTGCCGCCCCATCAGCATAAAGACCGGAATAGGAAATGAAGTGACGGGCTTGAAATCAACCGCCAAGAATTCAGGCAACACGCGCCCCAACGTAAACAAGCTACCCTGATCGATTGCCGCTACATCCTGTGTGGTGTACAATGGCGAGAGCAGCGGTGCCTGGAAGTAGTAAGAGGATTTGTCGCGGTAGGCCGACAGGCCGCCGTAGTACTGCGGCCACTTGCGCGCAATAATGATTCTTTCCCGGGTGATGGGCTGGTTGCCTGGGTAGGGCGCAATAGAACGAAGCTCTTTCAATGCAGCTTCGTTTTTGTGGGCAGTGGCCTGTGCTAGCGCGTAGCGGAAGCTTACTTCTTCGTTGTCTCGGGTATTGATTACCTGCCCAATTCCGACGTAAGCGTAAAACAAATCAGGGCGTTTGAGGGCGGCCTTCATGCCCACAATCGTGCCCCAGCTGTGGCCCACTAGTATCACCTTGTCTTTGCCGTATTTTCTCTTGATAGATTCGGCCATCTTAACGGCGTCATCCACATACTGCGCAATGGATAAGGTAGCACCTAGCTTGACGGTATCGTTGGAAGCATAGGTTTTGCCCGCAGCCCGCTGGTCGTAGTGCACCACGGTGAAGTACTCTTCGAGGGGGCGCTGAAACGTCCAAGCTACCGGAGCCATGGGAGAAGCAGGACCGCCATGAACAAACAAGATGATGGGGTTGCTTCGGTCTTGCCCTCTCACAAACACCCATTGCTTAAGCCCTCCAATGCTAGCTTCGTACGACTCCTGCACCCCATTGGGAGCTACAATCTTGCCGAGGTCATCCACGATTTTGCGAGCTTCGGAATTAGGGTCAGCTATACCATTGTCTTTTCCTTGCCCCCAAGAACTGACGGAACAAACCAGCATAAACAGGATGCAGAGTAGCTTGCGGTGCGAAAATGAATTCAGCTGCATAAGAATCTGTAGTAGAGCGGTAAAGAACAGCGAGGCCCGAGTTCAAACAACAAACGGCCATTCCAATCAGCAGATAGTATTTGTAGCCAGAGCGTTGCCTCTACCGCGAGTCAAAATCTATGCGCTATACTCATGGCAATGAAAGAAGCTATTTAAACCAGCTTTTCAAACTTAGTAACGGTGGGCAGCTTGTAATCAAAGGCAGGTAGGCTATACAACTATTTCCAAGCAGAGGAGTAGGAAGAGGGCCACGTCGGCTTCACTTTCTACTGTCTGATTATGCCGCGTTTTCTCACCTCCGCGCAGTACTACGTGTTATTACTCGTCACTAGCTTGGTTTGCCTTATAGGCATCAATTCTTGTGGCATCAGCGAGCAAGTGCAACAAGCCAAAGCCTTTAAGGACGCTGAAATTCGCCTGGCTTCTGTGGAACAAGCTACTGTAGCGGGTATCGACGTATTAAAAGTTCGCAAGGTCAGTGACTTGAGCACGCTTAACCAAGCTCGCTTGGCTGCTGCTTATGCCTCTGGCAATCTGCCTCTACGCATGCTCGTGAACCTGGAAATCCGTAATCCCAACGACGAGATGGCGGCTCTCAACGGCCTCGACTACATCGCCCTGCTCGATGGCAAGCAAATAGCCACCGGAAGAACCACCCAACGTATTGAAGTGGCTCCCAACGGCGGAGTGGCACTAGCTCCGGTCACGTTGGAAAGCAATCTGCGCGATGCCCTAGGTGAGCAGTCGGGCGAGAGCCTCGCTAACTTTGCTTTCGGGCTATCGGACCGTGGCGAAGAACCAATGCGCCTGACGCTACGCCTAAAGCCTACTTTCATCACCAGCGGTGGCCGCTCTATCTCCCCCACTGGCTACATCGACGTCAACAAAGAATTCACCGCTCGTCAGGCCATGGATGCTATCAACCGGCGCGACTCTCTCAAACGCCAACCGTAGCCTTTAAGCTTACCTGCTCCCCTATCTAGTTCTTGCTCGTTAAGGCCACTGACTCTTTAGTCCCTCTTCACCGCCCACTGCACACCTCCCCCATCGGTCTCGACTACGAATCCCTGGTCGAGGTAGACAGACTGGAAATGCTCTTCGAAGCTAGACGCCGTTGTTAAGTTTTTGCGCACCATCGTTTGGTAAATGGCTGGCAACTCATCGAGCCGGTAACGCACCTCCTTCGAGTCTTGGCGGGCCGGCGCTGGTTTCCTTGCAGGTGCTATGCTACGCTTCTGCGCTTCTTTGTACTCAGCGGTTAGGTGCTTTTTGGTGATGGCCGAAACAATAGCCCCGGCCAGGCTTTTGATCTTGCCCTCGTTGCTTTTGCTGCGCTGGTGTTGCACCACATACTGGACGTAGCCAGGCTCTACCTCGCCCCGCTCAATAAGCTCGCCTACTGCTACAATGCTGGCCGCGGCCACTCCAGCTTGCAGCAAAGCTTCTTCCCAGGCGCTGCTGGCGGCTAGCAAGGCCTCTCCTTCTCCGGCAGCCAAAGACGTGAAGCGGAACTTGATTTCCGCAACCCCTTTGCCCTGCCGAATCAAATCGTATTCGAAGGGTAGATCGGTTTTGGCTAGCTCCAGTTGCGCGCGGTCCAGCACCCGCAGCCGGAACAGTGGAAACTGCTTGTATTGCCCTTCTAGATTCAGCAAGGCCTTAAGCTGGTCGACGCCGATAGTGCGGGTGCCAAAGGCGCTATATTCCTTGAGCAACCAGTAAATGCGGTACGAATGGGGGCTCTTCAGCTTCAGTAGCTGCACTACCTGTGCCTTGGTGAAATTGCGCTGCAACTGTAGCAGGTAGGGCATTACTTCATCGTTGAAGCGCACGTGCAGGGCGCCTTCTTCCCCGCGGTACTTGGCGTACGCCATCAGGGGAATCTTGTCGAAGTCCGGATCGGAGTTTTTACGATTAGCCCGGCGGGCAGGGTTAGGCCGCTCGATGTGCAGGATGCGGCTCACCAGCTGGTTGCACATGCCTGCTACTTGTTGATAATCCTTGCTACTTGGCCGGCGCCCCGATAAAGCCACTACTTCCGTCAAAGGAATCCGCATTTCCCGAAACTCACTATCGTCGCGGCCAATGCGGGAAAGCATGGCCATAAACAAGCGCATTTCAACCGTAGAGAGGTCGAAACGAGCATTTACCAGCGCATTGTGCTGGACCACTATCTTGCTGACGGGCAGTTCGGGCGTAGGGGTGGGGTCGAACAGGTTGGTTTGCATGGATAGTACACCTAGTGGCTACCGGCAGTAAGTTCGGCAATGCCCCCAACTATTACAAGTCGACAAGCTTGTAATAGTTATCCACACCAATAGTGCGCTTTCGTGCTTTTGTAATAGGTAATCGTGCTTCTGGTAATAGGCCTACGTGGTTTTTGTAATAGGCACCCCAAGTATTGTCGTGGTTTTTGTAATAGCTGTTTCGTGCTTTTTGTAATAACCCTGCGTGGTTTTTGTAATAGATAGTCGTGGTTTTTGTAATAGATAACCCGTTTAATTTACTGAAATTAAGGTAGTTGTGGCACCCCTAAACCTATAAAGGTTTATAAATAAAGGAAACAACTGGTTTAAACAGGTCGTCTTTTATTTTTAGAAAAAGGTATTGGTGAAGATTGGAACAAAGAAAGAGGAGAGCCAATAGCGGGTATGAAAGGGGCGGGCCGCCGGGCCGTCGTGGTTTTTGTAATAGTTACTTTCCTATACAGCCGTTTTTTGCTTATAAAGCCCTCTAGGAGCTTCCAACAAGGCATTTTAGCTACATTTCAGGTCATCAGCTAAAAGCTACTGACCGATTGCATTCGCCAGGAAGCACCTTTCTATTACCAAATCCACGACGGCGCAAACACTTGTTCTTCTCAGATATAGATCTTACAGGGCATCTATTACAAGAACCACGCAGGATTGCCTCATAACAGGCAGCAAGAAGCCTTTTTGTTGTTTGGAAAGCCTAAGCATTAACACTAAGAAGAGACCGTCGTGGTTTTTGTAATAGACGCCAAAGGCTTGTGGTTAGCGCATTCAACGTGCTATTCAACTCCCATTGATGGTAAACGCGCCTGCATCTTACCGATCCTAATGATTGTCGTTGCGCGTCCTGTTCATGCAACGCGGTTTCCTCTTCCAGCATTACTATTCTTGCTATGGCATCAAGGAAGTGTGAGTCTACTATCAGTTTATCAAGCAGTTACATTTTGATTGTAATTGCGCAAGCTAATTGTTCTTTAATAATACTGCTGATCTATGCTGTTTAAACCTATGAAGGCTCAATTTACATCGTACTCTCTGTCTTGATGCATGTACACAAAAGCCTTATCTATTACAAAAAGCACGAAGGATGGCATTGATGTATATAAAACCCTTAATAAAGTTTTCGTGCTTTTTGTAATAGATAGAGCCGATTAGGGAAGTGAGTTCTGTGGTTCGTGCTTTTTGTAATAGTTAGCTACAGGATTTTATAAAAGTATTGCGTCAGGCACCACACAATGAACAGTTGATTACAAGGTGCTTACGAAGCAAAACAACTTGAGGTCATATTACAAAAAGCACGAAAGGTAATGCCACTCCTAACCAGCTAGCGTTTGTAACGGGTAGCTAAATGTGAGGCTAAACTGTGGAACGACTGATAAAGCCATATCAGTTGCAGCTTGTTAGGGAGCAAATTCTTGCTTCTATTACCCTGCTTTTTAACTTGATATGTGTTATAGCTCAATAAATTATTGATTGACAAACACTTGATTTATCTATCTATTACAAAAACCACGACGTACTCTTCTTGTGAGTATTACAAGAAGCACGAATGCCTATTACAAAAAGCACGAAGGGTTTTCTAGAGTAACGTAAAAGCGCGGAGCCTCTTGCTATTACAAAAAGCACGAATACCTGTTAACGAAATATTTTTTGTGATACTATTGCCGTACTACCTGCTACTCTCCCCTCCTATTCACTATGCAAGGAGAACTTTTCGTCAGTGATAAGCCGGAGCCCATCAGCAAGTTGGTGGTGCAGCGCAATGATTTGGTCAACGCACGCTTTGCATTGACAACCCTGGAAATGCGGTTGTTTATGGCCATGCTCGCTCGCATCAACCGGGAGGATACCGAGTTTCATGAGCTACGAATTCCAGTAACGGAAGTGGTGGCTTTGTCGGGGCGCCGGCCGAGTAGCAACGATTATCAGCAGCTAAAAGACATGTGCGCGCTTCTCGCCTCTCGAGTGATTTACATTGAGCGGCCTAGCAAGAAAAAGTCGAAAAGAGCCGGGCAGACAACTGAAGAAGCACCGAGCTTCTCCAACACTCCCCTAATGGCGTATGCCGACTATAGCAGCGAGGAGCGGGCGCTGGTAGTACGTTTCAACGACCGGGTGCGCGAGCATCTGTTGCAACTCAATGACGGCAATTTCACGCAGGCCCAGCTTATGCAGCTGCTGAAGTTGAAGAGTGCCCACTCCTACCGCATTTACTGGTTACTAAAGCAGTATGGCAGTTTCGGTACCCGTACTATCCGGGTCGATGAGTTGAAGCGGGTTCTGGATCTGGAAGGACAGTACAAGCAATTTCCCCTTTTCAAACTGCGGGTTCTAGACCGAGCCCAGCAGGAGCTTTCGCAAACAAACCTAGCGTTTCAATACGAGCTGATCCGCGGCAAAAGCAACAGTGTCGAGGAAATCCGTTTTCATTTCACACCGGTTACCAGCGAAGTTCTTTTGCCTTCCTTGCCGGCCACTGCTGAGTGGCAAAAGGCGCTCCTGGAAGTGGGGGTTTCGGCTAGTAGCATTGCAGCTATTGGCGAGCTTATTGAGCGAGGTGAGATGGAGCCCGGCTACGTGCAGTACGTGGTGCAACACCAGCGCAGCAAAAGCAGCGAGGGCAAGATCAAAAGCCTGGCCGGGTCCGTGTTTACCGCCCTTACAAAAGGGCACTTAGCAGATGAATACCGGAAGGCTATGCAGCGCCAAAAGGGTGCATCTCGTAAGACCTCAGGCAACAAGAGCAGTGCACCCGTATCCCCTATCCGCTACCGGCTTGAAGAAGCGCAAGCAGCGTACGAACTAATGGCTCGTCAAAAAACGGCCAAGGGTGCTACATTTCAAGAGAACCTAACGCTTGTCTATCTGTCTCAGGGCTTCCATCAAGAGAAAGATGCTGATGGAGTAGAATGGCTAGTTAAGAGCATTTAGCTCTACACTACTCCTGGTCTTCTGCACAATTATAACTTTCGATAAGGGCTATTACTGACCTTTAAGGGGGAGGGACACAGGAACGTTTGTTATAAGTGTAACCTCTAGTTTAGCCTGTAGCTACGATTACTTTCCTTACATATGTATGCTATTATGTAAAAGCGTATGAACGTAAAAGCGTTTTGCATTCGTATGCCATTATGTGTAAACTCTTATATGTATACGTAGAGATACATAAGCGTGTAATTACGCAGAAACAGATAAACGTTTATACGTAAAAATGTAATAACATCCGTGCGTCAAATCTTTTTGTTTCCACACTTGGTTGCATACATTCTGTTACGCTAGAACGTATGAACGTTCTAGCGTAACAGAATACAATTTTGCCTTCGTTACGCTAAAATCAGCTTGCAAAACTAGTTTTGGGTGCTAATTCCTAGTGATTGCTCTCATTGGTTCCGATTGTATATATGTAAATGTAAAAACGTATTTACGTATAAACGTACGTTAATAATAAGAGCTTTTTGGATACAAGAATTCGATCTAAATTCTTGTTAGTATGAGACGAATGTTCTTGTGTGTTTACGTTTATACGTATAAACGTGAGAAAATATATATGTCTTATCGTTTTGACGTATTTGCGTAAATATCCTTTACTTGCAGCCATACACCTTTAGATTGTCTTTTATGCGAACCCTCTGCTTTTCTAACAACAAGGGTGGGGTAGGGAAAACTACCTCTGCTCTTAATGTCGGCTTGGCTTTAGCTCGACGGGGCCACCGAGTGCTGTTCTGCGACTGCGACCCCCAACGTAGCCTTACTATTTCGTTTGAGGGAGCTGACATCCCAGAGCATGTAGGCATGCTACTCATGCGCAAAGGCGAATTCTCCCTCGACGATATTCACGCAGTGATTCGGCCAGTGGGCGAGAACGTAGACTTACTGCCTGCTAGCGCCGAAATGGAAGCCAATGAAGCCCAGCTTCCCGGTTGGGATGCAGAACACTCCACTCGGCTAGCTGACATTTTAGAGATGGTGGCTCCGGAATACGATTATTGCGTAATTGATACCAAAGGCAGCATTGGTACTCTCACCTGGATTGCCTTAGCTGCTACCGACCTACTCTATATCCCTGTCGACCCCGAGTTTTATGGGTTTGAAGGGTTAACTAACCTAATCAATACCTGCACCCGTTTGCGTCGGCGTATCAACCCGACGTTGCAAGTAGGGGGCATATTCTTCACTAAGTACTCTCCAGCTTACCGAGCTCGCCTGCGCCACGACGTCGTCGATTTGATTAAAGATCATTACGGCAAAGAGGTGCCTGTATTTCAAACCACCATTCGCCAAAGCACGGCCATTCCGAACGCTCAAATGGCCGGTACTGGCCTGTTCGATTACGCTCCGGATTCGACGGGAGCAGAAGACTACGAAGCCTTGACCGACGAAATTTTACTGCACCTCCATGCCAACTAACTCAGCCAAAACTACGTCGCGGCCGGCGCTGGACCGCTACAAGGACAAACCCCGGCCAACCTTATCGGACAACCCGGCCGGCACCCCGCCACCGGTACCCGTTATTGAAGCCTTGCGCGACACGCCACCAAGCCGCCCGGCAGTGGCCGAGGAAAGCGTACCAGTAGTTCGCACGCCACAAGTTCAGAGTAGGGGAGAGGCGCGGCCAGTAGCAACTCCAGTAGAAAGCACTGCAACTCCTTCGTCGGTGCCGGAGCAGGTTCCGTTCAACTCACAGATCAAGTTTGAAACGTATTTGCGCATCAAACAGGCTCAATTCTACGACCGTGTTAAGATCAAGGACCTCACCGATGAGGCTCTGAACTACTATCTTGACCAGTTCGAAGGGGCAAATACGCCGCTTCCTCCCAAAGTATTGCAGGAAGTGCTCAACCAAGGCAAAATCAAAGGCTATAAGAAGCGTGGCTAAATCGTAAGTAGAATTACCATCGACTTCTTGGAAGGCATGTTGAGGGTCGCTGCTTTGGTAATGCTACTGCTTGCTTTCTTGAATTATAAAAGCTGAAAGGCTCAGTGAAATCCTTACTAAGTAAAGGTTTCACTGAGCCTTTCTCTTTCGAGTTTGGGTATTTAAAAGAAGTGTTGATCTGCTCACCCTAAATAGATGGCTTGAACCCAGACGAGAGCCTGCCATACTAGAACAAAATAGCAAGGTCTTAAAACGGCATGCAACTTCTGTATAAGCAAGTGGCTCTTCTAGGAGAAGAACCTCACCTACTCAAAACTATACACTTATGAAGCTGCCCAAAGTTTTACTCGGTGCCATATTGGTTGGTATAACTGTGCAAACAACGAGTTGCACAAAGAAGGACGCCCCAGAACCCAATGGGGAGAATGTTGGCAAGAAGGGCAAAGAAGAAGCTAAAGTACCCTTCAACTGCCCGGCTTGCGGCATGGGATAAGCGGATCAAATGCATCCTGATTCAGCGATGGAAAAGCAGCCAACCATTCTATCTTCGATTGCCTGTAATTTAGACGCAAATATTCTGTCGGCGGCATTTCCATTGCTGGAAGAAGGCAAAGTTGAGGCCCTGGAGTGGTCTTTTGACACGCTCTATTGGGCCGAGCAAGTTCCTGATTGGTTTACGGAACTACTAAGCGCTTATAGCGAGCAGAAAAGACTGATCGGCCATGGCGTGTTCTTTTCTTTGCTGTCGAGTAGGTGGACCAAAGAGCAGCAGCAATGGCTGCAGAAGCTACAGCAGTTGTCGCTGGAGTTCAACTTCGATCATATTACCGAGCATTTTGGCTTTTTTACGGGTCAAAACTTTCATTACGGCGCGCCCCTTCCCATACCGTACACAGATATTACTTTGCGTATTGGGCAGGACAGGCTGAAGAGAATTTACGAGGCCTGCCAGTGCCCGGTGGGGCTGGAAAATTTAGCGTTTGCTTACTCACTTGATGAGGTAAAGCAACACGGTGAATTTCTGGAAAAGTTAATTGAGCCAGTGAATGGCTTCGTCATTCTCGACCTGCACAACCTGTACTGCCAGCTCCACAACTTCTCGGTTTCATACGACGAATTGATAGCTCTCTACCCCATGGATCGGGTGCGGGAAATCCATATCTCGGGAGGCAGTTGGGAGGACTCAGCGCTAGGTCCCGATCAGAAAGTAAGAAGAGATACCCACGACGATTCTGTGCCGAAAGAGGTATTTCAACTTTTGGAGCGTACGATATGCAGGTGCCCCAACTTGAAATATGTGGTGCTGGAGCAATTAGGAAACGGCCTGAAAACGGAAAGCAGCAGAACCCTATTCCGCCACGATTTTTTGGAAATGGAGAGGATCGTGAAGCTGAATGCAAGCAGCTTATCTACACGCCCGAACGAGTTGTTTCTACCACCACAGCTTCTTCTGACTGGCCCCGCGGTAGAAGACGAGCCGCTTTATGAGCAGCAGTTGCAACTTTCGCAGATTTTGGAAACAGCTCCTTCCCTCGAAAGGGCCCGGCAACTGTTAGCTGCTTCCTCACTGGCTCAGAGCGATTGGAAAATAGAAAGCTGGGAGCCGTACATGCTGGAAACCGCCATCCACATTGCCCAGAAGTGGAAGAAGTAACCAAAGGCCCTAACCCTCTCTTACCGGCTGATAGCTACTTTGACTGGCTTAGCAGCCACTGAACCCGAGGCAGTTATAGCCTGCAAATAGTAAAGCCCAGGAGACAAGGAGTGCACCGGCAAAATGGCTTGTTGATGTAAAGGGCGGTGCAACACAACTTGGCCTTGCTGATTGCGCAAGAATATCTCCACAGTTGCATCAGGCTCGGAGTATGAAACGGTAAGTGTCTGCCGGGCCGGGATAGGGAAAGCAGTCAGCGAGGCAGGGGAAGTAGCGGCCCCCACAGCCACCACCGGCGAGTACTGCACGCCGCCTTGCTGGTCAAGTTGCTTGAGCCGATAGTAAGTGAGAGAGGCAGACGGGGCGACATCCTGAAAGGAATAAGTAGTGGGCTTGGTAGTTGTGCCTACGCCCTGCTGAAATCCGATTTGCTGAAACTCTGCGGTGGCCGTGCTCTTACGCTCTATTGCAAAGCCTAGGTTGTTATACTCGGATGCGGTTCGCCACGTCAGTTTCACTGCAACGGCTTGACGCTGCGCGGTGAAGTCTACCAACTGTACAGGTAGGGGGCGAGCGGCCAGTTGCCCACGAAAGCGGCTGGCTTGCGCGAAGGTTAGCTTCAGCTGTTGAGTGGCGGCATCGTAGGCGTAGCTGGTTAATCCTTCGCCAGAAATAGCCGATGGTGTCTCAGTTACCCGCAAAGTAAGGACGGTGCCCCGGCTCACGTACCCTTCAAAGGAAGTGGCATCTTGCTGCCAGCTGATGGTGGCCCGCTTCGAGGAAGAGACGAAAGGCGTGCCGCCGTAGCGCAGGCTGGTACCCTCTTCAAGGAAAGCTTGGGCGAAGGTGTTGGTTGCGGTAAGAGAATAGAAGTTTAGCAATCCGTCGGCTTCGAGGGGCTGCGGCAGCGCGCCGCCAGCAATTGAAGTGGCTACCGTATCAGCCTGAGCAAAGGCTAGATCCTGAAAATCGGTTGTTGCTGCAACCAAGGCAGCCGAGTTGGGCGCCGTGATGGTGCGCACCACTGGGCCTGGGCTTGTGGTAGTGCCGGGCACGAGGGCTGCCAGAAACTGGGTTTGGGCTTGTCCGCTTTTGCGCACAAGCAGTGTGGTATGATTTGCGGCGGTGTTGTAAGTGGTTTCGTGTTGGCGCGTGGCCGTCGAGTAGCTGGAGGCGCCGTTGGTGGCCGTTACGTGCGCACTTAAGCGGGCCTGGTTTTTTTGCCAAAATCCCTCGTGAGTGCCTAGGTGGTCGGTGAAAGAGCCCGTGACGCTAGGAGAGGGACTGTTTTGCAGACCATGCCCGTGCAGTTGCCACGTGTAGGTGTGCGGTACAGCGGCCTCCACAAAATCGGCTAGCAGATAGTAGGAGTTGCGCACAAACAAGGTTTTGCGTGTAATAGTGGTTTTCTGCTTGGGATAAGTGGTCTGCACTTCCCCGTAGGTTAGCTGCCGCGAAGCGAAGCCGTTTTGGATGGTGGCCTCGGCATCGTTGGCTTCTCCTGGAGTACCGGGGGCCGGACCCGCATCATCGACCAGAATTAAGTTGTGATTGAGGGCTTGGCTGACTTCACCCCGACGGGTATAACTTAGGTAGCCCGCATCCAAAGCTAGCAACTCGCCCTGGGCATATAGGATAAAGCTGCTGGCGTCGCCCTGGCTGTGGCCGCCACCGTTGGTTTGGGCGAGGCCGTGCTGGCCGTACAGGTGCAAATAGCTGGAAAGGGAATCGTTACCCGAGCGAAAAATAAGGTTGCCACTTTCCGGCAATACAGTCAAGGCTGGATTAGATGGGTCGGAAGGAGTTAGGTTAGCAGCCAAGTATGCGGCTCGCATGTCTACGGTAATGTCGCGCAGCTGAGCAGTGAGCGAGGTCAGGCCGGAGCCAGATAGTTGACTAATGTGTAAAGGATTTAGGTAGCGGCTTTGGCCAGTAAGCGCCAGTTCTGGCATGCCCATATCCACATACGAATCTTCGAGGGCTGGAAACCGCCCGTCCGGCATCTGAATGCGGGTAATCCACTCGTAGAGCAGGTTGTATTTGGGGTCGTAGTAAGGGTTACGAATCGAGCGGGTTGTGGTGCCAAACGAATAGCGCCCACGTTGGTCGGGCAGAAAATGGCCCATGGCGCGGAAAAACGGCAGGCAATTCAGAAAGGCGTACTTGAAATAGTAGGGCCCCTCGGCATAGCCAGCAATAGCCGTAGAGTCCGATTGGCGTTGGGGGTCACGCCACAGCACGTTATCGATGGTGTAGAGGCCTGTATTAATCCAAGTGAGGGGCTGCTGATGCGCGGCCGTGCCCGCCACATCGTTGAGTACTACGGCAGCCATGCCAAGGGCAGCGGCCGTCATTAGGGCGTGGTTGTTCTTTACTTGGCTGTAAAATAAACCAAACGCCGCAGTAGTCGATTGGCGCTGTATGTTGCTGGCAAATTCCTGCAGTCGGGCTTGGCCGGCGGCCAGTGCCGCCGCCGGAATACCGGCCCCACGGAGTAGGTCGTAGGCAATCAGATAGTCAATCAATTCTTTTGAGCGCCACTGCCACTCACTATAAGCAGTAGGATTGTCGACTGACGTATTGCATTGCGCAAGCAGGCGTATGGTACGGGCCCGAAGGGTGTCTTGCTCGGCCAAAGTCAGGGGCCGTATGGTGCCGGCACTCGGAGAGCGGTCGAGCAAGAAGATGAATGCCATGTTCTTAGCCAGCGTAGCTCGTGCGCGTCGAGTGTCGGTTGTGTTGTTTGCGCTAGGCGGCGCTGTAAAGACACTGCTATACAAGCCGCTAAAGAGCGTATAAGGCACCAGTGTTGCCAACGAAGCACGCACACCGGGTAGAGCTTCTGCCTTAAGTAAAGTTCGTGGGTATGAAAAGTCGGCTCCTACAGGGCGCCAAGAGCCAGATTGAGCGAAACCTTCTTTAGAAAACAGCAGAAGGAATAATGCTATAATATGGCAACACTTTGCTAATTGTTTATTAGAAGAATAATTCAAAATAAGCTAGTGGTTGATTCGTGCTATCGCAACACTGGACTTATAGATTGTCGTTCAAAATAATTGATTTTATGGGCGAATTGAGGCTTTATGAAAATTTGAACTTTGTAAGTTAATATATTAGCTGTTAGTTATTTTTTATAATGTTATGAAATATGTACTATGCAATATGTGAGATAAGTGTATAAAAATTATAAAAATACTTGTAATGTGTTGCAGTCATTTTTGAATTACAGATGCTTAAACCCCACTGAATGGTCGGATTGCATTAGTCAACCTCTATTAGAAACAAGGTGCTAGTGTGATGACAAAGGTTTTAGTGCAGCGTAGACGCTCTGTAACTATATCCTTGGAACATATTCTAGTCAGGCAGATGTCTGAGCTTCTTGTTCGTCTTAGCTATTATGGCAAGCGCGCGAGCGACGCGTGAACTTCTTCCTTGAGAATACACGCCATCAGGGCTGCTTCCTCGCACACTGCTTTGCGGTAAAAATGAACCACTGTCGTATCGGGGTCTTCGTGGCGGCTACTTAATTCGGCCAACGTTTGGATACGTGTTAGTGGGGGCAGTACGCGGTGGTAAATGGTCGACCACAAAGCGGCCACCTCGGCATCTTGTCCCATCAGTGCGCGCAACTCCAATAAATGCATCACCACTTTCGCCAGCGATGCCAGTAGCTTTCGTTCTAATTTTGAAAAAGCCCGGGCCCGGTAATCAATTATGCACAAGTTGCCAATAGCATAACCGCGCGGTGTACGCAAGGGGTGCCCGGCGTAAAACTGTAGATTCAAACACTCAATCACCCATGGGTCAATGAGGGGGCAGGGGGTATCAGCTAAACTCTCGAACACAGTGGTTCCCTCGTGAAGGATGGCCACCGAGCATAAGCTTTCGTGCCGGCCAATACGCTCAGAATCTGGAATTCCTGCAAAGCTAATAACCTGAACGGTGTCCTTTTCCACCAGAGAAACTAGCGCAATCGGAGCCATGAATAGCTTGGCCGTTAAGTGCACTAAGTCATCAAATAATTCTTCGCCAAAAACACTTAAGTGCTGATACTGATGGAGTGCTTCCAGCCGGGCGACATCATTTAGGGGGATCAATGAGGAAAAAGAACTCATAAGCACTTTCTTATAGAAGCCTAAAACAATAATTGATGCAAGACCAGTAAATCCAACCTTGAAACTGACTTTGAAATAGGTGACCTCTCCATCGCTCCTGCCAACGTCGTATTTTCTCCTCTGTGTAACTCTACTGTTATTCTCTTACTACTGCCAGTAAGCACGTTAGGTTGGTCTTTTTGCCTTATAAAAATTCATAAACCAAGTTAAAGTGCAGTGTTTCAGTTCACTTCAGACAAGTGAAAACAGAGTAAAGTAGTGGCATTCGTGCATCAATAGGTATAGTTCCGTTATGCGCTATAGCTGCTAGCATGGCATGTAAACCGCTTTTATTGAGTGGGTTGAAGCTAAGAGTAGTAGAGGCCTAACTACCACATGAACAATGTCCTCAGCGTAATGCCGGTCCGGAAATGCACCCTTTTCAATCACTTCTCGTTGCGTAGGTATGTCGACATCTCCTAAACGCCCGCGCCCGCGCAAAACCATTGAAGTTGCTGCCCCTATCGTATCTCATGCCGACCAACTGGTTGCGCTACACCAGCGAGAAGAAGGCAAAACCGTGATGTACAAGCAGGATGCCTGGGGCCATATTGAAACGCGCTTTGTGCGTACCCAGAACGTAAAAGCCTGGGAAGCCAAAGGGTTTTTCGTGCGCTAACTGCCGCATTGTTTCAAGTTATATTCCTTGGTTACTCAACCAAGGCAGTCTTTGTGCGCCCAACAGTATCGAAGTTAGGCGCACCTTACTTGTCTGCGTTTACGCCACTCTACCTAAGCTGTGGTTTAAGCGGCCCAATAACAGCAAAGTGGGGTAGAAATACTTTGTTTGGAGAGGGTAGGGGAGAGGCAGGGTAGTACCAACCGGAGTATTTGAAATTCCGGCCGTAATCTTGCGGAGAGTATTCTCCTTTATCAGTTGCGTCTGTTGCTTGCCTTGTGTACTCGCAGGTAGCGGAGGCATCGAAGGCCAACACAAAGCATGCGAACCAGATTACGTAGGCACGCCCGCCGCATCAAAGTAATTGTCTACCAGGAAACTCTATTCGACTACAAGGAGCACCTGTACACCTTTCTGGGGGCGTTTTTAGGAATTGGTTTGATAGGCTTGCTGAATCGGTATCGGTTGCCTGCCTCCGATGCACCCCTGCTCATTGGTTCCTTTGGCGCTTCTTCAGTGCTGATTTATGGCGTCATCAATAGTCCGCTGGCCCAGCCGCGCAACCTGATAGGTGGGCATGTGCTTAGCGCTCTTATTGGCGTAATGATGTATCGTTTATTTCCGCAAGAGCAATGGTTGGCAGGTGCATTAGCCGTTTCATTGTCCATTGTGATGATGCAGATTACCAAGACGCTGCATCCGCCCGGCGGCGCCACGGCTCTGATTGCCATTATTGGCTCCGCACAGCTTAAGGCACTCGGCTATTGGTACGTGCTGGTGCCCGTGCTATCAGGCGTACTGATTCTGTTGGTAGTGGCTATGCTGGTAAACAACCTAACGCCCACCCGTCACTACCCGGCCAACAAGCACTGGTACCGATTCTGGCAGCGCAAGTATTAAGGATGCTGACGGTTTAAACTCTGGTGAAGATCGTCTACCGAGCCTAATTGCAAGAGTAAAGCGCAACTTAGGAATCGCACAGATGCCTTTATTGCTCCTGAAAAACGTTGCAGAGGGTCTCAATAGGCAGGGTATTTGGGACGCACGAATGCCGACTTAACTTCGGTATAGTCTATAGTGGCCCAAACAGCGCATAGCAAAGCGCGGCGGTACCTGCGCCCACGAGCGTGTTGAGCATGTTCACGGCGTTGTTGGAAAGTAGCCCTTTGCGCTCGAGTGTAGCACCCAGCACCGAATCAGCTATGTTGCCAACGGCGCCTGCCAGCAGAACCCATCCGAAGCCTGGGTGCCAGCCCAGCCCAACGCTATAAACGCCTGCAATGAGGGCGCTACCAACCAGCCCTAGCGCGGTGCCTTCCAGACTAACTACCCCGTCGCGCCCCCGCACATCGGGGCGCAGCGTGAGGATGTGGTAGAAGCGGCGCCCGTACACATTGCCCAGCTCCGAGGAAAGCGTGTCGGCGGTAGCGGCGGCCAGGCTACCAGCCAGCAGAAGCTGGAAGAACGGCGCATGAGCGGGACTCAGCCAACTCAGCAGCCCCGCAACACTAGCCACGCCTGCATTGGCTAGCGCCTGCCCAGCAGTCCGCCGCCCCTTATTGGCCTCTGCCAAACCGAGGCGCTGCTTATCGGGACGTTTCCAAGCGGAAGCTGCCGAGCCAAGCAGAAAAAATACTGCCAGAAGTGCCAAGCCAGTAAAACCCGCGCCCAGAAACAACAGGATGCCCAAAAGGCCACCGGTAGCGGCGCCCGGGATGGTTAGCTTACCGGTTCGTACGCTGTAAACCATGCCCGCGGCCAGCACTAGCAGCACAGCAAACCAAGAAAACAACGGCGACGAAAAAGCAAACACGGGCAGCAAACACTAGAGCGTGCAAGGTAGGACACCGGCACACACGAAAGCAATGTAGTAGCTGCAGTAGTCAGGCCCGACTTTGGTTTCGGGTGCAAGCCCTGAGCATGTAAACACGTTTAGCTACGTTCACAGTCGGTTTGGCTGAACGGCGGCTGGTTTGGCGGGTGTTGGCCGGAGCAAAAGAAATAACATGAGCCAGCAAAATAATGCTGCTCCCACTGGTGATATGGAAAGGGAATAGTCGGCGGCAACAAAGTCGTTCGGGGTAGGATCATACAATACGGCAAGCTGGGTTGCGCCAGCATTCAACCGACCATACTCTGCTTCGGTGATGGCCACTACGCGTTGCTGGTTTTTGAAGAGAAATGTAGCTTGATACGTATACCAATGGTACTTGCGCCCATGCGAAAGGCGGTCGGTATCCATTACTGTAACGTCCATTCTTTGGCCGTTGCGTTTCAGTTGGGAGCCGTATTGATAGTACTGATAAGCATCGTAGGAGATAAACAAGGCCATGGCCCCCATCACAACCACTAACAGCGCCCGTGCGATGGTTTGAATGAAAGTCAGGCCCGTAACACGCACTACCAGGCCGCCTCCCACAAAGAACAAGGCCAGTGCAAGCAGAACTAACAGCCCTAGCGACTTCGATTCGCGGGAGAAATCGGCTAGCACACTCCAGTCAATCAGCCGGGAAACCACACGGGTGTCGGGAGTAGTAGGTGCCCGTTGCAGCTGTCCAAACCGATCCGATGGCGGATGGTAAAGTAAGGTAACTCGGTCTCCTTCCGAGAGCCACAGAGTATCAGACACGTAACGGGTTTCGTAAGCTCGATTGTGGTGCGTGAAGCCAATGTAAACGGCGGTGCCTAGCACATCCCACAGAGCCCGGTGCGTACGGTCGGCGCGGTTGACCTGTACAGTTACTGGCTCACCTTGGCTTCGGAGTTGAGTTTGAAATACCTCTTCCTGATAGAAATGCCACGCTACCAGTACAGCCACACCCAGCAAAGCAGTCAGCAGGAACCCCCAAACCAACGTGTATAAGTTTCCTAGAAAACGAAAGAACTGCTGGAACATCGGAGGTCACAGATTTAGCTTCTTTCAAGTCTTGCTGAACGGATTGTAAGCAGCCGGTTGATTTCAGGGTACCCGTGTTAAGGAACGTACCCAAAAGCAAAGAGCAATTAAATATATAAAAAACTTAATAAACAATGTGCAGTTAGGTTACAGGCTTAAAGGCGCCTAGCCATAACGATACTGCTCTACCTCGCACGGTAGTGTAGTTGCACAATGTGTGTTAACTGAAGGCAGCTAGAAATAAGCTCGTAAAAGGTAAAGCCCACTTCTGCTTAAATACGCAGGCGGCTTCAGCAATTATATTCGTTAGCCAATCTGCCTGAACCTCTCCAATCCGCTTACCCCTCAATTTAGTGAATAAATGATTCTACTAATTAATAAGTGGTTGCTAATTGCTTATGCCTAATGACGCGGTATATTCTTTTAAGTAATAAGCCTTTAACCTCAATGATTAGGCAGGCGTTGGGATTGTAACCGAACAACTTGCTCCAAGGTTAATTCGCCACGGACATAGCGTTGAAGTAAGTCCAGGGTTGCTAAACTAACTTGGGGTATTCCAGCATCAGCAATACCAACAAGGTTCTCGGCTTTTCTCAAACGTTGTAGCCAATGCTCCTTTTCAACCGACGAAAGCATGGCCGGTGGAGCCTGAAAATATAATTGATTCATTGCCTTAATAAAATACAATAGCTGATTTCCGCTGCTTAGTAAATATAAAACAACTAGTAATAGCCTAAACAGGCAAGAGAAGTAAATTTATTTAAAATTTTTATCGAAGAAAACTTCCAGGCTATACCCAGGAATTTCGGTGATGTTACAATAACCAAACCGAATACAGTATCAACTGTAATTCAAATCCTGCAGCAGATACAAATGATTTATCCTTGCGCTCAGCTCACGCCAAAACCGGACTGGATGTAAGTATTCGGTCTGTGCAGTAAGGGCCTGCCTTTCAGGTGAGTAGACGAGTGTAAAAATGCCTTATAGTTCTGTTCCGCTTCACTTAAGGAGCAGGCGTCGATTTGGGCAACTTTACGGTGAAGGTGGTGCCTTCGCCTACAGTGCTGTCTACTGTGAGGGTGCCTTGGTGAAGCGACACTATAGTTTGACACAACGACAAACCAAGGCCAGTGGTAGGCTCTCCGCGTAGTCCGGGGCGCCGGGCCTTGGTGAAGCGCTCAAACAAAACTGGCTGTAGTGCGGCGGGAATACCAATGCCGTTATCGGCTACTACAAAAAGCACACCGTCGGGTGCAGCTTCTACACGCACGATAATACGACCATCATCCGGGGTAAACTTCAAAGCATTGCTTATCAAGTTGTTGACAACTTGCATGAACTTGCTGACATCTACATCGGCATACACGGGCTCGGAAGGTAGCTCTATCCGTAACTGCTGCGCCTCACGGCCAGTTGCGCGCTGAAACAGTTCCAAGCTTTGCTGCACTTTTTCGCGCAAGTCCACCCGTTCGCGCTTCAACGGAATAGCCGCCGACTCCAGAAACTCCTGATCGACAAGGTCCCGTATGAGTTGCACCCCCCGCTGGCTGGTGTCCTGCATGAGGTGCAGCATCTCGGTTACCTGCGGATTGGCTTGGACGGTCATTTCCTCACGGATATAGCCAGCCAACTGCTGAAGCGAAACGAAGGCCCCAGCTAGGTCGTGCGCTAGAATTTCCAGCATCGTGTTTTTCTTGGTGCTGAATTTCAAGCTCGTTTGCTGGGTGCGTTTGCTGGTGGTAATGTCGCGCAGTGAGCCTCCCAACCGGACGGTACCCTCTGCGTCCTGCTGCCAGCCGGGCATCAGACACAGCCACTGATCGGGCTTGCCTGGGCGCAGCAAGCGAATTTCCACTTCGTCGGAGAGCCGCCCCTGAGTCCAGAGCTGCCAGCAGCGACGCAACCACGGCAAGTCGTCGGGGGGAAGGTGAGCAAGCAAAGCCGGCAACTCGTCGTTGGCCTGCGCTTGTTTTCCATTCAACACCCGTTCGTAGGCAGCGTTGACGTACTCAACCCGCTGATCCTTTAAGTTATAGACGAAATGAATTTGAGAGCTAGCTTCAGCTTGGTTGAGAAAAAACGCAGCGGGGTTCAGCATTAGGATAAACAGGGGAAAGGAGGATAAAAGAATATACCACTAGCCGGTAAGTTTGGTTTGCCTGGAGCTTGGTAGCTGCAGAAGCGACGGGGTACAGGTACTGCCAGCTTTCGCTAGTACCAAGCAAGCAACTGCTTCAAGTCACCAACCGAAGCCTTGAGCAGCTTTTATAGTTTTTACATATCGTCGTGAAGCCTTGTTACCTCCTACTACTACCGTTGAAAAATAGGCTCCTCGCCAGCAAAAACGGCTCCAAACAGGTGAACACTCAACAGTAGATAGCATTAGAAATTCTGGCCTCTATCTTACCGCGTATGGGTTGCGGGAGCCAAGGCAAGTAGGGTTTGTGGCCTGATAACGCGGTAGTTGCAGGCAACTTATTCTCGTTGATAAATCCGCTTCTGGCTGCACCGAACCGTGCTATTTTCAACGTGGCAGGCTCGCTCGAATGTTCTATCTTTGATTAGTTGCTTGGCTTTTACCCACTGCACCGCGCAACTTTCTTTGAACAGCGTGTTACGACTCCGATTACGATTGCTCTTGCTGTTGGCGCCTATTTGGTGGCTGCTGGCAGGTTGCGCGCAATCGGTGCAGCGCCCCGCTTACCGAATTGGGTTTTCGCAGTATAGCGTAACGGGCCCGTGGCGCCGCTCCTTGCTGGAAGGCATGGAACGGGAGCTTAGCTTTCATCCGGAAGTACAGCTACAAATGCTGAACGCGGAAAGCAACAGCCGCCGCCAGCAGCAGCAGATCAAGGAGTTGCTGCGCAGCAACATCGACCTACTCATCGTTTCGCCCTACGAGGCCGAGCCCTTGACCCCGGCGGTAGAGGAAGCCTACGAGCGGGGCATTCCGGTGGTGCTGCTCGACCGGCGCATTACTTCTAATAAGTACACGGCCTATGTAGGAGGCAACAACGAGGAAGTGGGGGAGTTGGCGGCCCGGTTTGCGGCGCGTCTCCTACACCAGCAGGGCAGCATCATCGAGATACTCGGGCTGCCCGGTTCTTCGGCTGCTTCCGGCCGCCACCAAGGGTTTGTTCGAGCACTGGCCACTTCGCCTGGGGTGCACGTGGTAAGCCAGATCCAGGGTACCTGGGAAAAAGCAGCCCTGAAACCCGCCTTAACCGCCGCCTTGAAGGCGCATCCGGAAGTAACCCTGATTTTCTCGCACAACGACGGTATGGCCCGCGGTGCTTACGAAGTGTGCCAGGAGCTTGGCCTAACCAAACAGGTGCGCATTATCGGCGTAGATGGGCTTGTGGGCAAAGGCCGGGGCCTAGACTTGGTGCAGCAGGGCGTGCTGACAGCTACGGTGCAGTACACGCCCGGCGGCGAAGAAGCAATTCGGACGGCGCTGAAAATACTCAATAACGAGCCCTTCCAGCGCGAAAATATCATGGGCACGCTGCTCATCGACTCGACCAACGTGCTGGACATGCAGCAACTTACTGATAAGCGGGACATCGAGCGGCAGCACCGGTTGCTGCAAAGCCTACGCGCCACGTATACCAGCCAGCAAAGCATCTTGTACGGCCTGATAGCCACGCTGTTTGGAGCAGTGGTATTGGGCGCTTTTGCATGGCATTCGGCTCGGCGCAACCGCCAGATTAACCAACAGCTAGCCGATCAAAACGCTGAGAATGTGAAGATCAACCACCAGTTGGTTAAGCAAAACGAGGAGATACTCTCGCAGCGCAACCAACTGGAACTGCTGGCCCAGCAAGCCCGCGCCGATACCGAAGCCAAGCTGCGCTTCTTCACCAATTTCTCGCATGAGCTCCGTACGCCGCTCACCCTGATCCTGGGTCCTGTGGAAGAGCTTCTAACCAGCAGCCCCGACCTGACGGTAGCCCAGCAGCAAGACCTGACCTTGGTGCGCCGCAACACCCAACGGCTGCTTCAACTAGTGAATCAGCTGCTGGACTTCCGCAAAATCGAAGTCGGTAAGATGGCGGTGCGCGCCACTGAAGGCAACTTAGTGGCGTTTGTGCGCGACATTGTAGACTTGTTTGAAAAGCCAGCGCGGCAGCGCGGTGTGCGCATCAAGTTTCTGGCTGCCGAGCCCGAGCTAACAGCGTGGTTCGACGGCAACGTGCTCGACAAGGTGTTTTTCAACCTGCTATCCAACGCCCTCAAGTTCACACCCGACCAAGGTCAGATAACCGTGAGTTTGCAAGCCAGCCATGACAACCAAGCGCTGCGCGTGAGTGTGGCCGACACCGGCCGCGGCATCAGCGACCAAGACCGGGCCCACATCTTCGAGTGGTTCTACCAAGGCGACCAAGAGGCTGGCGCCAAAGGCTCCGGCATGGGCTTGGCGCTGGCCCAAGGGCTGGTACGCTTGCACCAAGGCCAACTCACCTTCAGTAGCCGCGTGGGCCAAGGCAGCACGTTCACCGTGACGCTGCCCCGCGAGTTGCCCGAAAACTTACGCGCCACCGGCAATGTAGCGCCCACCAGCTTTGCGCTGCAGGAGCCCGAAGCCATTGTCAGCAGTTTCGATACCGAGGTAAAAGAGCCAGCCCCGGAAACAGAAAGCGAAACACTGGTCCTTGTGATTGAAGACAACCCGGAAGTCAACGACTTTGTGGCCCGCAAGCTGCGGCCCCATTTCCGGGTGGAAAGTGCCACCGACGGCCACACCGGTCTGCGCCTGGCCACCGATCTGATTCCGGACCTGATAGTGTGCGACGTAATGATGCCGGGCCTTACCGGGCTGGAAGTGGTAACGCAGCTGCGCGACGATTGGCGGACCTCGCACATCCCGGTGGTGCTACTCACAGCCCGCAATGCCCCCGAGCAGCAAGTGGAAGGCGTGCAGGCCGGGGCCGACCTCTATCTCACCAAACCCTTCAATCCTACCTTCCTGCTCGAAAGCCTACGTACGCTGCTCGCCAACCGCAACCGGCAACGCGAGCATTTCCGTCGGCAGTTATCGGTGGCGGCAGTGGCGCCAGCAGCCAATCCCGATCAAAAATTTGTGGCCGAGCTGACGGCCATCGTGGAAGCTAACCTTACGAAAGCCAACCTGAGCGTCGAGGATGTGGCCCGCAGCCTGGGCATCTCGCGGATGCAACTCTACCGCAAAGTCAAGGCCGTGCTGGGCACTGGCGTCACCGACTTCATTCAGAACTTGCGCCTAAGCAAAGCCCGCGACTTGCTGCTCGATGAATCGCTCACCATTACCGACGTCGCTTACGAAACGGGCTTCTCTTCGCTGTCTTACTTCTCGACTAGCTTCAAGGCGCGTTACCAGCTCTCACCCTCCGAGTTTCGGACTTTGCAGCTGGCTCCACCCAACTGAAAGATTTGTTGAAACGCATGTTACAAAATTACAACCGAGCCTAGTTTAGACTCGGTTTTTTGTTGCGCAAAATGTTGATAGAATGAGTGTTAGATAAATTTACTTATCTGAACATTCTTTGAAAGAAATCAGCAAACAGCGAGCAGGAGTGGTAGCGCACATTTGCATAAACCACTGCCGAAATGAGTTTGCCAGCTACCATCGCCTGCTTCGGAGATATTCTTTGGGACATGCTGCCAACAGGCCGGCGGCCGGCCGGTGATGCCCTGCGCGTGGCGCTGCACTTGCACCAACTCGGCCAGCCAGTGCAGCTCATCAGCTCCGTTGGCGACGACGAATTGGGCCGCGAGCTGCTTGCTTACACCGCCGATGGAGGCCTGGAAAACCACCTGATTCAGCAAAGCAAAACGCACCTAACCGGCGTCGTTAAAACCACGCACCACCACGGCCGCGCTGCCAGTTGGAAAATAGTCGAGCCTGTGGCCTGGGATTATATCCAGTGCTCGTCGGCGGTTCGCACAGCTGTTCGGGAAGCGCAGATGCTGGTCTATAGTTCGTTGGTGGCCCGCCACTTCACTTCCCGGGAAACGCTCTACCGCTTACTGCTCGACGCCCCGTTCAAAGTATTTGATGTGAACCTGCGGCCGCAGCACTACAGCCGCGAAGTAGTGAAATACTTGCTCCAGCAGGCCGACTTGGTGAAGCTAAATGAGCAGGAGCTGACGGAAATTATGGGATGGCTGAATCAACCTGCCGAGCCCGCCATTGCGCTGCCCTGGCTGGCCGGGCGCTTTGGGTTACAGACCATTTGCGTGCTGCAGGAAACGGGTTGCACTCTGCTCTGGCATAACCACGAAATATATACCTGCCCACCGGCAGCTAGCCAGGATAAGCCGCTTAATGGGTCCTTTTTCCTGGCATCTCTGCTGGTTGATTGGCTGCAGCAGCGCGACCCCGCCGAATGCCTGCGACGAGCCAGCACGGTCAATGCCCCACCCACTCGAGTGGAACGCCCTATTCTTTCTTCTGGCTGACTAAGCTAGCTCGCAATTCTGCTTTTCCGCCTGACTAGCCCGAACAGCAATTACATAGCTGCTTCAAGCCAACCGAGACGTCTCTACTTCCTTCCCACTAGCTCTGAGTACCATGCAAAAATTTACCCACCTGCTGCTCCCCGCGGCTTTAGCCCTCTCCTTATCAGCACATGCCCAAACCCGACAAGTAACGGGCACCGTGCTCAGCGCCACCGACAAATCACCCTTGCCGGGCGTATCGGTCATCATCAAGGGTACTACCACTGGCACTTCCACCGATACCAACGGCAAGTTCACGTTGCCGGTAGCGGCCGGCAACGACCAGGTGTTGATTTTCTCGTTCATTGGGTTCGAGCCAACCGAAGTGCGCGTTGGCAGCGGCTCGGTGGTCGAGCCCGTGCAGCTAAAGGAAAAAACCACCGAACTCAATGACGTGGTGGTAGTTGGCTACGGCACGCAGCGCAAGCGCGACGTGACGGGTTCGGTGGCTTCCATTTCGGCCGAGCAAGTAGCAGAAACGCCCATTGCCCGCGCCGACCAAATTCTGCAGGGCCGCGTGAGTGGGGTGCAAGTAACGCAAACCAATTCCGAGCCGGGCGGCAACGTCTCGATTCGTATCCGAGGCACCAACTCCATCAACACCGGCAACGAGCCGCTGTTTGTGGTGGACGGCTTCCCCGGCGGCGGCGACCTGAACTCCATCAACCCCTCGGATATCGAATCGGTGGAGATTCTCAAGGACGCGTCGGCTACGGCTATTTATGGCTCGCGCGGGGCCAACGGCGTGGTAATCATCACCACCAAAAAGGGCAAAGCTGGCCGCAACACCATCAACTTCGAGGCCTATACCGGCGTGCAGGTGGTGCGCAACAAGTACGAGCTGATGAACGCTCCCGAGTTTGCGTCCTACCTCAACGACGTGCAAGCGCAGGGCAACGAAGGCTCTGCCAATCCGCTGCCGCTGCCTTACACCCAAGAGCAAATCGACGCCATGGGGGAGGGCACCGACTGGCAGGATGAAATTCTGCGGCCAGCCCGGATGAGCAACTACCAGCTGAGCTTCAACGGCGGTAACGACGAAACGCGCTACAACCTTAGCTTCAATTACTTCGACCAGCAGGGCATCATCCTCAACTCGGGCTTTCAGCGCGGCACCATCCGCCTGAACCTGGACCGCAAAATCAGCCGCAAGCTGAGCTTCAGCTTGGCGAGCCAAATTGCGGGCACGCTGGAAAAACGAGCCTTGGTGAACTCGCAGGGCGGCAGCTTCGGCGGAGTGCTGCTCGACGCGTTGCGCATCAGCCCCGTGGTGCCCGTGCGCGACGAGTTTGGCAACTACACCTACTCGAACAGCCCGCTGCCATACGTAGACGATGTGGGCAACCCGGTGGCGTACGCCAACAAAACCAAGGACAACCGCACCACCGGCCGCGGGCTGTTCAACGTGGCTGGCAACTATGAGCTGCTGGAGGGACTGACTTTCCGCGTGACGGCGGGTTTTGACTATCGGACTACGCAGAACGACGTGTACCGACCCTCCGACATCTTCTTGGGCCGCCTTACCAACGGCTCGGCCACGCGTGGGGAAACCAACCGTTACAGCTGGCTCAACGAAAACACGCTCACCTACGACCGTAAGCTCAACGAGAACAATGCTCTGAATGTGGTAGGGGGGCTTACCTTCCAGCGGTTCTACGGCAACGACTTCGGCGCCTCGGCCAACAACTTCTTTACCAACACGCTCGGCTCCGACAACTTGGCCTTGGCCGCCAATATTTTGACGCCAAGCTCGGGCCGGTATTCCAACTCGTTGGCCTCGTACTTTGGGCGCGTCAATTACCGCTTGTTCGAGAAGTATTTGTTTACGTTCACGATGCGGGCCGATGGCTCGTCGCGCTTCGGGCGCAACAACAAGTGGGGCTATTTCCCCTCGGCGGCCTTTGCTTACCGCCTCATCGACGAGCCATTTATGAAAGGCTTCAGTTTCCTGAGCGACCTGAAGCTACGCCTCGGCTACGGTGTGACCGGCAACCAGGAAATCAGCAACTACCAGTCGCTGGCGCGCTACGACGTGGGCGCCTATGCCTCGGGTAGCAGCCGCTTGGTAGGTTTGGTGCCGCTCAACATCGTGAACCCCGACCTGCGGTGGGAATCGACGGCGGCCAGCAACGTGGGCATAGACTTGGCGTTTCTGCAAAACCGCATTTCCGTTACAGCCGACGCGTATTACAAGAAAACCACCGACTTGCTACTGCAAGTATCGACGCCGCGCACCACGGGCTACAACAGCATCTACCTGAACGCGGGCAGCGTGCAAAACAAGGGGGTCGAGTTTGCCTTGAACACCACCAACTTCGATGGCGAGAAGTTTTCCTGGAACACCAACCTCAATATCTCTTTTAACCGCAACAAAGTGCTGGACCTCAACGGCGAGTACGAGCGGTTTGTGGGCAGCTCCAGCTCTAGCTTGTTTGTGGGCTCGGGTCTGGGCCAGACCAGTATTCTGCGAATTGGAGAGCCAATCGGCTCGTTCTACGGCTACGAGTTCGATGGCATCTGGCAGTCGGCCGAGGAGATTCGCAACAGCGGCACCAGAACCGTAGTCCGCCCCGGCGACCCGCGCTACCGCGACTTGAACGGCGACGGCGCTATTACGGCTGCCGACCGCACCATTATTGGGCGGGCCCAACCCGACTTCATCTACGGGGTAACCAACGGCTTCAAGTACGGCAACTTCAACTTGAGCGTGTTCATCCAGGGCGTACAGGGCACCGACGTGCTGAACCTGAACCGCTACGAATTGGAATCGGGCATAACCTCAACCAACAAACTGAAAACAGTGGTAAACCGCTGGACGCCAACCAACACCGACACCAACATTCCGCGGGCGGGCAGCACTATTCGGCGCTCCACCGGCATCGTGAACGACGTGCTGGAAGATGGCAGCTTTGTGCGCCTGAAAACGGTGACGCTCGGCTACACCTTGCCTAAGTTCAGCAAGGTGATTAAGTCGGCCAGCGTGTACGTGACAGCGCAAAACTTGGTGACTTGGACCGACTACTCCGGCTACGACCCCGAAGTCAACTCGTTCGGCTCCGACAACTTGAGCTTGAACACCGACTACAACGCCTTCCCGAGTACCCGCACCTTTATCGCCGGCCTGAAGCTGGGCTTCTAATTTCCAAAAGCGTCATGCTCGCTCAGGCGTCCGCTTGCCGAAGCACTTCTATCGCCTCGTTGAGATTACCACACTAGCGAGATGCTTCGACTGCGCTCAGCATGACCGTTCTCTTCAACTCCTATTACCGATGAAAAAATATACCATCCTGCTGGGCTTGGCTATGCTAAGTCTCTCTTCCTGTGAGAAGTTTCTGGAAGAAAAGCCCTACGATTTCATTGCCGCCGAAAACTTCTACAAAAGCGAAGGCGACGCCGTGGCTGGCCTCAACGGCGTGTTCAACGCGCTGCTGCCCCAAACCTACTTCGGCCGTACCGGCTGGCAAATCACGGAACTGCCCGCCGACCTCATTCGGGTGGGCTCCAGCACCGACGAACGGGCCCAACTTTCGCGTTTCACCTACACGTCTACCAACACCGAAATCAACAGCTGGTGGACCAACACCTACCGGATGATCAACCGGGCCAACGACGTTATCGAGAAGGTGCCTACCGTGAGCATGGACGAAGCGCGCCGCAACAACATCGAGGGCAATGCGCGGTTTCTGCGGGCCATGGGCTACTTCGACTTGGTGCGCTGCTTTGGCGACGTGCCCTTGGTACTAGCCACCGTGAAGGGCCCTTCCGACGACATTCGGCCGCCCCGTGCGCCGTTGGCGCAGGTGTACGAGCAGATTATCACGGACTTGCAGTTTGCCGAAGCGAATTGCTTGCCTGAGAACCAGATACCCGCCGGCGAGAAAGGTCGGGTTTCGAGCGGTGCTGCCACCTCCTTGCTAGCCAAAGTGTACCTAACCCGTGCCACCACCTCCGCCGCGCAAGGCACCGACAACCAGAACGCGCTGAGCGCCTGCAACAAGGTTATTGGTTCCAATACCTACCGCCTGCTGCCAGTGTACGGCGACGTATTCGACCCAGACAAGGAAAACGGCCCCGAGCACATCTTCTCGATTCAGTTTGACTTGCCCCCGAACACGGGTAGCATCATTGTGCGGCAGTTTTTGCCTTCGCAATTGACCGGTTTGGGCACGTTCACCGTGGAAGATGCCTTCGTGGCCTCCTACGCCGCCAACGATGTGCGCCGGGCCTGGAACATCAGCAACCAAGCCGGCACTACCACGCTACCGCGCTACTACTTCAACAAGTTTCGTGACCCCAAGCGCATCGTCAACGACTCCCGCGTCAACTATCTGATTACGCGCTACGCCGACGTGCTGCTCATGCAGTCGGAGGTGCTCAACAACCTGAATGCCAACGACGTCACCAAATACCAAGGCATCAACGCAGTGCGGGCTCGTGCGGGCTTGGCCCCGCTGACGGGCACGACTACTAAGGACGCCTTTGTGGATTTGCTGGTGAAAGAGCGTGCTTGGGAACTGTGCCAAGAAGGCCACCGCTGGTTTGATTTGGTGCGCTTTAAGCGCCTGCGCCAGGCCGTGCAAGCTAGCACCCCCACGCGGGTAGTTGACGACAAGTACTACTTGTTCCCGCTTCCGCAGCCCGAGTTGCTGCTGAACCCGAATCTAACGCAAAACCCGGGTCATATCTAATGGGCACCGTTACGAAATGGCCCACGTGGTTCCTGCTTTGGGTCCTGTGGGCCGCAGCTGGGGTAGCGCAAGCGGCTCCGGTTCAGCCCTTCCTGCTGCTCGATGCCGCCAAGATGTCCGCCTTCAAAGCGGCCTACAAGCGCGGTGACCAGCAGGAAACGCAGCAAGTCAAGGCGTTGCTCGGGCAAGCCGACCAGGCGCTAGCGCACGAGCTGTATACCATTACCACCAAAACCAAGCTGCCGCCCAGTGGCGACAAGCACGACTTCATGTCGCAGGCGCCCTACTTCTGGCCCGACCCCACTAAGCCCGACGGCAAACCGTACATCCAAAAAGATGGCTTGGTCAACCCGGAGGCCAAGGCCATGAAAGACGACGCCAACCTGGCGGGCGTGTGCAAGGACGTGAAGACGCTGGCCCTGGCGTACTACTTTTCCGGTGACGCCAAGTACGCCACCAAGGCCACCCAGCAGCTGCGCAACTTTTTCCTGGACCCGGTCACCCGCATGAACCCGAACTTGAATTTCGGGCAGGGTATTCCCGGCACGACCGATGGCCGCAGCTACGGCATCATCCAGACGCGCCATTTGGTGGAAATTCCGGAGGCACTGGCCCTGCTTGGTAGCAATACCAAGGTGGACGCCAAGTTGGTATCTGGCCTGAAAACTTGGTACAGCCAGTACACGGAATGGCTGACAACCAGCAAGCTTGGCAAGGCCGAAAGTGGCAACAAAAACAACCACGGCACCTTCTACGATTTGCAAGTGGTGGACTTTGCTTTGTTCACGGGCAACAAAGCGCTGGCCCGCCGCACTATTGAAACCCAGACGCTGCCGCGCATAACCGTGCAGTTTGCCCCTGACGGCTCGCAGCCGCTGGAACTGGACCGCACCCGGCCCTGGAACTATACCTCCATGAACCTGCAAGGGTGGGTGCAATTGGCCGTTTTGGCCCGCCACGTAGGCGTGGATTTGTGGAACTACAGCACCCCCGACGGCCGCGGGTTGCGCCAAGCCGTGGCGTGGTTTCAACCGTATTTGCTGCGGGAAAAGCAGCTAGAGCGCGCCGACGTGACGCCGACCTCCAACGAAACGGCGCTGATGCTCTACCAGCGCGCAGCACAGGAGTACTCCTCCCTAAACGCCGCGCAAGTGCTGGCGCTGTACCCAGATTTTCGGGCGGCGCCTTGGGCTATCTGACCCGTTTCACGTCCTGATTCTCGATTACCAGAACACTTCACCGGTTGCCCGGCCGCTTCCTTAGCGCAAAGCAAGGCGGCTCGATAACCGAATAGGAAAAGTATAACCGTGTTAAAAGCTAAACTGATTGCCACCCTGCTCGTCGTACTGGCAACTGTATCTCCCGGCTCGGCCCAGCGTGTTACCCGCCTGACCACCGGGTGGGAATACGTGCAGCAAGAGCTAGGTGGCGTATGGGAAGCCGTGCGGCCTGTAGGTGCCGGCAACCCCGAAAGTGTGCCGCTGTGGGAAGCCGTGACGCTGCCCCATTGCTTCAACGCCCGCGACGCCGTAGACCCCAGCGTCAACTACTACCAGGGCCCCGGCTGGTACCGCACCCAACTAGATGTGCAAAACCCATACGCCAACGGCCGGACTCGCCTGCATTTCGAGGGCGCGGGCCAGAAAACCGACGTGTACCTCTACACCACCAAAGTAGGCAGCCACGTGGGCGGCTACGACGAATGGACCGTGGACCTCACGCAAGCCATTGCCGATTTCCAGAAGACGCCGGCGTACAAAGAGCAGTTCAAAGGCAAAATTCCGCTTAGCATCCGCTGCGACAATTCCCGTGACCTGGAGATGATACCCTCCAACCTGTCGGATTTCAACGTGTACGGGGGGCTGTACCGCTACCTGAACCTAGAGTACTTGCCGGCCGTGTCGGTGGAGCGCTTGGCGGTGAAGGCGGAGGTAGATGCCGCGGGCAAAGCAGGTTCGTTGGCGCTGAAGGCAAGCTTCCTGCCCACTGCAACACCCACTATGGCGCCGGTTCCGGTGGTGGTTCGGTTGCTGGACCCGCGGGGCAAGCAGGTCAGCAACTATCAAGGCAAGCTGTCTGTAGGGGCGCAGGAGCAGGACGTGCACCAGTTTGCGGTGAAGAATCCGCAGCTTTGGTCCCCGACGCGGCCGCAGCTTTATACGGTGGTTGTTACGGTGGGTACCGGTCCGCAGGCCTATCAACGGCGAGAAAAAGTAGGGTTCCGCCACGCCGAGTTTGTGGAGAAAGGCCCGTTCAAGCTTAACGGCCAGCGCCTGCTGCTGCGTGGCACCCACCGCCACGAAGACCACGCCGGCGTGGCCGCCGCCATGACCGAGCCCATGATTCGGCAGGAGATGGTGATGATGAAGCAGATGGGCGTCAACTTCATCCGCCTGGGCCACTACCAACAGTCGCGCATCGTACTCAACCTCTGCGACTCGCTCGGGATACTGGTGTGGGAGGAAATTCCGTGGTGCCGCGGCGGGCTGGGCGGGCCAGTGTACCAAGCGCAAGCCAAGCGCATGCTCACCAACATGGTGCAGCAGCACTATAACCATCCGAGCATCATCATCTGGGGCCTGGGCAACGAAAACGACTGGCCCGGTGACTTTCCCGAATTCGACAAGCAAAAAATTCGGGCCTTCATGACCGAACTCAACGACTTGTCGCACCAGCTGGACCGCTCGCGCTACACCGCCATCCGCCGCTGCGACTTCTGCAAGGACATTGTGGACGTGTATTCGCCTTCGATCTGGGCCGGCTGGTACCGCGGCATCTACACCGACTACAAGGAAGCCACCGAGAAAGAATTTCAGGGAGTGAAGCGCATGCTGCACGTGGAATGGGGCGGCGACAGCCACGCCGGCCGCCACTCTGAAAACCCCGACAACGCGCTGGCGGAAGTCACCGCCAGCAAGGAAGCCGACGAGCGAGCTGGCGATGCTTCGCTGTTTGGGGGCAGTGCCCGCGTTTCCAAGGACGGCGACTGGAGCGAAAGCTACCTCTGCAACCTCGTGGATTGGCACCTCAAGGAGCAGGAAACCATGCCATGGCTGAGCGGCACAGCCTACTGGCCCTTCAAGGATTTCTCGACGCCCGTACGCCCCGACAATCCCATTCCCTACATGAACCAGAAGGGCGTAGTGGAGCGCGACTTCACGCCCAAAGAAGCCTTCTACGTGTTCCAGTCGTACTGGACCACGGCGCCCATGGTGCACCTGTATGGGCATTCTTGGCCAGTGCGTTGGGGGGCAGAGGGCGAGTTGAAAATGGTGAAAGTCTACTCGAATTGCGTTGAAGCCGAGCTGTTTGTGAACGGCAAAAGCTACGGCGTGAAAAAGCGCGACAGCCAAGATTTCCCGGCGGCGGGCCTGCACTGGAACGTGCCTTTTGCGAGTGGCGAAAACCAGGTGCGAGTAGTGGCCCGCCAAGGCAAGCAGACCGTAGAAGACCATATTAGCTTCCGCTACCAAACCCAAAAATGGGGTAAGCCCGCCAAGCTCACGCTGCAAAAAGTAGCGGAAGCCAATGGCCTTACCACCGTGGAAGTAAAGCTATTCGATGCCGAAGGCGTGCCGTGCCTAGACGCCGCCAATTGGGTGGAGTTTTCACTAGCTGGCGCGGGCAAACTGCTCGACGACTTGGGCACAAGCAGTGGCTCCCGTAAGGTGCAGGTGTACAACGGCCGCGCCATTATTCGGTTAGCCGCACAACCGGGTAAAACCGCTGTAGCTGTTCAGTCCCCGGGCCTGGAAACAGTGCTTCTGACGCTGTAAATAGGCTAGGTTTTCTGAACGCTGTAGAGACGCGACACTTGGCTTCGCCGACCTCCGGGTCGCGTCTCGGCGTTGAACGACTGGAACCATACAACCTTAACAACCTCAGCAACAAGAAGACTTAACAACATCAGCAATAAGCAGACGCGAAGTGTCGCGTCTCTACAGCGTCTAGGAAACACCGATGAATCATTTTGCTTGCGCTTCACTGCTATGACCCGAAAGACACTTTGCCTCTTGCTGCTTTGGCTGATAACGTTCGGTAGCCAAGCCAGTCGCCCGGACCGTAAGCTGGAACGACAAGCAGCAGAGGTACTGCGGGCGCAGGTACTGGCGCAAGCGGCTTGGGCCTTGCAGCAAGCTCCGGTCACGGTGACGAGCAGCACCAGCCCACGCAGCGCGGGCGGCCCACACGACTTCTTTTCCGAGGGTGATTACTGGTGGCCCGACCCCGCCAACCCCACTGGGCCTTATATCCAGCGCGACGGCCTCACCAACCCCGAAAACTTCGTGGCTCACCGGCAAGCTATGATCCGCTTTAGCCGTATCATCGGGGCGCTAGCTTCTGCTTATCAGCTCACTCATGACACGCAATACGTTCAGCATGCCTTGGTGCATCTGCGGGCTTGGTTTACGGACCCTGCCACGCGCATGAACCCATCGTTGCAATATGCGCAGGCCATCATGGGGCGCTTCACAGGCCGTGGCATCGGCATTATCGACACCATTCAGCTGATGGAAGTAGCGCAGGGTGTGTTGGTTTTTAAACAAGCCAAGGCTATCAACAGCCAAGATCTAACGGGCATCAAAGACTGGTTTGCGCAGTATCTCACCTGGCTCACAACGCACCCATACGGCAAAGACGAAATGAACGCCGCCAACAACCATGGCACGTGTTGGGTGATGCAGGTAGCAGCCTTTGCCCGACTAACGGGTAATCAGCAACTGCTAACTTTCTGCCGGGAGCGGTACAAAACCGTACTGCTGCCCACCCAAATGGCACCCAACGGCTCTTTCCCCTTGGAAACCAAGCGCACCAAACCTTACGGCTACTCGCTGTTCAACCTGGACGCCATGACCATGATCTGCCAGATCCTGAGCGATAAGCGCGAAAACCTCTGGACTTACCAAACCCCCGATGGGCGAGGTATTCGCCGGGGCATCGAGTATCTATATCCTTATGTGGCCGACAAGCAGAAGTGGCCTTTCGCCAAAGATGTGATGTACTGGGACAACTGGCCGGTGGCGCAGCCTTTCCTGATAATGGGGGCGGTGCAGTTCGGCAATAAAGACTGGTTTGCCACTTGGCAGCGCCTGGAGCATGCTCCCGAGGTAGAAGAAGTGATTCGCAACCTGCCTGTCCGCAACCCCCTCATCTGGCTGAACGAGAATTAGCTGTTGATTCCGCTTTCCCATTTGCTCCCGGACATTACGCGGGAGCTACACTCTCAGCGCAACTTGCAATGAAAACAATACGCATCGGCTTAGTTCTGGCACTGCTGTCCACCCAAGCGCTGGGCCAGGCAGTCTTGCCCAAGAAAACCATGAAGCTGGCCGAAACGCAGGCGGCTCTTCTGCTGGAACAGGTGCCGCAGGCCGCGCAGGCGAAACCCGCTCCGTCCGGCAAACCCGCACTCGTGTCGCCGCGCACGCTCACGCCCACGGGCGAACTGGTGCTGGTAGCCTCCCGCGACTGGACCAGCGGTTTTTTCCCCGGCTATTTGTGGTTGCTAGCTGAAGCCACCGGTCAGGAGAAATGGCGCACCGCGGCCAAAGCCTACACCGCCAACATCGAGCCCGAGAAAACCAACGCTACCACCCACGACATGGGCTTTAAGGTGTACTGTAGCTTCGGCACCGGTTACCGGCTCACGCAAGATGCTGCCTACCGTGCGGTCATTCTGGAGTCGGCGCGCACCCTGAGCACGCGGTTCAACTCGAAGGTAGGAGCGCTGCGTTCCTGGGACCACCACCGCGACACCTGGGGCTACCCGGTCATCATCGACAACATGCTGAACTTGGAGCTGCTATTTGCCGCTACCCGCCTCTCCGGTGATTCCTCGTTCTATAAAATAGCCGTCAGCCACGCCAACACCACGCTGCGCAACCACTTCCGGCCTGACTTCAGCTCCTACCACGTCGTCGATTACGACACGCTTACGGGGCAAGTAGTAAAGAAAACCACCCACCAGGGTTTCGCCAACGAGTCGGCGTGGGCGCGTGGGCAGGCGTGGGCGCTCTACGGGTACACCATGTGCTACCGCGAAACCAAAAATAAGGCCTACCTCACGCAGGCCGAGAACGTAGCCGGTTTCCTGCTCAACCACCCCAATTTGCCTAAGGACCTGATTCCTTATTGGGACTTAAACGCTCCCAGCATCCCCAACGAGCCGCGCGATGCGTCAGCAGGAGCCGTTATGGCCTCGGCTCTGTATGAGCTGAGCACCTACACTGCTAACGGTGCTCTTTACCGCAGCAAAGCCGACAAGATGATGAGCAGCCTGACCAAACACTACACCGCCAAGCCCGGCGGCAGCCGAGGGTTTCTGCTATTGCACAGCACCGGTTCCAAACCCGCCAACAGCGAAGTTGACGTGCCCCTCATCTACGCCGACTATTACTTCATGGAAGCCCTGTTGCGCCGCAAAAATCTCGGTCCAGTCAACAGCCTCTCGAAGCGCTAATAGAGAAAACTATTCCGAGGTACGCTTTCCGCCTTGCTTTCTCTGCACTAATGACCTTGCTATAGTAATCGTAATGAACGGTCATGCTGAGCGCAGTGCAACGAAGCCGAAGCATCTCGCTAGTGTGGTAAAATCATTTACTATCACAACGTCAGCACGCGAGATGCTTCGGCTGCGCTCAGCATGACTGTTAGTTTGGCAACGTTAGCACGCGAGATGCTTCGACTCCGGCTGCGCCTCCGCTCAGCATGACGATACATATATGATGTTAGACATGGCAGCACTTCGACTCCATTAAAATCTGCTCTGCTTGACACGTGCTTACGGGCTCTGATAGTTTAAACTATGAGCGCAGAACTCAATCGTCATCGTCGTCGTCCTTGCGCTTTTGCTCTAGCTGCAAGAAGGCCCCGCGCCGGGGAGCGGGCGCCACGGCGTTTTCGCCTTTAATAGCCTTCCAAATGACCTCGTTCAGTTCTAGGTCCGGAATAGCGTCCTCGTTGGAGAGATTGAAGCGTTCCGACTTTTCTGCGCTTTTGTTCCAAGCCACGTTGCGGGCATCCAGATTCACGCGGGCGGCTTTTGCTTGGTAGGGAGTGAGGGTGGGCGTGGCAGTGAAGCAAGTCGATAGGGGCAGAGCAGCGGCATCGTACTGGCTCATCGGCGGCAAGCCCAAAATCAATTCCATGGTGCGCAATACGCCGGAGGTGGAGTAGAGCGTGTGGTTGACGGTGCCGCGGCGTGTGTAGGGGCTGATAATAAAGGCCGGCGACCGGTGCGCATCTACGTGGTCTGGTCCGTTCTGCGCGTCGTCTTCCAGCACGAAGATGGCCGACTCTTTCCAAATGGCACTCTTAGATAAGTGCTCCACCAACTGCCCGAGGGCGAGGTCGTTGTCGGCGACGGCCGCAATGGGCGTGTACTTGCCTTTGCGTTGGCCGCTGGTGTGGTCGTTGCTGAGGCGGATAGTGCTGAACTGCGGTATGGTACCCTTTGCCAGCAGCGAGTCGAAGTCCTGCTTCCAGATCCGGACCCGCTCCACGTCCTTGATGTCCATGTTGAACCCCGGCGACTTTGGGCAGATGTGGTTTTCCAGCGACTTGAGGGTGGCTTTGCCGTTATCGGCAAACTCGCCATAGCTGCGGTAGCTCAGGCCCGCCCGCTGGCAGTAGTCCCAGATGTATCCGTCGCGGGGATAGGCAATTTTGCGGGTGCCTTCGTAGTCGTAGGTGCCGCCTCGGCCGCCGTAGTTGGTGGGCCAGGTTTTCTCGGTGTAGTCGGTGGCGTAGGCAGCCATGCTCCAGTTGTGGCCGTCGGCGCTTACTTCAGCATTCACGTAGAAATTGTCGAGCAGCACAAACTCGCGGGCCAGCGCGTGGTGGTTGGGCGTTACCTTCTCAGGGAAGATGCAGAGGGTCGAGTCGCCGTTGCCTTCGGGCATATCCCCAAGGAGCTGGTCGTACGTACGGTTCTCTTTGATTACATAAAAGACATACTTAATAGGAGACTTTTCCCCAGCCCGCTTCGGAATGGGGTTGCCAGCCTCAGGCGTGCCTTTCGCTTCCAGCTGACCCGTGAAAGGCGAGTTGGCATACACCTGCTTGGAGTAAGCGTTTAGCTGCGCTTCATCGGGTTGCTGAATAAACGACAAGGTGCCCTTGAACAAGCTGCCGATGTACTGTACCTGCTGCTGTCCGGTGATGCCCGTGTGGGAACCGCTGTTGTCGGTTTTCTTCACGGGCTGCGGACCCGCCGGGTTAGGCAACGATGAGAAGCCCTTGCCATTGGCCACCAGGATTTTGCGCCCCAGGGTTTTCACGCTCGTCGGGTACCACCCCGTCGGAATAAAACCCCGCGCGGAGCTTTTGCCAGGAGTAGCGACATTAAACACCGCCAAACAGTTATTATCGGCGTTGGCGATGTACAGGGTTTTCTCGTCGGGCGAAAGCGCCAGCGCGTTGGTGGTCGAGCCTGTTAGTTTGGTGGGGTAAAGCGCTGTAGAAATTACTTCCAGCACCTTGCGGGCGCGGGTATCAATCAGCGAAACCGAATTGTCGTTGGCGTTGGCCACGAACAGGTACCGGCCGTTGCGCGTCTGGATTAGCTCGTTGGGGTGACTTTCGGTAGCAATTTCACCCGTTACTTGCCCGGTCTGAGTGTCGTAGAGAGCTACTTTATCCCCGCCCCAAAGCGAGACGAACAACGTCTTCTTGTCGGGTGACAGCAAGCAGCCGTACGCTTCGTGCCCGAGGGCAACCTTTTTTAGAGTGGCTTTGGTGTCGGTGTCCACCACATACAACGAATTATCTTCCTTGGTGACGACATACAGGCGGTGTTGCTTATCATCAAGCTCAATGCCAGCGGGGCTGATTTTGTCTTTGGGCCATGCCTTCCCCAGCCGAATGGTATCGGCTTGGCCGAGCTTGTTGCCTACCGTACTGTAAGCCAGAATCACATTGTCGTTGCCGCCGGATGCGTAGAGCTGCTTGCTGTCGGCGCTGAATTTCAGACCGTACCAGGATTTAGTGATTACCTTTTCATCGAGCAGCTTTTCCGTTTTCGGGTCCAGCAGCTGAATGCTCTGCTCACTCTGTCCGTTGTTGGTAACGGCCAGTAGCTTCCCGTTGGGCGACACCTGCAGGTTCAGCGGCAAGTCGCCAAGGGGCAATGAACTGGTGCCCGCGGGGCTCAAGTACCAGCCATTGGGCAGCAACACTCGCCCTGCCTGGCTAGTGAAAACGGGCTGCTGTGCCTGCGTTGTGAGTACAGTGGAGGCATTGAGTGCCAGCCAGCAGCCAAAAAGTATCTTACGAGTGGTATGCACGGAGCAGGAGTGAGAACAAGGGTAATGGAATTCTGCTTGCGTTCCTGAATCAATTGGACGCTAGGCCAAAGCTAGTGCCCGGCAACGATCCAAGATATTCTAAGAGAAGTTACCATTTTGTTATGCTCCCTAACTAGTCGGCGAGGCGGGCAGTGGCAGCCCTCTGGTTTCTGTTTCTCCCAAAGTTTACCTGTGCGTTTCGGCTAGCTTACATGGCCGGATTTGCGCGAGCCTAAGCACCAGAATGTCAGAATTGCTACAGAAATCAGCAACTGTTAGGTGTACATTGCAAAAACGATTTAGCTTTGGAGGAATAAGCGAGACAATTCCGTATCTTTTCCCCGTTCTGTTCTTTCCATCTTTCGTCCTACCCCATTTTATATGAGTCAAACACCCGATTCTTCGTCACGCCGCGAGTTTATAAAGCAGAGTGCTGCGGCTGTGGCCACCTTCATGATTGTTCCACGCTTTGTGCTCGGGGGCCGCGGCTACACCGCCCCGAGCGACCAATTGGTAGTGGCTGGCGTAGGAGTGGGAGGCAAAGGCGAAAGTGATATTGCCGCATTTGCCAAAACCGGTAAAGCCCGCATCGGCTACCTCTGCGACGTGGACACCCGGCGGGCAGCCAAATCCGTGCAGGCTTTTCCGCAGGCCAAGTTCTACAAGGATTGGCGGGAGATGCTGGATAAGGAAGGCAAGAACATCGACGCCGTTTCGGTGTCGACGCCCGACCATAACCACGCCGTTGTGACCATGGCAGCCATGCAGCTCGGCAAGCACGTGTACGTGCAAAAGCCGCTCACCCACGACTTGCACGAAGCGCGCGCCCTAACCGAAGCCGCCAAACGCTACAAAGTGGTAACCCAAATGGGCAACCAAGGCGCCTCCAACGACGGCGTACGGCAGCTTCAGGAGTGGTACGATGCCAAAGTCATCGGCGATGTGCACACGGTGTACTGCTGGACCGACCGGCCTGTGTGGCCCCAGGGCATAGCTTGGCCTACCACCAAAGCCAGCACACCCGCCGAGTTGGATTGGGACTTGTGGCTCGGTACGGCACCTTATCGGGAGTATGTCGACAAGCTGGTGCCCTTCAACTGGCGGGGTTGGTGGGACTACGGTACCGGCGCCCTAGGCGACATGGGCTGCCACCTGCTGGAAGCGCCTTTCCGCGTGCTTGACCTACAGTATGCAACATCAGTACAAGCCAGCGTGGGCAGCGTGTACGTCGATGAATTCAAGCGAGGCTACTTCCCCGAAAGCTGCCCACCTTCCAGCCACGTCACGCTCACGTTCCCGAAAACTAAAAAAACCAAGGGTGAAGTGACGGTGCACTGGATGGACGGCGGCATTCAGCCTGAGCGCCCCGAGGAGCTAGGGCCCAACGAAGTGTTTGGCGATGGCGGCAACGGCATTCTTTTCGTGGGCAAGAAAGGCAAGATGATGGCTAGCACCTACTCGGCTGATCCACGCTTGCTGCCCACTTCGCGCACGCAGGAAGTGAAAGTAAAGCAGACCTTAGCGCGCGTACCCGGAGGAGCCAACGGCCACTACGGTCAGTGGGTGGAAGCCTGCTTGGCTGGCTACGGCAACAAGGAGGTTAGTTCACCCTTCGAGCTAGCAGGTCCTCTGACGGAAGCGCTGCACATGGCCAACCTAGCTATTCGAGGCTACGACTTGCAGCGCCCAAATGCCAGCGGCCAGGGCATGTCGTACCCCGGTCGAGGCGTGGAGCTGCTGTGGGACAACCAGCAGATGAAAGTGACCAACCTGGACGAGGTGAACCGCTTCGTGAAGCGCGAATACCGCAATGGCTGGCATTTAGGATAAGCTTACGTCGTGCCCGCCAGATTGATCTAACCTGGCGGGCACAACTAAGTAGCACTTTTAAGAAGAAGGCAGCAGTTGCTGAGCTATGCGCAAGGCAGCGGCCAGAACATGGCCCTCCGTATCGGCTTGTGGGTCGTACGAGGCAAACGTGACGGCGCTAATGGAAAGGGACTGTTGCAGGGTTTCCACTACGGCAAGTACCTGGACCAACGTGAGTCCGCCCGTTGAGGCATACGTGTTGGCGCGCCCCACTAGCTCGGCGTCCAGCACGTCCAGGTCTATGTGTACATAACAATGCTTTACCTGCGCGGCCAGTGCTGTCACCAAGGGCGCAAGTGCGGCCGCAAAAGTTGGTGCGCCTGCCTGCTGGGGTGCTACCAGTGCTATGCCAGCTTGCTGAAGGGCCGCTAGCTCCAGCGTATCGCAATTACGGCCCCCGATGTGGAGCACGCGCGTTGGCGGTACCGGCTTGAAACCGAGCACCGAACAAGCCAAGGGCTGCCAGCACTGCCCGGTGACTACAGCCAAGCCCATGCCGTCGAGGAAGCCGCTTGTACTGGTTTCCGGGGTGTTGTAGTCGCCGTGCGCATCCAGCCAAACTATCCCTACCTCTTGGTAAGGCAATCCCGCCACTACGCCCAGGGATGCTCCGCAGTTGCCGGCTAGCACCAGCGGAAACCGGCCCTGGTTCTGCGCCTGCCGAACCTGTTCAGCCAGCTGCCGATTCAGCGCAAAGCTGGAGCTGATTTCGGTTGGGAAAGGGTCTTGTAGCTTGATTATTTCCGGGGTAGGGGTGTGGCCAGCTTGGCGGAGTCGTGGTTCCAACTCTTTCAGCAACCGTATTGGTCCCGCGCCCATGCGCCAAGATTCACGAGCCGAGTCATAGGGCACTACTAGTAAGGAGACATCCATAGCCTAGGTAGTTGATCCTTCGTTTAGTATTACTGCTTCAAGCGGCACCCCTACAAATTGGCAGTACTGCACCGCGGCAGCTTCAACCTCCGCATGCGGCACGTGCATTGGCAAGAATAGGTGGGCCTTAATAAGCATTTTGTTCTTGCGGATTGTTGACTTCCAGGTGCCCACGATTTGCCCGTCAATTACGACCATCGGTTTAAATATCCCATTGCCACCCGGACAGATTTCAGAGAGCTGCTCGGTAGCTACCACTGCGCGGCGGTCTTTGTAGCCAAGAAAATATTCATCGAAGCCAGGCAGCAGGCAAACCCGCGGCGGCACAAGCGCGGCAGCATCGGCCGTTGGCGTGGACAGCCACTGGGTGCTACCCGCCACTTTCTCTACTAGTAGGTTGCCTTTTATAGCTTCGTGGCCCTGTCTGGCCTCGGTTATAGGTAAGCCAGCCCAGCCAGCAAAGTCGTGTAAAGTGGCCGGGCCGTGGCTGGTGAAGTAGCGGATGGCCAGCTCAGCCAGCGCCTCTTCTCTCGACAGACTTCGCAAGGTGGGTAGCCATTCTTCCAACAGGACGAAGGTCTGCTCGTTGTCTTGCCGGGGGCCAAAGCAAATAAGCCCTTCCAATGCCAAAGACCACAGCAGATGGTAGCCGCGCTGCCCTTGCGGACTGATACCTGCCTGCGTCAGCAACTGCATAAGCTCCGTTCGCGGGACTGGCTGGCTGCCTTGCATGGCGCCGCAAAAAAGCGTTCTAACTCGACTAAGTAACTCTTGATCTATCTCAAGCTGCTGGCGTCTGGTGCTAGCGGCTGCCAACAGTCTGGGCCCAAAGAGCTGCACCATCCACCGGGCATCTTCGGCAGAAACCAAATGAATAGTGCCTCGCATAAGCCACGTCAGGACTATGCTTTTGCGGGCAATAGCCTGTTCAACTTCTAGCCTAGACGAAGCCTGGGTGCGCAATCCAACAGCCCACATGGCCTGCCCTTAATCCTGCGCCTGCATTGCTCCCATCCAACGTACCGCCGCCGCCGGATCAGCGCATTTCTGCGCCCCAATGCGCTGGTTCAGTATGCGCTGCTGCGCAACAGCGGCAAGTGTTGTGTCACGTTCTGGCTGCTCTCCTGGCATCTTGTAAGGCGTATACTTTCCAAGATAAGGGACGTGCAACTACTTGCCGTCTAGATGGCTGAGATACCAATAGGAAGAGCAAAAATAAGCTGAACGCCTAGCAGCTAGCTTACACGTCTGCCCTCGTCATTTCCGTTGTGGTGTCCACGCAGTAGGTCCGGCGAAGATCTTCTCGAGCGTGTACTGCTTGGCGTCTTTGGCCTTGAGTTGATGCGACCATGCTACGCGGTTTTTGGCAGGAGCACCGGGGCCACGGGAGTTGAATTCGGCGTAGTAGGCTGTTTTTTCATTGTCGGGGTTGCGCCAATTGTCCCAGCCAGTTTCGGTGATGTGGGCGCCCATGTCGGTATTGATGAACACGGTGCGGGCGTGCGGGCGCCAAGGCCGCCCCAGGTAGACTTTCTTGGCTTCCGGGGCGGCCGTGAGTTGGCAGTCGAAGAACACAAAGCCGAATTGCTGGCGCGGGGTAGTGGAAGCCGCTGTGATGTAGGAGTCGCGCTTGCTATAGATAATGCAGTGGTCGAAGACGGCGGTGCTGGCCCCAAAGATAAAGTCGGTGGTGCCTTCGATGTAGCAGTCCTGGTAGTACTGCCGGCTGTTCTCGATGGCCAGAAACAGCGTGTCCTGGTGGCCAAGCATACGGCAATTGCGGAAGGTAGCCCGGTCGCCCTCCACGTGCAGGGCCACGGCTTGCCCCACCGGGCCCGCCGAGTTTTCAAACGTGATGTTCTCAGCCGTAAAGTCGTTGCCTTGCACGCGCACCGTGGAAGAAGTGTAGGTAGTGTGTTTCTCGGCGTCGCCAGAGTAGTCGCCGTAGGTGATGACCACGCCTTCCTTGCTTTCACCCAGCAGGGTGATGTGGGTCTTCTGCGAGGGCACCACCAGCTTTTCGCGGTAGGTCCCATTCTTGATAAAGATGGTCGCTTCCACCTGCATAAAGTCGCGCACCGCCATAACGGCCTCCTGAATGGTACGGTAGTCGCCGGAGTCGTCCGGCGCTACGGTTAGGCGTACGGCTTTATTGAACGAGGGCGCTTCGGCTGGCTTAGTTGTAGCCGTCGGCGGGGGCGTAACCTGAGCGAATAGGGGAGCGGCCATTAGCAAGAGGCCACTGACTACGAGATATTTCAGAGGAGGCATCAGTTAATCTTGGGTGGGGTTCCAGTGGCGCAGCACTGCGTCGGGGGTGTACTGCTTCACTTCTTGCTCGGTAAGCTGGTGCGACCAAGGCACGCGCTGCTTGGGCTGCGCCCCTTTGCCTTTGTTGTTGTATTCGCCGTAGTAGGCCGTTTGCTTGTTGCTGTCCTTGCCCCAAGGGTCCCAACCAGCCGGGTTAATCATCGGGCCTAGTGCACAGTTCAGGAACACTGTTTTAGCATACGGCCGCCAAGGCCGGCCGAGGTAGAAGCTGCCCGCCGGTGCATCGCCGGTGATGGTGCAACGGTTGAACACGTACCCGTAGCGGGTGCTGTCAGGCGTAGAAGCAGCTGTTACGTAGCCATTCTGCTTGCAGAAGATGGTGCAGTTCTCAAACCAGGCCGTGCTACTGCCAAAAATAAAATCCACAGTACCCTCGATGTAGCAGTCTTGGTAGTATTGCCGACTGCCGTAGCCGTAGGTGTATAAGGTGTCTTGGAACCCGAGGAACCGGCAATTCTTGAACCGGGCTTTGTCGCCGGCCACCCATACGGCCACGGCCTGGCCTACTGGCCCAGAGGAGTTTTGGAATGTAATGTTCTCGGCCGAAAAGTCTGCGCCGTAGATGTAGATACTCGACGAGCCCGACGTGCCTTTGTCTTCACCGAAGATGTTCTTTTTCTGGTTGTAATCATCGTAGGTTAGAACCGTTTTGGTGAGGTCCTCGCCGATGATTTTCACCAAATTCTTGGAGCCGGCCAAAATCAGCTTCTCTTTGTAGATGCCTTTTTTGATGAATATGGTGGTAACCTTTTTCCGGAAATCGGGCACCGCATTAAAGGCTTCCTGCACTGTGCGGTAGGTGCCGCTGCCGTCCTGAGCCACCACAAAATCGTAGCCAAAGGCTCGCCCAAGCATCAACCAGCTTAGGCACAGAAAAGAGAGAAAATGCTTCATAAAGTGTTTCTGGAGAGGCTAGCGCGCCTGCGGATCGACGGCTTTAGCGGCGGCTCGCTGTACAATGCGGTTGGCCAATTCCAGCTTAAGAGTGCGAATGTCGGCCAGCACAATCTGGGCCATTTTGCGGGCCCCAAGTTCATTGAAGTGCGTGTTGTCTTCTTTGCCGTCGGGGTAGTTGGGGTGCTCGCCGGGCGCAAGCTGGTTGAACAAGAGCCGCGAGTTTTCGGGCCCAAACTGCTGGAGCAATGCTTGACTTTCCCGGTCCAAATCAATGAGGGCAACTTGCTGCTCCCGAGCCGTAGTGCGCACAATTTCGGAGTACACTTCGTGGGTACCTTCTACCTTACCGGCCGCGTCAAACTTGCGGCGTGCTACAGGAGTCAGCAGCACGGGCGTTGCTTTTTTGGCGCGAGTTTCCGTGATAAAGCGAACTAAGTAGTTTTTGTACTCCACTTCCGGGGTGTAGCTCCGCTTGGTCGGTACCTCGTCGTTGTGGCCGAACTGAATGAAAACGTAGTCGCCTTCTTTGAGGGCACTGGCCACGGGTTGCCACCGGTTTTCGGCCACAAAGGTTTTGGTGCTGCGACCGTTTTGGGCGCGGTTGTCTACGGTCACGGTCTCATCGAAAAAGTAGGCGAAAGGCATACCCCACCCCGTTTCGGGGTAGTTCTTTGTTTCCTTTATCGACAGGGTTGAATCGCCCACAAGGTAGACAGTGATTTTGCTAGGGGGCAGGCTGAAAGCAGTTAACCAAAGCAAAATCAGGCTAGCAACGGTTTTCAGAAGGTAGTTGCGCATACAGTGAGTGTTGAGAGCAGGTTAATCTGAAAGGCAGCCCATTCTACTTGCATGCAGACTGCCGTCGAGCGTAATAAATATGAGAAATATCCTGTGTTGCACTCACCTGTACTGTAGGGATGGGGGGTTGAGAGTAGAGAAGGAACCGGTAAATCAGAAGTTGATGCCGGTTAAATATGAATAGAACTTTAGTAAGAAATAAGCAAATTCAACTAAATACTCCCGGCAACGTTGCCGGCAACGTTGCCGGAAAGGCCGCTGTAGTAAAACGCAAAGCAGGTATTTGAGCCATTTAATAGTTGAGTAAACATCTGAATTATAGATTAAATAACTGATAATAAGTGCTTTATAAGTAATAAAGGCTCGCAAAATGGCTGCCGTTAGATGAAGCATACTTTAGGTTATGCATTGAAAATCTATTGCGTTTTATAGAGATGAAGAATCATTGGTAAAGTATAATTTCATCCGATACAGCCTATCGGCGTTGTCTTATGTGCTTTGCTTTTAGTGGCTGGAATTTGCAATAATCCTTTACCTTTCAACCGCACGCTTCTCTTTCGGTCACCCTCGGGTGCTTCATTCTGCTTTCCTCAACATGAAGACTGTATGCGTTAGGCCCTCTCACCTCCCCATCCTGGTAAAGTCACGCTGGTGGCCCAGCTTGCTGCTCGTTTTGCTGATACTCAGTTTGTTGACCAACTCGGTGGAGGCACAGGATGCATCGTTGTCGAAGGTGTGGGTGCCGGACCTAGGCAACGGTACCTATAAGAACCCGGTGCTTTACGCCGACTACTCTGACCCTGACGTGGTGCGGGTCGGCGACGATTTTTATTTGGTTTCCTCGAGCTTCAACGCCGTGCCCGGCCTGCAAATTCTGCATTCCAAGGACCTGGTCAATTGGTCGCTCATCGGGGCCGTGTTTGAGCAGCAGCCACCGTTGGCGCGCTACGCGTTGCCCCAGCACGGCAATGGCGTGTGGGCCCCTTCTATCCGCTACCATAATAAGGAGTACTATATCTACTACCCTGACCCGGACTTGGGCATCTTCGTCACTAAGGCCAAAAATCCCGCCGGACCGTGGTCGGCGCCGGTGTGCGTCAAGCAGGCTAGCGGCTGGATTGACCCTTGCCCGCTCTGGGACGAGGACGGCAAAGCTTACCTCGTGCATGGTTTTGCTGGTAGCCGCGCCGGTATCAAGACCATTCTGGCCGTGAGCCCCATGGCCCCCGACGGACTCAGCCTAATCGGCGCCGATGCCCTGGTATTTGACGGACATGCCCACCACCCCACGCTCGAAGGTCCCAAGTTCTACAAGCGCAACGGCTACTACTACATCTTCGCGCCAGCCGGCGGCGTGCCCACCGGCTGGCAGCTGGTGCTGCGCTCCAAGAATGTGTTCGGCCCCTACGAAGAAAAGATTGTGATGGATCAGGGCAAGACGCCCATTAACGGTCCGCACCAGGGGGCGTGGATCAACACCAACACCGGCGAAGACTGGTTCATGCACTTCCAGGACCAGTATGCGTACGGCCGCGTGGTGCACTTGCAGCCTATGGTCTGGAAAAACGACTGGCCCGTCATCGGCGAAGACCCCGATGGCGACGGTAAAGGCCAGCCCGTGCTGACGTATCGCAAGCCCAACATCAAGGGCAAGCCGCAGCCGCGGGCCACCCCCGCCACCTCCGACGAGTTCAGTGGCCGCACGCTCGGCTTGCAATGGCAGTGGCACGCCAACCCGCAAGACTACTGGGCCTACCTCAACGGGCCACAGGGCTATCTGCGCCTGTACTCCGTGCTGCTGCCCGAAGGCTATAAGAACCTGTGGCAGGTGCCCAACCTCCTCCTGCAAAAGCTGCCCGCCGACGTGTTTACCGCTACCACCAAACTCGCGTTTATGCCACGCGTGGAAGGCGAAAAGGTCGGGCTACTGATGATGGGCTTAAACTACGCCTATATCTCCATCACCAACCAAGGCGGCAAGTTGCAACTTAGTGAAAGCACCTGCCTAGATGCCGACAAGCTTACCCCTGAGACCAGCACCTCCCCGGTGGAGGTGCCCGCTGCCTACGCCGGCAAGCCGCTGTACTTGCGCGTCGCGACGAAAGCCGGCGCCAAGTGCCAGTTCAGCTATAGCCTCGATGGGCAGACATTTCAGCCCCTCGGGGCCGAATTTCAGGCAAGAGAAGGCAAATGGATTGGCGCCAAAGTCGGCCTCTTCAGCACCCGCCCCACGAAATTCAACGATGCCGGCAATACCGACATCGACTGGTTTCGAATCGAATAGCGGCTCAACGCAAAGGTTCAAACTCCGGTAAATGAGCTTAAGTTATGCTCGTCTTTCAACTAGAATCCAACTGGAGTCGATGGCGGGAATTTTGCCCGTTTGCTCGCACACAACTGATTAGCGCAGTAATAATATTATGGCTATGCTACTGCTGCGGTTATAGACAAAGCTGCGGAGAAGAAGTGAATCTGTTGCTCTGGCTATGCAGTCACATTAGGCGAATATGGCTTATGATAAGAGTAATAAAAACAGTCTAGAATAAGCTAGCTGTTATTTGTATAATAAATGCCTTTATAACAGTAGTTTATGTTTTATGTGGCGGTTATACATGCTTATTTGTAAGCCTGTAATAAAGCGCGGATATTCAATTTATGGTTGAAAACAACTTTATGCATTGTACATGCAGCGGCTGGGGTGGATTGGTAGAGTAAAGTTGGATTCTTGGTCAGATGAATGTGGTTTTAGTCGCCTTAAATGCGAATTAATCAAGTTAAAATAGAATTAAAAATAGGTTTTTATTGTTTTCGTGTTCTATCTTCGTTTTACACTAGCCATTCTACTCCAATGTGATTCAAGCCGTACGGGCGTAGCGCCACGAAATCTGTTTAGCCGAATTTTTATCGGCCGGCTCTACTTCGGAGCTGGGTTTCCGAAATACGTCCCTGCGGCATCGTAGGTGAGCGGATATGCATTCCGGCTTGTTCTTGCCTGGCACTTGGCCTAGTGGCCTTTGCATTTCTTGAAGCGTCTGGTAGTCAGCTGTCGAACAGCTGAAAGGTGGGTTCTGCGGCATGCCCGCCCACCTCGGCTACTCGACCCCAAGACTTTCATGTCCTTTCTCGGGCATGCTGGCAGCGCATCTCTGCTCTTTTTGCTTTGGCAGCACTATCTCCACCCGTATTCGGGCTGGAGGCTTGCCGTGGCTCCGCTATTTGGGCATTTCCATGCCCTTAGCATCACTTCATTGGTTTCAACCCTTACATGTCCTGTTCATGTATTGCCTTGGCTCTTTTTCCAGCTTATTATTTTTTCCGTCAACACGTGTGAAGCGCGCCCATGCTTTTTGGAGCAGCTTAACGATGAGCCCAACCAATTATCGGGGCTGGCGCGTGGTTTTCTCGCCGGTACATTTCTTTCTCGACACCGCTGCTTTACAACGTGAAAGCCACCGCTTGGCCTTGCTCATCCAGAACCAAGTAACCGATATCAGCCACAACGCTTCTTGGCCTAGTTCAGCCATTCACCAGCTGTCTTCAGTTTATTCTAAAGTGGGTGCTTCAGGGCACATCAATGGTAGCCTTGCTGCTATAGCTGCCTGGCAACGTAGTAGCAACTAGTAGCTTCTTGCTTGCGCGTACGCGCGGTTGATCCGAGAGTCATTTCTTGGGGTGATGCACTTTGGCTCGTAGCCCAAGAAGTGAGTTCTCCGCTCAACAATTCCCTGCCAAATCCATCTTCGCTACCACTGCATCAATAACACTGTGTACTGGCGCCGCTACGGCGCCAGTACTCGGGTGCAGCTCTGTGTGGTTGCCTGTCGGTGTTGGCACCAGCTATTCGGCTGCAACCTGCAGTTAGGCTACCTCGCGGCTACGTGCCTGGCGAAATTTCTTATGGCCATTCTATTCCGCTTTTAGAGCGCATGGAACCGGTGTGCCCCTTGGGGCCGCAACCAAATGCGGACCCTTGGAAGAGTACGCCCTGCCTTACCTATCTGCCTAGCCAGAAGATAAGCTGCTTGGAAACAGGCCGCAGGCCAACAAGCAAGAGCTGGAAATACTACTCCGCTATCTGCTTACCTGCGAAAACTTATTGGGCTATGCTTCTCCAACCTGAACGCGCTCTGCTCATGAAAACAACCGATGCCATTTCACCGGATCATATCAACAACTTCGATTTTTTGCGCTTGCTCTTTGCTACGCTTGTGCTCGTTACCCATTCCTACGTGCTGGCTGGCTTACCCGAGCAAGACACTTTGTGGCATTTCTCCCACGGCCAATTGCTACTTTCGAAGCTTGGCGTGCGGGGCTTTTTTGTTATTTCTGGCTTCCTGATTCTGAAGAGCTTGATGCGGAGCCGGTCTATAACCGAATACTGCTTCAAGCGCATTATTCGCGTTTTTCCTGCTCTCTGGATCATGGTAGGAATTACGTTGGTAGGGGGCTATTTTTTCTCCAGTAAAAGTGTCGGGGCCTACTTCACCGACCACTCGGTGCCGCTTTACCTGCTGAATTTAGTGTTGCGGCTGCATATCAGCATCAACGGAGTTTTTCCAAACAATCCGGACCCGTACGAGGTCAACGGTTCGCTCTGGACGGTGCCTTACGAGGTGTTTTTCTACTTGCTGCTGACGCCGTTGTTTTTTATCCGGCACCGCCTCTACGTGGTGCGGGGCTTGGTGCTGGCTGGATTTATGGGCTTGCTCGTGCTGCACTACACAGGGCAAGTGTTCTACTCCACTTATAAGCTGTCGTTGTACTCCGACCAACTGATTTTTCTGGGTCTCCACTTCATGGCTGGCGCGCTGCTAGCTTTATTTCCTGCGGTGCTACGCCAAGCCCGCGTGCGGACTATTTTGGTATGGACCACAGGGCTTGGGCTGGTGGCGGTGCTGTACTTTGGCGGTTTTTACCAGACACAATTCTTACTGGTGCCCGTCTTCGTGCTTGCCCTCGGGACTTCCAGTTATCCTTGGCTGAATTGGCTGCACCGCTACGGCGACATCAGTTACGGTGTCTACATCTGGGGGTGGCCGGTGCAGCAAGCATTGGTTCACGGGCTGCATCCTTCCCAGCCCGTGCTGGCGCTACTGAGCATTCCTACGGTATGGGCTCTGGGGTGGGCATCGTGGCACCTGGTTGAGAAGCAGGCGCTCCGCTTGAAGCTGGATATTGTTGCTCCTGCGGCGGCCACTACAAGGGTAGTAGCATCTGATTTTACGCGACTAAGGCAAGCGGTGGTGAAGCAGGCTTAGGGAGTGCGCTTTGGTTGAATAGAATAGCAGCTATAACGCCACCGCAACGGTTGCCCTATCCAGCCGAAGCTGCTAAGCTACTACAGTCGATTTAGCTGTAAATCAATCTGCAACATGCGTTTATAATGATGGCTTCCTCCGAGTTAAGGCTAAAGGATATGTGCAAAGGGAAGGCAATGTTTATATGATAATTCGAATGTTTGTCTAGACTTTAAAGGAGGCGTTTTTTAGTTTTACTTACCCCCTTGGCGACGCCTGCGGGTACCTAAATCATCTGTTTTACTGGTACTATACGCCTATGCCTCCTTTCCTACTCCCACCCATCATTTCCACTTCCAAGCAGCCTACTACTGCCGCTTCTACGCACGGCAGCAAGCGCCTAAGGCTGTCTATGCTGTTACTTTTGGTGGCTTTTAGCGCCCACGCGCAAGGTCCAACCGTTGTTCGCACATTTCCTGATCGTAACTCCACAACTGCGCCACCATTTGTGGGAGTAGCAGTGGAGTTCGACCAGTTTCTGAGCGACAGTCTGCCTACTCTCCAGGCATTGTCGGTATTTAGCCACCAGAGTGGCGGCAAGCGAGCCGGTAGCCCCGTTGTGGTAAACAGCCGGCTCGGCCTTCTTTCCAACAAGCTGTTCCGCGCCGGCGAAACGGCTTTTGCAACTGTTACTACCGGGGTGCAAAACCGCAATCTGCAGAATCTGGCCAAGCCCTTTGTGTTTCAATTCAATATCGCAACGGCTCCTAGCTCCGCGGTTTTCCGAAGCAGACCCGATGTGCCCCTCGGCAACCTGTATGGCATCACGGTGGGCGACATAGACGGCGACAATGACCTCGACCTACTCGCGGCCAACCAGGTTACTACCGGCACCACCAGTACGGTAAGTGTGCGCCTCAATGCTGGCGACGGCACTTTCACCAATGGGCAAGAAATAAGTGGCACGGGTACGGGCAATGTGCGGCTCGGCGACTTAAACGGTGATGGAACCCTCGACCTAATAGCCACCGACGGAGTGCGGCTCAACTACGGTGGCGTGTTTGGTGAGCGCGAAGCCGCTGGCTTGGGAGGCCACACACTCGGCGACATAGATGGCGACGGCGACCTGGATTTACTGACCGAAGGTACTACTACCAATTCGCCTACCCGCAGCCCAGTGGTGCGAGTGCGCCTGAACGATGGCAACGCCAACTTCAGCGAAAGCCAGCTAGTGCCCGTAGCCGCCAATTCGGCCAACGTGGTACTCGGCGACGTGAACAACGACGGGGCCCTCGACCTGATAGCTTCCAGCATCAGCAACGGGTCAATTAGTGTGCGGCTCAACGATGGGTTAGGCACTTTTGCGAGCAGCGGCCAGCAACTCAGCATAGCCACCATGCAGGAAGGGCTCCTGCTCGGCGACGTTGATGCCGATGGTGACCTGGATCTGGCTGCCGTCAACTCCGGCAGCACCGTGACGATACTGCTCAACAACGGGCAGGGCACGTTCAGCGAGAGTAGCTACATCAACCTGGGTTCTTATTCCGTTTTCGGCAAGTTCGGTGATGTAGACGGCGACGGCGACTTAGACTTGCTCGCCGGCGGCCCACCCAATTCCGTTAGCGTGCGGCTCAACGACGGCCAGGGCAATTTCAGTGGCGAGCAAGCCGTCATCGTAAACGACAACCCGCGGACACTGGCCGTAGGGGACCTCGACAACGATGGTACTCTGGATTTTGTCACGGCTGCTTCGCCGAGCCTGAGTGGTGGTTCGGCCAGTGTGCGCCTGAACTCCCGCACCGAGCCGCTGGTGGTGTACAAAATCAAGGCTGGTGCCGGGCGGGTGGAATCAACTCGGGGTACTTTTTCGGGTGATCAGTACTTTTCACCTCTGCCTGGCAACACATTCGCCACCAATGTCGCTATCGAGGGTACCATCGACGATGAACTCTACCAGACCGAGCGCTACGGCCAGGGGGCAGTTTTCTCTTATGCGCTGCCTTTGCCCAACAACCAGTACCTGGTTACGCTGCACTTCGCCGAAATCTATTGGGATACTCCCGGCCAGCGCCTCTTCGACGTAACTGCCGAGGGCACAAAGGTGCTCGATGACTACGACATCCTGCGCAAAGTAGCTCCCAACACGGCCACCACCGAAACGTTCCTCGTCACCGTCACCGACGGGGAACTCAACCTTGATTTCAGCGCCCTCGCCGCCGACGGAGGCATCGACAATCCCAAGCTTGCGGCCTTGGAAGTGGTGGTGCCACCCCCGGGGGCAGTAGCCCAAGCGCCCGCCAAAACTGCCAAGCAAGCAGCAGGAGTGCAAGCTTTGTTGGAGGCATATCCCAACCCCTTTTCGACGCGTACCAACCTGCACTGGCGCATAGCCGAAACAGGTTTTGCTCGCCTACAGGTCTACAATCTTTTCGGCCAACTAGTAGCAACTCCTTTCGAAGGCAGAGTGGAAGCAGGACACGACTATAAGCAATTGCTAGCGGCCAAGGGCTTACAGCCCGGCACCTATATCTGCCGGCTCCAACTCAACGGCAAAAACTACACGCAACGGCTTGTCGTGAGCCAATAAGGAAAAAGCCTGATTAGAATACATACGGTCTCTACTGCCGCTGTATGCAGCAGTGACGATGCTTCAGACAGTGAGATTCTATAAAAAAAGCTCTGACCTAGTGGCCAGAGCTTTTTTATGAGGTCATTAGAACAAGCTTACTTGATCATCACCAGCTACTGAATAGTGGAGCGGTACTGAGCAGTACCGCTCCTTACCATCTAGCGACGCTGCAGTTTGACGTGCGCTTGTGCTTTGTTGCTGGTCAGTTGCAACTGATAGATACCTTCCGCTAGCATCTGCTGCGAGAAGTCGAGCGCCAGTGTTCCGCTACTCACGGCTGCGGTGCCCCGGCGCACGATCAAGCCCTGTGCCGAAACAAGCGTATAGTTAACCTCGCCTTGGAAGGCGGCCGGCAGCAACACCTGGTAGCGTCCATCCTCCGATGGGTTAGGATACACCTGCACCTGCGCACTCATCTTCGCTGTCTGCGTCGCTTGCACCGTGGCCGACTGGCTAGCGCTCGTGCGAGCAGCTTGGTCGATAACCGAGAAATTGATTGTGAGTGGCGTGCCTGCCGTGCCCGTAGCACCGGCACCGGTGTAAGGAGTCGCCACTAGCGAATAGGAGCCGACGGGCGGAGTCCAGGCGTAGTAGTCGCCACTAGCATCGGCGAAGAGAGCGTAAGGAGCGGCCGTTTCGGTGCGGTTCTGGGTGGCGGCACCGCTCAGTGCAAACTGCACGCTGCCCACCGTAACAGGGTTCGTGTTGGCGCGAATGTTAAGGTTGCGCGTGGGTAAGGTGGCTAGGTTGAGCACCTGACCGGCAACGAGCGTTTGCAGAGGCTGATCGGTGTCGGCATTAATCAAAGAGAAGCTTACCACTTGCTGTCCAGAACCTGCGGCGGGGTTGACCGTCACGTTCACCTGATCGGGCGCACTGGCCAAGCCCGCGTTGTCGGTAACCACCAAGCTAAACACATAGGCACCAGCAGCCAACCCACTAACTGTAGGCTGAGCCACAGCTTTGTTAGTGAAGGTAGCCGTGTTGGGTCCACTGACTTGTGTCCAGGCATAGCCAGCAACATTGCCGTCCGGGTCCGAGCCCGAGCCGCTTAAGATCGTGCTGCTGGTCGGTAGGGTGATTGTCTTGTCGCCGCCGGCGTTAGCTACGGGGGCTTGGTTGGTTGTAGAACCCGTGGTCAGCACTTCGATGGCCGACACTTTGGGTTCATCGGCTCCAGATGCGCCCGGAGCGAAGGCCAGAGTTAAGAACCCATCCGTGACGTTGACGGTAAAGGTTTCAATGGCAGCCGTATTTGGCCCGACCTTCTTCACGATGTCGTAGGCCGTAAGCACCTTCGTGCCTTCGGCCGAGACGTCGAACACGCGCTGGCCAGCGGCGCCCCAATACACTTCCGCAAAGTGGAGCTTGACAGTGTAGGTGCCATTGCTCACAGGCAAGGCGTACGTCATCGAGCCCCAGCGCTCGGTTTGGTAGAGCACATCGTCGTTGGTACCGGCAATGGCCGAGCCGCCTCCGGAAGGGAAGCCACCCGTCACATACTGATCGGCAGTGAATGCACCGATAGAAGTGCTAACTGCTGGCCCGCCGGCGTTGAGGCGGTACACGGCCGTCGCACCACCTGTAGGCGCAGAATTCACGGTTACGGTTACTTGGTCAGCGGCGCTGGCTTGGCCCGCGTTATCGGTTACTACTAAGCTGAAGACGTAGGCGCCAGCAGCCAACCCACTGACGGTGGGTTGAGCCGCGGTTTTATCAGTGAAGGTAGCCATGTTGGGTCCACTGACTTGCGTCCAGGCATAGCTAACGACGTTGCCGTCCGGGTCGGAACCCGAGCCGCTTAAGATTGTGCTGCTGGTCGGCAAGGTGATTGTCTTGTCGCCGCCGGCGTTAGCTACGGGGGCTTGGTTGGTTGTAGAACCCGTGGTCAGCACTTCGATAGCCGATACTTTGGGTTCATCGGCCCCAGACGCGCCCGGCGCAAATGCCAGGTTGAGTTGGCCGTCGGTCACAGTTACCGTGAAAGTCTCGATGGTAGCGGTGTTCGGCCCTACTTTCTTCACAATGTCGTAAGCGCTAAGCACTTTGGTGCCTTCGGCTGTTACATCGAATACCCGTTGGCCGGGGGCACTCCAATAGATTTCAGCAAAGTGAAGCTTGACAGTGTAGGTGCCATTGCTGACCGGTAGGCCGTAGGTCATTGAGCCCCAGCGCTCGGTCTGATACAGGGCATCATCGGCGGTACCCGCAATCGGGTTGCCGGTGTCGGCCGCGTTGCCGCCGTTGAAATATTGGTCTGCCGCGAAGGCTCCGATTGAGGTGCTTACGGCCGAACCACCCGCACGAATACGGTAGACGGCCGTGGCTCCGCCCGTTGAAGCAGGATTCACGGTTACAGTTGCTTGATCAGCGGCACTGGCTTGGCCCGCATTGTCGGTCACCACGAGGCTGAACACATACGCACCCGCTACGAGGCCACTGACAGTAGGTGTCGCTGTTGCAGCATTAGAGAAGGAAGCAGTATTGGGGCCGCTGACCTGGGTCCAAGCGTAGGTAACAATCGTGCCGTCAGAATCTGTGCCTGTACCATTCAACACGGTGCTATTGGCAGGCAATGTGATGGTCTTGTCGGAGCCGGCATTGGCCACCGGAGGCTGGTTGGTGCCCGAGCTGAGGCGGTAGACCTCGATGGCTGAAATCTTGGCGTTGTCCACGCCCCCGTCAGCAGCCAGTGAGCTGAAGCTCAGGTTGAGCACATCATCGGCCACGGTGGTGGTGAAGGTCTCGGTGGTGGCCACGTTGGTGCCGGCTTTCTTGAAGATGTCGTAGTTGTCGAGCACCTTGCTGCCTTCAATGGACACGTCGAAGACGCGCTGGCCGACGGCGGTGGCGTAGATTTCGGCGAAGTGGAGCACGACGCGGTACTGCTGGCCGCTGCTGACGGGGAAGGCGTAGCCAAAGCTGGTGCCGTAGCGCTCAGCTTGATACAGCGCGTCGTCCTCCGTGCCCGCTATGGGGTTCGTATTGCCATAGGTCTGGCCGTTGCCGTTGTAGTATTGGTCGGCGGCAAAGGCTCCTATCGAGGTGTTGAGCGCGCCCCCGGCCGCGTGGATGCGGTACAGCGGCGTACCACCTACTCCAGCCGGGTTGACGGTGACAGTGGTTTGGCTAGCGGCGCTGGTCTGGCCGCTGTTGTCAGTTACCACCAAGCTGAATACGTAGGAGCCGGCAACCAATCCGCTAACCGTAGGTGTGGCTACGGTTTTGCTGGAGAAGACGGCCGTGTTCGGGCCGCTCACCTGCGTCCAAGAGTAGCTGGCAATAGGACCATCATCGAAGCCGGAGCCGTTGAGCGTAGTGCTGCTAGTAGGCAGGGTAATGGCTTTGTTGGGGCCCGCATTAGCAGTCGGCGTGGTCGAATCATCGGCCCCTGAAGCCCAAAGCACCAACCGTTGCGCGAATATTCGGTTTTCGGCGCGGCTCAGGAAGGTGCCTTCCCCATTGTTCCAAAAAGCGTTCCGGTCGAAACAGCCGAGTACGCGGCCTTGCCCGACTTTGGCTATGGCCATGGCGGCATCAGCCGAGGTGATGTTTCCGTCTTGGGAATTGAGGTATGCCTGAGCAGACGGCAAATACGCCAGAATAGTGGCCGGGGCGCTGGTGCGGATGGGGCTGGCACCTTCTGCTTCTATCGTCACGCCCCCGTTTCTGTTGAACTTGTTGAGGTAGTGATTGACGGCCCACTGGTTGAGCGTGAAAACTGGCGCTCCGTTGTCGTGCAAAAACTGCATGCCGAACTGCTGCGTTAAGTCGTTGTCACTCACCGACCCTTCCGAGCTGTTCAGTCCGCCATTTTCCCACCCAAAAGCCGCATCCGACCACGCAACTAAGCCACCACCGGCATTCACCCAAGCGGCTACTGCCGTGCGCTCGGCTGCCGTGAACCGTCGGTTGTTGGAGCTCAGAATCACCACTTTGTACTTGTTGAGAGTGGCCGCATCCAGCGTAACGCTAGCATCTAGGGCTTGGGTGGTGCTAAAGCCAGCATCCTGAAGCACTTGGTTGAACTGCGACATGCCCCGGTCGCCGGTGTCGGTCAGCTTCATGTCGTGGATAGACGGTGGTATGCTGCCGTACAGATACAGCACCTGGGGCTTAGAGGTCGAAACGTTGAAGTTGACCGTAAGCGTAGCATCGGGGTAGCCGGCGGCCTTGGCCGTGACGGTAGCCGAGTAAGAGCCCGCCGTGCTAGCCGTGGCTGTCACTTTTACTTCCGTGCCGCCTAGCAGATCAATGGTGCCGGAAGTGGGACTCACGCTAAGCCAAGACGGCAGCGTGCTGGTATCAATTGTGTAGGAGGGCGTGCCGCTCAGGGTCCACAGCACCGCTTCTTTGGTTGCGCTGGAGCCAACGGCCGCCGACAAATTAAGCGTGGTGGGCAGGAAGCCAATCTTGTTGATGGGCGTGCTGGCCCAGCTAATCTTGCGGGCGGTGGTCTGTGGGTTGGTTGATTGGTTGAGGCCACCATCGGCCACGAACAGCTCACTGCCAATAACTTCGGCGGCGGGGCCAAACAGGTTGACGGGCAGCGGAGTTTTCTCGGTCCAGCTGTCGGTAGCCGGATCATAGGTGGTCACCTTGTTGAGCACCACGTCCGTCCCGTTGATGCGGCCGCTACGGCCACCCACCAGGGTTACTTTACCGTCGAGCACAAAGGTGCCCGGCTCGCTGTGCGAGCGGACGTACGGCATGTTCTTGAGCTGCGTCCAGGTGTCGGTTGAGGGGTCGTACATCTGCACTACATCCACGTCCTCGATGGGGCCGTCGTGGCCAGTCTGACCACCGAAGGCGTAGATTTTGCCGCCCACATTGGCTGAAGCAAAGTGGCAACGCGGAACGGGCATGCTGGCCGCAGTGGTCCAGCCAGCGGCGGTATTGCTCAGGTCGAGCACATAGTGCGCGGTAGCCCCGGTTTGCCGGTCGTCCAGCATACCGCCAAACGAGTGGAGCTTCCTCCCGACGCGTACCAACTGGTTGCCGCCGCTTCGTGTTGGCAGCTTTGGCCCAAAGCTCCACGTGTTAGAGTTTACATCGTAGATCTGTAGCAAGTCGGAGTTCGGGTCGCCGCCTAAGCCACCCAAAAAGCCACCGGCTACATACACCTTTGTGCCATCCACGGCAATACCCGCGTGGGTGACGGGATACGGCATATCGGTTATGTATGCCCAGGTATTGGTGGTTGGGGTGTACACTTCACACTTGGGCGTGGTATGCACCTCGGGGTTGTCGAACCCCGAAAACACGTACATCTTGTTGTTGATCATCACACTGAACCCCACCCAGCGGGGGGTGCCGGTAGGGGCTATAGTGGTCCAGGTTTGGGCTGATGCAGTGGAAGGGAGCCACATCAGCAGTAAGGCACTTAGCAACTGCACCAGTGCCCATGGTGTAAATAATCTTCTCATTGTTTGTGGAGTAGGAAAGTGTAGTTTGCTCTAATCAGGTCATCAAGCACGCCCTTTGCGTTAGCTGGTTCGGTGGATCGAACAAGCGGACTAGGGGCACATCGGAGGGGTATGGAAGGGAGTGTAATAGAGTGGTAAGTGGCCTGATTGCATAACGGCAGGTAGCTCAGTGATTAGTCGACGACCAACCACTAACCTACCTGCCGTAGTGCATCCTACTGCGGGGGATTAGTGACGCTGAAGCTTGACTTTAGCGTGTGCTTTGTCAGTAGTCAGTTGCAGATGGTAAATTCCTTCAGCTGGCATCTGCTGCGAGAAGTCGAGCAGAAGCGTGCTGCCATTAAGCGTTGCTTTGCCTTGGCGCACCAGGGCACCTTGGGCCGAAATAAGCGAGTAGCTTACCTCACCCTGGAAGACAGAAGGCAGCTGCACTTGGTAGCGCCCATCAGTCGACGGGTTAGGATAAACCTGCACCAGCTCACTTACGTTGGCTACCTGCGCCGCCTGTACGGTCGAGGTGGTAGCAAGCGTGCTTGCGCTAGTGCTAGTAGCCGCGCTGGTACGAGCAGCCGTGGTAGAAGTGGTTAACACCTCGATAGCTGAGACTTTGGGTTCGTCCTTGCCGGTCGTTCCCTTGGTAAAGGCCAGGTTCAGCGTGCCGTCGGTCACCGTCACGGTCAGTGTCTCGACTCTAGCTGTGTTCTGACCAACTTTGGACAGAATGTCGTAGGCGGTGAACACCTTCGTGCCCTCGGCGGCGATGTCGAACACGCGCTGGCCGGCAGCACCCCAGTACACCTCAGCAAAGTGGAGCTTGACGGTGTAGGTGCCGTTGGTCACGGGCAGGTTATAGGTCATCGTGCCCCAGCGCTCGGTCTGGTACAACACATCATCGACGGTGCCAGCAATGGCCGAGCCGCCGCCGGAGGGGAAGCCGCCCGTCACATACTGGTTGTCGGCCGAGAAGGTCATGCCCGAGGTAGTCAGGGCCGGGCCACCCGCGTTGAGGCGGTAGACCGGCGTGCCGGCAACGGCCGGGTTCACTACCACCGTTACTTGATCTGCGGGACTGGCCAAACCAGCATTATCTGTTACCACCAGACTGAATACATAAGACCCAGCGATGAGCCCGCTGACGCTGGGTTGGGCCACTGTCTTGTCGGTGAAGACAGCTGTGTTTGGGCCGCTCACTTGCGTCCAGGCATACGTTATGATAGTGCCATCATCCGTGCCGGAACCATTTAACGTTACGTTGTTTATTGGCAGCGTAATAGCTTTGTCAGCCCCAGCGTTAGCCACTGGCGTCGCGTTAGCGGCAGCATTGACTGTTACCGTCACTTGGTCGGCAGGACTAGCTAAGCCCGCGTTGTCCGTGACGATCAAACTGAACACATACGGGCCGGCCACCAAGTTACTAACCGTGGGCTGCGCTACCGTTTTGCTGGTGAAGACAGCCGTGCTTGGGCCGCTCACTTGCGTCCAGGCATAGGTCAAGGGGCTACCCTCGGCATCCGTGCCTGCGCCTAGCAGCTGAACATTGCTAACGGGCAGCGTAATGGTTCTGTCGGCGCCAGCATTGGCCACGGGGGCTGTGTTGGCCGCACCCGTGGACAGCACTTCGATGGCCGACACTTTGGGTTCGTCCTTGCCGGTCGTTCCCTTGGTAAAGGCCAGGTTCAGCGTGCCGTCGGTCACCGTCACGGTCAGTGTCTCGACTCTAGCTGTGTTCTGACCAACTTTGGACAGAATGTCGTAGGCGGTGAACACCTTCGTGCCCTCGGCGGCGATGTCGAACACGCGCTGGCCGGCAGCACCCCAGTACACCTCAGCAAAGTGGAGCTTGACGGTGTAGGTGCCGTTGGTCACGGGCAGGTTATAGGTCATCGTGCCCCAGCGCTCGGTCTGGTACAACACATCATCGACGGTGCCAGCAATGGCCGAGCCGCCGCCGGAGGGGAAGCCGCCCGTCACATACTGGTTGTCGGCCGAGAAGGTCATGCCCGAGGTAGTCAGGGCCGGGCCACCCGCGTTGAGGCGGTAGAGGGCAGTGACGCTGCCGGAGGAAGCGGGGCTGACGATCACCGTCACCTGGTCGGCAGAACTTGCGAGGCCGGCGTTGTCGGTGACCACCAGGCTGAACACATACGAGCCGGCAATTAAGCTGTTAACCGTAGGTTGAGCTACGGCCTTGTTGGTGAAGACAGCCGTGTTCGGGCCGCTCACTTGCGTCCAGGCATACGTTATGATAGTGCCATCATCCGTGCCGGAACCGTCCAGGGTGGTAGTACTTACCGGCAGCGTAATGGCTTTGTCAAGCCCGGCGTTGGCTACTGGTGTAGCGTTGGCGGCGGAATTAACGGTCACGGTTACTTGATCCGCTGTACTAGCTAGTCCGGCGTTGTCCTTCACGATGAGGCTGAACACGTAAGCGCCAGCTACCAAATTGCCTACACTAGGAGCTGCTACGGCGGCATTAGAGAACGTAGCAATATTCGGTCCGCTTACTTGGGTCCAGGCATAGGTAATAACGTTGCCATCCGAGTCGGTACCCGAGCCAGATAGGGTAGTTGTATTAGCTGGCAGTGTTACAGTTTTGTCAGGGCCAGCATTGGCTACTGGTGGTACATTGGCTGCAGCATTTACGGTTATTGTCACTTGGTCGGCGGGGCTAGCTAGTCCGGCGTTGTCCCTCACAATTAAGCTAAACACATACGCGCCAGCTACCAGCCCACTAACAGTAGGAGTAGCGATGGTTGTGCTAGAGAAAGTAGCGGTATTCGGCCCACTGACTTGCGTCCAGGCGTAGCTGACAATGCTGCCGTCGGTATCAGTGCCTGAGCCAGCCAATGCGGTGCTGCTGGCAGGCAACGTCACAGTCTTGTCGGGGCCAGCATTGGCTACTGGGGCAGCGTTAGCCGCCGCGTTGACGGTTACGGCTACTTGGTCGGCAGTGCTAGCCTGACCCGCATCGTCGGTCACAACCAAGCTGAACACGTATGGGCCGGCAATCAGTCCACTAACAGTAGGTACGGCTGCGGTTTTGCTGGAGAAAATAGCGGTGTTTGGTCCGCTGACTTGCGTCCAGGCGTAGCTAGCAATTGTGCCATCGGAGTCGGTGCCCGAGCCAGTAAGAATAACAGTGCTTTCGGGCAGTGTCGTGCTCTTATCAGGACCAGCATTTGCCACTGGTGCTGCATTGGGCGTGGCAGTAGTCAATACTTCAATGGCCGACACTTTGGGCTCATCGGCCCCAGCCGTTCCCTTCGTGAAAGCAATGGTGAGTTGGCCGTCCGTTACGGTAGCGGTGAAGGTTTCGGTGGTAGCCGTGTTCTGGCCCACTTTCTTCACGATGTCATAGGCTGTGAGCACCTTAGTGCCCTCAGCCGTCACGTCAAATACACGCTGACCAGCATTGCTCCAGTACACCTCGGCGAAGTGAAGCTTCACGGTGTAAGTGCCATTGCTAACCGGTAGGTTATACGACATCGTACCCCAGCGCTCGGTCTGATACAGGGCATCATCGGTGGTACCCGCAATAGGATTTTGCGTGTCGGCGGCAGTACCGCCGCTGAAATACTGGTCCGCCTCGAAGGTGCCAATAGACGCGCTAACCGCTGAGCCACCTGCATTCACACGGTAAATTGGCGCCACCCCTGCCGGAACCGGATTCACCTTGACTACTATTTGGTCGGCGGTGCTGGCTTGGTTTTCGTTGTCGGTGACGATAAGGCTGAACACATACGAGCCGGCTACCAGGTTATTAAGCGTTGGAGCCGCCACGTTTTTGTTGGAGAAGATAGCCGTATTAGGTCCGCTTACCTGCGTCCACGCATAGTTGGCAATCGTGCCGTCCGTGTCGCTGCCCGAGCCACTTAGGCTCGTGCTGGTAGCGGGCAAGGAAACCGTCTTGTCGGGCCCGGCATTAGCCAGGGGGGGCTGGTTGGTGCCCGAGCTGAGGCGGTAGACCTCGATGGCCGAAATCTTGGCGTTGTCCACGCCCCCGTCAGCGGCCAGCGAGCTGAAGCTCAGGTTGAGCACATCATCGGCCACAGTGGTGGTGAAGGTCTCGGTGGTGGCCACGTTGGTGCCCACTTTCTTATAGATGTCGTAGTTGTCGAGCACCTTGCTGCCTTCTAGGCTCACGTCGAAGACGCGCTGGCCGACGGCGGTGGCGTAGATTTCGGCGAAGTGGAGCACGACGCGGTACTGCTGGCCGCTGCTGACGGGGAAGGCGTAGCCGAAGGAAGTGCCATAGCGCTCAGCTTGATACAGTGCGTCATCCTCCGTGCCCGTAATAGCATTGCCAGCATAATACGTACTACCGTTGCCGTTGAAGTTCTGGTCGGCCGAGAAGGTCCCAGTCGAAGTAGTTACGGCATCACCGCCCGCTCGAACACGGTACAGCGGTGCCATTCTGCCGCCTCCTTTAAGAGCCGTAACGGTGGTGTCGCCCGCGCCAGAGTGCGATACAACAAGCTTCGCGGTTTGAGTGCCCCCAACAGCCGTGCTGAATTTTACGGGGACTTCAATGCTCTTCCCAGCCGCAACAACGAAAGGCAGGATGTAAGGAGTGGTATAAGAGAAGGACGACGATCCGCTGAGCGTAACGGCCGATACCAAAACGGCTTGGTTGCCATCCGTATTGGTTAGCTTGACCGTCCGGGTGCTATCCGTATTCGGAGCCTGGAAACCGTAATCCAAAGTAGCTACTGCCGTCAGCTTGCTCGGCGTAAGAGCAGTGCCATTCGGCGAGGTAGGAGCGAAAAGGTAGAATGCTTCTTGGGAAGAGGCCAGCGAAGTTCCTCCTTGCGTGGTAGCGCCAGCAGCCAAGTATACACCGCTGTTGCTGACAATGGCCTGCGTGCTGTGGCGGCCTGCCTGTAGGTCGGCCACCCGGCGCCAGGTGTTGGTTGTTACGTCCAGCGAATGTGTCTCTTTGTGTGCCGTAGCTAGGCTGCTTTCGCCGCCGATAACGAGCAATTCAGTGCCTAATACCGCTGTAGCGGTGCCAGCCCGTGGGGTGGGTAAGTTGCTCGCATTGGGTAGCGTCGACCATTTGCCGGTCGTGAAATCGTACACGTCTACTTCAGCAACCGTCAATTCGACGGGTTGGTTGGTCGACACAGACGAGCGGCGGCCACCCACCAAGTACAACTTATCGTCGACGATGGTAGCGTTGAAATGGTCACGGGCGCGCGGCGCATCAGCCAAGGCTTTCCAGGTGTTGGTGGCAGGGTCGTACTCATCAAACCACGACACCCAACCGGCCCAGTGCCCATCGGTGATGCCACCTACCATGTAGATTTTGTCTTTATACACCACCGTGCCTGCCGATCCACGCCGGCGTGCCTGCGGAATAGTGCCGCCCACTTTCCATTTGTCGGAGACGGGGTTGTAGACGTACACGTTCGGTACCGGAATTTCGCGCGGATACGTCCCGTTCATAGCGCCCATGGCGTAGATGAGGCCATCCAGCGTCACGGCTTGAAAATTACTGAGTTCTACGGGTGGTGCTGCTTTCGTCGCCCAGCTCTTGGCGGTTGGGTTGTACTCCTGCACGGGCTGCGTGCCCCGGCCCCCGAGCAAGTAAAACTTGTTGCCGGCAGCAACATAGGCGTTTTCTTGCCGCCCCGTAAAATTGCCAGTAGTTGGTGCTACCGTGCTCCAGGTACCCAAGGCAGTTACCTGATCCGCAGTTACGTAGATAAAGTCCCACGAGGCCCCAAAAGGGGATGCGCCGCGCGAGGTAGCGATCAAGCCTACCGCATAAGACTTGCCGCTTTGTACCGCCGCCAGCAGTGCCCCACTCAGTTGTATGGGGCTACCTATGTTGGTTATGGTGCTACCACCATTAATGGCATACTTGACTTGTACTGTACCTGCGGCCGGGTTTACTGCGAAGAAGAAGTCGATGGACGTGCTTGGCAGCCCGCCGGGTAAAGCAAAGTTGGTGGTAACCGGTACGCCAGCATTCTCATGTACAATCTGCAATCCTCCTGCGCCGCCGTTTGCGGCTAAGGCAATCTTTAGATAGTTGTCTTGGTCGCCAGTACCTAGGTAGATGCCTTGCGATTGAGAGCCCTGTGGCGCTTGACCACCGAAGAAAGAAGCTAGCATTCGCCCTTGCACGGTAAAGGGCGAACCGGTGGACTTGATGCCTACCTGGAAACCGTTCTGTTGCGTGTTCAATTTTCCCAGCGCATCACCTTCCGACACCTTTACGATAGTAAAAATGCCAGCCGTTCCGCCTCCGGTAATGTTCTCATACACATACGAATCAGAATAAGTAGTGTCGCCGTTACACATCAAGCCCGTGAAGCCAACATTGTACAACCCTCCTGGTCCATTGTTAAGTAGGTCGTACTTGGCAGGTAGGTTTGTGGCCAGGCCATTGTCTTTGTCTATGGCAAAGAAATCTTTGTTGTCGGCCAGCCCATCGCTGTCATCGTCGGGGTCGTTGAGGTCAGAGATGTTGTTGCTGTTGGAGTCGTTGGGCTTGCTGGCGGCCGAGCAGGGCTGGGTGCCGTTGTCGATTTCGTCGGCGTTGGTGTAGCCGTCCTGGTCGTCGTCGTTGCTGTTGTAGGCACCCGAGCAGGTAAGGAAGTCCTGTGGCTCGAAGATGGTGATGGCGCTAGCCCCGTAGGTAGCCGCCCACACCGAACCAGCAAAGATTTCGCCGTCGCCTTGCGCTGTTATATCAAGAGGAGTGGAACCAAAGCCCGAAGCGAAGGGCAAGTCAGAGTTGACTTTGTTGGCTGGGTTGTATGGGTTGGTTACGTTTGTGCCGTCGGCCGTAAGTGAAATCTTAACAATATCGCCATTGAAGCTACAAGCCAGCAAGGAGCCCTGTAAGGCGCCACCGAAGTTGGAGGCCGTGTATTCGCAAAGCCCGTTGGTAGAAGCTTCGAAGGTGAGCAATGATTTGCTGGCAGCGCTTCCAGGCGCTTGGTAGTCGCCTTCAATGGGGTTGGCTTGGCTTACTGGTGGCCAGTCGGCAGGCAAGGGAGTAGGTCCCGTTTTGCTAATGCGGAACACGCCACTTGTACCATCGTGGGTGTATAAACCAGCTTTGGTTGGGTTGGCGCGAGTGGGAGCAGGGTGACCACCATAATAACTACCGGGCGTGTACGTAGCAAGGTTGCCAATGTAGTGCAGGTTGTCGAGGTTGTTGACTATATTCTCCGTGGCTGTAGGGCCACCGGACCCGGGCTCGCCGTCGACATAGTTGTTGGTAGCGTTTCCACCCCCTTCGTTCTCAGGGTAGCCGCCCCAATACTGGTTGGCGCCATTGTCAATGGTATACATGCGCCGGGCGCGCGTAATAACGATGTCGTAGGGGTTACGGTAGCCAGGGGAGAAGATCTGCACCGGCCCGCCCGCCACAATCTTGGCTTGGTTTAAGCCATCGTTGCCGCCGAAGGGGTCAAATGGGTCGCTGCCATCGGCTAGGTTCGCCCGGTCGGGGTCATCAAGCGTGGGCAGATCGTATATGTAGGAGCTGTTGCCAGTGCCTTTAACAGGCAATTTGGCTATGGCATCGAGGTCGATAGAGAGGATAGCCGCCGAAAGAGCATACTCAGGAGTGAAAGCGAAGTTGACGGAAGGCGAGCCGGCATTGGTGTGGCCGCCGACAGCCAAGTACAGCTTATTGTTGTCGAGCTGCATACCATTGACAGCGTGGTTTTCCTCGGAGCGGGGCAGGCCCCGCACCAGATCCACCTTGCTCCAAGTAGTGCCCGTGCGGGTTAATTTCGAGACCACACCGGAGTTGGTATCGAGGTTGAGGTCGCCGCCGGGACCACCCACGCGGCTGTCGCTCGACGACACGTAGATGATAGGGCTACTCGATGTGCCCTTGACGAGGATGCCTGTTACTTGGCGGACAGTAACGCCTGAGTTGACCTGTCCGTTATCGTCATGGTTGGCTATTAAGTTGATTAAGTTGATTTCTTTCTCGCTCGTTACGGTATAATCATTCGCTGCATTGCGCCGGATAGTTAGGTCCTTGATTATACCGTTCTGCTGCGAAACGTACAGGTGACCATCGGGGCCGAACTGCAACGAGGTTGGGTACTCTAGTGTAGCGCCCTTCAGGGCGCTCGGCGAGAACGAGAAGTTGTATTGCGCATTCGCTAGGCGCGCTCCAATGAGCGGCGCAGCGGGCAATTTCGCGTTCTTTTTGGGCTTGTCGTTTGCTGCCGCTTTGTTCTGTTGGGCTTGGCTGGCAGCTTGGCTTATGCCCTTGTTAACTGGTGACTGAGCTAGCACTTCCCCGGGAAGGATAGCGCCAAAGCAGAAGTAAAGAAAAGAAGTCACCCAAAGGCTCCTTTGGTAGAGGCTTCTTTTGCCGTAGTAAAGGTTTTTATTCATGGTAGCGGATTTACAAGGAAGGTGACCTTTGCTTTGAGAGCAGCTAATAGTTTGTTTTTGGTGGTAGAGGTAGGCGGCAACTGTTGACTAGCAAGTACTGGTTGTAGTAGACTTGGCTGAGCAGTTGCTTTCGCCTGTACAGGTTGACAGATACTTCGTGAGTGGCCGATGGTCGGCTAGCTGTATCTGCGCATTTAGCACATCGAAGCAGGCGCTTTGATGTACCAACTGCTTGACAGAGGCAGCTTGGAAGGTCGAATGAAAGGCTGGTGGGTGGAAGGGCCTCACGACTTAGGAATGCTTGCTTGAACACGGGGCCGTCGTTGGCGGGATAAGTTTGATTGGCTGGAAGTAGCCGTGTTAGTATCCTAAGCAAGACGAACTCGTAAAGCCGTGCGCTGACAGGTGCAATCTAGATGACGCGAATACGCCAGACTTTTGGATCGCAGACGGAATAATTCAATTTTCTAGATAAGAAGTAGCCGTAATTCATATCATTTCCCGCGCTAGATTAATGTATGTGTAAGCTTTCTTTTCAGTTGCGTATCTGAAATACTCTAATGGTTGTGCTCTATAATTTCAGATGTAAATTTTCTGATATTTTTTGTGAATACCTCAATAAGCGAAAAGAATTTTCGATGAATTTTTAAACTTTTTTCGAGAATTAGAATATTTCCTAGGTGCTAGTTTCTCTTGATTAAGCAAAAACAGCTCATAATTGCTTTATGGAAGCAGGATAACGCATTAGTTTGTTTCGTGTAGAGCTGCACAAATAGGACGAAGCATTTTCAGAATTAACTTGTCTTCTGATGTCCAAATTTCCAGCAGCTTATGCTTGTTATTAACCAGGTTTTTTCTAATAGAAACCTCTACGGTTACTAGCTGCAAAGGCCAGTAAAGAGTTAAGGATAGCTGCCGTAGTAGCCGGTCTATGCTAGACATACTAAGTGACCGAGTAGTACGGTTGGCACGCGAAGAATAAGCTACTGCTTGAGCTGCTAAAGTGAGCTTTGTGCTTGGCAGGCGGATTACGCAAAATGCGAGCTATAGAAAAAAGAGCCCGCAGGTCTCCTTAAATCTAGTGTTCAGCTAGCTGTACAATGCCAGGAAATAGTTGTCCCCTAAACGAAGAGTATTAGAAACCGAGTTCTTACCTTCGGGGCTCACGTATAGATAGAACTGGTTATGTTTGGGAGGGCTCATTCCAGAAAGCGCCGCCGGCCTGTATATCAAGAGTTACGCACGAGTGATAAAATTGGCTGGGCTCTTTTAGTCCTGGTCTTTCTGTTTTTGACCTGCGCCGTATGGCGTTACGGCTGGTAGCGGCGCACAAAAGGCCGCTCAACACTACTTAAAGCTTCGTGCTTTTTGTAAGAGGTTAGTGTAGCTTTCGGAGGCACAAGTCGCTGAAAGCAGCACAGCACTCATTCTCTAAACTCACCGAGTAGCCACCGAGCTCGGGTAGCAAGTGGATAAAGGGCCGGGTACCGTGGGTTGTGCATTGCACATCCTGAAGCTTCTTCTTGATCTGAGCCACGTAATACGCCTCCGCTTTTTTATCAGGCTTAAGCAGACCTGTGTCGATACCTATAGTCCGCTTGACAGTAACCCGGAGCATAACGAATAGAAAGTGTAAGTGCTGCTAAACTAGCACTATTACTTCGCACTCCCTATCATACTGCTGCGATTCCTGTGCTACAGCATAACTATTCTTAGTTGCATCCCATTGCTGTCAACATTGCCTGGAAGCTTGATCATGGGTAATCAGTTCACTGCACCTGCCGTATCAACAGACTCGTAGTAAACTCCGCTGTTGTAATCGGAGCCACTTGGGGTATTGGTCGAGCTATCGTTGCTGCTTTTATAGTAAACAGCTCATGCACAGTAGCACAACATTCTCGACGTGAATCTAACGGCTTCATCCAACACTGTGCTTGATGGCTACAAGTATCCAAGGCCACTAACTTACAGCAATTTATCGGGTGTGATAGGCAAGTCGCGGATACGCTTGCCGGTGGCGTGGTATACCGCATTAGCCACGGCGGCAGCCGCGCCGGTCATAGCTATTTCGCCTGCTCCGTGCGCTCCTAAGGCCATGTGTGGGTCGGGAATGTCAAGGGCATAGGCCTCGATGTGAGGGAGACCAGCCGCCGCGGGCACGTGGTACTCGCTTAGGCTGGCATTGGGAATGCGGCCGTCGCGCTGGTCCCAGGCGGTATTTTCCCACAGCGCCATGCCAATGCCCATGGTAATGGAGCCAAGAAACTGAGAGTTAGCCGTTTTGGTGTTGAGGATGCGGCCGCAGTCGTACACGCCCACCCAGCGCGTAACCTGTACCTCCCCTGTATCCTGGTGCACACGCACCGCGCAGAAATGCGCCCCAAACGATTGGAACGAGTAAGCAGCTTGCGTCAGCTTGTCGTACCAGCCAGAAGGAGTCTGGCCACTAACCTCCAAACTGTTACGGCCGAGGCGAGTCAGCAGGGTAACGTACGATTCGCCCTTGGTCGGCTCAGCTTTCAAGAACAAGCCCCCATCACGAGCGTCCACTTTGGCTGAGGTGGCATAGCATAGGGGCGACGCGTGGTCTTTGCGCGCAAGCTTGAGTAGTTGCCGCTTCAGGGTAGCGCAGGCTTCCGCAAGGGCTGCTCCCACAGTTGCCGTGGTAGTAGAGCCGTAGCTGCCGCTGGCCTTGGGCAGGCGCGTATCGCCGTACTCGAAGCGAACTTGCTGTACAGATAAACCTAGCTGCTCGGCTACGTATTGCGTCATGATAGTAGACGTGCCGTTGCCCATTTCGTGGGTTCCGCACTGCACCACGACCGTGCCATCGGCTTGCAGCATAAGTTTAACTTCCGACTGGCGCTTGTTGGCCGGGTAATAGGCGCTAGCCGTACCCCACCCAACCAGCCACTCACCGTCGCGCATGGAACGTGGCTCGGGGTTGCGCTGCTGCCAACCAAACTTCTCGGCGCCCAGCTCGAAGCACTCTTTTAAATGGCGGCTGGAAAACGGGACTCGTTCAGTAGGGTCGGTGGCCGTATCGTTGCGGAGGCGCAGCTCGACAGGGTCCATGTGCAGCACGTAGGCTAGCTCGTCCATAGCGGCTTCCAGCGTGTTCATACCCAGCGCGTCGCCGGGGGCGCGCATAAAGGTGTTAGGGACCATGTCGAGGCGCACGAGTTGCTGCTGGATTAGCAGGTTGGGACAGGCGTAGAGGTGACGAGCCGGAAACGAGAAGTGCTCGGGAAACGTGTTTTTGGTGGAACTAGCCGTAATGCCGGTATGAATCAGGGCCGTTAGCTGGCCGGTTGCATCGGCGCCTAAGGCTACGCGTTGCTCGCTAGGTGTGCGGCCGCCCACCATGTAAAACATGTCTTTGCGTGGCAAGTCGATTTTCACCGGGCGCCCCACCACCTTAGCCGCCGCTGCCGTTAGGGCTACGTGTGGCCAAGCCCGGCCCTTGCTGCCAAAGGCGCCTCCCACAAAGGCAGAAATTACGCGGACGTTGCCTTTAGGCAGATGAAACATTTCGGCCAGCATTTTCTGCCCCCCGGTAATGTATTGGCTGGAATCGTACACCGTCAAATGGTCGCCTTCCCAATACGCCAGCGTGTTGTGCGCTTCGATGGGGTTGTGATTGTAAGGGGGCGTGGTGTAGATGCAATCTACTTTGTAGGGAGCCGCGGCCAGGGCCGCTTCGGCATCGCCTTTTTTCACTTCCGGCTTTTCGCCCATCACCTTTTTCGGCACGAACGCACGAGGCTTTTCTTCGTGCAACGACAAGCGGCCGGGTGCGCCGGGCTCGTAGCTGATTTGCAGCAGCGCTGCCGCTTCCTGTGCCTGATCGAGCGTTTCTGCTACCACCACGGCCACCGGCTGCCCATGCCAGAACACTTCGTCGGTGTTGAGGGCGACCAAAGTTGTGGGCGCCGCACTCGGCTCACTTTTGCTTGGATCGAACTCATCGGGTTGCTTCATGCGGGGCGCATTCTCGTGCGTGAGTATCGCCAGCACGCCCGGATACCGCGCCACTTCCTCTGTGTTTATGTGCGTGATACGGCCCCGCGCAATGGTGCTGCGTACTAGCACGCCGTGCGTTACGTGCGGTACCGGCATCTCGGCCGTATAGCGCGCCTGGCCAGTGACTTTGAGGTGCGCATCGACCCGGTCGAGTGGACGGCCTACTTCCCGGTTACCTATAGGGTTAGAAGTCATGCTTCGGTGTTGAAGGCGTTATGCTCAAAGCTAAGGGAGGCATGTAATGTCACTTCTAATCCACCAGCAAGAGCAGTTTTTCTCTACCGGTCGATTTACTGGAAAGTTGCCATTGACCAGCACTACCCTGCAAACTGCTACTGCGCTTGGGGACCTATTCTAGGTTGCCCGCACAGCATTCGTTTAGAAACCCTAGCTACCTCCATCGGCTGCTCTAGGTGGATACCAAAATGCCCCACCCATAGGGGTGAGGCATATGTAAGTAGAAGGTTGTCCTTGTTGTGTTGCTATAGGAATCTATTTCACTACCAAGCTGCCCCGCAGCATACCCATGCCGCATGTAAACTCGAACGTGCCGGCTTGCTGCGGCAGCAGCTCTACCAGCGTGGTTTTGAAGGCAGGCAGGTCGCGGCGGACGCTGAAGTCGGGCATCAGCAGTTCTTCAGAGCAGCTGTTTTCCTCGTCGCGGTAGAAGCTTAGCTGCACGGGTTTGCCACGCTCCACTTCAATTACGGCCGGCGAGTAGCCGCCCTTCACCGTAACGGCCACTTCCTGCACGCCACCCGAAGACGAAACCGCCGCCGCAGTCTGACGTGACGAAAAGAAAAAGTACCACACCACAAACACGGCCAGCGCCAAGCCCCCAACCGTCACCATGATTTCAGCGGTATCCATGAGAAAGAGCAATTAACGGTTAGTGAAAGCGCGTAGGCGCAACGAATTGGTAAGTACCGACACCGAGCTTAGCGCCATAGCGCCGGCCGCCAGCATGGGCGAGAGCAGCCAGCCAAGCACCGGATACAGCAGCCCGGCCGCAATAGGAATGCCCAAGATGTTGTAGATAAAGGCAAAGAACAGGTTCTGCCGGATAGTGCGGATGGTTTGGCGCGACAACTCAATAGCTGTCACCACTCCATTCAAGTCCGAGCGCATCAGCGTGATGCCCGCCGCTTCCATGGCCACATCGGTTCCCGAACCAACGGCCAACCCGATATCGGCTTGGGCCAGCGCGGGCGCGTCGTTTATACCGTCGCCGACCATGGCTACTATTCGGCCTTCCATTTGCAGCTCTTTCACCTTGCCGGCTTTATCGCCGGGCAGCACTTCCGCGAAGTAGCGCTTAATGCCGACTTGGCTGGCTACTTGGGCTGCCGTCTGCGGGTTGTCGCCGGTCATCATCACTACTTCTATACCTAGTGCTTGCAGCTTTCGGATGGCCGCGGCCGACGTTTCGCGCACGGAATCGGCCACGCCAATCAGGGCTACGGCTTCGCCGGCTACGGCCGCGTACAGCACCGTTTTGGCTTGATCAAGCAGTTGTTCGGCTTGGGTGACGAGTTCCGGTGAAAGCGCCACGCCTTCGTCGGCCAGCAGGCGGCGGTTGCCAATAAGTACCGCTTGCCCGGCTACCGTAGCAGCGGCTCCCTTGCCTTCCACCGCCCGAAAACCCGTAGCCGATACTTTCGCCGCATGTTGCGCGTCGGCGTAGCGCACCACGGCTTCGGCCAACGGGTGCTCCGACTGCCGCTCTACGGCGGCTATGAGGTGCAACAGGTGCTTGGCATCTTGGCCAGGCGCTACGAAATCAGTCACGGCGGGCTGGCCGTTGGTGATGGTGCCGGTTTTGTCGAGCAGTACAGTGTTTACCTGGTAGGCCTTTTCCAGCGCCTCGGCATTGCGAATCAACACCCCGTGCTCGGCTCCCTTGCCCGTGCTAACCATGATGGCCGTGGGCGTGGCCAAGCCTAAAGCACAGGGGCAGGCAATGATGAGCACCGCCACAAAGTTGACCAATGCCAGCGGTAAGCGAGTTGCCACCGTGGCCAAATCAAACCACAGCACAAAGGTCAGGATGGCAACGACTACCACCGTCGGCACGAAGATGGCACTGACTTTGTCGGCCAGGCGCTGGATGGGGGCACGGCTGCCTTGGGCATCTTCCACCAGCTTCACAATTCGCGAGAGCATGGTATCGGCGCCGACCTTGGTGACGCGGAAGCGGAACGAACCGGTCTTGTTGAGCGTGGCACCAAACACGGCGTCGCCCACCTTTTTTTCTACGGGTAGGCTCTCACCAGTGAGCATGGCTTCGTCGAGCGAGGAATGGCCTTCCAGGATTACCCCGTCGGTAGCTACTTTCTCGCCGGGACGCACCACCACGGTGTCGCCGAGCTGCACTTGCTCGATGGGCACATCCAGCTCCTGGCCGTTGGGGCGCACCACGCGCGCCGTTTTGACTTGCAAGCCCAACAGCGCTTTCATGGCAGCGGAGGTCTGCGTTTTGGCGCGCATTTCCATCACCTTACCAAGCAAAATTAGGGCAATGATGGTGGCGGTGGTGTCGTAATACACCTCGGGCATAATGCCGCGGCTTGTAAAGAAACCCGGAACTACTGTCGCGGCCAGGCTGTACAGAAACGCCGCGCCCGTGCCCACGGCCACCAGTGTATCCATGTTGGCGGCCCGGTGCTTGAAGCCGTTCCAGGCCGATACATAGAATTCGCGGCCGCTGTAGAGCAACACCGGCAGCGTCAGCACAAGCAGCGTGTAGTTCAGCCACTGCATGTTCACGCGCTGCATCAGGGCAGGCCAAAGCATGAGCATACTCAGCGGCATGATGACAATGGCTAAGCCCAAGGCCACCCAAAAGCGGCGCTTTAGCTTCTGGTAGGCTACCGCCTTTTGCCGGTCGATTTCTGCGTTGCGCTCGGCAGCGCTGGTATCCGGGACCCGCTCGATAACGCCGTAACCAGCCTTCACCACGGCTTCTTTGAGGGTGGTAGGGGAGGCTTGGTCGGGCAGGTAGTGAACGGTAGCCTTTTCGGTCGCAAAATTCACCATGGCATTTTGCACGCCGGGTGTGCGGCTCAAGGACTTCTCCACGAAGGAAGCGCACGAGGCGCAGGTCATTCCTTCGATATCAAGCGTGGTGGTTTCAAGTTCGGGAGACATAACAAATCAGCTAGATGGAGGCGTAGGGCCGCTTCAAACAAGCACGTGCTACACCAAGTAACCCTGCAAAGGAACTGCTCACAGCTACTCTGCGCGGTATGTAATCTTGAACAATAGTTACACAATTTGTAGTGCCCCTAGCCCCGCCAAAACGTTTATATAATTGCGCTTTGCTTATGCATAATTCTGCTCAGCAGGGGGCGGATAAAGCAGATCGGTAAGGCCTGAAAACAGCTTCTAGCACTACTCAATTGTTGTTTTGAAGACAAGTAGTTCCAGGCTAGAAACTTGATGCGTTGTTCCGGGGTTAAGAGGCAGTGAAGCACTTTTATCGAAAGTGCTCTACTTTCGCAGTAGAATTTGCCTGTCATGTTTCGTAACCTGTTCCTATTCCGACGCTTGCTGGCGACGACCTTCTTGGTCGTCTTCGTCAACGTGTTTGTGGGGCAGTGCTGGTGTGCCGCCATGACTCCAGCCGCTACAGGCAAGGCATTGCTGGCTGACTGCCACATGAAGCCGGCCAAGCCGATGCCTGCCGGTTGCAAAATGCACGGTGGGGCTAAGGCTGGCCATGTGAAAGGCAAGACACACAATTCGCATAACTCTTCGGGCAAGCACGACTGCTGCAAGGACAGGTCTGTTTCATTGCTGAAGTCGCTGACTACGCCGGCCGAAAAGCATGTAGCTGTGCCAGTGCCTGCTTTATTGCCAGCGGCAGTGGAATTTCAGTTTCGTCCTATGGCTGGCCCTTGGGACCGGACGGCCAGCGTCTTGTTGGTGCCCCCGCGGCAGTTAAAACCCAAAATCCCCGACATCCGCATCTTCATTCAGTCCCTGACTGTCTGATTGCTTCGACGCGCCAAGGCTCGCGCCGGCATGGCTTTGCTATGTCCGGGGCGGGCCTTGGCTTTTATGCGTCCTCCTGGATGATCAGCCTCACTCCAGGCTCTGGTTTGCTTCAAGCATGAAGCCCTAGGGAGAGTGACTAACACCAAACTCTAGTGGCTTCATCTACCGTGTCTGTTGTCATGCGCGGTTCATCGAAGCATATCCTCCTAGAGTTACCCGCCTCTTCTGAAGAAGAGCTATAGGCCAATGGCTGCTATTTCTTTCTGGTTCAAGGCCAAGCCCTTTCCCTGAGGCTTCACGCCTCAAGTGAACCAGAACTAGGGGTGAGGATAGGCCCCCCGTTTCCCAATTTTTTCAAATCCTGTTTTATGAACCGCATTTTCGTTCATGCGCTGGCTGTTGCCAGCCTGTTTGCTGCTAGCTGCTCGTCCGATACTTCCAGCAGCCCCACCAACACTGTAACCGACGCCACCGAGGCTGGTGCCGCTGCCTCCGCGGAGCATGCGGGCGCCCATACCTATGCATGCCCCATGCACCCCGAAGTGACTAGCACTAAGCCGGGGGAAAAGTGCCCGAAGTGCGGCATGGACCTAGTACACAACGACGCGGTTTCCAACGGTAAGTCGTATCAGATGAAGTACGAGGCCACCCCCACGCAGCCGGTGGCGGGCCAGCCCGTTACGCTGGCTTTCACGCCGCAAGAAGTAGGTAACGAGAAAGCGCCGGTGCCGCTGGCCGTGGTGCACGAAAAGAAAATCCACCTCATCATCGTCAGCAAGGACCTCGCGCAGTTTCACCACGAGCACCCGGAGTTCTCCGCTGATGGCAATTACAAAGTGCCCTTCACCTTCAGCAAAGGCGGCGACTACGTGCTGTTCCAGGACTACACCCCCGATGGTAGCAGCCACCAGCTTGGCCGCCAGCCCATCACGGTGCAGGGCCCCAAATACACGCCCGTAAAGTTCACCAAAGACCAGATGCAGTGGCAGAAGGACGGCTACCAAGCCACTCTGTCGTTTGATAAAGCGCTGAAAGTAGGCCAGCTGCTCGGCATGAAGATCAACATAACCAAAGGCGGCCAGCCGGTTACCGACCTCGACAACTACCTCGGCGCCCTCGGCCACGTGGTGGTCATCAGCGAAGACACCGATAAGTACCTGCACGTGCACCCCAACGACCAAGCCGACAAAGGCCCCAACATCGGCTTCAACACCAACTTCGAGGCGCCCGGCCTGTACCGCGTGTTCCTGCAGTTCAACCACGCCGGTCAGATTCACACCGCCGACTTCACCATCCACGTCACTGCCTAGCGCCTTCGTCCTCACTTGCAACCTGAACTCGCACATATGAAACTCTCTGCTTTTTCCTTTGCCGCTCTTGCTGGTGCCCTGCTGCTCGGCAGCTGCAACAGCAACCAACCTGCTGAAACAGGTGCCACGGCGGCTACCGGAGCCACAACGACGGACACCGCTGCCAGCCACGGCGACATGGCAGGTATGGACCACTCCAGCATGAACCACGGGGCCAGCGCTACGGGCATGATGGCTCTGATGCACTCGATGATGGAGCAAATGAATGCCGAGAAGCCTGCTGGCAACATCGACCATGACTTCGCCCACATGATGATGGCCCACCATCAAGGGGCCGTGGATATGTCGGCGCTGGAACTTAAGGAAGGCAAGGACCCCACCTTGCGAGCTATGGCCGAGAAAATCAGTGCCGACCAGAAAAAGGAAATCCGTGACCTCGAAGCCATTGCCACCCGCCTCGACGGCGCGCCCACCAACTATAAGCCCGCTGACCCTACTGATCCATTCACCAGCGCCATGAAAAGCTCGATGGATGTCATGATGAAAGACATGGGTACGAGCAGCGGCAACGTCGACCAGGACTACGCCATGCTGATGGTGCCTCACCACCAGAGCGCCGTGGATATGGCCAAGGCGGAGCTGGCGCACGGCCGCGATACCAAGCTGAAGGAAATGGCGCAACAGATGATAACCGCGCAGCAAAAGGAAATCCAGCAGTTCAAGGACTGGCAGGCCAAAAACGCCAGCAAGCCCAAGGCCGAAGCAGCAGTATACGAGTGTCCCATGGGCGACGGTGGCCAAAGTAACGCCCCTGGCCAGTGTCCGAAGTGCGGCATGAACCTAGAGAAAAAGGCGTAAGTGCCATGCATTTACTTTCATAGCCATTGTGAGGCTTGATGCGCTCCTAGCTTACTCTCTACCTGATGGGCCATTATGAAGCGTGCTGCCAATGCATGACAATTCCTGAACACGCTCTTGCTGATAAAGAGCTACTTACTATTAGTCAACTGTGAGTTTTCATCGAAAACAAAACTGGTTAAGCCGTCTGGTACCCCTTCTCTTATGGAAAGGGGAACAGCTTTGGAGGGGTCCCGTGAGGTTCACGGTTCTGCTATTGCTCTTGGCTAGTCCAGCGCTGGCGCAGCGGGTGCCCGTGCATCTAGACAGCGCCGAGCAGCAGGCGTTGCGGTTGCATCCGCGGCTGCGCCAGTCAACGCAGGAAATCGAGGAGCAGCGGGCGTTGAAGCGAGGTAGCTTTGCCCCGGCCAATCCCGATTTCTTGTGGTCGGCGCCTACGGGCGAGCGGTGGGCGCCCGGCGTGGTGCAAACCATCGATTTGCCGAATGTGTACCGCAACCAGGCGCGGGCCGCGCAGGCGGGCATTGTGCTGGCTGAGCGGGGGCTGGACGTAAATCGGGCTACCGTCCGCCGCGACGTACGCTTGGCTTACCTCGCGCTGCAATTTGCCGAAGCTCAAGTACGGCAGCTCACCTACCAAGACAGTTTGTTTCAGGCATTGCAGCAAGCCACCAACCGTCTGTACGCGGCCGGCGAGGTCACGGCCTTGCAGCGGGTGAGTACCGAAGCGGAAGCCCGGCAAGTGCGTAATCAGCTCGAACAAGCCACAGTGGATCAGCGCTCGGCGCAACGGCGGCTTGGCTTACTACTTGGCCAGCCCAACGCCGACCTGGCGGTGGATACCGACCTGCGGCAAACCGGCCCCGAACTGGCCCGCACCGGAGCCGAGCTATTGGGAACTCTCTCCAACCAGGATAGTGCTGCAGTGGCGCTAAGCCCTACGTTAGCCTACTACAGCCAAAACGTGACGCTCAGCCAGTCCGGCATCAGTCTGGTGCGCGCCCGCCGGACGCCAGCTCTGACGGTGGGATACCAAAACCAGGCGTTTGAAAATTCGCCCTTCAAGTACCGCCTACAGTTTGGTGTGTCATTGCCAATCTGGTTTTGGACGTACCGCTCGCAATTGCAGGCCGCCACGGCCCGTAGCAAGGCGGCGCAGGCACAACTGCAAGTGCAGCGCCTTGAACTCGGCACTCAATACCAGCAGGCCCTGGCCGATACGCGCAAGTTTGCTTCCTCGCTCAGCTACTACGAGCAAACCGGCCTGCCTCAATCTAGCGCCATCATCAGCCAGTCGCAGCGCCTGTTTCGGGCTGGCGAAATCAGCTATTTGGTGCTGATTCAGAGCCTGAACCAAGCGTTTACCATCCAGAATACCTACCTGACCACCATTCGGGACTACCGTCAGGCCATTGTTGAACTTAACTACCTGCGCGGACAATAATGAAGAATCTGCTTTTGCTGCTGCTCGCGTTGCTGCTGGCTACTGGCGCACGCGCCCACGGCGGCGAAGACCACGGCGACGCCCAACCAAACGCCGGCCCGGTGGCTACCACATTTTCCGTAGCGGCACTGTCCGAAAAGTTCGAACTGCTGTTGCGCTACGAGCCCCTGGAAAAAGGTCAGGACGCCGATATGCGCCTGTTCGTGTCGGATTATGCTACCAACGCGCCTATTAAAGGCGCGAAAATAACTGTAACCTGCCCAGAAGCTACCGATCTGAAGTTTGCGGTTACGGAAAAGTCGGCGGGCTCCTATTTGGTGGAAGGCGCTTTTCCAGCTAATCAGAAATACAGCTTGGCCGTGCAAATCGTGGCCGGCGACCAAGCCGACTTGATGCTGCTTTCCGGCCTGGAAGTGGGCAAAAAGCTGCCCGCGGCGGCGCCCCTAGCGGCAACTCCTTCTCTGTTCTCGTCCTGGAAAAACGTGTTGCTGCTGCTTGGGGCCTTCGCCCTCGGCATTGTTTTGACGGCGTTGTTTCTGCGTCGGCGGCGCGTTGAGGCGCCCGTGTCCACCACTTCACCTGTTGTGTATGAAAACCAAGCATAAGCTACTTGCCGCTATGGGTGCCCTGGCCTTGGGTATGGTCGTGCTACTGCCCCCACCCGCGCCCCTGTGGGCCCACGATGGTGAAGACCACGGCGCTACCGCCCAACCAAACGCCGGTGCCGCTATGACCGATGCCGTGCTGTTGCCAAAGGAAAGCCAGTTTTTGTTTGGTGTACGGACGGCCTTGGCCAACTACTCCACTACCTACAACCGCCTGACCTTGTACGGTACGGTATCGGCCGCCAACGGGGGAGAAGGCCGGGTGGTAGTGCCCCAAACCGGGCGCATCGTGCGCTTGGACGCGCGGGTAGGCCAGGCGGTGCGTGCCAGCCAGGTGCTAGCCGTTGTTGATCAAACACTGGATGCCACGCAGCAAATCGGGTTGGCTACGGAGCGGGCCAATGCGCAAGCCGAGCTGCGGGCCGCTCAACAAGACTACGCCCGCCTGCAAACCATAGCCGATATTGCCGCCCGCAAAGACGTAGTGGCGGCCGAATTGCGCCTGCGCCAGGCTCGGCAGAACGCCACTATTCTTAACGGGCAGGCCCGCACCCGCCGCGTGAGCATTACGTCCCCCATCAGCGGCACTGTAGATGTGTTTACCCTCGCTGTGGGTCAGCAAGTCAACCAGGGCGACGAGCTATTTCGGGTGCTAAACCCCGGCAAGTTGCGCGTGGAAGCGCAGGTATTTGCCCAAGACCTGGAAAAGCTTCCGGCCAACGCCCAGTTCATGGTTGAAGGCCTGCAAGGCCAACAAGGCAGCGCCCCAGCGCGGCTGGTAGTATTTAGCAACACGGTTAACCCCGTCAACCAAGCGCGCCAACTGATTCTGGAACTCGATAACGCCGGCAGCAACCTGTTCCGGGCCGGGCAGGCCGTCAACGTGCAGGTAATGGGCGCTGGCAGTAGCGGCAAAAAAGAGCTGGTAGTGCCCACCTCGGCCCTCACCGACCTCAACGGCAAGCCCGTGGTGTTTGTGCACAGCGCGCCTGAAACTTTCAAAATTCGCTACGTGCAACCGGGCTCAGCCAATGGCCAGCAAACCGTGCTGCTCGCCGGCGAAGTCAACGAAAACGACCGGGTGGTGAGCGTGGGTACTTACCAATTGAAGTCCATCTACCTAAATCAGTAATGGCTGAGTTGTATGTCGCTACGCGTGACGCGACACTTGGCTTCACCAATCTTCGGTTCGCGCCTCGTCGATGAATGATTGGCCTATAGCAGGTTCGGTGTCGAAGGATGTAGCGCGAAGCCTGAGCTTCGCGAATCGTGAAACAATAAATAACCGCGCCATAACAACCTCGTGCACCAATACGCGAAGCTCAGGCTGCGCGCTACAGCTAAATAATCAACCTCAGCCACGACGAGATAGAATTGCTCGTCTCTACGCCCTGAGTATACATACCGAATACGAACAGCTCCAATACTATGCTTGATAGTATCATTCGCTTTGCTCTGCAAAACCGCCTGCTCATGCTGGCTTTCGCCTTGGGCCTGCTAGTAGCTGGCTCCTACACGGCGCGCCAGCTACCAGTGGACGTGCTGCCCGACCTCGACCGGCCCCGGGTAACCGTGTTCTTGGAATCGGCGGGCATGGCGCCCGAGGAAGTGGAGGCACTGGTGACACTGCCGGTCGAAACGGCGCTGAATGGCGCTACGGGCGTGTCGGCAGTGCGCTCCAACTCCGCCATTGGATTAGGTATGGTGTTCGTGGAGTTCGACTACGGCACCGATATTTTCACGGCTCGCCAGATTGTGGCCGAAAAGCTGCAAACTGTAGGCGAGCAACTGCCCACCGGCATTACGCCGGTGCTAGGACCCATTTCGTCGGTGATGGGGCAGATTATGCTGGTGGGATTGTCATCTAATTACTCACAAGCAACCAACCAGACGCCGAGTGCCTCGGCGGGTTCCTCGCTCTCAGATGGCGGGCCGCGGAGCGGGGCCACTTCGGCGGCCGACCTGCGCACCCTGGCCAACTATACTGTGCGTCAGCGCCTGCTCAGCATCCCCGGTGTAGCCCAGGTAATTCCCATCGGCGGCGATAATTTGCAGTATCAGGTGCTGCTGGATATGCCTCGCCTGAACGCCGTAGGGTTGACTATCACGCAAGTGGAAGAAGCCCTACGTCGCTCCAACCTCAATACCACCGGCAACTTCTTCGACCGCAACGGCTCGGAAGTGCTGATCCGCAACTTGGGACGCCTGCGCTCCGTCTCGGACATCGAGAACATTATTGTCGGCTACCGCGAAGGGTCGCCTGTTACCGTCAAGCAGGTAGCCAACGTGGAGTTTGGGGCCCGCTTCAAGCGTGGCGACGGCAGCGTGAATGGCAAGCAGGCCGTTATTCTGAGCATAGAAAAGCAGCCTGGCACCGCCACCGTCGGCTTGACCGAAGCCGTGGAAAAAGCGCTGGTGGAGCTCAAGCCTTCGTTGCCGAAAGATGTGCAAATCAATACCCGTTTGTTTAAGCAGGCTGATTTCATCGAGTCGTCGATCAGCAACGTGGAAGATGCTTTGCGCGACGGCGCTATTCTGGTGGTTATCGTGCTGTTTGCCTTCCTACTGAACGTGCGCACCACCTTTATTTCCCTGGTGGCCATTCCGCTTTCCTTGCTCGTGACGGCGCTGGTGTTTCGGGCCGCTGGCATCAGCATCAACACCATGACCCTCGGCGGGCTGGCCATTGCTATCGGCGAATTGGTAGACGATGCCATTGTGGACGTGGAGAACGTGTTTCGGCGGCTGCGCGAAAACCAGCAGCTGCCCGCTCCCAAACCGGCGTTGCAGGTGATTTACGCGGCCTCGTCGGAGGTGCGCAATTCTATCGTGTACGCTACCATTATTGTGGTGCTGGTGTTCTTGCCGCTGTTCGCCCTCGAAGGCATGGAAGGCCGCATTTTTGCCCCGCTCGGCATTGCGTACATCACCAGTATCGTGGCCTCGCTGTTCGTTTCCCTGACCGTAACGCCGGTGTTGTGCTACTACCTGTTGCCGAAGATCAAGCAGATTCGGCAGGCCGAGCAGGAGGGAGGTTTGGTGCGTTGGCTGAAGCGGAAAGATACCAGCCTACTGAATTGGGGTCTGACGCACCCCAAGGTGGTGCTGACTGTTACGGGCGTGCTGTTTATGCTGGCGGCAGCGCTAGTGCCTTTCTTCGGTACCGAGTTCTTGCCTCCCTTCAACGAAGGCTCCCTGACCGTCAACTTCTCGGCGCCGGCTGGCACTTCTCTCGCCGAGTCCAACAAGCTCGGAACGCTTGGCGAAGAGCAGATTTTGCAGCTGCCGGAAGTGGCTTACACCGCCCGCCGCACCGGTCGCGCTGAACTCGACGAGCACGCCGAGTCGGTGAATAACTCGGAAATCGAAGTGGCCTTCAAAACCGAAGACGAGCTGGAGAAAGAAGGCCGAATCATGCGTAGCCGCGACGAAATTCTAGCCGATTTGCGCCAGCGTTTGGCTTTGATAACCGGCGTGAACGTGAACATCGGCCAACCTATTTCCCACCGCCTCGACCACTTGCTGAGCGGCGTACGGGCCCAAGTTGCCATCAAGGTATTCGGCAACGACTTGCTGGAGCTGCGCCGCTATGCCAACGAAGTACGCGCCGCAGCCAGTACTGTGCCTGGCGTAGTGGACCTGCAAGTGGAAAAGCAGGTTCAGATTCCGCAGCTGCTGGTACGCCCCCGCGACCAGGCTTTGCGGGCCTACGGTTTGGAGCGCGGACAGGTGGTAGCCACTTTAGAAACCTTATTTCAGGGTGACGTGGTGTCGCAGATGCTTGACGGGCAGAAGCGCTTTGACCTGATAGTCAAGCTGCCCGAAAACCAGCGCAACGACGTGACGACCATTGCCAACACCCGCATCGAAACCCCCTCCGGTGCCCTGATTCCGGTGAGTGAGGTGGCCGACGTAAGCTACGAGCCGGGCCCGAACACCGTCAACCACGAAAACACGCAGCGCCGCATCACGGTCTCACTAAACGTAGCCGGCCGCGACCTGGGCTCCACGGTGCAGGAAGTACAGGCCCGCATAGCGCAGCAAGTAAAGCTGCCGCCCGGCTACTACCTCACGTATGGCGGACAGTTCGAGAGCCAGCAGTCGGCTTCTAGCAAGATTCTGTGGCTCAGCTTGTTTTCCCTGGCGGGTATCTTTCTGGTGCTGTTCTCGCACTTCAAGTCGCCACTGATGGTGGGCCAGATCATGCTCAACATTCCGCTGGCGCTGATTGGCTCGGTGGTGGCCGTGCTGCTCACGGGCGGCACGTTTAGCATTGCCTCACTGGTAGGTTTTATTACCCTCACAGGCATTGCCTCGCGCAACGGCATCATGATGATTTCGCACTACATCCACCTCGTGGAGCACGAGGGCGAGAAGTTCGGCAAGGAAATGATAGTTCGCGGCTCTCTGGAACGCTTGGTGCCGGTGCTGATGACGGCCCTGGTGGCGGCCCTGGCCCTGGTGCCCCTCACGCTGGCCAAAGATGCGCCCGGCAAAGAAATCCTGTATCCGGTGGCTACCGTGATTCTCGGAGGTTTGCTCTCGTCTACCTTCCTCGACATCATCGTGACGCCGGTGGTGTTTTGGTTGTTCGGCGAAAAAGCCCTGGCTCAATACCAGCGCGGCCACCACGAAGTAAGCCTGGATGCACACCCGCAAGAGCTAGACGCGCCGCCCCTGACGCCTCCTTCTGATTTGAATCCGGTGCAGCCTGCGGTTTAAGCGGTTCTTCTAGGCTTGTAGAACTCCTTAGGTACTCAACAGGCCTAGTCTAGGGCTGCGGACATAGACCAGTCGCTAAGGCGAATAGCTGTAGGATGTAAGCCGACGATTTCAGTATTTCAGGCAGTTCAACACACCGATTGATTTTCCTGATGGTTCCTGCGCCTGCCTTTGCCGCTGCGGCCCGCACCTTACTGGCCAGCACGCTAAGCAACGTTCCGTATCTGCCACCCACTGAGACAGCGCAATTCATAGCGTGCTGGACCAAGGAACTGTTCGTGCCACGCAACGGCTATTTGGTGGCGCCCGGCCAAACCGAGCAGTATCTGTACTTCGCTTACCGCGGCACCTTGCGCATTATCTACCCAACCCAGGACGAGGAAATATGCGTGGGCTTTGTGCACTCCGGCGACATGGTGTGCTCGTTCCCTTCGTTTGCCATGGGCAAGCCCTCTGAATACGCCATCCAAGCGCTACAGCCGAGCGAGCTGATTGCCATAGCGCGCACTGAATTTCAGGCCTGCCTCGACAATAGTCCGGCCCTGTCTCAGCTTTGGCGCCACGAGTTGGAGAAGGCACTTGTTGGCCGCATGGAGCACGAAATAGATTTGCTGCTGCCCGAACCAGCCCAGCGCCTAGAACGCCTACGCAAGCGCAGTCCGCACATCTTCCAAACAATACCCAAGAAGTACCTTGCGTCTTACTTGCGCATGACGCCCGAAACACTGAGTAGGCTTAAGTAAATATTGATTTCAATCAAGGTAAAAGAGGTACGTGGCCCGGACCTTTGACAAAAACAAACGCCATGACTACCAACGCTTTCCTCGCCCAGCTAGCCCAAGCCACTCGCCAGCTTATCAATACCGTACAAGCTGAATTCGAGCCCCTAGAAGTCGCTCAGCTCAACCAGCAGCCAGCGCCCAATGCCTGGAGCGTGCTCGAATGCCTCGAACACCTGAACCGCTACAGCCGCTATTACAACCCGCGCTTTGCTCAGGCTTTAGCTAAGGCTGGTACAGCTGTTGAAGCCGAAGTTGGCTATAGCTGGTTTGGTCGTAAGTCCATTGCCATGATGGCCCCCAGCAACACCAAAAAAGCCAAGACGCTGAAGCGCATGAACCCGAGCGGCAGTCGGCTTGGCCGCGAGGTGCTAGCAGAGTTCTTGCAGCATCAGCAGCAGTTGCTGGAATTGTTAAGACAGGCGCAACATGCCGACCTCAACCGCAAAGCAGTGCCGGTCGAGTTCTTTCAATTGCTGAAGTTGCGCTTAGGTGAGGCAATAGAATTCGTGATTGTGCACGAGCAGCGCCATGTGCAGCAGGCTCTACGCGTGAAAGCAAACCTACCCGCAGAGCTTGCTTTAACTGTAGTATAATGCCAGCTAGCAGGTCGCTTTTGTACAAGTAGACCGACCATTGAAGTAGCACCTTTGGGCCACGTTACGCCCTGTTATTGCTTGCCCTATGAAAGCTCAGGTATTTACGCCCTCGCCCGCCCTTCAGCCTTACATTGATAGTTACGTGCTGGTAGATGCCGATTGGTCGACGCTCGATGCAACTGCGGCCACGTGGCGCCTGTTGCCTTACGGCCAACCCTCACTGCTGTTCCTCTACGGCGACCTGCACGAGTATAGCTACCGTAGCCGGCAGGATGCTATGCAGCGTACCACCCGGGCTTTTTTGGTTGGCCAGCTTACTCAGCCTATCTGGCTGAAGTTTTCGGGCCACACCCGCCTAATCAAGGTGCAGGTAAAGCCTGCGGGTATGTCTCAATTTTTACCCTTGGCCCTCGACGCTCTGACCGACGTGCCTAGCCTGGACCTGGAAGCTGTGTGGGGCCGCCCTGTTGATACGCTGCTCGACCAACTGCACGAAGCTGCCACCGATGAAGCCCGTGTTCAACAGCTTGATGCCTTCTTGCTCCGCCGCCTAGTACCCAAAGACGCCCTTATCGACTATGTACAGTACACCGTAGGGCAACTGCAAGCTTCCAGTGGCAGTCTGACCATAAGCGCGTTGGAAAGCCAGCTGGGCATCAGCCGGCGGCATCTAGAGCGGTTGTTTCGCTCCAAAGTGGGCCTTACCCCTAAGGAGCTAGGGAAGATCATCCGGCTCAATCAAGCCTTCCACCGCTTGGATGCCGATCCTACCTTGTCGCTGACCGCCTTGGCCCACGACTGCGGCTACTTCGATCAGGCGCATTTCTCTCGCGACTTCCTCAACCTAACCGGCTTGCGCCCTTCGCGGCTGCTTGCCGAACGGCCCGAAGAACTGTTTGTAACCCACGGCCGCTGCTTCACCTCCATGCGCCCACCCGCCGCTCGCCCGGCTTGGTTGGCTGCTGGAGTTGCCTAAGTTGCCTTTGTGAACAGCTTGCTATAGTCGTTTTCGCTGCCGACCACCCTAAGTGGTCGGCTTTTTTGCGCCTTAATCGGCTGTGGAAAGATAGCTGCTAGCATGTCGCATTTGTACAGCAAAGTACTATCTGTCAGTCGCTTTTGTACAAGTTTAGGTGAATTGGGAAGCCGTTCTTTGTAGTGTTCAATCACTTAAGCACTCAGCATTATGCAAACGACATTTCCCCAAACCCTGGTAGCTGAAATCGGCGAGCTGCGCGCGTACCAAGGAGGTTACTTCCGCGTATTGGTAACGCCTCAACAAACCGACAACAACTTCTCGCTGCTTGAACTGACTTTGCCCCGCGGCGCCGAGCCTCCACGTCACGTACACACCCACGAAGACGAAACCTTCTACCTCTTGGAAGGCGAAATCACCTTCCATATTGGGGCCGACACAGTGGTTGCCCAGGCAGGCGATACGGTATTTGCCCCACGTAAAGTACCCCACAACTTTGTTCTTGCCTCGCCCGAAGCCCGGTTCTTGGTGCTGCTCACGCCGGGTCAGTTTATGGGGCACTTCCTGGAGTACAGCCAGCCGCTAGCAACTGTAGGGCCAGTTACTCCGCCGCAGGGGCCGCCCCCAGCCGATGTCATCTTAGGCATGGTGCGCTCCTTACACGAGCAGTACGGCGTGCTTTTCATATGAGTAGCTCGCTGCCTAAGAATCACTTGTAGTTTTCGTTATGCCTGCTTCGGCCTTTGTGTTTCGAGCACGCACTGTGGCCGCCCTCCGCAAAGCGGGCGACTCTCAACTGGTGTTGTCTGGCCAAACCGTGTGGCTAAGCGAAGAAGCCGCCCACTTGCTGGCCGATTATCTGTTGCTGATCAAGCTCAGTTTTCAACCGCTAAAGCAACAAGCCGCTATGCACCGGCTGCATCACCTCATCGGCCACTACTTGTTGCAGCATCAGCCTCGCTACTCAGGCTCCTTGCCCCGCGCAGTCATCACTGACCTGATTGCCCGCTTGGGCTGCGCCCTCGACTGGCACGCTCACCGCACCGGCCCAGTTGTGTCTACTGAGTAGTGTCTATCCTTCTAAATCAACAAGCCCGCAAGCCCCTTTCTGGTGGCGAAGGACCTTGTATGCTCTTCTTTTTGCTAGAGCAATAAACTCGAAATCAAGTAACTACTAAACTCTTCAAGAACAATGAAATTCGCCCTCACCACTTTATTACTGGCTGGAATAACTCTTTTCAGCAGCTGTGAAAAAGAGCATAATGAGGCCTCTACTTCTTACAAGCTCGATGAAACTAAGTCGGTGGCGGAGTGGCAGGGCTTCTTGCGCAATAGCTACTTCAATGCTGGCTCTATCAGTGTCGCCAGCGAAGAGCTGGAAGTTGTTAATGGGCAAGTAACAAGTGGCCGCTTCGTGCTGCCCCTTTCCTCACTGGTCAATTTCAACCTGCCCGACGCGCAAAAGCCCCTGTTAATTGGCCACTTGCAGAGCGCGGACTTCTTCAACATGGCCCTGCACCCCAATCTGCGCTTTACTATCACGCAAGTCAGCCGCTATACAAGCGGTGACACCAAGGCCGTCAGCGGAGCCAACTACATGGTAACTGGTGACTTAACCATGCTCGATCAAACGCACTCCATTTCCTTCCCCGCGAAGATCAACGTGAACAAGCAAAAGATAACCGTGCAGGCCGACGTACAAGTGGATCGTACACGGTGGGGTATCACCTACGCTTCTGACCCCTCTCTGCCGGACGAGCACTACATCCTACCCGAAATAAAGCTGCACTTGGATTTGCAGGGTGGTCGTGAATAGCCGTTAGCTGCTGCTAGAGTATGCTTTCTACTTCGGCAGACCATTGAAGTCAGTTATGCCTCAGGACTAAAACCTGTAGGCATAACTGATTTCATTTGGAATCGAGCTGGCTATTCCCTGGGCGCGGTGAGCTCCGAAAAACGGGCTACAAACCGATTGAAAGCCCGGCTTTTGGCGAGTAGTAACTGCATCAGCCCTAGCCCTAACAATGCGGTGCAAACGCCGGCTGCTACGTCCAGCACGTAATGGTGGCTGGTATAAACGGCCGCAAACCAGATGCCAGCCATGATAACCCCGAAGATTTGAACGAAGATGCCAGAGTTGTTGCGGATGGCGTAGTACAGTACAACTACCGGGTACGCCGAGTGCAGCGAAGGCATGGCCGCGAAGATGTTGGAGTTCTTGGCGTAGATGGAAGCAAAGATGTTGACACCAAAAAGGGCATCAAACCTCGATAGCCCAGCCGTGCTGCCCATCGTTAGGGGCTGAAAGGCAAAGCCGTGTTGCTGCACATACCACGGCGGCGCGGCGGGGTGCAGGTAATACACGGTAAAGCCGAGCAGGTTTACCAGCAGAAACGTCAGAGAGAATTCAAAGAATAGCGGCCGGTTTTTGAAGAACAGATACCCCGCAAAAGCCAGCGGCACGGGCACCCAACACAGGTAGAAGATACCACACACCACATCTAGCAGCGCATTGTGGTTGATCAGCCAAAATTCGTTGGGGGTGAGGGACTTTCCTTGAAACGGAATGCCGAACAAGAGCTTTTCGGCATTGTAGAGCGGCGCAATGTCCACTGCCCGATAGGTATAGTTCGGGAAGGCCTTCATGTAGTCGTACAGAATCCAGAAGACCACGAAGATGGAAAAACCGGTGATGAAGCGCCGCGTGGTATCCGACAAGAAGTAACACGCAGTACATAGCCCTACCAGCACCAACTGCTCCGGCCGAAAGCCAATCAACACGTACGACAACAGCAGGTACGCAGCCGACAAAAGCAAAACAAGCAAGCCGCCTTTTCGGCTGGTGTTCGAGGTGTTGGTTGCTAGCAAAGGAGTGGGCATTGAAATAAACTACAAACTTCAGACTCGTGTGGGTGCTGCTGGCATTCAGTAGGGCGCAGCTACACGTTGAACCGTCGCACTACCGGTTCGCGCGTCGCGGGGTTCCAGCCAGTCAATTCAACGTATTTCACGTTGGGCACCCAAAACGTGCCCCCTTCGATGCGCAGGAAAATACGGTCGAGCACCATTTGCTGGTTGGCTACGGTGGTGTACACGTGAAACGCCTTGTCGGTAGCGGACCGCATCAGATAGAAGCGAATTTTGCCATAGGCGAAAAACTTCAGCTCGTACTTTTCCGGGGCTAGCTTCTTGGCGTTCACCCCGTACGCGAATTTGCGCTGAATGAAATCCAAGTCTTGGCGCTGGCTTTGCTCGGCATAGCGTATCCAGAAAATGCGGATGGGCTCGTCTTCGTCGAGCTTGCCCGCCCCGTTCACGTTGAGCTGATAAATGACCGTATTGGTGTTGGGGTCGCGCTGTAAATAAAACAGCTGGTTGGCAATGCCTTTCGGAGTTGGAAAGGAGGGGTCCGGCAACGGCGTAGCACCAACGCCTACCGAATGCGTGAACAGGGTGCCTGCAACCAGCAGCAACGAAGCCGCCACTTTCTTGCCCGCCGACGAAGTTGGCGGTGGTGTAGTGGCCGCTTTCATGGCTAGTCCTTTCTTGGCTTGCAATAGCCGAGAAACCGCCGTGATGTTGGAGAGGATGGCCAGCACAGTAATAGGCAGCGTGAAAATCGACATCGTCTCGAAGATGTGGAAAGGCAAGCCCGGCACAAACAGCTTGTAGTCGTCGCCCAGATACGCCGAACTGATACCGCAAGCCAGCGCACTTACGCCCAACAGCACCACCCGTTCGGGCCGTTGCATTAGGCCGCCGCTGCATTCTATGCCAAGCCCTTCGGCCCGCGCCCGAGTGTAGCTCACCATCATCGACCCAATTAGGGCAATAAACGCAAACAACGAACTGAAGAAGTAGTCGTGTGCCACCAAGTAGTAGCAGATGCCTAAAAACGTGAACAGCTCGCTGTAACGGTCCAGCACCGAGTCGAAGAGGGCGCCGTAGTCGCTTTTCATATTGCCAATGCGTGCTACTTGCCCATCGAGCATATCGAAAAGGCCAGCAAACAAGATGAGTGCCCCGCCCCAACCCACATAACGCAAGTCGCCACGGTTGCCTTCCTCGGCCCCCACAATGAAAAGCACGGCCACCCCAATGTTCAATACCAAGCCGGTGAGCGTGACAGCATTAGGGGTGAAGCCAATCTTGATGAGCAGCCGGACGAAGGGATTGATAACCTTGTATATCCCTTGCTGAAGGGCAATGCGTAGGGTGTCAAATTTCATGCGGTCGGGGAGCGAGTGCTCGTTAAAAATCTAGCTTGAAGCGGCCACGGAGGCCCCATTCCGCCACGTTTGGATGGTCCAGGTAATTGAGCCGCTTCACAACATCAAGCCGAAACAGCTTAAAGATATTGGACACGCCCACACTGGCTTCGGCATAGGGCTGTTTGCCTAAGGCAAACGTAGTAGGTCGGCCCTGTTGATCCTGCAAAAACTGAAACAATTCCGGCTGAACGTTCGGGTTATTCTCTTGGCGCAACCCACCGTACAGCAACTTCAGGGAAGCTACTTCGCGCAGCTTCAGTCGCTTAATCAACGGCAGCTTGTTGAAGAAGAAGCCGTTGAAGTTATGGTCCACGAACAGGCTGGCATAATGGTCGCTCGAGAATTCCAGGAAGTTCATCAGGTTATACGAGTTCAACTGATACGAATACGTTTGGTTGGCCCGATGGATAGTCAACAGTGGGAACGGTGCCTGCCCAAACGTGTAACCTCCTTCCAGCGTGACCGATGCAATGCCCAGCGGTGCCATATAAAACCGCTTGGTGACGTTAAGCGTCACGTTGCGGTAGGAGTACTGGCTGGCGAGCAACCCCTTGAGGCTGGTTGTAAAGCGCGCCGTAACAACGGGGAACGGCCCCACAATAGGTACCCGGTAAAGCTTGCCTTGATAGAATGCTTCTTGCGGCGCCCAGCGTAACCCCAACGTCGCTTCTGTGGTGTTGAGCGCCCCGACTTCAACACTGGTATCGGGGGTGCCCGTACGGAAATAAAGCCCTCCCGCCGGCGACTGTTGCCACTTCTTGAGGCCTAAGGTGTACGAGAAGTGGTTATTAAACTCGTGCACGTAGTCGAGGCGGTACGTGTCGTTGTAGAGCCACTTATCGTTTACCCCGCGCTTGAAGGACAGTAAGAAGTTGTCTTCCTGCACAAATTCCAAATCCTGCCCCGGAATCTTGGTGTCGCGCTGAAAGCTGGCGCGCACAAAGTTTTGTGGGAAAGCGTATATCGACTTGTTGTTGAGCGAATACGTGGAGCTCAGGAAATACTTCCACTTTTCGTCCTTGAACCCGTAAGCCGCATACGTTTCAAAGTACAGGCGCTTACTGAATTCCGGGGTAGTACGGCCGCCTAGGCGCAGCCGAAAACCCTCCACTGGGTTGAAGCTATAGAATGTGTTGGCCGGCCCCACCTCGAATGGACCAAACGACTTGTAGCCCGCCAGCAGAAATGTGAACAGCTCCAGCGTCCGCCGGAACGAGGGAATGGTTTGCAGGGTGTCTACATTTTTATAAATGGCACTTTCCCGCTCGTTTAGGCTATCGGGCCGGTGTTGCTGCCAAAACGCTGCACTCCGGGCGGTAGTAGTATCCTCAGTAGGCGTTGTGCTTTCGTAGAAGCTCTCCGGCCGCGACTGGTTGACCTGGTACTGTTGGTACACAACTGTCCGCTCGCCGTAAAAACCGGAGCCCTTGTTGGACGACACGCCAAAATCAATGGCTAGCTCACTTTTGCTTAGGTGGTAGCGCCGGTCGGGGTTTTCCGCAAATTGCAGGCGGGCATCCAGGCTTTTGATAAAATTGAGGTTGATGCGCTTGTCCACCGACAAGTCGGCTTGCTGCACTGCATAATTTCCATCCAGCGTCACGTATAGCTTGCCCTGAAACAGCAGATCCTCCCGGTTGCGCGGCCCAAAGGTCAACTCAACGAGCGGCGGCGTGTTTTCCCGCAGCGTATCCGTAATAAAGTACTGATAGAACGTAGGAGCCGTATTGGCCAGCGGACTTAGGAGCTGATTGCCAAGCAGCGTGATGCGGTTGTCGTACACATCAATGTCCTGGTACATTCTATTGAAGTAGGAACTCAGGCCCCCGTTATCAATAAAGCTCTTGTCGAACTGAGCTTGCTTGGTACCTAGCGCCACCACTTTGCGCTTCTCCGGGTTTTTGCGGTAGTACTCCCGGGTGAGCTTTTCTTCCAGGTAAAGCGGCAAAATGTTTACCCCACCCGCGGCGGCAGAATCCTGCTGCTGAAACAAGAACTGGTAGTTGCGAAAGAACTTTCGGTTTTTAAATTTCTCCGATAAGTTACTGAGCGAGAACGACATCTTCTCGTACTTGTCGTATTCCACGTAATCGTAGCGCTCGGGGCGGTTTTGCTCTTTGTGCTCGATTACTTGGCGGATCAGTGCCACGGCCGGGTTCTCTTTGTTGCGGTAGCGAGGCGCCTTGCTGCCTTGCACCACCACTTCCTTAAGCGCGGTGGCCGTAGTGGCGAGTTGCACGTTGATTTCTTGCGTACGGCCAGGCACTATCGTTTTCGTGACGGTGCCATACCCCACCGACGTAAACACCACCGAGGTGTACTGGGCTGGTATCTGGAGCGTGAAACGCCCGTTCTCGTCAGTGTTAGTGCCTATGCCCGCGCCCGGCACGGCCACGCTCACGAAAGGCAATTTCTCTTTCGTCGTAGCGTCCGTTACAACTCCTGCAATAGTGGTTTGGGCAAATGCTATTGTGGGGCAACCCAACAGTAGCATTGCATACACCACCGCGAGGTAGTGACACCTAACCAACAGATTAGTCATGATTTTGGAAATACAAAGTGGCGCTGCAACAGGTAGTTGAAGCCAATGCCAACTAAAAACGAAACCACTACTTTGCTGACCACATAGTTGGTGTGCAGCACTTGGGTACAGAAATAAACGCCGGTTGCATTCAATAGCAGGCTCCCTAGCCACACCCCCAGATACCGGCCACTCTGGGTCCGAACGTTTTGCTGAGTAGCTTCAAAAACGAAGTAGCGCCCGAGGCAGAAGTTGGTAATGCCCCCGGCAATATTGCCTAAGATAGTGGCGGCTAGGTACCAGCTGTGCAGTACCTCTACGCAGCCGATAGTAACCACGAAATCGACGACTGTAGAAGCCAACGATGCCGCTTGGGCCTTAATAAAGCGAGGATAATACACTTAGAAGAAGCGGAAGTAAATTCCGGCTTGTAGCAGTAAGTTGGCGTAAACGCCGGCTAGTACGTCGTCCATCATGACGCCCACGCCACCCGGTAGCTTCTCCATTCTTCTGATAAACAGAGGCTTCACCATGTCAAAAAATCGAAACAGTACCAGGCCCGCCAGTAAGCGAGGTCCGGTAAGTGGAACAAAAAGCATGCTTATCCACATGCCCGCCACTTCGTCTATCACCACCCGGTAGTTATCTTTGCCCCAGATTGGCTCAACCTTATGAGCCGCCCAGGTGCCTAGAAAGAGTAAGGCTCCTGTAAGCAACACAACCGGCAGCAAATGCTGCGTCAAACCCCAGGTGCGCATCGGGTATAAAAGGAGGCAGCAGGCCACAGCGGCTACCGTACCGCCTCCTTTCACATACCCGATGCCCAGTACCGAGGCAATTACCTTGCTCGCGCTACGGCCGGTTTCCCTACCAAACGCCAAGCGCATTCTGGTATTCCTCCGGCGCCATATCCGTTACGGGTTCTTCACCTACCAAGCGGCGTAGCGTGTTATGCAGCGTCGTGAGTTGCTTGAAGATGTCGTGCTCGGGCCGGTGGTGAGGCAAGGTTTGCGGCGCTTTCAAGTAGAACGACAGCCAGTCCTGAATGCCACTCAGGTTAGAGCGCTTTGCCAAGTCGATAAACAACGCCAAGTCCAGTACCAGCGGCGCCGCCAAAATAGAGTCGCGGCACAAGAAGTTGATCTTGATTTGCATCTGGTAGCCTAGCCACCCGAAGATGTCGATGTTGTCCCAGCTTTCTTTGTTGTCGCCCGCGGGTGGGTAGTAGTTGATACGCACCTTGTGGTACATATCGCCGTACAGATCGGGGTTGCCCTCAGGGTCAAGAATATCCTCTAGCACGCTTAGCTTCGACACTTCTTTGGTTTTGAAGTTGTCGGGGTCATCCAAGACCAAGCCGTCGCGGTTGCCGAGAATATTGCTTGAAAACCAGCCTTTCACGCCCAGTGCGCGAGCCGCGAGACCCGGCGCTACAATGGTTTTCATCAAGGTCTGACCAGTCTTGAAGTCTTTGCCTGCTACGGGTGTGTTTGTAGCGTGAGCCAGTTCCAGCAAAGCAGGTACATCCACCGTCAGGTTAGGTGCACCATTCACGAACGGTATGCCCTCCTTGATTGCAGCATAGGCGTAAATCATGCTTGGCGCAATGTTGGGCGAGTTGGTATGCAAGCCTTCCTCGAAGCTAGCCAACGTCTGGTGCACCGCCGACAACTCATGGTAGATTTCCGTCGAGCCACACCATACCACCACTAGGCGGCTGCAATTGCGCGTAGCCTTGAAAGTACGAATGTCGTCGATGAGCTGCTCGGCCAGGTCGTATTTGGTCGTGAAAGTCTTTACGTGTGTGCCGTCCAGGTTTTTCACATAGTGCTGGTCAAACGCCGCTTTCATGGGCTTAATAGCCTCGAGCTCAGGGCGAATGGTTTCGAGCAGGCGAGCATCCAGCACCTCGGCTTTCAGCGCGGCTTGGTACACGTTGTCGTCATACACATCCCATCCTCCAAACTCTATGTCGTCGAGAGGCGCCAGTGGCACAAAATCCTTGATTTTCGAATAGGTGTTTTCACTGCGGTTGCCGATGCGGATATTGCCCATCTGCGTAAGCGAGCCGATAGGCTGAGGCCCTCCTTTGCGTACTGCTAGCACCCCCGCAATAAGGGTGGTCGCAACGGCGCCCATACCAGGTAGTAGAATCCCTAATTTGCCTTCTGCTGGAGCAATATTGCCCTTTTGCTGTGTCATGTGGTGGAGTTTGCGATGCCCTCGTAAGATGGATTGTTGCCCTTGGGCCTCGGGTAAGGCAGCTAATCCGGAGTAAATGAAGAAACTAAATCAACCTACAAATAGGGAAGAGACGGAGCCTTCTCAGCAGTGGCGGCTAACTCAGGAAAAGACGGTTGGGTTGGTTCGGCAGGCGATTCAGCCGTTACTCTGAAAAGTGTTGCCGGATAACGATGACCCGGCAAGTCGAAGCCAACGTGGAGTTCGTACTGGTAGGGCAGCGTTTGATCGAGGCGGTGGTACAAAGCAGCCGAAATCAGCAGGTCGTGCCCTAGTTGTTGGTTTTCGCGCAGCATGCCTGCTACGTGTTTCACTACCTCGCCCTGGTAATCAAGCCGTGCTCTTCTATGTCGGGTTGTAACCAACCCCAGACTAGCTGCGGCAAATAGCTCTTGTTGGCGAGTTCGGCGCTGCAACCGCTCGCGCAGTTGGAAATAGATAGGAACCACCTGACGGGCACCTAGCTCCACTGGCCAAGTCAATAATAAATTGGTGCCTTGGTTGCTAACAACCTGGCCGCCACCCGCTCGAATAGCGGCCATGCACTCATTTAATGCCTCAGTCAGTGGGGTCGGGTCAGGAGATTTGGCAGAGCTTGAAACGCCCGATAGCGCTAGCCGCAAAAATACCCGTTCTTCTTGACCATCCTGGGCGGTCACGGACGTTTTCTGAAACCATGCCTCCAACCCCACGCTACGCAAAAACCACTTCCACAAGCTTGGCCCATTAGGGCGAGTTGGGGGTGTCGCAGCAGATAACATATCCATATTCAAGGCTCTTTTATTGTGCTCTTCACCCGGCATCATTCTTATGCCGCGGTTGAAAATCTAAGGGAAAATGCAGCTATCAACCCTGCTGGCTAGAGCTATTTTGGGTTTGTTAGCTGCAGTCGAAATCACGACCTATTTGCTTTAAAAACTTTAAAAGAATTTGAAACCACGATAGCAAAGCACTTCATCTCAATTGCATTTTGTGCGCCGACGGAGACAAAACCATAGCGCGGCTGATGGAAAATTATGAGTGGTTGCCTTGTATCAAAGCCCAAGCTAAATGCTCGAAAGCTGCCATCACGGACAAAGGACTTGTTTGGAAAAGCTGTGCCCGACTTATGACTCTACTAAGCAGGCGCAAGGCAACAACTGTATGAAGTCCAGCCGAAAGAAAGAGTCAAGTTTGGTGTAAGGGTGTTCCATTCAATGTTGAGTTACAAGCTGAATCCTAACTTATCTTGGTTGGCTACAATAAATCAAGAATAAGTAGGATTAGCGGGTTTTCATAATTCCGCATCTAAAATTTAGACCGGAAAGGTTATTGAGTCGAAAATCAAGCAGAAAGCTGATACATACAAAGACGTGCTAGTATTGTTTCAAGATAATGGTTGCTGAAGATAAAGTATGCTATAAATACTATAAGTTTTTGGTGTAAGAGCCAATGAGTCTTCGCAATAGAAAAGCTCAAGTGCTGCTACTAATTTTTCTATTTAATTTAAGCTTTAAGCAACTGTGTAAGACCAAACACTTAGATGGTGCCATTATACAGCTTGGTTACTTATAGCTATAATCATTAGCGAAGCATGTCGCGGAGTGGATATGGCGGCTCCTGAAGTGCCAACTACGCCAGTAATTTGCAAGTGGAACGGACAGTTAGGATAATGCTTGTGGTGGAGGTGAGCCCGTTCCAGCAGGCCGGGTTTTGTCTTCCGGCAAAGGCACAAATTCTATGTTGTCGTTAGGAGGTAGCGCAATACGTCCTGCTTGCCAATCAGCTTTAGCCTGCTCAATCCGTTCCCGGCGCGACGACACAAAATTCCACCAGATATACCGCTCGCCTAGTGGTTCGCCTCCTAATAGCATCAGGGTGCTGGGTTCATGGGCTACCAATACTGGGTCTATACCGGGCGTAAAGACCAGCAGTTGTCCCACTTTATAAGTACGTCCACTTACTTCTACACTGCCTTTGGCTACATAAGCACCACGCTCTGGATAGCCCTTAGGCAAGCCAAAACGGGCGCCGGCTTGTAGCACCACATGCAAGTAGAAGAGAGGGGAGTGAGTTTTAACGTCGTTGCGCAGACCAAAAGCATCACCTGCAATTAAGCGCATCCATACCCCTTGGTCGGTGAATATGGGTAGCTCGTGCGGCTGATAATTGGTAAAAGTAGGGGCCATTTCCTCGTCTGCCTCAGGTAAGGCCACCCAAGTTTGTACCATTTCCAGTGCACCACCTACCAAAGCTGCCGGGTCCTCGAAACGCTCCGAGTGCGCAATGCCGCTTCCAGCTGTCATCCAGTTCACTTCGCCCGGCCGAATGATTTGCTCCACCCCCAAGCTGTCGCGGTGTGTGACTTGACCTCCAAACAGATAGCTTACCGTAGAAAGCCCTATATGAGGATGGGGTAGCACATCTAGCGCCGATTGTTGTTGAGGCAGCGCACTCACCGGGCCAGCATGGTCCATAAATATGAATGGCCCCAACATTCGTCGTAGCCGGTAAGGCAGTATCCGTCGTACCTCAAATGGACCGATAGAAGCAGCACGAGCGTCGATGACTAAGTCGAGCATAAAGCAAAGGGGTAAGCGTTGAATCCAACCCGAGAAGGATTGCCTGACGTTTTCAGCCAGATAGACCCTAAATTCGGCTCTTCTTCATGCGCATAAGCGGCGCAAAAAGAGACATTTATGTTAGATAACAAAAACCTGTTGCATCAAAACTGAAGTGCGTGCACGTGCACTGAAGTGCCTGCCTTCAGCGGTTCCGAACTGGAAGTTCGAAGGCGTAAGTCTAAAGTAAGCACGTCGCCCTCAAAGGTGCTAGCCACCACGGCGGCAGTCAGACCCTGGTTAGGCTGTTCGCGGCTTTGCACCTGCACCAACTGCTCAGGGCGTAAAGCCAATGAACGGTCATTAAGTACTAACTGTAGCCGAAACGACGACAACTCCACGAAAGCGGCAACTGGCACTTCGCTTTGCAGATACTCACCAGTTTCTACCAACCGTTGGGTTACAATCCCGTTGGCGGGTGCAACTAAGAAGCTCTGATCAGCAAATTTCACCAGAATATCACCTTTACGTACCTGCTGACCTGCCTGAAAGAAAACCCCGTTTATGCGCCCTCTTGTTGAGGTCAACAGCATATAGGATCGACTGCTCAAAACAGTACCCTTCCCAAGCGATGCGCCAACAAACTTTGTTGCCTGCCAACTTCCACGCCGGACATCAGACTCTAAACCAGCTATTTCGGGAAGCAATTGGCTGTCTGACTTGCTCGTCATCAGGTCAGTGTCAGCACCAGTTGACACAGCCAATAAGGCAAGAACCACTTTCTTAAAATAAAGCATTGTATGAAGTTGGTTGCGTTGCGAGCCTAACAGGGTTAAACCTGATAAAGAGCAAGCAAAAAAGGGTGTATTACCAGCAGAGGCCTGTCAAGCAACAAGAGTAGTTGGATGCTGATGCTACCGGACTATTTCTGCCGTAAAGCAGGAAAGGGCGCTGATGAATCTGCCACTCACAGGGCCAAGTGCCCCATCGGCACAAATGTATATACATTAAATGTATATACATAAATAAAGGAAGCTATTTTACTTTCCGTAGATTAAGGTTAATCCCTCAGTGAGACTGATTGTGTATAGCCGCTTTTTTACCAGAATTGTTAGAACAGGGGGTGATTCGAGACGAATGCCAGCTACGGACGAGAAATATTCGGCAAATGTCGTACAGTCCTTTACATCTGTCAAGTACCTACCAAAAAGTAAGGTGCTAGCCTTTTAGTAAGCAACTTTTATAAGCAAGCGTCAAGACTAAGCGTATTGCGAGCGTTTTCTTATCCTAGAATTTCAGAGTGGATAATTTAAACTCACTAATGCTGTTGTATATAGCGGCATTCCGCTAGCAGTATATTCATCAGTATCTATAGAGATTCTCGAGCTATTGCGCGGCTTTAGAAGTATTACTCACTCAAAACTGTACTTATAAGAACGATAACGAATACTTGCTTTCTTTACCTGCCGTAAACTTGAAAGCATATGAGACCAATCGTTCCTACGCTATTACTTGCTGCATTGTGCTTGTCAGCAATGCCAGTTTCCGAAGACAGGCCAGATCGTAATACTAGTATGAAAGAGCAAGCACTCAAGAACATTGAGGCAGGCTATTCAACTTACAGTAAAATTGCCTTGCAAATCTGGAAGTATGCCGAGGTCGGGTACAAGGAAACGCAGAGCTCAGCTTTGTTGCAGCAAACATTACGTGAGCAAGGGTTCGACGTGCAAGCAGGAGCAGCCGACATTCCTACTGCGTTTATAGCCACATATGGCAGCGGCAAACCAGTTATTGGGCTTCTCGCTGAATACGACGCCCTACCAGGGTTGTCGCAACAAGCCACTCCGGAGAAAAGCCCTATTGCCGGCCAAGATGCGGGTCACGGTTGTGGGCACAACTTGTTCGGCACTGCCAGTGTGGCGGCTGGTATCGAACTGAAAAAGCTACTAGCTGCTGGCAAAATCAAGGGCACTGTCAGAGTTTACGGCACTCCGGCTGAAGAAGGTGGGAGTGGCAAAGTTTATATGGTCCGGGCCGGGCTGTTCAAGGATGTTGATGCCGTTGTACACTGGCATCCAGGCAGCGAGAACAGAGCAATGATGAATAATTATTTGGCAAACTCATCGGCCAAGTTTCGCTTTCATGGCATATCAGCTCACGCAGCCATGGCTCCTGAGCGTGGCCGTAGTGCCTTAGATGCTGTAGAAGCCATGAATCACATGGTGAATCTGATGCGTGAGCACATCCCACAAGAAACCCGTATTCACTATGTAATTACCAGCGGAGGTAAAGCTCCCAATGTCGTACCCGACTATGCAGAAGTATACTACTATGTGCGTCATCCCAAAAAAGACGACGTTAAGCAAATTTTCGAGCGGGTTGTAAAAGCTGCCGAAGGTGCCGCATTGGGTACGGGAACGACTATGGACTACGAAATCATTGGGGGCACCCATGATTTGTTGCTCAACGAAACGCTAGCCCGCGCTCTACAGCGCAACCTCAACCAAGTTGGCGGAGTGATATATACCGCTCAGGAAGCGGATTTCGGTCGCAAAATTCAAGCTTCATTAGGCTTTACAGTACCACCTCTAACTGCGGCAGCTACCGTCGGAAAGTTTGAAACTCGGGAGGGAGGCGGCAGCACGGATGTAGGCGACGTAAGCTATGTAGTACCTACTGTGGGCCTTGAGGCGGCCACTTGGATACCAGGAACACCAGCCCATAGTTGGCAAGCCGTCGCCTGCGATGGCACTGAAGTAGGCACTAAGGGCATGATGGTTGCAGCTAAGACAATGGCGTTAACAGCTATAGATATGTTCAGTATGCCAGACCTGCTACTCCAGGCAAAGAATGAATTCAAGAATGATGTTGGGTCTTATACATATAAGCCACTTCTAGGTGACCGTAAACCCGCTCTCAACTACCGCGACTAGCTTCACCGTACCACGTAAGGAGAAGAAAAGAACACTTAGAGGTAAGGGAAATCGATGTAATAGCCGAAAGGCTGTAGTTACAACCTATAATGTTGGTGCTATTAGATTGTAAATGATAGCTTAAGAGGAACTACGCCTTCGATACAGTTGTCTTCTCTGCCGTGTCCTGTATCTGTGTCTAAGGAAAAGAGCTAATTTTCTTGAAAAATTTGGCGCCTGTATTTGGAACAAGAAAAAGTATTTCTACCTTTGCACCCCGCTTAACAACAAGGCCACAGACGGTGACTTGAAATAAGCTTAAAGCTTAGCAAACGGATAATGGAGAGTGGCCTACTCTTAACGGCAGTTAGAGAAAACACTCGAACATGGCCGCCAAAAAAATAAAAAGTTTTTTTGGAAGTTGAGAAAAGCTTTATACCTTTGCACCCCGCTTCACCAACAGGGTACGAGCACTAAGAAAAAAAGTTACAGCAGTGTGAACGAAAATAGGTTTCACTGTTGTTAATCAAAGGCAGCCTAATCGAGGATGCTATGAATACAAAGCTGCTTCGGTAAGCTCTGCGTTAGTCAAGTAGTGACTATCACACGTTCTTTGAATGTTTGGAAAAGACAAATTGGTAAGGCTTCTATTTTAGTATTTGCTAGATAGAAGTTCAATAAGCGTAACAAAACGATTAAGCTCGTTAATACGAGTCGGATCAGCACTCGACATCGTCTCATCTTCGGGTGAGATAAGTAGAATTTATACAATGGAGAGTTTGATCCTGGCTCAGGATGAACGCTAGCGGCAGGCCTAATACATGCAAGTCGAACGGGTGTAGCAATACACTAGTGGCGCACGGGTGCGTAACGCGTAACC
>NZ_JARNTX010000006.1 GCF_029433095.1 Hymenobacter sp. YC55
ATGGCTGCTCGCAATAGACCTTCGTCATAGCCGGCAGCAGCGCCTTGCTGCCCCTTCCCTTTTGATCCTTAGTTGCAGTTTAACTAGTTGGTTTTCTGCTAAATAGCACGCTTTCAACAGGCGTAATAGGACCCTGTTTTTTCTTTAACTCCCACCGCAATCGTTTTCTGTGCATGAAAAACAGCTTACTTTTTTCGAAGCGACTTGGGTATCCCCTGCGGGTACTAGCGCTCCAGTCTGCTTTAGCTCTGCCACTGACTACCGTGGCCATTGCTAGCCCAAGTGTGGCGCAAGAATTAGTTCTGGAACGTCGCGTGACGTTTCAGGCCGAGTCGCAGACCATTGAATCGGTGTTGAACACCTTGGAGAAGCAGCTAAACGTCCACTTCGTTTACAGTCCACAGCTCATTGGCTCGGATCGGCGGGTAACGTTGCGCGTCACCGATAAGCCGCTGGCGCAGGTGCTCAGTGAACTGTTGGCCCCGCGCAAGACGCAGCTGGAAGTGCGCAAAGGGCGGGTAATTCTCAGTCAAGCCCGACCCGATGCCAGTGCTGCCGATGTACCCGTATCCGGCCGTGTTACGCAAGGCAAAGGCCAGGGCCTACCCGGGGTGACCGTCGTGGTGAAAGGCACCACGCAGGGCACTACGACCGATGTTGACGGAAACTTTTCGATGACAGTGCCCGCGGGCAGCGTGTTGCAATTCAGTTTTATCGGCTTCAACCCCAAGGAGGTTACCGTGCAGGAAGCCACTACGGGGCTTGAAGTAGCCTTGCAGGAAAACAGCCAGTCCTTAGATAACGTGGTGGTTATCGGCTATGGTAGTCTCGATAAAAGAGAAGTAACTAGCACGGTTACTCACGTCGACAACCGGGATTTATTGACGGTGGGCGCTATCAATCCGCTTACGGCCTTACAAGGCAAGGTAGCGGGCCTTACCATCGCCAACGGTTCGGCCGCTGATCCGAACTCGCAGCCTAGCATTCAGCTGCGGGGGGTCTCGTCGCGCAACGCCGGACTGGGCCCGCTTATCGTAATCAATGGCGTACCCGGGGGCAACCTGGAAAACATCAACCAGAACGATATTGAGTCCATTGACGTGCTCAAGGGCGGTGCGGCCTCGGCCATTTACGGCACGCGCGGCGGCAACGGCGTGATTGTGGTTACCACCAAAAAGGGTACTAAAAACAATCAACTCGACTACAACGCTTACACTACGTTTGACTACGCGACGCTACAGCCTGAAGTGCTTTCCGCCGACGAGTTTCTAGCTCAGCAGCGCGGCACAGATTACGGTGCTAAAACGAATTGGCAAAAGGAACTCACCCGTAGCTACGCCTTCGCGCAGAAGCACTCTCTTAGTGCGTCGGGGGGTACGGAAAACAGCAATTACCGGGCTACGGTCGACTACCGCAATGCCGAAGGCATTGACGTGCGCTCGGGCCGTCAGGAGTATGGCGCGCGCATTTCCCTGAACCACAATGCGCCGAGCAAGCTTTATTCCCTTGGGCTGAACTTCGCCCCACGTTACGTTAATATCCGCAACGCCGATTACGGCAGCTTCGAGCAGGGACTGACGCTGAACCCGACGATTCCGGTGCGGGATCCGAATGATCCAACGCGGTATAACACAATTCAAAGCGGATTTGATGGCCGTTTTAACCCGGCCGAACGGCTGCAAACGGAATTGAGCGGCAGGGAAGGTAAAATCTTAAACTTTGACGCCACCTTTAAGCTCAACATCCTACCCACGTTGAGCACCCAGGTTACGTACGGGCAGTTTACCACCGACAATTTTGACTTCTTTTTCCGGCCTTCTACTTCCACGTTTGCCGCGCAGAATGAAGGGGGTATGAACTCCGCTAGGCGTAACTACAGCCGCAACGACCAACGTAGTCTGGAGTGGATAGGCAACTACTCCCTCGACGTGCAAGATCATTCCTTGCAGGCTTTAGCGGGGTACTCGTACCAATATTTCACGGGCGAAGGCAACGAGATTTACAACCGTGATTTCCCGTCCGATGCCCTGACGTACAACAATATTGGCACCGGATTATATGGGCAGATAGCCGGCCGCAACGATGTGCGCAGCTATAAAGATGACTCCAAGCTGATTGCTTTTTTCGGCCGCGTCAACTATTCGTTTAAAGACAAGTACCTCATGTCCGCCAGCTTGCGCCGCGAGGGCTCAACCAAGTTTGGCACTAGCAACAAGTGGGGTAATTTCCCGGCGGCGTCCGTGGGTTGGCGCATCGGGGCAGAACCCTTTATGGCCGGTCAGGACTGGATAAACGAGTTGAAGCTGCGGGCCGACTACGGCGTGACGGGCAACCAGGATTTCGGCAATTACCGTTCGCTGCTTACCTACACCGGGTTCGGGTATTACATGTTTAATGGCACGTACTACCAAGTATACGGGCCCAACCAAAACCTCAACGACAACCTGCGCTGGGAAGAAGCACAGAACTTTAATTTGGGGGTTGATTTTGCCCTCTTCAATAGTAAGCTTACAGGTAGCGTAAACTATTATACCCGTCGAAATAAAAACCTGCTAGGCGACTACAGGGTGCCAATAGCGCCCAACCCGCAGCAATTTACGTATGCTAACGTGGGCAACTTGGATAACTCGGGCGTGGAAGTGCAGATAAACGCACCTATTATCAGCAAACCCAACTTTCAATACGCTATTTCCTTTGCTGGGGCAACAAACGGTAACCAGTTCGTTTCTTTCTCTAACAACCAGTATCAAGGTGGAAAATTTATTGATGTAGTAGGCTTGCCTTCCCCCGGCTCACCTGGTAATGCGCAGCGTCTGGAAGAAGGACAGCGCGTCGGCTCGTTCTACATGCTGAAGTCGGCAGGGGTTGACGACGGCGGCCGCCTGCTGGTATATACAAAGGATGGCAATATCGTGCCGGGCAACCAGGCAACTCTTGACGACCGGCAAGTGGTGGGCAATGGCTTACCGAAGTACACGCTAAGTCTAGGCAACACGTTCACCTACAAGAACTTTGACGCGTCGGTTTTCTTTCGGAGCGTGCTGGGATTTGATGTGTTCAACACCCGGGCTTTCTACATCGGCACTCCGGCAACGCAATCCAACGCCAACGTGCTGACTTCGGCTTACGATGACAGCAAGTACGCCAAGCTCACCAGCAACACAACCACCAGTGTGCTGTCTGACTACTTCCTGGAGCGGGGTGATTTTGTGAAGCTGGACAACGTGAGTTTGGGTTATACTTTCCAGTTCAAGTCGAAGTACGCTCGCTCGCTGCGTCTGTACGCCGCGGCCAAGAACGTCCTGACGGTAACGGGCTACACGGGTGGTGACCCCGACATCATTCCCGTTAACGGGCTGTACCCGGGTATTCCCACAAATTCCGACAATAACGGCACCCGTCAGTACTACCCTTCCACTACGCAGGTCCTTTTTGGTCTGCAGTTCGGTCTCTAAACGCCTCTCTCTGCATCCTATGAAATCTATCAAAACGTACGCCGGTTTTTCGGCGGCCTTGCTACTGGCCGGGTTGAGCAGCTGCACGGACCTGGACGAAACTCTGTACGACCGCACGACGGCCGACAATTTTATTCAAACTAAAAATGACGTGTACCGGGTTTTTCTGCGCACGTTCGAGCACGGCTACAACACCATCCAGGGGGCGCCCTATCAATTACAGGAGTTGAGCGCCGATCAAATCATGACGCCCAACCGGGAAGGTGACTGGTTTGATGGCGGGCAGTATGCGCGGGCCCACTACCACACCTGGACCATACAGGAAGGCTACATCAACGACACCTGGACGCTGCTAAATCAGGGTATTGTTTTAGCGACGAACTCCCTGGAGGATATTCAAGCTCTTGACCCAACTCGATTTAATCTGCCGGTGGCGGAACAAAAACAGCTCATTGCCGAGCTGCGCGTTATGCGGGCCTGGTATCATCTGCGCTTACTGGACTTGTTCCGCAATATTCAGCTTATTACTAAGGTAAAAGGCGAAAAAATAGGTCCGGCGCAATCAACGCCCCAGGAGGCTTACGCCTTCATTGAAACGGAGTTGAAGGAAGCCCTACCCGACTTGCTGGCGAAAGGAGACCCGGGTACCGCACAGTTTCAAGGGCGCTGGACCAAGGCGGCCGCGGCCGCCCTACTTGGTCGCCTCTACCTGAATGCCAACGTGTATATCGGCCAAGACCACTATGCTGATTGCGCGACGGTGTGTCAGGATATTATCGGCGGTAAATACGGCTCGTATGCCGTTGAGAGCCGCTGGGATGCCCCATTCGACTGGAACAATGACCAATCGTCGGAAACTATTTTTGCCTTCCCGGGCTCGTTTGGCCGCTCGCACTGGCAGTACGAAGGGGGCATGTACTTCTGGGGGCTTCCCTACAATGTGCCGATCCGATACATGGGATTCACTGATTTCGGTAGCGGCAACCCTCGGTACGCATTGCAACCGGGCCACGATGTCGATAACAGAGAATACCCCTTTGTGCAGGGCAAGCCCTTCGTTAAGTTTCAGAAGTACGCCGATGATGTGCGCTTGACCAACTACAAGAACTTGGGCAATAGCAAGCGCGAAGGCATGTTCTTGCAGGGCTACCTCACCTACAACAACAACCGGGATACCGTCAAGAGTACCCGCGGCTACACGCTATATTTGCGCGACCAAGTAGGTTTGTTTAAGTACACGAAGCCTAACCAAGTGCTAGCCAACAAAACGTCGGATATGAACAACGCCGACCAGAACTCGGGCATCTTCATGGTGAAGTACCCCTTCTATCCGTCTACCGACCCCAACAAGATTGAGGCAGATTACGCGGAGATACGCTTGGCTGAAATAGTTTACATGCTGGCCGAGTGCAAGTTCCGGGCGGGTGACCGCGCAACCGCGGCGCAACTACTCAATACGGTACGGCGCCGTAACTATCCAACGGGCTCGGCTAGCCTGTATCCTGCCGGAGGAGCTACCCTCACCGAGCAAGAACTGCTCGACGAGTGGGGCCGCGAATTCATCGGGGAAGGCCGCCGGCGCATTGACCTCATCCGCTTCGGTAAATTTAACACCACTACTTGGTGGGATAAAGCGGCCGATGCCGACGACCACACCAAGATCTACCCTATTCCGCTCAACGCACTCAATGTTTCGCCGCAACTCGTTCAAAATCCTGGATACTAATTTGTGCCCCGCTCTTAACTAGAATTAGCGGCCTCAAACCGTAGAGGGCAAAGCAATCAATCATGTCATAGCAAGTTGAATTCGACTTGCTATGCCATGATTTTGCGTAAAAGTGAGGAGCACAATCGAGCTACTTAAGCAGACACTTATTGTAGTCAGGCTACGGATACTAACGAAACGTAAGGTCGCGTAACGTGCTAGAAACAAATAGCAATAGGAGGATTTAGGTGTACGACGTGCACTAAATACTCCTATTATGGCGCCTTATACATCTCCTGCTCTACTTCCATACTTGCCGTGTGAAGGCACGTCTGGGCTGAAAAGTCAGGATGCCTCTGCTAAGTGGTAGGAAACTAGGTCGTCGATAGGCGCGCAGATGATTTTGCCGACGGTCATTCCGTGCGCCGTGGCTACTTGGGTTAGCGCATCGCGGAAATTATACCCGACCGACCCCACACAGTTGAAGGTATACGCCTGATAGTTGGAATATTTGGTAATAATATTTCGGAAGAATAGCTCAAATGCCTCCTTCACCACTTGCTGGCAGTAGCTTGAACTATGGTTGTCGTAGGCAAACTTGGCGAAGCTGGCTACGAATCGATTTGGAAAGGGCTGGTTGTATAGATGGTCTAAAATAGCTTCCCGCTCTAAGCTGTAGCTAGTTCGAAATTCTGCATCCAAATCAGTAGGCATCAGCCCGCGCAAATAGTCGCGCAGTAGTTGCTTGCCAATAAAAGCGCCACTGCCCTCGTCGCCCAGAAAATACCCCAGTGAATCTACATTGTGGGTGATCTGCTTTCCATCGTAAACGCACGAGTTGGTGCCGGTGCCGAGAATGGCCGCAAATCCTGGTCGACGACCGAGCAACGCCCGCGCCGCTGCCAGCAAGTCGTGGCCCACAAACACGCGAGCCGTCTTGAATACTGCTTGCATGGCATTGGCCACGGTAGCCACTTGCAGCGGTGAAACCACACTAGCCCCGTAGTAGTGCAGTTCCGTGACGTCAGTTGTGACCAGCGTGGTCGGCAGGTTTTGCTGCAGGGAGGCAATTATACCCGCAGTGCCGATAAATTCTGGATTATAGCCCTCTGTGTGAAAAAAGGAGCGCTTGCTGTGCGCATCGACTAGGCACCAAGTGGTCTTGGTGGAGCCACCATCTGCTATCAGAATCATGGAGATAAGTAGGGGAAAGAATGGGTGGCGATACGCAAACGAACAGAGCCAGTGAGTTGCTTTTTTAAGCTCGAACAATCGAATCCAGTTGAAGCCACTGGTGTATGAAGGCAAAGTAAAATTATTTATGATCGTTTTTACTTGAAACGATCATTTTATTATCAATATTTGTGAAACAAGTCTCGGTATCAATAGTACATCACCAGCTGATATTTGGAGTGGCTTAGACAACAGGCGTAGCTGCGTAAGTGAAAAACTGTGCGATTGAAGCACACTCGATTGGATTCGAGTCAGGAATCTTAAGCCGGTTGCTTAATGAGTGCCAGTATTCTCTTCTATTACATTCCCAACTGCTAGCGGCATGCGCTCCTCCAACTACGACAAGTTTCCCTTTGTGCCAGTAGCAGCGGAGGCTGATGCTTGCCAAACCGGGTGGCTTGCCATTATGGGCGCGCTGCAAAAGGCACTCCTGGCTAAACCAACTATTCCCGGCCAACCATTGGTGCTAGTGGTAGAATGCTACCCGGGCACCGACCTGCGGCAACTACAGCAGGAGCTAGTGCAAGCGTTGCAGCCAAGTCAATGCCTGATAGCCAACGATTTATACCGGCCTGCTAGCGAAATCGACGCTATGGTAGCAGGTCCGCTCACCGACGACCCCGTCTTCGGCCGGCTGAACGGGCTAACCGTAGCCGATTTCTTCGACCCACAGAAGCTGCAAACGGCGCAAGCGGCCTTGACTTCGGCAGCGGGTCAGTTGGTGGTTGTAATCGGTACTGGCGCTACGTTGGTGTGCCCAACTCCTACCGTGCTGGTGTACGCCGACCTTGCCCGCTGGGAAATTCAGCTACGGCAGCGGCGTGGCGAAATCGCCAACCTAGGTACCGACAATTTTACTGAAAAAGCTAGCCTGAAGTACAAGCGAGCCTATTTCGTGGATTGGCGCGCGGCCGACCGCTTGAAAAAGCAAGTGCTACCCCGCGCCGACTTCCTGCTCGATACCAACGACCCTGCTGCTCCCAAACTCATCAGCGGCGCCGACTTGCGGGCTGGGTTGGCGGCCACCGTGCGGCGGCCTTTCCGGGTGGTGCCGTTTTTCGACCCCGGCCCGTGGGGCGGACAGTGGCTGCGCGAAGTCTGTGACTTGCCTGATGGTCCGGCCAACTACGCTTGGGGCTTCGACTGTGTGCCCGAAGAGAACTCGCTGCTGCTAGGTTTTGGGGAGGCGCGCGTGGAAATTCCGAGCATCGACCTGGTTTTCGCCCATCCCCGCGAACTACTAGGAGAGGCCGTGCACGGGCGCTTCGGCACCGAGTTTCCCATCCGCTTCGACTTTCTCGATACCATGGGCGGCGGCAATCTGTCGCTGCAAGTGCACCCGCTCACCGAGTACGCCTACGATAAATTTGGCCTAGCCTACACCCAAGACGAAAGCTATTATATGCTGGATGCCGAGCCGGGCGCAGTGGTGTACCTAGGTTTGAAGGAAGACGCTGATTTCCCGGCTATGCTGGCGGATTTGCAGCGTGCCCAAGACGACAGCACCGCTCCTTTCCCCGCGGCCAAGTACATCAACGAGTTTCCGGCGCGTCCCCACGACCACTTCCTGATTCCGGCGGGCACTATTCACTGCTCGGGCGCCAATGGCATGGTACTGGAAATTTCGGCTACCCCCTACATCTTCACCTTCAAGCTATGGGATTGGGAGCGGCTAGGTCTTGATGGTCGGCCCCGGCCCATCCACCTAGCCCACGGCGCGGCCAATATTCAGCCCGACCGCACCACAGCTTGGGTGGAACAGCACTTAGTGAACCCTATAGAGCCCGTGGCCTCCGGCCTCGGCTGGCGGGAAGAGCGCACGGGCCTGCACGAGCGGGAGTTCATCGAGACGCGCCGCCACTGGTTTACGGATGTGGTGCCGCACCACACCCACGGCGGCGTACAGGTGCTCAACCTCGTGCAGGGCTCGGAAGCCATTGTCGAAAGCCCAAGTGGTGCCTTCGAGCCTTTCGTGGTGCACTACGCCGAGACGTTTATCGTGCCCGCTGCGGTAGGCGCCTACACCATTCGGCCCCACGGCTCGGCCATCGGCACTGAGTGCGCCACCATGAAAGCCTACGTGCGCACGCAGGCCTAGGGCCACTATTCGACGGCCAGCTTTACCTGTAGAATAATCTAAAACCCCGCTACTGATCGTGTCCGACTTACTGACTTCCGATAATGCCGCTGCGCTGCGCGCCCAAACCATCATCGAAAAGTTGCTGCACACCGGCACCGTAGCCGTCGATGAATTGGCGGCGCAATTTGGTGTGTCGGTGGCTACAGTGCGGCGCGACCTGGTAGAGCTGGAGCAGCGCGGCCGGCTCCGGCGCACGCACGGCGGCGCGGTGCCGCGGGAGCCGCTGCTGTACGAGCCCTTTCGCTACAACTCTAGCTTTCATGAGCAGATTGACCGCAACCTAGCCGAGAAGCGCCGCATCGGGCTGGCTGCCGCGGCCCTGATCCAGCCGGGCGAGACAATTTCCCTGACCGCCGGCACCACCACTACCCAAGTCACGCGCAGCCTGCGGCCGGAAGCCAACGTGACCGTCGTTACTAACACCGTGAACGTAGCCATGGAACTGAGCCACCGCAACGATGTGCGCGTGTTCGTAACGGGCGGCTTCCTGACGGGCGGTTGGTTTTCGCTGGTGGGACCCGCCACGGCGCAGGCGCTCAGCCAATTCTTTGTTGATAAAGTCTTTATCGGCGTCAACGGCATTGACGCTGAGAAGGGCCTGACCTCCCTGCACCCCGAGGAAGCCGCCGTGATTCAAGTCATGGTACGGCAGGCGAAGCGCCGCATTGTGGTGGCCGACCACACCAAGCTAGGTACCGTTGCCACGGCCCTCATCTGCCCCGCCGCGGAGGTGCATCAGCTCATCACGGACTCGGGCGCTACCGAGGCTCAGGTAGCTCCTTTTCGCGCGCAAGGAATAGAAGTGCTGCTGGTGTGAGCCACTTAGACTAGCAACCCCGTCGCTTATGCCTAGCCTAGGTTGGGGCGGACGACGGCACTTAACTAGGCGCAAGCTTATGAGCGCCTCCTGCATGACACTACTCACTAGCTCCCCACTCCCCACCCGCTATGCCTCCTCAAGCCTCTTCCGGTTACGTTCCCCGCGCATCTGTAGCAGGGCCACCATCCCCCGCTGCCGGCCCAACGGGTAGTGCCGGCTACGTGTATCTGATTGCGGCCGTGGCGGCGCTAGGCGGGCTGCTCTTTGGCTTTGATACGGCCATCATCAACGGCGCTTTGGTCTTTTTGAAGAAGGACTTCGGCCTGACCGATTCGCAAACCGAGCTTGCGGCTAGTGCCATCCTATTCGGCGCGGTAGCCGGCGCGGCCATTGCCGGTTGGCTCACCGACCGTTACGGGCGCCGTCGACTGCTATTTGCGGCCGCGCTGCTGTTCACGCTTTCGGCGCTGGCAGCGGCAGTGCCCCGCACGCTTACCGAGTTTGTGCTGGCGCGGCTAGCGGGCGGCCTCGCTATTGGGGTGGCCTCGCTGCTGGTGCCGCTCTACATTGCCGAAATTGCCCCGGCACGTATCCGCGGCCAACTCGTGACGCTCAATCAGTTGGCCATCGTAACGGGTATTCTTCTGGCCTACGTTGCTAGCTACTACCTAGCCGAGCTAGGGTTAGCGTCGTGGCGCTGGATGTTTGCGGTAGCGGCTTTGCCTTCGCTGCTGTTTATGCTCACGCTGCTGTTGGTGCCCGAAAGTCCCCGCTGGCTGCTAGGCCGGGGCCGCGAGGCCGAAGCTATGGGCACCCTTACCCGCCTCAATGGCCCAGCCGCCGCGGCCACCGAAGCCACCGAAATCCAGGCCGCCCTAGCTGCCGAACGCGGCGAAGAAGCCAACGTGTACCAACCACGCTTGCGCCGACCCTTGCGTATTGCGGTGGTGTTGGCGGTGTTGCAGCAAATCACGGGCATCAACACGATTCTGTACTACGGCTCCATCATTTTCACCGAGTACAACGGGCAAAGTGCCTCGTCGGCCATCGGGGCCAACGCGCTTATTGGGGGTATCAACTTCGCGGGTACCGTGGTGGCGCTGTTCGTTATCGACCGGGTAGGGCGCAAGCCGCTGTTGCTCTTTGCGTCGGGGGGCATGGGGCTGGCGTTGGGTGCGCTAGTGGTGGCGTTGCAATTGCACGCGCCAGGACCCTTGCTGCTAGGCCTCATCATGCTCTACGTAGCCTGCTTCGCAGTAGGGCTAGGGCCGGGCGTGTGGGTCGTGATTACCGAGATTTTCCCGAACGCTGTGCGGGGCCGGGCAGCCTCACTAGCTACGGTCGCCCTGTGGGTCGCCTGCACGCTTATTTCCTATACCTTCTTGTCGTTGGTGAAGGCTGCCGGCCTAGCTGGTGCTTTTGGGCTTTACGCGGCGCTTTCGGCCTTCACCTTCCTCTTTGTGTGGCGGGCCGTGCCCGAAACCAAGGGCCGCAGCCTGGAAGAAATTGAGCGTGGCTGGCAGTAGCGAATCAGGCCCATGTCGAGTTGGGTCATGCTGAGCGCAGCCGAAGCATCTCGCTAGTATGGTAAACTCATTAGGCACCACAACGTCAGCACGCGAGATGCTTCGGCTGCGCTCAGCATGACGGGCAGAAGAGATGTTGACTTTCTAACCCCGCTACTTTACCACATTACTTAAAACCGTTATATGAAGCTCTCATACCCTGCCGGCGTGTTGCCCTTGGTGCTGCTATTGGCCGTGGGCGAAACCAGCGCGCAGAGCGTGCTGAAGTACGTGAACCCCAACATCGGCACGGCGCACAGCCGCTGGTTTTTCTACACCCCGGCGGCGGTGCCCTACGGCATGGCCAAGCTAGCCCCCTCCACCAACGGCCACTACGGCAACGCTTCGGGTTGGGAAGCCGTGGGCTACGACACGCGCCAGAACTCCATCGAAGGGTTTGTGCACTTCCACGAGTGGCAAGTGGGCGGCGTGAGCTTCATGCCCACCACGGGCGAGCTGCGCGTGAAGCCCGGCGACCTTGACAAGCCAGACTCCGGCTACCGCTCGCGCTTCGACCGCAAAAACCAAGTGGCCGAGCCCGGCTACTACAAAGTATTGCTCGACGACTACGGCATCACCTCCGAGCTGACGGCCACCAAGCGGGTCGGCTTTCACCGCTATACCTTCCCCAAAAACGACCAAGCGCACATCATTCTCGACATCGGCAACAAGCAGGGTGAAAGCGACGAAGTGACCGATGCCAGCATCCGGATGGTAGACGCTACGCACGTGGAGGGTTTTGTGAATACCTACCCGAAGTACGTGAAAAACTATGACCCCCAGGGCAAGGTAAACATGTACTTCTTCGGGGAAATCAGCAAGAAGCCGGCTAGCGTAGGAGCGTTTACGGCGGCTGGCACGCAGGCAAATACAAACTCAGCTAAAGGAAAAGGCGCGGGGTTAGTGCTTAATTATCAAACCACTGCACAGGAGAAGATCGAACTGAAAGTAGGCCTCTCGTACACCTCTATTGCCAATGCGAAGGCCAACCTGATGGCCGAGGCTCGCACCCTGACCTTCGATCAGGCCCGCACCGCGGCGCAAGCTACCTGGCAGCGCGAGTTAGGTAAGCTTGCCGTGGAAGGCCCCGATGAGCAGAACAAAACCAAGTTTTACACGGGCCTGTTTCACGCCTTGCTAGGCCGCGGCATTGCCAGTGACGTGAACGGCGACTACCCCAAGCACGGCGGCCAAACCGGAAAGCTAGTAGCCAGCGGCCCCGGCCCTAAGCCCGAGTTCATCAACACCGACGCCATCTGGGGCGGCTACTGGAATCTCACGCAGCTTTGGGCGCTGTCGTACCCCGAGTGGTATGGCAACTACGTGAACACGGAACTGCAAGTGTACCGCGACCGGGGCTGGTTCGGCGACGGCCTAGCCAACAGTGAGTACGTATCCGGGGTGGGCACCAATTTCGTGGGGCTAGCTATTGCCGGCGCCTACCAGGCCGGCATCCGCAACTACGACGTGAACCTAGCCTACCAAGCCGTGCGCGCCAACGAGCTGAACTGGCGCAACCGCCCATTTGGCTCGGGCAAGATGGACGTGAAGGCCTTCACGCAGTACGGCTACGTGCCCTTCAAGGAAGGCTACAAGCAAGACCAAGGCGTATGGTACAAAACCGATTCCACGGGCGCCTACTTCTCTAATTCGCACACGCTAGAGTACAGCTACAGCGCCTTCGCCGCGGCGCAAATGGCCAAAGGCCTAGGTAAAAAGACCGATTACGAGCAGCTCATAAAGCTTTCTGACGGCTGGAAAAAGATTCTGAATCCGCAGAACAAGCTCATGCAGCCCAAGCTGGCTGATGGCACCTTCGCGGGCAACTTCAAGCCCTATGAGCCGTGGCGTGGCTTCCAGGAAGGCAATGCCATGCAGTATTCCTTCTACGTGCCGCAAAACCCGGCCGGGCTTATTGCGGCCCTAGGTCGCGAGAAGTTCAACAACCGCCTCGATAGCATCTTCACGGCCTCGGCCAAGACGGGCTTTGGCGGCGGCAAGGAAATCGACGCCTTCGCCGGCGTCAACGCCATCTACAACCACGGCAACCAGCCTTGCCTGCACATCAGCTGGCTGTTCAACTTCTCAGGCCAGCCCTGGCTCACGCAGAAATGGACCCGCCAGATTTGCGATGATTTCTACGGCACCGAGCCCATCCACGGCTACGGCTACGGCCAGGATGAAGACCAGGGGCAGCTAGGTTCGTGGTACGTCATCACGGCCCTGGGCTTATTCGACGTGAAAGGCTTCACCGATGGCCGGCCCATTGTAGAGCTAGGTAGCCCCATTTTCAGCAAGGCCACCATTCAGCTAGGCAACCAGAAAAAGCTGGTAATTGAAGCCAAAAACACCTCCAAGGAAAACGTGTACGTGCAGAGCGCAGCATTCAACGGCAAGCCGCTCGCCAATTGCTGGCTGTATCGCGACGAGCTGATGCAAGGTGGACAACTGGTATTCACAATGGGCAGCCAACCCAACAAAACATGGGGCACCAAAACCCCTCCACCGTCGGCACAGTGATTGCGGGCCGGGCTACAACTAAAAGTGCGCCCATCACAACTTGCCTTAGCGAGGCTGCTGTGCGTGCCGCCCGCTGTCGGGGGTAGTGCCAGTCCACGTTCTGTACGCGCGGTAGAACGAGTTCGGCTCGTCGAAGCCAAGCAGGAAGGAAATTTCGGCGGCGGGCAGGGCGGTCTTCTCGAGATAATGCTGCGCAAGTGCCGCGCGCGTTTCCTGCAAGAGTTGCTGGTAGTTGGTGCCTTCGGCCTCTATGCGGCGCTGAAGGGTGCGCTTGCTTAAGGCGAGCTTCTGCGCCATGGCCTCCAAAGTGACCAGACCGCTCGGCAACCCTTCTAGCAAGGCCGCCCGCACGCGCTTGCTAGTTGTTACGGCCGCGTCGAGGTCGGCTAGGCGCTGACGCAGTTCGGGCTCGAAGGCGGCCCACAGCGGCTCGTTCGAGGTAAGAAACGGACGCCGCGCATCAGCCGCCGTAAACAGTACCCGATGCTTGGCACCCCGCCGCAGGGGCGCGCCGAGAAAGGCCTCGTACGGCGCTAAGGGCGAAGGTAGCACTGGGGTTGTGACCTCAACCGGGCGCACCAATTCGCGCGTGCCCAGGCGCGCAAGCGTCACGCAAAACAGCAGCTCCATTACCACCAAGGACTCGGGAGGTAGCAAGGGCGCGTCGAGCCAGATTAGCTCCATCGTCAGTAAGTCGCGCCCGGCGGTGACGTCGAAGCGCAGGGGCGCAACCAACGTCTTGTAACGCGCAATGCGCTGTGCCGCCACCAGCAGGTTGGGGCTACAGAGCGCCGCAAACAGCGGTGGCGAAAAGGATTCACTGCGAACAGCTTCGCACACCCGGATGGGAAGGAGGGCGTCGCCCATCTCCGCTTCGATACCGTTCCAGAGTCGGTAGTATGCTTCGGAGGCCAGCCGCGCAGTTGGTTGCTGCAGCAGGTCGTCGGGCAGGCCAGCGCGCCGCAGCACATTGGCAGGCACCACATCGAGGTCTTTGAGCAGTGTGCGCCAGGTTGTATCAAGCGCATAGCTATGTGTAGGGGTCGCCATGGGGTGCTAAAAGTAAGCAGGTATCCATCACCTTGCACTGTAGTCGAGGTGGCGCAGTTAAGCCTAGCTCACGCGCCAAGTCCCAACTGCGCTTTTATGCCGGCGAAGAACGTGGCGTCGTCGGCGGCGCGGCGGCTGGCCAGAAGCTGCACAGCGTCCTCACCGGCTTCGTAGCGGAGCTGATCGGTGCCGTCGGTTGTGGCGGCGTAGACAATCTCGGCAATATGCTCGGGCGACGAACCGGCCGCCATCATCGGACCGAGCACATCGAGCACGGCTTCTACGAATGGCTGGTATTCGGGCAGTTGTGGGTCGTTGCTGAAGTCGAAGGAACGGCCCCCGAAGTCGGTTTTTATGCCGCCCGGCTCGATGATCTTCACTTGTATTCCGAGTGGACTAAGTTCGTAGTGCAGCGCTTCGGAGAGACCTTCCACCGCGAACTTGGTGCCGTGGTAGAGCGTGCCGAGCGGGAAGGTCAGCCGCCCGCCTACCGATGAGATGTTGACGATGGTGCCTTTGCGATTTTGGCGGAAGTGAGGCAAAAGAGCTTGCGTAGTGGCCAGTAGGCCGAGCACGTTCACGTCGAACTGACGCTGAATTTTCTCGAATGGAGTAGCTTCGAGCGGGCCGTACGCGCCGTAGCCGGCGTTGTTGATAAGCACATCGATGCGCCCAAACTTGGCTAGACCAGCGTCGACCGCCGACTGGATGGAGCTTGGGTCCTGAACGTCGAGACGCGTGACGAGCACACGTTCGATCTGGCTGAATTCGGTTTCATGCTCGGGGGTGCGCATGGTGGCAATAACGTTCCAGCCCTGGGCGTGGAAGTGCTTGGCGGTGGCCCGGCCGAGGCCACTCGAAGTACCGGTGATAAGGATGGTGTTGTTCATGGCGTGCTTCCGTTAGTGTAGCACAAAGTACCGGCGGAACAACACCGTTTACTGTAGCAAGCCGCGCCATTCTACTATCCAATTGCGCCACCTACATATTCACACGGGCAAGGAAGGTTTTCACCTGCTCTTGGCTATTAACCCCGGCTAAGAAAGCACAACACGCGACCATACTCACTTATAGTGAAGCGGGAAATGCCTTACAAGGTTGAGTGCCTAGTCTCTGGTAAACAGCGCTCAGCTTTTATTGCGCTGAGAAGCGGAAGGCAGCTGGCGTGAGGCCCGTTTTGCTTTTGAACAAGCGCGTGAAATAGTGCGGATAATCGAACCCGAGCTGAAAGGCTGTTTCGTTGACCGTTAGCGAAGTGCCGAGCAGCAACTGCTTGGCGCGTTCAATGAGGGCGTGATGCAAGTGCTGCTGCGCTGTCTGGCCGGTGAGCGCGCGCAACATATCACTCAAGTAGGCAGGCGAGACGTGCAGCGCTTCAGCAAACTGCTGCACTGTGGGCAGCGGGGAGTTGCTGGCTTGCGCAAAGTGGGTGGTGAGTTGAGCTTCGAAGCGACTAAGCAAATCGTGCTCGGCCAGGCGCCGGGTAAGAAACTGGCGGTGATAAAACCGGTTGGCGTAGCCTAGCAGCACCTCTAGCTGCGCGACTAGTAGGTCTTGGCTGAAGGCATCGAGGGGTTGCTCGTACTCATGCTGCATGCTGCGAAGTACACTTTCCAACAAGCTTTCTTCCTTGGCCGAGACGTGCAGCGCCTCGTGCACTTGATAAGAGAAAAACCCGTAGCCCGTGATTTTCTGGCCCAACGGGTATTTGCGCAGCAGGTCAGGATGAAACACCAAGGCCCAGCCGCTCATTTCCGAAATGTCGAGGCTGGCATCGGCCATCACCACCTGACCGGGCGCCAGAAACGTGAGCAGGCCATCATGAAAATCGTAGGTCTGGCGGCCGTAGTACACGGTGCCCTTCAGCCCGCGCTTAAGGGCAATCGTGTAAAGCTGCGCTACGATTGGGGCGGGTATAGCCTGCCCGCTTATTTCAGATAAGTTAATGAGCGTGAGTAAGGGATGTGCCGGCGCGGGCAACCCGTAGTAGCGGGTGTATTCCGTAACCGTGTGCAGCACCTGAAAATCAGCGGGTTTCATGAGGTGAAGATAATATACGCGTAGTAGCCCGAAGCCAGGTAAAGAGCAAACCTAGCTTCGGGCTAACAACGGGGCCGCTAACTAAGCGTAGGCTGCCCCGCTTACACTGCCTACGGGCAGCACGGCGTCTAACTCGGCTAGCTCCTGCTGGCTAAGCACGATGTTAACGGCGGCCACGTTTTGCTCTAGGTTTTGGCGGCGCTTGGTGCCGGGAATAGGCACCACCCCTTGGGCCAGCACCCAAGCTAAGGCCAACTGAGCGGCGCTCACCTGCTTCTGGGCGGCTAGGCTCTGGATTTTCTGCACTAGCTCCAGGTTTTTCTGGAAGCTCTCGCCTTGGTAGCGCGGCAGATTACGACGAATATCAGTTGGGGCAAAGTCCTCGAATTTGGTAATCTCGCCCGACAGAAACCCGCGGCCCAACGGGGAGTACGCCACGAAGCCAATGCCCAGCTCGCGGGCCGCTTGCAGCACGCCGTCTTCCTCCACGCCCCGGTCGAAAAGCGAATACTCGGTTTGCAGGGCCGTGAGCGGGTGCACAGCGTGCGCCCGGCGCAGGATATCGGCCGACACTTCCGAGAGGCCGAGGTAGCGCACTTTGCCTTCTTCTACCAGCCGGCTCATAGCGCCCACGGTGTCTTCAATGGGTGTGTTGGGGTCGAGGCGGTGCAGGTAGTACAGGTCGATGTAGTCTGTGCCGAGGTTGCGTAAGGAGCGCTCCGCGGCTTTGCGCACATACTCGGGCCGGCCGTTGAAGCCCCAGGTAAGCTGCTCGTTGTCGTCGACTTCGTAGCCGAACTTGGTGGCAATAATGTACTGGTCGCGCTGACCAGCGGTGGCCTTGGCTAGCAGCCGCTCGTTGAGCAGCGGGCCGTAGAGGTCGGCGGTGTCCAGAAAGTTCACGCCTAGCTCGCGGGCCCGGTGAATAGTGGCAATGCCTTCGGCTTCGTCGGGCTTGCCGTACACGTCCATGCCGGCTAGGGTGGTCATACCCATGCAGCCGAGGCCTTCTACGGGTACTTCCAGTCCCTGGCTGCCCAGGGCTACTTGAGGGAGAATGTTCATGGTATGCTGATAAGAAGGTAGAAAGTGGGGTGCTTGTGCCTGTTTTGATGGAGCCTCGTTAGTGAGAAACAGTCGCGTAAAGCGGGTACTGGTGCTGGTAGCAGCTGCCATCGGCCCGGCGCACGTTTTCGTGGCCCACGATGTCAGGCCCGTTTCTGGTAATGGCCAACTGCTGCGCCAGCGTTTGCTCGTAGCGCGCCCGATTTTCAGCCTTCCCTATGAAGGCTGAAACAAAATCAACTGCCGTGCTTCTCATGGAAATAAGAGGCAGTATGGTGCCGCATCCGCCTCGTCGCCGATCCAACCGGCGAACGAGAAGATGCTACTGCTTTACTCCTCAAAGGTCAGGGGCGTAGTGCTCAGGTGAGCCACACAAAACCCTGGATGTATAACACAAATCCCGGCCATGAGCACCCCCTTTCTAAATACGCTGCGAAGGCCGCCCTAGCGTATAAAAAGTGTTTTGCGCTCGGGACCGGCAGGAACTCCAAGCTGTCCTGCAACGAGGACCTTTTCTTACCGACTACCACCGGCGCGCCCGCGCCGCCATTGGTTTCAGATGCTGTAGGGCAAGACAGTTTCGTGCTACAAGGTGGCCATATCAATAACAAACCGGTAGCGTACGTCGCCCTTCAGCATCCGCTCGAAGGCGGGGTGAATGTCTTTGATAGCAATGAGTTCGATATCGGCCACCAGATTATGCTCGGCGCAGAAGTCCAGCATTTCCTGTGTTTCGGGCAGGCCTCCCGCGCCCGAACCCGTCACGGTTTTGTTGCCGTTGGCGAGGGCAAACGAAGGCACTTGCAAAGGGGCGAGCGGCATGCCCACGTTGATGTAGGTGCCGTTGGTAAGCAGCATGGGCAGGTACAGATTAATGTCGTGGTCGGCCGCTACAGTGTCGAGAATAAAATCAAACTGACCCTTCACAGCCGCCGCTTCCTCGGAGTTAGTTGTCACCACAAAATGGTGCGCGCCTAAGGCTTTGGCCGCCTCCCGCTTGGCTTCGGAGGTGCTCAGCACGGTCACCTCGGCCCCGAAGGCTACCCCGAACTTCACGCCCATATGCCCCAGGCCACCGAGGCCTACCACGGCCAGCTTGTGGCCAGGGGCTACTTTCCAGCGGCGCAGGGGCGAATAGGTGGTAATACCCGCGCACAGCAGCGGGGCAACGGCTGCTAAGTCCAGCTTTTCGGAAATGCGGTGGGCAAAGTCTTCGTGCACTACGTTGTGGTTGCTATAGCCGCCGTAGGTGGGCAGCCCGTCGTGGCCGGTGCTGTTGTAGGTCTGCACCGGGCTCACTTGGCAAAACTGCTCTTGGCCATTCTCACAATCGGGGCAGTGGCGGCACGAATCGACCATGACGCCCACACCGGCCAGGTCGCCAACCTTAAACTTGTGGGCATGCGCTCCCACGGCCAGCACGCGGCCCACCATTTCGTGGCCCGGCACCATCGGGAACTGGCCTGGTCCCCACTCGTTGCGGATCAGGTGCCAGTCGGTGTGGCACACGCCGCAATAGAGAATCTCGATCTGCACGTCGTGCGGCCCTAGGTCGCGGCGTTCGAAGTTCCAGGGAGCCAGATTGGTTTGCGCATCAGGGGCGGCGTATCCTTTGGCAGGTAGCATAAGCAGGGAAGTAGAGCGTTAACGGATGGACAGAATGTTGCAAAGGTCTAACCGCCCCGATCGGCTAGTGCAGCGAATACCTAACCACTAGTTGTAACATTCAAACCCTACTCAGGTGGCCTTCTGTGCTTGCAGCAACGCCGTGCTGGCCCGCCGGAAGGCCGCTGGGGAAGTACCCGCGTGCTTGCGAAAAAAATGGTTGAAATACGTCGGGTCGGCGAAGCCTAAGCCCTCGGCAATATCGGCCACGGGCCAGTTTGAATACCGTAACAGCCGCTTGGCTTCCTGCGTGATGCGCAAGGCCAGATGGCTGCTGGTCGGTCGACCCGTGGCCTCGCGCAACACCCGGCTCAAGTAATTTACGTGCACGCCCAACCTAGCCGCACAAGCCTCGGCAGTGTGCACGGACAGCGGCTGGGTAGGCGACGAGACGGGAAACTGCGCCTCTAACAGCTGTAGGAACTGGGTGGCCAGCCGGCTGGCAGCGGTGGCATCGGCCAGCGGCGACAAATCGGGCTGCATGCGCAAGGCCTCGTGCAGCAGCAAGTGCACATGCGTGCGCAGCAGATCGAGCTTGTAGCGGTACGTGGAGCTTACTTCGGCCAGCATCTGCTGAAAGAGCTGGGTGAGAAAGGTGGCTTGCTCGTCGGTAAGCAAAAAGACTGGGCTGGCGCCAAGCTGAAACAAAGGCGACTCCTGCCACGGCACGCTGTACCCGGGACCAGGCATAAACTCGCTGGTGAACAGGCAGCAATAGCCACTCAGGGGTGTGATGGGCGTGCACGAATACGGGGCGAGCGGGTTGTAGAGCAGCAAGGCTGGGCTTTCGATTTGCAGCGAGTGCCCTGCGTACTGCAAGTGCGTGGTGCCGCCCGTGTAAAGACTGATTTGGTAAAAATCGCGGCGACTATAGGGCAGGCTCTGCGGGCTAACCCCGGTGGCGATGGGGAAGACATTGAACGGCTGCGGCAGCTCCGGCAGGTGCTCCCGCAAATAGTGCTGGTGAAACTCTTTGAGGGACTCGCTCGGCAGCATGGTTGGCAATGAAAAACAGTGGAGAGGTAGCCGCTAAGGGCTATTCTGTGGGGAATATAACTAGGTAGCCGGCTTGTGGCTGTCCATGCTATTCAACAGTTAAAAACGCAAGTAGCCCTTTGGCTGCTGGCAGTGCGGGCGCAGTTGTAGCTGCAAAAAAGTAGATTTGGGATATGGCTACGCTTCACCTTGAACAGCAAGTACCGGTTTATTCTTTAACGCCGCAGCAAGCAACCAGCAACCGCATGTTTCAGTTGGTGCGCGGGGAAGGTACGCTAGCGTACCGGTCGGACATGCTACTCCCCCACCGCAAGGACTACTACGTGCTGGTATTCGTGCAGCGGGGCGGCTGTCGGCACTGGGTGGATATGACGCCCTACGTGCTCAAAGACAACACTTATTACTTCACGGTCCCGGGCCAGGTGATGGTGAAAGAGGCGCCGCAGCCAATGTGGGGAACCAGTTTGGCATTTACCACGGAGTTTCTGGCCTTGCAGCAGCACGCCTCCCTGGCAAAGCTGCCTCTGCTTCAGAATCTGCAGAACGGGCATGAATTACTGCTTACGGCCACGGATGTGGCTTTTGTGGAAGACACGCTCGGTAAGCTTCACGCCGAATACAATAGCCCCGGCGAGTGGCAGCAACCTATGCTCACTGCCCACTTAACGGTGTTGCTCACCTATTTGAGCCGGCTCTACACGCAGCAGTTTCCAAGTACCGAACCCTCTGCCGACAGGCTGCTACTCCGGCACTATCAGGCCAAGATCGAGGAGTGCTTCCGCGAGCAACACGAAGTAAGTACCTATGCCGCTATGCTGAATATCTCTGCTGGTTACTTAAGCGAAGTGGTGAAGGCGCAGAGCGGCAAGCCGGCCATTGCCCATATTCAGGAGCGCGTGGTGCTGGAAGCCCGGCGCCTGCTATTTCATACCCACCAGTCGGTCAAGGAAATTGCCTTCGAGCTTGGGTTTGCTGATGCCTCCTATTTCAGCCGCTTCTTCAAGCGCGAAACCGGCCTTACCCCGGCCGAGTTTCGGGCTAGCAGCCGGGAAATGTACCCGTGATACCGCAGGATGTGCTGCAAGCCCGCCGAGTAGCCCCGGTAGCTTTGCCGTATGAAAAAAGCACTCATCACCGGAGCCAACAAAAGCATAGGCTTGGAAACCGCCCGCCAGCTAGTACGCCAGGGCTATTACGTATACCTAGGCAGCCGCGACCTGGAAAAGGGCCGGCAAGCCGTAGCGCAACTACACGCGGAAGGCCTTACCGAGGTAGAACCTATCCAGCTCGACGTAGCAGATAACGCCTCCGTCACCGCGGCCCGCCAGTTAGTAGGCCAGAAAACCACTGTTCTCGACGCACTCGTCAACAATGCCGGCATCAATGGCGGCATGCCGCAGTCGGCTCTCGAAGCCGACCTGAGCGCTTTCAAGCGGGTGTTCGACACCAACTACTTTGGCGTGATTGCTGTCACGCAGGCCTTTATCGACTTGCTGCGGCAGTCGCCGGAGCCGCGGATTGTGAACGTCAGCTCAAGCCAAGCCTCGCTCACCCTCCATAGCGACCCGACCTACAAGTATTACGCGCACAAGGGCGCCGTTTATCATCCTTCCAAGTCGGCCCTCAACATGTACACCATTGATTTGGCGTACGAGCTGCGCGACACGCCCTTTAAAGTGAATGCGGTAGATCCGGGCTTTGTTGCTACCGACTTCAACCACCACCGCGGCACTGGTACTGTGCAGGAAGCCGGCGCCCGGATTGCCAAGTATGCCCTAATTGGCGCCGATGGTCCGACCGGCAAGTTTTTCAGTGAAGAATACAACCCCGAAACCGGCGAAATTCCTTGGTAAACCAAGCTAACGAGGTGAAGTAAGCCCAGGGAAAGCAAAACCACCGGCAGTACAGCAGCCAAAAGGCTGGCAGTAAGCTGCCGACTGATAGATCCGGTTTAGAGCAACGCATTTATGAAAGCAGTACAATTTTTTGAACACGGTGACGCCGATGTATTACAGCTCGTTGACTTGCCAACGCCCCGGCCGGGGGCTGGCGAGGTGCTGATTAAGGTAGTTGCCGCCGGGGTCAACTACGCCGACATCTGGCAGCGCAAAGGCAGCAATTTAACGCCCCTGCCGCTGCCCTACGTGCCGGGCTACGAGGTGGCGGGGGTTGTTGAGGCGTTGGGAGATGGGGTAACGACGGTGCAAGTTGGTCAGCGGGTGATGGCCATGCTGGCTAGTGGCGGCTACGCCGAGTATGCCGTGGCCCCGGCCGCACAGGTCTTTTTGTTGCCGCCAAAGCTAGGCGACGCGCAAGCCACGGCCCTGCTGGCGCAGGGCCCAACGGCAGTGGGCTTGCTCAACACGGGAAATTACCCGTCGGTGCTGGTGCTGGCGGCGGCCGGGGGCGTGGGCTCCTTGCTGGTGCAGGTAGCCAAAAACCGAGGCCAGCGTGTGATTGCCGCCGTAGGCAGCGAAGCTAAAAAAGTGGCCGCGCGAGTTAGCGGAGCCGATGCCGTAGTAAGCTACGCCGATGCCGACTGGGTGCAGCAGGTGCGCGACGCGACCCATGGCCAGGGCGTGGCCGCATCTTTTGATGCCGTGGGCGGCAAAGTAGGCACTGAGGCCCTGCTAGCCTTAGGCGCGGGTGGCACCGCCGTGGTGTATGGCGCTGCCAGCGGTGAACCCACGCAGTTCACAGCGCAGCAGCTTATCGGACAGACGCAGGTGGTACGGGGCTACACCATCTTTGCCGAGATGGCAAGGATTGGGGAGTATACCCGGGAACTACTAGGCTATTTCCAGGCCGGCAAGCTGCATTTACCCGTGCAGACTTACTTAATCAGCGAAGCCCAGACGGCGCACCGCGACTTAGAATCCCGGCAGACGCAGGGGAAAGTGGTGTTGCTTTTCTGAGTTGCGGCAATGCTCAGCAAGCGAAGGGCTGCGTCTCTGAGCAGCTACAATCTTCCTTTAAGCAGGCTGACATTCGCGGCATAAGCCGGCCAGCAGGTAGTCGCGGCTCTTGGCCTCGAACTTATCCGGCAGCGTTACCGGTGGAATAGCTACCTGATTTAGGCAGTAGATGTGCTGGCAGTTGGTGCATTTGAAATGCACATGATTGTCGAAATGCGCATGGGCACTACACTCAATCGAGCAGGCGGCATACCGAATAACATCAGTGGCGTCAATCACCCGATGCACCAAACCGCTTTCCTCGAATGATTTGAGCGTTCGGTACAGCGTAATGCGGTCCGTATCCGGCGGCAACAGTCGCTCGATGTCACTGCCCGACAAAGCAAACTGCGCATCAGCCAGAATCTGCAGAACAGCCCGGCGGACGGGAGTTTGGCGGAGTGAGTGACGAGTGAGCGTTTGCGCAATGCGGTCGGTGGAGGCCATAGCGAGCAGCTAAAAGAAATAGAGGGGCAAAGATTGAGCGGTTCCGAATAGCAGATCAACACCTACAAAAGTAGCGAAGTTGCAACGGCGGCCTCACTTTGCGAAACAGTGGTTCCTTTCAAGGTGCGTATTGTCGAAACAGGCTAGCTTCGTCCCAGTCGTACAAGAGGAAAGACGTTTTCTGAACTATGCAATGGATTACCCGCGAGCGTCCCAAGATTGACCGCCTGGCCTGCCCCTGGCTGATTCTGCGCTTTATCGACCCAACCGCCGACATCGTCTACGTACCCGCCGAGGAGGTTGTGCCCACAGCCGAGCGCACGGGCGCTATTCCATTCGACGTGCCGGGCGTGGAGTTCACGCACTACGGTGCCGAGTGTACCTTCGACTACTTCTTGCGCAAGTATCAGCTCCGCGACCCGGCTTTACTGGCCTTGGCTCCCATTGTGCGCGGGGCCGATACCGACAACCACGCCCTTGCCCAGCAGGCCGCGGGCCTTTGGGCCATTTCGGCCGGCCTGGCCTATAATCTCCCAGACGACCAGCAACTGCTCCAGCAGGGCCTAGTGCTCTACGATGCGCTTTACAGCTGGGCCAAGCACTTGCAGGGCCAGTCGCACACCCAACAGCCAGAAGAGCAATTGCTGCTGCAGGTCTATACGGCCTACCTGCAACGCACACAGGACCGCAACGCTACCCCTCCCACGTGGACGGTGCAGTTGCGCGAGCTAATTCAAGACCACCTCGATACGAACCTAGCGCTGCGCCTGACCGAGGTAGCCGAAACGCTCCGGGTGAACCCCACCTACCTTTCCCGCGAATTTGGGCGCTACTTCGATAACCTCTCTTTCGGCGAGTACATCCGCAAGCTGCGCATCGACAAAGCCCAACACCTACTCGACACGACGGCCTACTCGGTTGGGGAAATTGCGTACCTGACGGGCTTCTCGGATCAGAGCCACTTCACCCGGATATTCAAGCAGCACCTGGGGCAAAGCCCAGCGGCGTACCGCAAAAAACGAGCGTCGAGGTAAAGATTCTACCAATGGAAAAATCTGTTCTATTTTTCCGGGCAAGCGGGTCCTAGCATTGCGGCGGGAGGCAGCACTTTCATTCTGCTGCCTCCTATTTCTATGCCGTATTCCCGTTTTTCTTCCGTAGCCGCCGGCAACTCGTGGTACCCTAGAGTAGTGGGCCTCGTGTGCCTGCTGCTTGTTGGGCTGCCCGTGCGGGCGCAAAAGCAATTTGTGCAGGAGCGCCAGACCTGGGTGGGCTACTTCAACCAAACGCGCTTTTCCCCGCGCTGGGGTACCTGGACCGACCTGCACTTGCGTCTGCACGACGATTTTGTACAAGCCAAGTTTCAGTCCGTGGCCCGGGTGGGGCTGACCTACTACCTCACCGACGACGTGCGCCTAACCGGTGGCTACGCCTACGTGCACCACTTCCCCGACGGCGCGCGCACCATCAGCCAAGCCGAGCACCGGCCCTGGCAGCAGGTGCAGTGGTTTACCAAGTTTCCCCAGGCCCGGCTGATGCAGTGGGTGCGTTTAGAGGAGCGGTTTCGTCGCCACATCGAGCGCAACGAACGGGCCGACGAGTTCGACTTCAACTGGCGCGCCCGCTACAACCTAGCCCTGTTTGTGCCGTTGACCAAGCGTAAATTCGAGCCTGGAGGCTGGCAGTTACTACTCAACAACGAGCTGATGGTCAACTTGGGCAAGGAGGTGCGCTACAACTACTTCGACCAAAACCGCGCCTTCGCGGGGGTGGTGTATCAGGTAAACAAACACGCGCAGCTACACGCTGGCTACATGCACCTGTTCCAGCAATTGCCCGCCGGCACCACGTACCGCAACCAGCATACCATTCGGCTATTCTTCTTCCACAACCTGGATTTACGCCGAGAAGTGGAGGCGCCCGCCGGCACTTTACCTCCCAAATAAGGCTTTGCCTAAGCCAAGACCAGCTAGCAGTATTCAGCAAAACAAGCTGCCGTACCCACGCCACGCGTTGCCAGTCCCGCTGTGTTGACGCACCACACCGCTTCCTAGGGCGCACCTTTAAGGATTTTGAGTTATGAAGTGGCTACGTGCGAGTGGCTAGTTTTTGGGCCATTTCGGTTAGCCTGTGCTATAATTACCCAAAGGCCGAGCAGTAATTGGCCATAGGTCTGCTACTTTACGACGCGAGCTATAGTTGAACCAGGCACGTGCCAATCAAGTGGTGCGCTCCTGGCTTAAGTAGCAGTTACGTATCACAACTGTACCGAGTGTTCGGCCACTTCATTTCGCTTCTTTTCCCACCCGCCATGAGCTTCTTGACTTCCCGCCGCGACGCGCTACGTACTACTGCCCTGTTGGGTGCCACCTCCCTCTTGCACCCTGCCACTACTCTCGCGGCGGTTGCCATAACCGCTAACGGCAAGACCCCGCCGCTGACGGCCGCCGACCGGGCGGCAATCGATGCGGCGCTGGGCAAGAAAGGTGCCTACAACGAAGCGCAGGCCACGCACGTGGTCAGCTTGCCGCGCAACGACTTGAAGATGCAGCTCAAAGGCGAGCCGGTGCCTATTTCCTTCGGTTTTGGTGGCTGGGTGGCCATCAAGTACACACTCGACGGGAAGTCGGCCATGCTGATGAGCGACACGGTGCTGCTTCAGGAAGAAGTGGCTCCCTTAATGGATGCCGCCCACGCCAACGGGCTGGATGTTGGGGCCGTACACAACCATTTCTTTTACGAAGAGCCGCGCATCTTCTACATGCACGTGCACGGCATGGGCAGCCCGGCCGAGTTGGCCCGCCAGTTTGCCGCCACTCTGAAAAACTCCAAGCTATTGCCAGCCAACCAGCCCGCATCCGCAACGGCGCCTAGCGCGGCCACTGGCAACACCGGCACGCCCGCGGCTAGCACCGCGGCCCCCACGGGCAAAGAACTCTTCGACCTGTCCGCTTTAGACAAGATAGTGGGTTACCAGGGGGCAGTGAACGGACCCACCTACAAATACACCGTTGGCCGCGACGACCTGCAAGTAGTTATGATGAACACGGAAATGACTGCCGCCATCGGCCTGAACTCCTGGGCCGCATTTGCCGGCAAGCAAGCCGACGCGCACATCGCTGGCGACATTGCCATGCTGGAGGCGGAAGTGAACCCAGTCATTAAAGCGCTGAGAGCCCACAACCTAGAGGTAGTGGCCTTGCACAACCACATGCTCTTCGACCAGCCCCGCATGGTGTTTCTGCACTATTACGGTCGTGGTCCGGCGCCGCAGCTAGCCACCGGATTTCGCGCTGCACTCAACCAACTCGGTAAAGCCAACCAAACCCACGGCATGGGCAACATGAAGCATTAAGCGCTACGCCGAGCCACTCATCCTGAAAGTATTTTTCAGGCAAATGACCTTGTACCAGCCGCCTCACGCACAATCGGGGGGCCGCCCATACTACTATTCACGTGTGAGCAGCCTCGGTTCCACAACCATTATTGCCAGGGCAAACGCTTGGTACCAGCCTTGAGCAGAGAGTTTTCAACCTAACCTATTGGTTAATTTCCTCGCTTGATTTGTCTACCATACTCCATCTTTTATGCTAGTGGCGAAGGAATAGACTTTGCTTGACCGATATATAGCTTCGGCAACCATAGGCATCAACTTAAATGCGTGTTTACTGTACTGCTAAGCACATGTATATTTTGCATTCTGCCTGGGCCTGAACATGCCATGGAACAATCAGCCAACCTGAGCAGTTAGGGGCCCGTTATAGCAGAATGGCAATGTATACCGGGTACCCCTTCCACTCCCGCCACCGCGGCATCGGGATTAGTGATGTGTATCACTCCCATCCGGCATGTCAGGTAGCCTCAAGCATTGCCTTGGAGTATCGATTGCCGGGTAATCCGCTCGGCTGGCCCGAGTGTTCGTATTGCGCTGTGCACTTCGCGCCACGTTCTACTATCCGGCCGGTGCACACGCTGCGTATTGCTTCTTCCCTCGATTTAGATTCTAGTGATGAGGTTTCGCCCACGTAGCACTAGCAATAGAAAATTGCTTCGCGACGTCTCCCTTACAGAGGGTACTAGCCTATTACTTGTCATTGGGTTGGGTCAATTTCAGCTACCATGGCGTGGTTAGCGGGACCGATATGTGCCCAAGTGTTGGAAGGCGTCGAGCAGCGTAAGCAGGTGCGGCTCGGTGATGGGCACCTGGGGTACGACGAGTTGCTGCTGACGGGCTTCGAGGTAGCTGATAAGCCAATACATCTCCAGCGGCGTGGAATGCACATACGCCATACGCCAGTCGGCAAACCAGCGTAGCGGGCCGGGTCCCCGACTAAGCGTGCGCACATGCTGGTGCCGCTTGTCGTGTTGGATTTTGGCGTAGAGCGTCTGCACGGCTTCTTCGGACCCTTCCAGCACCTGCACGAAAAAGCCGTCGCTGTAGCAGAGCAGGCCTGTAATGTCGTGCTGCTGGTTGTAGGTCCGCGACTCGTCGAGCAAGTCGTTGAGTTGTGCCTCGTGGAAAGGGTAGCGGGCCTGGCTGCGATACAGCACGTGGTACACTCGCTGCTCGGAGAGCGTCAGCAGCTGGACTAGGCTTAACTCACCTCGCACGTAGCGCTCCAAGTGCTCCTGCTCGTCGGGCCCGGGGGCCAAATATGTTTCCTCAGTTAGGGTGAGGGCCCAGGCCAAAGCCCGCCGGCGGTATGCTTCGTCTGGTTCTTGTTTCATAGGAGCTTGCTATACAAGCCTATACGGCCCTCTTGCCAACAGGGCGGCTACGGCCGAGCTACCGGCAGGCCAGGAGGGACAACGTGTGTACTCCTCCTGGCCCATAAAGCCCGAGCTTAAAAAGAAGGCAATTATACCCGCTCTGCAAAGAGCATCAGTTGCCCGCAGGTAGTGAAGGGGCACTATAGTCATAGCTCGTTTTGAGTTCAACAAACCCATACTTCTCCGAAGAAACTGCCTAAATGTGGCGGTGTACACTAAAGCCACAGATGAAATGCTGTGCCTGGCAAATGTTGTGGACAAAGAGGCCGGTTGCTTGTCCTCGGAGAACAAGCGAAAGGCAAGAACACCCAAGAACCTGAGGCAACAAGTAAGCTCAGAGGCTAGTGAGCAACGAGCACCCGTACGGTCTGGCGCTGCCCATCAACCAGCAAAGAGCAAGTGTACAAGCCTGCGGGTAGCTTCTGGCTAGCCAAAGGCAATTCGTAGTACTGGCCTTTGTGCACGGTGCCTTCATACAAGGTAGCCACCTGCTGGCCTAGCTGATTGTAGAGCTGCACCTGTGCGGCCCCGTCCAGCACCGGGCGGAAGCTAATTTTGGCTGCGCCGGCCACTGGATTTGGGTACACCGCCAACTCTTGCAGTTCCCTGCTCGGAGCCATAACCGTGAGCGGCGCACTGGCTATTACCGCGCTGCTGGTTGTTGGTGCTGTTGTCAGGGGCAGCGGGCCACCGCCGTTGTTTTGGCCGTACTGGAGCGTAGCGAAGTCGTAGCCGGTGTCAGGGCTTAGCGAGTAGCCGGTCACGTATACGTTGTTGCTCGCGTCTACCCTGATAGCCGCTGCTTCATCATAGCTGCCGGCTCCGTCGTAGTGGGCAGTCCAGCGTACTTCCCCGTTGCCGAGGGCTCCGTACTTGACGGTGGCGTAGTCGTTGGTGCCGTCGGCGTTGTACGAGAGCCCCGTTACATAGGCATTGCCAGCAACATCCACGGCCACTGCTTTGGCCTCGTCGTAGCTGTTGTCGGCTCCGTTGTAACAGGCCTGCCACAGCAGCTGCCCGTTGGCCAGCACGTGCGTGGCATAGTCGGCACCGGTGCTGCTGTAGGAGGTGCCTACCACAACAGCATTGCCGTCGCGGCTCACCGCTAGGTCGGCCACCACATCATCGCCATTGCCAAGCCCATTGTAGCGGTAGTTCCACTGCGGCTGACCCGTACTCGTTCGGTAGGCCGTCGTTCCCATGTCGTAGCCCGTACTGCTGCCTCCGTCAGAAGTGCCCGTCACCACAACACTAGTTTCCTGCATGCCGGCCAGCGCCAGCTTGGCTGCTTCGTCGTAGCCGTTGCCCGGGCCGTTATAGGTCTGTTGCCAGAGGAGCTGGCCACTAGGCGCATACTTGAGGGTGGCGTAGTCGCTTTGCGCATCGGAGTAGGTCGTGCCCGTCACGTACACATTACCAGCCAAGTCAACTACTAGGTCCGCTGCCAGGTCATAGCTGTTGGCCGGGCCATTGTAGCGCGTGGCCCAAAGCAGCTGGCCGTTGGTATTGTACTTGAGGGTGGCGTAGTCGTAGCTGCTGGTGCTGCCATTATCCGAAGAGCCGGTCACGTACACGTTGCCTATTCCATCGACCTCCACCTTGGCAGCTAAGTCATAGCCGTTGGCGGGCCCGTTATAGCGCATTACCCACAGTTGCTGGCCAGTAGACGAGTACTTGATGGTGGCGTAGTCGCTCTCGGTGGCACTGTAGGAAGTACCCGAGACGTACACGTTGCCCGCGGCATCGACTACCACGTTGGTAGGCAAGTCCTCGTTGTCAGCCGGGCCGTTGAAGCGCGCCTCCCATTGCTGCTGCCCGTTGGCATCATACTTCACCGTCGCGTAGTCGTAATTGCGCCCGTTGTAGGCGTAGCCCGTCACGTACACGTTACCCGCCGCATCGGTTGCTACATACTTGGCTACTTCGGCACTGCTGCCCGTGCCTTTGAAGCGGGCTGCCCACCCCTCCTGTACGCTGTTCTGCGCATACGTGACGGTTGTGTTGCCGCTTCCCACGTACACGTTACCGGTTATATCCAGCCCAATAGTGGTGGGCACATCATTGCTGTTGTTGGGGCCATTGTAGCCTATTTGCCACTGCTGCTGCCCGGCAGACGTGTATTTAACAGTGCTAAAGTCGTTGTCTCCTCTGCTACTAGCCGAGCGGCCGGTTACGTACACGTTGCCGGCCCGGTCGAGTACAAGTGCCGTTGCGGCATCTGCGCCGTTGGCAGAACCATTCGCGCGAGCCACCCACAGCTGCTGGCCCGTGGCTCCATCGTAGCGGACCGTGGCAAAGTCTTGGTTGGTGTTGTCTCCTTGCGAGCTGCCCGTCACAACTACGTTAGCCTCGGCATCAAAGCTGAGGGCCGTTGCGACATCGCTGGCATGGGCTGGGCCGTCGTAATTTGCTTCCCAAAGCCGCTGACCGCTGGCGCCCGCATACTTCACAGTCGCGTAGTTGTTTGCCGCCGTGCCGGTAGTCAGCACATTGCCGGCGGCATCCACCCGTAGATCGTTGATGTCGCTGGTGCTTTGCACCGTCCACTGGAGTTGACCGCTGACCCCCGCGTACTTTTTGATGGTATAATTGCCGTACAGGCACACCCCCCCGCTAGCATCCGCGGCCAGCCGCTGGGTGTCGCCTAGCTCAGTCTCTGGTCGCATCACCGACCAAAGCTGCTGCCCCGAGGGCGAATACTTCATCGTAACGCGCTGAAAAACAAACGTAGTAAAATCCGAACTCCAACTTCCCTCCACGTATGCGTTGCCAGCTGCGTCAACGGCCAAGTCTAGTATCGACGACACCCGGGCTCCCTGCATGTTCTGGATCCAGGCTAGGTCCCCAAGAGGCGTGTACTTGAGGGTAAGAAAGCCAGCGAAGGCGCGCGCGACACGCCGATCATAGGTACTCGTTGAACCCGTCACGATAACGTTACCAGCGGCATCCACAGCCAACGCCACGGGTCGGTCGTCGCTAGAAGTACCGAGCGATAAGTTGTAGTTGTCGTAGCTCCGTTCCCAAAGTCGCTGACCGCTGGGCGAATACTTTACAACCAGAAAATCGGTATTGGCGGAAGGTCCGGTTGTGGGCCCAGAAGTCGACCCAAACAAGCCGGTCAAGTACGTGTTGCCGGTCCCGTCCACCACCCGATCAACCAAGCTAAAGTAAAACCCTGGGGCAGGTTGATAATTAATAACGGCAACTCCGGCTTGGGTGACGGCTTCGGTAGTGACCGTGCGGGCCTGATCTTGGCGTTGGCTGGGACGGGAAGCGCCAGGCTGGGTTAACGGCAAGCGTTTCGTTGGCCTTACTTCTAGTGGATAAGCAGTATGTCGTAGCACTGGCGCACCCGCGGGTACCGCGAGCTGCAAGGATTGAGGCGTGCGAGCGGGCGCCACTTGGGCCTGCGTGGTGGACCCGCAAAGCCAGCCGGCCACGAGTAGTAAGGAGGTAAAGGATAGTTTCATAGCAAAAAGGAAAGAAGGTGAAGATCGAGGAGTACAAAACACGCGAGGCCGGATTACTAACCGCGTGGGTGATGGGGGCTAACGTCCTGGTAATGAAATAGCCTATGGTAAGTAGCCAGCAACTTAAGGAACTCTCTACGGGGTCATGGTAGCCGAGCCAGTATATCAAATATCTGGCATGTATGGATTGTCTACAACTCTTAACTCTACTGTAGTTGCAGTATAATTTGGGGGTTATTGCAAGGAGCCAGTGCCCCCTATTTATTGCTATGCATGCTCTCCCCTGCCCTTAGGACTGAGGTTAACTAAAGACAACGTCGAATTGCGCCAGTTCCGCACCGATTATCTCCAGCAGCTACCCTAATCCGACTGTGGACTTCGCCTAGGCGTGCCTAACCAAGCTAGCCATCTTGGTTTTGATGCTGCAAGTCATCCTGCCCGACGGAGGACTGGCCGAGGTGGAAGTGGTCATGCACACCGTATTTGCGCTGCCGACCGCAATTGTCCGTTTCAGAAAACAACGCTTGGAAGATATCTACGCTAATAAGAGGCTGGCTAGGCGTGGCTAGCCAGCCTCTTATGAATTGAGCGGTAGCTCAATGGTAAACGTCGTACCCTGCCCTTCCGCACTCGTGAAATGAATGTGGCCTTGGTGCAGTTCGACAATAGTTTTGATGATAGACATGCCCAAGCCCGTGCTACGTTCCCCCCGCAAACCGGGCCGCCGGGCGCTGGTGAACTTCTCGAACAGACCGGCCTGCAGCGCCTCCGGGATGCCGATGCCCGTGTCCGCTACCTGCACTATTGCCTGGTCTTCCGATGCCCACACGCGTACCGTAATCGTGCCCCCATCGGGCGTAAACTTGAGGGCATTGCCGAGCAAGTTGTTGACAACCTGCATAAACTTGTTTTGGTCCAGGGTCACGTACAGGGGCGCTTCAGCTGGCTCGAAAACAAAACGCTTGCCCAAATACTGGGTTGAACTCTGGTATTGCTCGAGCACCAACCGCAGCTTTTCCACCAAGTCCACTCGCTCGCGCTTAAGCTCCACATTCACGGAGTCCAGAAATTCCTGATCGATGAAGTCGCGGATCAGGTTGACACTATCGCGGCACAATACGCGCATGTGCTCGATCATGCCCGTGAGTTCGGGGTTTGCCAGTGGGGCAACGGCCTGATGAAAATAGTCGCTCATTTGCTGCAGCACCGTGAACGGCCCAGCCAAATCATGCGAGAGTATTTCCAGGGTCGTGTTCTTCTTGGAATTGTATTTGTCGGCGTGCCAGAGCATGATTTTGGTGGCTGTAATGTCCTCAATCATGCCCCCGATTTGCGTTTGGCTGTCCGCACCCACCAGCCGGTGAGGCGTGACGCACAAATGCTGGTCTGAACCCGCAGGCGTGCGCAGGCGTAATTCGAAAGGCTCCTGCAACTGACCCGCGCCCCAGCGCCGCCAGCAGTCGACCACGTGCTCGTAGTCGTCGTAGTGCAGGGTTAGCTCATCCCAGAGCGTGCGGCCGCTTTTCATCTTGAAGTCCCAAGGCAAGTGGTGAAACCACAGCAGGTACTCGTCGGGGCAGGTAGCGGGGTTGTTAAACTGTGTGGCCAGCGGCTCGTAGTACTGGCTCACGGCGTTGCTACCCGCAGTGGTACGGTCGAAGCCCACCCCTTTGGCATCGGCCTGATGGTAGTAAGGCGGAGTCCAGTCGGCACGCATCTTGGGCGGTGCCCACCAGGGGCCGGGACCATAGTGGTCGTGGGTAGCCGACATAATGTGGTGCAGGCCTAGGGGCATAGAATAGTTCACGACGGCTTCCCGGCTGTCCAGCATCAGCTGCGTTATCGGCGCCAGAAAGTTGGTAATCCATTCGGGGGCCGTGGTGGCGCTGGCCGCCGAGCCGGTAGCTCCGGCAAAAGTCAGTTTCAACCACTCGTCGGCAATCTGGGCGCTTTTCATCTGGTTGTTCCAGGCCAGCCGACCAAAGGCGTACCAATTGGCTTGGCCGAAGTACTGGCCGGTCCAGTTCCTGTCTAGGCCTGTGTTGGCAACGCCGGCCATGGCCGTGTGCTTTTGCGGGTATACGCTACCATCGGTGCAGCGGGCCACCGTGCTGCCGGGGCCCGCTTGGTAGGTGTCACTACCTAGGCACTCCTCCCACATGGTCGAGAGAAAGGCTAGGTCAATAGAGTGGCCTAGGTACTCCTGCGTAATCTGAAACTCAGGCATCACAGAGGTCTTTTTCAGCGCCCCAAAGAGCGGGCTAAACGGCTCGCGGGGCTGAAAATCGACGGGCCCGTTTTTCACCTGCACAATCACGTTGTCGCGGAATTTGCCATCGAGGGGCACAAACTCATTGTAAGCTTGCTTGGCGCGGTCTTTATCGTTGGGGCTGTACACGAAGGCCCGCCACATCACCAAGCCGCCGTAGGGCCGCACGGCCTCGGCCAGCATATTGGCGCCGTCGGCGTGGGTGCGGCCGTAGTCCTGCGGGCCGGGCTGGCCTTCACTGCTGGCTTTCACCAGGAAGCCGCCGAAGTCTGGAATCTGTTGGTAAATCTCCTTTGCCTTCGCCTGCCACCACTTCCTGACGGCTGGGTCCAGTGGGTCAGCCGTTTTTAGGCCACCCAGCAGGACTGGCGACGAAAACTTTACCGCTAAATAGGTCTTCACGCCATACGGCCGCAGCACGTCGGCAATAGCTTTCGTGCGGCCTAGGTATTCAGCCGATAAAATCAGCGGCGAGGCGTTTACATTGTTGATAACGGCACCGTTGATGCCCACCGAGGCGTTGGCACGGGCGTATTCCTGCCACAGGGTTTTGTCGCGGCTGGTCGTTACAAACGAACTGTCTTTGCGCCAGAAGATGGATTTACCGGCGTAGCCGCGCTCTACCGACCCATCGGGGTTATCCCAATGGTTGAGCAGACGGTACTCGTAAGAAGGGTTGGAGAGGCCATCTTGCGCGGCCTGGCCGGTTTGCTGGCGCCGCAGCAGCTCAAACACTCCGTATAGAATTCCCCGCTCGGTAGTGGCCTGCACGCCCTGCGCGCTCAGGCGAAACCCGTCGTGTTTGATAGCCTTGTCCTTCTTAAGGCTTAGCGTTACGGTGGCGCCGGCGTTGCCATGCCAGTTTTGCTGAAGCTCGCGCTTGGCGGTAGCAAGCAAAACCGAGTTAGTAGCAGGCGCAACCACCGTGACCGGCGTGGCCGCGTGCGGACGCAGCCAGAGTTGGTGGCCGTCTTCGGCCTTCAGGCCTAAGGCTGCGCCTGTCAGCAGGATGCTAAGAAGGATTCGTTTCATGTTGAGGCTTTCCTTATTTCATTCTTGTCAACCCAACCTCCTAGGTATTTCCTGGCATCCATGCCGTAGCAAAGACACTTGGATGGGGGCATGGGCTGTTCGATAATGGTTGCGCGCATGACTGCGCAAGCGCGTAAGCAACAGGCGCTACTTTACCGGCGCTACCCCCTTGGTCGTCTGCACTATTTTCTGGATGGTACCGTCGGCGTTGTAGTGCAGGTCGTCCACGCAGATGGAGCGGCGGTAGCTGCCGCCGGTGGGCAACGAGCCGTTGTGGTAGAAGAAGTAGCTCTTGCCCTTGTAGTCTATAATGCCGGGGTGGGTGGTGAAGCTGTTCGGCACGTTTTCCTGGATGATGCCGCGGTAGGTCCAGGGGCCGGTGGCGCTCGGGGCCGTGCAGTACTCTATCATTTCGGGTTTGGTGCCGGCGGAGGCGTACACGAGGTAGTAGAGCTTTTTGCGCTTGTACACCCAGGGGCCTTCGATGTAGTTCTTGATATTCAGCACCGTGATGGGGCCAGCCAGCTCCGTCAGGTTGTCCTTGAGCTTCACCCAGCGGCAGCTTAGGTTGCCCCAGTACAGGTAGGCCTGCTTGTCATCGTCGATGAACACGGTGGGGTCGATGTCGTCCCAGGCGTGCGGCTTGTCCTTGGTCATCTCGTTGACAATAAGCGCCTTGCCGATGGCATCCTTAAACGGTCCCGTAGGGCGGTCCGACACGGCCACGCCGATGGCCGCGCCGCCCTGGCTATTGTCGTCCTTCTTGTGAAAGGTGGCCACAAACCAGTAGAACTTGCCCTTGTGATACACGCACTGCGACGCGTAGGCATCGCCAGTGGCCCAGGAGAAAGTACGGGGCGAAAGGCGCGTGCCGTAGTCTTTCCAGTGCACCATGTCGGTGGTGGAGTAGATGCGCCAGTCGGGCATTTTGTAGTTCGTTTCCTTCACCGAGGCCGTGTCGTGGCCGGTGTACAGAAACAGCGTGTCGCGGTACACCAGCGGCGCCGGGTCGGCTGTGAACACGTCTCGAATAATCGGGTTTTGCGCCTGCGCAGGCAGATAAGCTCCGAGGGCCAGCAGGGCGACGAGCAAGGTATTTTTCATAGGGCTAGGTTGTAGCTAGGGAGGCGGGGTAGGAAAGAGCCGCCGAGCTAGCGGCCTTTTAAGGAATAAGTTTGGCCGGCTTGGGTGGGAAAATCATACACGAACGACGGCGCCAGCGTGGGCTGCTTAGCCGTGGTTTTGCTGGATACCAGCGGCGCCTTAACGGGTAGGGTTTGGTAAAACGGGTTGGGGTTTTCGCCCTGCGCCTCCCGCAGCTTCAAGCCGCTGGCTGCCGCTACCGCGCTGTGCACCCGCACGCGGCAGTTGCCGCCGAGGCGCGAGGTGATGCGCACGCGCGTCACTTTGCCTTTGTTCCAGGCTAGGTCTACCACGTAGCCGCCGCGGGCCACGAGGCCGGTTACCTCGCCCGTGGGCCAGGCATCGGGCAGAGCGGGCAACAGGTCGAGGGTGCCATCGTAGCTCTGCACGAATAGCTCGGCTAGGCCGGCGGTGCAGCCGAAGTTGCCGTCAATCTGAAACGGCGGGTGCGCGTCGAGCAGGTTGGGGTAGGTGCCGCCGCCTTCGCTCACGCCGCCGGGCTGGCTGCTCCGCAGCCGCAGCTGCTCGGTGAGCAGTTTGTAGGCGTGATTGCCGTCCTGCATACGGGCCCAGAAGTTCACCTTCCATCCCATCGACCAGCCCGTAGACACGTCGCCGCGTTGGGTGAGCGTCACGCGGGCAGCCTCAAACAGCGCGGGCGTGCGGTAGGGCGAAATCTGCCCGCTCGGGTACAGCCCGTAGAGGTGCGAAATGTGGCGGTGCTGGTCCTTGGGGTTGTCCACGTCTTGCAGCCACTCTTGTACCTGCCCGTATTGGCCAATCTGCATGGGGGGCAGCCGCTCGCGCAGGGTGCGCAGGCTATCGGCGAAGGGTTTATCTAGCTGAAGCAGCTCGGCGGCCCGGATGGTTTTCGAAAACAGGTCGAATACCAGCTGGTTGTCCATGGTGGTGCCAGCTACCAACGCAATCTGCTTGCTCTGAAGCGGATAGGTGTTTTCAGGCGACACTGAAGGCGCTACGACCAGCCAATGGTGGGTAGGCTCTTCCTGCAAGGCATCGACGAAGTAAGTAGCTGCGCTCTTGAGTACAGGGTAGTAAGTGCGCAGAAACTGCTGGTCGCCGGTGAACTGGTAATGGTCCCAGAGGTGCTGGCTCAGCCAGGCGCCGCCCATGGGCCAGAGGCCGTACTGCGGCGGGTCGACCTGCCCGGTGATGCGCCAGATGTCGGTGTTGTGGTGCAGGGCCCAGCCGCGGGCGCCGTACATCTGGCGGGCGCTCTGTTGGCCGGTCACGCTCAGGTCCTTAATCATGCCGAACAGCGGCTCGTGCAGCTCGGTCAGGTTGGTGACTTCGGCGGGCCAGTAGTTCATTTCGGTGTTGATGTTCACCGTGTACTTGCTGTCCCAGGGGCCCTTGAGTTGGTCGTTCCAGATGCCTTGCAGGTTGGCCGGCTGCCCGCCCGGTTGCGACGAGCTGATGAGCAAATAGCGGCCATATTGGAAATACAAAGCCGCCAGCGCGGGGTCGTGGCCCTGCGCAAAGCCGGCGATACGCTCGGGGGTAGGAAGCTGCGCGGCGGGCGTGACACCTAAGTTGAGGGTCACGCGGTTGAAGTAGCGTTGGTAGGCCGCTACGTGGTCGGCCAGGGCCTGCTTGTAGGGCTTGCGCACGGCGGCGGCTAGGTAGGTCGTGGCCCGCGCAGCTGGGTCGCCGCTCACGTCGTGGTAGTTATTGAAATTGGTGCCGATGGAGACATAGAGCGTGGCGCTGTTGGCGCCCGCTATGCGGATGCCCGCGTCCGTAGTTTGCACGGTGCCGCCTTCGGCCACGGCTTGCACGCGCGTTTGGAAGCGAATTTGGCCTTCCTGGCCTTCGTGCTCACTGCCGCGGCCATCTAGCACCAGTTGGTCTTTTTCGGCGTGCCGGGTGTACTGCATCAGGCTTTCCTCACTCAACTGGCAGCTTATTTGGCCCGGCTTGCTGGCCGTGAGGCGCACGATAATCACCTGGTCGGGCAGGGAGCTGAATACTTCGCGGCGATAGGTCACCCCTCCCACCTCGTAGCTAACCGAGGCCACGGCCCGGCTGATATCTAGGTCGCGCTGGTAGTGCGTGGCGTTGTCGTGGCCCGGAAAGTCGAGGTACACATTTGACGCCATTTGGTAGGGCATGCCGCTGTTGCCAGCGGGCTGCATCTTGGCTTGCGCCAGGGCCTGCGCCTCTACCAGTTGCCCTGCTAGTAGCTGTTCGCGGAGCTGCCGCACCACGGGCAGGGCGTCGGCTTTCACGTTGTTGTTGGGGCCGCCGGCCCAGATGGTTTCCTCGTTTAGCTGGAGCCGCTCGCGCTGAGGCGCGCCAAACACCATGGCCCCCAGGCGGCCGTTGCCGAGCGGCAGGGCCTCGTTCCAGTTGGCGGCGGGCTTATCGTACCACAGCCGCAGGGGGGTAGGCTTCGATTTAGCCGACACTGCCCCTAGGGTGGTTGCCCAGCAAAGCAGCAGCAAAGAGGCTCTGGCCGACCAGTGGAGTGTCCTCATAAGTGGTGGGATGGGCGCTGACTCTTGAAAGAGTGCAGCGTTAGAATGTATTTGGAGACCTACTAGAACGTCATGCTGAGCTTGCCGAAGCATCTCGCCAGTGTGGTATATACTATTCCGGCGTCAGCACGCGAGATGCTTCGACTGCGCTCAGCATGACGGCCTTTATTACTTAGTAATCAACTCGTCACTTGTACCTAGCCTCCTAAAACAGCTTCTGCGCAAACATGTACAAATCGTGGCGCCAGACGGGCCAGGTGTGGCCGCCGGGGTACTCGCTGTAGGCGTATTTGATGCCGAGCTCGTCCATCTTGGCACGCATCACCTTGTTGTTGGCGTAGGCAATGTCTTCGGGCCCACCCATCGAGAGCCACAGCTGCTTGAGGTTGGTGTTAATGGTGCTGGCGTTGGCTTTCATGAAGGCATACTGCGGGTCCGACAAGGCCGCGTTGTTTGCAAAGAAACCCGAACTGAACACCCCTAGGTAGGCGAACTGGTCGGTGTTCTTCATGCCAGCATAGAGCGTTTGCAGGCCCCCGAGCGACAAGCCCGCCAGCGCCCGATTCTGAGCGCCGGGCGCTACGCGGTAGTTGCTTTCCACCACCGGCATCACCGTTTGCTTTAGCTCGTCTTCGAAACGCTTCAGTACCGGCTCGCCAAAACCGGCTAGGCCACCGGGGCCGCCCATGTTGCCGTCCATCATCACGATGAGCATGGGTTTAGCCTTTTTGTCGGCAATCAGGTTGTCCAGAATGATGTCGGTTTTGCCTTGCTTGGCCCAGCCGGTTTCGTCTTCGCCGCCGCCGTGCAGCAGGTACAGCACTGGGTACTTGGCAGCCGTATTGGCGTCGTAGCCCGGCGGGGTGTACACGAAAAACCGCCGCCACGAGTTAGTGATTTTAGAGAAGTACCGCCGCTCGCGCACCTCGCCGTGGGGCACGTCGCGCAGAGCGTAGAAGCTGGTGCCGCGGCCCGGAATCTCGATGCCGCTGGCCATGCGCCCCATTCCGTAGAAGGTGTCGCTGGCGGGGTCGGCGATGGGTAGGCCGTCGAGAATGAGCGAGTAATAATGCAGACCCCGGCTCAGGGTGTCGGTGGTCGTAGTCCAGGTGCCGCTGCTGTCTTTCACCATGTCGTATTTGCGACCTAGGTCTAGCTGCGCTTTCTGCACGCCGGGCGCTTTCAGGCGGAATACGGCGCGGTTGTCGGGCAAAATCTGCGGGTACTTGGCGTTGCGCACGTTGGTGGTGGCTTGTGCGCCTAGCACCGTATAGGTGGGCAGCGCCGCCACATCCACGGGCTTGAACAAGAACTGCGAGAACATGTACAGTCCGTTTTTCCAAACCTTGAAGTCGTGCCCGCCCGCTTCAAGGTAGTACACGTGCGGCACGTTGTGCTCGTAGAGGTAGTCGTGCGTGCGCTGGCTGATGGGCAGCAGGCCGTCGGCGTCGCCGCACGAAATCCAGAGCAGCTTCAATAGCTTTTTGGCTTTGGCAGGGTCGGGCACCAGCTGCTCGGGCATCTTGGTGTTCGGGGCCGACGAAAAGCCCCCTACCCAGGCAAATTTATCGAGGTTGCCCAGCCCAAAATCCAGCGACTGCCCCCCGCCCATCGACAAGCCGGCAATAGCGCGGTTCTCGCGGGTGGTGAGGGCCGGGTAGTGCTTTTCAACGTAGGGAATGAGGTCGGTCAGCAGGTCTTTCTCGAAGTTGGCAAACGCGGCCACCTTATCGGGCCCGTAGATATTGCCGATGGGCCGGTCGTCTTTCATGGCCCGGCCGTTGGGCATCACCACCAGCATGGGCTTGAGCTTGCCTGCTGCGTACAGATTATCTAGAATCACCTGCGGGTGCCCGCCTTTGAGCCATTCCTTTTCATCACCACCGATGCCGTGCAGCAAATACAGCACCGGGTACTTCTTCTTTTTGGAATAGCCCGGCGGCGTGTACACCAGCGCCTTGCGCACCGTGCCCACGGTTTTCGAAGTATAGCTGATGCTGTCGATGCGGCCGGTGGCAATGCCTGCGGCAGGCTGGTCGAAGCTCTTGGGCGCTTCCATCGGCGCTATTTTTTGGGCAAAAACGCTGCTGGCGCTCAGCAGAACCACGCCCAGAACAACAGGAAATGTGTTTCTCATAACTTAGATAGAAGGCCTTGCGGACCTAGGTAGCGGGTGGGAAAATCAGATAATTTGCAAGCAGCGGCTTCTGCCCCGCCTACTCAAACTTGACCCAGTCAATCTCCACGGGCGTGTTCGTTTTAGCGGACACGACCAGCGTGTGCGTGCCAGGCTTGAAGGCGGACAAAGGCGCTTTCACTTCCTGCCACTGGCTGCCCTTGGGCACGGTTACTTGGGCGAGCACCGGGCCGGTGGCCCCATCTGCCCGCAGCTGCACCGTGGCGCCGGCGGCCGCCATCGTGCGCAGCGTCACCGTCTTGAGTGGCTGTTTACCGAAGGCTACCCCGTTGTATTGCACCCAACCCTGGTTGTTGGCAAACACGGTTTTCCAGCCTTGAAACTTGTTGGCAGTATCGAGGAAGGCGATGTTTGCGCCGCTGCTGCTTAGGCGGCTGTAGCGGTCGAGCTGGATTTTCTGCTTGGCATCGGTCAGACCTACACCGCGCAGGGTGGGTATCACTTTGCGGATGGCACCATCGGGCTCGAAAAACAGGCTATCTACTCGGACCGACCGATTTTTGTCGAAGTTGGGCGACAGGTCGTTGTGGTGGTAAAACAGGTACCACTGGTTCTTAAAATCCAGCAGGGAATGGTGGTTGGTCCAGCAGCCCGTCGGCGACTCGTCCATAATCACGCCCTTCACGGTGAATGGCCCTAGGGGGCTGGTGCTGGTGGCGTATTCGAGGCGCTCGGTTTTGTTCTCAACGTGTGGGTACGTCAGATAATAAATTCCCTTGCGCTCAAACAGATAAGGGCCTTCCTTCAACCCTTTGGTGGGCAGTTCACCCAGCGTTTTGGGCTCGGAGGCTAGCTCCAGCATACTCTCCTTCAGCTTAGCCCCGTAGATATTGCCCTGCGACCAGTACAGGTACGCCTGCCCGTCCTTGTCGATAAACACGTTGGGGTCAATGCCGCGCACGCCCTTGATGGGCAGCGGCTGCGGCACAAACGGGCCGGTGGGCTTATCCGACACGGCTACCCCCACCGTAAAGCCCTTGCTGATGGTCGTGTCCTTAGGAGTAGTCGGGAAGTAGAAGTAGTACTTGCCGTTGCGGTACATGCAGTCGGGCGCCCACATGCTGTAGCTGTCGGGTTTCACCCACGGCACTTTGTTCTGGGTCACAATTACGCCGTGGTCGGTCCACTCGGTGAGGTTGGCCGAGGAAAACACGTGGTAGTCCTCCATCACAAACCAGCCGGCCCGCCCGTGCCCGGGAGTGGCCCTAATATCGTGCGACGGGTACACGTACACTCGACCATTAAACGCCCGCGCCGTTGGGTCGGCCGTGAATTGATTGGTAATAAAAGGGTTCTGCGCCTGAGCAACGCCTCCCCACAGGCAGGCTAGCCCAGTTAGAATATAAGACAGTCTACGATTCAGCATGAGGGGCAGGAATTTCGGATAGGTTTAAAAGGGAAGGCCGTCATGAAAAAGAAGGGCGTCATGCTGAGCTTGCCGAAGCATCTCGCCCGCTTCGTTGGTATACTAATCAGACGAAGCGGGCGAGATGCTTCGGCAAGCTCAGCATGACCGATCTAGGTAGTTGTTAAGCACACGCTTACTTGGTCCCGGTAGTCTTGTCCGTAATGCGGAAATAGTCGAAATCGGCATAGCCGCCGGGGTTCTTGGTAGCGTAGTTGAACAGCCCAAACCGGTAGCCCATAAAATGCGGCAGCGTGTACGCCATCTTGAGCGGGGCGCCGATAGCTTTCCACGTTTTGCCATCGAGGCTGTAGAAGAAAGTCGCCACGTCTTTGCGCTCCGTGAAGTCACATTCCGCCTTGAAATACACCGTGTTCTGCGTAAGCGGCAGGCGCTGCAACTCCACGGGCTTCTCTGATTCCGCGCTAATCATGACGATAGATTTAGCGCCGTTGCGGTAGTCTACCCCCACTAGGCCGTACCGTTTTTGCAAGAGGGCTAGTCCCGCAAAATCCCCGTCTTTCAGGTGCGATATATCCAGAGCCGTAGTGCCGACGCAGGTCGGGCCGATGGTGCGTTGAGTCAGTGTGTTGCGCGCCAGCAGGAAAGTGGTGTCCACGCGGTCCGTTTTGAGGCGCAGGTAGCCGGGGCGGTCGGTGAGCGACCAGAGCGAGTTTTCGGGATTGTGGTTCCATTGCCATACCAGCGGCAGGGCGGGCTCGCCCTTGCGCCGGGCAAATTCATCCGACGCTACGATGCCCGGAATCAAACCTTTGCTGGGGGGTAGGGCCAGCGCTTGGGGCACCTTGCCAGCCGTGCCGAGCACCGGCCAGCCATCGGTCCACGTTACGGGCACCAGGTACGGAATGCGGCCCACGGCCCCATAGTCGCGGAAGAGGTAGGAAAACCACCGCCCGTCGGGCGTGTCGATGAGGCCGCCTTGCGCTACCCCTAGGTCTTGCAGCGCCACTCGGCCTTCGTAAGGGCCTGTGAGCTTATCGGCCCGGTGGACCACCACCGTGCGCATGCCGTCCTTCGGCCACGTGATGTTGAATAGGTAGTACTTGCCCTTGATTTTGAAGAGCTGAGAGCCTTCGGCTTGCAGATTGATATTCGGGCCGGCTGGGGCGCTTGCGTTTTCGATAAGTACCTGCTCGGTGGCGCCGGGCTTCACGCCAGAGGCGTCGGCCGTCAGCTCTATCAGCCGCAGCTTGCCCGCGCCAAATACCAGGTACACGCGGCCATCATCGTCGAAAAACAAGGAATGGTCGTGGTAGCTCGGCTTGAACGACACGGCTTTCCAAGGCCCTTTTTCGATGTTCTTGGTGGAATAGATATAGGTTTTACCCGTCGTTTGGGCGAAGGTCGAGACGTAGTACGTGCCTTGGTGAAACCGCAAGCTGCTCGCCCACGACCCGCGGCCATAGGTGCTCTTGCCGTTGCGCAGTGTCAGCTCGTCCTGGCTACCTAGCGTGTCGGAGGCGTAGCTGACTAGCTGCCAGTTCACCAAGTCCTTAGACTTCATGATGGGCACACCCGGACTCATGTGCATGGTCGTGCTGCTCATGTAGTAGGTGTCCCCCACCCGTAGCATCGACAGATCCGGCACGTCGGCGAAAACAACAGGATTTTGCGCCTGCTTCACTTGCGCCAGTAGCTGCGAGCAATAGGCAGACACGAGGAATAGAGTTACAAGTAGAAAACTTCGATGGAGGAAAGAAGCCATGGGCAGGAAGTGACGGGGACAAGGGTAAAATTAGAACGGCTTAGGGTGCTGGCCTGACTAGGGCTGTACCACGAAGCCGCCCCGCGCGGGCAGTGTTACGCTGACAGTATTGCCCACCACGGCCCGCGTGCTGAAGCTGCGGTTGGTGTCCCCGTCGGTGATGAGCGTGCCGCTCTTTAGGCCTAGTTTGCCTAGGTCAACCTGAATGGTTTTGGGCGCGTCGGTGGCGTTGATGCCGGCCACGTACCACCCGCCGCCGGGCGCCTGGCGGGCCAGCACCGCGTACTCGCCAGGGAAGCCGTCTACTAGCTTCACGTCGGCCCAGCGGGGGGGTAGCTTTTTCACGAAGTCTTGCACGTAGGCGGGCTGTGCGGCCATGCCCTCAGGCACCTCGGCGTAGTGCTGAATGCCCGACTGAAACAGCACCGACAAGGCCAGCTCAAAGGCATTGGACGTGCGGCGCTGCTTGCCTCGAATCTCCGAAAAAGCCATGGGCGTGAAGTCCATCGGGCCCACGGCATTGCGGGTGAAGGGCAGCGTAGCGCAGTGGGTAGCCTCCTGGTCGGTGTTGCGCTGGTCGAAGGTCAGGAATTCGAAGCCCTTCACGGCTTCCATGGTCATCAGGTTGGGGTAGGTGCGGTTCCAGCCCCTGGGCAGAGTAGCACCGTGAAAATTCACCAATAAGCCAGCCTGGGTGGCGTCAGTCAGGATGTCCTGGTAGTAGTTCATAAACGACTGCCCATCGCCGCCAAAGAAGTCGATTTTTACCCCGGCCACGCCCATCTGCTTGAGGCGGGCAAACTCCTTGCGGCGGCTCTCAGGCTCAAACATTACATTGGTGGGCGTTTGCGGGGCTTGGTTCCAGTGCCCGTTCGAGTTGTACCACACCAGCAAACCCACGTTTTTAGAGCGGGCATACTGGGCTAGCTCCTGGGTTTTGTCGTAACCGATTTGCTTGTCCCAGAGGGCATCGACTAGGCAGTAGCGCCAACCCATGTTGGCGGCGTAGTCGATGAAGCGGCGCTGCACGTCGTAGGTGGTGTTTTGGTCGCCCATCAGCACCCACGACCACGACGATTTGCCGGGCGCGTCGGTAAGTACGGGCGTTTTAGCGGGTGCGCTTAGGTCGGTCGTCAGCGTCGATTCGACGATGGGCGCTAGCGAATTGCCGACTACTACCACGCGCCAGGGCGTGCTCCACGGCAGGCGACTTTCGGGCAACAGGGCCGCGTCGGGCGTGGTTTTTTCGGGCGGCTGCGGGAAGGCCACGGCGTACTCGGCATCAGGCGACTCATGGGCTAGGTGGGTGCCGGCGTAGGTACGGCCCATGCCGGCCTCCGTCAGCAACACCCAATGCCCGTTGGTTTGAAACAAGGCCGGAAACGACCACCCTTGCCCGATGGTAGACGGCGTACCCGCCGCTATGCCACGCTGGTAATTCTCCTCATACGAAGGCTGTGTATTGGCAAAGCCAGTTTGGGCTTTGGCGTGCGGGTGCAGCCAGCCCTTAGCTCCAGTTGGCAGGTGAAACGTGGTGCCCTCGGCCGTGATGCGCTGCACCTCCTGGCTAGGACCTTCCAGCACGTACTGAAACGCTACCCCATCATTCGACACCTGAAACACCACACTGAGCTGCGGCGAGCCGGCGGCTCCCGCGAAGTGCAGCACGCGCCGGTTAGCCCGGTAGCGGCAGTTAGCCCGCTTGTCGGTGGCCAGTTGGTAGTCGTCGGCCACGGCGGTTTGCTTGTCAGCTTTGGTCAGCTTTAGACCTTGCGTGAGGTCGGCGCTGGCAAGGCGGAGACCTAGGTGCGAAGGACGTAGCAGCTCAGCCTGGCGGTAGCGCACGGCGTAGGTGGGCTGGCCCTGGGCTGTAATGTTTACGGTCACTTGCACGGCCCCGTCAGGGCTGCTGATAACAACGGGGCCCGCAGCCTGGGCAGTAGCAGCTGCCAACATAGCCGCGCCAACAAGAAAAAAGAAACGCATAGTCAAGTAGTTAAAAAGGAAAGTGCGGCACTACAGCCACACACCGCAGGCAGGCGCTACCGCTTGCCCGGCACCCGAATCACGGTGAGCGAGTACGGCGCGGCGGTATAGGTAAAACGCTTGGCGGCTTTATAGGCAGTGGCCTTAGGCATCACCGTTTTCGGACTGGTAAAGTTGTTAACGGCGTCCTTTGGACCGGTGAGAACCGTGCGGGTAGCAGCGGTTTTCAGCCCGGGAAAACGCGTCAGGTCAATGCTGAAAAGTTGGGGGGTAGCCACTGTGTTCACCAGCTTCAGGATGATGTCGCCGGACTTTGCATCGCGCACGCACGATGCAGCCACGGTGGTGTCGGCGGTGGCACCCGTGGGCAACGTCACCACGCTAGCGTGGTAGGTATCGCCCTGGTTTTGCCCGAAAAGCTGCTGCACCTGGTAGTTGACGGAGGGCGCTACGGTGGTATTGGTGAAGTAAATAAGGTCGGTTTTCCACTGCGTGTGGCCTTCTTTGGCCAGCAGGGGGGCGTAGGAAGCTAGCTGAACTACGTCGCCGTTGCGCTCCAGCGACGTCATGTAGGCCGCTTCGGCCAGCGCGTGGTACAGCGTGTTGCCCCAAGAGGCATATTCGCCCACGTACACCTTGGACTTGCTACGGTCGTAGCGGTCGTAGCGCTGGTTATTGGTCATAAACCACCGAGGCGTTTCGTAGTAATGCTCGTCTACCATCGGCACGTTCAGCTGGTTAGCAAAGGCCCAACCCTGGTCGTAGTCCTCTCCTTTCGGACCGGGCCCGACGGTGCCGATGATGGTGATTTCAGGATGCTGGCGGCGCATGGCGTCGTAGAGCAGCTTGAACCGCTCCCGGAACTCGGGCGTCTGCTTGTCTTCGTTGCCAATGCCAATGTAGGTAAGCCCAAATGGCTTGGGGTGGCCCGCGGCGGCTCGCTTAGCGCCCCAGGTCGAACTAACCGGGCCATTAGCATACTCCACTAGGTCTAGCACATCCTGGGTGTAGGCCTGCATGTCGGCTATCGGCAGGCACTGCTGGCCGGTGCTCCCAATCCGCCAAGTACCGCCCGAGTTTTGGCAGCTTACGCCTGCGGCCACCACCGGCAGCGGCTTGGCCCCAATGTCTTCGCAGAACTGGAAGTACTCGAAGTACCCTAGGCCCGCCGTTTGGTGGTAATTCCAGATGTTACGCTGGCCCTTGCGCTGCTCCAGCGGCCCGACGGTTTTTTTCCAGTCGTAGACATTATCTAGGCCATCACCGTGGGCTAGGCAGCCGCCGGGAAACCGGATAAACTTCGGGTGGAGGTCGGCAATGGCCTGCGCCAAATCGGCGCGCAAGCCGTTGGGACGATTCCGAAATGTCTTTTGGGGAAACAATGACAGCATGTCCAGGTCTAGTACCCCCTTGCTAGTGGCCAATACCACCAAGCTAGCGGCGGCTTCGGTAGCGCTGGGGGCCAAGGTAGCGTGGAGATGCTGCCATTCACTGGCCTGGGCCGACAAGTTGGTTTCGGCCAGCACCGTCCCTTTCGGGTCACGTAGCTGCACCAACAACGGCACAGCCGACGATGACTTCAGGCGCGCCCACATCGAAAAGTTGTATTTCTCCCCCGCCTTCAGCGGAATGCCATCGAACCCCACGTTTTTGAGCCCTGCTCCTTTCTGAAACGGCGTTTCTACCTGCAACTGCACGTAGTGCGGATTGTTGGCGTGCAGGGGCACCGTGCTTTCCACCGACAGGCTGCCCGTGGCAAAACCCTCCCGGAGAAACTCCCAACTAGTGAGCGGGTTCCAGCCCTCGTGGTCGCCGGGAGCGTACTCGAAGGAGCGGTTTTGCACTAGCTCGGCGTAAAGGCCGCCATCGGCCGCGTAGTTGATGTCTTCAAAGAAAATACCGAACAAATCGGGGCTAATGGGCTTGCCGCCGGCCGGGGCCTGAGCCGCCACCGGAGCAGCCAGTATTGCACACGCCGCCAGGGCAGTTAAAAACGAGCGTTTCTTCATGACCAAGGATGGGCACCATGCCCGGTGCAAAAGCAGGCGGACATGGTGCCCCGTAGGGTAGGTGGGAAAAGAGTAGCGTATGCAGGCGCCCCGCTGCGCGGCTGGAGCTTTATTGCTTGTACACCGGGTCGTTGCCCTCGTACTTCAGCCACTTAAAGGAAGCCGTATTGGTTGTAGGCTGGCCCGAGGATGTGGCGTACATCCCAAACGTGCAGCCAATGAAGCCACCCGCCACCTGCGTGCTCAAGAACTTGCCATCGACCTTGTCCTTGAGGGTCGTCCAGGTCTTGCCATTCTCCGAAAAGCTGAAGTTGTAATCAGCAGCCTGAGCCTGAATGCGCAGCTGCACGCTCGCTGTGGCCGACTTGAGCGGCGCTTGGGCCAGCAGTTCCGGCTGCTTGGCATCGGCAGTGCTTTTAAACAACTGCAGCATCGGCTTGCCATTGTCTACCGACTTGCAGAGGTAGTAGAAGTGCTTCTCGTCCTGGAAGATGGTCAGGCCCGCCTTTTCGTTGGCCGATTTCGGCGCGAATGTCAACTCGGTTTCGGCGGTGCAATACATGTGCTGCTGACGCTTGCCGATGAAGGCCGGATTGCCAGTTTCGGCCACCGTTTCGGGTTTCAGCTTCAAGGTGAGCCCTTTGGCCTTGCTCAACGAGAAATTGGTGCTATCGACCGTGCGCAAAAACAGCAGCGCGGGGTCTAGCTGCTTCTCGAAGGTGAGGGTGTACTTGAAGTTGCCACTCTGCGGCAGCGCGCCGGGCTGCTTCACCTCGGGGAAGTTGGCCTTGTAGGAGTATTGCACCCCATTTGGGCCGGGCACCGTTACCGGCCAATCATCTTTCCACTCCACAGGCACGATAAACGTTTCGCGGCCCGTGTTGTAGAAGTTGCCCTCATAAGGCCGCACCGCTAGGAAAATGGCGTAGGTCTTGCCATCCGGCCCTTCCACAAACTGCGCGTGGCCGGCCGAAGTGATGGGGTCTTTGCGGTCTTTGGGCAGCTCGCGCTGCGAGAGGATGGGGTTTTTCTCGTAAGGCACAAACGGACCTAGGGGCGCCTTGCTGCGGAATACCACCTCGGTGTGATTGACCGACGTGCCGCCCTCGGCCGCGTAGAGGTAGTACCAGTCGCCGCGCTTCATCAGGTGCGGGCCCTCAATCCAGACGGGCTTTTTGCTCAGATCAACGCCACCATTCACCACAATTTTGGCTTCGCCCACGGTTTGCAGCGTTTGAGGGTTCAGCTCGATTATCTTGATGGAGCGGTGGCCGTCGTAGAGGGGTGTGCCGGGCGGGTCGCTGTTGTAGATAACGTAGGCCTTGTCGCCCTCGAAGTACAGCGAGGGGTCGATGCCCTTCACTTCGGGCAGGAAAATAGGGTCGCTCCACGGCCCGGCGGGATTTTTAGCTGTCACCACGAAGTTGCCCTTGTGGTCAATGAGGGTGCAGGTGACGTAGTACGTGCCGTTGTGGTGCTCGATGGCTGGCGCAAACAACCCCCGAGTCATCCGGTCGCCCATAAAGGTCATTTGCGAGGGCCGGCTAATGACGTTGCCGATCTGCTTCCAGTTTTTCAGGTCTTTGCTGTGCATGACCGGAATGCCAGGGAAGTAGGAAAAAGTGGAATTCACCAGGTAATAATCCGTGCCGACGCGAATGATGCTCGGATCGGGGTAGAAACCCGTCATGATGGGGTTAACCAACTCAATCGATTGAGCAGAGGAAACTGTGTTTTGTAGCAGCAAAGCTGCCAGGGCAGGGAGAAGTACCTTCAGTCGCGTAAAGAGCATGCTATTAGGTTCGGGTGGATGTTCTGAAGTGTTTGGTAGGGGTGATGTCTAACTGAGGAAAGGCTTACTTAAGCAGCCGCACGTCGTAAACGCCGCCCGCCGTAGAGCCCGCCGCCGCCACAAACTTTACGGTGAGCGTGGTGGCCGCATCCCGGCGCAGGGCTTCGGGCAAGGCGTACTCCACGTCGTAGAAGTCGCGTTGTGGGTTGCCTTCCAGAGACACCTTCGCTAGGGGCGCCCCGTTGATTAAGATGGTGAACTGCCGGTTTTTATCACCCCCGGAATACGTGACACGGAGCGCGCGGGCTGCCTTATTGGGGTTGCGCAAATTGTAGCTAAACCAACCAGCGGCATGCCGCCAGTGGCGGTTGCGGAAGGTGCCCGTCTCGGATTGCTCCCCCTGAAAGCCGTGGTCCGACTCGGGCTGTTGCTCCCCGGGCGTGACTTGGTCGATGGTGCGGGCCTCCAAGGCGCGCTTCTCGGCGTCGCGGCGGCGTATTTCTTCTTTGCGGGCGGCTAGGCCTTCAGGAGTTGTCACGGGCCAGTACACCATATAGCGCGCGTCGTGAATCTGGTAGAAGGGTACCAATTGCACGTTGCGGTTGCGGTCAGATTCGACTAGGCCAGTGGCTGTAAACGTTAGTGGCCGCCCAGCTACCGGTTTGATGCTTTCGGCTACGTTCTTGCTGGTAGAAACGAGCACGGGGGCGTCCTCGATAGGGTAGAGCGGCCCACTTGGCACGTGCGCCATGCGCTGGCCATTGGCGCGCAGGCCGGCCAGGTCGGTGGTGTCGGTAACGGCCGCCAGCACCACCGGTCCATGCACGAAGGATACCCAAGACGAGTGGTCGGGCAGATACTCTGCTTTAGTTTCCATGGGCAATACCACCGTTACTACGTCGCCCGAACGCCACTTGCGGGTCACGGTCGCGTAGCCCGGCGACGTAGTGGTGGCGGCCACCGGCTTGCCGTTGACCTGCACCGCCATCTTACCGGCCGGCAACCAGCCGGGCTGCCGGATGCTAAGCGCAAACGTGCGCGGCTTTTTCAACTGTAGCTGCAGCTGCGAGCGTTCTTCGAAAGGAAACGTCGTTTGCTGCGTGAGGGTGAGGCCCTGCTCAGCCCAATCAAGGCGCGAGGGCACAAACAAGTTCACCAGCAGCTCTTGCTGCTTACGATGCGCGTACACCAGTTCGCCGTACTTGCCGTGGTTTTCCAGGCCCGATCCTACACAGCACCAGAAACCTTCCTGCGGCTCGGAATACACACGGTAATGGCGAGGGCGCATGGGCGTGAAGTACACGAAGCCGCCCTGCCCGGGATGCTGCGACGAGAGAATGTGGTTGTAGAGGGCCCGCTCGTAGTAGTCGAGGTAGCGGGTGGAGGCGCTGGTGAGATACAACTGCTTGGTGAGCTTGAGCATGTTGTAGGTGTTGCACGTCTCGGGGCCTTCCGTGCTTTCGAGCATGGAGGTGAAGTTGTCGGCCGGGTTGAAGTGCTCACTGACGCTGTTGCCGCCAATCGACACTGTGCGGTTCTCTACCACAGTTTTCCAGAAGAAAGTGGCGGCGTTGGACCAGGTAGGGTCGCCGCCTACCTCCGCGATGCGCTCAAAGCCAATGACTTTCGGAATTTGCGTGTTGGCATGCATGCCGTTAAGGACATCCTTTCCTCCCAACAGCGGCTCCAACACCGCCCGGTGCGAAAAGCGCTGCGCCAACGTTAGGTACTTAGGGTCGCCAGTGATGCTAGCTACATCGGCAAACACTTCGTTCAGGCCCCCATGCTCACTGCGCAGCATATCCTGAATTTGCGCGTCGGTGAGGTTAGCCGTGAGGTCCAGGCACCAATCCGTCAGCTTGACGAGCATGGATTTGGCCTTGGCATTGCCCCCAATCAGGTAGGCGTCGCGCAGGCCGGCGTAGGTTTTGTGTAGGTTGTACCAAGGCACCCACTTGTTGTTCATCCCGAAGCTGTTGGCCTTGATGTTGCCGGCTTTCACCTGCTGCCACATGGCCTTGCCACCAGGTACGCCGCCGAGGTAGCCATTGCCGTTTTTCTGTTGGCAGGCGTCGAGCGCATCAATCATGTAGGTGAGGCGCTGCTGTACCTGCGCATCACCGGTGGCCGCGTACATCAAAGCCAGCGCCGAGAGATAGTGTCCGCCGATGTGGCCATCGAGGCCAGTGTTTTCCCAGTTGCCGTAGCGTTCCGCCTTTGGCTGAATGCCGGCTTCCGTTTGGTAGGGAGCCAGTAGCCGGTCGGGGTTGAGGGCTAGCATGTAGGCTTTATCAGTCTGCTGCGCCTGCTGGAACGGGCTTTCTAGCAAGTGTACTGCCGATACCGGAAAGCTCTCCAAAACTGTTGTTTGACCACTACCTAGCAGTGGCAGCAGGCAGGTAGAGAGCAGCAAAAATCTATGTTTCATGATAATCGATTGTTCAGTTCTTCGCCCTAACGGTCGAGCGCCGAAAATTGGCTACTATCCAACGCTTATCACACATTCAATTAGCAAAAAAGAAGACCCAACCGGGACCATGACAATTGGTTGCTAGGTAGCAACTCACACTTGCAGCGGCTTACATCTTGTTTTTCGCCGTCTGAAGCACCGCCTGGAGAGCAGGTTTGGGTTGGTAGGTGCGGTCGAATAGGAGTGGGTAGCTGGTGCGCCCTCTGATGGGCCAGTCGTTGAGCCAAGAGTCGGCATCTGTTACACCCCACAAGGTGACGCGGTCAATGACGTCGCGGTGCTTATGGAACAAGGCAAACAAGTCGGCGTAGCGTTTGGTCAGCTTTTGCTGCACCGAGTCAGGTAGGCCAGCGGTATACACGTTGTATTTAGCATCGGCGGCAAAGTTTTCGGCAATGTCGGCCCCTTGGCGCCGGCTAGGGTTAGGAAGCACGTCGATGTCGAGCTCCGTGAAATTCACGTGCACCCCGAGCTTGGAGAAGGCCACAATGCTGGCTTCCACTTGCTCGATGCTCGGCTTGGTCAGGCCATAGTGACCTTGCATGCCGACGGCGGTTACTTTGATGCCTTTGGCCTGCAAGCTTTTCACGAGCTTAATGACGCCTTCCCGTTTTTCGGGGCGGTAGAGGCTGTAGTCGTTGTAGTAGAGCTCAGCTTTGGGGTCAGCTTTGTGCGCATACTCAAAGGCTTTGGCAGCGAAGTCTTCGCCTAGGATTTCCAGCCACTTGGTTTTGCGTAGGTCGCCCTGCTGGTCGTCAATAGCTTCATTTAACACGTCCCAACCGCCGATTTTGCCCTTGTAGCGGCCTACCACGGTATTGATGTGCTCTTGTAGGCGCTTAAGCAACACCTCCCGGCTGGCGGGCTGGCCGTTTTCGTCTTCGAATACCCACTTGGGGGTTTGCTGGTGCCACATCAGCGTGTGGCCGATGATGAACATCTTGTTTTGCTGCCCAAACGCCACGTAGTCGTCGGCGGGCTTGAAGTTATACTTGTCGGGCTGCGGGTGCACAGGTCCCCACTTCAGTAAGTTTTCGGGGCTGATGGTGTTGAACTGTTGCTGAATCAGGGCCGTCGACTTAGCGTCTTGCCCACTGCTTTGCTTGTAGTTGAGGGCCGCCCCGACGTAAAAGTCTTTCTTGAACACTTCTTTCAACGTCGGTTCCGCCTTCTGAACGAAGTTCATTGCTACCCCGCTTAACGCCAGGCAGAGCACCGAATAGATAAGTTGCTTTTTCAAAGTTGAAGGGGAAAGTTTGCTGCTGGTCGTTGTCTTAGGTTACTGATACTATTTCAGAACCATTTACGCACTTACCTGTAACGAGCAGGGGCTCTACTGGCTCTTACCCGGCACAAACCTCCCCGACCGGTCCCTCCCATTGGGTTCCCACACCCTTAAGAGACCAGCCGGTTCGGTTTTAGCCATGGTAGCACGCGAGAGAGTGCCTCGCACAAGTAGAAAACCTCCCCAACCGGTCTTCCCCATAGGGTTCCCACGCCCTTTAAAAGACCAGTTGAGTCGGTTTTTTCGTTTAGCTACGGTTGTTGCGTTATTATATTCTTTGCGGCTAAGGTTACTTATAGCTCGCCGAAGGAGTTAACTGTAGAGGCTTGCGTTTACTGAGGCTGAATGCTGGCTTGAAAAGGGGAGGCAGGTAGGCCTTCCCGGTTGTAGAGGTTAGCGCCTTCAGGGTTGTCGGCCCAAGCATACCGCACGGATACCGGGTTGGGCACCTGGTCGCTCCACACCACCACCTGATTGCCTTCCAGCTTGGCTTTGGCCCATACATACTTATGGTCGGCACCGGCAACGGCGAAGTGCCGTGGTTCGCCGTCCTTCGTTACCAGGCCGCTGCCAACGTTTGAAAACTTGAGTGTTACCTTGTTTCCAGCAACTTGCATGGCTTGGTACAGTGGGCCCGAATACACTACCTGCCGGTCTCCGTACGCTACTTTTTCGGCGGCTAGCGCTAGCCGCTGACCAACTGGCTGCTTAGCAAGCGGATGAATATCGTTCCACTCTCCGAGCCCGAGCGTAACGGCCATGCCGGTGTAGGGCATTGCCAATAAACGCCGCTGACTTTCGCGCAGCTCGGCCCACCCACTCTCACTTGGCTCTTTTCTGGTAGCCATGAAGTCGGGCAGCTGCACATACAGAAAAGGTAGATTGGGTTGCTGATAATGCTGACGCCAGTCGTTGATCAAGCTGGTCATCAGGGCCTGGTAGTCCTGCGGATGACCAGCGTTCGACTCGCCCTGATACCACAGCACCCCTTTAATGGCGTAGGGCAGGAGTGGCGCAATCATGCCGTTGTAGAGCCCGCCGGGCAGGAACTGAAAGTAGGTAGTGCTGGGGGCCGGGGTTGTACTGGCTCCTAGCTTGTAGTGCCAAGGCCCATTCAAATCCAAGCTTTGCCCGCCGGCCCGAAGCTGGTAGAGCTTCTCCGGCGTGAACCCGCCCCGCCCGCTGTTATTGATGACGCGCACTACAATGGTATTCCTGCCCGGCACCAGCACGCCCGAAGCAATCGTGTACTTACGCAGGTCGTACTGAGAGCCGGCCGAACCCACCAACTGACCATTGACGTAGGTGGAATCTGAATCGACTATGGTGCCGAGTTCTAGCTGCGCAGGGTGGCCCACCATGCTGGCGGGCACATGCACTTCCTTGCGAAACCACACCACGCCGTTGATGGGCCCCAATCCTTGGTATGACCAATACCCAGGCACGTTCATGGTCGGCCAATCGGTGGCGCTGTACTGCAGGCTAGACCACTTCGTCTGGTTTGGTGCTTCTCCCTGATCGGCTTGGTGCAGCCGTTGCTGCCAGGCGCGGGAAGTTTCTCGTTCGCGCACCTGCACCTCAGCCAAATAGGCACTGTCCCGGTACTTCTCGCTTTTCTGCTCGTAAACCGGAAACTGCTTAAGGGCTGCGGCGCTCAGCCAAGCCTCGGCTGGAGAACCGCCCACCGCGTTTTTTATCAACCCAATGGGTACTTGGTACTTGGCGTAAAGGTCTTTAGCGAAGAAATACCCTACGGCCGAAAACTGGCCGATGCTCTGCGGCGTGGCGGCCATCCAGCGGCCTCCTGTTACGTTTTCCTGCGGCCCCTGGAAGGCGTAGCGCATGGGCACCAGAAACTGCCGGATGCGCGGGTTGTTGGCCGAAGCCATTTCCTCCGGGTACTTATCCTTTACGCTACTCATCGGCATTTCCATGTTCGACTGGCCCGAGCAAAGCCACACGTCTCCCACTAAAATGTCGTTGAGTTGTACCTGGTTGCTAGCCTTCAGCGTCATGGTGTAAGGCCCCCCGGCTTTCAGAGCGGGCAAGGCAACCCGCCATTTTCCCGCGGGGGTAGCCGTTGCCTGGTAGGTTTTACCCTGGAAAGCAACGGTCACCTTTTCGCCTGCGCTAGCCCAGCCCCAGATAGTAACGGGCTGCTCGCGCTGCAATACCATGCCGCTGCCTACCAAGTGGGGCAGCCTGATCTGGGCCTGCGCCGGGGCTGCCCAAACTGCTGCTACACACGCACTGGCCGCAACTACGGTTTTATATTTTGCTAGCATGCACAAATTCTGTGGAAATCTAGAGGATAACTCCTCTTCGTTAGTAGCGCTAGCCGACCTAAGAGCCATGCAGGCTGGTTGACGTTTGCTCACCAGCTACTAGTAGCCGGGGTACTACGTGATTTGTCTGCTGATGCGGGCAGCTTCCTGCTGCAGGATAGGCCGCAACCTGTAAAACGGCCAGACATGCTTGGCTGCATCCAAGCCATAGCTACCCGTATCACCGGAAACAGGTCATGGATTTGACGCCACAAATGCGAGCCTATACTTCTTCGCACGTTCTTTCATCAGCTTGCCGATATGTACGCGTGCGGCATTCACTTCCTTATCTATACCTTGTTGGTATAGACAAGAAAACGGAGTAGAAAGAGTGGCTGCTTCATACGAGTAGCCACTCTTTCTACTCCATTGCATTAGGCTATTGATAGCCTGGGTTTTGATAGGCAGCTTTTACATCAGCCGGTACATCCAGTGCATCAAGCTGGCCCTGCGGAATGGGACGCAAGTAATGATACGGCTGAATGGTACGCGTTACGGTAGCCGGCGTATGGTCACCGAAGTTGTTGCCGCCAATACGGTAGGTTCCAGCCAACTCATTCCACTTTTGGGTGCGCACCAGATCAAACCAGCGGTAACCTTCACCGAAGTACTCGCGCGAGCGTTCTGCCAAGATATAATTAATGTCTATGGTAGCCGGAGTGGCCGCAACCATAGCCGCGCTGTTATCCTGCACCTTGGCTACGTTGCCACTGTTGTCAAAGCGCCATTTGCCGGCCCGGGCCCGAATAACGTTAATCAGTTCTCGTGCGCTTTTGCCTGCTTTGGTGGTTGCTCCTTTTACGGCTGCTTCCGCTGCTACAAAGTATAGCTCAGAGAATTTGGCGATGTAATACGGGCGTGTGCTGCCAGCATTGGGAGAGCCCAAGCCCGCACCATTATCCGTACGATAAGGGCCAAGCTTCCACAGACCTGGATAAGCAATTCGGCTGATGCCATTCGGCCCAATTACCCAATCTGCTCTGCCAGGCAGAACGCCTCCGCCTACGCCACTTGCGCCTGCTCCGCTAGGATAGGTAATGGCAGTAGCCGGCTCTGAATTCAGGAACGTCAGGATAGGATCACCCATGCTAACTGGCAGGTTATTGGCGTTGTACAAAGTCGTCTCCGGAACGCCTGTTCCTCTAAGCCAGTTGCCGCGGTACACCGTGGTAAAGGTACCATCGTAGCGAGAATCGTTGGTTTTGTCGGCAAACGTAGTGGTAATGGCGCCGATGGTAGGAGCCATACGCACCCAAGGACGACCCAGCGGCTGCACTGCTTCCCGCTGCACGGAAGAGGCATTGCCTGTTCCGCTGGCTCCTGCTGTTTTGAAGCTTCTGATAGAGGGATAGTTCCAGGTCAGCATCCAGCCAGCGAAGTTATCAGGGGCACCGCCACTACCATTGCTCAAGTCACCTGCGTTATAGAACTGGCTGGATTCAGTATGGTCAGCGTACAACATCGTTTCCGCGTTGCGGTCATTTGTACCCACGTTCACATCGTAGTACGTTGGCTGCAAGCGGTACTGCCCCGGGTTGTCGATACCATCAGCTGCTATGTCATACGCCTTCTGATAATACCATTTGGCATCATGTCCGTCCGGATCTGTGCGTTGAGCCGCTGGATAGGTCGGAATGTTATTCGGGTTCTCAAGCCACCAAGCATAGGTTAAGTAGGCTTTTGCCAAATACAAGCGAGCAAGCGTCTTGGTGACGCCACCGATAACGCGCGGAGCCGCCGGCAAATCGTTGATTGCGATTAGCAGATCCGGGAAAACGGCTTTGGTATACACTTCGGGTACCGTGTTGCGTACCGAAGTTCTAATCGGGGTGGTATTGAATTCCAATTCTCCAGATCCCAAATCCAGTGGCACGCCCCCGAAGGTTTGAACCAACAAGAAGTAATCAAAGGCTCGGAAGAACCGTGCTTCAGCAACTAGGGCCGGCGAAACGGTACCCACCGCAGAGGCATTTTTAATAATGCCACTAGCCGTATTGATGTTGGGGAACGCCGTAAACCACACTCTGTCGGCGCGGCTGTTGTTGCCGTTGAGCGCCGCTCTGCCTGAGAGGTCCGCGGCCAGAAAGTTCTCGTCGGCGCTTTGGCCGTAGGTTACTTCATCCGTCCCGGTTTCGGTGGTGTTATAATAGTACGCCTCTCCATAGATGTAGCGCAGGTGAGCATACATAGATGTCAACCCTCCGCTAACACCTCTTTCGGTTTGAAAAAAGCCTGGCTCGTAAAAACTTCTGGGCTGTTCCTCTAGCAGATCCGTGCATCCAGGCGCGGCCATCAAGATTACCGCCGACCCAATTAAGAATATTTTATTAAAACGTTTCATGTCTGATTTCCTTAGAAGGTAAGGGTGAAGCCGGCGAGATATGTGCGGGTGGCCGGGGCGTTAGTTCCCAGTGTCAAGATGCGGCTGAGGTTGGCACCATAGGCTACGGCCGCATTCTCGTTGCCACGCGAGTTGGTTTCCGGATCCATGCCCGACTCTTTCTTGTAAGGCGAGAAGAACACAAACGGATTCTGGGCCGTGGCGTAGAGACGCATTCTGCTCACACCCTTACTTTTCAGCCAAGTGATATTGTCGAAGTTATAGCCGAGGGTAATGGTGCGTATCTTCATATACGAAGCATCGAAGTACCCAAGCGTGCTGCCATACTTCGGATTGTCGCTGCTTCTGGGACCAGCTGGATTAGGATATTTGGCATCCGTGTTATCAGGAGTCCAGTAATCCACCTTCACGTTGTTGCGACGACCGGTCAGCATGTTGAGGTAGCCGGCCGAGCCGTAGATGGTGCTGTTGAGCAAGCCACCTTCTTGGAAGATGCCTACTACACTCAAATCAAACCCTTTGTACGCAACCCGGGTATTGAACCCGCCTTGAAAGTTGGGATTGGTATCCAGAATTTGCCGGTCTGCTGCGCCAATGGCTCGGGTAGGGGTGCCATCTGCATTGTAGTCGCCGGTGTATTTCACCTTAATCATACCCGGGGCTCCGCCGGGCTCCAGAATGTCCCGGTATGGATCCTCTTGCTGCCACAACCCTACTTTTTCGTAGTCAAAAACTACGTTGATCGGTTTTCCAACGAACCACCAGTTGTTTTCATCCCTGGGCTGGTTCCCCGCGAGCGACGTAATCTTGTTGCGGTTGGCATACATGTTAAGGCCCGCTTCCCAAGTCCAGCCGTTGAGATTTTCCAGGATTACCCCGTTCAATGAAAGCTCAATGCCTTTGTTTTGGGTAGAGCCAACGTTGGCCGTATAGCTCCCTACGCCTGAAGTGGGCGGCAAGCCTACGCTGAGCAGCAGGTTTTCGGTTTTGGTAACGTAGTATTCAACCGTACCAGAAAGACGGTTGTTCAGGACCGCAAAATCCACCCCGTAGTTCCAGGTTTTCGAGTATTCCCAACCCAATTTTGGGTTAGGCAGCTCGCTCACATACAAGCCGGTCTGGTAGCCAGTCGGGCCAAAGTTGTAGGGTCGGGTCGCTAAACGGCCCAGGGTAGCGTATGGGTTAACAGATTGGTTGGACGTGACGCCATAGCCAGCCCGGAACTTCAGCATGTTCACAGCCGAAACACCCTGCATGAACGATTCTTTAGCTACGTTCCAGCCAACCGATACGGCGGGGTAGGTGTTCCATTGGTAGCCCGGCGAGAGGCGCGAAGAGCCGTCCGAACGAACCGTAGCTGACAGCAGGTACCGGTCGTCATAGGAGTACATCACGCGGCCCATGTAAGACAACAGACCAAATTTTGTATACCCTTGTTCGCCATTATTGGGTAGGGAGATTTCGCCGGCGGCCAATGATAGGTTGTAGAACTGGAAGGCGTCGGAAGGAATATCCCGGGCATTAATCTGCGACCGGTTGAACACGTTATTGGAAGCCGAGTACAGGGCTATTGCATTTATATTATGCTTCCCGGCAAAAGTGCGGTCGTACGACAGGATGTTTTCAACGGTATAATCGGTCGTAACGGAGTTGCTAACCGAGCCCGTAGAAAGGTTATCCGGATTGTCAGAGCCGATGCCCCGCCCGGTGTAAGAGCCACCCTGGCTCTGCCGATAATTTACGCCCAGATTGAGGCGATACTTCAATCCGTCTACTCCCGGAATCTTAAACTCTCCGAAGATGGAGTTGTAGCTGGCAAAGCTTCTCGATTGGCTTAGCCAGTTATCCTTGTTAGCCTCTACGACATCCCTGTCGTATACCCACTGATTATCCTGTACCATGCTGATAACTCTTTTCAAAGAGCCATCCGCGTTGTACGGATTGGAAATGGGTGTTGCAGCCAACGTGCCGTATATACCTACGTTGCCGCCTTCGGTTAAACTGTAGCTGTTGTTCGCCGTGAAACCCACACGAACGTACTTGCCAACACCCTGGTCGAGCGTTCCGCGCACGGAATAACGGGTGTACTGTTGGGTTGGAATGACACCTTCTTCCTGGTAATAACCCGCGTTGAAATTATAACGCCCGTTCTGCGTACCGCCGGAAACCCCTATGTTTTGGTTGACCTGTATACCCGTTTTGTAGAGATTATCCTGCCAATCAGTATTCACGTCAGGCGACTCATCCAAGCCAAACTGCGGAACGCCGTTGGTTGCGTACAGGCCTGCTGCCTTTCGAAGCTCAACAAATTCGGCCCCATTCATCATGGGATATCGGGAGAAGAGTGTTTTCGCGCCAACGAAGCCATCATACGTTATTTGCGGCTTCTGACCCACTTTCCCGCTTTTGGTGGTTACCAAAACAACTCCGTTTGCCCCGCGAGACCCGTAAATAGCTGTGGCCGAGGCATCTTTCAGAATGTCAACACTCTGGATGTCGTTGGGGTTGATGTCGCCGATAGAGCCCGGAAAAGGAATGCCATCCAGTACGATCAACGGATCATTACTAGCAGTGAGTGACCGTACCCCACGGATCCGAATCTGCGTGGCAGCGCCCGGCTGGGAGGAGGTTTGCGAAAACTGCACACCGGGCAATCGACCTTGCAGAGCCTGCGAAATGTTAGCAGCAGGCACTTCGCGCAAGTTCTCACCAGTAATAGAAGCTACTGAACCCGTGACGGCTTCTGCTCGCTGCGTACCATACCCTACCACCACTACTTCATCCAGCGCCTTGGTGTTGGTAGCCAGCGTGACGTTTACGGTGGCACCGGAAATAACTACCTCTTGACTGATGAAGCCAATGGCACTAAACACGAGCGTGCTGCCAACCGGAGCCGACAGTGTAAATCCTCCGTCCCCATTGGTGGAAACACCGTTGGTGGTGCCTTTTTGCAGAACGGTAACACCAGGCAGGCCTTCGCCCTTGTCAGCAGTTACTCGGCCCGACACCGTTTGGGCAGTTTGGGCCATGGCGGAGGTTGTGGCTAAGCCAACGAGCAGTGACGCCGCCACTCGCTTAGCGAGGAGCGGAGTGCTGTGCAGCGTGGTTGCGCATAGAAGTTTTTTCATGGTTGGAATGGTGGGGTTATGGGTCGTACTAAACTTTTAGATCTTGGAGAGTTGCCCTCAGCTGACAGGCAGTATCAGTCAGTTAAGCAAGGCCGGCATCTTTAAGTCACAATCGATTGTGCATGCGCAATAAAGAGCGACAGCTGTAATAATCGGAATTTCAAGAAGCCGTAATGGCACCTTAATTCTGACGAAGAGCAGTGCTCTGAATAACTGCTAGCACTCTCTCCACGGCCGAAGCCAGCTTCGGGTAATTTAAGGTGCTACAAGCCGTTGCTAATTTCACTTGGTGGTACTCAAGAACTGTTACTAAGTGGGCTAATGCTTGCGCGAAGCCCTTCAAGTGGAAATAGCTAGTATTCGTAATCGATTAGTAAAAATCAAACAGCTGTTTAATCTCTACCACTAGAAAACAGACGAAAGTGAGATAGTGGAAAACAGAGAAAGTTGAGGATTTTATCCCTGCTGGGATAGTGTCAAAGGTATTCTCTACAAAAGCGCAAGCATTCTTATATTCTTACAACGGATGTAAAAATCTACGGCAGAGCTACTGACCATAATATTGCCCTTTAAGAAGCTACAGAGGCGTTTTAGTATACATATGTGTTATTTCGCTGTACATTCATTGGCTTCTCAGCTTGAATCGTTTTAGCAAAGATTTGTCTAGTTGAGAGTAGGTATTGTACACTATGTTGCACTAACAATCTTTTGTTTGTTTCCCGATTTTTAGGAAAGCTAAAAACAGTGGACGGAGAACTCCACGCATTAAAATTGGGAGGTCACACCACTAATAACATGCCCTTTACTTTCGCTTGGATAAGCTTAAATACGAAGTAATGCCGAGCTTTCATACTCACAAATTGTAAGTTCCACTCGGTAGCTTCTGAGTGCCATGCAGCGGTTGAAAATCGATTTGGGTACTCTTTAAAGGACGCATAGCTCGCCTGCGAGAGTAAGTAAGTGGCTATGATTTGCTGACTCGCATAGCCTGCATTTTTTTCGGCGCTGTGTAAGTATCCCTGCTTATAACAAGCATACTCTATCTTAATCTTAGGGCTACTTAGTTCTTGTTTTTACGCAATGGTTTGCGTTAACTAGCATCGCCCAATTAGACGTGACTTTTTGGTCGCGCAATTCGGCACATCGGCTTTGCTCGCAAGCAAATTTTATCTTTGTTAATCTGGTTATATGATCTAACTGGCTAGAGCTTGTTGGCAGCTGCTACAAGGTCAATTACTCTATTAACTAGAGCTGCCTCGCTCAGTCTAAGGCACTACGGTATAGGGTCTACAAAACCCTAGCCTCAAAAGGCAGTCGCGGCAAGAAGCGATGCATTACTCTTTAACCTCGACATGAGCAGGAAATTCTATCACCTCAACTACGCATTCCTTGTTCGAGCCTTCCCAATTCTGTTGGTGTGGGTGCTGCTGCTTGTGCGTGAGTCTGCTTCTGCTCAAGCGCAGGATGTTAAGTTCACGGCGTTGACTACGAAAGACGATTTGTCTTCCAATACCATCAACGCCATCCTCAAAGATCAATACGGCCTGCTCTGGTTTGCCACCGACGGAGGATTGAAAAAATACGACGGGCAGGAGTTTAAGACCTACCAACTAGGGGCCCCCAAAGCGGTTGGCTTTCAAGCCAATGACATTTCCGCCCTGCATGAGGACGAAGCAGGTCGGTTGTGGGTAGGAACCATGGGGGGAGGGCTTTTTACTTACAACCGGCTTCAGGATACCTTCAGGCCTTATACGATAGGCAGCAAGACTACCCCGCTCGATAATAAGTACATTAAGTCTATATGTAGTGATGCTTCCGGCACTATTTGGGTGGCCACTATCAATGGCGTACAAACCTTAGACCCGCGAACCGCTAAGATTACTCGAGTTTCCTTGGTTGCGCCCAACCAGTCGAGAACGTTGAACCCTATATGTGTCTATGCGGATCGGAAGCACAGAGTTTGGATTGGCACCGAAAGCGGTCTGTTCTCTTACAACCAAGCTACCAACTCAATACAGTCTTTCAAGCACGACCCAACTAACACCCGTAGCTTGGTCAGCGACACCGTTAACACCATAGCCGAAGACCAGCTTGGGCAACTCTGGATCGGTACTAGCAATGGCTTAAGCCAACTTTCTGCCGACGAGGCAAGCTTCGATAATTTTAAATTCAACTATGCCAACAAGCACACGATTGGCAGCAACCACATCTATACGATAGCCGCTGACCGTGATGGGAGCATCTGGCTCGGCACTGAGGGAGGCCTCGACATCATGGATGTCAGGACCAGAAAGGTGGCGCGCTACGTTCACAACAGCCGGGACATCTACAGCTTAAACAGCAAATCGGTCCGCAGCATATTCATTGATCGGCAGGGTATTCATTGGATTGGAACGTACCAGGGAGGAATCGATAAATACGACCAGAACCTTACTCTATTCAATGTTGAGCGGAGCAGTGAGCTTGATCCGTTTGGACTCAATGCTCCTTTTGTAACGGCCATAGCCGAAAATCGCAACGGCAACATTTTCGTGGGTACCGATGGGGGCGGACTGAACGTGTATAATCTGAAAACGAGACTATTCAGCCACGTTGAACTCAAAAGTCAGGAGAGGCTTAATCTAACTGGCTTACCCATTCTGAGTATGCTGCTCGACCGGCACGACCAGTTATGGATAGGGACCTTCAGACACGGCCTGTTCATATACGACACCCACACCGGCCGCTACCAGCAACTGCTTGCCAAACAGAGCTCTTCGTCTCTGAATAGCAACGATATTTTCTGCCTCAAAGAGGACCACAACGGCAACATTTGGATCGGCACGAACGGGGGCGGCGTGAATGTGTATAATCCTACCACTAAAAAGATTACCAGATTTACTGCGCGGCCTAAAACTGCCGAGGACAAACGCTTGCCAGTCAACAACTATATAAGGGCAATTGAGGAAGACTCGAACGGCAATATTTGGATTGGCTCCACTGGCAGCGGCATTGCGGTGTATCGTCCCGTCGATCAGCAGTTTACGGTTTACAATTCTGCTCGTACCGGTTTTGCTTTAGACCGGATCAATACGCTTCAAAGAGACCGTCAGGGTACTATATGGATTGGAACTGCTGGCGACGGTTTGTACCAGTTCGATATTCATTCCAGCAAGCTGACTGCTTTTCCTAATCAGAAGGGTTTGTCAGATAACTTCATTCATAAAATTCTAGAAGACGCAAACAGTACCATCTGGCTTAGTACCGGCCAAGGCATCAGTAGACTAGATACCAAGCAAAATAAAGTCGTCAACTATTCCCGCGACAACGGTCTGCAAGGCAAGGCATTTCTAAATAATTCCGGCATTAGATCCTCTAGCGGATTGCTCTTCTTTGGCGGGATTGAAGGGTTCAACTACTTCGATCCTTCCCGCATAAAAGTTAACCGCAATATCCCGCGGGTATTACTGACCGATCTGAAAGTTGACAACAAATCCGTAGTTGCGGGGGAGCAATCAGCGCTTCGGCAGGCTATAGCCGTGGCCAAGGAAATCGATTTAGATTACAAGCAAAACTTCTCTATCAATTATGCGGCTCTGGATTACACATTGCCCCAGCAAAACCAATACGCTTATAAGCTGAAGGGCTTCGATCAAAACTGGAATTATGTAGGGCCTACTACTACGGCTTACTACACCAATCTAGATCCTGGGGAATATGAGTTTCAGGTTAAAGCCAGCAACAACGACGGGATTTGGAACCAGAATGGGGCTTCCATCAAGATTACGATTCATCCTCCCTTCTGGAGAACCTTCTATGCCTATGGGCTATACGTTGCCCTGATTGGGTTTGCCCTGCTTTATAGCCGCTACCGGGGCATCAAACAACTGAAAAAGGAATTCGAGCAGCAGCAGGAACGCAAGCAAGCCGAGCGGGCCCGCGAATTGGATTTGCTGAAAATCAAGTTCTTAACGAATTTAAGCCATGAGTTCCGCACGCCTATTTCGCTGATTCTAGCACCAACCAACAAGCTGCTTTCACAGCAGAAAGATCCGCAGAGCGCCGGACAGCTGCAGGTCATCAGGCGCAACGCGCAACGGCTTTTGCATCTGGTAAATCAGTTGCTGGATTTTCGCAAGCTAGAGGAGCACGAACTGCAATTGAATTTGTCGGAAGGAGAAATCACCTCCTTTGTTGAAGAAGTAGCCAATTCCTTCCAAGATTTGGCTGAAATTAAGAAGGTTAAGCTGTCGCTACGCCTCTCTCCCGAAAAGCTATTCGTGCGTTTCGATTACGACAAGGTGGAACGGATTCTAGTGAATTTACTATCCAACGCCTTCAAGTTCACGCCCGAGGGCGGAAACGTGAGCGTGGAACTCTCAGCGTCACCGGGGCCCGCGGCCACATCGGAAAAGACGGTTCGCATTCAGGTCGCCGACACGGGTATTGGCATTTCACCTAGCGAGCAGAATTTCATCTTCGAGCGGTTTTTCCAGGGCCATGAGCTTACTTCCGTTTTACACCAAAGCAGTGGTATTGGCCTCTCCATCACAAAAGAGTTTGTTGAACTGCACAACGGCTCTATTACCGTGGAAAGTGAACTAGGCCAAGGCACTACCTTCACCGTCGAACTTCCACTCTCAACCTTTACTCCGGCTGCTGAGCGCGAAAAGGAAGTTGAGGTCGAACCGTTACAGCTTGTCGCGGGAAGTAAACTGCCGGCCCGGCCCCTCAAAAAGCAGAAAGTGGGGGAGTTGCCTCATCTTCTGCTAGTAGAGGACGACGATGATTTCCGGTACTATTTGAAGGACAATCTAAAGGATCAATACAAAATTACGGACGTGTTGAATGGTAAAGACGGCTGGTACAAAGCCCTTGCCTGCCATCCCGACTTGATAATTAGCGATATTACCATGCCCTTTATGGATGGGGTAGCTTTAAGCCGAAAGCTGAAGTCAGACAAGCGAACCTGCCATATTCCTATCATTCTGCTAACGGGGCTGACGCGGGAGGAAGAGCAGCTAAAGGGGCTCGAATCGGGCGCCAATGATTATTTAAGTAAGCCTTTCAACTTCGAGCTACTGCACGTCAGAATTAAGAATTTACTGGAATTAAACCGCATACTAAAAACAACTTATACCAAGCAGCTCCAAGTTGTTCCTAGTCCGGTACAGATAGAGTCGAGCAGCGAGAAGTTTCTTAATAACGTAGTGCTGTACATCGAGAAAAACCTGAAAAACACCAACTTCTCGGTAGAAGACCTAAGCGAACATTTCGGGATGAGCAGAGGCTCGATGTACAACAAAATCCTGGAGTTGACGGGCATGCCACCCGTCGAGTTTATTCGCTCGTTTAAGCTAGACCGGGCGGCTGTGTTGCTGCAGGAAAGTGACTTGAACATTTCCGAGGTAGCTTACCGTGCCGGATTTGCAACTCCCCACTACTTCACAAAATCGTTTAAAGCTAAATTCAGCGTCTTGCCTTCGGATTATAGAAAAAGCAAGAAGCAGAGCATGGACAGTTAGTCTTTAGTTTCTGCCATTAGCTTCCTATCTGCTCGATTAAAGGCAGCACAAATGAATGGGCAAGTGGTAGGGCTGTTGCTGCTAAGAAACTTCTTTACTTAGTTTAACAACTTTAAGGCATGAACGGCTTAAGGCTTATGACCACGCGGCGGATAGAATCCAGATCTACGGCGGGGCAAGACCCTAAGTCCTCGGAGAAGGTTGCCGCCGGCTCGGGGGCTCCGAATAGTGCGCGAGTAAAGCGCGGATACAGCAATTGCGCCAGCAGTTGCTGCGCTACTTGCTTACTAACGTCATCAGCCACGCCCTGCCGTTGGTGAAGGAAGTTTGCCACCCGTTCCTGCACGTTTTCGAACATAGCTTCGTGCAAGCGTACGGCGCCCTGCGGAAACCGCTCGGCTTCGGTAATGGCAAGCCGAAAAAGGCGCAAAGGCTTGCTAGACAAGACGGTTTCGAGAAAGCGGGCACAGAACAGCACCAACGCCTGCTCTGGGTCGGGGGCGTAGTCGGCCGGCTCGCGCAGGTGGTCGAGCTGCAAGTCTAGCACTAACTCAAACACAGCCAGAAATAGGTCCTCTTTGCGCACGAAATGGGCATATAGGGTGCGCTTAGTGGTACCGGCGTGCGCGGCAATACGGTCCATAGATGCCCGCTCGAAGCCGGATTCTAGGAATACTGCCTTAGCAGCGTGCAGCATGTGCGTCCGTAATTCGGGCCCACGTTTGACCATCTCTCATGTTGTTAACCAGGCAGCACTATACCAGCCTAGCACAAAAATCAGATTTACCAGCCGGATCTACACTACTCTTCTTTGGAGCACATGCCAGGATATACACATGTTGCCTAAGCAGCTGCTCTTCTCACGGTTGATTCAACACAGATATACCCGGCTGCTCTCGGCACCGGGGTCAGAAGTAAGCTACTTTAAAAGTCTCTCACCTTGATGGCAGCATATTGATGGTTACGTTCGAGGCTGCAAAAATTACTGTTGGTCAGCTCTAAGGCTAGAGCCACAGAACTGACCTTTTTCCAGTGATTTCCTCTTAAGATCTAGGTTGTAGCTTGAGGGCACTTATTCAGCTTACTCCCAAATACTGTTTGCCTCCGTCAGGATGATAGGCTGGCCATCGGTGATAACAATGGTATGCTCGTGCTGAGCCACGAAGCTACCATCTTTAGTAGCGAGGGTCCATCCATCGCTGAGCTGGTGGGCTAGTGAGGCGCGGGTGGAAATAAACGTTTCCACCGCTACCACCGAGTTCTTCTTGAAGCGCTTTAGGTTGTAACGGTCGTAATAGCAGGGTATTTCCTTGGGCTCTTCGTGCAGACTGCGTCCGATGCCGTGCCCTACCAGGTTTTTTATCACCCGATAACCCGCTTTACGCGCTTCTCCTTCAATTAACCCGCCAATATCGGCAATGCGTACCCCACCGCGAATGCGGCTTAGGGCCGTGCGCAAAATTCGCCGGGAAGCATCAACTAACGGCTGGTGCTGGTGAATATCGGTCCCGAGCACAAAGGAGCCGCCGTTGTCGGCCCAGTAGCCGTCCAGCTCAGCCGATACATCTATATTCACTAGGTCGCCTTCCTGCAGCACTTTACGGTCTGAGGGAATGCCGTGCGCCACCTCATTGTTAACGCTGATGCACGTCCAGCCCGGAAAGCCATAGGTAAGCCGCGGAGCCGATTTAGCACCCAGTGCGGCCAGGATACTGCCGCCGTATTCGTCTAGTTCCTTGGTGGTCATGCCTGGCTGGGCGTACTCGCGCATGTGTTTGAGCGTGGTGCCGACGGCTTGGCTGATGCGTTGCAGGCCGACTAAATCTGCTTGAGAGGTAATAGACATAGGGCGTAGGGACTAGGTTTTTGACGTGATGGCGCGTTGCACCAACTGCAATAACAGAAAACGGTGCTAATGTATGTTGGCATTTGCTTTTAAGCATTTTCCGAGCGCCCTGCTTGCAGCCATTGTTGCCTTTAACGTTTCGCCAAGGCTTTCTGCACAAACTCTTTTAGTAACCACCTAGTAGCGTCAGCCCCACCCGCACAAGCTGGCTGACTACCCCGCAAAATTTTGGGATAATTATAATACAGCGGGCTACTCTTTCTGACACTAACTTATAGCATAATCCTCTTATTAGGCATTCCTAATAACCTCTAAGTCAATTAGTAGCTGGATTTTGAAGCTGGTTGTTGCAATGGATTTTGCGGGGAACCTTAGTTAACAAGGTCAGTAAGTGCCACCTCTTAGCTAAGCTGCTCTGAGCCACGTGCCGTAACTTGCGTAACCATTGCTATTTGCTTGCATGACTACGTCTCTATCAGCTGATATTTTGGCTCGTTTGCGCGCTGAAACTCGTCCTTACCACGAAGCACTCGAACAAAACAGTTTCAACCAAGCCTTATCGGCCGGCGTGCCGACGCAAGAGCTTACCAACTGGTTTTTGCGCAAAATGTACGGCTTTCTCGTACCCTACGAGCAACAACTCCGGCAGCATTCCTGGCCGCCAGCCTGGCAGGTGGAGCGCCGCTACCGGGCTCACCTAATCTTGCAGGATCTGTCCGCTGAGGCTAGCTCCGCGGCTCTCCCACTGTGTGTTACCATGCCACCACTGCATACTTTGCCCGAGTTGCTTGGCGCCATGTACGTTCTCGAAGGCTCCACCCTAGGCGGCCAGGTTATTGCCCGGCAACTAGCCAAGGCAGGCATCACTACCCGCACCTACTTTAGTGGCTATGCCGATCAAACGGGCCCCATGTGGAAGTCATTCTGCCAGCTGCTGAATGAGGCCGCAACGGAAATTAATCAAGACGAAATCGTGTTGTCGGCCCGCCGCACATTTCAACATCTAGACGCCTGGCTGAACCACGAATGAGCTATACCGACGAGCGCCTGCTAAACGCCGAAATCAACTTAACCAACTGCGACCGGGAGCCCATTCATATCCCTGGTTCAATACAACCCTATGGCTTCGTGCTCTGCCTGCACGAGCAGACGATGCAGGTCGTGCAAGCCAGCGAAAACACGTTGGAGCTCCTTGGCATTGCGGCCCCCGACTTACTTGGGGCGGGATTGGAGCAGCTCTTACCAGCCGAGCAGGTAGAGGCCATTGCACACCTGCGCCCCACGCTCGGTGTGACGCCGAAGCTACTGGGCGTGCGTCTCGATAAGGTAACCGGCCAGCCATTCTACAAAATCATTCTGCACCGCTACGATCAGCTGTTGTGGCTGGAGTTTGAACCAGTAGCCGATGCGCCGACCAGCACCTTGGATTTGGGCCAGCTCAACGAGGCCCTGGGGCAGATGCTGTCGGCCACGCGCGTGCTGGAGTTTTGCCAGCACGCGGTGGAGCAGGTACGCAGCATCACCGGCTTCGACCGGGTGGCCATCTACCGCTTTGCCGGAGACGAGAGCGGGGAAATCATTGCCGAAGCCAAGCACGAAGACCTAGAGCCGTGGCTAGGCTTACACTACCCCGCTACCGACATTCCGAAGCAGGCGCGGGCTATGTACCTAAAAAACTGGCTTCGCTTTATCCCGGACGCGTCGTATGTGCCGGCCCCGCTAGTACCAGTCAACAACCCGGCCACCAACCGCCCACCGGATATGACCTACGCCGTGCTGCGTAGCGTGTCGCCTATACACTTGCAGTACTTGCACAACATGGGCTCGGCGGCCACCATGACCATCTCGCTGATCAGTGACGGCAAGCTCTGGGGCATGGTCACGTGCCACCACCGCACCCCGCGGCTGGTGGGCTACGAGCTGCGCGACCTTTGCCAGTTTCTGGGCAAAACGTTTTCGGCCCTCATCAAAACCAAAGAGCAGTACGACGAACAGGAATACCAGCTGCGCATCCGCGAAACGCAGGTGCATCTGCTCGAACACGTATCGAGCAGCGTCAACTTCGTGGAGGGGCTCTATCGCCAGCACCCCACCGTGCAGGACGTGTTCGACTGCGGGGGTGCCGCCATCTGCTTCGACGGGGAAATCGTGCTGCTTGGCAACACACCTACCCAAGCCCAGGTGCAGGAGTTGCTGGCCTGGCTGCAAGAGCAGCCGCCGCAAGATGTGTTTCACACCAATTCCTACGTAGCGCACAACCCGGTGGGCTTGGCCTTGCGACCCACGGCCAGCGGAATTATGGCCATTTCACTGGCCGATGCGCCCGGCAACTACCTGCTCTGGTTCCGGCCCGAAGTGGTACAGACCGTGACCTGGGCGGGGCAGAACAGCAAAGTGGAAGTTCTCGCCGACGGCCAAGCATTTCTCTCGCCCCGTCAGTCGTTTGAAGCCTGGAAACAGTTGGTGGAAAGCACGGCAGCCCCCTGGAAGCCCATGGAAATCGAGGCGGCCAAAGAGATTCGTCTGCACATCTCGGATGTGCGCTTGAAGGTATTCAACGAATTGCAGGCCCGCGCCGCCCGCCTCAGCCAGCTCAACTCCGAGTTGGAGCGCAGCAACGACGAGCTGGATTCCTTTGCCTACGTAGCTTCTCACGACTTAAAAGAGCCACTCCGCGGTATTCACAACTACTCGCTGTTTCTGCTCGAAGACTACGCCGACCAACTTGATGCCGAAGGCGTAAGCAAGCTGCAAACCTTGGTGCGGCTAAGCCAGCGCATGGAGAATCTGATTGAGTCGCTACTGCAGCTTTCGCGGGTGGGGCGGCAGGATTTGACAGTGGAAGATGTGGATATGAACGAGCTAGTGGCCGAGGTGGTGGAACTGCTGGCGCCGCGTTTCGAGCAAACTAACACCACCGTGACCGTGGCCCATTCGCTACCGGTTATCCGTTGCGACCAAGTACGTATGCGCGAGGTCTTCAACAATTTGCTGACCAATGCTATGCGCTACAACGACCACGCCAACAAAACCGTGGAAGTGGGCGTGTTACCTGCCGAAGCAGCTGGACAGAAAGGGCTTGCCAACCCCGACGATTTTTACGTTTTTTACGTACGCGACAATGGCATTGGTATCGACCCCAAGCACCATTCCAATATTTTCAAGCTCTTCAAGCGGTTGCACGGGCAGGAAAAGTATGGGGGTGGTACGGGCGCTGGCCTAGCTATTGTCAAAAAAATGGTTGAAAAGCATGGCGGCACCCTGTGGGTGGAATCGACCAAAGGGGAAGGCGCCACCTTCTATTTCTCGCTCTCTAAACACGTATAAGTGTCTGTTTTCCCGCTCAAACCCATCCTCGTCGTGGAGGACAGTGCTGAGGACTTCATGGCTATCAGCCGTGCTTTCCGCAAGCATGCCCTGCGTAACCCGGTGCTGCGCTGTGAAGACGGCGACCAGGCCCTAGAATATTTGCAAGGCTACGGCAAAGCTGTGGGCTGGCCCCTGACGCTGCCTGCCATTGTGCTCCTCGACTTAAACCTACCCGGCACCGACGGGCGCACGGTGCTCGGCAAGCTCAAGCAAGACGCCCAACTGCATTCCATTCCCGTAATCATCTTCAGCACCTCCTCCAACGAGCGTGACATCGAAGACTGTTACGAGCTGGGGGCCAACACCTACCTAACCAAACCGATTGAGTACGCCGCCCTGGAAGAGAAAATTCGACTAACCATCCACTACTGGCTGGAAGCCGCTACCCTACCGTTTGCCAATTAGCTTTCTAGTGAAAAAGATTTTACTCGTTGATGACAACGAGCTCGACCGGGTGCTTTACAAACGGTATTTAAGCAGACAGCAACACTACGAGCGGATGGAGCTCTACGAGGCTGCTTCCGGAGAAGAGGCCCTAGCGCTGTTCGAAACCATTCAACCTGATTGCGTGCTGCTCGATTACAACCTGCTCGATACGGACGGGTTGACGCTGCTACTCGAACTCAAGAAACTAGCGCCAGAAAATCTCTGCGCGGTCATGATTACGGGGGGTGGCAGCGAACAGCTCGCCGTAGGAGCTCTTAACAGTGGAGCGTTGGATTACTTGGTTAAGCAGCAATTCGACCAAGAACTGCTGTGTAAAACTGTAATGCACGCCATCGAGAAAAACGAATGGCGGCAGTACATGGCTCAGTACCACGTCGAACTAAAGAGTGTCAACCACCAATTGCGGGCCTCAGTGGAAGAACTGACCACCGCCCGCCAGCAGATTCACCACCAGAATACGCTGCTCACGCAAACCAATCAGGAGCTAGCGTCCACCAACCAAGAACTGGCCCGCACCAACGCCGATCTCGACAACTTCGTGTTTGCGGCGTCCCACGATTTGCGGCAGCCAGCAAACAACCTGCGGGGCCTCTTCGAAGAGCTGCGCAGCGCGGCCACCATCTCGGACCCAGATGCGGCCCAGATGTGGCGGTTGTTCGATGATTCGTTGCGGGCACTAACCACCACCATCACCGAACTAGCCGATGTGGTACAGGTAGCGCGCCAGCCCGACGAGCAGGTAACGGAACGTATAACATTTGAAGACGTTACTGCGCACATACTGCAAACCCTCCATCCCGAAATCAAAGCGGCCCACGCAGTAATTGAGACGGATTTCACGGACTTGCCGGAATTGCCCTACGGACGCAGCAATCTGCGCACGATCATGCTCAACCTGGTAAGCAACGCGCTCAAATACCGGCATCCCGACCGGGCGCCGCGGGTGCAGATTCGGACCTACATAGCCATGGGACAGCCTGTGCTGGAAGTGCAAGACAATGGTCTTGGAATCGACTTGCAGCAGCATGGCAATGACTTGTTTCAGCTGTTCCGCCGTTTCCATCCGCAAGCCAACACGGGAACAGGCGTTGGCTTGTTTCTGATAAACAGGCTGGTGCAATCACAAGGTGGCCACATTGATGTGGATAGTCAGCAGGGCGAGGGCACTACGTTCCGGGTATTTTTGCAGGGTGCCCAGCAAGAAATGGTTGCTTAACTCGCAGCAACAAGCTTGGTTGAACGTTTGGGTTAAAAGGTCATGGTTACCTTGTTTTTTACCCGATGGTAACTGCTGCCCGCTTCCAAGACCTGACCTTTGGTACGGGCCGTTTGCCTGGAACTCCTCTAGGCGTTACCCGCTACTCTACATGATTGACTCGCCCCTCGATACCTTTCTGCTGCAATTCTACCCCTTTAGCTTGCAGCAACTTCAACTCATCCGGAATCAGGCCGTGGCGCGGACCTACCAGCCGGGAGACTATTTCTCTGAGGCGGGTCGGGTGGCGCAGGAAATTGGCTTTATCGTGGCGGGCGTGTTGCGCGTTTGCTATTTCGAGCGGAATGGCACGGAAAACACCAAGTACTTTGTGGAAGAAAACCACTTTGTGGTGGACTTGCAAAGCTATCAATTCCATCAGCCCTGCACCGAGTACGTGCAGGCCGTAACGGAGGTGCACCTGCTCGTGTTCAAGGCCCGCGCGTGGCAGGCTCTTAGCCATACCATACTCGTGTGGCCGCAGGTCGAGCAGAAGCTCTTCACGCAAGCGCTGTTGGAAAAAATGAACCGGCGCAGCGCGCTGGTCAGCCCCAACGGGGCCACCCGTTACGAGCAGTTCCTGACCACGTTTCCGGGGCTGGCTAATCGCATTCCGCTCGCGTACCTGGCGTCCTACATTGGCGTCACGCCGCAGTCCCTGAGTCGTATTCGCCGCAGGCTGGGTAGCCTGCCGGGTGCCCCGGAGGCCACCACCTGACCCCCTCGCTTTGTTTCGCTCTCCGACCAGCCCGGTGTACTTCAGGGTTTAGCTACACGCTACCAGGTAGTAGTGCTTGTGTTATCCTGCAACTGGTTTGATAGCAAGAGGCGGGTGGCATAACGGCCCGCAACACCACGCTGTTGAGCAGTTGGCTGCGCGGCGGTAGCGGGGTTCTGCCCGGTTAAGAGCAGCGAAGCAGGCTCGCCAGCCCCTGCTGCCAGGTTCCCTCAGCGGGGTGTTCCTGCCAGCGTCATCTGCTTTTTACCGGCCGTTCTGTTGCTTCCTTATTTACCTAAAGGTAAGTAGCCCGTCCAGCAGCCGTTGGACCTTTGCGCTGTACTTACTTCCTCACACAGCGCATGAAACATGTTCTTATTACCGGTGCCAACAAGAGCATCGGCCTGGAAACCGCCCGCCAATTGGCGCAGCAGGGCTATTTTGTGTACCTCGGCTGCCGGGACCTAGCCAAAGGGCAGCAGGCAGTAGCTAACCTGGCCGAAGCCGGCCTCCCCCACGTCGAGGCTATTCAACTTGACGTCTGCGACAAAGCCTCCATTCAAGCGGCCGCAAAGACTATCCAAGCGAAAACCAACGTCTTGGACGCGTTAATCAACAATGCGGGCGTGCTGGGCCAGATGCCGCAAAACGCCTTAACTACCGGCACTGACCAGATACGAGAAATCTTCGACACCAACTTCTTCGGTACCATCGACGTGACGCAGGCCTTTCTGGAGTTGCTGGGGCAGGCGCCGGTTCCCGTCATTGTCAACATCACCTCGGGACTGGCCTCGCTCACCTTGCAAAGCGACCCCACCTGGATTCATGCGCCCTATAAACTAGCGGCCTACGGTTCCTCGAAAACGGCGCTCAATGCCTACACCGTCTTCCTGGCGTACGAGCTGGGCGCGAAAAACTTTAAAGTCAATGCCGTCGACCCGGGCCAGACGGCCACCGATTTTACCGGCTACCAAGGGGGAGCAGTAACGGATGCGGCCCGGTTCGTCGTGCAATACGCCACGATCGGTGCGGACGGCCCCACCGGGAAGTACTTTAGTCGGGATGCACCAGCTGGTGAAACCGAAAGCCCTTGGTAGTCAAGGTGTATTAGCAGCTTCCAAAGACCAAAGGCAACTCTATTCGAGTTGCCTTTGGTCTTTGGAAGCTAGTGTCGTCATGCAACCCTATCCTAAAGCGGGCGTCGACCATCCGACGATTCACATTTGGACCATACTTTTGAATTTAAATAAGGCTAGCAATAGTCATTTGCCAATAAGGCATCACAAGGGTCCGGCATGCTACCAGACCTTTCGTGTTATGGCTAACACTTAGGGCGCAAAATCTTCGAAACCACGCTAGTTACTCCCGTCCAACTCAAGCAGCCAAAGCGACGGCTCAGTTGCCAACGCCAAGGCAGCCAGATTAAGCCAGGTCCCGGCGCGGTCGAGTACGGCCGAATCGGAGGTGATCACCACGTCGGTGGTTTCGGCCAGCACCCGGTCCGGGTTCATCACAACTTCCGCCGTCCAGGGCAGACCTAAAGCGTGTCCCAATTCGCGCAGGCGCGCAGCGAGCCGTCCGCTATTGGAAACAGGTTGATCGAGCAGCCACCGCACGGGCCCAGGCGCGATAGGTTGTAGCGCAGTGGCGGCGAGCCGGATGGCCCGGTCGGTTTCTTGCACTGCTCGGTAAGTGCCATGGATGCTCGATAAGTCGCGCAGGGCGCCGTCGCGGCCCCGCAGCACCACCCCGCCGCTCAAAGCAGTTTCGATGGTAATAATCAGGTTGAAGCCGTCGATGAACACGGGCCGGCCCTCCAGGTCACCAGGCAACTGCGTGGCGGCGCGGCCGACGCGCTGCTCGTCGGTACAAGCAGCGCGACCCACGGCCCAGCGCTGGCGCTCCGTCAGGGCGTACCGGTCGCCGACCAACTTGAGGGTGCCACCCGTCGGGTACCCACGCGTTAGCAGCCACGATGTTTCTTCTACGGCGCGGCGCAGCACTGGCACCCACTCGGGCGCAAACAGCCGCTCATCGGCAGGATGTGGGCCACGGTGGCGAGTATCGGCAGAACGCATAAGTAGACGTGAGAAATAAGCAGCTTTGTCACCAAACAAAGAGAGCAAAATTTTCCTATTAAGCCTACAGTCCACTTAGGTGCGTGTGTCTTTACCAAGGAATTACACTAGTTGTAGGATTGTATCCTCACCGACGAATTTCCCAGTTGGGCCGTTGGCATTCGGAGGGGCCTATTATGCTATCCGTGCGCGAGCTTCCTGACGGTTCCGCGGTGTTCATTATAGTCGGCCCGGCCAAACCGCATTCACCCAAAAAAGGGGTATTCTGCAGATCATACGTCAAATTACTGACGGGCAGCTTTCACCGATTCGCCATCACTGACGTTGATCTGAATGGCTTCCACTACCTGCAACCCTTTGGCTTTAGGGTCACATGTTTGTGTGATTGTTTGCGCTTTATAAAGGAGCCATCTTCGCTCTACCTTGTTTAGGCTTGATGCTCTTGTAGCGCGCCCGTTGCCCTGGGTCCGCCACGTCCAGAGTTCAACTGCCATTGAAGCCAAAAAGCGGCTTACGTACGGTGATTTCGTGGCTTACCTAGCCGGCCCTGCCCTCTCGACTCTTTTTGCCATGGCGACCAACAACGAAACCGCAGTGGATCGGCTCTGGAGCCGGCTTAAAAACAACAAATACTTGGCCCTGCTCATCGTTGGGGCGAGCGTCACGACCAGCATCGTTTCCTTTTCTGACGGGTTTCTAACTTCTTGGCGGGCCGTCGATGCCTTAATTCCGGATAAGCAGCAAACCGCGCTGGAGAAGTCGGGAAGTTTAGAAGCCTCGCAAAGTGTATTCCCTTTCAGCTCAACTTATGAGGTGGCCGACAACGCTGAGAGCAACCAACTCACCTTATCAAAAGACAACCTTGTGGTGGATTTCGGGCTTGGTAATCGGCCCGGCAACTTCGTTTATACGCTCCAAAAGAAAGGCCACCAACTCGTTATTAGTCCTTACAACTCCTATCTGCTGGACTTGAAAAAGGGCCGGCCCGTCACGCCAGTAAATTACCGGTGGACTCCCTTTGCCTTTCAATTTCCCGCCCTGGATTTTCAAGTAATCAACCATTCTTCGGCAACCGTTTTTTTCAAGAAAGCGGTATTCAATGTTTCCAGGAGTGTCCCGGATTCGTTTCCGCTGATCTTGCTCAACGAGGGCTATAACATGCAATTGCCCATACAAAATTTAGGGTGGGGTACTGCACACAACTGCCAACTCTTATTCAAGCTGCTGCCGCCCGAAGCGCCCCCCAGCTACGGGCAGGGCTATCAGTACCAATACGTTATAGGAGATTTCAAAGCAGGCTCTATATCTCTAGATCTGCGGCCTTACTTCCAGAAGCTAGGCGTAAAGCTGGATGTACTAGACAAAGGGTACGCTTATTCCTCCTATCAAAGAGGAGAGGAGTTTTACACAATCATCGACGAAAGTGGGCATGAAAAGAAGCTCAGCAGCCAAGCGTATGAAAACCGCCTGCGGGAGGCGCGTGGCTCTTTCCGCGACGGAGTAGCTAGGATCGTAGGCGAATTGCAGTTTGAAGGTCTTACCGCGGCGGGGAAGAAAGTACCAGAAAAGGTGAGGTTTTCAGGGCTGGTTTATTTTAGTGATGCAGTGGCTGGGGCGCCTGCGTCACCTCATTTTGCCTATACGGTGCAGCTGGAAGCAAATCAAACTGATTATCAAAAGGAAGTTTCCCTTTCCCAAGTAATCCGACCACAAGAGGCGGCCCACTTCAACCTAAAACTATTTGCGCCCCAGTCTTCGCGCCATTTCTTCACGTTGACCTTAATTTATGACGACAATAAGCAATTCACAGCCCCCAACATCGCCCTTAATTATCTGATGACCCGAGCTGACTCTTCGTTTGTCAGAGAAGAGCAATTACTGGCTGAAACGGCCAGTCAATTACCGGAGCAATAAGCTGGTGAGTGAAACTGCCCAATATCAGCCCTTTTACCCTTAGTCTATCTTAAGCCGCAGCTTTGCGACGTTCTGACTCTGCCTTGACGGCGGCCTTGAAGCCCTCGTGGCCGTGCAATTGTGTGTACGCTTTCCAGACGGTGCCCGGGGCATCCCCCTGCCGCAAGCGGTTCAGGGCCTCATTGAGCAGGTCGGCTTCCGCTGGTTGTTGCGGGGCGGCTTTCGCTTCCGCCGTTAACTGTTCGGATTCTTCCTCTCCAAAGAAGCCGTGTTGGTAAAGACCTGTGAGCTTGAGCACTGCCCGGCTCAAGGCCCGTTTCTCGGCTGTCTCAGCGAAGTAGCTGTTTTTGCAGTTCTCAGGCACGGCGCTGCCATAGGTTTCAACCGTGGCCTCGTCCATGGTGGCAACTGCCTTGATAACGGCGTATTTGGGTTCGAGTTTGAGAGCCTTATAGCGCACTTGAATGCCGTAGTGAGCCTGCACTTTTTCGATACCAGAGCGGGTCAGGATGGTGTAGTGCTGGTGTTGAAATACATCTTCCTTGACTAGGCCGCACTCTTTGTAGAGGCTATTGAGTTTATCGGCTTTGGTGGCGGGGGCTTGTTTAGCCATAGCAGTCTACGGGGTAAAGGCGTACTGAGAAGGAAGCGGCGTCAGCAGGGCGGCATACTCCCTACGGAAGGCTTGTCGCACAGTTGCTCTACAAGCGTAAACTAAGAAAAACCAACGAACCCGTTAGACCAAGTCTAGGTACGCACCAGCAAAACTAGGCTCAGCAATAAGCGCGGCTAGTCAAGCAGTGATTAGCCAACAAGGATATTTATGTTTTATCTACCCACTTTACTACCAAGTCATGCGAGGAAAGGCGTTGCAACTACTCTCAACTCCTGCGAGAGCAATTGCAACGGCTCCTGAAAAAGCAGCCTATTCAAGTAGTAAAACAAGTAGCAGGCAAGCTACCAGCACCAAGCAGACGAAGAGGACTAGTCGCAAGCGAAGCAGAAAACGGATTCTAGCCCGCGTTTTTTGTACTGCGTTATTCCCTGAGTTGCAGCTCACAGCAAGATTAGCTCCGCTGTAAGAGCCAGGGTAAATACCACGCAGAACAGCACTGATAAGCCTAATTCATCACGCAAGCTATAGGGAGTAAAATCTTTTTCCATCGAAGGGGCCAACACACTAACTAAACAATGTACAAACACACATGGAATAGAACAATTACTATGCCAATGCGGCTTGCAGAAGTCAGTACTTTCCTTTTTCGATGTAAGCAGAAACAGCCAAATGAGGTGCTAGCCTGCTATTCTGGAGTCAGATCATCGAGCTTGATAGCGGCTGTATAATCATCGAGAAACTCCGTGCCAGTAGAGGTTCGCAGCTTCTCTACCAGCACGTTGTCCTCATGGTTGTAGAACATTTCCACGAAGAATTCACCTGACATGTGGTAGAGTACCAGCGTATTCTTGCCCTCGTAACGCGTGGCGATATGTCGGCCCTCATCCCACACCAACTCAATTTGTTCCAGGAAGGGTAAGGCCCGGAAGTCAGCGTGTGAGGTCGGCATAAGTAATAGAGCGTGATAGGTGTGAAAAAGCTTGGCAAGTTACAACTAGGCACTCGTCGCGACTTGATAAGACGGTTGCTAACGGCTATACGCTGTTAAGGCTGTTGGTATACCTGTCGCTAGGGAGTTGTTACGAATAAAATAGTTGAAATGCCGATGCCACATATCTGCCTAGCCCACCTCCTGATTCGTCTTGCGCTAGACGACTAGCGCTGTGATGCGCAGATTGGTTGCTTGTTTACTTCGTTCATCACAATCCCATTTTGTTAGCACCGGTAACCAAACGGCGAAAACGAAATGTGCCAAGCCTAAGCCGAGTTGCTTTGGCAATCTGCAAGAGGATTCACCTCGAACCTTACAAAAAAGCAACGTACTTCATAAGGTCCGATAAGTAAGATTTATCGGACCTTATCGTATCTTGTCCTTGCAGAGTTTATGTGTGTTGTCCACTCCTTATATATAGCTCCATGAAGCAGTCCAGTAGTATGGTTCCCGCAGCATCGTACTTGCCGTCCTTGGCGGAACTAGCCGAGCACACGGCGCGCTACGTGGAAGCAGGCTTGGCGGGCGCTGCCAACACAGCCAAAGCCTACGCCGGCGACCTCAAGCGCTTTGGGACCTGGTGCGCCGAGCACGGTTTGGAGCCGCTGCCGGCCTCGGTCGACACGCTGGCTGGGTTTGTGACCCACTTGGCAGAAACCGGCAAAAAGGTGGCTACCATCCAACGCCACTGTGCGGCCGTGAGCAAGGCCCACGCTCTGCACGGTGTAGACTCGCCCACCGACGACAAGAAGTTCAAGATTCTCTTAGAAGGCATCGCCCGCCTGAAGGGCGTGCGGCAGAAGCAAGCTCTGGCTTTTACGCTGGCCGCCTTTAAGCGTATTGTCAAAAGCATCAATGCACAAACCCTGGCCGGCAAGCGCGACAAGGTAATCTTGCTACTCGGCTTTTCCGGGGCCTTTCGTCGCTCGGAGCTGGCGGCGCTCAACCTGGAAGACCTGAGCTTTTCCGAGGAAGGCTTGCTAGTCGACCTGAAAAAGAGCAAAACCAATCAGCTGGGCGAACACGAGGAAAAAGCCATCTTCTACTCGCCCGAGCTACCGCTCTGCCCTATCCGCTCCTTGCAGGCGTGGACGAAAGTGCTCGGCCGCACGCATGGCCCCTTATTCGTGTCGCTGCGCAAAAACAGCCAACTCACCGAGCGCCGGCTCACCGACAAGCATCTAAATTTAATCGTGCAACGGTATTTGGGCTCCTCGTTTTCAGCACACTCTCTGCGGGCGTCCTTTGTGACAATAGCCAAACTAGCCGGGGCCGATGACTCGGAGGTGATGAACCAGACCAAGCATAAGACCAGCGAAATGATTCGCCGCTATACCCGCCTCGACAATGTGCGCCAGCATAACGCGGCCCAAAAACTAGGGTTATAGATAGCCGGTTTGGAAATAATACACCTTGGCTGTCCTTGAAGAGCGCGCGGTGAATCGTGGCGCGCGGGTTAGAGCTATCGACTTCTACCGAACATCATTACCTGAACTGTAGAGGTGGTTTTATGTGAAAAAGGGAGTTAATACGGAAAGAGAAATGAGGGTTTCTACCGACATCCTAGCAATGTATCGGGAGGTATTTTGCCGTAACAAATTTTCCGTTTTTCTCTCCCCATGTTTACCCTTCCTCTCAACTCAGACCAACAGGAGGAGCGTCAGTTAATTGCTAGGCACGCAATGGTGGAGTTTCAGCACAGTGGGGGCACTATTACTCCCGAAATGAGGAAACTTCTCCAACTATATACTGAGGGGTACTTAGAGGTACCCGAGCTCTTCCGCGTAGCAGCGCAGCGGGCTGAAAAAGCATTGGCTTTAGCTAGTTCAGTTGTTGTTCCTGCTTATTCAGTTCTACCCACTCCCCCGCCCGATAGATTTAATGATTCTATTGAGGCAGATACAGGTATGAAGACGACTCCCTGATTAGTGTTGTTTCATCCGTCCACAAACATCTACAAGCCCCGCTACTAATCATAGTGGGGCTTTTTGGCAGTTTAAGGCTTATAAAAGCTATTATTTAGAACATTGAAACGTAGCAGCTTTTGCCACGCTTCACGCGCCGTGGACTAGTCTGGCTAGCTGTCACACTTGAGTGAAGGACGTAGACGGATTTACTTAACCTGCACGTCGGGCTTCGCCACCTGAGCAGATAACGGGTACCAATACCTACCTCTTCAAAGCCGACAAGCAAACTGAACCCACAGCTGAGAGTGCAACGCCACTTATGAGCCTGTGCGACCCCGAATGCGACTCAGCGATTGGGGCTTGACGCCCACGTAGGAGGCGATGTAGTACTGGGGCACGCGCTGCTGCAAATCGGGGTAGGTGCGTACGAAACGGGCGTAACGCTCCTCGGGCGTCTCTTCGTAAAACGACGTGAGCTGCCCGAGCACGTCCGTGAACAGCGTCTCGGCCACCAAGCGGCCAAACCGCTCACCTTGGCCCACCTCGCGGTAGAGGCGCTGCAGGTTGTCGTAGGAAATAGAAAGCAGGCGCGCCGGCTCGAGGGCCTGAATGCCGTGCGCGGCGGGCTGGGCCGGCAGAAAGCTGCTGTAGTCGCCGATAAACTCTCGCTCGCGGCCGAAGTAGAACGAGTGCTCCTGCCCGTCGCGGTGGCGAAAGTTGTGAAAGACGCCTTCCACTATGAACGCGACTTTGCGGCTCACCTGGCCCGGGCGCAGAAAGAAGCCCCCCTTGGGCAGCTGCTCGGCCACGAATAACTCCGTCAGCAAGATTTCCTCAGCGGGAGTGAGCGTCACGAAGCGGCGAACAACGGCAAGCAAACTTTCATGCGGTGTCATGGCAAAAGGAGGGTAAGCAGGAAGTTCGCTCAAAGTAGAAAATAACACACAAGTTGCGTTGGTAGCCTAGTAGTCTTGTTCCTCGGCTGCCGGCTTCCGATCCGTTTTGCTGCTACCCTACAAGTTCCTTCGCTCCTCTTCGCCACGGTGCTGCCGCACCATCGGCTACCGCACGGCGAGCCGTTGCCTACCAAGTCAGCCTACTGCAGTAGGCAACCCTTCCCGCATCAAGTCACCTAGAGCTGGTGCCCGAGCAGCACCCGACCAACCTGCTCCGCCAATCGACACAGCTTATGAGGCCACTCTATCAGTTGCCTGCACATGCGCGCATGATCGTCTTTCTTACGAGCTTTGGCCCCTATCGAGGCACACGGCTCAATTGGGTTCTTATCAGAAAGACAATACACGCGCAGTACTCGCAGCTAGGTTTCTAGTTTACTGGCGCGCCGTTTTTGTCTAGCATCGTGACCTTGCCGTTGGCGAACTTCTTCACTTCTTCATACTGCGTGGCTTTGTCGCCCACTACCACGTACACCAGCTCTTTTTCCTGCATATACTTGCCGATAGTAGCTTGAAAATCCGCTACTCCCATTTGCATCAGCTGTTGCTGGTCGTCTTCCAAAAACTTTGGCGCCTTGTTGAACTTGCTGATGCGGCGCAGGATGCCCAGCTTAGCCCCCTGGCTTTCGTAGACCAAGGTATTGCCTTTCAAGATTTTGCTTTTAGCAATTTCCACGTCGGCCGGGCTGAAAGTGGGTCCGTAATCGGTCAGCAGCTGGCGAATGAGCTGCAAGGAGGCGCCGGTAGCATTGGCGCGCACACTGGTTGAGACCACAAAGGGAGCCATTTCCTTAAGCTCCAGCACCGAGGAACTAGCGCCGTAGGTGTAGCCTTTCTGGATGCGCAGCAGCTGGGTCAGGCGCCCGCTGGCCCCGCTGCCCAGCACGGCGTTGGCGAACGTGGCTTTGCTCAGGTCGGGGTCGGCGCCGGTTAGGGCCAGCTTGCCGATGTAGAGCACCGACTGCTTGGCATCGGGCACATCAATGAAGTACACGTTGCCACCTAGGGTTTGGGCAGGTATGGCCTGCTTGGGCATAGCTACTTGTTTGGCGGCCCAACTCGATTCCAGGGGCTTAAGCGCCGCGGCCACCGTGTTTTGATCGATGGCGCCCACCACATGCACGGCCGCCCCGGAAGGCGAAATATTAGCGTTGTAATAGGATTTTAAATCATCTAAGGTGATGCCAGCCGTGGTTTCTAGCGTGCCGATGCTCGGGTAGCCTAGGATATGGTTGGGGCCGTACAATAATTTGAGAAAGTTCAGGTTAGCCACCGCCGCTGCATTTGCTTCTTGGCCTTTCAGGTTGGTGGCCAGTGAGCTTTTCAGGCGCGCAAACTCGGCCGCATCCCACCGGGGCTGCAGCAGCATTTCCTGCACCAGCGCCAAGGTTGGCGCGAAATTGCGGGCCAAACAGCGCGCCTGTACCCGAATTTCCTCGTTGGTACTGTTGACCGAAATGGTGGCCCCCAGCAAGTCAATAGCCTCTTCCAGCTGGGTCGGGGTTTTCTGGGCCGTGCCCTGCATGAGCATCTGAGCCACCAAAGAAGCAGTACCAGCTTTGGTGAGCGGGTCCAGGTAATGGCCGCCGGGAATAGTTACGTCGAACGAGACAAGCGGAATTTCGCGGTTGTCGATGCCGTATACCTTCAGACCGTTAGCCAGTGAAGCATTCCAGATGGCAGGTACTTTAAACAGCGGCGTCTCGAGGAAAGGCGGCTCGGAACGGTCGTATTTGGTCACGGTCTTCTCGAATACGGCCTCTTTGCCCTGCCCCACGTCCTCGTTTTGCACCCCCGAAACTACTTTTTCCTGGTACACCGAAGCCAGCTGCGCCCCCTGCACCACCAGGCTTTGCTGGCCCTTGGGCACCACGCTGGTCATCACGTAGGGCTTGCCTTTCAGATATTGGTTGTACACGCGCATCACGTCGGCACGGGTTACAGCCTGGGCTAGTTTCGCGGCTTTGGTGATATGGGCCGGGTCACCGGCAAACTCGTTGTCGCGGCCCATCTGCAGGGCTTTGCTTAGCACCGATTCTACGCCGGAGTACAAGTCGGTTTCGATTTTGGCGCGGATACGGGCTAGTTCGGTATCGGAAAAGCCCTGGGTTTCAAACCGCTTCAGGCCCTCTTGGATGGCGCTGTGCACCTGCTGCAAACTCGTGTTGGGGTTGGCTCGCACTTGCAAAATGAACTCGCCGGCCAGCTCACTGCTATATTGATAGGCTCCCACGTTGGGTGCCAGCTTTTGCTCTTCCACAATCACCTTGTAGAGCGGCGAGTTGCGGTTGCCGGCCAGCAACTGGCTTAGCACTTCCAGCGCGTAGGTGTCGCGGTGGTACTCCTGAATGCTGGGAAACACCATTTGCAGCTGTGGCAGGCGAGCAAAGTTGTCTTCTAGGTACAACGACTTCGTCTGGGTCAGAGCGGCCGGCCGGGGCGCAAGGGGCTTAACGGCTGGGCCCTTCTTAATCTCCCCAAACCAGCGCTGCACCTTGGCTTTGGTTTCGGCAATGTTGATGTCGCCGGCAATTACCAGCGTGGCATTGTTGGGGCCGTAGTACTGATGGTAAAATTCCTGCACATCGGCCAGGGTAGCGGCCTGCAAATCGGGCAGCGAGCCAATCACGGTCCAGTTGTAGGGGTGGTCAGCGGGGTACAGGTTTTTGCGCAGCACTTCGTTGGTGAAGCCGTAAGCCACGTTGTCGTAGTTCTGGCGCTTCTCATTTTTCACTACCTGTATCTCGCGGGCTAGGGCTTCGGCCGTCACGGTCTTGATCATGTAGCCGAGGCGGTCCGAGTCGATCCACATGATTTTGTCGAAGGCATCCTTGGGTACCACTTCGTAGTACTGCGTGCCGTCGTTCCAGGTGCTGCCGTTGCGCTGTCCGCCCCATTCTTCAATGAGCTTGCGGTTGGCACCCACCGGAGCATTCTCCGAGTCGTTGAACGACATGTGCTCGAAGAAGTGAGCGAAGCCCGTTTTGCCAGGCTTTTCGCGGTTGGAACCCACGTGCATGACAGTAGCAAAGGCGACAATCGGGTCTGAGTGGTCTTCGTGCAACACCACCTCTAGGCCATTTTCCAGCACAAACTTCTCGTAAGGCAAGGCAAAAGAGCTGGCCTTGGTCGCGGCAGGCTTCTTAGTGGTTTGGGCGTGGGCCGAGGTGGCCAATGAGGCAGCGGCTAGCAGAAGGGCCGCAAGAGTATTCGTGTTGTGACGCATCGTCCCGAGCATGTGGCGGATAAGAATAGTAATAGTAGTTCTTAATTAGATAGTAAGTAAGAAGAATGTGGCAAAACAATGCTCAGGCAGTTCGGGGTGCTGCTCGTTTTGAGAGGCGCCTAGCCTATACCTAATCCAGCGCGAATCAGCGCACAGCTAGGTACATGGTACGGGGTACGGCGGCTTACCTCGTCCTTTTAGCTAAATCAAAGGGCATTCTGGCTAAACCTGCCGGGCAAGTGGGGTCGACCTTTGTAGGGTCTACAAAACGATAATAGCTCTTTATGAAAGCGGTAAGAATTCATGCCTTTGGCGGCCCTGAGGTTTTGCAACTAGAAGAAGTAGCGCGTCCGGTACCGGCGGCAGATGAAGTACTGATTAGGGTGTATGCCAGCGGCGTAAATCCTGCCGACTGGGTAGCCCGGCAAGGCGGCAACGACGTTCTGCGACCCTACCTAAAGCTACCAATGATCTTAGGCTGGGACGTGTCTGGCACAGTAGAGGAAGTAGGCAGCGAGGTAACTGCCTTTCAAAAAGGGAATGCTGTGTACGGGCAGCCTGGTTTTCCCGGCGACGGAAGCTACTCCGAATATTGCGTAGGCAAAGCCAATCGATTTGCCCGTAAACCTAAGAATATCAGTTTCAACGAAGCTGCTGGGGTGTCGCTGGCCGGCCTCACAGCCTGGACGGCCCTCTTCGAGCACGGAAAGCTACAACCCGGGCAACGCATTCTAATTCAAGGAGCCTCGGGTGGAGTAGGCAGCTTCGCGGTACAGTTTGCCAAAGCCAAAGGAGCCTATGTGATTGGCACTGCTTCGGCCAGTAACATAGACTATGTGAAGCAGCTGGGGGCCGACGAAGTGCTCGATTATCGAAACCAGAAGGTGGTGGAGCTGGTACGCGACGTGGACGTGGTGTTAGAAACCTCGCCGGTGCGCGATAATGCGGCGCGCTTGAAAGCGGTGGCCGTGCTGAAGGAAGGCGGCACCTTGGTTAGCGTTAACGTAGATTTTCCGTTCAACGACGAAGTGCTGGCCGCCCTAACCAGCAAACAGGCTCATGGCGTGCTATCAGTTAATCAACCTAAGCAGGAATGGCTAACCGAAATCACTCAGCTCATCGAGCAAGGCCAAGTAAAGGTGTTTATTAGCAAGGTGTATCCGTTGAAACAAGTAGCGCAGGCTCACCGCGAAAGTGAAACTTGGCACGTACGGGGCAAGCTGATACTAGAAATAAGAAAAGACGGCGAGCCGCTATGAGGCATTTCAAGACGATAAGCGAGTTTCATGCGTTTCGGAAGTTGCCAAAGCCGCATCATCCGCTACTGAGCGTACTCGATGTTAGCACCGTTCCGCAACTCGACGACGAAGAGCCGAGCAAGTTGCTCCTGGATTTTTACGCTATTTCCGTGAAAAGAATGCGGAACGTCCAGAGCAGCTACGGGCAGCATACGTTTGACTTCAACGAAGGCATCCTGTCGTTTATGGCGCCCAAGCAGGTGTTTAGTATGGCGGTTGCAAACAAAGAAGAAGTTGTAGAAAAATCGGGATGGGTGCTCTACATCCATCCCGATTTTATCTGGAATACACCACTGGCCAAAACTATAAAGCAATACGATTTTTGGGATTATTCTCTGCACGAAGCCTTATTCCTATCAGCCAAGGAAGAGGCAATCATCCTTAACATCATTCTGGCTATCGAGCAGGAATACAGTTCTAACCTTGACCGGTTTAGCAAGCCAATCATTGTCTCGCAGGTGGAAAGCTTACTGAATTATGCGGACCGCTTTTATCACCGGCAGTTCCTTACCCGGGAAAAAGGTAACCACCAGGTACTGGAACAAGTAGAAGCCTTGCTGCGCGAGTACTTCAACAGCCCTGATTTAATTGAAAGAGGCTTGCCCACGGTTCGCTACGTGGCCGACTGCCTGCACCTGTCGCCCAAGTATTTAAGCAACCTCCTGCGCGTAGTGACCGGGCAAAACACCCAGCAGCATATTCATGCCCGGCTGATAGCCAAAGCCAAGGAAAAACTATCGACTACCACCCTGACCGTCAGCGAAATTGCCTACGAGCTAGGATTCGAGCATTTGCAGTCGTTCAGCAAGTTGTTTAAGACGAAGACCAACTTGTCGCCACTGGAATTCAGGGCCTCGTTTAATTGACAAGCAACTGACCTCTGGTTTGCAGCTCGACTCAGCTTCCCTGAAATGAAACAAGGAAGTGGATGCCCGAAGAGCTCTTGTTGTAGCAGTCGGGAAATAAAGCGCTCTACCTGCTGTCTTGATTTGCACAACCAATTAATTGGGACGCTGTCGATTGCTTCTTTAATATAATTTATTCATTATAAGGTAATATTCTTTCGCTAACCTTGCATTGAGCCAGTAAGTTAACCCGCTGCTTTCCGCCGCCTGGCTACTTCTACCCTTATCGCTTGTCGCCTATGAAAGCAATCTTTACGTTCCTGGGATGCTTGTTGGTCACCTTCCTAAGTGAGGCGCAGACGTTTACGCGCACCGAACTGCCTACGGGCTTAACCACGCCCTGGGAAATGACCTACGGGCCCGACAACTTCCTGTGGCTAACCGAAGCCGGCGGCCGCGTTTCCCGGGTCAACCCGACGACCGGCGAGAAAGCCGTGGTCTACACCGCGCCGGATTATTTTAGCGGTTCCCCGCTAGAGCAGTCTCCCTACTGCTTCCAACCCAACGTGGGCACGGGCACCCTGGGGTTGGCCCTGCATCCCGACTTTACGAGCAGCTCCAGCGCCTACATCTACTACGTGTACTCCTACAACAGTGGCACGGGGCAGGCGCCGAAGACGCAATTTAAAATTGTGCGCCTAACCTGGGATGCCAGCAGCCAACGGGTGGTGGCCAACCTGGATTTGGTACGGAACCTGCCCACGGGCTACGACCATTTAGGGGGCCGGCTACTAGCCATCAAGCAGAACGGGATTCCGTACCTGTACTTCACCACCGGAGACAACGGCATCTCCGACGCCAATAGCCCGGACTGCTACGTACCGCAAACCACCAATCCCAATAACCTGGCCCAGGACCCGGCCGCCAAAAACGGGAAAGTGCACCGCTTCAACATCGACGGCACCGTACCGAGCGACAATCCTATTCCCGGCAACTCCTTTTTCACCCGCGGGCATCGCAATCCGCAAGGGTTGGTGTACAATCCCGTCCGGAACGTAGTGTACGACATCGAGCACGGCGACCGGACGGATGACGAAATCAACGTGCTGGTTAAAGGCATGAACTACGGCTGGAAAAACGTGCGGGGCTACCACGGGGACGACAACTACCCGGGCGAAGCGGCTTACATTCAGGCGTATGTACCCCACCCTTTGATTGCCAACGATCAGCTGAAGCCGGCTATGTACGCCTGGTGCGCCGTGCCGCAGCCCACCAACCCCAACTCAGCGGATTGGTGCTCGGTCGCCCCTTCGGACGGCCTCTACTATGGCAGCAGCGCTATTGCGCCCTGGACCAACAGCCTCCTGGTAGTGACCTTGAAATCAGGCACGAATACGTTGCCGCAGCTCTACCAGTTCAAGCTAAACCCGGATGGGGTTACCTTAGCCCCCTCCACGCCGGAGGCCCCGAACCCTAGAACGTTTTTCAGCGCCGACCAAGCCCGCAATGGTCGGCTCCGGGACATTGCTGTTTCCCCGGATGGCCAGAAAATCTATTTGATCAACAATAACTTCGGGGGCACGGACGCCGACAAGATTGTGGTCTACTCGTACGTGCCGCCGACAACTCCCAACCAGCCGCCGGTAGCCAATGCTGGCCCCGACCAAAGCCTGACCTTGCCCACGAGCAGCACGCGCCTGATCGGCTCGGGTAGCGACCCCGACGGCTCGATTGCCAGCTACTCCTGGACGCAAGTCAGCGGCCCCAACCCGGCTAGCTTTTCCAGTTCCAGTGAAGCGCAGCCTACCGTCAGTGGGCTTGTGGCCGGCACCTACGTTTTCAGCTTGGTGGTGACCGACAACCTTGGCCTGCGCAGCGCTGCCAGCCAGACCACGCTCACCGTCAGCCCCGCCCCCTCTTCCCCGGGCACGGCGCTCTATCGCATCCATGCCGGCGGCGAGCAGGTGACCACTTCGCTCGGCACCTTCGCCGCTGACCAGTACAACGCCGGCGGCACCACCTTTGCCACCGACCAACCCATTGCCGGTACCACGGAGGACGCCCTCTACCAAACCGAGCGCTACGGTCAGCAATTTGGCTACGCTTTCCCCGTCAGCCGGGGCCAGCAGTACCAGGTGGTGCTTCACTTTGCCGAGGTCTACGCCACGCAGGTCGGCCAGCGCGTGTTCGACGTAGCCCTGGAAGGCAATACCGTGCTCGACAACTACGACCTCTACCGCAAAGCCGGGGCCTACACCGCCACCACCGAGCGCTTTACGGTAACCGCAGCCGACGACGTACTCAATCTCGACTTCAGCTCGCTGGCCAGCGCCGGCGGAGTAGACAACGCCAAAATTTCGGCTATTGAGGTGTATGGCCCGAGCACAACCCCCCCGACGCCAACGGCGGTGTTGCGCCTGAAGGCCGGCGGCGGGCCACTTAGCACGAGTGTGGGCACGTTTGCCGCCGATCAGTACGCGACGGGTGGGTCCGTCTTCGCGACCGACCAAGCCATTGCGGGCACCCAAGACGACGCCTTGTATCAAACCGAGCGCTACGGCAGCTTCACCTACAACCTGCCCGTGCCCAACGGCACCTATTCCGTCAAGCTCCATTTTGCCGAGCTCTACTGGGACGCCGCGGGGCAGCGGGTCTTCAACGTGGCCGCCGAAGGCACGACCGTGCTCCAGGGCTATGACATTGTGAAAAAGGCGGGCCCGTTGACGGCCACCACCGAAACCTTCCCCGTCACCGTCACCGACGGGCAACTCACCCTGGCCTTTGCCCCCGGCGCCGCCGGGGTAGACCAGCCCAAGGTGTCGGCCATTGAAGTGCTGGAAGCGGCCCCGACGGCCGTGCTGCGCCTCAAGGCCGGGGGGGATGCGCTGAGCACCTCGTTTGGCCGTTTTGCTGGCGACCAATTCTTCGCTGGTGGCAGCGACTTCGCCACCGATCAGCCGATTGCCGGTACGCAGGATGATGCCTTGTACCAGAGTGAGCGCTACGGCAGCTTCCTCTACAGCCTGCCCGTGCCCAATGGCACGTATACCGTCAAGCTCCACTTCGCCGAGCTGTATTGGGACGCCCCGGGCCAGCGCGTGTTCAACGTAGCGGCCGAGGGCACCCCTGTGCTCCAAGCCTATGATATCACCAAAAAAGTAGGCCCGCTGACGGCGACCACCGAGTCCTTTTCAGTCACGGTGACCGATGGCGTGCTCTCGCTGGCCTTTGCCCCCGGCGCCGGCGGGGTGGATCAGCCCAAGGTGTCGGCCATCGAAGTGCTCAGCGCCGGACCCGCGCTACAGGCCGCGGCGCGCCCGGCCACTAGCCCGCTGGCCGCCGTTGCCGCGGCCAAGGTGCCCGTCTACAGCGCTCAGGTGAAGCTTTATCCCAACCCGTCCTTTGATGGGCGGGTCACCGTCGAGCTGCCGGCTGCCTTCGGGGGCGAGGTCAGCTACTCGCTGGTCTCCTCGCTGGGCACGACCCTGAGCCAGGGCCAGCGCACGGTTTCGGCCGCGGGGCAGTTGTTGACCTTCGACTTCTCGCAGCAGCTACCAGCCCAAGGGCTCTACTACCTGCATCTGCGGGGGAAGAAAGGCCAAGCTCACCTTAAGCTGTTGCGCAACTAGCGCTGGCCTTCCGCGCCGAGGTGCCTGGTTTGCGCGCCAATAGCAAGCAAAGCCGCCATTCTGGTGAGCCACCGATTTAAGCTAGCTGTTGGCCAAGGGCTAATAGTAGTATGCTGAGCGTCGGGCACTGTAACGGGCGCCTAGGTAAAGCGAATTGTCACTACGGAGCCTACCTAATTAGTTCATGGCTGAATTATCGGCTTCTCGCAAATGAGGTTTGCTATTACAGTCAGGATTGGAAAGCGCTCGAAAGACTAGTTATTTGGCTTTACCGCTTTGTAATTATCTAGTAGATTCCAATCAATCAACAAACTGCGGGGGTCGACACCAACTTTAGCGGGTCGGGCAGCTACCGTCAACACGATGGTTTGCCGGCCGGAATGGATGAGGTGCTTTTTCAGGTAAAGCGGCTTGCCTACTTCCGCTTTACCTCCGGCGGGGGCAAAGACGCCGATTTCCACCCACTCCCGCATCGGCAGCTTGGTTTCGGCGCCGACGCTGTCCACTATTGATTTGCGGGCCTGCACGTGAAGCGTTACCTGCCAAGTGCCGTCTTTTAGGGGTTTGGTGGTGGCGGTTTCCGTTGCCATTTCCCAAAAGGTGTTGGTCGCAAATAAGTCGTGCAGCAGCGGCTGGAGCGAGTCTGGCGTTGCTGTCTGTAGCTCCTGGTAGAGGTCCAGCGACGTGGGCCGGGGAATGGTTCCGGGGCGGTGGTTTGCCAGCAACTTCCGAAGCGCCCCGTTTACCCGGTCCCGGCCGATACATTGGCTAAGCGCATACAGCGCCAAGGGCCCTTTGCGATACATCTGGTACCAATCGTCGGCCTGCAGCAGCGGCAAGGCGGCGCGGGTGCGCGGGGTTTCGTTTTCTTCCCGCAAGAAACTCAGGAGCCGCCCGAGGTGCTCAGCCCCGTACTTATCCTCCAGCACGCCCATAGCCGAGTACCACGCCAAGCTTTCGGTAATCAGGCCGGCTCCTGCCACATAGGCTTGTTTGAGCTGGTTGCCCCACCATTGGTGCGCTACCTCATGCGCCACCACGGCCGTCACCAGGTCGAAGCCCTGTGGATCTGCCTTCGGGTTCAGGAGGAAAAAGCCTTCCTCTGCCGTAATATCGATGGGTGCGGCGTGGTGGCCGAAGTCGTAGCCGGCATGGGCCACAAAGCGCAGCTGCCGGTGTGGGTAGGGACCAAATTGCTTGGTGTAATAGTCCAGCGATGCCTGCGCGCTCCGGACCATTCGCGCGGGGTTCTCCGTCATTCCCGGTGGATAGAAAACCTGGATGGCCACTTCCTGCGCCGGGCTTGCTGCCGGGTTGCGCCATTTCCCTTCCTGCACCGCGTAGCGGGCCGAGAAAAAGGTATATTCATTGCGGATGGGCGCATCTGTGGCATAATGAAAGTAGCGGCGGCCACCTTTACTCCAGGTTCGGCGCAAGGTGCCCGGCGCTACCACCGTCTGGTTGGCATCCGTCCCCACAATGGCCTCTAAGTTGATTTGCTCGGGAAACGGAGCGTACCGGCGGGCCGCCACGTCGTAGAGTGAGGCAGTGGCGGGCCGAGGTGCCAGACCGTACGCTTTTCGGGCGCCGGCCTCATCCAGCTCCCGGTACGGCTGGTACCCAATGACGGGCAGCCACTCCATGTTCCGGAAGCTGCTGCCCTTTTCAACCATCTGCACCTCGGCGCCGCTGTTGGAAAAGCCCCGCGCCTGGTGCGTTACCTGAAAACTCAGGCGCAGTGAATCGCCAGGGGGCAGAGGCTTCGTCAGGGTATAGATGCGGTAGCCAAGCTCCTTGTCTACAAGCACTTCCTTCGCTGGATGATTGAAGTGAATGGCGGTTGTTTCCACGCCGGCTCCCGTTGCCAGATGAACCGTATCAATGGGAACCCGGCTGTTGTTCATCAGCCGATAAGTGCCCCGTATTGCCACCGTCCGCTGCTTGGTGTACAGTTCTACCTGCAGGCTGACACCAGTCAGCAGGGGCTGCGGTACGTTCTGGTACTGGCGGTAGCGCTGCTCGTAGGCCGCCCGTTGCGCCGTGGCGGCGGAAGTACTAGTGTAGTCGTGCAGCACGTTGGTGTTGTAGAAAATAAAGCCGCCAGCCGCTAACACACCGCCAGCCGCCAATACCGCCACTCGTGCCACAGAACCCGTGAAGCGCCGACGGGCCAGTCGGAACCGAGCGGCTACGCCTCCTTCCCGGCCGCGCACCCAGAAAAGCACGGCCACCACCGCGAGCAAAAGCGCCCACGCCGCCCAGTAGCCTTTAAACCACAGCCAGGGCGCCAGCGTCGGCCCAAAGCCGACCATGTCGGTGTACGTCCAGGGCGGGCTGGCGGCAAAGACAAGCAGCTTGTGCTCTACCCCCAGGGTAGGTGCAAAAACAATACCTCCATAAACTAGCAGCGCCACTAGATGCCCCACAAACTTTTGATTCACCAGCACGTGCACGACGAGGGCCAGTAGGGCAAAAAGCAGGCAGTCCACCAGTTGCAGCCCGAAAAGGGTTTGCAGGTACAGCCCGATTTCTGGAGTGGCACCTCCTATGGCCACCTGCGCCACCACGCCGGCCGTCATCAGCAAGGCCAGCCACGCCACCAGCACCAGGCCTAGCGCCAGAAAGTGACTCAGCAGCAGCACCCATTCAGGCACCGGAGCTGCGTTAACAAGGTCCCCTAGGCCAGCTTCCCGTTCCCGCCACACCAGTTCCCCGGCGTAGAAAATGGTGAGCAGCACGATGATGATCCAGAAACGCTCCGGTTGCGCCAGGGAAGCAGTCAAATAATCCACGACAAAGTCGGTGCGGGGCAGCAAGGGCGTACCGCGGCCCTTCAGGTTGCCTTGCACCGTCAGCCCAACTACCAGGGCCAGGACAGCCAGCAAGGGCAGCCCAGCCCGGCTTTTGGCCAGCTGCAGAAAGGCATGCCAGGTGAGTAGGCGCAATTGGTGCAGCTGCGTGACCCAGCCATGTACCCCCTGGGTTGGCGGCAGCGATTCTCCGTTTTTCCAGTGCAGCTTCTCCCGGAACGGCGCCGTCGGCGTTGGGTGGTTTCCCGCTTTCTGCTTGGAACTTGTTTCGGGTAATGCCAGCTGAAACCGGAAATAGGTGACCGTAAGCAGGCCCAGCGAAATGCCGAACCACAGCAGGCGGTTGGCGAGAAATGAGCCCTCAAGCAGCAAAAAACGCGTATTCTTCTCCCGCGGGGTCCAGTCGTTGGACAGATGACTCAGCACCGGGCCAAAACTCATCGGGTCAGCCAGATTTCCCCATTCTCCCCCTTTTTCCAGCAGCGGCCATATCGTGTAGGCCGCCGCAAACAATGTCGCTCCGACCAGATAACTAGCCAAGACCCGGCGGCTGAGCGCCGCCGCTGAAAACTGCATGGCTGTCGCGAAAAAGGCGTTGGGCAGCGCGATGAAGCAAAAGGTAGTCAGGTAGGGGGCCACCCGGAACGGATCCAGAATCTCGGCTTCTACCCCGGCAAAGTGCATGGCTAGCAGCATACCCGCCGGGATGGCGAGTAACTGGAGCGCACTCAAAGCAAAGGCGGCCAGGTACCGCCCACCCAGGTAGGCGGCTTTGCTAGCGGGGGCCACGTAGGTGAGCAAATGCATACGGGTCTGCACATCGCGGGCCGCTGCCTCGCCCGCCACGGAAGCACCTAGTACCAGCCAAAACACGCAACTGATAACCGTGACGGCAGCCATGACGATAGGCGCATTCAGTGAAATGTACCCGTCCCGCGCATCAGGAGCATAGTTGGCAACAACAACCAGAAACGTGATGAGCAAAATAACTCCGAAGTAGAGCCAGGTAGTGACCCGGCGCAGCTGGTAGCTGAATTCCAGCGCGAAAATCCGTTGGAACTTCATTGCCCTACCATTTCCGTTTGCTGCTTGATGGCCGGACCGAAGCAGCCCGCCATGGCGCTGAAATAGACATCCTCCAGATCTGGCTCCGCGGGTTCAAAACTGTTGCCGGGCCTTTCTGGGCTGTACACGTGCACTAGGGTGCGGCCGCCCAGCAGCTTGGCCGAAACAACCTGTTGCTCCTGCTCCAGCGCGTGCAGGCTAGGTTTATCGATCAGCCGGCGCCAGATGCGGCCTCTTAGCGCAGCCACCGCTTCCAGCGGCTCGGACTCCAGCAGAATCTGACCCTGGTTGATGATGGCCATATTGGTGCACAGCTCCGCGACGTCCGCCACAATGTGCGTGGAGAGAATCACGATGCTGTTTTCGCCCAACTCGCTGAGCAGGTTCAGGAAGCGTACCCGCTCGGTTGGGTCCAGGCCAGCTGTGGGCTCGTCCACGATCAGCAGGCGGGGGTTGCCCAGCAGGGCTACGGCCACCCCGAAGCGCTGCCGCATGCCGCCGGAGTAGCCGCCGAGCTTCTGCTTGCGCTTGTCCCAGAGGTTGGTTTGCCGGAGCAGCGCTTCGGTGGTTGCTCGGCGCAGCGCCCGGTTGGTAATGCCTTTCAGCACCGCGAAGTAATCGAGCAACTCTTCCGCGCTGGCTTTGGGGTACACGCCGAACTCCTGGGGTAGGTAGCCGAGCGTCTGGCGCACTGCTTCCTTCTGATGTACCACGTCGATATCGCCCAGCAGGATGTGCCCCTCGTCGGGCTCCTGCAGCGTGGCCAGCGTGCGCATGAGGGTGGATTTGCCCGCACCGTTGGGGCCCAGGAGCCCATACATGCCCGGCGGAATGCTCAGCGACACATTGTGCAAGGCCTGCACGCCATTCGCATACCGTTTGGAGACATTGCGGATGGTCAGGCTCAGCGGGTGCTTTTCCATTTTAGTGCGGTTGCTTCGGTTTAACTTTTACCAAGAAGGAAGCAGCACACCATGACCGGTACCTGCTTTCTCTATTTCAGTTCGAAGCAATTGGTGCCAGTAGGAAAAGCAAAAACCGATATGCTAGTGCGGGGAAGCAATCGACCAAGGGCGGCTTTGCTTCCGCCAACGCACTTGCAGGCTCCCTTTTACCTCTCGTAGAGTAGGATGGGCACCTGGTCGAGCCGGCAATCCGGGTACAGCAGGAACACGCAACTTTGTACCATGGACCGAGTCAAAAAAATCTTCCAGCTAACTCACCTGTTCGTCTGGCTTTTGTTCGCCTGGTTGATAGGCCTGCAACTGGCTAGTGACAACGATATCTACTGGCGTAGCACCACTGCCGCGTTTATAGCGACTTGTCTGTACGTTTTTTACAGCCATTTCTATCTATTAACCCAGTACACGGGCAAGAAGAAAGTCAAAGACTACTGGATCCGGCTGGCGGCTATTGTGCTGACCGGGCCCCTACCTTTTTTGCTTTTGCACCAAAGGGCATTCGATGCTGGGTACTATTTCATGCAACTGGTTACGGTAGCTGTTTTTCTCTTCTTGAGTTGGCTGGCACGAGTCACCGAGACGCTAGTGCTCAATACCATCAGGAAAGAGCAGCTGGAGAAACAAGCTGTGGAGGCAGAACTCTATTACTTGAAGTCGCAGATCAACCCGCACTTCCTCTTCAATACCCTCAACAACATCCACACCCTGGTGTACAAGCAGGCCCCGGCGGCCCCGGATGCAGTCATGCACCTGGCTTCGCTGATGCGCTACATGATCTATGAGTCCAACGCGGCCACGGTGCCGCTAGCCCGGGAGTTAGACTACTTGCGCGATTACGTGAGCTTGCAGCAGCTGCGCTACAAGAACAGCCCGGTGGTTGACCTGCAACTGGAAGGCGAGACGGGAGCCTGCTACATTGCCCCCTTGCTGTTCATCCACCTGCTGGAAAACGCCTACAAACACAGCCCCGCCCGCCTGCAGCCCGGCGACCTGCAGGTCAGGGTGGAAGTAATAGAGGATACCCTGACGTTCAGCGTGCAAAACCCGGTTGGCAAAAAGGCAGCTACTACGCTGGAAGAACCGGGGGGCATCGGATTGCCTAACGTCCGGAAAAGGCTGACGTTGCTTTATCCGGACCAACACACGCTAAGCATTCAGCATACCGGCGAAATCTTTACGGTCCTTCTTACCATCCACGGTCTTCACGCCCAAGCTCATGAAAGAAAAGCTCACCTGCTACATCATTGAGGACGAGCATCTGGCCCAGGAAATACTAGAAGAGTACATCCGGAAAGTTTCGTTTCTGGAGTTGAAGGGTTCTTACGTGAGTCCCTTGGAGGCCGCCGCGCCGTTGAAGGCAGACCAACCCGACCTGCTGTTTCTCGACATCAACATGCCGGACTTGGACGGGCTCAGCTTCATCCCGATGCTGAACCCCAAACCCCTAATTATCCTGACTACCGCCTACGACCAGTATGCGCTGAAGGCCTATGAACTGGAGGTGAGGGACTACCTGCTAAAACCCTTCACGTTTGAACGGTTTTATAAAGCTGTACTGCGCCTCTACCAAGAGCAAAGCCCTCGACAGGCCCTGGAGAAAAAGGAGGAAACAGCAGAAGTGAAGCAGGAGCCGGAATATATTTTTCTAAAGGTGGGCCACCGCATGCAGAAATTGGCTACTCGTGATATTCTCTTCGTGGAAGGCATGAAAGACTATTTACAAATTCATACCACGGAAGAAAGGATACTGACACTGTTGAACTTTGCCAAGCTTGAAGAACTGCTGCCGGCCCAGGATTTTGTCCGCGTGCACCGGTCTTTTTTGGTTGCTCTCAACAAAATTGACCACATCGAGAAAAACAGAATTCACATTGCCGACCATATTATTCCCATCAGTGATACCTATGCCGAGGCTTTCTACAAAAGGCTGAGAGGATTCCAATAGGCGGTGCCTTCAATAAAGCAGAACAGCTCTGGCCAGGTCGCCCTCTGAAGGCAAGGCGACCTGGCTGCATATGCTTAGCCGCTACTTATTATACACTTGCGCAATGAATTGGGCTGTAGTTGTGGGCTTTCTTCCCAAGAAAGCCGCTAAGGTCGAATCCTCTACATCTATCATCCCCTGGGCCACCGCCCTCCCCCACGTCGTAAGCATGCCGATATACATTTCCGGCACCCCGAATTGCTTAAGCGTGGCTTGAAATTCTTCGACCGGAGGAGACTGATAGCGGACGTCTTTGCCTAACGTGGCGGACAGGTCCTTGGCTATGTCCTGGAAAGAGGTGGACTCGGTGTTGGTCAACACGTAGCTTTTGGTTTCATGGCCCGGCGTGGTGAGGACATGGGCCGCGGCTTCGGCCAGTTCCTCCCGGAGCACCCAACTAGCTTTCCCTTCCCGGGCAGGAAACAGGAGTACGCCCGTCTCGGCTACCTTTTCACCCACAAAGGGTAAAATCATTTCTAAATAGATGCCATTCTGGAGGATGGTGTAGGCAATACCACTGTCTTTAATAAACTGCTCAGTTTGCGCATGCGAATCCAGAAAATCGGCAATAGCCGAGTCTTGAATTCCTGGCTTGGCTGCAAAAGATGTGTACACAAGATGCTTCACTCGCGCCTCTTTAGCCGCTTTAATCACGTTGGTATGGTGAATGGTGCGGTTGGCTATGGCCCCCCTATCGTTGCTGGAAACCAATAAGAGTTTCTCTATGCCTTGAAACGCATGTACGAGTGAGTCACCGTCCGTGTAATCCCCGACGCGCAATTCAATTCCTTGGTCTTGCAGACTTTGGCCTTTCGCGGGGTCTCTCACCAGGGCCGCAATTTCTTGCGGCTTTACCCCTTTTTTCACTAGATGTTCAATGGCTTTCGCGCCATATTTACCGGTTGCGCCTGTAACTAGAATCATGTTGCCTGGTATGGAAATGCGTTGGAAACTGCTGAAATGCTGGCCCGCCTACCTAGGCGCCCTGCACCATGGCCGAGGCTTGTTGAGTATTAGCTGGTACAATCACGCTGTCGAGGCCTTTTTGCAGGGCAGTGGGTTCGTACTCGGGTAGTTTGACGCCTTCGGTCCGGGCCACGGTAACGTCGGTCATGCCCAGGAAGCCGAGCATCCAGCGCAGGTAGGGAATGGCAAAATCGTAGGGCTGCATGGGCCCTTCCGAGTAGATACCGCCGCTGGCTAAGGCCAGGTACACTTTCTTGCCGGTAATGAGCCCCTCCGGGCCGGTGGGTGTGTAGCGGAACGTGCTATTGGCCCGCGTGAGGTGGTCGAGCCACGACTTAAGCGAAGAGGCAATGGTGAAGTTGTAGAACGGCACCCCAATAACGAGGACATCGGCGGCCATGACTTGGGCAATGGCTTCGTCGGAATGGCGCACAGCCTGCTGCTGCTCGGGCGAGCGGCTTGCGGCCGGCGCGAAGTACGCTTGCAGGTGCGCTTCCTCGAGGTGGGGAAACGGCTGGGTAGCCACATTGTGCACCACCACCGTGCTACCGGGGTTGGCGGCGGTAAGCTTGTCGATGATGCCCTGGCTGAGACGCGTGCTGTAGGACTCGGCCCCGCGGGCGCTGGAAATGATTTGCAGAATCTGCATAGGTAAAATGAAGGTAAATGAGGTATAACCTGCGTGCTAGCCGCCCCTGGCCCACCGGCCACCGACGACTGCTCGCCCACTGCGTACCCAAGTGTGCTGCTTGGTACTCAGGTTACCTCAAGTAATCAGTTGGCTCTTTGTTTGTACCTTGCTGCCACTTCAGATTACACGCTGGTAGCCTGATTACCAGCAGGTAATCAAGGCCTACCGAGCTCTTATTTCCTTCTCGCTTCTTCCATGACTAAATCCGAAACCTCCGACTGCGTCCTGACTATGCAGGCCTTGCGCAACGCCTTATTGGTCGTTAATGGCAAGTGGAAGCTTCAAATTATCGTAGCGCTCAATGCTGGCACCCGGCATTTCCGCGGGCTAGAGCGGAGCGTGCCGGGCATCTCTACCAAGGTGCTGGCCAAGGAGCTTAAGGATTTGGAAGCTCATCACTTTATTGCCCGCACGGTGCACCCCGGCCCGCCCGTGCTCGTGGAATACCACGCGCTGCCCTATGCGCGCACGCTTGACCCCGTGATTGAGGTCTTGAAAGTGTGGGGCCTGCAGCATCAGCAGCGCTTAGACGCAGGCAACGCAGTGACGGTCTAGCAAGCCGTTTCAATGCCGGTTAGGCCTTTTTCAGTAAGCACAGCTGCTACAGTTGTTGAGTTATCCCCTGCCCTACACATACTGAAGTCGAGAACATACTTGACCAGGCTTACTTTCGCGCCGTTATTTTCAACACGCTTCAAACGCCCCAAGGGCTTAAGAAACGCCAGCAAATTGCTAGCGTTTCTTAAGCCCTTGTTGTAAAAAGCTAAAGAAGACAGTTAGTCAGTTACAAGTATTGTCAATTCCGATGCTACCCGATACGGGCCACGCGTTGCTATTAGCGCTCCTATTTGCACCTTGCCTGCAGGCCAGCAGTGGGTAGCTAACCATTCATTTGTGCCTTACTGCTTTTGGCCGTAAACCACCAGCGAAGCTTTGGCTAGGGTGGTAAAGTGTAGGTTGAACCCTACAAAAGCGGGGGTGGCTGTTTTATCTAGTTCGAGGTTGGTGCTGAGCGCATGTACCGTAATCAGATAACGGTGGGCAGGACCGTCGTTGGGGGCGGCGCCCATATAGCCAGGTGCGCCGGCGTCGTTGTTGCTTTGCACCGCTCCCTCCGGAAGCAGGTTCTTGCTAGGGTCGCCCGCGCCTGCCACTAACTCGCGGACGTGGGGCGGGATGTTGAATACCACCCAGTGCCAAAACCCACTGCCGGTCGGCGCATCCAGATCGTAGATTGTTAGGGCAAAGCTTTTGGTTTGGGCGGGGGCATTTTCCCAGTGGAGTTGCGGAGACTGGTTTTCGCCCGTGAAACCCATGCCATTTGCGTAGTGCTGAATAGCCAATTGACCGCCTAGCTCTTTGCTTTTCAAGGTAAATGATTGTGCCACTGCATTGTCGCTTGTTGTCGTGGCGGCTGCTTCTGCTGTTGTCATCTTTTCGTGATTAGGTTGAGATACAATGCAAAAGTCGGGGCGCGGACCGGGCGCGAACGATAGGCAATCGTTCAAAAAGTATGGCAAAACGTTCAATATGAACCAGGCTAACGAAGCCAGCTAGCCACTAGGCTGTTTCCCGCTCTACTAACAGCATACTTAGGCACGCCAAGCAATTTTAGGCTGCACTTATCGTTCTCTTGAATGCACTGAAACAATGTTTCACGCTGGATTTGCCTTCAGTTCAACCGGGCCGAACCACGTTAAGCTGACAATTGGTACTGCTTGGGAGTCACGCCATATATCTGCTTAAAGGATTGTATGAAGCTGGACACATTTTCGTACCCGAGTTCATCATATATCTCACTCACTTTGCGGTCATCCTGCCGGAGCATTTTAGCGGCTCTTTCCATTCTTTTTCCCATCAGCCATTTGCTTGGACTGTTGCCGTAAATCCGGGCAAATCGGCGTTTAAATGTCGACAGACTCATGTTGCACAAGAAGGCAAGTTCTTCCACGGTGATGCTGCTGCTTATATGCGAGGTAACGGCCTGGCGAACCAGCAAATCATCGTTTGCTTCGGAGCTCATATTTCGCAGCTGCTGCATCTGTCCCGGATAGTGCACAGCAAGGTATAAGAACAGTTCTTCCAGCTTCACCTTCCGCAGTTCGTGGTAGATAGGCTTATCACTACTGAGCATGCTGTCAAGCGAGCGGGTGAAATTCACCAGAAACTCGTCTTTTTCCAGGAGCAGAAACGGCTGCGGATCTAACTGCTTGGCTTGTTGGCCGAGCAGTACAGCATGACGAGCAAAGAAATCAGACAGCAGATTGTTATCGAATAAAACCATAATGCTATGGTAATCGGCCTGTTCTGAAGCTGTCTTTTCACTCATGAGGCAATTTCCGGCAGCCAGCAAAACAAACTGGTGGGGCTTGACGCTCACCTGGGCACCAGCAAAATGCACCGTCTTTTCGCCATCTAGCAAAAAGGTAAACAGGTTTTGTTGCAGCGTTATTTTGGTTTTAGTCGCGGGCGCCTTAGTGCGGTAACGCACAATAGAAATAGCTTCGTCCGCTCGTTTAAGTGGTAATACGTCAACGTACTCGTTCATAGGGCACATAAGCTAAAGGATTAGCTAAAAATAGGAATAAGCGTTTCTAGCCGTATCAGACGTAACCACTTGTCCTAATAGTAGCCTTAGTTTTAGGTCGGCTTGCTTACAGTCGCCTTGCTGCCAAAGCCATAGCAATAGACTCCTCTTCTTGGCAGGAGGATGTAAAAGTATAGCTGGTTCCAGCATCGGCGGCACCAAGGAAACCCAGGAAACGTTAAACTTCGCAACCGAGCACAACACCGTGCCCAACATCAAATTGATGCCAGCAAAGACATCACCCACGCCTACGAGCGCATAATCAAAAGCGACGTGCGCCACTGTTTGGTACTCTACTTGGCGCCTTTGTAGTCACGTCAGCTTTTGAAACTTTGTGCCCCTACCCTTGTCAAGCGCCTAGCATTGATTTGAGTATAAACTTGGTTAACAGTCTCTAAAGCAACTTACGTTTCACTTTCTCTTTATGTGGTAGTTCCTTTTGGGAATCTGGCCGGAGCGCGAAATACTCCGTCAGAGCCGCTTCCAGAATGGCGCTCATATCCTCCCGACTCCAAAACGAAAGCTGGTGCAGTTGCTGGAATATGTCTGCCGGCAGCGTATTGGTGAACCGGATCTTTTGCGAGGTTGACGCTACTGCCTCCGGCTCTGGCTGGACCGCAGGCGCCGCAGGAGTTGGAGTCAGTAGTAAATCGTCCGGATTCGTTGGAGCGGCCACAAGGGCGTTAAGGTTGAGCTTAGGTTTGGCAGCCATATTGAGAAGTTTTTATGCACGATGCATAATATACATACGATGCAGATAATGTTTTCTATGCAGCTAATATTTCCTGCGTTAGCGCCTCGTAATCGACGAGGGCATTGCTTTGGGGAGCTGTTTCGTATAGCGACTGGCGCTGCACCTGCGCCTCAGCAATAGCCACATTGTCGCGGATCGTCGTTTCCATAACTAGAGGTCCTAGTTCAGGGTGTTCTTTCATCATGGCCACAAAGCCATGGTGGAGGTTGCGACGATAGGTGGGAGAATATTTGGTAAGGAAGATGCCCCCAACGCTTAAAGTAGGGTTGTAGTTCTTCTTGATTTTAGCCACCAATTCCAGCAAACTCTGCACGCCCTCAAAACTGAAAAGCTCCGGTTGCGTTGGGATGAACACCTTCGTAGAAGCCGTGAGGGCGGCTACTGACAGCGGCGAGTTAGGAGAAGGCGGTGTATCAATTAGTACGTAATCCACCAGTTTATCCAAGCCGTCCAAAGAATTCTTGAACAGCATAGGATAAGCCATATCGGCACCTAATACTTTCTCGGCAGCAACAAGCGAATCGGTAGCGGCTACCAACCACAGCCTCTCTCCTACAGGCTGCATGACGTCGACCAAAGTGGCAGTTCCATTTACGACGTTGGTTAGGTGCTTGTCGGCATTTACCAAGGGGAGGCACCGGGTTAAGTTGCGCTGAGCATCGGCATCTACTAGCAAGACCCGATGGCCCGCGTGCGCTAAGCACTGCCCTATTGCCCACACGGAGGTGGACTTTCCAGTCCCCCCCTTTCTGTTCGCCATGGTTAATATCTGCATTATATTCCAGCTATGTGTCATACAGATCGTAAACATAGTATTGTTTATAAGTATAAAAAATAAAACCTTCTCCATATGCCTTATGCATATAATATGCATAAGGCATATGGAGAAGGTTTTGTTGTCCTTCCGCTTTCAATTGCTGTCATCTGTGCTGCCAAAATAATCTTTCGTAATGGCACTCCAACCAAGGCTACTAAGTATCCTGTTTGCCTCAAGCATTGGCATTTGGCTATAGATATTTAGCTTATGCGGCAGGCAGATGTCCGCCTGAGAGGCGTAGCAACGAGGAATTGCCTCATAAGAACTTGTAGATACCTATTCTAACTTCTCCAGCTGCTTATAACCTGGCAGAATATCTTCCTCATATTCCTAATGCATATCATATGCATCAGGAATATGAGGAAGATATTCTGCCAGGTTTGCTTTATAATCTATCCTAATAATGCAGATTGATTAGGCAAGCAATAGATAATTAATTGTTTAGCTGAGTTTATTTAAGTGGCATAGCAACATGACTACGTTGAGACTACTACGTTTTTAAGAAGCCCGTGGCAACAGACTAAGTAAGCAACAGGAAATAAAGCAGCGAAACAGTGAGGCTAATACCTATCCTAGCGAGCTTGGGACATTCACCTGCTAACCTTGCCATATTACTTAACTTCTCTTAATTATAATATGGACAGTATTCCTTATACATATGATATGCATAAGGAATACTGTCCATAAAACCGTATTATTGGCATTCGTTCTCAATGAAAGGTGGTTGCACCCATTCCTTCTCTAGTGGCTGTAGACGATGAGCATATTCTTGGGATTTATATTTTTCTCTAGTGGGGTAGGAGAGGGGTTTTACGTCCCTGGCCATGAGCGCAGGCATATTTTTCACGCGGCCCCAAACATGAACCTCGATGCGGCTCCCATATCCTAGCATTTGCAAATCATACGCTACGTGATAACACTGCAATGGTCGCGCCGCTACGTTGCTTGAAGCTTTTTATGGCCTTAGGCGAGCAGAGTTCGTCCAGACTGGCGCAGCAGCTAGAGCGGCCATCATCAAACTTCAGCTTACCAACAAGGGGAACGTTGGCCAGCGCTTGCCCCTATGGGACAAGGTAGGTTGTCTTTGCTACCATCAATCGGCACTAGAATGGCCTGCTGCACCCTTTGGCTAGAATGTGCATGCTCTGCGTCAGATTGTCGACGTTGTAGGCCGCAAATCTCAGCCGCAGGTGCGAAGCTCTTGCTTCAGTTGCCATATGTAGCGGCGGCCGTCTCTTAAACCTAGGCCAAGCTATCGGTACTGCGTGCTGAGTTGAGCTAAGTGAAAATTTGCTGGCCCCCAATCAGGAAGCTGGCTCATGGCAGCCAAGGGTCATTCCACCTGGCCGAAAGCCAACACCGACAAGGTGGACTACTGAGCAAAGCAAATTCGGCCTTTTAGGCAAAACGCTCCTGCTCTGGGCTAACTACTTTTGTAGTGTTGGCAAGCACTTCCCGCAGAAGCAAGCTTCCTGGCAAGTTCTAGCTCCTATTCTCCATGACGTTCAAGCAGATAAATTCCTACGCAGCAATGGTGGCAGTTTGTAGCGGCGACCAGCGCTACGGAGGAGAAATAAGCTTCGATGACAACGTTCTAGTACGCGTGTTAGCCGGCGAGTTGAAGGTGGTGCAGGCCGACCGCACACTCTACTGCGCAGCGGGTGACACGGTGCTATTACCGCGCAAGCAGCCCGCAACGCTGATTAAGTATCCGAAAGACGGAGCTGCTTACCAAGCTGTGGTAATGAAGCTGCCTACCGCGCTGGTACGGGCCTATTACGCGGAGAATGCCCCGGAGCCAGCCAGAGCTATTACCACCGACGTTCTGCTGTATCCGAAAAGCCCGCTGTTGCAGAGCCTGTTTGCTTCTTTGCTTCCCTACTTGGAGCTAGAACACCAGCTACCCGAAAAGCTCTTAGCGGTGAAGATAGCCGAGGTGCTAGAGATTTTGCGCAGCCTCGATAAGAGCAGCGATGGGGTGCTGGCTGACTTTTCCGAACCTGGCAAAGTTGACTTGGTCGAATTTATGGAAGCTAACTACCGGTTCAATATTCCTTTGACTAAGTTCAGCTATCTAACCGGTCGTAGCTTGACCACCTTTAAACGAGACTTTAAAAAAGCTTTTCAGCTTAGTCCACAGCGCTGGCTTCTGCAAAAAAGGCTCGAGTTAGCCCATTACCAACTCGCAGAGAAAAGAAGAAAGCCGGTGGAGCTGTACTTGGAAGTAGGTTTTGAAAACCTAGCTCATTTTTCGTACGCCTTTAAAAAGCACTTTGGCTACACTCCGACCGCCCTAATCGGGCAAGGGGAGGGCCACCGGCAGGCAGCGAACTGAAAACAAGACACTAGATCCAAAACAGTACCCTTCTATTGACTTCTAGTAGCTTCTAGCAGCCCGTGGCATAAGTGTTATGCACCGCACACTACCCTGTACGATGCTCGAAAGCCCGTTGGGCTTTCGCCGCTAAGTCATGCCGTTGGCTACCTAGCGGCCAAAAAGTTGATGCTTATCCGTGGTGCACCCTCCGGTAGGCACCAACTCCCCAACAGCAACTACGCTATCTGCCGGAAGAAGAGGCACTAGTACGTTGCGCTTTCAGAGCGCGCCTTCTGTTTAGCAAGCACTTTACAGAGTATACATAAACCTCTCATTGATAAGGCTATATCATTAGCCATGTTGTCTAACTGGAATGGTTCAGTTGGTGAGTTTTTCTCCCTACATTCACATACTTAAGCACATGAAGTCAGCATTGGTCACCGGTGCGAACAAGGGCATTGGCCTAGAAGTCGCCAAACGACTCGCTCAACACGGATTTTTCGTGTATATCGGTAGTCGTAACCTGGAAAGCGGACAAGCCGCGGTTCAACAACTCAAGGCTCTCGGGCTTACGAACCTCGAAGCCGTCCAATTAGATGTCACCAGTACCGATTCTATTCGGGCAGCCCGCGTAGTAATTGGCGAAAAAACGCCGGTTCTGGATGTGTTGGTCAACAATGCTGGCATCTCCGGTGGGGTGCCCCAGCCGGTCCTACACACCACACTCGAGCAGTTCCGCAGCGTGTTTGAAACCAACGTGTTTGGGGTGGCTGGGGTCACGCAGGCGTTTATCGACCTACTAGAAAAGTCGCCGCAGCCCCGCATCGTCAACGTCAGTACTGCTATGGCGTCCTTGTCGTTGAACGCCGACCTTCATAACGATGATTCCACCAACCGGTATCCGGTGTACCAGTCGTCGAAAGCGGCCCTGAATATGTACACTATCCATCTGGCCCACGCCCTGCGCAACACTCCTTTCAAAGTCAACGCCGTCTGCCCCGGCTATACCAAAACCGACTTCACAAACCAGCAAGGCACGAGTACGGTGGAGGAGGCAGGCCAGCGCATCGTGAAGTACGCACTACTTGGCCCAGACGGACCCACAGGCAAGTACTTCAGTGAAGAATACTTCCCCGCTCCGGCAACGTGCCCGTGGTGATAGCCAACGATTAAGAAGCGTTGCTTTATTGCTAAGACGGCCAGCGTATGCTTTTGAACTTCTCTCTTCCTTTCTTTTTTGACTTATAAAATCTATTCTTTCGCTTATGCCGGCAGGGAAGTGAACAGCTTCAAAGCCAACGTTTATGGGTTTGGGGTTAGTAGGGGAGGGGGTAGTCACCTCAATTATGCCCCTAGGTGGTTAGCTGAAGCTTCAATAAGTCATTAGCCTTCCTGCGAATTTGTTTCCTACTGGAAGCCGGCAAAAGCGGTACAAGAACTCTAGCCTAGGGGGTATACTCCTCGATTTTAAGGCAGAATGAAGCGCAACAAAGGAAGAGCTTATCAATGCTTCCCAAAGTTACCCGTATAATCTCCATGTCAGCTATGGCAAGCTCTGGAGCTACACAGCTTATAAAAGCTATTAATTCGCAACTTTCTGGCTTGACAATGGACGTCAGCTACTATGCTGCTTACCGTAGACCCTGCATTTTCAAGAATAGGCCACCAGGATTCTTGGTGGCCTTAATTTTGTCGGTCTTGAGCTTGTAAACAAAGGCAAACAAGGCTTCAATATGCTTAGGCGACTGCAAAATATCCTGCACCAGTTTCCCTTCCGCAATACCTAAGTTTTCTAGGTGCTTGCGCGCAACCTGCATTTTGGCGTCATCAGCCTCTAGCTCGAAAGGAATTGGTAGTTGTTGCGGGAGTTGCGCGTTGACGTAGAATTTGATGCTTTGATAAGAGCGGCCTTTCTTTAGCAGTTCGTACTTGACGCGCAGGTCGGTGTGCTCGTTAATTTGGTTGGTGGCTACGTCGAGCACGTACTTCTGCAAAGCCGAAATTTGGGCGTACTGCTCTGGTTCTCGACCTGCGGGGTCTTTGAGTTTGAGCATGGCTTTGAATTCATCTAAGCTATACGTTTTGGTTTCCCCGACATCCTTCCACTGCGAGGCTAGCTGGTAGATGCGCTTGGCGTACTTACTACTCAAGCTAAAAGCGGCCTGCAAGCGGTAGGAGGTGAAGTTGCTTTTCAGATCGATCAGGAAAGGCCGCATGCGCTCCGAGATTTCCAACTCAATAGTGCCTTCCCCCTTGCGGTAGAGGGCCGAGGCTAGCAGACTCACTTGCAGTAAGGTTTTGCCATTCTCGATGTGATAAACCCGGCTGTTAAGATTCTCGGTGGATTCGAGTAGTTGCTTGTAGTTCCACGTACGACCCGTGATTTCCATCAGTTCCTGCACCCGGATTTCATAAATGGTGCCGGCCTTGTCCTGCTTGGTGAGCTTGGAGAGCAGCGAAAAGACGATATCCATCTCGCAGGCACTCATTTCGTAGCGGGCCGTGGTCAGCGCGTTGTGCTGCCGAATTTCAATTGGAACGGTGGGTTCGGGTGCGGCCATAACTACCAATAGGATGATATAAAACAAACATAGAGTTTAATTTCTAAAGTAATAGAAGCTGATTTTGCTTCTATCATTAAGGGGAAAAGACTCATGTTCGCCTGACTTATAAAAGCTATTAGTTTAACTTATAAAACCTATTAGTTGAGACAGACCCAATCCTTGCTCGCGGCTTATAAAACCTATTAGTTTGACTTATAAAATCTATTAGCTAGGATATATTAAACAGCTTCTAATTCACTTTTAGAGGTATTCTTATGCTCTATATCACATAAGACTGCTCTAAGTTGTAGCCTACTCTAAGCAGAACTTGCAGCCCAAAGCCAGTTAATCAAATGTGCTAGTAAAGCGCCTAATTTTCCGTGAAAGATTTCAGTTTTCACCGGGTGGTTATAGAATGGAGGCTTACCGCAATTGCTTTGGTACAGCTAACCCGATTGCTACTAGCTGGTTCCCATCTTAGGGATTGTGAAATTCTATAACAGGTGGTAAACTCACTCTTGTGACTCAATGTATTTAGGAAGCGTCGAAACCGCTCTTCATTGAACTAATGACACGGGTTTAGCTTATAAAAGCTATTACTTCATGGAAGGCTAATCCTGTGTTAAGGAAAGCAGCTACCGAAAAAAATAGGTTTTATAAGTTGGCTTTCGTTTATCAGTACTTCGGAGAGCTACGTTAAACGAGTTTGCAACTGCCTTTGTAGTCAATCTGGAACACCTCAGTGGAATTTGAGACTTATAAAACCTATTAGTAAATCCATAATTATAGGCGATAAGTGATCGAAGAGGGTATTATAGCAGAAAAGGGTAAAAAAATTTTAGTAATAGGTTTTATAAGCTAGTGAATAGATTTTATAAGTGTAGTAATAGGTTTTATAAGCTAAGTAATAGAGTTCATAAGCAGAAGTAATAGGTTTTATAAGCTAAATAATAGATGCAGTGTTAATAGCTATTATTTCAGAACCTAGAGTCAAACTAATAGCTTTTATAAGCTGGCGTCTCTTAAAGGTAAGGGCACGTTAGAACTCCGTGAAAGCAAGTAGCATTAGTAGCAGAGCTTAGCAATATGAGCTCAGAGTCTGAGAACTGCTTTTTATATAACGGTATAGAGTGACCATAATCAGGAATAAATGAGGGTTTATAGTGTATGGTCCTCATAGTGGCTCTACTGTAAGCCGTCAGGCCTTGGCTTCTTACGGGAGTGCTGATAAGCGAACTACCTGCTCGCCGCTTAGAATCTCGGGGTCTACTAGCCGTGGCTTCATCGGAATGGCAGGGCCGGGTGCCTGAGTGCGCAGCCAGGCGGCGTATTGGTCCGAGACGGGCTGCCCGGTAAGGTCGCACAATCGGCTGAGTAGGTAGGCGTCGTCCTGCTCGAAGTCGGTTAGCGTTAGTTGGCCGGTTGCGTAGTAGGGACGGATCAGCCCACGCAAAAACTGGTTGGACGCTTGGCTTTGCGCCCCCGCAAAGTAGTGCTCGGTTAGGTAAGCATACTGCTGGCTAAACCAGCGAGCATGGTCAGCGCTGCCAACAACAATGCGGCCTTGGTGCACGCGCAGGCCCTGCAAAAACCAGGCGATGTCGTCCTTGGCCAATACACCTACCTGATGCAAGTCGCGCAGGGTATAGTCGAGGCGGTCGGCGGCTAGGTTGGGCAGCGGTTGTTCGAGTAGGGTAAATTGGTCGAGGTCGAGAAAGTCGTGGTAGTGAAAGTGATGGCGGGCCAGCGCCGCTTGAATCTCGGGGTGCGCTAGCACGGCTTCGTAGCGCTGCTCGTGGTAATCTTCTTCAGCCGCCTCCAGCACATAGTCAATCAAGTGGGAGAAGGCTGTGTGCGATACATCGTGCAGCAAGCCTGCTAGTTGCTCGCGCAGGCTGCCGCCTAGGCGCTGGATTAGCAACATCACCCCGACCGAATGGTCGAAACGCGTATGATTAATAGCCGGATCAGCTAAGATGATGGCTCCGCCCTGGTGAATGCCCCGCAGACGCTGCAACGGAGCTGTGTGTAATAGGTCGATAACAGCATCCGCTAGTTTTACCGAGCCATAAAGTGCATCCTCGTAAAGCATAGTTGATAAACTAAAAACTGCACTCTCTGTAGTCACAACCAAGGTCAATGGTTTATAGCTGCAAGTACGCGGACTGTTTATGGACGGCAGCTATCCTGCAGAGAGTTTAGTCAGTAGCCACACAGATCTGCTTAGTTCAATAATTCTTCGCTTGTTCAATAGGTCTGAACTAGCCTGGCCTTAACCTCTCGCAGCAAATAGAACTAGGTACGTGAATACAAGGAAATAGTTGACATAGTCAACTATTTCCTTGTACCTTTACTTCAGGTTCTTCCATAAACCTTACAAGGGAATCATCGTGAGTGAAACCGCTAGCGCCATTGCGCAGATTAGAGCCTTCAACCGGTTTTATACCGACCTTATTGGCTTGCTCGATAAGCATTTGCTGCACAGCGATTACTCGTTGGCTGAAGCACGCATCCTTTACGAGATTCAAGCCAGCCAGCCCATAAGCGCTTCGCACATTATGGCGAGCATGCACATCGACAAGAGCTACCTGAGCCGCGTGTTGAAAAAGCTGGAGAGAGATAAGCTAATACGTAAGCAGAGTTCGGCGCGCGACGCCCGCACGACCCTACTGTCGCTGACTCCTGAAGGGCTGGCCGTCTTCACTACCCTCAATCAAGCCTCGGACGAGCAAATCAACGCCTTGCTCCGTTCGCTGCCGGCCGCACAGCACCAAGAGCTAGTGCAACACATGCAAGCCATCATCACCATCTTACGCCCAGCCCCATGACTCTGTCCAGCACGCTTCCCGACATCCGGATACGCAAGGAACTCCAGCCCGGCGACCTTGGGTATATAGCCTACCTGCACGGCCAAATATATGCCCGCGAATGTGGGTATGGCCTGCATTTCGAGAGTTACGTGCTTGCAGGCCTGCAAGAGTTTGCCGAGCAGCACGACCCCGCCCAAGACGCCGTTTGGATTTGCGAACACGACAATAAAATTGTTGGCTTCCTGATGGGCTTTCACCGTGCCGATAGCGTGCAGCTGCGCTATTTTATTTTCCTACCTGAGTACCGGGGCCTTGGGCTGGGCAAGAAGCTGATGCAAGAATTTCTGGCTTTCATGCGCACGAAAAACTATCGCCAAGCCTATCTGTGGACCACGCGCGAGCAAACGGCGGCTATCGCCCTGTACACAAAATTTGGCTTCCAACTAACCGAAGAAAAAAACTCGATGGCGTTCGACAAACAACTAGTAGAACAACGCTACGATTTATTGTTAGCTGCCTGATGCATTAAGATAAGTAGCATGTACTCTTAGCTTCCATTACTCACCGGTGCTGCGATACTACTCACGTCGAATCTTCTTGTTGTCGCGCATTATCCATTTTGAGCCACGTCTTAGAAGAAGCGCATTGTATTAGCGTCCACCAGACCTTGGCAAGTGTAAGTCGACTTCGTAGATCCGACTTGCAACAGACACATCTAACAGAATCTTTGCCTCTGGAAGCCTCTTTGATTATAGGCTTAAACGAAGAGCGAGAAAGTATGCCGTAAGGGCGGCCTATGCTAGTCTCAGACTTGTTAGAGCATAGCCAAGCGCGCTAGCTTGTTCACTTCCGCGCTTCAAAATCAATCAAACGGGTACAATCGTTTTGTCCATCTTTTTCGTTGGAATAGCTATTTGTTGCTGCGGGCGAGAATGCCAATTTTGGCAACTTCAGAGAATCGTATTCGGCTTTGCCCGTGCTTCGGCCCTCTGATGCTGCCCTGCTCGCGGCCATACGGCACGAGCGTTTTGACCTGTTTTTCCCGCCCGCGTTTCCGTTCTTCCCATGCAATCCGCCCGCACTGCGCCTTTGGGCGCTTCTGACAGTGTTGCCGTCAATACTCCTTACGTCCTAGGTATATCGTTTATCGCCGCGCTGGGGGGCTACTTGTTCGGGTTCGACTTCGCGGTGATTTCGGGGGCGTTGCCCTTCTTGCGCAGTGAATTCGCCCTTACTGCTTGGTGGGAAGGCTTTTTGACGGGCTCGTTGGCGCTGGGCTGCATGGTGGGTTGCTTAGGGGCGGGCCGGTTGGCCGACGCGTATGGGCGGCGGCCGGGGCTACTGCTGGCGGCCGGAATTTTCGCGCTGTCGTCGTTGGGTATGGCGGGGGCTGCCGGGCTGGTCAGTTTTGTGTTGATGCGTTTTGCAGCGGGTATTGGGGTGGGCATGGCGTCCATGCTGAGCCCTATGTACATCGCCGAAATATCGCCGGCCAACGTGCGGGGCCGCAACGTGGCCATCAACCAGCTCACCATCGTGTTGGGCATCTTGGTCACCAACCTCATCAACTACGCGCTATCCAACAACGGCCCGAACGCTTGGCGCTGGATGCTAGGCCTAGGGGCCGTGCCGGCCTCTCTTTTCTTGCTAGGCGTGCTGTGGCTCCCCGAAAGTCCGCGCTGGTTGGCTACCCACGGGCAGCTAGCCCGCGCCGAAGCCGTTCTGCACAAGCTCGGCAACGTCGCCCTCGTGCGTGCTACCCTAGCCGACATGGCTGCTACGCTGGACGGCCCGGTACGGCAGTCGTACCGCCAAGTGTTGGCGCGCAGCGTGCGGCCGGCGGTGGTCGTAGGCGTCACGTTGGCGGTGTTTCAGCAACTCTGCGGCATCAATGTGGTGTTCAACTACACCTCCACCATCTTCGCCGCAGCGGGCGCCGACTTGAACCAGCAACTGCTCGAAACGGTGGGGATTGGCTTGGTCAACTTGCTGTTTACGCTGGTGGCCATGGTGCTGGTCGACCGAATTGGTCGCCGGCCGCTGCTGCTGTTTGGCTCCTTGGGGTTGGCCGTGTTGTACGTGGTGCTGGCGCTGCTCTTACAGCAGCACGCCGCGCCGGGGCTGGTGTCGGTGGCGGTGCTGGCTGCCATTGGCACCTACGGGCTGTCGTTGGCGCCGGTGACCTGGATTGTGATTTCCGAGATTTTCCCCAATCACATCCGCGGGGTGGCTACTTCGGTGGCTACGGTGGCGCTGTGGGGCAGCTACTTCGTGCTGGTTTTCACGTTTCCGGTGCTGGCCGAAGCCCTAGGTTCTTACGGGCCTTTCTACCTCTATGCGGGCATCTGCATGCTAGGCTTCTTCTTCATCCGCAGCAAGGTGAAAGAAACCAAGGGGCAAACGCTGGAGCAGGTCGAGCGCACCTTCGCCGGACATTAACTTTCATTTTATACCCTGGCCGTTATGAGCACCTCCGCAGTTCGCGTGTGGCAGGAAACCATCACTATTCCCACGTACGCCATCGGGGAGCCCGACCCGAACCCCATGTTTTTCGAGAACCGGGTGTACCAGGGCAGCAGCGGCGCGGTGTACCCGTACCCCATCATCGACAAGGTGTACGACACCAAAGCCGACCAGCAGTACAACGGCCTTTTTCTGGAAAACAAGTACCTAAAAATTCTGATTCTGCCAGAGCTAGGGGGGCGCGTGCAAATGGCCTACGACAAGCTTGCGCAGCGTCATTTCGTGTACTACAACCAAGTAATTAAGCCGGCGCTGGTGGGGCTGACGGGCCCGTGGATTTCGGGCGGCATCGAGTTCAATTGGCCCCAACACCACCGACCTAGCACGTTTCTGCCCGTCGATTTCCGGCTGGAAGAGCAAGCCGACGGCAGTAAAACCGTGTGGGTGAACGAGGTGGAGCGCATGTTTCACACCAAAGGGCTAGTGGGTTTTACGCTGCACCCAAACAAGGCCTACCTTGAAATCAAGGCTCAACTGTACAACCGCACGCCCCTGCCCCAAACGTTTCTGTGGTGGGCCAACCCGGCGGTGCACGTCAATGATGAGTACCAATCCGTGTTTCCGCCCGACGTGCACGCCGTGTTCGACCACGGCAAGCGCGACGTGTCGGCGTTTCCCATTGCCACCGGCACCTACTACAAGGTGAACTACGCGCCGGGCACCGACATTTCGCGCTACCGCAACATTCCGGTGCCCACGTCCTACATGGCCATTCAGTCGGCCTACGACTTTGTGGGCGGCTACGAGCACGACACGCAAGCCGGCTTGCTGCACGTGGCCGACCACCACGTGTCGCCGGGCAAAAAGCAGTGGACGTGGGGCCACGGCGACTTCGGCCGGGCGTGGGACCGAAACCTCACCGACGAGGATGGTCCCTACATCGAGCTAATGACGGGGGTATTCACCGATAACCAGCCCGATTTTACGTGGCTGATGCCCTACGAGGAAAAGACCTTCACCCAATATTTCCTGCCCTACCGCGAGGTGGGCGTGGTTAAGAACGCCACCAAAGACGTGCTGGTGGGAGTGGAAGTGCAAGATGCCGAGGTAGTTGTCAAGGCATTTGCCACTTCCGAGCTAGCCGACTGCCAGATTCAATTGCGGCTGGCCGGGCAGGTGCTCCTCCAAGAGGTGCGCACGTTGTCGCCCGAACAGGTTTTCGAGCGACACGTGCCGCTGCCGGTCGGCAACACAGCGGGTGACCTGCAATTGCGTATCTGCGACGCTCGGGGGCAAGAGCTGCTTCGCTACGAATCGGCAACCAAGCAGGCGGCTGATTTGCCCGAAGCGGCAAAGCCCGCCCTAGCGCCGGCTGAGGTCGAAAACAACGAACAGCTATTTCTGACGGGGCAGCACCTGGAGCAGTACCGCCATGCTACTTACAGTCCGGTACCCTACTACGAGGAAGCCCTGCGCCGCGACCCTAAGGATGCGCGCAGCAACAACGCCTTGGGGCTCTGGTGGCTGCGCCGGGGGCAGTTTGCTCGTAGCGAAGCGTATTTCCGCCGGGCCGTAGCTACCCTCACGCAGCGCAATCCTAATCCCTACGACGGCGAAGCATACTACAACCTAGGTCTGTGCTTGAGGTACCTAGGTCGGGTCGATGAAGCGTACGATGCCTTTGCCAAAGCCGCCTGGAGCAGCGCTTGGCAGGACAGTGCATACTTCTCAGTAGCGCAATTGGATATGCTGCGGGGCCAACCCGCCCGGGCCTTAGAACACCTAGGGTGGGCCATTGACCGCAACGCCCGCAACGGCAAAGCCTACGTGCTCAAAGCCGCTGCGCTGCGCCAGTTGGGGCAAGTGGATGAGGCGTTGGCCGTGTGCGCCACGGCGTTGCAGCGCGACGGGTTTAACCTAGGCGCATTAGCTGAACAAGCGGCCCTGTACCGCGCCGTTGGCCAACCAGAAGCTGCCGAACAGCGCCTAGCCCGTTTGCACGAGCTAGCCCGTGGTGATGCGCATAACTACTTAGAATACGCCCTCGACTACGCCGCCGCGGGCTTGTACGCGGAGGCTACCGACCTGCTCACGGCGGCGCTGCCCGTCGTGGCGCCTGACCCGCTGCTGCACTACTACCTAGCTTACTACGGACAGCAAACCGGCAACGAAACCAAGGCGCAGGAACACCTACACGCGGCCGCCACGGCACCGCTACCAACGTTCTTTCCAAACCGGCTGGAAGACCTAGCCATCTTGCAATTCGCCCAACAGCACAATCCCGCTGATGCACAGGCGTCTTACCTGCTCGGCAACGTATGGTACGACAAGCGGCAGTACGACGAAGCCATTACCGCTTGGGAAACGGCGGTAGCCCGCAATACGCAGCTACCCACGGCATGGCGCAACCTAGGTCTGGCGTACTTCAACAAACGCCACGAGCCGGACCGGGCACTGCGCTGCTTCGAAACCGCTTTCAACCTGAACCCCACCGACGCCCGCGTTTTTATGGAGCTAGACCAGCTCTACAAGCGCCTGAACCACAATCCGGCGGAGCGGCTGGCCCGGCTGGAAGCGCACTTGGACGTAGTGGAGTTCCGAGATGACGTGGCTTTGGAACGAGTGACCTTGTATAACCTGATAGGCCAGCCTGAGCGCGCCTACAAGTTGCTAATGGCCCGGCAGTTTCACCCGTGGGAAGGCGGCGAAGGCCGAGTTTCGGGGCAGTATGTGGCGAGCTTGTTGGCCTTGGCGAAGGTTGATCTTGAGCAGGAGCAATATGCCACGGCGCTTGGCCGGCTACTCGAAGCCGAGCACTATCCGATTAATTTGGGCGAGGGCAAGCTGCCTGGCATGCAGGAAAATGATCGGTACTATTTCCTTGGCTGCGCTTACCACGGGCTAGCCAACCATGAGTTGGCGCAACAGGCTTGGCAACAAGCTGCTAGTGGCAACGCAGAGCCCGCTACGGCCATCTTCTACAACGACCAGCAGCCTGACCAGATATTCTACCAAGGCCTAGCCTGCCAGAAGCTAGGTCAGTCGGAACGAGCCCAAGAGCTATTCGCCAAGCTACTCAACTTCGGCCAGCAGCACCTGCACGACGAGGTGAAGCTGGACTACTTCGCCGTTTCGCTGCCCGACCTGCTCATCTTCGACGACGACCTGAACAAGCGCAACACCCTGCTCTGCCGCTACCTGATGGGCCTTGGGTACCTAGGCCTAGGGCAGCTAACCCAAGCAGAAGAGGCGCTACGTGCCGTACTTGCGCAAGAGGCTACGCACCTAGGTGCTACCATTCACCTGCGCCTACTTGCCAAGGAGCGTATAGCGTAGCACTTCGTTTATGCACATCTTCAGTCGATTAGCGCGCAGTCAAACTTCTGCTTTTCACAACTTTAAGCCGTTTCTAATTACGGGCTTAGCGGCATTTCTCGGATCTTACGCGGGAGTCGCGCAATCGGTGCCGCTGGTGGTCGACGCCACCGACGCTAGTCCAACGCCCGAAACCGGCTACTTGCGTTTAGGCACGGCTACGTCGCCTACCGGGCACACGTTGGGCGCCAACAGTCAGTACCTGACCCGCGACGGCCAACCTTGGCTGCCGGTGATGGGCGAGTTTCACTTCACCCGTTTCCCGCGGGCCCGTTGGGAAGAGCAGTTGTTGAAGATGAAAGCGGCCGGCGTGCAGATTGTGGCCACGTACGTGTTCTGGATTTTCCACGAGGAGGAGCAGGGTAAATTCGACTTCCGCGGCGACCGGGATTTGCGCGCGTTCGTGCAGCTCTGCGCCAAACACAACCTGTACGTGGTAGCTCGCCTTGGCCCCTGGAACCACGCCGAACTGCGCAACGGCGGCCTTCCCGACTGGCTGGTACAGCAGATTCCGGCCGCCGCTCTCCGCAGCAACGACCCCGCCTACCTCGCCGCCGTGCGCCCCTACTGGCACCAGCTGCGCGAGCAAACCCGCGGGCTGCTCTGGAAGGAAGGCGGCCCGATCATCGGCATCCAGCTCGAAAACGAGTACAACCGCGGCAAAACTGGCCAAGGAGCTATCCACATTGCCGAGCTAAAGAAAATGGCGTTGGCGGAAGGCTTCGACGTGCCGCTGTACACCGTAACGGGATGGCAGGGTGCGCGCTACCCCGAGCAGGAGGTCATACCCGTGTTCGGGGGCTACCCCGACGAGCCGTGGGGCCGAAACCCGACGAAAATGCCGCCCGTCGAGGTGTATAATTTTCGTTTCCGCAGCCGCGAGGGGGGCAACCTAGGTATTCAGGGTGGCGAAACGGCAGCTCGCAATTCGCCCGCGCAGCTTGCGCATTATCCGTTTTTGAGCGCTGAGTTTGGGGGCGGCATCCCGGTGATGTACCGACGCCGTCCGCTGCTCACCCCCGACGATGTGGCCGCCATGCTGCCCGTGCAGCTCGGCTCGGGCGTGAACCTGTACGGCTACTACATGTTTCACGGCGGCCGCAACCCGCGCGGCAAACGTACTTTTTTGCAGGAATCAACGCGCACCAACAGCTACAACGACCTGCCTCGCTTCGGCTATGATTTTCAGGCCCCGCTCGGCGAAACGGGCGCGGAAAGTCCGCTGTTCGGCCGCCTGAAGCTGGTGCACTACTTCCTCAACGAATTCGGCCCGTTGCTGGCCCCCATGACGCCGCACGCGCCCACGGTGCAGCCCACTAGCGCCAGCGACCTAGGTCCGGCCCGTTGGGCGGTGCGCAGCCACGGCCGCAGCGGGTTTGTGTTCTTCAACAACTACGTGCGCACTTATCCCACGCCCGAACGGCCCGGCGTGCAGTTTACCGTTCAGTTGCCGGGTGAAACGCTCACCTTCCCCCAAGCACCTATCACAGTGCCCGCCGGCAGCTACTTCATCTGGCCGTTCAACCTCGACCTCGGTGGCGCGCAGCTGAAATACGCCACTGCGCAGCTATTTACGAAGCTGATGGTCAAACAGGAACCGTATTACGTGTTCTTTGCGCAGCCTGGTATTCCGGTCGAGCTAGCTTTTGATGCGGCTACGGTGCAAGCTGTTTCTACTCCGGCCGGAGCGGTTGCGGCCCACGACGGGCAGTTTCGGGTAGCCGATGTGCAGCCCGGCCCCAACGTCGCCCTGACGGTGCAGCCGCGCACGGGGCCGCCGGTGCGCGTGCTGGTGCTAAGCGAAGCGCAGGCTGCGCAAACGTGGAAAGCCACGCTGGCCGGCACCGAGCGACTGGTGCAAACCCCGAACGAAGTTTTCTTCGACCAAAACCAAATCTGCCTGCAAAGCGAGGGGCAGCCGACCTTCCAGCTCGGCATCTTCCCGGCTTTAGATAAACAGCCGCAGGGTAGCCTGAAGCTGCGGCAAGGCCCGGCTGATGACTTGTTCCAAACCTATTTCGCTACCGCGCCAACGCAGACCATCAACCTGACCGCCCAACCGATCAAGCCCGCCGGGGTGGTGCCACCCATCCGCCTAGGTGGTCCGGCGAAGGGAGCCGTGGAACCTAGCGACAGTACCTACGAGCAGTCGGCGCGGTGGCGGCTTTCCCTGTCGAATGCGAAGCTCAAGGGGCTGGACGATATTATTTTGCGCTTCACGTACGCTGGCGACGCCATCCGCCTCAACGCGGGCGACCAGCTACTTGACGATGACTTCTACAACGGCGCCCCATGGCGGGTTAGCTACCGCAACCTAGCTCCCGAGGTACAAGGCAAAGCTTTGGAGCTTAGCGTTCTGCCGTTGCGCAAGGATGCGCCCATCTACTTGGAAGAGGGGCGCTGGCCCACGTTTCCCGCCAATGGGCAAATAAGTGAACTGCGGCAAGCTGAGGCTATTCCGCGCTACCGACTGGTGGTAAAAACCGATAAATAAATTCACCCTATTCTGCACCTAATCATGCGTTTGCGGCTTCTTACCCGTCTTTTCCTGTTGCTGCTGTTGTGCGGATTTCAGCTGCCCGCGGTGGGAGCGGAGGTGCTGCCGCTCGCCGGAGAATGGCGCTTTCGCACTGATCCGCAGGATGCCGGCGTAACGGCCCGTTGGTTTGCTACCGCCTTGCCCGAAACGGTACGCCTACCTGGCTCCATGGCCGAGAACGGTAAAGGCGACCCGGTGTCGTTGCAAACCAAATGGACGGCTACCATCTACGACAGTTCGTGGTTTTTCAACCCGCGCATGGCCAAGTACCGGCAGCCTGACAACTACAAGGTGCCGTTCTGGCTGACACCTGCGGCCTACTACGTGGGCCCCGCCTGGTACCAGAAAACCGTAACCATTCCGCCCTCGTGGCGCGGTCAGCGGGTGGTGCTGTTGCTGGAGCGCGCCCACTACGAGACGCGGGTGTGGGTCGATGACAAGGAAGTAGGGCAACAGACCTCCTTCGTAGCCCCGCACGAATACGACCTTACGCCGCTGCTCGCCCCCGGCGCCCACACCCTGACGGTGCGCGTCGATAATCGCATCAAGGAGCTGAACGTCGGGCCCGATTCGCACAGTATCGCCGACCACATTCAGGGCAACTGGAACGGGTTGATTGGCCGCTTGGAGCTGCTAGCTAGGCCGCCCGTTTTCCTGCAAAGCCTACGGGTTTACCCCGATGTAGCGCACCGCACCGCTCGCGTGCAACTAGTGGTCAGCAATACTTCCGGCAAAACCGTGAAAGGCTCTGCGCGGGTGGCAGCGCAGGCGTTCAACACCGCTACGGCGCACCAAGTAGCCCCTAGCCAAGTGGCGTTTACGGCTAAGCCCGGCACTACTAATCTTGACCTGACCCTAGCGATGGGGGAGGCCGTGCAGCTCTGGGACGAGTTTCATCCGGCGCTCTACCAGCTCACGGCCACGCTGCAACCCAAGAAGGGCCCGGCCGATGAGCAACAAGCGTCGTTTGGGATGCGGGAAATCAAGGTAGCGGGGCGGCGGATTGTGGTGAACGGCCGGCCAGTGTTCTTGCGCGGCGACCTGCACAACGGCGAGTTTCCGCTCACTGGCTACCCCGCCATGGACGTGCCCGCCTGGACGCGCGTGCTACAGGTGCTCAAGGACCACGGCTTCAACCACATTCGCTTTCACTCCTGGTGCCCGCCGGAAGCCGCCTTTGCCGCCGCCGACCTGCTCGGGTTTTACTTGCAGCCCGAAGGACCTAGCTGGCCCAACCACGGCACCTCGCTCGGCGACGGCCGGCCCATCGATAAGTTCATCTACGACGAGACCGAGCGCATGGCCGCCGCCTACGGCAACCATGCGTCGTACTGCATGCTGGCCGCCGGCAACGAGCCGGCCGGCCGTAACCAAGCCAAGTACCTAGGTGAGTTTGTGAAATACTGGCAGGCCCGCGACGCCCGCCGAATCTACACCGGCGCTTCGGTGGCCATGAGTTGGCCGCTGGTGCCCGAAAACGAGTACATGATCAAGTCGGGGGCGCGGGGGCTGCCTTGGGACAAAGCGCAGCCCAACAGCACCTTCGATTACCGCGCCGCCATCGAGAAGTTTCCCATGCCCTACGTCACTCACGAAATGGGGCAGTGGTGCGTGTTTCCCGACTTCAAGGAAATCAGCCAGTACACCGGCGTGTACAAGGCGCGCAACCTGGAAATGTTCCAGCAAGATTTAATTGACCGCGGCATGGGCGAGCAGGCCGAAGCGTTTCTGCAAGCCTCGGGCAAGTTGCAGGCCTTGTGCTACAAAAACGAAATTGAAGCCACACTGCGCACGCCCGAGCTAGCCGGGTTTCAGCTGCTTGGTTTGCAAGATTTTCCCGGCCAGGGTACCGCCTTGGTCGGAGTACTTAACCCGTTCTTCCGCGAGAAAGGTTACCTCACGGCAGCGCAGTTTCGCCGGTTCTGCCAACCCATCGTTCCGTTGGCCCGGCTTCCTAAGTTCGTGTTTACCAACAATGAAACCTTCGAAGCTAGCGCTGAGCTCTACCACTACGGTTCTCAAAACCTACCCGCCACGAGCCTGACCTGGACGATTAAGAACGGCGCTTCGGTAGTGGCCCAAGGCAGCTTCGCGCCCGCCACCATTCCCACGGGTACGAACACGCCGCTCGGAACGGTGCGCTTGCCTTTAGCTGCTGTCACAAAGCCAACCAAGCTCACGCTCGAAATTGCGCTGCCCGGCACCGAAGTCGCCAACGACTGGAGCTTTTGGGTGTACCCGGCCCAACTGCCTACGCTGCCTGCCAGCGACGTGTACTACTGCACCAGCCTCGATGCCAAGGCACAGCAGGTGCTGGCGCGGGGCGGGCGGGTGTTGCTGAACGCGGCGGGCCATGTCGTGAAGGGTAAGGAAATCAGCATGAATTTCAAGCCAGTGTTTTGGAATACCTCGTGGTTTAAGATGAAGCCGCCGCACGTAACCGGCTTTGTGGTAAACGCTGCGCACCCGGCCCTAGCCGACTTCCCCACCGACACGCATAGCGACCTGCAATGGTGGGAAATCGTCAACCAAGCACAGGTAATGCACCTGGAAGATTTCCCGGCGGGCTTTCGGCCCATCGTGCAGCCCATCGACACGTGGTTTCTGAACCGTCGGCTCGCCTTGGTGCTGGAGGCGCGGGTAGGGAAGGGGCGCTTGCTGGTTTCGAGCGCCAACCTTTCGCCCAACGAAGACGCGCAACGCCCGGCGGCGCGGCAGCTGTTTTACAGCTTGCTCCGCTACGCCCAATCCGCACAGTTTCAGCCCGCCGCAGCCGTCGACCTAGCCGTGGTGCGCGACTTGTTTGAAACCCCTTCACGGGAGCAGTTCAGCACCTTCACCAAGAACAGCCCCGACGAGCTAAAGCCGCAGCAGAAGTAGCGACCTATGTTGGCGTTAGCTACCACGAGCCGGTGGTAGTTCCCTTTAAAAGAGATGAATAAACAGCCCTGTTTACTGCTATAACGTAATTCCCCGGCCAGATGAAAGAAGGATTTCAGGGGCAGCGTTCGTATAGCCTGCCAGTCCCCCTGATGCAGCAGGTGTTACAGCATCCGCTCTGCCAGGGCCTGTATATCACCGATATTGGCTTTTACCCCTATGCGCGCTTTCATCGGCGCAAACGCAGAGTGGGCTCGGCCCAATACATCCTGCTGTACTGCGTGCACGGGGAGGGCTGGTACCAGATTGGCTGCGGCACGCGCCGGGCACTAAAGGCCAATCAGTGGGTGATTCTGCCCGCGGAAGTAGCCCACAAATACGGCTCCCACGACGTCACGCCTTGGACTATCTATTGGCTGCACTTTGCGGGGCAGCAGGCCGCAGCCTTGTACGCCTACCTGAGCAAAGGCGCTGAGGATGAACCGTTGACCGTGCTCTTTACTGAGGAAAGAATTCGGCTGTTTGAAGCGCTATTCTCGCAACTTACGCTGCTGCCCACATCCGATGGCATCGTGCAGGCCTCGCTGAGTTTGCCGCATTTTCTGGCTACACTTTCCCTGAGCGAAGTTAGTCCGGTGCTCCAGCCCTCCACTACCAACGTGGTGGCTGCCTCCATCGACTACATGCGCGAACACCTGGAGCGTACCGTGACGGTGCAGGAGCTAGCGCAGCAAGCTAGGTTGTCGCCCTCACACTTCTCGGCCCTCTTCCGCACGCAAACCGGCCGGCCGCCTATCGTGTACTTCAACTCGCTGAAAGTACAAAGGGCCTGCCAGCAGCTCATCAATACGGCATTACCAATCAAAGAGATAGCCCGGCAGCTAGGTGCGGAAGATGCCTATTACTTCTCCCGGCTCTTCACCAAAGTAATGGGCGTTTCGCCCCGGCAATTCCGCAAACTCAACGCGACGTAACGCCTGCTACCGATGTGTGGTTGTGTCTGTGAATTTCAGCGGGCAACATAAAAGCGTTGGTTCACTAATACTTGCAAGGGGCCACCTCTCAAAGGAGTGAAGCGTTACGGTTCGTCTTCTTAGGGTGCCAGCTTAGCATTCTCCGGCGCACCGAATAGGGTAGCATACCGAAAAAACTTAGGCATACGTGCGGAGTAGAACGGTAAAGTGAGCAGCCTGCGAGGGGCTGGCTAGTAAGCTACATGGCTAGGGTTGACGGGGCTGCCTCGGGGGCCGGGGCGGCGAGTCATTGGCAATCACCGCTTCCAAGGTGTGCATCGGCGGCTCAACGGTGGCCGGAATGGGCATATGGCTAAATTGCTGGAAATAGAGCAAGCAAGCGTCTTTCCACAGCACGGCATTACCGCTTTGGGAGCGGAGCTTGTTCTGCACCGCCGCGAAGCGTTCGGCATCCACGTAGGGCTGCGCTTTATCCCACACCTGCTGAAATTGGCGCACCTGCTGCACGCCCAGGGTGCACCCGCGCAAGCAGCCCTGGCAACTCGTCGTTGACCTGCGCGCAGTGGCCGAGCAGCACCCGCTCGTAGGCCGGGTTGACATACGTGACCCGCAGCTCCGCCATGTGGTAGACAAAGAATATGTAGGGCGCAGCGTGCAGAAAGTCTTCGAGGAAAAGAACGGGAAAAGGCATTAGAACCAGCTTGATGGTGCAGGACAAGATAGTCAGAGTAGCGGTGGGCATACAAGCACGGCAGGTTTGCCACAACAGGTTCGCTGGCCTACGCTGCCGAGCAAGTTAAGCTAAGAGAAAAGAGGGCATCCTTAGTGGCAGAAAGTATCGAACAGAGTAGATAGGTAGCTATGCACCCCGTGCACCTACGTATAGCATGACTAATACCATGCTTGCTGAAAACCCATGAATAGGTTCGATAGACTTGCTATGCTCATTCAATTGTAAGCCTAGCGCGTAGTAAGCGGCCCGGCCTTGGCGCTGCAGTTTAAAGTGAGTTTGCACACGGCCTACCCTGACTTGCGCAGCCTGGAGATAGCTGGGGTCGAGCATGGATTCGGCAATTTCCTGCCACGAAAAAGCCCCGCTGTAGCGGGGCTTTTTTGTTGCGTAATTACTGGATGAGTATGCGCTCTGTTTTGGTTGTATCACCTTTAAAACGAAGTAAGTAAACGCCCGGTTTGAGCTTCTCGCTGGAAATACTAAGCGTGGCCTGCTTGCCTACGTTCACCTGCGACATCACTCTACCCACAACATCAACAACTTCGATGCTCGTTATATGCGACGGGTCAGCTCCTAACTTGATGTTGATTTGCTCTTGGGCAGGATTTGGATAAACTTCAATGCCATTATTTGCGGAGGCACTCGAATTGCTCGCAACAACGCCGCAATTGGTAGCGGGCGAGCCTAAGTTGCTGATGGAAGCCATAGAGGTGGCCAGCACAAGTTTATCGAGTTTTGCCCCGCCGCCTGCGTTATAGGCAATAGTTAAGGTATGCGGACCTACCGGTAAGACTATATCCCGTAGTTTCAACCACCCCCAACCGCCGCTGGTATTCACTTCCTTGACGCTCACATCATCAATGTAGTAGGTGTTGGCCACCTGCCCCATGTCGAACAAGAAGGTGGTGGAAGCCAGGGAGGCCGTTATGGTCCAGGAAACCTGCTGCCACTCCGTTCCGATGGTTTGATCTGCTTGGTACTGCGGGCTGCTAGGCCCGGTGGAAAGCCGGATGGAACCACCCGCTGCAGCGGCTCTTACCCAATAAGAAATCACGTATTGTTTGCTAACAGTAGTCGGGAATGCCGCACTCGACACTTGTACCCGCCACTGGTTGCCGGGCTGGGCAGTCGGGTTCACTACCTTTAGCGAGCCACTGCCCGTATGAGCTTCCGTAGCAACGGTATTGGCCGTGACAGTCGCACCGGTTGTGTTAACCGTCGTCCAGCCCGTTAGGCCGCTTTCAAATCCGTTGTTTGCGATTAGCTGACTGGCTGCCGTTTGAAAAGCACCGTTATCAACCTGCAGCCAGTACCCGTACTCTTCCCCGGCGGGGACGTTTTGCCGCACCACCAGGTTGTAAGTAGCGGCGCTGTCAATAGTGAAGGGCATTACCAGCTGGGACGCGGCCCCAGTAGGCGGAGCGGACGGGCTACTCAACCCGCTTTTCACCCGCACATACTTGCCATTGGAAGCTTCCGTATCGTTCACCATATCCCAGCTCGACCCTACGGTTGCGCATTCGGCTTCCAGCCATATGCGTTTGCCCAGCGGTTCAGCGGGTAACACGGGGTTTGCGGTTCCCCACCACTTATACCAGCGCTGATAATCCAGCGCCGGGTACGGGTGCGTAGTAATATTGGTGTTGACGCTGGTGTTGCCGAGCAGAAACTTATCCACGAAGGCTTCCATGGCAGGCTGCTGAGTAGCGGGCACGGCGCAGTGGTTGTGGGCTCCGTCTATATAGAAGCCGAATCGGTCGCCGATGCCCAGCGTCTTCCACACCTCGTGCGCGGCCCGCGCCGAGACATAGGCCGCAGGATTTGCTAGCCACTCGAAATCGGTGTTACCCGTGACTAGTAAGGCCCGTGGGGCAATCATGGCCATCAGTTCGTGGTGGTCGTGCGGCAGCTTGGCCACATTCGTACTCTCAAACCGTTTCATATCGTCCTTGAACCAGCGGTAATCCGTGGCACCTAGTTTTTCCACCGCGCCCAACGTTTCGGAAACGCGCCAAGCCGGGGCACCGCCGCCGCCCGATTCTTGGGCTATGGTCAGCGCAATACGCTCATCCAAGGCTCCCGAAAACAAGGCCATCTTGCCCGCGTACGAGCAACCCGTCACGCCGAGGTGCTTCAGGTCGATGGGTAAACTTGCTTGTACTAGTTCTAAGCCATCGATAAGGCGGCTCACTCCCCAGCTCCAGGCCGCGTACTGGCCCGAATTCTCGAGGTTTTGATCGGGATAGAGTTGGAAGTAAGGGTCCGTTAGTTGCGGGTTGCCGTACGTGGTGACGTTGTTGTGGTTATACTGAATGCGGGCAATGTTGCGGCTGGTGAATACGGCCGCTGGCACGCTCCCCGACAAACTATTCATGCCAATGATGGCCGGAAACGGCCCGGGGCCAGTTGGCAAGCTCACTTGCGAAGTCAGCGTCAGCGTTTTGCCGTTGACCGTGACGTTGACGGTGAGCGTTCCATTGCCTGTGCCCGTGCCAGGCGCGTAGCTGGCCGTGATGGTTTGCGGCCGCTCGGGCTTACGTCCTATTTCATAGTTCTCAATCTCGGCCTTGATTTCATTGCGGCGGCATTCCCAATCGCTGAAATTGGTGGAGCGTCCCCGGCCATCCGACCACATAAAAGGATCGGTTAACGGTTCTATAGCCGGCAGCTGATTGAACGCGGGTAATGGAGGAGCTACACAGCTTCCTCCCGTATTCTCAACTGTATACACGAGCGGCGGCGCTTGGGCAAATACTTCCAGACTCAGGAAGTACAGCAAGAGCATAAGCGAAGTAAGTTTTGCTTTCATTGTTGGGATTTTAATGGGTAGTGTGGATAGACTTCTAGAGGAAGATAAAAGCGATAAAAAAGAAAAGCCCTTCTTTATCTTAGAAGGGTGCAAAAAAAGGTACCGCAAACGCTTCTGCAAACGATTGCGGTTCTATAACAACCAAATGTTGTAATCCTAACTGTGTTAGTGATTCTCGCTGTTGTGGTTAATAACCAGCTCCTAGCTTATGCACAGCCTCGGTTAGTTACCTCCCACCTACTTAATGCAAAGCGTTCCGGCATGGCCACAACAGAGCCACACCGGAACGCTTTGCATTGGATAATAAATTGGTACAGCCAGCTGGGAGAGCTGCTGCCTTTCATATTGAATCACCGCTTTTTGCGGCCTTCAATTAATTTAAATGCTCCTGGAATTTAGCAATTTATGCTCTCCATCAACGTGGGGCAGCAAGCTTGGCGTCGGCACCCTTGGTCAAAATCAGCTGGTCATGGCTACCTCGTTTTTTACTTGTTCCAGGTTCTGCGGCTGGTTGAACGAGAGTCCAGCTGCGGAACTGCTAGCAACCACCTGGGGCTGCTTTTCCTTTGATATACCCTTGTTGGTTCCTGATGCTGGTTTGCCGAGTGTTTGCCAACTGCTCCAGTTGTCGGCGCCGGCCGCCTGTTGCCAGATACGGGAAAAGGCGCCCTCCTTTCCTATGCAGAACACTTCCAATCTGCCATCTTGGTTTTGCGAAACCGAGAATTGCTTTACCTCTCCTCCCAACGACTTCCAGCCGCTCCAATTGCCCCCTTCACCGGCAGCTATTTGGTAGGTATGCCATAGGGCCTTATCGGTCCCGATGCAAAACAGCTCCCACCGCCCGTCCTTGGTGCTTGCCACTGTGAAGGGGACGGTAGGTTGCTCGGGAATTACGATGTTGATGCCTACGGTCTTCCAAGCTTTCGCCACGGCAGCCTGGATGGTATCGCCGTATAGCTGGCCGGCTTTTTCAACGGTAAGTTCCGCGAAATCCTGAAACTGAGCCGTAGGGGAAAGCCTTGAATCAATCAGTGCCTGGTACCAGATGTGCCCGGCTTTCTCCCACGCTTTTCCGCCAATTGCCGTGGCGGCTAAATAAAAGGCCTTGTTGGGAATTCCCGAGTTGATGTGCACTCCGCCGTTGTCACTAGTGGTAGTGTCGTACTTGCTCATGTGATCGGGCTGCGGGTCTTTGCCTATCAACCAATCATCGTAGGCCGTGCCCGGGGCTTTCATCGAGCGTAAAGCCGTTCCCTTTATGCTAGAAGTAAACAAGCCCGCCCCAATCAACCAATCCGCCTGCTCTGCGGTCTGACCTAGGGCCCGTTGTTTGACCAAGGAGCCAAACACGTCGGAGAGGGACTCGTTAAGGGCCCCGGGCTGGTCGTGATACTCAAGGCCAGCTGTGTGTTCGGTTACCCCGTGCGCTAACTCATGGCCGATAACATCGATGGACAGCGTGAACCGGTTGAAAATGAACCCGTCGCCATCACCGAACACCATTTGCGTTCCGTCCCAAAACGCGTTGTTGTACCGGTAATCATAGTGAACGGTCGCACTCATGTCCATGCCTTTGGCGTCGATAGAATTGCGCTGGTAGATTTCCCAGAACAAATCGAAGGTGGCACCGAAACCGTCGTAGGCTTCATCGGTTGCAACATCGCCATTTGAATTCTGCCCTTCTTTGCGGACCAGGGTACCAGGCAACAAGGTGGAGTTCTCAGCGTTGTGAACCAAACGATTTTTACGCGGCGCTTCCAAGGCTGAGGAAGCAGAGGTTTCCCCTTCGGCCTTGGCACTTGTAGTTTGCAGCTGCGTTATTCGTTGGGCCCGAAGCAATGAGTCTTGCTGGAGGGTGCGGAGCGCGGTTTCGCGTTGCTCTTCATTGCCGTTCTTGGCAATGTTTTCCAATATGTGGGGTGGAATAACCTGGCAAACGCATTTGCCATTTGCACAGGCGGGTTGATGCTGGCTCATGGATTTTATGATTTAAGGTTAACGCTTAGATAAAAAGGGCTGCATTCTTGGTCATGGTGAAGGGTGGGCCATCAGGCGAAGGTGAGACACAAGCCGTTGAAGATTCGCGTCCGCAATGGGGTCGGTAAGTTGAATGGAGTGTACCTGAGGGCCATCTTCCACAGTGAGCGTGTAGGTTCTGTAGTCGGCAGCGCCTTTCGCTACGGTACCGGGTTGGGTGGGCTGGTCGAAAAAATGAGCCTCCCGCACATAAGATTCCACTTGTTGGGCCTGCTGCGGGCTGAGTTGAGTTGTGTCGAGAACAAAAGGTCGGCTTAAGGCAGGCAGAAAGGCGAAGCCTCCCTCCATTCGGAAATCTATTTTCATTCCTCGCTTGATTACCTCGTTTGCAGGTTGAAGCTCTAGTGAACCGGCTCGTAAAATCCTTGACCTTAGCAGCCTAACCGTCAACACCGGCTTTTAGAGGCCTGCTCGCCGGAGTACAAAGTGCAGGTTGAAAGTCGCCGTGCAGTTTTCTTAAGCGCTTTGATAGCAGCAAGCTCGTGCTAGCCGTCAGATGCAACGTGTGCAACCCGGCCAAGAAGCTCATGCTCCATGCGAAACACGGGCGGCATAAAATCCAACAACCGGACAAGACTGCAGTATCCTTGTTTCATACTACAAACGCTTAGTTAAGACAAACTCAATGCGCGCCAGATGCTTGCTCCTTAGGGCGCTGCTAGTGACGTAGCAGTACCTCATCCATGCTGTTGTTCTCCTCTTCTGCTGCTGCGCGATGCAAGTACCTTCCACGAAGGAAGATCGTTGTCGGGTGCATTGGGTCAGTGCTAGCACTGAATTTTCAAATGGCTTTGCCCTTGCTGTGCCTTGGGTGAAAATCAAGCAGCCTGCTTGCGTCAGCACAAGAGGCAAAACCAACTCGTGCTCATAAGTAAAAATCAACTTGTTCCCCTTATGGTTCGAAGCCGACACACGCCGAGCGCACAGTCCCTTATCAGGCGCCTGCTCTTCGAAACTGCTGCCCAGTGCACAACTAGATCTAAGGACTTGAAACAGATCAAGTTGATTGAGTTATCAGCTTTGTTGTTGGCTATAGCTGTAATGCGCCGTTTCGCACTTACCCATGCTTGACATAGAGCCGCCTATAACGTATAATATGTTGTCTTTTAGAGTAGTGCGAATAGCAGGAGCGTCCGCCAGCATCCTTGTTTTGCCAGTCAACAATAGCTATGCATCTACGTGATTTAGAGGACAGACCGAGGTGTCATTAAACCGAGTGGTAGTGCCTACAACCTGAACAGCTAGGGGTGTAAGGAATCCTTGATGTAGTGAAGTAAGATATACTTGATAATCAGGCTTATACTTCACTATCTAAAATTGAATTATAGCCACAGTGCTAAGCACTGCGCCAAAATTGAATTTATTCTGTAGCGGCAGAGCAACAGTTGTTAGAAATCGATTACTAAGACGACTTATATAATGGTGTAAAATATTGACAATTAGCTTATATCATTAAACATAATGCGTGTTGCTGTATGGCACTAGAGCATCAACAAATTGGATCAGGTGCCGTTGAGTCAGCAAAGCAAGAGGATCTTGCTCAGCACTCTATCGTTTATTTTGCCATGAACACCGACGACCTCAAACAACTCATTCAAGACGGCTTATCCGCGCAGCAGGCAGGCAGCCAAGTAGCGGCGCAAGCAACCGACGAAATTCTCAACGATGCCACGCATCCAGCTCTGAAGCAGGCCTTGGAACAAGGCAACGAAACAGCCAAGCAATGGGCGCAGCGCATCGAGCGGGCCCTGGCCGAAGTAGGCAGTGGAGAAAAGCAGAAAAATGAAATTCTGGAAGCCCATTATGAAGTGAGCAAACAGATTCGAGCGAAAGCCACCACTGACGCCGTACGTGACCTTGGCATTATTGCCAGCGGCCAGTTGGCTTTGCACTATTGGATTGCTTCTTTCGGCACGGTTGCATCATATGCGGCCTCCGCAGGCTTTACCCAAACCGAGCAAGAGTTGAAAGCCTCGGTGCAAGAAGCCAAGCAAGCCGACGAGCAACACACCGATATCGCGCAGCAGATCCTGGCTGAGCAATAAGTGTTGTGGCCCTTGTTCAACAAGTGGCTAAAAAGCCTAGTTGGTCGAATGGCTAACTAGGCTTTTTTCTTTAGGGACTCTAGACTGCATAATTGCCGAGCGCAGATTGTTTGATCTGTTTTCAGAGCATTTTCCGGCTTTTCCACTAATGAGCAAATCCGTTCTTTACGGCTAACACATTATTGTTCTATTATATTTTTTGCTTGCATATATAGCTAGCGTTCCTGTTATTACAGCTCACGCTGTTCACAACCAACAACTTATGAAAACACTCTTTACTCCTCTCATTTTCCTGTTCGGTGTCGTCGGCACCACCTCGCTCCAGGCGCAAACCTACCGCAACGGTGATTTCGCCACGGGCACTACTTCCAAAAGCGGCATAACCGCTCCTGCCGGTTACACATGGAGCGAGGTGCAAAATGATGCCGGCGTAACTACAGTTTCGAACACGAGCGCCGGTTATGCGGCCACCAAAGCATCGAACTTTACGTTGGCCGATGACTTCACGGTAGCCCCTGCTCAGTCGCTGACCGTGCGCGATGTTTCCGTGTTTGCCTACCAGAGTGGCTATTTAGGAACGACCTCGCCCTTCACGGAACTATACATTCGCATCTGGAGAGGCCGGCCTGGCGCAGCCGGCTCCACCATTGTGTTTGGTGATTTAACTACCAACCGTCTACTTACTTCCACCGATGCCAAGAGCTATCGGATCTTCAATTCTCTTTATCCCTCGCCTAGTGCACCGGGCACAACCCGTCGCATCTGGCAAGTGAAAGGAGCTGTCTCGCCGGCGCTGACCCTCGGTCCGGGTACTTACTGGGTGGAGTGGTCCTCAACTACCTCGGGTACGCTAGCGCACTTCTACGTCCCGGTTACCGTACCTGGGCTTCGGCAGACGCCAGGAGCCAACGCTTTGCAGTTCAATCCTACTTCAGATGCCTATGTGCCGGTAGTGGACGGTGGCAATCCGGATGCCGCCCCTGACGTGACAATTGACTTCGCCTTTACTCTCAATGATGGTGGCGTTCTAGCAGTTAAAAAGAACGCCGACCCAACCCTGAAAGTAGGCCCAGTGCCCACGACAGGCGCTGTTCGGGCCGAGTTTAGCGCTTTACGGGAGACAACTGCTCTTGAAGTCCGGGATGCGCTAGGCCGCTCGGTGTGGCAAGGACAAGCTAAAGCGGGTGCTACCTCGGCTACCGTTCCTATGGAAAAGTTGGCAGTAGGCAGCTACTTTTTCCTGATGATTTCGCCACAGGGCAGTAGCCGGGTACGCCTGCTGAAGCAGTAAACAGACCGTTTTTGGGACTTACGCCTTGTGGTAGCCGAAATACACTCTGCTTGCTAAGAAGGCCCTGTTGTTGCTGTTCTCCCGGTAAAGCTTCCTTGCAAATGCGTCGCTTCGTTGTCTTTTTCTCTATTGTTTTGCTGGCTACGGGCTCCGCCTCGGCGCAGCACCCGCGCCTAGGCATCAAGGCCGGCCTGAACGCCAGCACGTATACCGGCGCAGAACTCCCGCATTCCGACTACCGGTTTGGTGGCGCAGCAGGCCTGCTGCTACAACGGCCGCTGTTGCAGCATTTAGGTCTGCAATCCGAATTGCTTTACGAACAGCGGGGTTCTGAGCTGAAGTATACTAATAGTACCGAAGGCGTAACCTTCACCACCATTGATTACATCCGCACCGTGCGCAGCCGTTTGCACTACGGTAGTCTTGCGGTGCTTTTGCGGCCGCGTCAAGGGACCTGGTTTGCTGTGGCTGGTCCACAGTTTAGCTACCTACTTGCAGAGAAGCGCACAATACAAGATCAGGTCAACGTAATTGTTGGGCCGGTTGATCCTGTCTTGCCGGATGGATCAGCTAGAATCGTGCGCAACAAGCAAGAGTATAACCGTGGCGAAGTGGGCTATGTAGTCGGGATAGGCCGTGAAGTGGGTACCCATTGGCAGGTGGAAGGCCGCTATGCGGCAGGCTTTACCAAATTGCGTCAGCCAACTGTAGCAGTTGATGCCGTTTATGGGTCAGAGCGTGTACAGCATGCTCGCAGCCAGAGTCTGCAAGTGCAAATAAGTTACTTGCTTTCTTCCCAGTAGCTGCTAGTGCTTCTCTAAAACAAAAGCCCCGTCAAACGATGGGGCTTTTCTTATGTGCTGCATCTTCGGCTGGGCCTTAACTGCGGAATTAATGTTGTGGCCAAAGAATGGTTAAGGACCAAAATTTAAGCTTGGTAGAAGAAGTAAGCACCTAGCTATAAGCAGCCGAGCTTTACCTCCACGCCAGTACAGCCCCAGACTAAGTTCATAGGAAAGGTATGCATAAGGCTACCTCAAGCAGCCAGCGGTCAAGCAGTTACTGTTCTTTCCAATAGAGTTGTGCGTACGTGAGTGTTTTTAGTTGTACTTGTTATTGTGCTGGTTTCACGACTCGCTCTTTTGGTACCGTACTAACCTGCTCCTATGTCGAATACTCCTCTTTTTGCGCCTTCTCGACCAGTCGTGCTGTGGCCCTATCAAGCTCGGTGGGTGGAGGAATTTGCGGCCCTAGCCTTCCGGCTTGAGGCTCTGTTAGGGAACTACGTCTTGCGCGTCGACCACATCGGCTCCACGGCCGTGCCGGGCTTGCTGGCCAAGGACGTGCTGGATGTGCAACTCACCGTCACCGACCTCACCCAAACTGAAAACCTTACCCGCGTGCTGACGGAGGCTGGTTTTCAACTACGGGCCGGGTTTGTATACGACCAATTTCCCGACATACCGGAACACTCCGCCGATTTGCGCAAGCTGTACTTGCGCGAACCAGTAGGCGAGCGGCGCATACACCTCCACGTTCGAGAGGCCGAACGGTTCAACACGCGTTTTGCCCTGCTCATGCGGGACTACTTGCGGGCCCATTGGCCTGCATGCCAGGCCTACGGGCTACTCAAACAGCGAGCGGCGGCACTTTTTGCCAACAGCATCGAGGGCTACTTGTATATCAAAGAGCCGGTTTTTCACTTGCTCTGTCATGCAGCCGAAAGTTGGGCCGCGCAGTCAGGGTGGCAATTCACAGGGTCAATAGCATAAAGGTCTCTACCACTGAGGGTTCTTTCGTTAAAGATAAATTACTAGTGTCGCCGAACAGCACTAGGGTTGCTTAGAGTGGAGAATAAGTGACAAACAAGTATAGTGACACTATTTACGTTTCGTGCTGTTCGCATCGAGTCGTTTTGACCATTTCCCTGCTGCAAACTGGTTGCCTTTGGAAAATTTCGATTGAAGAATATAGTAGGCCAGCTCAAATACAGTAAAACAGCGCTTAACATCGATTTCTTATCAGAATTCTTTATAGGACGAATTCACATAGGCTTATTCTTACCTGGTTTGCTTGTTTTTACGCTAAGCACAAACTCCAATACTGATCTAGATGGAAACCTCTACAGCCAGATCGACGCCGCTTAGTTCTAAAACAATCGCTAGAAAATTCTCTCGGGCCACGACTTAGAGGGCTTTTCAGTTGATGTATGCTGACACTGTTTCTACGGGTGATGTATAACCTTTATATAAGTTTGAAACAGTTAGCGTCGGCAAAAGAAATACGGTTGGTAGCGTGGGATCTTTCATAATCCTACCAAACAACTGCTGACCTTATGACACCTCAACTACAGTTGCGTGTCTAGTACTTGAACCCTTCTGCTGACATGGCTAGCACTTGTTTTGTAAGACATGAATATACAAGCAGCCACACGCATATCTATGTCTTATAAGGCATAATAAGTATCTCAACAAACATGACAGCTTAGTGCCTCTGGTACAGTCAACTATCAATAACTTTCTCTCCTAAACAGAGCAGCTTCAAACTCCATTTATAACAAAAGAAGCAAGCCAGAAATCTAGCAGCAGAACACTACTCGATATTTATTGTGTTTTTTTTATTCAATTGTTGTTTATCAATAAAATTGCATGAATATTTACACTTATTCTTCTATTACTCTAACCAAGTCATCTTTTCATCTCCTTGCCAGTGTGCTTCTGGCTGAGGTGCTTTTCCGCTCTGCTGCTCTTTCTTACCTCACACTTTCTTGCAACTTTTTACAGATTATGTTTGCTACGCCCTTTTGGTTTACCACCATTGGTGAGACCAACTATTTCGCCTTTTTATTTCTACCACTAGTATTCCTAACAATTCTTCTGTTGCGCATGATACGCCAGAAGAAGAATACAAGAATGACGCTGTCTACGTCCTCTTGGAACGCTGAGGAAGGCGGCACTTGGTCCGGCCTACCAGACCAAGAAATTGTGACTATAGCAGAGTACAAAGCGCAGAAGCATCGCCTGTTACGGAGCTAATCAAGAATTGTGGCCTCTATGCCCGTGGACTTGCACAGTCTCGCGGGCATAGAGGCCAGCAGTTTTGATAGCTGAATGCTTGTTGCGGAACATAATTAACAAACGGTCGGGATTGAAAACGAGGACTTCCTATGCGCCATGTACAGCCTAGTTTCCAGTAGCAAGCTTAATAGCTCTGCTTACTATGCTAAGCTAGTAATTGGTGGGGTGCAAGTTCCTTATGTTCGTTAACAGGTATCACATAGCATTATCTGGTCGGCACTAGGTTGTGAGTAGATCCAGTTTTCGCCAGCTGCACTCTGTTCTGCATTACCCTCACTCTAGGGTTGGCTTTGCTGCTGCGCAGATATGCCAATTCTTTATAGGCAACTGCATTGCTTTATTAGCTGCAACAACAGGCTAGTTTCTGTCTTGACGATTCCACTGGCTGTATGTGGAGCAGTTGCTCAAGCACGGATGCGGGCATCAAAATGCCCTTAACAACCCGCCGCAAAGCTTGGTGTGTCAAACCCATTGACGCTGCTGCGTGACGCCAACTGCTCTGTTAGTCTCCGTTCTGCGGCCTGCTGGCGTGCCAATCATTTGCTTACCTGCCCTCGTCTTCCCACCCCGCGCTTACACGCCTTTTGCTGCTTGCCTTGTTGCACTTCCTTCGTTTTCTCGACCAACAGTTGGTGCTGGCGCTCAACCAACTGCACACCCCTCTACTGGACACCGTAATGCAAGCCGCCTCAAGCCGGCTGGCCTGGATACCGGTTCTGCTGCTGGCTTTGCGGCCTCTTTGGCGGACCTATGGCTCGTCTTGGTGGCGCGTTGTGCTGCCGCTGGCCTTAAGTGTGGCCACCACAAATTGGTTGGCTAGCGCGTGGATTAAACCTTGGGTGAGCCGCCCCCGGCCTTGTCAGGTCACTAGCCTGCTGCCTTTACTGCATCTGCCGGCGGGCTGTAGTACGAGCTACAGCTTTTTGTCTACTCACACCGCCGACCTAGTGACGCTAGTAGTTGGCTTGGTATGGGCGCTGCCGCGCACACCCTGGCCATTAAAAACACTCTGGCTGAGTTGGGCCTTGCTTGTAGCCATCAGCCGCGTCTACCTCGGCCAGCACTACCCGAGTGACGTGTTAGCCGGCACCCTGCTAGGGCTGCTGGCTGCGCTAGGCTGCCAGTGGCTGCGCCAGCAGTTGCCTTCTGTGCCACGAACACCGGTGCAAGTTGCCCGGAAAGAGTACTCCTAGGCTAGCGACGCACATGAAATGTAGCACTCTTCTACTCGCAAGCTAGAGGTTAGGCAACTTCAAAACAACAAGTAGCAACCTGCTCCTTGCTTCAAAGCGCTTAGTACTTCTTTATAAAATTTTGGCTTACAGTATTGCCTCTCCAGCTCCTGACAAAGAAAAACACCCCGTAACGATGCTATGTCAGCTGACTAGCTATTGGTCGCTGGCGTAAAGTTTGTACGGCAGCTGGATAGATGTTTTTTTCCTTGTTATCACTCCTCGCCTATGTCTTTGTCTGCTGCCCCTTCTGGCCCTGAGCAGGAGCGCGTGTTATCCCGTCGGGCCTACCAGGATTTAGCCCTCATTCAAGCGGCGCTGGCCGGCCAAGCCAAGGCCTATGAAGACCTATTGGCTCGCTACCGCAAGCCTGTGCACTACCTAGTGCTGCGCATGGTAAAAAACGCGACGGATGCCGAAGATTTAACGCAGGAAACTTTTGCCAAGGCGTTTCGCCACTTAGCTCGCTTCACTCCCGAATTTGCTTTCAGCACTTGGCTCTTCCGCATTGCCACCAACCATACCCTCGACTTCTTCCGGCGCAAAAAGCTACCGACTCACTCGCTCCAGGCAAGTATAGCGGGCGGCGACAGTGATCCGCTGTTTCTGGAAGTAGCGGACCGGAATCCAGATCCGCAGCAAGCACTAATCCGCACGCAACGGAAAGAGTTAATGCAGAAATTGGTGGACCAATTACCAGCCCGCTACGCGCGCGTGGTACGGCTCCGGTATTTCGATGAGTTGCAATACGAGGAGATTGCCGTGCTACTGGCTTTGCCACTCGGCACAGTGAAAGCCCAACTATTCCGGGCCCGTGAGTTGCTTTTGGATTCCCTTAAACACAGCCAGGCTGCGCTGTAAAAGAGCACCAATACCTGTTATGGGTTCATTGGATACAGATGGTCGTATGACCCATGTGAGAAACTGACGACTGAGCTCATCGTTCGACAACCGCCCTATTTCAGGGTTGGATACAAGCCTGGAAACTCGGTCTTGAGCAGATTAGTCGCCACGCCACCTAGGTTGTCGAAGACCTTGTTGCCGGCTTCGTAGTCGCGTAGCAACGGATGGCTGACTTTCATGAGCTTGGCAATTTTGGTTTCATCGTCTCCCATAAAGTCGAGCACGTGCTGAATCTGGCTTTCGGTCATCTTCAGCTTCTGCAACCGGGTCACGATGCGCTGTTGCAAAGTGGGCAGCTCAGACGGCAGTGCCAAGCTCATTTGCTTTTCCAGGGGGCGAGCTTTGCTCGTGGTTTTAACGGCTATCACCGGCGGAGCTGGCTCGTCGAGGTGCGCCAAGGGCTTGGGAATAGAAAACCGTACAGCATGCACTTTCTTGCCTGCTTTGATAGGGTCGTAAGCCACCATCCAGCCCAGCGAGTGCAGTTCGCGCAGGGCGGGTTCAAGCACGTATCGTTTGAAATCGTAAAAGAGCGTGTAGGTTACGTCGTTGTCGTCGCCAAGAATCTGCTTGCGCAAGGTGTCGAACTCCACTTCCCACCAGCCCACATCGTCCCAAGACTTGAGCAGCCAATACAAGCGGTGAGCATGGGCCGACTTGAGGGTTAGCAGTGTTTCAATCTCGACGTGAGTGTACTGCTCGGCCAATTGCAGCAGAAAAGGCTTGATCTCGGGGGCAAAGTTTCCTGTCAAAAAGCCTGTGCCCTCGTTTAAATCAATATAGCTGATGATAGAGTAGGCCGTGAAGCGCTTTTTGTTGCCAGTTTGCGACTCGATGGTGACGACCTTCGACATCAGGCTTTTGCAGGCATCCCGGATTGTCTCGTAAACGCTGCCACCTTTCTTCTGCGTCATCACCCGGCTCAGCGCAATGGAGATGCCGGGCAGTTCTGTTTGATCCTGGTGAATGCAACCCAAAGCCAAAGCGAAGATGCGGGCTTCCACGTGGGTGAGCTTGAGGGGAGCCCGCACGAGAGCATTGGCTTGGTAGGCCCGAGGATATAAGACGGGAGGGGCAGGCGTAGCGGACATAGCAACAGAGCTAAGAAGGAAGTCCCCTAATGTACGCATCAGCGTGAAAACGTATCGTCTTTCACGCAAAAGAGTTTGGAGTGCCATTTTTCACGCAGATCATCCGCGCTATTTCGCTGGTGCCATTTTTCACGTAGTTGCTTAGTGGGAAGGATGAAAGTGCCTTCTTTCACGTAGGAGTGCCATTTTTCACGTAGTGGTGCCGTTTCTCACGCAGCAGAGTGCCATTTTTCACGTAGATGGTGCCGTTTTTCACGTAGGTTGGTGCCGTTTTTCACGCAACAGAGTGCCGTTTTTCACGCAGTAAATGCTTATTACCATTTAAAAATCAGCTAGTTATGACCCCCTGAATAAAGAATATATAAAAGAATAGCTTTAGAAAACAGAAGAGGTTCAGTTTTTTTGAAAATGATAAAAAGTGAAGTCCATTTTCTCTAACAGCCAGGTAGCTCAAAAAGGCTTTAGCTGGTTGTAGAAGCGGTTTTTTAGGTTTGGTAAAAGCGTAAGCGGTCAGTGACACAGACGCTTAGAATCTCTCAGAGCATCTGCGTGAAAAATGGCACCCACAGCCGGCCTTCTTTTCAGACTCTCGCTGGTTTTCATCTGGCATCTACGTGAAAAATGGCACTGCTCGGTCTGGCTTACCGGATACTAGCTTTTGCTAAAACCAAGGTAAAATGCTCAGTTGACGCCGGAGCCACACGCCACATTACAGCTACGGTTAACGTGCCAGTTATTTTGCCTGGCATAGATGGCGTCTACTCTCACCTGCTTTTCCGGTACTAGAAAAGAGGTGAAGTGCATGAGGCAATGAATGCTGCGGATAGTTTCTGTCGACGGAATACTGCAAGCACGAAATAGTATCGGACGGGGAAGCGCTTTATTTCGTGCTTGCTGTTATAGGAAAGCCAGAGGTTCTTACTCCACACCAATCAGATTCGTGTGCTCAACGCATTAGCCGGCGTTCTGAGCAGCCTGCTTCTTGAACGTCTTTTGCTGTGCTGACTAGGGTGAAAACCTAGTGATGACTCGACCGCACGGTTTAAGACGGCAGCTATGGCTTCAGCTTCTTGTCTTTTTGCACCAGCTTGCGTAACTGTTCCTCGGGCAATGGCCGATTGGCATTTTCGAGCGTATCCAGTAGGTCACTCACTGCGCGCTCGATTTGCTGCCGGACTACAAAGCCAGGCTCCCAGTATTCGGCTTGCTTGAGCCGCAGATAAGTGTCGGGGTGCAAATAGGTACTGAACTTCACCCACTCTGGGCTCGCGGCTACCGGCTCAGCAACTGGTGAGGCGGATGGCAGCGGCTCAACTGTCTCTGAGGGGGTGGCTGATGCAGAGGGTATAGGAGGCACCTCATCCATTCCGTACAGCGAGGAAGTATCGAGAACAGGACGCGGGGTTTTGGCCGTGAAATTGCGTTTGGGGGTGCTGCTCATAACCGGGCTAAAATTTCGTCGGTGAGGGCTATGTAATCTAGAGCGCCATTGCTGCCAGGAGCGTACGCTAAGATAGCTTCTTGCACAGCCTGGGCTTCTCCTAATTTGGTGTTTTGACGGATGCTTACTCCCATAACCAGGGGCGCAAGCTGTTCGTCTTGGTTGATAAGCTCCACGTACTGGTGGTGCATGGAAACACGGTAAGAAGGCGAATACTTAGTGAAGAAGATGCCTCCCACTTTTAGTTTTTGGTTGTAGTGCTTGCGTACGCGCACGCACGCCTGCAGCAGTGAAGTGAGACCGTTGTAGCCAAAATACTCCGGTTGCATGGGAATGAACACAGCATCGGAGGCAATAAGAGCGGCGTAGGTGATGCCACCCAGAGAAGGCGGCGTATCGATCAAGCAATAGTCGAATTGCTCCTCTATTTCCTCTAGAGCTTCACGCAAGACAAACTCCAAGCCTGAGGTGCCAGCCATGAGTTTTTCGACCATCTGTAAACGAGGAGAAGCGGGCACCAAATGGAGCCCCTCTCCTACTGGCTCCATGACTGCCGCTAAGGAAACCTTGCCGTCACTTTCCAAGATTTCACCTAGGTGGCGGGTACCTTGCCGCTCAAATGACATGGAAAGATTAGTTTGCGAGTCACTGTCGATTAAGAGCACGCGCGAGCCCCGGCTAGCCAGCACTTGTCCGACATTTAATGTGGAGGTTGTCTTCCCCACTCCTCCTTTGTGGTTGGCAAAACAGATTGTTTTCATAAGCAACACATGCGTAGTGTGTGGCAATGTTACACATTAAACTTTGTATACCTGCAAGACAATCCTTGCAAACTCGACATGTCATGTCAGTAAGACATGTTATACATGCAATACATACATTACCTACAATGCTTACATTGAATGTATGGCATGTATAGAATATTTGACCTTAAGGCTAGATATCACATGAAGTTAAACTGCTTTATATGTTGTTTAATACATGCCATACATGTAATGCATGCAAATCTATAGTGTGTTATTAATCACTTATATAAGGATGGCTTGAATTTTTCAGAACACAACGCTACCAGTATCTATAGGTACTTTGTTAAGAATAAAATCTGCATGTACTAATTGCAATGCATGTACAACCTGCTATACTTTCATTACGTGTCATACTTGCCATACATGCTAAACGTGTAATACATTTATAGCCAGTTTTGCATGTATGACAAATATTATTCTTTGTTAATTAGCTTCCTTAGCCTCTATCCTAAGGCAAGTGATGTGACCAAGATGGATAATACAGCTCAGCGCCGGATAGTCTCGTCAACAGTCGCGAAGTTTTAGCGATAGCGCGAGTAAATGGGAAAGTTTTGGTGAGGTAAGCGCACCAAGTATCACTATGCTGATATGTTAGCCAGTGTCCACTTCATTAAGGAAACTAATAAGTGATACGTGCTCGAACTTCAGTGTCCATAAAGGCCGGCAAAGGTGCATATAGGTTTATGTCAGCATCCACTCCAGTTGCGTAGCTAAGTGAGACAGGAAGGGGGCAAGGCAATGTTTGTGGAATAGGGTAGGGGGGCGAAACCCCTAATTCAGAGCAAATGAGCGGATAAGTTTTGCGTGTAAAAGCAACTTTATAAGTGCCCGTAGTGGCTATCCCCTACCATCGCGAAATAGTAGCAAAGTTCAAGTAGCCGTTGTTGATGCGGGCTGGTACTAGGTCTGATCTTATGGATTGAAGCTCAATGCAATTAGATACTGAGAAGCAGCTAGGAATGCAAAGAAGTGACTTAACGATGAGCTATAATTGGCATGCTTTGGAACGGACGGAGAGAGCGTCGCTACTAAGTAGGTGTGGACTTGTTCAGTCAGGATTCTGCACGAAGCAAAGGTTGTCGTGCTGCATGTCGTAAGTCTCGTTGGAGCTGTGCGCTAGACCGTAGAGGCCTTGGCACCTGACTTTAGGCTTTACTGAGCGTAAGTGGAGTGGTAGCCTCTTGTGATAAATCCAATTTTCAGCTGAGTAGCACAGCTCTTATAGGTTGCTGTTGGTGACGTTGAGGTAGTTGTTAAACACCTCCAAGTTGATAGAAACGGGCTAGCAGTAAGCCAAAGGGAGAAGCCTATGTCGACACTTTAGTATTGAGGTGCCCTGATTGCAGCCGGAATGGTTGGTAGCAGGTTAACAGGTCAGCTGCTGGCTGTTCACAGCACCAACTCGTATATGACCAAGCTAGTGTATGAATAGTAATGGCTATGCATTTTAGCACAGATGCCGTTAGTCGAAGTAGCGCTATGCTCCTTGGTCTTGATTATCTAGAATGAAAAAGCCGCACGTACATCGGTTAACAACGTGCGTGCGGCTGCTATGTGAAGGACAATGCCTGTAATGCCAAAGAGTGGTATTAGAGTAACTCTCTGAAGGCAGGGATACTTCGGCGTTTTTACAGCACGAAGTAGGTGTTTTCTGCAGGGACCGTATCCTTGCTTACCCGGTTGTCGCCAATCATTTGCTTGAGATTTGTTTCTATGGTTTGAGCAATGGCCGTCACGGGAGTGTCCGTTGGTTTCCCCTCGAAAGGGTCTTGAAGGTGAATGGCCATTTTCTCGATCAGGAAGAAAGCAGAGGAAATAGCAACTACCATCAAGACTTCCAATATGCCAAACACTTCCAATAATGCGAAGGGCAACAGCAACACGAAAAAGAACAAGCAAAAGTGAATGTACAACGTGTAGGTAGCCGGAAACACTGTGTTTTTGATTCGTTCGCAGCGGCCCATCGAATCAGTCAGCTTTGTGAGTGTTTCTTCCATGGCTACTTGCTGGTAGGGATTAATCCACCCTTCCCGCAAGGCATACCGAAAGTCTTGCGCATGCAGTTGTAGCAGGGCGTTCGGAACATTGTCATGCCGGGCGGCGAAGGCCACCTCTTCGGGCGACAAGAACTTTCGAACTTTATCCAGATCCATTTGCTTGCGCAACGACAAGCCCAGACTGTAGTTCCAAGCAATCTGCCGGTTGGTTAGCCGCTGCACCCAGGTCCGGGCTTCTTCAGTGGCGTAGGGCGCTTCGGTAAAGCAGAGCACTTGCCGAATCAGGGACCGGGAATCGTTGACAATGGCACCCCAAGCAATCCGGGCTTCCCACCACCGATCATAGGCCTGGTTGGATTTGAACGCTAGCAGCAGCGACAAAATCGTGCCCAGGACCATGGGTACACTTAAGGGTAGGGTTACCTCCATTACGTGCAAGAACTTGTCTTCCAGCGCTATTATGGAAGCATACACAAACACAAACAGGATTTCCCGCTTGATCTTGCCGAACACGTAGGAAAGCGGAATTTTTGTTTTCAACAACATACAACAAGAGAAATAAGAACTAGGGATAGAAGATGAATCTGGACGGATTACGCGACTGACAGACAAGGCACCTTCGTGGTAATGGCGCGTTCCCGGCTGCGAGCTTGGCGGCCTAGGCGCAGGTAGTCGAGCATGCTTTTCTTTTTGCAGCTAACCACCAGATCCATTTCGTACTCATCGATGAATGAGATAATTCCTTCGGTTACGTCCTGCTGCTGCACCAAGTGAACGGCGTAGTTTACTTCTGCCAGCAAGGGTGAGGAATACAGGCTAGCTAAAGCTCGGGTTAACGTATCGGTGCTCGTGCCTGGCTTAAATACCAACAGAAACGTAACGCGGCACTCTTTCCGCCACAGCAAATCAACAAGCTCCTTGTCTGGCAAAGCGCTGTTTTTTACATCGGCATCCAGTACAAAGGCAATTTTACGGAAGCTGTTCGGAGCGAAGAATTCAGGGATATACAGGACAGGAAATGGAATGTCCTGAAGCAACTCATTGAAATAGCTCAACGCTTCCGTGTTGCGGCTGCGCGAGACGGTGCTCAACACAAGATCAATCTGCCTTTCCCGAACAAATTGCTTGAGGTCTGAGGAATTGGCGCAGTACTTATGAGCAACTTGAATATCCTGTATCTCAACACTATGCAACCGCCGCAGCCGCTCTAGCGCTTGGCTGAACTCCATTTCCGGCTTCTGCTGGCGGGGTAGAGTCAACAAGTCGGTAATAGAGTCTGAAACAGGGGTTAGATACAGGAGCGTAATGTGGCAGCTTTCGTTCTGTAGCAGGTTTAGCGCGTAGCGAATTAGCTGCAAAGAGTACAGCGTCAGGTCCGTCGGTATTAATACTTTCTTCATCTGCTGTACTCTGTTTTTTGCTATTTATGGCTTCTTTAATACCAACAAAACAAAGGCACAACCATTAAAGTGATATTAAGCTCAAATTATAATGTCGTTAAAAGCATAATTACTACGCGTTAGACCAATTGAATCATCTAGCTATACGGCCGAAATGAGAGAGTCATGCACAGCCAGATATTGTTTACACTAGACAACATGCTACTATGTTAACGACCTATAATAGAATAGAAAGGGGTATGACTTTCTTTCGAATGTCATACCCCTTTGCTACAAGTGGCAAACCAGCTTTTACAGAAGTTGCCCAGAACAGCTTTCGTCAACTGCCAAGGCTAAGACTCCTAACGATAGTCTTGTGCCGATGACTTGCGCACAAGCCTGTTGCTGGCCCTCAGACCGAAGCCAGCGGACGGGTAGGAAGTACGTTAATACGTGAGCTTTTGAATGGTGCCTTCGCCGTTGCTGAGTACATAATACGTCCGCACACCCGCGCGCTCAATATCGGTGGGCCTATCCAAGGTGCTTAAGAGCGTGGTGCCAGCAGCATTGGCAATGCGGCCACTACGCGGTACAAAGCCGGGCGGCGGTGGCGAGAAGGCAAACTGCCCGTACTCCGTGACAATGGGGTTGAGATTGATAGATAAAGCAATGTCAGTGAGCGTGGTAAACCCGCTCTTATACACGCTCACGTTACCCGATAGGTCGACTTGAAATATGTTGGCTGTGCCGGTCACAAAAGGGCCACCGCTGAGCGTACTCACCAAAAACCGGCGCCCGTCATACACAATACCCGTAGGCACAGCTTCTTGGGTAGCCGTCACGTTTGGGATCCGAGCAAACACGCTCAGGGCCTTGGTCCTGCTGTTGCGTTTGATAATGGCATTAGCCCCCGAGTCAACGATGTAGAGGTCACCGTCGGGCCCGATGGTAAGATTGTAGAGGTTGGTATTGACAGGATTAGTTAGCCGCTGCGCACGCACAAAAGAGCCAATATCCTCGCTCGCCAATGACTGGGCAGTTCGTGGCGTATCACCTGGTTGGAAGGAAGCTACATCAACGCTATAGAGCTTGCCCGTGCCTCCTTCAAGCACATAGAGCGTGCCCTTGTCGTAGAGCACGTGGCTAATGCCCTCGGCGGTACCATTGGCTAGCACGGAGGCAAACCCGGTCAGGGCCGGATACACTTGGCCTGTGGCGGTTACCACTGAGATGTGGGCATCGTTCTGGCCGGTGCCACTTTCACTCACCCAGAGCTGCCCTTGCGTGCCTACGCTCAAGCCTATCGGCTTGGTTAGGTTTTGGGCAACAGTCACGGCCGTAAAGGAGGTAGGCTCGGGAAAAAACTCGTAGTTGCCGTCGTCGTCCTGACAGCCAACAGTGAAGCCAAGCGCGAGCAGCGCCAGCCGGAAGTGGAATTTTGTTTTCATAGTAGGTAGGATAGTGAACTATGAATATAACAATTGAAACTATAAATATTAAACTTATCATATGTATTTTTTGCTTTCTAACTAGCTGCTGTCGAGCTCACTGCTAAGCAGTTAAGGTGGAGGTATATGCTCTATCCCGCTCCTAGAGCAGGCACTAACCACCCACTAAGGCCGATACGACTTGCCAACCACGAGCTTGTTGCCAGTCAGGTCAACTTCTAATAATTGTGGAATGCGCACGTATCGGCCGTTAATTTCCTTGTGGCTGTGCAGGGCCATCAAGGACTTTCCTGCCCAGGTGCGGAACAGCATACCGTGCCCGTAATTAGGGGGCGTAATGGGAACTGGCTCTTGCTGCCAAGGACCATTCAGGGTGCCACTGGTGGAATAAGCGACTCCCTGGGTGTACACATCGTATACCCAACTGGTCCAGAGCATGCCCAGCCGGCCGGTGCGTGTCCGAAACAAGTACGGCCCATCGGTAACCTTGTTTGGGCGGTCATGGCCCGCGGCGTCTTTTTCCCGGCTCCAGGGCGAATCACTGGCCCGGAACAAAATCTGGCTGGTCCCGACCGTACCAGTTAAATCTGGCTTCAAGGCAATCTTTTCAACGGTGCCATTTAGGTTTTGTAGCCATTCATGGCAATAAATCAGGTAGGGTTTGCCGTCGGGCTCCACCCAGAAAGTGCCGTCCAGAGTTGACTTATTGGCCGGCAAGTAAAGCTCCTGATTGAGGGTGACGTAGGGACCTAGAGGCTGGTTGCTAACCAGTATGTGGCTGGCCCGGCGCTCGAGCGGCTTGCCCTGAACGGTGTCAATCTTAAGCGCGGAGTTGGTGAAGGTGGCGAAATAAAAGTATTTGCCTTGATAGTAATGAATTTCGGCGGCCCAAATCATGGGTTTGGGGCCCATCCAGGAGGTTGGGTCAGGTTGGGCAACCGAATACGGCCCCTGCCAGCGCTTTAGGTCTTTGCTCTGCCACACCAAGCCGCCTGTGCCCGTCATGTAGTAAGTCTTGGTTTTGGGGTCGGCCAAGACAAAAGGGTCACTTAACCGAATAGAATCCAGCGGCACGTTGTCTCGGATAGGCCGGGACCCTTGGTTCTGAGCTACCCCGCCAAAGGGAAGCAGCAAGCCGCCGATTAAAAGTAACCATATCGTGTTCAGGAAGATCCGCATAGAGTAGGAAACGGGTACATGACGACCTAAGGTAGAAAGAAGCAGTATCTTGAAGTTAAAATCCAGCAGGCAGAGCCGGCTACTTGGTCGGCAACTAGGGTAGCGTGCGGTGTGCGGGCTGCGCAAGGTCATCTATGCTGATCAAAGCCAACCACGTTTTTCCGTACTTACCGCAGCCGGCTAGTCCGTATTCGTCACTTGTTGCGCGTTTGTAGGCAAAGCACCTTTGTGTAGCGACCCAAGGAAATATCTTATTTCTTTGGGCCGCTTAACGCTTGCCACTGCCGATGCGCCCGGATCTGTTCTATTCGACCTTGACGTAGCTTCGCCACGGAAAGCCTTACCACAATCAACGTGCGTGCCTCTTAAGGCAACGCATTTTACCACCCCGAATTCTACCGCAAGGACCATCCACGCATGCTGCTTCATTCCTTATCCGATGCCGACGGGAGTCGGTGCACACTCATTTACGAAGAGCAAAACAACTGGCTGCGAGCCATATGGAGTGGGTACGTGGACCCACTCGAAGCCATGCGCGGAGCCGAACACTACTTGCACAGCGTACAGCCGCTGCATTGCCCCTATTTGCTCAACGACAACCTTGCCTTGCGCGGTCCTTGGTTTGACTCGGTGGAATGGCTGCAGCGGGCCTGGGTGCCCCACGCTTTTCGCATGGGGTTGCGCTATATTGCCCACGTAGTGCAGGCCGATACCCGCACCGACAGCCTGACATTACGCTTTCCTACCCCCGTGGTTGGACCCCTGGAATTGCAGATCTTTCACTCCGTTGTCGAAGCCGAACAATGGCTACGCAACTGCCAGCGCTGATAGCAGGAAGGCCCTACTTGTTCTCTTGGGATAACTGATTAACTGGTAGCGTAAGGCTATAATGTACTGGACGTAAGCCTAGAGAGAAGGTAGGTGCACTAGTTCGGCGTAAGGCAGCAGTTTAGTATTGCTGTTGAAAGGGCGCAATAGTCGTAGCTCGTTTTGAGTTTGGCAAACCCACTCTTCGCAGAAGAAGCTGCCCAAGTGGTAGAGGTGCACGTCAAAGCCGGCGGTGAGGCGCCGTGCCAAATAGGTACCGTGTGCTGTGAAGTAAGCGGCTTGCTCGCCGTACGAAAGGTCACGAAATTGTGCGAGGCTCAAGAGCATAGCCTTACAAGATTTAAGCCCCGGTTGGGAGACAACCGGGGCTTGAGAAACGAGGTCCGTGTTACGTAGCCTTCTGTGTACTCGTGATGCGTGTAGCTGAAATCCAGCGAGAAAATGAGCTCAGCAGGCCGGAGATGCCCAATAGCTCTGTTTCACTTCGTGCGTTTACTGAAAGCTTTTCTTTAGCTCGGTAGCGGCCAGAGCCTGTGCGTCCTTGGCTTCGGGTACGACGGTAGCCATACCAAAGAACTCGTGGGTTACGCCCTCATACACTTTGGTGGTCACCGCTACGCCTGCGGCTTTAAGTTTGGCGGCATACTCCTGGCCTTCACTTTGCAGCGGGTCAATTTCGGCGTTGATAACCGTAGCCGGGGGAAGTCCCTGCAGGTTGGTGGCATTTGTTAGCGAGATGAGCGGACTAGCGCCTTCGGTTGGTGTGTTCAGGTACTTATCGAAGAACCATTGCATCAGCGGCTTGCTCAGTGGCTTGGCAGCGGCGTACTGCGTGTAGGAAGGCGTGTTCATGTCGTAGCGGGCTATGGGGTACACCAGCAACTGATGCACGGGCAGCGGCACGCTAGCCGTCTTGGCCATCATACAAACGGTAGCCGCCAAGTTGCCCCCAGCGCTTTCGCCGGCCACTGCAATGCGCTGAGCATTTATTTTCAGTGTGGTTGCATTGTCGCGCACCCAGCGGTAGGCGGCAAAGGCGTCGTTGTGAGCGGTAGGAAACTTAAATTCTGGCGCCTTGCGGTACTGCACGGAAACCACTACGGCTCCCGTCTGCTCTGCTAAGGCCCGGGCCGAAGGGTCATACGTGTTGAGGTTGGCAATCACCCAGCCGCCCCCCTGGTAGTACACAATGCCGGGCATGGAAGCAGTGGCATTTTTGGGCGTATAGATCCGCACCCGGATGGTGCCACCCGCCACAGGAATGCGTTGGCCCGTCGTGTCCACTTGGGGCGTGGGTGCCGGGATTCGGAAGTTTTTCATGACGGCCATTGCGGCATCCGTGGCCGAAGGAGCAAGGCGCGCTTGTTGGGGCGTGAGCGAAGTCAAAGAAACGCCTTTGCTGAGGCTGTCGAGGGCCTCAATGACGGTTTGCATTTCTGGCTTAATGGTTGGTCCCCACTCGGGCTTAGGACCTTTCGGACGAATAACGGTGGGAGAGCTAGCGCTGTCGTCGTCATCGCAGGCCGTGAATGGGAGCACCAGCAGCAGGGCCAAGCAGCGCAAAAGGTGCCTGCCCGGCAACGTAGGCAGCGTAAAAAATGAGGTTTTCATAGCAGGTAGGTTAGAAAACAAAATGGACGTTCAGAGTAAACTACCCGGGCATACGGCCAGCACGCTTCCAATCAGCGGCGCATGGGACGAACCGGCTGATTGGCGGGATGAGTTGCTCTTATTGTCGTCTTGTTTTGCTCGTAACCTAACTGCATGTACTCTTACCTCCCCAAAGCTTACTGGGTGAAACGCTGAAGAAAACGCTGCACGCTTTCGTTGTAGCTCCGGGAGGAGGCTAGATGAGTGTCGTCGTGTAGTGTAATCAAAAACTCGCCGTGGGCCCACGGACGCAGTTCCTTGATGAAGGTGCAATTCACAATCAGGGAGCGGTGAATGCGAATGAACTGGTTTGAATCCAGCTGGGTCGCTAGCTGAGTTAAAGTAGAGCGCAAAGAATGTTCCTGGCCTTGGGCATGCACTACCACGTAGTTGCCCCGGGCTTCCAGATACCGCACATCGCCGGCGTTGACGAAGTAGAGGCGCCCGTTGTTTTTGATTAGAAATTGATTGGTTGAGGTAATGGGGGGGCTAGGCAGCGCAGGCGGTGCCATTTCGCGCAGCAGCGCTTGCAGTTGCTGATGGAGCGGCGGGCTACGCTGCAGCAGCAGGTGTTGCACGTGCGTTAAACAGCGGTGAAAGCGGTCCGGATCGATGGGCTTGAGCAGGTAGTCGATGGCGTGCGCTTCGAAAGCTTGCAGGGTGTAGCGCTCGTAGGCCGTCACGAATACGACGAGCGGCAGTTGCTGCGCGGGTAATTGCTGGAGCACCTGTAGCCCGGTTAGGTCGGGCATTTGCACATCCAGAAACACCAGATCGACCGTTGGCTGGGAGGGGGTGAGCTGCGCTAAAGCTTCGGTACCGTTGCGGCATTCCCCGGTAAGCTCGAACGCTGGAGCCTGCTTTAGTAGCTGCACAATGCGGCGGCGAGCCAGGGGTTCATCATCAACAATGAGAGTACGAATAGGCGCCACAGCGAGTCGTCGGAAACTTAAGATTGGGGGGTGAAGGGCATTTCAATTCGTACGGCAAATCCCTGCTGGGGGGCCGTATGGATAGCCAGAGCATAATGGGAGCCGTAAAGGGCACGGAGCCGTTCTTCGCTATTGCGCAAGCCAATACCGCGAGAGTTTGCCGGGTCGGCCCCGCGGCCATTGTCGCGCACTTGCAGCACCAACTGCCCGTCTTGTTGATCTGCTTGGATGTGGATGGCCCCAATCCCGGAGTCAGCAGCCAGGCCGTGCTTGACGGCGTTTTCAATAAACGGTTGCAGCAGCAGATTGGGCACCAGCGCTGGCAGCGTATCGGGCGCGAGCTGGTAGGTGATGGAAAGGCGGTCGGAAAAGCGGATCTGCTCTATTTCCAGGTACAGTTGGGCAAAATGCAGCTCCTGAGCCAGCGTCACCTGGTGTTCATCGGTGTTGTCGAGCACGAGGCGCAGAAACTCACCTAGTTTAGCCGTCATGCGCTGGGCCATGCGGGGCTCGTCGTCGATGAGGGTGGCAATGGCATTGAGCGTGTTGAATAAGAAATGAGGTTGTAGTTGCATTTTCAGAGCCTGCAACTGCGCCTGTATCAATTGCATTTCTAGCTGCGCCGCATCCAGGGTACGCCGATGATACCGCTCGTAAAAGTCGAGGGCGTACGCCACAAAAAGCAGCATCCAGTAGGCGGGAATCCAGATGTTGATGCTGGAAAGAATGGTAGGCCACGAGACAACGATGCCCGGAGCTCCCATCAGAAAAAGCAGCGATACATGCAGCACCCGAAACAGCACCGTTAGGAGCATGCTCGCTCCGGCGTGTACAAGCGCAGAGGAAATCCAGCCGCGCCGGCCGGCCGTCAAATCGAAGCGAGCCGCCAGCCAAAACACTAAAGGGGTGAACAGCATCCAAATCAGGCCGTAGAGCAGTGGGCCTAGCACAGCCGTACGCCAGGACACCGCCCCCGCGCCGGAGAGTGCCTGCACGTACACCACCACAATCATAAAGACGGTGAACATCCCCCAGGCCAGGGCAATGCGCAACCAATTAATTTTTTCGAGCTTAAGCATGCCGTGTGGCCTCGGGTAGACCCCCTCCAACGGAAACGCAGCCTAAGATGTTGGTATGGACTAGATGTCGTAAGCCCGAGCTTGGTGGAAGATAGCCAGGAGCGGTATGGCACGCTGTTCCCGGGTTACAACTTAGTGCCCATGGGCAAACTGGTGAATGCCTATCTGCTCAGCGTGGAGGGAGCTGTGAACGGGCGCATTCTTAAGGTCTACTCCTAACTTTCAGTGGAGGCAGCATTGGGCATGGTGGTGCTTGAAAACTAGATACCGTATGCACTGGACTAGTTGAATCTTGCTGCTTGAGGACAGCCACCGCGCCGGTGCGGCCAACAGAAAGAGACCTACGATAGGCTTTTCAAAAACATAAGCACCACCGGTTGGCAACTGAGCCTTACTAGGGAGTTGTCATTGGCGCTTTGGTGATAAGGTCGACGGCTTTTTCCATTAATTCATCTCGCCCTTGACGCAGCCCCGCTATTGTCGGCCGCACGGGCACATCGATCTTGACACCAACACGCTGGGTTTCACTGCCATCAGGATAATACACTCCGATGCCCGTCATCAAAGTCTTTAGACCGCCAGGTAGAGTAATAGGAGTTGTATTACCGTCGGCGCCTGCCGTCTGGCTGCCTAGTATGGTCGCGTGGGGAGTGGCTTGAAAGCCCATAGCCATAAACTCGGCTAGGCTCCGACTCACCTCATTGACCAGCACCACAACCTGCCCCGGGTAGGGCGTCGTACCCACTGGCTTGAGCGTGTCGGCCGGGTCCCAGAGGAAACGCCCCGGGTAGGTAGGATCGTAACGCGTGAATCGGCCGTACACCGCCGGCTTGGCTAGGAAAAACCCCTGCAGATACATGCCGATAAAGGCGCCGGGGTAATTGCGTTGGTCGACCACAATGCCTTTGGTGTGGGAAAAGGTCTGCATAATGGTGCGCACCTTGTCGCCTTTAATCCGGGCCATGTCGATGTAGCCCACCTCGGGAGTCAGGAAGCGGTACATGCTGTCGGCCACGGGCGGCTGCACAGGGGGCACCGTTCCCACCTTAATGGCGGGCGCAAGCAGGCGCTGCGGCTGGCCATCGCGCACCACCTGCAGTTCTACCTCAGGGGTGGCGCAGTAGAGCAGGTTTAGAGCAATAGTATTGAGCTGGGCTGCGCGGTTGGAGGCGCCCGTCTCGGGCAGGCGCTGCTTCACTAAGTCGGGTACTGCCGTGCCTGCCACGTGGGTCAGCACATCGCCCGGCTTGAGTGGTGAAGTGGGTACGCGCCCATCGTGGCGCACGCGCAACACAACGGCCTGCCCTTCGAGAAACTGCACGTCGGCTGCTACCTGGTAGGCTCCACGTTCGGCTTCGAGCAGCGGGTCGGGTGGGTAGAAGCGTGCGTGCCCGTCGTGCACGCGGGCAAACAAGGCCAGTGCTGTGTGCCGGTACTCTAAGGGCGTACTGGCCTGGGCAAAGCGCGGCAGCATCTCGGGTAGTACCTGCGCCCAGTCCTCGTCGAGAGCGTACTTGTAGGGGTAGTAGTACTGAAACATATTCCAGTAGCGGCACAGACCCAGCAAGCGCAAACCTTGGGCTGGCAGGGCTGGCTCGATGTAAGCTTCCTCGTGGGGAAAGTTGGTCGTGGACCCCGTTCTCGTGACATAGTAGAGCGTGCCCTGGTAGCGGTTGGCTTCGATAAAAGCCAACTGTTGACGCAGCGGCGCGCTGAAGCGTTTGGCATTGCGGGCCCAGCGCAGGTCCGCGGCAAAGCGTACGGGCTGCGTAGGCGGGTTGGCGCAAGTCGAGCAAGCCGGCACCGGGCCCAGACTCGTAATCCAAGCACTGAGTTGGCGGCTACGCGCGGCTACTGAGCGGCAGGCAAGCACGGCCGGCAATTGGCGCAGCAACTCGGCGTCCCAGTCGCGCTGGCCGCTGGCAACGGCAGGGTGGAAGTACTTAAGAAAGCCCCAGACCTGGCCGAGCGCGGCAATGTTGTCGACCTGCCGAGGCGTTAGGGTTTCTATAGGAGCCGCTGCTGCTAATCCGGGTGCAGCAGATGGAGTTGTGGGTGCCGGCGCCACTTGAGCATGTAATTGCTCTGCATATTCGAGGCTCCCTAACACCAGCAATAGAAGGCATAGAAAGAATTGAGGGAGTGAACAGACCGGACGCTGTATCATATGCTATACCGAATAGAAGGAGTTGTTAAATTATCGATTCAACCAGTGGTAACCTAGTCCTAATCTCCAGTATAGAATGCTGTCAAAAACGCCAGTGCGAAGTAGCAGAACCGAGCTAGATGGACGCCGAGAGGTTAGGTTAACATTATTTCTCTTGTCATACATCACCTAAACATGTTAGCCTGCTTTTTCAGCTACTGGCTTGACACAAGAAGCTGGAGCTAGGTACTAATGAGCTTGTTTGCCAGTCTGCCAAAAACGCGAAAGAGCAAGCCCTTACCGGCTTGCTCTTTCAATTTAACTGTATGCACTGCAATGGCTACCAAGTATCAGCAGCACCACCCTGGTTTACTTGGTGGTAATTTCCAGCTGGCCACCCTCGCGGAAGAGGGTATGGTCGACAAAGTAGCCCTCGTTGGTCTTCCCGTTCACTTTGATTATGCTCAGTGACCTGCCCTTGCCGAGTTTTTTGATGGTCACTACCTTGCCATTGTCCATTTTCCACTTAACCTCGTCAAAAAGGGGCACGCTCACAAGGTACTTAGCATCGGCGGCGGAATACGGATACAGGCCCGTAGAGCTGAACACGTACCACGCCGACATTTCGCCTGCGTCGTCCATGCCGGAATAGCCCAGGCCGTCTTTGCCCATACCGTAGAACTTCTCCATAATCTCATCGAGCCGGCGCTGTGACTTTTCCGGCTTCCCTATGAAGTAGTAGGAGAACGGTGTTTCGTGGTCGGGCTGATTGCCGTGGCAGTACTGCCCAATAAAGCCCGACACGTTGCGTGCAATATGGTTGGGATTCCAGGGCACCGTGAACAGCGAATCCAGCTTGGCCTCAAAGGGTTGCGGCCCGCCGTACAAGGCAATTAGGCCAGGCATGTCGTGGGGCGCGAAAAAGGAAACCTGCCAGGCATTGGCCTCCCGGTACATATACTCGTAGTAAGGATACTTCGGATCGAAAGGCTTCACCCAAGAGCCATCGGCGAGGCGGCCACGCATAAACTTGGTGCCGGGGTCGAACAAGTTCTTATAGTTCTTCGACCGCGCCATCATGATCCGGTAGGTGGCCGTGTCGTTCAGAATCTTCGCGACCTGGGCCACGGCATAGTCATCAAAGGCATACTCCAGCGTTTTCGACACGCCAGCTTTGTCTTTGGTTTCCACTTCCGGATTCGATACTTGAGTGGTATTGATGTAGCCCTTCTGGATGTACTCGGCAATATGAGGCCGCGCGCCGCCTTCCAAGTTGGCGTTGCGCAGCATCAGCCGGTACACGTCTTTCAAGTCGAAGTTGGTGATGCCCCGCTGGTAAGAGCCGGAAACCAACGCCGAAGCATGGTCGCCGTGAAAGAAGGTGGGCAGGAAACCGGTTTTATTGCCCACGTCCTGCATGGACTTGATAACGTCGGTGGTGACCTGAGGCGTGAGCATGCCTATCAGCAAGTCCTTGTTGCGGTACGTATCCCACAGCGAAGGCTCAGTATAATAGTTGAAGTCGGCTTTGACCACGTTGCCTTTCGCGTCGCGGTATTCGCCGTTCAGGTCGCTGCGCAAAGCCGGCCACAAAAACGAACGGTACAGGCAGCTGTAGAACAGTTGCTTTTGCTTAGGTGTACCGCCTTTCACTTCCACTTTCGAGAGCAAGCCTTCCCAGGTTTTCTCGGCCTGCTGCCGCACCTGCTCGAACGAGCGGCTGCCGATTTCCTGCTCTAGGTTCTGTTTGGCATTCTGCACGCTTACAAACGATATTCCAATCCTGAGCTCTACCGGCTTGCTGCCGGCGGGCAGGCGCAGCACGGCCAGGCCGTCTTTGGTGCCTTTGCCTTGCACCTCCAGGTCTTGCAGGTTCTCGCTTAGTGCCCCATAGAAGTACACAGTCTGGCGGCCGGTTTCCTGAAAGCCCTGCACGGCGGCTTCCCCTGCTTTTTCGATGTCCCAGTTGGTTACCCGCTCATTGGATTGGGCGAGCTTAAACACAACGCGGCGGTTGTTGGGCTGGTTGTAGCGGTAGCGGTGAAACCCACAGCGCAGGGTGGACGTGAGCTGTACCTGCACGCCGTAATCTTGCAGCGTTACGCCATAGAAGCCGGGCGAGGCCTTTTCAGTTGCCTTCTTGAAGCGAGAAGAGTAGGTGCCCGAAGTAGTAGCTGCTCCCGAAACCGGCAAAACCGGTAAGTGGCACAAGTTCCAATGGCCCTTGTTGGTGTGGGCAAAGGCGTAAATCACCGAATCTTCGTAGTCGTAGCCGGCACCCGTATGAAACTCGGTGATGGGGCTCAGCTGCACCATGGCGTTGGGCAACGAGCTGCCCGGAAACACCAGCCCGGCCCATACTCCCCGCCAATCTTTGGGAGGTGCATACCCAATGGTTTTCGGGTCGTTGAACGGGGCCGTGCCCATAAAGGGGTTAGCGTATTGCAGGTGGCCGCCCGGGGTAGGGCTGCTATCTGCCCGGGCGTTGCCGCTCTGAGGCGTGGTCTTGGCGCAGGAAAAAGCGCACCAGGCCAGTAGCAAGATCAAATAGCTGTTCGGCTTTGTCATCGGGATGAAATACAGTTAGGTAGGAGACACGTCCTACACCAGTTCAGTAGCAGGAAAAGCGGGCATAGCAAGGGCGACATCACGCGCGACGTCGCCCTTGCTATGCCCGCGGCGTAGGACTTCCGGATTACAGCACGTTGCGGGCCTGCAAATCAGCCAGAGCTTCCAGCATCATTATGCCACTCATCTGGGTGGAGGACTCCACGGAGCTACCCGGGAGGGCAGTCCAGTTGGTGTTGAAAAGGAACTGAGGCCGGCGGGTCCCGCGCTTGTACAGGCTCTCCCCATTGAACTTCAAGAAGGAAACATAGCTTGCCCGGTTGGCGGCGCTAACGGCGGGTTCGGTGGCCAGCCCGGTCAGATAGCGCACCAAAATACCCTTGAACAAGCCGCCGTCGCCGTTGCCTTCGTCCTTGAGAATGCCGCCCGGTGCCAGTTGGCTGTCGTTGAGCACGTAGTTGGCGGTGCGGATGGCATCGTCGAGGTAGGCGCTTTGCTGAGTGGCGCGGTACAAGGCTACGCCTGCCCCAATAAAGGTGCCCTGGTTGTAAGTGAAGCGCCAGTCTTTATCGGTCTGGCCGTCACCGAGCCGGTTAACACCGTCCCATACTAGGCCCGAGGCGGGGTCTACCAGTTTGGCTTTCTCCCAAGCGTAAATCTTCTGCGCCCAAGCTAGGTCATCGGGGTTGCGGTCGAGGACGTAGAGGCGCGCGGCCAGGATGGCGGCCGGGGCATTGGCGGGCGTGTTCTTGTAGCTGCGCTGCGATTTGCGCCAGGCAATGCCGCCGCCCTGCTGCTCGTTCCAGCCCAGCTTGATATCGGTCCAAAGCAAGGTGGCCGTGGCTTTGTAGTCGGGGTCCTGCGTTAGCTCGAAAGCGCGCAAGCAAGCCAGCGCCTGCCACTCCATATCGTCGTAGAAGTCGTTGAGGTAGGAGTTGCCGTTTTTGGCTTTCATGCCCTGCTGCAACTGCCGCATGCGGGTCAGGTAGTCGGCGCTTTTGGTGCGCTGATAACCGTCGGTGAGTACGTCGAGGCCATGGGCCTGCCACCAGTAATTGAAATCTGCATTGCCGGCGTTGTTTTCCAGATAATACTGGCCAGCCGGCGACCAAAAGCCCAAACTCAGGGCCGCCTGCGCCGAATCGGCGCGGGCGGCCCAGTTGACGGGGGCCGTGGTGGGCGGCACTACCGGCGGGGCAACATCATCGTCCACGGGGTCTTTGCAGGCAACTACCAGCAAGCTTAGTAAGCCGAAACCAACCCGCAGCGCGGCCAACGGGTGTATCGAAAACAAGGATCTGCTCATACTAGCGCACCACTATCTGGTGAGTGTAAGGGCCGTCGGGCTGCATCTTCACCGTGACATCGACTCTCTTCTTATCAGCTTCGGTTTGAAACTTAAACGAGTAGTCGTACTGCGAATCGGGGCCTGGCACTAAGAAGAAGTAGGAAGCCGGCGAAGAAGCCGTGGCGCGCTGGTTGTCGGCGTTGGTGCTGCCGTAATACAGCCTGCTGCTCACGCCGGCCGCGTTTTTCTGCGTAAACAAGAACTTGTACCGCTCGTCGCGGCCCCAGCTTTCCTGGAAGAACTCGATAGGCGTGTTCTCTATTTTCCAAACACCTTTGCCAACGTAGGGTAGCGTAACCAATACCTTGTTCTGAGGCGCAAACCACAGCCCTACGGATTCAATTTCTGTCATGGTGGCGGCGGCGTTGTTGAAGTCCACTTTCAGCATGTACACCTTGGGCGTAGACGTTGGGCTGGTGCCTTGATTGCCTTCCATCAGCTTGGCGCCGTCGATGTAGTAGGTGGTTGGGGTGCCGGTGGTTTGGTCGATCAGCTTTACTTCGCCAGCACTCAGGCGAGTGTAAATTTCAAACACGCCAGATGATATACTCTTGAAGGGCACGGCTTGGCTTATGTTGGTACCGCCTTCGGTACCCGAACCCGTGATGTAGAGGGTGGGAGGAGCAGTAGCAAAACCTGCCGGGCGCTGCAGCGTCATAACGCGCGACTCGGTGGCTGGCTCCACAGTCAGGCCTTTCGAGGCGTTGACCGTCCACTTCAGCTTGCCCTGCGCCGACGACTTGATGCCGGCCAGGCTGGCAATGCGGTTGAGGTCGCCGTGGCTAAGCACGAGCTTGGTTTCGAGGCCGTTGGTGCCCGACGTGGTGCTGTACAGAGGCTTAGAGAAGTCGCCGTTCTCTTGGTCGAACAGTACTTCGTACAACACCACGGTGCCGTCGGCGGCCCGGGCTTGGCCCCACTCGAAGGTTACGGCCGCGTTGGAAGGAGGATCGAGCCGCACATACGTATCGGCGGCGGGTGCTATCAGGTTGGCTACCGGCGTAATCGTTTCGTTTAGTTCATCGTCGTCTTTGTCGCAGCCGGTTGCCAGCAGACCCATAACGAACAACAGCATCAAAAGAGGCCAAGAAAACTTTTTCATGATTCAGGAAAATAGAAGCAGGGAGTGGGAAAAAAGGGAAGCAACTGGGCCTACCAGCCCGGGTTCTGAGTTAGGTTGGCGTTGATGTCTCGCTCGCGCTGGGGCACGGGCCACAGGTAGTGCTTGGCCGGATCGAACGTGCGCTGGTCGACGCGGAGGTAGCCATTATCGACGTTGGGGTCCCCGATTTTAATGCCGTGGGCATAACCGTTGAGCACGGTTTCGGCTGTGCGCCACCGGCGAATGTCGAAGATGCGCAGGCCTTCCATGGCCAGCTCGGTTCGGCGCTCCCGGCGCACAATGGCGCGCAGGCTGGCTTGGTCGCCACCGGGGAACGTAAGGGCGGCTTGATCGGTAAAGCCGGCCCGGCGGCGCAACGCGGCTATGGTGGTGTTCCAGTCGGCGGCGGTAAGCTTGTTTTGCTCAACCAGTGCTTCGGCGTGCATAAGCAGCACGTCGGCGTAGCGGATCAGCATCAGGTTCAAGCCCGAGTTTAGGTTGGCGTCGGCCGTGGGGTCGAAGTACTTGGCTGTGTAGTAGCCGGTTGGGCTGGCGTCGGCGCGGTCCACGGAGTTGTCGCCGGTGCCGGGGAAAGTGCGAATGACGATAGTGGAATTGTCGGGGCGCCTCCAGGAGTACCCGTCGTAAACCAGCGTGGCAGCAAAACGCGGGTCGCGGCCTGCATACGGTGTGGCCTCGTTGTAGCCCGAGCCGGCTTCGTTGATGGCTTTGCCGTTGGCCATCACGTAGTCGTTAACCAGTTCCTGCGTCGGGGCAATCGAGCAAACCAGCTTGCCTTCAGTGCGTGGGATAAATTGGCGCTGCACCGAGTACGTCCGCAAGGGGAAGACATATTGCAGATCGAGCACGTCCTCGCTGTTGTTCTCATTGGCCGGCGAAAACACGCCGGCGTAGCTGGAAAACAAGCTATAGGTACCTGCTTGGCCGCCAATCAACTGGGTGGTAACAGCCGATACATCAGCCCACCGGCCTTCGTAAAGCAGCACACGAGCTTTGAGGGCCAAGGCGGCGCCTTTCGTGAATCGGCCTTTGTCTTCGGTGGCGTAAGCGGTGTTCAGGGGTAGCACGGCTGCGGCTGCATCCAACTCGCTGAGGACAAAAGCCAGCACCTCGGTGCGTGGGGCGCGGGGCACGGCGTTGGCCTCCGTCACGCTTAGCTCTGTCGTGATGAGGGGCACGTCGCCGTACCAAGTCATCAGCTGAAAATAATGGAACGCGCGGATGGCTTGGGCCTCGGCAATGTAGCGCGCCTTCAGGTTGGCATCCAGGCTCACAATCTTGTCGATGTTGTTCAACACCCGGTTGCAGGCACGAATACCGCCGTAGTGGTAGCCCCACTCATTGGTGATGCGCGCCTGGTTGGTGCCATAGGCGCCCTCGGCAATGTTGCGGGCGTTGGAGCCGTCCACGTCGCTCTTGTTGAAGGCGTTGTCGGAAAGCGTTTCGTTGAAGAAGAAGTACTCGCTGGGGTAGAGACCCGCGTAGCAGGAATTCAGCACGTTCGACGCGTCGGCAGGCTGAGTCCAGAAGGTGTCGTCGGTGGGGCGGTCGGTGGGAGGTAAGTCAAGCTCTTGGCAGCCGGACAGGCCCATGCCAAGTCCGAGGCCCAGTAGCAGCGTATAGCGGAGGTGACGATTCATGGAAGTGCAGATAGGGAATTAGAAAGAAACATTAAGACCTAGGGTCACCAGGCGCACGCTCGGATACACGCGGCCACTACTGCCCGTGCCACCACCTAGGCCCACGCTCTCGCTGAACTCCGAGATTTCAGGGTCAAACCCAATTTTGCGCAAGTGGCTGATGGTCAATAAATCTTGTCCCGAAACGAAGATGCGTAGCTGCTCGATACCGGCTTTGCTGGTGAGCGTAGTTGGCAGTGTATAGCCGAGCTGCACGTTTTTGAGGCGGGCATACGCGCCGTTGCGCAGCCAGTAGTCCGAACCTTGGTTGTTGTTGGTTGAAGCCGTACCAATGGTCAAGCGTGGGTACGAAGCATCGGTGTTGGTTGGGGTCCAACGGTCGAGGTGTTGGGCATACACGTTTTCCCAGTTGTTGTGGAAGGCTTCCACCCCCTCACCGCGGATGTACAGGTTGCGCTTGCCCACGCCCTGCACAAATACTACCAGGTCAAACCCTTTGTAGTCAGCTGTGTAAGTGGCGCCGAAGGTGTAACGCGGGAATGGGTTGCCGAGCACGTAGCGGTCGTCTTGGTTGATGACGCCGTCGCCGTTGCGGTCCACGTAGCGGATGTCGCCGGGGCGCAGGGCACCAGGTGCCACAAAGGCAGGCTTAGGACCAGCATTGGCTTCCTCTAGCGTCTGGTAGATACCGGCCGTGCGGTAGCCGTAGTACGAGTTGATGGGGTAACCCTCGCGAATGATGTTGGTGGCGTCACCGCCCCTGATGGTTTCTACGCCCTTGGTATCGGTCACCAGGTTGCGGGTGTCGGCGGCATTCAGAGTCAGGCTTTGGTTGAAGCCACGCTCGGTACGCAAGCGGTAGGTAGCCGAAACTTCCCATCCTTGGTTACGGACACTAGCCGCGTTCTGGGTTGGAGCGCCGGCCCCGAAGGCACCGGCTACCGGCAGGTCAATCAGGATGTCGCTGGTGCGCTTGTCGAAATAGTCGAAACTAACCGATAAGGCATTCTTAAAGAAAGCGGCGTCCACGCCGATGTTGCCCATCGTGGCCGTTTCCCAGGTGATGTCGCGGTTAGCCGTGCCAAAGTTGGCTCCCGGCACGGCCTGCTCGCCAAACGAATAAGCGCCCGGCGCGGTGCTGATCGTGCTCAGGTAGCGGTACAAGCCAATGTTCTGGTTGCCGAGCTGCCCAATCGAGCCCCGCACTTTCAGGTCGCTGAAGCTTGGCTGCAAGAAGCTTAAAAAGTTCTCTTCCAGTGGCCGCCAGCCCGCCGACACCGACGGGAAAAAGCCCCAACGCTTGTTACTAGCAAACCGCGACGAGCCATCGTACCGGAAGCTACCCTCGATGAGGTACTTGCCAGCAAAGGCGTAGTTGAGGCGGCCAAACACCGAGTTCAGCGCCCATTGCTCGTTGTTGCCGTAGGTACCATTGGCGTGATTGCCGCCACTAGGGTCGGTGATGTTGCCGTACGTGGTGCCGTTGCTGATAACTCCGAAGTTGTTGCCCGGCACATTAAGAACGCGAATCCCTGCGCGGTCGTCGTTGTAGTGCTCACTTGAATAGCCTACCAAGGCCTTCACCTCGTGCTTCTGCCCCAAGGCGCGCTCGTAGTTGATGGTTGCTTGGTAGTTGGTGAGCAGGGTGCGCTGGGTGCGGTCGGTAACCGAGTTGTTGCCGTCGCCGCCTGAGGTAGGTGAGCCGTCGAGCGTCACGTATCGCAGGCTGCGTGTAAACTCGTTCATGCGGTAGTTCCATAGGTCGCCGCCCACGAGGCCGCGCAGCTTTAAGCCCTTCACCACTTCAAACTCGGCGTTGAGGTTGCCGTAGCCGTTGTCGTTGGAGTTGGTGCGCAAGCCTCCATTGCGCAACCGGTTGATGGGGTTGCTGCTCGAGGTAGCAGGCGTCACATAGTTGCCCAGCGAGTCTTGGATGGGGTAGATGACCGGAATGCGCACCGCATCGCTGATAATCCACTCGGTGCTGTACGCGTGCTCCCGGGTGCTCACGCGGGCATAAGAGAGAATAGCACCTACCGACAGCTTTTCAGTAACTTGCGTGTTCAGATTCAAGCGGGCATTGAGGCGCTTAAACCCGAAGTTGTCGCCTACCAGCAGGTTATTTTGATCTACATAGCCCAGCGACACTAAGTAGCGCGTTTTGCCCGAGCCGCCGCTGAGGCTGAGGTTGTGGTTTTGTTGCATGGCACGCTCTTTCAGCACCCCATCCAAGTACCACTCATAGTCGCCACGAGCCGCAAAGTCGCGCATCTGCTGGGGTGAAAACTGCGGGCTCTGTCCCGAGTTGACCAGCGCCTCGTTCTTGAGTTGCATGAACTCAAGGCCGGTAACGGGCTTGCGCAAAAAGCTCGGGGACTGCCATCCCACCAGCGTGTTGTAATTCAGTACGGGCTTCTGGTTGAGCGCCCCTTTTTTGGTGGTGACAAGCAGAACTCCGTTGGCTCCCCGCGACCCGTAGATGGCGGCCGACGCGGCATCTTTCAGCACCGTGATGCTTTCAATGTCGTTGGGATTAAGCGAATTCAGCGAACCAGCAATCCCGTCTACCACTACCAGCGGCGAGGCATTGCCGAGGGTACCCACGCCCCGGATGTTGATGTTGAGGCCCGCTCCCGGTTCGGCGCTGCTTTGCTGAATCGTGAGGTTGGGGGCCGTGCCTTGCAGCGCTTGCGCCACGTTGGTTACCGGCCGGTTTTCCAGGGCGGGTGCCGCTACCGTGCTGATAGCCCCGGTTACTTCGGCCTTTTGCTGGGTACCGTAGCCGATTACTACCACTTCGCTCAACGCCTTAGCATCTTCCGCTAAAGTCACTGTGAGGCTGCTGGTCGCACCCTGAACAGCTACTTCTTGACGCGCAAAGCCGACAAAGCTGAAAACTAAGGTGCTGTTTTCCGGAGCGAGCAAGGAGAAGCTGCCATCGGGGCCGGTGCTGGTGCCTTGGGTTGTACCCTTCACCACTACCGTCACGCCGGGCAGCCCGGCTCCCTTGGCGTCAACTACTTTGCCCGCAACGGTGATGTCCTGCTGTTCGGAATCGTTTGCACCTGCATGGAGGCGTTCAACAGCGACAGGCGTGATGACGTAATCGTTTGCATGCAGTTTTCTAAACCCTAAGCCAACTTGGGGCAGTACGCTCGCTAAGCGTGCATCAAGCGTAGTTACCTCGCTCGGAGCAACGACGCGCTTGTCGCCGACGAGTTCGGTGTCGTAGGCAATAATGCTCTTGTACTGCTTTTCCCACTGCTTGAGCAGGTGCTTGAGGGAAACAGCCTCGGCCGCTGGCCGGGCATGCGGGCGCTGCGTTGAAGCCAATAATTGGGCCGATGCTGCCGGGCTAAATGCATTTAGCAACAACAAACTTGTTGTGGAAAGCAATAAGCGAGAACCGGATCTGCCAAGTAGTACAGTAGGAGGTAGGTTCATGGGGTAGGGTGGGATGAAGGGTGATTGGACAGGATAACTTGATTTTGCCGACGGACGATTTGCAAGTTGAAGGTGGCCGCTAGGTTCTCGCAGAGCAGGTCCAGGTTATTGCTCGGGAAAGTGCCCGTAAACTTGCGCTGCTTTAAAGCGGGACTAGCTACCACCACCTCTACTCCGTAAGTGTCTTGCAGGCGAGTGGCGATGTCGGCAATGGTAGTGGCGTCAAAAACTAGCTTGCCGTCTGCCCAGGCCGCGTAGGGGGCCGACTGCACAGCTTGGTGCACCACTTTGCCAGGATTTTGATCGGAGGTTTCCAGTAATTCGCCGGGCTTGAGAATGACTTTTGGTCGAGTAGTATCGGCAAACGCCACCTGCACTTTGCCCGAGAGGAGGACCACGCGAGCCTGCTCGTGGCGCCGGTACACCGTAAACTTGGTGCCGAGTACCTCTACGTTGAGACCAGCCGTAGTATGGACCACAAATGGTTGGTGATTAGGCAAGTGCTTCACCGAGAAGTAAGCCTCCCCATCCAACCATACCTCGCGAGGACGCTCGGAGCCAGGTGTAGCGGCGTAGCGTACCGTGGAGTGCGCGTTCAAGGTCACCTCCGACCCGTCGGGCAATTGCACAACCCGCGTTTGTCCGTAAGGAGTATCATAGCTAGCTACGGTGGGCTCCACTACTTGGCTACGCTCATGCACAAGCCAGCCGCTGCCCGCCACTACGCCCGCTACGGCGGCCGCCGCGGCCCAGCGCCGCCACGCTGCCGGGCGAGTTACACTCGTTGTTGGAACGCTTTCCAGTTGCATACGCGCGTAGATGTTTTCCCGCATGCTGGCGTAGTCGTACGGATCGTTGCCGTCGGCTTGGCGCACTGGCTCTAACTCCAGGGTTTGCTGGCTCATCCAATAGTGAGCCAGCAACTCGTTGGCCGGATCTGCAAGCCAAGCGCGAACAGCTTGCGCTTCCTCTAGCGAGGATTCGCCGCGTACATAGCGCTGGCAGGCTTCATAGTCGATTTCTCTATACATAGGCAGGTTTGCTAGATCTCTCTGAGTGGTAAAAGCCACGAAGTGCCCCTCCCCCCAAAGCACCTTGAAAATATTTTTTTGCGCAGCTTGCTACCGCATTTCTTTAGCCTGCCTGCGGCAGCAAAACGCCCTCAAATACGTCAATAAGAGCACCTAGCAGCAGGGCAATTGGAACTTACTTGGGTGGCGCTACACTTGAGCCTGGAATAAGTTTTTTAATGTTGCACTGACTTGCTTGAGGTTTTTTATATTTAAGTATTCAGGCACATGCGCAAGCTTTTACTACTGCCTACTTTCCCTTGAAAGTCGTAAGAGAATTCTCGGACCACACCTGCTTAGAACGCCTCCAGAAAAACGACACGGCGGCCTTCGACCTGCTGTTCGATCAGCACGCACCTGCCTTGTGCCGCTTTGTGCACGGCTACTTGAAGAGCCATGCCGATGCCGAAGAGGTGGTACAGGATTGCTTTCTCAAGCTGTGGGAGCGTCGACATGAATTCGATAAGGGCATCGTTTTCAAAACCTACCTCTATACCTCTGCTTACCGGGCTATCCTGAAGCAGCTGCGCCGTCAGCGGTACTGGGTGTTCGAGGATTGCGATGGCGAAATGCTCATCGAAGAAGGCAACCCGGGCAAACTAGTGGAGTATCAGGAGTTGGAACAGCTTTATCAGCTAGCAGTAGCTCAGCTGCCTTCCCGCCGTCGGCAGATATTTTCGTTGAGCCGGCAAAACGGCCTTTCTCACGCCATGATTGCCAACGAGTTGAACATTTCAGTTAAGTGCGTGGAAAACCAAATGACGCACGCCCTGAAGTTTATGAAGCTTTACTTTCAGGCGCACGGCGTATCCTTGGGGCTTGCTTTTTTAGTGCTGTCATTGTAGCGTCAACTCACTTGTTGAAGGCAACCCGATAGAGTTTGTATGCGGGAATCCGTGTTGCTATAAATTGCAAGAGGGGCGCAGCAATACGGCATTTGCTATGCCGTATTGCTGCGCCCCTCTTATGTAGTGGGCGTACTCTTAAAGCGTACGAATCTTGATGTTCTTATACCATACTTTGTCGCCGTGGTCCTGCAAGGCAATGTGGCCCTTCTGCGTACGGCCATAACCAGGCATGGAATTGAACTTGCTGTCCTTCACCATGGCTTCCCATTCAGGGCTTAGCAACTGGTATTCCACCACTTTTTTGCGGTTAAGCCAGTGCTCTACGTGGCCTTTGTTAACTACCAGTTTAACGGTGTTCCACTGCCCAGCAGGTTTAACGGCTGGCGTTGACAACGGAATCAAATCGTACAAAGAACCGGCTTGGCGGTTGTTGTTTTTGCCCATCTTAGCGTCGGGGTGCCGCTCATCATCTAGCACTTGCATTTCGGGGCCGGTGCTATAGGTTGCCGAGTACTGGGGGTCTTCCGACACATTGTAGATAATGCCGCTGTTTCCTCCTTCCGAAATCTTCCAGTCCAGTACGAGCTCATAGTTTTCGTATTGATTTTTGGTAAGAATATCGCCTCCACCTTTACCGGTGAGCGCAATAGCATTGTCCTCAATCTGCCAGGAAGAGGGTACGGCGTCCTTTTTAAAGCCCTTGAAGTTGCCCAGCGATTTACCATCGAACAACAGCACCCAACCAGCTTTCGCTTCTGCTTTGGTCAGGGTGTTATCTATTGGTTTAGGAGCGCTTGCCCGCATTCTGAAAGCGCCCGCAACAAGCAAAACAAGAGCAGTAGCAAGGAGAAGAACGGTACTTGATTTTCTTGAGTGGGTCATAGCCAAAAAGTTAAGTTGGGTTGAACTGTCACGTAAGCCGTTGCAAAAAAGCTGCCCCTATTTCAAGCGGTGTGCTTCGACGCCCTCGTTCGTGATTTTTATGGGTTTGATGTTGCCTTGCGCGTCGAAGAAAAGCTGATCGATGCAGGTGACGCGGTGGTTGCCGTCGGTTTCGCCTAGCGGCCGGCGGTGATACACGACGTACCACCGGTCGGTGCCGGGTGCCTGTAGCACCGAGTGGTGCCCGGCGCCGGTGGCTACCTGTGGGTCTTGCTGCAAGACTTTACCGATGCGCTGAAAGGGGCCCATCGGGGAGTCGGCCACGGCGTAGGCCACTGAGTAGTTAGGTCCAGTCCAGCCGCCCTCCGACCACATGAAGTAGTACTTACCGTCTTTGCGGAACATAAAAGGACCCTCTACATAGCCCTGCGGCGTGATTTCCTTGTAAAGCGTGCCGTCGGCTTGTGGCACAAAGCCCGTGAAGTCGTCTTTGAGCCGGGCAATGTTGCAGTGCGACCAACCCCCGTAGATCATGTAGTAGGCCCCGTCCTTGTCCTGAAATACAAACTGATCGATGGGCTGCGCCCCGTTGTGAATCTGCCCGATCAGTGGCTTGCCTAAGTAATCTTTGAAGGGGCCTTCTGGCCGGTCGGCCACGGCCACCCCAATGCCGCCAATTTCGCCTTCGTGCACGTCGTTGGCGCCGAAGAAAAGAAAGTACTTGTTGCCTTTCTTCACAATGGAGGGGGCCCACATAGCTTTGCGGGCCCATTTCACGCTAGCCGTATCGATGATGCGCGGGTGCTTGGTCCAAGTCACCAGGTCGGGCGAGGAAAAAGCGTCGAGAAACACTTGCTGCTCGTAACGGGCCGAGTAGGTAGGGTAGATCCAATACTGACCGTTGAAGATGGTGGCTTCCGGGTCGGCGTACCAGCCTGGAAACACCGGATTGCCAGATTTTTTGGGGGCAGTAGTAGACGAGGATGAGGCTTTAGCTGGCTTACGCGAAGCAAGACTCGTTTGGCTGAACGCTGGCGAAACGGCCATAAGGCCAAACAATAACCCAAGCACGGGCAGGCTCTTACGGAAGTTGTACATGGTTTTCACGTTTGGTTTTCGCTCGCCCATAGAGGTTTCAACGTTTATCTGTTCGTATTCAAGGCGCACTTAGTACGCCGACCCTGCATACTGCTGGCTTAGGCCAGCAACTGGGGTTTTTCCTGGTATACTTTCCACAGGAACTCTCCGAAGATAGTATTGGCCCACGCAAACCAGGAGCGCGTAAACTTGGCCGGGTCATCCTTGTGAAAAGACTCGTGCATGTAGCCGGTTCCGGCGTGGGTGCTCTTAAGGCTTTGCACGCAGGCGCGGATTTCGGCGTCGTTTGTGCTCGTTAGTCCGCGGGTGACAATGGCAATTGGCCAGATCATGTCTTGGCCTACGTGCGGGCCGCCAATGCCCTCGGCCGCTTTGCCTTTGAAGAAAAACGGATTGTCCTGCGAAAGCAAAAACTTGCGGGTGTTCTGGTAAACCGGGTCCGTGATGGGCACCGCGCCTAAGTAGGGCAACGAAACCAAACTCGGCACGTTGGCGTCGTCCATGAGCACCTGGCTGCCGAACCCATCAACTTCATAGGCGTAGATCTGGCCGTGTTGGGGGTGGTTGACTACAGCGTGCTTACGTAAAGCTGCTTCCACCTCGTTGGCCAGTGCGGTCAGTTCCTGAGCCGTGGCCGTGTCCTTGGCCAAGCTGGTCATCATCTCGCTGGCTTGCCGCAAGCTCACGACGGCGAAGAAATTGCTGGGCACCAGAAACGAATACAGCGTGGCGTCGTCGCTGGGGCGGAAGGCCGAACAGATCAGGCCCACCGGCTGCACGGGGTAGCCGTAGCCGCTCATGGGCTGGGTGTCGGTAGCGGTAGCCGTTTGGCGCTGAAATTTGTAGGGGCCTAGGCTCTCCTTGCGCTGCTGCTCCCGGAAGGTCTGCAACGTCTTTTTAACGGCCTGCTGCCACTGCGCGTCAAATGGTTTCGGGTCGTTGGTTTTCTTCCAGTAATGATACGCCAGCCGGATGGGGTAGCACAGCGAGTCGATTTCCCACTTCCGCTCGTGCACGCCCGCCTGCATCTTGGTCATGTCCGTTTTCCACTCGCCAACCTTGGTGTCATCGCCGTAGAAAGCATTAGCGTATGGGTCTTTGATGACGCAGCGCGTCTGCCGGTTGATAACGCCGGCCACCAACTGCCGCAACTCGGTGTCTTTGTCGATGAATTGCAAATAGGGCCATACCTGCGCCGAGCTGTCGCGCAGCCACATAGCGTCGATGTCGCCGGTGATGACGTAGGTGTCGGGCCGACCCTGCGGTGAGGTGTACGTTACGGTGGTGTCGAGAGTGCTAGGGAAGCAGTTGGCAAACAGCCAGCCTAGCTCCTTGTCTTTCACGTTCTTATTGAACTCGGCAATGGCTGCTTCTACCGAGCGGCTGCGAAAGCGTCGTTTGTCGGCGGCGGGCCGCACCACAGGGAAAGTGGGCGCTGCACCTGCAAAAGAGTATTGCTTGAGAAATACGCTGGCCGTGAGTAGAGAAAAACCTTGAACGAAGTTTCTGCGGTTCATGCGGGGGAGGTGTGGGGGAAAGGAAGGCTTGAACGACTAGGCCAATGCCCCGGCTTGCGTGCCGAAACAGAAGCCTAGCCGTTGGCACAGTTATTTAGAGTTCGATACCGAAAAAGGAGCCGCGTCGGGCTTGGTGCCACGCGTCTTGTTGGGCGTTGCGGCCATATCGAAATCGAGCGTAGCGCCTTTAAGCAGCTCTTCGTGGGTGAGATAGTTTTTGTCGTACACTTTGCCGTTCACCGTTAGCTGGTTCACGTAGCGGTTCTCACTGGAGTTGTTGCTGGCATTCAGCACAATATCCTTGCCAGAGGGTAGGTGCAAGGTGGCCTTAGGGAAAAGGGGCGCACCCAGTACGTACTGGTCGGTGCCGGGGCACACGGGGTAGAAACCAAGAGCCGAGAAAACATACCACGCCGAGGTCTGGCCGTTGTCTTCGTCGCCGCAGTAGCCATCGGAGGTGGGTAAGTATAGGCGGTTCATTACCTCGCGCACCCAATACTGCGTTTTCCACGGCTGCCCCGCGTAGTTGTAGAGATAAGGCATGTGCTGGATAGGCTGGTTGCCGTGGGCGTAGTTACCCATGTTGGCAATCTGCATCTCCCGGATTTCGTGAATGGTACCGCCGTAGTAGGAATCGTCGAATACAGGCGGCAGCTTGAATACGGTGTCCAGGGTAGCCACAAACTTCTTTTTGCCACCCATCAGGTTCATCAGCCCCTGGATGTCGTGGAATACCGACCACGTGTAGTGCAGGCTGTTGCCTTCGGTGAAGGCGTCGCCCCACTTGAAAGGGCTAAACGGCTTCTGGAACTTGCCGTCCTGGTTTTTGCCACGCATCAACCCCGATTCCTTGTCGAACAGGTTGCGGTAGTTTTGGCTGCGCTTGGCGTACAGGTCGATTTCCTTCTTTGGCTTGTTGAGCGCCTTGGCCAGCTGGTAGATCGTGAAGTCGTCGTAGGCGTACTCAAGAGTGCGCGCCGCGTTTTCATTGATCTTCACATCGTAAGGCACGTAGCCGAGCTTGTTATAGTACTCCACCCCGGCCCGGCCCACGGCGGTCAGCGGACCAGCGTTGTTGGCGCCGTGGGTTAGAGCTTCGTAGAGCACGTTCATATCCTGGCCACGGATGCCTTTGAGGTAGGCGTCGGCCACTACCGAAGCCGAGTTGTTGCCCACCATCACGTTGCGCAAGCCCGGGCTACCCCACTCCGGCAGCCAACCACTTTCCTTGTAGTCGTTGGCTAGGCCCTGCTGAATTTCAGTGTTAATGTCGGGGTAAACCAGGTTCAGGAAAGGGAACAGCGCCCGGAACGTATCCCAGAAGCCGGTGTCGGTGTACATGAAGCCGGGCAATACCTCACCGTTGAAAGGGCTGTAGTGCATCACTTTGTTGTTGGCATCCAGCTCATACAACTTGCGCGGGAACAGCAGGGAGCGGTAAAGGCAAGAGTAGAAGGTGCGCCGCTGATCGTCGGTACCGCCGTTTATTTCAATGCGGCCCAGTGCTTTGTTCCAGGCTACGCGGCCTTGCTGACGAACCGCCTCGAAGTCGTTGTTGCCGATTTCGCGCAGGTTGAGCTCGGCTTGCTCTGGGCTGATAAACGAAGAAGTTACCCGGGCATTCACTTGCTCGCCCTTGCGCGTTTTGAAGCCGACCACAGCGCCCGCATGGTTGGCAGTGGCTTCCAGCTCGCCCGCAGCCAGAACCTTGTCTTTGTAGACGGCTGTGCTGGTAAACGCGTGGTCGAACTCGATAACGAAGAAGTTCTTGAAGTTTTTGGGTACGCCGCCACTATTGCGGGTGGTGTAGCCGATGATTTTGCGCTGCTCGGGCAGCACTTTCACGTAGGAGCCTTTATCTAGCGCGTCGAGCACCACATAAGCGCTGTCCGTTTGGGGAAAGGTGAAGCGGAAGCGCGCCGCCCGTTCGGTGGGCGTAATTTCCGTCACGATGTCGTGGTCGGCCAGATACACGCGGTAGTAGTTGGGCTCGGCCACTTCAGCTTTGTGCGAGTACCAACTCGCCCGCTCGTTTTCATCGAACACGCGCTTGCCCTTGATGGGCATGATGGCAAACTGGCCATAGTCGTTCATCCAGGGCGAGGGCTGGTGCGTTTGCTTGAAGCCCTTGATTTTGTCGGCCGCGTAGGTGTAGGCCCACCCGTCGCCCATTTTGCCGGTTTGCGGCATCCAGAAGTTCATCCCCCACGGCAAGGCTATTGCCGGGTACGTGTTGCCGTTAGACAAACTTGGTTTGGAGTCAGTGCCAATCAGCGGGTTCACCCACTGCATAGGATCTTGAGCAGTTGTTGCGACTTGCGCGATGCTAGGACAAGCCTCTAACAGCAGCAATGCCGCGAGAGCAGGAAGAAGTTTAGTCATTCGGTTGCCGAAAATGAAAACGCAAAAATTGCCGCGGGTAAGTCGAGTAGCGTGCTGTAAGATTACACCTTACAGCACTGAAAAAATTAGTGGAATTAACTGAAAGCTAAATAACCGAAATGGATATTTCGGAAAATGCCAGTTGAGTCAAGACTGTATTTTCAATTAATGGTACGCAAGTTCGAGAGCTGGATTTTGGGTGTAGCTAAGCCAGAGTTCGTCGAGCGTTTTACCGGTTTTTTGCTTCCACAAATCAGCTGAATAAGTGCGCGTACGGGCAGCATCGTCCATTTCGTTTACAATGGATTTGCGCACGTTTTTCTCGAGCCAGACCAAGAAACGGGCTGTAATTCGGTAGCTGTTGGTGTAGCTCTGACCAGCTTTATATTCCGGTAAAGCCCACTGAGCCTTTATGTTATTTACGCCATATACGTACCGGACGTAATCGGCAATGCCTTCGGTAAGCCAGCCAGGGGAGCCACCGGGATACGCCTGCACAACGTGCATCACCTCGTGCGTTACCACATCAATGTCTTCCGGGTGCTCTCTCATCCACTTGGGGCTGTACCGGGCCACGCCGTTGCCGGTTGCCGCCACCCCTACATAGTCAGGGTCGATAATGAACGTGACTTTTTTGAGCGTTTTGCTATTAAACCGTTTTGCTTGCTTGGGATAAACTGTAAAAAAAGCGTCTATCATTTTCTGCTTGGTAACGGCAGAAAATGCGGAATCTTTTGAAATAAATAGAAGGGTATAACCACCCTTCGTAATAGAGTCTTTGGCATAATAGGCTCGCTCCATTTTTTCGAAAGAAGTAGCCTGGGTTATTTCCGATTTCAGTATGCCTATTAAAGTTGCAACCAGGAGAAATAGCAAGGTCTTGTTTGCCATGCGTGTGCGCTTTGCTGCTTAATTAATTTAGAAAATGAAAATCTCTTATTCTGGATAATTGAGCTGCAATCTGTCGTGCAGTTTCTGTAGCCGCGTACAGAAGTCCCCTTTACACCTGCTCTTGATTGAAGTTCACGGCATGCAAATCTTGAACTAAGCGCTGAGGCAATTTTCAGCAGGTATGAGTTTCAAGCAAAAAAAGAGCGTCAGGCCGAGTGGAGCCAGCAAACGGCAGAAATTCCCAGAACTCCCGCTTGCACACGCTTCCCACCCGACCATGACGCTCAGTTGCCTACCACCCAGGGTTCTGGGTCAGCTGCTTGTTATTGTTGATTTCCGCCGATGGAATACCCCACAGCAGGTATTTCTCTTGGAACGCGGGGCCTACTTCGCCCTTGAAACCTACCACGTCCACGAAGCGGTTGTTGACCACGTCGTAAGTTTTGCGGGTACGCTGAATGTCGAAGTACGCCTTGTTTTCGTAGGCTAGTTCGTGGTAACGCTCCTTCCACACCGCTTCGCGGAAGGCATCTTTACTTAAACCGCTGAGTGCAGGTAGCTTAGCTCGGCTGCGGATGGCATTGATCTGGGCATAAGCCTTGGGTGTGGCAGCACTAGCTTCGTTGATGGCTTCGGCGTAAATCAACATTACCTCTGGCATCCGGATCAGCGTCCAGTTCTCATCGCACGAGAAGTTGCGGTTCAAGGCACTTTCCAGGTGAAAGTACTTATAAAGCGCGTGCCGATTGAATTGAACATTGTTTGGCTTTGCACTATTAGATGTTCTGTCAAACCCCTGAGCTCCAGAGAAATAAAACTGTTTTTCTTGGGCCCGTAGGTCGCCCGGCTCGTAGGAATTATAAAATTCCTCCGTCGGAATCAAGGCCCCAAACTCGTCATTGTAAGCCGAAACGCCCGCGAAATAAGGGACTACCAGCGGACTGATGGCGTTGGTAGCAATGCCGTTAGCGTACTGCGCCTGTAGAATTAATTCGCCCTGGTTTTTGGTGGCGTTGCTGTGAAGCGATAGGTAATCGGTGAACAACGGATAGTTGCCGGCGTCGATTACTTCAGCGGCCTTATCAGCAGCTTTCTGGTAGTTCTCTCTTTTCTGCATGGGGTAGCCCGCTGTGGTCAGGTACACATCAGCCAGCAGAGCCTTCACGGCCGACTGCGAGATACGCCCGGTGCGGTCTACTACCGGCAAGCCTGCCGCCTCTGCCGTTTGTAGGTCACTTATAATCAATGCGTACACGTCGGCCGCAGAGTTACGGGTCGGGTAAAGATTTGGACCGGGGCCAGAAATGGGTTCCGTTAGCAGAGGCACGTCGCCGTAAAGCCGTACTAACAGATTGTATAGGTAGGCCCGGATAAAATATGCCTGACCAAGCAATGCCTGCTTCTGACTATCAGGCATATTAATGGCCGGGATGCGCGTAATGGCCAAATTGGCTGCTCCAATGCCGTTGTAGGCACTGTTCCAGACACTAGAGAAGAAGGGGTTGGCCGGGTCGATGCTCTGGTTGATAATCTGGTTGTTGTTGAAGCTTTGACCTAGCGAGGTGGCGTGCATAGTCATCAGTTCCAGTGTCACCCAGATGGCCTCACCGTAGCCCGTACCGTTTTGCACGATGCGCAGGTTATTATAAAGGCCGTCGACGGCCGCTTGGGCTTGACCAACTGAGCTGTAGTAGTCGTCAGGCCGAATGCGGGAGCGGCTGTCTACCTCCAGAAAATCATCGCAACTGGTCGCAACCAGTAGCAGTCCTGCGCTCAGGGCTGCAGTTCGAGAAAAGCGTTGTATAGTCGAAAACATAGAAAAGACGTTGAAAAACTGTTTGTTGAATGGTAGGTGTTGGGGTTCCCTGTTTGTCTGCGTCTTGAAATTGCGCGAGCAATCAAAGCAGGGAAGTCAACCGATCCTCAACAGCTAAAAATCAGTTTAAAATGACACGTTCAAACCAGCCGTGAACGTGCGGGCTTTGGGATAGTCGAAGAACTGAATACCCTGTGCAAAAGCATCGTTGAACGTCCTCGTTTCGGGATCGTAGCCGAAGTAGTCGGTGATCAGGAAAAAGTTCTGGGCCGACACATAGGCTCGCAGGCGGGTCAAGCCTAGCTTCTTGTTCACGTTATCGGAAAAGTTGTACCCCAAGACTGCGTTGCGCCCCCGAAGGAAGGAAGCGTCTTTCACCTTGTAAGAATCGATGCGCGAGTCGTAGGCTAAGTAGGAGGGCCGCACTTGGGCGATGCTGGTGTTCTGATTCTCGGGCGTCCAGGCGTCGTAAAGAGCTTTGGAGTACGCGTTAGCCTGCCCGGTGCGGTCCAGGCCCGAGTGCTCAGTTAAGTTCATCACGTCATTGCCGTAGGTGAACTGTAAATCCAGCAGCAGATCGAAGCCCCGGTAGCGGAAGTTGTTGATAAATGAGCCGAAGCCAGTAGGAATATTCTTACCTATAATCACCCGGTCTTGGTCGTTGATCCGCCCGTCGTCGTTCTGGTCGCGCCACTTTAGGTTGCCGGGTAGGCTACCGTAGCGCCGGGCCTCATCGGCCTCATCTGTTCCCCAAGTACCCAGGCGCTCCAAGCCGAACAGTGCACCCACCGTGGAGCCGACCCGCAGCACGTTGGTTTGGTTGAGAAAGTTTGGGCCAGGGAAAATGTCGTCGTTGGCCGCGCCCAAGGCCAGAATGCGGTTTTGCAGGAAGGAGATGTTGAACGTCGTGTTCCAAGTGAAATCAGTGCCCTGCACGTTTACTGTGTTCAAAGCCAATTCTAAGCCCCGGTTGCGCACGCTGCCAATGTTGGTTGGGTAGCTGCCATAACCGCTACTACGTGGCACCGGAGCCTGAAGCAAGAGGTCCTTGGTGGTGCGCTGGTAGAGGTCGCCTTCAAACGTGATGCGATTTTCCAATATGCCTACGTTCAGGCCCAGGTCAAACTGGTCGGCCGTTTCCCACTTTAACTGTGGATTGCCAAGAGAGCCGAGGGTAATACCGTTAGTGCGGTTGCCACCAAAAACATAGCCGTTAGTGCCTAGGAAAGTCTGCGACACGTAGTTGCCGAAGTCAGGGCCACTGTTGCCGGTGCGGCCATAGCCAAAGCGCAGCTTTAGGTCTGAAAACAAGCTGTTCTCGCGCAGAAATCCTTCTTCCGAAATACGCCAAGCTAAGGCTGCAGATGGGAAAATAGCATTCTTCGTGCTTACCCCAAAGCGGGAAGAGCCGTCGCGGCGCGTGGTTAGAGTCAGCAGGTAGCGGTTCTTGTAGCCGTAGTTTACCCGCCCGAAGACGGAAAAGAACTGATCGGCCTGGTAGTCAGAGCCAGGAGGGCTCGGTACCGAACCTGTACCGAGGTTGTAAAAGCTGAATGCATTATCAACTAGCAACGTGGTACTACTGCCATTCGATAGGCTTCGGAAGCGACGGGTATCGACGCCCGCCACAACGTTCAGAGAATGGTCTTCGCCGAACTGCTTATTATAGGTAGCATAGTTCTGCCATTGCAGGCTGGTAGCATTGTAATCGTTTATGCTGGCATAGCCCTGTGCCCCGCGCAATTGAATCAGCGTGGTAGCATAAGAAGGGTCGTTCCAGGTCTGAATGGTAGCCCCCAGCACGCTGCGGAAGCTTAAATTCGGCGTAATGGTAAAATCCAAGTAGCTGTTGCCCGAAAACACCTGTCGGCGGCGTAGTTCCTCGTCCTCTTGAGCAATGGCCACTGGGTTGTCGCCGCTTTCCATATCGGGGTATTGCTGGCGGCTGGCGTAGGTGCCGTCGGGGTACTTGACAGGCATGATGGGGATCATCTCAATCATCATGCGCGGGATATTGTTGCCTCCCACGAAGTCGTTGCCGATGCGCTCGTTGATATTACTGTAGTTAATGGTCGCCCCAACTTTCACCCATTTCTTGATTTGGTTGTCAACAACCAAACGGGCATTGTAGCGCTTCTGGAAGGTATTGAGGATGGTGCCCTGAGCGTTGGTATAGTTCAGAAACAGCCCATAAGTGAGCTGGTCGGCGCCACCCGAAAAGGATAAGTTATGGCTTTGGGTGACCCCCGTCTGGGTGGTCGCATCTTGCCAGTCGGTGTCATAGAGAGGGTTTAGGTCCTCGTCGAACAGCGGGCGGGTACTGTTGCTGGGAGTCAACGCACGCCGTTTGATATTGGGGTCGCGGTTGGTGTAGCGGCCGGCGGCCCACCCGGTTGGATCAAACTTTTGGATATTCTGGTAGGCCAGATCCTCGGCAGCCAGGAACTCCCGAGAGTTCAACACATCCAGCTTACGAGCAATCTGGCTTACGCTCACGAAGGCGTCGTAGCTTATTTGGGTGCCTTTCTTCCCCCGCTTCGTGGTGATGAGAATAACGCCATTGGAGCCTTGCGCGCCATAGATAGCGGTGGCCGAAGCATCTTTCAGGACTTCAATACTGGCAATGTCGTTTGGGTTCAGCGAAGTAATGCCGGCGTCCCAGAATACGCCGTCTACGACGTACAATGGGTTGTTGCCGGCGTTAATAGAGCCATAACCCCGCACTCGTATAGTAGGGCTGCTGCCTGGCTGCCCCGAATTCAGCGACACATCGACACCCGCAACCCGGCCTTGTAGGCCTTGTGCCACGTTTACCACAGGCCGCTCCACCAACTCCTTGCTGCTCACGCTTCCAACAGCTCCAGTCACATCGGAGCGCCGTTGGGTACCGTAACCAACTACCACCACCTCGTCCAAGGCTTTGGTGTCGGTAACCAGCTTCACTGTCAGTGTTGTGCGACCACCAATTGGTAGTTCCTGAGCTACATAGCCAATGGCCGAAACGACTAAGGTTTCATTGCCAGTAGGCACAGTAAGCGAGAATTTGCCTTCCGCATCAGTGCTAGTGCCGAGGCCAGTAGACCCCTTCACCACCACCGTTGTACCCGGTAGGGGGCTGCCTTTGTCGTCGGTTACCGATCCTTGGATAGTTACCGCAACGCGCCGAAAAGTTGAAATATCACTATTTGCAGAAGCCGGCGTCAGCGGTAGCACAGCCATCGTGCCAAAGGCAAGTAGCGGAATGCTGCGTAAGTTCCTAACAGATAAAGAGTTTCGCATGTGAAGGAGTTGGTGAAAAGAAAGGTGAGAGGGCAAAGGGTAAAAAGAGGAGAACTTTAACTGCAAGTTGAAACCGCGAAAAAGCCCACAGAAATCGTTTGCAATTAAAGGCCTAAACGTTTTGGCATGAATCGTTGAAATCAGAATGAGAAAGCAAGGAAACGTGAAGGCAAACCGGTAAGAAACCAATGAGGCAGGGAATTGCCACGCAGTATTGGTGTAAGGCGCAGAACAGGATAGTTGCTAAAGGTGTGGTTAGCAGCTATTCAGAGCGGTACCCATCTAGCTTGGAAAAACCTAGTCAGATGGTTCATTGAGGTGATTATGGCGAAAATATCTAGGTTTTATTTCGATCTACCAAAATATGCTAAAGCCTTTTAGCATATTTGCTCAGCTCGTTCGGATGCTTGCCGCGCTTCAAAGCCCAAGTGTTTATAGGGTTAATCCTATTTTTTGCAGCTGTTCCCCTCTTTTATCTTTCTAAAGTACTGGCATGCGTATAGTTCTTCCTCGTACCAAACAGATACTCGGCCGCTCGCGCCACTGGTTGCTTACTTGTTGGCTCCTGCTCGGTTGTTCAGCGCTAGTCGAAGCGCAAAATGGTAAGCTCACTACCCACGTTGATCCTATGATTGGCACGGGTGGCCACGGACACGTCTTTCTGGGGGCCAATGTGCCTTTCGGAGCCGTGCAGGTTGGGCCACAGAATATCTTTAAAGGCTGGGACTGGTGCTCTGGCTATCATTACTCCGACAGCTTAATCACTGGCTTTTCGCATACGCACTTGAGTGGCACCGGTGCATCCGACCTGGGCGACGTACTGATAATGCCTTACACTGGCCCTATCAAAACCGACAAAGGCCAGCAGAAAGTCCCGCACCAAGGCTACTTATCGCGTTTCTCGCATGCGCGTGAAACCGCCCGTCCGGGGTACTATGCCGTCACACTGGACGATTATAACATTCGGGCCGAGCTAACCAGCAGCGCACGGGTAGGCTTCCACCGCTATACGTTTCCGGCAAATAGCCAGGAAGCCCACGTCATTGTTGATCTAAAAGAAGGCATTGATGATAAAGCTACCGACAGCTATATAGAACAGGTTGATCCGCAAACGTTTGTTGGCTACCGTTTCTCTAAGGGCTGGGCTAAAGATCAGCGAGTATATTTTGCCATTAAGACTTCGGCACCGGTGCCGCAATTCGCCGTCTACAATGAGGCGCAGCAACTCACGGGCAAGTCGGGCAAGGGCGTGGCCATAAAGGGGGTATTCAGCTTCTCTAAAACGCCCGGCACATTGCAAATGAAAGTGGGTATTTCACCGGTGAGCACGGAAAATGCGCTTGCTAACATCCAAGCGGAAATACCTGGGTGGGATTTCGCCAAAGTGCAGCAGGCTGCTGATGCGCAGTGGAACAAAGAGCTAAGCAAAGTGACGATTGAAACCAAGGACCCAACGGCCCAGCGCATTTTCTATACGTCTATGTACCATGCGCTATTTGCGCCCGCGCTCTTCAACGATGCCAATGGTGACTACCGCGGCACCGATAGGCAGGTATACCCCAAAGCGCCGTTCGTTAACTATACCACGTTTTCGCTCTGGGACACCTACCGTACCGAGCACTCCCTGTTTACATTGGTGCAGCCGGAACGCGTCAACGACATGATGCAGTCCATGCTGGCTATTCATAAGCAGCAAGGCAAACTGCCCATCTGGCACCTGATGGGCAGCGAAACCAATACCATGGTGGGCTACAGCGCTGTGCCAGCCCTTGCCGAAGCCTACCTGAAAGGCACGCCCGGCCTCGACGGCAACCAGGTGCTAGCCGCTATGATAGCTTCCAGCACCCGCGACGACCAGGGAGTTAAATACCTCACGTCGATGGGCTTCATTCCCGCCGATAAGGAGAGCGAGTCGGTGGCGAAGGCGCTGGAATACGCCATTGATGATTGGAGTATCGCGCAAGTAGCCAAGAAGCTCGGCAAGATGGACGACTATAAAACGTATAGCGCCCGCGCCAAATACTACCAGAAGTACTTCGACCCGCGCACCCGCTTTATGCGCGGCCTTACCACCGACGGCAAGTTTCAGTTGCCCTTCGACCCTATCCAATCTATTCACCGCCAAAACAACTACACCGAAGGCAATGCCTGGCAATACACTTGGCTGGTGCCCCACGATGTACCCGGCTTAATCAAGTTGTTCGGCAGCGAGGCCGCTTTCACGCAGAAACTCGACAGCCTCTTCCTCGTGCAAGGTAGCTTGGGCGAAAGCGCTTCGCCGGATATTTCGGGTCTGATTGGGATGTATGCGCACGGCAACGAGCCGAGCCACGCCACAGTGTACTTGTACCCATATGCCGGCCAGCAATGGAAAACCGCCGAAAAAGTGCGGCAAGTATTGCGGGAAATGTACCTGGACAAGCCCGATGGCATCAGCGGCAACGAAGACTGTGGGCAAATGTCGGCCTGGTACATCTTGTCGGCGATGGGGTTCTACCCCGTTTCTCCAAGCAGTGGGGCCTATGTGTTAGGCAGCCCTATCGTCGATAAGGCAACTATCCAGGTGGGCAAGGGAAAAACATTTATCGTGGACGTTAAAAACAATGGCCCGCAAAACCCTTATATTCAGTCGGCCACCCTCAACGGTAAATCCTATCCGAACAGTTACTTGCTACACAAAGACATTGTAGCCGGGGGCACCCTGCAATTGACTATGGGGCCACAGCCAAACCGCGCGTTTGGTGCTAACATTGCTAACCGGCCCCGCGAGACATATAACTAAGGGAACTGGAAGACACGAGTCTGCCCACTGCAAAAAAGATTGGAGTTGAAAAAGCGAATACTAATTCACGACATTGCCAAACACTTAGACGTGTCCATTGCGACCGTATCGCTGGTGCTGAACGGCAGAGCGAAAGAGAAGCGCATCAGTGATGTGCTAGCCGAACGGGTGTTGAATTACGTGAACGAAGTAGGCTACAAGCCCAATCAACTGGCCAAAAGTCTGCGCTCAGGTAAAACGCACGTTTTGGGCTTGGTTGTGGAAGACATTGCCAATCCATTTTTTGCCACGGTTGCTAGGCTAATCGAGCGAAAGGCCCTCGAAAACGGCTACCACATTATCTATTGTAGCACCAACAGGGATACGGCCATGACCAAGGACATCCTCACGATGTTTGAGGAGCGGCATGTGGATGGCTACGTTCTGGCCTTGCCCGAAGGTCTTGAAAGCGAAGTGAGTGCCCTCGTGCGGAGCGGCAAACCCCTGGTTATGTTCGACCGAGTGCTTTCGGGGGTGCCGGCCAATGCGGTAGTAGTGGATGGGGCAACAGGCATGTACGAAGCTGCTCAGCATCTGCTGGCGCAAGGTTATAAGTCTATTGCCCTGATTACGATTATGCACGGGCAGACGCAGATGATAACCCGCCGGCAGGGGTATGCACAAGCCCTGCGGGAGCACAACCTGCCTGAATTGGTGAGCGAAATTGAGTTGGATCAAGAGCCTGCGCAAATAGTCGGGCAGATGGAGTCTTTCTTTCAGGCCCATCCGCACTGCGAAGCGGTATTGTTTACAACCAATTACCTGGGCTTGTATGGTTTAGAGGCACTAAACCGCTTGGGGTGGTCGGTTCCAAACCGTATTGCCGTTATTTCCTTCGATGACAACGCCTTATTTCGGCTCTATTCTCCACCTATTACGGTAGTAGCCCAGCCGCTAGAAGTAATGGCGGAGGAAATTATAAAGGTGCTGCTAACGGCACTAAAGGGCGCCAAACCAACCAACGGAATGGTGCTGCTGCAGCTAACTCCCAAGTTGCTGATTCGGCAGTCTTCCATTCGCCCCTCCGAATCTACTCGCGCCAATTTGAAATAGAGAGAGTAACCGGAATTGCTTTATCGGGAGTGGTACCTCTGCAACCTGACTTGGGCTAAACATGCCCAAGAAAGGAGCAGGAACATCCCTTGTGTAAGCATTTGCTCATAGAAAATTACGCCTTCCAGGCTAACCTGTTTTTTAACTCCCTACCCATATTAGTTTCATTAACCTATGAGCACGTTTCAGATCAAGAAATCGGGCACCGTCTACGATGCCATCATTGTTGGTTCAGGCGCAGGAGGCGGGATGGCCGGCTACGTGTTAGCGCACGCCGGCTTAAAAGTATTGATGTTGGAAGCCGGATCGTATTTCGACCCCGCTATTGATGCCCAGCAACTGAAATTCCCATACGAGTCGCCGCGCCGGGGGGCTTCTACCACCAGGCCCTTCGGGGATTTCGACGCCGCTTATGGCGGGTGGGAATTGGAAGGAGAGCCCTATACCACCAAAGACAAAACTGAATTCAACTGGTTTCGGGCGCGCATGCTAGGTGGCCGCACCAACCACTGGGGGCGCATCTCGTTGCGCATGGGTCCCAAAGATTTCAAGAGCCACCACATCGACGGCCTCACCGACGACTGGCCCATCACCTACGAGGAAGTGAAACCCTTCTACGACAAGGTTGACCGCCTTATTGGCATATATGGCACCGTTGAAGGCCTAGAAGACGAACCCGATGGTATTTTCATGGCGCCGCCCAAGCCGCGCCTCAACGAGCTGTTCATTAAGCGTGGGGCCGAAAAAGCAGGGGTAAAAGTGATACCCGGCCGTGGTTCGGTACTGACCGAAAGCTTGCCCAACAACAAAGACCGGGGTGCCTGTTTTTACTGCGGACAGTGCGGCCGCGGTTGCAAGGTGTACGGAGACTTTTCGGCTTCCTCGTGCTTGGTGATTCCCGCCGTGAAAACCGGCAACTTGAAAGTCCTCACCAATGCCATGGTGCGCGAGGTGCTGACCGGGCCCAACGGACTAGCCACCGGCGTGTCTTACGTAGATAAGAACGACTTGCAAGAATATCAGGTCCTGGGCAAGATGGTTATCCTGGGTGCCAGTGCCGCAGAGTCGGCTAGGCTATTGCTCAACTCTGTTTCCAGCAACCACCCAAACGGACTAGCCAACAGCAGCGGGGTAGTAGGGAAATACCTACACGACTCCACGGGAGCTAGCCTCAGCGGCTTTTTACCACAGCTGATGGACCGAAAACGCTACAACGAAGACGGGGTAGGTAGCGTCCATATCTACACGCCTTGGTGGCTGGACAACAAAAAGCTGGATTTCCCCCGCGGCTACCACATCGAATATGGCGGCGGCATGCGCATGCCTTCCTACGGCTTCGCCAACAACATCCAAAACATCAACGGGCTGGTGCCCGGCCGCGACGGCAAAATGAAAGAAGCCGGGGGCTTCGGAGCATCATTGAAAGACGACTACCGCCGCTTCTATGGCTCGCAAGTCGGAATGGCTGGCCGGGGCACTGCCATTGCCCGCGCCGACAATTACTGCGAAATCGACCACGACGTGGTGGATAAATACGGCATCCCCGTGCTCAAATTCCATTACAACTGGACCGACGCCGAAATTAAGCAGGCCAAGCACATGCAGGAAACTTTCCAGTCTATCATGCATGAAATGGGTGCCATCATCACGTCGAAAATTCCAGGTCCCGAAACGAACTATGGCCTAGAGGCGCCCGGAAAAATCATCCACGAAGTGGGTACGGTACGGATGGGCGACGACCCGAAAAAATCGGCCCTCAACAAATGGTGCCAGGCGCACGACTGCAAAAACCTGTTCGTGGTGGATGCAGCTCCATTCGTGCAACAAGGCGACAAAAATGCCACATGGACCATTTTGGCGCTGTCCATGCGCACGAGTGAGTACATATTGGAGCAGCGGAAAAAACTATCTGTGTAAAGCCCTATACCCAACTTCCAATGAAAAGACGTGATTCGCTGAAAGCCATAGGCTTAACTGCCCTCTCGACGGGGTTGTTGCTCGATGCTTGCAAAACCGATGTCAGTAAGACCACTGAGAAAGCCGCCGCCCCTGCCCCCGCTGCCGATACAGCCGGTAAGCAGGCGTTTGAGATAGAGCGGGACAAAAAATTACATGCGGAAACGTTCTTTACTCCGCACGAAATGGCCACGATTACCGTATTGACTGATATTATTATTCCCAAAGACGAGAAATCGGGCAGTGCCTCCGAAGCCAAAGTGCCCGAGTTTATAGAGTTTATTGCAAAGGATATTCCCGAGCACCAAGTACCGTTGCGCGGCGGTTTGCGCTGGCTGGATGTGCAGTGCTCGAACCGTTACCAGCACGCGTTTGTGGACTGTACCCCGCAGCAGCAAATCGAAATGGTCAGTGAAATAGCGTATCCGCTCAAAGCCAAGCGCGAAATGAAGCAAGGAGTGACTTTCTTCAACCGTATGCGTGATTTGACAGCAAGCGGATTCTTCACCAGCAAAATGGGAATTGCGGATATAGGGTATGTCGGCAACAAGCCCAACCGGTGGGAAGGAGTGCCGGAAGACGTGCTCAAGCAATACGGAATGGCGTAGGTGTGCCACTGGGCGTCTGCCAATAGTTACTTACTCTATTGGCGTTAGCCAACCTGCCTCTTAGTATAATTCGGCGTAGGTATTTAAAGCAGAGTTAGTTACCAACCAACCCGAGCACGCAGTGCCCGGGTTGGTTTTGCTGCTGTGCCTACGAGAAGATGTGCATACTACAGCGTAAGTAATAGCGCTTAACTGAAAGCTGCTTATGCAGTTACAAACTGTCTGATTTGACTGCTTATACCGTTCTTTTTGTAAATAGAAGCTGGCCTGGGACCAAGTAAATTCCTGCCAGGTACGGACATTTGTGTACTTTAAATTGAGCAGGAACTGCTTCAACTGTAATCCATTGAGCAAAAAACGCATTTCAATAACCGACATTGCGGAGCAGTTAAGCCTTTCTATTTCAACTGTCTCCCGAGCCTTAAGTGACCATCCTGGCATCAGCGACGCAACCAAAAAGCGCGTCATAAAGCTGGCCAAAGCGCAGAACTACCAGCCAAACTATATGGCGGCCGCCTTGCGCAAAGGGCGCAGCAACCTGCTAGGTATTATAGTACCCCATATTGACGGGCACTTTTTCACGATGGTAGTGAAAGGGATAGAGGCCGTGGCTAGCAAGGCCGGGTTCAACGTACTGATTTGCCAATCAAACGAAGACGTGGCCCACGAGAGCACCAACGTCGACACGCTGATAAATGCGCAAGTAGATGGCATTTTGGTTTCTTTGGCCCGCACCACCCGCGACTCTGCGCACTTCGATAAGGTGCTCAAACAGGGCATCCCACTGGTATTTTTCGACCGTATTCTAGAAGGAAAGCAAGTAAACGCCGTCGTACTCGACGACCGGGAAGGGGGCTACCTTTCCACCAAGCACCTGCTTCAGCAAGGGTATCGGCGCATTGCGCATTTCGGCGGACCGCAGCATCTCAACATCTATAAGTACCGGCGCTTAGGTTACGAAGATGCGCTCCGCGAAGCTAATCTTCCTATTGAGCCAGCTTATACAGTTATCAACGACATGACGTTGGACGATGGTATCGAAGGCATGAAGCAGCTTCTGGATTTGCCTGTTCCTCCTGATGCCGTCTTTTCAGCTAGTGATTTTTCGGCAGTAGGAGCCCTCCAGTTGCTGAAAAGCAGGCACATCCAGGTGCCACAGGAAATTGCTATATCAGGCTTCAGCAACGAAACCTTCACCGCCCTCACCGAGCCCATGATTACTTCCGTGGATCAGCGTTGTGAGCAGATGGGCCAGTCGGCCGTTGAGCTTTTCCTTCAAATTTTAAGAGAAAAGGACGACAACTTTTCTCCTCGGCGCATAGTGCTACAACCTGATTTGGTTATTCGCAATTCGACTGCACGTAGCGCTTCTTAGGTACGTCAAAGGCTAACAGTGACAAACAGCTGCATCAACAAACTCTTGTTTTATATATAATTTTTATAATTCTTATACATACAGCGGATAAGACGAACCTAAGATCTGATGTTGACAAGTTGTGAAATCATATGCATGTGTTGCTACCCTAACAATTCTCTTATGTGTCCACACTATGCAAACCTTTGTGTAAAAAAAGTTAACCCATTTTACAATGCACTGCTCAAGCCATTGAGTGTAAGTTTTACCGTTATAAGATCTCACTAAGGAAACAGTTAAATCAATTATTGAATAAGAATAGTTATAATAAATATTGATTTAACCTTGAGTATAAAGGTATGCGCAATGGTAAATTGCAATATTAAATGTTTGTAGTGTCGTTTAGTTAATAGTAGTTATTGACTGCTTATATATATAATCACTGATCTACCTTAGGCCAGTAAATAAGAGTTTCTAAAGTTTTTATTTGGTTTTAAGACAAAGGTTTGCATACTTATCGGCTACTAACTCATCCACTCTATTTCGGGCCGTTTCATTTTAGCACAGCAAGCAGGTATTACCTGTACTAAATGATGTGTAATAACGGAGTTGTTCAGCACTTGCTAAAACGTATTAGCAGGCAAATATAATATTGACTTTTTGCTAATACGTTTTAGCAAAGTAGCTGATTCAGGTAGCTAAGCTTGCTGTGCTTTCGCTTATAGTTCCATTTCTATTATCAACACCCACACGCTTATGAAAAACCGAGTACCAATTAGGAAGGTCCGTCACCTCACGCGGGTCTCGCTTACACCGCTTGCTCTGTGTGCTTCAGTGGGAGCTGCCTTTGGCTCTTCTGATGAGAGCAACTATACAGTGCCCAATCGGGATGTAGCGGCTATTACTGCTAATAGCAAAGTGGTCGACATCACCGTGACGGGCACCGTGACCGACACGAAAGGCGAAGGTCTGCCAGGCGTTAACGTGGTAGTGAAAGGCACCACTAACGGCACGCAAACCGATGCGCAAGGTAACTTTAGCATTACTGTACCTGACCAAGGTGCTGTGCTAGCCTTCTCATTCATTGGCTACAAACCGCAGGAAGTTGCGGCCAACTCCGCTGCTAAGCTTTCCGTGAAGCTGCTCTCCGACGACCAAGCGCTGGAGGAAGTAGTAGTAGTAGGCTACGGCACCCAGTCGCGCGCTACCGTAACGGGGGCTATCAGTAGCACCAATTCCGCGGCCATCACCCGCACACCTGCTGGCTCTACTTCTGAGGCCCTTGTGGGCCGCATACCAGGCGTTTCGGCCCGGCAAGCTGATGCCCGGCCAGGCGGGAGTGCCAGCATTCAAATCCGTAACCTAGGCGACCCGCTCTATGTTATTGACGGGGTGGTATCCGATGCGGGTCAGTTCAACAACTTAGGTATCAATGACATCGAGAACATTTCGATTCTCAAAGATGCTTCTGCCGCTATTTACGGGCTCCGGGCTGCCAACGGGGTAGTGCTGGTAACAACCAAGCGGGGCGAAAAAGGCAAGCCGGTCATCAATGTATCCGGCTACTACGGCCTGCAAAACTTCACGCGCTTTCCGCACCCGGCTAATGCGTACCAGCACGTGCGGGCGCTAGCCGAGGCTGGTCAGAACCAAGGTAGAACGCCAGTGAACGAGCCGGTAAAAGGTGAGAACATTACGCCTGATGTGCTGGAAAAGTGGCGGACAGGTGCACCCGGTTATGAGAGCTTCGATTACTACAAATTTGTGTTTCGTCCTGATGTGCCGCGCTACTACGTGAATGGCAGTATATCTGGTGGCTCCGACAACGTCCGATTCTACGTATCGGGCAGTCACTTTGGACAAGAGGCAATTATCAAGGATTTTAAATTCAGTCGCACCAACCTTCAGGCCAACGTAGAGGCTAACATAACGCAACGACTGAAAATCGGTACGCAAATCTCGGGGCGCATCGAAGACCGTTTTACGCTCGGCGTACCAGGCGGCGACGATTACTTCAACCCCCTGTTGAGCGTATTTAGCATGTGGCCCACCGAGCGGCCGTATGCCAACGACAATCCCAACTACATCAACCAGACGCACAACGTCAATGTAAACCCTGCTACCTATACGGAGGCAATAACGGGTTATTATACAGACTATTATCGTGCTGCTAAAGGCAACTTTACAGCAGAGTACAACTTCGATTTCGGATTAAGCGCCAAGGCTATTGGCTCTTACAACTATACCAACCGTCTCGCGAACGGCTTCGAGTACACCTACAACGCTTACCGCTATAACCCCGTCACCGACGTCTACGAAACCAGCCCTGCTTTCGGCAACCAGAACCCCTATCGGGAACGGCGTACCCGAAACATTATTGACCGCTACGGGCAGTTGCAACTCAACTACAACAAGACATTTGGCGACCATGGCGTGTCGGCCGTAGCCGCGTATGAGCGCTACGATACTGATGACCGGGAATATGGCCTCAACACTGTGCCGCCTAACAATACCATCCCGTTGCTCCTGTTTGCCAACGCCCGTAATCTGGACGATAGGATAAGCGAACGAGCCCGAGCAGGCTATATTGGTCGGGTAAATTATAACTATAAACAGAAATACCTGCTGGAGGTGCTTGGGCGCTACGATGGCTCATGGTTGTTCCGGGAGGATAGCCGCTACGGTTTTTTCCCCGGCGCCTCGGTGGGCTGGCGTATCAGTGAAGAGCCATTCATCAAAGAGAGCATTGGTAATGTGCTGAGCGAACTGAAGCTGCGTGGTAGCTACGGGCGTACCGGCGCAGATGACTTAGATAACCCAGACAACCAAGACTATTTAGTTGCCCCTTACAGCTACATAGGTGGCTACCAGTTTCCGGCTCGTAGCTCGATCTTCAATGGTAGCTACGTTATCGGCGTTGATCCGCGCAACCCGCCGATTACCACGCTGTCTTGGATAACCAACCAGTCATCTAACATAGGTGTAGATTTTGGCTTCTTAGAAGGCAAGATAACTGGTCAATTTGATGTGTTTGAGCGTCGGCGCAAAGGCCTGCTTGCCCCACGCTACGATGTGCTGCTGCCTAGTGAAGTAGGGTATCCATTGCCACAAGAAAACCTTAACTCCGACGCCGTACGGGGTATGGAAGGGCTGGTGACCTATTCGGGCAAGGCCGGTGAGTTAGGATATTCCGTGGGTCTTCATGCCACGCTGGCTCGTAACCGTGACCTGTCGCAGTACAAGCCCCGGTTCGGTAACTCGTGGGAAGAGTATCGCAATGCTATTTCAGACCGCTGGGCCTATATCAACTGGGGCTACCAGGTGGTTGGCGTCTTTCAGTCGCAAGAGGAAATCGAAAACTACCCCATCAACAACGATGGGCAAGGCAATCGTAACCAGCTGCCCGGCGACCATAAATACAAGGACGTAAACGGCGACGGGGCCATCAACTACCTCGACGAGCGGCCGATCGGTTACGCTGAGGGCGCAACGCCTTACCTTACCTATGCCGTCAACTCCACTTTCGACTACAAGGGCTTCACCCTCAAGTTTGACTTAGTTGGCGCCGGCTTACAGACCTATCGCCGGGAGGTAGAGCAGAAAATTCCGTTTCAGAACAACGGCACGTCGCCAGACTACATCTTCGAGGACCGCTGGCACCGGGAGGACCCATTCAACAACGATAGTCCGTGGATTTCGGGCAAATACCCGGCAATCCGGCGCGACGATGGAGGGCACCCGAACTACAACCGCCGCAGTGACTTCTGGATTACCAACGTGCGCTACCTGCGCGTGCGCAACCTGGAGCTAGGCTACAACATTCCGAAACCCTTCCTGGATCGGTTTGGCATTGGCTCCATGCGGGTGTACGTCAACGGAACCAACCTGTACTCTTTCGACAACATGAAGGAGTTTGATCTGGACCCAGAAATTGTCAACAACGGGGGACTGGTTTACCCGCAGCAACGCCTCTACAACGCCGGCTTTTCTATCGGCTTCTAATATTCCCACAGCAATATGAGATTTTCCTATAAAACCCTAGCTCTGAGTGCCGGGCTAGTCCTAAGCCTTTCGGCGTGCGAGAAGGACTTCCTGGAACGGGAGGCTCCTAACATCGTACTGGATGAACAAATCTGGAACGACGCTAACCTTATTACCAGCCTACTGGCTAATAACTACGACCGGCTGCCTTTCCATACGCAGATTGACGACGGCTGGCCCGACTTTGCTGCCTACGACGAAGCCATTTGGTCGGGCAACGGCGACGGCTCCAACAACCTGAATGACTACAGCTTCAACCGTTGGGGAAACTGGGACTACGGCTTGATCCGGGACATTAATCTGGCCCTCGAGAACATCGACAAATTCAGCACCACGCTGCCAGAGGCGCAAAAAAACCAGTTCAAGGCCGAGTTTCGCTTTCTGCGGGCTTTCGTGTACTTCGAGCTAGTGAAGCGTCATGGGGGAGTGCCCATCGTGACGCAGCAGCTGATCTACGACTACAGCGGCAACCCCACGCCGCTACAAAGCCCACGCAATACGGAGGCCGCAGTGTACGACTTTGTAGCGAGCGAGCTGGATGCCATCAAGAACGACCTCGGCAACGACGGTAGTTCCGCCAGCAGCCCCCGCAGCAACACCCGCGCCAACAAGTACGCCGCTATGGCGCTCAAGTCGCGGGCCATGCTCTACGCGGGCTCTATTGCCAAGTACAACGCGCTGTCGGGTTTGAATATTCAAACTGCTGGCGGGGAAGTAGGCATTCCGGCTAGCCGGGCCAACGAATACTACCGGAAGGCCTTAGACGCGGCCAAAGAAGTAATTGCGGGCCCTTATTCCTTGTACCGGACCAACCCAGACCGCGGAGAGAACTTCTACGATGCCATCACTCGGAAAGCATCCAACCCCGAAGTGATTTTGGCTAAAGACTTTCTGGTTGCGCGGGACCGGCGGCACGGCTTTACTTACGACAATATTGCGCGTGGCATCCGGGAAGATAACTTGTCGTCGTCGAACGTCACGCCGACCCTGAACTTGGTGGAAAGCTACGAGTACTTAGATGGTACTTCGGGGGAAATAAGAACCCGTAACGCGGCCAACACCGATTACATCTACTACGACAATTTGAGCGGCCCTTTCGCCAATAAAGACGCTCGCCTGTACGGCACCGTTATTTATCCGGGTAGTTCTTTCGCTGGCCAACAAGTGCAGATTCAGGCGGGCGTACTGGTGTGGAATGCGACCAGCAACACCTATGAAACGGTGGAAGGTGGATTGGCCTCCAACTACACCGATGGCAAGCTGCTGACTGGTAGTTCGGGCCCGCAACGCTCGCAAACCGAAGTTTCGAACACCGGCTTCTACATGCGGAAGTACATAGATTCCACTCCGAAAGCCAGTACCCGCGGGGTGCTGAGTGACACGTGGTGGGTGCGGTTCCGCTTGGGAGAAGTGCTGCTCAACGCTTCCGAAGCCGCCTTTGAGCTCGGGCAAACGGCAGAGGCACTGACGTATGTAAACCAAGTGCGGGAGCGGGCTGGTTTCCCGGCCAATAGCCTGACCACCTTAAGCCGGCAGAGGCTGGAAAATGAGCGTCGGGTGGAGCTGGCTTTTGAAGACCACCGGTTATGGGATTTGAAGCGCTGGCGCCGTGCCCATGTGCTTTGGGATGGCAGCAACTCCAACCCAAATGCGGTGATGTATGCGCTGTACCCGTACCGCGTGGTGCGGCCCGGAGATCCGCGGGATGGCAAGTACGTGTTTGTGAAGTTGGTAGCACCGCGCTTCCGGGCTCCGCGCAACTTCCGCTTAGGCAACTACTACACTTTTATTGATCAGGGGGTTCTCAACAACAACCCGCTGCTGGTTCGCAACCCTTTCCAATAAGCTGCACTCATGAAAGCATTTCTTTATAGCCTGCTCGCGGGCACTGCATTGTTGATGGGCTGCGCCAAAGACAACGTGGAGCCGCCAAGCTCCACGCTTACCGGCCGCATTGTGTACCAGGATCAGGTGCTGGGCCTTCGGTCGAACGGGTCCACCGACTTGGGAAATCAAACCACCATGCTGGAGTTGTGGCAGCGCGGCTATCAGCTCTTCACAAAGATTCCGGTGTTTGTCAACCAAGACGGCACGTTCCAGGCCAAGCTTTTCGATGGTAACTACAAGCTGGTTCGCTCACGCGGAAACGGCCCGTGGGTAGACAACACAGACAGTATTGATGTGCAGGTGCGCGGCAATACTGTAGTAGATGTACCGGTAACGCCATATTTCACCGTAACGGACGCTGCTTTTCAGCGCAGTGGCAACACCCTAACGGCTACGTGCCGCGTCAATCGGATTGTGGCAGGCAGAGACATCGACCGGGTGGTGTTGCTGATAAGCCGCACGCAGTTTGTGGATGACAGCAACGCGCTGGAGCGCAACGAAAAAGTTGGTGCTGCGGCCGTGAACCTGAGCCAGGTGCAAAACCTTTCGGTGACGATTCCCTCCTCTATTACGGGGGCAGTTTTTGCTCGCATCGGGGTGAAAGCGGCAGGTGTTGGGCAATACGTATATTCCCCAGTACAAAAGTTTTAACGATGAGTGCTAGCGCGGCAAGCAGCAACGAACAGAGCGCCTCAGACGGCACTTGTTCCTTGACCTAGCTGATGCGCTATAAACTTGGCAGCTATGTTCCTTGGGTTGGAGCTTCAGACCCAAGGAACAAGCATGCCGCTTTCTAAGGGCTAGCGCAAAGCTGAAAATCACGGCGGCGCGAAAGCCAAATCTTGCTCGTGGTACAGCGCCTAAGTAGGTAGGACATGTCAAAGGTCTAGATCCTGCATCATTACTACTCGCTTAGGCAGCTCACTCACTACCTGTCTTCGCCCTTTCCCACCCCTTACCTATGAATTCAATCAGGCGATTCGCTTCTGCTGCCTGGCTTAGCGCCAGCTTATTTGGTGCCGGGGTTGCGGCCCATGCGCAGACAACTGCTCCGGCTCCCGTACCCCCGGTCAGGCCGGCGCCCATCCTGAGCCGCTGGGAAAAGCAGGTGACGGCCGCCAATGCGTGGCGCGAGTACCCCCGACCACAGATGGTGCGTGCGCAATGGCAAAACCTGAACGGAATGTGGGATTACGCCATAACTCCCCGAACCGCTCCCGCGCCTACCACCTTCAACGGGCAGATTCTGGTGCCTTTCTGCGTGGAATCGACCTTGTCGAAGGTGAACAAGGCGCTCATGCCAGACCAGCGGCTCTGGTACCGGCGCAGCGTAACTGTGCCGCAGGAATGGCAAAACCAACGGGTGCTCCTGCACTTCGGAGCCGTAGACTACGAGTGCAGCCTGTGGGTGAACGGTGGGTTGGTGGGCTCACACCAGGGTGGTTCCGACGCGTTTAGCTTCGATGTAACCGACTACCTAAAGGCCGGTGATAACCAGCTGCTCCTCGGTGTGCTCGACCCAACCTCAACCGGGGAGCAGCCCCGAGGCAAGCAGTTGCTGAACCCCAACGGTATTTGGTACACGCCGGTATCGGGTATCTGGCAGACCGTGTGGATGGAGCCGGTGCCCAAACAAGCCTACATCGAAGAAGTGCGCCTTACTCCCGAACTCGATTCCAGTCGCGTACGAGTGGAAGTGGTGCTCAACGAGCCCGCCAATAATGCTACTACGGCCATCCGCCTGACGGCGCTCGATGGCAAACGCACGGTGGCTACCACGCTGGTCCGGTCGGGCATGACGGCTTACCTGAACCTGAAAGACCCCAAGCTTTGGGCGCCGGATACGCCCTTTCTATATGACCTCAAAACCGAACTGGTAACCGTTCAGGACCCGTTTGGCTCCACGCCCCGCAACCAGCGGCCACGCCAGCCCGCTGCCGTACGGGCCGCCTACGCCAAAGCCACCGTGACCGGAACTGCGCTCGACGCAGTGAACGGCTATTTTGCCATGCGTAAAATCTCGGTGGGGCCTGGGCCGATAGCAGGGCAGCCCACGCTGCTGCTCAACAACAAGGTGGTGTTTCACAACGGCCCGCTCGACCAGGGCTGGTGGCCGGGAGGGCTCCTTACGCCGCCTTCCGACGAAGCCATGATTTTCGAGATTGACTTTCTAAAGAAAGCAGGCTTCAACATGCTGCGCAAGCACATTAAAGTGGAGCCGGACCGCTATTACTACCAGTGCGACCGGCTCGGGATTTTGGTGTGGCAAGACATGCCATCAGGCTTTTTGGAAGGCCAGAACGTGGCGCCGGGTGCCCAAATCGAACCTCTGCGCCGTTCGTTGGGCATGGAGCAATTCGAGCTGGAGTTTCGGCGGATGATAGACCGGCTCTATAGCCACCCCAGCATCGTGACCTGGGTGGTGCACAACGAAGGCTGGGGCCAGTATGATAATCCACGACTCGCCGCCTGGGTGAAAGGCCTCGATCCTAGTCGGGTAATCAACGCCGTAACCGGCTGGAACGACCAAGGCGCCGGCGACTTCTACGACATTCATACCTACGAGGAGGAGCCCAACCTGCCAGCGGCTAAAAGCAACCGCGTCATTGCCATCGGCGAGTTTGGAGGCATAGGCTGGCCCATCGAAGGCCACTTGTGGAACCCTTCCATGCGCAACTGGGGCTACCAAACCTACCATTCGGCCGACGACGTGCTGAAGGCGTACCGAAAGAAATACGCCAAGATTGTGGAGTACTACCAGCAGAAAGGCTTGTCATCGGCTGTGTACACCCAAACCACCGATGTGGAAGGGGAAGTGAACGGCTTGCTGACTTACGACCGGGAGGTTATCAAAATCCCCATCAAGACGCTCCGCCAGATTCATGCCCCGCTGCTTAAGTAGGGCTTTTTCACAGAAAGCCGAATCAAAAGTCTAGGATACGTCAACAACTGCCTTGCACTAACAAACGAAACAAGCGCCACTATTCCGGTCCCTTGCGCTAGCCAACACTACCTGATCGGCAAAGGCATACAAAGCCGGGGTGAAAAGAAGGATAGGAGCAAGGGGACTGAACTACAAATGGCTGCTCTATTCCTGATTTTTAGCGCCTTCCAACCTTGCTAGATGAGAAGCTGCTTTACTTAAATTTTCCTAATTCCATACGAATGAAAAAGAGTTTTGCTTTCCTATTCGCGGTGACGCTCAGCCTGGGTAGCCTGCTGGCCCAGACGCTCCGCCCACCGGCTTACCCGCTCATCACCCACGACCCCTACTTTAGCCTGTGGACGTTCAATGATACGCTGACGGCTTCTTCTACCCGGCACTGGACCGGCGTGGCCCAGGCGCTGGAGGGTGTGGTACGCGTAGACGGCAAAGCATATCAGTTTCTAGGCCAAGCAGCTCCGCAGTATCGGGCCATCATCCCTACTGCCATGGAGCAGGGATACACGGCCCAGTACACCCTGTCCAAGCCGGCCGCGGGTTGGGAAAAACCGACTTACGCAGCAACCGGCTGGAAAACCGGCCCCGCGCCCTTCACCGATCAAAAAGACCAGAAAGGCACCACCTGGACCGAGGGCGACGTGTGGGTGCGGCGGCGCGTAACCGTGGCCAACCCCCAGGTAACAGGCAAGCTGCGCCTATACATGTGGCACGACGACGCAGTAGAAGTGTACCTGAACGGGGTAGAGCTCGTGCGTTTGCCCCGCTGGAATAGCAGCTACGAGTATTTCGACGTGCCTGAATCGGCGCGGAAGGCGCTACGCAAAGGTGAAAACGTGCTGGCCATGCATTGCAACAGCCCGATGGGCGGCGAGTACCTCGACGCCGGGTTGTATGAACTGCTGCCCCTGCCCGTTACCCCCACCGCCCGCCAAACCAGCGTAGCCGTAACGGCCACCCAAACCACTTATCAGTTTGCGGCCGGACCGGTGCAATTGACAGTGAACTTTCTCTCGCCGCTGCTGCTCGACGAGCTGGAAACTGTGGCCCGGCCCGTTAGCTACGTCACGTTCGGAGCTACTTCAACGGATGGAAAAGCCCACCCGGTGCAGGTTATGCTAACCGAAAGCGGCGGCCTAGCTGCCAACACGCCGTACCAGCCCGTTACGACCCAAGCAGGTAAAGCGGGCACCTTGACTTGGCAGGCAGTTGGCACCACTGCACAACCGGTGTTGGCCAAAGCCGGCGACAACATTCGCATCGATTGGGGCCAAGCGTACTTGGCGGCGCCAGGGTCGGCCCAGCAGGCTGCCGGCGAGCCTCAAGCCCTGAAAAATACGTTCACGAAAAGTGGCACCCTTACCGCTAATGCCAAGCCCGTGAGTGGGCAGTCCCAGCGTGTAGCGCTGGCTACCGTGCTGGACCTAGGCTCTGTAAAGACGGAACCAACCGAGCGACACGTGCTGCTAGGCTACGACGACCAGTATTCAGTGCAGTATTTCGGGAAGAACCTACGCGGCTGGTGGCGGCGCGACCCCGCTACCACCATGCCCAAAGTTTTGCAAGCCGCCGAAGCAGATTATGCCCGTCTGCGGCAGAAATGCACCACGTTCGACAAGCAACTTTATGCCGAAGCGCAAGCAGCTGGTGGGCAGCAGTACGCCGATTTGTGTCAGCTAGCGTATCGCCAGGCCATTGCCGCCCACAAAATTGTGGCCGGCCCCAAAGGCGAGGTGTTTATGTTTTCCAAGGAAAACTTCTCGAACGGTTCCATTGGCACCGTGGACGTGACGTATCCTTCTGCTCCGCTATTCTTGCGCTACAACAATGAGCTAGCGAAGGGCATGTTGCGCTTCATTTTTGAATACAGCGAATCGGGCCAGTGGAAAAAAGACTTCCCGGCCCACGATGTAGGCACGTACCCACGGGCCAACGGGCAGACGTACGGCGAGGATATGCCCGTGGAAGAAGCTGGCAACATGCTTATCCTGACGGCAGCCTCGGTAAAGATGGACGGCAAGCCTGACTTTGCGCGTGAGCACTGGCCCACCATCACCAAGTGGGTAGGTTTCCTGAAGCGCGACGGTTTGGACCCCGCCACCCAGCTCAGCACCGACGATTTCGCCGGCCACTTGGCTCGTAACTCCAACTTGTCGGTGAAAGCTATTATGGGCATTGCTTGCTATGGGCAAATGGCGCAGCAGCTCGGCGACCAGAAAACGGCCGACGAGTACATGGCCCTAGCCCGCGACTATGCCAAGCGCTGGGTAGCTATGTCGGCCACTGGCGACCACTACGCCCTGACTTTCGATAAGCCTGCCGGTTCGTGGAGCCAGAAGTACAATCTGGTATGGGACAAAATGCTCGGTCTGAACATCTTTCCTAAGGAAGTGGCCCAGCAAGAACTGGCCTATTACCTAACCAAGCAGCAACGCTACGGCCTGCCCCTAGACAGCCGCAAAACCTATACGAAATCGGACTGGATTATGTGGACGGCCACCATGGCCGAGCGCGACGCCGACTTCCAGGCGCTGGTAAAACCCGTTTGGCAATTTGCCAACGACTCGCCGACCCGGGTACCACTCACCGATTGGCACGAAACCACCGATGCCAAACAGGTAGGCTTTCAAGCCCGCTCGGTAGTAGGCGGCTACTTTATCAAGGTGCTCGATAAGCACATAGCGGCCAAGCCGTAACGCAACTAACTAGCAATATCTGCAGCGGCCCTAGGCGCACTGCGGCATCAGCCGCGTGTAGTTGGGGTTGCTGCAGATATTTCTGTTAAGGTGCGTAGAGCAAGCGCTTTTTTACTAGCCTACATAAGGCGAAGGCACCCCACTTTTCCACCAAGTATTCCCACTTTTTGGCCCATTTTCTTATGCTTTCCATTCCTCGTTGTAGCGGGCTGCTGATTGGAATTCTGCTCGCTTTGCAAGCCCAGGCGCAACAAGCCCGTCCCGCAGCGCCCGCGTCGGCCACCGTGCCGGGCGCTAAGTCGGCGGCCTTTCGGCCGGGGGCGTTTCAGGCGCTGCCCTTGGGCGCTATTCGGCCGGAGGGTTGGCTCCGGCGCCAACTCGAAATTCAGGCGCAAGGGTTGAGCGGGCACCTCGAAGAGTTCTGGCCCGACCTGAGCGCCAACAGCGCCTGGCTAGGCGGCACGGGCGAAGGGTGGGAGCGGGGCCCCTACTACCTCGACGGCTTGTTGCCGTTGGCCTACGGGCTCGACGACGCGGCGTTGAAAACCAAGGCGCAGAAGTGGGTGGATTGGGCCTTGCAAAGCCAACGCCCCGACGGTAGCATCGGCCCGGTGAAAAACCAGGACTGGTGGCCCAATATGCTCGTGCTCAAAAGCCTGATGCAGTACCAGGAAGCCACCGGCGACAAACGCGTGGTGCCGTTCATGGAAAAGTACTTCACGTACCAGAGCAGCCAGCTCGACAAGCTGCCGCTCAAAGAGTGGGCGGTGTTCCGCTGGGCCGAAGAGCTGTTGCCCATTCGCTGGACCTACCAGAAAACCAAGAACCCGCTGCTCCTGAAGCTGGCTGGCCAACTCGCCCAGCAAGGCTTTAACTGGCAACAGGGCTTTGCCAACTTTCCGTTTGCCCAGCCCACTACTGTCTCCAGCCTGAAGCTAAATGCAGGCAACAATAACCTAGCGCTTCAGGCCCACGGCGTCAACAATGCCATGGCTTTGAAAATGCCCGTGCTCTGGGGCATGACCGGCGGCACAGAAGCGGACCGCAAGGCTATCTACCAGCAGCTAGCGACACTCGACCAGTACCACGGCCTACCCAATGGCATGTTCAGCAGCGACGAGCACTTCGCCGGGTCTAGTCCGTCGCAGGGCACGGAGCTGTGCACGGTGGTGGAAGCGCAATACTCCTATGAAGAGCTGCTGGCGCTGCTCGGCGACCCCCTATTCGGCGACCGATTAGAGAAAATAACCTTCAACGCGTTGCCTGCCACCTTCGACCCCACCATGTGGGCCCACCAGTACGACCAGCAACCCAACCAGGTGCTCGTGAGCAAGGCCAAGCGGCAGTGGTCGACCAACGGCGACGAAGCCAACCTGTTTGGGCTTGAGCCTCACTTCGGCTGCTGCACGGCCAATCTGCACCAAGGCTGGCCCAAGTTTGCCAGCCACCTCTGGATGGCCTCGCCCGACGGCGGATTAGTGGCCGCGGCCTACGCGCCCAGTAAGCTTACAACCACCGTGCGAGGCAACGAGCAGGTGGTTGTTCGGGAAGAAACCGAGTATCCGTTTCGGGAAACCATCCGCTTTGTGGTGGAAAAAGCGGGCAAGCAGGCCTTCCCGCTGCGGCTGCGCATTCCGGCTTGGGCAACCAGGAGCGTGGTAACTGTAAACGGCAAAGCCCTAGCGAAAGCGCCCCAGGCCGGTACGTTCTACGAACTCAAGCAAGCGTGGAAAGCGGGCGACGTTGTGGAGTTGCGTTTGCCGATGGCCGTGCGGGTAGTACCCGGCTACCAGAAGTCCGTCTCGGTGGAGCGGGGGCCGCTGGTGTATGGCTTGAAGCTCGGTGAGCAATGGACCAAGCTGCGCGACCGTCCGAACGCCGCAGACGACTACGAGGTGCAGGCTACTACGCCCTGGAACTATGGGCTGCTTTTGCCTAAAGGCCAATCCACGGCGGCGTTTCAAGTGAAAGAGCGCCCCACAACCGGCGTGCTGTTTTCGCCGGAAGGGGCCCCTGTTGAATTGCAGGTGCAAGGCATACGTCTGCCCGAATGGCAACTAGCTGAAAACTCGGCCGCGGCGCCACCCCTAAGCCCAGTAGCCGCGCCCGCCGGAGCTAAATCCGAAACACTGACCCTGATTCCCTATGGCTCGGCCAAGCTGCGCATCACGTCTTTTCCGGTGGTAAGCGCCAACTAACCTGCCTAGAATTCAAATGCGTCAGATTAGCTAGTCACAACTTTCAACCTTACTTCTCACTTAGCCAGCAAAAGCTGATTGGTTTAAGTTGTTTCATGCAAGCATTCTTGTTAGCGGCTTTGCCACTGAACCTGGAAGCAAAAAGTGGCCGCACGTTGGGTCCGCACCTCCTAGGTGCAGATCCTACGTGCGGCCACTTTTTGACCTAGCCTGAAACAAGGTAATCGTAGAAGCCTCGATTAGTCGCCTACCAGAACCGGTTGGTGCACACCACTTGCGCTTTCTTCTTCAGCCGCAAGCCTAGGAGCACTTCGTGGCTGCCGCCGTGGTAACCGGCCAGCTCTGAAACGCCGGCATCATACGAGTAGCCCAGCGTGAACTGCTCGTAGCTGAGGCCCACCATGCCCACAAACGAATCGAAGGCGCGCCAGGACACGCCCGCCCACAACAGGTCTTGGTACTTGAGCTTGGCATTGAGGTCGAGCGAAAGCGGAGCCGGATTGACCGCCTTGAGCAGCACCGACGGCACCAGCGACCAGTCCTCGGTGAGTGGCACCCGCACCCCAGCCGTAGCGAAATAGTGCCGTTTCAAGGTGTTGCCTGCGCCCGCATTGAGCGAGTTGGGGCCGTACGAAAAGTCGAGCTTATTGGCAAAGAGCTGCGCGCCCGACACTCCAACATAGAAGTCGGAGCTGTATACCCACAACCCTACCGAGGCGTCAAACACCCGCGAGGCGTCGCTGGCGGCAACCGTGGTGGGGTCGAAGAACTGCAACTGCTGCCCATCCACGGCAAACTGCTGCATGCCCGCCGACACGCCCAGCGCTGCGCGCAGGTTGGGCGCTAGAACCATGTTGTAGGCGTAGGAAGCGTAAGCACCCTTCCGGCTTGTGGGACCGGTTACGTCGTTGTACACGAGTGCCCCCAGCGCGTGAAACGGCCGGCGCCGGTCGCGCAGGGTGCGCTTGGTGGTGGTGCGCCACTTGCCTAGTGAGGAGCTGATGCTGCCATAGTAGGTTTTGGGCGCTCCTTCCAGCCCCGTCCACTGCGTGCGGTAGCTGAACTTAACGTCGATATAGTCTTCTACACCCGTGGCACCAGGGTTCAGGATGTAGTTATTGTTCATGTACTGGCTGTACTGCGCCTGCTGCTGGGCCAGGGCCGGCGCGGCGGCCAGCAGCAGCGGGAGCAGCAGTAGAGTTAGAACTCTTTTCATAACAGAATTGCCCTGAGGTCTATCGAAGAAGAAAATGGTTCTGCCGCGCTGGTTGCAGCAGAACGTTAATTGTTAGTACAGAATCGTAATCGATCCACTGTAGGACTTACCTAGCGGCCCCTTCGTGACGACAACGTAGTAGTAGGTGCCTACCGGAGCGGGCTGCCCGTTGATGTCGCCGCGCCACTCATTGGCCCGGCTGTAGTTGTTGGCCGAGAAAATCTTGTTGCCCCAGCGGTTGAACACGGTGACGGTGTTGTCGGGGAACTGCTCGATGAACTCGATCTGCCACGTATCGTCGCGGCCGTCGCCGTTGGGCGTGAAGGCGTTGGGAATACGGATGGGCGGACGCACAACCACTGTCACTTGGTCGGAGTCAGCACAGCCGCCTTCCCCGCCCGTGAGGGTATAGGTAGTGGTTACCGTAGGCGAAACCACGGGCCGTAGCGGGTTGTTGCCCGGGAAAGTCAGGCCGGTCGTGGGCGTCCACGTGACGGGGTATATACCATTGGCGCGGCCTTCCAGCGTCACGGACGTACCGGCCAGAATCTCTTTATCAGGACCGGCATCTACGTCAACCGGCCCTTGAATCCGTACGGCTATACCGTTGGAAGCGGCCGTTGCAGTTTGTCCGCAAACATTGGCGGTGCGCAAACGTGCCGTCACGGTTTGGCCTTCTCGCAGGGTAGTGCTGGTGAACGTCGGACCTGTGGCCCCGGCCACGTCAGTACCGTTGACCTGCCACTGGTATTCGGGGGCAGGTCCAGCTTCGGTTACACTGGACACATTGAAGGTAAGCGGCGCGCCTAAGCAAACGGTCCCGCTAGGCTGCACGGTAATAGTGAGCGTGGGCGCAAGCGCCGGCGTGCGCGCAACGGTAACCGTGGCCACGGCCAGACCCGTGCTGCACAGCCCTACTGTGGGCGTTACTTCTACACTTACCTGGTCGCCGGTAGCTAACGTACTGCTGGTAAAAGTAGGTCCAGTAGCAACGGCCACATTATTGACGAGCCAGCGGAAAGATGGCGCGGCGCCTGCGTTAGCAGGCGCGGCCGTGAAGGTAAGCGGCGTGCCCGGGCATGATACGGGCGGGGTCGCTAGGCTTACGGTAGGCGTCACGAGAGGCAATATTTGTGCTGCCACACCATTGGAGACAGCCGTTACAGGCTGCCCACAAGTATTGGCTGTACGCAGGCGCAGCGTCACGACCTGGCCTTGGAGCAGGGTAATGCTAGTGAACGTAGAACCCGTGGCACCGGCCACGTCAGCGCCATTAATCTGCCACTGGTACTCGGGAGTTGGGCCGGCCTCCGTCACGCTGGCGATAGTGAAGGAGAGCGGCGCACCCGGACAAACGGGGCCATTGGGTTGCACGGCAATGGTGAGTGTAGGCTGCGGCGACGGAACGGTGCGCGTAACCGTGGTGGTAGTCGTGGCTATACCCGTACTGCACAGCCCCGCCGTGGGTGTCACCTCCACCCGCACCTGGTCACCTGTCACAACTGTGCTGCTGGTGAACGTAGGCCCAGTAGCCGCGACAGCCACGTTGTTGACGAACCACTGGAACGTAGGCGTAGCACCAGCATCTGTGGGCACGGCTGTGAAGGTGAGGGGAGTACCGGGGCACTGCGCGGGCGGAGCTGCCAAAGCTACAGTAGGAGTTACGGGTGCTTGAATCTGCACCGGTATGCCATTGGAAACGACCGCAGCAGGCTGGCCGCACACGTCTGTCGTGCGCAGGCGTGCCGTCACGGTTTGCCCTTGGAGCAGGGTGGTACTAGTGAACGTCGGACCCGTGGCGCCTGGCACGTCAGTACCGTCGACCTGCCATTGATAGTCGGAAACTGGCCCGGCATCTGTTACACTGGCCACGTTGAACGTAATTGAAGCACCCAAACAAACCGGCCCAGCTGGCTGTGCGGCGATAGTGAGCGTGGGGGCTGGCGCCACGGTACGCGTTACCGTAACCGTGGCCGTAGCCGTACCAGTGCTACATACCCCCGCCGCGGGCGTTACCACAACCCGCACTTGGTCACCGGTCACAACCGTGCTGCTGGTGAAGGTAGGCCCAGTAGCCGCGACAGCCACGTTGTTAACAAACCACTGGAACGTAGGAATGGCACCGGCATCCGTAGGCACGGCCGTGAACGTAAGTGGCGTGCCAGGGCATTGCGCGGGCGGAGCTGCCAAAGCTACAGTGGGTGTTACTGTTGGGAGGAAGATAACCTGGACAGAATTGGAAGGTGTACGCGGGCCGCAAAAACCCGAGGTTACCAACCGCCGGAAGTAGGTATTGGTGGTGACGGTGGGTGTATAGGATGCGCCAGTAGCGCCAGGAATGTCAGTCCAATTGCTATCATCAGGGGAGGACTGCCACTGGTAAGCATAACTGTCTGGACCGAGGCCCCCACCAGCTGAAGTGCCGGTGATCGGCGCAGGTGTGCCGCCAACGCAAAGGTTTTGATTAGGGCCTAAGCTGCCGGGCGTGGGTGGGCCAGGTACCCGAATTAAGCCTTGGCTCTCGCGACAAAAGCAGCTAGTGGTGACGCGCAACGTCACTACGTAGTCGCCGGGTGCGGGGAAGGCGAACACGGGGTTTTGCAACGTTGAGGTTCCCAAGGTGGCCCCTGTAGTTGTCGCATACGTCCAGGCGTATTTCGGATCCTCGAAGTTGACGGATGGGGCCTCAAAGGTAATTTCCAAGCAGGCCGTGGACCTGTAATTGGGGCCGAACTGTAGCAGCGAGCTTTGGTTGAAATTAACTAGGCCCAGTCCGCTGAGGCGCCCGCCTAGCTGCAGGCTATCATCGGCGTAGCCAACCTTGGCCCCCAGCGAGTCCGGGAAAGGGATGAAGCCCAATGCGGGTTGGTTGTCGCGGGCTACGTAAATCTTGCCATCGGGCGCGGCCTGCATCGAACCCAGGTCGGCCGGGGCCTTCTGCTTAAGCGGAATGTCCTGCTTGGTAATCGGTCCGGGGTCGCTGATATCAAATTGCAGCAGCTTGGCTGGGTTGCGTACCGTGGCGTAGAGGTAGCTGCCGGGCGAAAAACTTACCCCATAGTATTTTCCTGCACCGCTATCCACGATGTACGGAACCCCCATGTTGACGCTAACATTGCCCGTGTTATTATCAAACCCAAATAGCTCGACGGTGCTGCTGCTGTCGCCTACTGCTTCGCTGTAGCGGGCCAGGGCTAGCCGCTGACCATCGGGAGTCACCTTCATCTGGCCTTTGTAGCCCTGGGCCGCTACGTTCGGTGCGTGCAGGCTGCCTACGGTGGAGAGAATCGGAGCGTCGATGACGACCGGACCTACATAGCCGGCTGCTTGCCGCACGCGGTAGGCCAGAAAGGCGTTGCCCCGGTTGTTGTTGCCGGCCTTGGCAGCTCCCCAGCCGTGCGTAATAACCCAGATATCGCAGCCGTTTTTATGGAATACGCCCGTTATCTTTTCTGCCGTGCCACGGGCCAGAGGCGTGTTTTTGGTGGCGGCTATGACGGTGCCCGGCCCACCACCCGCGGGAATCTCTATCTCCGAGTAGCTTAGGCCCACGGTGTCCTTCAGGGTGAAGAGCAAGTAGCGCGTCGGTTGGCCCGCCGGAGGTATGCCCGGCATCCTAATGGGCAGGGGACCGTCGGTGGTGAAGCGGCTGCCCGCCAGCCCCGTGCCGTTGGTCATCACGGTGCCGTCGCCATTCCAAACGGTTTCGCCATTGCTGTAAAAGAGGATTTTGCCGTTTCTATCCGACATCACGCCCGAGCCGGCAGGAGCATCCATCGCTCCATTAGTAAGCACCTTCGGAAGGGAGTCGGCCGAGGCCTGATTGAAGTCCAGCCCCGCCTTAAAGCCGAAGTACCACGTGTTAGCAAACTTCTCGTCTGCACTACACTCTGGGGGCGGGGTTCCTTGCGCAAGCACTGTGGCGGCGGCGCCACTCAGTAGTAAGAGCAACAGTGTCAGCAGCCAACTAAAAATGGGCTGTACCTGCCTGGCCAAGCGCCGACTGCCGACACGAGGTGTCTGCTTAAGCTTGGAAACAGGCAGGAGGGATATTCGAGTATCGGAAAAGGCAGGGAACGGTAGCTCTGCAGGCATAGCGGGGCAGGTAAGTGGGCGGATAGGTAAGTGGGTACCTAGAAAGGAGTGTACCACTCGCCGCCCTTAGAGAACGGAGCTTCATAGTCGGTTGCCGCTATAGATGGCGTTACCAACCAGGTTCAGTAAAGCTACGCACTGCCAGCCAGGTTTGTACAAGTCATTATCCGAATAGTGATGAATTCCCGTAATAGTTATCTATTAAGGATCAGCATAGCTAAATCACTATTTTAAGCAGCTCTTATTGCTGCTAATCTCAATCACAATACAAACTACCCTTTCTTCGCTCCCATTGGGGAGGAAGCGCATCAAGTGAGCGTTTTACTTCACGTATACCTTAACGCTTTACAGGGTTTCCGAATTGTGCAGCGCCTGATGAAATCCAATCTCACTGCAAAGTAGCGAGCCAGTTAACTTTGAGTTCGGAAGGGAGGTTATAGCTATGTCCAAATAAAATGTACTAAGTGAAGCGCATTTAGCTCCGACGATAGCACCTAACGCACTCGTTTTTAGACAAGCCCGTTAGTTGCGTATCTACTATCAGAGAAGCCGGCTATTGTACAAGCTCGATTCTGGCCGCAAATCCTCCGTCGGGCACCATGGTTAAGGTGACGACTTCGCCGGGCTGAATCGGTTGGACGATGCGCTTGAAGTCCATCGCCTGCACGTCGGCATTTACTCCATCCTTCAGCAAAGTGAGTTGGTAGCGGGCCCCTTTGGTCAGGAAATCAGTACGCAACGTTACTTCGTGGGTCTTCTCGGCGGTCATTCCCCCCACAAACCACGTTGAGCCTTTCCGTTTAGCCGTGACTATGTGTTCCCCAACGGCGGCTTCCAAGATGCGCGTTTCGTCCCAGGTTACCGGCACCGACGTGATAAACGACGTGGTTTCGGGTTCGCGCAGGTAGTTGAAGGGGTTGTCGGCGAGCATTTGCAAGCCGCTTGAGAAGACAATGTACATGGCCAGTTGGTGCGCCCGGGTGCCAATGCTCATGGTATTCACCCAGTTGGGGCGGTAGTCCTTGGGGTGACCCGAGCGCATAGCTCCGGGCGTGTAGTCCATGGGGCCTACTGCATTGCGCAAAAACGGCAAGAATAGGTTGTTTTTAGGCGTAGCCAGGCCCCCGCCAATATTCTGCTCCATCCCAATGACCCCCTCGTAAGACAACACGTTTGGGTAGGCTATTTCTAAGCCAGCCGGTTTGAAAGCGCCGTGAAAGTCAACAAGCAGGTGGTACTTGGCTGCTTTTTTGGCAACGCGGGTGTAGTAGTTGACCATCCACTGGTCACTGCGGTCCATAAAGTCGATCTTCATGCCTGCAATACCCCACTTCTCCAAAGTTTCAAACACGTTGAAGTTGTTTTCCACGGCCAGCCAAGTAAACCACAAGATAATCTTGACGTTCTTGGTTTTGCCGTAGGCAATTAGCTCCTGTAGGTTAATGGTGGGGTTGGGCTCAAAGGGATTGAGCGTGGTTTTGGCCCATCCCTCGTCCATGATGATGTAGGGAATACCGAACTTGGAGGCAAAATCGATGTAATACTTGTAGGTGTCCTGGTTGTAGCCGGACTTGAAATCCACCCCGTAGACGTAGGCATTGTGCCACCACTCCCAAGTCACTTGGCCGGGCTTAATCCATTGGGTTTCTTTGAGTTGATTGGGAGTACTCAGCTTGCTAACCATCTGATTGGCGACTAATTGCGCGTCCTGATCCGTTACGACGAAAAAGCGCCAGGGGAAAGAACGTTTCCCGGCTGTTTTGGCGATGTAAGGCGCCTCGGTCACAATCTTCATGCTCCGGTCCCCATCGGGGCCAAATGTTAACGGGGCTTTCGGAAACGTAGCGCTGACCGTTCGCTCGTCAACGGCTTTAACGAACAAGCCAGGGTAATCGTAGAGGTCGGCTTCCGAGAACAGCAGTTTGTACTTCCCGGTATCGAACAGAACCGGCAGCACACTCATTTTCTCCCGGTTCACCCGTTTCAGCATCTGGCGCTGGTACAGGATTTCGTAGGAGGTTTTGAAGCTGCCCGTTTCCAGGTAAGACGTTTCCACCGCATCGGCGAAATGCAGGTGCACGTCTTCGTTGTTCACCACCACCGAATCCGCTTTATCGGTGATGAACCGATAGGCCACCCCATCGTTATACGCCCGAAACTCCACGCTGAAATCATTTTTGAAGTCCAGCCTGAGTTGGTTATAGCTGTTTGGTACGGTGCTGTTGATGAGGGGCACCACCGGCTGCAAAGCGGTGTTTACCGTCGTAATTGATTTTTTACGTAGCTGTGGCCGCTCGCCTAGGGGTTGGTTTGCCAGATTAAGCTGCAAGTAAGAATTCTGCAGTAGCGTTGTGCCACTCATCGAAACCGAGTAACTGATTTTCCCTTGCAAATCAACCGAGACTTTGATACGCTTATCGGGCGAGAGCAGCGTGATGGGCGCACTGAGCAGGCGAACCGCAACAAGCAAAAACCAGGTAGTGAGGCAGAGTTTTCTTTGCATTAGATCAGCTTCGTAGAGTAGAGCACCACGTGGTGCGAAGGAAAAACTAATTACATGTTCTGGCGCGCCTGCCCATCAGCGTGGAGGAGCCAGATCTGGCGCTCTTGCGCCAGTAAGCCAAGCAGTCGAGCTGCTACAGCATAAGGCTACTGTTTCGACAAGGAAAATGGCTTGTCATCAGGGGCAGTGCCCCGGTTTAAAGCAGGCGTGTTGGCCATGATAAAGCTCAGCCTGCCGCCCTTACTAATATCTTGGTAGGTTAGCCAATTATGGCTGTAGGGCTTGTCATTCAGCGAGGCAGACTGAATGTATAGGTTGTCCTTGCTATTATTTTGAGCGTCAATAATAAATTTCTTTCCGTCTTCCAGCGTGATGGTTATTTTATTGAACACTGGGCTCCCAAGTACATATTGATCGGTGCCCGGACAAACACTATACATGCCTAGTGCGCTTAATACATACCAAGACGAGGTTTGGCCTTGGTCTTCGTCGCCGGGGTAGCCATCTTCGGTTGCGTTATACAACTTGCGCATCACCTCCCGTGCGTGCAGCTGCGCTTTCCAAGGCTCGCCGCCATAATTGTATAAATAAATCATGTGCTGAATAGGCTGGTTGCCATGAGCATACTGCCCCATGTTGGCCATCACCATTTCCGTCATTTCATGAATCATACCGCCGTACGTACCCACCTTAACGGTGTTGGAAACTGAAAAAACGGAATCAAGTCGATTATTGAAATTTTTGGTGCCTCCCATTAAATTAATCAGACCCTGAACATCATGAAAAACCGACCATTGCCAATGCCAAGCATTTCCTTCGGTAAATGGGCCGCCCCATTCTACCGGGTCGAAATTCGGCGTCCATTCCCCATCGATTTTTCTGCCCCGCATAAATCCTGATGCAGGATCGTAGACGTTTTTGTAATTAAACATCTGCCGAGCAAATATATTTTTATAATGCTCGTTGCCGATAGACGTAGCTAATTGATAAGCACAAAAATCATCGTACGCATATTCCAACGTTTTGGCAGTTGCCTCCCCGTATTCAGGATACGGTACATAGCCTAACTGATAATATTCCTTGAAGCCGTGCCGACCGTTGGATGGCCCCCAGGGGCCCTTGTTGGTTGCTTCGTGTAGGTAGGCTTTCAGCGCCTCTTCCGGATTGAAAGTCCGTATTCCTTTCGCCCAGGCATCGGCCAGCAAGGATATGGCATGGTTGCCAATCATACTGCCCCCTTCGCCGGGAAATGACCACGACGGCAGCCAGCCGCACTGCTGCTGGGCGGCCAACAAGGCTTGCATGTACCGCCCGTGCATGGTTGGGTACATGAGGGCGTTTAGTGGAAACTGGGCTCTAAACGTGTCCCAAAAACCCGTATCAGTGAACATGTAGCCCTCGTGTACCTTGTTGTCGTAGGGGCTGAAATAGTAGGGTTTACTGGCCTTATCGTATTCGTAGAACTGCCGGGAGAAAAGACTTGCTCGGAAAAAGCAGGAATAGAACGTGGCTTTATCTTCTTCGCTACCGCCTTCCACGGCTATTCTTCCGAGGTGTTTATTCCAAATATCAGCGGCCGCAGCTTTGGTGGCTGCTAGGCTTTTATACTTGCCCAGTTCCGCTTTCAGCGTCACGTTGGCTTGCTCCTGGCTGATGTAGGAAGAAGCTACTTTGGCCTGTACAGCTTCGCCTTCCTGAAATTCGAGATACACGCCTATCCCTTCACCGGCGCCTTCCGATTTGCCTTGTTGCACGGTGTTCTTGCGGTTTTCCCACGTGCCGTAGCTTTTAAAAGGCTTATCAAAAACGACTTCCAGATAACTCTTAAGTAGATTTCCTTTATTGTTTTTATTGTTGCTCACATAGCCAGTTATCTTTCTCTCAGCTGGCCATATTTTGAGCTCACTAATTCCCGTGTATCCATCTAATACCAAATAGCTGGCTGCCTTTTTCGGGAAAACAAAACGCAGATGCGCGCCACGTTCAGTGGGCGCAATTTCGGTTGTTATGTTATTATCTAATTTGACTTTATAATAATGGGGTTTTGCAATTTCATTTGCGTGGCTGAAGCCGGTGGCCCGCTCGTCCTCGTTTACCACAAGCTTACCCGTGACAGGCATAAAGGAAAACACGCAGTAGTCCGTCGTCCACGAACTGCATTGGTGCGCCTGTTGAAAACCCCGAATTGTTTTTTGGAAATACTGGTATTTCCAGCCGTCCCCATTTTTGCCAGTTTGCGGCGTCCAGGTGTGCATCCCAAAGGGTAAGGCCGTAGTTGGATAAGTATTGCCTCTGGTAAGCTTGAAGCTGGAATTAGTGCCTTGAAGCGTGTTGACGTATTCTACCAGCCCTTTTTCTTTTGCCGCCAAGGCCACATTCGCAAGTTGCAGGAACAGGCAAAAACACAGGATGCTCTTAGTCATACCATAAGGGATTTTGAATCGCAGTTTTATCTTCTGCAGAATGTATGTGCAAGATTCACCTTCATGCTTCGTTGCTGTTGCTGCGCTTGGTTGCGGCAATTGGCTCCGGGTTTCTCTAGGTGGCACAATCTAGCAAAAACGTTTTAGCATATCAACCCTATTTGTGCAGGTAAATCGTTTGCGTATAAGCGCCGTTGGCAGCTACGTCCCAGGCTTCCAAGCGTACCCATTTACGGTTGGCGAGGTCGGCCGGAATCCGGAAGGTCTGTTGACTAAACGACGTGGTGGAGTTCAACTCTATCCGCTGCCGGTACACTTTCTGGCCGTCGCCCGAAATGATTTCAGCGAAGGCCATCGGGAAGGTCCAGCGCAACTCGAAGGCTACGTCGGCCTTAGTGGGGTTCGGTAGGGTGGCCGTTTGGCCCGAGCCGGTGCCGTTGACGGTGAACGAGGGTATAAGTACTTCCCCGGTGGAAGAGAAAAATTTGCCGTGCTGCATAGCATCTAGCACGGGCTGCCAGCCGTCGGCGAATTTCGGTAGGGTGGGTAGCTGCAAGTAGTTTACGTTCAGGTGGGCGTACATCTCGTTTTCGGAGGTGACAGTGAACAAGTCGGCTTCCGAAATCATGGTCTTTTTCAAGCCCCAATTGTTCATGTCGTCCAGTAGGTCTAGGGCTCGTTTGCCAAGGCGCGGCTGCGACAGGTCGGCCGGAATGGGTTTCCAAGCTGCGCCCATAAACCGGTCGGATTGGAAAAACGCCTCGTCTCGGTACTTGTCCGGAAAACCAACCGACCCTTTGGTGCGGGCGTGTGCCGTCCACGCCAAGCCTTTTTCAGCCTGCAACAAGGCCAGCATGTCGTTTTTGTCGCCCACGTGGTAAACTTTGCCATACTTGGCATCGGGGCGCACAAAAGGCACTTCAGGGTCTCGGGCCATTACCCAATACACGGGCTTAGAGAAAAGCTCCAGCCAGTGCCCGCCCAGAAACTCGTTGGGCTCTTCGCCCGGCAGCAACAGAAAGCTCTCATTGGATGAGGTGCGACACAGCTCAAACAAAGCCTCTAACTCCTTCAGGCGTTGCTCGTCGGGCCCCTTTGGGTGTGCCGTGTAGTGAAACTCGCCGAGGTGCACGATGTCGAGGCCCAAGCCCCGAAACACCCGCACGAATTCCGGCACGCCGCTTTCTGCCTTGCCCGCTAGCATAGCTTTCATCACATACTCGTTGTGGAAGTGGCTGGACATGGTTTTGTAACCCGGCAGACGCACATAGGTGTCTTGGTGGGTGTACTGCTTAACGCTTTCCAGCAGCGGTGCGGCAGATTCTGAGCCTAGGAGGCAATAGAAGTTGAGCCGTTGCGCTGTGTTGGGCGGCGCGTTGAACCACGGCACGTACCGACGGTCGCCATACAGGTCTTGGCGGATGCCTAGGCCGTAGCCCGGTACCAAGCGGCGGTAGTTGTTGCCGAACCAAGTGAACTTAAGGTTGAATGCCTCGTCCAGAGGATAAAAATACTGGTGGGGAGCCGGAAAGATTGCCAAGCTGCCGCCGGTGGTTTCGCCTACCAGCGCCCGGCATTTCACGGCTAGGTTACGGCTACTATCGGCGGCACCGATGGCTGCACTCTGAAAGCTGTTATCGGTGGCGGCCCAGCTGATTTTGCTCCACACCGGCTTTTGACTGACCAGCCCAGCATCGTAGATAATGGCTGTCGAATCGACGGGGGTAGTCATTACCGCCGCTATGTTAAACAAGGGGCTGCCGTGGTAGAAGGTCACCTCCAAGCTGCCACTAAAGTTAGGCGCTTCGAGTTCACCAATCCGCACGATGGTGCGGGCCCCCTGGCTGCTCACGGCGGCGCGGCGCTTGCTCATGCTCACCCTGTGCGCCTGGAAGGGCTTGTTGGGCACTTTGTCGAAGAAGATGTTCCACCCGTTCTGGGAGCGTAAGTCGCGCTTGCCAACGGTTAGCACAAACTCCGGTTGCAGGCCTGTTCCCACTACCTGGTACTTTCCGCCTTTGCTGACTTGAATGCTAGTCAACAGCGGACCATTCTGCGCCAGGTTGAAAATCATTTTGCCTTTGTTTGACTTCCCAGTTGGCCAGTTTACTTCCAGCGCATCACCTTTCACGAGCACTGTGGCCCCTCCTTTTTTATCGAAGGCTTTGGCATCCACTGGTATCTGACAGTGGGCGGCAAAGCCGCAAACAAGCAATAAGAGAAGGAGGCTGCTCTTCATATGGAGGAATGGGGAAAGCTCGGCGAGGCTGCCGGTTCAGGTGGTGGGAGTTATGATTCGATAGTCGAGTTGTTGGAAAGCCAATTTTCGGTTATGCCAGCGTGTAGCATTCTTTTCCTTAAAGAGAGAATCGCTAATCATACACCGATGTTGTGGTGAGAGAAATAAGGATGGAAGCCAAGCTGCCTTGTTGCCTGACTTGTTCCTGCTAGTTCTCGGATAATATGGTATCAGGACTTTGTGCTCGTGTGACGTACTGACGACGGCTGTGCTATAGTAAGCTAAGTAATTGCCTTGCATGCCATGCAAGTACACGTTTAGAACTGCCTCTTAATAAGTATTATGATTGAACATAGCACTTATTTATTGGACATACATCGGGCAGGGCTTTCCTAGTGTCTGGCACCAGGTTGTATACCTGCCTCGTTTGATTAAAGTAAATGTCGATGAAAGGCGAGAAGTCACTAAGTGGTTAGGAGAGTGGTTGTGCTCCTCGCAAAAGCAGTAATTTTAGATTATGCACGTGCTCAACAGTAATCAGCAAGTACCCGTCTATACTTCCGAACGCAACCAAGAAAGCAAGAGCAAGCTGTTCACCATAGTGCGCTCAGAAGGCGCCTTGGTTTACGAAGAGGATTTGCTGATACCCCACCGCAAAGCGCATCATCTGCTGGTTTTCGTGAAGCATAACCCCGGGCGTCATTGGGTGGATATGACGGCCTATGAGCGCAAAGACAACACGCTGTACTTTACGGCCCCGCATCAAATTCTAGTAAAAGAAGCTCCGACTCCCTTTTGGGGCACCTACCTAACAGTCAATGACGAGTTCTTGGCTCTGGAGCAGAACGCCTCCTTACGGGAACTGCCGCTCATTCAAAACCCTCAGAACGGACATGAATTGCTGCTTACGGCGGCGGATGCGGCCTTTGTTGAGGAGATGCTAATCAGGCTTCATGATGAATATCAACGTCCCGGCGAGTGGCAGCACAGGATGCTGACTGCTTGCCTAACGGTGCTGCTCACGTATCTGAGCCGTTTGTACAACGAGCAGTTTACGGGCGCCGAGCCTTCGGCTGATAAGTTGTTGCTAAAGACCTATCAGGCCAAGATCGAGGAATGTTTCCGCGAACTGCATGAAGTGGGACAGTATGCAGCGCTGTTGAATATTTCACCAGGGCATTTAAGTGAGGTGGTGAAAGCCCAGAGTGGTAAACCTGCCATCAAGCACCTGCATGTGCGGCTGGTGCTCGAAGCCCGGCGTCTGCTGTTTTATACCCATCATTCGCTCAAGGAAATTGCCTTCGACCTTGGGTTTTCCGATGCGTCTTATTTCAACCGCTTCTTCAAACGCGAAACTGGCCTCACCCCAGCCGAGTACCGAACCGGCATCCGTAAAATGTACCAGTAATACCGCGGAATGGGTGCCAGCCACGCCCTTAGCGCCCGATAATTTTGTGCTGTTAATCAAGCAATCATCATTGATCATGAAGACAGCACTCATCACCGGCGCCAACAAAAGCATAGGCTTCGAAACGGCCCGGCAGTTACTCGAAAACGGCTTTCATGTGTACCTCGGCAGCCGCGATTTGCAAAAAGGCCAACAAGCCGCTGACCAGTTGAAATCGGAAGGCCTGACGGAAGTGGAGCCCCTCCAGATTGATGTAGCGGATGGCGCCTCCATCGCCGCTGCACGGGAGGCTCTGGGTCAGAAAACTCAGGTGCTGGATGTGCTCATCAACAATGCCGGCATTCTCGGGGATCCCTCGCAACCGGCGCTTACCAGCCCCGTCAGCATGATCAAAGAGGTGTTTGAGACGAACGTATTCGGGGTAATTGAAGTAACGCAGGCCTTTGTTGACCTGATGCGCCAGTCGCCGGAGCCCCGGATTGTCAACGTAACGTCGGGGTTAGGCTCGCTCACGTTGCACAACGATCCTTCTTGGAGGTATTACGCGGTGAAGGGCGCGGCCTATCAACCGTCTAAAGCGGCTCTGAACGCCTATACCATCATGCTGGCCTACGAACTGCGCGATACGCCTTTCAAGGTAAACGCGGTGGACCCCGGGTATACCGCGACCGATTTCAACCACCACAGCGGCCACGGCAGCGTGCAGGATGCCGCCGCTCGCGTTGTAAAAGCCGCCCTGTTGGGTCCGAACGGGCCAACAAGTCAGTTTTTCAGTGATGATAATGCGCCGGAAACCGGCATCAGCCCCTGGTAAACCAATCTGCCAGAGTAGCAGCATTCCATAACGCCGTAGAGCCACGACTACCGCACCTAATTAAAGTGCGGTAGTCGTGGCTCTACGGCGTTATGGCGTTTAAAAAAGGACAGGGGAGTAGCTAAAGCGGGCTAGACTATGCTCAGCGTTAGGGCATGCAGTTGTATTAGTGCTTGCCCAAAATGTAGAGCTAACCTCGCTTACTCAATCTTGCTGACTAGTGTTGAGGTTGATCTTGCATGTAGGCATTACCGAAAGCTACTACGCTGTCAAGCACCGGTAGGGCGTGCTGGCCGTTGGCTGTTAACGAATATTCCACCCGGGGCGGAATTTCAGGGTAAACCCGTTTGGCGACCAGTCCAGACGCAACTAGTTCTTTCAGCTCTTGAATGAGCATTTTCTCGCTTATATCCGGCAGCAGCCGTTTCAACTCCCCGTAGCGCTTCATACCGCTCCCTAGGTTTTGCAGCAACAGCATTTTCCATTTGCTGCCAATTAGGTTCATCGCCTTGCGCACCGGGCAGGTCCGCATATCACCGGCTGGTTGCCCTACTACAGAGCGGGTGGAATTATTTTCTTCGGAAACCATATTTTTTGCTACTGAAAATCAATGATTCTAACGCAGGGGTGGGTATCCTACTGCAGGGTAAGTACTTGCCAAAAGTACAGTACATGCGCAATTTTGGCAAGTAGCCAGATGAGATTGAGGAGCTGACGCTTCAACGCTGGTAAGCACTATGCCTGTTTTCGCAGTATTTGTCCCCGTTTGTTATGAATTTCCCCATTGAACCTACCGAATTTCAGGCGCTTACGCCCGCAGACCGCGTGGTCGTTTCTCAGATGCGCCAAAATCTTAATCAGTACAAAGGCTTATTGGGCGGCCCCGCCATGCGGGAGCAGTTTGATGCGCTCATAGCTGCTGCCCCTGCACCAGCGGAGGTAACCTACGACGCCGCCACCGTGGGTGGGGTTGCAGGCTGGTGGTGCCGCCCAGTGACCCAGCGTGCTACGGATAGCGCAGTTCTTTATCTACACGGCGGGGCCTATGTAGCCGGCTCGGCCACCGCTTACCGCCACTTTGTAGGACAGCTAGCTGCCCGCGTCGGAGCTGATATTTTCGTGCCCGACTACCGTCTAGCGCCCGAACATCCCTTCCCAGCCGCCGTTGAGGATGCCCAAGCCGCGTACCAGGGCCTGCTTACTGCTGGCCGCCAGCACATTGCTATCTGCGGCGACTCAGCGGGTGGCGGACTTGCCCTGACTACACTGGCTTTGGTTACGGCGGAAGCAGCCCGTACGCCGGGTGCCCAGCTACCACGCGCTGGCGTAGTATTCTCGCCCTGGACCGACCTAGCCCTCGCTTCGCCAAGCATGCAGACCAAAGCCGAGGCTGATTTTCTGGTGACCAAGGACTGGCTAGCCCAGCAGGCTACCTACTATCTGCAAAGCCATGCACCTCACGACCCCAATGCCTCACCAGTATACGGACGCTTGGCTGGCCTCCCGCCCCTGCAAGTGCACGTCGGCACCGACGAGGTACTGCGCGACGATTCTTTGCGCTACGTAGCGCAAGCTCGTGCTGCGGGCGTATCTGTCGAGCTTTACATGTGGGAAGAAATGCCCCATGTCTTTGCCGTCAACATAGGCATACTGCAGGCCGCTGAACAGGCGTTGCTGCGCGTCAGTGCCTTCCTGTCTAAGAACTTAATGCATGCAGCAACCACTCATGTTTTAAGCTAGTCTAGCTCAGCCTCTGCAAACAAGACGAGAAGCATACCTCTCCAATAAAGGGAGATATGCTTCTCGTCTTGTTTGCAGAGGCTATTTGCTACAGTTCGCTCTTTATTGGACCACCGGGCCAATCGAGTCGTAGATAACTACCTTATCCCAGTAGGGAGAATACTGGTTCCGGAACTCGTCGTGGATAGGATGCTGCTGATAGTCTTCCTCGTCCGCAGCACTTTCAAACAAACACAGCCAGGAGTAGGCATACGTCCGCTCAATCACGTCGCGGCTGGTGTTGGCCGGGGTTCCGATGTGCGCCATTTTAATGGAAGGAACACCTGATAGCTTTTGCAGCCCTTCCAGAAGCTTGGCTTTATCGGCCTCGCTGGCAGTGGCTTTCATATAAAATAGCACATGGTGAACGAAGAGTTCTGGTTGTGAGGGCGAGTTCATGAGTTGAGTTACAGTTGCGGCAGGAAACAATCAAGTGCCAATATGAGTGAAATAAGTCAGGATTATCTTATCTGGGCATAGGCCAGGTTAAAACATAAGTAGTTAAGGTGGACCGTATGCCGTTCCTTACTTAATAAGCCATAGGATGCTGTGAAATAAGACACGCGCAACTACTCTTTTCGCTGCTACGGTGCATAGAGAGTGATTGGGTGAGATATAAGATTTGCACAAAGGTGGATAAGCTGCCAAGCCTACTCAATCCGATTCTTGCGGACCTGAAGGCTGGTTTGCAAAGCATAATCCCTTGCAGACGCTTTTCTAGTGCTAGCTTGCGCCTATGACTCTCGACCTGGCTGGCATCACTACAAAACAAGCTCTACACGAGCTATTCAAAGTGCAGCTTGGCTTTCCCGAATGGTACGGCCCAAGTTGGGATGGCTTCTGGGATTGCCTCTTGAGTGTGGAGGAGGTACCCAATGAGATTGTATTAGTCAACTGGCAGGCATTTGCGCAAGCTTGCCCCAAGGATATGGCCATTCTGCGGCAGGTAATTCAAGACTTCGAAGCCTACCAACCCATCAAGCGTATTATCTTCTCCGAAACCCAAGCTAACTCATGAGGGCACGCATGATCGGTCAACTTGCACCTTGCGCTGGGGGCTAACTATGCCACCAAACCTGAAAAAGAGCGTCTGTACTTTAATCCACAAGGTTTAGGACGTCGTCGGAAAGACGCACCACCCTCATCATCCTATTGTTTTGTAATCTAAATCCCTGCATGTCGTCTTTTTCCATCGAGTCAGTTCGGGCCAACTTCCCCGCCTTACAAGAGCGTCCAGACCGTAAACCCTATATTTTCTTTGATGGCCCGGGGGGTACTCAGATGGCTCAACAGACCATCGACGGTATGCTCGGCTACATTAGCGGCGGCATGGCCAATCTGCACGGTACATTCGCTACCAGCCGCGCAACCGATGCGTTGTTGGATGCCGGCCGGCAAGGGGTAGCTGACTTGTTGAATTGCCAGCCGCAAGAAGTTGCGTTTGGCCAGAACATGACCTCGCTTGCCTTCGCCATTGCGCGTAGTCTGGCTACGTTTCTTCGCGCCGGCGATGAAGTCGTCGTGACTGAGCTTGACCACCGCGCCAATGTAGACCCGTGGGTAACCCTGGCCAAGGACTGCGGCGCGGAGGTGAAATTCATTCCCGTCAACCCCGAAACCTACACGCTCGAACTCGCTCAGCTCGACGAGCTAATTACCACAAACACCAAATTGGTGGCCGTTACCATGTCGTCGAACGTGGTGGGCACCGTGCCGCCAATCGAACAAATTATTGCGCGCGCCAAAGCCGTTGGGGCCTGGGTGGTATTGGATGCAGTGCATGCCACGCCGCATTACCCAATTGACTTTCAAAAGCTTGGAGCCGACGTGCTGTTTTGTTCGGCATATAAATTCTTTGGGCCACACCTCGGTATTGCGGTCGTGTCAGCGGGGCTCTTCGAACAGTTGCCAGTGTACAAACTCGCGCCTGCACCCGGCTATATCCCCGACAAGCTGGAAACCGGCACCCAAAACCACGAGGGAATTGCAGGATTACTGGGGGCTCTGGCCTTTATCGAAACTCTAGGTGAAGGCTCTACTCGCCCACAAAGACTGCGCACCGCCATGCACGCTATTGAGGTGCACGAGCAAGCGCAAGCAAACCGGCTGGAAACCTTTCTGCGTGGCTTGCCACAGGTGCACGTGTACCGCGCTCCGGCCGACACGCGCAAAACGCCGACTGTCGCCTTTATTATTGAAAACGTGAATTCACGGGAAGCCTGCGCCTGGTTTGCCGAGCACTACAATATGGCCATTGCCGACGGCCATTTTTATGCTTCCACCTTAGCCGAAAAGCTCGGTATCATGGCCCAGGGAGGTTGGATTCGGCTTGGATTAGCGCCCTACAACACGGATCAGGAAATCGAGCTGTTTCAAACCGCACTGCTGGCCTTCCTTAGAGAAGTCAGGAAAAGCGAGTAGAGAGATTGTTTCTCTTTGTTCCCCAACTTGTTAGTAAGCTATAGCTTTTATCCTCTAGTATAAAAACAAGATGGTCAACAGGGCATGCTTATATACTTCAGGGCGTTATTACCTGAATGCAAAAAGTCTTAAAAAGTACAAAAACACAACAGGAATGTACTTTTTTGGACTTTAATAAAGCTTTGATTATCCGGAAAAGTGTACCGAAGTAGGCGACTTAATTTTTGTACTCTTACATGATGTAAAAAATTAGCTTCATTATCAGACTAAGGCGTCTTGCTTAATCTGATAATGAAGCTAATTCCTTTACAATGGATTCATACAGAACATAGCAACCAGAGAAGTGCTGCTATTTAAGGAGCTAAGAAGGTGGAAACAGCACCAGTATACGTTACCGTTAGTTGGTGCATAGCACGCGTACAGGCCACGTAGAGCATACTTTTATCTATATCAGTTTTATAATTTTGGTCAGAGACAAAGGGCACAATAACTTCATCGAACTCCAAGCCTTTCGCCAGATGCGCAGTGGTTATAACCGCTCCCTCTTTAAAGGCAGTCGACTCGGCCGTAAGCAAGTAAACATCTGGTGCTTGTAATGCCTGGTACGCCTGCTCGGCTTGCCGCAAGGTTTTGCAGATAATACCCAAGGAGTGATTTTCAGAGCTTTTGAAGGCTGTAATCATTTGGGCAATGGCCTTCAGTTCCTCGTCTTTATTGCCAAAGCTCACCACAGCAGGCTGTTTTCCGTGTCTTTCCAACGCAATGATGTTAGGATTGGGCCTGATTCGTTGCGTGAAGGCTGTAATTTCAACTGTGGAGCGGTAGCTCCGATACAATTCAACCACATCGGCTTGCGGGAACACGCGTTCGATGGTTTCGGCGGAGGAAGCGCTGTACGGGTTGACTGTCTGGTTTACATCGCCTAGGATGGTTTTTCGACACTCAAACAAGCGGGACAGCACTGCATATTGCACCGGGGTGTAATCTTGCATCTCGTCCACCAGCAAGTGCTTTATATGATCGTACGCAGCGATACCTTCTAATCGTATACGGAGGTAGATCAAGGCGAATACATCCGCATACTCCAAGTTCATAGTGTGGTCGATCTTGAACAGCGCGGGTTTGTTGATCCAGCGATAAAAATCCCGGTACAGGTCCAGCACATTGTTGAACTTGAACATACGCGGAATAGCTTCCCCAATTGTTGCTTTCTCCTGACCGGTAAGCTTCCGGTGAACGGTGTCACGCACGTAGGCCCGAACAGCTTCTGCCACTAGCGCAAATCGTTTGAGGAGCGGAACCCGGTGGAAGGACTTGAACTTCTCTTGAATAAACGGCCCAGGGACAACCGTTCTACCGACTCGTAACTCCTTTACGCTGAAATAATTATTCTCGATATGAAGGAGATACTGATTCAGCTTGGCGAGAAAATCAAACGATGATTTGAATTGAATGCGTTCGATAAAAGCCGGATCGTGGTTTTCCAGCAATGCGGAGACCTGGTCGAAAAAGGTCTGGAACTGGTACTTATTTTCCAGCAGGTCAGCCGCTAGTTCTTCCATGCCCATCTCGGGAATGTATTCTTCTCCTAACTCAGGCAACACATTCGAGATATAATCGGCAAAGACTTTATTAGGCGAAATAATAAGAATGTCTTTGGCTGCAATGGTCTCCCGGTAGCGGTACAACAGAAAAGCAATCCGGTGCAAGGCAATAGAAGTTTTGCCCGAACCGGCTACTCCCTGAATGACCATCACCCGAGCTGTCTCGTTGCGAATCACCGCATTCTGGTCGCGCTGAATGGTCGCGACAATATTCTTCATTTTGTCGTCGGAGACCTTGGCTAGCTCGCGCTGCAAAACCTCGTCGTGGATGTTCACATCGTTTTCAATCATGAACTCCATGCGGCCGTCGCGGATTTTGTACTGCCGTTTCAGCTCGATACGGCCCTGAATTGTTCCGGAGGGCGTGGTATAAGAAGCTTCTCCTAGCTCAAAGTCATAGAACATAGAAGAAATGGGTGCCCGCCAATCGTAGATCAAGTTTTGACGCTGCCGCTCGTCCACGAAGGAATGCACGCCGATATATACCGGTGAGGTTACCTGATTGGGGGTAACAAAATCAATACGCCCAAAGTAGGGAGACTGCCCAAGCCGGATGAGTTTGCGCTTCCGGGACACGGCCGCTTCGCCCGTAAACGCCATACGGTTGATAGATTGGCCGGCGGCAACCATATCGGCGTCGTCCATGCCGGACTGGTGCTCATGGATGTATTGCTTTTTCTGCCGAAGCTCGTCGGAAAACTGCTTAACAGCGTCATCTACCCGTCTGACAGCCAACGCCAGTTTTTCCTTAATCTCTTCCAGGTATTCTCTTTCTTCTTGTTCAGTTGCGTTCTTCACTGGCGGCGCTTTTAAAAAAGACTTTAAAGGTGACACCAAAATCTGGCTAGTAGCAATGGTTGGTTTATTTTATTGCTGTTAATGATTCATGATGACTCGACAACAAATTATTTTCTTGCCAACATGTAAGGACTGATAAGGTTTACTTATCGTTCCTTAACTTGGTAGGCTTCAAAGCGCCTACTTTTAGGCGCGCTACTCCTTATTATATATGGCTACCGAAAGTCAACTGCCTGCCGCTCCGTCTGTACCTACCACTCAAGTGCCAGCGCACCTGGTGGAATCTACTTCGCGCTACGTCGAGTCGGGCTTGCGCGGCGCGGCCAACACCGTGCGCGCCTACGCGGGTGACTGGAAACGATTCACTGCTTGGTGTCAGCTGCATCAACTCGAGGCGTTGCCGGCATCGGTTGAAGCACTAGCAGGCTTCTTGACGGAGCTAGCCGACACCGGGAAAAAGTTTGCGACCATCGAACGGCATGCGGCGGCCATCAAGAAGGCGCACGAGCTAGCAGGCCTAGACTCGCCTACTACCAACCAGAAAACTAAGGTGCTGCTCAAGGGCATTGCCCGCGAAATAAAGACGCGGCAAAAACAGGCACCCGCATTTACCATCGACAACTTCAAGCGGACCATCAAAAGCATTGACGTAAGCGTGCCTGCTGGCCTGCGCAACCGGGCTTTGCTACTGCTGGGCTTCACCGGAGCTTTTCGGCGCTCAGAGTTGGAGGCACTCAACATCGAAGATTTGGCGTTTGATGAAGACGGATTGGTGGTTACACTTCAGCAAAGCAAAACCAACCAACTAGGGCAAGCAGAAGAAAAAGCCATCTTCTACTCTCCCGACTCAGCATTGTGCCCGATTCGGTCGTTGCAGGCTTGGCTGCGAGTTCTGGGCCGTACGGAGGGCCCAGTGTTCGTGTCGCTGCGGAAGAACAACCAGCTCACTACCCGGCGCATGACCACCAAGTACACCAATCTAATTGTGCAACAGTATTTAGGTAGTCACTATACAGCACACTCACTGCGGGCGTCCTTCGTGACAGTCTCCAAGCTCAATGGCGCCGACGACAGCAAAGTGATGAACCAGACCAAGCACAAGACCTCGGCCATGATCCGCCGCTATACCCGTCTGGATAATGTGCGTCAGCACAATTCGGCCAAAGAATTAGGGTTATAATAGCAACGCTATCCTCGTTTGCTGCTATCAATTCAAGGTTTAACCTGAGCTATTAGCTGCATCAGTGCCGTCAACACAGAATCGTGGCGGTGCGCACATCAAACGGTGGGATGCACCGTCATCTGCGGCTGGACACTGACGCAGACACATTCATTCCCGTCTGGGTAGCTGTCAAGTAGCGCTTCACCATTGCGATGACGACGATAAAGTCCGAGGCGTCAGGTAGAGTACCATAATAGGTCCAGTTCCTAGGCCACCAGAAAGGAACCTGCTTAAAAACTAACCTTGTGAAAAAGCAAGCTGTGAGTTCTGGCTCAGACAAGAAGATGAAATACAAGAACACTATAGCTAGCATATCGGGGTCGTCAGTTACTGGCAGGCAGTAGCCGACGACCCCGATATGCTAGCCATAGTGTTCTTTGTAGAGCTTACGGATCATGCTTATCTGTCCTCGATGATAGATTTCGTCTTCTATCATATGAAATAAGACCCAGGCCAGATTGCACCCTGAATCTGCATCGTATCCTTCTATTCGCTTAGTGAAGTCTTCGAATGTTAGATTCTTCAACGACTGTACTAGCAACTGCCTTGAGGCCGCCAGGGAAGCTTGGTACGTGCTAATTGGGTGGCCGGCAATTAGCTGAGGGATATACTTGCCCATGTCTAAGGCGGGCTCCCACTGCTGGTTTTCCGCTTCGGTCAGCTTTCTGCCTTCTACAAATTCAATGCGGAAATAATGCTCCAGCGCCGTGATGTGCGACAACAGGGCCCCAATCGTATTCCAGCCCGCTTTGTATTGCCAATCCAATTCCTCAACCTGTAGGTTTTGCACGGTTAGCCAGGTGGTAACTCGTACATCCTCCAGCATACCAAGAAGATAGTCCAAGGAGTGGTCAGCGGAATTGCCGAAGGAGATGTGAAAAGCTCTTTTTGCCATGGATGACAGCTATTGTATGACTTTGGCAACTCTTACTTCTGCAGGAAATTACTAGCAAGAAACTGCCTCAACAACGCTTACCGAACACTAAATGAGCGTTGAAACCGCCGCTTCGCGGTAAAATGTTGAGCCAGTATTGTACCCGATGTATCAATGGGTTGTTCACGCAACACGTGTTGCAGGGCGCTGGTGAGCTCCCGCGATGCGCGCCGTCCTTTACGCAAATCGAGGTACACATCGTTGAGGCGCTCTTCGTAGACCAGCTGGTCTTGGTTGTTGTAGAAGCGCACGATAGTATAGTCGCGGGTTTTACTGTTCGTTTCTATGTTCCAATAGCCTGGAAGGCTAGAGTTGGTGGTGTGTTCTTGAGCCCAGCTTGAAGTGGACATAAACGTAACGAGCAACACTAGGAAAAGGAAAAATGTAGGTCGCATAGCTTGGAAAGGGTAAGGGATAAAATGAAATCGAGTAAGTCCTACAAAGGGGGCACGACAAGCCAGCTGCCACCAGCGCCTTCCCACCGAAAGCGTGCGAGGCGCCCGATAGGAAGGCCTGGCACCAGTCCTCAGCAAGCCAACAACTCGCTAAAGCAGAAATGATTATCTATTGAAAGCAGAGCTAGCGAAGAAGCGGCTACCTTATTTGTCTCGCACCAAGCGCACAGGCAAGTGGGGCGGGTTGAAGCCCACCGGATAAGCCCGGATGGAAGCGTAGGTGTCACTAGGCATTTGAATGATCTGGAAGGCCAACGGGTTGTCGCTGGCGTCTTTTTCCGAGGTCCAGAGCAGGCAGTTCGTGCCCTCGCCGTTGGGGCTGCCGTTGGTGACGCGCAGGTTGGCGGGTACGGCCGTGAAGCCCGAACTATTGGTGGCGTAGCCGTCTTGCTTGAGCCAGCCCGTAGTAGCCATCAGCCGGCCCAGGCGCCGCTTGGATTCCAGGTCTTCCCCGTTGGTAGTGCCCCACTGATCTAGCGCCAGTCCTTGCGAAGCCAGCAGTTGCACGTAGTCTTGCCGGGTTGGGATGCGCCAGCCGGCGGGCACGGGAATCGCCTGCAAATCCACAAACTTCAGGAAGGCACCGTAGTGGGGCTTGCCGTCGTCCTTGATGCCGCCGTTGCCGGCGTAGTTGACGCTCATCCACTCTTGGCTGCCGATGCTCACCGTTGGGTAATACAGGTTGCCCACCTGCACGTAGGTACCCGTGGTAGGTGGTTTGGTGTACAACCCGCCGGGGTTGGTAGGCACGGTGCCGCCGTCCACTTTGCGGTATTTCACCGAGACGAGGTTGGCGCCATCCACGCGTTTGGCAGTAAGGTAATTGGTGGCAGAAGTGAAGGTAGTGGCTTCCGGTCCGCGCAAGACGCTTGCGTACGCCAGCATATCTTTCTGCACAATAGGCGCTTCCTTGTAGCCCGAATACTTGTTGCTAAATACACGCACAATGCCCGATTGCGCGTGAAAAGTAAGCGTGGCGGGGCTGGCAGGCTGGTACTCCAACGTGCCCGTGACTTTGTAGAGCCGCTGCTGCACTTCGTCGCTGCCGTTGAATACTTCGGAAGTGTACTCCACGGCGTTTTTGCCGTCTTTGGTGAACACCATGGTGCGGTATTCCTTGAAGCCTTGCTCGCCCTGGAAAGTGCCGTTGGTCCAGTTGATGGTGAGCGGGCCGGTATTCATGTCAGCAAACCAAGTGCCTACCAGCTCGTCGGGAATGGACGTGGCGGGCGTGTTAATGACTTCATCGTCGTTGCCGCCGGTCGTAGTGGGTTCGGGGTCTTTCTTGTGGCAGCTGCCGAGGGTGCCGCCCAGCGTTAAGAGAAGCAAGGCGGTGGAAAGGAAGGTACGCGTGCGTTTCATGGCAATAAGGGACAGGCGCGCCGCTAGGCGCCGCCGGTGTTGGTATTGGTAAGAAGTTAGTTTTCAACTACAGAGAATTCGCCGCTGAACGACTTGCCGATTTTCGAGCACATGTCCTCGTCGTTCTGGTCGAGCAGGGCACCACTGAAAGTGCCCTTGGCAACCTTGCCGGCCACATACTGGGTCACGTTCACGGCCCCGTCGGTGGAGTAGTAGCCCGATTCGGTGGGGCAAACCACGGCTTTGTAATTGGTGAATTGGGTGCCTTGGGTCTGGTAATCCACTTGGCTGACCTGCGCGTAGGAGTTTATGTCCTTGCGGTAAGGATAGGTACCGGCCTTGGTACCGTACACGAAGAGAGTCAGGTGGTTGTCGCCCGACGCGCCCGTGCAGATCTGCCAGCCTTTGATGGAACCCATTTGGGCTTCGCTGAGGCGGACATCGGGGTACAACGTGGTTTTGCCATCGAACGTGACTTTCAGGTAGTTCTGGCTGGAAGCAGGGCTAGCATGTTTGGATTCCGCTTTGGCTTCGGAATGGAACTGGCAAGCCGGCAGCGTACTCACCAGCAGGCTGGTGGCAGCAATCAGAGTCAGCAGGCGCATGACGAGTAAGGGTTTGGTGGAGAAAAGAAGGCAGCCAAAACAGCCAGCGCAGCCTAGCTCTGAAACGTCCATACCTCTCCTGCTCCCCTTGTATAAGGGAGTGCAGTTGCCCGAAGCGGGCAGCAATCAGAAGAATAGGGGCCGCTCACGGAGCGGGGTTTTAGCGCAGTACGCACCAGTTGGCTACCACCCTTGGGTGATGCAGCGCGGGGGCGCACCAACTGGCTTCGCTGTTTGACTGATACAAAACTAGCGGGTGCGGTGCCCGCCGGCTTTTGTCAGACGGACTTCTACTTTTCTCTGCCGGATTCTTACCGGAGCGCTTTCACTGAAAGTTTACTAGGTCGGTGTAGTGCAGCTGCGGGGTGCGGCGCATCTGGGAAGGCGTGTGCCCGAACTTGCGGCGGAAGGCCGTGGCGAAATGCGCCGCATTGGTAAAGCCCACCACTTCGGCCACTTCCTGCACGGGCTGGTCGGTGAGGGTGAGGAGCTGATGGGCCACGGTAAGGCGGCGCTCGGCGATATAGCCGAACACGGTGGTGCCGAACAGCTCGCGGAACCCCTTTTTCAGCTTGAAATCGTTGGTGCCAAACTGCCGAGCCAGCGCCAGCAAGCTCGGCGGCTCGGCGTAGTGGGTGTCAAGAAAGTCGCGGACGGCGTACATGATGTCCCGGTCACGGGACGTAGCGCGGGTGCGCAGTTGCACAAGCTGCGTCTGCTGCTCGATAAACAAATCTAAAAAGCGTGCTTCCAGAAACACTTTTTTAAGCGCTCCGCCATAGGGGCAGGCGGCAATCTGCTGCACCAGGGCCCGCTGCGTGGGCGACATGGCTGCGCCGGGCGGCATCATCACAAAGGGCTGGTGCTGAGCCAAACGCGTTTGATGCAACGAAAGCCATTCTTCGTTGCCATTCACGAGCTGGGCAAAAAAGGCAGGCTCTACGTGCGCCGTGCAGCAGTCGTAATGCTGGCCCTGGAAAGTGTAGTAGTTGGTTTCCATCTCGTCGCCCACCATGTTCTGGTGACCCTGCCCCATGTGCAGGGGGCGCGAGGCGCAAGATTTGGAACTAAGTTCTCCATCAAGCTGATAGAGCATGGCCGTCCAGGGGCGCTCCACGGCCAGCTCCAGCTGCAAGGCCTGCGTAAGGTGGCCCTTCAGAACGGTTAGCTGAAATCCTTCCAGGAAATAGTCGTTGAAGAGTAATTGGCCTTTCGCACTCTGCCATGCCGACTCGGCATGCAATAAGCCTCCCTGCTGGTGTACAGTGGTCTGGCAGTTGTCGGTGAACTCGGCGGTGCGAAATTGAAAGAACGGCTCCATAAGATTCTATAGTATTCTATAATACGCTTCAACACATTAGCCGTCAGAATATAAAGCTGTCTGACCTCGGCGGCGCTACTCCCAAAACGTGCCGTGCAAAGGTGAGAGTATAGGCTGCGCACAGCAATAGCATAAAGATGCTAGGAGTAATTGAGTGCAATATTATCTTGGATCAGCAAAATTAGCAACTGATAATATACAACTCACACCAACTTCTCCCGCATAGCCTTCAAAATAGCTTCCGTTTTAGAATTCACTTGCAGCTTGTCATAGATGCTGCGAATGTGTGAGCGCACCGTATCGATGCTGATGCCTAAGTCGGCGCCGATCAGTTTGTAACTGTAGCCAGCTACCAGGCCCTTGACTATATCTAGCTCTCTGGTTGATAAGCGGTAGTCTTCGGTGGGGAGCTGCTGGGTTGCGGGCACGGGGGCGCTTTGAAAGTGCAGCAGCACCTTGCGGGCGATGCTGGCTGTCATAGGAGAACCGCCACGGTGCAAATCGAAGATAGCTGCGAGCAGCTCGCTGGGCGAGGTATGCTTGAGCAGGTAGCCGCTGGCGCCGTTGCGAATAGCTTGAAACAGCTTGTCTTCGTCGTCAAACACGGTTAGCATCAGCACCTGAATAGCCGGCGACACGGCCTTAACCAACGGTACCGCCTCGATGCCGCTAATGCCAGGCAAGTCGATATCCATCAGCACGACGTCAGGGCGCAGCGTGCGTATTTCCTCGGGCAGGTTGTGGCAGTTGCCGAACGCGCCGAGCAGCTTCAGCCCCGGGGTAGCTTCCACCAGGAAAGCTAGCCCTTCGCGCAATTCGCGGTTGTCTTCGTAGTAAACCAGGTTGATGTCGGGCATAATATCTTAAGCAAGGAGGGCAATAAGGGCCACGGCCGTACCTGCGCCGGGAGCCGTGGTGAACGTAATTTGGCCGCGAATGTCGCGGGCCCGGGTTTCGAGGTTGGATAGGCCGTTGCCGGTGCGGGCGGTGGTCAGGTCGAAGCCGCAACCGTCGTCTTCGATCAACAATTGCAGCTGACGGCCGCTCACGATCAGTTGCACTTGCAGGTGAGTGCAGTCGGCGTACTTCACCGCGTTGTTGACGCTTTCCTTGAAAATCAGGTACAGGTTGCGCCGCTGCTCTACGCTCAAACGCAGGGCCGGAAAAGGCTCGGTTACCTGCATGGTAAAGCGGATACTCTTGGCCTCGGTTAGACGCAAGCCGAATTCGCGCATGCGGGTCACCACGTCGGGCAGCCCGTCGTGGTTGGTTTTGATGGTCCAGATAATATCCTGCATTGATTCGGCCAGGGTGGAGGCGTTGGTGCTGATGCGCTGCAGCAGCGACACCGTGGCCGGGTGCGCGTCGGCGAGCTGCACCTGGGCCACCTCGCTGAAAATGCGGATGCTACTGAGCGTGGAGCCGATGTCGTCGTGCAAGTCCTTGGCTATCCGGTCGCGCACACCAGCCAGTTGCAGCTGCTGCACTTGCCGGTAGCGGTAAATACCCCACAGGGCTACCATCCCGGTTGCCGCCAGCAGAATTTTAAACCAAAGCGTTTGATAGTAAGCGGGCTGCACGCGCACCGTTAGCGTCTGCCCGGTCAGGTTCCAAACACCATCGTTGTTGGCTGCCCGAATGTGCAGGGAGTAGTGGCCGGGCGCCAAGTTGGTGTACGTAACGGTGCGGGCGTCGGTACTCGTCCAGCCCGAGTCGAAGCCTTCCAGGCGGTAGGCGTACCGGTTTTTCTGGGCCTGGCTGAAGTTGAGGGCCGCAAAAGCTACCGTTAGGGTTTGCTCGCCGGGTTGCAATTCCACCCGGTCGCTCACCGGCCGCGGACGGTTGTTGACGCGTATTTCCGTCAGGGCCACCGGTGGAGGCACTTGGTTGCGGCGCAGCTGAACGGGCTGGAAATAATTGAAGCCTCCACGCGCCCCAATAAACAGCTCGCCCTGGCGGTTTGCCGTGAAAGTCTGGTACATGCTATTTACCAGAAGGCCACTCGACCGGCCGTAGTACCGGAATTGGTGCGTAGTCGGGTCTAGTTCGTGCAGCTGCTCGTCGGTAGCCAGCCAAATGTGGCCGCGCTGGTCTTCGGCCAGCCCGTAGGTGTAGTCGGCGCGCAGGCCATTGGCCATCGTGTAGGTGTGCCGCACCCGGCCGTTGGTATCAGCCTGCACAACGAGACCCAAGCTCGACAGCCACAGGTTGTCGTGTTGGTCGAGCAGGAACGTGCTTTGCACCCGGTCAGATTGGTGCACGGTGGGCGTACTAGCTTGCAGGCGAATACGCTGCACTTGCTTCCGGTCGGCCGACAAACGAAACAAGCCTAAGCTGGTCAGCACCCACAACCGCCCCCGGCGGTCTTCCTGCAAGCGGTGCACCTGGCAGGCCTCTCCCGCCTCCACGGGCAGTGGGTAAACCGTAGTTTGATTTCGTTTGGGGTCATAAAGCAACAAGCCGTGCGCTGCTGAGCCTAGCCACAGCTGCTCCTGGCGGTCCAGCAACAGGTGCTCTATGGCCACCTTGCCGGGAACAGCCAGCGTCTTGGCCTTCAGCCAGATTGGGCGTTGCTGCCAGCGCCTAGTGGCGGGACTATAAACAGCCAGGCCACCGTCATGGCCAACCCATACCTGGCCCTGTTTGTCCTGCACCAAATCGTACAAATAGCCGGGCGGTGGGTCTAATACGGGCGTAAGCTGTTGGTGCTGTCGTTGCCAGCGCATCAGGCCGGGCTGGTTGGTAAGCACCCAGTACAGCGAATCGTGCTTACGGTCTTGGTGCACCACGCGCACATCTTCCAGATAACGCTTAGGGTCAGGGCTGCGCACAAACTGGCGCTTGAATTTGTTGGAAAGCGGATCGATGACGGCTAGCCCGCGCGTAGTGCCCACCCACAACATGCCCGTGCGCTCGTCGTTGAGCAAGGCCAGAGTGATGCCGCCGGGGTAGCTGTGCATGTCATCGGGCGAGTGCACCAGGTCGGTGTAGCGTTTGCTCACCGGGTTGTAGTACGTGAGTCGACCCGAGGTGCCAATCCAGCAGGCGGGTTGGCCCTGAGGGCCGCGCGTTTCCACCATTGCTTGCACATTGAAGTTGCGCGCACCCTCGGCCACAAAGCGTTGCTGGGCGGCATCGTACTGAAATACACCTTGCTGCGCTACCGCATACCAGCGTTGCTGGCGACCCGGCACCAGTCGCTGAAAATACTCGGGCGCATTCGGATGCGTTAGGTCCTGCCCTTGCACGTACTGGTAGCGGCGACGGACGGGGTCAAACAAATAGATGGCACCCTGGCTGATCAGCCACACGTTGCCTTGCGTGGCGGGAACGGGCAGCGGACACTCATTAGGAATGACATAGGGCAGGGCAAAGGCAGTCCGCCGCAGCGTGCGCGGATCAATTCGGTAGAGTCGGTCGATGGAAGCAAACCAGCCCTGACCGGCGCTGTCAAACCCAACCGGCGACACAAAATCGTTGTCGGCCAGTTGGTCGCGCAACTGCGGCAGCGGCACCAGTTGGCCCTGTTCGCGCACGGGGTCGAAGCGGCACAGGCCCCGGATGGTGGCAATCCATAGGTAGCCTAAGGAATCGGGCGTGATGCCGTTAGTAAGAACGTGGTTGGCTGGCAGACCGGCCGCGCTATCCGTACGCTTAAACACTTTGAATTGCGCGCCATCGAAGCGGTTCAGGCCATTCAACGTACCCACCCACAAAAAGCCTCGTTTATCGCGCGCCAGGGCCGTTACCTCGTCGCGCGACATGCCCTGCTCGGTGGTGAAGCGGCGAAATGAGGTTTCCGACGTTTGGGCGCCTGCTGGCTGCGGCAGCGCCAGCAGCGCCAGCAGCAAGCAAAACGAATAAAAAAGGTGTTTCCAGTTGCGCACAAGCAGGATTTGTGGGAGTGGCAAAGGTTGAGAGTGCCGCCTACAAAGCCAAGCCGGCGGCCTCGCATAAAGATGCTAACGCAGGCCCACAATTGCTCGGTTCGCCCACTCAACACAGCAGCAAGCGACCAAGCAAACCAAGCGAAAAATCCGGCAGCGGTAAGTTGAAATCCGTTTGCAAAAAGTAGGCGGCAAGCAGGAAACCTAGTTTTGAAGCAGCCAGAACCGACACCACGTGTAACCCTGGCGCGCTTTCTTTTCACCTTCATTTTTTGCCTATGCCCCTCCTTCCGGTGCCTATGTATCCCTTCGCAGTCGGGCGCGTGCCGGTTGATACCGAGCAAGGCACAGCTGCTGGTCCTGCTTTCGGGATGGGGCGCTATTTCTACGTGGCAGGCCTAACCTGCCAAAGCAAATTCTACGAGGCCCCAGCCATTATGGGGCGGGCGGTGCTGGCCGCGCGCGGGCTCCGGCTGCACTTCCGGACTTTCCCCGATGCCATACATCTGGTGCTCGACCGTACGCAGCTCTTGCCCGAGTGGGTGGGCGCGTATCCGCTGAGCAGCCAAACCAACCCTACGGCACCCGTTAGGGGCATGCTTTGCTATTGCCTCGATACTGAAGCCAGCTACGCCAACAACCGGCTGGCACTAAGTGCTTGCGTATCGTCGCTGACGGGCGGGGTTACCATCACGAGCTACGACCCGCAGCGCCGGCAACTGAGCGGCTACTACGAAGTACGCACCAGCGGGCCGCGCGACCTAACCCGCACCACTGACCCTGCTGGGCCGCGCTGCACCTTAGTGGTAGCCGGCGACTTTACGTCCCTGCAAGTGCAAACTCTTTAAGCAACGCCTACTGCTTAGCAGCGCCCACTGCCGAGACGATAATCCGGGAAAGGAAAGTTGTAATCCGTTTGGCGAAAACTGCTGAAAAAGAGCCCCTCTAGCTTTGTACCCATCAAAACAGCCGCTTAAAACCACACGGTGGCCAACTGCTTACGGGCACTTCTTCAACCTCTTTTTCCCAAACCATTCTTTTTTCACTGATGAAAAAACAACTCCTCACTGTCTGCCTGCTCACGGGTTTTGCTACGGCCGCTTCCGCCCAAACGAATGCCGTGAAGGTGAACATTTTTAGTCCTTTGGTGAAGACCGGCTCGTTCTTCGTGGAGCACAAACTATCCGACCAACGCAGTGTGCAGCTCGGAGCCCTGTTTACCAGCTGGAACACCGGCGGCACCGACATCAGCGGGTTTGCGCTTACGCCCGAGTACCGCCTGTATTTGTCGGATAAAAAGCCCGCGCTGCAAGGTTTTTACCTGGGTCCGTTCGTGCGCTATCAAAACCTGAAGCTGACAAATGAGGACCTGACTTACTCCGAAGATAACGGTAGCGTTTCCCAATCGGAAGGCAAAGCAACCCTCAACACCCTGGGCGGAGGCGTGGTAGCTGGCTACCAGTTTATGTTCAAGCGGCGCTTCACCCTCGACACCTTTCTCGGCCCATCTTACAACGGGGGCAAGGTCAAAGTGACGACCGGCGGACAACAATCATTTGACACTGACGTCTTCAGCGGCTTCGGCGTGCGCACCGGCGTGACGTTTGGGGTGGCCTTCTAGCCTCCAACTAGCGCTGGGGCCGCCGGAAGAAGTGGTGCAACATCAGGCATGCCAAGGTGTGAAGCAGCACCTTTCAACTAAGCACTTCCCAATACCCTTTGTCGTGATAAAACCGTCTTTTCTTTCTGCTAGCTTTCTGGCTCTGCCGCTGCTCGTTGAAGGCCAAGTACCGCCCCTGCCCTCGGCAGGGGCGTTGTACCGCAACTGGCCGGTGGTAGTAGGGCTGCAATTTCACACGCTGGCCATGCCGTTTTCTGACGGCAAAAGCGCCTTTTCCAACCCTGGCCTGAGCGTCGGCACGGAGTTTCGCTACAACCGCCGCGCCACGCTGCTGCAAGGCCTACAGGCTGGCTACTACCACAACCGCTACGCCGGCAATGGCCTGTACGCAGCTCCGCAGCTAGTGTACCGCCCGCGGTTCGGGCCGTTGTATGCCGAACTGCGGGCCGGCGCCGGGGTGCTGTATGCTATGCAGCCGGGGCATTCCTACGAGCTAAAGGATGGTAGCTGGCAAACCAACAACCAGGGCGGTAAGCTCATGCTGATGCTGCCGGTGGGCTTGTCTCTGGGCTACAATGGGCGGCAGGCATCGCCCCGGATTTCTCCGTTTGTGAGCTATCAGGTGTTCGTGCTGCACGGCTATAACCCCGCTATTCCGGTCGTGCCCAACCGCTTGCTGCAAGCCGGCGTACGGGCCCACCTTTTCAACCACTGATTTGCTATGAAAACTGTTTGTCTGGGCCTGCTGCTGGCCCTAGGCGCCTGTACGCCCGTCGATTTCGTTGCCCCGGCCACTACCTGCACCGCCGAGACCAGCATCAACCCTAGCTTTTCCAAGGCGGCTGGGCTCCGGCAGGTGCTGCAGCACTACGCGGCCGCTGGCCTGCCGGGCTGCGTGGTGGCTGTGTACAGCCCGACCGAAGGTTACTGGGCCGATGCCGCCGGCTTTGCCCAAATCGAAAACCGCACGCCCATGCAGGTCTGCCACTTGCAGTACGGACAAAGCGTAGCCAAAACCTACGCCGCCGCCGCGCTGCTGCTGCTCTATGAAGAAGGCAAGGTGCAGCTCGACGCGCCCATCACCGATTATCTGCCCGCCACCCTGAGCCGCAAGCTGCCCGACGCGCAGAAGATAACCGTGCGCATGCTGCTCAACCACACCTCTGGCCTGCCCGACTACTCCAGCAACGCCGACTACATTGCTTACCTGCTGCAACACCCAAAGCACCGCTTCAGCAGCGCCGACTACCTCGACTTCCTGACTGGCAGCAAGCTAGAGTTCAAGCCCGGCAGTAAATTCAGCTACTCGAATACCAACTACCTGCTCGTCGCCCTGATTACTGATGCTATCCACGGCAATCATGTGCAGCTGATTCAAGACCGTATTCTGGCCCCCTTGGGACTGCAACGCACCTTTTACCACAACACGCCCAACTACCTGCGGCAGCCCGACGTGGTCAATAGCTACTTCGAGCGCTACGGCAACGGGCGAGTGGAAAACGTGTCGCAGATGCAGCAAATCAACGTCGAAACGCTGTATGGCGACGACGGCATCGTGGCCTCGCCGCTGGATTACGTGAACTTTCTACGGGCCCTGATGGAAGACCGGCTGCTCAAGCCCTCTTCCCGGCAGCTGATGATGAGCTGGGTAAACGACCCAAAAACCGGTCAGCCTAAGTACGGCATGGGGTTGTACCACATCGAGCACCAGGGCCAAGTGGCCTACGGACACGGCGGCGCGGGCCTCGGCGCCGGCTGCGCCCTGTACTACCTGCCCGATAAGCAGCTGTACTTCTTTCTCGGCGTGAACATGGGCACGCTCACCGAGGGTAAGCTGGTCAGCAAGACCGGTGAGCTGCGCGATGCAGTGCTGGATGAACTGGTAAAGTAACCTCTCGCGGGTAGCCCATTATTTCGCGTTCTTGGTGAATATTAAGCTCGCTTACCGCCCGCAACGTACCCGCTGATGTACATTCCTAAAAACTACCAAACCACCGACCGCGCCGAGATAGTGGCCTTTATGCAGCGCCACAGCTTTGCCACCATCATCACGGCAAAAGAGCAGATGCCAATAGCCACGCATTTGCCCTTCGTCGTGACCGAGCACGACGACGACACCGTTCGGTTGGTTTCCCATTTTGCCAGGGCCAACCCGCAGTGGCAACAGGTGGCAGCGCATCCAGTGCTGGTCGTGTTCAGTGAGCCGCACGCCTACATTTCGCCCACGCACTACGACCACGAGCAAAGCGTACCCACTTGGAATTACTTTGCCGTGCATGCCTACGGGCACGGCCGCCTGATAACCGATGCGGCAGACACTTTCCAAGTCCTGGAAACTACCATCAACACCTACGAAGCCAGCTACCGCCAACAATGGGAGCAACTGCCCGCCGAGTTCAAAACGAAAATGGCGAAAGGCATTGTGGCTTTTGAAATAACAGTAACCGAGCTGCAAGCCCAAAAGAAGATGAGCCAGAATAAGTCAGCAGCGGAGCAGCAACGCATCATCCACACGCTGGCAGCTAGCGAGTATGGCGCCGCCCGCGACCTTGCCCACTACATGCAGCAAAATCAACTCTAATACGCACCAAAGCGGCAGTGAGCTGGCAGCCCTGGTTGCCGATTCACTACAGCTTTGGTGCATCCGGCAACCAGGGCTGCCGAGCAAGTCATTCGTGAATAGCGCCACTGTATTTCGGGCGCTAGGTGCGCTCTAGTTGTGCAGCGCCTGTAGTGCTGTTCAGGCGCAAATGCATGCTAAGGCTTGAGCACCACCAAGCGGTGGGTTTGGGGCCGTTCGTGCTGACTTTCCACGCGCACCACATATAAGCCGGCCGGCAATGAGGCCGTGGCAAAACGCAACGTAGTACGACCCGCGCGCACCCAATCATGTAGCAGTTCCGCCACTGTTTGCCCGCGCGGGTCTAGCAAGGAAATACGGGTGTGGCCGCCGCGCCCTTGCTGAAACTCCACCGACACGTAATCGGTGGCGGGGTTGGGGTAGGCAACAAGCGGCGGGCGCACCTCCGCTGGCCGGGTGGCGGTAACCACGCCGGGATGAGCGAGCCGTGAGATATGCGGACGCCTCTCCCCGCCCCCACCTAAGCCGGTAGTAACCGGCACGCACCCCTGGGCCCACACTTCTCCCGGGTGGTTGTAGCGCGGACTCAGCCCGAGGTAGTCGCCCCAAATAGCGAGGTAGTCATCACCCGTATGCAAACTTATGGGAACCGACAAGTCGCCGGTATCATCGACGAATACGGCGGAGTATCCTACGTGCTCGGTTGGCGAGGCGTGGGAATAAACGATGAGGGCGCTGTTTTCGGCTGGCGTGCGGCCACAATAGGCAATGGCCGGAAACGCTGCCTCACGCCCCTCTGGCAACACCTGCGCCTGGGCGCTCGGTGTGGGAGCCGTGAGGTTGATGATTTGGCCGTAACATACACCTGCCCGCGGCGAACCGGCTGTTTGCAGAACGTTCAGCACGAAGTGAATTCGTTGGTTGTGTTGAAAGGCACTCATAACCCGGGCATCGTTACGGCCGAGGGTTAGCGAACTACCAAGCTGCCGGACATCGGGCGGCAGCGTGTAGGGCAGCATACCGGCGCAGGCCCGCACCTCGAGGTCGGGCGTGGCGCTCAAGGCCGCGCCTATGCGCACTAGCAGCAAGCGCTGGGAGTTTTGGGCGCTCAGGGCATCACTGGAAAGAAAATACGCTGGTAATGGCCCAAGGCCAGTACTGCCTCGCACCGGCGTTAGGTTGAAGACTGGCTGCCCGTTGGCGGTGATGTTGTGGTAGTAGCGCACATCGCCGCTTTGCAGCGCCTGACCAGCTAGCAGCTTTTGCTTGCTAAGCTGCCAGATAGTGGACTGCCGAAAGCCGGAATTGTTAGTGGAACCATCGGTGAAGGTGTTGCCGCTAATGAATAGGTCTTCCCGCGTCAATAGTATGCTTGGGTAATCCATCCAGGTACCGTCGTTGAGAGGCGAGCCGCTGAGCTGGTAGCTGTGCCACGCACCCTGCGGGTCGGCACTGGCCGACACGGCCACGTGCACCACACTGGCCGCGGCCACGTTGCCGGACAGGAATACCACCACAAACCGGTCAACTTCAGGGTCGTAGAGCACGTGCGGATCGAAGCCGCGCACCCCGGGCGTGGCCGTGAGGGCCGCCAGGTTTTGAGTACGCAGGAGCGTGCCATCTTCGGCGTGCAGAGCTATGCGGCCATTCATCACGCTGACCACCGTCCCATCGTTGGCTACGGCCAAATCGTCGTCGTTGGGCGTGCCGGGTAATTCGTAGCCGAAAAAGCTGCCCAGCACCTGCGGAGCCGCGGCGGTTCGGGCACTGCTTATAGGTAAGGAGGGCGAGTTGGCGGCGCGTTGCAGACGGGCAAGACTGTCTTTGAGGGCTACCAGCTTGGCTTGGGCACCCGCAATGCGCGGAGCGGCAACCGGTACGGTGCGCAAGGTGGGTTGCCAATCTGATACTGCCGTTAGATCCACATGCGTAGGAGGCGCCACTAGCGGTTGGGCTACGGCAAACGTGCCCTGCCCGCTCGCAGCATGAGCCCCCAAGAACAGCCAGTACCCACTAATTAGCTTTACCAATATCCTACTAGTATTCATTGCTTTACCTTGATTCAGGAGTTAACTATAGAGCACGAACCCACGGTGTTTTAGTTCTCAGTCAGAGTAGCAGCCGGTTGGCCGAGAACGGCGAAAACCGAAACCGTGCACGGTAGAAAGCCGCCATTCGCCCTACCGACTTTGCGCTGCTTGTTGGCGCTTGACCGGGCTTGGTTGGCCGCACAGCACTGCTTGTTGTTACGGCCGCCGAGCAGGGCCATTCCATCGAGGAAAGCATCAACAAAGTGAGAATTCATAAGGGAAGAGGCGGCCGTTTTACTCCGCTGCTTTTTTCATGATCGAGCCACTGTACGCGTATTTACAAAGCTAGAGCAGCACCTCACCGCAGGCTTTCGCGAAACGGAGTTCCGCTTTTGTCTCCCGGATTTTCCAAGGGTAAGCCTCCCGAAGCAGCAGGTTGAACCGATTGCCTACCGCCGCATTCCAGTGCGCGCAACTTGCCTAAAGCAGCAGCAAACAGCAATGAATGGGGGTGTAGACGCTGTTTTAGGCTGCCGCAGAAAACAGCCAGCGTTGTGCCGTGAACTGTCTTGCTACAACGGCCCGGCCCAAAAAATCCGGCAGCGGCAAGTGGAACTCCGTTTCGCGAAAGTTTGCGGCAAACGGTCCACCTAGTTTTGCAAGCACCAAAGCAATGGTTGGCGCGTGCTCTTCCCTACTGACTATCAAAGCCCCGGTGGTGGCGGGTTCACCGAAGCTTTTCCTTGAATCCTACCGCTTGGCATCAGTTGCCTGGGGCTACCTCGTTGCCTTTATCTACCCGCGTCAAGCTCCGGCGCTTTCCTGAAGCCTACTGCCGGGCCAGCAAATAAGCAGTGCTGATTTCACACCCACCTAGCAGGCTGGGCTGGCGGGCTGTTGTCTGCGCTTTCCATTGAAAATCAACGGCCAGCCGAGAACTGGCCGAGTCATTCGCAAACCCATTTATCATCCTTTTCTTCTTTCCGCTTATGTCCTTTTACCCTTACCGTCTGCCTGTTTTGTTGGCCACCTTGTCCGCGCTGACGCTCGGCGCCTGCGACGACGACAACGAGAAAACCGAAGCTTCGCCCAAACCGAAAGCCGCCTTCACCTACACGGCTGGCACCTGCCAGGGTGGCTGCCCGGTAGCCTTCCAGAACACTTCCCAAAACGCCACTTCCTACACTTGGGACTTCGGCGACAACAAAACCGGTACCCAAACTGAAGCACAGTTCAACCACGCTTACGCCCAAGCAGGTGTGTACCGCGTGAAACTAACGGCTACCAGCGCCGGCGGCACCGACACCACCAGCCAGCGCATCACGGTAGGTGGAAACTCGGGCTGCATGCGGCAAATTGTTCAGGTCAGCGGCAACATCACGACGGCCACTACCTGGGAATCGTGCAATGTGTACGTGGTGGATGGCGACGTGGGTGTGAGCAACGTGCTAACCATGCAACCAGGCACAGTTATCAAGTTCAAGCCGGGCAGCCAACTGACCCTGAACGGTGCGGGCCGCTTTGATGCTACCGGTACCGCCGCTGCCCCCATCGTTTTCACGTCCATTAAAGACGACGCCCACGGCGGCGACACCAATGCCGACGGCACCGCCACTACGCCCGCCCGCAAGGATTGGGACCACATTAACCTGAACGGCAAAAACGGTTCGCGCCTCGAGTATTGCCAGTTCATGTACGCCGGCGGGGGCGGAACCAACAGCTATGCTGTAGGGCTAAACGGAGGCTCGGCTACTATCCGCAATTCCACCTTCGCCCACAATGGCGGCGGGGCCCCGAGCATGCAGGGCGCCCTGGACGCCGGGGAAGCCACGGCCGCTATTGAGTTGAATAACAACACATTCTTCGACAACGAGATGCCGTTGCGGGTTAACAACTTGTTCAGCCTCGACAACTCCAACACCTTCCAAAATGCGCAGAACGCTAGCCAGAAAAACGACTACAACGGCATTTGGGTGGAAGACACCCCGGCCCGGTCGATGATGCTTACCTGGGGCGAAACGGAATTACCCTTCGTGCTCGACAACACCGGCTGGGAAGCGCAGCTGACCTTGGGCGCGGGCGTGACCTTGAAAATGCTGCCCAACGCGGCCATGCAGTTCAACAGCGGTGGCTACCTCGTGGCCAAGGGCACGGCTACGGCCCCCATTATTTTCACATCCTACAAAGACGACACCCACGGCGGCGACACCAACCACGACAACACCGCCTCGGCCCCAGCCAAAAAAGATTGGCGCAACATTATAGCTGGCAGCTCTGCCGATTCGGAATTAGCGTACTGCCAGTTTCTGTACGGCGGCAACGGCGGCAACACCATCAGCTTGTTTGGTGCCGCGGCCAGCATCACGCACTGCACATTTGCGCATAACGGCCAAGACGATGGCATAACCGAAGCCAGCCTCGACGCCTCCCGCGCTAAAGCAGGCACGGTCATCCAAGAAAACACCTTCTTCGACAACGTCCGGCCGCTGTCCATTGCCTCTAGCTTCGACCTAGACAACTCCAACACCTTCCACGACCCGGCCAATGCTAGCCTAAAAAACCAGTACCAGGGCATCGTCACGTTTTGGGACATCAACGCCACCAAATCAAACGTGAGCTGGGAAGAAACCGAAGTAGCCTACGTGAACACGGAAACCATCGACCTGGTGGCTGGCAAAACCCTCCGTCTCGGCAACAACGTGACGCTCAAGTTTCTTCCAAACGTGCAGGTGTCTTTGCGCAGCAATGCTAACCAACTGCAAAATGCCGATGGCACGGGCGTAACCTTTACTTCCTACAAAGACGACGCCCGTGGCGGCGACGCCAATGGCAACGGGGCAGCCAACAGTGCGACTGCCGGCGATTGGAGAGGCGTGTACAGCAACGGTTGGCTGATGTGGCCCAACATCTACTACGCCTCCAACAAATAACTCTACCTCGACCAGTCCGCCCTATTGACGGTAAACATCCCATTTGCAGCACCACCTCCAACTGCGATGTATCAGACCGCAAGCAGCGTCGAGCTTTCCACCCACGCCTTTGGTCGTGACTCTCGGTTGTACATGTTGTTTCATGCGGCTACTCTCACTTTCCGGACCAGTGCTTCAGGCGCTAGAATGCTTGAATGGAGAGTAGCCGCGCTGAAAATTTCGTGGCTTCACGCTTGGTGCCACAGCTTCATCCTCTCCTTGAGTTGCTCTTGAGTCCGTCCTCCGCTTGTGCTACCAACAGCCTCTACCTGAAATGGCGGAAAAGGACACACAAGGCTTATAACGGATTGCAATAGAGCCTAAAACAAATAATTTACTTTTACTATATGCATATCCCCGAAATCAAGACCACGGCCGTTGAGGTATTGTCCGACAACTGGTACACACTCCGCAAAATCACCTTCGAGCTTCGGCAGGCCGACGGACGATGGTCCACGCAAAGCCGGGAGGCGTACGACCGGGGCAACGGCGCGGTTATTCTGCTTTATAACACAAGCAAAAAAACGGTCATCCTAACCCGGCAGTTCCGCATGCCTACCTACTTGAATGGCAACAAAACCGGCATGCTCATCGAGGCGTGCGCCGGGCTGCTGGACCAGGACAACCCCGAGGCCTGCATACGGCGCGAAACAGAAGAAGAAACCGGCTACCGGGTGCAAAATATCCAGAAGGTTTTCGAGGCGTACATGTCGCCGGGCTCCGTAACGGAACTGCTGTATTTTTTTGTAGCCGAGTACACCGAACAGCAGCGTCTGCACGACGGGGGGGGAGTTGCGGAGGAAGAAGAGAATATTGAAGTTCTGGAGCTACCCTTTACGCAAGCCATGCGCATGGTCCACGACGGAGAAATTCGGGACGGCAAAACGATTATGCTGCTCCAATACGCGCATATCAACCTCCAGCTTGCCTAAATGCGCAGGTGCCACGCGGCCTTGCCAAGGTACCCGGCGCGGTAGCTGTCGCTAAGAATAAACGGCTTCGGCCACGTGCTGACTAGAATTAGTCAGCACGTGGCCGAAGCCGTTTATTCTACTTGATGTCAAGCGACTAAAGCCCCCTTCTGCCAGCCAGCAAAGCCGGTTTACTACCCAGCCGCTGCACAAAGCTTTTATTGTGGGACTGCGCGGCCTACTGCACGGTCCAGGTTGATGGTGGCCGTTTGGTAGTCATACACGGCTTGCAAATACCCTAGTTTGGTGCGAGTCAAAGCCAATTCTGCATCGGTTAGGTCGAGGCGGGAGGCCATACCGGCGCGCCACCGGTCGCGGGTAATGCGGTAGCCGAGCGCCGCTGCGCCCACGGTTTGCTGCTGGCTTTCCACGCGGCGGCGGGTTTCCTGCACGCTTGACACGCTAGTCAGCACCTCCGCCCGAATTAGCTCCTGCTGGTTGGCCAGTTCTCGGTCGGTTTGCTGCCGTGTGATGCGGGCTTGCTCGGTTCGCGCCTGCACCCGGCCGCCGCTGTAAATGGGCACTGCCACCTGCACCCCGAGAAAAGAGCTTACCGGCCACTGATAATCGCCCAGCCGTAGGTTGTAGGCTTGGGCCTGGGCTTGCACCAAGCCATTGATGGCCAGTTGGGGCCGACCAGCCGCCGAAATTTGCCGGATTTGCTCTTGGTTGAAATCCTGCGTCAATTTCAGTTGACGCAATTCCGGGCGGTTTTCTAAGGCCAGAGCGTAGGCTTGCGCACTAGTCAGCGACTCGGCTTTATTATCGAAATACAATGAATCCTGCAAAGTCAGCGGTTCGTCGGCATCCAAGCCGATGGTGGTGGCCAGCAAGGTTTTGGCGATGCCGATGCCGTTGGAAAGACGCAGAATTTCGGGGCGCAGGTTCTCCACGTTGACGTAGGCCCGCAACGTATCGACCCGGGAAGCGCGGCCCTGGAGCAGCAGCGAGCGGGCATCGCGCAGCGCTTGCACATTGCGCCCTAGGCTCTGCTCTTGCAGCCGCAGCTGCTCTTCGATAATAAGCACGTCCAGGTAAGCTTTGCGCACGGCCGTCACTACGTTGTTGGCCGTTACGGCTGCCTCCGCGGTGCTGCGTACTTCATCAATGCCAGCCGCCCGAATTCCCGACTTCACTCCCGCCTGAAACAGCGGCTGATACACCCCTACAGACCCCACAAACGCTTGGTCGCCGCCCACGCGCAGGGCGGCTATCTGGTTGTCGGCCAAGCCGGCAAAGCTGCCCGGCAGGAAAGATACCGGCCGCTGAAAGTTATACAGGTACTGCCCGGTACCCGAGACCGTAGGCAGAGCCGCGCCCCGGGCTTCACGGGTGCGTTGGCTGGCTTTGGCTACCGCCAGGTTGGCAATTTGCAGGTCTCGGTTTTTCTCTTGCGCCAAAGCTACGGCGCCACTGATGGTAAGGGGTTTTGTTTGCGCAGCCGCGGTTTCAGCGAAAGCCAACAGGCCGGCAAGCAGGACGTAGCGCCAACTGGCGGGTGCGCCCAAAAAGGCAAAGAATTGCATAAGAAATGACTTGAAAAGTCAGCTGTAGAGAAGATAGTTAGGCCGTGATGGCCTCCGCGGCGTGCGTTTCTTCAACCGGCGTGGGTTGGTGCTTGCGCGAGAGGAAGGAATACACCGCCGGAATAATGTAGAGCGTCAGCAAGCCGGCAAACAGCAGCCCGCCCACGATGACGGTACCTAGCGAACTGCGGCTGTTGACGGCCAAAGCAATGGGAATGGTACCGAAAATCATGGCCAGGGAGGTCATCAGAATCGGGCGGAAACGCGAGGCGGCGGCAGCTTGCGCGGCTTCTAAAGGCGTTAGGCCCTGCTCCTTGGCTTGGTTGGCAAATTCCACGATAAGGATACCGTTCTTCGTAATCAAGCCAATGAGGGTGATGATGCCGATTTGGCTGAACACGTTCAGGGTCTGGTCTAGCAGCCACAAGCTGAGTAGCGCCCCCGTGAGTGCCAGCGGTACGGTAAGCAGGATGATGAGCGGGTCAATCAGGCTCTCAAACTGCGCCGCCAAAATCAAGTAAATCAGCACCAGCGCAAAGCCGAAGGCGAAAATCAAACTGGAAGCACTCTCGGCAAAGTCGCGCGATTCACCGGCCAGCGAAGTTTTGATGGTGGGCGGCAGCACTTGCTTGGCAATGCGGTTCATCTCGGCCACGCCGTCGCCCACAGTCATGCCGGGCGCCAAACCAGCCGATACGGTAGCCGACAGCGCTTGGTCGTAGCGGTAGATAGCGGCCGGGCTGATGCTCTCCTTGAAGGTTACGAGGTTGTCGAGCGACACCATTTCGCCGCTGCGGGTGCGGGCGTACACGGCGCGCAACGCCGCCGGCGTGTTGCGGTCTTGGCGCTGAAGCTGACCGACCACGTCGTACTGCCGGTCGTTGAAGATAAAGTAGCCATAGCGCTGTCCGCTCAGGGCCAACTGTAAGCTGCGGGCAATTTCCACCACCGAAATACCAAGCTCGGCGGCTTTGTCGCGGTTGATGCTGAGCACCAGTTCCGGCTTATTCACCTTCAAATCCGAGTCGACGAAGCGCAGTATGGGGCTCTTGCGGGCCTCTTCCAGGAACTTAGGCAGCACGTCCGTAACGGCTGCTAGGTTTGGCCCTTGTAGCACAAAGTTGACGGGCTGCCCACCCCCGAAGCGGCTGCCGATAGTGGGCGGCTGCGAGGGAAACACCAGCACGCCCCGGAAATTCTGGGCGTTGCGACCGAGCACGGCCGCTATCTGGGCTTGCGTGGCGGGGCGGTCTTCGGCTTTTTTCAGGAAGGTTTGCTGAATGGCCACGTTTACCGGTGCAGGCGGGCCAAAAGTCAGCGCCAGCAGCGAGTACGTCTGGAACAAACCCAGACTCTTAGTGGAGTCGACCACGAACTTCGACAGCTCGTTCATGTACTTCTCGGTGTACTCGTACGACGAGCCTTCTGGCGCCACCACTACCATCGCCACCTGCGACCGGTCTTCTAGCGGAGCCAGCTCGGACGGCAGCAAACGGCCCACGCCGTAAATCAGGGCCACGCTGGCGACCAGTACGGGCAGCGCCACCCAGCGCTGGCGCAGAAACCACGCAAGGGAGCGTTCATAGCCGTGGTTCAGGCCCACAAACAGCGGTTCGGTTTTGCGGTACAGCCAGTTCGGCTGGTCCTGATGCTTCAGCAGGTAAGCACTCATCATCGGCGACAAGGTCAGGGCCACGAAAGCCGACACCGTGACCGAGCCGGCCACCACCACCGCAAATTCCTGAAACAGCTTGCCCGTGATGCCCGGCAAAAACAGGATGGGTAGAAACACGGCCGCCAGCGTGATAGTAGTGGAAATTACGGCGAAGTAAATTTCAGCCGAGCCCTTGAAGGCGGCTTCCAGCGGCGTCATACCGGCTTCCACCTTGGCATAAATGTTTTCCAGCACCACAATGGCGTCGTCGACCACCAGCCCGATGGCCAGCACCAAGCCCAGCAAGGTGAGTACGTTGATGGAATAGCCGGCCAGGTACATAATAAAGAACGCCGACACAATGCTGACCGGAATGGCTACCACTGGAATGATAGTAGAGCGCCAGTCGCGCAGGAACACGAACAAAATAAGTACCACCAGTCCGAAAGCCACAAGCAGCGTTTCTTCCACCTCCGAGATAGACGCCCGAATCGACTCGGTGAAGTCCTTACCGATGGTCATTTCATACTCGGGTGGCACTTCCTTGCGCAGTTCTTTGAGGCGCCGGTTGAACTCGTCGGCAATGGCAATTTCGTTGGCCCCGCGCTGCGGCTCCACGAATACGCCCACCGAGGCCGAATTGCCCCGCATGCCGTTGAGCACGGCGGTACGTTCGTTCTCGGCACCTAGCTCGGCCGTGCCGATGTCGCGAAAGCGCACGATGCTGTTGCCGTCCTGCTTAACAATCATGTTGTTGAAATCCTCGGCCTGCACCAGGCGGCCCAGCGTGCGCACCGTCAGCTCGTTGCGGTCACCTTCGATGCGGCCGCCGGGTAGGTCCACGTTTTCCTGGCGCAGGGCCTGCTCCACATCGGCGGGCGTGAGCTGGTAGGCGGCCAGCTTGGCCGGGTCGATGCGCAGGCGCATGGCGTACTTTTTCTCGCCCGCAATACCCACGCGCTTCACGCCGGGAATAGTCTGCATGCGCTCCTTGATGATGGTAGAAGCTATGTTGCTGACTTCCAGGATACTTTTGGTTTTGCTTTCAATCAACATAAACACCACGGCATCACCGCCCGAGGCTTTTTCCACCACCGGCGGGTCCACGTCGGCGGGCAGCAGGCGAATGGCCTTGGCCACCTTGTCGCGTACATCGTTGGCGGCCGCCTCTAGGTCGGCATCTAGGTTGAACTCCACGGTAATCACGCTGGCTGCCTCCCGCGACACCGACGAAATGGTGCGAATGCCGTTGGCCTCGCCAATGGACTCTTCCAGCGGCTTGGTAATCTGGTAGGCCACCACATCGGGGCTAGCGCCGGGGTACGACGTGGTAACAGTCACGATGGGCGAATCGGTGACGGGGTACTCGCGCACCCCCAGGTAGGAAAAGCCCACCAGCCCAAACAAAATAATAAGGACGGACAGCACCCCGGCCAACACGGGCCGCTGAATGCTAACGCTCGATAAACTCATCAGCTACAACAATGAAATCAAGAAGAAAAAGGAGCTTACTTGGTTGAAGCCAAACGCACCGGTACGCCCGGGCCTAGCCGCAGCAGGTTGGTGGTGATAACCGTGTCGCCAGCGGCAAGCCCGGTTAGTACTTGCACCAGGTTGCTGCTCCGGGAGCCGGTAGTTACCTCACGGTAGTCGGCCTTGCCGCCTTTGATGGCGAACAGGGCGTAGCCTTTGGCAGTAGGAATCAGCGCCTGTGTGGGCACCATCAAAGCATCGGTGCTAGCGTGCAAGGCAAAGCTGATTTTGGCCGACATACCCGGCACTAACTGGCGCTTGGCGTTGGGGCTGATGGCTTTTACCAGCAAGCTGCGGGTGCTCACATCGGTGCGCGGCTCTGTGGCAATGATGCGGGCCGATTGCGCGGCCGTCCCGTTTTCGGTGGTGAACTGAATGGTTTGGCCGGGTCGCACTTCGGCGGCGTAGCGCTCTGGCACCGTGAAAGATACTTCCACCCGGCTTACATCTTCCAAGGAAGTCAGCACCGTGCTTGGCGTTACGTAAGCGCCCACATCCACTTTATTCAAGCCAATTCGGCCGGCAAATGGCGCCCGGATTTGGGTCTTGGCTAGGTCCACATCCACAGCCTTGATATCGGCCTGCAGTACTTGCAGGTTGGTTGATACCTGGTCGTATTCCTGCTGCGTCACCGACTCGGTGCGAAGCAGGCCGCGCATGCGCCCATCGTCGAGCAGGGCCAGCTTTTCCTGGAGCTTGAGTTTGTGGCGCCGCGCTTGTAAGTCGGCATCATCGAGTTTGAAAAGTAGCGTGCCTTGGGCTACGGTGGTGCCTTCGTGGGCGTAGATGCCCGTCACTTTGCGGGCTACTTCGCTCACCAGCTGCACTTCCTGGTTGGCCTGAATGGTGCCGGTGGCTTGCAACTCGTCGGAGGAGGCGGTGGGACGCACCACGTACTCATCTACGAGCACAACCGGGGGCGGGCCAGCCGCAGCCGGCGTGGCGGTAGCTGCGGCGGCTTTCTTGGCTGATAACACTTTGGGCAGGCCGAAGCCAAGCAAAACGACCAGTACGAGGGCGCTTAGGAGCAGCACCCGAGGTTGGGTGAAGTTGAAGGTCATGGGTTGGTTAAGGAAGATGAAACGCATCGATTCATAATAATGCGTTGATGTTTTTGGTAATAGAAAATGGTTAACTCCTGGTATTACCCCGCTTAGTGAACCAGTTTCGGCTGTAAGCTCAGGTTAGCGGGTTTACTTTTCCATCAACACATGTACAAGTGTTAATGTTTTAAAATAAAAAAATCAGCTGCCTATTTCTAGCAACTGATCAGGCGAAAACTACTTCGTTTTCAGTAACTGTAAGAAGACTTCCAGCTCTTCGAGCTTCTCGGCATTCACCGACAGATACACGCAACGACCTTCTTTGTGCGACTCCACTAACCCTGCCTCCACCAATGCTTTGACGTGGTGCGACATCGAGGGCTGACTGACCGGCGCTACGTCAAACAACTCTGAACAGCCAACTTGCGGAGCCTGCGCCTGGGCAATCTCCTGCAAGATGCGTAGGCGGTTAGGGTCACTGAGGGCTTTAGCGATTTTGACGAGCGACTTGGTATCCATTGCTTGTAAAAGTACTCAACACATGCACATGTGTTGATGGGTGTTTAACTGCATTGCTCATTGATTGGTTCTACTTATCTCTTTCAAAGAGTCTTTTCCATTTCATAGAGTAGCCTTATTGTACAAGTAGCCAAGCTGTTCTGACGGCTTCTAAATTTTAAATAGATTTTTGGAAATAGACTAAAAGGTCTATTTATTTGCAGCAGCTAACAAGCAGAATCATGAGCAAAGCCGAGCGCACCAAGCAACGTATTATCGAGCAGGCCGCGCCTCTTTTCAACCAGAAGGGAATTGCCGGCACCACCATCGACGATGTGTTGCAAGCGGCGGACGTAGCCAAAGGCTGCCTCTACAGTCACTTTGAAAGCAAAGAAGACTTATCGCGGCAAACTGCTGACTTCCTGCTCGATAAGATTACCTGCCGCATCCAGTTGGCCATGAGCCAAGCAACCACGGCCAAAGGCCGCATCTTTGCCTACCTGGACTTCTGCAAAAATCCGCTGGATACGGCCATCACCGGCGGTTGTCCGATCTTCAACCTTGCTGTGGAGGCAGATGACAATAACCCGGCAGTGAAGCAGAAAGTCGGGGCCAAACTGTTGGCAGCACAGGCCATGTTCAGCAACATTTTGCAAGAAGGCATTACGAACGGCGAGTTTGCCTCTACGCTGAACGCAGCAGATTTTGCGTTCAAAATGTTTTCGGCCATTGAAGGGGCTATAGTGATTTGCCGAATCCTCAATACCAGTCTACCTATTCAACAGCTAATCAAAAGCCTTAAAGCCGAGTTGGAAGCTCACGTACCTAGCTGAGCTTTTTTTTGGCATCGAAATAGACTAAAAAGTCTTTTTCTAGCTCCAAGTGGCTTCCTGACCTCAGCAAAGAGCACCTAGCCTTCGCTTAAAAATAGACCATAAAGTCTTTTTTTAAATTTTTCACCTCACTTTTTTCTCTTACTACCATGAACGTTTCCAACAAAACCATCTTAATCACCGGCGGTGGTTCCGGTATCGGTTTTGCCACTGCTCAGCTTCTAAGCCAGCACGGCAACCGCCTCATCCTCACGGGTCGCAATGAAGTGAGGTTGCGCGAAGCCGCTGCGCAACTGCCCAATGCCACCGCTATTGCTTGCGACCTGAACGATGCCGCGGCCGTAGCCCAACTAGTAAGCCGTGTGCAGCAAGAATTCAGTGACCTGAGCCTGCTAATCAACAATGCTGGCCAAGCCTACACCTACCAACTGTCGGCCGCAGCCGACGCCGCTAGTAAAGCCGGCGAGGAAATTGCCACCAATTACTTGGCCGTGTTGCGCCTGACCGAGCACCTCTTGCCGCTATTGAGTCAGCAGCCAGAAGCTGCCATCGTGAACGTGACGTCCATTGTTGCATTTGCGCCGAGCGCAGCTGTTCCAACTTACTCGGCTAGCAAAGCCGCCTTGCACTCCTACACGCAGGCACTGCGCCATACACTCGCTCAATCAACCAGCATCCGCGTGTTCGAGCTGATGCCGCCATTGGTTAACACCGATTTCTCGCAAGAAATCGGTGGGGCAAACGGGATACCTCCGCAGCAAGTAGCCGAGGAGCTGCTGGCAGGCCTGGAGCAAGATTCCTACGAAATTCGTGTTGGACAGACGGCACAGTTCTATGAGTTTCATCGAGCGTCGCCAGCTGAGGCATTCGCCTCCTTGAATCTAGGCTAGGTCCCCTGAAAGACTTTGCACAGGGCGCGGCGCTATCAACATGATGCAGCAGCTTGGCGGCTCGTTCGGCATTGGCATCGTCAATATCTCTCTGGCGGCCATGCCCTTGCTGCTACTCGTGCTACGCCGACCCAAAAACAGTGCGCCGGTAACCGTCAGCTTATCGGACCACTAAGTGCGATTTTCATTTCTACGTGCAAACATATGCCTGATTTCAAACGTGTAGTCGTGACGGGGGTGGGAGCCTTGACGCCCATTGGCAACGACGCGGCTAATTTTGGCCGCGCCCTCGTAGCTGGCGTGAGCGGGGCGGCTCCCATTACCCATTTCGATGCTACAAAATTCAAAACTCGCTTCGCCTGCGAGGTAAAAGGCTTCAATCCGCTCGATCATTTCGAGCGTGCCGAAATCCGCAAATACGACCCATTCACGCAGTATGCCTTGGTAGCGGCGGATGAGGCTATCCGCCATGCGGAGCTAGATTTCAATAAGTTGAACCGCAACCGTATTGGTGTCATCTGGGGTTCGGGGGCGGGCGGGTTGCTAACCTTGCAAGAGCAGATAAGTGAGTTTGCCCGGGGCGAGGGTACGCCGCGCTACAACCCGTTCTTCGGTGCCAAAATGATTGTGGACATTGCCGCGGGCGTAATTTCCATCAAACATGGGCTGCGGGGGCTGAACTACGCCACTGTATCGGCCTGCGCCACTTCCACCACGGCTTTGATTGATGCCTTCAATTACATCCGCTGGGGCAAGGCCGACGTGCTGATTTCCGGCGGCTCGGAAGCTCCAATCAACGAAACCGGCATCGGCAGCTACAATGCCCTCCGTGCCCTTTCCACCCGCAACGAAACGCCCGCCACAGCCTCCCGCCCCTTCGATGTCAGCCGCGACGGCTTCGTGGTAGGCGAAGGCGCCGGGGCCTTAGTACTGGAAGAGTACGAGCACGCCCGCCGGCGCGGCGCCCCTATCCTGGCCGAAGTCGTGGGTGGGGGCATGGCGGCCGATGCCTACCACCTGACGGGCACGCACCCCGAAGGCGAAGGTGCCTACCTCAGCATGCAAGCCGCCCTCGATGATGCTGGGCTGCACGCAACGCAAATCGACTACCTGAATGCCCATGCTACCTCCACGGAGCTAGGCGACGCCAGCGAGCTGCACGCCATCGAGCGGGTGTTTGGCCCCGCGCCTCACTTGCACATCAGCGCTACCAAATCCATGACCGGGCATTTGCTCGGTGCCGCCGGCGCCGTGGAGGCTATTGCCTGCGTGCTCGCCGTGCAGCAGGATATCATTCCGCCTACGATCAACACAACACAGGTAAATGCGGGCTTAGCCAGCCACTTGCACTTGACTCTTGGCGAGTGCGCCTACCGATCCGTGGAATATGCCATGAGTAATTCTTTCGGTTTCGGCGGCCACACGGCCACGCTGGTGCTTAAGAAGTATAGGGAGTAGTGCTCCTTGAATTGTGAGCAGCTGCGAACAAGAACGTCCTGCTTCGGCAAGCGCAGCAGGACGTTCTTGTTCCAATCAAAAGGTACTCTCCGTTACCTATTCGTTCGGCTAGTCCGGCCTGAGGGGATTCACCTCTGCGCCTTCCCGCACAGCTTTAGATGCTTTTAAAGGCGCCCCGTTGAGGGTGACTTTCTCGAATTTCACGTCTGGGTACTTGTTTGGGAAAGCCACTTTTTCGGCCGTGGCCACCACATTTTTGAAGTTAATATTCGTCACCTTGTCGGTTGGGTTGCCATCCAATACCGCAAACTGCTTGCATTGCACCTTGACGTTGGATACGGTGATGTTACGAATGGTGCCAAAGGGTTTTTCGGTGCTGCCCGCCATGTTGTAAAACTGCGTCCAGGGCGAAAGCGTGACGATGGTGCCGCAGCGCCCGGTCACGTTTTCGACGGTGATATTCTCGTAAACCTGGTAAGTATCGGGGCGCATTTTGAACAGTAGCAGCGGCCGGTCGTTTTCCACTTTGCAGTTGCGCATTGTAATGCGGTTGGCGTGGATACATTCGCTGCCGCAAGTCATGGCCGCGTGTACTTCGCCGAAGGTGCAGTTCTCCACTAGCACGTCTTCTATGGGGCCATTCTCAGGGAGCTTATGGGCGTTAGGGCCTTTGCCTCCCTTCATGACGATGCCATCGTCGTTGACGGAGATATAGCAGTTGCGAACAGTGACTTTCTTACACACGTCGATGTCTACGGCGTCGGTGCTAGGGGCCTTTACGGGCCGGAAAGGCGACCGGATATCGCAGCCGTCAATAAGCACGTTGTTGCACTGATACAGATGCGTGGTCCAGAAGCCGGCATTGTGCAGCTTCACTTTCTCGATGGTCACGTTGTTGCAGCCCCAGATAAAGAGCAGCCGCGGCCGGTGCACCTCTAGGTTGGTGGACGATTTGCCGATTTTCTGCATGGAGTCTCGGTGCGCCCAGAAGCCTTTCCAGAACCGCAGCCCATTCCCGTCAATGGTGCCGGGACCGGTCACCCGAAAATTATTGACTTGGTAGGCGTTGACGAGTGCCGCATAATAATCCAGCTTCTGGCCTTCCATCCGCGACGGAACCAGCGGGTAATCGGCAATATTATCGGAGCCTTTGAGCTTGGCGCCTTCCTGCAACCGCAGCTGGGTATTGGGCTTGAAAAACAACGCCCCGCTCAGAAACACCCCTTTGGGAATAACCACGGTGCCTCCCCCATTGGCAGTGGCCTGGTCGATGGTGCGTTGAATGGCTTCTGTATTCAGCTTGGTGCTATCGGTGCCCGCCCCGAATTGGGTGATGACATAGTCTTTGGGGGCGGCTGCTTTCGCTGAAGGAGGCTCTGCCCGGAAAGCCAAGGAGAAGGCAGTTAGCCCAAGAGGTAGCAGTGCAAGGAGAACTTTCATGAGGCGGGGAAAATGAGGAACGGCGTAAAGAAGCAGGTTCCCCGCGGGAGTACTGTTCTGTAGTCACCTGATACTGCGTTTAGGTAGCCGCAACCCAACTAGCTCGTATTTCTGACTGATAACCGACAAAAGCATCTAGAAAAGCGTGAGGCTGATAGGCACTCCCTTTCTGCTTCCCACTGGATAAGCATTTACCGAAACTTGGCAACAAAAACGCCCTCCTTTCTGAAGGAGGGCGTTTTTGTTAGCGGACACCTAGTTACACAGGCTACTCACCTAAGAGGCAGAAAACTGTTGCTTAGTCTGGCAGTGGCATGGCTACTTTATTCCCAGTTTGGATGCTCCATTCTCCGATAAAAGCATTGTCGCGGTAAATACGAACCCGCAAATCAGAGGTCGTAGTGATGGGCTGTTGCAGACGATTGTCGATGCCGGTTAGCTCATCGGCATTGGTTTGCAACTGCTTATAAGAGAAGCCGCCCAGGGCCTCAAAGGTGTTTCCTTGGTAGAGCCGATAGGCTACTTGCATGAGGGCTGGCTTGCCTGTGTGCCGGAAATGGAACAGCACCCGACCGTTTGGCTCATATTGGTTTGGCTCGTAGATACCGTAGTTGGTTTCTCCAAACTCACTGGTTTTCACTGGCTTGTTGCTCAAGCGAGACAAATCGGTGGGAGTGTCAGGAGTAACGTCGTCTTTCGAGCAACTAGTAGTAGCGAGCAGAGCAGAGGTCGCAAGGAGAAGGAGAAAATGTTTCATGAACACGATGTTGGTCAGCTTATAATGCAGGCAACAAATATACCACTTTGCCTGATTGTATTCTTTTTTGAAAAATTTGGCATCTCCCCCTCCTTTGCAAAGGATAATCGGAGTAGATGATTAAGCGCGCGAGTTGCTACCAGATACTACAAACATGCAATTCAAGCAATACGCAGCGCTACTGACTGCTTACCCAAATAGGATTGGTTAGGGCGAGCATAGCACCTTGGGGGGTACGCACTTCTACCCGCAGGTAGCGAGGCAGCCCGGGCGGCAGCTGCCACTGCACGGTTGTGGAGCCGCTGGCCGCCACCGGGCTGGTTGCCAGCACACCGTTAGCGCCAAGCAACCGAACGGTGCCAACGGAAGCGCCTCGCAGCTTGAACGCTACTTTGATTCGCTGCCCGGCACCCATGGTTAGCGTGTCGCCGATGCTGGCCTGCGCCCTGCCGGCCTGCGCCGTAAACATTAGGTTGAGGTAACGGTCGGCTACCAGGTAGGCACGCCGGGCGCGCAGGCCCTGCATGATACCGGCGCGCGACAAGCTGCGGGCCTGCACCACAGTGCGGGGCCGGCCGAGCTGATTGGGAGAAGGCGCGGCCGTATGGGTATCACTAGCGCCTACGGCCAACAGGGAGCGGCCCTGGCGTAGCAGTTCGTCCCACCAGCGCAGGGCTTGCTCGTTGCGGGCGTCCCAGCTGCCGTTCCACACTTCTATGCCATCAAAATGCCGCACCCCGAACTGGAAGCGGTTGACGGTATCCGGGAAGAACGGGTGATTGATGATGGCAAGGCCACCGAGGGCGCGCACCTGCGCCGTATAGGTGGCAATCGCGCTGTCCTGGGGCGCGTAACGCCAGTCGATGAGCGTGGTCGGGGCGAGGCCGAGTGCGTTCCAGTGGCCAAAGGCAGTGGTGGTTACTTCCTCTCCGTTTACAACCAGCAGGTTGGGACGGGCGTAGCGGCCCCAGCTCAAGTTGGCACTGTTGGTGTTGTGCTCGGTTGAAACAAGGAAATCAAGCCCTTGCGCGCTGGCCTCGTCCACCAATTCGGCGGGCGTGCGCCGCCCATCGGAGTGCAGCGTGTGCATGTGCAAGTCGCCCTGGTACCAGCCTGGTTGATTGTTGACTGCCGCCACGGCGGGCGCAGCCACGAATGCCGAACCCGCGGGGCCAGACACCAGCGTCACGGTTAGTTTCCAGTCGAGGCCACTCGGGGCAATAGTGGAAGGATAAAGCAGTACGTGCCACGTACCGGGTTGTACGGAGCCCGGCACGTAGCCGGTGGAGGCCGACTGGGCATTAATGAAAAACGCGGTTTTCGCTCCGCCCGACCAGCCGCGGAAGCCCGCCGTGGTGCCTGGCCGGTAACCCGCCGGGTCGTAGACGCCCATGTTGAGCACATTGCCGCCCTGGCGGTTGTAGTCTTCCTGCACCCGGATTTCGGTGGTGCCCGCAGGTACTTCAATGGGCACGTAGAATAGCTTAAATAAGCTGTCGGCCGGCACGTGCCCCTGCCGGACTACTGTCGTTGGGGGTGCCTGGGCCGCAGCCGGGCCCGCCAGGCAGACTACGCTTACAAGTATGGCGAGGAGCAGCGCCCAGTTGTACTGCGTGCCCACGCGTTGTAACCGTTTTTGGTGTACCAGTTGTTCGTTATTTGACAACGGCCGAAGTTGACTGGCGTGCATTGACCGGGTTCGGTCGGAAGTAGGTGCCGTTGGCAAAGCTAATGGTATAAGCTGATTTGAAATGCGTGCTCGGCGCGTAGTAGTCGGTGCTGATGATCTGGGCTCCCGACTGCTGGGCCGCCACAAAGCTGCTCTTGTCGTTGGCGCGGGCTTCGCGGGTGTCGCTGTCGGCACGGGTACGGATGATGTAGCCTTTTTCCACCAAGCTCTTGATGGCAGCTTGGTCTTTTTTGGCGTTGTTCATGATGTGGATGGCGGCTTCGGGCGTGCCCGGTTCGGCATCGGCAAACAGCACCCGGCCTTTCAGCGACGGGTGGCCCTTGATGTAGGTGGCGCGCTTCTCGCCTAGCTCATCCAGCACAAACACAAACTTGCCTTTTGCAGCGCGCAAAGTGGGCCAGTTGCGGTGCAGCACGGCACTTTCCAGCGTGGGATACTGGCCCCGCACCTGGTCGGGCGTAATCACCTTATCGGCCCCCAGGTTGTCGAGAATTTCCTGGTCCAACGCCTCGAAAACGGCCGCCGTGAACGGCTCGGGCACCGTGAAGCCCGGCTGCTTCATGGCTTCACTTTTGGCGTTCATGGTGATAAACACCGGATGGTGCGTAGGGTGCGCCGCCGACCATTTTTTCAGCTCCTGCAAGGCCAGCTTGAACGTAGGAGCATTGCTTCGGTAGTCCAGGTCCTGGATGTGGAACACCTTGAAGCCGGGCAGCTTCATCAGGCCGGCCGCATCGAAGGGCGCCTGGCCGGGGGCCATGTCCAGGCCTTTGGGGTGCGCATATTTACCTCCCTGCGTATCGGCGTACACGTCGATTTCTAGGGCCAGCAGCCCTTTGTTGAGTTGCTCGGTTAGTGTGGCGTGCTCGTAGTCGATTTTGCTCATGCTTACCGAATCGTTTTTCTGCAACACGGCAAACAGCTTGGGGTCAATGGCTTGCTTGTAGCTGTTGTGCGAGCCAATCACCTGGATTTGGTTGAGCAGCGGCTCGGCCGCCCGCTGGGTAGCCGAGCCGAGCACGCCGGCCGCTAACACGCCAAAGAAGAGAATACCTTTCATGAGTTGATGCTACTGTAGTGTTAGCCAAAAGCGTAGCCCCTTCACGACCTACTCCCTGCTAAAGAACTGGAATAGGCCGCGAAGAGGCTACGCTTCTGCTTAGTAACCAGGATTTTGCTGAAGATTGGTGTTGAGTTGCAGCTCCACGGTAGGTATGGGGTAGAGGCGGCGGAATTCGCTTTTCTCCATCTTGAGCGCGTCGTTGGGCAGCGGATATTCCGTCTCGAACTGACCGAAGCGAATCAAGTCGTTGCGCCGCCAGGCTTCCCAGCTTAGCTCGCGGGCCCGCTCGTCGAGCATCCCGCTCAGGGCAATGCTGGTGGCAGGCCGGGCCCCGGCCCGGGTCCGGATTTTGTTGACGAGTACCAACGGCGTTTGCAGTTCGCCGTTGACGACGGTGGCCGAGGCCCCGCGCAAGATGGCTTCCGCCTTCATTAGGAGCACGTCGGCTAGGCGCAAAACGGGCACGTCGTTGCCGTTGAGGCGGGTAGATTGGATGATGGCCGGGTCGGGGTAGTACTTGATGGAACGCACTCCTTGCGACTGAGAAGCCAGGGTGTTGCCTAGGTCCATGGGTTTGGGCGGCACCAGCGTCAGCACCGGATTGATAACCACCTGGTTGGTGGTGCCAGGGTAATACACAGGGGTGTTGGTGAACCCACCGTTGCCATCGGGCACGTACTGCGGACCCGAAAGCCAGGTATTGTTGCGGGAGTCGCCGGGCAGGTTGAACCGCGCGAAGAACTCGGGCGTAGTGCTCATGGCAATGCTGAGTCCCACGTTGAAGCCGTAGGCCTGCGTGAGGTAGTAGAAGAAGCCGAAGCGGGTGAACTGGTTGCCCGGAATCTGCTGGTCGTAGGGAATAGCGAAGATGGTTTCCCGAATCTGGGGCCCATTGTTGGGCAGGAAAATATCCCGGTACCGGGCATCGAGGGCGTAGTTGGTATTGGCTTGCACGCTGTCGGCCATGCGCACCACGTCGGGGTAGCGGGCGGGGGCTCCGTACACTTCCGCGTTGAGGTAAAGCTTAGCCAGTAGGGCGTACACCATGCCCTTGGTCGGCCGCCCGTACTGCTGGGTGTTGGTGGCGGCCACGGCCGATTTGGCGGGCAGCTTGGGCGTGAGGCTCCGCAGCTCGCTTTCCACAAACTCGTAGATCTTGAGGCGGGGCTGCGTGGCGGGCAAGGGTGCCGTGGGGTAATCGGTTACCAGGGGCACGTTGCCGTACAAGTCCAGCAGGAAAAAGTAGTACAGTGCTCGCATGGCCCGAATTTCAGCGAAGCGTGCTTCCTTCTCGGCGTCAGTGAAGTTGAAGGAGGCCGTCACGTTGAGCAGCCGGTTGCAGGTGGTGATGCCCCCGTAGGCCCACTGCCAGATGGAAAGCACGTTGGGGTGGTCGGGCGTCCAGGTGTGGTAGTGCAGCTGCCGGTACTGGCCACCGTCGTCGAAGTTGCCGTCGCGGGCGGGCAGAATGGCCTCGTCGGTGGACAGCGTTTGCATGCGCCAGTACGGCACGGCGTAGTTCGACGACAAGTTGGAGTAGATGGCCCCCACTGACGCATTGTAGTCGTTGAGAGTTTTGGGGAAGTTGGAGGCCACAAACTGCGACTCAACCGGCACATCCAGTTTTTCGCAGCCAAACAAGGTAACGGCCAGCCCGCCCGCTAAAAGCAAGGCGCGGCCTGTTGCAAATATTTTCAACACGACGATGTAGTTGGTTGTCGACTGATGATTGTTAGACTAAGGGGTTGGCCAGCAACTGACAATCAGGCAATCGACAAATGATTAAAAGGTAGCCGACAGCCCCAGCGTGAACGTCCGGGTCTTGGGGTAGAAGTTGTTGTTGTCGATGCCCGGCGTGAGACCCCCGATGTTGATTTCGGGGTCGATGCCCCGGTACTTGGTGATGATAAACAGGTTGTTGGTCGCCACGTAGAGGCGCAGGGCCTGTACGTACTGCGTGTGGGGCCGAAGGGTGTAACCAAGCGTGGCGTTGTCGAGGCGCAAGTACGAGCCGCTTTCCAGGAAACGGTCGGAAATGAGGTAAGCGTTGATGTCGGTGAAGGCCTCGCCCTGCGTGAAGCGCGGAATGTTTTGCAGGCGCGCGTCGGCCGGGTTGTTGAGGCCGGCCAGGGTGGCGTTCAGGATCTTATTGCCGTATACCCCGCGCACCAAGAAGTTCAGGTCGAAGCCCTTGTAATTGAAGGTGTTTGCCCAGCCATAGATTAGCTTGGGCTGGGCGCTACCCGCCAGTTGCATGTCGGTGGTGAGCGGCTGGGTGGCCGTTAAGCTGCCGTCGGCCTTCTGGTAGGTGCTCACGCCCTGCTCGTTTTTGCCCAGGTAGTGCCACAGCCTGAACGTGCCCAGCGGCGAACCGGGCTGCACAATCTGGCTGTAGTTGCCGCTCTGCCCTTTCCCGCCTAGCTGCGCCGTTTGGATGTAAGGAATCGTGAAACGGTCGGTCGACAGGTTGTCGATGTTGTTTTTGTTGTGCGAGAAGTTCAGCGACGAGCGCCAGGTGAAGGCCGTGGTTTGCACCGGCACCACGCTCAGGGCCACCTCCACGCCGCGGTTGGTCATTTCGCCCACGTTGGCGGTGTAGGTGGTGTACTGAAACTCGGTGGACGACACCGGCAGCACGTCGTCAATTAAGTCGCTGGTTTTCTTGACGTAGTAGTCCACCGAGCCCGTAATGCGGTTCTGGAACAGGCCGAAGTCCAAGCCGACGTTGGTGGTGGCGGTACTTTCCCATTTCAAGTCGGGGTTCTCGTTGCGCACGGCATTCACCACGTTGGCAATAACCCCGTTGTTGAGGTATTTGCTGCTGCCGGGCGGCGTGCCATAAATCAGAATGGCCGAGAAGGCATCAAAGCCCTGGCTGTTGCCCGACACGCCATAGCCGGCGCGCAGCTTGAGGTCGGAGAACAGCTGCTGGTTGCGCATGAAGTTCTCGTTGATGAGGCGCCAGCCCAGGGCCGCCGTCGGGAAGTAGCCGTAGCGGTTGTTGACACCGAACACCGACGAGCCGTCGCGCCGCAACGACACCTGCGCCAAGTAGCGGTCGGCGTATTGGTACTGCACGCGGGCGTACTGCGAGGCGAGCCGCAATGTGGAAATCGGGTTGTTGTCGAAGGAAAGTTGGGCCAGCGACGAGGGGTTCGACAGGTATAAGTTGTTGGCGCCTAGCGCGTCGTTGGCAAAGTTCTGGGTCGTAATGCCGAAGCCGTCGTTGGTGCGGTCTTGCTGGTAGGAGTAGCCGCCCAGCAGTTGCAGGCTGTGTTGCCCAAACGCCCGGTCGTAGTTGGCGTAGGCTTCCAGCACGTCGTTGGTGTTCACGTACTCGGCACGGCGGGCCACCCCGCCCAGGTTCACGGCCAAGCCCGACTGGCTGTTGAGGTAGCTGCTTAGGTTGGTTTGGGCGCGCTGCGTGGAGCCGCTCAGCGTCAGCTTGAGGCCGGTAAGCACGTCCACCTGCACCAAACCATTCACCAGCGTTTTGTTGTCTTTGGTAACGTAGCGGTTGTTGTTGGCCAGCGAGAGGGGATTAAGCGGCCCACTGCCCGTGCGAGTGTAGTTTTCCTTGTACGTGCCGTCGGGATTGAAGGGGCTTACCGTGGGCAAGTAGAACAGCATGCCCTGTAGCGTGCTGTTCTGCGGAATATCGTTCTGGGTGGTGCTGCTGTTGATGATGTTGACGCCCAGCTTGAGCCGGTTATTGAAAAAGCGCTGGTTGATGAACCCCCGGTAGATCAGGCGCTTCAACGATGTATTGATCAACACGCCGTTGTTTTTCAGGTAGTTTACGCTCGCGCCGTAGTCGGTGGCAGTAGCCGAGCCCGTGAACGACAGGTTGTGGTTGGTGGAGTAGCTGGTGCGCTCAATCAAGTCCTGCCAGTTGGTGTTCGAACCGTCGTCGTCGGTGGGCGTGGCCAGCGGACGGGTGTTGTTGTTGGCCAGGTACTGGCGTAGCTCGTCGCCGCTGAGCATTTCGATTTTGTTGGACACCTTCGATACGGCGCCGTAGGCGCTGTACGTCAGGCGCGACTGGCCCGCTTTGGCCCGCTTGGTGGTGATAATGATGACGCCGTTGGCCGCCCGCGTACCGTAGATGGCCGTGGAAGACGCATCTTTCAACACGTCAATGGTGGCAATGTCGTCGGGGGCCAGCAGGTCGATGCTCGCGCCCGGCACCCCATCGATGACATAGAACGGCTCGGTTACGCCCCCGTTTACGGTGCGGATGGTGCTCGGGCCGCGCAGCACCACCGACGGCCGCTGATTGGGGTCACCACTCTTGCTGATGTTGAGGCCCGCCACTTTGCCTTGCAGCAGCTCGGCGGGCGTAGTCAGCACACCCTGGTTGAATTCCTCGGACTTAATAGAAGTTACGGCGCCCGTAATGTCCTGGCGGCTAGCCGTACCGTAGCCGATAACCACCACGTCTTTCAGCTTCTGGGCATCGGGCAGCATCGTTACGTTCAGGCTGGTCTGGGTGCCGACTACCACCTCTTTGCTTACCGAGCCTACAAATGAGAATACCAGAATATCAGCGGGGCCCGTAGTCTGGATGCTGTACGAGCCATCAGAGTTGGTGGCAGCGGCCGTGCTGCCGTTCTTAATCCGGATAGTAACGCCGGGCAGCGCCGCATTTTTCTCGTCGGTTACGGTGCCCTTTACGGTCTGTTGTGCCAGTGCCACCGCCGGGGCGAGTAGCAGCGGCAAAACCAGTTTGCAAGATCGAAGACGATTGAATTCCAGCCATAACAAGGGCGTGGAGTAGCATTTTTTCATGCGTGCACAGTAAAATTTTGATGCTTGCTTTGAAGCTGCAAAACAACGGCGCACTTGTTATGGCAACGTGACCCAAGTGTTACGGTTAGTATATATACAATATCTAATTGTAAAGAATTTAATAACAGCTGCTTCACACTTTGGGGCGCAACCACCCTATTCTTTACATAGAAAAGCCACAGAAACAACGCTTGCTTGGTAGCAGCAAGCGCCGTTTCTGTGGCTTAAGGTTTGGTAGGCTAAAGTTACTTGCGGCCCTTTTTAGGGGTAGGTCCGCTCAATACTTCCACTATGGGCTGCCCGGTGCAGGCGCTTGGCAGTTTGCTGTTGAGCAGCATAGCGGCAGTGGGCGCAATGTCGGTAATAACGTGCGGCGCGTAGCTAACGCCAGTGGGGATGCCCATGCCGTACCAGAGTAGCGGTACGTGGCTGTCGTAGGCGTAGCCGGTGCCGTGGCTGGCGCCCACCCCAATGTCGCCGGTCCAACCGGGCTGCAACTCGAAGCGCACATCACCGAAGAGGGGGAAGTACAAGCCGTTTTGCAGCTTCGTTTCGAGGTAGGTGGTGTAGCTGGCGTTTAGCAGCTGGGTGGTAGTATTGACCTGAACAATACCGGGCTGCTCCCGCAGAAAATCGGCTAGCAGTTGTTGCGCCCGGGCCGGCTCCACTTTTTGCTGCTTCATCAGGGGCCGGTTGAGGTAGTACATGCGGCCACGCTCGGCTTCTATCCACTGGCCGGGGCCGAGCTGGGTTACTAAGTACGCGTTAGCGGCTTGGTTGAGAGCCGCTTGCGAAAAGGAACCCACGGGGGCTTGATGGTCGGCCAGGTAACGGGTCACTTCGCTGGCGCCGTGGTCGGAGGTCAGAAACACCGTGTACTTGCCTTTGCCCACCGTTTTATCCAGAGCCTGCAGAAGCCGGGCAATTTCAAGGTCGAGGCGCAAGTACAAGTCGTTTTCTTCTTTGGAAAGCGGACCGAACGCATGGCCTACTGCATCGGGGCTCGAATAGCTGATAGCCAACAAATCGGGCACTTCGTCGCGGCCAAGGTCGGTGCTTTGCAAAGCGGCCAGTGCGAGGTCCGTCACCAAATTATCGCCGAAGGGCGAAGTGTACATGCTTTCGTAAGCGGGCGGGTTGAGTGGCGCTAAGGTTGCCAGCGGATACGGGAAGGTAGCGGCCGTTTTGCCTTTGAAAATACGCTCGTAGCGGTTGGAGTCGGGCAGGCTGTTGAGATAAGCGGCTGGCTCGCGCAGGGGCGTCCAGGTTTGCTGGCGGTAGGCGTCGGCCTTTTTCTGGGCGTTGAAGTCGCGCACCCAGGCCGGCAGCTGCGGCATGTAGTAGGTACTGGAAATAAAGTCGCCGGTATTTACGTCTAGCCAGAACGCGCCATCGGCCATGTGCCCAGCCGGAAGGGCCGAGCCCCGGTCTTTGAGCGACAGCGCTAATACCTTGCTACGCCCGCCATACGTCATCTTCAGCTCGTCGCCGAGGGTAGTGCTTACTTGATTGCGAGCCGACACCCCTAGCCCTTTGCTGGTGGTGCCTACCAATTGCACAGTGGTATCGTCGGTGCAATACACGTCGTGGCGCAGACGGCGGTCGTACCAGGAGTTGCCCACGATGCCGTGGTAGCGCGGCGTGGTGCCCGTGTACACCGACGCGTGGCCTGGACCAGTCACGGTAGGAATGTAGTTGTACTGCGTGTTGCGGCACTCGAAGCCTTCTCTGCGGAGCCGGTTAAAGCCATCCGGCCCAAACTGGTCGCCGTAGCGAGTGAGGTAGTCGGTGCGCATCTGGTCAACCATGATGCCCACCATGAGCTTGGGTACGGGGCGGTTTTGAGCCGGCAGCATCGTACTGCTTAGCAGTAGGCCAGCGGCCAGCAAGAATTTCAAGGTCATACTAAAAAAACGCACTCCACGTAAGGGAGTGCGTGCTAACAGGATGTAAATGGTTCAGACTGATTTTGGCGCATAGGTAACATACTCCAAGCCTACACTTCTTCGGTTTCAACGCTCTCGTCGGAAGCTTGTAGTCACCGCCTACGTCGGACGACGAGTCGAAGGCAGCTAGCTTCCGTGCTCGGCCTGCCGACAACGGCCAAGCACGGAAACTACTCTGCTTTATTAGCTCGGGCTACTACCTACTTTTTCTTGGCCTGGTATTGCAATTCAATAGCTACCGGGTAATGGTCTGATGGAAATTTGCCGCCGCCGTAGGTATCCGTCAGAATGCCGTAGCGGGTGGCAGTAAAGGCGGGAGTCAGGAAAATATGGTCGATGCGGGCGTCGGTTTTGGCTTTTATATTGAACCCGTTGAACGTGCCGTTGGGCGCATACACCACCTTGGCCGTTTCATAGGCGTCTTTGAGGTTGCTGGTCGTGCCGAGGATGGTATAGCTCTCGTTGGTTTGGTCGATGTTGAAGTCGCCGGTCAGAATGGTGGGCGTGGTGCCGGCCATCTGCTTGATCTTGGCCAAAATCAACTTGGCGCTTTCCTTGCGCGCTTCTACACCCACGTGGTCGAAGTGGGTGTTAAACAAATAGAACGTGAAGCCGGTCGCCTTTTCCTGAAACTGCCCCCACGAGCAGACCCGCGGCAGGGCGGCATCCCAGCCCTTGCTGGGCACAGTGCTGGTGGGCGAAAGCCAGAAGGTGCCTTGCTGAAGCAGCTTGAACTTGTCTTGCTTGTAGAAGATGGCTGAAAACTCACCGGATTGCTTACCATCGTCGCGGCCTACCCCGAGGTGGGCGTAGCCGGGGAGCTGACCGGCCAAATCCTGAAGCTGATTGTAAAGCACTTCCTGCGTGCCAAACACGTCGAAGTCCTGAAAGCGGATCAGTTTGGCCATGTGAGGCAAGCGGTTTTTCCAGGCGTTGGCCGTGTCTTGCTTGTTGTCGTAGCGGATGTTGTAGGTGGCCACCTTCAGGGTTTGGGCCGGCAGCTTAATTGAAACCAGCAGCAGGACAGCGAAAAAGAGCCGTTTGAGCATAAGAAGCGGAAAAAATATTGTTTCGGTGGAGAGTAGCGAGAGTGGGTAATAACAACGGTCATGCTGAGCGCAGTCGAAGCATCTCGCTAGTGTAGTAATCTCATTTAGCATTACAACGATTCGAGCGAGATGCTTCGACAAGCTCAGCATGACCGTTCTTATTACCCACTACTCACTACCAATTTATTTCCAGCCCGGATTCTGCCCTAGCTTGGGGTTGAGCAGGCGGTCGGATTCTGGAATTGGATACAAGTAGTACTTTTCTTCCCACTTGCGGGTAATGTTGTTGAGCCAGGTGATTTCGCCGTTGCTGCCGTTGCTGAGCCGCTGGGGGTTGGTGCCGCTCCCGGTAGTGGGTGCCACGTTCACGTAGGTTACGCCTGGGGTGCGCGTGGCTGGTAGCGTGGTGTAGAAGGCAACATCAAGAATACCGTCTTCATTTAAGTCCAGAGGTTGGTTGAGGGCGGGCACGTAGAAGCCGTTCCAAGGCATGTCCATCAGCTCGCCGCGGTGCCAGCGCACAATGTCGTAGAAGCGGAAGCCTTCCAGGGCCAGCTCTACGCCCCGCTCCCGGCGCACTTCCAGCAAGGTGGGGTCGGTAATGCCGGGAAAATACTTGGTTTGCAGGTACGGATCCACCACGGTGGGCTTGGCCGTCAGGCCGCCCGTGATGCCGGCGCGCTGCCGCAACGCCCCGATGGTACGGGCCCAATCCGCGTCCGTGAGGGTGCCAAGTTCGGCTTTGGCTTCGGCGTAGTTAAGCAGCACCTCAGCATAGCGGATGGTGGAAATGGAATTGGTGTTGCGCGTGCCGCCGTCGGGGTACGTGTCGTCCACGGTCCACTTGATGGGCTGGTAGCCGGTGTAGGTGTAGGAAAACACCGGCGGCGCGGGCTCCGGTGTGCCGCCGTTGAGGCGCTTGTAGGTGCCCATCCGGATAGTTTGCTGCAGGCGCTTGTCGCGGTTTTTCACTTCCTGGGCAAACGGCATCGTTTCATAGCCTGGCTTGCTGGTAAAGGGCGTGCCATCTTGGTTGAGGTAGGTATTGACAAAGGTGCGGATCAAGCTGCCGCGCACGCCGTAGGTGGCACTGGTCCAGTACCAGTTGGCATCATTGTACACGCTCAGGGCCGGATCGGCCACGGCCGCCAGAATGATTTCGCTGGCCATTGGTGCCTGGCTGACGAACAGTTGCCGGTACGACAAGTCAGTTCCGCCTGCCGTGTTGAGGCTGAAGCCCCCGCTGGTCATGACGCTGTTGGCCGCCGAAGCCGCTTCGGTTAGCCAGAAGTTGGCGCTGCTACCCAGGTTATAACTGGTATGATACTTACGAAATGTGCCTTCAAACAAGCACACTCGCGACTTGAAAGCGAAGGCCACTTGCTTGGTAATCAAACTGCGGCTGTTGTCGGGCGTGGTATTGATATTGGCGCAGGCAAAATTCAAGTCGGCCAGCACCGAGTCCATCACCAGGGTGCGCGGGTCGCGGCCGTTGTAGAGGGCCGGATCGGCCATGTCGAGCGGCTTGCTGATCCAGGGCACATCCCCGAAGCGCCGCACCTTGTCAAAGTAAAACCAGGCCCGGAAAAACCGCGCTATCCCCACGTAATTGTTGCGGACGGCCAGCGGCACGGCGGGGTTTTTGGCGTTGGCAATAAAGAAGTTGATGTTGCGCAGGGCCCGCCAATCCCAGCCGCTGCTTTGCCGGGCGTTGTACACGCCGGTTACTAGCAGATCGGGCACCTGCGTGCGGGCCAGGTAATCCGACATGGCGTCGCCCCGGTGAATGTCGTTGGCCGTGGGCAACACGTCGTAGAACGACGTAGCGTACAGTTCCATGCCCCGTTCACTCCCAAACACGGCGTCGCCCGTGACCGTGGCTTGCGGTTCCTGGTCTAGCTTTTCGCAGCCCATCAGCGCGATGCTCAGGCATAAGAGCCAACCAAAATAGTGCTTCATGACGTTGCTGTTTTTCATCCCTTAAAAAGTCACGGACAACCCGAGCGTCAGGCTTTTCAGAATCGGGTAGTTGTTGCCGTTGCCGCTGTTGTTGTTGTTGGGGTCGGTACTGGTGGCGCTTGGCGGGCTCAGCACCACATCCGAGCGGCCAATATTTTCCACGTCCAAGTCCTTGGTGACTTTGTAGAGCGGCGACCAAGACCAGAGGTTTTCGCCGGACAAGTACACCCGGGCCGCGGTCATCTTCACGCGGCTGATCAAGGATACAGGCATGTTGTAGCCAAGCTGAATGTTTTTCAACCGGATATACGCCGCATTTTGCAGATACTTCGTTTGCGTTTGGGTCAGCGTACCGCCCCCGTTTTGGGCGATGTAGCCGCGGTAGCGCGGGAAGTAGGCATTGGGGTTGTCTTCAGACCAGATGTTGCCGAGCTGCGACTTCGGGATTTTGTTGTAGGGCCGGTTGTACTGGCCCCAGAACACGCCCGCTTCCGCCCCCGGATACCAGTCCTGATGCCCCACGCCCTGGAAGAAGGTCGAGAAAAAGAAGTTGTTCCAATTCAGGTCGAGCATGGCGCCGTAGGTGTAGCGCGGCAGCGCGTTGCCTATCACTTGCCGGTCGCCGGGGCTGTCCACGGTGTTGTCGCCGTTGTTGATGACCCCGTCACCGTTCACGTCTTCAAACTTGATGTCGCCGGGCAGCAAACCCGAGGTGCCGCCCAAGAAGAGGGCCTGCGATGCCGAGTTGGCTACGTCGTCGGGCGACGTGAAATACCCCGCCGTGGTGTAGCCCCAGATGGCGCCGAGCTGCTGGCCTTCGTAGTAGTCGGTGAGCCGCTTGTTGGGGTTGTTGTACTTGGTGATTTTAGCTTGGTAGTCGGCTAGCGTGAGGCGGAGGCCGTAGCTGAGCGGCTTGGCGCCCGCGCTGAACTCGTCGCGCCAGCTCACGGCCAGTTCCCAGCCTTTGGTTTCAAGGTCGGCGTAGTTGCCTTTGGGCACATCAGTACCGAAAACGGCCGGCAACGTCATACCCACCGTAAACATATCGGTGGTGTTGCGGATGTAGCCGTCGGCGTTCAGCGTTAGGCGGTTATTGAGCGCGCTCAAATCCAGGCCAATGTCCTGCGTAGTCGAAGTTTCCCAAGTGAGACCCGCCGGAATAACGCCCGGTTGGCTGGTATACTGCGGCCGCACCCCGTTCAGCACCCGCCCCGACTGCAGGATGGCGAACTGCTCCTGATACGCATAAGAAGCAATGTTGCCATTGCCCAAGGCCCCGTACGAACCCCGAATTTTAAGCTCGGAAATCAAGTCCGGCGACACCTTCCAGAACCCTTCGTTGGACACGCGCCAGCCCGCCGAAAACGACGGAAAATAAGCATAGCGCTGGTTTTGCGGAAACTTCGAGGAGCCGTCGTAGCGGCCACTGGCTTCGAGCAAGTACCGCTCTTTAAACGAGTAGTTGAGCCGGTAGAAACCCCCGAGGATATTCCACTGCTCCCAGCCGCCCTGGGTGGTAATGGCCTGGCCCAGGGCCAAGTTGAGGTCGGAGGCGTCCGGGTAAATCAAGCCGTTGCGCTGCGTTTGCAGGGCCTGGTAAGTGGATTGCTCGTAGTTGTAGCCCACCATGGCCTTGAAGTAGTGCGCCTCGTTGAAGGTGGTCTCGTACTCACCGAAGAGGTTGGCCGCCAGGTAGCGGGTTTGGCGGTAGTTGCGCAGCAAATCATTGGTGTTGGTGCCTACGTACTCAATCACGCCGGGCTTGCGGCTATAGGGCACCGGCACCCGGGTTCGGGTAAGGTCGTTGTCGGTGTTGCGGAACGTGAAGTTGCCGTTGAGGCGGAGCTTATCCTGGAAGAAGTGCGCTAGAAAACCAGTGGTGTTGCGCGTGACCCGCTCATCGAAGTCGATACCGTTTTTGCCGTACCAGAAGTCGCCCACCGTATAGGCCGCCGAGTAGCTGAGCGTGCCATCGGGGTTGAACATGGGCGCCATGGTGTGACCCTCATCGGCAATGTTGCGCCAGATGCTGCCGCCCTCACCCACGTTGAGCGGGTTGTGGTAGCGCATGCTGGAGTAGTCGGTGTTGTTGTCGATGCGCAACCAGGGGAACAGGTCGATAGAACCCTTCGCCCGGAAGTTGTACATGCGGTAATCGTCGGAATTGTAGCGAAACAGCCCGTCTTGGTTGAAGTAGCGGCCAGTGGCGTAGAAGCTGGCCTTGCCGCTGCTGCCCGACACCGATACGTTGTGCTCGGTGGAGCTAGTGCGCTTTTTATACAGTTCCTTGTACCAATCGGTGTTTTCGTAGTACACATACTCGCCGTTGTCACCTACCTCCACTTTAGGCAAGGTTGGGTCTTCGGCGCGCCGCTTGAACTCAGCCAGGTACTGCGGCGAAAACCGCACGGTTTTGTTGACGTTCTGCGGAGTTTGCGAGTAGTTGCTGCCCGCCGACCAAGCCTCGTTGAACATGGTGGCGAACTGGTAGCCGTCGGTGACAAAATCGGGTACCGTAGTAGGGCTCTTAATGGCCTGATTGAACGAGTAGGCCACGCTAATTTTATCTTTGGCCGGAGCCTTGGTGGTAATGAGCACCACCCCAAAAGCCCCGCGTGCCCCGTAAATAGCCGCTGCCGACGCATCTTTGAGCACCGACACGGTGGCCACGTCATTGGGGTTGATCCGACTCGGGTCGCCCTCCACCCCATCAATTAGCACCAAGGCGTTGCCGCCTTGCCCAATCGAGGTGGTCCCCCGGATGTTGTAGGCCGGCGACTGCGTAGGCTTACCATCGCCGGGCACCAAGTTCAGGTTGGGCAGCACGCCTTGCAGCCCCTGCGTTAGATTTGGCACCGAGCGGTTTTCCAGCACTTCCGCGCCCACTTGGTCCACGGCCCCGGTCAGGTTCACTTTCTTTTGGGTGCCGTAGCCCACTACCACCACCTCATCGAGGGCCTTACTGTCCTGGCTGAGCGTGACGTTGATGGTCGAGCGCTGGTTGATCGGTACTTCCTGCGACTGAAACCCTAGGAACGACACTACCAGTGTACTCGCCTCGGCTGGGGCCGACAAGCTGTAATTGCCGGCATTGTCGGTTGCGGTTCCAGCGGAGGTACCTTTCACCAGCACAGTAACACCCGGCAACCCTTCCCCGGCTTTATCGGTCACCCGCCCCGTAATGTTTTGGGCTTGCTGCGAAAATGCCGGGATACTAGCGCACACTGCCACTGGCAACAGAAAACTGCGTTGCCAGTTAAAAAGAAACGTAGATGTTTTCATGCACTCGTTGGTATTATTTGATGACAAAGCATACCCCTAACGCCAACACGCGGGGCGCCTGCTTCACAGAAAGAAATACCTTGTTCAACCGGCTGCCTTAGCACCGTTGCAACTACTTATATGTAGCGTAAGTAGCCTGTAGACCCTTTCGAATCCTATTCTATTACTTGATCGTGCAAATATAGAGGGCAGCCACAAGCAGTATTTTATTGTGGCCAGACTTGACAAATTGGTAACACAAAGTCATCAATAACTTTTTGTACAAATAATAGTAGCGTAACCTTACAGCTTGTAAAGGCTAGCAATTGCTTGCTTTCAATTAAGCCTCAAACGAAGGGTTAGGCTTGCGTCCGGGTCCATGAATAGTCGGTGAACAACGTGAACCGCACAGCTATGGAACCCGGCAAATCGTTGGCTTCCTTTTCAGGCAACAAGCGTGCAGGTAAAATAAAGTGTTTTTTAGAGCAGGCAGTATGTATTTACTCGCGCAGTTCATACAGATGTCAGTTTTATACGCTCCTGTATTGTCGAGATAAACGCCAAATTACTACTATTACTATTTCATTATAGATTAGTACATTTATCTTGCTCTTAACTGAAATTCCTACCCGTACTACTTACTCGAGTGAGTCCTTCACCTATCCGGTTATATGCTTCTTGGACTGATGCTGCCTTATTGGAAGCATTGGCGCTGGATAATCGGGGAGCCTTCGCCGAAGTGTATGAGCGGTACTGGTATCGGGTGTTTGCGTTAGCCTACCGCAAGCTGAAGTCGCGGGAAACGGCGGAAGAGCTAGTGCAGGACTTATTTGCAACGCTTTGGCATAAGCGCGCTCAGCAGACTATTACGCAGCTGGATCATTACTTACTGGTTGCTATCAATCACCGCGTGCTGGGCTACATTCGCGCCAACCGGGTACGAACCCACTACGCCGACTACTGCCGCAACCTACTGGTCGAGACGACACACGAAACCGAAGAAGCGCTGGCCGCCACCGATTTGTCGGCGGCCTTTCAGCGGGGTGTTGCGCTACTACCCGAAAAGTCGCGGGAAGTATTCCAATTAAGCCGATTAGAGCACAAGTCGGTAGAGGAAATAGCCACCCGCCTGGACGTAACCCCCAAAGCAGTTGAGTACCACCTCACAAAATCGTTGAAACTGTTGCGTACCTACCTGCGCGAATTCCTGGTTACGGTGTTACCCTTTCTGCTTTTTATCCACTGAACAACAGCAGAGCTAGCAAAAACAAGCTGCTCGAAGTAGTTGCCAGAAAAAAAGTTTCTGTACCCTTTAGGGGTAAGGCCGAGGTAGGCGTCTTTCTTTTTGGACGCTCACCTCAGGCAATTGCAATGACTGAAGCCGAATTCGAAGACATGCTCCAACGCTACCTCGACGGCACCAGTCGGCCAGGAGAGCGAGAGTTGGTTGAGTTATGGAGCAACCAGCTTGGAGCACCCGAAAACGTACGCCTTCCTCGTTCCGAACACGAACAGGTACGCGTAGCTATGTGGCGTCAAATCGAGCATCTTACCAATGATGCCAACGAAAATGTAGCGCCTACCGGTCGCGTGCTACAACACCCAGCCTCCTTTTGGCATGCGCCAGTCGTACGCTGGGTAGCAGCAGTTTTACTCTTGATTGGAGCAGCGTTAGTGGCAGTTCTGCCCCACAAATGGCAATCGGAAACCGCTACATCAGCAAGTACGGCCGCAAGCAGCTGGGTGCAGCACCGCAATGCTGGCAAACAAGTCCAGTTACTTACCCTGGCAGATAATAGCCGGATAACATTATATCCGGGTAGTAGCCTGCAATACAAGTCCGGCCTAGCTGGGCCGCGCCGTGAGGTCAAACTAAAAGGAGAAGCCTTCTTCCAGGTGGCAAAAAATCCGGCCCGGCCTTTTCTCGTTTACACCGACCAACTCGTGACGACGGTGCTCGGTACGAGCTTCCGGGTGAAGGCCTACGCTGGCCGCAAAAACGAAGTAGCCGTGCATGAAGGAAGGGTGTCGGTCCAAATACGTCAGGGTGCCGAACTGAGCGCCACTCCCGTGCGGCCCGCTACCCGGGGCGTTGTATTGCTGCCGAATCAGCAAGTGGAGTATTCTGCTTTAGCGCCGCGCCCACTGCGTAAAAAGTTGGTCGCAAACCCGCTAGTCCTGGCTCCCCTGACCCTTACGTTTGAAAAGCAGCCCGTAAGTAAGGTGTTGGAGGCACTGGAAAAATCGTACGGGGTCGACATTGCTTACAACCAAAGCAAACTCATTAACTGTACCATCACAGTTACTTTCTACCAAGAATCGCTCTACGAGAAGCTGGATATGCTTTGCACCGCGCTCGGCGCCAGCTACTCTCCTACCGACAACGCTCGAATTCAGTTCGATAGCAATGGCTGCTCGCAATAGACCTTCGTCATAGCCGGCAGCAGCGCCTTGCTGCCCCTTCCCTTTTGATCCTTAGTTGCAGTTTAACTAGTTGGTTTTCTGCTAAATAGCACGCTTTCAACAGGCGTAAT
>NZ_JARNTX010000007.1 GCF_029433095.1 Hymenobacter sp. YC55
TCCACCGCTCCCGCACACCCGGCAAATGGCTCGGTTGCTTGCCCGCCGACAGGTGCTTGCCCTCGGGGCGTTGCGGCTGACAGTTGTGGAGCACCTCCTGAATGGTGCCTTGGTTGGTGAAGCCCAGCACGAAATCGAAGTACTGCACCGCATCATCCGGATAGCACCGGGCGTGCGGACCACCGAGCACCGTTACGGCGCCTTGACTGCGGAAGTAATTACTGAGTGCGTAGGCCAGCAACGCCGATTCGGTGAAGGCACTAATGAACACCAAATCAACGCCTTTGGGCAGCTCTTTCCGCAAATCTTCCAGGCCCGTGTAGCAAATCAGCTTCACGTCGTGCCCTTCCTCTTCGCACCAAGTAGCCACTACTTGGGGCATAATGCTGGCTAGATTAGCGTGCATGGCGCGGGCCCACAACGTGGTGGTAGGCCCTTTGCACACTAAGTCGATAACCCCAATTGTAAGCTTTGTCATAAAAGTAGTAGCAGATTAGTTTCCTGACCAGACATACCCGCTGCTCTTTGGCAGAAGCGACCTTCGCCTTAACCTGGGCTTGAACGGTGGCTCCGCCAGCAACCGTCGGAGCAGGGTGGGGCGCCAAAGGGAGCTCAAGGAGTTGCTTTCAGGGCGTAGTAGACTTCCAACCAGCTTAACTCCCCAGCCACGTAGCGGGCATAGAGCGGCTGGGCCACGGCATTTGTTGGCAAGCCGGGAACAACGGCCTGCATTTGCTGCAACACCCACGCCCGCTGCGCGGGGGTTTGGGCATAGGGGCCGAAGCGAGCATCAGAGGCCATATGAACATAGCGGAAGGAAGCGCCGGGATACGCTAACCCAAAGGTGAGCGCAGGAAAGCCGCAACGTGCTGCGGATGATACGGGAAAGCCCTTGCGGAGAATACCTAATTTCTGTTAACACTCTTCCTCATGCCACCACTGGGCCGGGCGGTTGCCCTGGGCCAGCAGAAAATCAATGACCGGGCGCAAGTGGTCGGTGCGCGGGGTGTGGGCGGGGCCATACTAGCCAAACTACGGTTGAAGCGTAATGGGATGGGGTGCCGGAAAGAAGCGCAGCGACGCTCTATCTCGGCGATGCTGAGCGTTGGTAGCGCCAACACGAAAACGGGCGCTTGGCGCTGCGCCCAGGGTAACTGCCGGTACGCTTCCAAAAAAGCCCACCCATCTAGTACCGGCATCCGCAGGTCCAGCAGAATCAGCGTTGGGGACGGATGCTGGGCCTCTCCCTTGTGGGAGGTCAGATAATCCAGCGCCTGCCGACCGTTCGTAACCACCACTAGCTGCTGAGCCACTGCTAAGCGCCCTGGTAGACGTTGGTGGAGAAAGTTGGTCGTTTTATTATCGTCCACCAACAGGATACAAGAAAGCACGCGCACGATGCGGGGAAAGCTTATGGGTTGGGGTGCAGCGGGTGGTAGAGCAGGTGGGCAGCGGCTTCGAGCAAGGGCAGATCCGTGGTGCGCTCCTGCACCCGCCCTTCCAGCGCCTGGTTGAGCTGCTCGACCTGCCGGCGGGCGAGCACTTGGTCGGTCACGTCGTAGGATAACTCTTTCCTGGCATCCATTCTCCCGAGGCGCCGTACGCTCTGCTAAGAGGTATAAGAAGTAGATTGGAAGACGACACGACGAACTCATGCGCCACCTAGCGGGTATACTCTTAGTGGATGACGACACAACCAGCACTTTTCTCAGTGCGCGGTTGCTGCGCCACCTCGCGCTGACTGACCACCTGCTCGTGGCCGAAAACGGCGCCGAAGGCTGGCAGTTGCTGCAAGACGTACTGGCCCCGCCGGCTCCAGCGGATCAGGGCCTTTGGTTGGTGCTGCTGGACGTGAACATGCCGGTCTTCGATGGCTTTGCCTTTTTGGAAGCCTACCAGCACTTGCCTGCCGTCCAGCAGCAGCGGGTGGCTGTGGTTATGCTTACCACGAGCCTGCACGGAGCCGACCTGGAACGCCTGCAGGACTTGCCTATCGCGGGTATCGTCTCCAAGCCCCTGACCGAAGAGAAAGTACGCACCCTGCTGCGGGAAAATTTGCCGACGTCGCTGCGGGCGGGCAGCGAGTTACCGGACCGCGTCTTTCAATTGGTGTACCGCAGCCAAGCCACCAGGCCCCTGCCGGAAGCTGAGTTATTAAGTTTGCTCAGCCATGCCCGGCAAGCCAACGCAGCCGTGCAGGTTACGGGGATACTCGTGTACTGGAAAGGGTGCTTCGTTCAAGTACTCGAGGGTGCGGAAGCCGACGTGCGGGCGCTATATGCCCGGATTCAACAAGATCCGCGCCACTCGCAGGTCGTCACCGTCAGCGAAGCCCGCGCGCGTCCCCGCCACTTTGCCCAGTGGCGCATGGCGTTAGGCCGCGACACGGCGCCGGCCGTTATCGGCTTATTTGAGCTGGCGCTGAACCCGCCAGTGGTGGGCGGGGTCCTGCTGCTCGAAGTGGTATTGCAGGACGTAGGTGGGGCGCTGGAAAGGTCGTATAGCTAATCCCTACAGTTTCCACTGACCTAGTAATGAGTCGGATAGGCGTTCACGCGGCGCCCACGGCGTTGCCGTGGGCGTAAATGAGCGGAAGTTGTGTTGCCATCAGTGTCAACAAGTACCGTGGGCATACAGGCCAGCAAGCAAAACGTGGGGTGGTGCACGAGCAAAATGACTCCGCAGGGGGCGGGCTCAATGACGGATCAGAAGAGAAAGAAGAAAGAACTTCCCAAATGCCCTGCCCACTGGCATTCGGCCACCACTACCAAGCAAAAGCGAGGCGCCGTCCTTACGGCGGGCAAGTACCCGAAGTAACCCACGCGGCCGAGTTCATTAACGCCTTTTACAGCGACTGCTTGCTGGCCTGTAGTAGCTCGAGCAGGAGTTCGCGGGCCTTAAATAGTTGGGCCTTGACCGTGCCGATCGGGAGGTGGAGTTCGGTGGCCACTTCCTCGTAGCTGAGCTCATCGAAATAGCGCAAGCGAACCAGCCGGGCGTACTTCGCCGGTAGCTGGTCCACGACTTGCCGCGCCGCCTGCGCCCGCTGCTGGCGGATCATCGCTTCCTGGGGAGTGGGATCGGGGCAGGACACGTTCCAGCCCACTTCCGCGTCGTCGCTGGCCGACGACAGCGCCGCGAGCGAGAGCGTCTTAAGCCGCTTGCGGCGCAGCGAATCGATGCTGGCGTTGGTAGCAATGCGGAACAGCCAGGTGCTAAAGGCAAATTCGGGCCGAAAGCGCGGCAAATTCCGAAACGCTTTGGCAAAGGTCTCGCTGGTCAGATCGTCGGCATCGTCGGCCTGGCGCACCATCTTGAAGATCGTATAGTACACCGGCTTGCGGTAACGCTGCACGAGTTCTTCGTAGGCGTTGGCGTGCCCCTGTAAGGCGGCTTCGACCAGCGTTAAGTCACGGAGGGCACGCGCCGACCAGATTTTGTCGGTTTCCACCGGGGTAGTCTCAGCAGTAGTATTAGCAGGCATAGGCACAACAACGACGGACGGGAATGATGATTGACGACAGACGACAGACTCCCTCCCTAAGGTTAATAATGAGACAGGGGCGGGCACCGACCGCTCCGCCTAAAGCAATTCTAACCGGTAATCGGGTCAGAGTCTCGGGGAGGAAGCGTACGTGATATAATACAATTCGGTTATTTTATTGAATGGTAACATCACTTTGGTCGGCGTCGCTGATCATTAAGCAGGTGAAGAGCCGGGCTTAGACGCCGTAAGGCAGCGAAATCTTCCCCGAGTGGGTTGTATAGGGTTAGCGCAACGCAGACCGAGCGGGGGCTATGTGGTCCATTCCGTTTAAACTCTTTGGTTGATGCCACTTATTTGCTCGTTGGCTGGCTTGCTTCAGGCGCTGCGCACGATTTATTTTTTAATAGCTCGGTGTGCTGGCGGTTGCTGACTTCACCCAATGCGAGAAATGGTGTTGGGTTAGCGCAGTGTTGGGCTGTTTTATGCGGCAATTATAATCGGCCGCCCGTTGACAAGAGCCCCCGCGCTTAGGCAGACTGCTCCTGCTCGTTAAAGCCCAGTAGTCTTTTAGCTTGTTGCCCCTCAACCTCGCCTGGGCGAGTCCCGTACGTGACACGATGCCCAGTAGTATGCTGTTATGACGACCTCCCAGTGGGTGCTTGACGCCCTTCCCTTGCTGGAACAAATCCGTATCTTGGTTAAGGAAGGCCTTTTTTTAGGGACGCGCGCCGCCCAGGACGGAGGCATCAACCTATATCACTTGCCCCAGGGCTACTTTGCCGAAGTGCATTATAATCCGATGGTGTACGCGGTCACCACCTTCACCGGAACCCTGGGCCTGCAGGCCTACGTCGAGGCCATTTGCTTACCGGAATTGCCGAGCCGCTAAGCAGCCACCAGAGTGCCTCTTATCCCCATCGCTGAGTAGCTTCGGCACGAATGGCGCGGCCCGCTGCGAACTTTTCCTATGAGTACCTGCCCCTTGCCGCGTGCCTGCCGCTGTCAACTTCTGAACGTAATGGTCAGTTTTTACTTCTTGTTTGACGAGCTGCCCCTCGAGCTGCAATTACCCCTGATGTGGGCGCACGGCAGGTTCTGGCCGCCTGCCTAGTCGTGCACCAGATCCGTACACTTTATTATCTCCACCACTTCTTCTGCGAATTGCACTACGATTCCCCGGGTAAGTAGAAACTCGCATTCCGCTGCTAGCCGACCACGCGCGGTTTGGAGGGCTATGTCGATTGGATACGGTTGCCGGAGTTGCGCAACTTGCTGCCATAGCGCGATGCGGTACGCGAGTGTTAAGTAGAGGCGCGCCGCGGGTGCATAATTAATCGGTGCAGGACGCCACTTTCCGAGTTGATCGGCCGCCCTAACGAAAACGGCCCGGTGACGCGACTCGTTTCCGAGGGGCTTATTGACCGCTAGCCTATGATTGGGCCAGTCCATCGGTTATTAGTACCCATCTGAGGGGCCTGGGCCTGACTACAGCATTTGCCGAAGCCAAGTGCCAGCGGCTAGCTCGTCTTCGAAAATATGATAGGTGACGTCGCCTTCGTGGGCATCATTCAGCACTAGGTGCACGGAGAGCCGCGCGTAAACGTCGCGGGGCAGCAGCACGGCGACCAGTTTCTCGTAGTGCCCGCCGGGGCCCCCTTGGCGCCACCGCTCCCGGATAAAGGTCTGCTCTTGCTCGGTGAAGGGCGCGAGAGCCCGCTGATCGGAGAGCACCTTGTGCCAGCCCCGGCGGCGCAGCAGGTGGCTTAAGTGGGTGAGCAAGGCTTGAAAATCAAGCAGCTCGCGCTTGCCAGGCTTGTAGCGCACGACGGCGTAGCCCAGCGCGTGCTCGCCTAACTGACCCGCGGCATTTTCAAAATAAATGCTATGCGTAACAAGCGGCATAGAAAAGCAAATAAAGGGAGGAGCCCTGGACGCTAACCAAGAGGTAAACGGCAAGCCCTGGCAACAGGCAATAAACAGGCGAGTAGGGACCGACAAAGGTAAAAAACATTGGAGGTCACTGCAAAAGCAATCCGCAAGCTACCGCATGTCAACTAGTTATGCTTCGGATAATCTAGGCGCCAACTGCTGCGCATTAAACAAGCTAAGCTAGTATCAACTGGGCCTGAGCTAGGCAGGAAGTAAATGCTCGTAAAGCAGGCTAGCGGCCGCCTCAGGCAAGGACAGATTCATGGCCAGCGCTTGGCACAAGTTCTGGTCGTTGTGGCACAGGGTGCCGTATGTACTAACTGCCTTATTGATGCCCTTGTACTTTCGGCAGCTGAGCGTACCCTATTGATTTTGCGTTGGCCAGCTGTAGGAGCAACTGCTGAAATGTGGTGTGGCTACCCTAGTGGCCCGATTCCTCATGCACCTGTTTTTGCGAGACGAGGTCGTCGACACCTTCTACTGCCCAACGAAAAATAGGCTATTGGTTCCCTGGCTTATTGCTCTTCGTTGTTTGTAGAAAAGCGGTCTAGTGACTTGTCGCTACCCTATTCAAGTAGGAAAACAATCAGTTAAGCTCCGCCGTTAAGCCTAAAAAATAGCTGAACAGTAATGTATAAGAGCTACCCCTTTCATTCCTTTTACCGAGGCATTGGGGTCAACGACGTTTATCATTCGCACCCCACGTGCCAGATTGCGCATAGCATCCCGTGGGAGTTGCGCTTCGTAGGCAATCCGCGCGGGTGGCCGGAATGCTCCTGTTGCGCCGTGCACCATGCGCATCGGCCGAGGCCTCGCCCGGCACACACGCGTCGCGTTGATTCACCACTTGATGTAACGTGAACTGCCCCACAAAGAAGTGATCAAGTAACTGCCGTTTTGCTCGACTCGACGCAATGACCGTGTCGTGCGTGAAAGCAAGGAAAGCTTCCCCGTGCGGCGGTCTCTCACAGCAGTCAGCAAGAAGAATGAGTCATTGGGCCGGGGGCGTACCTCCGGAATTTCTCTCAGGGCGGAAACGTATCGAGCGATCCTGACAGATGCCATGTTGTTACTAGTGCAGGAACTAACCAAGGAAAGGCAGAACCATTACTATCATGCCGGGAAGGGCTGAACTAGGCGCTTCTGCTGCCGACAACCAGCAGGGACTGCTCTTTCTTGCTCGTCTTTTTATTCGAAGGTGGCTGTTGCAGAATGCACTATCCTGTTTGTTGTTCTGCTTTACTTGACCCTGCTTCGCCTTATTAAGCGCCACCTTTACTACTCGATTAGGGGCAGGCTTGTGCACACAAGTTTAGCCAAGACGGGGCTTTCTCCGCACTTTAACCCGCGGGGCGTCCGTTAGGTAAGGTCGATATAGAACGTGGTACCCTCGTTCTCTTTGCTTTCCAGCCAGATTTTACCCTGGTGCAGCTCCACAATCTGCTTGGTGATGAACAGGCCCAGGCCCGTGGTGGTGTCCCCATACAGGCCGGGCCGCGCGGCCGTGGTGAACTTGTCGAACACATGGGGCTGCAGCGCTGCCGGGATGCCCAGCCCCGTGTCGCGCACCACCAGGCGAATGCGGCCTTTCAATTGGCGTAGGGCCACGCGAATCGTGCCCCCGGCCGGCGTAAAGTTGAGCGCATTGGTGAGCAGGTTATCGAGAATGCGGCCAAACTTTTCGGCGTGGATGGCCGCGTGAACCGGGGTCTTGGGCAGTTCCAGGCGCAGGTGGATGTTTTTTTCCCGCGCCGCCAGCCGGAGCACGGCCACCCGCTTGTCGAGGAAGGCGCCCAGGTTGGTGCGATGTTTTTGCAAGCGCGTGGCTTCCAACTGGCCCAGAAACAGCACGTCGCGCAGCAGGGCGTTGGCCGTGCCGCAGGATTGTTCGGCTAGAGCCAGCAACTGCTCGACCTCCTGCCGCTCCGTGGCCGAGTCCATCCGGCGCACCCCGGCATTCTGCCGCAGCAAGGTGATGATCATTTGGACGTGGGCAATGGGATTTTTTAGATCGTGGGCCGCCAGGTGCAGCATGGTTTCCTGCGTGTCGTAGAGGCGCTGGTTGGCCAGCTCCAGCTGCTTGCGTGCCGTGATGTCTTCGAGCGTGGTGTAGCCCAGTTCACCCTCCTCGTCGGGGAAGAGCACCGACGTCACCCGGCACCAGAACGAAGACTTGTCAGGGCGAATGAGGCAGGTTTCCAGCGCAAAGTGCGGTTTCTTGTGCGCCCAGAGCTGCTGTTGCAGCCGCTGCCAGTCCGCCACAAAGTCCGGGTGAGCAAACTCGATGATTCGGCGCCCCACCACCTGCTGCGGTTTTTTCAGGCCCAGCATCGTGGCCAGCGCTTGGTTGGCCTGCCGAATGCGCAGGTCGGGATCGATGATTTTCTGGCCCAGCGGCGAGTTCTCAAACACGCTGCGGAACCGTTCCTGGCTGCGCTGGTACCGGTCGTCCGCCACTTTTTGCTCGCGGGCCACCCCTTTCTGTTGCTGCAAGCGGGTGTTTTTTTTCTGCAGGGACTGGACCTGCTTCTGTTCGGAGCCAGCAGAAGCCGGGGTTGACGAGGGGGAAGCCATTAAAGAAACGGAATAACGAAGGGAAAGAGCCTGCCACGAGGAAAGCAGCGCGTAGGATCAAGTATACGCGAAACGCAGTGCCTTCGCTAGCGGGAGGTCAACGAGGGCGAATTAGGTCAAGCAAGGGTACTACCCCGTTCTGCTGGGCGGGGTTCCGAACGATGAGACCCACCGCGAAGAACTTCCGCCTTCAACAACCCCACCCCGTCCGGCCCGTTTCCTACTTAGTTGCCTGCCACCAGTTGCCTGCTGCCGTCCCGTTTGTCCATGCTTCCAACTGCCTCGCTTGGCACTACCCTGTTGCTCTCCCCCAACTTGCTTTCCGTCTTCAACGCCCAGCCTGGCGCCACTCTATTGCTCTCCCCCGAGTGGCAGATTGTAGGCGCCAGTAACGACTACCTGGCCGCGACCCTCACGGAGCGAGACCTCCTCGTCGGGCAGTACATCTTCGACGCCTTTCCCGATAACCCCGAGACGCCCGAGGCCAATGCCGTGACCAACGTGCGCGCCTCGCTCGCGCAGGTGCTGGCCACCAAGCAGCCCCACGACATGGCCCCGCAGCACTACGACGTGCCTGACCCGGCGCACCCGGGCCGGTTTGTGGAGCGCTACTGGAAGCCACGCCACACGCCCGTGCTCGACGCGGCCGGGCAGGTGCACTTCATCATCCAGTCCGTGCAGGACATTACCGCCAGCCGCTTGGCGGAGCGGCAGTTGCGAGAGAGTCAGGCCCGCGAGCAGGCGGCCTTAGCGGAAACCGAGCGCCAACGAGCCGAGTTGCAGCGCGTCTATGAGGAGGCGCCGGTGGCGATGGGCTTGCTGCGCGGCCCCCGCTTTGTCGTGGAATGGGCGAATGCGCGCATGGGGCAAATTTTTGGGCGTCCCCTAGCACAGATAATAGGTCGTCCGCACTTTGACGCCCTGCCCGACCTGGCCGGCCAAGGCTTCGAGCAAGTCTTTGTGGATGTGCTGGAAACCGGCCGCACTGCCGCTTTTCAGGAACTGTTGGTGCGTATCGAACAAGCGCAGCAGTCCTACCAAGGCTATTTCAACATCACCTACCAGCCCGTCTACGACGGGCCGCACCACATTACCGGCATCTTGTGCTCCGCGTTCGAAGTAACGGACCAGGTGCGAGCCCGCCGGCAAGTGGAGCAGCTCAATCAGGAATTAGAAACCCACGTGCACGCCCGCACTCAGGAATTGACGGCCACCAACGAGCAGCTGCAACGGACCAACGTGGACCTGGACAACTTCATCTACACGGCCTCGCACGACCTGAAAGCCCCGATCAGCAACCTTGAAGGGCTGTTGCACGCGTTGCAACACGAACTACCCGTCCAGAGGCAGGTAGGGGAAATACCTGCCCTGTTGCAGCTCATGCAACAAGCTATTGAGCGTTTCGGCCGCACCCTCCACCATCTGACGGCTATTTCCCTTTTGCAAAAAGAGTACGACCGGCCCGCGACGCCGGTCAACCTGACCCGCGTCGTGGCGGAGGTGCAGTTGGACCTGGCGCCCTTGGTGGCGGAAAGTGGTGCGCAGGTCGTCGTCCTCCTACCCGAACACGTGAGCTTTACCTTGGCCGAGAAAAACCTGCGCTCGATCGTCTACAATCTGCTCAGCAATGCCCTCAAGTACCGCCATCCCGACCGCGTGCCCCACATCGAGATCACCTACGACCAGCAGGGCGAGTCCCACCTGCTGGCCGTGCACGACAACGGGCTGGGGCTGGATCTGGACCGGGGCGCTGAACGGCTGTTTGCCATGTTTCAGCGGCTGCACACGCACGTGGAGGGCTCCGGCGTGGGGCTTTACATGGTCAAGCGCATGATCGAGAATGCCGGCGGCCGGATCGAAGTACAGAGCGAACTCGGCCAGGGCAGCACCTTCTGCGTCTATCTGCCTCTCACCTGATTTTGGTAGAGCTCTTCGGCCTACTGGGTCGGTCCTTTAGGCAGGTCGTTGCGGTGAGGGATACCGCAGGACCAGAATTAGGTGTTGTCCGCAAGGGTTTTCTCGTATTGCCCGCAGCACGTGGCGGCTTTCCCCTCCTCCTCTTTGGGGCAGCGTATTCTGGCGCTTGTTTCCCGTTCTAACTATGGCACCCGATGTTCGCTTTGGCCCCTATGCGCAAACCCCCACGCAACGCGCGCGGGTGTTGCAGCAAATGCAAGCCATCGTGCCCAGTCTGCACAAGAAAGCCCCGGCCGCTGCCCAGCTGCTCTACGCCCGCTACGTGGCGGGGGAGGTACGGGGCCGTCCATAGCTCATCAACTACGACGAGCCGGGGGGCGTCGCTCTTCTGGGGCGGGCTTGATCGTTAGCATAACTTCGGCTAAGGAAGCTAGTTTGCCCCCTGAAAACCATAAATTATTAAAAAACAAGCACTTACAGTTCTGCTTGCGACTATAAAAGGCAAACTTCATTCTTGGTGGGCCGTATGAGCGCTCAACCCGTCCCATAAGGCGGGCCCTTTCTTCACGCAGTAGCCATCCGAGGCGACAGTCTTCCTTCTCTACATACTAGCAACTAGATGGCTACGATTACCGATACGCAGGACAAGGGAGTAATGGCGGCCTTTACCGTTACTACGCGTGCCGTTCCGATTAATCCGAGCAGGACAGTAGAGGGGGCTCTGAACAACTAGTGTAAAATCAAGTGGTCAGCTGAAGCAGTTCCGACAAGGATCCGCTCTTCCGACGTAGCGTCACTCCTCGTAACCATAACCAAACGGCGTAGCGGCTGCTAGTGTTCGCTCTAGCAGTTCGAAGCAGCGCCTCCTCGTTCGTATTATGCCTACACCCCTTGCTCACTGGATTCGCCAGCAGCAGTCGTTGCTCACTACCCCGGAAGACCGGCGCCGCGTGCTTGCCTTTGCCCAGACCCTAACGCACGGGACCCGCCTGCTGCCTACGCCCAAGCAGCAGCTGGTTCTCGATCAGTTTGTGCGGGGTACCTTCTCGCATGAGGAACTCTTGACTCATCTGGAAGTGAGCTCCTAGCGACACGACGGCCCAGAGTGGCTGCGGTCTCTGGCTGGTCTTTCCTGCTTCTTGTTCTTGTTAATAAATCCTTGTGAATAAAAACCTTTTACCGCTCTCGTTGGGAGGGCTGGCCATCGGCACCACCGAATTCGTCATGATGGGCTTATTGCCCTATGTTGCCCGCGACTTTCACGTCTCGATTCCGCAGGCGGGCTACGGCATTTCTGCCTACGCCCTGGGCGTGGTTATCGGGGCCCCACTGCTGACCGAGCTAGGTCGCAACCTGGCGCCTAAAAAGCTGCTGTTGCTCCTGATGCTGCTGTTCACGGTCTGCAATACCCTCTCGGCCTTTGCCCCCAACAACACCGTCCTGTGCGTGATCCGGCTGCTGTCGGGTTTGCCGCACGGTGCCTTTTTTGGCGTGGGCTCGGTGGTAGCGAGCAAGCTGGCGGAAGAAGGCAAGCAGGCGCAGGCCATTTCCGTCATGTTTGCTGGCCTCACTGTTGCCAATCTGCTGACCGTGCCGCTCGGCACTTTCATCGGGCAGCACTATTCGTGGCGCTACGCCCTAGGCGGCCTCGGTGGGGTAGGCCTGCTGACGCTGCTGGCCATCTACTTTTTCCTGCCCACCTTACCTGCCAAAAAAGCCGGCAGTCACCGCGCCGAGCTAGCGCTTTTCAAGAAACTAGATACCTGGCTGATCATCCTGATCACCGCCATCGGCACCGGGGGGTTGTTTTGCTGGGTAAGCTACATCGCCCCGCTCATGACCGAGGTTTCGCGCTTTCCGGCCCCCTATGTGCCCTACATCATGATGCTGGTTGGGCTAGGCATGTTCGTGGGCAATATAGCGGGGGGCAAGCTGGCTGACCGTTTTGCGCCAGTGCCAGCGTGTTTGGTGCTGCTGCTGGCCATGGCCGGGGCCTTGGTGATTATCTTTTTCGTGTCCGAAAATCAGGTATTATCGCTACTGATGACGTTTGTGGCCGGCGGCTGCTCCTTGGCGTTGGCTGCGCCCATCCAGATCCTCATGATCCAAAGCTCGAAGGGGGCCGAAATGCTGGGCGCTTCCGTAACGCAAGCGGCTTTCAACATGGGCAACGCCCTCGGCGCTTTTCTGGGCGGACTGCCCCTGGCGGCAGGCTATGGCTATACCTCACCGGAAGTGGTGGGGGTGGGCATGGCGCTGGTTGGGGCAGGCTTCGCGTACGTGCTCCTCAGCCGCTCCCGCCAGGCAGAACCCGCGGCAACTCCCGTTCCGGTAGCATAGAATGCTTGGGTGTTCTGCTTTTCCGTAGCCTTTTCTTTTATGGACCCCTCATTTCCTTGGCAAGCGGCCTTGTACCCGGTGAACCCTTCTTTGCATTACTTTCTCTGGCTTTACCAAATGCCCACCTGGCTGCTGGGAGCCCTTATTGTCGGCCTGATCCTGTTGCTCTCGCTTGCCGGCCTCTACTTCACGCACCGCCGCCTGCACCAGAGCCAGGCCCCCGACCAGATCGACAACGGGACGGTGGGCTGGTTTTTCTCGGGCGTGACCGTGCTTTACGGCTTAACCCTGGGGTTGCTAACGGTGGCTAGCTGGCAGAATTATTCCACGGCCGCCGGCATTGCCTCGCAGGAGGCGGCCACGCTGGCCGTGCTTTACCGTGACCTAAGCGGCTACCCTGATAGCACACGCCAGCCGCTGCAACGGCAACTGCACGACTACACTCGCTTCATCGTGCAACAGTCGTGGCCGGCTCAGCAACGGGGCCTGGCCAACGACACCGAGCGGCTGGTACTGACCACGTTTCAACTCGAACTACTGCATACAGACGTACCGACCCGGACGCTGCAAGTGCTGCACGGGGAGGCTATCGCCACCTTCAATAAGCTCGTGGAGCTACGACGGCAACGTATTGAGAGCGTCGGCACCGGCGTGCCGGGCGTGCTCTGGGCTGCCGTGCTCATTGGCGCGTTGGTCACCATTGGCTTTTCCTACTGCTTCGTAGTCGTGAGCCTGCGCCTGCATGCGTTGCTGACGGGCTTACTGGCCCTGATGGTAGGAGTAATGATCTTTCTGATTGCAGCGCTGGATCATCCTTATTTAGGCGAAGTTAGTGTGACGCCTGAAGCCTACCAGCTAGTGCTCGACAAGGTGATGATCCCGACTAAGTAATGACAGTCCTTTTGCGGCCGGATCCCGGCGCACTACCGGCTTTTTCTCCAGTCAATCGGCGGGGCACCGCTGTTAACGCAACCAAACACGTCATTATGATCATGTATAAACCCGGGGAATGGTGGAATGCTCTGTGGCATTTCCACACCACCAAAGTGTTATGGGTTCTACTGAGGCGCGTGGCGCTCGTCGGCCTCTACGTCGCCGCCGTCACAGTCGCCCAGCTCGAGTATTTTCAGTTTTTGCTGAAAGTGGAGCGGGAGTACTTTTCGTTTCTTGGCATCCTGCTGAGCTTGCTGTTGGTGTTTCGCACGAACACGGCCTACGACCGCTACTACGAAGGGCGCCGCCAGTGGGGCCAGCTCATCGGCGCCAGCCGCAACTTAGCGGCAGTGCTTAGCGCGGTCCTGCCGGCCGAAGCCGCGCAGCACCGCATTTTCTACGCCCGGATGCTGGCCAACTTTGCCCTTTCGCTGGAAGGACACCTGCGCGAAAACGTGGTCTACGACCAGTTAGAAGCCGTGGATGGCGTGGCAACGGCCGGCTTGCGGGCGGCCGATCATTTGCCGACCAAGCTGGCCACCCTGCTGCAAGCCAGCTATGAACAGCTGCACAAAACGGGCGAGTTGCAGGCCGTGCACCTGCTCCAGCTGCAGCCCTATCAGGGGAGCTTGCTGGAAGCGGCCGGGGCTTGTGAGCGGATCCGGTCCACCCCGATTCCTTTTTCGTACAGCTTTTTCATCAAGGGCTTTATCACGGTCTTTACCTTGCTCATGCCATTCGTGCTCCTCGACACGTACGGCTACTTCACCGTGCCCATCGTTATGATCGGGGCCTACGCGCTGCTGGGCCTGGAGCTCATTGGCGAAGAAATTGAAAACCCGTTCGGCTTGGAAAGCAACGATTTACCCCTCACCCAACTAGCCAACCGAATTCGGGTGAGCGTGCATGAAGTACTGGGGGTACCCCTGCCCGACCACAAAAAAGCGCTGGCTGATTTGCCGTATACCATCGTCCACTAAGTGCATAGTGCCTCGTCCGTCCGGTTATTGGAGCGTTTTTGTGGACAGATTGCTAGATGGTGTTCATTTGGCTATTCAAGCCCCCATGCGGAGGCATCTCGTCCCAAGATGCCGTCTACAAAAACAACGTCCCAGTATCTAGGCGTTTCTTGACTTAGTGAGAAACCAGTGGCTGACATCATCTGCCCAAGGTCCCTCCCCTTCTTCTCCTTGGGGAGCTTTTTCCTAGCCGTTTGACCGGGTAAGCTAGTGCTCTACCTGCGTAAAGCCTAGATAAGGGAGACAAACCCCGCTGAGCTGCTCCCCATCCCCGGCTAGCCACTCCTTGAAGGCGGTGGCTTTGTCGCGACTGATGTGCAGCTCCTGCGGGGGAATGGGGTCCAGCGTCAGCACCAGTTTGCCATTGAAGTAGGGCTGCACCCCACGCACGGCTTGCACGTGCGTGAGCAGTTGGCGGCTGGCCCGGAAAAAGAGTCGCGGGTCGAGCAGCTGTTCGAGTTGCTCGAGGGTGTACTCCAGGACAAAGCGGCGGCCATCACAACTTACCAGTTGCACCAGCTCGTGGCGGGTCTGGAAGTAGGCAATCTGGTCCACCGCCAGCGGCACTAACTGCTCGTTGCTGGCCACCAGAAAGCGAGTTTTATAGGTTCGGCTCGGGCGGGGCAGGCTGTCGAGCACCTGCTCCAGTTGCTGGCTGTGGGCGACGGGCGCAAAAGCAGCGCGCAGATCATGGTACTTGGCCAGGGCGGCGCGCAAGGCGGCTAGCTTGAGCGGTTTGAGCAGATAGTCCACGCTGCGCACCCGGAACGCGCGGATAGCATATTCGTCGTAGCTGGTGGTAAAGATAATGGGGCTGGTGAGCCCCACCTGGTCGAAGACCTCGAAGCTCAGGCCATCGGTCAGCTGGATGTCGGCCAGAATCAGGTCGGGCGGGGCGTGCTGGGCAAACCACTGCCGGCCGGCGGCCACGCTGCGCACCACGCCCACCACCTGCGCCGTGGGGTCGGCCCGGCGCAAGAGCCGTTGCAGGTGCTCGGCGGCTGGGTATTCGTCTTCCAGGAGCAGGATGGTCATGGGCGGCGGGGTTAGGGAAGCAAGGGCACCCGGACCGTAAACAGCCCGTCTTCGCGCAGCACTTCCACCGGAGCGGCCGACAAGAGCTGGTAGCGGCTGATCAGGTTGCGCAGCCCCACGCGGGTGGACGAGGACAGCGTAGTGCGCAGCTGCACGTTGTTTTGCACGCGCACGTACTCATTCCCCTCCTCGGTGAACACGCGCACGCACAGCGGCCGTTCCGGCGATACCACGTTGTGCTTGAGGGCATTTTCCACCAGCAACTGCACGCTCAAGGGTGCCACGCGCGTGGCATAGGCGGCGGGGGCAATGTCCTGCTCGACCTGCAAATCATCCCGAAAACGCGTTTTGTTCAGGAACACATAAGCCTGCACGAACGCCATTTCCTCGGCCAGCGGCACCGTGTCCTGGTGGCGACTCAGCAGCACATAGCGATATACGTCGGCGAGTTGCTCGAGGTAGGTGTGAGCCAGTTCGTTGTCGCCCTCAATCACGGCCGCCAGCGTGTTAAGCGAGTTAAACATGAAGTGCGGGTCGAGCTGGCTGCGCAGCAGGTCGAGCTCGGACTGCAGGTTGGCCCGGGCCAAGGCTTCGGAACGCAGCAGGTTTTCTTTCCAGTGGCGAAAAAAATAGGCGCTTTCGTAGAGCGACGTCACAAAGAGCGTGGGCACTAGGTTCAGCAAAAAGCTGACCAGCAAGGCATCCCCGGTGCCCAGCGGAATGCCGAGCAAAAGCGGGTAGATCCCGTGCAGAAACGCGGTGTTTGCGAACGTAAAGGCGACGCTGGCCAGCGTTTGCACTACCAGCCGCCGAGCCGTCTGCTGGTAGCGCGGAAACCAGCGCCGCATGGCGATGAAAATCAGCCGGTTGCCTTCCCACAAGGTAAAGCCAGAAAGCACCCCGCCCAGAAACCGCCGTTCCACTCCCGGCGCCGTATAGCCCGCCCAGCCGTCGTAGGCCGAGAGCATGAGCAGCGCGGCGCAGGGGATGCCGATCAACCGAATCCATTTGTCGTTCATAGGCCGGCAGCAGTAAGGCGCGCGACCTACCCGCGTCAGCCGCGGTCAGGTTGCCGCGGCTAAGTTAAAAGGTTACCCGGTAAAATGGGATGGGCAGCAGGCCCTGCTGATAGGCCGTGCCCAGCTGGTTGGTGCGTGCGTTGTAGGCTCGCTGAAACACGTTCTGTCGGTTGGTGAGGTTCTGCACGTCCAGGGCCAGTTCGTGCGTGAGCCGGGCGCGGTTGATTTTATAGCTCAGCTTCACATCGGTCCGGAAGTAGCCCGGTAGCCGCTCACTATAGGCCTGGTCGTCGCGGTACACCGCGGCGCGGGCCTGGCGGGAGGCTTCGGCGTTGAGGGGCGTGACGTAACGCCCACCTGCGCGGGTGGCTTTGAGGCTAACGGTGAACATATTACCGCGCTGGCCTAGCCGAAACTCACGGCCGGCCAGCGCGTTGGCCACGTACCGTGTATTGAAGGGCGTGTTGCGCCGCACGCCATCGCTGCCCGCGTACTGCGAGTCGAACCCCGAGCCCGTGAGCAGAAAGTAGTAGCCCTGGGCGAAGGTGCGCTCCAGCGTCAGCTCCAGGCCGTAGTTGCGGCCGGTTCCCTCGTTGACCAGATGGTCGCGGCTGGCGATGTCGAAGTCGGCCCCTTCCGTCAAGCCCGAATACGCGCTGGGCGTTTGCTCCACCGGCGCCTCGAACAGGGCTTGGTAATATCCCTCGACGCGCAGGCGCAGGTTATCGGCCAGTTGCCGGTCGTAGCCCAGCACGAAATGGTGGCTGCGAGTGAAACCCAACGCGTGGTTGGTGAGGGCGTAGGAACCGTCGGCCTGCGGACTTTGGTAGAAATAGGTGAGCAGCGGCGCGAGGCTGCTGTGCAGGCCGTAGGCGGCGCTCAGCGTGCTGGTGGGCGTGAGCTGGTAGCGCAGCCCCAGGCGCGGTTCCACGACGGTTTTCCCGTTCAGAGCGAAGCGCAAGGCACTCACGCCGGCATTGAGCGTGAGCAGGGCACTGAAGCGGTGATGCCACTGCCCGTAGAGTTGCGTTAGCGCCGTCTGGCCCCGGGCATCGCGCTCCTGATTGAGGGACGGGTAGAGCTCGGTGCTGCGGTAATCGTAGCCCAGCCCATCGACGAGGAGCCCGGCCGTCAGGCGGTTGCGCGCACTGCCTTTATGAGCGACTTGCAGGTGGGCCGAGCGCTTGTCTTGCCGGAACCGGTCGCGCTGGGCCGGCAGTTCCGCTAGCACCCTGCGCCCGCTTTGGAAGAGAAGCGTATCCTCATCGAAGTGTTGGAGGGCGCGCGAGGCCGAGAGCGTGAGGCGGCTCACCGTGCGGGGGCTGAAGCGGTGCTCGTAGCTAACAGCCGCCACGCCCGTGCGGAAGCGAGGATAACTGTTGACGCTTTCCTCGCCGTACACGTCGGTGCGGGTCGAGTCCACATCCTGTCCCAGGAAGGTAATGGTGCTGCGGCCGGCCAGCACCCAGGCGCTGAGCGTGCCGCGCGAACCCACCGGCACATCGGTTTTAAAAGTGAAATCCTGATACTCGGGCGTGCCGGCCAGGCGGTAGCCGGCCGCCTTCAGGAGTGAGAAAATCGAGTAGCGGTAGTTAACTAAGTACGAAGCTTTCGAGTGCTTGCTATAGGGTCCTTCCGCGCCTACCTCAAAGCCATTGAAGCCGACCTGCCCCAAAAACTCGTGCTTTTCGTCGTTGCCCCGGCGCAGGCGCAAATCAAACACCGAGCCCAGGGCGTTGGCGTATTCGGCCGGAAAGGCGCCGGTCAGAAAGTCGGATTTGGCCAGCAGGTTGTTGTTGAGCAGACTCACGGGCCCGCTCGTGGTGTTCTGGGAGCCGAAGTGGTTGGGATTCGGGATATTGACGCCTTCGAGCCGCCAAAGCAGCGTGGCGGGTGAGTTCCCGCGCACGACCAAGTCATTGCGGCCGTCGTTGACGCTGGTGACGCCGGCAAAATTCTGGGCCATGCGGGCCGGGTCGCCGAGGGCGCCGGCGTAGCGGTTGGCTTCGAGCGGGGAAAACGGGCGGGTGGACACGGTGGCCATCTCCTGATTAGGCACGGTCTGATCCTCCCCTCGCCGGTAGGTGACCTGCACCTCGCCCAAGGGCGTCAAGCGCTCGGTCAATTGAACGTCGAGGACCACTTCCTTACCCGCACTTACGCTTACGTCGTGGAGCAGCAGCTCTTCATAGCCAAGACTGGTAACGCGCAATTGCACGCGGCCAACGGGTACATTCACTAATCGAAAGCGACCCTGAGCATCCGTATTGCCGCCTAAGGCGGACGTGACGCCCAGTACCACCACCGTAGCCCCAATAATGGGCGCTTGGGCAGCCGCGTCGCGTACCGTGCCCCGTACTGTTTGCGTGGCGGGCGTAGGCTGGGCAATAGCCAGCTGGCAGCTGGCTGTCAGCAGGAGGGCCAATAGGATCTGTACAGAAGAGGGCATCACTGCGGGTCGTTAGGGAACAGCACGAAGATGGGCCGGCGCCGGCATCGGCGAAACGAAAAGGTCAGTGAACCGTCGCGCAAGCCAGGGTCAATCGTCGCCTAGCGGGTCTGAGTCGTACCACTACCAGTGGGAGGACGGCCGTGCTTGGTCTACCTGCCAGCCGACAAACACTGGCTCCACAAGCCCCGGTGGCGGTTGCAGCACTCTACCATCAATGGCCAAAGTAGACCCTACTGCCGAGCGGTTCAACGATATAGTTATATCATCATGCAGAAAATACAAGTCACATTTATCCTTAATCTGCCCTTGTTTGTGGCTCACTAGGCCCCGAGCTTTGTCGGCCGACAAAGCTCGGGGCCTAGTGTTTTTCTACTTGCTATTTCTATTCCTATGCTTGCAATAACTACTCTCTCCCCTGCGCTTCTGAGCCCAGTTGATCCCCTTGTCTTTGCTACGATCGATGGGTACCTGCTCTCCCGTCGAGAGGGAGAAGCCGCTTTGCGTGAGGGCCGCGCGGTGTTGGTCGGTGATTTATTGGTGGTCTTGTTTACGGCCCAACATTCGGTAACCTACCTTGTCGCCTAAGCCGGCAGCCGGATTAAACTTATCGGCCTATACCCCACTCATGGTGTCGTCCGGTCCGCTGCTGCGTTCGCCGCTTGGGCTATGGTAGCCGCAACTCGCGCGGCTTAACACCCTCCAACTCCTTACGCGGTCTGGAAGCCCAGCCACCCGTTCTCTCGACATAGAGCAAGCCTTATTCGGGATCGGTCAGCACAGGATGTCCCGACCGGACTCCCGGGGGCGCTCACCGTCTACGCAGATGGAGTCAGCTGGAAGTTAAGTGAGTTCTCAGCAGGACCGAACAGCTTGTTGGCTCGCAACGGGTCCTCATGGAACACGGTTCGTGTCTTCCTCCCGTTCTGCATGATCTTTTTTACCTTTATAGCGCTCTTACGTGGCTTTGCAGCCCTTATGTATCCGGGCGTCCCTGCCGCCCACTGGTCGGGCGGCCAAGTGCTAGCCTCTCGATCGCTTCCTTATGCCGCTTACTTCGCATACCGTGTATTTCGAAAATCCCGTCGGCCGCCTGAGCGAACATGCCCACGGGTATGCCATCGTGCACTACAAACCCGGTAAACGGGTATTTCATGAGTTTGAGGCCCTGCTCACCCACCTCACGCACTTGCTCCGGCGCCGGGGTTGGCATAAAGTGTTCTCCGACCAGCGAGCCCTGGCCCCCTTTACCGCGCAAGAACAAGCCTACATCCGGGAGCGGTGGCAGGAAGCGTCTCCGAGTAGGCACCGGGAGCGGCTTGTGGCTGTGCTCCTGCCGCAGGACGTCTACGCGCGGCTCTCAGCCCACCTCGTGATCAACGATGCCCACGAAGGCGACGTCACCTACCGCATATTTGACGACGAGGCTACCGCCGGGGCGTGGCTGCGCCAAATGGTGTAACCCGTCGCGCGACTTTCTCTGCTCGCGTCCACCCGTCTGTTGCCGCGCAAAAGTCATTAAGATAACTACTTCGAGAGCGTATCGCGGCCCACGGGGAGCCGTATACCCTTCTCTATGGAGGAGTCACTCGAAGAAACCCGCCGCCAACGCGCCCTAGCTTGGATGCTGACCCTGCTCGCCGCTTTCTCTGCGCAAGCGCAATCCTGTATCTGGTAAGGCACCCCAGGGTCAGTAGCGACTAGCTACGTCCGCTGTTGACAACTACGCAGCCAGTCCTCGGCCTCAGTCACAGTGTGAAACAACTGCAGGTCGAGAGCGCCTATCACAGGCTGCAGAAAGGTACGGGTTAAAATATCGACCCGCGTATCGCCTTGCACCACGTGGGCAATGTACCGTAAGCCCAGCTGCTGGGCGTGCGGCAGCCAGGCCTGTTCGAGCCACTCCACGGAGTCGAACCAGGGGCCTTGCAAGGCTAAATTATCATTGAGCAAATAGGCACAGTGAAAAGGGCCCGCGGCGCCCAGGTAGCCCTCGGCACCCCGCCGCGCTTCAAGTGGGTCGACGTAGCCGCCCCAGGTGGCGCGCAGCCACCCGTCGCTTTCTTCAAAGGTGAGGGTGCACCAGCTCCCGTCGGCATCCGGTAAGGTATGAAGTAACATCGGTGATAGTTTCTAGGATCAGCTTACACGTTCCAGGCGGGTCTTGCCAGCATTAGCCAAGTGCTACGGGTTCTAGCAGCCAGCCGTTGCCCTACGGACAGAAGACCCATAAGGCGGTGCAGGTATAGTGGCAAGTAGATCAGGCACATGGATATAGCCCAGAGCTTAAGTTAAGACGATTCGCTTGCCTGCCCGCTCGGCTGCATCGCCTTGCGTTAGCTGCCGCTGGTTAGTCATATCTTAAGCACATCGTATCTGGCAGCAAATCGACGAGATTGCTTAGAGAGAATCGGCACCAAATCGCGGGTAGCGACCAGGATTTCACAAAGGGAAGACTGTCGGAGATAATCTGGCAGACAAGGTGAACAAAGTACGCGGTGACCATGCGCAATCTGTTACGCGTGGTCGGTCCCACAGCTTCATCACCCGCAACGCCGTTGACACCAAGCAGCAGCTATATTTACTACCTCAGCCCCTCACTCATTTTCTGGTAGTGGCTTGGCATTCCTCGACCCCTATAGGCATATGCGGCATCTGCTACCCCTTCTGCTCGGCTGGTTCATGGTTTCCCCGCTGGTCGTCCGTGCCCAGGCACCGGACGTGAAGGCAATTAAAGCCGGCAAGCTGTTCGACAGCGAGCGTGGCGTTCTGCTGACCAAGCAAACCATCCTGGTTAGCGGCAACACGATTACGGCGGTGGGCAGCGAAGTCCAGATTCCGCGGGGAGCCACCCTCATCGACCTGAGTGAGTACACCGTTCTACCGGGCCTGATTGAATCCCACAGCCACCTGCTCATGGAGCACCCGGGCACCGAGGACAATACGCTAACCGTTACCAAGGCGGTGGCCCTGGAAGGCGATGTATTACGGGCTTTGCGGGGCGTACCCCGGGCAAAATCCTATCTGGAAGAGGGCTACACCACCGTGCGAGACGTAGGGAATGCCGGCCAGTTTGCGGACGTGGCTTTAAAACGGGCCATTGACGAAGGCAGTGTAGTCGGCCCCCGGCTATACGTGTCCGGCCCCGGTCTCGCCGCTGAAGGGGGGCAAGTACCCGGCCTGGCACCCGGACAAACGCACTTCATTGCGGGCGAGTACCGCATCATCCGCGGCGTAGAGGACGCCCGCCTGGCCGTGCGGGAGCATGTGTACCACGGGGCCGATCTGATCAAGATCTATTCCAACAGCTCCCCCAACAAGACCTATCTGTCGGTGGAGGAAATGAAAGCCATCGTGGAAGAGGCTCATCTGCACCAGTTGAAAGTTACGGCGCATGCGACTACGGACCTAGCCATCCGCCGCGCCGTGCGAGCGGGCGTCGATGGCATCGAGCATGGGTACGTGGTCGCGGACTCCACCTTGCAGCTGATGCGAGAACGGAAGGTTGTGCTTGTGCCGACCGACATGGACTTTCTGCTCGCGAAAAAGCAGGTAGACAAGTTGAAGATGAACCTGAGTAGGGAGCAGATTCGAGACTTGGCCAAGCCGTATCACGAGCGCCTACTCCGGGCCCGACGGGCCAACACCACCATCGCCGCAGGCTCCGATATGTACATGGACTTGGGATTATCCCGGGGGCAGGCCGCCAAACGGGTGCTGTTTGCCTATGCCGAGGCCGGTCTGCCGCTAAACGAGATCCTGCAGGCCGCTACCTGGAATGGCGCGCAGCTGCTGGGCGAGCCGCGGCTCGGTCGACTCCAGGCCGGGGCCTGGGCTGACCTCATTGCCGTGAAAGGCAACCCGCTGGAAGATCTGTCGGCCCTGGAGAAGGTGGTCTTGGTGCTAAAAAACGGTCAGCTCGTTCTCTCGACTCGTCAACCTTAACCAGCTGACCGTCTTTACCGGCCGTTGGTGCCAGAGGCAGATGCCTAGCTCGGGGCCGCCCGCCACCTACTGGCCGCGCACGAATTTGGGGTGGCTCAACGGGCCTTGGCCTTAGGTGGCGGCCCAATAGCCGACGAGAAAGAGCACGAAGCGATAGGGCAGCAGCAAGGCCAGCAGAAAGGCCCCGGTGAAGAGGACCGCCTTGCCCCAGCGCAGCAGCAGCGGCTGGGGCGCAAAGGCCCGCTCAAAGAAGAAAGCCGCGTAGGCGGTGGTCAGCGCGAACATGGTCGGCACCACCAGCGCGTCCTCAGCCAACAGCCGACTTAGCGGTGGCAGCACCCGCCCGAGCAAGGCGAGCGCGGCCATGGCGGCAAACAGCAGCAAGAGCCCGCCAAATAGGTAGACGCTCAGACTGAGCCACTCGACAAAGTAGCGCCGCTGCCGCCAAAATAGCAGCCACAGGGGTAGCGCCAGCAAGGGAATAAAGAGGAACACCAGGCTTTTGGAGTAGACGTGGGCTGCCGCGTCGAAACGCGTGGCAAACGCCAGCCACCCGGGCCCCGCCAGGGGGACGTGCCGCGCCAGCAACTGGCGGGCCCAGCCTCCCCACAAGGGGGCGTGCAGGTGATAGGGGAGCCGCGTTTCGAAGGGGCTGAAGTGACTCAGGCCGGCCAACAGGTAAAACAGCAGGTTAGTGATCAGGAACAGCTGCACGGGGGGCGCGTGGGCGACGCGGCGGCCCTGCAGCCACTCGGCTGCCAGCCACCCCGGACGGCGCAGCTGGGCACCCAGATCGCGCAGCACCCGCACATCGAAGTGGGTGAGCACGTCGACGGTGTGTTCGAGAAAATGGGCCAGGGCATAATCGTGGCGGTGCAAGCGCTTTTCCCCACAGGCATGGCAGTAGGACCCGACCAAGGGGGTGTGGCAACTAGCGCAAGCAGGCGCCGGGGCGCTGCTCGGCGGGAGCGGAATGGAAGGGGAAGGCAGCGGATTCATCCGCCTTAAGATAGCAACTCGCCCGGAGCTACACCCTATGCTCTGCGCTACATCTCGTTACGGGCTGCCATGCCACCCCTCGGGCTTGCTTATACCAGGGCCAGGTCCACGCCGGTGGTGAGCGGACCTGTTTGGTACTGGGTAGCGCCGTGAAGTGCGTTCACTGTCTTGGTGGGTTGCGTTCTGCTGGTCCTTACCCGCGCCGGAAGCACACCTCCCGCGGTTCTCTCGGCGCCACCTGCGGCGCCAGAGTATCACGGAGAAAATCGTTAGCAGTGAAGCCATCGTCACAGGGTATTCTGCTAGGGAGTATGGTGCGGCGGTAAGGGTGTCTGCGCGGCGGCAGCAACTACGGGAGCCGAAGAGGTTGACTTCTTCACATCAATAACGCCGGTTAGTTGCAACGCAAAAACAAGTAGGAGCATACTCGTCATGAGCCAGAAGTGGCTGTTCATTTCGTTGGCCAATGAGCTAGCAGGGTACGTAGTATTCATACAGCGGAAAGGCAAGAGGGAGCGGGACGAAGACGGCTTGGAAGATTGCTAAATATAAATAACATAATGCAATAAATACAAGGAAACGAGGTACTGGTTAGGATTAATTTAATCGCGGTAATAACCAAGCTATGGAAACCTCTCGTCCTAGGGCGAGGCTTCTTTCTATCTTGGGCAAGCGGCTGTACTCGGTATACGCTTCGAGAGGTGCTGTGCCAACGCAGGGGCGGCAAGGGGGCAGCTGAGTGGCTTCCGCATCCTAACACACCTGGGCAAAGAAGCGGTCTAGCTACTAAAGAGTGAAGCCGTTTTGTCCTTATCTACTAGCCTGAAAGCCCAGAAACCGCTAAATTTATGTTCTTATGAAGCAGAACCACGTCGTAACCGGAGCCGCCTTTGCCGCTCTACTCGGACGGTTGCGCCGTGAACAGCCCACCAGCCACGTGTATTTGCACACCAACATCGTCACGGACCGCTACTTTCTGCTGGGGGAACAGAAGCAGTTGCTGGCCGAAACCGACTACGATACGGCTGCCTTTTACACCTTGGCTTTTCGGGCCCAGGTAGCCGCGAGCGAGGGCGATGATTTCTACGTGGTGCTGGCCCTACAGGACCTGGAGGATACAAGTGGCGTGCGCGACGCCGAGTTTGCCTTGGAGTTGATGAAGTACATCTCTGCTCCTTTACCGCGTAAGCCCCGGGGTAAGCGGGGCAAAACCTAGGATTGTACTTCCTGATCGCCGTGCCCACGCAAAGCTGGTATGCGCCGTTAGGAGTACCCGGGCTGGCCGAGACGAACTGCGCGCTCTACTGTAAGCAGGAGCCTAGAGGAGCGCGTTTTCCGTTACTTTTCCGGCTAAGTCGTCCACCTATTTCAGCGCGCAATGCAGTTCGCTTTTAGCTACAGTTGAGATCTGCCAGCAGGGCCTTGGCTAGCATTTTCAAGGCTTTACTCGCGCTTTTTAGGCAAGGAAATCCCCATCTTCCTTCTAGGTTTAGTTTACCTCCCACGATATTCTCGTGCCCATACTCTGTTCCTTCTGGTTGTGTTTCGGGCTCACCCTCCCTCCTACTGCTCCCAAAGTCTATAGCTGTCAGGGATTCGCCAGCTAGGCCCATCATGCCTCAAGCAAGGGGTAAGGCTTGGCGTGGGGTACGAAAACGGTCAAGTAGTTGTCTAAGGGCGGCGGCCGAGAAGCTAGGTCGGCGCCCTTGCGGCCGCTGCTACTCTCGCTAAGATAAAGCTAGCCGAGCCTACTTCGATTACCGATGACTTAGCAAATCGGTTACGTCGTTTGGATAGAGTGGACCAAGACTTCTCTTCCTGTTTGAGGCGGTTTTCACTCGGACTACAGGTACCTAAGGAAACACGAGATGCCTGCTCCTGTCAACCCCCTAATTTGGATTGAACGACGTAAGGCAGGCAGAATAAAACCAGGCAATAATAAACTCATATAATACTAATAATCAGTTATATCGACACTTAATTAAAGGTATAAAATCGCATAAAAACCTCTCTGCGGAATAGACTTTTTTATACCCCGGGGAGCGTGCCGTTTCAACTTATGGGTTGACCAAAAGCACCTGTTTCGTTTTATGCTAGTTTGTGGTACAACTTGGGGTACAAACTCGTAATCCGCGCCATGGTCGTGGCAGCGATATTATCAAAGGCCTTGGCCCCGGTTTCGAAGTCTTTAAGCAGCGCATAGGTTTCCCGCATCAGCTTGGTCAGCTCCGCCTCCGACAAGGTGAGCACGCGCTCGATCTGCGCTTCGCTGAGCTTGAGCTTCCGGAATCGACCAGCCACCCGCGTATGCAGATCACCCAGCGGCGGCTTCGGGGCCGCCGGCAGTTGCTTGCTGGTTTCGGCCGCCACCACCGTGGCCGAGGTCTGCGGCTCGGTGGACTCGTGGTACTTAATCGTAAACTCGATGCTATCCACGGCCCGGCCTTTCTTGTTTTCCGTGTAGGCGACCTCGAAATTTTTCGTGTTCAACTCGTCGATACTCGGCTTGAGCACTTTGTTGCAGTAATCCGCGTACTGCGCGTAGGTGCCTGCCCCGTGGTAATGGTGCGCAGTTTCTCCACGGTGACCGTGATCGGCGAACGAAACTCCCAACTCTTGAGCAGCCAATAGAAGCGAATGGTATTGGCGTTGGATAAGCTCATTAGCTCCGCCACGTGGCCTAGGGTGTACTCGCCCGCCAGGTGCTGCAAGTACAGCAAGGCCGTTTCGCTGAACATGCCCGTCAGGATCCCTTTTGTGCCATCATAGCGCATGCCCTACACCAGGGAAATCACGGGGCGCTCCTTTCTCCGGTTTACCACGGGCAGTTCTCTAACCAAGTGAGCGTGAACACCACCAGGCCACGGAAAGAGCTGCGGTTCCAACTTCCAACCGCGCGGAGCGTGAACTTAAAGCTTGGAGAAAAGACCCGGAAACTCCGTCTTTAACGAATTAACCGTCGTGGCGCCGATATTATCGAATACCTTGGATTTCGTTTCGTAGTTCACTAGGAGTTGATGCGTGGATTTTAGCAGCTTCGTAAAGCTGGCCTCGTCATCCCCTAAATGTTCCAACACGGTCTTGATCTGCGAGTCCGTAACCAGTAACTTCTGCAACCGGGCCACTATGCGTTGATGTAGGCTAGGCATTTCCGCGATAATCCCCAGCGTTAATTGCTCTGACTGCTTTTGCCGGCCCTTGGGGGTGATATCAAGTATTGGGGGCTCCCCGTTGTTTCCCGCTATAACATGCTTGGGAATGGTAAACAAAATCTTGGTGACCTTCCTACCCACTTTCAGGGGTTCCCAACCAACCATCCACCCGATATCGTGCAGTTCTTTTACGGCCGGTTCCAGCACGTAGCGCTTGAAATCGTAGAAAATAACATAGGCGGTATCCTCCGTACCCACCATTTGCTCGCGTAACTTATCGATCTCCACCTCCCAACTGCCCACGTCATCCCAGCTGGTTAACAACCAGTAGAGCCGATGCGCGTGCGCGCTCTTTAAGGTCAGGATCGTTTCAATTTCCACCGTGGTATACTCACTGGCGAGTTCGAGCAGAAACGGTTTAATCTCGGGCGCAAAATTACCGGTCACGTACCCCGTACCCTCGTCTATTTCCATAAAGCTGATGATACCATAGTTTTTGATATTCATCTTCCCTCGGGAATTAGTTCGGGCAATGCTTACCACTTTCCCCATCAACGTCTTGCACGCCGCATCAATTTGTTCATACACGGGGCCGGACTTCGCCTTGGGAATAACCCGCTTCATGGGAATCCGAATTTGGGGCAATTCCAAGGACTTCGAGTGGATGCAACCCAATGCCAACGCAACGATGCGCGCCTCAATGTGATTCAGCTTCAAGGGCGACCTGACCAGAATATTGGCTTGCCGGGCCTGGGGGTACAACGATGTTTCCATTACAGATGCAGAGTTAAGCTGCTCTAACCTACGGAAAAGTAGTGACAATCTTCCGTAGTATAGGACTGTATTTTTCGCACCCAGTACCAGTGGGTGTAATTTCTTCCGTAGTTGCCACAGCTAGTGTAATTTCTTCCGCAATGGGTGTAGTTTCTTCCGTAATGGGTGTAATTTCTTCCGTAGTGGGTGTAGTTTCTTCCCTAATAGGGTGTAATTTCTTCCGTAGATGAGTGTAAATCCTTCCGTAACAAGGTGTAATTCCTTCCGTAGCAAGGTGTAGTTTCTTCCGTAAATGGCCTAGATAAATAACTGACTTACAGTTATTTACGAGCTATAGAAGAAAGAAAAGAGAAGAGTTAGAAAACTAGAAAGGTTCTTTGCTTTTTGAAAGGATTAAATTTTGTCTTAGTCCTAGTCAAAAGATGGCTTGTTTGTCGGTTACCGCCAAGCAGCGGACACTGAAACTCTCCCAGCAACTACGGAAGAAACTACACTCTGACTACCTACCAAATCCGGCGAAAACCCGGCAAGGGTTAACCCGGCAGTTCCCGGCCGGGTAATACGCGCGGTAAGTTAACTTGATGAGTGGATGCCCCGGAGGCACCAACAAGCACGGCAATGGGGACCGGATCCTTCTCGTCGAACTGGGGCAACAGGTGGCGCTGGCATGGAGCGGCGTGCCAACTCAACACTTGTTTGGTTACGTCGAAGGCATTGTTCAACATGCCTATTGCTATCATCAGCCTGGTGGACGAGGACCGCATCTGGTTGAAGTGCCACCACGGGCTGAAGGTGGAGCAAAGCGACCGCGACCCGGGCCTGTGCGCCTCGGCCATTCTCTCCGACGAAATGTACCTCGTGGAAAACGCGCGGCGCGATCCGTGCACGCTCACCAAAGCCGCTGGTGGCCGGCGCGTTTGGCCTGCAGTGCTACGCGACGGCCCCGCTGGAAACCTACGATGGTTACAACCTGGGCCCCTTTTGCCTGATCGACCAGAAGCCGCGCAGGGAAGTGCCCGGCGCATTGCCCAGCTGGAACAACGCCAGCCCGCTGCGTAGTGACGGCAAATAGCCACCGGTAGTGGCTTCACCCCAAACCAACTGCCTAATGTTGTGGCCTGAAGATCAATTTGCTAGCCGTTAAGGGAGGGCAAGCGTGCATCTTTGCCGGCGGTACCGCCGTAGCACGGGAGCATATGAACGACATCACCTTGGTTTCGGAGGCCTACGGGGCCGTCTACCTAGCGCCGGAGGTGCCGTGCATCATCATTCAGTGGACGGGCTACGCCAACAGCGAGCAGTTCCGCTACTTGATGAAGCAGGCGCAGGCCTTCTACATCGCCGAGACTCCGCGCCACCCTGCTGCCCTAGGCTGGATAGCTGATTCGCGGGGCTTAGGCGCGGTCCGCCCCGGTGACCAGCAGTGGCTGCACACCGACTGGAATCCGCAGACTTACCAGGCCGGGGTGCGCTACATCGCTATCGTCGAGGCCGAATCTATCTTCGGCAAGATTGCCGCGCAGCAGTACGTGACCAACGTCATGCAGAGCGAGCAGTACAGCTTTCACACCCGCACCCTGCCCACGCTGGAGGCCGCTAAGCAATGGCTGCAGCAGGTATTGCCCCTTGCCCCCGAGCAGTAGCCGATGCGCCAAGAACTGACCAGCGCGCTAGGGCGCACCTACCTAATTGTCGAACCCAACCCCGCCGAGCGGTGGATCGACGTGGTCTGGATGGGCTACCTCACCAGGGCCAACATCCAGTGCGGGGCCGCGGCCTACACCGCCGCCCTGGCCGCGTCCGGGTACCACGCCGTGCTCAACGACACGCGCGCCGTGTTGGGTCCGTGGGAGCATTCGCTCGACTGGGTGGTGAACACCTGGGCCCCGCAGGCGGCGGCCGCGGGCCTCACGCACTTTGCCATGGTGACCACCCGCGAATCGATGGCCGACGCCACGGCCCTGAGCTTTTACCAGCAACTCACCGCCTTCCAAGCCGAACTGTTTGCCGACATCGAAGAAGCCCGGCGCTGGCTGCGGCGGTTCTCGTTGGCCACTGGCGAACGATAAACAAAGGGTAAACAGCTCGGTCTGGCGCGGGAACCCAACCACCTCCGGGCTCGGGTAGTGGAACATGCCATGTTAGGGCTTTACTCAGCTGTCTCGTCCGCCAACAAAGTCGACCGTTATTTTGAGCGATTGTTCAGAGTAACGGTCGTGGCTGTTGCAGAACTCCCAGTAGGGAATGCACTTGCTAGCACCAACGTCTGAAACAGGCTAAAAAGACCACGTACTGCTCCTATTTCCCATAAATGAGGCGATGAAGCATAGCTTCTCCAGAATACAGGAAGGGTTCTGCAACAGCCACGTTCGTTTTAGTGAACATGCAGAAACAGTCTTTACGTTGAAATGTGCTGACATAGCAGATGGGAGACGCCCGCGGCTCGCCTACTGGTCTGCCCATACGCCCGTTGCTTATGCCCCGTCGTTCTACGCTCTCCGCCGCCGAGCGGGAGCAACTGCTCGCCTTGCCCGAAACGTCCGCGAACCACTCGGAGTCGGTGCTGAAAGAGTGGGCTCTCCCCTATCCGCTTACATTGTGGACTGGGTACGCATGAATTGGGATAACTAGTTACATACCAATGCATTGCGTTTGGGGAAAGAACCCGACGGAATGTCTTTAAGTGCAGCGGTTAGGCTACTTCCAAACCCTATCGGCCAACAAACCCTGGTGGGGCTATCCTCTTGCAAAAAACACCACTCCCTCTGGCGCTCCCACCGGAAAACCCAAGTTTTTAGCGCGAGCGCCACAGTGAGTGGCTATCGTAGCAAATCGATACGAATCGTTTACCGGGGGGCTTTTTTGGCGCGCGGGCGACCTTGCAGCTTCTTAACGTTGAGGCGCTTCTGGTATTCGTGCGGCGGCAAGGGCTTGTCGGCATCGGGAAAGCGTCCCAAGTACAACTGCAGCGCGTTTTCGACGGCGGTGGTCATGTCTTCCCGATTCCAGTAATCGTGCTGGACCAGGCGAATATAAGTGCCTTTCGTAATCAGGGTGTTATAGGGCACCTTCGCATCGAGCGGTAACTCGGAAGCCTCCTCTCCTACCGGCTCTATAGTTGATTCTGGGCTCGGCACCGGCGGGGAGGGTATTGCCTCCGGGGCTGCCAGCGTACGATTGCCGTAGAGGCTGGCACGATCCGCGGGGATGACGGGCGCGGGGGTGACGCGTTCCGGGTCGGCCAGGCTCGAGAAGTTGGGGCGGTTCTTAGGGGGCTTAGTGCTCATGGACAGCGGCGACGCGGTGAAGAATAGCTTGGGTTAATTCCATGTAGTCTTGGGCGCCGTGGGAATCAGGAGCGTACTCGAAGATGCTGGTTTCCAAACTCACGGCCTCGGCCAGCGCCAGGTTGGTTCGAATGCTGACCTGCAGCACATCTGCGTCGCCGAAGCGATCCCGGGTCTGCTGCACAAAATCCCGGTGGAGACGACTGCGGTAAGACGCCGCGTACTTGGTGAAGAAGATGCCGCCTAGTTGCAACTGGGGGTTGTAGTAGTCCCGGGTTCGGTCACAAGCATCGAGCAGCGTCTTTAACCCCTGATAGCCCCAGCGCTCGGGCTGGACGGGAATAAACACCCAGTTGCTGGCCACCAAGGCCGCGTACAACAGGGCGGACATGTGGGGCGGCGTATCAATAATGCAAAAGTCGTAGTGCCCGCTGACGGGCCCGAGCCCTTTGCGCAAAAGAAACTCGCTGCCTTTTTGCGTGCCATAGTATTGCTCGAGCAAATTCACGTCCAAGGACGAGGGAAGCAGGGCCAGCCCTTCCTCTATCGGATGAATTGCCGCGGCCACGGTTACGGAGGAGTTTGGCTCCAGCAGGGTGCCTAAGTTAGGGGTTAAGCTTATCGCCCCTTTGAACGCCATGGTCAGGTTGCATTGCGCATCACAATCAACCAAGAGCACGCGGTAACCTAAGCTGTGCAGGGCCAAGCCAATGTTGAGGGCGGAAGTGCTTTTGCCTACTCCCCCTTTGTTGTTTGCTAAACAAATTGTAACCATCAGACAAGTGCTAGATAATGGATGAACAAGTATAGTACTTATTGTACGTACAACCAGTATTGTGCTTAATATAATTAATTTACGCTTTATAGTTACACTAATCAGAGTAATTATTTAAACTATAACTTGTTTATAATCAGTTATATGCAAGTAAGCTTGCTGTTTCAAGTCGCGATTTATGAAGTACGAAATGTACACTGCTGATTGTAAGCTATTCGATTACCACCAGCAGTGTACGTACGATAATTACTGTACGTACCAGATTTATCGATGACTGTTACGTTGCCCGAGGGCTTAGGAAAAAAGTTGAACTACTAGCTTGATTTATCTGGTAAGGCGAGGGCGCCGGCAGGTAAGCTGATTCGATTCCCCTCTTATTATAAAAGCAGATTCCCTCGGTGAATGTGAGAAGCGAGTAGCTAAAAAAAACGGGTTACGGTTAGCCGTTACACAAGGGGCCGCAACCCAGCTGCGGTAAGAACCGGGCGGCTGCGCTGCCCTATAAGAGGGGCAGGGCCCACCGGCGTAAGCCAGAAGTTTAAAAGTGAAATTAAACGCTGCTGGTATTAGCCATCGCTTTTGACGGCAACGGGGTTCAAATAAGTGGCGGGATGCGAGTAGTAGGACGCTAGCGCAACAAAAGCTTGAAATTTAAAATGATTACAACGCGTAGTGTACGTACAATACTTACATAAAGTACTGTACGTACACTACGCGTATCTCGATTGATTGCAAGAAGAAACCATTCGCTTAGCGCAGGCTAAGCGTCAGATACCAACCAGTAGGGGAGGGAAGCAGCAATTACAGAGCCTAGGCAGTACCCGCACCTAACGCCGGCCTGCGACATGAGGCCAGCGGGCAAAGAGAATACACTCTGTTCCGTCTTCGTGAAGCTGTTGCCGGGCCGGGCTAGCGCTTCAGTTTGCGCGCCTTTAAAATATCGTCGTTGCTCACGTTAAACGTCAGATGTCGGCCGCCGCCGCGCTCGAACATCTCGACGACCAGGTTCTTGTCGTCGGGGATGGTGAACTTGCGCAGCACATAGACTTGGTCCAAGCCGCCCGGGCCGGGAATTACGGTTTGCCCCGCGTTATAAATGAACACCGGCGCTACCTCGGATTCCTGGATGGCCGTGCGCTTGGCCAGCTTCTTGTCGCGGATGTAGAACTTGAGGAAGTCCACGTCGTAGTTGATGTTGGACTTGTTGAGCATATAAACGGGCAGGAAGAACAGCTCCTCCGTGGTATACATACCCGGCAATGCCAGGGTGATATCATCCTTGACCTGCTTGGTGCGCAGCATGCGCTTCTTCTTCAGGACGAGGCGCGCGTAGTTCTCCATCTCGGGTTGCGTCAACCTGAGGGGCGAGAACAAGGCCAGCGGCAGGGTAGGGGAGGCCGCGCCGGTGCCCGTGGTCAGGTTGTAGGTGAGCACCCGGGGATTCGCCTCATAGTCCACTAAAAACGAGTACAGCTGCCCATCCGCGGTGACCACCGTCATGTTGGTTTGCGGAAAGCTTGGCTGGTTGGCTTTGAGCTTGACGATGTTTTCCGCCCCCTGGGCCTTGTCGGCAATGATGCCGGCATTCCCTAAGTCCACGTACGTCACGGCGTAGGGGAAAATCAGGTGGGTGGTTTTCTGAAAGCCCACGCCCAGGTGGTACGAGCCGATGTAGTTCTGCTCCTCGAGGCGCAGTATCTTCGGCCCGGCACTGGCTGCTTCGGCCGGCGCGGCCGGGGCGGAGAAGTTGCCCAGCAGCTGCGCCGGCGTCATCGACCGACGCGCACTAGCGTGTTGGGCCGGGGCGGGCAGGGCCCCTACGGTCAGGACCAGAAGGCCGACGCGGGCAAACGTGGGGAGTAGGCTCATGATTTGAGGAGCAGGTTGTAGTTGGCTTTGAGATGAATCTTGACCAGCTTGATTTTCTTACCGGCTAATGCTTTGCCGGTTTGCAGCGCAAGGCCCGCGGCCTGCGCGCCCATACTCGGTGACATCGTGAGCAAGTCGGCGCTGCTCGTGCCGCTGGCCAGGCCTTGCTTGGCCGCGTCCCGGTCAAGGGAGCCGGGAATGCTCAGGCCTTCCCCGCCATCCAGATCGTAGGCTTTCAGCGTTACGGGCAGCACACTATTCTGAACCTGCACCGAGGTAGCCTCAATCGAGAGGCGGTTACCGGAAATCTGGCAGGTGCCATACAGAAAGCTGTTGCGTGGGATACTTCGTCCTTCTAGCTGCACATCGGAAAGCAGGCGCATCTTCACCACCGACCCTTGCGTCACGACCACATCCTCATGAATGACGGCCGGTACGGCATTCCTCTGTCCGGTGGTGGCTTCCCCCAGGCCGTGGAAGGCATTGCCGGAATTCACGACCACCACCGGCGTGCCCATTGGGGCCGGGCTGCCCAAGCGGGTCACCACTGAGGGGTGTACTTCGCTCACCACGCTCATGCCTTTCGGCTTGGGAGCGGCCGAGGGTTTCGGTACCGGGGCCGCCGCAGGAGGAGGGGCCGCCGGCGTGTTCAGGGCCAGCAACCGCTTTTCGTATTGCTGCCGCAAAACATCCAATTCCTTGATGGTTTGTTCTAGCTCTACATCCTTAACCGAGCGGGCCGGCTCGTAAGCCCGCTCGCTGCTGTAGTCTCTGCTGCTGGCATACCCTCCGCCCGAACGACTGTGCGACGTTTCGGGATCCTGCTGCTGCTCTTGCAGGCGCTGCATCCGGCTTTGCACAGCCATCACATTGGGATCTTGGTTGGCTTCGTAGGGCTGGGAGGACTGGCCTGGCTGCACCGCATAGTTGAGGCCGGTAGCGGTCGTACCCGACATGGTAGCGTCACCCGCCGCATTCGTGGCCTCGCCGACTTCTCCCACAGGCGTAAAGGCGAGCCGGTTATCACGCTGGCTGCTGTCATGGGGGGCTTTGTAGGCCTCCAGCTTCGTTTCAAACAACGAAGATTTGCCGGCCGCAGGCAGGGTCGTATTAATGCCCATGGAACCAGGAGGGGCACTCGCCGTCGCGGCGGTCACGCCCTTGCCGCCGCCGCCCATATAAAAAAGCAAGGTTAGGCAGATGAAGGTGGGCAGTGGAATGAAGAGCAGCAACCGACGCTTCATCAAAAGTTCTTGGGTTAGTTTAGGAGGGGTCGCCATGGTCGTAGGAATTAGCGGCGTTCGGTGCGCAAATCGTTGTTTTGAATGACCCGCCATTTCTCCATCAGGAAACCGTGTGGGTTGTTGCTCGAGCGCGAGACGTCGCGCAGGTAACACTCGGAGATGAGTTGGCGGCTCGTGATCGTCGACGCTCGGATCACCTGCTGATGCGCGTAACAACGGGCGTAATAGGGGTAAGAGGCCGAGTTGATGCTGACGCTGTCAACCTTGATTTCTTGGCTGATATTAGCCTGAATCAGGTTGTTGTAGTAGCCGTTTTCTTTCAGGCTCTCGTAGGCTCGTTGGGCACTTTCGTCGGCCAGGAACAAGGATTGACTCACGTTGTACTCAATGGCCTTGGCATCAGGATCTAGGGTGAAGAAATACTCGTGAAAGCGCTTGACGTGATTCTTCGCCTCGACCGGGCGGTTTTCCTTCACGTTGTGCGAAACGGCCGCCAACAGGTTGCCCTGGTCGAGCACGTAGATACGGCCCTGGGCGGCGGCAGCCGTCTGGCGGGCTGCGTAGATGGCGTAGGCGGCCACTGAGAAGCAAAGCAGCATGAAAAGCAGCGCCAGCGTCTTCGTCTGTTGGTAGGCCGAGTCAATGTTTTTGAGGGATCGAAACATAGTCGTAGCTGATTAGGCGGCCGTGTTAGTGTTTTTGTAGCCTTGATTGCCCACCGTGCCGGGCACGGTGTTGTGGCGCACATCAGAAAGCATAGCGCCAGCCATGTTCGCGCCCCGGCCGGCAACCTGACCGGCAACCCCCCCGGCGGTACTAGCCGCCATGTTGGTTACTGCACCGGCCTGATTGGTAGCAAAGCGGGTAATGTTGCTCAGTCCACTGGCCGCGACGATCCAGCTGGCCACTGAGGGCACGGTGAAGTAGCCGCAAATAGCAATCACCAAAAAGATCATGTAGCCCGCATCAGCACTCTCCAGATCGCCATTAGTTTGAATTATATGAATGTCCCGGTCAAGCATCATTACCTCGATTTTAGCCGTAATGGCCCCGAAGATGTTGGCTACCGGCAACCATAAAAAGGTGTTGATGTAGCGGGAGATCCAGTTGGTGAGCGTGCCCTCAAAGCCGGGCCAGATAGCAAAGCCAAAGCTGATGGGTCCGATAATTGAAAGGATAATTAGGAAGAAGGTGCGGATCGTATTGATGACTAGCGCGGCCGAATCATGGGCTAACTCCAACGCATTTCGCATCCACTCTCGGAAGTTCTTTTGCACATCGTAGCTGAGCCGGTCGAAATACAGGGCTGCTTTGCCCCCGAAGTCCAACACGTCTTTGGCTCCTAATTCCTTTTCGAAGGCCTCATCAGACGCATAAGGCGCGTTTTCAGGCCGTGCAGCCAGCAGGGCTTTTTTCCGCTCCTGTAACTTGATGATGCTTTGATTTTGCACGCGCACCACGGAGTTGGTGGCACTGGAGATACCGCCGAGTACTCCGTTTAGAATGCCTAGCATTGAAGGGAACAAGACGATTACCATTCCGATGACAAAGGGCCGGAAGAGTGGGAACACGTCGATGGGTTCGGCTGCGGCCATGGTGCGCCAAACTCTGCTGGCAATAAACACCAAGGCACCCAGGCCACCCAGCGCACGGCCGATATTTATCATGTCTGAGCATAGCGGCAACATTTCAGTGTAGAGGTTGTCGAGCAGCTGGTTGAGCGATTCAACCGGAAGTGAGACTTGCAGTAGCATTAGTTGAGCCCGTAGAGCTGTTTGAGAAGTTGGGATTCGCGGGCGGCTTGCCCCTGCTGCGCGGCAATGGCCTGATTGCGTTTGGTGAAGTAGGCCACGAGCTGATACTGGTGGACTACCTTGTCGGAAATCCTGTTGATGAACTTGAGCCGTTGCGCGTCGGTCATCTTCGCCACGGCCGGCGTGAGAATGACGGTCAGTTCATCAAGCAGCCCCACATTGTCAGCCAGCAGCACCGTGTAGCCCTTGACCATGGCTTGCACCTGCGTGGGCGTCAAGTAGGGATTCTGACGCAGTTGGCTCATATTCTGCGTGTAGAGGTCGAGTGTCCGACTTTGATAAGTCCAGATCTTCTCTACTCGCTGATAATCGCGTACAACAGAATTGATCTTGAGCAGGCTCGAATACCATTCCTCGTGCATCTGGGCCGTCTGGTCCGTGAGGCGCTTAATGATGGCCTGCTGGTTGGTGCCCTTTTTGACGATCGTATTACCAATAGCACGAAGCGTGGTCAGAAACCCTTGGTGACCGGCCTGCTTGGAAGCTTGCCCTTCGGCAATGGGCACCGACACGACGAATTGCGCGCGTGCCATCTCCGGTAGGTAGGCGAGCAGCAGAAGAAGGAGTAGCTTTTTCATCCTTACTTAACTAGGCCGTAGAGTTGCTTGATCGTCTGCATATCCCGTTGGGCCTTGCTCTGTTGCGCCGAAAGAGCCAGGTTGCGACGGGTGAAGTAGCTCACCAAGTCGTACTGATGGGTTACCTTGTCATCGAGCACGTCAATGAGTTCCATCCGCTCCGCATCCGTCATCTTTGCTTTGAGGGGGGACACAATAGCCGTCAAATCATCCAGGTAAGAAGCCGACTCCTGAATCAGTACCGTGTAGCCGCGCACCATGCCCTGCACTTGCGCTGGCGACAGATTCGGATCGGCCTTGAACTTGCCGATGTAGGTAGAATAGATGGTAATAATGGCCGCTTGCCGCTCAAAGATGTGTTGCACCCGCCGATAGGTTTTGATGGTGTTGCTCACCTGCATCAAGCCGTCGTACCAACTCTTGGCCAGCAGCATGTTCTTTTCGGTGAAGCCCTTGGTGAGCACCTGCTCCACTACCCCGTTGTTGACCAGCTTATTGGCGGTGGTATTAAGCGCCTTGAGGGTAGCCTGCAAACCGGTTTGAATGAAATTGGTGCCCTCTAAAACGGGAGCGGAAACTACTGCCTGCGCGTGGGCGGTAGGCTTACCAAAAAGGCAAAGCGCGGCCACACACAAGAAAATCTGTGTCTTTTTCATACCTTAATGAGTGTTAGTAAGCTTGGTGGGTCAGAGCCGCTTAATAGTGGCCGAAGTTTTCCAGTCGATACTGTTCCCCCTTTTGTTTCTGCTCTTTCAAGGTCAGCGTATTGGCTGTCCTCCTAGTGTAGTATTTCACCAGAGCCAAGTGATGGGTTTGCTTTTCAGCCAGGTCCGACACGTACTTCAGTTGCTCGGCCTCGCTCATTGTCGTTTCACTCGTCGCTAAGGCAGATAACTCCTGCACCCGGGCTGCGCTTTCGTCGACTAGCTTTTTATAGCCAGTTCGGATGCCTTCTGCCTGCTCCGGTGTCACAAGGGCATGCTTTACCAGCTTGGGTTCATTGGCCGCAACTTCCTGCAGGATGGCCGCATGCGTTTCGTAAATCGTCGCCGTCTTAGGATTGAGCTTAACCAGGTTGGGCACCTTACTCTGATACCAGTTGTGCACCACGTTGATATAGGACGTAGTACCCGCTTTATCGCCGGCTTGCGTGAGCATCTGCTGAATGGAAGCCGTTACGCGGGCCTCCGTATCGGAAGCCAACTTCTTCGACGCGGCATCTTCCCCACAGGAAGAGAGCAGCAGGCCAGCTAGTAAGAACAAAGCGGTGGTTTTCATAGTGGGGTTGTATAGTGATAGTCTCTTCTTCCCTTTAGTTCTATCCGGCCTGCCGTAGCTCTTCGGCGTACACCTGAATAGCCTCTTCCATCGGCATGCCCGCCTCGACCTTGGCAAACAGCGGCAGCTTCTCCGTCTGCTCGGTGGTATAGGTCACGTACTCCTCCTTCGATACTTCCACCCCGTACACCTTCGAGAGGCGGCCGCCCAGGCTGATAAAGACTTCGTTGTATTTGGGACCTGGGCGGTTATTGCGGTTAATGGAAAGCACCAAGTTCTTCTCCTTATCCGACAAACTCATCATGCGCTGAATATCGTCAAAACGACTCAGGAAGTCGTTCATATCCAGCAGGATTTTGCAATGCGAGTTGTTGATGATCGTGTCCTTGACGATGGGGTTGCTGATAATGTCGTCGATCTCCTGCGTGACGACAATGGCCTCGCCGAAGAACTTACGCACCGTCTTGAACAAGTACTTGATGTACTCAGCCATGTTAGCCGTGGCCAGCGCCTTCCAGGCTTCCTCGATCAAGATCATCTTACGCACCCCATTCAGCTGGCGCATCTTCTGCAGGAAGGTGTCCATAATGATGAGCGTTACCACTGGAAACAGGATGGGGTGGTCTTTGATGTTGTCGAGCTCGAAGACGATAAAGCTTTCCTGCGTAAGATTGAGTTGCTTAGGCGAATTGAGCAGGTAGTCGTACTCACCCCCGCGGTAGTAGGGAGAGAGCACGTAGAGGAAATTGTGCAAGTCGAAGTCCTTTTCCCGCACCTTCACCGTTTCCAAGTGGGCCCGGTACGGGCCTTGTAGGAATTCGTAGAACGTATTGAAGCCGGCTTCAATCCTCGGGTCTGCTTCGAGCAGCTGGTAGTACTGGGCGATGGCATTCGAAATGGACACCGATTCCGACTGCGTGACCTTCTCGTCGGCAAACTTCCAGAGCGTCAGCAGCAGCGTGTGCAGGCTCTGACGCTTCTCCACGTCGGGCTTATCAACTACAAAAAAGGGGTTGAAGCTGATCGGCTTGCTTTCCTCGTAGGTGAAATAGACCCCCCCTTTGAGTTCACACAGGCCCTTGTACGAGTTGCCCGTATCGACGAGCAGCACGTGCGCGCCCTGCTCGTGGTACTGGCGCACCATGCCATTGGTGAAGAAGGACTTGCCTGACCCCGAGGGCCCGAGCACGAACTTGTTGCGGTTTTTGATGATCCCCTTTTTCATCGGCTCGTCCGACAGATCGACATGGACGGGCTTCCCACTGATTCGGTCGGAGAGCTTAATGCCGAACGGGCTGGAAGAGTCGCGGTAGTTGGTTTCTATGTTCCACAAGCAAGTGGCGGCATCTTCGAATGTGTAGAAGGTCTCTTCGCTCGGGAAGTCGCCGGCGTTGCCGGGAATGCCGGCCCAGAACAAGGCCCCGATGTCCACGGTGTTTTGCCGGGCCGAACAGGTAAGCGACGTCAGGGCCGCGCCTACCGTTTCGCGCAGGGCCTTCTCCTCGGACGGGTTCTCGGTCCAGGCTAGCACGTTGGCGTGAGCCCGTACCGAAAGCTTATTGAAGCTGTGCGCCTCGTTCAGGTACTGGTCGTAAAACTCCTTGTTGATCGCGTTCTGGCGCGAATAGAGCGAGAGCGCGTTCAGATTGTCGCGCTTCTTCTCGAACGCCTTCAGCGTCTTCTTGTGGTCATCGATGAAGAGGTACTGGTTGTAGATATGATTGACCGGTAGCAGCAAGGCCAGCGGGGCGGCAAAGCCCACGTAAAAGGGGGAGTTGTCTTTGCTTAAGGGGCCATACTTGCTGTCAGTTGGCAAGGCAGCCGGCAGATCATCCAGGCGCCCGAGCGAAAAGCAACTGCAGCACTTGGCGCCAACCTTCAACCCCTCCGTGAAATCAATATCCACCGCGGGGGCGTGGTCGCGAAAGTCCAGGCTCAGGTACTTCTCCAGTAAGCCGGTCGTGCTTTCGGTTCCGCACAGGTCCTCATCGGTTAGCTGCGTAACCCCGATGCCCGAGTCCGTCAGCACCCGCACGAATTGGCCGACCGACGAGAAGAACTCGGCGAGCGTTTCCTCGCTCATCATTTCCTTGGGTACAATCTTAGCCCGGGAGAGTAGGGTTTGCAGGCTGTTCCAGCTGTCGCGACTAGAGGCCGTTTTGGTGATGAACAGATAGCAGTAGTGGTTGAGGAACGGCCGCTCGTAGAAGTACTGCTGGTACGCGTGCGAAAGCAGGGTAGCGTCCGGCTCGAAACCCGGCGCGTACGTATCGGCAATAAAGGCGTCCAGCTTGTGGAGCACAGTATGATTCGGGAATAGCCGCACGCCCTTGCTGAAGTTGGCTTGCGCGCTCTCGTAGTTCTGCTGCGAGAGCGTAAAGATTTCGGGCAGCTCCAAGCGAAAGGCCACCGTCACGTCGGCGTTCTTGCTGATGAGGCAGTTGGCTTCCACCTTGTAGATCGGCTGCTTTTCTTCCAGCGTAGCGGCCGGTTGCAGTAGTTCACTCATCCTTTCAAGTCTTTAAACAGGTGGGGGGTGCGGTTCACAATTCGTTTGGGCTGCCGATTCTTGGCCAACTGTTTCATGGCCCCGTGCTCGCCGTATTTGGCACTGAGTGAAAACACCCGGGTCACCCAGCAGAAGCCGCTGCCAACCGCCAGGGGTAGCGTTAGATAGGAACTCAGGCCAGCGACGTAGAGGGCGATGTAGCCCAAGAATACGCCGCCGAGCCCCCCGAGCAGCAGAAAGAGGTAGCGTGAGCCGACTAGCCCTTTGAATTCGACCGGTTTATTGACCCCCTTATTCAGTGGGTAGTGGGTCATGATCCTAGAGAAAGAAGGCGCGCAGGATGGTGGACACCACCACGAGGAAAATGCAGCTGCCGAACCAGCTCATGGCCGCTTTCTGCGTGTCCTGGTCGCCCGAGTTCCACTTAGAGAACACCTTGATAGCGCCCACCAGGCCAACGATGGCGGCGATGGCATAAATGAGCAGCGTAGCGGGATCGAAGTAGTCGGTGATGGCGGTGGTGGCCTCCTCGATGCCGGTGGTACCGGCGCCGAGGCCGCCTTGCGCGTTCGCGGTGGCTACGACAGCAAGCATAAGAAAGGCAGTACCGAGGACTTGCTTCTTGCTTTGATTTCTGAGTGTTTGGCGTTTGTTGAACATGGCAGTAAAGGGTAAGAGTAAGAAATGGATTAAGTGAAAAAGAAAAGGGTAAAAGCGCACCAAGGAATTTAGTTGGCGACAGGCTCTTCTACTTGGGCGTACACCTTGGCGGTAAGCCGCTGCGCGGCTTTCGTGCTCTTCTGGAAGAAAGCCATCAGTACCTCGGTGTTCTCCAGCGCAGGTACTTCCCGCTCGATCTGCTGTTGGGTCATTTCTCCGGCCGCGGCCCGCTCGAGAAAGTGGTTTAGTTGCGCTACCCCAACGGTATAGTCGATCGCCACTTCTTCATTTTCGGTTTCCGCGTCCTCTGCAGCAACTTCGGTAGTAGTAATTTCTGCTGCTGTCGAGCTGTTGATTTTTTCATTATATGATTCCGAAGCTATTTCCTCTTCATCATGACTGTATTCCTCCGTTTCTTCAATAGACGACTCGACAGCTACCCTATTGGGATGGGCAGCCGTTACTTCTCCATCCTCGCCCTCCTCGCCTTCCGTTTCCTCTGGTTTGCGGTGCTGTTCGGCCGCAATCGGCATCACGATAGCTGCCTTAGGGATCAGCGGGCCGTTCTCTGGTAAAAGAGAAGGCATAACCGCCTGCCCAACGGTGCGAGTTACTATTTTGCCTTTACCAGTTACCAGCGCGGTCAACTCCGCGCGGTAGTAGACTACGGCCACATAGGCATAATACACGACGAGTAGCAGGGCCGCGACACCTAAGTATTGGGACCACGAGATCATTTTAAACATGACGATGGGCGAGTATAGTGAGGAATGGAAAGGGCAAAGCAGTAACTAACACCCCTTTTTTAGGGCTATGTAAATCAGTGCCTTAAGTGAGGGAAGCTTAGTAGGGCAGGCGCTTCTTATTCTTCTTTTCCTGCTCGTTCACGAAGGCCCGGATGTCAGGGCCATAGGTTTCGAAATGCTGCTTGATAATATTGATCAGCAAGTCCGCTAACGGGGTGCCGTCGCTGGCTTGGGTGATAACGGCGAGGGCATTGTGCGTGTCCTCGTCCATGTAGACGGCCTTCAGCTTGCGGCCGCGAACCGGCGTTAGGAAGGTAGCCGCATAGTTGATCCGGCCGGCCTGCTCGGCAGAGACTACCTCCCTTCTTTCCGTTTGTTTATTGGTATCCTCCGAGCGCTCTACCTTCAGCGTTGGCGCTATACTCTCGGAAACGGGGCTAGCTTGCCTGGGCAAATCAGTTGCAGAGGAAAGATTTGCTTCCGAACTGCCGCCGGGTTCAGCGGTAGGTAGGGGCTTACGGGTGAACGTGCTGACAAAAGCCGTCACGTCGGGAGTTGCGTTCTGGGAGGCAGCCATGCGGTGGGTAGGTTAGCAGTTGGTTGAGGCAGTGGCGGTTACAGGACTAATTTTCGCAGAATCAGGCACCTCACTGGCAAAAATGATGTGCGCCATCTCCTGAATTAGATTACTGATGCCCAACCGCATGAACTCCTTGGACAGCGGGAACATGGTCGAGCGCATGGCCTCCTTCTTGTAGTTGACACTGTGCTCTAACCGACTTTGCAGAAAGGGAATACCTTGCTCGGTAAATAACTCCTCTGTGCGCTGGTAAAAGGCCTGCTTCTCACTCTTGATGTGCTTGTTCCAAAAAGCGTAGTATTCCTTTAACCGGCTACCGGGCTGGCCTTTCGCGAAGTTTTCCAGAGCAGCAGCAAAAGGGATAGTGGCCTCGACACTGAGTACATCCGCTTCCAAGGGCATGAAGACATAGTCCAGCTGCTTCCATAGTTCCAACAGACCCGGTACGTTGATGGTACCGGGCGTGTCGATAAAGACCAAATCGTATTGGTTCTCCATTTCTTTGGCAACGCTCAAGGCCTCTTTTACCTCGCACGCAATAATTGGGTAGGAAGCTTGGCCCAACGCGTGGAATTCGGCGGCTTTGTCGGGATTGGCTTGTAAGTGCGCCAGCTCTTTGTGGCGCAGACCCTCCAGAGAGTGCTGAGGATAGTCGCAGTCAATAACGGCTACGCTTTCCTTACCCAGGAAGTGAAAAATCGAGGCAGCCAGAATATTGACGGTCGTTTTGCCTACGCCCCCTTTCTGCGACGAAATCGAGATAAACTTGGTCGAACTCATAAAGAAGAGGGGGGAGTAGTGGAGAGGACAACCGTCTACCGGCAGCACGTATCTAACAAATCCTATAACTCTTTCACTGTTTACAAATTTAGAAGTGTTGATGATTAAAGCAATATTTATTTAGATAAAAATGAAAAGATCATATCGTTCAACTTTCCGTTTTGTTGCCTAGCTACTTGCTCACATAAATCCATACGGGGTTGCACAGTTGCGTTGATGTCAGAGCAAATAAGCAGGGACGTACCTAACTATTGGTGAGGTCACAGCCCTAGTTAGGTAGTCAAATAATTGCATAGTTACGTAAGGCTATAACTACATAATTATTCAATTAATTACATATTAAATCATACCATTATGTCTGGTGCAGGAGGTTAGTTGAGGTTCAAGAAAAGTGATTGATAGTGCGCAGATTTTTGCCTACGTTGACAGTGTTCTTATCGAAATACTACCTCTGTTTTAGTCCCTTACATATTGGTCAGCAAGCCATGTCTTTGTGCGCACAAACCTGCGGTTCGCACTTACTAAGACCCCCGGGTAATTGACGCAAGCTATTCCCCTCGTCTTGCTGACGCAGACCCTAATCCAGTGCCCAACATGAAAACAGCCGACGTACCTGATCTCGCATCACCCGCAGAGAAAAGCACAATTAAAGACACGCACATCAACGTGCGTATTTCGAGGGCGGACAAGAAAATCATCGTAGGTAAAGCCGAGAAAGCCGGTCTTAGCACCAACGATTACGTGCGACGCGCAGCACTAGGAAAAAAGATTGTCGAAAAGGTACCCCCTGATTTGCGGCGTCTTATTGCCGGGTCAGTTAATAATCTCAATCAACTCACGCGCCTAGCCAACGCGGGCAAACTCAATTCTGTGAGTTCCGCGCAGTTAACAGATCTGCTAAACCGCCTACTAGAAATCCTGAAATGATTGCGAAAACGGTTACCGGCAACGACTTTTCTGGTGCTTTAGAGTACGGTGCGGGCCTGCGTTCGGACCGCACCAACAAGCAGGCCGAGCTCCTGAGCGTGGCTAATTTGGGTAGCACTAGCGTGCACGGAATGGCAGCTGAAATGCGCGCCGTGGCGGAGATGAGCGACCGAATTAAATTACCGGTGTGGCACACCGTCTTGTCGTGGGGGCCAGGGGAGGAGGTAACCAAAGAGTTGAAGTTGCGGGCGGCCGCCCTCTACTGTGAGTTGATGGGGGCAAGTTTGGAGCGGCACCAAGTAGCGGTCTATGAGCACAAGGACAAGCAGCACCCCCATATTCACATCTACATCAATCGGGTGCCCATGGACGGTGGCCCGGCTCTGCGCTCTGATCAGAACTACGCCCGCAATGTGAAGGTCACCCGTCAGATTCGCGAGCAGTTGGGCCTGAAACCGCTGCCCGAACGCCGGCTCAGCACCAAGGATCTTGACCCAAACCAAGAAGTGGCCCGCAGTTATGTTCGGGAGGTAGTGGCTACCGCGTTGCAGGATAACCGTATCCGTTCCCTGGACCAGTTCACCGACCGCCTGAGGACGAAGGGAATCGACCCCACCTTTAAGCGCGATGCCAAAGGCCTGCTCGTGGGCACGAGCTTTCGCTACCAGGCAAGCAGCGTGAAAGGCACTGAGGCAGGCATCAAAGCCAAGCAGTTGCGGGACCACTTCAACGCTTTTGGCCGCGAAGCTGTGTGCACAATCTGCCCCTCATTGCCCGGCAAACCAGGACTAGTTCCCCCGGCCAGCAGCCAGGATACGGCACTGATTCAGTTGGCCGACGAGTCGGGGCCTGGCGTAGGGGTCCTCGCCGATGATGCCGAGATAAACGAGAATGAAGTACGCCGACGTCGGCGCCGGCCGAAGCTTTAGGGGTCTACGCGTGACACCCAGCAAGAAACTCATCTACCAACTACCCCCCTAGCCATGGAAGACGAAAGAGGCCTCAAGAAGATCATGGACTTTATGCGCCTGATCAGCATTTTCCTCGTGCTGCTGCACGTGTACTATTACTGCTACAACTTCTTTACCGAGCAGCACTTGACGGCGGCTTGGTCGGGTAAGCTATTAACGCGGTTTAGCACCAAGACGGCCCTGTTTGATGCGCCCTATGTGACGAAGCTAGCCGCCCTCGTATTCTTAGCGCTTTCCTGTCTAGGTACGCGGGGCAAGCCCAAGGAAGACCAAACGTGGACGCCTATTGTAGGAGGACTCTTGTTGGGGGCAACCTTGTTCTTTGGGAGCGCCCTGCTCCTGGATCTGCCCTACCAACCGGCCGCGGTCACGGCCTGGTATGCCGGCACAATGGGCGTAGGCTTTTTACTGCTGCTGCGGGCGGGCAACTCCATCAGCCGGCTGCTGAAGGTGAATCTGATGAGCGATCTCTTCAATCTGGCGAACGAGACCTTCCCGCAGGAAGAGCGGAAAATGGAAAACGAATTCTCCGTGAATCTGCCTACTACCTACCTTTTGAAAGGCAAGCAGCGCCAGGGGTGGGTCAACATCGTGAATCCGTTTCGGGCGACCGTCGTGTATGGCACGCCGGGTTCAGGGAAGTCGTTTGCCGTCATCAACCAGTTCATCAAGCAGCACCTGGCCAAGGGCTTTGCCATGTACGTCTACGATTTCAAGTTCGACGACCTGAGTTGTATCGTCTACAACGAGCTGCTGAAAAACCAAGACAAGTTTCAACATCCGGTGCGCTTCTACGTCATCAACTTTGATGATCCGCGCAAGAGCCACCGCTGCAACCCGCTGCTGCCAGAAACGATGACCGACATCGTGGACGCCTACGAATCGGCGGCCACCATCATGCTTAACCTCAACAAGAAGTGGATCGAAAAGCAGGGCGAATTTTTCGTCGAGTCGCCCATCAACTTCGTGGCGGCCATCATCTGGTTTCTCAAGCTCTACGAGAACGGCAAGTACTGCACCTTCCCCCACGTCATCGAGTTTTTGGGGCGCGAGTACCACGAGATGTTCCCCATCCTGGGCTCGTACCCCGAGATTGAAAACTACGTGCGGCCGTTCGTTTCCGCCTACGAGGGCGACGCGATGGAGCAGTTGGAAGGGCAGATTGCCAGCGCCCGCATTCCGCTTAGCCGTTTGGCCTCCCCGCAGCTCTACTGGGTGATGAGCGGCAATGACTTTACGCTCGACATCAACAACCCGGCCGAGCCCAAGGTGCTGTGCGTGGGCAACAACCCCGACCGCGAAGTCATCTACGGCGCCGCCTTGGGCCTCTACAATGCCCGGCTCGTGAAGCTAGTCAACCAGAAAGGCAAACTCAAGTCCTCGCTGATCATTGATGAGCTGCCGACCATTTACTTTAAAGGCCTCGATAAGCTCATTGCCACCGCGCGCAGTAACAAGGTATCCACCTGCTTGGGCATCCAGGATAAGAGCCAGCTAGACCGCGATTACGGCAAAGCAGAAGCGACGGTCATTCAGAATACCATCGGCAACGTCATCGCGGGTCAGGTGTCGGGGGAGAGTGCGGAAAACTTAAGCAAGCGCTTTGGTCGCATTCTGCAACTGCGCCAGAGTTTGAGCGTCAACAGCCGCGATACGAGCAGCAGTCTTTCCACGCAGCTCGACCAGATGATTCCGGCCAGCAAGATTTCCAACCTGAGCCAAGGCACGTTCGTGGGAGCCGTGGCCGATAATTTCGGGGAAGAGATCAGCCAGAAGGTTTTCCACGCTAAGATTGAAGTGGACGTAGTGAAAACCAAGCGGGAAGAAGCGGCTTATGCCCCTATTCCCCACATTACCAGCTTCGCGGATCCAATAACCGGAGAGGATAAGACAGACGAGGTTATCCGAGTGAATTACAAGGCCATCAAGGACGACATTGCCCGCATTGTCAAGCAGGAATTGGAAAGGATTGCCAGTGCCCCCAACTTGCAGCACTTAATCAAATCCAAGAAAGAGAAAGTGAAATGAATAGAAACCAGATCGGTAAGCGACTCTCCATCATTCGTGACGAGTTAGCGCGCCCAGGGGAAGACGCGTGGACGCAGGGAAGAGTAGCAGCCGAAACCGGGCTCACCCTTAACCAAGTGGCCCGGTTAGAGCAGTCAGCAGCGGGCAGTATTGAAGGGTTGGTTACGTTGTTGCTGTTCTATCACGGCAAGGGCTACAATATCAGTTGGGTGCTGTTGCCAGATAATTCCGGCACTTCGAAGCTGGCATTAAGTGAGAACACCAAGACGGTAAGTTCTCGGGAAGTCATCAACAAGCTCAACAAGCTCAAAGGAGATTTAAGTAAAGACGTGGATGCGTTAATTGATGAGTTGGCTGAATAAGAACTGAATATGGTATAACGATTATTCATTTTACAGTTATTAAATAGTGATAACAGCAGGAGCAAATTCTTATATTTGTTTAGGCTGGCCCCGTGAAGGAGGACAGGTGGTATAACTCATTTAATAACAGGTGTATGTCACAAGAAACCGAACCTCCAGTAGGGTCTGGCGGGTCTTTTGCCCCCCGACTAACAGGGTCAGCAACGGAAATCAAGAAACCGGCAACCATCAATATTGATGAGACGCGGGATGATTTTATCAATAATGCGCAACCGGTCGCGGACGCACTGCGCAAGCGTGGGAAGCAGGTGGAAGCCACGCAGTTGGAGCAAGCGGCTAAGGTGATAGGGGTCGCCGTTGGCACGCGACCATTGCAGCAGAATAATGCCTTGCAGGGCGAGTCAGTGAGCCAGGTGCTGAAGAGCATTTGGGAAGTCATTGAAAAAGATCCCGAGCTCAGGAAGATGCCGCAGGCCCAGAACCTACGGAAGGCCGGCCAAGCCCTGGATGGGGCGGGCCTGCTCAACATCACGGTTCGAAATGGGGTGGTTGTAAGCTTTGTTAGCAATTTCGTCGACAATTTCAGCCAGGCCCACAAGGCCGGGCAGAAACCCTCTGAAAAGCCCAACCCTGATGTCATGCTGGAGTCGAGTGCTTCCGCTGCGCGGATTCAGCAGCCACAGACCGTATCTGACAGGCCCGCACCTATTGGGCAACAGGCCTCACCGCCAGTACACGTATCAACTGAAAAGATGCTGGAGCCTACCAGCCACGCCGCCGCACCAGCAGGTGTGCAGCCCCGTCCGCAGGAAGTTATCTACGTGAATGCGCCACCCCTCCCGGACGGGAAGCTTCTCCATGAGGTACTCGGCCGGCAGAAGGAACACTATTCCCTGTATCAGCTACAAGTAGACCCCCGGGATGCCAACAAAGCTATTATGCTCCCGGCTTCTGGTGCCGACGGGATGATTATCAATGCCCTGGCAAGTACGACTGGGAGCTGCTACTCCGTAGTGGGCAAGCCAGACGCAGACAAACAGTTCTTAGAAGTGAAATCGCCTACCCGGTTGGAGCGTACGGCCGATGGGTGGAGAGTCACCGAAAAGGGTACCGTTGGCTTTAGGGCGGCACCAAGCACCCCGCAGGCTCCTGCTCAGCAACAGGCGGCCGACCTGCAGCCCGCGCCCGCCGTGCAGGAAAAAGTAGCTTCGTTGCTGAGTCCCGCAGTACGGGCACAGGCGCAGGCATTGGCTGAGCAAAACTTAGCGAACCGCCGGGGCGCACTAGCTCAACCGAAAGGCTTTACCATAGCGGATATTCCCTTCAACTTACTGGCGAAGATGGGGGTGCAGGCGGCCGACCTCGAGAAGAGCGGCCAGTTGCAAAAGCTACTCGAAGGCAAGAAGACCGACCTGATCCCCTCGTTTGTTATCCGCAACCTGCAGGGCGAACCAGTTCCGTTTGCGGCCAAGCTCGTACTACACCGTGACGCCGATGGGGTGGCCACCCTACGCTTTGACCTGCCGAAGCATCGGTTGGAAATCCCCAAGCAAATCATGGGCAAGGACATTACGCCCCTCATGAAGGAGCAGCTGCAACAGGTGGGGGTCGTATTGGCCGACGGGTTGAAGGACGGCAAGGGCCAACCCTTTACGGGTTACCTGACCGTGGATAAGGAGATGAATAAAGTGGTGGCCGTGCCCCGTGCTGGCTTCGAGGTGCCGAAGGTGCTGCACGGCGTTACCCTAAAGCCCGACCAGCGCCAAGAGTTATTAGAGGGGCGGCCCCTCCAGGTAGAGGGGATGATAAGCAACAATCGCAGCTTTGATGCGACCCTGCAACTGGACCCCCTCAAGCGGACGATCAGCTGCAAGAATGCCAGGTTTTATGAGCCGGCAAAGCAGGAGATGGAGCAGATGGAAGGCTCAACGCGCCGCGGAGTTCGGATATAAAGCCTGTAAAGCCGTATTGATTATCAGAAAATCAGTTTCCGAGTTAATCGGGAGCTGATTTTCTTTTTTATTGCACCCCCACGTCCTACTACACACACCTACCTCTCATGCAACGGTTCCCCCATTCTCTCTTGTATGCAGCAACCACGTGAATCCGACCTGAACTTCAACCAGGTCAAAAAGGATCTCAACTTGGTTGACCTCGTGCTCACTTTAGGCTACCAGCACCATCGGGCTAAGAGCGGCCCCTCGCTTGAGCGAGGCAAGTTTCATGTATTCGATTACCGGGGGAAGGTGAACCTGGACCAAGTAATCATTTACAAGGCGCCGTCAGGAGACTACTTGTATTTCAATCGAGCCGATGACCGCGACAAGGGCAACGTGATTGACTTTATCAAGTACCGCATCGAAAATCCCCGCATCCCCGGTATTACGGCCTCGCCAGGTAAAAGTATTTGGGCCAGCGTGCTGGATAATGCCCGTCGGTTTCTTGCTGTGCCCGCGCAACAGCGCACCGTAAGCCCTGCGCTGCAGCAAGCCATGGAGCCAGTGCAGCGCGGGGATCAGTACCTACCGGACTTCCTGCTCAAGACCACTCCGCTCCATGACACCGGTTACCTCAATAGCCGAGGCATCAGCGACGAAGTGCTGAATGAACCTTGTTTTAAGGGGCGAATTTTCAACCACCTTCACGAGGGCAAACGCAAGGATGGCCACGCGTACAAGGTGTTACATACGGCCTTTCCGCAACTCTACCGCGACAAGATTGTCGGCCTCGAAATCAAAACCATTGGCTTCAAGGGCCACGCGGCGGATTCGCTTACCTCGTCGGCGCTGTGGCTCTCCCATGAGGGAGCCAGGACGCATACGCTTGTGGTATCTGAAAGTGCCCTAGACAGCCTCTCGCACTTTCAGCTCAAGCGGCCAAACTATACCCTGTATGCGTCCACTTCCGGCCATCTGACCGACAACCAGGTGACCGAGCTGCGGCGGCTCGTCACCGACCAGAACTTGAAAACGGTAAAGCTGGCCTTCGGCAACAATGTGGAGGGACACTTAGGTGACACGAAGCTGATCACCGGCTTAGCTCACCCTACGGCCGCGATGCAGATCGAACGGATTACGCCCGGCCTGTTGACCGTCAGCATTCATTGCACGCAGGATCAGTACTTCAAAAAGCTGCACGAAGAGACCCGCAGCTACAACCAACGGCTAACCGATCACTACCATCAAGTGGCCGGGCCAGAGAGGGTAGGCGTATCGGCAACCCTACAGGATGAATTTATCATTGCCAACAAGGAAGCGGACAACAACTACAAGTTCCACATTCCCAGGCGCCTTGATACCCTGGCTTTCTTCAATCAAGCGTTGATCCAATCGTACCCCATGCGGGTGAAGCTGGAGGTCGATAAGTCGCGGGCCAATGATTGGAACGACCAGCTAAAAGAGCATCTCAAGGGGAAAACAGCCATCCAGGCGCCCGAGCAACCCGAGGCCGACGAGCCGAGCCGACGCCGGGGGATTCGCCGCTGACTGCTCTTTAGATAGCCTTCTGTTTCACCCGTGAGAGTAGGACTAGCTAATCGGGAAGACTGTGCACTTTAGCAGGGGCCTCTAGGACAGACTAGCTGCGGGGCGACAGGAATCTACTCTCGTGAAGTTCACGAACATCAACCAGAAGCTAGCGGTGGGGTTTACCGCTAGTCAAAGTGATCTTTCGTTATCGCCGTCTTTTTTGTTGCCGATCCGAATGCCGAATACTGCCTGCAAGGCAAAGCACGCCAAGTAGCCGAAGACGAAAGAGCCAGCGATAACAGAAAAAAAGGTGGAAAACTCGAAGCTGGACAACATGAACTTGAGTCAATAAATTTCTGGGATCGACCGACGCAACGAAGGTCAAGGGTCTTGCGCAAAAGGGTGTGCAACGCCTCTTTGCCGGGCCTGACCGTATGAAAATAACAGCAAATCTATCCTCTTACTATTCTACTCATAATGGCGCCCCCGCGGAACGTGCTTGAAAATCTTGCCGGACACATACACGATGAGACTCATGTTCACCGCAAACTTGCCCCAACTCGGCCCCCAGGGGCTGTAAAGAAAGAGGGCCAGCAGCAGTAGAAAAAGGAAAGTGCGCATCGCCGTAGGATAACAATACGAGGAATGATGGGAATATACGACGTAGCACAGAAGGAGGCAAATACGAGTTGGGGCACTGCATTCAACTCGGCAACGGTAATGAGGCATCCTCCTCGTTGATGCCAGCACCTATCTCAGAGGTAAACGGTTCCCATCTTGGCGCGTCCTAGCATAAAGGGAAAAGATTGTCCATCAGTGAACGACGGAATTCTCCAGGTTGGAAGGTCGTCTACCTAAGTTGAACAGACAAGCGAGCTAAAGCACCATTGTCAAGCCATTGAATTCCAGTTGGCTGGTCATGAAACCGGTCAAGCAACTTCGGAGAAGCACTCGCGCAAGGGAAGTCATAAGGTGTTGTATCATTACTTAAACGCACCCTCAACAAATGATACGCTTATTGCACAGCCAAGTGCGGCTTGTAAGCTACCCATCCCCGAAAGGTGAAGCCGGCGTAGAAGAGGCTCACGTCGACAAAGCCCGCTTCTCGCAGCAGTTCTTCGTCTTGGGCCGGCGACAGGACCGAGAGCCGAGTGGCCATGATGGCGCTGCCGGCCGCCGCCTGGGCTGGGTCGGCCCCCTGGGCCACGGTATAGGCCGCGTAGCGCGCCAGCCACTGCGCCTGCTCGGGCTCGTGCTGGGGAAAGCTGTGATGGGCGACCACGAAGGGGGCACCCGGTTGGAGCCGGCGCAGAATCTGCTGCAACGTGCGGCGCCGCTCTTCCAGGGGCAGAAAATGGAAGGTCAGCAAGCAAGTGGCAGCATCAAAAGGCCCTTCCGGGGCCGTGTCGATATAGCCTTCGTGCAGGTGCACCCGATTGGCCAGCGAACCGAGGGTAGCCTGAGCCAGCCGCAGCATTTCCGCTGAGGGATCGACGCCGGTGAAATGCCAACCGGGCGCGAATTCGGCAAACGCCTTTACTTCCAGGCCCCCGCCGGCGCCGACCACTAGGATGCGCCCGGCAGCGGGCGTGCGCTCGGCCAGCAGCAGCGCGCTCATGCGGTGTAAGTCGGCGAAGCCGGGCACGATGCGCGGCGGGCGCTCCGCGTAGCGCGCGACCGCCTGAGGATCAGAAAAGGGAAGCATAAACAAGGAGAAAAGTGAAAAAATGAGAGAAAAGGTTGTTGCGCCCCCCTGGAGATATCCGCCGGGAGCTACGCGCCGGACCAGCTAGGCGTGGCGGGGCGAACCGGTGGGAGATAGGCGTCAACGGCTAGGATCTCCAAGCCCAGCCGATACGGCGAGGGGCCGAGTTCGTCCACCAGCTCCGCCCAAATCACAGTCAGCTCCTCGGTGTCAAAGAGCCGAACGCACGGTACCACATAGGAGGCGACCACCCGGCCCTCGCGCAGTACCGCCTCGGTGAGCTGATAACGCACCCGGTATACCCGAGGCTCCGCCAACGTCGAGCTAGCTTCCCAGTTGCTCGCTCCACCTGGGGCGGAAATGGTCGGCGCAACCGTGCGTGGTTGGTCTTTACCAAACACGCGTTCAGCCAGGCAACAAAGGCCGTCCTCGAGGTAAGCCAGCAAACACGTGATGCAAGGAAGAAGGGGCATGCCATTCAAGTTTAATAGTACATTCTGCCCGTTCGGGAAGTAGCAAATAAGAAGTAGGACGGGGTTAGCCGCCGGTGGCGGACTATTCTCTATCGGCTTCTGCTGCCGCAGGGGAGCGCCAGATGCCTGGAGAGTAGTGCTCTAGCTGTACCACTGGTAGGTTAGCACTTACTAGGCAGGTAGTAGTTTTCTGGTTGCAGGGGCGGCGAGAACCCGACGTAGCTGCCACCAATACTCACTATTTCCACGGCTATTTGCGGTTCCATAAGCAAACGAAATAAAGTGAATGTCTCACTTGTGAGACACGTGCATGCAAAAAAACTCACAGCCCGATGCCCTTACTAAACGAGAACCAAGCAAACTGCGACAAGTGGGCACCTGCAGTGCCCGCCGCCCGGGCCTCGATCGTGGTTTTTACCACCCCACTTAGCAGCAGCAGCACCCATTCGGCCGTCAGGTGCGGGCTGATGCGCCCCTGCTGCTGCAAGCGCGTGATAACGGCGCGGCAGCGGGCCTGTAAGCTGTCGTACTCGGCGCAGTCCGCTGCTTGCCTAGGGGCGTGCTGGTGTTCGGGTCGGCTGTGGAGCTTGGTGAACAGCGCGTACTTGGCCCCGCAGTCAATGCCCGCGTAGAGCATGTGCTCGAGCTGGACCACGGGGTCAGGGGAGCTAGTCAGTGCCTGGGTCAAGGCCTCGCGGCAACTGCGCTGCATATCGCGGGCACAGCAAGCCAGTAATTCCTCTCGGCCAGTGAAGTAGCGATGCAGCGTGCGGCGGGTAACGCCCGCCCGCTCGGCCACCTTTTCCAGAGGGGCAGAGTAATCCTCGTTAAAAACAAGAATGGCGGAGTCGACGATAACTTGCTCGGTGCTGCGGGTCATGTACAGCAAAAGTACACAATATGTCTCACTTGTGAGACATAAACGTAGCAAATTTTAGTGCTTTATGGCGATATATCTAGTTTCTTAAGCTAAGAACAAGCAACGATAGGTGAGGTCAAGTGCTAAAGCGACTTTGTACTTCGCGTTAATAGGTAGCGATAAGTAAACTAAAATCGTTATCTAAAAACAAGCAAGGTGCTTTTATTGCTCTTAACTCTGCGTTAGCAGGGGCTCCATTATTGGTTTAGTGCAAGGTGGGGGTAATCGAATACGGTAGCTTTGGCCTTCCTCGACTTCAGTTGGTGGTAATGGTCACCGCCCAAAGGCAGTGAGTGCTACTGAGGCTGCTAGCGTTTGCTATACTCATGATTTTGACTACGTTGACTCTGATATACCGCCGGCAGGCCCTGGTAGACTCCGAAGGCTTCAGTTGATTTGATTAACAGCGAGTGAGCGACCAATACCGATCCCTTCTTCATCAGAACGCCCCCCAACACCATGGCGGCAGCTCCAACCAAAACGAAATCTTCGAGCACAATACCTCGCTCCCGACCTTTACACTGCGGGTGATTCATATCATGGTCGGCCGTTAACAACTTTACTTCCGGCGAAATAGTAACGTTCTTGCCAATGACAATGTTGGCCCGGTTATCCAGCCGGCAGCCCTCGTTGACGATGGTATTTTCCCCGATGCTTAACATGCCCGAGCCATTGAATTTGCAACCCTTGCCAATACAGCTTCCCTTACCAATTTTATAACTCATGATGTGCCGGTAGTAAAACAGCCTCACCAGCAGGATGGGGATGTAAGAAACGATAAAGTTGCACACGTAAATCTTGCACTCGCTATAAATCCATCTGGGCTTCATACGGCTCTAGCAGGTAGTACATTTCGTAGTCTGGCAACAAGGTTCTACTTAATTCGCTCTGACAGTTGGCCGTTAGGAAAAAGCGTTCGTCAGAGCAGGAACGGGTGTACACTCAAATGGTAGGATTTAACAACGCGCCTAACTTAGGGCAACGTATATTCCTGACGATAGAAAGCCTCTACCCGCTGTAAATACTTTTCGTAGCTGTGATCTGGCCGGCACAGGGCGGCGACTTCACTATTATACGTTTCGTAAGCCGACTCCTGGTCCAGCCGGTGCATGTCCGCTATAATATTCTCGTACAAGGCCTCGTAGGAAGCGTAGAACGTGGGAACCGCCTGGTACTTGGGCAGAAAGAAGTCCTCGTTGTAGACCGTAAACGAGACCCCCCCTTTGAGCACGGGGAAAATAGTGTAGCCGTCAAACCCTTCCCCAAAAGAAATCGACCATTTCGCTTTGGCTTCCAACACTTTGAAGTCGTCGTACTTCATGTTTTCAATGACGATTAGCTGGAGCGTGGGAAAAGCTTGACGAATCCGGGCCAGTATTTTCACTTTGTCGGGATGCTCATCCGGGGACACCATCATAATGTTTTCCTTGCCCTGGTAAGGCACCACTTCAATTTCCTGCTGCTCGAACCAGGCGCTAAGCAAGTGCGTCGGGGCGGCATAGAGTTGGCGCAGGGCCGGCGTAGTATAGCTACTATGGGCGGTTGTAATGGTCAGGTGGGGCGTTAGCTGCCGCAGCTGCTCGATGACCTCCGGTGCCGGCATCAACTGGATGTTTTGGTTCATCACGTTGATGTGCAAGTCTTTAAGAGCCCGCAACTTGCTGGTTTGCGCGGGCGTTAACTCTCGCAGAAAGTACGGCACGTAATACTCAAGCAGGTGTAGGCACACTGCTTGCTGGGGCCGGAGGACGTCCAAAATTAAATTGAACCGGATCAATTGGCCGTCGTTACGGAACCAGCGGTAACGCAACGACGTCAGTTTGTTGGGGTAGGTAGCCAGTAGTACGCTCGCCTTAGCGCCTAACAAGGTTCGGGTAGCGCAGTAAAAAGCGTAAATAGATAAGATCCCCCCGCTGATGGAATCCGTGCCGGGCACGAGCATCACTACCACGTGCGGGGCATTGGGGAGCATAGCTTGCAACCGCCGACGCTGCAGCACATGAAAATAGGGCTGCAGGGTTAGCAGAGCGGCCATGCGCAGGGGCTGCCGCAGAAACTTTGTGGCTCGCTGCTTTACTTGTGCCGCCAAACTTGACTCCCGGGCCTTCTGCATCTGCTTGCTAGTATTAAGGCTAAGACACGCTTTCCAGGCGTTTGATTACTTTGGCCGGGGCGCCCACCGCCACCACATTGGCTTCTACGTCTTTGGTGACTACGCTACCGGCGCCAATGACGGTGTTGGCCCCAATTGTAACGCCGGGCAAAAGGATGGCGTTGGTGCCGATGGCGCAGTTCTCTCCGATGTGCACGTGCCCTGAAATCCGGGTGCCCGGCATTAGCTCGCAATAGTCGCCAATCACACTATCATGGCCGATGGTGCAGCATACGTTCAGCAGCACGCCTTCCCCTACCCCGATGTCGGTAGTGAGAATACAGCCTTCCATTATCGTGCTGCCGGCGCCGATTTCAATCCCAAATACGCCGATAGAGGTCTTAGGAGAAATAATAGACGTTAACACGCCCCCACAACTACGCAGTTTGGCGGCCAGCAACCGCCGCACTTTCGGGTTGCCTATTCCGAGCACGAACTGCTGGCCGTGTTGGCTAAACCACTGCTGAGCTTCTTCCTCGGTTTGCAGTACTGGCTGCCGCTCGTAGAGGTGCGGCGGCAAATCCGTCGATACGTTGTCGAAGAAGGCTAGGTGAGCCTGCTCGTTGGTTAAGTAAATCAACTCGAACACTTCTTTTGCAAACCCTTTGGCACCCGCGATTAGCATAAAATTTCGTTTAGTTTTCGCCTTTAAATCCTATTACAGTACCACTGCTCTCACCGCTGCTGGCGGCCGTTACGCCGGCGGTGGGCCACTCTCGTTCCCAGCTACCGCTGATCAAATCTTGCGAATTACAAAGTGGGTATATCGGCGAGTTGAGCAGTGAACTGCTGATTTTCCCACCTAACCACGCCCGCCTCAATCCAGGGGGCTGCGCGTTGCTTTTCCAGGAAGTCAGGTTCCCACTCGGTGGCTTCCCGGATTTTCTTGACTTTCACCTTGAATTGACAATGGTTTAAGTCCACGTGGTTTTTGGTGGCCCAGAAAGCCGTGAAGGTGCGGATGCCTTTTTCCAGGCGGGCCTGGTCGATTTTTTTCGTAACGATGTCGTAGGTCCATTTCAGCCACAACACGCCGTAGAGGTACGCTCCGGGCTGCCCATCGGGCCGAATGATGGGTAGAAAGCGCTCGACGCTGTCGGCGCCGACGTAGGTAACGGCCACAATGCGCGTGTACCCCGCGAAATGCTCGTCGAGCGCAATCGGGTGATTGGTGATGCCCAAAAACTTGCGCGAGGGCACGGTGGACGCCATGGTAAGACGGGCCAACCCCTGGCCAACAAGCGTGTGGTCGAAGCCGGATTTTTCGCGCAGCACCTGCGCTAGGGTGGAGTTGTAGGAGACGGCGCCCTGCATCAGCGTTAGCCCCACTATTCCTGTCGTTAGACCCGCCAGTTTCAGTTTACGCAGGGCGGTGCCCGCGCTGGCATCCGCGTATTGAGTGGTGGCGGCTTGATCAACAGCCCCCCTCGGGGTACTACTAGCCGGCCGGTGAGAACTAGCTTCAATTAAGCGGCGCAGTCGGGGGCGGCGCAGCAGCCAGGCCGCCAGGCCCCGGTCCGGCCGGGCCTTGAACCAGCGGCGCCAGTACGAAACCGGCACCATCAGCAAATAGATAGAACCAAAACCGAGGGCGAAGAAGGGCAGATTGAAAAACAGCAGTACCCCCACGTGCAGCCCTATCCCAATGACCATCAGCCCCGCCCGAAATTTGCGGAAAGGAAACAGAAACAAGAAAAAGAACTCGAACACCAACGTTAGGTAGCCTAAAAACTTAACCAGCCCTTCCTGATTCAAGATGAAGGTGCCGTTGGACCCCATTTCAAACGGCGAAGACATTGGCTTCCACATCCCCAGTCCCTTCAGCCACAGGGGCGCCGTCAGCTTGTAGAGAGTGGAATCAAAGTAAACGAAGGCAATACCCACGATGACGGGTACGTAGTAGGCGAGTTGGCTAACCGTGCGGGGCGGCGGAGAAAGAGTACCCGTGCGCACCGTTCGCCAGACCCGGTCCCAGGACAGGCACTGCCCAATGGGCAGAAACAGGAACAGGAAACTAATGCTCACGTAAACCGGGGTCATCATGTAAACGTAGGTGCGCACCGACGAAAAGAACAGCAGCACAAACACGTAGTTGGCGATGGCCGCGGCGCGCGTAAACCAGCCGAGCAGCAGCAACACAACCGCCCCCATCCACAAGACTAAGGGGCCGGCAAAACTCATTTCCGAGGGCTCGATAAAGGGCACGGCATCGAAGATCAGCTCCCGGAAATAAAACAAGTTAACAACCTCGCCGAGTAGTACGGCACTGAACACAATGCGGAACAAGGCTAAGCCGGTGCCGTCAATTTGCTTGTCGTAGGCTTTGCGGATTATGCGGTACGCTTTGGCGAATATCCCTTCCGCAACCGGGCGCTGAAGTTGATCGGTGATCATTACCTGAGTGAAGGATGCTAGGTGATGGAAAATAAGGTTGCCTACTTTTGGCCCTAAGGCAGGCTCCTGCCGGGTCGGGCCAGGCCAGGGCCCCCTTGCTACTGGCCGCTTCCGGCCGAGAAATGCTCTAGGCGGTGTAGGGGACCACGGGCAGTTTTCTGGTCAAGCCCGCCCGCACTAAGCCGGCTATCCGGCGGACTTGCACTGGTGGCAACTGCGGGTAGAAAGGCAGACAGAGGACGCGGGTAGCAATATCTTCGGCTACCGGGCAGCTCTCGCTCGGCGCGTAGGGCAGGTGGTTGAGGGAGGGGAAAAAATAGCGGCGGGCATCAATCTCGTTTTCCGCCAGCAGTTGCTTGATATCCAGCAGTTGCGCCTCGTTTTCAAATACCACGGGAAAGTAGGCGTAATTGTATTCTATCCCGGCGGGCATAACAGGGTAGCGTAGCGTTAAGCCGGCGAGTTCGTGGTGGTAGAGTTGGTAGAGCTGGGCGCGCGTGGCGATAAGCTCAGTAACCCGCGGCAACATGCACAAGCCCAGAGCCGCGTGGAATTCCGAGTTTTTGCCGTTAATGCCCAGCAGCATGTGATCATCACCGAAGTGACCGAACGATTTCAAAAGCCAAATTTTCTTGGCCAACTCGTCGGTATGCGCGATCAGGGCCCCACCCTCGCCGGTATGAAAGAGCTTGGTTGCGTGAAAGCTGCACGCCGTCAGATCACCGTAGGTGAGCAGCGAGCGACCCGCGACTTTGGTACCAAAAGCGTGCGCGCCATCGTAGATAACCTTCAGTTGGTGACGCTGGGCAATTGCTTCGATTTTAACGACGTCGCAGGGATAGCCGTACACGTGAGTGGCGAGAATGGCGCTGGTACGCGGCGTGATGGCAGCTTCTATCTTATCGGCGTCTATGCAGAAGGTGGCTTCTTCGATATCAACATAGACGGGCGTACATTTTTCCCACAGGATAACCGAGGTGGTGGCCACGTACGAGAAAGGCGTGGTAATAATTTCCCCCGTTAAGTTCAAGGCTTGAATGGCCAACTGCAGCGCAATGGTGCCGTTGGAAGTGAACTGGACGCAAGGCCCACCCATGTAAGCACTCAGCTGGCCCTCGAGTTCAAGCAACAACGGTCCGTTGTTGGTGAGCTGGTTTCGCTCCCAAATGCCAGTTAGATAGGAAACATATTCCTCAAGCGGGGGCAGATACGAATGCGTAACATAAATCAAAGCAGTAGGAAAAAGGTTAGCGAGTTACTAAAGTACCAATCAATATTGGAAAATGATAAAAATAACCCCACGTTATGGCAACCTATCCAAGCAGGATTCAATATAAAGCCCTCTTTAAATAGTTAAGTTTTATATTGATTAGATGCTGTAATCCACTGATCCTAACAGATCCTTCGCTTGAACCAATGTTAGAATGAGGCTAAGCTCGTCAGTAAATATCACTACTAAATAAATTTTGTTCTTTGTGCTTACGACTTTTGTGAAGCTCGTAAATTTTGCAAAATGGAAGATCAGCTAAGATTAGATAGCTTTAGGATTTTTAAATAGCAACATGCTAATATAAAGTAGTGATGTTTGACCTAGGGTCTGTTTGCGAACACCACTCTTGGCATTTCGATAAAACAGCAACAGGCTTTTGGTTTTAGCTAACTCAATAAAGTTATCAAGCAGTAATTTCTGTTGGTTGTCTAGCCGCTCGGCGTACGTGTAACTAAATTCCTTGGCCATAAGAATTTTCCGAGTTAAATCCCGGAGCATTTTCTTTTCAATAACTATTCTCTTGAATCGGTTAAGGAAAGTGCTGTCTTTGAAACTACCGGAAATATTATTTCCATGTTGGCGGTATAAAACAGTTTTCTCGCTTAAGTAGCTGATTTTCCCGAAGGCACTAGCGACCATGGCAATCCAGTAATCATGGCTTTCGGCAACGGTGGGTACGGCATCGACTAACTTAACTAAGGTCCTGTTTATCATAGTAGTACAGCCATACACGGGGTTTTGGACCAGTAAATGGGAAAGCTTGAGATCGGCTAGTTTCAAGGCGCTAAAGTTTTTCTTCGAGTAAATAGTGCGCAAGTTGGCGTCTACGTACCGAAAGCCGGTGTGCACCAGCAACGGGTACGATTTGCCGTGTTTTTTCTCCAGGACAAGCATTTGTCGCAGGGTGAATTCTATCTTACTAGGAATCCAATAATCATCCTGGTCACAAAACATAAGGTAGTCTTCCTGCTTGGCGTGCTGTAACAAGCAGTTGAAATTAAGCGCGCTACCCAATCGACGGCCATAATTATCAATCACCGCTATGGATTCGGGAAATAATGCCTGATACCGAGCTAATATCAGGGCTGTCTCATCCGAAGAGCCATCATCGCGAATCAGCAATTGCCAATTAGTATACGTTTGCTTGAGGATGCTTTCAATTTGCTCACCAACAAATTCTGCTCCGTTATAAGTCGCCAATAACACAGTAACCTTATGCATGAGCTTTTCTTTGACCACATCAACAGCACGAGTAAGTCGAATTCAATACGCAGGCTACCAATTGGAGGACGTTACACCCCTTTAAAAAATTAAAATTTATATAAATTTATGAATAAATTTTACATAATATGATTGTAAAATCTCGGCCTTGGCAAATGAGGGTATGCTTACTGGAGCACCTTATTGCTAAAGCTAGCTATGCCCTAACCGGAAAGTCCCTTAGAATTAAGGTATTGGTCTGTGTTACTAAGTCTTTACAGCTAGCAAATTAGCTCCACGCCGTTGCTACATATTCTTTGATGTAGTCCAAAGAGTTGGCGCCGCTGGAGTTTACGTAATGGTACCACTAATACGATGCCTAAGTCGTTGGAAAGTACTTACCGGCCAAGCGGTATGACTGGCGCACCAAGGTTCCTTTGACCACTTGTTAGACAACTTTATTTGCAGAGGGTAAGAAAGATAAGGCTGCTAAAATGTAAGGGCGCCTGTAACGAAGGGCCGGGTTGGCAGTAGTCGGGGTGCGCCCTACCTTCCAGTCAGCAAGTATTGCCCTGCTCCCGACGAAGCACGAGCGGAGGGTCTGCGTTACCATCAGGACCGCCCTGTTACTTGATTTGCCTACTTCCACCCGCTTGTTGATGAAAGCACTGGTCGCCTTTCTCGTTGTTGCCCTGTCCTTCTTCTCTGCTGTTGCACCCGTACCCCCGCCCGCCAAGCCCTCACTGGCCCGGCGAGAGCGAATGGCCATCGACAGTGCCGTTGCGCAAGAAATGCGGCAGCAACACGTCGTAGGGCTCTCCCTGGGCATCATCAAGAACGGGCACGTGGTGCTGACCAAGGGCTATGGCCGCACGAACGTGGAACTAGGCGTGTTGGCTTCCCCCCGGTCGGTGTAGAAAATCGGTTCGATCAGCAAGCAAATGGTGGCGACGGCCATCCTGTTGTTGGTCCAAGAACACCAGCTCACGCTCTCCGATTCGCTCCCGCTCTTTTTCAGAGGGGCTCCCCCGTCTTGGAACAAGATCACCGTTCGCCACTTGCTTCAGCACACCTCGGGCCTACCGCGGGACTCGCCCTTGCTCGACAATATGAAAGAGCAGCCTGACTCGGTTCTGATCAAAGGCGCCTATAACAGCAAGCTGCTGTTCGAGCCGGGCACGGCGTGGCGCTATTGCAACCTAGGCTACTTTATGCTCGCCGACATCATTCGCCAGCGCTCCCACCGCACATTCCCTGCTTTCATGCAGGAACGCCTGTTTGCCCCCTACGGCCTAGACCACACCCGCACGACCACTTTTTCGGGGATTGTCGCGGACTGTGCCGCTGGGTACGTGTATAAGGAAGGCCAAGGCTTGTCCAATGCCAAAAACTACTTGGCCTTGCGCCCGAGCGGGGCTTTTCTCTCTAGTGTGGAGGATCTGCTGCGCTGGGAACTGCTTATCCAACACCAGCAAGTACTCTCGGCAAGCCAGTGGGCACAAATGTGGCAGGATACCGTTTCGACTGCCGCCGTCACCCAAGGCTCGGTGGAATACTATGGCTATGGCTGGGACGTCAGCACATATAAGCAGCGGCCCGTAGTGCACCACGATGGCACCATCCCCGGCTTTACGAGCAGCTACTTTCGCTTTATGGATAGCAACACAGCTATCATCGTCTTAACCAATGCCGACAATGCCTACCCCAAAACGGTGGCTTTGCGCATCGCCGACATTTTGTGGGAGCAGTAAATCGGAAGCTACCCGTGGATCGGGAGCTGACAGTAGGTGCTTGTTTCCGGTTGCTACCTCAGCGAGGACGGCGAAAGTGCTGGTGATCGGTCCCGCCTGCTTTCAGCTGAGCCCCTGGTAGTCCGCCGCCCCTCGTGCTACAAAAACGCAATCGCCCTAACTAGACAAGAGGCAACGCCCTGATCAGAACGTTGCCTTGCTACTACTTTCTCTGGCCTGGGGAGACCGGGTGAACACTCCAGTAGGCGTACGAGGTCTTTTATCTCTCAATAGTCAATCGAAGTCAACATAAGGAGAAGGGTGAGTAGTGCTCATCCGCCCAACTTAGGTATCATGAACTGTGTTAAAAGTCAAGCGTTTAGGGGCATTTTTGAGGTAAAATCCGCTTGGTAGGGCACCCCCGATCCAACAATAGCAAATGCTTGCTTGAGCAACTTGTTACAGACGGCAATCAGGGCCAACTTCCCACTCTTGCCTTTGGCTACCAGTCGATTATATAGCGCTTGGCACGCGCTATTCCTTTTCTTGGCCGAGAAACTACACATAAACAGCTTGCTCCGAATCAAACTTCCGCCCATTTTGGTGATGCGTGTCTTGTCCCGCACACTCGTCCCCGAGCTATGCTCGTGGGGTGAGAGACCTGCTTTGGCAATGAGTTGGCGGTAGTTGTCCAGGTGAGCGAAGCCGCCAGCGAACAAGAGCAGCATACTCGCGGTCTTACGTCCAAGGCCTGGAACCGAGCACAACAGGTCTATTTCCAGCCCGAAGCGTTCCGCTAATAAGCTCAGCAGCTGTGTTTCCACTGCTTCTGCTTGTTGAGTAAGTAGTGTCAGCGTGTGCTGTAGCTGTTGGAGAGCCTGCTTGCTTACTACGGGCTGTTGCGGCAAGGCTTCCAGGGAGTTTCTAACCATCGTTTTCTGCTTCAGCAGTTGCTCGTTGACCTGTTCCAACTGCCGGCATTCAACTACTACTTGCTCATCCGGCTGCCAGGTCTTGACCACCTGTTGCTGGCCGTAGTGCAGCAACCATTGGGCATCTTTGCGGTCGCTTTTGCCTAAGTGCATCTGGATGAAGCGCTTGATCACGAGCGGATTGATCACGGCCACCTGCCCACCTTGTTCATGCAGATAGTAGGTCACGGCAAGATAGTACGTACCAGTAGCTTCGAGCACGAACAAACAAGTAGGACCGCAGCTCTTCAGCAGTTGCTGAAAACCGGCTTTGCTGTTGCTGACCTCCAGGTGTTTCACCTGTTGCTCGACCTGGTAACATACTGCCAGGGAAGTTTTACTCACATCAAGACCAACGACGGGGAGCGGGACAGAAGTAACCATAGTGTGGAACAAGAAGGGGAGGAAGTAGAGAAAGGAATTCTAGCGCGTCTTTCGCTATCCTGCTGCAGGCTCTGGGGCCTTATGGAACTGTTCGAAGTAACGCTAGAAAAGGAAGGGGATTGTCATGATACACGAGCTCGCACGCTCTATAACTTTGAAATCTTACTCCTCCCTTTTCCTTTTCACCAATGCTAATTAGAACAGCGAAACGAACATAGGATAACTCTTACGAATCGTATCCAACTAGGCAATAATTATCTGATTGTGCTCGCTACAAATGGGTAGCGATAAGTAAACCTACCTCGTTACTCAACAATGAGTCTATGCCTCATAAGGCAAGTTAATTCGTCCACGTCCCGTATTCTATTCCGCGCTTTGGGCAGCACACCAGCATCTACTACCCCCCCCTTTGGCCGCTGGGTCAGCGCTGCCAGATGCCGGGCCGCAACTTAAAACTGGTGTTTAATCCCCATGGTGGGATACAGCTGCAGGGCACCGTCCGAACTCAATACGTGGTAGAATGTATTCAGCTCGGTGCCTATGGCCACGCCTTTGTGCACCGTGAACCAGAGTTGGGGATTGCTGTAAAAAGCTAGTCAGGGGCCTTGCAAAGCCAGGTTGTCGTTAAGCAAGTAGGCGCAGTGGAACGGGCGGTCCGCAGCCCGGTAGCCCTCGCGCCGCGTCGCGCTTCGAGCGGGTCGACGTAGCCGCCTCAGGTGGCGCGCAGCCACCCGTCGGTTTCTTTTAGGGTAAGCGTGCACCAACTGCCGTCGGCATCAGGGAGCGTATGAATCAGCAGGGAAGGGAAAGAGGACATCTTAGCCGGTTAGAACGAGTTGAGCACCGCCCGGGCGAGGACGTAGTGCAAATAGATACTGACCCCGACTAGGAACGCCTTGACCGGGGGCGGAATCATCCGCGACTGCCACAGCCCGTAGCAGCCGAGTGGTAACACCAGCACGCACAGCAGCAACACGAGCCACGTTTGATTGTACCAGCGAGCGGATTCGGGGCGGTAACCAGGAGCCATAAGGGGGGCAACAAGCGTATGGATGAACAGTCGGGGTAGGTAGGAAGCGAGTGGAGGCGGGGTACTTGCTGGTCGGCGGCGGCGCCTGCCGGGTGTAGTCCCAATTGACCGCGTGGGTGAGGAAAAGAGGCGACTCCAACTGGGCCTGGTGCTGTAAGTCGAGCACGGCCAGGTGTTGCAGCAGCGCATAGCGCGCCCCTTCGGGCGTGTAGTCGGGATACAGGCCTTGCAGATCCTCGAGCGTGGCCACCAGAATTTCGAGCAGTTCCAGCTCCCCTGTTTCCGAGGTCGGGTCGAAGCGCAGGGTGTGCAACCGCGCCTGGTTGCGGCGCAAGCGGGCGGACAACAAAATAGCCATGAGCAAGCACTACAAGAACGGGGTAAAGAAGGAGCAGCGGGTAAGGGACGAGCAGGGCATTACCGAAGCATAAGCCCCGGGCTGAGCAGTCGCTCGAGCTGCAAGCGGAACGGAAACGAAGCAGTAACCAGAGACGAATCGTACGGGTGTCGGAGTACTCGGCTCCTGCTATGGGAACGGATACGAAAGGAAATGGGCGGCGCCCACCAGGGATAACCGGCTTGGAGTGAGAAAAGAAAAGCGTGTTGTTAAAAACGGGTTAAAGAAACGGAAAAGCGGGTTGAAAACCCAAGCTTTTTAGGCCGACCACCATCTAGTTTAATCGCCCTCCCTTCCGGCGGCAGCTTCCGACCCCCGCGAACAGAGAAGCCCCGGCCGCGGCCACGGCTTGCCAAGCGAGCAAGGCCTCCCGAACGGGCATGCCGCCGCCCCGTCACCTCGCCCGCAGGAAGGAAGCTGCTGTGGGATTCTGGTGCTGCCCGACGCGGCTCGCCCCGGGCAGCGCAGGCTACGCGGGGCGAAGCAGGTCCCGGCTGCTCTCGGTGGATCGAGCCCCGCCCTATGTACTCGCGGCCTGCTCGTCGGGCAAGTGGTCGATGAGGTCGTCTAGCCGCGTCAGCAGAGCCCACCCCGCGTTGCTGAGTTCGATCTCGCCCTGCTCAATCACCTTCTCGCGGATGATGGCCACGGCTTTATGCAAGATGCTTTTTTCCGGCTGGGGTCGGCTGAGTTCCTGCCGGAGCAAGTCAAGTTCGCCCTTCAGCAGTTCTCGCCCGGCCGGGAGCGCCGCTTGTAGCTGACGGAGCCCAGCGAAGAGCTGCTGAACGGCCAGCGAGCCGCTCGGGGCCACTTCCTCGTCCGGAAGTGGCGCCGTTGCTGCTTCATTTTTCGGCCCGGAGCTGGCCTTCGGTGGGCGGCCCCGCCGGGGGCTCGCCGGGCTGTTGATCCACGTACGCATCGCGTTAAAAGAAAGAGGAAGAGAAAAAGCAGCCGGGCAGGCAATCACCCAAAGCTGTCGATGAAGCACTGGCGCAACTGCTCATACAAGGGGTGAGGCAGTCCGGCATTAATCTGCAGGCGCGCATTGGCATAGCGAAAGCTGAAGTGGTAGCACTCGTCAATGGCCAGGCCCTGCGCGTGTAAGTAGGGCTGGTAGCGGACGGCGACCGCGGCGACCAAGCGCTGGAAGTCGGCATAGCAGGTGGCGGCAACGGCACTGTTGGCGCAACGGGTCGCGTCAAAGGAATCCATAGCGGGAAGGCAACGAACTGAATGTACGGTCGAGCGCTCAGCAGCGGGGCCCAGACGCTCCGGCAAGGTGGTAAGCCCCTCCGACAACGACAACTCCACTGGGTCAACGGGACGCTTTGCTGGCTCAACGCGCCGGGTTCGCCCGGCGCGTTGCCCGCGCCGGATACGGCTGGCTGACAGTGGGGCCATTGCCAGACGAGCGGCCCGGTGCGGAAAAGGACAGAACCCATTCGGCCGAAGCTTACAAGCAACGGAAGCGTTGGCTTAACGCGCCGGGTGCTAGATACCAACTTACCGCCCTTGCTCGTGCTACGCTGCTGCTCACGACCCTTACAGGCGTGGGTATTCGCCGGAGCAGAGGAGTCAGCACCAAAAGAAAGCTATTCGCGTCGCGTTCCGCTAAGCGGATAAAGGACATGACCGAAAATGGCATTCGACAGAGCATAACTGCACTAAAATGGTCATTATATGACTATTTCTCTTTTACTTGCACAATACCTGATTACCTCGGATAACACTCTTTATCCGCTGTAATGGGAGGTTGCTTTGACTAGCCTTCGCTTTCGCCAAATGATGCAGTTGCGCCAGCAACAGGCGGTCGATTTGGGTAGCGGTTATAGCGGAGTACGTTTCTTCCGCAGTGCTTTGAGAGGTAGTCAGGGCAGGATAGGTGCTATTTTACAATAGCCATAGAATAGGATAAAACATATGCTATTTGCATAATATTAGATAGCTTTACTGCCGCTCTACCTATTGCCTACAAAGGCCTTATTGCTTCCATTTTTATTGTATCCAATCTGGGGAGGCTATGCTTGCTCAGCGACTATATGGCTAAACTTTTACCCTGGCTTACTCTCCTATTCTTGCCCTTTCTTACGCTCGCCCAAGCTCCAGCATCCCTGCACCTGGAACGCGTGCTGGGCACGCCTCTGTTTGCGCCCACTGATATTGCTGTCGACCGGCAAGGCAATATGTTTATCCTTGATGCGGAACCGTATTATTCTCTGCGGTTGGGCATAGTGACCAAGCTCGATCCGCAGGGACGCTTTGTGGAGCGCCTAGACGTAAACAAAGCGAATTACACGCGGCCTCTCACTGCCTGCGAGGGTGGAACTTTGGCAATAGACGAGGCCGACAACCTCTACGTGGCGGATTATGGCGCGGGCGAGATTCGCAAGTTCACTCCCCGCGGGCAACTGCAGCAAACCTTTCGAGCCCCCACCTGGGGCCCCTGTTCGTGGTTTAATCCGCGCAACCTGACCGTCGACGAGGCGGGCAACGTGTATGCCCTCTCCACGACCAAGCTCGTGCGCTTCAACGCCCAAGGTGTACTGCAGTGGGAATACGCACCCCCACTCACCAGCCAGCCCGGGCGGGCCGACATCAAACTCACGGATGTGCAGACCGACGCCGCGGGCAATGCCTACGTGCTGACCGATTATTACACCATTACCAAGCTTAGTCCGACCGGGCAGGTCCTGCAAACTATTTCCGTTCGCCAGGCCGGGGGCTATATCCTCGGGGGCGGCTGGGATGTTCCGGTGCTGGCCAGAGACGCGGCGGGTAATTTTTACGTGGGAATTGAAGGCGGCACCCCGGTCTATAAATTTGATGCTACGGGAGCCTACCAGGCTTCTTTCCCTACTGACGTATTCGCCGGCCGGCTCACGCTCACTTTCGATCGGCAGGGCAAGCTCTACGCTTGCGCGATGAGTAACCGTGCGGAAACCCCCACTATTTTCAAATTTGATCCGGTCGGCCCGGAACTCGCCCGCTGGGGCGGCTCTAACCGCTCGCTGTTTTTAGCTCAAAACAGTCGGGGCGAGTATTACGTCTATAACCTGAACCGCCAGCAGATTATTAAATGCGCGGCCGATGGCCAGGAATTGCTGCGCTTTGGGGGCCCGGGTTATTCAAACGGCCAGTTCAAGCCCAACACCGGCGGCGTAGCGCCCCGGTTTGCGGGCCTGGCGCTGGACGGCCAGGGCAACGTCTACACCCTAGAGAATAGTGATAATTCCGGCGCGGCCACCCTGCAGAAATTCAACAGCCAGGGGCAGTTTCTGCGGCGGATCCACCACCCCGTTTTCGACCAGTCCTGGTCGACGCTGGGCGGGCTCACCGTCGATGCCGCCAACCAGGTGTACGTTTCGGACCGGGGCCGGGAGCGGGTCTACAAGCTCTCCCAACAAGGGCAGCTGCTGCAAACACTGGGCGCGGCGGGCGGGGTGCAGTTTCACCAGCCGCAGAGCTTGGCAACTGACGCGCTCGGGTTGCTTTATGTGGCCGATAGCGCGGGTACGCGGGTGCAGCAGCTTTCCCCCGGCGGCCAGTTGCTACGGGCCACGCATATCCCAGTACGCGGCAACTACTTTAACCCTGTCAATCCGGTCGGGCTCAGTATTGATCCGGCGGGGACTATGTATGTGAGCCACTCGGGCTGGGACTCGGTGCGGATTGTGGACCGGAGCGGCCGCCTGCGCCGGGGTCTACGCAATGAATTTGGGCCCGTCAGCGCGCTGAGCGCCCAGCCCGCGGGTGGACGGCTGCTGACCCTACGCCTGGAGTCGGATCTAATCTGCGCGTACTCGACCGGGAACGGAGAGCAGCGTGAGAGTCAACTCTATGGCAACGTATATCAGGAATTGAACGGCGATTGCCGCCGCCAACCGACGGAACCCGGGCTGGCGGGCATCGTGGTGGTAGCCGAGCCCGGCAACTACTATGGCCTTACCGATGAAGCAGGAAACTACGCGATTCGCGTGGACACCGGTACCTACACGGTGCGCCCGCTGCTCGCCGCGCAGCCCGGGCGGGTGATCACGCCTCAGTGCATCTCTTCCCCGCTGATCCGCGTGCCCGCTCTAGGCCTCAGCCTGGATGGCCCTAATTTCGCTAATACCGTGTCGCTCGCCCCTTGTCTGAGCGTGCAGGTAGCTTCGAACCGCCGGCGGCGCTGTTTCCGCAATGTCACTACTATTTCTTACGGCAACACCGGCTTCCTCGCGGCGGCCGATGCCCGCGTGCGGGTAGCCCTGCCCGAGCACGTGGTGTTGGTAGCCGCCGACCGGCCGTACACCCGCGACGCGCGCGGCTACTACGTGTTTGCTGTCGGTACGCTAGCGCCTAACCAGCAGGGCACCATCACCTTGCAAGACTCGGTGGCCTGCGGCAACCCCGCCCTGCGGGGATTGACGGTGTGCACCAAGGCCTGGATCACGCCCGCTAACCCCGTGCCCGCGGCCCCTACCTGGAACCAAGCGGCCATCATAGTAAACGGCGCGAGCGAACCGGGTAACCAGGCCCGCTTCACCCTCACCAATACGGGCCCAGCCGCCACCACTGACAGTTTAAGCCTGCGGGTCTACCAGGATACCGACTTGGCCTTGGTGCACCGCTACGCCCTGGCTGCCGACGACAGCTTGGTGCTGCGCGTGCCGGCCACGGGCCGGGTGGTGCGCCTCGAATCCGACCAGCCCGCGGGCCACCCCTACAAGGCTTTGGCCAGCGCCAACGTGGAGCTAGCAGGCCGGGCAAGCACCGGCGCCCCGAGTGCAGCCATGCAGGCCTTTCCTCCCGATGATGCGGAACCCGAACTCGCCGTGGACTGCCAGCCCATCGTGGATTCCTTTGACCCCAATGACAAGCAAGTGGTGCCCGCCGGCGTGAGCGCCCAGCATTACACGCCCACCAACACGCCCTTGCGCTACCAGGTCCGCTTCCAGAATACAGGCACGGATGTGGCATACCGCGTAGTCGTGGTAGACACGCTGGCGGCGGATCTGGACCCAAGTACGCTGCAGATGGGAGCCACTTCGCATGCCTACCGGCTGCAGCTGAGCGGCAAAACCCAACCTATCCTCACGTTTACCTTCGACAACATTCTGCTGCCTGACAGCAGTCACGACCAGCTCGGCAGCAACGGCTTCGTGCAGTTCAGCGTGCAGCCTAAAGCAGGCTTAGCCCCGCAAACCAAGATCGAGAACTTTGCCGACATCTACTTCGACTACAACGAGCCGGTACGCACCAACACCACGCTCAATCGTATTTATGATGTGCCGCCCACGGTAAACCCGGCCGGGCAGTTGCTCGCCCAAGACGTCATCGTCTCACCGACCCTGCGCGCCTTTACCCCCGCGCAGGGTCGGGCCGGCACGCTGGTCACGCTTACGGGCCACCGCTTTGCCCCGACGGCCGCCGCTAACCGCGTCCGCTTCCACGGCGTGGATACCCCGGTGTTGAGCGCCACGGCCACGACGTTAACGGTGCGCGTACCGGCCGGGGCCACGCCCGGGCCGATCGAAGTGGTGACAGCTGATGGGGCCACTCGTAGCATCGCGCCCTTTGAGGCTTACCAGTTGCCCACGCTCACGGCCCTGCAACCCAACGAGGGGGTGGTGGGTAGCCTGATCACGCTCACCGGTACGCACTTCTCGACCGTAGCCGCGCAGGATACCGTCTGGTTCAACGGTATCCCGGCCCAAGTGCTGCAAGCCTCCGCCACGGCTCTGCAAGTACAGGTACCGGTCGGTGCTTCGTCCGGGCTGGTGCAGCTGCGCACGCTCGGGGGCGGGGTCAGCAGCGCGCAGCCCTTCACTATTTGGTACCCGCCGACAATTACCTCCTTCAGCCCCGCCCGCGGCAAAGCCGGCGACCTGCTTACCGTCACGGGTACGGGGTTTGCCCCCGCGGCCCGCTCCACCGTTACGCTCGGAGGCGGCCGGGCACCCGTGTTGCAGGTCACGAGCACCCACTTGCAAGTGCGAGTGCCAGTAACTGCCCAAACCGGCAAACTCCACCTGGTAACCCCAGGCGGATCGGTGCAGTCTCTGACCGACTTCACGTTTCTGCCCCCACCCGTGCTCACGTCGTTCTCGCCACTGCAAGGCAGCGTCGGCGAGGTGGTTACCCTGACGGGAAGAAACTTTCTGGTTGAAGGCCGGGCGGATACCGTCTATGTGGGGGGCGTACCCGCGCCCGTGCTGGCGGCCACTGCCACCAGCACGACCGTGCGCGTGCCCCGAGGTGCGCGCTCTGGTCTCTGGACGATGGCCGGCACCGGCGGGCAGGCCGAGAATGCCCAGGCCTTTACCGTACTCGACTTGACGCCCGCCGAGGCCGTGCGCGTCTATCCTAACCCGGCCCGTGGGGCCATCACCTTGGAGTGGCAGCGAGCTGATTTTACGCTCGAGCGGGTGCAGGTCTACAACGCTCTTGGGCAACTGCTCTTTACCACCGACTTGAGTCGGCAAGCGGAACTGCGGCAGTTATTAACCTTTGCGGGCAACCCGACCGGGCTGTTCGTGCTGGTCGTGCACACCTCGCGCGGACCCGTTACTAAAAAGATCACCTTGTACTAGCTCAACCACTAGGATGGGCGTGCGCTTTTACCAGCGTGGTGCAAGTGAGCAAGGTTTTGTTTTCCAGAGATGACGCCCCATGGCGCCGATTCATTCTCCCTTCTATGCGTACTCTTCTCCTCGTGTGGGTAGTGCTGGTGAGCGACGCTTTTTCAAGTCACCCCGCTTGGGGAGCCCACGGGTGGCCGCATCGCGCATCGCTCTGCCAAGCGTCAGCTGGCCCTACCCCGACGGCGGTGTTCGGCTTACCAGTTCGTGATCACCTGGTAAGTCAAACGCAGGATCCGGAAACCCGAACCAGGCAGCAGGGCGTGGCCACGCGCCGACCCGGAGAAGCAGATACCACCTTTCTGCGGCGCGTACTCCCAGTATCGTTTCCGGCTTCCACCGATCTAGTGGCCTACGCGTGGCGGCCGAGTGCGTTTGGCAAACAACTCTTCTTCTCCGTGCCGGGCACTGGCGACAACGCGTACGGTCGCGAGTTGATCATCCTAGATCCATTCCAACCCAACACGTATGCCCTGTACTCGCTGACGCTGGAATCGCTCGGGGATGCGACGGAGCTGGCAGCGCTGCTCTTTGCCAATGTCGAGCAGAACGGGCAAAAGGAGCTCTTAGCGCTGCTCTCGTGCAGCTTGCGCGAGCCGGCCTTTCGTGACAAGCAAGGCCGCCAGCACTACGGCCGGGTAACGCAGTACCAGACCTTGGTCTTCCAGTATGTTGGCATGAATTCGGCTGGCCGGCCCCAGTATCAGCCGGACCCGACGCCTCATCCCGAATTAGATAACTTGTCCAGTGCTGCGGCGGTCCGGCAGGCGCTGACGCGGCCATCGCAACGGCGACCCTCAGCCACGCACGTCCCGAAATAAGTGGTACTATCCTCTAGGAACGAAAAAGCTATCTACGAATGCGCACGCTCCTTCGTAACCCTTAAGCAACGAGTTTCGACGTACTAACCTGATCATTCGTTTCCATCATTCACATAGGTGGCGATAAGTAAACCTATCTCGTTACCTAAAAGGACGGATGAGGAGCCCCTGTCATCCTGGTCTTTGTAAGAGGGAGACTCTGGCCACCTTCGACATCAACCAAAGGGGACTGAAGAGCAAACAAAAGCGTCTCCAGTCCCGAGCTGGAGACGCATTGAGAAATGGGTGTGCTCGCGTTACGCGGCCACTATGGATGGGACAACGCGTCCCGTCCAGTACCTACGAGGAACTGTTTAGCGAAAAGCCATCGCAAGTATTTCAACTCTAACTAGACTCGGTCAGGACGCCTTGTCGGTATGGAAGTAGTTGCTTTACGCCGGTAGCGGGCGGGTCGTCTACGAGGAAAAAGAGAGGATACCAGACGGGAGCCGCCTTAGTTCTTGGTGTATACCTGACTCAGAAACGTGAAATTGGGGTACCCTTGCGGCGAGCTATAGACCTTGTAGCCAGTTAAAGGGTACTTGAGCCGGGCATGCTTCGTAATTCTATCGTCCGTGTAAGCGGGATGCCACCACCCCTGCTCTTTCAAGATGTAGCCCTCGGGGGTGCTCTCAATGGACCAACGAATGGGAACGTCCCTAGTGAAGCCCGTACCATCCATTGGGTACACCCCCGTGCCATCGGCAAATAATCTAAAGCGGTACGTGCTAGGCGGGTTGTTCGGGTCATACCCCGTTACGGTCCATGACCCCACCGCCGCTGCTTTATAGATGGCAATCGAATCTTTTACCTTGACTTCAAACTTCACCGGGCTCCCCATCAGGTGTTCCTTCTCGCGGTCCAGTACTTCCGCCTTGAGCGCATACGTGCCCTCCGGCGTCGGCAGCCGCCATGAGGTGACCGTTTTGCCGTCGGCGTTAAAGGGGGTTTTGGGCGTAACCTGTCCGTGGCCGCTCTCTACCGTCCAAGCCGCCTCGAATTGCCCTAAATCTATTTTGTCGTAGAAGGATAGGATCTTGGCTTCCACTGCCGGCCGCACGGTCACACTCGGGGCGTACCCACTCGTTACGCTGCCCTTTATTTCTTGGAAGCTTACCCAACCGGGAACGAGTTTGCCTTTGTAGACCTGCATCTTGTCGGACATTATCACGGGATTAGCCTGCGCAAATACAAACGGAAAAAACTCAGCTAATTCGTACACCATGCTGACGGCTTGAATGGTTTTCATAAAGACGTTGGTTTGAGCGGCCAGGGCCTTCGCAATCACCGATTTATTTAACAATGTTTTTTGGCAGGCACTATTGGTGAAGGCCGTCTGCAGCGTATTGCCCGCAACTTGTGAAATCTTGAGCAGCACCTCTTGGGCCGGTATACTAGCGCCGCCCCCTAATTCTAACATCGTTGCTGTGATATCCACTTGTATCGCTCCGGCGATAGCGGCAATGCAGTCACTCCGGCTCTCTTCACCTAGCCGGCCAAGAAAAACATTCAGAAACATTTTGGCCATTCGGCTTGACAGCTCATAATAGTTTTTTGCCACCACTGACTCGTGGGTTTGGTTTAGATGAACTGTATAATAGTCATCCTTCAACCCTAGCTCGGCTAGTGGTTTCTTGGACCACCGACCAGCGGGGACGGGTTGAGGATCAAGCAGTGTCTTTACCGTATTGCCCCCGTTGCTGGGAATGAATTCGGCGTACACGTAGCTATGCACCTGATTGATGAGGGTGCCGCCTCCTTCCACGGCAACCCAATCCTTGAATTGATTTACTACTCTCGCAGTCCGACCCGCCGTCAGGTCCGGCGTTCCGAGCAGGTTTTTCAAGATATAGCTATTCAGCTCCACGAGCTTATTCACATAGGCCGGCTCCGTAGAGTAAATCGGCCGTTTACTTTTGAGCAGGGCATCGACCTGTACCACAAAGTCCTGAAAGGGTTTGAGCGAGGGCGCATTCCTTTCGAAGGTGATCTGTTGCACGGGCGTCAGGGAATGATAGGCCGGCACCAACGGGAGCAGGGCTTGCGCCACGGACGTGGCGTTTACTGGCACTTGGTCACGCACGGTGTCCGTTTGCACCACGGCCAGAATTTGGCCGGAAGTGTTGTCTAGGAAGAAGACGGCGGAGGGGTAGGCCGCAGGCACAAGGAGCCCCTTGTCTTCTCCATCCATTGCCGTGGAGTCGAGGGTGCTGTGCACTTCGGTTTGACTCAAGTCATACGCGCCGTCGATGATAAAGCTAATCTTGCGGGCATTCTTGAGGATGGGCTTGGCCCCATAAGCGGGTACCGCATCGGGCTCCTGCTTCTCTAAGCAAGAAGTAAGTGTCAATGTGAAAAAGAGAAGAAAAAGGGCGTAGCAATTGCGCATACGAAGAACAGTAAGTGATGAAATAAATCGGAGGAGGGGAGCCGCGCAGTGCCGGCAATCAGGAGCCGCAGTTACGTCCAGAGCACCCGTGGCAAGAATTCGAAGCAGTTTCTAGAAAGCAATGCCTAGGTTGAAGCCTAAACTGCGGATGCCAATAAAAGGCATGGTCCCGGTCAACTTGGCGCCTTGCGCCGTTACGGTGGCCTTCGTTTTCGGCTTGATCGGGAGATCATCGCTTAACGACTCGAGGTCGCTCTCCAACCCCTGTCTTTCCGCGGCGGACAGGGATCTCAGATCCGACTCCGAATGCAGGTCGATCTGAAGTTTGCCGTAGTGCCCACCTAAGATGTACCAGTCGAAGGCGACGCGCTTGGCAATGAGCCATTGTGAACCCATCATTACCCCGGCGCCGAACCCGCTAATTTTTCCTGCTAGGGGGATGGAATAGATCCGCGTGTCGGTCTCGTACTCATGCGGCAGCAAGGCGTCCACATTCAGGTAGCGCCCGTACAGGGAAAGATAAAACCCACGCGCTCCGGGCTTTTTGCCGCTATAGAAGCGTATCTCGCCGGTCACGGTGTTATTGCCTACCAGCGTGGCATTCAAATCCTCTTTCAGATCAGCATCTTCTTTGTCTAACTGGGCGCTATATTTCTGCACCAAAAAAGCGGAAGTGGCCGTCGTTCTCGGCATGTATCGATACCCGACAACGATCGTCATTTTCTTGGTCAGCGTGCGCTCATAGCTGAGGCTGTTGTTGTAGAGGGCCAAGGACGAAAGATTGAGCTTAACGATATTCTTTCGAAAACCCTCCTGTTTGGTAGGCTCATGGACAACGGAAACCGGAGCGGTAGTCATTCCCGATGGCACTCCTAGCGTATCCGAGTTTACCTGAGCAGTTGTGGGATCCGTTTGCGCAAAGGAGGAGACGACAGAAAGTAGGAAGAGGAGAGTAAAAGGTATTCTCATGCAGAAGTGAATTAATTCAATAAAACATGTAAACCTAGACTGTACAGTTCCTGCACACAATACCTACTTCTAGGTATATTTGACTACTACAGTGGTCGAATAACGTCCCCGCCGGCTTTATCTCGATTCCTTATCCCAGCCTTATGGCGCTGCTATCCAGGGTGGCGTATTCGCGCTTTAGGTGTACAACCGCTCTCTTTTCTTGTCCTTGTCCTAAGATGTCGCCCTTTAGCTAAGGCAAGCTGGAGGTCACGCTGCCCGCGCCCTTGCAACCCGGGTGGCAGGCCCTAGGCATCGAGCAGGTCTACCCAAATCGCTACGGGCTCTTTCGCGGGCAGAGAGCTACGCACTAGTCCTGCTGTTCGGGTTGTGAGACACGTGCACAAGGGAACCGCCATGCCGGCAGGGCTAATATTTTGGCAGCGTTAAAGCGCTTAGCGTCGTTGAGACGGGCATAACGCTTGTTGCTGATTTCGTCCTTCTATTGGGTTTGATATGTAATGCCGTGTAACACGGACTAGCCTCGACGGAAATGGCAACGAAAGAAGCGCACAGGGAGCGGGATAAGAAAGGTACTATGTTGACAGCGACTTCCAGTCTGTAACGTTTTTGCACTTTTTTGCAATACTATATGATATAGCAAGTATATTTATACTATTCCGCCATTTATTGGCTTAATCGATTATTGGACTCGATAAGATTTACCTATCACAACGCAAGGCATATTTTTTCTAATGCAGCCTTACTCGAACCTGGCCTGTTTCCAGATCAGGTTCGAGTAGGCAGTTCTTACACCCCGGTAAACTTCACCGTCACCAACGGCCGGGTTTCGTCGCACCGAATCAGATAGGGTTGGGTATCGAGCAAGGCAGCAGTGTCTTTATAGGCAAAGTCGAACTCCTGCAGGATGCTACTCTCAAAGTCGCCCTGCCGGTTGAGCAATTCCGAAAAGCGTTGACGATACGCCTCCTTCTCTGCCTTCTTGAGCGAATGCCAGTATTTGAGCGTATCGGTACGGCTGTAGCGACGGCCCGCCCCGTGGGCGCAGCTCCAGAGCGCTGGCGCCAGGGACGGATGCCAGCGGTTAGGCTTGACGATCAGCGAGCCGCGACTCATCGAGAGCGGGATGACCACCTCGCCGTCCCCGACCAGTTGCGTGCTGCCCTTGCGGTGGATCACCCCCTCTTCTTTGAACTCGAGCAGGTTGTGGCAGCTATCCGCCAAAACGGGCGTCCCGGCCTGGACGTAGCCATTGCGCCGTAAGAAATTATAAGTCTTATACACAAATTCCTGCCGACGGCTCGCCGCATAGGCGAGCACCCGTCCATATTCCTTCAGGTAGTCGGGCGTCGCCAACTCAAGTGGCAGCCACTCATTGCCCGGGTTATGGTGCTGCAACAGCCGGCAGTTCTCCTGGTAGAGGTAGATGCCCAGGTTGCGGCTACCCGTGTGCACGATGATGTAGAGGTACTCGTCCGACGTTTCGAGCGAGAGGAAGTGGTTGCCCCCGCCCAGCCCTTCGTCGGTCATACCGTGCACCTCCCGCTCCAAGGCGCGATAGTGCCGGGCTTTGTCGAAGGGGCGGAGCACGTCCTGCCGGGGAATACGCAGATAGGCGACCCCGCACCCTAGGTCCTTGCCCGTTACCAGGGGATAGAAAATGTCGGTGGTGTGAAAGGCCACCCCCACGGGGATGGAGCGCTCGGCGCAATAGTGGATATCGGGAAAGACGGCAATCTGCCCGATGGGTTCTTGTTCCTCATAATAGAGGAGGGATTGTAGCGCGTTCTGCTCCACGCCGCTACGATCCGTAAAATAGACGGTTTGCACGGGGTCTTCTTTACGAGATAAGGAAAAGGACGCGCGCCGGGAAGCAGCCGCAAAAAATGCGCGCGTTAGAGGAGCCTCAGCATAGGCTCGCACAAACATACAACAAATTACGTATTTCAATACCAATCTGCCGTACTACTACCATTGTAAAGTGCCATCTTTTAGCTCCACCGTTTACTCGCCGTGCAACGCCCTTGTATGCAATTGGTCACCCGACCGACGACTGCTGCGAACCGTGGACGCTGGGCCGAGGGCAGTGACTGGCGTGTTGCACTGCGTGGAGCCGCTAGGCAATCTGGGATAGCCCCGCCCTTTAGGGGTCCATTCCAGTCGCTTACAGGCAGGAATCAGTCGAATAACGGGTAAGAAATCGTACGTTGTGACCGTATGTGTTTTTCTACATGATGCTCCTGCACGGCCCTTTCTCGCTAACCACTCCTCCTGCCAAGTGGGTAGAGCAACGCCAAGTAGAGCAAAACGATTACCTGTGCTTCTGGTCCGCCTCGCTGCCCTACACGTTCGGGGCCCAAGTACTAACCCTTCCCGACGGCCCCTTGCGGGTGGGCGAGACGAAGCGGGCCGTACTCTGCGTTACAGCGGAAGCCGGGACGCAGCTACGGGTAGGCGAGCCTCTTTCGGTTGGCAGCGCCAGGCAGGAGCCGAGCGGGCACTTGGTGCTGAGGGTCTTGGCGAGGCAAGCAGGTAAGGCTGTCCCGCAGCGAGTATTGCCACTCTCTCGTGTGAAACGCGGTTCGCTCACCCCAACCGAGCAAAAGCTTTTCCAGCGTATTGAGGAATGGGTAAGGCTGGCAGACCAGCTGTGTAGTGCCTTACGCGAAGCCTTCCGCCTGGATTTTACCCGCATCGGCCGCTTGGAGCGGAATATGTGTATGGGCCGGCAAGGTCAGCGCAACGGTATTGCCTATGCCTTCCATGGAATTGGCTGTTACTTTGAAACCAACAACCTCCGACTGGATGTCGATTTTGACTCGCAAGGCGACTGGCGAGGGTTTGACCTCTGGCGCCTGCAGTCGTTCATCGACTGGAATTACCCGCAATTAGGCTTCTCTGCTCAGCGCATTGAACAGGGAGTTGACGCTTTACTCGCCAAGCAGTGGCTTTACCAAGTGGACCGGCCCTATGACCACAGCTTCTATTATGTAACGCTTACCCAATAACAGTGACCTGATTTATTTCATGGCACGGCACCTAACGGACAGCGTCCATTCAATTACTTTAGGTATCATAACTGTTACGAATCGTATCCGAACTAGCAACGAACGAGCTGATTTCGCTCGGCACACATAGGTAGCGATAAGTGAAGGGCCTCGTTACCTAGCACACCTAAAAGCCGGATTGTCCTTAAAGCTCCGATTTCGCTATCCTCTACTGAAGTCCGATACCCCGTTATTTTATCAGATCTTATGGAAGGAGTAGAACAAACAGCGATCCCGGCGCACGAATGAACCAGCCGTCCTATTACGCTCGTCTCTATGCGTTAGGCTGTTTCCTGCCCTTGATTAGTCTGGTAGCTCGGCCAAATTCCTGGCCAGCACTTGTTCCAGTTCTGTGCGGTGGGCATTGCCCCACTGCTCCATCACCTCAATCACTGGCAGCAGCGACCGCCCCAACTCCGTGAGCTGATACTCCACTCTGGGAGGCAACTCAGGAAAGATAGTTTTGCTCACCAAGCCATGGTGCTCCAGCTCGGCCAGTTGCACGTTGAGCACGCGCCGCGTAGCGCTCGGGAGCATGCGTTGCATGGCGCTGGGCCGCTGAATGCCCTGGGCAATACCCGCCAGCAGGGTAGACTTCCATTTGCCGTGCAGCACTTCCTTGGTGAGCACAGAGCCGCAATTCAACGTGTTAGCAATTTTCTTTTGGTACATCAGGAAAGCAAGTTGAGGAAAGAGATGGCGGAGGAGAACGGGGATTAAATTCGCCCTAGGAGTTAAAAGTATCAGGTGCCGAATAAGTTCTCCGTACTTGCCCGCCCTGCCCACGCGTCGGAAGTTTGCCTTGTGAACAGCGCCTGTAGGGTGCAAGTAGCGTCACGCAACGCAAACCATCAACTGGAAATCATGGGAAAACTCACCGGAAAAGTAGCCGTTATTACCGGCGCTACCTCGGGCCTGGCCCTGGCCACCGCCCACTTATTTGTGGCGGAAGGCGCCTACGTCTTCATTACGGGCCGCAACCAGCAGAAACTCGACGAGGCGGTGCGCACCATCGGCCGCAACGTGACGGGTGTGTTGGGCGACGCGGCCAACCTAGCCGACCTCGACCGCCTCTACGAGACGGTGCAGCAGGAAAAAGGGAGAATAGACGTCCTGTTCGCTAGCGCGGGGGCGGCCGGCTTCGGCAAACTGGGCGAGATCACGGAAGCGTTCTTCGATTCCATCTTCAACCTGAACGTCCGCGGCACGCTCTTCACCGTGCAGAAAGCCTTGCCCTTGCTAACGGAGGGCGGCGCTATTGTGCTCAATGGGTCGATGGCCTCCATTAAGGGGTATGCGGCCAACAGCGTGTACAGCGCCAGCAAAGCCACGCTCCGGGCCTTTGTACGGGGGTGGCTGGTCGACTTGCAGGACCGCCACATTCGGGTCAACCTGCTGAGCCCAGGCGCTATCGATACGCCCATGATGGCCGCATCCGGTGCGGAGTTTAAAGCTCAAATCGCCCCTTTGATTCCGCGCGGGGAAATGGGGCGCCCGGAAGAGGTAGCCGCCGCTGTCCTGTTCCTGGCTTCGGCAGAGGCCAGCTTTGTGAACGGCATCGAACTCTTCGTCGATGGCGGTATGGGGCAGATTTAGTTGAGCAACTACTAGCCCCTTGCGGGTGCAGATAGTTGCTCGGTCGCCCTAAAACACCTCCTGCTTCGGTGCTAGTGGATAGTGGATGCCGGCGCAATTCTCCGCGCAGGACCACCCTACCTTCCCATAGGCTCGTGGCAAGAGCCGGGGGGGTAAACAACAGGGAGAAAAGGCAAGGGCCTAGACTCGCTATCCTGCTTCCCCCCATTATTTACTTCCTTACGCGCTGTGGCGAAACGCTAACGGCCTACGTGTGCTTCTGGAAGAACCACTGGACGTAAGTAGCATACGCAAAATCGAGAATAGACTCGCCTCGTTACCTATTGCGCAGAAGCCAGGGATATTATCATGGAAACCGGGATTGCCTCTTTCTCTTAAGGTCTGATAGCTCTTACTTACCGGCGGATTCTACAAGCCGAGGAACTTGGCGGCGTTGAAGCGCTTGACGTCGTCGAGGCGGGCATAGCGCTCGATCATGGCGTCGGTCTTCTGCTTGGTCTGGTTCTTAATGGCCTTGTTGGACTGGCCGGCCTCGACAGCAATGGTGACAAAGGAAGCGCGCAGCGAGTGAGCCGAGTACTGCGCGCCTAGGTGCTGCTGCACGAGCTTGTTGGCACTGATGTCGGAGAGGCGAAACGGGGAGGGCTGCGCCACCTGCTTGGGCACGCGCTTAAGCGAGACGAACAGCGGGCCTGTCGGCCGCCCCAGCACTTCCAGCCAGGCCTGCACCGAGCGTACGGGACAGTAACGATCATCGGGGGCGTAGAAAACGGCTTTATCCTCGACCTCCCCGAACTGGTTGGTTTTGCTCTTGTCGAGGTGGATCATCAACGCTTGGGGGGTAAGCTCGAGGTGCTCGACGTTGAGGGCCACGAGCTCGGAGCGGCGGAAGGCACCGGCAAAGCCGAGCAGCAGCAGGGCCCGGTCCCGCAGCCCGGCCGGCGTGGTCAGGTCGAGTCCATTAATCGCTCGCTTAAGCTCGTCGACGCTGAAGGCGGGCGCTTGCTTCTGGCGCTTGCCCAGCACGCGGGTGATGCCCTCGAGCACGACGGCCAGCTGCTTGGAGTCGGTGGGCGTCTGGTAGCCGGCCAGCTCGTGCGCTTTGGCGATGGCCGAGAGATGACGGCGGATGGTAGCCAGCTTGCGGGGTTGGTCGGCCAGGTGCGTCACGTACTGAGCCACGGTGGGTACGGCGGCGGGCAGGTGCTCGAGGTCATGGTCGCGGCAGTACTGCTCGAAGGTGCGCAGGTCGGCCGCGTAGGCCCGGCGCGTGTTGGCCGCCCCGGCTAAGCCGACCTCGACGTAGCGGGCGACCGCGTCGGAAACCGACGACAAACCCGCGGGCAACAACGTGGTGGAAACGGGAATCAACTCACTCATAGCAGGCAAAGCTAGTCGGTCGTAGCACTCCTTATTATAAGGAGTACTGCGCCCGAGGAAAAGACGAAAAAAGAGCGGTTTTCAAAGATAGTGGTCTTGGTTATGATAATTAACTATTATCATAACCAAGTTGTAAAATCTAGCTCCGCTAACCAATGATTGTCGGAGTCTTTCCTAGAAAAACAAAACAAAAATCTAAATAGTACAATTATATGAGAAAAGCAATAATATTATTTGGAAAAATTATATTTTGTCTATTCCTGATTATTTCGGGATTTACTATGGTCAACGACAGAGTGAACGGATCGTATATGAGTACCGCTGGTAGAGCACTCAAGCCTTCAGTTAATAGGCAGCAACCAATCACTAGGGCTACTGTTTTCTGTACCCTATATATAAAGGAGTAGATCGTGATGTTTCGCTCAGTACCGCCAGAGATAGTCTTCGCCTTACTCGGCACTAATCCTACCACCCGCTTGATGAAGCTTCTACTTTCTAGAGTCGCGTTTGACGCGGCTACGTTGGCCAGACGTAGCTCAGTGCATAAACTCGAACTATGGCGGACAATAGGGTACAGCAACCTTCTAATCATCAGGTAATCTGCTTTAGAAGTTCTCACTTAAAATAGAAAGTGATACCATCAATAGGCATGCGAAGACCATACTGATAAGGATGTATACTGCACTTCGACTGGTAACTTTATAATAGGCAGTAACGAATGAATTATAATCTGAATTTATTCTATACCTGTTTACTATATGTTTCTTTTCACTGCTAGCGGAATTCTCAAAAACGCTGTCTAGATCAATGTCACCTATTGCTGGATCATGAAAGGGGAGGTTGTTAGAAAAACGGTCATTGATTATGATAAGCTTACGTAAGAAGATGGATTTGAGCAGCATCATTCTACACATAAAAAAGAAAGTTGATCCAAACGAAACCAAGAATATGATCAATTCTGTCATTTTTGTGATTTAATACCTATACACTAGCTGCTGGCTATCTAACAGTAAAGTTTTCGATGTGCCTTAGAATCAGATCGAGTAGGAAGCGCTGCTTTTCATCCTCATCATATGCTTGATAGTGAGGATGGACTTCTAGTATTTCGACGAGATGGTAGGGAATAATATAAGAGGCATAATTATTAACCTTTAATACAATACCCTCAATATCGGGCTTCGTGCCAAAACTAATGTTGACCTGAAAACTCTTTTGGAAAAGAGGCGAATAACTGTCCATTGAGAGGAAATAATTTTAGTGCTCCTAAAGCTACTGGTTTTAATACACTTGTATTCCACTTGTTGATTCTAGCAAGTCAGCTTAATTAATTTTCTATAGAGAATATCACTGCATTCACTACTTTTTATTTAATCAACTATTGTTTTTTTGATATCCACTAGGTAAGAAATAGAAGTAAGCAAATGTTTGCTGAGAAAACCATGATGAGTTGACAATGGAATTCTCTTCTATATTTCTTCTTAAACGGATTGAAGGAGTTTTCAACCACATGAACAATCGCGTATTTTATCTGCCTTCATCTCGAAAGCCAACATCCTGCCGATGTTGTCTTTTATTTATATAGCGGGTGGCAATAAGCGAATCGCATGAATTTACTTCTCGTCGCGTAAGCTCGTACATACTAGCCGGTTTTTTGCAACGGACTAAGTAGGAGGTTTTACCGTAGAAATCATTCCTTTCCCTTTAAAGTATTTATTATTCTAATTGGAATGGAAGCGCAGAATGTGTTCTTGTAGGGATAATTATTTAATAAATTAACTACAAACAAACAGACGGATAATACAGGCATAAGGATGTAAACTACAAGGAGGGTAAGTAACGATCGATTTCTATTTTCTTAAGAGGCCTAAATAGATCAAGTCGGAATCCAAGTATCTAATTAGGCTAGCTTACGCGTCTCTGCTGCCTTTTCCAACTAGTGGTTCAAGAGGGCTCCTTTGTTTTCCTGAGCGAGTACAGCAATAGCCTTCTTTAGGGCAAGAACTAGACCGACAGAATGCTCCGCTTTCTCGCTATCTTATGGGATCTTTCACCTTGTCAGACGGGAGTATGATTTGGGGCTACGCACGGGTATCGACGCCGGACCAACAGCTGCATCTGCAGTTGGATGCGCTGCGCGCCTATGGCTGCCAGGAAATAGTGAAAGAAAAAGCCTCGGCCGTTAAGGAGCGTCCTGCCTTGCGCGAGTTGCTTGATCAGCTCCAGCCCGGCGACACGTTCGTGGTGTGGAAGCTCGACCGGCTCGGCCGCTCGCTCAAGCACTTGGTCGAACTCGTGCTCGGCTTTCAGCAGCAACAAGTCCAGTTGGTGAGCTTGCAGGATCACCTCGATACGACCACCGCTCAGGGGCGGCTTATGTTCAATCTGTTTGCCTCCCTGGCCGAGTTCGAGCGCGACCTGATCCGTGAGCGTACCCTGGCCGGCTTGACGGCAGCCCGCGCCCGGGGCCGCCAGGGCGGGCGACCACCGGGCCTGAGCAAAGTGGCCCAACGCAAAGCCGAAGCCGTCAAAACCTTGTATTTGCAGAACGACAAAACGACGGCCGACATTGCCCAATTGCTCGGCATTGGTCGCTCCACCGTTTATCGCTATTTGGACCTGCTTGGGGTCGCGACTGGGGCAGCGTCCCGCCCGGCCTGAAGAGCGACTGTTTCTACGACTGGTGCCGCCAGCAGATTACCCGGTACTCCTACCGCTTACTTGGTAAAGTAGGCAGGTATTTTTGTATTTCTTGAGCACATACCTGCTTACACTGTGATATGCCCTAGCTGGTATTTCATCATTTCCGACTTACTGTAATTATTTAATTAACGAATCACAATAGTTAGCGATGTCATCTTAAATGAACTACCAGTCTGTTCGAAGTTCAGCATGCAACTATTAAAAGTCTTAAAAGAGCAGGTTAGATAGGTAAAACGACAAATCCGATTCTGCTTCGCGTAAGATGGGAATTCGTTTTTACTACCAAAACAAGACGACTCTAGCCCAGCTACACCAAGATTATTTGACAGCTCGCCTATAACACCAAGACTGTATCAGTGCTAGCACTGATATAGCTTATACTTTAAAAGATATACTTGCGCAGAGTCAGCTTGCTCATAATTCAAACTTTTGCTTTTCATGATTGGCGTATTAGAAAAGGATAAGACCATTCTGTTTCGACACGCATTTTTGATTCTGCTGACAGCTAGCCAGCTGATGGGTTGTGCTGTACTTAGTACTAACACGGAATGTGGAACGGAAGACAGTAGAGAATATACAATGAAGAATAAAGAATTACAGTTAAAAGATAACTCCACCAAATACAGGATGCCTGTTGTGTTTCATGTACTTTATAATACAGAAGCTGAAAATATATCCAAACAAGAGATAGAGAATATGTTGGCTACGCTTAGCCATGATTTTACCGCTAAAAATATCGATTTAGCTGAAGTGCCAACGGAATTCAAAGCGTTTGTTGGCAATCCTGACATCACATTCTACTTAGCTAATAAACTGCCCAATGGAGAAGACACTGATGGCATCATTAGGAAGAAAACCACTAATAAAAGTTTCAAGGTAAGGGAAAGAAAAGCATTTTTTCAAAGCAAGATAATAAGCCCTAAATCTTATCTTAATGTGTATATATGTGATATCAAAAATTCTAATGCGTATACACCAACTGAAAGCAATTTAGCTCATGACGGTATAGTGATTGATTATAAGAGAGTATTTGGTGGCAGTAGAACTCTAACTCATGAGGTAGGCCACTGGCTTGATCTTCGGCATATTTTTTAGGTGGTTGTGACAATCGAGATGGGGTAGCCGACACTCCAGCTCAATCGAAAAAGCATCCGCATTACTGCGCAAAGTATCCTACTACTGAATGCAATCAGTCTAATATGTTTATGAACTATATGGATTATAGTAGCTGCAGATATTTTTTTACAAAGGATCAAGCATTTAGAATGAGGAGCTACCTAATTGATTACAAAAATCCTGAATTAGTCGAATAATATAATTGCTGCAACACTTGCATACATGATTATTGAATCAAAAACTTTTAAATTAAAAATGCAATGAAAATTAATGTATTTCTATCGTTAGCAGGAGAAAAAGGCAAGACAGAAGCTGAACGTTTAAAGGCTGAGCTTGAAGCTGTAGAGGCTCCAAATGGCTTGCATTTTAAATGTTTTCTGTATTCACAAGAAGTTTCTGTAGGCAAGCCTCTCATAGAGAATTATCTAACTCAGCTTGATAAATGTAACTTCTTTGTCCCAATAATAACGCCAGAATACTGCGAACCAGAGCGCTATCATGTAAAAAAGGAATTAGCAAAAGCGCTTAAAAAAGATGAAGATATATATGTGGCTAGTGGCCAAAAATTCAGGTTCATTTTTCCTTATGCACCTCATAATGGCTGGTCTCTGATAAAAAAAATATCCGAGCTTGCTGAGCTTATTGTTACAGCAAGTGTGGCAGACTTAGCGAATGCAATGATTAAAAATTCCCCTTTTATTTTACTCAATCAGGACTCTGAAAAATTTAGTTTTGAAGATTGGCCCCGGAAATTTTTTAACCTTGATGGGGAGCCTGATATTCTGCTTGTCTTAGGCCATTCAGGTAAGGAGGATCCACCTAAAGTGACGGATATTCTGAACTTAAAGAATTGCTTGATAGAAGAAGATCTTATTGAACGTTATAAAAACAAGCCGGATAGTGTGGTTCCTAAAATGCCTACGCAGTCTATGAGAATCGCAGAGTACTTGCCTTATCTGTTTCAATTTATCTCAAACGAATACCTTAGGCTGGTGCCGGCAAGCAGGAAGGTGCCTCATATTCCAGCTGATATTGATTGGCACCTAATTAAGCATCGTTCAGAATTGTTAGGGCAATACAATCTCATTTGCTTCGGCGCAGGCGATACCAACTGGATATCGCGTGCTGTGTTAGCTTACTATGGGACACTCTTGCCTGTGGTTTTCGATTCGCCGGGTGACTCGCGAGTAATTTTTTACCGAGATTCAGCACATGCTGTCAATGGCAAGGAAGATTATTCTGGGCGCATCGAGTTAGCGGAATACTCTGAGCTTATGGAACAGGTCCCTGCCAATGACAGCCAATTTGGCGCGGTGTTATTATTATTACCTAATCCTTGGAACACCAAGAAAAGAGTAATTATTGCTGCTGGCTTAACTGGGCTCGGCTCGCAAGCTTCGATTTTAGCACTCAGTGATGTAAGCATTTCTGTCACCCCACGTGGAGGAACTCCATGGGCGCGTGTCATTCGCGGAATAGAAGGAAACTGGCAGGCATTGGGGTTTGAAGTAGTTGCCTAGAGTGACGTTACCACCAAAACAACCAAGTTGGCTTGATTCAAGTGCGGCCCCACGCGCATAAAGCCGTGAGCCTGCGCAATTAGTCTTACTCGGCTTCCGACACGTTGCGTCCTTACTGTTAAGACGGATACTCAAGAATTGGAGGAAAACAGGCCTCTTCTCACACAATTAGGGGTTGAGATATGAAGGACTATTACTACCATTTGAAATACACATCGATAATTTTATATATTCCATAGAAGGCACGCAGACCACCACCAGCACCAAGAGGGGACGACTATGAAAGGAGTGTTAGCACTGTTTGGGGGAGCTGGTGTGGGAGCGCTAATCGGAGTTTTAACTGGCCTTTCTATCTCCAGTACCGTGGCGGTGGTGATTGGGTCGTTGACATCCGTGCTCATTGTGCTACTCGGGTTAAAGGAAACAGCCGATGCCCACTATCATGCGCTCCGTACCGGGGCTTTCGGCTTTGCCTGCACGGGCGCGTTACTGACCGGGATTTACCTGCGGGCCCACAACGCGCTGGCGCCAAATATCCATAATGAGGTATTACGATGGACTGCACATGGGGAATTCAGCCTGGAAGAGGCCAAGCGCTACGTAGCCTATGAACGACTGGGCATCATCCCGCCCGAAGCAACCCTCGATACCACCCGCCAGTCCCCGCACCGCTCCCGGCGCACGGTGCTCTTTGCTGCCACCATCACCCTCAGTGACTGCACCAAGTTGAAAGGGTATGAAAATTTCTCGCTACAAGAGGAAGTAGAAGCCTATCGTCGTACCGGGGCCCTCTGGAAATCCCTTGCGGAGGGTGTGGTCAAACATGTACCTGCATCCGAACAGCAAAATACCCTGCATCTCACCCGCAAATGCCTCTGCAATGACTAAAGCGATGCTCTTATGGCTCTCGGTCCTCCTACTGGCCGTCCGAGGGCAAGCCCAGCCCTCCGCCGCCGTTGTAGCCAACCTGCAACGCGCCATTGTGCGCATCGAGAGCGGCGGGAAAGTAGGCACCGGCTTTCTGTGGCGCAACCGCAATTCGGTGGTAACGACTATGCACCTCATTGCCAACCGGAGCCAGATAGAAGTCACCTTACATGACGGCATCCGCCGGGCGCGCGTGGTCAAAGCCCTGCGTGATCACGATCTCGTCCTCCTTGAATTGGACAACAGTGCTTCGGTCGCCAATACCACTTTAACAACTACCAATACCACTCCCATCCTCCATTCGAGTCTTTACACGGTCGGCTACAATGGCAACGGGAACCTAAACACGTTGATTGATCGCTCGTTGCGGTTGGGCTTTTCCAGTAATGGCCGTTTAGCGGGCTTGTTATCCCCGGAGCTGCAGCAGGAACTACAAACCTGCCGCATGCCGAATCCAACCATTCAAATCTTATACTTGGAGGGCACGTTGCTACCCGGCTTCTCCGGGGCACCGATCGTTGACACGGCCGGTAACCTGGTAGGCATTGCCGATGGCGGATTAGACAAAGGAGCGAGTTCTATTAGCTGGGGAGTACGAGCAGCGCAGCTGCCGAACTTGGAAGCCTCTACAGAGGCACTTGCAACCTCTCTCAATTGTGCGGGCGGTGGACAGGTCCGCTTTGCGGCCGACCGTCCGTTGGATGAGCGCAACTTGCAAGTGATACAAGCAGGTAGGTCTACTTTCGTTAAAACGAAGACGCGGACAATTGCCCAAATGCAGCATACTATTGATGATCCGGCAGGACTCCAACAACTCTTAAACGTGTATGCGCTGAATAACAGTTTTGATTATCGCACTTTCAGCTACGATGTCTATGAGGATTTGCGAAGCGGAGCCGCTATTTGTGTGCCGGAAGGAAGCATTCCCGTCTTACAGAATGACATGCTCGAGGTTTCCTTTGCCAGGCAACAAATGGCCTTTGTGGCCTGGTTAACCAGTATTCCGTCTCCCGATAATAATCCTTTACTTCGCTACAATCCGAGTGCCACCGCCTTCCAACAAAAAATCATTGCCCGGGATGGGGGTAGTCTGTTTTACCAGTTTGATCCCAGTTCCAGTTATCAGTCGCCCTTGATTCGTGCGGATGGCGTGATTGCCAACCGCATCAGCTACGCTGGCATTAAGCAAACCCCAACTGGTTCCGGACAAGCGAGCTTTGCCCGTCAGACCTTCTCTTTTCAAACGCTTGTTGGCAGAGGGGCGTACTTTCTTGGGGCGGCCGCACTCAACGACGCGTACACGGATGAGAATATCAGCTTAACCAATAGGTGCGTACTGAGTGGACAATGTCGGGCCGCCACCCCCGACCCGAGCTGTGTGTCAACCTGTAAAAGGGTGGAATTGTATGCCCAGTTGGTATTAGGAGTACATATGGTCGGGTTTTCGAATAGCCAAGCCTCCGCTAGTAATTAAGTCTTATCATAACTTATAATCTCTTTTGCTTTAGCATCTGACCTAAGTACGATAAGGAAGGGTTATCATAACTTATAATTTCTTTGGCTTTGATTGCTGACTTAGTTAGGACAAGGGAGACTCATCGTATCTGAATTTCTTTTTTTCGGTTCATGATTTATGTGCTCGCACGGTGAGGAGTTCATACCAGAGCTAGTAAGGCGATACTTAGTCTCCTCTTGTGACAGGTCCCGTTGGTGTATAAGCATACTTGCTGGCCTCATGATTTAGCTAGAGTTGGTAGTAAGAAGCACTTACGAGTTGTGCCCAGCTCCTATCTCAGAGGTAACCGGCTCCCATCTTAAGGTAACCCTGACTTCTTACAACACGAAGTGGTAGGCAAGGCCTCGTATTACGCCAAATGACCACTAATGACAGCACTGCACTGTTTGTGACATACGAGGAACACCTGTTTTAAGAATGTCACAACCAGGGGTTAGCTTCCCTCTGCCAAAAGTTACATGCTAAGGAGGAACGTCCTTGAGGTGTGGCTTTGGCTAAAAGTTTAGTCCAAGGATTAAATGGTGGACTTGCCAATGCCCACTTTTCGGTAGGAAATAGTACGTGGCTATTATGGGTTGCCTAATCGAATTAGCGTAGCAAGGGAAAGCAACGGCAGGGAGAGCTACTTGCGTCGTACGACGCTGCCCGGCTGCCGGCTAACACTGACTGGCTAGCTTGAATCTGGTAACTTTACGTGATGTCAAAGCCCGAGAGCCTCCCTGAATTTTACCAGCACCATTTCAAGGAACTACCCGCCCCCCAGCCCCCGCAGTTGGGACAAATCAACGTGTTTCGGCTGGAGGACGTGCTGGCCCCCAGCGCCGAGCCGGTGCAGTACAGCCGCCGGGATTTCTATAAAATCACACTCATCCGGGGCCGCAACGCTTACCACTACGCCGATAAAAGCCTGGAAATAGCCGGGCCGACGCTGTTGTTTTTCAATCCCCAGGTGCCTTACACCTGGCAGCCTCTTTCGGACGATACCACCGGGTTTTTCTGCATTTTCCGCGAAGCATTCTTTCACGGCTGGGGCAACCCGACGCTCATCGAATTGCCGCTGTTTCAGCCCGGTAGCGCCCCCGCCTATCCCCTCACGGCCGCGCAGGACGAAGCGGTAAGTGCGCTGTATGGGAAGATGCTGGCCGAACTGGACTCCGATTATCCCCTCAAGTATGAGCTGCTGCGTAACTACACGTCGGAGTTGATTCATACTGCCCTCAAGCTGCGGCCCACCGCGGCCCGCTACCAGCACCCCGACGCCAAGTCGCGGCTGGCCGCCGTGTTCCTCGAGCTGCTCGAGCGCCAGTTTCCCATCGAGTCACCTACCCGCCGGTTTGCTTTGCGCTCAGCCAGTGACTTTGCCCAGCAACTGGCCGTACATGTCAACCACCTTAACCGCTGCGTGCGCGACACAACCGGCAAAACCACCACCGACCACATCGCTGAGCGCCTGGCCGGCGAAGCCCGGGCCCTGCTGCGGCACACCGACTGGAACATTGCCGAAGTCGGCTACAGCCTGGGCTTCGATGAGCCCGCCAACTTCAACTACTTCTTCAAGAAGCAAACCGGGCTGGCGCCGTCCGCTTTTCGGCGGGTTTGAATTTCATAAGCATCGGCTTGAATCTCATAAGCGCCTGGTGCCGGGAGGGGAGGACCTTTGCTGTCGTTAATCGAGTCCCTCGAATCAACGCGCAAACCCTCATTTTAACCAACACCCCCGCATGGACATCCAAGTACACACTCCGCAAGCCTGGTTTATCACTGGGGCCTCGAAAGGCTTCGGGCTCGAACTGGTGAAACAACTGCTGGCGCAAGGCCACCAGGTAGCGGCCACTTCCCGCAACGCCGATGAGCTGCGCGCCGCCGTCAACTCCGACTCCCCCAACTTTCTGCCGCTGGCCGTGGAGCTGACCGTCGAGGCCCGCGTGGGCGAAGCCATTGCGGCCACCGTGCGGCAGTTCGGCCGCCTGGATGTGGTCGTCAACAACGCCGGCTATGGCCAGCTAGGCAGCCTGGAAGAAGTAACCGACGCCGAGGCGCGCGAAAACTTCGACGTCAACGTGTTTGGCACGCTCAACGTCATTCGCCAGGCCATGCCGCAGCTGCGAGAGCAGCAGCGCGGGCATATCTTCAACTTCTCCTCCATTGCCGGCATTCAGGGCGGTTTCCCCGGCTGGGGCGTGTATTGTGCCACCAAGTTTGCGGTCGAAGGCCTCTCCGAAGCCCTGGCCGCCGAGGTGGCCGCGTTCGGGGTGAAGGTAACAGTCGTGGCGCCCGGCTATTTCCGCACCAACTTCCTACAGTCCGGCTCACTGAAGCTGGCCGCCGACCAACTACCAGCTTACCAAGTCGTGCGCGATAACGAGGCGTACCACGACCAGGTGCGGGAAACCAACTCCCAGCTGGGTGACCCAGCGAAAGGCGCCGCGGCCTTGATTCAGATTGCCGCCGCACCCCATCCGCCCGTGCACCTGCTGCTGGGCGCGGACGCCTACGGCTTGGCCGAGGCGAAAATCAAGAGCTTACAAACGGACATGGCGACTTGGCAAGCCCTCTCGCACGCCACCGCCGCCGAGCCGGCCCACGCGTAGTTTTTTCGAATGGTGGCCCGCCTGGACCCAATTCCTGGGGCTAGGCGGGCCGCTTCATTCCTCCCCAATCTAGCCCTGCGCCGCCGCCAAGGGCCTCCGCTGCGCGGCCTTTCCTTGCTTCACCATGCCGTTACTTTATCTCCATTGCCCCGAAAACACGTTTTCTGCGGCGGCGAAAGAGGCGTTGGCCGACGAGTTGACGACCATCGCCCTGGCCACCGAGCAGCTGCCTGATACGCCTTTTGTGCGCAGCACCGTTTGGCTTTACATCCACGAATACCCGGCCGCCACCGTGTACCACGGCGGCAAATCGGCCGGTACCCGGGTGATTAGCCTGGAAGTGAATGCGTTCGCGGGCGGCCATGACAACGCCTCCAAACAGGCGCTTATCCAGCAGTTTACGGAAGCCTTTCGGCACCACGCCGGTCTTACTGACGCAGACCGCGTGCCCGTGTACATCCTTTTCCGGGATGTGCCCGAATCCAACTGGGGCGTCTTTGGCACGACGATAACGCTACACGACCTGCATCATCCACCAGCCGGGGCAGCCGTCATTTAACGGGTCTCGCGTCCGTCTACGAAAACGACCGCGGCAGTTGCAGACTCCTCGATGATTAGCTTGAGTCGGGCGTTTATTGGGGGAAGCCACCCTAAAAAGCGCTTGAAACAGCGTTTCGCTTGGCAAAAGCTACCGCTCAACGCATTCGAGACACGACACCCAGACTTCTGCAACAGCCACGACCGTATTTTGGGACTTGATCCCGTTGGGTTCAATGACCTGGCTATTGGTGAGGCAGCTGAAAAGAAATAGGGAGAGCTTCATAAAGGGCGTACCACCCGCCGGGGATGGGTTTTCCCATATGCGTGGGTCCTATCCCTTGCGAGTAGTAAGCTGCGCGTTAACAACGGAAAGGTTGGTTCTGCGTGTAAGCAAGGGATCCAACCCCAATACTAGTGCTATGAAAGAAGAAACTCCACTTAGCCGCCGGCAAGTGCTTACGGGCCTGAGTGCCAGCCTCGCCGTCGCGGCGGTCGGCCCCGTGCTCGGTGCCGAAGCCGCTACCCGCCCCGCGGCCGCCGGGGCGCCCCCTTTGGAAGACCCCACCAGCGCCTACCCAAAGCCGCCCTACAAAAGTCAACAGCAGTCCTGGCCCGGTCTGGCCTCTAAGATGGTGCCCGTGCCCGACCACGGCGAGAAGAGTTACAAGGGCTCGGGCCGCCTGAAAGGCCGCAAAGCCCTCATCACGGGCGGCGACTCGGGCATGGGCCGGGCCGCCGCCATTGCCTACGCCCGCGAAGGCGCTGATGTGGCTATCAACTACCTGCCGGCCGAGGAAGCCGACGCCAAGGAAGTCATTGCGCTTATTAAAGCCGCTGGCCAGAAAGCCGTCGCGCTTCCCGGTGACCTGCGCGACGAAGCCTTTTGTAAGAAGCTGGTCGCTGATGCTGTGCGCCAGCTCGGCGGCCTCGACATTCTGGTCAGCAATGCAGCCCGCCAGCAGACCCACGAGTCCATCCTGGACCTGACGACGGAGCAGTTTGACTGGACAATGAAGACCAACATCTACGCGCCGTTCTGGCTGATTAAGGCCGCGCTGCCCCACCTCAAGCCCGGTTCCTCCATCATCGGTACGACTTCCGTGCAGGCCACCGACCCCTCGGCTAACCTCTACGATTACGCCCAGACCAAGGCCGCCACTACCAGCTTCGTTCGCTCGCTGGCCAAGCAGCTCGGGCCGAAGGGCATTCGCGTGAACGGCGTGGCCCCCGGCCCTATCTGGACGCCGCTGCAAGTGAGCGGCGGAGCCACCCAGGAAAAGCTCGTCACCTTTGGCGGCGATACGCCGCTGGGCCGCGCCGGTCAACCGGCCGAGCTGGCGGGCATTTACGTGCTGCTGGCCGACCCGCTGGCCAGCTACGCCAACGGCCAGATTTACGGTTCGGCCGGCGGCGGCGGCCAGCCGTAGTCCCGGCGGCAGCAACCCGCTGCTAGTTGGCTACCAATAGCGTAAGACCGGTTCAGAAAGCGAGTGTACCAAAGGCCCCGACAGTTGTCGGGGCCTTTCTTGTATTGCTACAGGGGTTCTTCTGCCAACGGGGCGGCCGTCCACCACCGCCTGCCCGGCCACGACCGGTAGCCCCGCGTGAAGGCCCGCTGTGCCACGGCCCTGGAGAAAGCCCGTGCCGTGGGGTACCACGACCTGGCCCTGGAAACCAGCGCCCCCTACCCCCGCACGCGCGTCGTCCGGCTCACGCCCGCTCCGCGACCAGCCGCTGCAGGTCTTGAGCATTGTCAAACGCGGCGCCCATGGTATTGTTGAAGTAGGCATACACGTCTTTTCCCTCGTGGAGGTAGTCGTGGATCTGCTCGGCCTGGTCGTGCAGAAAGTCGCGCTCGTAGGAGGCGCGGTAGTTGCCCTGCGGGCCGTGGAAGCGTAGATAGACAAAGTCGGCCCCCTCGTTGAGTTGGGCGTTTCGGGCGGGACCTTTGTCGTGCCGCACCAGGCTGGCGCCGTGCTGGTCCAGCAGATCAACCGTATCCTCTACATACCAGCTGGGGTGGCGAAACTCCACCGCTTGGCGCCACTCGTGGGCGGGGTCGGCCGCGGCCAGCGCCTGCAAGAGGGCCCGGACCGCGGGTAGCTGGCGAAGGGTGGTGCTCGGCGGGAACTGCAGGAGCAAGCAGCCCTTTTTGGGGCCCAACGCCCGGGCGGCCTCGAGAAAGCGGACCAGGCCGGAGAGGTCCTCGGCCAGCAGCTTGGTGTGCGTGATATCGCGCCACAGCTTGAGGGTAAAGGCAAACGCCGGGCCGGTTTCCGCGGCCCAGGCCGCAAACGTTTTGGGCTGGGGGATGCGGTAGAAGGTGCTGTTCACCTCCATCGAGTTAAACAGGGTGGCATAGTAGGTGAGGCGGCTGGTGGCCTGGTAGGCCTCGGGAAAGGTGGCCTTCGGGCCGGGCACGACGATGCCGCTGGTGCCCGTGCGCAGGGTGCCAAGGAGGGCGGGCATGGGAAGGAGGTAGACGGGAGTTTTGGGGTAGTACGGGCCACGCGGCCGCGGCGTTTTACCCCAGGCGCCTCTTCACGGGGGCCCAACGGATCCTCTGCTGGTCCTAGTAGCGCTCGTTGCCGGCCCGGCAGGGGCTTGACGCTATAAGGCCCTGCACGCCGCCGAAGGCAACGGGTTGCGCTTCTACGCCGGGTCCCTGTTGCGCTACTTCTTCACCCGCCACGGCGTTCAGATTCCCATACCCGCCGAGTTGCTGGCCCAGGTCGAACACCGTCGACTGGCAGCAGGGGTGTCTTGTCCGTCCAAGAAATGGACCGAATTCGTAGACGCACTTGGATAAGATAGACACGCTACTAAGTAGGCCAAAACAAGAGAGAAAGCAGGAAACCGCCCCAGTGATCAATGGTTCACTGGGGCGGTTTCACGGCATTTCGTAGACGCTGGCGGGGTGGCGCAGCAGGGCCTGCTGCCTCCTCAGCACGACAGAGGCTTCGCGTCATTTTATACCCTTTCGGTTATAGGAAGGCCTAAAAAAGCCCCGGGCGCGTTGGCGGCCGGGGCAGTTTTGGGTGCTTGCTGCGGCTGCTACTACCAGGGGCTGATGCCCGTTTCCGGTGCATTATCATCGCTGTAAAACTGGCTGGTGGGGCCATCGGGGCCCAACAGGGCGGCTTTTACCACGCGGGCGGCCGCGTCCTGCACGGTGCCGGGGCCGTTGTGGTAGGTAAAATCGGTGGCCGTATAGCCAGGATCCACGGCATTCACTTTGAACGGGCTCTCGCGCAGTTCGTAGGCCAAGGTAATGGTGTACATGTTCAGCGCCGCTTTGGACGCGTTGTACGCCATCAGCTTGATGGGGTAGTACTGCCAGGTCGGGTCGTTGTGCAGCGTGAGCGAGCCCAGGCCCGAAGTGAGGTTGACAATGCGGGGTTCCGGGGCCTGCCGCAGCAGGTCGATAAAGGCCTGCGTGACCTGCACGACCCCAAACAGGTTGGTGTCGAACACTTCTTTCATCAGGCTGACGGGGGTGCTGAGTGCGGGCTGCGGCATGGCCCCACTGATGCCGGCATTGTTGATGAGCACATCCAGCCCGGTTGCTTTCTGACCGAGGGCCGCGCGGGCGGCAGCAATGGAGGCGCTGTCCGTCACGTCGAGGACGAGCGGCTCTACTTGGGTGAGGCCTTCAGCCTGTAAGTGGTCTACGGCCTGCTGGCCTTTTAGTAAATCGCGGCTGCCCAAGTACACGTAGTAGCCGTGCTGGAGTAGTTGGCGGGCCGTTTCGAAGCCGATGCCTTTGTTGGCACCGGTGATGAGAGCGTATTTCATGGAACTGAGGGGGTTGAAGAGGTGGTGTTGCGTGAACAGCACAAAGGTCTTCTGGACCCCAACCAGGCCCTAACGAGATTCAAACGAATGTGTAAGCAATTCAAACAACTCGCGGCGAAGCGGCCGCGTGGTCTTGGCTGAGCTGGGCGCGCAGGGCCGACGGGGTGGTGCCGGTTTGCTTCTTGAAAAAGTTGTTGAAGTAGGTAGGGTAGTCGAACCCCAGCCCGTAGGCAATTTCGGCGGTGCTCCAGTTGGTGTGCTGGAGCAGGGCTTTGGCTTCGTGGATGAGACGCTCAGCGATGTGTACCGACGTGGGCTTGCCGGTGAGCGCGCGCACGGCCCGGTTGAGGTGGTTGACGTGCACCGAGAGCTGGCGGGCGAAATCACCGGGCGTGCGCAGCTGCAGCCCGTGGGCGGGCGAGTCGATGGGAAACTGCCGCTCCAGCAGCCCCTGAAACAAGGCTACGATGCGACTGGCGGCGTTGGGGTGCTGGTAGTAGCTGGCATGCGGCTGCATTTTGAGGGCCTCGTGCAGGATGAGGTTCAGGTAATTGCGCACCACTTCCTGCTGGTAGAGGTAGCCCGAGCCCATTTCCTGCAGCATTTTGCCGAAGAGGTGGCTCAGGTCGGCATACTGGGCCTCATTTACCAGGTATATTGGGTCGCTGCCGAGGCGGAACAGCGGCGACTCTTGCAAGCTGGCGGCGCGGTCATTGATGATCAGGAATTGCTCGGTAAACAGGCACAGGTAGCCCCCCTGCTCTTCGGAAATGGGCTCCCAGGAGTAGGGAATCAGCGGGTTGGAAAACACCAGCGCGGGCCGGTCAATGAGCACGCCTCGGGTGGCATAAGTGTAGCGGCTGCTGCCGGTGAGCAGCCCCACTTTGTAGTAGTCGCGCCGGCCATGCGTTAACGAGCTAGGGTGGAATTGCTCGCGGTCAAACACATTAAACTGGCCCGAGGCCACGATGGCGGGCTTCTGCCTGCTGGGGGCTGCCGCCTGATCGAGGTCGAGCGAAGTGACAGCAGGTACGAGGGGTAAAGTCATGCCTAAAAGTAAGCAATTCAAACGGGGGTAGTCAGCAGCGCTGGATGGGAGTGCTGGGCTTGTCATCGCCTAGACGGGCAACACAACCGATGACAGGCGCAGAATTCTCGATAGGCTATTTTTCCCGTTTTCTAAGAGGACCCCTTACCCCCGGGGGTAGGCCGCATGGCCCGTAGGTACAAGCGCTTGACCTGCTCAGCGCGAAACACCTTGCCGGTGCGGGTGAGAAAGCGCTGGGAATTGAGCCGCTGGGCAATCTGGGAGTAGTTGAGGCCTTTCTCGTGCAGCAGCAGGATGTGCGCGGCCGCCCGCTCGTTATGTTCATGGGCGTGCGCCAGCGCCTGGCTCCGGTCCCGGCCCTTCTGGGTGGCCGCTGGCGTAAGGTTAGCCGGCGTACCCAGTTGCGCGCCCTGCGCTTTCTTGGCGGCGAGCGCGGCCTTCGTGCGCTGGGAGATGAGTTCGCGCTCGTGCTGGGCGAGCACGGCAAAGATGCCGACGGTGAGGGTATTGGCGTCGGGCATGTCGCAGCAGACGAAGTCCACGCCCGCGTCGCGCAGGGCGAAGATGAAGCCCGCATTGCGGGACAAGCGGTCGAGCTTGGCAATGAGCAGGGTCGCGCCCGTGGCCTTCGCCAGGGCCATGGCCGCCTGGAGCTGGGGCCGCTCGTTCTTCTTGCCGGACTCCACTTCAACAAACTCTCCTAGTAAATGAGCAGCCGGGGTGAACGTGGCCACTGCAGCCCGCTGGGCAGCAAGGCCGAGGCCAGACTGGCCTTGCTTTTGGGTGGAGACGCGCAGGTAAGCGACGTACGATTTCATGCAACGGGAGAGAAGGGTAGGCAAAAGTAACCCCCGTTTGACTCATTTCACAGTGGTTAAACGGACGTTTAACGAATGTGACAACACACTATATTGCACCTCTTTCCTCTTCTACCATGGGTGTATGATCAACTATGTCGCCTACTTCCGGGTGAGTACTGCTCGGCAGGGACAGTCTGGCTTGGGACTTGAAGCGCAGCAAGCCGCGGTGCGGAATTTCGTGGGGACCGAGGCCCGCATCGTGGCCGAGTTTACGGAAGTAGAGAGTGGGCGCAAGAACAGCCGGCCGCAGCTGCAGGCGGCCATCACCCAGGCCAAGCAGGAGGGAGCGGTGCTGCTCGTCGCCAAGCTCGACCGCTTAGCCCGCAACGTGGCCTTCCTCGCGACCCTGATGGAAAGTCACGTGCGCTTTAAGGCGGTGGACTTGCCGGCGGCGGATGAGTTTACGCTACACATCTTGGCGGCGGTAGCGCAGAAAGAGGCCACGGCCATTTCCACGCGCACGAAGGATGCGTTGGCCGCCAAGAAGGCGCGGGGCTTTCAACTCGGCACGCCCGCTAATCTGACGGCGGCAGCGCGGGAGAAGTCGTGGGTGTCGCTACGGCATAACGCGCAAACCAATCTCAACAATCGGCAAGCCAAGCAGCTGGCCATCCTCCTGCGAGCGACGGGGGTCAGCTTGCGCGAGATTGCCGCTCGGCTCAACGAGTCGGGGTATCGGACCAGGAGAGGGAAGGCCTTCCATCCCATGGGGGTGAAGCGGTTACTGACAACGCTAGAAACCCAAGTCCTTTAAGTTGCAAAAGAGTCAGAATCAAACAAAGGGTACGGATTAGCTCCAGCAGAGGACGAACAGTACATTTAGACGAGTAAGCGTTGCCACTTCTGTTTTCCGGCTGCGTGCTGCACGCTGCGAAGTAATTAAGTGCCTATTAGTCCTTAACCATTCACCCTACGCCGAAGAGCAAGCGGCTATTGCAGAGCATAGCTGAACCCATATTACTTCTTCATGCCTAACCATACCCAGCCAGCCAAATGGCCTCGCGCCGAACCGAAAGATTTACGTCAGCTGATTGAGTTCATAGCTCCCTTCGTAATGTGGCTTGACCCCAAAAGCGTGGAGGATATTGTTAGATATAATAACCAAAGGTGTTCAGACTGGGAAACCATATTGAAAGCTTTACCTAGTAATCCAGTGCCTTCAGAAGCATATCTGTGGAAAAATGGGGCTTGCGTTTTTCCCGTAATCCGCCGTTCCACCGGTTCTGAAGACAGTAATTACTTCGGCGCGGATGGATGCCTCAAAACCGATAATAGCAATAACCGGTACTCTAACTCAATATAGAGATAAGCATTCCACTAAGCTGGTAAACCCAAAAAGAACGATACTAGTCAATCAGTTTTAATAGCCTTGGTATGAGCAGAAATACATGAGACTCTCTCCTAACAGAGATACTAGTAAAAAAATAATATAGGCGAAACAAGGATCATGACTTTTTATTGAAAGTAAAATAAATTGTTTAAATATTTAATGTTATAGTACTATGGATATTAACACCATAAAGGGTAATTTAAATGAAAAGCGTGCTAGTTATTTTGATATTTGGTTAAGAAAATTAGGGTTTAGAGATGATATTATACGTGAGCAATATATTTCACAATTATACAATATGTTTGTAAATAAGTTCAAGGACAAAAAGAAATTTACTTATTGGGGATATGGGCAAACGTCACTAAGTGAATATACCGTTCAAGACTTTGCTGAAATGGTATCCGCAAATCTTGGCGCAGAGATATCATTTAAAAGACCCACTATAATGAAGCGGGTTATTTTAGAAGATTCACAAAGTATTGAAAATTTTATATTAGATAAGCTCAAGTTAAAATATGTAACTGCATCTAATATAGCTGGATATATTTATTGCCCAGTAAGTTATTGTATTCAGAAGAGCTTTCGTGATGATCCCACAGAAGAAGGGGAAATAGGAGCCAAATTACATAATGATAACAGGCTAATAAGTTATATAGATGGGATAAAAGGCAAGTTTGAGGTAAGCAATAACATCAAAACCAACGTATTATACAGTAGGTATAATTATGATTTTTTTACTGAAATACGTCAAGCATCTGTATATTTTGTTGGGCACGCTAATGACAGAAAAGAATATTTCAAAAGTAGCAAAGGCAGGTTCGTAGGACAGCCAGATTATATATTTACGAATAGAGATAATAACAAATTCATTGTTGAAGAAAAATTTATTAATGCAAAAAAGGAGAAACATTATTTCAAGGATAGCCACATAGCTCAATTGACATCATATATCGAAGGACTAGACTTAATTAATGCTAAATATGGCTATTTGGTATACTGGTATTATGAGTATGTTGATGAAAAAATGGTAATTAAGAAGTGTAGTGCATTAAAGATTAGCCAATCAGAACAAAATAAGAATAAGCTTAGAGAGGCCTATAAAAATATAATGGACATTAATACTGGAACGGTCATTGATTTTGATAGCAGTACGTTAGATGCAAATAAATGCGCAAACTGCGTTGTTAGAAGGTTTTGTGGACACAAATCGGGCAGGCCTAAAACATTGTCTATTCCTTATGATAAGAGGTATTACGGATTGATTTAAAAAGTGAGTTTTATAGGCCATATCAAATTATAGTTACAGTGACGTTAAATGACATTTTCGATAGCTCACCCTGCTTGCGGAGTTTTTCACTTGCTCTAGGTCAGAAAGGTCTATGTTGTAAAAGCTAAAGGCTTTTCGTTTCTGGACCTACTTTTTAGCCCTGATTTTGCGCTGGACTATAAATTTAATGATCCGAACGACCCCAAGCGTATCTAATACCGCTCCGACCACTACAACTTCGCTAAGCGCAACGTGCCCATCATCTTCTACACGAGCATCGAACACCCCGAGTACCACTAGGCGATGGACGACGTGGAGAAAATTGATTTTCCGGCCATGGTGCGCCGCGACCAGCTCATTTTTCACACGGCCTGGGCCCTGGCCAACCGGGATACCCGCATCGCGCTGAAGCCCGAACTGTTGTCCACCGTCTTCACGCCCGCCGCCGACCTGGACCGCTACGTTGGCAATTACGCCAGCCCTCAAAGTCAGCTCAAGACGGACATAACAAAAGAGGGCACGAAAAGAGGGCACGACCCTAAAGGCGTAGGGCAGCGGCCAGGCGGCTTTCTCACTGGAAACGGTAAGCAAAGACGTGTTCAAGAACGACCTCTTAGATCTCCGCATAGAGTTTGATGCAGCGAAGCCCATCTTCACGATGAAGCAGCGCGGCACCACCTTCACGTATGCCAAGGAATAAGCGCCGGCCACCAGGCAGGTAGTTGTTGTCCGCCCGGTTCCGTCGGTTGTCATGTTAAAGGCCTTTTCCGTGGTCACGTTAGGAATGAAACCTAAACCAATACGCTGCATACTACTTCCAAACGTCCATTCACAAAATGTCCAAGGCCCGTATAGCTACTTGCTGGGCTGGCTTGTGACATACTAGGAACACCTGTTCCAAGAATGTCACACGCAGCACTACCTTGCTCAGCGTTCCCAATTAAAGCGTATGCCTCATGCTGTATGTTTTATATAATCGGGTCAATACCGCTCGCCAAGGCCAATCCGGTTAGGGTTAAAAGCCCAGCAAGCGGCCGTGCTCTCATTTGCTAAGGATCCTGTGGCTATCGTAGCCCACTTCCGCTAAATAGAGAGCGGTAAGAAAAACCAGCGACCGCAGCTTGCAGCTGCTGTGGCAGAGTGTGGGCGGCTCGGTGCAACGTTACTTATTACCAATCTGGACCAGTTGAGCCGTGATGCAGCATATGTATTGCTATTAGATGTACCTTTTGTGGCCGTAGACATACCCGAGTTGAACACCCTAACGAAAGGGATCTCCGCTTCTATAGCCCAGCATGAGCGCGAGTTGATAGGTAAGTGGATTATTGAAGCATTAGCCGCTAATAAGGCACGAGGTGAGTCTTTAGGTACGACTGCTAATCTTGCTGCTGAAGGTCGACAGCAAGGGCAGGCTATCCAGCAGCAAAATGCGCGATAAGCGGAAGCCAACCGTGTAGCGGCAGCATTGGTAACACTTTGGAATCAAGTGCCTGGTCACGCATATACACTCCGTTGGATGGCGCAGGAGTTAAACCGTTTGAGGTTACGTACCCGTCGAGGGTATGCCTTCAGCGCCAAATCCGTGCAGCGCTTACAGAAATTCGATTAGCAAATACAATTGCAACAAGTAAGGTGGAATGTAATCGCATCTTGTAACTGATAAGGAGGGGCAATACCTTTTATGTTACGGGTATAAAGCGACTTTGTGAGAGCTGATGAAGTAAAAAAGTAACAAAAAACTAATCCTGCCATATAACTGTAAACACCATATATATACTGTCGAAATAGATACAATGCTCGTTTAAGGGTCTTGTATAACTCTTTGAGTTAACGTAATCGAACCAATCTTCTGCATATATCTTTTCGGGATTATTATATTTTATATTTTTACTATAATACTCACCAGTTGCTGTTGCAGATGGTACTCTATTTGATAATTTAGTAAGATATCTAAATTCAAAATCATCACTCATGCTGTGCCATAGTATTTTGCCATATTGAGAGCAAACTACAGCAATCGGGTGTGTTCCAATTGCTGCGTATCTTAATAATGTCGCGGCTATACTTGTTTGATATTTATTGCCTAAATGGCGAATAAGCTCTATAGATATTCTTTTTCCTTTACAATCATCAATAAATCTTTTTTCAGGCATTAGCAAGGAGCAAGCAAAATAGTCTGCTTCTTGTTCTACCAAGTTTTTTGAAGAAAAATCGACTGTTGAAGGATGGGATGGCGTTTTGCCTGCCTCTAACGCTAAACGATGTTCATCAAGGAAATAATGCCCTAATTCATGGCCAAAAGTAAACCGGCTCCTTGTGCTGGTTGCCTGCTTAACTTTGGATAAGTTGATATAGATGTGGAAGCTGCCATTAAGTTGCTCAATCAATCCATCAAAAGAGTCACCATAAAAACCATAGTTAAAGCTGATCTCATTATCACTCGCAATTATTTCAGGTGTAATAATACCATTTGAGCAATATGTTTCAGCTATATCTTGCGCTAAGGAAGAAATAACCCTTTTTCTATGCTTGTGGATCACTATCGTTATGTGAGTTGTTGGCTCTCTTTCGGTCCTCTTCCATTCGTTTGCGTATTTCTTCGGGTATATCTTTTCCTTCTCTCGCTGCCTGTGCTAAACTAATAGTAAATTCATTATCTATGTCATTATTTATAATTGGCTTAAATGATACTATACCTTTGTTTAAAATATCATCGATTGGTGATTCTGGAGGAGGTGTTTTTTTAAATATGTCTTTGTGATTCTCTTCTAAATAATTAACCTGTTCAATAGTGATTGGGAATAGATAGCCATTGGCTCGTAATGAATGAGTGAGCTTAGATTCATATTGCCGTTTTCTGTTATTGTTTTCCATCTTATTATTTTTTAAGAGCTTGTAGCTCATCTATCTTTTTTTGCACCTTCATTCGGGCGGTTTGCTTTATTTTTCGAAAGTTCGCTCTTGTGATGTTAAGCAACTTGCATGTACTATTAATGAATTCGCGGGGGAGATGTTTACCTTCACATTCGTAGGCTACACTTTGCAGCAGAATGTAGTGCTCTTTTTCATTGAGCGTGCTTAAAGCACTATCTAAGAGTTTTCGTTCATACGAGGCAGGTTCTTCATCGGGCTCGTCATCTGGGTCGTACTCTTCACCCTTCTCGAATATCGTTATGTCTTCCACCACGACCATCATCTCGGTCTGAGGTCGTAACTGCTGCAGAAGTTTTTTATGTTCATTATCGGCAATGGTGCCGAGCCAAGCTTTGATACCAGCTGATAGGTCATTGCCTCTAACAAGAGAGGGGTTAAAGGTTTCGGCATGTTTAAACACCTTTATGAAGGTGTTCTGTAGAACGGCATCCCCTAGTTCCTGAGCGGAAATAGGGAAGCGTGCGCACACCTTCCGTACTACTGCGGCTAGGTAGCCATGGTAGCGTTCGTAGAAAACTGTGAATGCTGCCCGAGCAACAAGTTCGTCGTCCGCACGCATGGCAATGAACTGAAGAACAGTAACATCACTTTCAGTGCGTAGCTCGTCAACAGAGATAGAGGGTAGCGATTGGTCCATGGTAACTGATAGTAGTCAAAAGCGTGAAATAGGGTCTTTTCACGCTTTTGAATATAGGCAGGAAACCAATTACCTGATCTATGTTAGTTGATGAACAAGAGACCTCTCCCGATTCTTTATTGCACAGTGCTAAGAGCAGGGTATCTATACCCGATGCAGGACTATACTCGCCTGTTAGCACAGCGCCTGTTACGCGACCCTTTCGTATACTCTCTTTGGATGGGGGTGGTATTCGAGGCTTGTACACTGCCCGTTTTTTAGCTGACCTAGAGGCGCAACTACGACGAGATGGTAAGGAACACACGTCTCTCTACCAGCACTTTGATTTAATCTGCGGTACCTCTACCGGCGGTATCATCGCCCTAGCACTGGCATTGGGCATGCCAGCAAGTGAGCTAGTGCATCTCTATTCGCATCATGCAAAAGATATTTTCGGTTCTGGCCGCAACCTCATTTCGCGTCTTGGCACTGCCCAGTATTCTAACAGGAAGCTGGAAACTTTATTAAAGGAAAAATTTAAGCCTTACTCCGCTAATGGTGACACCCGGCTGGGACACGCCCGGACGCGGGTGTGCATTCCAGTCTTTAATGCGGTGTCGGGTAAGGTAAGCGTATATAAAACTTGCCATCATGGCGAATACACCCGCGACTACCAGATGCCCGCTTATCAGGTGGGCATGTCTACTGCCGCTGCTCCAACTTATTTCGATCCTTACAGCCCACGCTATCTAGCCGATACAACGGAGGAGGAAGTCGTCGTCAGCCACAATGTAGATGGTGGCATCTTCGCTAACAACCCATCACTTATTGGCCTCACAGAAGCACATGGTGCCTTATCGGTACCATGGGCCAATATTCAACTCTTATCTATCGGGACAGGGAATAAGCGATTTTCAGAACTGCCTAAGCAGCGCAATTGGGGCTTATTCTATTGGGCCAACCCCGTAAAGAAGCGCATTTTGGATATGATGCTCCATGCTCAAGCGGACCACACTGATAACGTGTGCAAGGTACTTAGTCAAGGTGTTGGGCGCGAGTCCCCGCAGGCTTTTCTATACGAACGGGTGCAGTTCGATTTCTTTAATAAGCAGGAATACGTCGACCTGGATACTATAGATCCAACCAAGCTCGCCGCGCTGCAAGAACGAGCCAGCAACCATTTTAAAGATCGAGGCCGAAAAATCATCAATGATTTTTGCTCTGAGCCTGTACTGCCTTTCACGCCTTGCCTACCTATTCGCTCTGTCACTTTGCCTCACGCTTAATTAGACTCAAAACACCTGTCATGGCTAACTGCAACAAACTTTTTCTGGATTTCAACCAAGGCCTGAATGTGCTCAGTACAAAAAAGACCAAGCTCAACACGTCAAAGAAGGAACTGCGCCGTAAAATCACAGATCACTTCAAAGAGCATCATCCGGCCTATAAGCCAAAGTTCTTTACGCAGGGCTCACAGAAGCTAGGTACTGTAATTCGCATTCACGATGATACATGTGACTTAGATGACGGGGTGTATTTCCTGTGCGAGCCAGACGTTTCGGCGACCACCTTACAACGGTGGGTATTCGAGGCGGTAGAGGACCATACAGGCGAGCCAACTCAGCGGCGCAAAAAGTGTATTCGCGTCACCTACAAAGCCGATTATCACATCGATCTGCCGGTTTACTACATGCTCGATAAGGATGAACACCCGCACCTTGCTGTGAAGGGTGTGGGCTGGGAAGACAGCGACCCGAAGGAGTTCATCACTTGGTTTAGAAAGCGGCGGGATAGCCAAGGCCAGTTGGTTCGGCTGGTTAAGTACCTGAAATCGTGGTGCGACTGGTCTGCTCACAAAATGCCGAGTGGCCTATGTATGACAGTGTTGGCCGAGCGCAATTTTGTGGCCAATGAACGAGACGATTGCGCCCTCCGCGCCTTACTGAAAGCCATTCACAGTGATTTAAAGCGAGAGTGGAAATGCTCTATGCCTACCACACCCCAGGATGATTTGCTAAGCAAGTATACCGACGAATTAAAGCGCAATTTCTTCGATGCGCTCGATGAGTTTATCGACGATGCCAACGAAGCTGTAGACGACGAAAAGAATCAGTTGAGTGCCAGCAACCTGTGGCGTCATCACCTTGGCGATCGTTTTCCCGATGGCTTGGATGAGGATATAGAGGCAAAAGAGGCTAAGCTTCGTGTCTCCGAAGTGCTTATTAATAGCGGACGGGCAGCTACCACAGCTGCGGTTGGCATCATGGAGCAGCGCAATGGCGGCATACCTAACCAACGACATCGCTTTGACGGAGGTCGTCTGTTTTACTCTTTAGCGCGACAAGGCAAAAACTGGTTTGCCGTGTTCCACCGGGAAAAACAACTAGTTGAGCGCCATTATCCAGCTTTTCGGTGTCAACTAAAGTACAATGTCTTATGCTGTCGCGGCGAAGTGCCTTCTCCTAGTGGTAAAGGCACTTACCAAGTCAAAATTGACTGCACGCCTGGTCGGCCTCCTAAGGTATTCGTTCTGAATCCTGGTATTGAATATCGAAACCACGCTCACACGCACTTCTATCCAGCAGATAACAGCCTCTGCCTTTACTACCCGGGCGACTTGACTTGGACGGATAAGCACCACATATATAACAAAACTATTCCTTGGCTTGCCGAATGGTTTGTGTTCTACGAACTGTATCAAATTACTGGCCGCTGGGAAGGTGCTACTGTTGACCATTCCATGGCAGCTTGATACAAGTGCGCCTAATATCGAATGGCTGATAGCCAATTTTACAAAAAGCTGCCTTGGACATTTTATAAACGGTCATGCCTTTACCACAATGTCTTCAACTCTGCCCTCACCACAATTAATACTAGGTTTTGAAACCTTCTTTGGCCGCAGTGAGCCGACAGAGAGATTATCACTGCTTCAGAGTCTTCCGAAAAGGGAAATTATAACTGAGTTGGCCGGACTTAACTATCGTCTAAAGCCCAAAGACAGCATTGAGTATAGCAGCTCGTATGCGCAGCAAGTAGAGGAGCTGAAAAGATTTGTTCCGTTTTGGGGATTGTTCTTGCCCTATAAGGCGCTTTTTGACGCGCATACCGCGAAAACTAAGGACCCAGTCATCTTCACGCGGGCAACCTGCTTATTTGCCATTGAAGAAATATTAAAGTCTGATTTAGCTGACGTTGAACCAAACTTCGTCATGGACCGGCAGGAGGTGTGGGATGCTATTTTTAAATACTTACTGTGTGTTAACACCGTAATTTCTGACATTAAAAATCCTGATGAGGAGAATACCACCTTTGAGTCCGTGAACGCCAAGCTTCTTGCGCTTAATGAACTGCTGATTCCTATCGACCCCATTTACTTTCCTTACAGAGGATATAAGCTGCTAGAATATTTACATGATAGTCCAGAATACAAAGACGAACTGACTGCTTATCTCGCGTCTACTTACGGGCGTACGTATGAAGAGCTTGTTCATGCAGTGATGAGCCTCTACCTAGCTAATAAGCAACCAGATAATCAATTTGATTTTATGTATTTTACTGACCCTGCGAAAGGGTCGACTATACTGCCTGCGTTAGCCAAGGTCTTTTCTAACCCGGACACTATTAAGCTGGTGAGCTTACGCAAGTACCCGTTTGCTAGTAATGGAGAGGGAGTCTACTGCCTGATTGACAATGCCTTTTTATTGGAAAAGATATATTCCCAGTTCGTACATGACTTTTGGTTCGACTGGCTTAAAGCCATCAGTCACGAGGGCAAATCAAAATTCAACATCGCCAGTTATCGGGGAAAGATTGGATATTTTGTCGAGCACTATCTGCATTATTGGATGACATACATGTTCGCTAAAAAGGCAAGCTACAGGATGCTAACCTTTGACGAATTGAAATTTCAGAAGGGTAAAAACCAGATTGAGTTGGCGGATTTATACATCCGGGACGGTAACCGCATCCTCGTCGGGCAGGTAAAATCAGGTAGTATTTACGACCAAGAAAAATTCGGCGGGGATATCGAAGCTCTTTATAAGGGCGACCGAGAAAAGTTTTTCGCCAACTTCGGGGTGCATCAACTAGTGAGTTCTATTCAGGAGATAAACGAAAACATGAAAGCCTTGGATAAAGGCTTTCCGAAAGGCCATTCTTACGAGGTATATCCTTGCATTGTCGTTAATGACAAAGTATTCCAGACGCCAATAATGGCGAATGTATTTAACGACCGATTCCAAGAGCAGCTTCAAAAGATTACGCTTCCGAGTCGGGTGAAAATCCACCAGCTTACCTTACTCCACGTAAGCGATATCGAGCGAATGTCAGTGGCTGTCAATAAGCGTCCAAAGCTGGTGTGGGAATTGCTAAAATTCAATACGAGAGATCCACACTTTATTCCTCCCTTCTACAACACGTTGAATATAAAATTAGTAGGGCGCGAGTATGCGCAAGAAGTAAGGGAGATGTATTATGATTTAATTCACCGGTTTAGTCACTCAACATCTGCTTAACGGTTCATCTTGCTGCCTGAGTGTCTAGATCGGGAAGAACAACCCAATTAGGTGCTAGGGATTCATGGTTTAGCACGACTAAGCCTACTAGTGGCGAAAACTGATCCAACTATCTTAGCCTTAACACACTGCTTTTATTACGACGCTGCTAGCCGCGCTTTCAGCTCTTTGCTTTATTCTCGAATGGACGCTTCTCTTAGCTTAGCAATCACCCTTAACAAAACAAAAGGCGCAACAGCACTGCTGCTGGGCTCGGGCATCTCTTCGGCAGCGGGCATTCTCACAGGTTGGGGTGTCACCCTCAATCTAGTGCAGCAAGTAGCCGCCTTACAGAAAGCAGATCCGGATCCTGACCCTGCCACCTGGTATAAGAACAAGTATGGAGAAGAGCCTGATTATGCGAAGCTACTGGAACTCCTGGCTCCAACTGCTACCGAGCGGCAACGATTGCTTCGAGACTACTTTATTCCAACTGAGGAAGACCGCGATCAAAACCGCAAAACCCCAACAAAGGCTCACCGGGCTATTGCCGAATTAGTTAGCAAAGGCTACATCCGGGTTATTCTCACCACGAATTTTGATCCCTTATTAGAGCAAGCCTTGGAAGAGGTTGGTGTGCATCCTTCAATTGTTAGTGACGTGTCCGGCATCAAAGGTATGATGCCCATGCAACATGAACAGATAACGATTATCAAGCTCCATGGCCATTACTTGGACACCCGCCTGCGAAACACGCCTGCGGAGTTGGCAAAGTATGAACCCGAGTTGAACCAGCTCTTAGATCGGGTATTCGACGAATATGGTTTGCTAATTGCGGGCTGGTCGGGGGTGTGGGATACGGCCTTGAGAGATGCACTACTGCGTTGCCCAACACGACGTTTTTCCACCTATTGGACTACTATGGGTAGCTTGGCTGAGGCAGCAAAGCCTTTGGCACGACAGCGCGCGGCACAGATTATACCCATAGAAAGCGCTGATAGCTTTTTCCAGGATCTGGCGGAAAAGGTGCTGGCGTTGGAAGATTTGGCTCAACCCCATCCGGTTTCGACCCCAGTGGCTGTGGCTATCATGAAACGGTATCTGCTGGTGGATACCCAACGTATCCGGCTCCAGGAACTGGTGACAGACGAAGTTGAACGGGTATGGACGTTAGCTGGCACTCTTATCCCTACTGTTTCGCCCGCTTCAGAGGTGATGAAACAGACCATTTTAGCTATTGATCAACTATGTGAAAGGACGCTTTACTTTTTGGGTTTAGGTTCTTACTGGGCTGGCCAGATGCACCAAACACTTTGGCTACGGGCCGTAATCCGGTTAAGCAAACTGAAAGTTAATAAGGAGAGTAGCTCTGCAGTCTGGTCGGCTTACCATGACTACCCTATGTTGCTTTGCTTCTATGCCGTCGGCTTAGGTGCCACCGCCGCCGGCGATTATGACCTGTTGCTGAATTTGCTCATCGATACTAAACTCCACTACAGAGAGAATTATCCGCAACAAAAACCGGCTGAACGCTTAGATAATGTTATCCAGCAAGAGTATATGCAGCCAGTTGAGGAGCAAGCCAGTAAATTGTATCTTAATGAGCATCTTCAGCGCGTTCTACGGCCAGTTTTCACTGGTGTAATCCCCGATGATACACTATATCGGGAGGCGTTTGATGAGCTAGAATACTTGATGACTCTTGTCTTTTTCGCGGAAAGCCCAACGCAGAACACCATGTTTGGCCGTGAGTTCTATCGTGGTCTTTACATGACCCGCAGGAGAGGATGGTCAAGGCCGAATATCCACATTGAAGCTATTCGCGACAAACTCAAAGCGGCTGGCGCCAAAGGACTATTATTACAGCGTGGCTTATTTAATAACTCGGTGTCGGAACAAGAAACCGCTATAACAAAATTGGATGAGTTAATGAACCTCATCAATAGTCGTTTGTAAAATACCAAAAGGATAGGAGTTCAATTATTGCATCGGGTGAAGTCAGCTTTTATAGACCTATTTAGTAGAGTGGCTTTAGCGAAATATTAGACTCTGCTTTTTCCATTTCTGCTTGTGTATCAACTCCCACAATCCTAATCTGCACCGTGACCAACCGAGGCTCTCGATTACCCGATGTATTTCTTGAAAAGTTACTGTCCAAGGTCGGAAGTGAATTTGATCCGGAACCTGTGCCCGTGCATGCAGAAGCGTATGCTACGCCGCTGAACTGCTTCCCCAATGTCGATGAAAAGGTCAGACGGGCTGGTGGGAAGCCCCATTATGGCTGGTTAATCCATAAAACCAGACTCCTTTACGAGGCGGAAAGGCACGCTGTATGGGAAAATGAAGATGGGGAGTTAGTTGATGTAACACCCTACGAACCCGTCGTAGACGAAATTCTATTCGTCTCCGATAATAACTGGGCCTATGTTGGGAAATCGATTGACAACATTCGAGTTAACCGAACCAAGAACCCCTTGGTTGATGACTTTATACTTCTATCGGAAACAGTATCGCTAGCACTTGCCTACGGCAGTCAACTAAATGGGATTCTAACTATTCCAGAGCCCGCAATGGTAGTTGCTAAAGCCTACGGAAAGCTGAAGGATGACCTGCACGAATTCATAAGGCTGGGAGGCCAGCCGCACTTCGCTTGCTACTGTGGCGTATCTAGAACCTATAAAAGCTGTCATGGTAGCCAGCTGCGTGAGGGTATTAATATGGTTATGAACAAGTTACAGAACCTATTAGGCAGTCCGAGCTAATAGCCCTGCAATTATCTACAGACATAAGGGCATCTCACTGTCATCCATCATTGTCCTCGGTTAAAAGTTCGATTCAAATATTAATCGACGAGCTTATCAGTATGCTCACTCTAGAGCGTCTCCATTGTGAAAGGGGCCTCACTCCTGCTTATTAGTAGTTTATACTCTCGTGCGGCCTTGGGCCTTGCCAACCTCTGAATGCAGCAATTTAGCATGCAACCACTAGGCTGGGAAGCACCATGCTTAACTTTTAAATCAAACTTTTAACCGAGACTAGTATTGTGCCACGGAAGGTTAATTGCGTGACGATGACCTATAGTACGCACGGTTTACGCTTGGGCATTGGTTGTTTGAGCATTCATCCTATCCACATAGTTCTTTAGTATCGTCTCGATGTAGTCGACCCGCAGTTGCATCTCCTCATCCGGTACTGCCCGAATCTGGGACCAGATAATATCGCCGGGATCAGCAGGCCAAATTTTAACCATATCAGGATACACTGCTTTGGCGAGCTCGCCCTTGATTGCCGGGTCGACACTACTTAAGACCACCAAGACTAGCCCCTTTATACAAAAGGTCGAGCTTTGAACATTCTTTGGTAAAGCGAGTCGATCCTTTCTCAATGCGTTGGTAGTCTCCTCGCTAAGTCCTCTCTCTTCTCCAGTATTAGAAGCAACTAAATATCCATGGTGCCCATTCATTTGCGTCCAATCTTCCGACTGCCCTTGCTGATGCCTTCCAATCCATATGTTCCAGTCGGAGGGCGGCAAACGGTGGATAAGTAAGTATTGTCTTTCTCGATAAGGAATGGCTCGCATGGGCAGATCGGTGAACTCGTTAACCATAGTCATAAGGGTTATCCAAGACACAAGTTCGAATTGCTGTGATCTGGTTAGAGTTGCTTCATCCTGATTCATCAAAGAGAGTATTGTGTTTTTACTTCCCTCTTCAATCTTGCTCATCCAGCCACCATTACACCCTTCACATACCTGCCGTAACTTGCGCGAACCCAGACTACCTTGGATTACCTTCTTTGCCGGTTCCGAGGTGTAACTCGTCGCGGAATCGGGAGTAATACCGAAATAGGACTCCGATTTTAGATTCCCGTGGTTGTCTTGTCGAGGTACATAGTCATTCAGCCAGTCTGGCCAGAGGTGCTGTTTGGTTAAACCAGTGCCGCCACAAAACATACATCTGCCTTGTGATTGTGGAGCTTTTTTGCTTTTAGCCATTTTCGTGTTCTATTAAATAGGAGTTGATATACTATGGGTGTAAGTGAAAATATAGCCGGTAATTAAAGCGGTTGCTAGTAGCAGAATGCTTTCTGTTTCCACGCAGACAGTAGAACTTAAGCTTGCTATCTTGGCGGCATAGCTATTCCCTCTTTCTACCCCTTTAATAGCTTGCCTTTGCCTGAGCACCTGGCTATTGTATTAGGGGAAGGCACATACTTGACGATGCGTTTTGGCGAGAACGGCGACCGAATCAACCTCTACAACATGATCAACTTCTTTGCTGAAGTGTACTACGATCCGGAAATCAACCACCTGCACCACTGCCGCACCTACCAAAACACTGGCCCACTCGAAGTATATACCGATCAGATCCGCTGGCCCAACTTATAAAATATCATTGTTCAAAAGGAAAGTCTAAGCTGGGAAAACCAGCTTGTTAACGCTATAGAGCGGTAACAATAGTGGGCCCAATATGGCACCAAGCTTTGATGAGGCCGAAATCTCCGACCATCTTTGACGCAACGTACGGGAAACACCCCTCCAACACGGTCGCCTATAAACGGCGAAACCCCGACTGTTGGTAGCAGCCGGGGTTTCAAGAAGCGGGTGCAGTCACACCCTAACTTCTTACTCACGATGAGAAAGGTGCGTGCGAAAGTGAAACACGGCGGCAAAGCCAATGTGCTTCACATCCTGCTGGAACTGTGTAAATCAGTTGTAGCAGGGGCTGCTAGAGCCGTGGTTGCCCACTGGCTCGATCAGCCGTAGAAGTGGCGGGCATCACTCCTTGGGGGTGGTGCCCGTTTTCACTGTTGCTAGGCTAGCGACAGCACAAATATATACTTCCTTAACGCAATGGCTACAAAGGCTGTTGCAAAACCAGTTGAAGTTGCGGCCGGGTTGCTGAATGGTGCCAACAATAATCACCTGCGTGAAGCGTCGTTAGGCAATGTTCGGGCAGGCAACGAGAAGAATAAGACTTACTAAGAAAACAAGCTGCATTCGTGATGGACTCAGGCCTAACTTGTTAAACAAGATAAATTATTTCTACACCAGTTGACAGGTATTCCGGCCTGATTGGGTTTCCGACTAAGTCAACGACAAGGCAGATAGTGCGACATTGATTTAGTAGACGGCCAAATCAGACAGGTGAACCCTTGCTAACGCGTTATTAACAGGGTACTGATAGACGATACATTCATCTATGAAAACGCTTGATTTAAGAACCACGTAGTCCAGGCCTTTCGGCAGGTCCGCCGACCACGATGGACAAGCCGAGGGCGAAGCGTAACTATACTTGGGGATCCTATCAGGTACTCAGCAGCGATTTACCGAAGGACTGCATTATGCTCAACAGGCCGCTTGTCTGTCACTTTAGGCTTTATCACTGTCCCTCCCACCTCACCAGGGTTGCTCCTGGTCTTAACCAGAGCCGGGCTACCCAAATAAGTACACGCATCTGTTTATTTTTCTGCGTTACTTAGTTGTCTGATCCTTGTAGAGTACGATATCACCTATTGCTCTTGCTTTATTGGCCCCCTTTCCGCCCGTTATGTACCGTGGTGAAAGAAGCACCCACTGCCTATCTGCTATGCTGCTCTCCCGCTACGCCGGTACCGTACCCGGGCAGGTTCGCAGGCGCTGGTGCCTGCGCGGGGACATCCCTGGCCAACGTAGACCCTATCTCCTCTCCCCCCTGGCCTTATGACCATCGTTGCCCACATGTCCCAGTTGCTCGACATCTTGGACCGGCTCCAGCAGTTGCCCAGCGAGCGGTATTCACCCCTCGATAAGCAATTGTTGCGCGAGCTACTCTCCGCCACCCTCCACAACTTGCACGAGCTGTATCCGGATCACCTTTCCCACTACCAGCGGTACCGGCTGATCTCGAATCTGCACTCGCTGGAGTTACAGTTCCTGGCTATCACCCCCGGCAATGAGGTACCGGAGCACGTATGGCCCACTGTGCAGGAAGCGCTCCAATTAACTATCAACGCCACCTTAGCCAACATCAGCGACGCGCACGGCAAGTCCTAAGCCCTTTTCCTACTCGGTCCCGCTCCGTCGTATTACCCCAGGCCTCGGCCCTGTTCTTTATTTGCTACCTCTACCTTTCTCGGGTAGCTTACCCCTGTCTTCTATGCATGCCACTCTACTCTTCCAGCTTCGGCAAAATCTAGAGCGCCTGTACGCGCAGCCTATTCCCATCGACAAAGCCGCCGACCAGCTCGCCCTGCGGATGCTGCTGGCCTCAACCATTCGGCATTTACGCGCCCTGCCCGCCTATACACCCGCTTCCTCGCAAGATACCCTGCGGCTGCGCCGCGTCACCTTGCTCGAACAGGAAGCGCAGGCCCTGGCTCCTCCCGGCAAAGTAGCCCTGGGCACGTGGAATTTGCTGCACACCTACCTCAAGGAGACGATTGAAGCCGTCTTAAGCGATGCCGCTGAAAGCTACTCCCGCGCCGAGAGCAGCGCGTTGCTGCTAACTGAACAGCAACCGCTGCGCTGAGCACCCGATGCCCTCATTATCTCTCCTGATGACTCCGGTTATGGCGCAGCTCCAGCAAACCCAGCAGCGGCTGCTGAGTTTGCGCAATACCACCTATGCCGTCGAGGATCAGCACGCGCTGCGGGAAATGGTGGTCACCACCATTCTGGAGCTGCAAGCCCTCTACTTCGATACCCTCCCCTCGGCCCACCGCATCCGTGTGCTGCATTAGCTGAGCGTGCTCGAGGACGAACTTCCCGTGTCTGCTTCTGCGCCGGACGCTTCGCCTCTGGCATGGCAGCACCTGCACGAGTCGCTGCTGGCTTCCATCGAGTCGACGCTGACCTTGGAAACTAAGGGGCCCCTTGAAAATACCGTGTTTCCTATTATCGTATAACTCACTTCCTTATTCTTTTCTCCGTGCCGATCTCGTACTGCACCTTTCAGAATCTACCTTTCGAGCAGCAACTGCCGCTGGTCTGGGCCGAGGGCACGCTCCTGGCCAAGCGCTGGCAAGCCGGCCTGTTAGTAGCCCTCTATCTGATGGACGAAAGCTTTTGCTGCGAAGTATACCAGGAGCAAAACTACTATACCGGGCTGCGCCTATTGCCCTTCGCTACCCCGGACGACGGGTGGTGGGACGGGGAGTAGCCGGTTGGGGTCTTGTCAAGGGGCGGCCCCAGAACCTGGACGTTGCCCTTCGCCTTCGCTCTGTTTCCCTGCTCAGGCCGTAGACGAGTACGCGGATTTTATCAACCTAAACGACCTACCCGTTGTGAAAGCGGGAATGGCCCGGCCAGTAGGGATTAAACACGTGCGTCGCGTTAAAATCCGCCCCGAACGGGCTCCCGGCCGTAAAGGCTGCTAAGAGCGAAACCAGCAGCCGGCTGCCAGTCAGCTTGCGGCTAGCACCGGAAAAGAAGTTGCCATTGATTTCATTGGTACAGCCCGGAAAAATCGCTAGCGGCGCATCCGCAGCACCTGCTGGAGGCTAGTCCAAGGCACATCGGGGTACCGAGCGTTGTCGAGTGGGTTGTTCTGCACGCTGAACATACTCAGCATATACTGCTGCCAGTTGGCGTAGAGTTGCTGCTCGCCGGCCGGGTTGGCAGCGCGAGTTTGCGCGATACGAGCCGCTAAGTCTGCGCGGCTGCCCAGGCGGACCAGGGTAAACGGCCCGGTGCCGGCTACCTCGGCCGCGGCGGCCAACTCGCGCGGGCTGATTTGAAAGCTGGCAATGTGCAGCCACCGGGGCGTGGTCTCGTCCAGGGCTGCGGCGGCCGTAAAAGCGGCCGTGTCGTCCATGGTGGTAAAATCAATTTTCCAGTCCGCATCTTCCCAATAGCCAACCTGGTGCTGCTTGAAATCGAGCAGCGGCATGCCGTAAGTCAGCAGCTCGCCAAAGCCCCCGTTTAGAATCGACGTCGCGGCCAGCGGTGCCTGCTCTATCCGCACCTGGAATTCCTTGCGCAAATCGAAATTGCGGTTCTCGCCGGTCGGCTGTTGGGTGTAGTCACTCGAGAAATCGGACGCAATAAAGCGCGGCACGCCGGCCGCCACGGCCGCTTCAAGCAGTACAGGCTGCCCCTCTACAATCACGTCGCGTAGGCCGGCTACGGACGATACCACGCAGTCCACCTCGGCACAGGCTTCCGTTAAGGCGGCTACGTCGGCCATATTCACTGGCACGGCTTCCACGCCCTGCTTCCCTAGCTTTTCTACCGTGGCAGGCAGGATCTGATTCAGCGCGCACAAGGACTTGCACGTTGGCCCCGCGGTTGAGCAAGGATTTGGTGATGCGGCCGCCTAGATTACCAGTGGCGCCGGCCACTAAAATGGTTTGGTTCACCTACGCGGCGAAAGCAATTACTTTCTCAGCCGCCAGGGGGTAGCACCATAAAGAAGCCCGACTACTAGCCGGGCTTTAGTATAGTGGTCAACGGCTACTCAGCGGGTATAGGTTGCGTCGTTGTCACTATAGCCTGTACTGAACCCGGGATTGATGTAGGCTTTGCCAGGGTGGTGCAGCACCAGCCGATGGGCCGAGATTTCTTGGATGACTTCCGGCCGGCCGAAATTCTCGTAGCGAATGGTATCGCCCTGCAATGAGTAGCGCCGCACCACCCACCGCCCCGGCGTAGGCCCCGGACCGGGACCAATGCTCATAGTGGTGTAGTAGGCAATGGTACTATCCGTTACGATGAGTTTGTTGTCTGGTCCGGCCGGACTTGTTTGTTGGCTTTGCAGTGTGCCATCGAGCGCGTAGTGGTAGAACGTGACCTGTTGCTGGTACCAATCCCCGGGCAACAACGCCGGAGTGGAGGGGGGCGTATTGCCTTTCTGGCAACCTATTATCAGGCCGGCCAGCACCAAGAGCAGAGATAGAGATAGTTTGTGCATACCTGTAAGTAGAAAGTACCTGCTACCAAGAGTCTTTCACTTCCTAGATAGTTGCATTAGATGCCCTTATCCTCTTGATGCTCCTTGCCGACCTCTATACCCGACTCATCGTCGAGTGTGCCCTGAGAGCTAGGGTAGCTGGCATTTCCTCGGCATTGGTGCTGCCATCAGGAGCTTTGCTGTTTAGTTGCATGCTCGGGCGCCGGCGCTCTGACGCACCCTTCCAGCATGCTCTTACTAGAGGCAGATGTGCATCCTTGTCGTTTAGCCGGCGCGTATACAATCCTGTGGAAACTCAACTGACCTCTTTGCAGCGCCATGAAGCGAAGCGCTGCTTCGTTTGGCCGCTTGTACGGCTCATCTGCCGCTTCCAATCTTGGCCCAACGCCTACGCAGTATAGGCGCAACCGAAGCAGTTACCCGCACCAGTTGCGGCCCGGCAGGGGGGCCCTTGCAGCAACTCGTCTACCACAGCTATGCGCGTGCTCCGTTCACCGAAGAACAACTCGTGACCTTGCTCGAGCAGGCACGGCATCACAACGAGCCGCGCGACCTGACGGGACTTCTCTTTTACTATGAAGGGCAGTTCGTGCAGCTGCTGGAAGGATGCGCGACGGAAGTAGAGCCGCTCTACGCCCAGATTCAGCAGGACGAGCGCCACCAGCAGGTAACGACCTGGTACGATGGCACGAGTACGGAGCGGGTATGCGCCGGCTGGAGCATGGGCTTTGCTGAGCCGGGTGCGGAAGAGTTCTACTGGCTACTGGATTATCTGGAAACCCAGCAACATCGCTTATTACTGCCCAAAATCCCTATTCCGGAACCGCACTTGCGCGCGTTACTCGGGGCGTGCATAGAGGCCTAAGCGCAGACCGGATGCACGCCACTAGCTAATCTGACAACCAGCTAGCTGATCAGTGCAAGTCAGAAGATTCAGAGAAGAAGGTAGTGAGCAGTTCGTGGATTAATGGATCCTGACTGCGCTGCAACGCCTGCTGAAAGGCGGCACTGTGCGGGTCAATATAACCGGCCAGTTGCCGAAAGGAGGCGACACGCGCTACGCTGAAGCCCATCAGCCACGAGGTGAAGGCCCGTGCGGGGATTAGGCCGTCGGCGAGTTTGAGCAGATCACGGTGCCGATGGTCCTGCTCAATCATGGCAAATAAGGGCACTAGCTCGGCGGGATCGCCTTCGATAAGTTGCATAAAACGCTGCTCGTGCTCGCTGTAGAGCAAGATGCCGGTGACGTTGGCCCGTTCGTTGTTGGCCCGCCAACGGGTCAGCATCTGGCCTAAGGCGGTTTCGCTGACGGGTAGGGTGGCTTTACTGATATACACAATGTGATACATAGACCAGGATAAGCTAGCCGGAGTAAGGTAGCGCTTCCCCACAACATCGACAAACGCAGCCATCGCCGGGCTCTCTACGGAAGCCGTAGGCCGCGTTACTTCCCCCGGTATCGGCTGTGGTGTCATTGACACTTGAACCCTAAGCGGCGACTATGTCACAATCGGCGCGTTATGCGTCGGTCTCTACACAAGACACACACGCTAGAGCTTACGCTAGAAAAGAGTGTCTTGCTATTTTAATTATACGCCCTTTCTATAATACCAGTCGCAACGTGCAAAAGAATGTCCTTTCTCTTGGTGCCGGTACCCGCGACCTTTGATGGCATCAATGCCATCCTGCTTCGCTTTTACCCCACTTATCGCTACCATGGAACTCAACGCGCTCTCCTTATTTTTAACGAGTACCCCACAAGCCTTGTCCCTGCTGCCTGGTTTTATCAGCTTGGACGGAAGCCTGATCTCTCACTCTGATGGCACGGCCGCGTTGCGTCAGGGCCAGGCTGTACTCGTCGGTGACTTACTGACGCGCGCGCTCGGCGCCCAACCTCAACCACTACCCATTGCCGCTTAAACGGATGGCACGAGCCAATAGGCCGCGGCATCGTCTTTCTGCTCTGCCTCGAAGGAACGATAGTGCGCGCCGAACTCGGGGCGTACTTGCTGCCTAAAGGCCAAGACGTCCAGTTGCCGAAGACAAGCATAGGAAGTAGATATAACTCCCTACCCCTACTAAGTTTAGCGCATGTACCGGGCAAACAAGGCAGCCTCTACCCCTGGGCCGCCTTCCGGGTTGTTGGAAGCCGTACGGCGCTGGTTAATGAGCATGTGGCCGCAGTTAGATTCTATCAGCAGGTGCATAGCCAGCAGCTTTTTTAAACGCAAGGCGCACGGGGAAAACTGAACGCTCGCCGCAGGGGCGAAGTGCTACGGCAGATACATGGGCGCATCGCGCAGCCGGCAGACCTCGCGCCAACTCATCTCCCCGGCTAAATAGTGCGCGTACAGCCGGTGGACATACGCCGTGTTTTTGGTATACGGTTCGGCGTGTGCAGCCTGCAGTTGCTGCAGCACGTAGGCCCGTGGGGTTAGCGCGCGTGGGGCATCATTGAACTCGGAGACCATAGCCGGATACGGTTGCGGGAGAAGAGCACTAAGGGCGGGAACTAGCCCTGGTAACCCTTCCGCATCCCTGCGGAACCCAATACCAGAACAGGGCCGGTTTCTTTCTCCATCACATGGTATACGAGGGGAAGAAGCGAAATGGATAAAGCAAGCACTTTACTCTTTACAACGATAACCCACCGGAGCGCTCGTACCCCCTCCCGTTGCCGTTCCAGACCCGCCATCGCATTCGTGCGTAACTGGTCCTGATCCCGGTCTTCTTCTAAGGTAACGCCCAGGGAGCGCTCAGATTTGTTGAGCGCGCGACTGATGCCCGCAATCGTGTTCCAGTCGAAGTGGTAACGCACCTGAATGCCGACCCGCTCGCCTTCTACCGCTTGTACTCGCCAGACGTTGGCGCCGGCCTGCTCCAGGACTACTTGGATACGACCCGCTTGCTCAGTTGTACTCGCCGTGACGTAGGCATCACCTGCAAGGGCATAGCCGAGTTCTGCGCAGTAGTAAAGGCAGCGGATGACGTTGCCCCGCTCGCACTCGTGCCCTTGATGACAAGATCCGCCAGCATTTAGTAGCCTTGTGGCAAACCCGTGGAGGGTAATTGCTCCACTTCGATGGGGATGGCAACTTTCGGTTTAATCCTGCCTTCCTAGCCGGTTCACTCTGCGCTTTGGCTGGTGGGTTTACGGCCGGGCGACCCGGTAAATCACCCCGTTGGTGTCATCGGACACGAGCAGGGCCCCGTCCCGATTCACGGCCAGGCCTACCAAGCGGCCGAAATGCGCGCGGTTGCTGTTGATCAAGAAGCCCGACAAGAAGTCGTCGACGCGCGTAGGCTGTCCGTTCTCGAAGTGCACCCGCACTACCTTGTAGCCCACTGGGGAACGCCGGTTCCAGGAGCCGCGCATCGCCACGAAGGCATCGTTCTGGTACTCGGGCGGGAACTGCGTGCCGGTGTAAAAGACCATGGCCATCGGCGCCGAGTGGGCCTGGTAGGTCAGGGTCGGATTGGTCGTACGTTGCGCGTACTCCGCGTACGTCAGGTTCTGCGGCCGGTCAGAGGGGTTGTACTTGCCCTCGCCGTAGATGTAGGGCCAGCCATAGTCGGCGCCCGGCTTGATCTGGTTGAGCTCTTCTTTCTGCTCGTCGTCGCCGAGCCAGTCGATGCCGTGGTCCATGCCCCACAACTGGCCGGTCTGCGGGTGCCAGCCGAAGCCGATGGTGTTGCGCAGGCCTTTGGCAAACACGCGCCGATTCGAGCCATCCGCGTTGGCTACCAACATCGTGGCATTTTCGGGGTTGGGCTCCGGACACGAGTTGCAGGTGCTGCCCACCGACAGGTAGAGCTGGCCGTCGGGGCCAAAAGCGAGGGTGCGATTGGGGTGCTGGCCCCCGTCGGGCAAGTCACGTAGCAGCACCTGGGGCATACTGAGCGTGCCGTCCATATTGATGTCGGCAACGTAGAGCTCCTTGACGGCCACGATGTAGAGTTTGCCGTGTTGCAGGGCTAGCCCGTGGGCTTGGCGCAATTTGGCCACGACCTGCTGGCGGTCCGTCGTGCCGTCGTTGTTGGTATCCTGCAGCAGCGTCACCGTGCCCGCGTCCCGGTCGGACACGTACACGTGCCCGGCGCTGGTGACGGCCAGCATGCGCGGCTTGCCCAGGTTCTCGGCAAACTTGTTGACGACAAAGCCGGCGGGCACTTTCAACTGCTGCACGTTCACGGCCGTGGGCTGGGCCAGGGCCGGGTAGAAGACGTAGCCCTGAATCTGGGTGGTGGTGGGCTGGTCTTCGTTTTCGGGAATAACGGTAGCCAGCTCGTCCTGGTCATCGCTGCAACTCGTCACCAGCAGCAAGGATAAGGCGAAGGAATATGGTAGCCAATGGTTCATAGCGGGAGAGAAGAAGGACCAGAGATTGCCGGACCCCACGCGGTGCGCAACGCACCGAAAAGGGCCACGGTCTAATTAGTCAGAACGAGAGCTCGGCGTTTAGGTTAAGGACGAGCTAGCCAACTAAAACCGCAGAGAACCCTACGTTGTACGCCACGCTTGACCATAAAGACCCCGTTCAACCTTCCTCGCATGAGCCATCTTCTTCTGCTCGCCGTAACTAAAGCATTGGCTCAGCTTGTACAGGTAAGATAAGCCAGGTTAAGTGTGTTTTTTTCCGAAAAGCCTGGACCAGTGGTCCAGGCTTTTATCGGTGATTCGCTCCCAGAGCCAAGAGCAGTAATGGTTGCAAAAACTCGAGCCTTTTTTGGACGATACAATTAAGCTGTAGCGTCCAAAAAAAGGCTCCAATAACCGGACGGACAAGGTAATGACCCGTCCTGAAATAAGTTGACCGTTTTATTATTAATCCTCTTCCTGTTGACTAGTCTAGGTTAAGCCGGTTTTTCATTGACCATCAGGCTTTCCAAAACTCTCTTGGTATAGTAATTTTTCCACCGTCGCTTCATCTTTCCCTCTTGCTGGTGGGCTTGTTCGGGAACCAACAGATCACAACTTAAGTGAGGCCGTTTGTAGTTATACAAAAAGACCGCTTGCGCAAGCACCACGCGCGCTTGGGCGAAGGAGTACACCGAGTGATGGGCTAAATACTCATTCTTGATGATTCCATTGACCCGCTCCGCAATCGCGTTCGCCAGTGGATCACCCGTTTCGGTCATGCTGATCTGGACAGCAAACGAGTTTAACAAGCCAATGTAGTCGGCACAGCAATAGTGAAGCCCTCGGTCAGAATGATGAAGCAACGACTTGCCAATCTGCGGGTTGATACGCTCTAGCGCCATTTGTAGAGCGGCTTTTGAATGGACGGCCTGTAAACTTTCGGCTACCTCATAGCCCATAATCCGTTTGGAATAAGCGTCGGTCAGCAAGGAAATATACAGGCACCCGTAGTGGGTGAACCAATACGTTATATCCGCCACCCACAATTGGTTAGGTCTGTTGACCACCAATTCCTTCGTTAAGTTGGGATACTTCCTGAACCAGTGGTTAGAGAAAGTGGTAGTCACCCGCCGTCGTCTCCTTCTAATTAACAGACCCTTCGCGGCCAATAACTCAAACAGGGCATCCCGTCCCATCTTGATGTCTTTCCGAGCCATCTCCTCTTTGAGCAACTCGTGCAACTTCCGCCCGCCCATTTTAGGATGATCCTGGCGCAGTTTTTTGACCCACTCCATCACCTCGGATTCGCTATCGATTTGGCCGGCTTGCCGCTGCCAATACTGGTAATAAGCCTGTCGAGAAAAACCAAGCCATCCTTCCAACTGCCGCATAGGCAGCTTCGGATAATTCAGGAGCATGAATTGAATGGCTTGGTAGCGGACTTTTTTTCAATGGCAACGCCTAGCTCCTGTTCGGCTACTTTAACGACGGTTTCATAATACAGAGCTCGGACTTGCGCCACTTGCAGTTCTTGTTCAAGCGCCTGCACCCGGGCCTGTAGTTCACGGGCTTGCGCATTCTCCTGCGAGTAGAAATCAGGGGTTGCAGTTTGCTTTCGGATGGGCAGCAGTTGGGGTTGTTCAGCTACCGTTTGTCGGCTTCGTTCCGCTTCTTGTTCTACTTTATTCACCCAATTCCGTACCGTCTTGCGCGTGACATTGAACTGAACAGCGGCTTGATCCAGGTTGAGCTTGCCCAGGTGAATTTGTTGCACCATTTGGCACATGGTGAGTTCATGCTGTTGCATGGGGGATTGACTGAGTTGATCCATAAGTTAACCAGTTTGTGGTCAACTTTTTCCAGGACAAGTCATAACCTTGCGAAAACCGCCTCCGGTTAATCCTTATCGGACTATTTGCCACGTGGTGCAGCGAGGGCACATGCGCTCGGGGCTGCTTGCCAGCACCCGCTTGGGGGTACGCATGCTGCTATCCTTGCAGGGCACCCTGGACCAGGACAGTCGCTGCGCGGGCCGACTATTGATGGGTAATGCCGCCGCTGGGCGTAGCGCTCTTACTGGCGGAATGGAATAAAGCGTGTTAGGGAGGAGTTAGGCACTTTTTCTATCTTGGGCCCTCGCCCTGGTCGGAAACGAACGGGTTCTTCCTCGCTTCTTGCGGCTCTTGCCTGTTCATGAACTTGTTTACCTTACCGGATGCCGACGGGAGTTGGTGCACCCTCTTCTACGATGAAACCGAGCGCTGGCTGCGCGCCCGTTGGGGCGGCTACGTGGACCCGCTCGAAGCCATGCGCGGGGCCCAGGCGTACCTGGCCACGGCTGGCCCGCTGCACTGCCCCTACCTGCTCAACGACAACGTGGCCTTACGCGGCCCCTGGTTTGATTCCGTCGACTGGTTACAGCAGGCCTGGCTGCCCCACGCGCTACGCCTGGGCTTGCGCTACATTGCCCACGTCGTGCAGGCCGACACGCGGGTGGATGTATTGACCCTGACCTTTCCCGAGCCTGTGGTGGGGCAGCTCGAACTGCAATTGTTTCACACGGTGGCCGAAGCCGAGGACTGGCTGCGCACCTGCCAGCAACGCACGTAGTCTCACCACGGGCAGGTGCGCAGCGGGCTTGACAAGGTAGTCAGCTAGTGGACTAGGAGCATGTGTTACTAGGACGGTGAATTAATTGATGCGCGCTTCAGGGCTGAGCCACAAGCCAAGCGGCGGCTTCGGCTTCGTTCTCGAAGAGACGATAGCGCAAGGCCCCATGGGCTTCGTCCCACACGCGGACAAAGGAGCGATGCGCAGCCGTATCGAGGGCCGCTAATACGGCGCCAACCGTGGGACCCAGCGTGAAGTGCCGGGCCTGCCAGTAGTCGAGAATCAGGGCCCGCTCGGCTTCCGTGAACGGCGTGAGCTGGCGCTGGTCGCTCAGGAACTTGAGCCAGCGACGGTGCTGCAGCAGCCGCCCCGTGTGCACTAGAAAATCGTGCACGTCCGCTAGTGTCCGGTGACCGGCTTGGTAGCGCAGCAGCGCGTACCCATCGGGGTGGGCAAAGATACGCCCCATCGGATTGTCGAAATAGAGAACCGGTAAAGGCACGGACATAGGATCCCAAAAGTAGACAGCCTGGACGGAAGCGCGTGAAAACGAAAATATATTTTCCTAAAATTGCATTTTTATTTTTTAAGTACAATATTAGCGGTATAGTTAAATTATACCCAACGTATTGCTTGTTAGCTCCTTCTTTCTCGTCTCCTTCAGCACCTGTTAGTCTTGATACGCCAGCGGTTGCCGCCGAAGCGGCGGCCAACCAGACGCTGCTGCGTCGCCACCACGTGCGCGTGCTGGGAGAAGGTAAGCCCGCCATGGTGCTCTGCAACGGGTTTGGCTGCAGCCAGCAAATCTGGCGCCATATGATTCCCACCCTAGCGGCACGCTATCAACTCATTCTCTTCGATTACGTGGGGAGTGGGGAGTCTGACTTGAGTGCCTACGATGAGCGCAAGTACGCCACGCTGGCAGGTTATGCCCAAGACGTCGTCGACATCTGTCAGGCTCTGCAGCTACATGACGCCGTCATAGTCGGCCACTCAGTGGGAGCCATGATTGGATTGTTGGCTGCCACCCAGGCTCCCCGTTACTTCACTAAACTCGTCTTGATCGCGCCCTCTCCCTACTACTTGAATGAGCCCGACTACTATGGGGGCTTCGAGGTGGACGATGTGCACCAGTTGCTGGCCCTGATGGACGAAGACTACCACAGCTGGACCAACCTGTTTGCCAGTCTGCTGATGGGGCCGGCCAACCCAGCCTCCCTGGGGGAGGAACTAGCCACCTATTTTTGCCAAACCGATTCGGCTATTGCCCAGCAGTTTGCCCGGGTGGTGTTTCTCTCCGACAATCGGCCCGATCTGGCGCGGCTACGCCAGCCCGCGCTGGTGCTGCAGTGTCAACAGGACGTAGCCGCCCCGGCCGAAGTGGGCGCTTATCTAGCCCGGCATCTACCCGTGGCCACGCTGGTCACCCTGAACGCCACAGGCCACTGCCCCCACCTGAGCGCGCCGCTGGAAACCTTGCGCGCGATGGAAGCCTTTCTGGCGTAAGGCCGTAGTAGAACGGCGTCAGCTACCCTGTAGCGGCGTGGAGGTTGCTTGCACTGCGCAGTGCCCGGCTTACGAGTAGCTAAAGGCTTGCAGCAGGGGCAGCAGGTACAAATCGGTAAGGGGAGGTGAAGCTGCCCGGGCAGATGCTGGTGGCCTGTTACGGGCGAGAGCTGCCAGGTGAAGGCGGTCAGGAGCGAGCTCGTACGGGCCATGCGCCAGTTGCCTTACTGCAGAGAGGAGGAAGCCAAGACGGCTCGCCCTCATTTGTCACCGTGGAAGAAGACGTAGTGCGTCGCGAAAGCAGACCCTGTCTGTCGTGAAGCGCACGTAATGCTTGTCTAGCTAACCGACTTGAGTGGGAGCGTGAAGTGTGTTGCTTGTTAGTAGAAAAGCCTGACTGAAGCAGTCAGGCCTTAAAGCAGATTTTGCACTTTAATTAATGGCTAAGCCATTGTATTCTTTCAAAACAGTTTCTGTAATTGAGAGAATGCACGAATTTAAGTAGCTTGGCTGACAGTACAATACGCTATTTCAAAGAAAAGGACTAGCTTTCCTCTGCTGTCGCCTCCTTGTTGGCGCAAGAAAGTGGTACCGGAATCCTCACGTTCGCCAGGCTGAAACGGATGGTGCGGCTGGTAGAGAAACGTAGTACCTAACTAGTCGCCCCACTTTTCTTTCGGCGGGGCGACTAGTTCGCTCTTGTTAGGCGTTGTTGCGGTTTCGGCGCTGCGCCGCGTCGTCTACTAAGGCGGCTTCGATGGTCGCCCTAAGAGAAGTGTGCAAGAACTGCCAGGTGCGGAGCGCGACCTCGCCGGGGGCCGCTAAGGCCAGGGCCTGTTGTTCGAGCAAGTTCAGGTTTTGCAGCAGGGCGTAGCGCTGCGCGGGTGAGACACTAACCGGATACAGCTGGTGCAAGACCGTAATGGTAGAAGCGAGCAGTTGCCGCAGCTCTTGTCGATCGAGAGCGGAATAGACCGTGGTGCGTTGCGTGAGCAGGCGCGCAAGCGTGTGGCGTAAGTGAGCAAGCAGGATAGAAGGCAAAGCGGGCGGTAGAGTAAGGGGAAAAAGCGCAAAACACGCACAGTAGGAAAGGACGCAACCCAACTTAAATATCTGAATAAAAATAATACAAGTAGATATAAACTCAAGCCTGCTACTAAAAGCAATTAAGTTACTTTCCCACACTGGGACATTTTTGTGTTATATTCTAAATATGGTCCAGTTTATTTGCATAATATAAAGAATGTTTCGTCGTGATGTTATAACTATTTTGTTGTCCTATGCTTTATTTTGACAAGTAATTCTCGTTGTTAGACGGGTTTTAGACCACGTTCAGCGATCGGAAAGATACACTGCAGAATTATAATTAAAGTTATAATATATAAATTAAGTACAATTATTTAAGAGTGATTTCTTTATCTTTACTCTTGTTCTCCAGTACCTACCACACCACTTGCTCTCTTTATTTTTATGAAACTCAGTGCTCATCCCTTTCATCCCGTTACCGGCGACCTGCTCCCCTCCTACCGCGACGCGTACCTGCGCGGCGACCTGACCAGCCAGAACACCGCTGCGGTCGACGCCTACCTCAAAGCCAACAGCCAGCACGGCGACGCCACGCTCCGGCGCTACTACGAACTCAACCAGGCCGGCCACCAGGTGCAGGCCCTCGGCTGGGTGGCTCGCCAGTTCGAGCTCATCCGCACCGAGCCTCAGCGCTTCCGCCGCCGCGCCACCTCCCTGGTCGCTGGCAGTGCTCTGCTCGGCGGCGCCGTGTTCGCCGGCACCTCCCTGCCCACCAACGAGCAAGCCACCTCCACCGTGACCGTGACCGAGCTGCCCGCCGAGCTGCTGGCCTCTACTGAGAGCAGCGCCAGCACCAGTGCCGCCTCGACCCTGCGCCTGAGCAGCGTGCGCGGCCGCATCCTCGACGAGAACGGGAAGCCCCTGGTCGGGGCCACCGTCATCGACAAAGTCAGTGGCCGGGGCGTGAGCACCGATGCGGCCGGCAACTACGTGTTGCTCGTGCCCGCCGCCCAGACGCCGGTGTTGCAGTACGGCTATGCTGGCTACAGCGAAGAGGAGGTGCAGCTCACCAGCCGCGGCACCCACAACGTGACGCTGCTGCCCCGCGAAACCAAAACCAAAAAGCACCATTGGTGGCAGTTCTAGCCGCGGCCAGTTGGCCATTCAGGACATTCTGCTCGCCTTGCCCAAGCAGTTGCACGTGCTCAAGCTCTCATTGAAAGGCGAAACGTTTATTTATCTAGCGGTTCATTCGTAATCCCAACGTGGCGATGGCGCGTCGGCTCTTAAAGGCGCCTACGGCGGAGCTGATCTAGAGTGGCCAGTTGTACGCAAAGCCCGCTGGCCATACCAGCGGGCTTACTTTATGCAGAAAGGCCCGGGTAGGACCCGGCCAGCAGCCAAACGGCCTCCCTTCCAGGTCCAAGGTCTGCCCACCCGCTCTTTTATGCCCCCTCTATGCGTTTGCCTCTCTTAGGTCGAACCCCTTGCCTTTCAATCTACTACGATGCCCAAAACGAGTGGCTGTTTCTGGATTGGGAAGGCGATCTGACGTTGTCGGACGTCCAACACGCGTGCCTGGCCCTCGCCGACTGCTTCCTGCCCCGCCCCTACGCCCGGGTGCTCAACAGTAATGCGCAGGTAACGGGCATGAGCTGGAGCGTGGCAGCCTGGCTGGCCGGGAAGTTTTTGCCCCACTTGCCTTTGGCCGGAGTCGAACAGCTGGCATGGGTGTGCTCGCCCACCATGCGCGGGCGCAACGTGGTGCACACGCTCATCAACTGGTTGCCGGGGTCCATCCTCTATAGCTTCGACGACTTGGAAGATGCTGTTACGTGGCTCCAGCACCTGCGACCGAACCGCCCCCCGAAAACCACGCCGGCCCGGTCGGCGGCCACTCAGGCTCAGCTCGAGCAGGAACTGCACCGTTTACGCGAGAAAACAGCTTGCTCCCGGCGAGAACCTGCTTGCCGCAGGCGGCACGAGCAAGTGACGGGCTAGGACCAGAAGGCGAAGCACTGGTTCGCTTTCCCGCAATTCCTGCTCGTAGGCGCCAGGAGCGGCGCGTTGCCGCGCGGGCAGGGTCACTTTTTCCGCTCTTTTCGTTCGCTGCTCTGCCGGCCAAGTTCAGCGGGCGGGTGGGGTACGCCCTCGGCCGGCAAGGGGAAGGGGACCGCGCCTGCCCAACCAGAACGAAGTTAGATGTGCCGGTCTGCGCCGTGCTCCGAGAGCAGAGGCCCGCAAGTACTGCCCTTAACGGGCCTTGGTTCTGTGCACTTTTCATTCGGTTTGCCGTAAAGCTATATAAGGCCTTCCTTGTAAGGCAGGCCCCGGCTGGAGAAAGCCTGCCTTTTTGGGTGACCCGCGGCGAGTGGCTTGCCTGCGCGGGGGGGTACGCGCATCTTGACTACCGCCGCGCCGACCCGAACGCCCTGGGCTGCGCGGTCTAGCTACCTTACGTGCCGGGGTAGATGACCGGGACCTGGCGGAACCGGCTGGGTCGCACCGGCGCCCACCGCAGGCCGACACCGGCCACCGGTATATACTGGCCTTACCAATCGGCTTGCCGCATATAATCGGGCTGCAACAAGCGGATACCTTGCGGGAGAACTTCTAGTAGACCATCTCGCCGAAACTCACTCAAGGTGCGACTCAACGATTCTGGGGCGATGCCGACCAAGGCGGCTAAATCTTCGCGCGACACGCGAATTACAGAAGCCGCCGCCTCCCCTCCCCCTTGGTGGTGCAGCACTAACAGGGCATTCGCGACGCGGCGCCGCAGGGACTGGTAGGCCATATCCAGCAACTGCTGCTCGCGGGCGCTTTTACGACCGGCGAGCAAGCGAACGAATTGCTGGCTTACCTCGGGCAAGCGCGCCAGGTGGAGAAAGTCCGCCGCCGGGACGTAGAACAGCACACAGTCCTCCACGGCGACGGCTGATTCCTGGTAGCACGCCTGTTCCAGTAAGGCCTTGTAGCCGAAGAATTCCCCGGGCTGGTAGAAGCTGGTAATTAGCTCTTTGCCAAAGGAAGTGGTCTTCGTCGCTTTAATCCGGCCCGATTCGATAAAATACAACCGTTTCGGAATTTCTCCCTCCCGGTACACACTGTGCCGACGAGCCACGAGGTGCGGCGTCTGATCCGTGACCAGCGAAGATAAGGATTCCGCTACCGACGTTCCCTCGGGTCCGGGGGCTGTCTGCTCGGCCGGCAGCAGGGAAAAGCGGGTGAGACGCCCCGCGATGGCCCGCAGGAGTTCGCCCGCGACGAAGGGCAGGGAAAGATAATCATCTGCGCCGGCTTCCATGGCCCGACGCATGTCGGTCCAAGTCGCCGTAGGACCCAGGACAATAAAAGGAATAGCGGCCAGCGAAGCCGTGCACCGAAACAACTGCAAGACGCCATAGCCATCGACGTCGGCCAATTCCACCGCGCATACCACCAAATCCGGTGGGCGGTGCTTGGCCGATTCCACGCCCTGATATCCCGCCCTGAATGAGACCACCTCGTACCCCGCTAAGCCCAATAAGGAAGCGATAGCGCGGCGCGGCTCCTCTTGGGAGTGCAGTAAGAGAAGTTGTTTCACCTTAAACGAAGAGAGGAGGTATGTGCCACAGCAGACAATTTTTAGTCGTCCCTGCAAACGAAGATAAGGCAAGATGATTTCAATCATCTCGCGCTTGATTGAAATCAAGCCCCGCAGTGACGCCAATCATAGGAAGGGGAAATTATATCCCGGAAGTTTGCCCCGCGTTCCCCACTCGACTTGAGGGGAAGCACTCCGTACTTCTTGGCCGGTAGCCTCCTACTGGCTCCAAAAAGGCGGCTGGGCGTTACGTGCTGGACTAGTAAAAAATTTTTCCCTACCTATTGAGCCTACGAGCTCAGTTGCTACACAACAGCAATCAGATCATATGAAGCACACGCTACTTATTTTTGACACCGACGCCATGCAAGGCAAAGTCCGTCACACCTTAATGGGTCCCGACTACGGCTACACCCACATTCTAGGAACGACGGAGCAAGCTACCAGCCTGCCTTTGCCAGTTAATGCGGTAGCGCATCGCGCTAAAAGTCCGGAACAAGCGCTGGACGATACCAAGGCGATCTGCCAACTACTAGGCACTACGTTGAAAATGTGCACCGTCTTGGAGGTTACGGAGTCCCTTGCCTTACCCGCTGTTAGCTAATCGTAACCAAAACCCTTCTCCACGGCTGGCCCTTCCTTAAAGTGTAGCTCCCGAGCAGGTGAGCGGCACGGCAGACGCCTTCCCCGAGCCCTCGATGCGGGGTAAGCTCGCGCCAGAGGGATTGCCAGTCGGGCAGGCCATCGACCGTGCGGCCTAGCTTACCACCGAACGCGCCCGGTGCATCGAACACGGCGGGCCCCCGTGCTACGGGCCGTTGGCTTCGGCCAACGAGCCCCCCACCACTACGTCACCGCTAACCGCGTCGGCAAGTCGGGTTGGCGGTGACGTAGTTCGGTAAGGAGGGGTTCGGCTTAGCTGAGAAAGAATGGGCTTTCGTTAAAAGAGGTTGTTGCTCACCGGGGAATGGGCGCATTCGTAGGCAAACGCCGAGTGCCGTCGCTCGTGGTGGTCGTAGTTGAAAGAGGGAGCGAACGCCGCCCGGGTTTCCTCGAGGGCAGCGAAAGCTGCTCGGGCCAGCAGGACCTCGGGTTTTACCCGAGACTAAAGGCACCCAACACCTGTATCCGGTTTTCAGCTTGAGCATTGACCTAACACTCCCCTGTTGAGCAGAGCCCTGTACCAACTTAGTTCGTTCGCAAGGGCCCCTTTTAAAGCATCGTGCTCGGGAGAGAGCGGCTCTGGAACCCGGCTAAAAAGGCCTAACCAGGGCCAGACTTTTTCGTTGCCTGCGCTATGCCCTTGCCTTCCTTCGCGGCCTTCAACCACCTCAACCCGCGCGCCCAGCTGACCCTGGTGCTGATGGAGGGGACGTACCTGACCAAACGCTTCGACGAAACCGGCGCCCGCTTTAGCCTCTACTACCTGGCTAGCTTCTTCGTGGAGGTCTACTATGAAGAAGAATTCTACCACGAACATCGCTGTCGCTCCTTCGTCAATCCAGCTCCCCTGGAAGCGTACGTAAGCGCGATCCAACTACCCAACCTGTAAGGGGTGAACTAGTGGTTGGACTGGCCCCCACGGCCCCGCCAGCAGCGCACCGAGTAGGCAAAATCACTGGGGACCGAGGCGTTGGGCGAGTAAAGCACCTTAGTAACCACGTAACGTTGCCCTTAGTGGCGGAGCGTACCAAGATCATCCTGCCCCCAGTCAAGTCCTTCGTCGTCAGGGCGAGCGCTTACCTGCTCGATAAAGTAGTCCGCGTGGTTACCCGCCCTGGCTACCTGCGATTGTCTCTTTCCTGTTCTTGGTTTATGTACGCCACCCTCCTCTTCGAACTGCGGCAGACGCTCGCGCGCCTGCACGCGCAACCGGTTCCGCTCGCCGAACCTGAATACCTGACGCTGCGCGAGCTGCTGGTGGCCACGATTCGCAATCTACGCGCCCTGCAGGCCTATACCGAGGCTCCCTTGCCCGGCCAATTCCTGCGCCAGCGCATCCACCTGCTCGAACAACAGGCGCAAGCCTTAGCCCGACCGGGTAAGGTCGCCCCGGGCTCGTGGAACCTGCTGCACACCTACCTGACGGCGACGCTCGAAGCCACCTTACAGGCGAGTCCATCCCCTAACCCTCAGACCGGGAACAGCTGAGGGTCGGACTTTTACCGCCTTAACGAAGTTTGCGCCCTTCCGCGAGAGATAGTTTTTGCCAGGCGGCCCGCTTGATCTACGTAAAACAGTTACGCAGGGCTTCGCGTGGGACCGACAGGTTATTTCGGTGGCTTCTGCTTTTAGGCGCTATGCGGCCTGGGTAACGGACGGACGACTGCGGTTGGGTACTAGGTGAGCAGGCGCAGCGCACGGCGCAGCAAATAAGCGGCCTGCTGCCAGCTTTCCAGTGTCTGTTCGCACAAGCTTGCCGGCAAGGCCGCCAGTAAGTGCGTGGCTTGCTGCACCCAGCGGTGAACCTGCGAGTACGGGGGAACGAGCTCGCCTTGGCGCGAGTACTGGGGCCACGCCGGCCGCGGCCACTGCGTCAAGCAGTACTCGGTTTGGTCGGCCAGCCGAGCTAAACGGGCCGTGCTGTAGGGAGTGAGCGGTTGGAGCAGCAGTAGGTGCTGATAAATAGTGCGTAAAGCGTGGATCAGATCAGTAGGCGAGGAAAACAGCGACATAAAGGAGAAGCGGAATAAGGTACCCCCACCCGTTCTCTTGGCATGGAGCAAGCCCTATACGGGACCCGTCAGCACAGGATGCCCCGAGTAGACGCCCGGGGTGCTCGCCGCCGACGCGGAGTAGTTCGTTGAAAGTCTAGTTGCCAGCTGGCATGACCGAACCAGCTGCTAGCTTACGACGGGTCTTTTGCAAACCCACCCCGGGGCTCCCTGCGCAAAACAGCATCTTTTTTTGTCTTTAGCGGGGGGTTACCTTCTCGCTATCCGGCGCTCACGGATATTCCGGGCGTCCCTGCCACCAGCTTGGCGGGCGGCCAAGTGCTAGCCTCTCTCTCGCTTTTTTATGCCGCTTACGACGCATACCGTGTATTTCGAAAATCCCGTCGGCCGCCTCAGCGAACATGCCCATGGGTATGCCATCGTGCACTACAAACCCGGTAAACGGGTGTTTCGTGAGTTTGAGGCCCTGCTTACCCACCTCACGCACTTGCTCCTGCGGCGGGGTTGGCACAAGGTGTTCTCTGATCAACGAGCCCTGGCCCCCTTTACCGAGCAAGAACTGGCCTACATCCGGGAGCGGTGGCAGGAAGCGTCTCCAAGTAGACACCGGGAGCGGCTCGTGGCTGTGCTCCTGCCGCAGGACGTCTACGCGCGGCTCTCGGCCCATCGCGTGATCAACGACGCCCATGAAGGCGACGTCACCTACCACATATTTGACGACGAGGTCGCTGCCGGGGCGTGGCTGCGCCAAGCGTTGTAACCCTTCGCGTGATTCTCTCTGCTCGCGTCTATCCGTCCGTAGGCGCGCAAAAGTCATGGCGATAACTACTTCGGGAGCGCATCGCGGCCAACGGGGAGCCGTATACCCTCCTTCTATGGAGGAGCCAGTCGAAGAAACCCGCCGCCAGCGCGCGCTGACCTGGACGTTGGCCCTGAGCGAGCGCACGCCGCCCGCCGAGCTGCTCTTGCTCGAGCACTACGTTCAAGGCGACCTGAGCCTGGACGAGCGGCTGACGCACCTCGGCGAGCCGGTACACCAAGTGCTGTATCGCAGCCAAGCCACTACGGCCTTCGGCGAGGAGCAGCTTACGGATTTTTGCTGCAGGAAGCGCAGCTTTATAACGAACAGCACCCCATTACGGGCTTGCTCTGCTACGGGGACGGCTGCTTCATTCAACTGCTCGAAGGCGCGGTGTACCCTGTCGAGGCCCTCTATGCCAAGATCCAAGCCGATCCGCGCCACTACCACGTCACCACGCTGCGCCATGCCCCAAGTCCGCTGCGCTTTTTCGCCGACTGGCGCATGGCGCTCGTCTCCGCCGAGCCGCAAGAGATGTACTGGCTCCTCACCCACTTGGAAGCGCGCCACCAGCACTTAGTTATGCCCCAGGTGCCCATCACCCATCCGCACCTGCTGACCCTGCTCACCGCTTTCTCTGCGCAAGCGCAATCCAGTATCCGGTAAGTGTCTCGTCCAGAAAAAAGTTGACCGTTGTCCGATCCTGAAATTTTGTTGACAGTTTTGACGGTAAGATATTAACGAAATTAGCTCGATTTAAGGGGTACTTTTTGGCTGTTATAGCGCTTGGGTTTCCAATGCTTTTTCAGCGGTTGATTATTAGCGTGCGCAGCTGCGGGCGTTAAGTAGTCACAGCTCATATGGGGACGCAGATGGTTATAGTTCTGAATGCTTCTTTCCACTACCCGAGCGGCCTCTTCAAAGCTGGCAAAGACCTGATTCAGTCGAAAGTCCGTCTTCAGAATGCCGTTTACCCGCTCGGCAATCGCATTTTCGTAGGGGTCTCCGTATCGGCTTATGCTGATCGCGATGCCAGCTTCCCGAAGCGTACGGATGTACTGAAAGCTACAGTATTGACTCCCCCGATCCGAATGATGAATCAGGGTTGTTGCCTTTGGCCGTTCCTGGTGCAGCGCCATCTCCAGCGCCCGCAAGCATCCTTCACTGGTCAGCATTGGGTGCAGACAGTAGCCCACAATCAGCTTGGAATAGGCATCGGTGATCAAGGATAAATAGCCGAAGCCCAACCCGATACACAGATAGGTAATGTCGCAGACCCACACTTGTTGTGGTGCCGTGATGAGCTGATCGGACAGCAGGTTAGGATACTTCTGCAAGCCATGCGCGGAGTTCGTGGTTTTGGGTGCCGACCGCTTGTGCCGGAGCGTAAGGCCATGGGCTTGCAGCAAATTGTGCAGTTTATCGCGTCCCATTCGAATCCCGCTTTGCGCAAAAGGCTCCTGTAGTAACAGATAGAGTTTGCGCGTTCCTAACCCGGGAATTTGCTTGCGCAGCGCCACCACCAAGTCCAAGACGAGCATGGAATGGCTGTGGGCGTGCTGCGTGTAGTGTTCACGTTGGTGAAAGGCTTGTCGGCTGACACCAAACAGCTGGCAAAGGCGGGCGACGCTCACCTTGGCAATCTCGTTGTAGCGGAGCTTCTGTACTGTTTGGTACCAGACTTTTTTCGGATCGGGATCTTGAGTTCTTTCTCTGCCACCTCGATCATGGTATTCAGCGCCAGAATCAAGAGATTAGCCTGCTGCAAAGCCTGGTCGAGTTCGGCATTGCGCTGCTTTAGGGCCTGCATATCCTGCTTTTGTGAGTGCGTCATGGCAGGTAAGGTAAGCAGGCCCGTTTGGGGCTTGCGTTGGTACAAGCTCACCCAGTTTCGCAGCGTATAGCTGTTATGAATATCTAAGTCGGCCATGACTTGACTGGGATCTTCGCCGCCGAAGAGGATCCGGAACACGGCCGTTTCTCGGAGTTGCTCGCTGTATTGAAAGCGTTGCAGCAGATCTTGGAGGTGGTCTTGCATAAGAACAGTTTTAAGAGTGAAGAACTGTCAACTTATTTCCGGACAAGACACACCGTTGCCATGCTTTTGCTCGGGAGGCGTCATCATGAAGCGGCCCCCGTCATACCCTAGGTAGGGTCGTGACGGGGGCCGCTGTGTTAAAGCCGATTACAACCCATTACGGCTGAATGACTACTTTCTGGCTGCGCAAGGCAGTTCCGGGAGCAGAAAGCGTGAGGTGATAAATCCCGGCGGGCAATCCTGCTGCTGGTACGACTAGCTGGTTCAGGCCCGCGCGCAGCGCCGCTACCTGCTGCCTGACTTGGCGCCCAAGCGCGTCGGTTAGGGTCAGCGTGGCTTGCTGGGCCTCCGCGGCCTGACAGCTCACAGTGAAAGCGCCCGCCGTCGGGTTGGGGTACACGTCCCACCCAGCCGTACTGGGTTGAACACCCGCGGCGCTCAGCGGCCGCGCTACGCCACCGCTCACCACTTCAATAGCCGATACTTTGGCTTGGTCGACGCTGGCTGCGAACGTCAAGTCCAGCGCGCCGTCGCTTACGGTCACCGGCAACGTTTCGGTCGTGGCCGTGCGCGGTCCGACCTTGGCCACAATGTCGTAGTTGGCAAGGCGGGTAGTGCCCTCCACGCCGACATTGAACACCCGCTGCCCGGGCTGGGTCCAGTAGATTTCGGCAAAATGCAGCACCAGCGAGTAGGACCCGTTCGGCACCGGGAACGAGTAGCCGAACGTGCCGTTGCGCTCACTCTGGTACAAGGCCGGATCGGGCGTGTTGGCGATGGCCACGTTCTGCGCGTACCCGCTTCCGGCAATGGCGTACTGGTCGGCGGCAAATGCACCCCGGCTAGTCGTAATCGCGCTACCGCCCGCGTTAATGCGGTACACGACGGTGGCCGGACCCACCCGGCGCAGCGCCTGGGTGGGAATCAACTGCCGGCTTTGGCCGGGCACCTGGTAACTCACCAGCAGGTGCTGATCTCCCCCGTTCTGCAAAAAGTCCACGGTAAAGGCATGCGTACCGGCCCGCAGCCCAATCGTGCCCGACCGTTCCTGGTCGCCGTGCAGCCCGTCGTTGTCGACAACTAATTGCGAGCCGATATAAAGTCGCGAGCCGTCGTCGGAGAGCGTGGTGAAGGTGTACTGCCCGTCGGCGGGCACCGTCACATAGCCCGTATAGTGGACGGCGTAGCCGTAGTTGCGCTGCACGACGGCGTTCAGATCGAAGCTGGTTACAGTGCCGGTGGTCGTAGGCGTTAGACTACTAAAATTGGGCAGCGCGTCCCAAAACCCTTCGTAGTACTGGTAGTCGAGGCCGGCCACGGCATTAGCTGGATTCTCCGGGGTGCGCAGCGTGGTCGGGCTAGTGGGCGCATTCTCGCAGCTGGTGCTGGTGCCCACGGAGGCATGGGTGACGTTGTCTAGCGCCCGGTCGTCGAGCAGGGTGCTAGTGCCCGTCAGGCGCGTGTTGCACACCAGCGTGTTGTACGAGCCGGAGTTAAGATAAACGGCCTTTTCGCAGTTGACGGCCTCGTTGTTTTGCAGAATACTGCCCAGCAGCACGGGAATGCCTTCGTCGATGTAGGTGCCGTTGGGATGATATTCCAAGTAGTTCAAATACCCGTTGGGAAACACGGCGTCTACTTGGGCGGGTACGTTAGGCAGGCGAGCCGTGAGCTTGTTGTCGCGCACTTCCAAGCCGATAACCGAGGTGCCGAACGTGTTCCGATACGCGTGCTGCACGGTGTGCGCCCCAATAAAGGCGCCGGAATACGTGTCCCCGCTGCAATCCACTCGGTTACCCACAATCTGCGTGTTAAAGATAGGATTAAACCCGATCGTGACGTCTCCATCCCTTAACTGACGCTGCAAGGGCGTCAAGTCAATTGAGCCGTTGTTAGTGAGCGTATTGTCGACGATCGCCACGTCCGTCGTCGCGTTGTGGTAGAGAGTGATGCCGCGCCGGTTGTTGCTCATCGTGTTGCGCTGCACGAGCCAATTGCGGGCGCCCCACACAAAGGTGGCGTAGCGGCTGCTGGTATCGGGCACAACAGTCCAGTTCTGGTTCAGCGTCAGCGTGTTACCCACTCGACTCGCCACGCGTCGCCATTGGCCCACCCCCTTGCCCTTGACAATGGCGACAATGGCCCGGCTAAGATCATTGTTGTCCGGGTTGAGCCAGTCCTGTTCCACGACGACGGTGTTAGTTGAAGCCGAGACCACGGTCCCCACGCTTTCGAAGGTCTTGGCATTGGGTCCCCCCTCGGCAATGATGGTCTCGCCATCGTTGATTTCGCGGTCGGCCATCGCCGCTTTATTGATCACCTGGAACTGGTTGTTGAGGCAGGCGAAGTTCTCGGCGTAGTTGACTATGAGCACGTGGTTGACCTTGCCCTTCGGATAGACGGCGCTGCCGTCGCGGATGATGGTGTTGTCTTCCCACACGCCGGCGTTGGTACGGTTGAGGTTGAAGCCATCTACGCCGTAGGTAATGGTGTTGCGGGCCACGTAGTAATTGCGGCACCCATCCATCCGCACGGGCCCGTGCCCACCTTCTAGTTTCAGGTTGGCACCCTGCGTAACAATGTTGTCGGTGAAAGCAATCTTGTTGGAGCCATTGAGTTCGAGCCAAGTGCTCTCGTTGAGGGTGAAGCGGCAGTTCTTGATAAACGTCTCGGTGGCACTGCCGAGCATGTTGCGCTTGGGGTGCTCGAAGCTCAGGTCGGCCTCGTTGACGTACGTCAGGTTGAGCAGGCCCGTCAGGGTCGGGTTGTTTTCGTACAGAAAAGCCCAGGCTTGCCCGTTAACCTCTTGGCCGACGAGCTTGATCGTAGTTAGGTCGCGGCCTGCCCCGCGCAGAATAACCCGGCTCTTCAGCCGCAAAATATAGCCCATGCCGTCCAGGCGGTAGGTGCCGGCGGGCAGATCGACAATGCCGCCCCCGGCGGCCGCAGCCACATCAATGGCATTCTGAATAGCGGGGGCATCGTTGTCGATATCATTGCCCTTCGCAAAGCGGCCCCCGAGCCGGGCATCAGTTTTCACGTTGTAGACGTTGCTGGTAATCGCGGCAGTGAATTTGGCGGCCCAAGGCAGGCCGATAGCGAAAAAGTCCGGGCCGGCGGCAATGGCGGTTAACTGCTGCTCCACCTTGGTTTCGCCGCTGCCGTTGGTGACAAACACGTCGTACGTACCAGCCGGTAGGGTGCTAGGGGCCGTAACCGATAGGGTATAAGCGTCGCTGAGGCTGGCGTTGACGGTGGCTGCGTAAGGGCCAATGCGCACTTGCGTCGTGCTGCCGGGTAGCTGTAAATTGCGCCCGAAGAGCCGGAAGCGGCTGCTAGGTGCTACTTCCGGCGTATCAAAGTGTTGGCCGTACGCTTGGTTCACGGCGACGGCGGCGCTGCGGGCGCTGCCTTCCTCCACCCAAAGCTGATAACGGCCCAGCGGTGCGCTCCCGGGTACTTGCACCGTAGCCTGGCCCACGCGCTGCGTCAGCGGAATAAGCTGCTGGGTGCCCGCCGCACTTTGGAAGTAGATTTTGGCCGTCGCGCTAAAACTACCTTGCAGGCTTATGGCTTCGCCAGGCTTGGCGGAGGGGCTGCTGTTGATAATAGCGAGCTGGGCCCACGCCACCAGTGGGCAACTGTAGCTGCCAAGCAGCACCAGTAGGGCGAGCGCGACCCGACGACCCGCAGAAAAGAGATAAGCTTGTTTCATAGGAATAGTAGTAAGGGTGAATGAACATGTGTGCAAAAGCAGTAATCAACTCAAAACAACGAGTGCCATGAATACGGAAGCAGCATGCGGCTTTACTGGTCGGAATACCAAGCAGCAGGTAGTAGTCGAGTCATAAAAGCGGGGGGGCAGTTAATGGCTACCCTGCCCGGAGCCGGTTTGCGCCGTGGGGCGACCAGCCCGCTAGCCATTAACGGCGTAGTGCGCACTGGCTTTAGTGCTGAATCAGCACTTTTTGGTGCTGAGCAGGCCGTCCAGGTTCCACTAGGGTTAGGAGGTAGAGCCCCGACGCTATCCCCTCCACGGGTAGCGTGAGCTGGTTGGCACCCGCCTGCAGAACTAGAGTTTGACGTCGTACTATGCGGCCTTGAGTAGTGGCTAAGGTCAGCGTGGCGCTGCCACTACCAACGGCCGAGCAAGTCAGCAACAGGGTGGTGTGGGCCGGATTAGGATAGGTCTGCAGGACTTGAGCCCGGTTGCTGGTAGCTTGCGCAAGCGGCTGGCCTAGAGCGCGGTTACTACCGGCAGTGCTCAAAACTTCAATAGCCGATACCTTGGCCAGATCCACGCGGGCTTGAAAATCGATATCCAGCCAGCCATCCGTGACCGTAACCGGCAGCGTTTCGGTGGTGGCCGTCAAGGGTCCGACCCGGGCGACGATATCGTAGTCATCGAGGCGGGTAACGCCTTCCAGGGCCACGTCAAAGACGCGCTGGCCGGGCTGGGACCAGTAAATTTCCGCGAAATGCAGCACGACCGTGTAGGAACCGTTGGCGACGGGGAACGAGTAACGGAAATTGCCGTTGTGCTCGCTTTGGTAGAGAGCGTCGTCGGAAGTCCCGGCAATGGGCTGGGAGGTAACATAGGAGCTCCCGACATTGGCGTACTGGTCGGCCGCAAACGGGCCCCAGCTCGTGGTTAGGTCTCCCCCCCCGGCATTGATGCGGTGCAGCACGGTCGAAGTTGTCGCCGCCGGGCGCCGGAAGGCACTGGCGGGCACTACCTGCAGGGTTTGACCGGGAACTTGGTACCTGACCTCTAGTTGCTGCCCTCCCCCGTTTTGGAAAAAAGCCACGGTCAAGGCGTGGGTGCCAGCCCGCAGCCCGATCGTGCCCGACCGCTGCTGGCTGGCGTGCAGCCCGTCGTTGTCCACGACCAGCTGCGAGCCGATATAGAGCCGCGAGCCGTCGTCGGAGGTCGTGGCAAACGTGTACTGTCCGTCCGTCGGCACGGTCAGGTAGCCGGTGTACTGCACGGCGTAGCCATAGTCGCGCCGGGCCACCGTGCTCAGGTTCAGATCGGGGGTAATCCCGCTCTGCGTGGCGGACAAGCCACCGAAAGACGGCAACGTGTCCCAGAAGCCCTCATAGTACTGGTAAGCGAGGCCCGCCGTGGTGGCCGGCGGATTCTCCGGCACGCGCAACCCCGCCGGCCCGAGCGTAACGCCGCTGCGCTCTACCCGCCTTAGCCACTGCTGGTAGGCCTCCTCCTCCGTGGCGCGGGTGATCGGGTCGGGCAGGGCGGTTTGCAGAGCCGGATTGGCCTGATAGGGGCTCGGATCGCTGATATCCTTGCGTTGGCGCGAGCTGCCATTGAGGTAGCCGATCGTGTTGCCCTCCACCGTGTGGTTGCCAAAGAACGGCTGCTGGTAGTAGGAAAACACCGACATGCCGGCGAACGCGGCTTTCACCGGCACGGGCTGCCCGTTAACCACGGCCTGCGCGGCACTCACGATGAGATTATTGCGGTAGGTGAGGTGGTGCCCGCTGGCAATGTTCATGCCCGCATTCGTAGTAGCCACGATCACATTATCGTTGGCCTCGATGTACTGGGTGGCGTCGGCCGGGGTGGTCGCGTCCCCGTCGCAGTTGATGCCGGTGCCCGTGTGGTCAACCTGGCTCAGGTCGCCCACCCCAAAAGAGCCGTAGATATAATTATCGTGCACCCGGACCGGGCTTTGGGCCGTGCCGCCCGAATTGAAGAAGTTGAGGTTGTCTTCCACCAAGCTCTCGGTGGGCAGGTTCACCACGCGGTTCCAGGCGATGTCGGCACCGGCCAGCGCGTGTACCTGGTTGAGCTGCAGGAAGCTGACAAAGTCGTACTGGGACCGGAAGCGACCGTCCAGGTTCCGGGCGTCGTTGGCTACGACGGTGAGCGTGTTAGCGGCCGAACCGTCCCCACTCCACTGGTAGAGGTAGATGCCGGCCGTATTCTCCATATAATTGTGTTCCACTCGGATTGAGCGGGCCTGTACCACGTCCAAAAACCGGCCCCGGGGTTGGGTCTCATTCCCCGTGACCAAGCCGTACCCCCGACAGTGGCGCACCGTGATGTCATGCCGGGTGCTGTCGGCCAGGATCAGGGCGCCGGCGCCGGCCAGGATGCAATTTTCCAGGATCACGGGTTCGTGGGTGCGGATCTTGATGCAGGGCACCCGCGCGTCAAGACTGCGGAAGTTGCCGGAATAAGTGCCACCCCGCTTGATTTCCAGGGGCGCGCGATAGGCAACCTGGGGGGCCTGGGCCCAGGCCGGGGTGAGCTGGCAACTGGCGAGCAACGCCCCGAGCAGCCAAGGCCAGGCCCGCAGGACCGTGGCCGGGATCACTGGGCTAGCCAACTGGCGGGCAGCTAACGCTTTAACTCGTCGAAAGAAAAACCAAACTGTGGTGGAGGTGCCGTGCGGGGGTACGAGTGCAAGCATAGCGTAACGTATAAATTAGGAAAAGAGAAACAGCACACAACAAGGCCTACTCACGTGCGATAGAGCCGCACGACCTGTGGGGAGCGAGTAGAGAGCAGGCGGGGAGTAGGTAAGTAAATCGGTAACCAGGGAACGCACAGGGTGTCGGCCTGGATGGTGAATAAGGCAATCAGCGGCGCCCTGGGGCCCCGCAGCAGATACGTATAGCAGTCAATTCAATAGGGTAACGCGTCTTCTACGGGCCGCGGCGCGCCGCAGTTGTTAAAACAGAGGGGATGCACATAATCTTAATATTGGCGCCAACCTTTTCTCTGTTGGCATGCGTCTGTTGTTTTTGCTATAGAATATGTGGCTTGTCGATCACCCCCGATAAGGGGCCCTTATCACAGCTATACAGCGATGCGTTGGGCACCTGGCAATGGCCGTGGAGGGAAAGAGACGCGCTCTTCTACGACTCGTCTTTCAGACGGTGTCATTAGATGCCCCCAAGCCTATCTTTAGGGCCATGAAACACTTTTTCACCGGGTTGCTCCTAACTCTTTTACTAGGGCTGGCCGCTCGTAAGGCCCACGCCCAAACCAAGCTCGTGCTGCCGCAGGTGAGCCCCGCGGTCACGATTCGCCAGGCGTTTTCTACCTCCTTTGTCGAGTTGCGCTACTGCCGCCCTTCGCTGAAGGGACGCCAGGCCTTTAGCGGGCTGGTACCCTATGGCCAGGTCTGGCGTACGGGGGCCAACACGGCCACCACAATCCACCTGGGCGAAGCGATGCAAGTGGGTGGCCAGGCTGTGCCCGCCGGCACGTATTCGCTGTTCACCATCCCGGGTAAATCCGACTGGACGATTATTCTCAACCGCGACACGGCCCAGTGGGGGGCATATGAATACAACCAAGCGCTCGATGTGGTGCGCATTACCGCCCACGTGACCCCGCTGGCCGTGCCGCACGAAACCCTGACGCTCACCCTGGAAAACGTGCGCCCGACGGCGGCCGACCTCACCCTGATCTGGGAGAACACCCAAGTCAGCGTTCCGTTGCTGGCCACTCCGAACCACCTGATTCTGAAGCAGATTCAGCAAGCGATGCAGGGCGAGAAGAAGCCCTACTTCACGGCGGCGCTCTACTACTACCACTCCAACCAACCCAACCTCACGCCTGCCGTCGGCTGGCTCGATGAATTTCTCAAAGCGCACTTGGCCAGTGCCAGTGACCAATATGAAGGCTATTACTGGAAAGCTAAACTGCTCCAGAAGCAAGGCAAAAAGCAAGAAGCGGTGGCGGCGGTCCGGCAGTCGCTACAGTGGATCAAAGCCGATAAAAACGAAGTAGCCAAAGCCGAGTACACGCTGCTCAATCAACAACTGCTGCGCGAAGTCGGTGCCAAACCATGAGGCTGCTTGACGAGCAGATAGCGCTCTTGTCACGAAACAGAGACGATAAGGAAGGAGGTCTTATATAGCGAAGGTTTGATAGCTACTTGACATAATTCGACTTCTCGGACAGATATAAAATCAGCTCACCTTCGCGAATAAGAGTTGGATTAACTGTACCGATTTATAACCGCATAAAACTGAATGCTGCTTGAATGGCATCAATTAGCTTTAGTCGTTCCCAAATCTCTACTGGCCCGGTGACGACTAAGTGTACCATCTCTGGATCATCCTCGTCTAAAGCAAGTTGGAGTTGCAAGCGGCTAGTTGAGTCGAAGATATATTCTGCCCATTCCGGGCGGCCTTCATTCGTGCCAAGTAAGCTGTAGTTAATCGCCTCTATCTCCTCCTCTCCTAGGGAAGTGTCAACAGCGAGGGCCAGCATGGTGAGCACGGCCGTTAATTTCTGCTTCCAGATCCAAAATCCATAGTTCATAGGCATGGCCCGTTTGAGGGCATTCGCTGGTACTAGCACTTGGTGCGACTGGGTGCTAGTACCAGCGAATGCCACTGTTGGCGAGCGGATCCGGTTTGATTCCATCGGGCTTAGCGAAATCTGCTGGCTTGAGCCGCTTAAACCACGCCCGGTAGGCTTGGTAGGCACGGTGCACGACGGACCCGTCTATACTCTGCACCTGCCCCGTCTGATCGCTCAAGGCCGGATAGCAGGCAAAGCGAAAGGGAGCCCGATAGTAGAGTTGATTGATGAGAAACAGGGCTTCGACCTGAATCGAGTATTCTCGTTCCGCTTCCTCATAGATCTTTGAGGACTCGAGATTCTCCCAGCACATGATGGGCAGCCCACAGCGCCGGGTGTCGTGTTCGAAGGCCAGCAAGTGCGCAATGGCCTGCAGCGTATCGGCAACCGTGCGCAGGGGTAGTCGAGGAGGATAATCCGGCGGCTGAGCAGAACGGTCCGCCTGGCTGGCAATGCGGTAGTAGTGGGCGGTCGGGGAGGGGATGGAATCGGTTAGCACGCGAAAGAGCTTGGGATCCACTTCGACTACGTGTAGCCCCGTCGTGGTCAGGGACCGCGCGGGGTGGTCAGGCTCGGCAGAACACGCGCCTAACCAGAGGCTCATCACCAAGATAGAATGAGGACGCATGAGGCAAGGAGGAATAACCGGGGAGGATAATGTTAACAGTCCGAGTTAAGCAGGGCCTGAATATAATTTTAAAGATACAGGATAGCGCTGGGCAGAGTATTCGTATTCTTGTAATAGTTGATTGACATAATATAAATTATAAGCGAAGGCTCGGAATAAGGATAATTCTTGCTTGATTCACCCTTATAGCCGATATAGCATTTTGCTGTTGTAAGCTTTCATTCTATTCCCTTTCATGCGTTCCACTTCCGCTATCCTGCACGATATTGAGACCTTCCAGCCGCTAGAGGATGATTGGCTCGCTTTAGAGAACTTACTGCAAGAGTTGTGGCAAGAAGAACACCCTGCTGAGGCCTTGGTGCCGCTTTTTCACTTACTCGAACGTTTCCCAGAAGACGAGAGCGCCGGTGTATTATGGGGCGTACTCCATGCATTGGAAGCCTATCCCGATTACGAAGCCGAGTTGGTTGATTCCTTGCGCCGCCAGCCGACCGAACTCACGCTTACCATGCTGCGAAGAATAGCAAATGCTGGACAGGCTCTAGTGGCAGGGCATCCCATCAATAGCTTATACGAGGTGGTACTCGCTCATCCAATGGCTTCGGAAGAGGTAAAGGAGACCGCTCAAGATTATCTACAGTAGTAGAGCAAACCCCGCGTAACGTTTAAAGAACGGTGAATTACAATACGTAAAAGGCTTTGCACCTCATCTAAACCACCATTTGGCTGCATTACCTGCTAGGCTTTTCGGGTTGTTCGTTCAAGAGCGAATCAACTGTATCCGGGGTAGATAAGTCCCAGTACCACCACTTGGTTGGGTCGTTCTTTTCGGCCGCAAACCGACGCTGGTACGCCTGCTTGAACAGGTAGAGCAGGTGGTAGGCACGCTCGCGCTCGGTAAGAGGTAGAGCCAGCAGCCGAGCTACTCCCGGCACCAAGCCGTGTGTGCGCAAAACCACGCACGGGGTATACGTGGGCCGCGGGCCGCTCTCCGCAATGGCGGGCTCGATGTCCGCGGGGCAAACCTTGGATTGCTGAATCAGGTCAATTAATCCCTGCAAGTGATGCCGCTGTGCATCCGCCGGCAGCGAATGAAAATGCCCCAGCAATTCGGCGTGTGGGCGCAGACCCTGGCCAAATTGATTGAGCGCAACTTCTTCGGGTAGATTCATGCCTGCAATTACAACATTGCCCTCATTTTGGTGAACAACATCAGTCAGTTCTCCCCTAGAGGCCAGTTTATGATTGCTCGTGCACGAAAGGGCCCACCGGGATGCGTTTCATCGGGGCGTAGTCCGAGAACCACGATTATGTTGAATAGGAGGGCAAGTCGTGCTAACGTATAAGTAGCGTATTCAGCCGTGATGTAAGCCCTAGCGCTGTCCTGTTAAACCAGACCACTTCACCCGCACTGTGCCTACTCTAGCCCGCACGCCGGCCCCTGGTAGTGACCCAAGTGCAGCGAAACGGTCGTGCCTGGAACGGGCCTCGTTCAGCGGAAGAAAGGCCACGTGCAATAGAGCACCGCCCCTTGCAGCAGCGTTAGGGCTAGGGTAACCCCCCAAAAAGCGGCTTTGCGGTTTTTATGGGGGAGCAGCCACATCGCGGCCCACGCGCCGGGCGCCGCGCCCGGCAGCGTCGCTAAGTGCAGCGTTTTCTCGGCAATGCGTCGTTGACCCCGTTGGGCTTTGCGTTTATCCAGGGCGAAGAGCCCGAAACACAACAGATTGACCAACAACAGGCAGCTCAACAGGATGGTCATGGGTCGAACGACGGGATACCAGTGGAGCCGCAAGTTATGGCGTTGCAGTCAAGTTAAGAGTGCTCTAAACAGCTACGGTCTTTCGGATCGGGTTTGATAAAGGCCCGTTATCGCGCCGTAAAACAGGCACCGAGCTGGAGCTCATACGGTAGAAGTAGCAGGCTTATCGCTGGCCGAGAAGTAAAGCTTATGTTCAATAAGACGTTAAGCTGTACTTCTTCAACTACACTCTAGATCCTTCTTCTGTCCGATTAAACTAGACCACCTCAAAGTATTTGTGCCCACCCAAGTGCTTAAGAATAGCCCCCGGCCACGACACTTGAGCAGAGCGCTAAGGAAGGGCTGGCATATTGGCTTGGAGTCCTTGGAAAGAGCCTCCTTAACTAGCCGTCCGCTAGGGCACAGAGCACGAGTGTTGCTTGGCTTATAATGAAGCCAGGAGGGGTTTCATCAGGAAGCGAAATGCTGAGCTAGTACTTGCTCGACCTGCTGCTGGGTGAGCGGCTTGGTCAAGTAAGCCGCGACGGGGAGCTGGTCGGCACGCTGTTGATCGCGTGGGTCGACGGAGGTGGTGAGCATGACGACTACCACAGCCGACTGCTGCGTGAGCGGCAGTTGCTGATAGGCCTCCAAAAATTCAAGGCCACCCATCACGGGCATGTTCACATCGAGGAAAAGGAGGACGGGGCAGTGGGTGGGCTGCTGCTGACAAGCATGCAGCTCGGCTAGCGCTTCTCGCCCATTGAGAGCCACCCGGACCTGGTCGGTGACGCCCATGCGCAGCAGCAGCTTGCGGTTGAGAAAGTTGGTGGTCGGGTCGTCATCAACGAGCAGCACGCAGGAAAGCTTGGCCATAGGCAGATAATACGGACCCATGCGCTTCGATGCCGGCTTTACCGGCGGAAATATACGCGGAAAGTGGACCCTTGGCCGAGCGTACTCTCTACCTCAATGCGCCCACCGGCGTTTTCCACCATTTTCTTGACCATATATAAGCCAATACCGGTGCCTTCGACGTGGGTGTGCAGGCGCTGAAACATGGCAAAGAGTTTATCTCGCCCCTGCGACAGGTCTAGGCCCAGGCCATTATCCTGCACTTCGAGCACTTGGTAGTCGCGTTGCGGCTGATAGCGCAGGTGTACCTCGGGCACGCGCTCGGGGTGACGGTACTTGAGGGCGTTGCTGAGCAGGTTGTAGACCACCGAGCGTAAGTTCTTTTCCGAGAACGTCAGCACCAAGCTAGGGGATACCTGCACGTCGAGCTGAGCCTGAGTTTGCTCGATAAGTAGCCGCAGATCCAGGCGCACCGCCTCAATAACAACGGCCAGAGATACCGTTTCACTGGCCTGGTCGTGCTCTTTTTGCAGGCGCGAGACATCCGTCAGGTGCAAGATGGTGCGCTGAAAGCGTTTGGTCGCGTCCTGCATCAGCGTCAACATGTGAGGCACGTCGCCAACGCGGCCGGCCGCGGGCAGTTCGTGCTCGAGGGCCAAGAGCAAGCCCTCGATGTTACTGATGGGCGCTTTCAGATCGTGGGAGGCGGTGTAGATAAAGTTGTCCAAGTCCACGTTGGTGCGCGTGAGTTGGGTGTTGCTCTCGTTTAGTTCCTCGTTGCTGGCTTGCAGCTCCTCGTTGAGGGTCGCTAGCTCCTGGTTGGTGTAGGCTAGCTCTTCGTTTAGTTCCTGTACCCGGTGGCGGGTGCGCACTTGCTCCGTGACGTCGTGGGCGAAAACGTGCACACCATCGATAATGCCATGAGTTGCGCGGCGGGCCTGGTAGGTGAAGGTCCAATAAATTTCTTCGGGGGCGTGCCCCTCATGGCGGGACATCCACAAGGGTAACTCCTGCACCGTTATTGGCTCGCCCGTCTGGTACACCCGCTGAAATAACTCCGGGATGGGCGTACCCACCAGCTCGGGCAGCGCTTGCAGCAACGGTTTACCCGCCAGTTCGCGGCCGGGAAAGATTTGCTGGTAGGCTGGGTTTACCACTTGGAACACCAAGTCGGGGCCGTCGAGAATGACGAGGGGCGCAGGCGCTTGCATAAACAGCTGTACCAGTTCCTGCCGCTGCATTTCGCGCTCCTGGCGGGCCAGCACCTGCTCGGTCACGTTGAAGGCGAAAATAGAAACCCCCGCCACTTCCCCATTTTCGCGGTAGGCTTGGTAGGTGAAGTTGAAATAGTCGGTGCGGGGCGGCTGCCCAGGGGTAAGTTCCCGCACAAACGGCACCTCTTGGCCAAAGTGCGTCTCGCCAGTTTGGTATACTCGGTCCAGCAAGAGAACAAACCCCTGGTCTTGCAGCTCGGGTACGGCCTCCACCACGTTCAAGCCTACCAGCTGGCGCTCAGGAAATAAAGCCTGGTAGGGCGGGTTGACGTACTCGTAGCGGTGGGCAGGTGCGCGCAGCAGCGCCACCAGCGCCGGGGTTTGCTCGAATATCTGGTGGAAGGTTAGCCGCTCAGTGGCTTGCTGCTGGGCGGCAACCAGCAGTTCGGCTTGCAGGATCTCCGTTTGCTGCCGAGCCCGCACTTTATCGGTCACGTCCACGATGAAAGCCAACACCCCTTGCGTCTGGTCTTGTCCATCCAGCAGGGGTTGGTAGATAAAGTCTTGGTAGAGCAATTCCAGCTGGCCAGTGGCTGCATCGAGGAGGTGAATAGGCGTTTCCGTGCCAATAAAGGGCTGGCCGGTGGCGTACACTTGGTCGAGCAAGTCGATAAAACCCTGTGCCACTACCTCAGGGAATACTTCGGCTACACTGAGCCCCTGGCGGACGCGCCCGGCGGACAGTGCCTGACAGGCTTCGTTGAAAAACGAGTACTGGTGCGTCGGGCCGCTGAGGGTGGCAATAGCGGCCGGCACCTGCCGCATAATCTGGGTCAGTGAGCTTTGCTGGTGGCGCAGCTGCTGCGTGCGCTCCTGCACGCGCGTTTCCAGTTCTTGGTTGAGTTGCTGCACTTGCCGGCGAGCCTGCACCTGAGCCGTGACGTCATAGGAGAAGTCGAGCACGCCGTCGACCTCGCCCTGCGCGTTGCGCAACGGGTGCAGGTAGAGATTGAAAAACACCTGCTCGGGCTCGCCAGTACCCTGGAAGTCAAACCTGCCTTCCATTTCAGACAAGTAGACCGGCTCACCTGTTTGATACACCCGGTCGAACAAGGCGACGGCGCCTAGCCCTTCCGACTCGGGCATGGCTTCGCGAAACGGCCGGCCGATGAAAGAACGGTGCGGAAAGGTGCGCTGATAGGGCGGGTTGACAAACTGATACACGTGGTCGGGGCCGTGGTAGGTGGCCACGAAGGCCGGTAGCTGCATCACTACCTCGTGGAAGCGCAGGCGCTGCGCTTCGGCGTCGGCCTGGGCCGCGTGCTCGGCGGCTTGGCTTTCCCGCAGATGCGCCTGAGCCTGCACTTGGGTTGTAACATCTTGCGCAGAATGGATGATATTGATTACCCGGCCCTGCGGATCCAGCAGGGGGGTGTTGAGCGGTTGCCAATGGCGCTCGACGAATTGGCCGGGGTGTTCAGGGTCCGGCACATCATAGTGCTGCTGTGCCATCTCGTGTGGCTGCCCAGTAGCAAGTACTTGCTCCAACGAGGCCCGCAGGTTGTGCACACTTTGCGCCTCCGGTGTTTGGGGGTTGTCGGGAAAGACATCAAACACGTTCTGCCCCACTAAGTGTGCACGCTGCGTCAGCGTAGCAGCCAGGTACGCGTCGCTCACGGCTTCAATGACCAGCTCACGTGAGAGCAGCAGATAAGGCCGGGGCAGGGCATTGAAGAGAAGCCCTAGTTCTGGCGTAACTGGCATGGTCAGAAGTCAAGTAAGCGCGGGGTGAGTGTGAAGGTACAGTACCCTAGCAAGAAAGTACAGATTAAACCTGCTACTCCCCTGCCGAAGCAACATCTGACTCGGTTTCTGTACTTCTCAGTTCGGTGCATCCGGGGCCAGTAGCCGTCAGGTTAGCAGGTATAGCCCTCCTGAACACACTGGCCAGAAACTGTCGGTTACGTTACGTCTTTCCGTCTTAAACGGCTACTTAAGTAAGGATAGAAAAGACGCATAAGGCGCATTAAAACGTGGCTACTGAGCTGCTATTTACCCGCTAGCAGCTTTTCTTTTACTTTTAACCCAGTTTGCGCCGGCTCTTCTGTGCCAAGCGCGGCTGGTTTCCATCAAAGGGCCAGGTCTTTTATTCGCCGCTTTCACTCATGCTCTCGCCTGCCGCTGCTGCCATTGCCCCCGCCGACGTTATCCTGCAAGATTTGCTCGCCGTCTCGCTGACCGGCATTATCTTCTATACGCCCCTCTATGACCCGGCCGGCTCCGGTGACATCGTCGATTTCACCTTCGAGTACCTTAACCCGGTGGCGCAGCGCATGATGGCCATGCCGGAAATACCCTCCGTGACGCATAACCAGCAGTGGCCCCACAGCATCGCCCACGGTACATTTCAATTTCACGTCGATGCCTTCGTTTCGGGAGAGCCTCGCCAGTACAACATCAACTATCAAGCCGACGGCTACGATAACTATTATCGCCTTGCAGCCCGCCGGTCGGGAGACGGTTTGCTGGTCAGCTTTACCGATACGGCCGACCAGCCCCGCTCGCCGGTAGAAATTGCCCTGCGCGAAAGTCAGACCGCCGAGAAAACTGCCCGCGCCGACGCCGAAGCACAACGCCAGCACTTGCACGAGGTGCTGCGGCACTTGCCAGCCCATGTTGCTGTGCACGAAGGCCCAAACATGCTTTTTACGCTGGTCAACCCAGCATACCAAGCCCAGGCTCCTGGCCGCGCCTTGCTGGGCCAGCCGATCCGCGCGGTGTGGCCCGAACTGGATCAGCAAAATATCCTCGATGAGCTGGATCGGGTGTACCAAACCGGCACTCCTTATCTCGGAACCGAAGTGCCCATTCAAGTGGACTTCACACGCACCGGCCACTTGGAGCAAGTGTACTACAACTTCGTTTTTTTAGCGTTACACGACGCGGCCGGACAGATTTATGGCGTGCTGAATTTCTCCTACGACGTGAGTGAGCAAGTGCTGGCCCGCCGACAGGTGGAACAGCTCAATCAGGAACTGGAAGCGCGCGTACAAGAGCGCACCGAGCAGTTGCAGGCTATCAACCAAGAACTAAATGCCAGTAATACCCAGCTCACGCGCACCAACGTGGACCTGGATAACTTCATCTACACGGCCTCGCACGATCTGAAAGCCCCCATCAGCAACTTGGAAGGATTGCTTCAACTGTTGCAAGACGAGTTGCCGGCGGCCGTGTTGCAAGGCGAATACATTGGGCCCACACTTACGCGTATGGTCGAGGCAGTAGCGCGCTTTCAGCGTACCATCGAGCACCTGACGGAAGTCTCCAAGCTCCAGAAAGAGCATACTCCAACCGCAGCGGCCGTAGACCTGGCCGCCGTTGTGGAAGGCGTGTGCCTAGACTTGGCGCCGCTGATTGATGAGACCCACGCGGCCGTGGTAGTCCAGGTTGCCGACTTCCCACCCGTGTTGTTTGCCGAAAAAAACCTGCGCTCGGTGGTCTACAACTTGCTCAGTAACGCCCTCAAGTACCGTCACCCCGACCGGCGGCCCCACATAGACGTGCGGGCCCACGTGCGCGTCGGACAGACCGTGCTGGAAGTACACGACAACGGACTGGGCGTGGAAATCGCCCACCTCCCCAAGCTCTTTGGTATGTTTCAGCGCTTTCATGACCATGTCGAGGGTACCGGTATTGGCTTGTACATGGTCAAGAAAATCGTGGAAAACGCTGGAGGCCGCATTGAGGTGCACAGTCAAGTCGGCGCCGGCACCACCTTTTTTGTTTACTTGCCCCAACCGGCCGATAAATCGTCCCTAGTGGAGCTCTCTTAGTGCTTGTTGTATGTCCCCGCTTTCCTGTACGCTACTCGTTGATGACGACGAGACGACCAATTACCTGAACCAGGCGCTGCTGCGCCGTCTAGCTATTACCGATACCATTCTGGTGGCTACCAACGGCCAGCAAGCACTCGACTTGCTGCACATCCATTGTGAGCAACTGGCTTCGCCAACTTGCCCAGCCCTGATTCTACTCGACATGAAGATGCCCGTGATGAATGGCTTACAGTTCCTGGAAGCTTACCAGCAGCGAGCTTCGGGAAGGCCTGCTGTGGTCATCATGCTCACCACTTCCCTTAACCCAAGTGACGTAACCCAGATGGAACGTCTACCTATTGCGGGCTACCTCACCAAGCCACTCACCAAAGAGAAATTGCAGCAGGTCTTGCAGGCGCATTTTTAGAAGCCCAACGGCCTGTATCTGGTTGGCGTACAACACACGCTACGGCTCCAATCCAGCCAGCAGTAAGCTGGCAGCTACTAGGTACAGTTCAGCCTTGTCTTTGCAGACAACAGCGAGGTAGTCCAAACCCGTGTTAGAAGGCGTGAACGTACCACTTATAGAATGGATGCGCTCTGCCTGCTTGAGGCCACCGAGCGTTGACTCGGCAAGAAAACCTAGTATCAAAGGCTGTCGACATAGCTCAACATCTCATCGGTTTCAGGCCCTCTCCCCTCTGCTATCTATTCTGCGATAAAAGCGCTAGAAACCAGGGCTAAGAAGTAGGTTCAGAAAGAAAACAGAGACTGTCTTTGTGACCCCAACTTTCTAAGCCACGACAAGGAGGCGTATATAGTGCGCATTTTCGTGTCGCAGAAAGCCTTTAGCTTTTGCTAATACCTTAGTAAACCACCGTTTTCCTGAACGGAAGTAGGGCCGGGAAAGTCCTAGTTCAAATGGCATAGGGACGTTTAGCGGTAGTTATCCAGATTCACGGGTTCCGTAAACTTGAAAATGAGCCCGTGGCCGTGACTGTCGCGGGGGCTACCGAAGGCCTCCCGGTGCTTGCTAACCAATTCCCAGGGCACTTCCACATGCTCGCCGTGGGTCCGGCCAGCGATGGAATAGGCGTGCCCCCGCAGCACGAGCGTAAACCCAATGGCACCCATTTTTAAGCGGGCATCTGGGCAGAACTGCATCCGGCTCAGTGTCTGCTTGAATCGGCGTAGCTCGGCCGCATTCAGGCGATACGTGCCCGCATTATTGCGCATAGTGACCGACTCAATCGCCTCCACGGCGACGAAGTCCTTGAATCGGTAGTCGGCTCGTGCGCTGCAACCGGAGAGCCCCAGCAGGCATAGCCAGCAAACAGCGCGGATAAGAACCATCGGGCACGTGCTGATGTGGTGCTGCGCAAGGTACTCAACAGAACGCTTGTGTGACTGTACCAGTCAGTTGGATCGAGGAAGGAGTTGCGGTAAGCGTTCAACCCACTTCGCAATCGAATTGGCAGTTTACAAAAGCTCGATCAAGTAAGGCGACAGCGCACCCCTTCCTGCTGGTTGGCTTCTGAGCAGGCTAAATTGTCGCCGGACACTTCTCCGCCAGGCGCCCCCAAACAAAACTGCCAGCAGACAGGCTGACCGAGTAGCACATCGCATCGTTCGTTTTGGCTGGCGCACGAAAGGGGTGATCTTTGGCGTATGCCTCGCAAAGAAGAACTGCCCCAGATCAACCTCAAGTTGCCGGTGCCCGACTACACCCTGCTCCAGGCCGAAGCCGCCCGCGCCGGTGTCGCCGTCAACACCTATGCTCGCCAGCTGGTCCTCACCCGGGGCCGCCAACCCCTGGCGGCCGAAGCCGCGGCCGTTCAGGCGCACTATCAGCCCCGGGAAGCGGCCCACAAGGAGTTGCTAAGCGAGTATGCCCATGCCGCGGCGCAGGCCAAACGGCTCGCCCAGCAACAGACCTACTTTCGCGAGCAGTTTCGCTTGCTTCAGTACTACCTCGCCAAAGGCGAGCTGGCCCAAGCCGAACAAGCCGTCAGCGACGCCCTGGCCACGCCGCTGATCCACGTCGTGTTACCCGGCGAAGCGGCCCCATCCCTGCCGCCCGATCCATTAGCCGACGCACCGCGGGTGTGATTGCAGGGTCTATACACTCGGCTAAATTTAGTTAAACGCTTTACTTTCAATATATTGCATACTATAGCAAGAAGAAAAAAGGCGATTTTAGGCCGAAAAGCCCCGGGGATACCCCCTTTTTTCTCCGGAGCGAAACAGGGGATACCCCCTTTTTGCTCCGGTTGGCGGAGGGGATACTCCTTTTTTGCTCCGGTTAGCGCGCCCAAAAGCTCCGGAGCCACAAGAGGTCGAGCAAAAACGCGGTTTGCAGCGAATTGACCGGATAACGACCGGAGCCAACAGCGCGCCTCCGCCCAGACGGAGCAGTAGGTGTAGCGGGCGATGGTGGGCGGATAATCAGGACGGGTTGACGCGCCCGTAGTTCGAGCCCCGCCTCCTGTAAGAGGGTAAAAGGCCACGCTGTTTCCGCACCGCTTTAGTGGTCGACATTCTTCTACGCCTGATAAGGGTCCCTTATCACAGCTATACAGCGATGCTTTGGACGCTACTAACGCCCTTGAGTGCAGCTGCCAAAGCAAAGTTTAGTATAAAAATTATATTTTGTTCTGTGCGAGGTGTCATCCAGATAGAATCCGGTCAAATGGGTGGAATTCGCCTTTTTGAGTTGCCATATTAGCTCCGCTGTAAGCTGTTTTACTAGGAATAATATAATAAAGTCTCTGCTTAATGTATAAGTACCACGTATTCTGTATCCTGTCCTACTAAGTAAAGAGCAGAATAGCCCTCCAAGGCCTAGTTTTTCGCTGCGTACCACAACCCGCTTTTCCTCGGGACGCATCCGGATAAAATCAAAGGGGCATCCGGATGAAAAGGCGGAGCCATCCGGATAGATAGGCGGCCTCCATCGGTTTCAAACGCCAAAATGGCCGTGCGAATCGGAGTTTCTACCAACTGCGCCCCGTTTTCAACGAATGCTCAAGGGTGGCTGAACGGGAAAGGGTCTGAAATGCGACCGTTTTCTGGCTGGCACTTTGCTTCCTTATTGCTTTTGCTGGACCCTACTGCTACCTTATGGTTTAACGAACCGCATGACTCGCTCTTCTGATGCAGTTCTCTTCTTTAGTCAGTCCCTACCAAGAAGCGTTGCACTTTAATGGCATCATGCTCGTGCTCGTGGGCGCGTTGTACAGTAGCGGCTTGCTATTAGGTAGCTTCAGCCTGCTCCTAGTATTCCTTTTCGTAGCCCTGCTTTGGGGCGTAGCGCAACTCCTGCTCGGGGTTCACGCGCTCGTAACGGGTCAGGTACGGTTGGCTTTACTGTACGGAGCCTTAACCTTGGCCATTGCCAGGCTGGATTGGTGGCTTCTAGAGGAGTTCCAATACTACTAAGTTTGCCGTTCCAGTTAGCTCCCTATTTCGAACACTTTTGGTACCCCCGCTAACGCCCCCGAAAACGCGGATTTTCGGGGGCGTTTTTGGATAAGTAATCCGAACACCTACTTTACTCAAGCTGGGCGGTACTGCTAGATAGTCCTCCGGTGGGAGTAGATCTTTGTACTATTATAAATATCTTGCACTTTATCTATTTTGCATTCCTCTCCTTTTATGCATCTACTCTTATCTACCCTTTTCCTAACTGTTGCTTGCCTGCTCAGCACCTCACCCCAGGCTATCGCCCAAGCCCCTGCCCCTACCACGCAGTGGGACAAGACCTTTGGCGGCAGTGACCTTGACGGCCTCGAGGCGTTGCAGCAAACCAGTGACGGGGGCTACATTCTGGGAGGGGGGACAAATTCCGGCATCAGCGGCGATAAAACCCAAGGCAATCAAGGAAGTGGTGATTACTGGATCGTTAAGCTTGACGCTAACGGCATCAAGCAATGGGACAAGACTTTCGGTGGTAGTGATCAAGAATACTTCACCGCGCTGCAGCAAACCACTGATGGGGGGTATATCCTAGGGGGCAGATCTAGTTCCAGCATCGGCGGCGACAAAACGCAACCTAGTCAAGGAGAGGTCGATTACTGGGTGGTCAAGCTTGACGCTAATGGCGCTAAACAGTGGGATAAGACGTTTGGCGGCAATAACCTCGATAACCTCCTCGCGCTACAACAAACCAGTGACGGCGGCTACATGCTCGGGGGGCAATCAAATTCCGGCATCAGCGGTGATAAAACCCAAGGCAATCAAGGAGAGTTTGACTACTGGGTAGTCAAGCTTGATGCTAGTGGCACCAAACAGTGGGATAAAACCTTTGGTGGCCGTAACATGGACGGCCTCGAGGCGTTGCAACAAACCAGTGACGGGGGCTATATTCTGGGAGGCTTTTCTAACTCTGACATCAGCGGCGACAAAACGCAAGGCAATCAAGGGAGTCAAGGAGGCTACGACTACTGGGTAATCAAGCTTGACGCCAACGGCACCACGCAGTGGGATAAGACGTTTGGCGGCAATAAGCTTGACGGCCTCAATGCCTTGCAGCAAACCAGTGATGGGGGCTATATCCTCGGAGGGTGGTCAGATTCTGACAGTAGTGGTGATAAGACCCAAGCTAGTCAAGGCTATGGTGATTACTGGGTAGTCAAGCTTGACGCCAACGGCATTAAACAGTGGGACAAGACTTTCGGTGGCAGTGACCTTGATAATCTCACCGGGCTACAGCAAACCCGTGACGGCGGCTATATACTCGGGGGCGAATCATATTCTGACAACAGCGGTGATAAAACCCAAGGCAATCAAGGAAGATCCGACTACTGGGTGGTCAAGCTTGGAGCTCTGCCGCTCGCTACCACGTCAGCTACTCCCCGCCCTACTCTCTGCGCTTACCCCAATCCCACGCGCACCCAGTTTACCCTGCGCGGCCCGCTGGGTACGCCCTACCAGTTGCTCGACCAGTTCGGCCACATCGTACGCTTGGGCCAGGTATCCGCCCAGCCGTTGGACGTGCAGACCCTGCCCGCTGGTCTCTACCTGCTGCGCGATACCAGTAGTGGCCGTACCAGTAAACTCATGAAAGAGTAGTTTCGCTGCCTGTTGAGCGGGCTTGCCGGAACCCCGCTCATGCAGTGAAAACAGGCCGATTGTCCGTCACAGTTTTAGCCCAACTGCCCCGAAAAACTGCGTCGCTCCAGCAGCACCATCTGCCTAGGCGACTTGCAAATAGCCTTGCCACTTTATAGCAACTAATGTAATACCGAGCTACAAGCTGCTCGCTCTCTGCCTTAGCAAAGCAGATAGGTTAACATAAAAAAGACTTCTCGGACAACATTTACGACCTTGGGCTACTTAGTGCTCCTTTAGGAAAGAGCTATTGCTATGAAAACCTATTTCCGATTACCCGTCCTTTTACTAGGAATAGTGTTCGCACAATGTACGGGCACTGCAGAGGTGGTGCCAGCAGTGGATTACGATCAAGTCAGCCAAGAGCTCATGCAAGCGCTTGCGCCACAGCTCGTCGGTACTTGGACCCTACGGCAAGTACACGTTTCCTTTCAACGAGGTGCTTATTATCAAGCACAGATTCCCATCATCCGCGATACACTCTTTCAAGACTTGGCGACCCTGACGATTCGCCCTGCGCAGACGCTCCGCAAATCTTCTCCAGACAAGCGCTATCCCGAATTTGAAGGCACCCTCCTGTTCCGCAGTAAATCCTATCCCGTTTACTTCGAGTTGCGGGCACATCCGGACCGCGTGGTGCAACAGCAAGGTCCGCAGGCTTTGTTCATGCTGGAAACCAACTTCCCAGTAGGCTCGCGCATTATGGAACCCGAAGAGCAATTTCTAAGGAATCTCGGGCTGCTGGGCGACAACTATTCCTTGGATCTAATAGACGGGCAGCCCACCATGATTTGGCGCGGTTTGAGTCGAGGAGTTAATCGAGTAGAGCTTCGAAAATAATGGTATTATGAAAGTATAAGTAGTTACTTCTTGCTGCATCCTACCTCTTGCTTTTATCTCTTAACGTAATAGTTATTCTCGGACTGCCCTCGGGATAGTGGTAGTTTTACTTACTGCGCCAGTTTCCTAAAATTTTGTATTTATCAAACATGCCGAAGCCGTATAAGCTACTTATTTGCCGACGGTCAACAGGTCAGGTTCTGAACATTGATACGAAGACGCTATTTTCTGGAAGTGAAGAGCAGTTGCCGTTTCTCTATTTCAATTCTTTCAAGGAGGCCGAAGCATTTGCTCAGGAAGTGACAGCCCGCATTAGCAACCTCGAGGTTGCTATCTACGAGGGCGCTATTTTCCTAAATAATGTTTGCAACCAGCAGTAGCCGTCTTTCTATTCCGTAGATATGTTAGGGTATACTATCCAACCTCCACTCTTATCGTTACCCCTCACTCATCAAGTAGCATTTGCCGCGTTGACGTGTGAGCGAATGCTGGCCGCAATCAGCTGGTTTGATAGATTCGAAATGCTGCCAGGAACGCCGCTTTTCCGCACGGCCATTGCTGCCCTTTGCGCCTTCGGGTTAAACGAGCCGATTGAGGTGGATGAATTCGCCCGTTTGCAGCAGCAACTTGAGGCGTTCTGGCCGGATTTGGACGAGAGCACCAATCCGGCTGCTTCGTATGCGTTCGACGCGTGCGTGGCCTTAAGCGAAGCGTTAGCCCTGGTACAAGACCAGGAGCTGGAACACCTGGTACAATGCGCAACAGCGGCCACAGACACAGTGGATATGTACGTGCAAGAGGTAACAGGTGTGGACCTACCCCCAGATGAACTGAATACCTTCCTCGAGGCCTCCCCCCTTATGCAACGGGAACTCGCGCGGCAGGATGCCTTAGTTCAGGCTCTCACCACAGAGCCTGAGTTAACAGCAGCAATGCTAGACCAACTGCGCTTTCTCAATGGACAGGAGCAGTTGGTAGACTTTTCCGTGTTCTAGACCAGTCGTTCAGGTGAATGGTCAAGCGAGCGAAACTGGCCCTTCGATGAACCTTAGGCTGTTGTTAGTTCGCCGCCTTCCTGAACGGTAATGCCTTCTACTTGCCGAAAGGTCCCGTTGAATAAAGGCAGATCAGCAATCTAGAGAACGTCTTGTCGCAAGGCAGCTGGCATGTCGCCTTCTGGCTGTTTCAACTTTCGATAAGGTCCCTGGTGGGGTTGCCAATCAAAAACATACAGTCCTTGCCGAGCAAAGTCCTCCCACACGGCAAGGGAGCCTGTAGGAGGCAAATCGATGCTGAGCGCGGCGCGGTCATGGTCTTGAAAATGCGGCGGCACGTTGCGGGGCACGGGCCCCAGGCCAGCGGTCGAAAACAACCCTATGTTGCCTTCGGCATCCTGGGCAAACCAATCAAATTCAAGACCACAGAATCGCTCGCTGAAGGTAAGATGGGGCACAGGCCTAGTCATTTTTACTTGCTAAGAACTACTCTTCACAACACCTAAACTAGCTTCGTGCCGAGCACTTCGTGTGAAGCCACTAGGTGTCAGACCTATTTTACGGAGCGACTAAGAACGCTTTTTACTTGCCTACTCGTTTTCGACCTACTCGTACATCATGGGACTAAGCAGAGCAACAACTATATGCTTGCCGGGTAATCCGCCGGAGACAATAGCGAATTTTCTGCGCGAAAAGCTCATGGGAGTTCCAGCCGTTGCGGAAGACATCTCTTTCGCTGGTATCACCGTGGGCGTTTTCGACATAACACAGGAACTACACTACACCCACGCGTTCCTGGCCGAACGAAAGATGCTGGAGGTAGGGAAATATGATGCCTATGTCAACGTGTTCGACCTAACTACTATGGTGAGTATGGATTGTAATTTTTACTCGCTTTTCTACCCCCACTTCTTATTACTCGTCGAAATAGTCGCACAGGAGCTTAGTAAGCATTTTGGCGTGTACGCGTTGGTGTCGATTGATACGGTCAATGAGCCGTATTGCTTATTTGATAAAGGTGTACGTGTAATAATACCTCCTGCCAATCCGGACAGTTGTTAAACGACCGTTTTCTAAGCGTTACGGACCAGTTTACGTGCTGTGAAGGGCGTTTATAGCACGTAAAGAAGAGGTATCGTGGTAGAAAAACTACCGAACGCACCTTATTCAATCTACATAGAGGGACTGAAGCATGGTTTGGCCAACCGCTTTCAAGGTTTTGCGGTCGATAAGGCTCATATTATCTGCTGTAGTGTGGTGATAGGGTGGAAAAATACTACCGGGAAGGTAGTAATGGTAGATGTCAACTGTCGGAATACCCGCTTTATTAGTGTACACATGGTCATCAATGATAGCCGTGGTGGTATCGTAGCGGAAGAAATCCGAATACCCGAGCCGGTTGGCCGTATTCCAAAGTTTATCGACCGTGCCCTTGGCGTAGGTGCGGGAGATACCCTCGCGCGTGAACCGGGCCCCTTTCGCCCCGACCATATCAAGCAAGACGCCATAGTCGGGTTTGTAGTTGGCAGGCAGTAGGTGCGTCGCCCAGTACTGCGACCCCAGGCACCAGGAGTTGGTGTTGCTGCCGGTGAGGTGATTCCGCAGGTGCGCTTGTGTGGTTTCGTCGTAGCCCCAGTCCTCCGCATCGAAGAAAATGAAATCAACGCCGACGTTGGGCGCTAAGGAATCGGGTTGCTCACTAAGTACCCGGGCCATCTCCAGCGCCACCGCGACCGCACTAGCCCCATCGGCAGCCCCGTCCAGGGGGGCATTTTGGTGTTCTTGGTCTTTGTCGGCAAAAGGCCGCGTATCCCAGTGGGCAAATACGGCGACGCGACGTACTGCCTGCGGCTGATATTGGGCAATGAGGTTGCGGGCGCGGATGCTAGCTCCAGTGAAGGTCATCGCCTCAAAAGGCTGCTCTGTAACCTTCAACCCATAAGCTTTGAGTTGATCTAATAACTAATTCCCGCACGCCACGTGCGCTTTCGAATTGGGGACGCGCGGTCCAAACGCTACTTGTTTGGCCGTAAAGGCATAAGCAGAGTCGGCGTTGAAAACAGGCGCTCGGGGGAGTGCCGTTTCCCTCACGTCACCGCCCTCGGTTTCTGCGGCTTTATCTCGACAGGCACTCAGTGAAAAGAGTAGAACGAATCCCGCCAGGGAGAGGTAGGCTTTCATCTAGTACGGGTTAAAAAACGGACTGCAGGCAGTCCCAGCGCACGTACGCTGTTAAAGCCCCTACTACTTACAACGTACCCCATCGGCCATGGAGACGAGGCACGTTAAAAACTGCCATTTTTACCGAGCTCAGAGTACGAGCTAACGGCTGTTAACAGATAAAAAACCAGATAAACGAAGGGCGTTCTGGAAGCGATCGGCAGGCAAAAGTCTTTTGTAAGCGCTGGTTTATAGTTGGGGAGTAAGCGCTTATTTCCCGAGCTTTTCCGCTAAGAACTTCTCCAATTCTTCCGGCGTGATATTTCTTTGTACCACCTTTCCCGTCTGGTCGAGTAAGAAGGTGGTGGGAAAGGAATACACCGCTAATTGAGTAGCTGCCACGGCATTCTCGTCTAAATACTGCACCCACGGCAGTTCATATTCCTTGATCCGCTTCTGCCAGAGCGGGACCTCAGCGGTTTTGTCGGTTGAGATGCTGACGACCTCAAAGCCTTGGGGCTGATAGGTGGCGTAGAGCTTCTTTAGGGCCGGAAAGGACTCGATGCACGGGCGGCAGCGGCAGAACCAGAAATCAACCAGCGTGTACTTCGCTTTCGGTAGCTGCAACTGCTGCGCGGGTTGACTGACGCCCGCCACGCGAAAAGACGGGAAAACGGCCCCCTGTTTGATCAGCGCCTGGCGCATATCCTGCTGCGCAAGTTGCCACGGACGCGACGCTTGGACGCTCGCTGAAAAGAGGGCTAACGTACTTTCGCGCAACTCGGAATGCCCAAACGCACTGAAGCGCTCTATCAGGCTCCAGAGCGCCACGTAAGAAGCGGGATGAGTTTGCACGTACGCCTGCAAGGTACTATCATACCGGCTGGCTTCATCCCACGCTAGCTCATCGAAACTACGCTGGTGACAATCAGCGTCCGCGCGGGCTTTGGTGAAGAACGGGATAAACGAGTTTCGATATTCGGCAGCGGTCGTCCCCTCCACCTGCTGGCACTCTTCGGCCTGATAATCGAGGCGCATCGTGCGGGTGGAGGCATCGAGGAAGTAGGCTCCCTTGCGGTAAATGCGCCGGCCCTTATCGCTTTGCAACAGGATGCGCCGCAGTTGCGGGTAGGGGACCGTTGTGGCCAGCAAGAAGGTATTGTTTTGAATCTTAGCCGCAGGCCGGGGGCCTTCAAAATATTTAGGATCAATCCGGCCGGCGACAAAAAAAATGGAGTCCTCGATTACTGTCTTGCCTACTATTTCCCCTCTAATCGTACGGGAGGCTGCCGGTTTCCCGGACCTAGCGTCTCCTTTTTTCGAAGCACGTACCTGGTTCGCCGGTGGCACTTGGGCAAACGAGGCGAAAGTGACGAGGCAGCAAAGGCTCAGCAACAAGATATTTTTCATGGTACAGCTATTTACTATAGGGGTTGTCGCGTACTTGGCCTTATAAGAAGCTATAATATAGCAAGTTGAATTTTGTAGACTAAACCCTGGGCTTTGTGTCATACTTCGTGTAGGCCTGCTGCATCCAGCTTTTAGCTACTGTAGCTGCGATTCGAAACCGCAACGCATGGCGGCCCTGCGCTTAACCCGCTACTGGATCGAGATTATCTATCCTACTTCTGCGTCGGCTGTTCGTCAACACTTCGGGGTGAGCGCGTACTTCTGGGACGATGCGCTTGTCCTTGTCTCCACCTGTAGGGCTTATCACGCGGCACAAGGGCCACAGCTGGGAACTAATGTGATCGACGTCGATGTGCGTACTGTGGATCAAGCCTATATCCTACCCAATAGGCTCCCGCCAACTCTTCGCGGCGTGTGGTTTCCGATGGGCTAGTGAACATAAAAACAACTTATAAGCAGGATCGCGGAGTAGTGGTGGTTTTCGGATAGCTCAAAAGCCAGACTAGTATCGACTTTCTCAGACCAATTGCTTGTTTCGCTAAAGGAACGGCGACTCGTAGTCACGCGAGTTCGTTTACTTAGGGGGATGGGCGGCTCGGTAGGACTGCGAGGCCGACGTATGGCGCACATACAACAGCGCATCGAAGGCCTCTGGTAAGGGTGGGTACCAGCTAAACTGGCCTTGGGCTTGCGCCGCGCCGCCAAGCTGCCGAAACAAGTGCTTCTGCTGCAGCCACTGCGCCGCGGGTCCTGCGTCGCGGCTAGGGCGCAGCGATAACCAGTAGGTCGACGCGGTGGCCTGGTCAAGCCAGGCCTCACAGGAATTGGCTACGGGCACCTGCAAAGGGATGGGCAGGAAGCGCCCGTCCGCCGCGAAGATGTTGGCCGTACCTCTTCCTGTGCTCAAGGCCGCGGCCACGTACGCCGGCCCCAGTTGCTGGGCTAGATAGGAGCCCATCCGCTTACTGCGCGCATCCCGTCGGAGATGGGCATTATGAGCCCATATTACTATTTTGGCGGTGGGTTCCTGCGCGAGCAGCCACCCGACATTGCGGGCCATGGCCTGGTCTCGGACCGAGCTGCGCAGGCCTTGTTGCAATAGCTGCGCCCGCTGCCGTAACACCTGCCCGTGCTGCTGCAGGGTGGCCGGAACCGCGCCCGTGCGCAGGTGCTCGACGAGTTGATCGGACAAGCGGACGATGCGCCGAGTGGTGGCGGCCGCTGCCTGGTAGGGGTTTTTAGGCAGTGCGAAGTAGCACGTTTGCAACTCGCGCACCTGCCGCCGCAGTACGGTGTCGGCACGTTGCAAAGCGAATTGTTCTAACCGAAACAGATTCGGGTAGGGGTCCTGCATATCGATGCCGACGTAGCGCAGTTTGCGGGTATGGGCTTGGTTATAGCGCCGCATCCATTCCACCAGCTCCCAGAACTCGGTGGTATTCCAGACTTCAAAGCCCGTAGCCGAGTGCACGGTGAGCGAATCGCCCTGGCCGGTCTGGATATAGTCGTTGAGGATTTCGGCCCACCCATAGTCGGCCTCGATGGCAAAGGTGGTAAAGCCTTGCTGGGTGACCAGGTAGTCGACGAGTCGATGCTTGAGCTGGAAAAACTCGCGGCTGCCGTGGGTGGCCTCGCCCAAACCCACGACCCGGGCTTGCGATACGAGCGGGGCCAGGGGCAGTAGGTCGGCAACGTCCGGGCCGGGTTCCAGGTGCGCAATGGCAGAGAGATGCTGATTGAGCCACGCTATCTCACTCGGACTTTGCGCCTGTCCGCGAGCGGCTAGGAGCAGGAATAGCAGCCATAGCACAGGAGGGAAGGCAAGGGAAGCAAGACGCATAACACGGAAGGTAAATCAGGTGTATAAACAGCTCACTAGGAAGAGTCGCTCGAGCCGTTACGCGTTGCAAAGACGACTAGTTAGACCCTATCACCTGCCGCAAACAATCCTCTCTAGCCTATAAATTGGCAAGTAACGTTTCTGAAGCAATGGATAAGAAGGTTTTCTCAGGCAGCTGGTAGTTTACAAAGGGTGCTCGGCAAGTATCCTAGAGCCCGTTTGGACACTTGGTTAAGGGGATCGTTTAACAACTGTCCGTTTGGATCATAATGGCTGATCGAGTACTATCTAACAACAGTTACAGGCCCTAAGTATCCTTCCCATTGGCCTTACTTGGATTCCGGACTTGGTTGCCCAGACGCAATGGAGGGGAAAATAAACTGAGTGAATTCTTCTTCCATCGCCCGGCGGCGCGTGGACAGGGCAGGATCGAGCTGATCCTCCTGTACTTGGCGCGGCGTTGGCGCGGGCGCCGAGGCCAGTAAATACAACCAGCCTGGCTGTTGACTCATGGCCACCGCATATTCGAGTCGCAGTTCGGTGCCTACGGTTGATGCGCGGACAAACCCGCCCTTCTCTGTTTTCTGAAACCCTTTGGCTTGCCAATCTGGATGGCCAATGACGTGTAGGGTTCGCAACCAGTAGGTTGGAGCCGCATAGGTGTGGCTCGTAAACAAGAGGGCGGTCTGCTTTCGCCGTAGTCCCAAGGACCTTAGTTATTTTTTGGTCACCCGATCTGCCTGATTGCGGGGGTGCAGTTCCACGTCATAGTCGCCGTAAAGTTGCAAGCGCGTATTGAGCTGGCGATTGTAGTACGTCATGGTCGTGCCATCTTGCCGCTCATTACTGTGCGTGAGGGGGTGGGGAGTAACCGCACAGGATCCGAGCCCGAGGCTTAAGGCCGTTAACACGCAAGCAGCAGAAGCGAGAGACGAATTGATTGGAATCATAGAAAGGCAGCTAGCTGCACAAGAATTGGAGAACGAGTGGATGCCATGTGGTCAAGTGCCCGGCGTATAGGCCCTGACCAGTGGTCAAGATCCTAAAACTATTCCACCGAGTCCAAGAACTCTTAATATTCCATGTTTCCTTAGAGATGCCGTAACGTTACGTGGAACACCGTTCAATTAATGATACGAAGTCGCTGTCCTTGTGGCAATCGGAGCCGTAGCAAACGAAGCACGGTTGAATCGCCACTTAAGCGAACGACTTCACGACTAAAATACGTCCGCGGATTCGCTTGTAAATCCGGCAAGTCACTCACCTGCCACGAGGCATCAAGACGCTGGTGGCGCGTTAAGCGTGTGGCCCATTGCAAGCCGGGAAGTACAGGCGTCAGCTGGGCTGTACGAGCGGCATACGGATGAAAGTCCTGGGGATCGTGTCGTTGTAAGGCAACCACTTGCCAACCGCGGCGAAAGAGCACGCGTTTCGTCTGCCATCGCTGTGGGCGCGCAAACACGCCCCTCGTGGGGTCGAGCAGGCGCGACCAGTCTTGGGAAGAAGCCAGCAGTAGCGACAGGGACCAGCCGATCTGCACCAGCAACAACGGGGCCCACAGCAGCCACGGCACCGTGCGCCAGAGCCGCCGTCGCCAACCGGGCCGCACCCCGAGCAGCCGGCATGCCGGAAAAGCGAGCCCCCAAACGCCCCACCGCGGTAGGTTATCGAAGGGCAGGGGGGTAAATTCTAAGGGCGTGGTTAGCGTCAGCACCATAAGGCCCAGACTCAGCAGCCAGGTACCGATTACGATGCTTGCCAGGGGTGACTTACCGGCCATCACACGCTAGTTAAACAGTAGAGGTGGGATGGCCAAACGTATGCGCGAAGAAGAGAGACACTGTTGCAGAAACGTGGAAACAACATCATAAAATTGGCACTCTACTCTTGCCGGCTAATCCTAGTTGAGCGAGGATATTCAGCGGTGGGCAACGTGATAAAATAGCTGGGGGTGAGCAGGAAGTGGGTAGGCATGCCAACAAGCCCACCCTGCTGATAGGTAATTCGAATGGTATCTCCTCGTAACGTGTAGCGGCCCGCATGGTAGCCCAGACCCATTTCCACTTCACATTCTCTATTCGTATACAATTTCACTGTATACGAGCCGACCAGCAAGTCCTCGAAGGCAGCGTGCTGTAGGGTTCTGGTTTCACAGGCACTCCCAAGCAGAGAAAGAAAGAGGATGCCGAACCAGATCAATTTGCGTGGTGAGGTACTGCTGTTCACTGGTGCACAACTGGCGATAGGCGTAATAGTGCCAAAAGTAATGGACCAAGGCCAGGATATTGAAATTTATATTATCCCGATATAACGTATATAACAACTGTGGCTGTTGCAAAAGTCTAGCAGTAGGCTGAAAACAGGTTGTTCGTGCCTCCACCCGCGACCAGCTAGAGACGCTACCCAAGCCTTTTTGCCTCTTACCAGTACGTGAGGCAACCCAGTAGATTCGCTGGAGGGCGTTTTGCAACAGCCACACAGGTTCTCGGACACCTTTCGGAAAAGTGACGCCTCCCGAGCCACCCATCTGCTGTGCTTAGCATTATACTTTATATACTTTAACAGGTTAGCCTGCTTCTTTTAACGCTGTAATTCACTCCGCAACCAGGTTTGGATTTCCGGACCTGCTACCTGCTCCACCGTCGCTAGGAAACCGAGCGTGGTGCTGGTTTTTTGCGCCGCCGTATGGGCCAATATCGTCAGGAATAACTCGGTTCCTACCCGGCCGTGCAAAGCGGCTAGGATGCCAGTGCCTTTGTTATAGATGACGCGCCGGTACATGGGAAAGGGGTAGGCATAGCGGTTGAAGCCCCAGATGGGCGGCGCCCCGGCCGCCGTTTCCGCTAAGCGGGCCAACTCCGCTTTATATCCGGCTTCGTCGCCCCGGGACTGGATATATAAGAGGCTCGAATACGTGGCGAAAGCTTCGCTGAGCCAGCCGTTCTCGTCGTGGAACGAGCCGTAGGCCCACCATTTATGGCTGATTTCGTGCGCTAAAATCAACAAATCAGCCGGCTGGGTAACATTAAAGTCGGTGTAGGTAATCACCGCCGCATTAGCCCGCAGCCCATACCCTTCGTAATTTGTACCCGGCAGGAAGATAGTGAATTGCGTAAGCGGGTCCTCTCGCCCAATCGTTCGGTTGTAAAACGCCACGATGGCATCGGCTTGGTGCAGCATCGCCGTGTCCGGCTGGGCAAGGGCTACCCCCGTTTTTATGACGCTAACCGGGGCCGCCGGGGACGACATCATTTGATAAAACTGCTGGGCAATCAGGGCTGTGGGTTCAATGGCCGGGGTCGTGCCGTGAAACACCCAGTGCCCAGATCGCGGCCGCTCGGCTGGCACGGTGCTGCGCACTTGATACGCGGCCGGCACTAGTACATCCAATTCGTACATGACCGGCTCGTATTCCTGATAGGGGCGGAACGGGAGCCAGTTGCTATGGCCGCTGAAGATGGCCACTTGGTCATTAAACTGGCCCTTGCCCATTGTACCGGAATAGGTAAGCTCCAACTCCCGCGGCCGCTGCGGGTGGGACGCATAGCGCACCTGCACGTGGTGCACGGTATCGCTCAGGTAGCGCGCGGTTGTGACGTGCCCTTGCACGGCCCGCGGCGTGCGCACGCGGTGCAGGGTGAAGGCCCGATTCAGGTGCAGGTTCACGACCGAAGTGGTGTCGGAAACCGGTAAGGTGAATCGGTAGCGACAAGTGAACGAGTGTGTGACGGGGTCGACCTGCAAGCGAATGTGCACAAGGGGAAAGGCCCCGCTTGGCAGCGAGCTACAACAGGCGATCAGCAGCAACAAGAGATATTTCATGGCAAAGGCGTAGGCCTCTTCTCGGGGCAAACGCTGTTTTCAGCAAAGTGGAAGAAGAGAGATGGTCGCAATTTATCAGCGACCATCATACAGAAACTGGCTCGCAACGTGGATTGAACGTCCTACACTTAACGATACCCGAGCTATTAGGAAATATAGGATGAGGTTTCTTCTCGGATATAGTTCGGTTTTTACGTTTCTGAGCCTGCGAGACCTTGATGCTTGACCTAGTATTTTGACAAGATTGCCAAGGCCGCTCGCCCTGCTTTACAACGAGTTTCCTAAATTGGCCACAACGCCTGCTTTCCCTAGGAACGGCCATCCTCTTTCGTCTCAACCTACTTGGAATGAACGTATTGCTCGGCACCCTGCTCTCTCTTAGTAGTTTACTACCGATTACTACCCTGGCACAGCAACGGGTTTTCACCGACGATATCGACCACTTTTGGACGGCCTATGATAGCGTGAAAACCACCGCCAATCACGCCCAGCAAGTCGCGTTCATGACCTCGCTTTATGTGGAGCGGCAAAGTCCTGGGCTGGCCGCGTTCATGAAAGCCCGCGACTACTCGGCGGCGCATTGGGTGGAACTCATCCATCGCTACCCCAAGTTCTGGACTTCAATCCGGCCCAACACGCTGACGGTGAAACAGCAGGCGCCAGCCATTGAGAGCAGTATTCGCGCCTTTCGGAAACTCTACCCCGAGCTTCGGGAGGCCCGCCTTTATTTTACCATTGGAGGACTCCGCTCCGGGGGAACAGTTGAAGACCAGATGGTGCTCATCGGGACCGAAATAGCGACGGCGAATGCGCAGACCGATGTCTCCGAATTTACGGATCCGTGGCTGGCCACCGTCTTTCAGCAGCAGTCGCTCGATAATGTAGTGGCGTTAAACCTTCATGAATATGTGCATACCCAGCAACGCAGCGGCAATGAGCGAGGCAACGTGCTCACGCAGGCCCTGAAGGAAGGCTCGTGCGATTTTATCACGGAGCTCGTAACGGGTCGCCCGTTACGCGCCAGCTATGCGGTGTACGGGGCCGCGCATGAGCCTGAATTGCGCACCTTATTTGAACAGGACATGTTTTCGCAGGCTTACGGCGCCTGGCTCTACAATGGCACTTCATCCCCCACTACCGCCGATTTAGGCTACTATATGGGCTATGTTATTTGCAAAGCCTACTATAACAAGATCCCGCAGAAGAAGCAGGCGATCAAAGACATCATTGAGTTGAACTATGCGGATAGTACCGCCGTGGAGCGATTTGTGCAACGGTCCGGCTACTACGCGCAGCCCTGGAACAAAGCGGCCTTAGCAGCCGCGTTTGCCGCCAAACAGCCGGTCCTGGTCACGACGCACCCCGTGGTCGTTGGCAACTCGGCCGTGGATGCCTCGCTCAAAGAGTTGGTCATCCACTTCGATCGGGAAATGAATAGGGCGGGGGTGTCCTTCGCCCCCGGCCCACGGGGCAAAAACTATTTTCCTCTCCAGCAACCCGTTGGCTTTTCAGCGGATGGCCGTTCCTACACCGTCCAGGTTGCGCTAGAGCCCCACCACGAATACGAGTTTATCGTGACCAAGCGGGGCTTCAAATCGAAACAGGGCTATGCCTTGCGGCAGGACTATCCGATCCACTTCAGAACGAGGTAGAAACTCGCTTTTTCTCGAGCGGTAACGGTCCTAGTTAATCCGCCAATAGTGAGCAAAGGCCTGCTTGCTTCTTCTAACCAATCAAGCTAGCACCGTGACAAGCCTCCCCTTCGGACTGACAAAGAGCATGTAAGAGGAGTCTCCCATAATTTGTCATTTTACATCCAACCGTTTAACACCTGTCCAGGCCGTCCTTGCACCCTGGTGGTAAAGCTGATTCAAGAGCGGTGATTAGAAACTCAACTTAGGCAATACGGAACTGTGAAGGGAGCGGGGCAAGCAAGCGTTGAGAAGGGCTTTCTCATTGGGTCAGCACTTGCGCAGTGAAATCACTGGCCTCGGTGTTGATGGGAATGCCTGAGTTGTAGAGAATGTCGATCACCTTCTGATCAATGGGTAGAAACTCGGTGGCAAACTGGTCATAGGTATGGTCCGGATCCTGAATGATAATCTGCCGGTTGGAAGAGAAGACGCTTTTGGCATAACGCTTCGTATCCTTGGGCAGTCCGATACTTTGAGCCAGCTCCTCTCGGATGATGGCCTCTTTGTGGCCGGCCAGGTCCAGATTGTTGGCCACGGCCACCGTGGCGCTCACAATCTCGCCACAGGCGCTGGTCTCAAAGCCAAACAGCCCATTGGCATCCAGCGTGTGCGGATTGGCCGAGTGCTTAGCAAACAAGCGGCTGATCTCTCGCTTCGGAACGAGGTAGATCTTCAAATCCGGCGCGGCATACGTGCCCAGTACAAATTGGGTGGAGCGACTGATGTGATTAAGGTCTTGTAGCACGCGCACCACTTCCCGGCGTTCGGCGCTCTCACAGGCGCTCATAATCCGCACGGTCACCCGGGGGCGATTCCAGCGGTGAATCGTGGGGCTAAGCGTGCCCAGATCATTGCCAAACGCCACTTGCTGGAAGTAGGTCAATTCTTCTTGGGTGTAATGGGTGCGTAGGTGCGCGACTTGTTGCTTCGTTAAGGTGGTGGCACACCGGGCGCGCGCACGCCAGTATGAGCTGAGTCCGACCACCAGGAATACAACGACGGCGACGAGCAGAATCTTTTTCATCCAGAACGGGCCCCAAGCGAAGAAGAAGCCGAATGGGAAGCACGGCAATAAAAAGCGACTGCGCAACAAAATCGCTACGCTTCTATGGAAAGTGCTAGGGATAAGGGCAAGAAAACAGGAGATAAATTATTACAATTCCAAGCCCCCGCTTATAACAATTATTATGTTTAGAAATTATTCCTAGACAAGGAGCGACTTTATAAAAGCGCCTACTCGGGAGAAAGTCATGTTTGCTTAGACTTATGAAAGCGCTTGGCTTAGGGTTTGCGAAACGCATCTCTTTGCGCCATTTCGTAAACTAGGAATCGTAGACGGGTTTCTTACACTCGCCCGGCCCTACAGTGGCCTGCTGGCACCTAACGCTGGCCTGCTGCTAAGCGTTCGCGGAAAGCAGGTTTATGACAAGCCATGAACCCCTCCTATTCAATTAAGTGACTACATTCATGTTTTCACTAACCCTTACCCGCATTGCCATGGTGCCCCCTCAAAACCCCCTGCGCCGGTGGAAGCAGCGGCCCGTGTTGCCCGTTCTTATAGCGCTGGTCTTGGCTGGCGGGACTGCCAAAGCACAGTCTCCCCCTGCGGGCGTTCAACTTTCTTTTCCAAGCAATGCCGATAAGCAAACTTTCAAAAGCAAGCTAGAAGAGGCCATGCGACAGGACTCGTTGCGCACGGGAGGCAAATTTGAGCCGGGTACCACGCAGCAGGTTTCCGTATTCAGTCGCATAGGCGAGCCCCATCAGACGGTTACCGTTACCCGAGTGCCCAAAACACTGCCCGGAATGCAGCCCGTTACGCGCAGCGGCCACAAGATATATGCCTACGTGGAGCAAATGCCGCAGCTCGGCAATGGCGGGGGCATGCCGGAACTGGTGCAGGCCGTACAACGCAACATTAGCTATCCGAAAGTCCTATCCGGGGAGGCTGTGCCCACCGGTCGTGCCTTCGTCACCTTCGTGGTCGATACGGACGGCACGGTGCAGGACGCCAAAATCGTGAAAGGCCTGAGTCCGGCCTTCGACGCGGCGGTGGTGGCCGCCGTGCAGCAGTTGCCCCGTTTCGAGCCCGGCCAGCAGGCGGGACAACCGGTCGCAGTGGCCTATACTATACCAGTTGAATTTAAGGCCAAACCCTAAGGAGCATCTACCCAAACGGGGGTGGCGGTTGCAGAACCCAGTAACTAGCGCGAAATGGGCCCGTGTCACGGGCTGTTACCCGACAAAAGGCTTTTTCAAGCATTGTTCGAACCTATTATGATGCATGAAGCGCCTAGTTGCAGGGCAACCCGGGTTCTGCAACAGCCACTCGAAGTATGTTCAATAGAAAAAAGTAAAAGTAGGTGTTCGGATTACCTATTGAAAAACACCTCCTAAAAACCGCGTTTTCGGGGGCATAGATGAGGTACCAATGGCGTTCGAAATAGCGATCTAAGTGGACTGGTTACATTTCCTTACTTAGAGCCTCTTCGCAAGAAGGCGGTCCTGTCCAGCCGTGCGAGCAGCCGTTGCAGCTAGTCGGCTTCGCGCGGAGCAAACAAATAGCCCAGCTGCAGCTGGTAGAGGGTGTGGCGTGGCCCCTGGCGAGCGAGACGGGTCAGGTCGTTGGCGTACCGCAGTGTCAAACTCAGGCCCATCGGGACTTGATAGCCAACCCCGGCCACCGCGCCCACGAGGAGTTGGCGGTAGCCTGACCGGCCGGTCTCGGTACCCACCGCGGTTTCAAAGCGCGTGCCCAACAGGTAGCTCAACTGGGGTCCGGCTTCGACAAAGAGGCCCTTCGCTTGTAGGTGTACCAGGACGGGCAGCTCCAGATAGTGAAACCGACTGCGGTTGGTTTGGCCTTGGTAGGTGGTTTGCGCGCCTTTGGCCGAATACGCAAGTTCAGGTTGCACCGAGAACAAGCTGTTAGCGGCGAAGGGCAAACGAGCAAAGCCTGCTGCCCAGAAGCCAAGTCGACGGTCCGGCCGCGTTACGTCTTTAAAGTAGAGCGTACTATAGTTACCACCGGCTTTGAGGCCAAAGCGCACCCCTTGGGCGGGCGCCAGGCCGGGCCAGCAGCCGAACACGACCACTGCCCACACGATCCATCGCTTGTTCATGGTCTCAAGATAAACACACTCTTCGATGAGGAAAGGCGTGACAGCTGTCTGACAAACGCTCGTGGCTGTTGCAAAACTCCCCGCAGGGAATGTACGGGGTCGCATCAGCGCCTAGGCCGTTCTAAATAAGCTGACCGAGCGCCCCTGGTGGGCAGAGGGTGGGGCGTCAAGTACCTGTTGTTCGCCTACGGTCAACCTTTTGCAACAGCCACTAAATGTTATGTTCAATAGAGTAGCTCTTCCCCGTCGCTATGCCTCTTGCCAACGGACCCACCGCAGGTGTCGCTATGCCTCGCTTGGCGGCCACCAGCAGCGGGGCCCCAAAAAAACGCCGGCAGAACTCGTCTACAGGCGTTTTCCTGGCAGTAAAGCGACAACTTACGGTTCAATAACTAGACGCACCGTTTCGCGTTGACCATCTACCAGCAACAAGCAGGTATACAAACCCGGGGCTAGTTGCTGGCCATCCAGGGTCAGGGTGTAGCGCTGCCCTTTACGCACGGCTCCGCTGTAGAGCGAAGCCACTTGCCAGCCCAGCTGGTTATAGACCAACACCTGCGCCGCCCCGTCCGATACCGGCCGGAAGCTCACCGACGCCTGACCTACGGCTGGGTTCGGGTACACCGACAGGTCCTGCACGCTGCCTGCTGTTGCTGCCCGTGCTAAAGCGGCCTGATGAGCAGCCATAACCGGTACGGAGGACGTGGTGTTGATCTGGGAATACTTGATGGTGGCGTAGTCCGAGCCACTGTTGTCATTACTAAAGAAGGCGCTGCTTCCCGTCACGTACACATTACCTGCTGCGTCGAGGGCTAAGGCCACTGCCTGGTCGTTTCCATTGCCCGGCCCATTGTAGCGGACCTCCCACAGCTGCCGGCCAGTGGCGGCGGCATACTTGAGCGTGGCAAAATCGTAGGCCGTGGCCCCGGTTATGTATACATCACCGGCCGCATCCAAAGCTAAATCGACAGGATACGTGAAGCCAGCTACACCGCCGTAACGAGTTTCCCAGAGTTGCCGGCCATCAGTCCTGGCGTACTTGACAACGAAACCTTGGGTGCCCGTGTTGTTGCTGATCGTGCGCCCCATTACGTACACATCGCCTGCCGCATCTACGGCAACCGCAGCACCCTCACCATAACCGTTGTCCGGCCCCTTGTAGCGCGCGACCCATAGCTGCTGACCGTTGGCGGCGTACTTAATAGTAAGACACTCTGAACTAAAGGCTATATAATCGCTCTTTCCGGTTATGTACACGTTGCCTGCGGCGTCTACGGTTAAGCCATCCACCGTCGCACCTGTGCCAGTACCAAAAGTGGGGAAACGGGCATCCCAGACTTGCTGGCCGGTTGTTCCATTGTACTTGATCGTCGCGAATACAATCCGGCTGTTGCTGTTGAAGATACCCGACACGTACACATTGCCCGCCGCGTCTAGGACCAAGCGACTAGCCCCGTTATAGAAGCTACCTAACGCATTGTAACGAGCTTCCCACAGTTGCTGGCCAGTTGCCCCGTCATATTTAACAGTAGCATATTCGGCGGAGCTGACGCCAAAAGCCCCCCCCGTTACATACACGTTACCCGCGTTGTCTAGGGCCATATCAGCAGCGCTGGCACTTCCCCTATCAGTTCCTCCATAACGGGCCTCCCACAGTTGCTGGCCGGTGGCCCCATCATATTTTAGCGTGAGGTAGTCGGTACCAAAGCCAACCTCCATGGCATTACTGCCTGTCACGTATACATTACCGGCGGCGTCTACGACTAGCTTGACCGGCCGGCCATAACTGTTAAGAGGGTTGTGGTAACGAGTTTTCCATAGCTCTTGGCCATTGGCGGCGTACTTGATAGTAACGTAGTCTACGTTGCTGCTGCCGCTGCTTTGGGAGCTACCAACAACGTACACGTTACCAGCGGCATCCACGGCTACGTCTACCGCCACGTCATCACTGTTGTCGGCCCAGTTATACGCGGCTTGCCACGACTGCTGGCCGCTGGCCCCAGCGTATTTGACGGTAGCATAGTCCCAGTTATTGTTACTGCCAGCAACGGAGCTTCCCGTGGTGTACACGTTACCGGCCGGGTCAACCGCTACGCCGCCTGGCACGTCGTTGTTATCGGCCGGCCCGTTGTAGCGAATGGCCCACAGCTGCTGCCCGCTGCCTCCGGCATATTTAACTGTTGCCTGGTCGCTCAGGCCATCATTGTTATAGGAAAGGCCCGTTACCAGCACATTATTGGTGGCGTCTACCACCAGCTCTGTTGCCTCATCATATCCCTCGTCGGGCCCGTTGTAGCGGGCTTCCCACAACTGCTGCCCACTGCTTGCGGCGTACTTGATAGTGGCGTAGTCCCAGTTGCTGTTACCCTTATTGGAGTAGCCTGTCACCAGCACATTGCCGGTTGCATCCATGGCTAAGCTAGTGGCCTCGTCGTAGCCGTTGCCGGCCCCGTTGTAGCGGGTTTCCCAAAGTGGCTGCCCAGTGGCTGAATACTTGACCGTGGCGTAGTCGTAGCTGCTGCCGTTGTCGGAAGTGCCGGTTACGGCCACGTTGCCGGCCGCATCCACAGCTACGTCCGATACCAGGTCGTAGCCGTTGCCTGGTGCATTATAGGTAGCGGCCCACGTCTGCTGGCCGCCAGCAGTGTACTTGACGGTTACGTAGTCGCTCTGATTGCCCGCGTAGGAGGTGCCCGTCACGTACACGTTGCTGGCCGCATCTACCGCTAGGTTGGTGGTCAGGTTATCACTGTTACTAGCCCCGGTGTAGCGAGCAGCCCACAGCTGTTGGCCACCTGCCCCGGCGTACTTAACGGTGGCATAACTATACTTGCCGGCATTGTTAGTGGAATACCCGGTCACGTACACATTGCTTGCGGCATCCACTACTATGTCCGTCGCAACATTGTATCTGGAAGTAAGGAGGCCTAATCCTCTATAAGTAGCTTGCCAGAGTTGCTGGCCATCAGCCGAGTACTTGAGGGTGACATAGCTGTAGCTACTAGCAGGACCAGACGATGTCCCGGTCACGTACACATTGCCCGCCGCATCTAGGGTTATAGCTGTTGCCAAATCTAAACTATTGTTTGGTCCGCTGTAGCGGGCTTGCCAGAGTTGCTGCCCACTAGCTCCATCGTATTTGACGATAGCATAATCGTAGCTTCGAACACTAAGTGAATACCCCGCCACATAGGTGTTGCCAGCGGCGTCAACTACTACATCCGTTGCCACTTCATAACTGTCGCCAAAGCCATTGTAGCGGGCCGCCCATACTTCGCTTATTGGTCCGGCAAGGGGAGCAGAGCTAGTTGCTGCTTTGGGCATCGGGGCTAGCTTGCTGCTTGCGTGTTGCAGCGGACGCGGCCGGGCTGGCTTGAGAGGCCCTTTCGATCTGGCAGCGGCTCCGGTAGGTGCTTGGGCATAGTGCAGAGCCGTTACAGTGGGGGGCAGCGGTATGCGCTGGGGCAAAACGAGGTGCGGGGCCTGACTTTGGGTGGAAGGCTTGGCGGCGCCGGACTGCGCGTAGGCAACCACTACCGGCATCAATAAGCCTATTGCTAGCAGCAAACGAATAAGGAAAGGGTTCATAGCAACGAACATTAAGGGTGGAGGTGCAACTTCCATTTCAACTACCAGCCACAGCCAACGAGCGCAATCAAACGCAACAACGCCACTAGCCCTCTACTTACCCCGCAAAATCGACGCCTCGCCCTGTATAGTAGTAGGTACTAATTAAGTTGAATTAAGCGAACAACGGCAGCTTCTAAGGCTAAATATTCTTCGCTAAACACCAGAATTTCAACTTGCTAATGTAGGCTCCATGCAGCCTAAGCTAAGCCGGAAGTACCGGTGTTAGGAGCGCGTCCCTCTTTTCTCATTCCCACCGATAAGGGGCCCATATCGTACCTAAACTATCACAATCGCCCGTGGCCCATCCGGGTTATTCAACTTCGGGACCTGTTCTAGAATACCCATGTCAAAAGGGATGTGCCATTTTACATCCGAGGTAGGCACGATTAGTAATTTGCGGCTGCCAAATCACCATTTGAATGAACGCCTTTCAGGGGTACAGTAGGGTGAATTTGCTCCCCGGACGGGCAGCAACGACTAGACTTACGAAAGCGCGGCCAGCCAGCGCTGCACTAAGGCCGCATCTTCGGGCCATGTGGACTGGCCAAGCATGGCGTGGCTGCGGCCGGGCAGTTCGTGGTAGTCGGTGACAGAGCCGGCGTGGCGGTAGTGCCGGTAATTGGCGCGGTTGAGGGCCGCGGGCATGATGCGGTCGGCCCCGCCGGCTAAGAACAGCAGCGGCGCGTGCGGCCGGTGGAAGTTGACGCGGGCGTCCCAACCGAAGGCGCCGCGCATGGTCTTTTTCGATTCGGGCGCGGCCAACTGGTGTTAGTATTTCCGCTGGTCGGCTAGGGGGAGGCTATTGGCAATGGCGTCCTGCCACTGCGCGAAGGTGGGCAGAAACGTCGTGTTCAGGGAAGAAAAGAGGCCCAGCATCGGCAGGACGGACCGGACTAGGGACCAGTTGGCCACCACGACGCCCAGGGGCGGCGCCGACTCGATGGCCACGCCGGCGGCCACGGCGTCCTGCTGGAGGAGCAGTTGCACGAGGAGCCCGCCGAAGGAGTGCCCGATCACAATGGGCTTGGTGGGCAGTTGCGCGATGAAGTCGCTGTATACCCGCAGCACATCGGCCAAGCGATTGTGGGCGATGGGCGAGTGCGGGTGTTGGCTACGCAGTTCGGCGGCCGGGGCCTCTTGCGGGGCCAGTCGGGGGCGTAGCAGGTGTAGCCGTGGTCTTCAAAGTATGCCTTCCAGTTATCCCAACTCGCGGATGTGACGACCGCACCTGTGATGAAAACAATGGTGGAACTACTAGAGGCTGCACTCATAGAACAAACATAACTCTCCTTTGAATGCCTGGCAACGGGTCGGCATTAGATGCCAACGGGCCGCTGCCGGGTCCGGGAGTTTAAGAAACTTGTTGACGATTCCTTGTTCACGAAATGCCCGAATGGGTGAGTTTCGTGAACTCCCATTTCGTTATGCTAAGTGGTTCTGCATGCAATACTCCCAGTCAGGCGGCAAAGCAGAAGTGAGGACAGCGTGAAAGAGCAACTGAACGAACTGCGTATGGTGATTTAAGCAGGCAGTGCGGCTGCCCGGTTAACTTTTGTGCCAAACTTTTAACCAAGGCCACTGCTGCCAGGCGCTGCGCGACGGCCGGGTTTGTTTAAGCCCTTTTTCGTTTCTGACTTACGGGCACTCGTCGGCCAGTCCGGGGTGATCCCCTGGCCGGGGGCCGAGCGGCCAGCGAAACTTGCGCTCGGCTTCGCTAATGGGCACGTCGTTGATGCTGGCTTCCCGCCGGTGCATGAGTCCCTGCGCGTCGAACGCCCACTGCTCGTTGCCGTACGCGCGGAACCAGTTGCCCTCGTCCGTGTGGTATTCATACTGGAAACGGACCGCGATGTGGTTCTCGTGGAAAGCCCATACTTCCTTTACGAGCCGGTACTCCCATTCCCGCTGCCACTTGTGGGTCAGAAAAGTGACGATGGCTTCCCGGCCCTTAATAAAGAGGCTGCGATTGCGCCATTGGCTCGTAGGCGTGTAGGCGAGGGACACTCGCTCGGGGTCCCGGGAGTTCCACGCGTCTTCCGCCAAGCGTGCTTTTTGGCGCGCGGTTTCCAGCGTAAAGGGAGGTAGCGGGGGGCGTAGTTCAGACATGATTGGAAAAGTAAGGGGAGCTTAAGGTCAGGCAGGGGTCGATAGTGCCTGGCGATTTAAAAGTAGATAGAACGGTCAGTATACTCCAAGTCTAGTTACCTTGGGGCTTCGCTGAGTTCGAAAAGACCTGTCCGCTCATGAGTGCCCTTCCTTCTCGTACTCCCCCTAGTAAGTCGGTGGCCCGCCAGCGCATTCTCACCGCTGCGCACCGCTTATTCTACACCCAAGGCATCCGGGCCACCGGCGTCGAGGAATTAGTGACAACTGCCGGGGTCGCTCGCATGTCGTTCTACAAGCATTTCCCCTCCAAGCAAGCACTGGTCGTCGCGTTTCTGCAGGAGCGCCACCACAGCTGGCAGCAGCAGTTGGAGCAGCAAGCCAAGGCCCGCTCCGCCACGCCTGCCGAGGAAATACGCGCCATCTTCCACGTGCTGAAGGAGTGGTTTAGCGAAGCTAACTTTCGCGGTTGCGCCTTTATCAACACAGTGCTCGAAACGGCGGACCCCCATACGCAGGAGCATCTGCTGGCTCGTCAGCACAAGGCCGTACTACGCACCTATCTGGAAGGGCTCCTGCGAGCGGGTCAGTTTCGCGACCCCGTGCAGGGGGCGGCCCAGTTGCTGCTGCTCATCGATGGGGCCATCGTCCGGGCGCAGCTTGGCGACGGCCCCACGGCGGCCACTAGCGCGCTGGCCTTGGCCGAACTGCTATTGGGTGGGCGGCAGCGTTCTGCGGCAATCTGAGTCCTTCTTCTGTCCTGCTAATTTAAGCCAACTCAGCTTACCGGGGGCCTAGTACGATGTCCCGTTGCATCGCCTATCTGCCGTGCGTTACTCGACCACTTCAGTCCGCACCTATCCCGCTCCCTTCGGGGCCGCCACCCCGGGGGCCAAGCAGCAGGAGGTTACACAGCTTGGAAGGACGCTAGGATTGCCGGGTCATCGGACCGCCGAGTACCCACTACCGCCTCGTGATGCAGGTAGCCCCAGTCGCACATGGCTTGCACCACGGACAGCAGCGTGCGACTGTGGGCGGTGCACTCGTACTCAACTGTAATGGGCCGGGTGTCGCACACGGTGCGTTTCACCAGCTGGTTCAGCTCCATCTCCTGTAGCTCCCGGGAAAGAATGCGGGGCGTAATGTTGATTTCGCGGCTCAGTTCCTTGAAGCGGTATTTACGCTGCAGCAGGACCGCCAAGATGACAAGCTTCCACTTGCCGCTGATCACGTCCAGCGTGTCGCGCACGGCCTGGTGCTGGCTTTTGGAATGAGAACCGGGGCAGATGGGCATGGTGGTATCCTTTTGGTTATCGGTATCCTTTTTGTAATTGATAACAAAGCTACCTATCCGGGCCCATAGTTTTGTTTCCGCCAGCGAAAATGACGGGCTAGACCGTCGTCTGCCCCGCTGAGCGAAAACCAATCCTGATGGAGCTTGGAATAGATAGTTTTTTAGCGGCGCTTTTCGAAACCGGCCCTGGGAGCGCTTCCGGGGCGTCGGCGTTGGGTGCACTGCTTGACCGCGTCGCGTGGGCCGACCAGGTGGGCCTGGACGTGTTCGGCATCGGCGAGCACCACCGTCCTGAATTCCTCGACTCGGCCCCAGCCGTTATCCTGGCGGCCGCCGCGGCCCGCACCACCCGCATCCGCCTGACCAGCGCCGTGACAGTCCTTTCAGCGGCCGACCCCGTGCGCGTGTTTCAGGAATTTGCCACCCTGGACCTGCTTTCGCAAGGCCGGGCCGAAATCGTGGCCGGGCGCGGCTCGTCCACCGATGCCTTCCCGCTCTTTGGCTTCGACCTACACCACTATGACGCCCTGTTTGCTGAAAAGCTCGACCTACTGCTGCAGCTACGGACTGAAGCACACCCGCACTGGTCGGGCCGGTTTCGGCCGGCGCTCACAGGCCAGGGCGTGTACCCCCGGCCGGTACAAGCGCAACTGCCCGTCTGGCTGGGATTAGGCGGCACGCCGGCCTCGTTCGTGCGGGCCGGTGAGTTGGGCCTGCCGCTCATGGTGGCCGTCATTGGGGGCGAAACGCACCGCTTTCGGCCTTTGGTGGACCTCTACCGCGAAGCCGGACGCCAGGCGGGCTTTGCGCCGGAGCAACTGCGCGTGGGTTTGCATGCCCCCGGGTATGTGGCCGCGACGACAACGCAAGCCGCCGAGGAGTACTACCCGGGCTACGCGAAGCTTATGACCCGGCTGGGGAAAGAGCGCGGCTGGCCGCCCGTGACGCGGGTTGGCTTCGACGCGCAACGAGGGCCCCTGGGGGCTTACCTCATCGGCAGCCCCGCCGAGGTGGCCGCCAAGATTCACCGCCATAGCCTGGCCCTAGGCGGGCTGGACCGCGTCACGATTCAGATGGATAACCCGTGGCTGCCGCAGGTTCAGCTACTGCACGCCATTGAGCTGCTAGGCACGCAAGTAGCCCCGCTGCTGCGCGGATAACGGCCCCGCTAAGCGCCGGTACAGGCCATAAAATTCCGCTGACTCCTTCCAGAAAGCATTTTGTCTGGTCCCACCTGGTGGGTGCCCGGATTTTCATTTTCCAAAAAGTTAAACCCTATGAAGCTATTTCTCACCGGCGCCACCGGCTATATCGGTAGTGTAGTGGCCGAAAAGCTCCAGCAAGCCGGCCACCAGGTAGCCGGGCTGGCGCGCTCCACGGCCTCAGCCGAAATCCTGACAGCCCGGGGCATCGAAGTCATTCTCGGCGATTTAAATGATGCGCCCGTGCTGGCCGCCGCGGCCCGTGCCGCGGATGGCGTCATTCACGCCGCTTTTAAGCACGAGGGCACGGACTTCGGGCAAGCAGTCGAGGTCGAGCAACGGGCCGTGTGGGCGCTGCTCAGCGGCCTGGCTGGCAGCGGCAAGCCGTTCCTGCTCACCAGCGGCACTGCCGTGCTGGGCGATACCGGCACCCATGTATTCGACGAGCAGACGCCCCTTGCTGCCCGCACGGTCACCTCCGCCGACTCAGCCGATGCAGGCCTGAAGGCGCTGCTCGGCCGGCTAGCCGTGGAGGATATGGTGCTGCAAGCGGCCGGCGTGCGCGGCATCGTCCTGCGCCCTCCCAACGTGTACGGCCGCTCCGATGGCCACGCCGTGCTTGCACTGCTGCGCGGCGCTGCCCAGGCCCTGGGGGCCGTGCCCTATGCCACCGGCACCGCCGACCACCAGTGGTCGTTCGTGCACGTCGACGATCTGGCCGACCTCTACCTACTGGCCCTCGACAACAGCCCGGCCAGCGAGCTCTACCACGCCGGGGCCGAACCGGGCCTGCGCACGAAAGGCATCGCCGAAGCCGTCAGCTTCGGGTTGGGGTTGGCAGGCCGGACGGTCGAGTTGGACCTGCCCGCCTTGGGCGAGGCCCTACGCATGCCCCCGCTGGCCGCTTACTGGGCTTCCAACAGCCAGTCGTCGAGTGAAAAAGCGCGGCGGGTACTCGGCTGGCAGCCCCGCCACACTCAGATGCTGGCTGACGTGGCCCAGCCTGCCTCTTAACTCCATCACTCTCCTGATTTTCCTCATTTTAACCACATAGTCATGACCACCGACGTTGCTTCTAAATCACTCCTCGAACTGATTTCCCTGACGGGCCGCACGGCTGTCGTCACCGGCGGCACCTCCGGTATTGGACTGGCCACCGCCCACCGCTTCGCCGAAGCCGGGGCCACCGTAGTGCTGGCGGGTCGTAACGAGCAGAGGGGCCAGAAAGCGCTGGCTGAACTGCCCAGCGAGGCGGGCCAGACGCATAGCTTTATGCCGTTTGATATCGCCGACCCGGCCGCCATTGCAGCGACGGTGGCGGCCATCGTAGCGCGCCACGGGGCCATCCACATCTGGGCCAATATCGCGGGCATCTACCCCTTGCAGGACACGCTCAGCGTAGCGCCCGAGCAGTGGCACCAGGTGATAGCCACTAACTTGAGTGGCACCTTCTTCGCCGCCCGCGAAGCCGCCCGCCAGATGAAGGCCCAGGGCACGGGCGGCGTGATTATCAACACCCATTCCACGGGCGCGCACAACACCCCGCCCGGCGGCATGGCGGCCTACGTAGCCTCGAAAGGCGGCGTGAAAGCCCTTACGAAAACCCTGGCTCACGAGTTCGGGCCAGCCGGCATCCGAGTGCTGGCCGTTTCGCCCACCATGACGGCTACCGAGGGCATTGAGCGCCAGGCGGTGGATTTGAAGCAGTTGACGGGCCTAGACGATGCGCCGGCCATGTTTGCGTCCCGGCTGCCGCTGCGGCGCGTGGCCACACCGGACGACGTGGCCCGCGTCTTTTTCTTCGCGGCCTCGGACCTCTCGCTCATTATGACGGGCAGCGAGCTAGCCGCCGACGCCGGCGAGTTGGTCATGTAAGCCGCTACCGCCAACCGCAGTCAAGGCGTGAAGGATGACGGGGCCAGCGGTTACGTTACGCTTCCGAGGCTTCGGCCCGTTCGGCCACCCGGGGCCGCTCCCGGCCGATGACGGTGGCGTGGTGCAGATGCCCCCACTGGTACAGCGCGTGAATGACGTCGCCCAGCGTCTGCGCGTGGTCCGTGGCGGCGTACTCCACCGTTACCGGTCGGGTATCGCAGACGGTGCGCGTCACGAGTTTATGGAGTTCGAGTTCCTGTAATTCCTTGGACAGGATGCGCGGCGAGATGCCGATTTTACGGCTCAACTCTTTAAACCGCTGCTTTTCCTCCAGCAGCACGGCCAGGATGACCAGCTTCCATTTGCCGCTGACCACATCCAGCGTATCGCGCACGGCGCGGTGGGAGTCCCGGCACTGGCGGGAAGCATAAGGCTGAGGTTCCATGAGTAGTACTTTTTAGATCCTAGTATCTGTCAGGTAGCAGGTAACAAAGATACAAGAGTAAACAGCTATCCTTCCCGGTGGGGCTTCGCCCACCCTTTCATACTTCGATTTAACCCACCACCTCCTCCTCATCAGGACTAAAACACCAACACGATGACGTCCAAATCACGTAATATCTTAGGCTATATTTTCTCCGGCCTGCTTGGCTTGCTGCTGCTGGCCTCGGCCGCCGATAAAATTAGCGGTAGCGCGCATTCCCTGCAGATGGGCAGTTCTTTCGGGCTATCGCCCGAAACCTATCGCCTCCTGGGCCTCCTCGAGGCAGCCTCCGTGCTGTTATTTCTATGGCCCCGAACCGGCGTTTTGGGTACGTTGCTGCTCTCGTCCTACCTGGGCGGGGCCATCGCCACCCATTTGCAGCACCAGCAAGGCATTCTCTTTCCCGCGGGCCTTGAAGCCTTCGTCTGGATGACGGCCATCATCCGTTTCCCAGAACTGAGGCAGCGGTTACTGAACCAGCGTCTGGTAGCCAGTAGCCCCGACTGAGCCTTCCTTTAAAAGGCTTCCCTGACCGCTTAGCCGCAGGTAGCTAACCACCCATTTCCTTCATGAAACGAATCCTGCTCTACGGGGCCACGGGCCGAACCGGAAGCCTTATCGTACACTACGCCTTGCAACAAGGCTACGCCGTGACCGCCCTGGTGCGCAATCCGAGCAAGCTGGCGGTCCACTCTGAGAACTTGACGGTTATCCGGGGCACGCCCACCAACGCGGCAGATGTCCGCCAAGCCCTGCGGGGCTGCGATGTGGTCATCAGCGCGCTGAGCGCGTTGCCCGAGTCCCAAATCCTGTCGTTCCGGAAAATAGTTGCACCCCACACGCTCGAGACGGCCATGCGCCACACCATCACCTGCATGAACGAAACAGGAATCCGACGCATCGTGACGCTGTCCTCTATCGGGGCGAGCGAGTCGCGGCCCTACGCGCCGTGGTACATGCGCCTGATGATCCGGCTCACCAACTTCCGCCTCGTGTTTGCCGACCATGCCGCCCAGGAAGCGTTGCTGCGGAGTTCCCGCCTGGACTGGACCATCGCTCGGCCCGTGGCCCTGAACAACCACGAGCACCTGGGGAAGCTGGTCGTAAGCTATAACACTACCCCTTCTCCCTTCAAAATGAGTCGCCGGCAGCTGGCCCAATTCCTGGTAGACTGTGTAGAGCGCCCCGACTTGGTGCATCAGGCGCCCCTTTTATCTGAAGTATAATCTGCTCCCGAAGCCCGGGCAAAGGCGGCGCTTGGGTGCTACCCGCCCGTATTCTTAACCAAACCCCATGTCAGAAAATCCTCTTCTCCCCCTCCCGTTGGCTCCCTCGGCAGGTGCAGTGGTCGATGTGCCCGGCTTTCAACACGGCTATGCTGAGGTGAACGGCACCCGCTTGCACTACGTCAGCGGCGGTAGTGGCCCGGTCGTAGTGCTGTTACACGGCTGGCCCTACACGTGGGCGATATGGCGCAAGCTCTTGCCGCAGCTAGCCAGCGCCGGCTATACCGTTATTGCCCCCGACCTGCGCGGGCTCGGCAGTTCAGTAAAAGCCCCGGATGGCTACGCCAAGACCAACGTGGCCCGCGACGTGCACGAGCTGGTGCAGCAGTTGGGGCATGTCAAAATTCACCTGCTGGGTATGGACCTCGGCGCGATGGTAGCCTACGCCTACGCCGCGTCCTACCCGGCCGAGGTGCGCCGCCTGGTGCTGGCCGAATCGGTACTACCCGGCTTCGGCCTGGAAGAGCTGATGAATCCGGCCACCGGTGGGTACTGGCATTTTGGCTTTCACATGCAGGTAGAAGTGGCCACGATGCTCACTGCTGGCAAGGAGGTCGCCTATCTGCTGCCGACCATGCGCATGATGTCCACGACCCGCGATGCGGAGGCCGTGGCCCGGGAGCATTTTTTGCCCTACTACGCGGCTCCGGGCGGGATGCGCGCCGGCTTCCAGCACTACGCCACGCTGCTGGCCGATGGTCAGGAAAACCGCGCGCGCTTTCACGACCGGCTGTCTATGCCCGTGCTCGTGCTCAACGGCGACCGGGGCTTGCCCCAGGCGCACCTCCTGGTGGGGGTCGAGCAGGTCGCAACCGACATCGCGACGGATATTATTCCGGATTGCGGCCATACCATCGCCGAAGACCAACCGCAGTGGGTGGCTGACCGGCTCGGCCGCTTCTTCGCCTAAGATTTCTTTGGTTGGGACAACGGTAACCGGCTTACTTGATTGGTGGTGGGTTCTTTTAGAGGCCCACCGGCTATACGCCCCTTATCTTCCCAGTAGGTATTACTTTCATAGCTTTTGGCTTGATTGACCTAATTCTGCCGCATAAGCTGCTTTGGATCTCTGCGTTGTTATTTCTCCCTTACCACAACGCACAACATGAATAACAATATCAAGGGCAAGGTCATTTTTATTACTGGGGCCAGTAGCGGCATCGGCGAAGCCACTGCCCTGCTGCAGGCCGAGCGCGGCTAGAGACTCTGCGCCTGCCGGCCTGAGCCCCTAGCCGCGCTGGCCACCCGGATTGCGGCCACCGGAGGCGAGGCCGCCTCCGGTGACTACCGATATAGCCCGGCGCCTGAACGTAACGGCCCTCGTGCAACTGGCGCTGGAACGCTTCGGCCGGCTCGATGGCAATTTTCCCGACGACCATTGCTTGGGCATTGCCTTCGCTATCGAGCTGGCCGAAGTCGACATCAACGACATCGTGGTGCGTCGCACCGCGCAAGGCTAGGCTTAGCCTTAAAAAACAAGCAGCGTGCGTGGCCGGTAAGCGTGGCCGCGCCTACCTCACCGCCAGACACGGGCGGAAGCGCGCCTTGCGTTAGGGAAGCAGCACGAAATCGAACTGTGGGAGACTGCAAAGGGTATGAGCTAAGCCACTGCCGCGATGTATAGAGCCGCGTCTGAACTGTCGCGTCGAGGCTGAGCTGCAAGCGACAGCGTCTGCACATCAGGGTCATCCTCTTTTCGTTCCAGCGCTCTGATCAGGCTGGTGTTGAAGCGAGAAAACCCTTTTAGGTTTAAGTTGTGGGACTTACCAGAGAGACTATTCCCGCGGTCAGAACCATATGCAACCATCACCTGCGGGGAAAGACCCAAGGGGATGTGGACCTCACCTACCTCTGGGCTGGCTTACGGGGCGGTGAGCTACTGCCCCGTTTTGCCGTGCCACTCACGCCGCCCGAGGCAGGGCTTGGTCGGTTCTTTCACCTAGCGAGTGAAACAAGTACTGTAGTTTCAATTGATGCAAGCAATGGCGCAGGACGGGGTGCACGTTGCACAAGTAGACGCAAACTCCCTTTTGCCGCAAGAGCACCAGTTGGGTGGCAAAATGACACACCCCCAGGGGGTGCGGAGCGACCAGCCCGCCACAGTCGACGAGTAGCTGCGGGGAGGGCTCTAGTAGCAGCTGCGCTAGTTGCTGTGCCGTTAGCTTACCAAGCGATACGGGAAGTAAGGCCGCAACAGCGGTAGCATCGGCTGGCGAAGCAGGAAAGTAGTTTAACATAGAAGTAGCAGGCAGGTGGCTCCCCAAAGTGAGCTTGAAAAAGAAGCTGCGGCGCTGGGGCTACTCCAAGGCAGACCCCTGCGGCGGGCAGTTACGCAAAGGAACGGGTTGCGAACCGCTCTTAGCCCCGCAGATTTACGGGTTTTACAGGGGTGGATACCCGATTATACGCTCGTATTACTACGGGAACCCGACTACTAGTTTAGCGGCCACAAGGGCTTGCGGGACGTAGTTGCCGGTTCCAATTCGGGGAGCGGAGGACAGCCGGGAGCAGGCTGGCTACTCGGAGAGCAAGCCTTGCTCCATCGCGTACTTAACCAAGGCCGGCGTGTTGCTGGCGCCGGTTTTTTCCAGCAGGTTCTGGCGGTGCGACTCAACCGTGCGCCGGCTGGTAAAGAGCTTGTCGGCAATTTGCTGGTTGGTGAGCCCATCGGTCACCAACTGCAGGATTTCCCGCTCCCGATGCGTCAAGGCTACCCCGTCACCCGGAGGCGTACTCGGGTGGCTGGGCTCGAGAAGGATTTTATCTAATATACTTAATCCAATTTCCGAACATAAAAAGCGCTTGCCGGCCGCTACGCTCTGCAAAGCGGCGATAATTTCGTGCTTGTCGGCATTTTTAAGTATGTAGCCGTGGGCCCCCGCGGCCAACACTTCCCCAATGGTGCGCTCGTGCACCATCATCGAGAGCATTAAGATGCGCAAGTGGGGATACTCTGCCCGCAGGCAGTGCGTGGTGGCCAGTCCGTCGAGCACGGGCATGGTCAAGTCCAGCAGCACCACGTCGGTGGCCACGGTCGGCAACTGGTCGAGTAAGGCTTGGCCATCGGCGGCTTCGCCCACCACTTCAAACAGGGGATGGTCCGCAAGCAGGGTCCGCAGGCCGTCGCGAATCAGGACGTGGTCGTCAACGATAAAAACACGAATCATAGCTACGAAAATAAGGGTAGGGGTATGCGCAGGAGGTTGGGAGCCACGAGTTCGGACGTAAAATCAGTACCACCCCGCCCCATGGTGAATGCCAGCTCAACGAGTCCCTGTCTGCTCCGGCCCCCGGCCACAGTGCGGACGGGGGATCCAGTAGCGGGCCAACCCACTGGCGTAACGGTACGAGAAGTGGTGTTGCGCATGCGTGAGAGGGGAATGACAGGCTCAAGCTTGGGGCTCTAACGTACTGAGTACGCAAGCGTAAGCCTTTTAGGTAGGGAAAGCCAGTACATTTAAGATTAACGCGTTGCAACTAAAACAACTGACCAGGGGCGCTACTACGTCAACCACCCGCGCTGCCGTGTTTACGGGGTTTTACGGCCGGTAAATGCCTGGTTTCCTCCGGTCTTTACGCATATTTATCTGCAAAGCCCCTATTCTCAACCCTGTTTATCAGCGTTTCACTCCTGTAGGATTCTACGCCCTAACCTCTCGCAGTGGTGGCGCCACCACTCATGGTTGCAGCCAGCCCTGTTCCATGGCGTGCTTAATCAAAGCAGGCGTATTTTTGATGCCGGTTTTTTCCAGTAAGTTTTGCCGGTGACTTTCCACGGTTCGCTTACTGGTGAAAAGCTTATCCGCAATTTGCTGGTTGGTGAGCCCGTTGGCCACTAATTGCACGATCTCTCGCTCGCGGGCAGTTAAATAGAAGGCGGCCTTGGAAGAAGTTGCGGAGCCTTCGGCCTCGTAAGCCAACAATTTTTCGAGCGTGCCCAAGCCAATTTCCGAGCACAGAAAACGCTTGCCGGCGGCTACTGCTTGGATCGCCGCGACTATTTCGCTCTTATCCGCGTTTTTAAGCACGTAGCCGTGGGCCCCCGCGGCTAACAATTCCCCGACGGTGCGCTCGTGCGTACTCATCGACAAAATCAGGATGCGCAGCAGCGGGTAGTGCTCTCGCAACTTATGGGTGGTCGCCAGCCCATCCAGCACGGGCATATTTAAGTCCATCAGCACCACGTCGGTGAGCACGGTGGGTAGTTGGTCTAGTAGCTCCTGCCCGTTGGCCGCTTCGCCCACCACTTCTAGCAGGGGCACCGCGGCTAACACCGATTGCAGGCCGTCTCGCACAATCGCATGGTCGTCAACGATAAAAACGCGAATCATAGGGGGAAGATAGGGAAAAGAGATATCCGCAGGTTTCTACGAGGGTCCTGTTCAAAAGAGAAATTGCGCGTAACGAGGCCCGTTAGCTGGTCGGCAGCAGCACACCGCATACGCAAGCTCAGCCCTTTGGGATAACGACGGGGTCGAAGCAGAAGCCGTTCGGTTTAGTTTAATTCGCAGCCCTATCCAGCCGGGTAGAGAAACCTCTTGGCAGAACAGTTGGGGTTGGCGACTCTTGCCGTAGAAAGCCGGCAGGATGGTTGGCAGACGGCAAAGGGGAGGTAGCGGGCCGGGTGGCTTGCGTAAAAACCGCAGCGATATTTGAAGAGAATACGGAGACAGAATTCGTATTCATCTCCTTGCGCAGGGCAGTATTGCCCTTCACCTTTGCACCTGCACAGTAGTTGCTATAACGTTGTAGCTAGTAGCGTATTGGCACTGATGCCGACCGGCTATATCCTTGAAAGTTTCCCTATTACCTATGCTGCTTAATTCTCTACAATTCAATTCCGGGGGCAATTGCGTGCTCCACTACGAAGAGTCGGAGCAGTGGCTGTACGCCACTTGGAGTGGGCTGATTGGCAACCACGAGGCCATGCAAGGGGCCCTCAGTTATTTAGATAAAGTGGCAACTCATCCCAGTGCGTTTCTACTGAACAACAACCTGGCTCTGCAAGGCCCCTGGTTTAACTCCGCCGAATGGCTCGAACACGCCTGGCTGCCCCAGGCGCAGCGGCTAGGGCTACGCTATATCGCGCACGTGGTGCAAGCGGATAAGGGAGTTGATATTCTCACCCTCACGAATTCTACCCAGCTGAGCGGGTCGCTCGAACTGCAACTGTTTTACGACCTAGCGGAAGCGAAGCACTGGCTGCACAGCTGTCAACACCCAACTGCCATCCCTAAAGCCAGTTACTCGCTTACCGGGAGAGCAACTAGTTGAGGAAGTTAAGTAATGGCCAAGCCTGCTAGTGCAAACCGCTTCACTTTCTGCTCGTGGGACGGGGCCGCTTTTGTTTTCTTGTCTTATCGGCTTCCGCTTGACAATACATACGGGCGGGGCCCTATGTAAGAAACCTAGCGGTTGAGCGCCGCGGGAATAAATAGCTGCTAGCTAGCGCCAGTAATCGGAATCTGGACCGTTACTTGGGTACCGGTATTGGTATCGGGGGTATGGAGGGAGAAGGTGCCGTTAAGCAGGTTCACCCGGTCCTGGATCGTCCGCAGTCCGATTCCCGCCGATCTGCTGAGTCCCGGGCTCACTCCTTTGCCGTTATCGCGTACCTTCAGCGTTACCGCGCCATCTTCCTGTTCCAGCAGAACATCGGCCCTGGTCGCTTCCGCGTGTTTCATTACGTTGGTTAACAGCTCTTGACAGATGCGGTAAAGCGCAACCTCCAAGTAGGGCTCTAACCGGTCTTCCAGCCCCGCCACTTCGCAACGGATCCGAATTCGCGTCTGGCTGTAATGCTTGCATAAATCCTCGATGGATTTAGCTAAACCAAATTTATTGAGCGTAACGGGCACCAACTCGTGCGACACCTTGCGGGTTTCCTGAATCGCTTCATCTAAGAGGTGATTGGCAGTCTTGAAGACTTCTTTCGGTACCAGCGTAGCTACCCGGTCGAAGTTGAGTTTAGCCGCAAACAAAAGCTGGCCCACCCCGTTATGCAACGACTCGGCGATGCGCCGGCGTTCTTCCTCCTGCGCATCTAAAATACCCAACAATAGGGCCTTCTGTTGATTAAGCCGCATTTGCAGGTTTTCCTCTTCCAGGCGCTTCACTTCGGACACATCTAGATCGAGGCCGAGTAGCTTTTCGGGTTCTCCTAGGTCGTTGCGCAGCACGATCGACTTGATTCGGAACGTATGCACCACACCCTCTACCGCTAGGCGGAGCGTTTCGTCTAAGGGTTCGTGGTTTTCTTGAAATTGATGTACCAGCTTCTGGGCCACGGCCTGGTCTTCTTCGATGACGTAGCCCAGGTAGATGTCCGGGCGTACCGGGCTACCGACCGGCAAGTTAAACAAGCGGTACATGCCCACACTCCAACTTAGTTCGCCGCTGGCCAGGTCGTACTCCCAACTGCCCATCTGCGCGACCTCTTCCGCTTGCTGGAGCTTTGCCACGTTCCGCTGCAGGGTTTCCGCGCTCAAACGTAATTGGGTTGTCCGTTCCCGGACCTGGTGTTCCAGGCCGGCGGAAAAGGCTTGCAGCGCGTGGACGGCCCGGTGCCGCTCCACAAAATCGGCGGCCGTCCAGGCCAGCAAATCCAGCAGCCGCAACTCGTGGTCGGGCGGGCGGTGCGGCTGGCGGAACTGCGTGCTCAAGACCCCCACCAGGTTGTTGCTGCGGGTCAGTAAGAGCGTGGACTGGGAGGCTTGAATCCCTTCCGCCAAGGCGATTTCCCGGGCCGCAGTACTCAGCAGGGAAGAATCGGTGGCGATATCTTCCAGCCACACGCGGGTACGCGCGTGGCGGGCCGCCTCGTAAGCCGCCTCAACACCTTCGCGCTGCAGGTGCTCCATAAAATGGTTGCTTTCCTCGTAGCCTTGGCAGGCGAAGAGTTCCAGGTACTGGCCATCGTCGCTGACTAGTTGCAGGCACCCCCGATCCGTCTGGGTGAAGTCGCAGGCTAGCGCCACTAGTTCTCCCAAGGCCACTTTCAGGTTGGTTTCGGTGGCGAGCTTGGCGTGCAACTCGTGCAGCCGCTGCATGCCCGCCAGGTCGGCAGCCACCGCTTCTTCGGCGCGCTTGCGCGCACTCATGTCAATTACATACTCGGCGATGGTGCCATCACCGAGATCGGCGGCCACGAACATCAACCAGAGCCGGGTGCCGTCCTTGTGGAAGTATTCTTTCTCGTAGGGACCACCCCGGCCCGTCTGGCGCACGGTGGCCAGTACCTGCAAGCTAATGTCGATGTACTCCGGCGGGGTGAAGTCCTGCCAGGTGAACCGGCGGGCCGCCAACTCCAGGCGGGTATACCCCACCATGGCCAGAAAGGCATCATTGGCTTGCAGCAGGGTGTCGGAATAGTCGAAGGTGAGCACCCCCACGCTGGGCACGTTGATCATGCGCTGCAAGCGTTGTTCGCTGGCTTGCAAAGTTTCCTCGGCGCGCTTGCGGTCGGTGATGTCGAAGAGGGTAATGACCACCCCATTAATTCGGTCCTCCGCCGTGCGGTACGGCAACACCCGCATCAGCAAGACCCGGTGATCGGTGGTGGTGACCTCCCGCTCGAGCGGGGTAAGCTTTTCGAGCACCGTTTCCGCGTCGGCCAGCAAGTGGTCATACGCCAGCCGGTGGGTGATATCGGATATGGGGCGCCCGTGGTCGGAAGGAATCAGGTTGAAGAGTTGCCGCGCGGCCGGGGTATACAAGCGGATGCAGAACGCGCGGTCCAGGAAAATGGTGGCTACCCCGGCGGAATGAATCAGGTTTTGCAGATTATTGCTGGTAACGCTGATTTCCTCGATTTTCACTTTTAGTTCCTGGTTAACCGTCCGCAGCTCTTCGTTGATGGATTGCAGTTCCTCTTTACTGGTTTCCAGTTCTTCGGCGGCCGAACGCAATTCTTCGTTCATGGCCTGCAATTCCTCGTTCGAGACCCGTAGGTCTTTGGCCTGGTAGTCGTGCTGCTCAACGGCGCGCCGTAACTGGGTTTTCACCTGGAGCAGCTCCTCTTCCAATAACCGAGCAATTGGTTCCTCGGATCGGCGTACGGTCGTTTCCGGGGCTAGGGCCAGCCCGGGCTCCTCCACTTGAAAAAACACCAGCATAAACCCCTTCGTCGTATCGCCGCCCCGGGTGACTGGTTTTGCCTGGATGGTCACCGACTGGCGTTCCCCGTGCCTGGTCCAGGGCAGATTCCGGACTTCCACGCTGGTTTGCTGCTGCTGGACTTGGCGCAGCACTGCTCGTAATTCGAGCCGCAACTCGGGCTGGATCAGGTCCAGCAGGTTTTTGGTCGGTGCCCCCCCGGAGAACTCGAGAAAACGGCCCGCTTTCTCGGACAGATGCACCAAGTCATACTCCTCGTTCACTACCAACGAGGGCGGGGCGTAATCTTCCAACAAATGCTGGTGCCACTCCCCCAACGAGAGGCGATGAATTGGTTTACTTTCCTCTAACGCTGGCGGCAGGGGAACGGGTAACCGGGGCGGGAAAGCCGGCCTCGGTTCGGGCACCGGGTACTTTGTCGGCACGGTTTGCCGGGCCCGGTAGATATGGTTCTCCCGGCTCACGGTGGCGTACAAATCACTGGCTCCGTCAATGGATTCGGCCGAGCCCAGAAACAGGAAACTGCCCGGTTTCAGCGCGAAGTGAAACGTGGCCAACACCCGCTCCTGGGCCGTTGCATTGAGGTATATCAATACGTTGCGGCAGGTTACCAGGTCCAGCCGCGAAAAGGGTGGGTCCTTGAGAAAGTTGTGGTTGGCAAACAAGATCATTTCCCGGATCTCGCGGTGTACGCGATAGTTGTCGCCTTCCCTGGTAAAGAAGCGTAGCAGTCGTTCGGGTGACACGTCGGCGGCATCATTGAGCGTGTACAGCCCTTCGCGGGCAGTGGTCAGGGCCGCATCGTCGATATCGGTGGCAAAGAGTTGCACTTTCGGCGCGTCCAGCACTCCCCAGGTGCGTTCGGCCGCCAGCATGGCCAGCGAATACGCCTCTTCGCCGGTGGCGCACCCGGCAACCCAGATCCGAACCTCGCTCTCCGCTTCTTTGGCTTGCAACAGGGCCGGCAACACCTCCTGTTCTAGGGTGTGAAACGGCTTTTTATCGCGAAAAAAATTAGTCACTGAGATCAGCAGGTCTTTAAGTAAAGCTTGGCTTTCCTCGGGGTGCTGCTGCAGATAAGCGACGTAGCTCGGCAGGTCGGGCAAACTGCGCACGTGCAGGCGGCGCTCAATGCGCCGTAGCAGCGTGGCCCGTTTATAGTTCGAGAAATCATGCCCAGTGCGCAGGCGTAAGTAAGCAAATAGCTCGCGCAGCGCCTGCTGGTGCTGCTCGGCCTGGCTCACCACCTCCTCGGTGAGGGCTTCCTTCCCCAAGTTATTGCGGTAGGCGATGATGCGGCCGGGAATCTCGGCCACCGGCAGCACTTCATCAATGAGTTCGGTGGCAATCGCGTTGCGGGGCATCTCGTTGAATTCCGCTTCCCGAGGGGATTGCACGTAGGCTACCCCTCCCCGTTCTTTCACCCGTTTCAGCCCCATCGACCCGTCCGCACCCGTTCCGGATAAGATCACGCACAGGGCCCGCGGACCGTGCGAATCGGCCAGGTTCCGGAAGAAGATATCAACGGGCGCGCGCCTTTCTTCCAGGTGCAGATTGGGAGAGGGTACAATGGAGCCCTCTTCCAGGCCCAGATGCTGATTGGGAGACACCACGTAGATATGGTTGGGCGCTAGTTCCGTCTTTTTCGTTACCTGCGTAACGGGAAGGGCGGTAACGGCCTGTAGTACCTGCGCGAGTTGACTATCGTGGTCCGGGGACAGATGCAGGATAACTACATACGCGCTATGCGAGTCTTCGGGCACGTGTTCAAAAAACTTCTGCAGGGCCTGAATACCCCCCGCCGAGGCCCCCAAGCCAACTACAAGCAAGCCGGCTGGCTTTTCCAGGAAAGAATCAATAGCGGGGTTCAACTGCATCGTGGAGGCCTGTGGTGATAAAACGGAAGCCGTTGAAAAGTGTCGCTTGGCTTAGATATACCTCTTCCTACGCAGGAGACCGCGGTGGTAGCTCGCTCGTTTCAAGAAATAGCAAGGAATCCCGCCCACAAGACAACCTGCAAGGGACTCTTACTAGGTAATGCGGCACACTCCCCGTAAGGTAAGCAGTTTGCAAAGATGAGTTTCTCACCATACCCTGGCTGGCGAAGCGGTGGAAGTTGCGCAGTAGCGACGAAGGGCACTACACGAGCGACAGGGCGGTTTGAGCGGCCGTCCCTGTTCAGGACTACTCGCTCGTCAACTTCGAAACCAAAATGCCAGCAGTTACGCGCCACTCTCTTCTGCGGCTTGTTGGCGGAGACGGCTCGTGGTTAATTGCTCGTGGGTGAAAACGGCCTGGCGGACCGTTTCGGCCCGGCCTTTCGCTTCTTTCGCTTTTTGAAAACACATTGCAGCCAGCTTAGGCTGGTTTTTTTCGGCGTAGTGGTCCCCCAAGTTGTTGAGCAAAAGGATGCTTTCCTCCACGCCCCGAATGGCATTCCACAGCGTGTCTTCCACGTGTTCGGTGATGGTGGAAAGCAAACTGTCCGCCGAATAGGCATGTCCGGTGTGGCACCGGTAGCGGACCAGCTCCCCGTCGGTAATAGTTAGTAAGACCCCGTGGCAGTCCGGACACGCGTACGGCGAGGGCTTGCCCAAGCCCAAGATGCCTTGTTCCAGGCCCCGGTCCTGGGCGGCGATACCCGTCTCGATCGCGGTTTTTTGTTGCTCTTCCATCGCAATTTCGCCGGCTTTAGTAACTGTTTCGGTAATTAGGTGCACGAGCAGGGGCGCCATGTCGGCAATGCAGACGCGGTAGTCCACCGCTACGGCGGCCAAGGCATTTTCGGGCATGGCGGGTACTTCGGCCTCGGCCGGTTCCTGCACCAGGGCCAGGCCGCCCCGGTTCTTGATCGTCCACAACCCGGCCGTGCCATCGTCCAAGGCGCCGGATAAGACTATGCCGATGACCCGCGGGCCGTAGATATAAGCGGCCGACCGAAACAAGGGATCCACCGCGGGGCGAAACCGGTTTTCTTTGGGCCCTTTCGTCACCCGCACAAAGCCCTGCTCGAGCAGCAGGTGCCGGTCGGGGGGCGCCACGTAAATCCGGTTGTAACTGAGTGGCTCGTTATCCACGGCAGTGGTGGCTAACAGCGTTTTTTGGCGGTTTAGTACCTGCGGTAAAATGCCCGTCACGTCGGGCGACATGTGCCAAACGATAAAAATAGCGGCATTCAGGTCGGCCGGAAGCAAGCCAATCAAGTGTTTGAGAGCCTCGAACCCTCCTGTGGAAGCGCCAATGACGATAATATTTCTTTTTTCCATCAGCAGCGTCTTACAACAAGTTGGTATACGGGTAGGTACGGGGCTTCTCTCATTTCACTCGCCGGCCCGGGAAGGGTGTAATCTTCTCAACATGCTTTCAAGTAAAACTCACTGGCGTCGCTTAAGCCGTTAGCGCGGTGCCGTTTTTCTTGTGCAGATAGGCGTTTTGGTTATGGTCGATGGCTCCTTTCGGCAACCATTCCCACCAACTACCCAAGTCGTTTTGGATGATCTGCTTGTAGAAGGCAGGCAACTCTTGCGACTCGCCTTCGAAATACTGCCGGAAGCTTCTATCGTGTATCAGGTTCTGGCGCACTTGCTTGAAGAAGCGCAGCCGGCCGTAGCCCTCCGACGAGATGGCCCGCATGGTGTTCATCCACTTGGAGGCGCGAGAAGGCGAGGCCATGTAGCGGCGGTAAATAGCTTTCTTCGAGAACGTGTAGGCGGTGAGGTCGATGACCTTGTCGTAGAAGTCTACCCACTCATAATTGGCGGGCTTCACGTTCATCGCCAGGTGGTTGTTGAGGAAGTGGAAGGGAAACGGCAGCACCCGGTTGTTTTTCTGGTAATCGAGGTTGAGCGGGGCCGCTTCGCCGAAAGCACTCAACAACGAGTAACCCGGAAAAGCCGCCGGCGCCAGATCCACAAACCGCTTGGTTAGCTCGAACGGCTCGTCGCCGGAGTCGCTGTCAAGGCCGAGCACGAAGTTGGTTTGCACGTACGGCACGTACTTGAACATCAAGTTGACGTGCTCGGCCACGCGCCGCACCTTTTCCTCGCCGGCCAGCCGCGAAGTGCGCGACTTATTACCTAGCTCGTACCACGACTCAACGCCCGGCAGCAACGCCTCGAAGCCGTGGTTTTGCAGCACTTTCAAGTGGTCTTCGGTGAGGATAGACAAGCTGCTTTCCGCCAAGAAGCGAAAGCTCTTGAGCGGGGCCGCCGCCTCAATGGCGTCCATGGTTTCGTGGAACCGGACGCCGAAGTTGGGATCGTGCCAGCCCACCACGGGTTTCTTGAACTTGGTGAGCAGAAAGCGTAGATCTTCCTTGATGATGTCGACGCTCATGGGCTGGTAGTCCACGGTGGCATCAATGCAGAAGGCGCAGGTGTAGGGGCAGCCGACACTGCCAATCATGGGCACCATCTTCAGCACCGGCGCTTTTTTCAAGGTCGGCTCGATGAATTTCCACCGCTCCCGCACACCCGGCAAATGGCTCGGTTGCTTGCCCGCCGACAGGTGCTTGCCCTCGGGGCGTTGCGGCTGACAGTTGTGGAGCACCTCCTGAATGGTGCCTTGGTTGGTGAAGCCCA
>NZ_JARNTX010000008.1 GCF_029433095.1 Hymenobacter sp. YC55
CCCAGCGCCGCGCCGCCGGCCGCCGCGCCGCCCGAGGCCACGGCAGCCCCGATGCGCAAGGCCGAGCTGACGAAACTATCCGCCGCGCTGGAACCGACAATTAAACTGCTCATGTACGGCACCATGATGTACATAATGATGAACACGATGCAGGCCACGGCAAACTTGGTTTGGGCGATGCCCGTCATGTTCATTAGCATGTTGGCCCCGCTGCTGGTGGATTGCGCGGCCTCGTGGGCCTGGTAAAACACGAATAGGCCGGCAATCACCTGAAAGGCAATGCTCCACATATGAATGCCGATAAGTGATTGTAGCCAGCTTTTAGCCACTCCCCCGAACCCCGGAATAAAGGAGAAGGCAATAGCGATGGGCCCCGATACGTAGAGAAAAGCCAGCAGAAAGGACTGGATAAACTCCATGATGGCCTGTATCATGCCCGTCATAAAGTCGGTGGCTAATCCGAGCAGAATCTTTTGGGGCGAAAACGCCGCCTGCATATCGGCAAAGGCCGTGCTAATGGACGTAGCTAGCCCGCCCATCAAAGAAGCCCCGTCCTGCGTGCCGCCGCCCGTCTGGCTGGGATTAGGGCCCACCGTACCGGTTGGAGAAGCCTGCTCGGCGGCAGCGTCGCGCATCTGCTTGAGGACAGTGTAGGCCGACGTGTTCTGGCTGCTATCGTTGATGAGTTGGGCCACCCCCCCGATGAGGTTACCCACCTGCGGCACCAGCACGTTGTAGCTAAGCAGGGCGATGTAGAGGAACATCACGCGGAAGATCGGGCCCAGCTCAAATTGCACGGTGCCCGAACTGATAAAGCCCCGCACTACGGTCAGCGCGATGGTGGTAAAGACGAACAACGGGGCCACATACGTCAGCATCGTGTCAAGCACGCGCTGCGCCATCTGGTAAGCCCCGCTGGAAACGGCCTGGTTGAGGTTGCTGTTGCCGATGTTGCCCAGCGTGGCGGACGGAGCCGACCACGTGCCCAGGGTGTCGCGGAAAAAGTAACCCCAGCCGAAAAATATCACCAGCCCCCCGACCAGCCATAAAAAGGAGGTGACCGACTCAGGACTGCCACTGAGGAAGTTTTTGGCGACTTTAAGCAGGGCAATGATGAGGCCGATAGCCATCAGACCCCGTAAAAACACCACGGCAAAGGTCTTGACTGTGCTCATGGTGGCGGCGGGCGTCGCCCCGGCCCCCTGAGCCAGGGCTGACGTTTGAGCCAGCAGCAACAGCACCCCGGCCAGCAGCAAACCCCGGAACACGGGGGAGCCGCCCAGGGCGCGGCGAAGGGAAGGCAGATACATAATATAGGAACCCATGAGACGAAAAGCAAAAAGGTGAAGGGGAGGCCAGCCTCCCCACTGTTGCGGGGCCGGACTTACTGGCCCACGCTTTCCAGCACGGGGGCTGCCTCTTTGCCGCCCGACTCCACGAAGGCGTCCACGGCAAACTGGAGCTGCTGCTCGTACACGGTCGTGTACAGAGGCAGATGGGTCACGGGGTCCAGCTTAGGCTGCCCCCGGTGGTCAAGCACGGCCTGGGGACGGGCCCGCTGATAATGCTTGATGAGCTTGTTGAGGTAGTTGCGCTCATCCGGCCGCGAAGAGAGGATGGCGTTCAACTGAGGCGAGGCTTCGAGGGCGAATATGGTGGCGGTCTGCCCCTGCTTGATAAAGAACTCGCGGTAGTCGGTGCCGCTGCGGATAGAGCCGATAAGGGCCATATCCTGGGGCGTGAAGCCCAACGGGTTCTGCAACCGCTCGCGGGTGGAATCCGAGCTGTGGCGCAGGATGATTTTGGTGGCCGAGTTGTCAATCAGCGCCGTGCCGATGGGCGAGGCCAAAATCTCGGTGATTCCTTGGGTGATTATCCCTATCGACCCTTTCGTTTTTCGGATGGTGCGGTACATATTCTCGATGAAGTCCTGCAAGGTGCCCGAGAGCATACTCCAGGCTTCGTCCATGAGAATGTACTTCACGTCGTCGGGGAAGCGGCGGAACAAATCCAGGCTCAACTCGGTGATGAGCATGGCTACTACCGGGTAAAGCGTTGGGTCGCCTTTAACCCGGGCCATGTCGAAGCAGATAAGCGGGTACTCGCTCAAATCCACGTCACGCTTGGCGTTCAGCACTTTCTCGTACCGGCCGCCCGCGGCGTATTCTCCCACGATAAGGAAGAACTCGTTCATCTGCACGTAGGCAATATCCTTTAGGTATTGCTCGCGGTTAATCAGGAATTCGGAATCTTCCTTTTGGGCTACGTCCAGTTGCTCGACCGGACGCAGCAGCAGCTCGTGGGCTGCCCGCACGTACTGGTAAAAGGAGTCCATGCCAGGAAACTCCTCGTCGCGGTGGCCAATCGAGTCCTTGGCATTGAGGTAGGCGTAGTAATCCTTGAGGTAACGCGCCAACACCACGGTTTCCGAGCGCGACAGGGTTCCGGCGGCCTTCCAGAGGGTGCCCAGTAGCGAGAGGTGAAACGTCACCTTTTCGTCGGGGTACAACCAGTGCTGATTGACTGGATTGCGCGGCAAGAAGAAAGGGTTAAATTCAATCGGGTTCTGCGGGTCGTACTCGAAGTACGTGTTAATGAAATCATTGCCCGTGAGCGCCTGGCACACGTTGCGGTAGGAGCCGCCCACGTCGATAATGATCTGCCGCGCCTTGTTCTCGAACCGCTGAATGATGAAGTTGCCCATCGTGTACGACTTACCCGAACCCGAAGGGCCGATGGTCAACGAGTTTTGGTTGTCCTGGGACATATCAAAAAGGTTGACTCGTTTCAGGTTGCGGAAACGGTCACAGACGTACTCGCCGGTGCGGGTGCTGCGGTAGGATTGCGTCCAGTGGAAGTAACAGGCCGCCCGGTCAGTTGTCGTTGGAATCCAGCGGTCAGGCACCTGATAGCCATTGCCCGGCAGCGAGCCGAAGAAAAGCGGCAGCGTAAGCCAGCTTTCCACCGCCGCTTCCGAGGAATAGAGCGAGCGCAGAGCAGAGCTGGCCAGTTCAATGTTTTGCTTGCGCAGCTTATCGGACGTTTCCCATACCAACACCGAGGCGTGCAGCAAACAGAGCTGCTTGCCTTCGGCCCGTACTTCGGCCGAAAACAACTCAATCTCCGCCATGCGGATTTCGTTGTCCTGGGTGGCGAATTTGCTCAGGCCCTTGTTCAGCCGGCGGTCGAGGTCGAGGTCGGCTAGCGCGGCTTTGGTGTCCTGAATCTGAATGGACTGCGTAAAAATATGGGGCACCAGCAAAAAGTTGGTGAGCGGATACACCATTGGCGACACCACGCCATAAGAGTTGGTGACGCAAGGATGAACTTCGGAACCCTGGCCAACCATGCTGATGCAGGACAGTTTCTGCTCACCCACGGCAATCGTGCCGGTATCGTTGAGCATTTCGCGCTCGTAATGCTGCGGTTGCGAATCAAACTCCAGATTCATGAATTGCAGGTAGAGCAACCGTATCTGATTTTCGTCCATCCGGGTGAGGCGCACGTCGGGAAGGGCCCGCAGCGCTTCCATAAACTCGGAAGCGTAGCGCTCAGCTTCGGCCAGAGAGGCCGAAACGGACGCAAAAACGCTGTCCGGCAGCGCATCTTCGGCCTTGTTGATTAGGGCGTTGAGGCCGGAAGTAGGGCGCGGTGTTTTAAGCTTGGTGTTGGTGTTCAGGTTGCCGTCCTTTTTGACCGGCAACGGGGCAAAGCTCAAGAAGATATAGCCATTGTAGTAAAGCACCAGCCGGTTGCCGAAGTAGTCGCCCATTCGCTGGGTGAAATACTGACCGGGTGAGGGCGGGTGAACATAGGGGCGGTCGTAATACACGTCCGTCTTTTGCACCACGCAGCCTACGGGCAGGTTTTTAAGGGCGGTCTGGAAACCAACCCAAGCGGAGGCAAAGTCGTCCTGGTCCCAGCGCTCCATTTCGGCGGCTTCAACCTTGAAACCGACCGCTACGCGGCCGTCCTTGAAAATGACTTTGTTTTCCTCATAAGAATAGACGGGGAAAGCGTCGTGGAGGGAGGCCATTTTGCCGGCTTTACTTTTTAGCATGGGGATAGGGACTATGAAAGTGACGGGCACCAACGGAGCCCGGAGGGAACGCTACTTTTTCTTGGTGGCCTTCGTGGTCTTAGTGGCCCTAGTGGTCTTGCTAGCCTTGGTGGCTGCGGCGGCCAGCTTGGCTTTGGCTTTGACATTGCGGGGCAAACCCAGCGAGAGCCGCTTGGGCTGGCGGAGGTGGTAGCTGACGAAGCCCATTGCAAAACCCGGGGGGCGATGCTTAGCCAAGTATTTGAACATCAGAAACAGGCCCACCGAAACGACAATAAGCAGCACGTACACAATCCAGTGTAGGTCCATGACCATGCCGAGCAGGCCCACCAAAATGGCACCCACGATAATGAAGCCCATCACTATAAAAAGGTTGTTAATGTCGATTCCCAGCACCTGGGAGGGCTGTTCGATACTTTTGTATGTGCGCATATAGGTACAAGGTAGGAGTAAATTCTTAAAGTGAAAGGCAAAAAAAACGGGACGGCACTGCTGCCGTCCCGTTCGTATTCACGCACGCGAGAATTTCTATTGGCCAAGCAGGCCGTCGGCCGTGCCACCACCAGCTGCACCACCGCCCACGAGCGAGGTTTTCAGAGCCGAGAAGCCGAAGAAAATGAGGACGCCGCCCACTAGCCACATGAGCGAGGTCATTGCGTCGGGCTCGCCGCCCATAAATTTTTTGGCCACTTTGACCAGGGCGATTACGAGGAACACGGCGAAGATGCCCTGCGCTACAGTGAACACCAGCGACTTCAAGGAAGTAACTGCCGCCTGGGTGGTAGCCACGCTCTGAGCAGTGGAAGTGTGAGCCACTGCGGCGCTCAAAAACAGGGCGGTAAAAATGCGCTGATCCCACTTGCTCAATTGAGCACCGGGAGTAGCGAAAGATGCCATGCCCAGGCCGATGTGGCGTGCCACCAAAGCCTTGGTTTTTTGCCCGATACGACGGGCAGAATTGCTAAAAGAGCTTTTCATAAAAGGGGGTTGAAAAATGGGAAGAAAAAAAGAAAGATGGCAATCTTGTTCGTATATACGCACAGTGGTAATCAAAATAAACTACGACGTTCCAACTAGTTCGGATTGTAGTAGATATGGCTGAAAAAACCCTGCGCCCTTCGCAAATATAGGTGAAGCGGCTAATTTTCAATAACCCGTGAAAATTATTTTTTAACGTCTGTGCGGCGAACGGGCTTCTTCGGGATGGAGCTTGATGTAGACTTTCAGCAGGTGTTCTTCTTCAACTGTAGGCTTAGCCATGTTGCGCGTCAGGTAATACTGACGAGGCCGCAAAGAACGATGGTTTTGCCCTTTTTTAGGTGGTTTTAGCTCCGCCAGCCGCGCCAGCTGAGCGGCCTTTTGTGTCTCTTTACGCACTTTAATCCAGAAGGCCAGGCCCGCCAGAGTGAAAAAGCAAGCCAGTATAAGTGGAACTACCAGCTGGTTGAAAGTAAGAGTGGAAAGCATAGCCAATAGGAAAAGAAAAAAATTGGACAGGGACGGGGCGAGCGCGCAGGCTTTTACAAATCTACGTGCTTATATGCACACAAGCATTGCCCACCCGGAACACGCGCTTATATTGGGATCAACCGAGGGTTTTTTGGGCCTTGCTACGCCCGCCTGTGTGCCTATATACGCACTTCCCCACTGCCTTTTTCTCCTCATACCGTTTTTCCCCTTTCCCAATGGCAAAAATTGACCGTTTCCGCTCCCCCGAGGAAGCCGAAAGACTGGCTGAACTTAAACGTGGCGTTGACTTAGGGGCCTTGGCCACCGAGCGCTACGGTTATACCCTTAGCGACAGAACCCGCGATGGAGGCTTCACGCTCCGCAACGAAGCCAGTGGTGGAGGCGACCGCATCACCGTTAAAATGGCCCCCGAAGGGTATCATATGTACCACAACCACAACGACAACCGCGATTCAGGGTCGGTAGTGGATTTCTTGCAGCACCGCCATCCCGACAGCAATTTGGGTCAGGTAAAGGGGATGCTCCAGGAAATGGTGCCCGGAGCAAAGGCTGCCCTCGACTACGAGAAGTACGCGGCCCAGCAGGTTCAGAAGGCTCCCGGGGCCGCCGATGCGCGCTATGAGTCGCTACCGGCTTCCGAGCGCCGCGCCGCGATGGTGAACGAAACCACCGGCAACCGTGGGGGCGTGGGCCAACCGCCGTTGGTACTCACCGACAATTCCTACTTACTGGAGCGCGGCCTGACCAAGGATACAGTCAGCGACCCAGCGTTCAAAAACCGCATATTCACTGACCAGCACCCCGAGCGTCAGGAGCGGCTGGGTACGCCGCAACACAACGTGGGCTTTCCCTTCTACAATGAAAAGGGCATTCAGAGCTATGAGCTACGCAACCGTGCCCCCGAAGGCGAAACCGACTCCTTCAAAATGATGATGAAGGCCCCCGGCGATGCGTTCGGGGCCAAAAACGGCGTGTGGAGCAGCGACCTGACAGCGGGCCGAGGCGTCCCGACCGAGCGCATGAATATTGGCGAGTCGCCCATCGACATGATGAGCAAGTTCCAGAAAGAGAAGGAAGCCGCCACTGCAAGCGGCCAGGAACTACCCAATTCTCGCTACGTAGCCACCGGCGGTACTCCCTCCATTGAGCAGAAAGCTATTATTCAGGCCATCATTGACCGGGAGCAGCCCAAGCAGGTTATTCTCACCAACGACAACGACGCGGCCGGGCAAGCCTTCAACATTCGGTACTTAAATGACTTGCGCCCGCCCCTAACGGGCCTGAGCCCCGAGCAGCAGCAGGACGCAGCCCAGGCCCGGGAGCGCACCACTTGGATTGCCGGTGATAATGGTAAGAAAGGGGAGGACAAGCTCCTCACCATGACTATCACGCTGCGCAACGATGTTCCACCGTTACCAGGCTCCGGGCTAAACGGGCCGGACGGCGGAACGGTCGAGCGGGATACCGCGGGCAGCATTCGTGAGGGCCGCAAGTTTGTGGAAGAACTCCGCAACAAGGCCGAAGCCCGGGGCCTTCCTTCGGAGGAGCCGGAAGTAACGAACGGCATAGGTCTGAATATGCGGCGTAATGCCCCCGGCCAGACGGAAGTTGTTATACGGGTAAACCCGGCTCAGGCACCTGAGTTGATAGACCTTGCCCGCGAATTGCGCCGGGACCGGGAGCAGTATATGCCCGAGGCCGCCCGTACCCCCGAAAACTACTTCGTAGTGGAAAAGGCCAACGGTAAAGACTACAACCAGGATATTCTGCAAGGTCGGGCCGATGCCCAACTGGAGGCCGCTCGCCGCGAAGCCGGCTTTACGGTAGCCCCGGAAGTGGCCCCAGTGATAGCGCCCGTAGCGGCCGCCATAGTGCCCGAAGTGGCCCTGGAGCGGGCCCAGCTGCGCGTGAGCGACGCCGAGCCCCTACCAGCCGGCGTGCAGCCCCCGGACGACCGTTTCCGCTCGCTGGCCCAGGAGGTTCGTAGCGCCCTAGAGGAATCCGGTTTGCAGGTGGCTACCTCGCCGGTCCCTGGTGCTACCGGCACCCTAGCAAAGACGTACTTGGAATTTGAGTACGTTCCCAATTCACCACAGGGTCTGTCAGCGCAGCAAATCGTAGCTGACGTGCAGGCCAACGCCCCCGGCCGCGTAGATGCCGCGGGCATTGAACCCGCTGCGGAAGGCCGGGCCCAGTCCCGCTTTCACTTAGGCCTGACCCTGGATTACGCGCCGGTTGCGCTCCAAACCAGCCCAGAAGCCAGCCCCGTGCTCGAAGCCCGGTTGCAGGCCGCCGATTTAAACGTATTGCCCACCCAGGTTAACAATGAACCCGGTTTCGTAGTAGTGCTGGACCGTAGCAACGCCTTGCAGGCTGCGGCACTGGAGCACGTCGTTCAGCTGCACGAAAAAGAGAACGTAGCGCCCCTCACCGTGCTGCAATCGGAGGCTACGGTAACCGACCGTCAGCAGGGAGTAGCTGCCTATTACGACCCCGAGCGAGGTGCCAACACCCAGCCCCCGGCCCTTACAGCTTTCGTACTAGCCAACCAGCCCGAGGCCGGAGTGGAGGAGCGCCTCACCAAAGCCGGAGCCAGCGTAGAACAACTGTTCCAATCCGAAGCCGCCAAAGAAGTGAATGCCCCCTTGCAGGTGCGCATAGGCTTCCCATTAGACCAACCCGAAGTGGTGGCCAACGTCAGCCGGATACTGGAGCAGGTTGAACTAACGGGCGAAACCCGCTGGGACCGTGAGGCCCGCGAGCAGCTGACCTTGCGGCAGCCGGAACGCACCGTAGAAGCGGCCGCCGTACCCACCCCGGAAATAATTGATGTGCTTGAGCGCTTCAACCCCGACCCGGATAAAAACTACGCGAAGCTGGGCTACCCTGGCTCTGCGACGGCCGCCGTAGGCTATCCCGGAACTGAGGAAGCCTTCACGCAACGCCTAGTAGAAGCCGGCGCTACCCTGATTGAGCGCCCAGTAACAGAGCTGGCCCCGGCCGGTACCCAGTCCATTGCCTACCCACTCGACCAACCCGAGGTGGTAGCCCGCGTGAGCGGGGTGCTGGACGAAATCGACAGCGCGGCCAAGGCCCGCACCGCCAACGTCGGTGCCGAAGCTGGCCCGGTTGGCGTGTTCGAGGACTCTGCTTACCGCGAAACGCGCCAGCAGGCTGCCGAGCAGTACGCGCCGGAGCAGCGTATCGCTACCCCGGTTATTGCCGCCGATATCGACCTGAGTGGTTCGACGAGCGCGGCCGAAATTATCCGCGCCGACCGCAACCGCGACGGCCTGGTATCGGGCACCGAACTGGACACAGCGCGTTTTGAAAACAGTCAGACCAAGGAGCAACAAGCCGCCGCGCCCGGCGCAATAGCCGCTGATATTAACTTGAACGGTTCCACCAGTCAGGCCGAGATTCTGCGAGCCGATAGTAACCGTGACGGCGTAGTGACCGGCACGGAGCTGGACACGGCCCGCTTTGAAATTGCTCAAGCTAAAGAACGGGCCACCGCCGAGCAAGCTCAGCAAACCGAAGCCGAACGGCAGGCCGAAGTGCGCCGCCGCTACGAGGAGCAGCGCCAGGAGTCGGAAGCTCAGCAGCAGCAAGCGCAGGGCCGCGACACCAGCGGCCCGCTCCGGTCAGCCGGGGTAATCATTTTTGACGCGGAACCTTTACCAGCTGGCACCCTGGCCGCAGGCAGCGCTACGCTGATTTCGCTGGCCGAAAAAGTGCAGCGGGCCATTGAGGAAACCGGCAGCGAGGTAAATGCGCGCCCGTACCGCGACAATACCACAGGTCAGCCGGCCACCTTCATTTCGTTCAATTATCACGAGGGGACGGCCGAACAATCCAAAATTCAGGAAGTTTTACGCGACGCGACCAGCCAGGGCGGCACCAAGTTATTCGGCATCGAGCCGGGTGTGGAAACTCAGCGCGAAACCGCCCCCATTACCCGCACCGTGGCGCTGAATGAGCAGCCACTGGCCATTGCCCTGGATACCCCCAATCCCTTGCTGGAAAGCCAGCTACGGGCCACTGGGGCCTCGGTATCCAACGAGCCTGTGCAGGACCGGCCGGGCTTGGTCGTCGTGGTGGACACGCAAAAAGGGGAGCAGTTGGCCGGGGTCGAGCAAACCCTGACCAAGCTACCCGCTGCGGCCGTCGTAGTCGAAGGGCCCGAAGCCACTGAAATGCGGCAGCAGCTAACCCAGACGTTCCGCCAGCAGGGCGGCGTAGCCCCGGCCTTGCAAGCCGAAGCCATCCTGCCCGAGCGCATTCAGAACGATGTGCCCGAGCGCCTACGCGAAGCCGGAGCTACCGTAACCGCAGCGCCCTACGCTACCCGTCCGGAGCTGGGTGAGGGCTCGATCAGCGTGCGTTACCCACTTGACCAACCCGAGGTAATAAGCCGCGTGAGTGTGGTGCTCGACGGTGTAAACAGCCGCAGCGCCCAAGTAGCGACCGATCTGGGCCAAGCCCCAGACGTAGCCACCGGCAGCGTCGTAGAAACGCCGCTGGCTCAGCAGACGCGCCAGTTGGTGGCCAAAGAGCAGGGAGTGGAGCCTACCGGGCCCCGCGAGCTACCCGAGCGTCAACCCACCGAGGACCGCACGATTGACCGGCCCAAGAGCACGGCCATCATCGACACGGCTTCATTGCTGAATAACGACAGCAACACCGTTGGAGCGAACGCAGCCAATTCCCCGGCAACCCGGCAAATCAGTGCCGAGCCCGAGCCGCACGCCGTCGAGCGCCGCATTATTCTGGATATGACCAACGAAAAGCCAGGCCTAGCCCCGACGTTGGAGGCTGCCCTGACCAGAGGCGGCTTTCAGGTAGCCATGGCTCCTATTGAGGCAGCGGGGGAGGAAAAAGGCGGCACCCGCATTGAAGCGCTCTACCGCACCACGGACACGCTAGCCAGCCGCGAGCAGCAGGCGGTCGTACTGCGCAACATCGGCAAAATGGATTCCGAAGGCTTGACTCTGCGTGAGCCCGAGGGACAGGCCCAGGAGCGGGCCACGGCCCTCAAAGGCCCAGGCAAGCCCGAAGCCAACCAGATGGTCGCCGCCGGGCAGACCCTGCGGGCCAGCATTACGGTGCTGGAGGTAGACGGCGAGAAGGAGCGCACCACCCGGTTATGGAACGACTTGCGCGACGCCGGTGCTAAAGTGGGCCACGTGGCCAAAACGGAAATGGGCGCTGAAGGCACTAAATACGCCTTTCCCGTCGAGTACCGTCCCAGCGATACCCGCCTGCCCGTGGTCAGCGCCACCCTGGATGCCGCTGCCCGTGGCGAAGGCATCCAGGTAATGGAAACCGACAATATGCGTCTGGAGCGATTAGCCCGCACCAGCGCCCGCGAAAGCAAAGATTTAGCCGCGCTGAGCCCCGAGGCCCGCGAGGACTATAAGCGCCCCGCCGGGAAGGATTACTCTGCCGCCCGGCCCGATGCGTACGAGCGCGTGGCGCTGAGCAGCGAGGAGCTAAAAAGCCCCACCGGGGTAAAGACCCTGCGCGACGAGTTAAAAGAAACCGGCGCTGTCGTTGCCGTACAGCAACTTGACGGCCGCCCAGCCGGTAGCGGCACCGTGACGCTGAGTTTCGTAGCTGAATCGCCCAAGGCGGAGGCCGTGAACGAGGTGCTGCGGTCAGTGTCCGAAAAAGGCGGCACGGTGTACGACCTCAAAGCCGGACAGGACCGGGGCACCGAGGTTGGAGCCGCCGCCGTAGTAGCCGTGGAAGCAGCCCCCCGGGCTCCGTTGTCGGCCGAACAGGAGCGTGAAGCCAACCTGGTTGAGTTGCGCAGCCTGGAGGCCCGGCGCGACGCGCTGCGTGAAAGCCAGCGGGAAGCTACCACCCAGAGTCAGGCGGCCGAGCAGCAGCTCGTACCAGCCGTGGCCGTAGCCGCGGCCGTGGAAACGGTGGAAGTTAAGCCCTGGGTCGGGTTTGGGCCGGATTTGCGCGGCGAGGACCTGCGCAACACTGATGCCACCGGCATGGACCTGCGCGGAGCCAACTTGGCCGGTCAGGACCTGCGTTCCACCGACTTGCGCGACAGCGACCTACGTGAGGCCAACCTCACCGGCGCGGACTTGCGCGGCATGAACCTGACCGGCGTTCGGTTGGAGGATGCCGTACTCGACGGAGCCAACCTGGAAAAAGCTTTCCGGGTCGTAGAAAACAGCGAAGGCAAGCGCCAGATGGAGGATAACCTGACCCCCGCCATCTTGACTGGCCCTGAGCGCGAAGGGGCGACCTTCGCGCCCACCGTGGCCCTGAACGAGCAGCGGCTGGCTAGTGCTGAACTAGCCCCGGCCGGTGAGGAAAACAGCCCCGCCGCTTCGCCCCAGCTGGCCATGCTCCAGGCTCCGCAATATTCGGGTTTGAATTTGCCTACCGAGGAAGAAATGCGGGCTCAGGCAAGCCCCCAGGGGCAGCCCATCGTGGCCCAGAACGCGGAGTCCGAGCCCGCTTTTTACGGCGGTGGAAACCAACCCCTGCCGCCCATGCCCAGCTACCGAATGCTTACTGATTCGGAGCTAGACCAAATGGCCGTGGTTCCGGCCCCCGTAGTGGAGTTGCCCGGTGCAAACCAGCCGGGTTTGAACTTGCCTACCCAGCAGGAACTGTCCTTCGGCCCGCCCCCGGTGGAGCCGGTTGTTGAGATGCCTGCCGTAGCCCCAGCCGGTCAGGAGCCGGGTAAGGGCCCGGCCACGGCCGAAGCCGTAGGGCTGGAGGTGCCCGCACCCGTGGCGACCCCCGGCACGCTCAGCCGCTACGAGGAGTTGGAGGAAGCCGGTACAACCCTGCACGTGGCTTCCATCCACGTCACGCAGCCCGTATGGACCGAAGCCAGCGGCGTGGCCCTGGCCGATATGCCCGACCGGGTAAAGGAAATCCAAGACCGCCTGATGGCCACAGGTGTTGAGGTCGAACTGGAGCGCAACACCACGCTCGACGCCAGCGGCAAAAACGAAACCAGCGTGCTGAGTTTGGTTTACGCCCACGACGACCGCAACTTGCCTGCCTTGCACCAGGCTATAAATGAAGTCGCCAATGTACCCGCCGCAGCAGATTACGGCGTGCGCGTCGAGGACGAAAATGCCATTGCCCGGGCGGCCACTGTCGAAAGCCGGATGGAAAACACGCCCGAAGCCGCTAAGGCGCTGGCCGCCGAGTTGCACGACGGCAGCCAGACCACGGCCCGGCTGCTCATTGAGCGCCCGGCCCTGGAAGATGTTTGGGCCCTGGAAGATGCCGGCGCGAAAGTGGCCCGCATCTACTTGCCGGACGGCCCCGCCGCACTGGTGAGCTACCCGGCCGCCGAGCCCGGCGTAACGGGCCCAGTGAGCATTGAATTGGACCGCATCGAGCGCGACAGCACACTGACCCGCCCGCCCCACAACAGCTACGAGCGCGAAATCAGCGGGCCGCTGTTAGGTGAGGACCCGGCGCAGCAGGAGCGCCGGCAGGAAATGGCCAAGGCCGAAGGCTTGGTGCTGGAGCCTCAGCCCCGCTACGAGCTAAACGAGATGGCCGAGCGTGACGCCCGCGCCAAGTCGTATTTCCAGGAAGAAATCGTGCGACCCAGTGACCCTATGAGTGGGCAACTGGCCAACGGGATGGCCTTTGAAGGCCGCTTGGCCGATGTGCTGCAACTGGAAAAGCCGGACCGTGACGCGCTGGAGGCTAGCTGGAAAGCCGAGCGAACCACCCTGGTTCTGACGGTGCAGGAAACCCCGGAGTTGCGCTTGGAGGACTCCCAGCCGGCGGCGTGGCCTAACCGGGTGGCGGAGGCCCTGCGCGAGGCCGGGGCCGAAACGGTGGTAAAAGAGTTGGGCGTCAGCCCAGACACGGGCACGGAAATGCACCTGATTGCCGTCAGCTTCGACAACAGCGACCCGGCCCTGGCCCGGATTCAGGCGACCCTGAACCGGCTGGCCGATCAGGATGGTGTGCAGGTACCCACTGAGGGCTACTGGCAGCGCGAAACCATCCTGGGAGTTAACGGCTCCAAGATGGCGGAGCCCGAGGTAGTCGAGCGCGACCGGCCCTGGCTTGAAGCCGTGGTACTCGTCAACGAGCCCACTCCACAGGAGCGCCGCGAACTAACCCGCGCCGGGGCTCGTCTGGAGGATGCCCAGATGGAAGGCACCGAAGGCAAGCCCGCCGTTCTGGTGTATTACGACCTCGACAACCCGCTTACCGTGGCCAAGGTAAGCCCCGTACTGGACCGGGCCGACGAGCAGGGCCGGCTACTGGGCGAATCCGGTGAGGCCCGCGATGCCCGGGCGGGCCGCGTAGAGCAGTACCAAGCGGATATCCGGCTGGAAAAGCAGCAGGACGGGGCCGCTTGGGAACAGCTGACCCAGAAGTACCCGCAGGCTGCCAAACCGGAAAATGAATTGGCCGAACCTACCGTAGCCCTGAGCTTTGCCGATAGAATCCGCGCGGCTGTCAACGAGCAACTGGCGGATATCAAAAAGGGCTACGAAGCGGCCAGCCCGGAAAATTTAGCCATCTACGCCGCCGAGCAGCGGGGCATAGCCGACCGCCAGAAAAGCGGGCAGTCGGAGGCCGAAAAAGCGGCTTACGAGCGCGGCTTTAATGGACCGGAGGCAACGCCGGCCGCAGCAGCTGCCGCTGCTGCCGGTGGCATCGTAGCCGGCACCAATGGTACCAGCGCCGAGCTGTCTAGTGACAAGATTCTGCGCGAGCGCCGCGACGATGAGCTAACAAAGCCCATCGTGATGGACGCGCCGAAGGAAGGCAAGATCCTTGAAACCACCGAGCAGCTCAAGCCCGCCGCCGCCGGCACGCCCGACCAGGAAAAGGCGGCTGGCGAGAAAATCGTACCCCCCGCCGTAGTGGAAACCCCGGTGGTGGCCGCCGCCGTGGTGACGGCGCAGGAAGCCGAGAAACCCAAGGAGAAGGAGTTGCAGCGGGAAAAGGAATTGCAGCACGGCATCATCGGCATGGAGTCCAGCAGCCGCCGCACGGCTGATGAGCGCATAGAGCTGGTACGCGGAGCCCTGGTCACCGCCGGAGCCACCGTAGAATCTGTGGTCCCGGCCAGCCGCGACAACAAGGAAGCCACGCTAGCCTATTCCTACGACCCCCAGGGCCCGAAACTAGCCGCTGTCAATGAAGTGCTCCAAAACGTGGAAAAGGCGCAACCGTCCATGATTCGGGAGGAACCTCACTCGATGCACTACGCGGGCATCAAGCCCAACACGCACGAGATTCCCAAGCAGGACTGGCCGGAGCGGGAAGGTCAGTTCAATAAAGCCAACATCGTCGTGGATGATTTCGACAAGCGGGGAGTGGCCCGGGCCGAAAACATCAAAGGCGATTTGACCAAGGAAGGGGCCGTGGTCGGGGAAGTGAAAAAAGATGGGCACGGGCACGTGGAAATGAACGTGACCTACCACACTCACACCCCGAACATCGACCGGATAAACAGCACGTTGGACCGGGCCGGCAATTCGCCCGGCATCGAGGTGCAGGAGACGGCTACGGACCGTAGCGCCCGCTACCAGGGGGCCATCGACCAGACCCAAAACAAGGTCCAGGAGAAAGAACGCGAACGCGGAGAATAGCCCCGTATCTTGCTGATAATGAAACAGACCTCCGCCATAATTGGTGGGGGTCTGTATTTATATAGGTACAGCCGAAACTGCGTAGTAACTTGCGCGTAGCCCCGGCTTTCTAACCGAAATACCGGGGCACTTTCGTCTGTTTTTGTTTCACCCTCAATCCTTCCTGCCATGTTGGAAATGTTTCTCTGGGCCGTGCTTATTGGCGGTCTGCCCACCGCCGGCTACTACTTGTTCCAGTACGGGCGCAAACTCTACGCCCGGGGGCGTGAACTCCGGGAAACCGGCACCGACCCAGAAGAGGCCGGCCAGCAGTGGTGGGCCGAGCTGAGGTTCATCCTCGGCTGCTGCGCCTGGGCCAGTTCCGGTTTGGTGGTATGTCGGCTGCTTGAAACGGCCTCCGCCACCTAGTAAACAGGCCGGGGGCCGGAGCGGCGAAATTGTCTGTTCCGGCCCCCTCCCTTGGTTCGGTTGTATCCTTTCCCTGCCTGCGGGCATAGTCCATTCCCATGAAGAATTTACTTATTGTCGAAAGCCCTAACAAGGTGCAAAAAATCAAAGGCTTCCTCGGAGCCGACTGGCTGGTAGGAGCCAGCATTGGTCACATTCGGGACATTCCCGGCTCGGAACTAGGCGTGGACCGGGCCAGCCAGTCTTATCAGATCAGCTATGCCGTCGCTACCGATAAGGTCCAGACGGTAGCCAGCCTTAAAGCGCAAGTGGCTCAGGTGGGCAAAGCCAACGTCTACCTGGCCACGGACCCCGACCGTGAGGGAGAAGGAATATCCGCGCATTTGTGCGACGTACTGGGCCTGGACAAGCAGACCACCAAGCGGGTGACGTTCATGGAAATTACCGAGCCTGCCATCCGGGCCGCGCTCTCGAAGCCGCGCACGCTTGACCAGGCGCTGGTAGACGCTCAGGAAGCCCGGCGGGCCATTGACCGGCTGGTGGGATGGGAGGTGTCACCCACCCTTATTCGCTCACAGCCGCGCCCGGCGGAAGGGACGCCCGGCTTTTCAGCGGGCCGCGTGCAGAGCGTAGCCGTCCGTCTCGTGGCCGACCTGGAGGATACCATAGAAGGCTTTGCGGCCGGTTCCGGCCTGACTTTCCCGGTGAGTGCCACCTTTACCACCCCGACCGGCGAAAAGCTGCCGGCCCGCTACGGGGGCAAATCCGTGGCCACGGAGGCAGAAGCCCGGGCCTTGCTGGCCCGGATAACGGGAGCCGGCCAGAACTGGCAAGTGCTCAGCGTCGTGCAGCAGCCGGTAAGCAACAACCCGCTGCCTGCTTATTCAACTAGTTCGCTGCAAATGGACGGCGTGAAAAAGCTGAAATTCTCGGTTGCCAAAATCACGGAACTGGCCCAAAAGCTGTTCGAGGCCGGGCACGTAACGTATATCCGCACCGATAGCGTCAACATCGGGGAAGAGGGTACGCAGGAAGCCCTGGCGCAGATAACGAAACAGTACGGGGCCACCTACGCCTGTGCCCGTAAGTTCAAGGAAAAAGCGGGCGTACAGGGCGGTCACGAAGCCATCCGGCCCACGCACTGGGACGTTACCAAAGCAGGCAGCACGGCCGACGAGCAGGCGTTGTACCAACTGATTTACACCCGCACGCTCGCTTCGCAGATGAGCCCGGCCCAGTACGCCCAGACCGTGATTACGGTGGGCCGCAGCAACGAGGCCGCGGGGGAAGAAAATGGGGACCGCTTCGAGAGCCGGGTGAAGATTCTCACATTTCTCGGCTACCGGGCCGCGTACACTGAAGCCGAAGAGGAAGCCAGCGACGAGAGCGGGGTTGAAGGGGCGGAGGGAGCCACCCTGGTTACGCCGCTGCTGCAAGGCGACGCACTGGGCTTGGCGCGGGTGCAGGCCACCGGCCGGATGCAGAAGCCCCCCAAGCGCTTCGACGAGGCCACGCTGGTCGGTGAACTGGAAAAGCGGCAGATTGGCCGGCCCAGCACTTACGCCAGCATCATCAAAACCATCTTTGCCCGCCAGTACGTGCAAGTGGCCACGGTGGCCGGCAAAAAGGTGCCCACTAAAACCCTCAGCTGGGAAACGGGGCAGCCCGTGGGGCAACTCACCGAAACGGCCCGCAGCGAAACGCTGGGCGGCGACAAAGCCAAGCTGGTGCCGACCGACCGGGGCCGGGCGGCCACGAAGTACCTCAAAGCCCATTTTGCGGAGTTGGTGGACTTTAATTTCACGGCCAAGTGCGAAGAACTGCTCGACCAGATTGCCGAGGGCCAGCTGGGTTACGCCGCGCTGCTAAGCGACTTCGACGCCCGCCTGCTGACCCAAAAAGCGGCGGCCGATGCTAGCACCCCCCCCGCGCCCAAAGCCCGTAACGTAGGAAACTGGAAGGGGCTACCCATTCTGGCCGCCAACACCAAATTCGGGCCATCGCTGCGCTACGGGCCCGCCGGCGAGGAACAGCGTTACAACTTGCCCGAAGGAATCACGGCCGAAGCCGTCACGCTGGAGCAGGCCATTGCGGCCCTTGAACACGGGCTGACCCACAAAATGCGCGTGGTCGGGGAGTACGAGAAGATGCCCATTGAGGGCGGCATCAGCAAAGCCGAAAAACCCTACCTGCGCTGGAAAGAAAAGTTTTACAACCTGCCCGAGGGAATCACGCTGGAGCGCCTGACTCCGGAGATGGCCGCGCGGGCCATCGAGGCCCAGCTGAGCGCTACTGCCCAGGCTGTCGTTCACCAGATCGACAAAAAGTGGTGCATCATGCGCAAGCCCGAGGGCCAGGTAGGCTTATGGCTGAGCAACGGCGAGGACCGTTGCACACTGAATAAGGTGAGCGAGGAGGAAGCCAAAACCTGGACCAAAGACCAGGCGCAAACCGAAATGAAGCGCTTCAAGGCCTGGAAGGCCAAGCAGACTGCCCGGTAAGGGTGTATTGCCCGGCCCCCTGGGGGTCAGGTTTCTGTTAGGCCAGTGGGGAATGAATGGGGGTCGGGATATATTATTTTCGGGGGGCTTGAAAAAACGCCAGCGTGGCACGTTCATTGCCCCAATTGTTTTAAACAGGGTCGGGGCCAACCGGACGCCGTTTCGTGCCTTGAGGGTCAGCTGTAGCCCTTTTTTTATGAACCTATCTGTGCGTATACAGGTACAAAAACCCGTCATAGCGGCGGTACCGGCACACCAAGTACTTGCATCACGGCCGCTGGCGGTGAAAACGACCCGTTCCCAAACCATTCCATACCACTAGATCTGCGCACCCATGTCCGATACTATAACCCTACCCGAAACCGTGACCCACTTACGTAAACCTTCTCCCGCGGGGCAGGCCAAGGAGAAGGAGGTCGCTACGCTGCCTCGCTTGAGCGGGCGCTACGAAGTGCTTATTCCCAACCGCAACGAGACGATTTTCTTTGCCGACTCCCTGCACGAGGTCGCCGGGCACGTGGCCGAGGCCCGCTGGGGCAATGCCGACAAAGCCGAGGAGGTGTTCGCTTTCCTGGCCGCTGTCGAGCAGCGGGGCTACCTGGCCGCCGGTGCGTACGGCGTCCGGGTCCACCGCCCACTGCCCGATGGCCGTTCGTGGCTGGCCAAAGTCCGGGGGACGCAGCAGCGGCCGCTGCCTGCTTACGCCATTGGGGATTATGTGGAGGCCACTGGGGTGGGCCCGGAGCTGCCGGCCTACCTCAAGCCGGGCCGCCAGTTGCGGATTTACGGCGTGATGGCCCTCAACGACCGCCGGCCGGGCCGGCAATACAGCTACCTGGTGGGTGGCGGCGGCGGGACCCGGGTACGCGAAGATGGTTTACGGCCGTCAACCGCTCACCCGGAGGAGTTGGACTTCACCGCCGAAAGCGCCTAATTTTTTGTAAGACTGTTCGTATTCACTTTCCTTCCCCACTGCCTTTTGTATGAGCGATATCCTTCCCCAGGCCCCCAATGAGAACGGGCCGCAGTTGGTGGATCTGATTTATGAGTTAGCCCAGACTCGGCCCCGTTATCTGCGGCCACTCGAAACGGGCGCAGCCTACTACGACCTCTCGGGGGTGGAGCGGGCAGTGGACCCGGTACCCGAAACGGAGCAGGAGCTGCTAATGGCCAGTGCTCGGCGTACCTGGGAGCCGCTGGGACCGGTCTACCTGCTGGACCAGACCCTGCAAACCCTGCGCTGGAGTAACTCTCCGGAGCCCGCCACCTACCACGTCGGGCGGGTGCCCGAAGCGGCCAGTTACCGGTTCATAGGGCAGGAGCCCGAATACACGCTTGATGAACTGCTCTACCAGCTACGGCAGGGACCGGCAGCGTTCCGCGGCTACCCCGTGACGGGGGGCGCAGCGCTGCGGCTCCAGTTCACGCCGCCACTACCCGAGGAAACACTTAGCGAGTCGGCCGAGTGGACCAGCGACCGCAAATGGCTGGTAGCGGGCCCCGAGGTAGTGCGCGCCGGCAGCCACTATCAGCTCTACGAGGAGGTGAGCGAGGACGGGTCCCCGGGTGACACGTTTTACATCGGCCGCCGGACTGGGGAGGGGGAGTGGCTCAGCAGCTATTCCCGGGCCGAACTGGCCGCGCAGGGCGAGTGGACGCAGCTGATTACAGATGCAGCGCCGGTAGGAGCTTAATATTTTTTTTCAAAAAGCAGACAAAATTTCCGCTAAAACTATTGGCAAAAATTTTCACTGATTACCCGCCGAGAAAACAGCCACAACGAATTGATTATTAACGAAAAAGCACGGCCGCCGAAAGGAGCCGTGCTTTTTTCATTAGCGAAGATTTTAGCTAACGTGATTGGGAACTGACAGAACGGCCGGGAACAACAACCGTGCCGGGGGTGTATACTTGTGCGCCGATAGGCACAAAACTATTTTATCATTTCACCCAACTGCCCGGCTGCGGGTCCCCATTATGTCTCGTACTTTTTACTTCTCGTTGCTAGTCGCCGGAGTTGGGGCCTTCGTATCCAGCTGTTCCAGTCCCCAGGAATCGGGCACGTCCGCCAACGCTCCCGTAGCCGCTACGGAAGCCGTCCGCGGCCCTGGCACCAAAGCTGACTCGCTGGGCGGTATTCCCGGCCATAAATTTGGCGATCCGCTCAGCGCCTTCCCCGGCCTGGAGCTAACGGCCACCCAAAAGCCGGGCACCCAAACGTACGCCTACCCGAAGGGCACGACCGAGCCTGGTTGGTTCGGTAAGCGCAAGCAGGAGTCGCCCAACGACTACTACTCGTTCTACGTGTTCAAGGACGGCAAATTCGTAGCCTTCGAGGCAATGGCCTTTGAAGCCGGCCGCGCGGCCCTGCAAGAGCAGGCCTTGTACCTGTTCGGCCCGGGCACCCAGACGGCGACCAGCACCAACTGGGAAGGCAAGGAGGTATTCGCTTACTACTCGACGGTAATGCAGCCCGGCAAGGGCCCGGCCCACGTGCTCGATGTGCAAAGCCAGGCTTATGTGCGCGAGCAGGCGACGGCTCAGGCCGACCGGCTCAAGAAAGAAAACGCTCTCTAACCAAGGTAGGCAGTGGGGCAAAGAAGGTGCTAATGTCCTGAAATAAAGATAGTTAAGGGAAGGTAAAAAGGCTGTTTCGGCGTGGTTTGTGCAATTAAATAAGCACAGCCGGCAACGAAGCCTGCTTTTTACCTCCTTTTTTTATGTCTACCCGCGCCACGTACTTGTTTATCGGTGAAGCCCCAGCCCCAGCAGCTACCACGCTTTATCTGCAACTGGATGGAGACGCGCAAGGGGCGGCCCGCTACTTACGGGCTATGCTGCGAGCTGGCGAGGGAGTCAGTGCCGTAGCCTTTATCAGGGCCAACACCCAGAGCAGCCTAGTTTCGGGGCATGATGTGTACTCGAACACCAGTTTTCGCTACACACTGACCGAGGATATGTGCCTGCTGGCCGAGGAGCGGCTCGTGGATTTCGAGGAAGGCTGGAAAACTATCTTTGCCGGTCCATTGGTGGACTTTATCAACAGCCAGCCCGGTGAAATGCTGCACGCCGTGGCGCTTTACGAGTATGGCCCGGTGGGCTTCTACACGCAGTACCAGTTAGGCGTGTTTGCCGGGGATGCGATGAAGCACGTAATGGAGTTGGAACAGCAAGCGGCCACCGCCGAGGCGCAGGCGTTTGCCAAGGAGCGCGTCAAGGAGCTAAAGGCCATTCACCTGGCCGCGTTCCGGTTGGAGGAGTTTGGCGAGGCGGTGGCCGCTTGAGGCCCGTCAATAGCCCACCGAAACGGCCGCCGAAAGGGGGCCTTTTTTGTGCGTTTTCAAGTACGAAAAGCAGGCTCCTGGTCTGATTTGTGTACTTGTTGGGTGGGCGCGACGCCCCTTAACAACCCTCTTTTCTATAACTTTATCCAACGTCCATCCCTGCCCTGATAACCGCCCGGTAGTCGAATTGTCGGTATGCTTCCGCTTCGGTAACGAGCGCAACCCGTGGCCCGTTTTTGCGCCCGGTGACTTTTTCGAGCGGGAGGCGGCCGAGCGGGCCCTCGTGCTCGACGAGAGCCTGGAGGAGTGGGCCGACGCCCAGGGCTACACGCCAGAGCGGTGCAGCTGGGAGCTGCTCACCGAGTTGCCCGAGGAACTGGAGGAAGCCGATCTGCCCGGTTGGGGCGAATCATACGCCGGTCACGGAAAATATGGCTACCAGGGGCGTTGAGATGAAACGGGGCGGGGGTAACTTGCCAGTAGCCTAACGCCACCTGATGCCCTACCCGCCCCATGTGCCTGCCCACGCTGAGCCCAGCGCGGCCGCTTACCACGTCCACTGCCCCGCCTGCGGTACCTGGGTAGCCGGGGCCGTGGCCCACGCCATCGGCCCGGATCTGTGGGCCGTTGCCTGCCCGCGCTGCGGGTCTAGCGCTCCGGGCCGCATCAATCCCGACTGCGAGTTGCCCTTTGGCCCGTATTCCGGCCGGGCCGTGAGCAGCCTGCGCACCAGCGAAGGCCGTGACTACCTGGATTATTTGCTCCATACGATGGCGCTGGAACCGATTTCGGGCCCTGTGCCCGCTCAAGGATTGCGGCTGGCCATTCTCTGGCACCTGGGCTGGCTGAGCGCCGAACGAGCGCACGTGGATGCCGGACCCAACGTGCAGCGGTTGCGCGAGGAGTGGAACCAATGGCTGCGCGAGAACACGGAGGTCAATAATGCCACCCACAGCGCGGCGGCCACCGAAACCCGGCCCCGGCGGCCCGCCAGCTGGCTGGGCCTGGTACAGGCCGAGCAGGAAAGGCTGCGGGGGGGGCGGCCCCGCCGGCAGCAGTTTCACCAGTATCAGCGGCCGGCGGCACCGCCGCCACCCGACAACACCGAGCCGGTGGAGCCGCCCCCAGCCTGGGTAGCCGTGCTGGGCATCCCGTGGCCCGTGACGAGTGAGCAGGTGCGCCGGGCGCACCACCGGCTCAGTAAACGGCACCACCCCGACGTGGGAGGCAGCGCCGAGCGTATGCAACAGATCAATCAGGCGCGCGACCAAGCCGAGGCCTGGCTGCGCACCAAATCGTAGCGCAGCGTCTATTCCCGCTGATTCAGAATTTCACCCGGGTTTTTCTGCGCGCACGCTTAGGAAGAGGGCAAAAGGCCAGTACATTTGTGTATCTATGTACGCACGACGGCTCGCTTTTTGATTGCTCGCCGTTTTCCCTCTTTTTCTTTCGTTTATGAGCCTCGAATCCACTACTCCAGCCCTGCGCCCCGCCCCGGGCCGCGAGAATCCGCTGCCCGAATACGTCAGCACCACCGACCGCAACGCGCTGCCCAATGTCTTGGACTGGGCCAGCGAATCGCCCCGTCCCCCTATCAATGGCCGGGTGGATGTAGTCCGCTTCGGCATCGCGCTGGGCACCGGCACGGCGGTTGGCTACTTCCACCGCGGCGGTGAACTCGGCGTGTTGGTGGAGCTGGACAGCGTGCCCTCCTTTCTGGACTTGCCCGAGGGCACCAGCACGGCCCACTTCTTTGGCGAAAACCTGCGCCGGCTCGACCAGGGCGATGAGCCCGACGAAACCGCCGACAACGCCAACGTGCTCGACGTGCCCGTGTATAAGGCCGGCGTAGACCAGGAGGCGGCGAAAGCGGTGTCGGACGCAGGCCCGGAGCAACAGGACGCCGCTCAGGGGGAGGTCGCCAACGCCGGGGCCGAGGACGCGGAGGCGGAGGAGATGGGTGAGGAAAAAGAGGAGCCAAACGAAGGCCAGATAGTGGTTTCCGACGACGACGATAAACTCCCTTTGTAGGATGCGGGCGGCTCTCTCCTTTTTCGGGGTGCTGCTGCTAAGCTGGGCGGCAAGCCCGGCCAGTGCCCAGCAGTTTCACATGGAGCGCAACCTCGACCGCAATCTGGCCGACGCGCGCCTGCTGCGGAACATCGAGCCCTTGCAGACGGCCACCGCCAGCTTACTGCGGCTGCGGCCGGTGCGCTACCAGGTGCAGTCGCCCGTATCCGGGGCGTTGCTTGGGCCGCTACGGCTGGGTTTCGTTGCCCAGCAGCTGCATACCGTCTACCCGGGCATGGTGCTGCGCGACTACGATGCCAAAGGCACCTTGCGCGTGGAGTATGGCCAGCTGATTCCCGTGCTCACCCGCGGCTTTCAGGAGCAGCAGCAGCGCATCCAGACACTGGAAGGGCAGCTCGGGGCCATGAACCAGGAACTAGTGGCGCTACGGGCCGAAAACGGCCGGCTGACCGTGGGCTTGGCCACGCTGAGCGCCGCCGGTACCCACGACAACCCGGCAACGGCCAGCCAAATTGCGGAGTTGCAACGCGCCGTGCGCCAACTCCAGTCCCTTGTTTCTTCCTCCTCCTCCGTTCGCTGATCCGTCCCCGCTGCCATGCGTTTTCTACCTCACTCCCTCTTTCTTGTGTTGGCGACTGCTCCCGGTCTGGTCAGGGCGCAGGCAGTTCTGCTCCCTGCTGACAGCATAGGCTGTGCTACTGCGTTCAGCGGCCACGTCAAGACCGCAGACAAGCCGGTGGCCGGGGCCAGCGTCGGCGTCCGGGGCACGAATGTTATGGTCGTGACCAATGAGTTGGGGTTTTTCGTGCTGCCCCCCACCGTCCGCGGTCAACCCACGATTTCAGTGAGCGCAATGGGGTACGCGCCCCTGGCGCTCACGCTCACGGCCTGCGGGCCCGTGACGCTGGACATAAAGGTGCTGCCCGACACAAAATTTAAAAAGCACGGCCGCAACAAAGGCTTCCTCATGCCGCCCAAACGGTCGAAATAGGTTGGGCAATGTCCACCCGCAGCCCGGATTGACTCGGCTTAATTCAACGCTACCCGGACCCTGCGGCCGGGTAGTTTTTTTTAGGCCGTGGGGTGGAGGTCAGAACCAAAAACCAGCTTTTTAGCTTGTGCGTATACAAATACAAATGATTGTGCCGGACGCTCGAAAAACGGGCTCTACGGCTTACCTTTAGCGGTAAACTCCTTTCTTTTCTATCCTGCCCGTGGCCAATATCTACTATAAGCCGGAGGAACCCCGCCGCATTTTCACAAAGCCCATCACGACTAGCCAGTACGTGAACGCAGTCGGTCGCTGCAACCACTGCCCGGGGTGGCGAAACTACTGCCAAGCGTGCCGGCAGGAACTGAACCCGTACAAAACTGTGGAGGCCGTGGAGGAGTACGAACGCGGCGTGCAGGCCAAGCTGGCCGCTGGCCGCTGAACACTAATTTTACTTCGATATGGAAGCTTTACTACAGATGCCGTGCGTCGTTCACGTGCCCCAGTTTCACCTCTATGACGATGAGAAGCGCCAGCCAGCCAGCTGCGAACTAATGGTGGCCCCGGCGCTGGGCTGGGCCATCGCCACGGAACTCATCGACGGGGGCCCAGGCCTGGCTAGGTGCCACCAAACGCTGGCCATCAAAGTGTGCCAGCAGTATCCCATTGAGCCAGGCGTCCTGACCCTGTTTACGCGCTACACCGACCGCAAGACATATGAGAACCTATATGTGCTGCATTTCGCCAGCGGTGGTCGCGACCTGTTCAACGACATTACTTTCGTCGGGTCCACCCGCCGGCCCGTGGCCGAACTGGACACGCCCTTTGTAGTGCAGATGCTGCAAGCCGCCGGGATGCAGCCCGCAATGAAGCAACCTGGAGCATCTCTGCCGCCCGAGTGGCGGGCGTTGAAAGACGTAGCAGGGCAGCCCGGCCCAGCGACAGTGAGGCGCAAATAGTAACCCAAATAGAAAAGGCCGCTGTGATTCCTCACAGCGGCCTTTCTGCATACTCTCCGGTAACGCTTTTTTACTTCAACCCGGGGTTGCGAGCATACACCAGCAGGCTGTCAACGGGGCAGTTTTCAGCCCCACCGCAGGTATTGCCTTTATCGTAGACGGGATCAGATTCCGCCGTCAGGTCACGGTTTTCAGTTGCCCCCACAAGGACGAAACAATCGTGGCCTTGGGTGTTGGTCGCATTGTAAATGCGGATACCCGACGCCGAAGGCAAGTTGATTAGTGTTTTAAACACATCGGTGCGAAAATAAGAGGCCTTCACGTGGCCCTGATGGCGCGCCTGATAATTGCGTGTCCAATCAATGGCTTCCTGTAAGCTGATGGCGGCCCCCGCTGTTTCAGCGGATGCTACACTAGCTGAACGGGTTGGCCCAGCCGCGGAAGTACGGCTCAGCGGGCTGTCTTCAGGACAGTTTTTATCCCCGCCGCAGGTGTTGCCTTTGTCGTAGGCGGTGTAATGCTCCCCCGTCAAGTCAGTCGTGGCTGTAGCGCCCACTAGGACCAAGCATTCTTTGCCATCCGCATTGATGGCATTGTAGATGCGGATACCGGTAGCATTCGGCTGAGCGAGCAACGTGTTAAACACGTTCGAGCTGTAAAACGAAGCCCGGACGCCCTTGGGGTGCGCCGCTTGATAGGTCGCCGTCCAAGCGCTGGCGTCTTGCCAGGAGATTGCGGTTCCGGCTACGGAAGCAGTTTCAGGAGTGGCCGTTTTGTTGTCGCAAGCTGACAAGAACATAGCGGTACCCAGCAGCAGAGCTAACGGAGTATGGATTATTTTTTTCATCATAACAGTTGGTTGAAATACGTGGTAAATATAGGGCAGATAATGTGCGTATTTACGCACATAGTATTAAATTTAATCTGACGGCCCACTTTAGATAATTCAATTAAGAGTACATTGGCCAGTTATTTGGATATACTTAAAAACGCCTTTTCTATATAGTAGGCCAGTTATATAGGATGAAATCAGCTAACCAAAATTCCTCGCAGCTACAATTTCACCGTACTTGGCGACGGGCAAGTGAAGCCTTACTACTAGTGGCCTTAGTATGGGCAACCGTTGGGGGCTATATCTGCTTTAGCCCCGTGCCGGGCGAGTTCAGCTACAGCTATCCGGGTGTGTACAGTATGTTTATGTATGCCCTGTTTATGGTATTCGCTTTCCGGGCCCGAAACAACGCTTTTCCTAAGCCGGGCAAACAGATTTAAGTGAAATAAATTCGCTCAGAACCGCGAAAACGGGGTTTTCTGGCGTAGTTTATGTAACTATATACGCACAACTGGGCACCGGTGCCCAGTCTCCTTATTTTCCCCTCATGCTACCTACCGTCAGCCCCTCTACCCAGCCTACCATGCCCGCCTGGGTTGTCACCGATTCCAGCACCAAGCAGAAAGGCCGTGAGCTGGCCCCAGGCATTTACGAGTTCAAAGAAAAACGCTCCGGGCGCAAGGTGCGGGCAACCATTTTGCTGGCCGACTACAACGAGGAGCGGCGCAATTATTACGCGGAGGCCTACTACGGCTCGCTGGCGGGCCTGATGAAGGAGTGTATGAAAGATTGGGAGTGGATTCTCGCGGAGTGCATCTTCGAGCAGCAAGAACTGTAGTTGCCCGGATGGCAAGCGCCCCGGCCGCGTCAGCAGTCGGGGCTTTTTCGTGCACGCTTTTTACAGGCAGACAGTGGGGTAAAGAAATGTCGGGCAACCTGAAACAAACGGCCCTGACGCCCCTAAAAAGGGCCTTTATGGTGCGGTATGTGTAGTAGGTAATGGGCGGGCGCTGGTGCCGGCCCTTTTTTTATTTCGCCCCGATGGATAACCAGAGCTTACTCGAAGCGCTAGCCGACATTGCCTTCACGGCCGGCCACTGCAAGTACTATAACGGTGACAGCCGCGAGGCCATCAGCGAGTTTATCCGCTGGGCCAAAGAGTTCGAGGAGCTGCACAAGAACACGGACTGGGACAGCGGCGACTACATCGAAACCGTGGAGGCCTTCGCCGTGGTCAAGATGCGTGAGCAGGGCCATACTCTGTTGGGCTGGCCAGCCAATGCGGAGTGCGCTGCCACTGAGCCAGCAGGTAAAAGCTGAACGGATTAAAACTGAAATAATCCTCTTGAAAGGCCTGAAAAGGCCTTTTTTGGTTCAATATGTGTATTTATTCAGGCACAGTCGGCAACTTCGCCGGCCGGCAATTCTACCGTTATGACTGCTACGCTCACCACCATTGTTCCCGTCCTCTCGAAAGATGAAAAAAACACCCGGCGCAAGGCCGATAAGAAGCGGCACAACAAGCAGCTCGAAACGCTAGGCCACGGACTCGACAACGTGCGCGAGGTTATGTACGGGGTGCAGCACCGCGTAGCGGAGGCCCGCAAAGCCGTTAATGTGCTGGACGCTGGCGCTCCTACCCAACCGCTGAACGACTACCTGACCGCACTGGAAGGACTCCTAGCGCAGGGCATGGAACTATGCCAGCAGCAAGGCAAGACCGCTGAGGAGGCCGTGGCCGAACACTTCTTCCCCGGGCGGGCCGCCAAGTGGGCGGCTAGGGACGAGCAGAACTATCAGGACGACCGCTATGCCCAGCAGGAACGCAACTTCGGGGCCTAGAAAGCCCCCGCCCGTAAGACACCCCGGCAGCCGTAGTTGTCGTGGTTTTTTTGCAAACAAACCACCTATTATGGCGTGATTTGTGTTCGTATATAAACACAAAACCATTCTATTCCTACCGTCCCCGCCTTCTTCTTATGACTGCCTTTCATACCGTGTCCAGTAGTGCCGAAGCCACGTTGGAAGAAAAGCTGCTAGCCTTTGCCGATCCGCGCTTTCGGTTCGAGCCCACCGAGCACCGTTACTTTTTTGGGCGGCGGGAGCTGACCGGAGCTAGTGCCTGGCTGGAACAGTTTAAAGACTCATTCAACCGCGAAGAACGGGCCGCGAGCTGCGCGGCTATGTCCGGCCGTCCGGCACAGGAGTACTTGGCGGAGTGGAATAGGGCGGCCGATATCGGCACTAAGACGCACGCTTTCATTGAGCGCCACTATGACTACCAGCGGGGTCTGCTGTCCACGCCGCCCGACCTGTTTAGCAAAGACGGCGAGGTAAGCCTGCGCTGTCTCAAATTTCTGTCTTTGGCGGGCAAGCGCCTGGCCAACTACGAGGCGGTAGCGCAGGAGCTACGTTTGTTCTATACGCCGCCCAGCTGGCGCGGCACGCCTAGACGGGGCCGCCGGTGGCTGCGGCGGAAGCGGAAGGAGGAGCAAGGCTGGTGCGGTACGCTCGATATGCTGGCCCGGCACAAGCCCAGCGGCAAGCTCTACGTGATTGACTGGAAAACCTCGAAGAAGATAGGGCGCGAGCGCGACCGGCAGCCCTGGCGGCTTAAAGGGGTGTTTTCCGATCTGGGTAAGCATGAGCACAACCTGTATTCACTGCAAATCAGTTTCTACCGCGTGCTGCTTGAACTCGCCGGAATTGAAACGTCCGGTGGGGCCATCGGCTGGCTTCCCACGGGCAGCACCGAGCCCGAGCTGATTCCAGCCATCGACTACCGCAGCCGGGTGCGCCCACTGCTGCTGCCGATTTAGGGGGCTGAAATTGGGTCAGGCAGTGGGAGAAAAGGGGGCTTGTAACCGAAAATAAAGTGCCCTCACGTACTCGATAAGGCGGTTTTGGGCCGAGTTATTGCAACTATTCAACCGCCGGGCAACGGTGCCCGGCACCCCTTCCAACCCAAGCGCCGACCCTATGAAACTGGAACTGAAAAAAGTGTCGTTTTCTCCCTCTCTATCCGACGAAACCAACGCCTTCACGGCCGACGTGTATATCGACGGCGTGAAGCGGGCCACGGCCGAAAACCACGGCACGGGCGGGCCTACGAACGTTTGCTCCTACGCCAAGCCGCGCAAGTCGCCGCAGGGGGATGAGGAGTATTTCAAAGAAAGCCGCGCCAACCAGGTTTTTCTTGACCAGTACGAGGCCTGGACCAAGCAGCAGCCGCTGATTAAAACCGCCCTAAAGATGGCTAACGGGGATGATTTCACCTATGCGCACAGCCTCGAAACCGACGTGGACTTGTTGTTGGAGGAGTGGATCAAAGCCAAATACGCCAAACAAGACGAGGAGCGCCTAAAGCGTATGTGCAAAACGAAGTGGGTGTTTACTCTCACAGAGGACAAAGGCAAGCCCTGTGACCCAAACAGCATGTTTTCCATTCCCCGGAAACCAACCCAGACACTAGCCCAGTTGACCAAGTATCTACGGGAAGAATACGGCGATAATCTCAAGGAGATTGTAAACGAGCGTTACGCCTAGCCGGCCCTTAAATCAATGTCCCAGACTTACCCCGCTACCGGCACCGTAGCGGGGTAATTTTTTGGGAAATAAAATGGGTATTTGGGGTCAAAAAGTGCCTTTATGGCGTGGTAATGGCTATTTATTAAGAGCCGAGCGACGTTGCCCGGCCCCAATTTTTCCCTGAAAATGGCAAACTACGAAGGCACCGTAATCACCAACTACGTGTTGCTGAAAGACGAACAAGCTTACGCCGAATTCAAGGCCTTGGTCCTGCTGTTGGGCGGCACCGTGGACGAGACAATCGAGGACGGCCAGCGCGTGATTGCCGCGTATGGTCACGAGGAGGACGGCGGCTTTAAGAACCGGGTAACGGTCGAGGAGCTGGTGGAGTCGGGCTACGTGTCCCGCCACGAGGATTCGCTGCTCAATGCCACGCTGCCCGAGTACCTCGCTCTCGTGGCCGACCCCGAGCTTAACGCCGACGAAGGGTTGGACGTGGACGAGGACACTGACCTGCTTTACGACTCTTACCCGTTGCTGGCACCCGGTCAGGTGCTAATCCTCAAAAAAGTGGGCCATGAGAAATTACGCTACGTGTTCGGGTCGGCCGAAGCCATCAACGACCAGGGCCAGCGCCTAACCATCATGCTCGATGATATTGACGCAATAGCGGCCCGCACCTTCGCCCAGCCGGAAGTAGAGGCGCAGTCGTACAGCCGCACCGACCCGCACGCCTATTTCGACTACGTGATGTGGCAGGATGAAGTACGCCAGGGCGACACGCAGCGCGGCTATGCCGACTGGGTGCAAGCCAACGTGGAGCAGACCCAGGCCGAGCTGGAAACAGCAGAAGCCGCCTTTGACGCCAACGGGGGGCGGGGCATCGAAGCAGCTGAGCAAATTGACGCACTGCGGCAGCGGCTAGGGCAAGCCGCAGAATAAGGGGGCAGTGGGGGATGAAAAGCCGGTTTTTCGTGGAGGAGAGCCGGTTTTTTTATGCAAAATATAGAGAGTACAGATGGCCTCAAAGTAGTTTCAGGCACTAATTTTGTATCTATATACGCACAGACAGAGACATATACTCAGCCCCCTTTTATGAATGCTCCCTCCATGATTCCCGCCACCGCAGTAGTTGCCACCGGCAAAATTCAGTTAGTCGTGTTGGGTTCCCCCAGTGGGAAAGAGCATACGCTGGGCTACTTGGACCCACAGTTTCCGCTGCTTGCGGGCGTGCTGAGGGCTTCCGTTCTCAAGGGCTCGCCGGCTGCTGGCTACGGGTGCCCCGTCTGGTCGATGCGCCGCGACGGACTCACCTGCCGGCCGGCTACCGAAAAGGACTTCGACGAGTACCGGGTGTCATTCGAGAGCGTGCGCAACAACCCCGAGTACGAGTACCAGGCCGCGGCCGTGGTGGCCTAGCGCCCTTCTTCAGTTTCCATTCACTATTCCCAGGGCCGGTAACTCCGCTGGCTTTCTTTCCCCCTCCAACTGCCATGAAAGGTTTTCGCTTCAAAGGTTTTACTTTCCGCCCCTTCCGTCAACTCACCGCCGAGGAGAAACGCACCAGCGGCCAGAACAGCGCGTGGCGCAGAGTGCGCACGCAGGAAACGGCCCCGCAGACAACTCCGGAACCAGCGCTGGAGCCCGTGCTCAAAGACAAGGAAAGCGGCTGGGATTACCGCGCCTTTTACCAGGCTGCCAAGCAGGCCGGAGCAAGCAAAATAGACCTGTTCATGGTGGCTGGACGCGGGAGCCAACTGTTTCTGCCCGTCCAAAATAACCTGCTTGCCCTGCCCGAGCTGGCCTAAGAATTTACCCGCCGGTCGAGCGACTATAAAAGATTTCTTTCAAGCAAATAAACTGTCTTATTAGCGCTTAAATCGGCTTTTATGGCTTGTTTGTTGTAGTTACATCAGCACATCAACCTTCTTTTTTCTCTCCCTTATGCAGTTATTCATCACCAAGAAAATAGGCAAGCGCACCTTCAATTTTGTTGTGGAAGGCAACGACCTGCATATGGTTGTAATGGAATCGGAGCATTTGAGCTTTGACGACGTGCCGGCCTGTGGCCTATGTGGCTCGACTAACCTGACGCTGACGGCGCGCGTGGCCCAAAACAAGTATAAGTACGTGAGCGTGAAATGCCTTGATTGCCGGGGAGACGTAACGTTCGGCAAGCGTCAGGAGGACGATAAAGTATATTTCCTACGCAAAAAAGAAGGCGGCGAGCGCGGCGAGTTGGACTGGAAAGCCTACGACAAGAACGCCGTGGTCGAGTAGGTCGGAGCGTAGCCGTCAACCAGTGTGCCCCTTCCCGACCGGAGGGGGCATCTTTGTTTCTATTCCCCACTGCCTGTTTATGAGCCGCCTGACTGTGTACCGCGTTGAACACCCCGCCACCGGGCGGGGGCCGTTCAGTTCCAGTTGCCCCGAGGCGCTGCGGGATGCCATTTCGGCCTACTGCGGGCGGACGGGGGCGTTTCTACCCGAGGTACACGTGGACTGTCCCGGTTTCGAGCCCGGTTACCACTACTGCGGCGTGTGGCCCCTGAGCAAGGTAAACGAGTGGTTCGGGCCGTTTCGGGAGCAGCTGCTGGCCGAAGGGTTCGTGCTCATGGCCTATGACCCCTTGCCCACCAACGTATGCAGCAGCCCCAGCGAGCACCAGGTCGGCTTTGCCAAGTACGAGGCCACGCCCCGCCGGCAACTGCCGTGGCCCAAGGCCGGCTAAAACAATTAGTTAGACGCAAAAAAGCCTGGTTACTTCGCAGTAACCAGGCTTTTTGGGCTTTGAGAGAAAGGGGATTACAAGTCAGTGCGCAGCAGCTGCACATAAAACCGGATTACGTCCTGATAGGCGACCGTGCCGATGCGCTCATTCGTGCCGTGGAGCCGGTCGATATCGGTCTGAGCCATGAGAAGCGGCATGAAGCGGTAGGTTGCCTGGGGAGCCAGGTGGGCGTAAGAGCGAGCATCAGTGGCCCCTACTACCACGTAGGGGGCCACCAGCGCCTGCGGGAACACGCTTTTGATGGTTTTGTGCAGGTGGGTAAAGGCGGCGTTGTCAGTTTGTGACACGGGCGAGGCACTGCGTCCATCGCCCAGGATGCTGACCTTGATCTCAGGGTCGTCAATCAGCTTCTTGACCCGGGCGATAACGGCTTCCACTGAGTCGCCGGGGAGTAGCCGAAAATTCACCGTGGCACTGGCCGACGCCGGCAGCACATTGTCTTTTTCGCCACCCCGGATGATGGTCGGAGCCGTCGTGGTGCGCAGGGCGGCATTGCCCGAGGGTGTGGCCACCAGCGACTTTTTGATAAGGAACCCGAACAGCCATTGATTGGCGAAGATGATGCGACGGCCGAACGGAACGGCTGGGGCCAGGTAAGCCAGCAGCGCGCTTACGCCGCCGTCGAGCCGGGCCGGGAAGGGATTGGCTTCGAGCTTGGCCACTGCCGCGGCCACCCGACCCACACTCGTCAGCGCCGGGGGCATAGACGAGTGGCCGCCGGCCCCCTGGGCCGTCAGTTCCAGGCTCAAGTAGCCTTTCTCGCTTACGCCCACCAGCGCCACGGGCTGGGCGAGGCCCGCCACGCCATCGGTTTTGATAAGGCCGCCCTCATCGAGCACCATTTCCAGGGCTGGCCGTTGCTGGTAACGGCGGCCGAGCAGGTCGGCCAGCGCGGCCGCCCCTAGCTTACCGTGGGTTTCCTCGTCGTGTCCGAAGGCCAGCAGCACGGTGCGCCGAGGCTGGTAATTCGTACGCAGCAGGTATTCCACCGCTTCGAGCTGGCCAATGACGTTGAGCTTGTCGTCGAGCGCCCCCCGGCCGTAGAGGAAGCCATCGGCAACCAGCCCGGCGAAGGGCGGGCGCGTCCAGTTCTTTTCAGTGCCTTCAAGCACTGGCACTACGTCTTGGTGCGCCAACAGCAAAAGCGGCTTGAGGGAGGGGTCCGAACCGGGCCACTCGTAAAGCAGGCCGAAATCGTTTACCACTTCCCGACGCAGGCGCTCATGCACCAGCGGGAAAGTCTGGCGGTAGTAAGTGAGCAGCTGGCCGAAGGGCACGGTATCAGTTTGGGCGTAGTCGGTGTGCGACACAGACGGAATCCGCAGGGCACCGGCCAGGTGCTCGACCGTAACAACTGGGTCCAAGTCTGGTTTCTGCGCGGCTGCTTCCGGCGCGAGTTGGTGGTTGGGCAAGCGTAAGGTGTTGAATAACAGCACGACGATAAGCAGGACCAGCAGCAAGCCGGTTGAAAAAAGAAGCATACGCATAGGAAGGCAGTGGGCAGAAGTGGATTTCGGCAACTACTCAAAGATAGAAGGTTTGGGCCGGTATGTGCGCCGATACGAACAGGGCCAGGTCGGACACCGGGCGGCGGGCCCATGCCGGAAGGAAATAAAAGGAGCGTTAGGCGAAGTAACCAAGGCTTCTGGCCGGGTTTGTGTACCTGAATAGACACACCAGCAACGGGGCTGAGTCGCTGTAATATCCGCGTAGTGGACAATCTGAGCCGAGTGCTTTTCTTTACTCCCCTCAACCAGCAGGCCGAGGCCTACGCCCAGCGACAAAAGGCCGAACGGCGCGCTAAAAAGAAAGTTGAAAAAGCAAATAACCTTCACCTAAACAGCTGAAAAAAAGCCGTTATTGGCCTTATATTTGTACGTACATACGCACGAATGGCAACGGAACTGAGCCGGTTTACCTTTCGCTTTCATGTGCCTTCGCCGTGGTATAATTCAGCCGCCCATGAGCTTTACCCGCGCATCCTTTCACTTTGCGGCCGACGACCAGAACCCGGCCACGACGCTTTTCATTCCCCAGGACGGCCATCTGAGCGGAGCCGTTAACTGCCTGCGGGCCATGCTGCTCGACGGGGGCGCGGTTTCGGGTGATGCCTTCCAGGAAGCCAATTTCGGATACGCTTTTGGGGCCAGCAACCAGACGGGCATAAGCTTCCGCTACACGTTCGCCGGCGATACGGTGCAGGTCGAGGAGTTGTGCGGGCCGGAGCTGCCGCAGTGGAAAGAAATTTTCAACGGGCCGGTGCTGGAACTGGTAAATGCCCACGGGCCCATGCTGCACGTCCTGGGGCCCGACCCGCTCGGCAGGGGCCGCGTGCAATATGCCACGCTTGAAACGCTCGAAGCCCAGTATGCCCAGGCCGAGGCCCGCCGGCTCCGCCACGAGGAGGGCATCGTGGCGATGGGAGGCTGGTTGGCCGCCGGGCAGGCCGAAGAATTGCGCCAGCAGATGCTGAACGCCAGGCAAGCCGAAGTAGCCTCCTGCCCCTGCCATTGTCTAACCATTCCTTTCCTTCTAAAATCAGCCTAGTATGAATACCCGAGCCAGTTACCATTTTGCCGCTGACGACCGGAACCCGGCCACCACGCTTTTTATTCACTTTGACGGCTACCCGTCCGGAGCGGCCATGTATCTGCGGGAAATGCTGCTCCAAACCGGCATTAGCGGCGCGGGGGCGTTCCAGCAAGCCAATCAACATGCTGCTTTCGTGACCCAGGACACGAGTGGGGGGCTGGGCACCAGCTTCCGTTATAAGCTCGACGGGATGGAGCTAGTGGTGGTGGAGCGCGAATTTGCCGGCAGCAACAACTGGAACCCCGTCTTTTCCGGGAGTCTGCTCGACTTTATCAACGGCCACAGCCCCGAACCCATGCTGCACACCATCGGCACGCGGGCGGACGGGGGCGTACACTTTACCACCCTGGCGCAGTTGGAAATATACCTGGCCGAGGCCCAGGCAGAAGCCATCCGGTACGAAGCCGGCGTTTTCGCGGTGGGCGGTAATACCGCCGCTGAGCGAGTGCAGCACTTGCAAGCGCAAGTGCTGACCGCCTTACGGGCCGAGTTGGTGGCGGGGCGGGCCGAGGCCGGTAATTACGCCCCCGTGCCCCAAAAAACCTTTACCGTCATTGCCGAAATTTGGGACAACGAGCAGGGCTATACCGTCACGGTGAGCGCCGTCGATTCCGACGAGGCCATTGTGCAGGCCCAGGCGCAGTACCGCCGGGAGGCCGAAGCGGCGGGCCATGACGATGAACACGAGGTAGGTGAGCCGGACTTGCTGCGCATCTGGGCCGTGGTAGAAGGAAAGCCCGCCGTGATTTATCAGCGCGACGCGACATAAGGCACTTGGTACCACATTTGGCTATTTTTAGTACAACGCTGTTGCACCCAACGACTATGAACCCTAGTTTAATGATGTTGCTCCTAGTCCTGTTCAAAACGCTTCTAATAGCGGGCGGCACGTTCTATCTCACTTTCGTACTGTGTGCCTTGTTTCCCCAGTTGGGCCGTTTCCTGGTCAGATTATTTGGTTTCAACCGATAAGCCAATAGAATGAACGACCTGAACGATACCCCAGCGCCCCGTCCAGTAGGTTCAAGCGCGGTTTCGTCCGGGCTGGAGCGTATAAGCGGCCCGCTCGATACCCGCCCAAGACAAAGCCGGTTGAAGCTATGAAAAGCGCTTTTGTGAAGGCTATCAGACTACTGCCCCCCGGAACAGTGGTGCAAAAAAGGGACGTGTATTACGAAGCCGAATAAACGCCATATCAAGGTCAGAGTATACTCACCCGTTATGAGCGATACCAAAAGATTCTCCGACGTGCGGCAGGCCGTGGTAGCAAGCGCCCGCAGTTACGTTGCCCGCCAGATTCAGGCCAGCAAGTAACATGCGCAGCGTGTAGGGGGGCTCAGCGCTTGGCTGCCTACACTGCATTCTCTCCTACTTCTATAAATTTGCACCTAGTAAGTGCGGCTGAACAGGTCGTACAACGCTAATTTGACAACACGTTTACCAGCGATGGTCAGGCGCGGAAGGGGCCGGGGCGGCAAAGCAGAATGCGGGAAATATTACCTGCCGCCGGGTGTAACTGGCGAAGGTCTACCCGGGCCCGAAGGCCGATAATGTTGTTTGCTCTTTTCTCAACAAGGCTCAATAAGGCACCATGACTATTCACAGAACAGCGGCCCCGGGAGGCGTGGCAAACTTCCTTTGCTATATTAATCACGAGGGCTTGCCCTCCCCGACAGAGGGAGTGGAGCCAGCACTTACGACCCCGGCCGAATCCAACTTTTGGCAGCTGCTTTTCACCCAAGGGCTAGCACCCTGGCCCGCGATAGAGAGCGCTTCGGTGCGGGTGGCCGAGGTACCGGATGGGTGTTTATTCATGGTGGAAGATGAGCAGGGGTTACTGCTAGTGGGCGGGGTTGGCCTCAAGAAAGCGGGGCCGGCGTGGGAGGCCCTTAGCGAAACTGTAGAAGAGATTCGCGAGCAGGCCGCATCTGCGGTACAGCAGTCGCCGGGCGGTAAGGAGTTGATAGCGCACTGGAAATCACAGGTTGTGCCGCCATCAGAGGGCGATTGGGTGATCCTGGTTCCCATGATAGGCCTACGCTACTACGGCCCGGATGCTGATCGCATTATGCATCTTGCCGGGGGGCTCGGTACTGACCTGCTGACTATTTTTAACCGCAAGGTATTCACCACCTGAGGAAATCATTTAAGTCAGCAAAATCTCTGTTTCGCGTCAAGGCCCGGCTATATTGATATAGCCGGGCCTTTTCCTTTTCAGTGAGCGGACTCGCCTAGTTGAGCTTAAAGGAAATCGTGAAGGTTTGCCGGGACGCCACCGCCTTACTACCCAGCCGGCCGGGCGTCCACGTGTCGGGGAACGTCTGGGCCACGCGCAGCGCTTCTTCGTCGCACCCGTTGCCTAGGCCCTTGACAATCCGATGGTCGGACACCCGACCCAGCGTGTCCACGGCAAACGTCACCCAAACCTTGCCCTCGACCCGGCGGGCGCGGGCCTGAGAAGGATACTGCACCTTGTTACTCAGGGTGACTAGCGCATCGTGCTTGCCGATAAACCACGGGGCCTGCGTGAGAATGACGCGCTCCCAGACGCCGGGCCGTACTTCGGCGTCGTAGCCCTCGTTTTCAGGCCGCGCAAACTCCAGCTGGCGCGTGGTATGGTTGTAGGAGCGAGCCAGCACGTAGTTGCCGGCCGCGTCCTGCTTGTAGTAATTCCACAGGCCCACCGGCTTGCCGTTTTCCAAGTCCCCTTTTTCCCAGGCCGTGGAGTACGCCGAGCGGCCAAGCGGGGCGCGGCTGCTCTTGGCCGCATTGGCGGTTGCAGTCGGCGTGCCCCGGTGAAAGAGTACGGGGGGCCTGATGCCAAGAACCGCCCAGTTGTATTCCCCGGTTAATAGTTGGCCATCAGGCGAATCCGCCAGGGTCAGCTCCAAGCTGAGGCTGGGTTCCATCAGCCGCAACGTATCAGTACGCTCGCTGACCAGCAGCCGGCGGTGGCGTATGGTGCCGCCGGGAATGTCGAAGGAGCCGGTATAGTTCTCGCCCTGCCGGCTGATGGTCAACCCCATGACAATGGTGGTGGCGGCAATTTCCATTGGGCCGGTCCAGCTGCCTACCGTGAGCGCGACCGCACCGGGGCGGGCTTTGGCCACGGCAGCCGGTTTAGGGGCTTGGCGAACGGTTGCTTTGCCCTGCGCGAGGAGGGCCAACGGAAAAAACAGGTGCCGGCGGTAAGGGCCAGACTTGAAAATAAAAATATGCGGCGCATGGGGGGCGGTAGAGTATAAAAAGTGCCCCAAGTTACGCTGTGGTGTGCTTATTAAGATACATTCTCTGTGCTTATTCAGACACAAGGAAAAAGATATTTTAGGGGAAGAATTTATTTCCGACAAGTATCTAAATAAGCACAGCATTATACTGAACTTTTATTGGCTATTATTGCCATAGAAATGTGTTTCATTTCTTCAGTAACAGGCTTTTAGCGAGTGGGCCGGTTGCTGTTTCATTCTTCACTTGTCACTTAACTTTTTCATAATACTATTATGGACAACACTAAAACTGCTGCCGCTGACTTGGCCGCAAACTTCGAGGTAGCTGAGTTGGAGCCCCGGCTGGAAAACGTATGGGCTGGCGAAACGGAGCCGAGCCTTCCAGGTGGCGGTTGGGAAGAGACGGGCCGCGGAAACGGCTAGTAGCTGCGCACCCATTAAACTAACAAGCCCGGTCGCCTCGCAACAACAGGCTTTTAGCGGGTACACCGGTTTCATTTCTCATTTTACTTCATAATACTGTTATGGACAACGCTAAAAACACTCAAGACACTGCCGCTGACTTAGCCGCAAACTTCGAGGTAGCCGAGTTAGAGCCCCGGTTGGAAAACGTATGGGCTGGCGAGGTACCTGTGAACCCTGTGCTGCCAGGTCAGGGCCCGGAATAGAGCCGGTTCGCCGGCTGGCATACTAAGGAAAGACCCGCTCACTGTCAAGTGAGCGGGTCTTTCCGCGTCTACAGGACTGTGCAGAAGGAAGTGAATTGAATAAAAAGCTGTATCACCGGCCGATAAGGGCTTTTGTGGCCGGATTTGTGTATCTGATTACGCACAGGAACTTCACTCAGAGCTTATGAAATTCTCCGACATTCCCCAGCGCATCGGCGGCGGGGCCTATCAGTGCAATATGCCGCTGGAGGACCTGGACGGCTGGCTTACCCGCCGGGAGCAGGACTCCTACTACTTGCTGCAACTCAACCCCGACTTTCAGCGTGGCCACGTCTGGACCAAAGCTCAGCAGAGCGCGTATCTGGAGTATTTTCTCACTGGGGGCAAATCAGGCCTGACCATCTACTTCAATAAGCCCAGCTGGCAAGCTGCCACCAATGAGCCAAGGGCCTACGACGAGTTTGTGTGCGTTGATGGCTTGCAGCGTCTGAGTGCGCTACGTGGTTTCATGCGAGGCGAAGTAGCGGCTTTTGGTCAGCTGTTGGCCGATTTCGGCCAACCCATTCGCCAGGCCCGCAACTCCGAGTCGCTGGTGTTCAACATCAACAACCTGCAAACGCGGGCCGAGGTGCTGACCTGGTACCTGCAAATGAACGCGGGCGGCACGCCCCACACGAGCACCGAGATTGCCCGCGTGCAGCAGTTGCTGGAGCAGGAAAAAAGTATTAGCACAGGCGCATGAAATTCTGCGACATTCCCCCTCTTATTGGGTCCGGCACTTGGGAGTGCAACTACCGGCTAGGTAGCATGGACCGCGTACTGACCGAATGGGAGCAGGAGTCGGGCCTGAACCTGGTGCCCGACTTCCAGCGGGGCCACGTCTGGACCGAGGCCCAGCAATCTGCCTTTATGCAATACTGCCTGCGCGGGGGCCAGTCCGGGCTAACCATGTATTTCAACCAACCCGGCTGGCACTATGGCGTCAAAGCTGGGGCCTACAATGATTTCGTCTGCGTCGATGGGTTGCAGCGAATCACGGCCATTCGTCGGTTCCTGCGCGGCGAGATACCCGCGTTTGGGAAGCTCTACCCCGAGTTTGAGGATACTATCATCAAGGCCCCGAACGTGACCGGCGTGCGCTTGAACGTCAATGCGCTTCAGACCCGGGCCGAGGTGCTCAACTGGTACCTACAAATGAATGACGGCGGTACGCCCCACGCCCCCGAGGAACTTGCACGGGTGCGGGGGCTGCTGGCTCAGGAATCCTCTTACTCCTCCCTGCCATGAAATACTACAAAGGCTACTTCGGAGGGCAAGACAATTACTTCGAGTGGCATAGCAAGAACCGTGAGCCGGTGCCCTGCGCCTACTGCAAGAAGCCCTACACGCCGGCCGCGCCCAATAACCGGCACTGTGAAGGGTGTTTGCCCGCCTATCGCCACGACCAATGGCGGGACTCGCTTTCCAAAAACAGCTTCATCCGGCTGTGTCTGGGCATGACCGTGGCGGACTACATCGCGCAGCACGGCCAGGAATACTACGACTCGATGGAATAGCCCAACGGGGCACACAAATTCACTTCTCCCCTTCGCCATATTGCCTAGGAAAAACTGGCAGCCGCTTCTGTACTTAAATACGTACATAAGTGCCTGAATAACTACATTGCAATCCTTACCTTGCGTGTACTTATTCAGGCACATAATCAGCTCCAATGGAAATATTTGACACGTTTTATCGGCCCGACACGCCTTCCCAGCGCTACCGGCTGATGGCCGTCACCCTGCCACCCATTGTGGCCGGCCTACTGCCCTGGATAAAGCCGCTGCACAAATGGGCGGCCAGCAAGGAAGTGATGGGCGTCGCGGCCAACCTGTGGGCCACTCTTCTCAAACTTTGGGGCACAGCCGGGCCTTATCCAAGCCCGCAGCACCTCGTGCAGGCCGGGCTGGTGCTGGTGGCGGCGGCGGCACTGCTTTCCAGCGTCAGCCTGCAAATCGGAGTACTCCGCGGCTTTGCCCCCGGCAGCCGAATGCTCCGCCTGAGCCAGTGGCTGTTAAGCATTATCGGCCTGGAACTACTGGCCCTTATCTGGGCCTGGCCGGTACGGTAACAAGCAGGAGGCAGTGGGGAACAAGAAAGGCCGGGGCGATGGGTCCGGTTTTTTCGTGGCCTACAATGGCAAAATAGTGCCTTAACGGGGTTAAAAAGGGGCTTTTGGGCATTGATCTTGTATTACAATAAGCACGAAGGGCAACCTCGCCCAGCGTTTATCCCCCCCTCTGTTATGGCTGCTCCTTTTCACACCGCCAAAGGCCTTACCCAGCATCAACACGCCTGGTTTCTCTGGGGCCTCCAAAACAAAGTGGGCGCGTTGCAGGCCGCCCAGATGCCCGATGGCCAGGTATGGGAACAGACGTACTACATGGGCGGCACGCGGGTTGCCATATCGGACACCGAGCGCAACACGAAAACCGACAAGAAGGGCAAGCGCCACAGCTACGGCACCGTAACTGTCGAGTTTATTGCCACCGACCCCGACCAGCAGCGCCAGGGAGCCGCCACCAACCAGTTGAACGCGCTGGCCAAGCTGGCCGACAAATGGAACATTACGCTGCGCTTGCGGGTGATGGCCCACAACTCCAGCCCGATAAATGACGAGCAGCTGACGGCGTGGTACCAAGGGCTGGGCTATACCCAACAGGACGGCCTGTATCTGAACCGCTTGCCCGTCAAGAAAACGCCCATTTCCTATGCTGCCAATGCGGACTCCGGCTGCCGCTGGAGTCCTTTTATTCTCACTACATTCCCTTTCCAACATGGCCAATTTCTCAGTTACGCTTGACTTTATTGCCCTGAGCACCACGCCCGCACCGCGGCAAACGGACTTGCTGTTTTTCAACGCGGCGCAGGGCCCACGCCAGCAGTACGCCCGGGGATGGGTGGAACTGGGCGGGGAGGTAGTGCTCATCGAGGCGCAGTGGAAGCCCACGCACTACGCGCACGTGCCCGACTTCAACGCGGCCGCCGAACAGGCCACCAGTGGGCTGGGAAAGGCGAAATAAACTGCCGCTACAAGCTGATAAACGGGTTTCTGGTCTGGTTTATGTATCTGTATACGCACGGCTATTAGGTCGGAAACCTGGTTTTTCACTCTTACTTGCCCTTGGTTATGGAAATGCTCGATGGTACTTACGATGGTGGTGGGGATGGTTTCGATGATGGTTTTGGCCACAACGACGTAGACCACTCGGACGACGGGCAGGACCCTTACACAGTGGACCCCTACGACCGGCACGATGAACCGCACGACGACTACGAGTACCCGCAGCAGGAGGAGTACGAGAACGACGCTGACAACTTCGAGAGCAATCAGCTGGCCCTCGATAACGACATGGACTTCGGCGGCGACGACTACTAGCGCTAAGGCGGGGGGCCTGCTGGCTCCCCCACCCCTGCCGGTGCTTTCCCATTCTTTTCCCCACTGCCTGTTTTTTATGCCCCACCAGACCACTCCTACCCCGGCCGCGACGCCCGGCACCTTTGAGGCGGCCCAGGCCGCTTATGATGCGGCTTACGAGGCTGCCCGCGCTGCCAACAACGGCCGCAAGCCCAAGCGCCGGGCCGTGCTGGCCATTGCGCTAAGACCCTTCCTGAGCAAGAAGCCATAGCGCCCGATTATGAATGCGACTCTTATCCTACCGAGCGGGGAAACCAGCGTGCTCACCGAGCAGCAGTTGTTTGATTTGGGCGTGCGCCGGCCGTTGCTCCTGGGCTTGCCGGTGCTATGCGCCGACATGGATCAGGCCGCGCGCGTACTGGGCTTTGCCAGCGCTCAAACCCTGGCGCAGAACGGGCGGTACGTGGTTTACGCGGGCCTGGAAATGCTGGCTGGGGTAACCTGCCCGTGGCCGACCTTCAACCTCGTAGCGCAGGCGTATTTGCGGGCCCTGGGCACGCTCAACTGCCAGCCCTGCCCTATCGGCCCGGTCCTGGTGATTGAAAACGTGCCGGTGGCTGAGGCGCAGCAAGTCGGCCAGAACTACTCACTCGTGTTCTAATTCACATTCCCTACTTTATGAACCTGCCTTTCTCCGACCAATTATTGCTGCCCATCCAGCAGGGCATCAAAATCCACACCTTCCGCGCCAAAAACCGCTGGCGGGCCGGAATGTCCATTCACTTCTACGCCCGCAACCGCCAGCCGGGAATGTATCTGTTCTACCCCATCCGGCCGGTAGTATCAACTCAGGAGGCGGAGCTTAACGCCGAGGGGATGCACGTGGACGGCCGCCGCTTGGAGGGCGCGGAGCTGGAGTTATTCGCCCAGCGCGACGGCTTCGCCACGGCCGCGGATTTCCTGGCCTTTTTTGTTGGTCGCCCCCTCCCTATCGTTGGGCAGCTCATTCACTGGACTTCGGCCCGCTACGAGGCTGCCACCGTGGCCACTGTACCGGCCCGACTCGCAGAGTTGGCGGCGGAACGTCTGTCGTTGACTGCCTGATGCCAGCTGCACTAAAGGTAGCCCACGGCTTCACCCACGCTGACTTGGTACTAATTGCCTACCGTTGGGTGCTGCGCTCAGGCGGGGCCGCCGTTGCCTTTCGCGAGCTGTCCACGATAGCGATGGAAAAACCCGACGTGCTGGGCATCGGCGGCACGGTGTCCAGTATTTTGATTGAGTGTAAAATCTCCCGTTCCGACTTCCTGGCCGACCGTAAAAAAGCGTGGCGCGTCAATTTGTCGATGGGCATGGGTGGCCACCGCATCTACTGCGCCCCCGAGGGCCTGCTACGGTTGGAGGAGTTGCCTGATAAGTGGGCGCTGCTGAGCGTCGCGGCCAGTGTCAAATGCACGCTCAGCTACCGACCCGATCCGGCGTGGCCCCGCGCCGTATTTTTCTGCCACCGTTTCGCTCAGGAGCGCAATGAGCGCGGCGAAGCCACAGTTATGCTTTCGGCCCTGCGGCGGCTACAGGGGTTGGGCTTAGTGGAAAGGATTTACGATGCCTCCGCCCGGGCCGGGGCCCCTGCCCTGCTCGACACCTAGAATCTGGCGGCCAACCACCTATTCCTTTTCCCGTTAGAATACAAAGACTCCCGCGCTCGTCAGATAGCAGCACAGGCGGTGATTAGCAGAACCACGATGGGCGGCGGTGAGCACGGCCGGTACTGATGAGGTCTGAGTGATAGGTATTCAGCAGTGTGCTTAAAACAAAGGGTGAGGTTATAATCATTAATTAAAAGAAATTCTTAATACTAATAAAAATCATTAAAAGAAAGTCATTATAGTAATGATTTTAATGAAAGTAAATCATATTTTTCTTATTCAGACTGAAAAGATTGTCAATACAATACTGAATGATATTATGTATCATCATTCAATGTATTTCTGGAATGAAACTCCTTATATTTGGCTCATTGAGCCAATGAAATGCCTGAAACTCTTGAGTTTCTTGATAATCATTTAATCATTTAAAGTCCTGAAAGGAATGAAAGTAATAGCCATAAGCAACCACAAAGGTGGTGTTGGTAAGACAGTTACGGCTGTCAGCATAGCCGCAGCGCTGCACGTAATCCACCAACAGCGGGTGTTGCTCGTTGACGCTGACCCCCAGGGCAATGCTACTACCCACCTGCTAGGAGATGATGTAGTTTTTGATGATTACCTGGGCACTGCCATCATCGACAAGGATATTTTGCCAGCTGTTGTGAGTACTCCTTCGGGCGTGGACCTAGTGCCAGCTGACGCCCGGCTTGATGTTGATGAGCAAGTAATCGAACGCCAGAAGGAGTGGCGGCTGCGGCTCAAGCAAGCATTAACCACCGCTGATGAGCACTACGACTACGTGATTATTGACTGCCCGCCGGCCTTAAAAACCTATACCATGATGGCCCTTGTTGCCGCTGATGCCTACTTGGTACCGACGCAACCGGAGAAGCCGTCCAAGGATGGACTGAACCGGGTTATCGACTTTGCCGAGCAAATGCAGCAAACGTTGAATCCGAGGTTGAAGCTGCTGGGCATTGCCGTTACCCGCTATCACAAAAAGCTGCGTAACGGCCATCACGATAAAATGATAAACCTGATGCGCGAGAAATATGGTGAGGAAATGATGCTTCCCACCATCCGGCAGGACATTCAAGTGCTAAATGCCTTTGATGGCGCAACCACTATTTTCAATCTTGCGCCAACCGCCAACGCCACGCAAGACTACACGACCTTGGCTGCAACCGTGCTGGAGCGCCTGTAAAGAAGCCCGATTATTCAATTCATTACCTACGGATCATGAGTAACGAAAACACGAAGAAGGCCAACAGCGCGTTGTTGGGCGCAACCGAGCCAGTAGTCCCCAAAGCCGCCGAAAAGAAGTTCGGCGGTGCGAAAGCCGCGAAGCCCACGGCAGCCACCAAGGCCCCCGTGACTGAGGAGGAGGATAAGAAGCACGCCTTCTCGTCCACGATTACAACCGAGAACAAACGCCGCTTTGCGAACTACCAGGCCAACAAGCCCGGAAGAAAGGGCACTGCGACGACCGACGTGTTGAACGCAGCCCTTGCTATGTTCTTCGACGCGAACACGAAATACGCCGATAAGGACCCCGACAACGACGAATAGCGGCAGCAGATTAAAGCCCGCGAGAATCGCGTATTTGGTTGCCGACTTGAACTAAGGGCAGAATACGCGATTCTCGCGGGCACTTTTAGGCAATTATTGGTTCCCATAATCGAACATTATGGGAACCAATAATCTTATCTTTGCTAAGCCAGCTCAAAAAAGCCTCTCTGGGTGGAGTATGAGCCGCTTATTCACAGTCGAACCAATTTGCTTTTCCTCATGGCTACTTCCAATTCACGGGCTGCCGGTAGTAGGGTAGGGGCCCCCGCCAAAGCCAAACAAATGGGCTCCGCCGCCGAGCGGTACCGCGACCGGGGCCAGCAGGGCGCGACCAACACGCACCTGGCCACCGCAGCAGACCTACGTAGCTTTGAGGAATTTTGCAAGGAGCATGGGCTAAAGCCGTACCCGGCTAGCCTTAGCACGCTCAGTGACTACGTAGCCTACCTTGCCGACAAACCGCGCAAGCTCGCCACTATCCAGCGACACGTGGCTTCCATCCAGCGGCAACACCGCTTACGTCGGCTCAAATCTGCGGGTGGCACGCCCGCCTTTCTTGACGTGATGCAGGGCATTGCCAGAACACTGGGCACGAAGCAAAAACAGGCCCCGGCCTTCAGCGTCGAACACCTCAAATCGTGCATCAAGGCCTTGGACCTGAACACTACCGCCGGCCTACGTGACCGGGCGATACTGCTGCTAGGTTTTGCCGGGGCGTTTCGGCGGTCGGAGCTAGTAGGCATCGACCTAGAACATATGGAGCTGGACCCGGAGGCGCTCGTAATAAGGCTGGGCCGCACCAAAACCAACCAGACGGGAGCTGCCGAGGAAAAGGTCTTTTTTTACGCCCAAGACGAGCTTTTTTGCCCCATTCGCGCCTATTTGGACTGGCTGCACCAGCTAGACGGACGTACCACGGGCCCATTGTTCGTAGGCCTCAGCAAGAGCCATACTAAAGGCCAGGGCAAGCTCACAATGCAGCGGCTTTCGGCTAAGAGCGTTAACACGATAGTAGGCCGGCACCTGGGGGTTGACAGTAACAAGCAGCGCTATACGGCGCACTCGTTTCGCTCCTCGTTCATCACCACGGCCAAGCTGGCGGGCCAGAACAACGACTTTATCCGCAACCAAACCAAACACAAAACCGACGCCATTCTAGCTCGCTATACCCGGCTTGATAACGTGAAAGCCTATAATGCGGGCAAAGCCCTGGGTCTATAATTCACGCCTTCTAATAGCCGCGCTGCCAATGTTTACTCTGGCATATCTACCCCTGTGCCGTCGAGCGAGGCCTGGATTGCCAGGGTACCCCGACCTTTAGCCACCTTACGATTGAACAGATGGCAGGGCACCGGAAGGACTAAGCCAGTTACGAGCTGCCAACCATCAGGATGGTAGTGCAGTGGGTTGGCTGGTGGGTCTACCAACTGGAAAACAACCGTCTGTAGGCAGTGGGGAAAAGAAGGGACTGGGGGTGTAACATAAAAGTGGAAAAAGGCTGTTTTTAGCCGTTCTAGGCGGGCTTATTGCTCTTACTGTAGTATGCCAGCCTGCGTCTGACCAATCATTTTGCCCTCTGTTCCCATGCCCGCTAAGCCCTTTTTTGTTCTAGCAATCCGAGTTGATAAGCTCACCAATTCCCTTGAGCTAGCGTCAACCGGCGAGTCGTTCGTCACAACACTCACCCGTCTTACTGCTAAAGATGCGGGGGCTCTCACCGGCAAGTGGGTGTTCAACTGGCAGCGGGAGGCGCGGCAGCGCGGGCGGGAAATGTACCAACTAACCACGGTTCAGCAGCCGGGCGTCGTGCAGGGTCTTTTGAGTGTTGAACGCAAGAGTGACCACGTATTCATGCACCTCGTAGAAGTAGCCGGGAGTAACCGGGGAGCCAATCGGGTGTACCGGGGCGTATTGGGAAATCTGGTAGCTTTTGCCTGTAAGCTATCCTTTGAGAGCAAGTTTGAGGGCTTCGTTGCTTTCGATGCCAAAACCAAGCTGATTACCCACTACAAAAACGTGTTAGGCGCCACGCAAATCGGCAACCTTCGTATGGTAATTGAAACCGAACCCGCCTCTACTCTTGTTTTAACTTACTTTAAAGACTTTTTTCTTAATCCTTCTTCGCATGAATAAGCACCTTGAGGACGAACCAGAGGACGCGGGCCTAATTCAATCCAAGCCGCCAACGGAGAAGGAGTTGCGGGAACTATCTCAATTCATTGCCCAGAGCAAGCAACGTAAAGGGGCCCGGCTTGAGGGAGTGCGGCTGCCTGCCGACGAGCACCAGCCGCAGCAGGAAAAGGTCTAGTACCTCGTCTTTAATCAACAGCATAACAGCAGACCGGAAGCACCCCGCTTCCAGTATTTTTTTGGCCAGTAACGAGCCTCAGACAGTAGGCGTCGGGGGGAAGTGATAATGCGTTGGGGAGCTGTTTTGCGCCGTCTATGCACGTTTTTATGTTCGGGTAACCTTAGCCGCTGCACCACGAGGCCAGTGGCCAGGACAGGAACAAGGCAGAGGGGGAGTAATAGAAGGGCAACCGAAATAAATCTCCTCAAAGCACTTAAAAAAGGCTGTTAGGGCGGGGTTGTTGCATTACTTCCAGTGGACCTAAAGCCCCCGTTATGACTGCTGCCACCGACCCCGAGCCCCTTGACTTTCGCCTGAACACGGCCGCCGACATTGCCCAACTCAGCAACGAAACCCTGGCCGCGCACATGGCCGAAATGGAGGAGGACCGGATAGGCAACGCCGGCACCGACGACTGGTATTTGCGGCCCGTACACGAGGCGTGGGACCTATACAACGCCGAGGCCACCCAGCGGCGCGACGCGGGCGATACGTTTTGGCCGGAGGGCAGCAAGTACGTGCCCCTGGAGGACGGCGACGAGCTGCCTTTCTAGGGGTTTTTTAGGGACCGGGAAGGAACAGGGTCAAAACCAAAACAAAGTACCCTAACATACCTAAAAAAGGGCTTTTGGGCCGAATTTTTGCAATTGATACAGCATACCGTAACGTTTTCTTTTCATTCCTCGCTGACGAATAAATAAAACGTTGAATCCACGACAAGTAGACCGAGCTACCGCAGATTAAGATACCAATGAAGAGGCTGTTCACGTCCGCAAAAGGAGGGAGCGGCTACGAGCTTATCGATGAAGCTTGCGGGGGCCTAATTAAGAAAGTGGTGGAAATCGAAACCAAGTCCGAGGTTGGGAAGGGAAACGGCCCAAGCAGAAGTTCGGTATCATCAGCTTCTGCGAGATTGACGAGGGTACCGGATTCATTACTGACAACTTCGCCCCGGAAATTAAGCCTTTCTTGCTCCAGCTTACGGAGCAGTACACTAACGTCGAAATCGAGATGCTGCTAACCCTGAAGAGCGGCCACGCGCACCGGCTCTACTGGTTGCTGGCCAGTTGGGATGACGTAGGGTCCTGGGAGGTGGAATTGGACGTGCTGCGGGCGCAACTGCTGGGAGCGGAGGAGCAGGATTCAGCCTACTCCGCTTTCTACAACTTCAAACGCTACGTCTGTGAACCCGCCATGAAGGATTTCCACGAACTGGGCTAGATGGTGAGCTTCGAGCCAATCAAGGATGGCAAACGGGTAGCCAAGGTGGCGTTCACCATCCCAAGCATCAAGGGTAGAATGAGGGTGCTAAGCCGGAGGCCAAGGTTATCGACATTAGCTCCCTAAGCGTTCAGAAACCGGCCAAGGTGGAACCTGCGCCACCACCGGCAGGTGCTGAGTCCACGATGGCCGAACGTATCGCTGGGCGCTTGCGCAAGCCTAGGGTACCCGAGGCGCAGATTGAAACTGTGCTTGAGTTCCTGGGCGAAGATTCCGAGAAGCAGGCCAAGTTCATGAAGGTGACGCACCGCATCCTCCAGGACTACGAGGCCGGGAGCAAGAGCTTCGATAACGTTGCGGGCACGGCCATCAACATTATCAAGAGCGAGTTCTTCCGCATCTTCGAAAAGTAAGCACACCCAACACTAAGTTCGGAGCCGGGTCCTTTCACAGGGGTTCGGCTTTTTTATTGCCCGTCGTAGACATCGGCGGTGACGTGGCCTATCCTGCTTCTCTAAAGTGGAGTGGGGTCAGGTTTTTCATCAGAAATACGTTCTTCATTTCTGTGATAGCTGGTTCGCGCTCATCAGCCAGAAAACGCTCGATTGAATACTCTATATCCCATATGCTCCGAGTGTTCCTGAGGTTCCTGTTCTTGAGTGCTCGGGCAGTCAGCTCAAATATCTTTGCTCTCATAAATTCGGCGTCACTGTAGGATTTTCTTATGTCCCTGCGGACGCTTTCGAATACTCCCTCCGCTGATATAAACTGGAATTTAGGGTTATCAGGATTTGCAGAATTCAAGGCTACTACTGCGTTGTCTAACCCATCCCGGCTCAGCAAAGACTCAAAGAATTCGTAAAAGCCTTCTTCTACTTCCCTCTGGGGCACCCTACTGAACGTGCCGATAACTCCACAAAAAGGGGCTTCGATAACCGGCGAAATCTCTCCGAACATGAAGCCGCCGTAGCAGGTAGCCAAGGAAACCATGAGGTTGTTTCTAGTGGCTATATTGATATTCCGAAAGTAGTTTGCTAGTTCGCTCCAGGGCATGACTTCTCCGGATGCCAACTCCAATCCCTTGGGGTTACCGTGCATTTCGAAGTGCAGGAACGGAAGCTGGGTCTTCTTCTGCACATAATCCACTACGCGCTTCAGGAATCTGCACAAGTTCCTCTTTGTAGGAACCTGTACCAACTCGCAGGAAACGGCTGGCATCTGTCCCGTGCGACGCCTTAATAAATCACGGTAGAGTGTAGAACCTGTTTGCGGTTCGTCCTTTGGTAGAGACTCGACAACCCAAATCTTGTTGTAGCGGAAAGCTCCTGTTCTTATAAGCGCCATATGTTTATGATTGAAGACTCCAATTTCAGCTCAATCCGGGGTCCCGCTTATTTGTTATTAGCTTCCTGGTTCTTAAACAACACCCTCAAATATGTTTACTTCGACAGGTAGATGCTTGTTCTCATAATCTAAGTGATGGTCTATGGCTTTTAAAATCTTTTTCTCTTGGCCTGTTGATTTAAGATTTTCGTAAAAGGCTGGTGACATACACCAAGTTTCTACTCGTTTAATAAGCACATCGCTTATTAATTTAAATTTTTCTGAAATTGTTAATTTAGTTATTTCGTCTACTTGAATACCACTAATATTATTGATAAGATTGCTGTATCCAATTAATACTGTCAAGCTATTGTCATTAGGAATAAGGTGCAGAAATACTATAGGGATCTCGGAGTAGCTAATCATATTATCAGACTTTTGCCGATAATCTGGAATAAAATTATTCACTATTCTTGGGTCAAATATTGCGTAATGTTCTTCTGTGTAAAACGTGGAAGTCGCAACTGAAACCCTTGGTAATTCAAAAGTTATAAACTTCAATGCGGTATTATTCGCGGGATTGCTGATAAACCATTCAAGGGTCCGTTTTAAGATATAATGTTTTAAGCAATTGCCGATTTTCTCTGCCTTAATCATCCTCCAATGAGTTTTTTGGGCTTCAGGCATGTCGACAAAGAGCGGGTCCCGCAGTATCTCATCAATAATAAGTATCGTATACTCATCTACCTGCATTAAGCGTAAGTATGCCCTGTAAGAAAGTAATAGCTGCGTCTTTGGGTCTGAGTAATCAGGATTCGGATTATCCTCAAAACTAGAAAATAAGTCGTTATCGCAAGGAGGATTGCAAAATCCCCAATAGGCCATCATATTTAATTCGGGACCCGCAGGTGAGAATTGGTATATCTGGCCTTCTGTAAATTTTAACTGTTGAAAATAATCGCTTGTAGACAGTTGAATTATTTTGTCTTTGCCATGTATTTTACCTATTATATGATTCCATAATACTTTATTTTGTAAAACATGTGAATTTATTGCCATATTATGGGTTTTGCATAGAGGATTATAGCAAACATGTGATACTTTGTTAACGGCTATAATTATTTCTTTGATGCGATTATTTATCTTCTTTAATGAGTTATCCATTCAATAAAGTGCTTAGAATTTTGTTAAATATTGAGTGTCCGCTACAATCTAACTGAAATGTTAAGTGATGCACCATAGCTCGTCCCAATCAGTCGTGTAAGCGGAACTCTTAAAGTCAGCTTTGCTATCCCAAACCGGGCGTTCTCCTTTCTTCACGAACGCCGATGCGAAGGTCACGGCCCCGGACCCGAACCGTTCGTTAAGCTTATCCAGGTCTTTCATCAGCTTGTCGCGGGCCTCTCCGACGTTGACCTTGGCGAACAAATCAAGCTGCTGCTGACCGTCCGTTTCCAGGCCATCGAAGATGACCCCGGCTTTCTTGTAGACGCACCCCGGTTGCCATAGCCGCTTGAGGGCCGTGCGGGCTAAGCGTATCAGGTCGGAGGTGTCGCTGCTGGCTACCGGCAGCGTGATGACGGTGGAGGATGAATGCGGCCCTGGCTCCAAACTGAACCGGTCTTTGCTCAGGAATACCGACATGGTATTGGCTGCGGAACCCTGGCGACGGAGCTTTTCAGCGGCCCTGGCAGTGAAGGCACTAACCGCGCCCAGAACGTCGGAAAAGGCGGTCAGGGGCGTCCCAAACGTGCGGCTGTAGGTAATCGACTGGCGGGACAGGGTACCGTCCTCTGAGGGCTGCAATTGGTGGCACACCTTGCCCTGGAGTTCCCTAAGGAGCCGGACCCCGACAACACCACCTAAGAACTTCCTGGCCCAACTTTCACTCTGCTGGGTAAGTTGAGCTGCGGTGCGAATTCCCTGAGCTTGGAGCTTGAGGGCGTATTGGTACCCGATTCCCCATACATCACCCACGGCCGTTAGCTCCAGGGCCTTTCGGCGCTTCTCCTCAGTGTCCAGGTAACAAACTCCCTTCATGGCCGGGTACTTCTTGGCTATCCGGTTCGCCAGCTTAGCCAAGGTCTTCGTGGGCGCTATGCCTACGCAGGTCGGAATCTTGGTGCGCTTGCGTATCTGTTCCCGGACCTCGGCTCCGAACGCAGCAAGGTTGGGATGCAGGTAACGGTTCATGCCGTGCAAATCTAAAAAGCACTCATCAATGGAGTAGATTTCGATGGTGGGTGCGACGGAAGCCAAGTAGTGCATGACCCGGCGCGACATGTCCCCGTAGAGCGCGTAATTGCTGGAGAACACACGAACTTTGTTGTACTCCAAGTCAGGTTTTACCTGAAAATAGGGGTCCCCCATTTGGAACCCGAGGGCCTTTGCCTCAGCGGAGCGAGAAATCAGGCAACCGTCGTTATTTGAAAGCACCACTACGGGTACATTAGCCAGGGAGGCCCGGAACACTCGCTCACAGCTTACGTAGAAATTGTTGCAATCTACGAGCGCGAACATAGCCTCACTGCGTCTAATAGTAGCGTTTTATGTAAGCTGGTGTGTTGCATAGCAGGTCTTTTACATGGTTTTGATGCAAGTATACGCCATGCTAAACAATTTAGGTTGTAATTACTAAAAGTATTTGCAACATATCTGGGTGGGGAAGCCACTAATCCAGGTTACAGGGTCCAGTATTTCATAGCAAGAAGAACTAACAGCGCCGCACCGATAAGTACACCTAGAATAGATAGCAGCCACCAGCCTACGCGCCGTTCTCCAGGCGTTCTGGGACGGTTCCGAACGCTGGGCGTGGCCGCAAGCCAAATCAGCAGCCCCACGACCACAGCCGGGGTACTGAAGAAGAAGAGGTAGAGTACGGCATAGTAAAACACAAACATCGGCGTGTCGGTAACGAGGCCCGCTACTCTAGTTTCAAATCGTCCAGGTTGACAACAGAGGCGTAGGATTCTAGGAGCGCCGTGCTTACAAAGGTTATGAGCCGTTCCTGGAGAACGTTATCGATGGGATTGTAAAACAACTCCACGAAGAAGCCGCCTTCCATGTGGTAAAGGGCGACAGTATCTACTTCTTCATAGCGGGTTGCTAGATGTCGGCCTTCATCCCAAACGAGCTGGGCTTGTTGGTCGAAGGGTAAGGCCCGGAAGGCATGATGGGAGGTAGGCATAATAGCAAGTGAACAGCTAATGATTTGCTAATAAGGTAGCGTAAAACATTTGCAGCCTATATCGATATATCTTATTGTAGGGAATTAGGCTGGCGCTCCTTTAAAGAGTTGCTCATCAAGCAAATGTAACGCGTACAATCGACTAGCTCTAAGTCTTATCTGCTAATAAGTATAAGTCCGTTCTGATTCTTTTAAATGATCTACCTGCAAATTCAGCAAGCTTTGCAGCCTCCTGGATTGGATAAAAGGTTTCCAAACGCTGAACCTTTTTCGCGCCGGCTTTTGTGCTCTCGGGAATAGGCTTTACGTGGACGGCGTATATCTCACCACCTAAATCTTTTTTGAAGTAGATGTTGACTTCTTCTTCACCGCTGAGGGTGGTAGGTTTAGGCAGAACTGAAAACAAATATTTAATCCTATCAATAATATCCTCCAAGCTACTCAGACTCAACAACGACTTACCAGTAATTCGGTCTAAGTCCAACGCTCCGTTTCGTATGACATGCCGATTTAGAATGTGCATAATCGACACTTTATCAAAGCGGATGACAACATTCCCATACGGAAGGTCCAAAGAAGTAAGATCGTGCTTTGCGAGATAGTCATCGTAGAGCCTTTCACTTCTAATGCGCAGGAATTCTAGCTTAGCCTTTAATACAGCAGTTTTCTCGGCTAGCTCATCTCCTGTATCCTTCTTTCTTAGCTCTTTATGCTCAATATTGAATTCCTTTCGCACCTGCCTAAAAAATAAGTCAGTTGCATTTGAATCATATTTAGACTCAAATGCATCTACTCTCTTTCTTAACTCCTGGTAAGGACTATAATTTCTATGCGCTATTTCCTCTACAGCCGCATTAGGGCCAGATAGCAAATGTAAACCGGTAATGAATACGTGGTCTGAACAAATTTCTTCATAACGTTTAAATGAATCTGTAGAATCAGACTCAGCACCCATTAGGAACGTACAAAAATCTGATTCTTCTTCAAAGGAAAGCTTTTCGTCGTTTGCAAGCCGATGGAAATAGGACTGAAGTTCATCGACACTAATAGAATGCCAAGCCATATAACAACATGGTTCAACTCTGAAATAGATAAATAAATTGATGAAATACTATAGGTCTAATTATCTATTTTTTCAATTCTTTATTTATAGCCTTGATCTGATCAAACATCATGATCAAAATGGGTAGCAATCCAAACGGAATAAGTAATAAAGGTGTGAATCCTTTATTAATTGTTTTAAACAATGTGATTCCAAACAGCACTATTAAAACCGCTATTAGTATACCGGCAGCAAAAGATGTGTTTTTTTTCTTTTTAATTAAATCTTTTATCGACATTTCAATCAAATCATTTTTTTTGAATTGGTTTTCCATTTTTTCAGTGTTTTACAACTACTACCAACATAAGATTTGGGTAAGGACAAGCCGCAACGCCGGGGCTTTTTGTTAGGAACCACTGTAGCCAGTGTCGGCTGACTTTTCTACTACAAAAGTTACGTAGACAGTAGAAAGCTCTGGCACCGGAGCACTGGTAACGTGAACAATGCGCCAGCCAGCTTCTAGTGCCTTACCAATTGCAGTGCTACTAGCAAATTCATAGCCTTCCGGTGTAAAGCCTGTTACCGCTGTATGGAATGGCTCAATAATGACGCGTTGTGGCATAGGGCAAGTTTAGTTAAGAGTGAGCCGCCAATATAGGGCTACGACATACAACCCATCGGGCATGAGTATAAAAAAGCCCTGACTGGGTAAGGACAAGCCTACCCAGTCAGGGCTTTTTGCTTGGGGGCTAGCGGGCTTTATTCTCCAATCACATACACTGCCACGGCCAGCGTGCCGGAGCCACGAGCGGTCGTCTTTTTCACTTCCTTGCCGTCGAGCAGAATAGAGGTAGTTATCTCCGAAGAGGCCGGGCCGGCGGGCACGCTGGCCGACACGGTGAGATTGTCGCCGCGCTTCATGTTGCGCTTGAAGGTGAAGGTCTGGGGGAGGGCTGTGGTGGCCAGCGTGGTGTTGGCTCCGGTTTCGTTGCCATAAGCTACATAGTCGGCGCTGGTATTCGTTGTGGAGCTAACCCGGTATTCCACTAGGTAGTCCTTCGGACCGACAGCGGGCGTGGCCTGGTCCTCATCATCTTTAGAGCAGCCGGTGGTGGAAAGCGCGAGCGTGGCGCAGGAGAGAAGCAGGAAGGCAAGGTTTTTCATGGCTAGTAAAGGAATGGGAAGAAATGGGATATGTGATAATACTTCTGAAAAGTAAACAGGATATAGGGGATGAGCCGAATATAATATGCATTATTCGCTTTACGGGCTAAAAAGGGCATAAATGGGCGCGATTCTTGTGCCTAAGTAAGCACACCGGCACTCCCGGCGGCCTTAGAGCAAGCTCAGTTCTAGCACTGGGTTTTTCCCTGCTAAGACCAACCAAGTAAGCCGGCACGTTCAAGTGGATTGACCACGGGGATTTTGTGTTGCCGGTGGGCTTAGCAGGCAAGGAGGCGGCGGGAAGAAAAAGGCCTTTACAACACGCGAGGGCATAAAAAAGCAGGAATCAAGGGGCTAAAGAGTCAACTTGGCCGAGTTTATGTATCTATATACGTACAACATCCTCACCATTAGCCTCTTCCGATGAAAGCCTCCGCCCCGAACCAACCCCAGTTAAGCCCGACCGCCTGGAGTGATACACCCCCAGCCCGCGCCCGTGCTCATCGGCTTTCCCAGCCGCGAGAATTTCCCCCAAGGCTTGCTCTGGTCGGGCAGCGGGGAGGTGCCGGCAGTGGGTCAGCGGGTGCGCATTTACCTCAACAACATTGGCGAAGCCACGGTGAGGGCCTACTTCCATTACGACGGTTATTTGGGCGTGCTGGTGGCCCCGGACCAGATGCCCACCCACCTGAGCGGGGTGCGCACGTGCCACGCCTACGGTATCGACCTAGAGCCCGGGCGGCGGCGCCAGGACCCCGAGCCGGCCAGCATCAGCAACGACTGGATTCCCGACTACCCCGAATCCGCCGACGCCGCGTAAGGACGACAATTTGCTGTAGCTGGATAGCCACTAACTCCCCCAACGCCATGAGTATTCTGCTGTTTGCCAATCTGGATGCCGCCGCCCGCAGTGCCTTGGTGGTACCCCGGCGGGCCCTGCCAAGGCCCAGGACCGCTACGATAGAGCCCTCGCCGTGGTAGAAGTCCGCTCATCTTCGCGCAACCCCGAGGTGCGCCGCCGGGCCAATGCTGCCCTGACGGTTGCCCTGGATGCCCTGAATGCGTGTCAGACCACGTTCGATGCCGCCCAAGAGCGGGTAGAGGCGTTGAATGCAGCCGAAAAGCAAGCCTACGCAACTCCCGTAGAGCTATTGCCGGCCGATACGGCGGAATACCGCCAGCTATGCCAACACCGTAACGCCCATGCTTGACTCGAACTAATTAAGAAAAAGGCCCCGGCATGACTGCCGGGGCCTTTTTCTGTTTTGAGGTATAGTACGCCCGCGCCGGCGGGTGGTTAAAAGAGCTTCATAATCTGCTTGACCACGAGCACGTACATCATCAGGCTGAGCAGCAGCAGCGCCCCCACGCGTTGGGCCCGCTGGAGCACCCAAACGGCGGGCTTGAGGCCGCTGGCCATCTCGTAGAGCAGAAAGACGATGTGCCCCCCGTCAAGGCCGGGAATAGGAAGCAGATTCATGAAGGCGAGTACCATGCTCAACTGAGCCACCAAACTCCAGAAGTGATGCCAGTCCCAGACGCCGCCAAACTGCTGAGCAATCTCGACGGGCCCGGCCATGCTGTCGGTGGCCGACACTTCGCGCCGGAGCATTTTGCTGATGCCCAGTGCTTGGAGGCGCAGCACGGTCGCGGCCTGGTCCGCACCCTGGGGCAGGGCTTCGGCCAGCGAGTAGTGGTGGGTTTGCGTGGGCAACTCAAAGGTAGCGCGCAGGCCGATTTTGCCGTCCGGCTTCACGCCCACTTGCAAGGCCACCAACTGGCCAACGCGCTCGACGCGCAGGCGTACCCGCTGGCCCCGGAAGCGGTCCAGTTCGCGGGCCATTTCATCAAAGTAGGCGATGGGCACTTCGTTGACAAACCGGATGCGGTCCCCCACCAGCAGGCCCCCGGCCGCGGCCGAGTCGCCGGCGTTGACCTCCCCAATAATAAAAGGCTTGCGGGGCTGCACGTAGGCCGAATCGCCGGCTGCGGCGAGCTGACCGAAAAACGAGGCTGGAAACGGGGGCAGGTCCAGGCGCTTCCCCTGGCGAACGACGGTGAGGTAGGTGCCCGGGAGCGAGAGCATTTCCGGGTCGTACAATTGGTCGAACTCCACTAGGGGCCGGCCATTCATGCCTACCACGTGGTCGCCGTCACGCAGGCCCACCTCCCGGCCCAGGCTGCTGGTAAGGACGCCACCGGGCACAGCGTCCGCCGGCAGGTATTCCACGCCATACGTGTAGACCAGAGCCGCGAAAATGACGATACCCGTAATCAGGTTCACCCCGATGCCGCCGGCCATCACCAGCAGGCGCTGCCAAGCGGGCTTGCTGCGGAACTCGTCGGAGTGGGACGGGCCTTCGAGAGCCGTGCCAATCTGGGTTTCGTCCACCATTCCGTGAATCTGGACGTAGCCGCCCAGCGGCAGCCAGCCGATGCCGTACTCGGTTTCACCCACCTTTTTCTTGAACAGGGCGAAAGTGCGTTTCGAGGAAATGGGAAACAGGAAGTCAAAGAAAATATAGAACTTATGCACCCTGATTCCAAAGAGCTTGGCGAAGCCAAAATGCCCTAGTTCGTGCAGGCCCACCAGAAGCGAAAGGCCCAATACGAGCTGGCTGGCCATAATAAGAATTTCCATAAGGGCGAAAAAGGGGGTTGGGGTATGTACTTAGAGAGATACAATAACAGTGAATCTACCGAGTTTATCTGTGCCTAAATAGATACAGGCTACAACATTTTGCAGCTCAACTTGTACGCATTTACGCACAGCGTCGTAGTTTTACTGCGTTTCGTCCTATCCACTCTTTCCACATAATTATTCCCACCGTGCCGTTAGCTGTCCAGCACCCGATTCTGCCAGCCCGGGGGGCGAGGCATACCTCCTGGCCCTTGGGGTCAGCTCTTTTAGCCCATAGCTGAATGCAAGCCCATTCGGATTACCAGCGCGGGCTGGAAAAGGGCCGCGCTGACGCCAAGCAAGGGTGGGCGCGGTGCTGGATGCCGGCCCGTCAGTTAGCTAAAGAAGCAGTGTACTCTCATTTTGGCCTGATCCCCGAGCAGCAGGGCTACGCGGCCGCGCTCGATGAAGCCTTTCCGGGGGGGCTAAGCGAAATCTCTTGCTTTCTGGACCAGATGGAGCCTCCCGGCCAGCCACTACGAGCTGCCGAAGCCAAAGAGGTTCCGCTTAGCCGGGTGGTTGACACGCTGACTCCAGTAATCCGCGAGCCGGTCCCGGTAGTCAGCCAGCCGGTCCCCGTGGTGCAGGAGCCAAGCCCAGTGGTTCAAAAGCCGTGCCCGATAGTCAGCCAGCCGGGGCCGGTTTGAAATACCAGACAGTGGGAGAAAGGGTATGTACTGCATTGGGGGGCGAAAAAGTCTTTTTTAAACCTCCTGATAAGGGTATATTTGGCTCGATTTGTGTAACTATATACGCACGCTGCCAGCTTCTTTGCCAGGTGGCTCAGTCTCAATGGCTCACTATACCCGGTTTTACTTTCACGCTAAGCTCCGCTTCACCCTGCCAGCCGAAATGGCGGCCACGCTCGAAAACCAGTGCGCCCCTTGGCTGCTGGAGCGTCCGTTGCCCGGGTCCTGGAGCAGGAGCTCCGATCTGCCGATTCCCGGGGAGCCCAGCTGGCAGTACCCGGACAAATCGGCCTCGAAGCTGATGCCCGCCAGGAGCGGCGCGCGGTGCTCGATGCGCACGAGCCGGCCCCCACGCAGGAAGGATTTGCCTGGCCCGGGGTGGCGTGCGCACCCCCACGCTTCTTTACCCTGCCCCGGGCGCACGCTATTCCGCGGGGCACCAACTCGCTCGAGGGTAATACGGCCCCGGATTTCCGGCGCTACGCCCACGGTGGGGCCCGCCTGGAGTTCGCGTGCGAGTTCAAGAACTACGACGGCGAGATACTGGCCTTTCTGGAGTGGATTGCGCCTTACGTGCGCGACCGGTTCGGCAAGCGCAGTTGGGGCCGCCGGATGGTGTGGGTCGGCTGGATGCGGCGCGAGCACGAGCGCCACTACAACATTTTCATTATTCCCGGCGACGACTGCCGGGTGCTTGTCTGGTAGGAATAAAGTGGTTTTCCGCCCTTCCAATGGCTTTTCAGCGAACCCGCGCTAGGTGCCAGTACCGGGTTCTTGTATCTTTCTGCGCACACTGTTTTTCTTTCCCACTGCCTTTTTATGGATCAGAACCATACGCTTACCGCCCCCGCTCCGTCCGAGGAGGCTCCCGCTTTCTCCGCCGCGGAGGTCCCTGGCGCGGAGGACACCACGGCGACTGCGCCCGCGGAGGGCAGCGACGCGGCTGCAAGCCTCGAATTTGGCCGTAACCTGGCCCGCTTGCGCGAAAGCCGGGGCTTAAGCCACAACAAGCTCGCGGCCTTGGCCGACATTGCCGCCGACTCCATCCGGGAGTATGAGCAGGGCAAGTACCGTCCGAAACAGCCCAAACTGTGGGGGCTGGCCAAGGCGCTGGACGTGATGCCTATCGCACTGGGGCCGGGCTCGACGCGGGGAGGAGAAGCGCCGGTGCCCGTGGAGTTGCTGCTGCGCAAAAAAGGCGGGCGGGCCCTGCGCCTGCAACGGCTGGTGGAGTTGCTCAGCGAGGACGGCCGGGTGAGTGACTTTGCCCGGCAGGCCGGCCTAAAGCCCGAGGAAGTGTACGCCACAACTTCTTCCGAAGTGCAGCTGACGGAGGAGCAGCTGGAAGCGGTGCTCAGGGCCCTGCCCCGCGTGCGGCGGTCCTGGTTGATGAGTGGGGAGGGCGCCCCCTTGCAGCGGGTCGAGGCTAGTGCGCCGGTGACAGAGCCGCGAAAAGAAAATCAGTCCACCCAGGATCTACAAGAGGCTGTGCCTTCGGCCCCCGAACAACAGCCCGCTTTCCGAAACGAGCCGCTGAGGCTGCCGCCCGCCCCCAGCGCACTCACCCGGCCGCTCGCCGTGGCCAGTGTGGCCGGTGCGCCCATGTACGTGCAGCTGGGCACGGGCCTGGTGGCTGAAGTCGATGCGGCTCTGCTTGACGGGGCCGGGGCAGTAACAGGGTTCCGGCTGTTGGCCGGGGCCGGGGGCTTACCAGTCCTGACCACCGCCGATCAACTGGAGCGGCTTTTCCACGCCCTGCGCGGGGTGCTCGACCAACGCGGCGGCGAGTAAACTCCCCCGCATTTCTTTCTCTCCTTGCTTTATCTGTCCCCATGCCTTTTTATCAGTTGCCCCGCCTCAACGAGGCCGTAAAATGGTTGCCCGAGCAGCCCCGCACCATCCTGCGGTTTGGCCCTAACGGGTCGTTGGTGCTCCTGCACGCCACGACTGACCCGGCCCTGACGGCCCCCGTCTGGCAGACGCAGCCCGTGCAACTAGGCCTGGTCGGCACCTCCTTGGAGGAAACGCCGACCGAGGTACCGCCGGTGCTCGGCGCCCGGCTGGGCGAATGGCCGGCGGTGGCCGCCCCGGCCTGCATTTTCGAGATGGGGGACCCGGTCGCCATCCACCAGTGGTTGAACGCGCGGTCCGTACCGCCTGAGTTGCGCCTGGTGTTACTACGCCTCGACCTGGAGCAGCCCAGCCGGGCCGTGGTGGAGGCCAGCCGCCGCATATGGGCCCCGGAATGGGTGGCCGGTGATGTGCTGCTGCGCCTGCGCCTGGAGCAGCAGTACCTGCGCACGGCCGACGAAGATGCCGGTAACGTGCAGGAGGCCGGCCGTCAGCTGGTGGCCACTACGCCGGCATTACAGCTGCTGCGCCGCGCCGAGTTCACACTGGCCGTGGCCGGCGAAACCGTCCCGAACCTGTTCGGCGGGAGTAATCCGGTAGGAAAGCAGGATGATTAGTTGCGCCTTAATACGCACAAACATTTGCTTTTAATTCTTCACCCGATGAGACACTCCCCGCGTTCGACGACCCTGCTGGCCACCTGGCTGCATCCGGCGTCCCGTCCCGAACCCATCGACCCTAACGCCGGCGACAACGCCGAGTGGGGCTGGGCCCTGTCCGTCGAACGGCCTCGCGACGAAGCCGCCCAACAGGCCGCGGGCTGGCTTCGGCGGCACCCATGGCGCCTCGGTGGCGCTGGTGAACTTCGCCTACGGCTCCTTTGCTCTTTACAAGCTACTCCACGAGTGCCGCCGCGACGTGGAGGCCGGTGCCCAACGAAGCCGCCGAAGCCATCCTGCGAGTCCTGGGGCCGAACTACGGCCCGGCCAGCAGCTGGAAGCCCAGCAAGCCTTCACGGAAGTTTCCTCGCAGGTACGCTGGTAGCTAGAGGGCGTCGACCGATATGGCCCTTACGACCGGTCACCGGGTAGGGAACAAAACCGTGCAACCGGTTAAAGACCCAGCAGGAGGCAGAATTAAGCAATACCAACAAAGCCAGCATCATTATCGCCATTGACGCGCCGGAGGGCCGTTACCTGTTTACGGGGGATGCTGGGATTGACTCTTTAAAGAACATCCCCGATTGGCAGAACGCCCTGAAGGACCTATATTTTCTGAAAGTACCGCACCACGCTAGCAATAACAACCTTTCCAAGGAACTCTCCGCAGTAATGCAGCCGGTATATGCCTACAGTTCCGGCGCTAAGTATCAGGATGACGAGGTATTGGAGTGTTTGAAATCAAAAGCCCGAAATAAACAGACGAAGACAACCAAAACCGATGGGGACTTGACTTTTCCAAGTGCAGCCCCGAGGAAGTAAAGAGCAAAAAGGATAATCTTATCGCCCTTACGTGCTAGTCCTACTTGAACGACCGGACTTTTGGCCGGCCTGAATTGTTGAGCCGGAACTTGAGCGTTATCCGGACTTTGACAGCACCAAACACGGGCTGCTAGCTCCGCCTCGCGTCACGTACCGGAAGCTGGAGTGAACCGGGTTTCCGTCTGGAAGGCGGGCAGTTGTTTGTGCGTATATAGTTACATATGAAGGGGCAAAAGCCTATCTTTAAGCAAATTTCTGCTTCACTATACTTCATGCTGCTACTATCGCTCAGCCTACTCAGTACTACCTTGGCCGGTGTCCTGACCTACTCTTACTATCAGGGCCGTAAACTCCGAGGTGAGCTGGCCACCAAGACCGGAGAATTAAATATAATAAAATATCAGTGGGACATTCTAAACAAGCAGGCCCTAGAGCAGACTGGTTTTGAGCAGGCTACGGATGCTATTCGGGGCTATCAGTGATTGTGTCAAGGCCTGGGCGACAGCCTGCATAATTACGGGCACGACGACCCCCTTTCCGAACAGCGGCGGCTTTACCTGGGCGCACTGGGTAACATACTCAAATACCTGACCAGGGGCCGCTTTAATGCCAGCGATGTTAGAAAGCACGGCCCGCGGGTAATGGGCTGGGTGAACGATGAGTACTACAGGTCAGCCCGGACTGAGTTAAGCTGGGCCCCTGAGGAGCTACGCCCCCTGCTTGATGGCCTCACTCTTCAGCAAGTGAATTTCCTTACGTTACGGCTGCTCGATGTTGCCGGAACAAGTAACCTGACAGACATATTTGCTCGCATGGGTAGCAGTTTGCTGACCCACGATGGCAAGAGCCAGGCCGCCGAGGATAAGCGCCTCCGTGATGCCGAGGTAGTCCAGTGGCAAGCAACACGGGCAGCTAAGAAAACTACCGAGTAGATACTTTCGATACCATGAAGCTTACCCCCGAGCAGAAAGCCATCGTCGCCACCCGGGGCAACCTGAAAATTAACGCCGTCGCTGGTTCCGGGAAAACCAGCACGCTGCTGGCCTACGCCAAGGCCCAGCCGCCCAAAGCCAAGGGCTTGTACCTGGCCTTCAACAAAACGGTGAAAATCGAGGCCCGCGAGCGGTTTGCCGAAGCCGGGCTGCCCCAGGTGCAAGTGGAAACGGCCCACTCACTGGCCTACGGCCGCATCATCCGGGGTTCCCGCTACCGGGTGCGCGCCACCGCCTACCGGCCCTACGAACTGGCTCAGCTGCTCGACCTAGAGCAACTGCCGGAAGCGCAGGCGTTGGGGACCGGCCACGGGGCCCGCACCTTCTCCTTTATCCTGGCCGCCCACATCGTCAAGGTGCTGGCCGCCTTCTGCAATTCGGCCGTGCCGAAGGTAAAAGACCTTCGCTACACCGCCTCGGTGCAGGAGCCCAAAGCCCACGCTTTCGCTCAGCAGCACGAAGCGCTCATCGAACGGCTAAGCCGCCACGTGCTCAATCTGCTCGATACCGCGCAGATCGAAGTAACGCACGACTTTTATTTAAAGAAGTTCCAGCTTGAAGGCCAGCAGCTGAACTACGATTACATTCTCTTTGACGAGGCCCAGGACGCCAGCGGCTCCATGCTCGACTGGTTTCTGAAACAAACCGGCGCAACCAAAGTGATGGTCGGGGACACGCATCAACAGATTTACGCCTGGCGGGGGGCCGTCAACTCGCTGGAAAAGGTGAATTATCCCACCCTGCCGTTGAGTACCTCGTTTCGCTTCGGCCCTGACATAGCCCAACTGGCCAGCGCTATACTGGGTTTCAAGGCTCCGGGCGGGAGGCCCTCGCCGGCCCAGCGGGTGCAGTTGATCGGGGCCGGCAAAAGCACGGCCGAACTAACCCGCGCCATTATCGGCCGTTCCAACCTGGGGCTGCTGGTGAAGGCCATCAGCTACATTACCGGGCCGCACGCCGTCGAGCGCATCTACTTCGAGGGCAACCTGCGGGCCTATATCTACGGGGCGGAAGGGGCGAGCTTGTACGATGTACTCAACATTTACAAGGGGGACCGCGGCCGCGTGCGCGACCCCATGCTGGTAACAATGGCCAACCTGGCCGAGGTGGAAGAGTACGCCACCCAGACCGGCGACCAGGAGTTGCTGCTGCTCATCGAGTTGGTGGAAACCTACGGCGACTCGCTGCTGAGCGTGATGGCCGAACTAAAGCGCCGGCAGGTCGAGGACTCCGAGCGCCACACGGCCCAGGTGTTCTTTTCCACCGTTCACCGCTGCAAGGGGCTGGAGTACGACTTAGTGGAGCTGGCCCCGGACTTCATTACGACCGAGGACGTGATAAACTGGCACCTGCGCGAGTTCAGCCCCCAGCGGCCCACCCCGGCCGAGCAGGTGTTGTTCCAGGAACAGGTAAATCTACTCTACGTGGGCTTGACCAGGAGCCGGTATCGTCTCTGGTTGCCCCAGGACAGCCTGCCGCTCCAATACCGGTTGCCGGTGCCCGCCGAGGGCCAGACGGCCGCCCTGGTGGGCTATCCAGGCAAGGGCACCACCTACCTCACCAGCCCGGGCGTGGTCGAGGCCGGCGTGGTGCGCGGCAAACGCAAAACCGCAGCTAAACCGGCCCCAGCGGAGACGCAGCCCCCGCGCACGGGCCTGCCATGGAGCGTAGACGACGAGCGGCGACTCACCATCGGCTTTTGTCAGGATGAGCGCCTGCCCGCCCTGGCCGCGAAGCTCCAGCGCTCCGAAGCGGACGTGGCCGAGCGCATCAAAGTGCTGGACCTGGCCGAGCGCTACGGCCTGTAATAGAAGCAAAAAACAGCACTAAACTTGTTGGCTTTTGTATCTATATAGACACACGGTACTAGTATATTTGCTTCATGCACCCCTTTCTCACCACCCTGCCCGAACACCACGCCATTGCCGGCCTTTCGCCGGGGGCCAACACGGCCTTAGTCGTTTGCGGCTATTTTCCCGGCGCGAACTGGTATTACGCCATGATAGCCGGAGCCCCCACGGCCCTGACCACGCGGCCCGACCTACAGCTGGAGGGCCTTAGTTTAAGCGAACTGTTGGGGTGGCTGGAGAAACTACGCATCGGCCTGCCCGGCGGGCTAAGCGTGCGCCTGCGCCGCGACGGCTACCTGGGTTACACCCAGCCGTGGCAGCAACTCTACTGGGGCGAGCAGGGCCCCGAACTGCGGGGCGTGGTGGACCCCACCCAGGACCGGGCCGGGAACTTCGGGCCGTTGTTTTTTGAGCGGTCGCTATCCCAGCGGGCCGCCTAACCCCGTTTGCGCCGTCTGCTGCGCCCGCACCGTGAGCGTCCCCCTGATCGAGAGCACTGCCCTGGAACCGGGCACCGAGCCCAACCTGTACGTGCTGGACTGCCCCCGGTGCGGCGAGCCTATGCACCATTATTTCCGACTGGAGGCCGAGTACCAGCTGTGCTTGTGGTGGGCCTTCAAGTGCGGCGAGTGCGGCCGCCGCGTCGATGCCTGGCAAGATAAGCCCGTGCCCTGGCACACGGCCCGCTACGAGGACGGCTACGCCGTGGAATAAAAGCGGGCGTTTGACTCATCCCTACCCGAAGCGCAGCCCCACCCGGTCGTAGGCCGCCATGTCGAACAGAAACTGGTAGTGCACGCCGTAGCTGTCGAGCAGGCGGCCGATGCGCGTGGTTTCGTCGCGCAGCAACGCCAGCAGCAGGTGCTGGGTTTCCACCGAGTCCGAGTTCCAGAAGTCGGCTTCCCGGCCCGCGATGTAGAGCGCATTTTCCGCTTCCGGTGAAAGTGGGTGCTGGCCGGCCGGCGTTGAGTAACCGGCGTGGCTGCCCTCCACGAGTTGGCGCTCCAACTCGTAGGGCGTGACTCCTACCGCGGCCAGCATCCGGTAGGCGGAGCCTCCTTCCACACCGAGCAAGCCCAACAGCAGCTGTTCGGGCCCGACGTGGGGCTGCCCCAGCCGCGAGGCCGCAGCATGGCTCAGCAGGATAGCCTGAGTAAGACGGGGAGAGTAAGGGTTGTGGTCATGCAGGAGGTGTGAGCGAAGCAGAATAAGGGACAGCGTGTGCGTATATAGGCCCAATCGAAGGAGAAAGATAGGGGCCCAAAAGCAGAATACCGCAGCGCTTGAATGAAATAAAAACAAAAGAGGCAGCGGGGAAAACGAAGGGGGCGGCCAACCACCAAAAAAGAGAGAATAAAAGGAAGGCAACAGCTTATAACATCCTGTATAGGAACATTTTTTGCATTATACCTACCAAGACCTTCCACCTTAAACCCCCTTCGCCATGTGTGATTTCTTCGCCTTCCGTGACAACGCCAAAGCTGCTTTCTCCACGCTGATTGTGTCAGTGATGATGTATGAAAAAGGCAGCGGAATGGGCGGGGAAATTGTCATGTACCGCGTGAAGGTGGCCGGGATGGCGATTGGGGAAGATTTGACCAGCGAGGGGCCTAATCCCGAGGAAGTACTCACCAATTTGAGGCGCAAAGTGGGCGCGGCGCGGCGGGTGAAAAAAGCCGCCGACAACGCCCGCGAATTGGCCCGCCGCAACGCGGCCCAGGTCGCGGTAGTAGTGGCAATGGTGGTCCCGGCGGCGATGGAGCCGTCCCAGGCAATGGCCGCCTAATAGTCGATTTTTCGAGGCCGGGAGCCGAAAACTCCCGGCTTTATCCTTCCTTTTTTGTGTACCGTCCGATGCAAGTAACCCCGCTTTCCGCCCTGTCCATTAATGTGCCCGAATTCTTTGCGCGGGCCGATTTTCAGGCCTGCTCAACGCCCCTACCGGCCGCCGGGCCAGCTGGCACACGCCGGGCGAGGAGCCGGGCGAAAACTCCGACACCTTTATCACCTTCGACCACCGCGAGGGCAGCGATTTTGACGACTTGTTCCCCAGTGACTTGCACCAACTTATTTGCGAAGTCTGCGAGGCCCACGGCCTAAGCTACGGCGTGCTGCGCCTCACCAACGAGGCCGAGTAGCCCGCACTGCCGGCCCTTCATTCTTTTCCCCACTGCCTAACGCCTGAACCACCGGCGACCTAAGGAGACGGCGTAGCGGGCCAGCACGAAATAGAGCGTGAGTACGACCAGGTGGGCCTGGCTTACGTCCGCTGCCTGGAGCGAGCCGTGTGCCAGCTTGCTCCCCAAAGCCAGCAAAACCGAGGGAAAGGCAAGCACCAGCGCGGCATTGCGCCAGCAGGTGTAAGCGATGAAAAAGAACAGCAGCAACGAATTGGTCACGCCGTAGGCAAACAGGGCCGCGCGCCGGTCTAGCAGCGCCCGACCCCGGCTGGCCACCAGGCGGCGCAGGCCGGCCACGCTGAGCGATTCGCGCACCACGGCTTCGGCTTTGGGCAGCAGATTGGGCGTGTTGGTCAGATCCGACAGCAGCCAGTAGCCGTCGTGGCGCACGAACGGGTTGAATTGCCACAGGGCTAAGATGCTAACGGCCCCGGCGGCAAAGCGCAACGGCTCGTAGCTGCTAAGCAAATAGCCCCCGGCTAGCGCAGCAGCATACAGCACCTGGCTGTAGATTCCGGCTAAATTGGCAATAATGCGCTCCTGCCGTGATGCCTGCCAAATACCGGTTACGTCGGCGTAGAGTACGGGGAACAAGTAGGCGTACAGACCGAAGCCGATGCCGCCGTGCCGGACGCCCGCCCGGGCGGTAGCCGCCACGTGCCCGAACTCGTGGATTACCATTGAGCCGTATACCAGCGGCACGCTAACCCACAGCTGCGCGCCGGTCGGCAGCACGGTCGGGCCGTTAAGGGCGTGCCCGGCCACTAGGGCCACTGAGAGCAGGCCCGCCGTCCACCAGAACACGCGAGGCGCGTAGCAGAATCGCAGCGGCGCCGCAAGCCACCCGGCCGCCCGGGCGGGAATAAACTCGAAGCGTACCCGCAGGTAGGGCGCGGGGAGGTCCGCCCGGGTGGCCGGGCCCTCCCCGTGCAGCAGCTGATATCCCCCAAACCGGGTTTCCACCAAAGCCGCGAAGTCGGCCGCGCTCAAGGCTGCGGCAAACTGGGCGTTGAAGGCGGCGAGGGCCGCCTCGTAAGAGTCCACCTGGCCGAGCAGCCGGAACAGATCGGCGGCGGCCGCGTTGACCAGCAGGTTGCGGCCGCTGGGGGTGGCAATCACCCAGCGCGTCGCGTCGAAGGGCCGCAGCAGGGAAGCATCCGTGAGCATAAGCAGCAAATTTAGGCGACAGTCGCGGGGCTCGGCGTAACCCGGGCTTGCGCCTTAGATAGCTTGGCGGCAATGTCGTCGCAATAGAAGGAGCAGCGCATGCTTTGATGCTCCAGCAAGGCGCAGAGTTCTTCGAGCCCCAAGGGCCGGGCAATGGCAACGGCCCGGCTGAAATGCTCTTTTCCCAGCTCGTAGAGCGCCGTAGCCGTTCCGCTGGTGTAGAGGTAAGGATGCACGCGAGCCGCGTCCAGTGCCTGCACGTCGATGGACTCGCGGTGCAGGTAGGCTTCCACCTGCGCGTGGGCGTAGGTGTACTGGCCCTGCTCCCAATCGGTGCGGAAATCTTCCACGTCGTCCATGCACTGCAAGGCCACGTGCAAATGATTGAGGCAGTCGATCAAGGGGGCCACAGGCGCAGGTGTCTGAGCCAGACTACTGAGCGCAAACACTACCATGTGAGATACGGCCGATTTGTCGATGGCCAGGGCCTCGAAGCTTTCCCGCGTGAACGGGCCCCGGGCGGCGCTAAACGCCTTCTCTCGCAGGTTGCTGTCGGCGTACTGCTTTTTGCAGGCGTCCAGCCCCGCCCAGTAAGGGTCGGTGGGCGGAAATAAGGATGCCAAGGCCCGGATGGAGCGCTCGTACAGGTCGCAATAGGTTAGCAGCCGCAGGGCTGAGAGGGCGGGCGCTGCCGAGTCAGCAACCGGGCCCGCGTCGAGCACTTTGTCGATGGCTAGCAGGAACCGAAAGTAGAAGTAGCAGCTAATGCTGAGCTGGTCGAGGTGGGCGGCGCTTACGGCCGGGCCGAAAACCGGGGCGAGCCAGGTAGGCAGCTGCACGTACAGTTGGTGCTGCCGCAGGATATAGTCGCCAGCCAGCTCCTCTTTGAGGGCCTCGGGCAGGAACAACGCCCCAACAAAGTCAGTGATGGCTCGCATAATAAAAATGGGAGATAAAAAGGGTAGACGAATATCAAATTTAGACGGAAAACTGAAACTTGTATCTATTTAGGAACAGGAAAACAGCGTTCGGCCGCACTAACGGCTTTGATTCGCCAAACTCATTCGCGGAAATGCGCAAGAAATCAGGCGCTCGCAGGGCTGTCTCACGGACTGCGGGCTCGTTAGCGCCCATACTGGTGCTGTTCTATGCCCAGGAATTCACCGGGCCCAGCGGGAGGCAGCGGGGTAAAGAAAGGCGGGCCAAGCGACCAACAAAGAAGGGGCAACTAATTGTTCTAAAGCCCCTAAAAGGCCTTTTTCGGTTCAATTTATGTACTTATATACGTACGGCCGGCAACGGTGTCAGGCCGCTTCCCCCCTTGTTATGACCACTTCCACTGCTCCCAAAACCAGCAAAGCCACCAAAGCCAAGAAAACGGCCAAAGGCAAGAAAAGCACTAAAGCCACAACTACCGACGCAAAGCCCCGTTACGACGTGCAACAGGTGGTAACCGACCGGATTATTTTGGCGCTGGAAGGTGGTATTATTCCGTGGAGAAAGGGGTGGAGCGCCTACGGGATGCCCCGCAACTACGCCACCGGCAAGGCGTACCAAGGCATCAACGCTTTTTTGCTGGGTTTTTCCCCGGTTGGCGAGTACCCACTTTACCTGACCTATAAACAGGCGTTTGATTTAGGTGGCTGCGTACGCAAGGGCGAAAAAGGCGAAACAGTGATTTTTTACAGCAACGTGGAAGGCAAGAAAAAGGCCACGGGCGAAAAGGGCGACGATTATTTTCTCATGAAATCGTTCACCGTTTTCAATATCAGCCAGATTGACGGCATCGAGTTTGAGTTGCCCGAGAAAGTAGAGCGCACGTTCACCCCCAACGAAGCCGCCGAAGCTCTTTTCGGTCGTTATTTGGGCCTGACAGGTGCCCCGACGTTGGGTTTTGGGGGTTCGCGGGCCTATTACGCCCCCGAGAGCGACCATATTCAGATGCCCCCCCGCCTGACTTTCCGCAGTGAGCAGGCGTTTTACCGCACGCTGGGACACGAATTAGGCCACAGCACCGGAGCCGCCCACCGGCTGAACCGCCCCGACTTGGTTAACAGTGGCGGCAAGGGTAGCGCCAGCTACGCCCGCGAGGAGCTAACGGCCGAAATGACGACCGCTTTTCTGAACGCCGAAATCGGGTACGCCCCGGAGCCCGAAGGCGACCAGCACGCCAGCTACATTCAAAACTGGCTGATGGCCCTCAAAGGCGATAAAAGCCTAGTATTCAAAGCCGCCAGCCTAGCCCAGAAAGCGAGCTATCTGATAAAAGGCGAAACGCCCCCCAGCTACGAAATTACGGCCCCGGTAACCCGGACGCTCCAGCCCGAGCCCGCTGAGGCGGTAGCCCTTGCCGCCTAGTCTGCCCAACAAAAGCCAATCAAACCCCGCTTTTCACGCTGAAAGGCGGGGTTTAGGTTGAAAACATACCATTCAGCAGCGTAAAAATCAGAAACTTTCGGGCGGCTCCGCCGCCGGGGCCAAAAACCAGCCAGATGAGCACAAACAAACTTTCTTTTCAGGAAAAACTAATTATTGTGGTGATTGGTCTGGCCGGCTTCCTTTTCCTAGGGGGCGGGTTGTATGAGGACGTACGGCCTCGGCCCGTGACGCGTATTCACGGAATCATTGTCGATAAGCAGTGGCAGAAGCCTTACCAGGTCCACTACAAGCACAGCAGCGAGTGGCGGCCCAGCCGGTTTTTGGTTTGGGTTGCCAACCGCGAGAGCATCCGGTCCGTGGAGGTGGATAGCGTTACGTGGGGCGGCTTGCGCATCGGCCAGCCCAGCAGCTACCGCTACACGCCGCGCAACTGGTGGTAGGCAACCGAGCCGGCCCGCGCCCGGGAATTTTTGGGGTATAGGCAGCGGGGAGGGAATGGATGCCAAGGAAATAAAGTGCCCTGAAACCCTGAAAACAGGGCTTTTTGGCCGGATTTGTGTAATTAAATACGTACAGCCGGCAATGAAGCCAGGCCCGTATTCTCCCCTTGTTATGACTGCTTCTGCCCCCGCCACCGCTGGCCAACTCGTTGAGAAATCGTCCACCCTATTTGTGGTGGGCCAAGCGCTCGGTGCCGGCACGCTGTTGGCCTACCTGAGCTTTGAGGCCCTGAGCGCCGCTTACGGGCAGAAGCTACCCAAAACCGTCCAGGTGTTGACCGTGAGCAGCTACGAAGTGTGCGTGCTGCCCGGCATGGCCAACTACTGGGCTAAGGACGTGGAAGCCGTTAAAGCCACCCGGACGGCAACCCTGCGCAAAGAAGGCGCAGCTCCCCAGCCCCAACCGCTGGCCCCCGTTTCCAAAGCAGACATGATTTCGCGCATCCTGAGCACTGCCAGCCAAGCCGCTATAGTTAGCAACCGGGCCGGCGAATTTCAGGGCCTGGCGGCCAACACCTTTATTACCCTAGCGTTTAAGTCCGAGGATGAGCTGGGCAGCATCTGTAAAAAAATAGGGGCAATCCACTAAGCGCCCAGACAATAGAAACGGGGCCTTACGGCCCCGTTTCGCGTCCCAACGGACTCGATAAGATGAATCACACCCCAGCGGCATGTAGCCGGGTTGGCAGGCCAGGCAGTGGGGGTGAAGTAAACGCGGTTTGATCCGGATGGTTGGTAAAAATGTGCCCTATAACACCTGAAAAGGGTGTTTTTGGCGGGGTTTGTGCAACTGGGCAAGGGTCTTAACGCCCGTTTTTATGTCCCTCACTGCCCCCGCTGCCTTTCCTCTTGAATCCTTGCGCGAAACCACCTATGGGCTGGAGCTGGCCGTCATTGCCTATACCAAAGGGCAACTGAGCCAAGAGGAGTTGCGGGCTGAAATTGACTGGGCCGCAACCGCCTACGAGGCCGCCGGGCTTAACGCTACGAGTACCCGCGCCCGGTACGCTGAACTGATTGCCGAGTAAGTTGCAACCGCTAGGCAACGGGGGAGAAGTGGTGGGCGAGTTTTTACTGTAAATATACCCCTACCAGTTTAAATAAATTCAAGAAAAAGTGGTTCAGTGGCCTAATAAGGCCTTTATTTGGTCTGGTTTGTGTATCTATATACGCACAAACATTCCACTTTCAGCCCTTCCTTATGGCTTTCGCAGTTTCCACCTCCCCACGGGCTACGGCCGACTATATCTACGAAATGACTGAGGACGGTTTGCTGATAATTATTGACCTGGACTTGGGTAACCGGAGCGTAACCAACGACATGCAAAACGTACTGGTCGACATAGCCTGGGGCGAGGAGCGGGCTTCGCTGGCCGGGTGCCGGATTACTTACCGCGACTCGGAGGGCAACTGGAGCCGGGTGGTCCTAAGCCAGGAAGGCCGCTATGAGCGCGTTTGCTCTTTTGGCAAGCGCGTGACCGAGGAAGCCGAAGCGTTGATGTTGCTGCGGCAGGTACCCAAGTAAGGGGCTGCAGCGCCCCGCTTTTTTCCTTTGGTTTTACCTGTTGCCAGTAGCTGCCCCATGACTGTTTATACCCCCGAAGCCCCCGCCCGGGACCACGCGCTCCAAAGCGAGGACTACCACGCCGAATATTAGGCGGTAACGTTGTGCGTATATAGGCGCAAGGCTGTAACTTTAGGACCACAGCCCCCCCCGCTACCCTGCTTCATGCTTCTACCCCTACCGGCCGCTCCAGAATTCCCCACGCCCCAGCCGGGTGGGCCGCCCCCGGCGTCTGGGATCCTGTCAGAGGCGAATTTACTGGCTGCCTTCGAGGCCCACTACCCCGCCTTGCTGCGCTTCTGCCGGGTAGAGGGCGTCGGCTACGTGTTGTGCAGCTACGTGGCGGCCGCTGAGGGCGCGGCGGTACGCTTCGCACTGGGAACGGGCTGGGTGCTGCTGCGCCTGCGCCCTGATGGCCAGTTCGGGCTCCCCTGCGGGCCGCTGAGCCCCCGGGGCGTGGCCTACCTTATCACGCGGGCGTTGCCCGTGCGCGACCGCCGGGTGATGCGGGACGGTCCCTGGCCGGAGGGCAGGCAGTGGGGACGAAGATTAGCCGAAGCAGCGAAACAAAGCTCATTTTAGCCGGAAAAAGCAGGTTTGGGGCATAGATCTTGTATCTATTCAGGTACAGCCGGCAACGGTACCGCTGCTCCTTGTCTTGGTTATGACTGCTGCCCAGATTTACTCCCAGCTTGAAGCCCGTGCACTGCTGCAGCTGCTGAACGCGCCGCAGCCGTGGCAGCGAGGCCCGGCGTTGGTCCTCTTATCGGCTTTGCTGGATGAGCCCAAGTTGCTCACGATTGTGTAGCTGCTCGTAGTGGACCATTTCCATGCCGGCGGGTTACGCGGGTTCACGCCCCGCCTGCTGGTGGTAGAAGGGGCGGACTCGTATCTACCGCACATACCCGTGCTGGCCGAGCGGCTACATCAGATGGTGTCGTTCTTCGGCGGCCAGTGGACGTAAACCGCGGCGGAGTTGCTGGTAGTCGGGCAGAACCTGAAAGAGAGTTGGGGCGCGCCGCATATGCAGCAGTTGTACTATGAGCTGTCAATCCGCCTGATTATGCGCCTGCATCCCCACGACACGCAAGAGTCCGACTGGTACAAGACGTGGCACCTGAGCGCCCACGAGGCCGCGCAGGTACAATCCCTGGAGAGCAATAATTGGCTGCACTACTCGGAAGTGTTCGTGAAAGTACACTCGTGCCCCAGCCGCGTGTACCGAGTCGAAGTTTCCCTAGCGGAACACGCGATGTATACTGCCCGCGGTCGGAGGGGAGGGGAAGCCGGTTGAGGAGGCGGTGAAGCAGAAATCGGCAGAAAGCTCCGCAGCGTGCGGAGCTTTTTTTTGGCCGTCCGAGCAGGCAAGAAAACCGGCTTAAAATAGCCATGCATGTCTATTCAGGCACATAATTCAAGCAGGCAACGGGGTAGGAAAAAGCTGAGCGCCAGACGCGAGAAATATCAAAACAAAGTATCCCCATTGGCTCAAAAGGGGCAAATATGGTCTAATTTGTGTACCTATGTAGACACGCGGGGAATGATTCCCGGCATCCAAACAACCCTTTTTCATTACAGTTATGCAACAGCTACTCATCATCGGCAACGTAGGCAAACAAGCAGAAGTACGTCAGGCCGAAAACGGGCAGGCCATCGGCTTTAGCGTGGCAGTGAACGAATCCTACAAGGACAAGTCCGGCCAGCGCCAGGAGAAAACCACGTGGTACAAAGCTACCTTCTGGAAGAAACTGGGTGACAGCACCAAGATTGCCGAGTACCTGAAACCCGGCCAGACGGTGAGCATTATTGGCCGGCCATACGCGGATGCCTACCTCAACAAGGAGGGCAATGCCGTAGCTGAGCAGTGCGTTCGCGTGTCTAGCCTGGACTTGATTGGCTCGCCCAAAGGCCAGAGCGAGGCACTGGTTGAAGGTCCCGACTCCGACGACCTCCGCTCCACTCTGAACAAGGACGACGATAACGACCTCCCTTTCTAGGCAGGTAGCCCGCCTGCCCGGGTTTCGGCCGGGGCAGGAAAGGGTTTTATCGTGTTTGCTACCCGCTTTTTTCCTTCGCCCCGATGAATACGCTCTACCTGCCGACCGCCCCCCAGCCCGAACAGGCTGTGCCCTGCTGCGTGACGCAGCTTTCGCAGTGGCACGAGTACCACGCCCGCCGTCACCGCGCCCACCTGCCGGCGGACGAGCCCGCCCCGGGGGCCGTGGTGAGTGCCGGCCACGCCTGGCACCGCAGCTGGGCCGAGTGGCACGAACAGCAGGCCAGCAGCTAAGAGAACTAGCCTGCCCTCCCCGAAAAGACCAATAGCCCCGCCCACAGAAGCGGGGCTTAATCGTGCATTTTTGTTGCCGTTTCCTAAGCAGGCAGTAGGGTAAAAAAGTGGCGAGGCAACAGAAATAAAATGCCTTTAGACCCCTTAGAAGGGCGTTTTTGGTGTGGTTTATGTATCTATATACGTACGGTCGGCAACGAAGCCAGGCCCGTATTCTCCCCCGTTATGACTACTGCTGCTGCCTCCCTGCTAATCAAAGCTTTGATAGTGACTACCGGCTATGTGCCGACTTATTCAAAAGCCGTGGGCGAGCGCATCGTGCGCGTGGAGTTGACCGGGGGCAGGTCGGTTGTGATAACGGGCAACGAGAAAGGCTACGACATGGGAGAAGCGACCGAGGCCGAAATTGCTGCCGCTAAGCCCATAGCCAAGCACTACAAAGCCTTTCTGCGCGGGGGTGAATTGCCCAGCGCCCCGGCTGGCATTACGACCAAGCACCTCCTCGAAACCGAGCACGAAGGCGGCGGGCTGGAAGTGTTCGAGTTGGTCGAAACCAAAGAAACCAAGCGGGTAGCCGCCCTGCGCGACATATTGAAGCAGGGCCAGTGCAAAGTAGTGGAGGGTAAACTGGTGGACACGTTCAGCGCCAGCGCCTTTATTCAAGTGTACGATATGGTAAATGAAGCCAACAAAACCAAGCTGCTGAGCTTCTCGCTGGCCGGAGCCATCGGGGCCTGTTTCAAGCTGATTAACAACCAGCGCAACAAGTAAATAAGCGGTATGAAACCTCAAAAACCGAGTTTTCGGCCCGGTTTCTGGCTTGTTTCTCTTATCCGACACCCTGTTTTTTCATTGATTTTATGCCCTTTGTTACCCTAATAGCCGAACAGCACCTGGTTTTCACCCGCAAAATAGAGGTGAGCGACGAAGAACTGGCCGAACTACAGGCCCAGCTAGCCGAAGGCCGCCAGGACGTTTCGCACCTGGTAGCCGAGGACCACCTCAGCGAAGAGAATATTTTGGAGGATAGCGGCTATGAAGCCGTGCGCTTGGTGCTGCACTAGCAGCCCCGGCTGCAAGCAAATTTCTTTCTCAGTTTCCTTTTCAATCCTATTTATGAAACTCCCAAAAGGCGCACATTACCCCGTTTACCCCCAGCCGGCGTTGGAGCGCGGCAAAATCGACCAGCGCCAAAGAAGCGACAAAGGGCTTACCCTGCTCGACCACCTGGCCATTGAGGCCCTGCCCGTAGCCCAGGCCCGTACCAGTTCCCAGCGGGCCGGCTACGTGAATGGCCCCGCCATCATGGAACACGCCAGCCCCGAGTACGTGGCGAAGGAAGCCTACGACCTGGCCGAGGCCATGCTCACCGAGCGCCAGAACCGCCACGCCGCCGAAGTGGCCCCTCAGGCGTGAGCAGCTTAGCCAGTGCCCGCCGTGGGTGGCGCGAGCGCACCCGCCGCGCCGTGGCCCGCGAGCAGGGCCGGTGCTGCCTGTGCCAGAAAAAAAGATGACACCGGTTTGATGGAAGGAAAGTGTACGGCCTGCTTTGTACTCGTGCAGGAGCGTATCGCGGCCCAGGCTTAACGGCCTACCGCGGAAAAAAAGAGAATCAAATAGGGCGAAACAAAACTTGAAAAAAGATGACTCATTGCCATAAAAAGGGGTTTTTGGACAGGTTTCTGTATCCATATACGCACAGGCAGTAACCTAGCCGCTTGCCAACCAGTACCCGATGGCCGACTTTTCCCCCGCACAACACCAGGCACGTGAACAACGCAAAATCGAGTTGGCCCAGGCCGAGCTACAGGCCCAGCTTAGCGGGTCGGAAAAGGCCCCATGTTTCGAGCCGCTAAGCTGCCCGACTGAGGCCCGGGAGCGTTACCAGCAGCGGCTGGCCGCCATCAAGGCGCTGTGCGCGGCGGTTACGATATTGGTGCAGGACCTGTAAGCGGTCGGAGGGGGTCAGCCACGCCCCTTCCCCAGCCGCTTATTTTTTTTCCCACTGCCTGATGATAGGCGATAAAACCGGCAAGGGGCCCAATCTCCAATAGTATCTTGCCCCTTCCTGCTGATACGGATTGAACAGTGTTGTTCCTGTTAACCCTAGAGCTTATATGAGAATACTGGAAACAACCCGCTGGTACTTCGGAGACAGCCGCCAGGGCTTCCCGCCCGATTCATTAGCACATGAAGTACATAGGCAGTACCGCTTGGTACGCGATGTGGCCGATATGGTACTGGAGCTGGCCGAGAGTACCGACCAGACCGAGGAACTGGTAACGAAAGAACTGAAACGGCGCGGCTACTCGTACCAGGCCGAAGTAGTCAACAGCCACCCGGTAAAAACGGAAATCAGCACGCCTACCCACTTGATTCGCATTCTGGGCAGCAGCGGCACCCGCCGAGTGGAAACCGCCGGCCAGGAGTGGGGCGGCGAAAATGAGGACTGGCTGGAAGCGCAGGTTTTTCACCGCCCCACGTTCGACGACGACCAGGACCCGAGCCAGCCCGACAAGTACGCATTGCCAACCGAGTAGGCGCATAACCACGGCCAGAAGAGGTTGAAAAACAGGCCAGAAACCGCGTTTTTAACGGTTTCTGGCCTGTTTTGTGCAATAGTACAAGCACCACGAAGCTTCTTTTCCTATGAGCCAGCAGCTGCCCCTTTGCTTTGACGCCCCCCTCGATCCCACGGCCAAAATCACGACCGACGCGCACGCCGCGCGCGTGGGGGCCCGCATCGACCAGATTTGGACGCTGGCGGAGGCCCGCTGGCAGGAGGGAGGCCGGCCACTGCGCTTCATCGGGTGCTCGTACTACGTGGTAAACTTCAACCAGCACTCTGACCGCAGTGCCTACCTGAGCGAGGCGGAGAGCACTGAGTTCCACGCGCTGGCCATCCGGCACAGCCTCTATGCTAACGACCCGTACCGCGCCCGGGAGCGGGTGGTGTCTCGGTTGGCGATGCTTCGGGCTGAGCGGGAAAACGCGGTTCAGCTGGTTAGCGCATCCTGAATATAGCGACGGTTTTGTTGGCGTCAATCGCGATTATATCAGCCGCGGTAGTGTCTATGCTCCCCTAGATGCGCACCTAGTCATAGGTCAGCGTTATGTCGTCTTTTAGCTGGTAGTAGAACCTGTCGTACTTGTGCTTATTCATAAGTAGTTAAGGCTCGGCCGGCCCCCCAGGTGCTGACTACTAAACGGCAGCCCAAAAAACTTAAAAGAAAGTCTCTAAAAAGCTACTATTAAAGATTACTACTTCTTTATTAGTATTACGGGTGCCGTAACTCTCTAACTACCAATGCTTCCGCGTGTCCAAGTGTAACCTGTTTGCCGTTAAGTGTAACTGCAATGCCGTTGCCTGTAACCGCAATGCCGCATACGTGTAACCAGATTGCCGTTGAGCCAGGCTAAGTGTAACCAGAATGCCGTTAGCGGCTTTTTAAGTGTAACTGAAATGCCGTACCTGTAACTGAAATGCCGTTGGCCCGGCTAAGTGTAACCAGAATGCCGTTGGACAATACCGTAGGACTAGGCCACGCAAGTGTAACCAAAATGCCGTTGGGTGATGTCGGAACACCAGGCCGTGTAAGTGTAACCAGAATGCCGTTGGCCCAGTGCTTATTGTTCAGGTTAAGTGTAACCAGAATGCCGTTGGGTAATGCTGTGGGGTACTTCTAAGTGTAACCAGAATGCCGTTGCGGCTTTAATGAGTAACTATTTTTTCGCTCCCTTTTACCAAATTGCTGCATGAGCGCCGACGAAAACCTGCCTGATACCCAACTGGCCCAGCATAATGCGTTGATAAACGCCCGCTTTTCCATGCTGCCACTGCAAATGCGGCTTTTTGTAGCCATGCTGGCGCAGCAAGATTTTGACCAGACCGACTTCCGCGAGCACTTTATTCCTATCGGGGACCTGCTACTCGATAACCGCGGGGGCAGCGGTTACGCGAAGGTCCATGAAATGTGCGAAGCCATCGTGGATTTCAAAATATACATCGAAGAACTGGAGTCCGCCACCCGCCGCCGGAGCAAGCAGCCAGTCTTTACGTTCATCAACCTGATTTCCAAAGCCAAGTACGACCCCCAGAGCGGCGGCGTACTCGCCAGCTTCAACGCCGACGCCCTGCCCTATTTGCTCCAGTTGCGGGAGTGCGGCAACTTCACGCTGGCCGACCTCAGCGAAGTGCAAAAGCTGCGGAGCCCCACGGCCCTGCGCATCTACTGGCTGCTCAAGGAATACGCCAAGTTCGGCAAGCGCACCATGACGGTGCCGCAACTGCGCTTCGTGCTCGACATTGCCGACCACGAGTACCCACAATTTCGCAGCTTGAAGGCCAAGGTGCTCGAAGTGGCCCGCGAGCAACTGTCGGTGACGGACGTGCCCTTTACCTACGAGGTGGAACGCCAAGGCAAAATTGCCCAGCGGGTAACGTTCATGTTCGAGGCCGCCAGCACTAAAAAAGCCGACCCGCTGCCCGTGGACGAGTGGGCCACAACCTTGCGCAACCTGGGCGTGGCCCCGCGTAGCCTGGCTACCATTCAACAGCAGCTGGAGGCCGGGGAGTACACCGTGGACTATATCCGTTTCGTGGTGCAGCGGGTAAAGTCCCAAGTGGCCCTCAAGAAAATTATTAAGCCGGCCGGGGCCATCTACAAGGCCCTGGTTGAAAAATACCTGCTGGCCGACTACCTCGAAAGCCTGAGCAAGCCCCCGGCGGCTAAAAAGGGGATAGGCACGAAGAAGTCAGCGCCGGCGGAAGTGGCCTACCCGGTAGCGGAGGTGCAGTCGATGTATGACAACCCCGGGCCCTACGCCAAACAAGACCGACTGCCCACCTTTGAGGCCCATTTACAGGCCATTTACCTCTCCCAGGGCTTTACCCTGGAGGAGCGGGCCGGCCAGCAGTGGCTTGTGAAAAAAGAGGGGTAGTCGAACAGGTAGTGGGAATTGAATAAAGGGCGTGGGGGCCTGAAAACGGTATAGTGTACCGGGATTATTGCCCTTAATCAGCCTTGGTTTGTATCTGCCTAAGTACAAGAAATTCCCCTGCCATAAGGTACGAAGCCGAACACTAATCCGTCGGCGCGTAATCCCTTCTTTTTCCTGTTATTCCGGCCCAAGTGGCCCTTTCTTCCTATGGCCAAAACGAACAAAAAACAGCTCCGGCGCACGCTGATGGCTGTTCACCAGTACCTGAGCGACCCCGAAAAACTCCAGACCCTGTGCCTTATGGCGGATCTGGACCCGGATACGCTACTTGCCACCGTCGAGCAGGACTACGCCACGTTGCAGCCGCTGGCGCACCCGGGCATCTACGAGGCCCGGGGAGCCGAAAAGGGCGGGCAGTTAATTCTGATTCTGCAACAGTGCAAAATGCTGGCGGAGGGCTATGAGAAGAAGGAGGATGCTGGCGGGCACCTGGCCCGCACCTTGCAGCACGTGCAGGCCCACGTGGCCGTGCTGATGGCCGACTACGAGGAGCAACTACGCCAAGCCCGCAACAGCGAATAATGCTGGGTGCAGGGGCTGAAAACGGTGTTATGGCGTGATTTGTGTACCTGTTCAGGTACAGAATAACCCCCTTTAGTTCAGCTCTTATGTTTGGACAGGCCACCATTCCCGACCCCCCGCACCGCGCTCGATCAGACGCCGACCGCACCCAATCCTTTGCAGCAGCTGCGGCTCGCGACGGCACTTTACTACGCCAGCAAGCACTACCGCGAGTGCGATACGGGATTTCCGGCCACGTTCGACCAGCTTTGGAGCGGCCACCAGGCCCGCTGTTACGGGTTAGGTGACTACCTGGTGGCCCGGCGGTCCCGGGCCGAGCATGAGGGCCGGATGGTGGAGTACCGTACGCTGGCTGAGTGGCTGGCTGAGCCCGAGGAAGGTGAATCTGTGGAAGTAACCGCCACCGCGTAGATTTCTTCAGATCTGGAACAGAAGCAGCCGGGCACGCGTGCTGCATGAACCCTACTTGCTCTTAGTATGCTAACAGAATCAATCCAAAATAGCGGGTTACGCTTAGCGGCCACCGCGCTAGAAACAACCGAGCATATGCCGTGGTGTGAGGCAATCAACAAATTAGAAGATGATGCCTTAGAGGCCGCCGTCGCCGCTGCATTGGCCCAGAATGCACAGGTGGCGTTAAGTGTTTTAGCTTCTGTTAAACAGGCGGGCAAGCAGGCCACCACTGTTGCGGAACGTATCTTAAAAAGGCCCGATAAGACAACTATTGCGGGTTTTAAATACCCGATCCACCACCGCCGCCTAAGAAGTGTCGTGCGGTCGCTCAACAAAGTTGGTCTGCGGCCTTACACGCTCGAAACGTCTGCTCTCCCTTCTGGCGCTTCTGATCACGAAATTGAGCAGGCTCTGACAATGGATGCTCATGATGCGCTTCACAAACTCGATGTGTTTGAAGATGCCGCTAATCAGGCACTGGCACTTACCAACACGTATATGAAGAGGTTTTGACTTGTCCAGCACGGCCAAGCAGTGGCAAAGGGCAGCAGGGAAGAAAAGGGGCGGGGGCAGGGGTAGTCTCAGCAGCTGTGGCTTTTTCCTATTGGCTGTGGAGAAGTAGCCTGACAAACACCTGACAACCTGGTACGCGCTTTGTACGTATATACGTACAAAATATTTGAAAATAGTTAATCTGAAGGGTCGTTAACCCACGCTTATCATGCAGTTATTTCCCGAGTTCAACGAGACGATAGGGGGCCGCTCATTCGATGCTGATGCCTTTACGATAATGCTTTACCTGGGTGGGACGGCCTTCTGTAAGTTCAGCGGCTCGACCAATCTGGTTTTCAAGAAAGGCAATGCCCGGCGCAACACCTGGCTGCGCATGGACTTGCAGGAGAATGAGGGCGGGTTTGACCGGCTCAAAATTCACTACCAGGCCGATGAAACCGTCCGCATGGAGTTTTATTCCTTGACTACCATCCCAGGCATGAAGCCCCTCAAAGGCTTGGTGACGGTGGTGGAGGACGTGAAACTCGACTACATGGGCGAAGTTTTTCAGGAGGTCACTGGGCTTAATATGCAGGGTACGCCCAGCGCGTAATCCCCCAGAAATGGCCACCGGCACTGCGGCGAGTAGAGCATGATACCATGAGTGAAAAGGAAGAAGCAAGGGGGAAAGGGACGAGGTTGTAAAGCGGAGTATTATGCGTATATACGAACAAAAAACTTACTAAAAAGGCTCCTGAACGACCGTTAAGCCGCCCAGGAGCCTGGTAGCACGCGTGTTATTTCAATTCTAAATTCAGGCCCAGATACACCAGCCGGCCCACCTGCGGGCCACCGTAGATTTGCACGTTACGGGCATTGGTCAGATTCGAGCCACCCACCTGTACGGAGGTCCCCAGTTTCGGGAAGGTATAGTTGAGCTGTCCGTCCAGCGATTGGATGCTGCGCAGCGTGCCGGCCGCGAACGGCGACTCGAACAGGTAGGACTGGGCCCAGCGGTAATTGGTGCTGTAGCTGAACTGTTTGATGGCGCCGTACGCGCCCACGTTGTACTTGTGTTTGGGCGTGTTGAAGTAGCTCTGAAAGTTGTCGGGCAGATTGTTCTCGTTCAACACGTTGAGTGAGTAGTTGCCCGTCAGGTTCAGGGCCGGGGAAACGGCATAGGTAAGGGCCACCAGTCCCCCCGAGGCGCGTACCTCCTGGGTGGCATTGGCTTGCACCTGAATGACGCGGGTGGTTTGGTCGGGCGTCTGAAACGGGGCCAGGTTGGCGGCCGCCGCGCCTAGCTGCGCAAGAGTCGGGCGCGAGCCGTCCACGTTGGAAATCAGGCGCACCTGGCCGATGAAATCCCGGTAACGACTGAAATAGTAGGCGGCATCCACGCTGAGCTGATCGGTGAGTTGGGCTTTGTAGCCCGTCTCGACGGTGGCTACGCGCTCGGGGCGCAGCCGGTCGGTACTCACTTCATAGGGAGCGAGCAGCTCGGGAGCCCCGGCCCCGGCCCGCAGGATGGTGCCCAACTCGGTGGCCACCGGCATGCCGTAGCCGGCAAAGCCGTTGCTGATGTTGCCCACCAGCAGGACGCGGCGCAGATCCAGGGATAAGTACTGGCCCTGCTGGGTGGGGCTGCGGTAGGCCTGGTTGTAGCTCACGCGCAGGTTGTGCAGGTGGGCGTCGTCGATGGAGTATACGGCCGAGGCGCGGGGCGAGAAAACGGCCTTGAAGTTTTTGCTGCGGTCCACGCGGGCGGCGGCGGTCAGTTTGAGGTGGTCGGCCACTAAACTCTTGGACTGGACCTGCGCGTACGCGCCGTATTCGTTGTTGCGAATGCGCTTGCCGTCGCGGTCAGCAAACAACTGCCCGTTCGAGCCGAGCCGGAACTCGCGGTAGGCCCCGCCGAGGACGATATCAGCAAACCGCTGACGAAACTCGTACTGCGCACTCAGGTCGGAAAGCAGGGAGTTGGGATTCACCCGCGAGCCGATGCCGGAGGTGGGGTCGGAAATAACCTGCTGCCGCAGCGTGGCGAACTCCGGCGAGCCGGCCGGGAGCTGGACGGGGGCCCCGGCTCCGAGCCCGGCCTGCCCCGCGCCGGCCACGTCGCCGGGATTGCGGGCCAGGTACGTGTTGTAGGCCCGGGCGTACGCGCCGAAGTACTGCTGGGCGTAGGAGAGGTTGGCCGCCCCGGAGCGCGGGTCCACCGCGGTTTGCATAAAGGACCCGGTGAAAGGCAGATCGTAGGTGTCGTTGCCGAAATCCTGGGTCTGGTAGGCCCGCACAAACCAGTTCTCGCTGCGTAGCTCGACGCGGGCTTGGTTGGAAGCAAAATTCTTGAAGCGGTAGCGGTTGGTGAGCTGATAACCCGTGGTGCCTGAAGCGCGCTTGAACTCGGCCAGCAGCTTAATTTTGTCGGTCACCAGGAAGTGCAGCGACGGCACCACCCGGTAGAGCACGCCGTGGTTGTCGCCAGCAATGAGTTCACGCTCCGTCCAGCCGGGCATGAACACCGTTTTGCCGTTCAGCGCCCCGCCGGTGGGCCCAAACGTGTTACTCACGTCGCCGTAGCGGTTGAGCGCATCGTAGCCCAGCGGCGAACCCTGCGCGTTATTATTGGGAACGTAGCGCAGGTCGAAGGGGGCATCGCTGTCGGCAATCCATTCCAAGGCCCGGGCGTAGGAGCCCGTAAGCTTGAAGGCGAAACGGCGGCCGAGCTTGACGGCGTAGCGCAGCTGCCCGTCCACGTAGTCGCGGTTGCCGCCGCGCAAACGCACGTTCAAGCCCTCGTAGAGGAAGGGGTCCTTGGAAGTGGTCAGCACCACGCCATTAAAGGCGTTAGCCCCGTAGAGGGCCGAGGAAGAGCCGGACAGCACTTCGACGCTGGCGATATCGACTTCGGGCAAGCCGAGCGAGTTGCCGGCGTTGATGTTCAAACTCGGGGATTGGGTGTCCATGTAGTCCACGAACTGCACGAGGCGCTCGGAGTTGGACCCGTTGAAGCCGCGCGTGCTCAGACTGGCGTTGAACACGCCGCTCGTCGTTATGTCCACCCCTTTCTGCCGGGCCAGGCCCTGGATCAGGTCAACCTGGGTGAGCCGGGCCACGGCCGCGGCGTTGAGCTTGTCTACGGTGACGGGCGCTTGGAGGGCCCGCTCTTCCCGGCGGGAAGCCGATACAACCACTTCGTTCACCAGGGTTTGGGAAGGGGCCAACACGATGCGCAGCGGGGCATCGGCCGAGGTGAGCGTATCGTACTGGGTTTCGTAGCCGATGTAGGACGTGGCAATGACCAGAGGAAAAGCCTGCGTGGCGGGCACGGTAATTACAAACTGGCCGAGGCTGTTAGTGGGAACCGCTAGATACGTGCCCTTAATAAAAATAGTAGCCCCGGGCAGGCCTTCGCCCGTGTCGGTGAGGACGGAACCGGTTAAGGAACGGGGCGGCACCGCCTGGGCCAGGGATACGACTGAGGATAGACTCAGCGCGGTGGCAAGCACAAAATAATGCTGTTTCATATAGTAGGTAAAAGGAGAAAAGGAACAGAGAAACGCAGATAGAAACCGGACTGGAAAAAGCCAGTTAAACAGGGGGTGCTTAGCGCACGGCAAAGCGCGTAATTCGGTGGCCCTGCCGCAGGGCGTACACGCCAGGGCGCAAACTGCCAATGTTGAAAGTCGCCGTGTGTATCTGCCGCACCAGCATGCCGCGGCCGTCGAGCACGTCCACGCTCAGGAGCGGATCGTGGCCCAGCAGGCGGACCGGCCCGCGCGCCGGGTTAGGCTGGGCCAATAGCGGCCCGGTGGGCCGGGCGTAAGGGCGGGGACCCGCAGCGAGGGGGGCAGGCGGCGGGAGAAGTCGAGCCGCACCACGCGATAGTAGAAAGCAGACTGGCACGTATCATCGTAGTGGTAACGGTGGGTGGCGTTGACGCGCACGTAATCATGGTACGTCCAGTGGTCGCCGTCGCTACTCCGCTCCACCCGGTACCCTTGGGTGTTGGTTTCCGGAACGGCGTTCCAGCGCAGGCGCGCCATCCGGGAGTTGAGGCGCTCGACCACCAGCCGGGGCCGGCCTAGATACAAGGGGGGCCGAATGCTGGTGGGCTGGGGGTGGGCCACCGCACCGTGCTTGGCCGGGCGGGGTTTATCCGGGCCGGTGGCGGGGGGGCTGCTGAGCGGGAGCAGCCAGCCAAGCAGCGCTAGCATCACGCTGGAATAGTGCACCAGACGAGAAGATGGCGCGGACGAAACGAAAAAAAGACTGCGCGGGGGAAGTGGGCCATAGCAGAAAGCAGAAGGTGAAAAAAGAACCAGGTAAGCCGCAAGGCAGCGGAGAAGGCCCGGCCAAATATACATTGTTGTGCGTAAATAGGCACAGAAAAAAAAGCTATTATCGAGGGGCGGCCAGCATTTATTTCTGCGTTACGGGCTCAGGTCGGCGGGGAAGCACTCACCCGGTTGATGCCGTAGATGGCGAGCCGGCGCAGCAGCACCGTGAGCGAGGCCTGGGACGGGCCCGCTAGGCGCAGCACGGTGAGCTGCTCGGCCGGGTCTTTATGCCAGTCGCTGGTAGCCCCGGCCGGCCGGGCAACCACCTGGCGCAGAAAGGGCAGCGTCGGAACCTTGCCCGGCATATAAACCGGCAGGTTGAACACGCGCGCCCGCCAGCTTCCGTCAGCGGCGACGGCGAGTTGGTAAAGCGGGGGCAGCACACGGGGCATAGGCGAAAAGCTTGTACGTATATACGCATAAGAACCAAGCCAGACTACTGAGCCGACAGCAGGCAGTGGGGAAAAGAAAGGGGGCTTCAGTGTTAAAAAATAGGGTGCAAACTAAGTGAAATAAGTTCCCGAAATGCGGTTTCATGGTACGTTATGTGCAATATATACATCAGAAAATCAATCACTTATACTTGTTTTTGCTTTGATTATGTGCCAGACCCTGACCACCGCCCGCCCTGACCGCAAGACCCTGAACCAAGGCCAGAACTGGATTTCGCCACCCAAGCGGCTGGCTTTATACATGAGGGATTCCTACGGGTGCTGCTATTGTGGGCGCGGGGTAGAAGTGGAAGGAGTGGTGCTAACGCTGGAACATATTGTTCCCTACTCCAAGGGAGGGGCCCTACTTGACCCTAACAACCTCATCACGGCTTGCCGGAGCTGCAACAGCGCCCGGGGCAATAAGGCGCTTACCACGTTTGTGAAAGCCAACGCTGAGAAGTGGGGCCGCAACGCTGATTGTATTCTAAGCTATATCCGCCGTCACCGCGCAATGCCCATTAACACCAAAGCCAGCAAGGCCATGATCGAGGAGCGTGGAAGCTGCCGTAAGGTGCTCGACATAGTAGTGCAAGGCGACCCCATTAAATAAGGGTCGCCATCAATTAAACCGGATTCATATTTGCTTTTTGTTTCTGCGAATCCGGTTTAATCTTAATTATGGAAGTGAGAGTCTGTATTTGTGGCTGCGAGCGACAATTAACCGGAGCTAAGCAGCAGCGACGGCATCCTGACTGCCGCCGCGATGAACGGCTGGCCCGTAGCAAGCGCTGGAAAGCAAACAAAAAACTCACAGACCCGGATTTTCAAAAGCGGGAAGCGGCGCGGGCTGCCAGTACTTACAGGGCCGACCCGGAACGGGCACGCCAACTATTACGCGACGGGGCCCGTGAGCGTCATGCCCGGGACCGCTTGGCAGCATTAGCGGCCTACGGGGGCAGCTGTACCTGCTGTGGCGAAGCGCGACCTCAGTTCTTAACACTTTAGCATCCCAACAAGGATGGCCCTAGTAGGGCCACACCATCGGACTAGCGCTGGAGCTTTTCTTAGGCGCTTGCGAAAAGCGGGATTTCCTAATGACTATAAAATTGAGGTATGCTGCTGGAATTGTCACATGGCCATTGACTTGTACGGGGCTTGCCCCCACCAAACAGAACAACCGGCCGGCTGAGTAATGAAAACCTGGAAATTTCGGTGCCCGGGTTCTTTAAGCCCTGATGAACTAGGCCGGCCGGAAGTCCCAACGGGCCCCGGCTTTTTTGTTGCCGTTTTGGTTGTAGTATTAAGCTATTCCCAACCCCGCACCCCCCGGCCCAAAGCCATACGCGACCCTTCCAAAATCCTGCTAGTGCTGCTCTTAGTAGGCGTGTTTCTGCTCACCCGTTCCGACAAGGTGCCGCACTGGCTTTCCTACTCCCTGATGCTGGCCGGGCTCGGCAGCAGTCGCTGGCTGGCCCCGGAGTGGTTCGAGGAAAGCTGGTTCACTACGTTGTGGCGCGTGGCTCTGGCCGTAGTCGGCGTGGGCCTGTTGCTCGAAGTTTTCACCGCCTAAAATGGGCGTATTCGGCAGGCAGCGGGGGAAAAAAATCGAACAATCATTAATTGCGTTTTAGGGGTAAAAACCGCTTTTTTTGGGCCTTCTAGGTACTTTTATTGTATGTATATAGATACACCGGCCAACGTTGCCCGGCTTATCTATTGCAGTTATGAATACCCCCGCCAAAGCCGCCTACCTCACCGCCCTAATTGCCGAAAGCGAGCGGCGCGAGCAGCGTTACGAAACCTTTTTGGTTGGAGCCACGACCCGCCCCGACACGCAGGCCGGCATTGCCCGCCTCGAAAACGAGCAGGCCCGCCAGCAGGAGCTGCGCACGGAGTTGGCCGCCCTGCCCCCCCTCGCCGCCTAATCATTCCTCACCCAAGCGCCGGGAGCCCTAGTGGCCCCGGCCCTTGTAATCCTTTTCGCCATGAGCCGAGCCCGCCGCCGCATGAAAAACGGCTTCACCCGCTTTCAAATCAAAGCCCACGCACTAAATCGCCGCCTCAGCGCCTGGCTTGCCGCCGGGCAGCCCGATAACGAGCGCCATTCTCGCCTGCTACGGGCCGACTGGCAAGCATTGGCCAGCCGCCAGTTGCGGGAGGCGCGGGGCCTGCAAAAGCCCGCCCACGACTCGATTAAGCCCGGCACCCGCGCCGATGCCCGCTATTCCCTGGCGCAGGCCCGCCTGACGCCGGGCGTAGTAACGGCCTAGCCCAGCCGCCGCCGAAGTCCAGCGCCCCGCCCATTCGGCGGGGCTTTTTTGCGCCCGGGAACCGAGGCAGTGGGGAGATAATATTGCCTGAAAATAAATGCAATAAAGTGCTAATACGTGCTTTAAAAGGCGTTTAATGGTTCAATTTGTGTGCTTATATACGTACGGTCGGCAACAAAGCCCGCCCCATCAATCCCTTTTCTGATGAGCCAGCACCACATACGCGTCACCCACTTGAGCGGAGCCACCCTGAAACTGGTAACCGGTTTCGACCCCCGGTTGCGCGAGTTCTTTTTGGAGCTGCGGGATGCGCGCTTAACTCCCCCCGACGAACGGCCCGAGGAGTTGAGTGAGGAAGCCCAGGCGGCATTGGATTTGAAACAGGCCGATTACGTCAACTATGACAGCTTGGGCGATGCCCAGCCGATGCGCTCAATTAGCGATGTGGAGGCCGTGTTGGAAGAAAACGGTGTGCCGTTCGGCAACGACGAGGACAACCCCGAGGGGCTCAACCCGCAGCTTTTGCCGCTGCTGATTGTTGTTATGAACGAGAAGGAGAACGGCGGCCCCGAAGTCGGGCGCATCATACGCGATTGGGACGCGGAGGCCGAGGAAGTTGAGACGGAACAGGCCGTCCTGCGCGACGAGCAGAACACCGAGTGGGCTGCCGAGGCCCGCGCCAACCGGGAGGCCGACCAAGAGCAGGAGCCAATGGGTAGCTGCGTTTGCACCCTGCCGCGTGAGCTATGCGATTTTCAGTGCCCCGATGGCCACCAGGCGCGGGCCGAGTTCGAGCAGGACTAGCCCCAGGGCCCGGCCCCTTCCAATGGAGGGGCCGGTGGGAGCCATAGCAGTGAGGGAGAAAAGTAAGTTTTGGACAGGCAATAAAACCCGTTCAGTCACCCTAAAACGGGCATTTTGGTGTAGTTTATGTATCTATATACGCACGTCCGGCACTGTCGCCGCCCGTAAAAACCGCCCCGCCATGTCCGTTGCCTCACTCGCTGCTTTTGCCCGGATGCACGCCTCCCACGCTGCCTTCCTCGCCTCTTATAAGACCAGCCAGCGCCCGGCCGCGCAGGCGGAAGCCAAGGCCGCCGACGTGGCGTTTATGGCCGCGATGCCCGGCAGTACCGTGCTGGTAAAGGTTGAGTGGGAAAAGGGCGGCGTAGCCCCCGGCAAAGTGAGCATGGCATTTGAGAACGGCGACGTGCGCACGGAACACGGCGTCAATACGTGGGGGGAGTTCTGCCCGAGCAGCTACTCGCTGAGCGAAGCCAAGGCCTTTTTTCGGGCCGCTCAGGGATTGCTTGAAAGAGCGTGCGCCTTGGACGATGCCGACTACGTGCCGGCGGCCGGCATCCAGACGGCGCTCATTTTCTAGGCCCTTTCGCTCCTGCACATGATGCTTTTTAGTGGCCCCAGTACCGCCGGTACCCTGCCCCCGATGGGCGGGCAGCTGTTTGCCACGGGCCGGCTGCACACCGAGCCGCTGCCTTTTGACCAGGCCAAGGCCTACGTAGGCCGGCACCACCGCCACAACGAGCCGCCGGTAGGCCACGTGTTTTCGGTGGGCTGCTACTTCGACGGCGTGTTGGTCGGGGTGGCCATTGTCGGCCGTCCGGTGGCCCGTGCTTTGGACAACGGCAATACGCTGGAGGTAACCCGGGTATGCACCCAGGGCCACCCCGATGCGTGCTCGAAGCTCTACGCCGCCTGCCAGCAGCGGGCGCGGCTCAGGGGGTGCCGGAAGCTGATTACCTACACGCTCCAGAGTGAGAAGGCCAGCAGTGTGCGCGGGGCCAACTTCGTGCTGGCCAGCGGAAAGGCCGGCGGGGCCAAGTGGACCGGCAAACGCCAGGCCACCCGGCCGAGCGGGGCCACTGCCCAGAAGCTAAAGTGCCGGTGGGAAATTGCCCTCGAACCCGTGGCCACCGCCGCGCCGGAGCGCGACGCTTACCTGCCGTGGGTGCAGCGCCCGGAAAAGGCCGGGGCTGCGTTTGATTGCCTCATCTACCCGGGCCGGGCCTACGTTCACCAGCCGGGGCTGCCGGTGCCGCCGATGCCGGTGCAGGAGCTGGCCGGTTTGGTGGGCTTTGCTCCCAGCGTTGCGCAGCTGGCCGAGTTGCACGCGCTGGCCCATCTTGCCGATAAGGCCGGCTACCAGTTGCTGCTGGCCCGGCTCAACCCGCGGTTTCCGTTCTACCTGACCACGTGCCGCCACGGCGGGCAGCACCGCCAATCAATCCAGTGGTGCGACACCCACCTGAGCGGCGGCGACTGGCTACGGGTGTACCTGAGTAGAGCGCCCGGGGTGCCGCTGACCGGGAAGCTGGCCGAGCGATACGGCAGAAAATAACCCATCAAAAGCCGCTAAATACTTCACTTTTCCGTTATGCAGCACGACTTATTCCTGTCCCCATCAATGCCACCGAGGCCGATGGCTGGAAACTCGTTACGGCAGGCCTGCCCCAGTCATTCGACGAGGACGGCCTCACCGATGCTTCCAAGTGGCCACGGACGGGCGCACGAACATTTACCCGCACTATTTCAGCCGCAGCCAGCAGTAGATACAAACGGGCCACCACGGCACCATTTCTAACGTAACCCACTACCGCGCGTACCCGGCCGACCCGGTGGCGGCTACGCAGCTAGCGCTGGCGGTCCGGGCCGACCGGCGGTTCGTTACTGTTTTGCGGTGATGGTGAACGGTACGTCCAGCTGGTTGAGCTTCTGCTTTATATCTCGTAGCTCCAGCGGGTCACTGGCCAGAAAGTCCACGTAGTAGAAGGTTTTCTGCTTGCTGCCATTAGCTCGAATCTGCACCCCTTGCAGGCCGTTGTCTCTTACGGCGGCATAAAGAATTTTGTGCAGCGGCTTATCCGCCGCATCAACGCCGGCGAACAGGGCCCGCATCGGGGTGTTTTCGGAAATAAAATCCGGCTCCAGCGCCTTGACAAAGGCGGCGGGCAACGGGGGGGGCAGCGGCCCAACGAATTTCCAGTGGGTTACTAGGCGCTCTACGTGCTGGCCATAATCGCCAAAGTAATCATTGCCGCTCCAGTTGCCAGTGACATGATTGTAAACGGCGATGCCCACCTCACGGCTGGTAACCCCAATTATGACCAAGACCGGCTCGGAGTTTTCGTAGCCTTCCCAGCAGGGTGGGGGTTGGTCGGAGGCAAGCGTCCAGTCGTTGAGGTCCATTCAGAATTAATTTTATGGTGTGCCGCAAGATAGTCGGTGTAAACGAGCGGCGCGTGGGGCCCACACTGGGGTCGTTAGTCCGCCAGCTCTATGTCCGTTACATCGCGAGGGAAGTAAGCTGGACCGAAGTGCGGGATTTACGCGAAGCGCCTAATCAATTAAAACAAGTAAGCTGAACGGTTGCTTTGCGTTACCTTTCCCATTTCTTAGGATAGTGTACCGCTATGAGAGTTCCGTCCTTCTATTCCCCTCTACGGGGTATCGCCGTGGAGGAGGTCTGGTGAGAGGGTCTACTAAAGTGAGACAGAAAAGGGCGTTAACTTCCTTCTGTCATGAATTCAAAACCAACTAACAGTTCGCCGCGCAAGTGCCGCCGCTATGATGACGCTTTCCGAGCGGAAGCCTTGCACCTAGCCAGTGAAAGCCGGAGCACGCAAGCCGCGGCTCGTCAGCTCGGTATCAGTCCCAAATTGCTCTACAAGTGGCAGAAAGCTGAACACCCGGTGCTGGAAGTAGGCGTTGAGGAAAGCGAAAGCCTAGCCATGCGCCAGCTACGGGCCGAGAATCGACGCTTGCAACAGGAGCGCGACATCCTAAAAAAAGCCTTGGCCATCTTCATGCCGCCGACGTTATGAGCCGGTACCGCTTTGTCCGAGCGCAAACCCGGTACTATCCCATGCGTCAACTTTGTCAGGTATTCGGGGCAGTGGCCAGTTACTACCGGTGGCGGTAAAAAGTAGTGGCGTACTCCTGCGTGCCGGCTTGGGAAGGCGCGTTGTGCCAGGTGTTTTTTCAGCACAAACGACGGTATGGCACCCGTCGCTTACGGGCCGAATAGTGGGCCCAAAGGCACCGGGTGGGTCGTCATCGCATCCGCCACGCCCTGCGTCGGCGCGAACCCGTGGCCGTGCAGCCGCGCGCGTTTGTCCCGCGCACGACCCAGATTGAGCATGGTCCGCGGGTGGCGGCTAATCACGTGCTGAATCGACCCGCCCCCACGGCGGCCGACCAGGTCTGGGTGAGTGACATCACCTATTTACCGCTGCAAAATGGCTCGTGGGCGTATTTAGCGGCGTTTCAGGATGTCTATACCAAACGCGTGGTAGGCTGGCAAGTGCTCGGTAGTATGCCGGAGCAATTAGTGACCACGGCCTTACATCGGGTCCTGCTGAGCCGGCAACCGGCGGCGGGGTTACTCGTCCACTCTGATCGAGGCGGGCAATACTATAGCAACGCCTACCGACGCTTGCTCACGCAGCGGCAGCTAGTGCGTAGCATGAGCCGCCGTGGCGAGTGTTATGACAACGCGCAGGCAGAAAGCCTGTGGTCCCGCGTGAAAACGGAGCTGCTCCTCGCCTGCTCTGCCTTTGCTTCGGTCGCCGAGGCCCAAGCGGAACTGGCGACGTATTTTGACTACTACAATCACCAGCGGCGACACTCAGCGCTGGGCTATGAGTGCCCGCATTGCTTTGAACAACAAGCTCTTCTGCTTAAGACCCAACTTTGTCTCACTTAAGCCGACCACCTCAGAAAACTTACTAGCGTTGACGAGACAAGATAAAGTGCCTTGTTTGTTAAGTGTTCAGCCTGTTTATAAACCAGTAGGTAATAGGCGATCAAGGCGGCGGCGTTTACGCCTAACAGCATCATGTAGCCATCGAAAAGCGAAAGCATATTGGAGGATTTTAAAGGTTCAAGGTATTGATAGCGAATTAATACGGGTAGTAAGGACGAATATTTGAAGCGCCGTTATATATCGTGCTGTTTAAATATAAATAAGAATTATTAAATGTAATTAAAATTGTTATACAAGCTATCTCCTGCTGACAGCAAGCTGACTTGTAATGAGGTACTAATGCATTTGCGTTATGTATCACACCTGTATTGCGCATCGGCAAAAAAAGTCCATTACTGCAGCAAGAGTAAACGGCGCTAATCCTGAACCCACTGGTAAGAACTGGTAAAGAGGGGATGAGCGCTAGGCTGGAACCGCATTCATCGTAGCGTAGTCCAAAGAGGATCCGTGAGGTGGTTAAGCTATGCCGGACAGACCTGGGTGAAATGTTATAGGGGTGGGGTGGGTTGATTCAATACGGAACCCTTATGACAAGGGCCCTCTATCGGATCTTATCTGAAAGCTGGTGGCTGCTTAATAAGAGGGGCTAATAAAATGAGCCAGATAAGGGTATCATCTTCCTTCTGTTATGACTCAGAAACTGAACAACAGCTCACCGCGAAAGCGGCGGCGCTAGGATGAATCCTTCGGTCCGAAGCGTTGCGCTTGGCCAGCGAATACCATGACAACGCGCAGGCTGGAGTCTCTGGTCCCGGGTAAAAACGGAGGTGCTACTTAGCCGCGCCGAGTTCACTTTGGCAGCCAAAGCACAGGTGGAGTGGGCCACGTAGTTTGATTGCTACAGCCATCAACGACGACACTTCGCCTTATACTACCAGTGCCCGCATATGTTTGAACTGGTAGGGCTTGAGCGAATCTGCATAAAAATAAAGCTAAATAATTCCGCTGTTAATCAACTAGTTGAATTATTATTGCTAATTAAATTAGCAAAGTACAAATCAGTCACAACATCTACCAATTATTTTAGTATAATTGCATATGGTTATGGTGGCCGACAAGGGCATCAACTTAAAGAATAGCATTTACCACGGCAATCTTACTTCCATGCTAAAATAACTCCAGTTCCCGTAGTGTGATTTACAGGATGGCTCCGCCTGAAGTTCATAACTTTACAGCTTCAACCATTCTGTATGAATCTACTATTCTCTTCCCTTTACAAGGTTGGTCACGAAGCAAACGAGCCTCAAATTGTTACTGCTCATCACGATCGACCCGAAGCGGCGCAGTACATCAATGAACTTGTTCAACTCGTGCTAACCAATGCTAACAGGCGTAGCTACCACTTCCAAGGCGAGACGGTCGAAGTCTGCTCCGCTTTAGCTCAATATCACAACGGCAGCGGTGATTTGTGTTATCAACAAGCGGCCAGGATCATAGCCGCTAGATTGCATCGTACGGAACTAAGGGCCCGTGAGGATTCAAGTAACCTTGTTCACGAGATTCCGGTGGGAATTCTTATTCAAGCTTTTATTGAAGATGCGGTTAGCCGAAGATTACTGATCGTTAAGTCCGATCATGATCAGTTTCTTGATGATGAATCGTTCATGACTCGAGCTGGGCTACCAAAAAAGAAAAAAGTTTTCAAGGCTTTTTTGGCCGAGTTAAGCTTAGACGGAGAAATACTTGATCTATATGTTTGTGATAGCTCTGGAAGCCACAGTAAATACTGGTGGAGAGGCTTTTTAGAACTGCAAGAAAAAAGGGATGATGCTCATAATACCAAAACATTTTGGGATGCTCTCGACAGAGAAGTTTTAATGCCGCTTAAAAAGAAACATCGGGTAGATCACGAAATTATTCGCAACGCAATGATTTTGTATGTGAAGTCCAATGATCATTTTGAGCTAAGCGATTTCATTCAAACTACGGTCGGCAAGTACGAGCCAGAGGATGATAGTCTCTCTGTTACAAACTTAACTCAAGCGTTACGGGATCTGCCTACAAAAAGAGCTAATAAACTATTTGATACTTCGTTTGGTATCGTAAAAAAAGAAATAAAAGCTCGATTCAAAAGAACTTATGCGGTCACAGAAGATATTGACCTAGTAATCAAATCCGGCTTGGAGGATTTTAAAGGCGAAATCCAAGCTATTGAAGAAGAGGGGATCAAATATTTAAAAATAAGAACCAATCAAGATATTTATAACACTTTCTCGAAGCCCGAATAGCAAAGCACCATGAAGCCAGTTGAAAATATATTAAATCTATTTAGCTTCACGAAAAGTGAAAATATTTCGGTTTATGAAGATTTCAACCGGTTTGAATTAAAGATTAAAGCTGATAAGCTCTTTTTACCGGATAGCAATAATTTTGCAATTGCCATTGATGAGTTGTTGAAAATAAGTGAATTTCGCATCAACGTTTCCTGCGATGATCGTGATTCAGTGAGTTTGTTTGCAACTTCGAGCACTGTTAATGTCAAGGAATTCTTAGCCGAGTTAGCCGAGGAAATCGAATACGATTTTGAAGGGTGCCGGTTTGAAATTGCGTGTGATAAGCATACAAAGCAAGAAGTAGTACCAATATTTGCTTTAACTCAATTTTTAAGTTACTTCCATTCCCTCAGTTCTCGTGAGCAGTTACAATTACTCTGGAAAAGGTTTGAGGTAAACCAATACTTAGCTTTCGAAATCCTTGATGGCCAAGGGGCCGAGTTTGGTAGCGACTCGATATTCTTTTTGAAAAATAGGAGTGGTCTCTCAGCCGATGAGAAAGCTACTAGTATGCAAATGAGAGCGGGGCGCTTTAATTCGATTCGCAACGTTTGTCACTTTGAAAGTGCCAATGAATGTCAGTTTATTCCGGACGACTTCAAAGTAACTAAAAGTCAGGATTGTCCCCCCGCCCTGATTGAGTTGCTAAATCACTTATGTAGTTTAGTATCCGTGGTAAGCTTGTTCGATATCACTCGGCTCACTAAGGATGGTCTCGAGTATAAGCTCAACGGTTATAAGTCTGTTAGCGATACTGTACTGACCAACCAAATTCATTCTGAATCAGGAGACCTATATTATCAAATATACGATTGGGTGTACCGCAGTGGCAACCTTAGTGATAAGATCGGTTTAACGCGCAACCTTTTATCTATTCATCTGCTCTCGACTAAAACGCTGGAGCTGAGGGGTAACCCTTTTGATTCCATTAAATCATCTTTTGAGATTTATTTAAAGCAGAATATTAAACAATATATCGAACTACGAAGCAAAATATCGGATCAGATAGTTGATCAAACTAATAAAGCGACGAAAATAGCGGAAGAGTTTGCTGGTAGTTACAAGAAAAGCATTATGGCTTTTGTTTCTTTCTTTGCCAGTATTATTATCGCCAAAGTATTTACTACAAAGCAGCTGAATGGCGCGTTTACGCGGGAGGCTACCGGAGTGGCGCTAGCCTTTTTGGGAATAGCTACCATTTACTTTGTAGCCTCGTACGTTGAGTTTGGAGCCGAAAAAACCAGGTTTGTTAAAAATTATCAAAATTTAAAAAGCAGATTCCGGGATCTTCTCGTTGAAGAGGACATTAACAGAATTGTTGATAATGATCAAGTGCATTTAGATGACTTAGCTTACATGAACGCCAAAGTTAAACGGTTCAGTGGCTTATGGATTTCAACTATATTAATTATGCTTGCTACTTTATTCTCGTTGTCTGACACGTACAATTTTGCGTCGTTCAAAAAATGGGTTGGAACATTTTCAGTTTCCGCGCAACTGCCTGCATCTGCGCAAATAAAAAAAAACTAAAATAAGGGGTTTCTCTTATTCCAACATACTTGCGAAGTATCCTGTAGGCCTTCTCGCTATTTCAAGTCAGCGCTATTTTTGCGTTTCATAAAGCTTGGAGACTGCTCACTTTATTGCCCCAGTTTCTACTCTGCATGAGTTGATGCGCCGAGCCCTCGGGTGAGGCCTACTAAAGTTGCCTAAGAAATTTTTAAAGAGTAGCGAAACGTTAGTTTCCCTGCTTATAGGTTGGGTAGTTGAACCCACTCATCATAAGTTGCCAGCTGTCTGGTGCTAACGAAGGAGCGGCAGCAATGCTCATGGTAGAGTACCGCGTCGTAGTAGACCTCTACGAAGAAGCTACCCAGGTAATAGAGACTCAAGCGGGAGCCGGTTTCGTCGAAACGCTTTGCTAAGTACTTGCCTTCCATTAGCACGAAGGTCAGCTGCGTACGGGCACTGAGGTGATTGAAGGCCGCAAAAGAAAGTAAGGGCATGCCCTAAGAAACAAAAAAAGCCCTGATCGGGATCAAATCTTTTGTTGCAGCCCCGGGCACTACTGATCGGAGTATTTGTAGCAGTCAAATCCGGAGCCTAGCCTGTTGTTTGGCATTTTATGAATGATGTTGAAAGTCAAGGGTTGAGGGCCAGTTTTGACGAAAAATCGGCTTGATAGGGCTGGCCCAACTTGACAATGGCAAAGGCTTGCTTGAGGAGCTTGTTGCAGACGGCAATCAGAGCCAGCTTCTTGTTCTTGCCCTTGGCCACCAGCCGATCATAGAGCGCCTGGCAGGCCTTGTTCCTCTTCTTGGCCGCGAAGCTGCACATGAAGAACTTGCCCCGGATCAGCCCGCCTCCCATCTTGGTAATGCGCACCTTACCCCGAATACTGGGACCGGAGCTATGCTCACGTGGGGAAAGACCAGCTAAGGCAATGAGTTGGCGGTAGTTATCGAAGCGATGGAAGCCCCCGGCAAACAATAAGAGTATGCCTGCCGTCTTGCGTCCAATCCCCGGGATGGAGCACAAAAGCGTCATCTCGGCTTGAAAAGCGCTGTTCCAACAAGGTCAGCAACTCGGCTTCGACGGTTTGCACTTGTTTAGTGAGCGCTTGGAGCGTCTGTTGCAGCTGTTTCAAGGCGAGCTTGCTAATGACCGGCTGCTGCCCTAAGGCTTCTAGCGCATTGCTGACCATGGTTTTCTGCTTGAGTAGTTGCTCATTGACCTGCTCTAACTGCCGGCACTCCACCAGCACTTGCTCGTCGGGTTGCCACACCTTCACGGCTTGCTGCTGGCCATAGCGCAAGAGCCACTGCGCATCTTTGCAGTCGCTCTTGCCTTTGCTTAAATGCATCTGGATGAAGCGCTTGATGACTAAGGGATTGAGTACGGCCACTTGCCCGCCGTGCCCCTGTAGGTAGTACGCCAAGGCTAAGTAGTAGGCGCCCGTGGCTTCCATGACAAACAAGCACTGCGTACCACAAGTCTGCACCAGATGCTGAAAGCCTACTTTGTTGTTGCTGACTTCTAGGTGCGTTACCTGCTGGTTCGCTTGATAGCACACCGCCAGCGGTCAGGTTAAAGCCTACGTGCAGTGCGGGGCCGCCGAGGACTCGCTACACGAGCTGGCCGCCGCCGGGATGCGCTTCGACAGCGTGTTTCTGGACCTGTCCTATTACAGCGTGGCCCTGGTTGGCGGCCGTGGCATTGCGGATTACGATTTTATCCAGGTGCCCGAGTTTGCCCGCGTGATGCATGCGGTGTACGCCTTGGCACGCCCTCCCACGTCGCACGTGTACCTGATGCTGTCCGGGGCTCCGAGTGCCCGGCGGGACATGGCCTGCTACCTTGCTACCTTGCGGCCGCCCAGGTCGCGGGCTGGTAGTGGCCCCGGAGCAGCTGCTGTTACTAACCAACTGCGGGGTAGCCGACGCGGGAGAACTGGCGGAGTGGGTGATGAACTTTCAGGTGCAGCGGCCCTCGATAAGCAAAGGCTACGCGACTGAAAAGGGAGGCTCCTTTATTAACCGGCTGATTCAACAAGCCACGCGGCCGGGAGAGTGGCTGCTCGACCCTTTTGCCGGCAGCGGCGTTGTCGGAGAGCGTTGCTTGCGGCTCTAACGCTTCTCGGTCCTCATTGAGTGGGCCCAGCAGACCATCTACGACTTCGTCCTGTCCCGACTGGCGGCGGCCGTAGCCCTGGCCAGCAAGCAAGCGGGCAAGCAACTGGCCCTATTCTAGGCGGGCAGCGGAGCTAGGCTACCCCTCTTTTTCCCCACTGCCTTTTTGCTGCTCAGCGCCTCGACAACCGGGTAGGGGAGCCGGGCCGGCGTACCTTTACTAGGTACCCTTCTCTTCGCCTTGCTCTATTCTACGCCTGAATTTTCTTCACTTTCTGGAGACTTGCTACTGGCTAAGGGCTCGGCGTTTCGCCCCCCGCTCAGCTACCGGGTGCCCCAGCCGTAAACCCGGTTGTACTTCATAATCGGGGCAGATTATTAGTGAAAATCTTGTGCGTATATACGAACAAAAGTCTACTAATTGGTGTAATATTTGTGTCTACATACGAACAAAAAGAGATAGTGCCGACTGCAAAAATGTTAGGAATCCATGAACCCATTGCTTTATGTGTAGTTTTGTCCTTGCGTTATTCCGCAATCCTAAGCGAGTCGGCACCACGAGGGTTCACTCACTTACTTATTCTCCCGTGCTAGTGCCGCGTTTTCCCCCAATGGCCCCTTTTACATCAGTGATTGCCCTCAGCGTGGCCCTAGTCTGCTGTGCGACAACTCCGGCCCGATGCCAGGACCAGTACACCGAGGTTTCTGGAACAGTAAGCACCGCCAACGCGGAACCTCTGCCGATGGCCACCGTGCTGGTGAAGGGAACGTTTATCGTGGTGCAAACCGACAATCAAGGCGTGTTCCGCCTGCGCGTGCCGACCGCCCAGTTGCCCTCGCCGGTGGCCGTCTCGTTTGTGGGTTACGAAACGCGGGTGGATACGCTGCGCGCGCGGGGGGCGCCCCTCACGGTTGTGTTACAGCCGTCGCTGACGCTCATCAACGAAGTCGTGGTGTCGGCCTCGCGGTCGGTGGAAAATATCCTGCGGACCGGGGCCACGGTCGATAAGCTCAACTCTGTGCAAGTCGAGCGGCTCCCCACGCACGACCTGATTCAGGGCCTGGCCCGCCAGAAGGGCGTGGACGTAACGACGAGCGGAATGTTCAACGCCAGTCTGAGCACGCGGGGCCTTAACAGCGCTAACTCCGAGCGCCTAGTGCAGCTGGTCGATGGAATCGACACGCAATCCCCCAGTTTGAACATCAACCCCGGCAACAGCCTCGGGTTGACCGAAGTGGACATAGATGGCGTGGAGGTGCTGCACGGCCCTTCCTCGGCCCTGTACGGGGCCAACGCCTTCAACGGCGTGGTGCTGACCACTTCCAAGGACCCTTTCCTTTACGAAGGCCTCACGGTGCGCCTGCGCGGCGGCACCCGCGGGTACACCGACGCGCAGGCCCGCTATGCCGTCAAGCTTAGCAACCGGCTGGCCTTCAAGCTTACGGGCTCCTATGGCCGGGGCCAGGAGTGGATTGCCGACAACTACGCGGCCCTGAGCCCCGAATACTTGCCGACCAACAACCCCGCCGGCTCGCTGCTGGGCTACGATGCGGTGAACCGCTACGGGGACGTAGGCAACACGTTCGGGCCCACCGGGGGAGCCCTGAACGGCAAGACCGTATTCATGCCCGGCTGGACCGAGCGTGAAATCGTGGCGGGGGATAGAACCGCCCAGCTTTACCGGATTTTCCCTTCCCTGCACTTTCTGCTGACCGATAAAATCAAGGTGCTGGCCGAGTACAAGCGGGCCAGCGGCACGACCGGGTATCAGGCCACCAACCGTTACCGCCTCAAAAACTTCGGCTTCAACCAGTACCGGGTGGAAGTGCGCAGCGACAAATGGTTCGTACGCGCCTACCAGACCCGGGATGGTGGCAACGACTCCTACGATTTGTCGTTCTCCGGCGCGTTTATGAACGCGAGCGCGGACCCGCGCTCCGGGGCGGCCAACCTCTCCTACGCCCAGCAGTACTTCACCGCCTACGCCCGGGCCTACAACACGTACCTGACCCAGAATCCCGGCGATATCGACGGCGCGGGTGCCGCCGGGCAGGCCGCCGGGGCTCCCTTCCAGCTCCAGGCCGGCTCGCCGGAGTTTGCCACGCTGCGGCAGCAGGTGATTACGGACCCCACCCCCGGCGTGGGCTCCCAACTGAATCCGGGCTCGAACCTGACCGATTTCAGCGGGCAGTACGAGTTTCGCCTCCTCTCGCTCCAAGCCATCGCCGGGGCCGCGTACCGCCGCTTCCGCCTCAGTTCCGATGGCCGGCTGTTTGCCGACCGCGACGGCCAACCCATCCGGTACGCGGAGTACGGCGCTTATTTGCAGCTGAGCCAATTGCTGCTGGCCGAGAAATTGAAACTTACGCTGGCCGGGCGCTTGGACGGGAGCCGCAACTTTGCGAACGAGTTTTCGCCGCGGGCCTCGGCCGTGTACTCAGTGGGCGCAGAACGCCAGCATAACTTCCGCGTGAGCTACAACGAAGCCTACCGCTATGCCACCCAACTGGGCCAGTACCTGTACCTGGATTTAAGCCGGGTGCTGCTGCTGGGCAACATATCCAGCGGCTTTAGCGGCTACTCCACGGCCGTTACTGGCCAGCTCGGCACCATTCTGCGCGCCGGAAACGGGGCCCCGGCCCTGCTGGCCCCCTACGAGGTGAACGCCGACCGGCTTAAAGTGGAAAGAGTTAAAGCGTTTGAAATCGGCTACAAGGGCTTGTTGCTGACGGGCCTGACCGTGGACTTGGATTATTACCTGAGCCGCTTCAACAACTTCATTAGCCAGGTACGGCTGCTGACCAATTTGGACGGCTCGCGCCCGACTCTCGCGCAGCTGGCAACGGCGTCTGCCAGCATGGCCCCGTTCCAGACGCCTGACCAAGCCACCCGCGTCATTCAGGTGCAAGCGAACGCCCGCCAGGAAGTGCGCGCCTCCGGCTACGAGGTCGGCTTCGCTTACACGCCCACCAAAGCAATCGAAGTCAGTGGCAACTACACGCTAAGCCTGCTGGACAGAAAGGGCCTGCCGGCGGATTTTCAGACTTCCTACAACACGCCCAAGCACAAGTTCAACGCCGGCGTGGCCGGGGAGCTGAAAAAGGTCTATACCTATTCGCTCAACTACCGCTGGGCCCAGGGCCACCGCTTTGAGTCGCCGTTCGCCGCCGGTGATTTGGGCACCTATTCGTCTCTGGACGCCAAATTGGGTTACCGGCTCCCGCGCCTGCACACGGAGTTGGTGCTCGGCGGCACAAACCTGGGCAACGCCCGCAACGTGCAAGTGTACGGCGGCCCGCAGGTGGGCCGGCTGGTATTTTTGGGGGTGACCCTGGACTTTAAGTAATTACCGCCCGATGGCCCCGGAAGGAGCCGCTCATTCGTGCTCCGCTCTGCTATGAAACAACGCCTTTCTTTTTCATTTCCCCGTTTTGCGAGCCCCCGCCGACCCCCAGGCGTGGGCTTGCTGCTGCTACTGCTGCTGGCCCCTGGGGGCTCCTTGCTGGCGCAGGCCCGCCCGGCTGAGGCTGACACGGCGCAGGTCAACCGCCTCAACGCGCTGGCAGTACGGACGGGCGAGACGAAAAACGCACAGTTGGGGCGGGAGTACGCCGCTGAGGCCCGCACGCTGGCGCACGGCATGGGCTATTTGCGGGGCGAGTTGAACAGCATCCGAATCATGGCCACTCTGGCCATTCAACGCGGTAATTACGCGGTGGCCATCAGGGAGTACACTGAGGGCATTGCCCTGGCCAAGGCGAAAAATCAAACCAGCTTCTACGAACCGTTTCACGCAAGTTTGGGGGCCTGCGCGCTGGAAATGGAGCAGTACCCCTACGCGGGAAGGATGCTGCTGACCAGCCTCAAATTCCGCCGTCTTTACCCGCCGGCTGGCCCGGACGCGGCCATCACGAGGGCCCAGACGTACGCTAACCTGGCTAAAGTGTATCTGGCGCTGAAACAATACCCCCAGGCGATGGATGCCTGCCGCCAAACCTTTGCGGCCGGGCCCAATGCGCCGAGCTACGCGGACGTGGAAGTAGTCATGGCCGAGTTATACCAGCTCACCAACGCCAGCCGCGCGGCCAGTGAATCCGCGCTGGATAATCTCCGTAATGCCCGCGACCGGTACCACAAGATAGGCGACCGGCACAAGGAAAGCCTCACCTTGCTTACCTTATCCAAATTCCTGGCCAGCCAGGACCGCCCGGACGAGTCCGGCCAAGCGGCCGAAGCGGCCGCGGCCTACGGCCGGCAGCTGCAAGCCGTCCCGGTGCAGGTGAAGGGCTTGGAGTACCAGGCCCAGGCCGCCCTCGCCCAGGGAGATTACCGCCGGGCCTACGAGTTGCAGCGGCAGGCGGCGCAGAAAAAGGACGCGCTTTTCAACCAGGAAAAAGCGCTCATCCTGGAAAAGCAGCAAGTCAAGTTTGACATCGAGCAGCAGCAGCAGCGCATACGCTACCTCACCCAGCAGAGCAAAACCGACCGCGCGCTGGCCGCCGCCCAACAAGGTAAAGTAACGAGCCTACAGTTCTTGCTGGGCGTTTCGGCGCTGTTCCTGATCGTAGTGAGCTTAATCTACTGGCGGTTGCGCCGCAAAAAGGCCCAGCTTAACCGGGTGTACGACAAGCTGCACGAAACCAACAAAGAGCTAGGCCAGCGAGTGGAGGAAAAGGAAGTGCTCGTGCAGGAGATTCACCACCGCGTGAAAAACAACCTGCAACTCGTTAGCAGCCTGCTGGGCTGGCAAAGCAGCGTATATCCCAACCCGGCGTTGGTTGAAGCCTTGGCCAGCAGCCAGAGCCGGATTCAGAGCATGGCCCTCGTACACGAGTTACTGTACAGCGCCGACAACCTGGCCGAAGTACGGCTCGACTCGTACGTGGCCAAATTGCTCGATACCCTGAGCCTGACCTTCAATTCGGCCAAGTGCCCGGTCACCATCACCACGGCGCTGGACCCCGTGGTAATGACGGCGCAGCAAGCAACCCCGTTCGGTTTGCTGGTAAACGAGCTGGTGACCAATGCCTACAAGCACGCCTTTGTGGGCCGCACCAGCGGGCATATGCAAGTCGAACTAAACGCCGGACCCGATGGCACCGGCTTTGAGTTGGTCGTGACGGACGATGGGGTGGGAATGCCGGCCCCAGACGCCGAGCAGCACGAGTCGCTCGGTACGCACCTAATCGAGAATATGGCCTTTCAGCTCAAAGCCACGCTCGTCTCGGGACCCAATAAGCCGTCCGGCACAAGATTCGTAATCCGCCGGGATCACGACCTCACCCCCACGGGGCAGGCCGTAAGCGCCGCGGATAAGGAGGCAGAGCTGCGTTAGACTCCCACTGCCGTGAGCCGGGCCGCCAGAAAACCACAAAAATGCCCCGCCGTGACAGGCGGGGCATTTTTAATTACTACCTAGTGCCTTTAGTGCTAGATGCTGAGGTTGTAATTGCGCATGATTGAGTCAAGCATTAATCGACCGCCACATCCCAGTGCTGCTCCCACCTATTCGCGGAAGCTGTTGCGCCTCCGTATTTAATGGTTACCGGGTGGCCCTGATAGCGGCCCTTATAATCGTTGCTGTACTCGCCGCCGAGTTGCTTTAAACCTTCCTTAGTAATTCGGTTTTTGAATTCCGTTGCGTTGAACGTGTACTCGGTAGCGCCCCTGCGGTTCACTTTGGTATAGCCCCTGCAGGCATCGATTTTCTCTCTGATTTTCGTCTCGATGCGAATCCGTTCCGAAGCGTATTTTTGCTGTTCAGCTGCGCCTTTCGCTTTTTTTCCTCCGCTATTGACTCGGCTTTTTTTGCATTCAAGACTGCGGAGGGCAGTAGTTTACGCGCTTCTATTGCCGGCTCAGAGTCCGAACTGCACTGGATCAGGGCACGTAAGGTCGCGGCAGTGCCTGAATAATCTTTGCGGTTCAGGTTTGTTTTGGCTGCTTCCAACAATTTCTCCGGACTATTTTGGCACTGTTCGATTTGTTGCGAAAGCTGGGCGTTTTCCAACTGTAGTTTTTGGTACTCTTCCTCCGTATGGCTGTTCCCGCCGCATGAGGCCAGGCCTGAGAGGGTCCACTAGAGTGAGATAGAAAAGGGCGGTATCTTCTTTCTGTCATGACTCAGAAAACGAATACGGGTGCGCCGCGCAAACGCCGACACTATGATGTGGCCTTTCGCGCCGACACCCTGCGCCTAGCCAGTGAAAGCCGGAGCACGCAAGCCGCAGCTCGGCAGCTCGGCATCAGTTCTAAACTGCTCTACAAGTGGCAAAAAGCCCTGCAGCCCGAAGTCCGGCGCTTGCAGCAGGAGCGTGACATCCTAAAAAAAGCCTTAGCCATCTTTACGCAGCCGACCCCGTGAGCCGTTACCGCTTTATTCAAGCGCAGACCCGGCACTATCCGGTACGCCACCTCTGTCAGGGTGCTGCGCGTAGGGGTAGTCAGCTACTGCCGTTGGCAGAAAAAGGCTACTGATCGACCCGTGGTACCCGCTTGGGAGCAGGTCTTGTGCCAGACGTTTGTGCGGCATAAGCGGCATTATGGCACGCGCCGCCTACGGGCTGAGTTGCGGGCGCAGGGGCACCAGGTGGGTAGTAATCGCATCCGGCAGGCCCTGCGCCGGCGCGAGTTGGTGGCCGTGCAAGCGCGTGCTTTTGTGACTCGCACGACTTGTAGTGAGCAGGGGCCACGGGTGGCAGCGAACCATCTGTTTGATCGTGCGGCTCCTACAGCAGCTGACCAAGTGTGGGTGGGCGATATCACGTATTTACCCCTGCAAAACGGCTCCTGGGCGTACTTGGCTGCGTTTCAAGATACCTACTCGAAACGGGTAGTGGGCTGGCAGGTGCTCGCTATGATGCCGGATTAACTGGTTACTACCGCCTTGCGCCAGGCACTGCTAAGTCGCCAACCCACGCCCGGGCTGGTGGTACACTCGGACCGGGGTAGGCAGTACTGTGGTAACGCCTATCGGCGCCTGCTTACGGACTGGCGATTAGTACGCAGCATGAGCCGCAAAGGCGAATGCTATGACAACGCCCAAGCCGAAAGCCTGTGGTCGCGCGTGAAAACAGAGGTGCTGCTGGACCGCTCCGCTTTCGCTTCCCTCGCCGAGGCGCAAGCCGAACTAGCCACCTATTTTGACTACTACAATTACCAGCGGCGGCACTCGGCACTGGGCTATGAGTGTCTGCATATTCATTGAACAACAAACGCTTCTAACCAACATCCAACTCTGTCTCACCTGACTCGACCACCTCAGTCGCCCACCCAGACCCGGTTGGGGGCGGTGGGGGCCGGCTGGCCGAGTAAGCGGTTGGGCGCAGCCCGCACAGCCGGGTCGGAGTAAACAGTATGGGGAACAAACGAATGGGGATGCTGGGCCCGCGAGCCATTAGCCGTCAGGACTCGCTGGATGCGTCGGCGACCGATTCTCGGGTACCCCTGAGCCATCAACTCGGCCCGTAGCTCACGGGTGCCGTAGCGCCGGGCATGCTGGGCAAAGAGCTGACGCATGGCTACTTGCCATGCTGGTACAGGAATCAGCCGGCGAGTCTTGACACGCCAAGCGTAGTAGGCACTAGTTGTTACCCGCAACACCTAACAGAGTTGCCGTACGGACACACGGGTCTGGCGCAGGGCAATGTACCGATAAATACTCACGGGGTCGGCCGGGCGAGCCTGCGTTTAGAGGAGGCAACTGACCAAAGCTTTTTTTAAAATGTCAAGTTCTTGCGCCAGCCGTTATTAGCTGCCCGTAGGCCCCGTACCTCCTGTTCGCGGGCTACTTCCACACTCCCCACTTCCGCGACTACCTGCTCCTGGTGCCAGCGGTAGAGCAGCTTGGGATTGATGCCCAATGCGCGGGCAGCGGCTTGGGTTGAGCGACTTTCGTCGGCTAGGCGCAGAGCCTCGGCTTTGAAAGCAACCTCGCACGTGCGCCGTTTATCGGGCGAGGCCCTACTCTTTTTTTGCAATCATGAGAGAAGGAAGATGCATCCTTCTGCTGTCCGGCTACCCTAAACCACCTCAAGGCTGTACGTTCCAAAGACAGCCCTAAACCCGTAAACCACGTACGCACCCTCGGCGGACAGTATGCCAGGGCCGCTACATCTACCAGCCTCCGGATGAAGCAGCCCGCGTTGAACACGTAACTCACCTCGCAGCCGAGCCAGCAGCATCTCCGCGGCACATCCTCCGGAACAGGTAGCCCTGGTTTCACCACCGTAGCTACCACTTACTGCCGACAAGTAAGAAGTGAGTGCTCTGCTCGCCAAACCGCTATACCTCGCTGGCGAGCAAAGCAAAAATGCCTCCTCATCCGAAAAAGAGCATCACGTAATAAACACATAGAATATGGCATCAGGTCTTTTTGCGCTGTTAGATGACGTTTCCGCGTTGGTTAAAGCCAGCGCGGCCAGTTTGGATGACGTGCCGGCTCAGGTTGCCAAAACCACCAGCAAAGTTTCCGGTATTGTCATCGACGACACGGCGGTGACGCCCAAGTACGTGGTGGGCCTCGACCCCTCCCGGGAGCTTGCCATTATCTACCAGATAGCTAAAAAGTCGCTCATCAATAAGGTGTTCATCCTGAGCCCGGCGGCCCTGTTGCTCGGGTACTTTGCGCCCTGGGTTATTACCCCTATTTTGATGCTGGGCGGGGCCTACTTATGCTTCGAGGGATATGAAAAGGTGCATGCCCTATTCAGCAAGTCCCATGCGGTGGACGTGGAAAGTGAGCAACTGCAGGTGATGACGCCGGAGGAGCTGGAAAAGGAGCGGGTAGCGGGGGCTGTGCGCACCGATGTTATCCTATCGGCTGAAATCATGGCCATTGCGTACAGCCAAGTAAGCGCTCAGCCGATCGTAAACCAGATTGTCGTCATGCTGGCCGTGGCCGTCTTTATTACGGTGGCCGTGTACGGCTTTGTGGGTTTGATTGTGAAAGCCGATGACATCGGCATGCACCTAACCCAGGACAAATACCACCCTGCGGCGCAAAAATTGGGCCGCGGCATCGTGAAGTTTATGCCGCGCTTCCTAAGCATCTTAAGCTACGTGGGGACGGCCGCCATGCTGTGGGTCGGGGCCGAAATCATCGCCCACGGCATTCCGTTTACTGCTCATTTACTGCACGACTTGGAACAGGCCTTGGCCCATATTCCGGCGGTGGCTTGGCTGGCTAAGGCGCTGGTGTGCGCGGTGGGCGGGTTACTGATTGGTTTTGTGGTGGAGAAAATAGTGGGGTTGTTTAAGAAGATATCCCGCAAGCAATAAGCGTGGGTACCCTACCAACTCGGTTTCTTCGGCTCTGAGGACTGCTTCCCGAGCCTGCTGGTTCGTAGCCGTGGTCGCCTCCGGCGCCGCGCTAGTCAGTACCCTTGGCCGGAAGCGCTCGGGTCCGATGGTTCGTATGCGAGGCATCCTATGGCCTGCTTGATGTCAAACTCCTTGTGCAGCGCCTCGTGCTGGTATTCGTTAAAGGCGCTTTCGTCCCCGTGATGCCGGACCAACTGCACACGCAGGGCGCGGTCCACCGGGTTGAGGGTCCAGATGAGCAGCTTATTCACCTCCCGCACGCCGCGGGTTGCCCCGGCAGCAAGAAACGTACTTCGTCCACCTCCCTATCCAACGCCTTCGCGCAGCAGCCGGCCGCGGTGAGCAGGATCCGGCTGCCACAGGTTATGAAGCCTAATCGTCCCAAGATCAGGCAAAGGTGTACCCACTGCCAGTCGGTGACATAAAGGAGCGCTCCGCCCGCCGCCACGCCAACCGGGACAAGGTCCTCCACCAACAGGTAATGGTAGGGTGAACGGAAGACTCGTCCACTATACATCCCGCAAATAAACGGCCGCAACGTGGCCGTACCGGTTCGTACGTGCAGCGCACGTGTCCCACCTCTTCGGCTTGTCCACGACTGCCGAGTCCGGGCCACTTCGCTTACTAGCTTTATTTTCAAACCTACTGCTGCGTATTTAGATGATACGTCACGATAATGCTGCGCAGCAGGCAGTCTGGTGCCAGGTTGCAACTTGACCTGCATCTATCAAGCCGGAAAATCGTTAGGACAGCGGCTCACCTTCCGAAAGCTTTCTTGTTTGTTCGATCCGAACTCGATGTCCGTCCTTTCCTAACCGAGTAAAGCAGCTACTTGCCACTCCATCTCCTTGCTATTTTCTCCCTTGGAATTACTCCTCATTCTGCTGCTCGTCATCCTCAACGGCGTCTTTTCCATGTCGGAAATTGCCTTGATATCCTCGCGCAAGTCCAAGCTCGAAGCCCAGGCCAAGCAGGGCAGCGGCACGGCGCAGGCCGCGTTGGCCCTGGCCCATGATCCCACCCGCTTTCTGTCAACGGTGCAGATTGGCATCACGCTCATCAGCATTCTAACGGGGGTGTTCAGCGGGGCCGGGCTCACCACCCAGTTAAAGGACCTCATCGCCCGGGTGCCGGTGCTGGCCCCCTTTGCCGATACTATCGCCGTGGTGCTGATGGTCATCTTCATCACCTATCTCTCCGTCGTGGTCGGTGAACTGCTGCCCAAGCGCATCGACCTGACCAACCCCGAGGGCATCATCAAGTTCATGGCCGCGCCCATGGCTTTGCTCTCGCGCCTCACGGCGCCTTTTATCTGGCTGCTGACCGTGTCAAGCGACTTTCTCATTAAGCTGCTGGGCATCAAGGACCAGGAAAGCCCCGTTACGGAAGAAGAAATCAAAGCCCTGATGAAGGAAGGTGCCTCGGAGGGCACGATTCAGGAAATCGAACACGACATCGTCAAGAACGTCTTCAGCCTGGGCGACCGGCGCGTGGGCTCGTTGATGACCAGCCGCCAGGACATCGTGTGGCTGGACCTGGACGATGACCCGGCCGCCACCAAGCAGACGGTGCTCACGCGCAAGCAGTCGGCCTACCCGCTCTGCCAAGGCAGCCTGGACGAAGTACGCGGCATGGTCTACCTTAAGGATTTGGTGGACGAGCACCTGGACGCGCAGCTACTGCGGCTGGAGGAATTGCAAAAAGAGCCGCTCTTTATGCCGGCCTCAAGCAAGGCCTACCATGCCTTGGAGCTGTTCCGGCAGCGGCGCGTGCACCAGGGCATCGTGGTGGACGAGTTCGGCGGGGTGGTGGGCCTGGTTACCATCGACGACATCCTGGACGCCCTGGTGGGCGACGTCTCGCCGGATACGGACAGCAACCCCGCCATTGTCGAGCGCAACGACGGCACGTTTTTGATTGACGCGCAGTTGCCCTTTGCCGAGTTTGCCGAGCGGTTTCACATCCCGGCGGCGCAGCGGCGGGGCCTGAGTGGCTTTCACAGCCTGGGCGGCTTTGCCTTGCATATATTGAGCGTGTTGCCCCGTGCCGGGGAGCATTTCATGTGGGAGGGTCACTACTTTGAAATCGTGGACGTAGACCGCAGCCACATCGACAAAATTTTATTCCGCCCGCGGGCCGCCTGAAGCTGGCCCCGTGTTTGCTGCGCCGTCAGGCTTACTCCCGATTACATTTATATCGCACCCTTATCTGCGGCAATTGCGGGCCGCGCTTAGTCAAGCAGCAAGTGATGCGGTCGGCTAAGCCCGGTAGTGCACCGGGGCGGCCCTGAAAACGGCCCTGCCATTTGCCCCGGTGCACGGTGGGGCTTGGCCTCTGCCAAAAGCAAGTGCTGCGAGACTACCCGTGAAAAATAGCAGTCGCAAACTTGGCAATGGCCTGGTTGGTTTCGATAGCCCCGTAAGCAACTAGCTTAGAAGAAGAATTACCCGCGCGGGAGCAGTACCCCAAAACCTGCCTGTTCAAGATGAGCGTACACCAGCTAAGAACACGAAACCGCTCAGCAACCAAGCTGGTCCAGAGGCTAGCTTGCCTGCCGGTCAGCTCGGGCTTGGCAGGTGCTAGCGGCGGCGCGACAGCAGATATTGAATGCCTAGCACTACGATTGCTCCACCCAGTACTTTCTCCGGGGTGGAAAGCTGTTGCCAGCGGGCTACTGTCTTTGTGCCCACCGCCCGTAGTGTCGACGGCAGCTCAGTTAAGCGCTGGGGCAGTCCAGCAAAATTCAACCACTGGGTGCCTGGTTGCTGCTTTGAATCTTCGGGCGGACCCATTTGAGCGGGCGCCAGCGCTGGGCTGCTAGCAGGTGAGGCTACAGCAGCGGCCTGTTGGCCGTCGTGGGCCGTCGGGTCCTGCAGGCGGGCAGGATCGGCCCCAAGCAGGCTGGCTTTCGAGTTAACCGGCGACCCCATGGATTTCGAATGGCTCATAGCAAAAGAAGAAAAACGGCCGCCGGAAGTGGCGGCTCCACTGGGGTATTCGCAGCGCGCGCTGGAAGGTTGTCAAGCACAACGGTAGAAAAGGAGCTGACAACCCCCGTCGGTTATTGGTCGTTAGCTCGTTTGAAATCAAGAAGATACTGGTAGGCAACGCGCGGATGGAAGAAAGCAAATGGGCAGTAGAGCGCGTAGTATCGGCCCGGACCCGCGCGGATTTCCGACTGATCCAGGCCGCCCTGGAGCAAGGCGACCAGAAAGCGTACGCCGAACTCTATCAGCGCTACAGCAAGCCGGTGTTTCACGTGGCGCTAAAGATGGTCCGGCGAGCGGACGATGCCGAGGATTTGACCGCCGAGGTGTTGGCCAAAGCCTTCCGCTCCTTGCACCTGTTTAAACCCGATTTTGCCTTTAGTACCTGGCTGTTCCGCATCACCACCAATCACTGCATTGACTTTCTGCGCCGGCAGCGGCAGCGCCCCACGCCCCTGCGCCTGGCGGTCGTGGGGCCGGACGGCAACCAAATCATTCGGGAATTCCGGGATGCCGCCCTCAATCCCCAGGACGCCCTGATTCGGCAGCAGAAAATCGACCGGATGCGCCAGGTCGTGCATCAGCTACCCGGCCGCTACCAGACCCTGACGCGGCTGCGCTACTTCGACGAGTTCACCTACGAGGAAATCGCGCAGCAGCTGCACCTGCCCCTGGGTACGGTGAAGGCGTACCTGCACCGCGCCCGGCTGCTACTGCTCGAACTGCTTAAAGAGCAGCAACACACAATCTGAAGAGATACCCCCTACAACTTCCCCATTACCGGGCATTTTCCCCGCCTCCTCCCCTTATTTTCTTTTCTTATGACCAACCCAGTGCCCACCCTAGCCGACCGCAGTGTCACCACGCTGCGCCTCTTATCCGTTGATGCCGTGCAGGCCGCCAATTCCGGCCACCCCGGCTTGCCCCTGGGCGCGGCTCCGATGGCGTACGTGCTGTTCTCGCGCTTTCTGCGCTTCAACCCGCAGGACCCACGCTGGCCCGACCGGGACCGGTTCATCCTCTCCGCCGGCCACGGCTCGGCGCTGCTCTACAGCCTGCTACACCTCTACGGCTACGACTTGTCGCTCGACGACGTGAAGGCCTTCCGGCAGCTGCACTCGCGTACGCCCGGCCATCCCGAGTCCAACCTGACGCCCGGCGTGGAAGTAACCACCGGCCCGCTGGGCCAGGGCTTCGGCAACGCCCTGGGCATGGGCCTGAGCGAGGCCTTTCTGGCCGCTTCCTACAACCGGGAGGGCCACACGGTGATGGACCACTACACGTACTGCTTGGTGAGCGACGGCGACTTAATGGAAGGCATGGGCTCGGAAGCGGCCTCCCTGGCCGGGCACCTAAAGCTGGGCAAGCTGATTTACCTCTACGACGACAACCTGATTTCGCTCGACGGCCCCACCAGCCTGGCGTACACCGAAGACGCCATGGCCCGGTTCGACGCCTACGGTTGGCACACCCAGCGCGTGGCTGACGGTAATGACCTCGACGCCATCGAGGCCGCCATCCGGGCCGCGCAGCAGGAAACCGGGCGGCCTTCTATCATTGCTGTGCGCACCATTATCGGCTACGGCTCGCCGCTGGCCGGCAGCAGCAAGGCCCACGGCTCGCCCCTGGGCCCTGAGAACGTGCGCCGCGTCAAGGAGTACTTCGGCTGGGACCCCGACCACTCGTTCGTGGTGCCCGACGACGTGCGCCTGCACCTGTTGGAGCCAGGCCAGCGGGGCGCCGAACTGCAAGCCGACTGGCAGCGGCGCTTCGCGGCGTATGAGGGTGATTTTCCGGCCGAGGCCCAACTGTTCGAGCAGTCCTTTGCCGGGGAGCTGCCGGAAAACTGGGATGCCGACCTACCCGTGTTCACGGAGCAAGACGGAGCCTTGGCCACCCGGCAGGCCTCGGGCAAGGCCCTGACCGCGTTGCGGCAGCGGGTGCCCTACCTGTTTGGTGGCTCGGCCGACCTGGCCAGCTCCAACGAGATGCCCACCAGCGGGGACGCCAGCTTCCAGCCGGGCCAGCACGCGCACCCCAACATCTGGTTCGGCGTGCGCGAGCACGCCATGGGCGCGGCCCTCAACGGCATGGCCCACCACGGCGGGGTGCGGCCCTACGGGGGTACATTCCTGAACTTCTCGGACTATATGCGGGCGTCCATCCGCCTGACGGCCTTAGCTGAATCGTTCGCCACCTTCGTCTTTACCCACGACAGCATCGGGCTGGGCGAGGACGGGCCCACCCACCAACCCGTAGAGCAGGTATTGGCTTTGCGCTCTATTCCCAACATCATTGTGCTGCGGCCCGCTGACGCCAACGAAACGGTGGCAGCTTGGCGCGTGGCGATGACCAAGCCCAAAACCCCGGTCGTGCTTGTTTTATCGCGCCAGAAGTTGCCTGTGCTCGACCAGGCCAACTATGGCTCGGCCCGCGAAGGCGTGGCCAAGGGCGCCTACGTGTTGCGCGAGGCCACTGGCGAGGTGCAGCTAATCCTGATTGCCACGGGCTCGGAAGTGGCCCTGGTGCTCAACGCCCAGGAGCAGCTGCAAACGCAGGGTGTGGCTACTCGAGTGGTGAGCATGCCATCCTGGGAGCTGTTCGAGCAGCAGGACCAGGCCTACCACCACCAAGTGCTGCCGCCTGCTATACGCAAGCGGCTGGCCGTGGAAGCGGGCTCGCCCATCGGCTGGCACAAGTACGTCACCGACGAAGGCGCTACCCTGAGCATGAACCGCTTCGGCTTGTCGGGCCCCGGGGAAGAAGTGCTGGCTTACTTCGGCTTCACAGTGGAAAACGTGGTGAAAAAAGCCCTGGCGGTGCTGCGCGGCCAGCCGGAAGCCACCGAGAAGAAAGAGGTTCTTTCCTGACAACGGGCCCGTCAGCCGCCCCCCAGGCTGCTGGTTTCACCTGATTAACCACCCTGGTAATGCTGAAAAAATCCGTATTGTCGCTGGCTCTGAGCCTGAGTTTTCCCCTGCTGGGCCGGGCCCAACTGGCCCCCCTAACGAACGATTCGCCCCCCGCCACTCGCTGTTTGCCGGGGTGCAGGTGCCCCTGAGCTACACGGCTGGTTACCAGTTCCAGTTCAGCCGCCGCTTTTCCACCCGGCTGCAGGGCGGACTAATCACGGAGCCCTTCGACCGTTATACCCTCAAGACGCTGGAAGGCTTCGGGCTCGACCGCCAGCTAAGCCAAGCCATTGACCGCTCATTCAAACGGGGCAGTATGGCCAGCGTAGGGGTAAACGTGCACGCCAACTCGCCTTGGTACGCGGGCGTGTTCGGGCAGTACGTGCACCTGAGCGCCGGGCCCATCACCCCCGCCGATGGGCTGGGGTTGTATTTCAAACGCGACTTTTCGGCGTTCGGCCCGCTGACCGCGCCGCTGCTGGTCTTTGAGATGCAGTCCAACCTGTGGCTGGGCGGGCTGCGGGTCGGGCGGGCTTTCCGTTTCGCCGGATCGCGCTTCGGCCTGAACCTGGAAGCCAGCCTGGGCAAAATCTTCACCACCCACAACTCGTTTTCCTCGAACCGCTCCCTGGTGGACGAGCTGGCCCTCACCCAGCGCCTCTACGACGACCTTGACCAGGAGGTGGATGCTAGTCTGCGGGAGCACGGCTACCTGCCTACGCTGGACGTGCTGCTTACCTACCGGCTGGGCCGATAATTTTGAGTTGCCCGGCCTCGGCCATTCTTTCCCCTAATAGCTGAACTATTAACCGCTTGAAGTTATGGAAAAATCCCCCGCGCTGGACCCCGAAAAGGCCGGCAAAGTAGAAGAACAGGTTGCCAGCAACGCCCCGAAAAGCGGAGAGCGTTCCGACCAGGGCGAGGCACCCACCAACGACCACTACGACCCGGACGGCAAGCCCGACGCCGACAAGCGAAAAATGACCGCGCCCGACACGCTGGGGGCCAAATTCAAGCATCCCATCCTGGCCCAGCCCCCGGAGGGGTTCACCGGGCTCAAGCTCGGCAAGCCCGCCACGGCAGCGGCCGGTGTGACGGCCGTGCTGAAGTCGGCCACATTTACCTTCCGCGAGGACGGTGTGGGCCGCGGCACCCGCGCGTTGCTGAAGATGAACCAAAAGGACGGCTTCGACTGCTCGTCCTGCGCCTGGCCCGACCCCGACGAGCACCGCTCGGTGGCCGAGTTCTGCGAGAACGGCGCCAAGGCTACCGCTTCCGATGCCGATTCCCAGCGCGTGGACCCCGCCTTCTTTGCCCAGCACAGTTTGGTGGACCTCTCGCACATGACCGACCGGGACCTCAACAACGCGGGCCGCATCACCCACCCCATGGTGCTCCGGCCGGGAGCCACCCATTACACCCCCATCCCGTGGGACGAGGCGTTTCAGCTGGTCGCCGATGAGCTGAACGTGCTGCCCACGCCGCACGAGGCCATTTTTTACACTTCGGGCAAGGTGCCCAACGAGCCCGCCTTTCTCTACCAGCTCTTCGTACGGCAGTTCGGCACCAACAACCTGCCCGACTGCTCGAACATGTGCCACGAGAGCAGCGGCGTGGCCCTGAGCCCCACCACCGGCCTGGGCAAAGGCACCGTGACGCTCAATGACTTCTACGAGGCCGAAGTCATCGTCATCATCGGCCAGAACCCCGGCACCAACCATCCACGCATGCTCACGGCCCTGCAGAAAGCCAAGCGCAACGGGGCCAAGATCATCAGCATCAACCCGCTGATCGAGGCGGGCCTGCAGCACTTCAAGAACCCGCAGGATTTCCTGAACCCGCTACGGGCGCTGGGCGCGCTGCTCGGCGACGGCACCCAAATTACGGACCTCTACCTGCAAGTGCGCATCAACTCCGATTTGCTGGTGGTGCGCGGGCTGATGAAGGCCCTGCTCGAAGCCGAGGCGCTCAACCCCGGCCAGGTGATCGACCACGCCTTCATCCAGGAATTTACTACCGGCTACGACGCGCTGGTGCAGAACCTGGACCAGACCAGCTGGGACGACATCGTGGAAGCGAGCGGCGTGAGCCGGGCCCAGCTCACGGAGGCGGCCAACCTGATTGCCCGCCACGAAAAGATTATCACTTGTTGGGCGATGGGGCTTACGCAGCAGAAAAATGCCGTCTATACCATTCAGGAAGTGGTGAACCTGCACCTGCTTAAGGGCGCCATTGGCAAGTCCGGCGCGGGCTTGTGTCCGGTGCGCGGCCACTCCAACGTGCAGGGCGACCGGTCGATGGGCATCTGGGAGCGGCCCCATAAGGAGTTTCTCGACGACCTGCAAAAGGAATTCAACTTCGAGCCCCCCCGCGAGCACGGCTACGATACGGTGGAAGCCATCAAGGCCATGCATGACGGCAAGGTGAAGGTGTACGTGGCCATGGGGGGCAACATGCTCTCGGCCGCCTCCGACACCGAGTTCGTGGCCGAGGCCATGCGCAAGCTGCGCCTCTCGGTGCATGTCACTACCAAGCTCAACCGCGGCCACCTCATCAACGGCGAAATGGCCCTGCTGCTGCCCTGTTTGGCCCGTACCGATATCGACCAACAGCAGTCGGGCGAGCAGTTCACGTCCTGCGAAAACTCGATGGGCGTGGTGAGCATGAGCCGGGGCGTGCTCGAACCCCTGGCCGGGCAGATGCTCAGTGAAACGGCCATCGTATGTGGAATGGCCCTGGCCACGCTTGGCGCGAAAAGCACCGTCGATTGGGTGGGCTGCACCGCGAACTACGACCTGATCCGCGACCATATCTCGCGGGCCGTCCAGGGCTTCGACAACTTCAACGAGAAGGTGCGGCATCCGGGGGGCTTTTATCTGCCCAACGGCCCGCGGGAGCGAAACTTTACCACCGAAAACTGCAAGGCCAACTTCACGGCCACGCCTTACGAGAAGCACGTACTCGAGCCCGACCAGCTGGTAATGACCACCATCCGCAGCCACGACCAGTTCAACACGACCATCTACGACTACAACGACCGCTACCGGGGCGTGTTCAACGAACGGCGCGTGATTTTCCTGCACCGCGCCGACATGGCCGACCGGGGTATCGAGGAGAAGGGCCTGGTGAACATTACCAGCCACTTCGAGGGGCAGCAGCGCCACGCCGAGAAGTTCATTGCCATTCCCTACGACATCCCGAAGGGTAACTGCGCCATGTACTTCCCTGAAGGCAACGTGCTGGTGCCTATCGGCTCGGTGGCCTACAAGAGCAACACGCCCACCTCCAAGTTCGTGGTCGTGACGGTGGTGCCCATTGAAGTGCCCGTCGGCACCCGCGTAGCACCGGCCGGCCAGCCCGTAGCCGTACCGGCATAGAGCAATACTTGCGTCGACGCTTAAAAAGCGCCGCCTGCCACTTTGGCCGGGCGGCGCTTTGGCGTATAGGCCCAAGGATTCAGCGACTATGGGCGCCGTAGGGCAATTTTTAGGGTACGTCGGCTAGATATAAGGTTGGCCGCCGCCGGGCGGCGGAAAGCTTAAAACTCGAAAACGCTCGTGGGGTTGCCCTGCTCGTCGCGCACGAACGCTTCCACCATGCCATCGGCCGATACCTTGATGGCCGTGCCATAAGCCGCCAGCGTTTTGGTGGCCGCCAGCCGCCCGCCGCCCGTGCTGTCGCCATCGATTTTGACTATGGCCCCCACGGCCAGCACCTCGCCCTGGTAGGTGAGGATGGTGGCCCCGTCGATGCCGACCATCTCCTTACGGGCCATTCGATCCAGGTCCTGAAACTTGCGGCTCTGAATCAGGCCGCTGAGGGTTTGGCTTTTCAAGGAAGTAGGCTGGGCCAGCAAGTCATCCTGCTTGATGACGCTCTGCCCGCTCTTGCCTTCCTCGACCACTAACTGCTTCACGTCGGCCAGCCGCACCACGGCCAGGCAGCCGCCCGTGCGGGCAAACGAGACGTCCAGGATGGTTTCGTACACGGCCTTGCGGACCGCCAGCGAGCCGCCGGAAAGCGCCGCGATGGTGGAGTGGTGGTTGTAGTAATTCCAACTGTCGTTGACTTTCGAGAAAAACAGCTGCTGGTCCTTGAAGACCAGCACTTCCCCGTTGGCCGTGAGCGTGAAGCACACCCGCTGCTGGTCGGCGTAGTTGGCAAAGGCCATGAAGTGGCCCGGTGCAAAGCTGTTATTGGCTACCGCAGCCCGCGTAAAATTCACGTAATCCACCAAGGCGCCCGTGGCCGAGAGCACCAGCGCGCTTTCCACGCTGTTGGACAAGAGGGCGGAAAAGTCGGCGGCCAGCACCGTGCCAATGGCGGGGTGACTTTCATCCACGGGTTGCTGGTTGGCAAAATCGACCACCACGCTAAACGTAGGCTGGCGGCCCTCGTAGGTGCGCCGCGACCAACTATCGAAGCCGTCGAGCACCTCAACCAGCATGGGGTAATTAGTCAGGGCTAGGTACTTGCAGACACCCACCTCAATGGCATACTTGATTACCCGGGCCCGGTACGGGGCCGTCGTTTTGTTGAAGTTGGCGACGATTTCGCGCAGGATCGCCTTGATTAGCTGCGCATCGTCGGCACTGAACACTTGGTTCCGTTTGATGACGACCGTGTATTCCGCCCCCTTGGCGGGGCTGACGAGCATCGTCTGCCCATTTTCCTGGATAACTACCAGTTCGGGCGGGGCTGGCTGGCGCAGTACGTTGACCATCGTGGCGCCGGCCAATACGGGGCAGATGTGCTGCTCGATGAGGGCAGTGAATTCTTGTTGGTTCATGAGAAGTAATACGGAACATTTCGGAAAGCGGCAGTCTGGGCCTTCATTCAATTGCTCACCCCGGCGTGGCGCGGAAACCAGTTTTGGCATCGGGAGCAGTTAGGCACACGGCTGCCCGAACCTTACTCGTTAGGCACCATTACCTTGTCGAGCACCAGCTGGTAGGCGTCGGGTGTCACGCTCACCTCCCCCAGGTAGGGATGGTCGAGGGCGGCAATCAAAAAGATCATCACCCCCACCATTACCGCCAACAGGCCCGTGAGCAGGGCATGCCAGCGAAAGCTGACGACCACGAAGCAATAAGAGAACCCAATCGTGATGAGCGCCCCGATCAGGACCGTGGCCCACAAAACGCCCGGCACCCCGGCCCCAAGGCTTTCGATGCGCTGTCGCCGCAATTCCACTAATTTGTTGAAGGTTTCAATGGCCTCGCCGTGCAGTACTTGCTGGGACAGCGAATGCACTTCGGTGTGCAGCAAATCCAGCTGCAAGCGCGTGAGGTGCTGGCGCTCCGCATCATTGGCTAGGCCTTGGCGTTGCGCCGGCCACGATTCGCGCACGATAAACTCGGTGTAGGCGCGCAATTTCTACTGCAAGGGCCGGGCATCGGTAGCAGGATAGCCACTTAGGTTGCGGTAGAGGACGGCGATAGCCGCCGCTTCCTGCGAGGCAATGGCCGAAGCCGTGGAGTAGTTCTGCCAGGTAGCCACCGTGAGCAAGCCAAGCGTGAGCCCGTAAAGTACCGTTACCCCGAGAAAAACCAGCCTACCGTGCCGTTGTCAATCAGGTCCGCGGCCTCACTGCCGTGCAGGCGGCGGTGCGTGAAGTAGAGCCCGGCCAGGGAAAGCAGTAGGGTCAGGCCCACCACCAGCCCGGCCAGGAGCCACGTCGGCATTTCGTACAGCCAGAGCATAGAGCGGAGAGAAGGGTTCACATAATAAAACGCGGCCCCCCAAGGGGAGTTTGGATCCATGGAAAAGAAACTGCAAACCAGCCGGGCTTTCCGGGTAGCGATATATGACCGATTTCACCCCAAGGTAGCAACCCTAAGCACGCTAGGCGGCAGGGGATAAGCTACCGTGCAGTGTGAGCTCAAACGCGACCAAGGCGGAAAGAAGTTGTTCACGAATTGGATGAATGAAGCCGTAGTAAGGCACCGCCTGCCAAGATAAGATCCGGGAGTAGGTTGTGGGCTGATTCAATTCCTTCCGTAAACCTTCCTCTGTTTGCGGGCAATCCCGGTACTCTCCCTCCTAGATGTATATGCCAGTGATAGAGCCGGTTTTTTTGTTTTGAGGTGCTAGAACCCGCTGCTGGTTTTACGCCCCCGGACTTTAACTTGGTGAGCTGCCCGGCAGGCCTATTCGGTTTGCAATACGGCCGGAAAACGATCCAAGGCGGCGAGCTAGTACAATAGCTGCGGTTTAATCCCCCGAGTAGTTGCCGGGGTTGCGCGTGTTGCTGGACCAGCTCGCGCAGGTACCAGTAGAAAGCCTGTCCAGTATTGCGCTACGACTAACCGGCCAAACTAGGGGGGCCTACCGGGCCTCTTATGCAAACAGAGGTGTTGCTTCTGCTTACAACCCACAACATGAACCCGGCTCGACCGTAGAGGGAGTGGGATACTTTTGCTGGTCGAGCGTCGACCAGGGGATTTTCCGTTACTTTTTACTACTTGACTATGATTTTGCGTTACGACCAGCTAGCGGTTGAGCTGCCCAAACCGAAAAACCCTTCCCCTAACGACGCCGCGGCCATTCAAGAGCTGTTGGGAGGTAAGTACGGCGAAATGTCAACGCTGATGAACTACACGTTCCAGTCGTTCAACTTCCGGGGGCGCGACCGGTTACGGCCCTTCTACGATCTGACGTGCAGTATTGCCGCCGAGGAGTACAGCCACATTGAGGCCGTTTCTTATGCCATCAACTTACTGCTGACCGGCCAGACGGTGCGGGGCAAGGATCCGGTACCGGCGCCCTTAGCCGATGCCAAAGACGCGCGCAACAGTTACCACTTTCTCAGTAGTGCCCAGGCCGCCCTGCCGGTCGATTCAATGGGCAACCCCTGGACCGGCCAGAATGTGCACGCCAGTGGCAACTTGAAACTGGATTTGCTGCACAACTTTTTTCTGGAATGCGGGGCACGCGCCAACAAGATGCGGGTGTACGAGATGGTGTCGGATCCGTGTGCCCGGGCCATGGTGGGCTATCTGCTGGTACGCGGCGGCCTGCACGTCGTGGCATATGCCAAAGCGCTCGAGCACCTGACCGGCGTGGAAGTAACCAAGCTGGTACCCGTGCCCGAATTGAGTAATGATGCTTTCCCCGAAGCCAAGAAGCTGCAGGACGAGCAGAAGCTCCACCTCAAGCTTTATACCTTTAGCAAGGAGGATTACAAGCAGGCGGGCATTATCTGGAATGGCACCCACCCCGAAGACGGCCAGCCGCTGGAAGTGATCCAGGGTGGGTTTGAAGGCGTGCCGTATCCGGTGCTGGAAGAAGAGCCTCAACTCAATTCGCCCGGGGCCGACGACTACGACCCGCAGATGTTCGCCGATATTGCCAAAAAGCTGGGCATTAAGCTCTAGCTCACCTGGCCGAAAGGCGCCGGAACCTCCGGTGGGTTGGCCTTTTCTTACGATCTGGTGCGAGGGAGGTGGTTATCTGAGGATAGCCACCTCTTTTACGTAAAGAGCTAGAACCGCGCCAGTGAACTGTTATTGGGGTTCTTTTCCCTGTTTTGTCGGTTCCTCAAACAATACTCCGCTGCGTACCGCAGTAAATGCTTACGCGCCCTTCGAAGAGCAGGTGGCGCGCTAGGCCTCTACTTCGGGAGGCTTGGCTCGCTCGAAAAGCGAATACAGCCCGCCAAACGCAACGCCACTAAGCAGCGTCGCCCACAGCGCGGGCGAAGAAGCCACCCCCATGGCGATAGCGACGGCAGGATTCAGGATGCCCTTGCTCACGAGTAGACCCGCCAGCAGCGCGCCCCCGACCGCCAGGCCACTGCCGGCTTTAGTGACTTTCTTTTCCGTGGCCGCCGCCACCGTTAGCATCAAGAGGCCAAAGCCCAGAAACTCCGCCCCCGTGCTGCCGGCGTGGTAGTCGCCCGTTGGCGGGCCTACCAAGCCCGCGGTGGCCGCTAAACGAGCCAACAAGGCGCCGCCCACCTGCGCGGCTACGTAGAGCAGCCCTTCCACCAAGGGAAAACGCCGGCTCGCGACCAGCCCCACGGTAACGGCCGGGTTGAGATGCGCCCCGGAAAGGCCGCCGACGGCATACACAAACACGAGCAGCGTTAAGCTGACGGCGTAAGCGGTGAGTGGAGAAGCTACTGTAAGGGCCGCGATCGTCAGAAAAAACGTGCCGACCAGCTCGGGCAGGACCGCAAACCAGGTCTGGCTACTTAATGCTATATTAGAAGCTGTACTCATAAAATTACCGGATTACTTCCGGAAGGAGTCGAAGAAGAGAAAAAGCTGGCTGTATCGCCAGCGAGATTATTTTGTGGGCGTCACCCCAAGAAAAAAGACGACCGGAAGCCGATCGTCTTTTTTATACTTATGAAATAGGGTGGCGCTTAGCGCTTGTCCTTCTGATTGCGGGTATCCTCGTCCGTGGTCCCATCCAAGCGCTCGATGTCCACTTCGGTTTTGCGCACGGTATCGCGGATGGTTTCTTCCCGCTCGGTTACTTGCTTGCCCAGCGTTACTTCTTCCACTACGCGGGCTTCCTTGCCTACCACCGCGCGCTCGGCGCTTTCCGTGATCTCCACGTTGCCTTCTTTAAAGGCGGCGAAATCGGCTTCCGTAGCCGGGCGGTTTACGGGATTACGCTTAACCGTGACGTGCTCTTCGCGCAACCGAACGCTGGCTTCCACGGGCCGCGACACAATCCGGCTGCGCAGCCGGGCCCCGCCGGTTTGCTCGACGCGCTTGCCGACTTGCAGGCTTTCTTCGATTACTTTGGCTGATACCGTACCGTCAGCAGTGCTGGCTTGCTGGCCAGTGGCACCGAGGGCGTTCGCTTGCTGGTAGCCGGTCTCAGCAGCTTGCTCATCCACATCTACGGCACCGGCTTCGTCGAGAATAGCGGCGGCTTTGTGGGCATTCTCTTCGGAATGACAATGCACGGTCACCACGGAACCACTTTCGCGGGCCACGTGGCTGTAGCGGTTGCTACGGTCCTGGTCATCATCGTCGTCGCCAAAGAGGCTGCTGAAAAAGTTGCTGATCGAATCTCCTGAGCGGCCAGCGGCATCGGCCGCCGCTTCGGTAGCCGTCCCGCTGGTGTTGCGGTAATCGGAGGGGTCCTTATCGGCTTTGAGCGCATTCGCCGCCTGATTCGTGGTGCTGTCTGCCGCATAGCGGTGATTGGCTACGTCGATGTGCTCCATGCTAAAGCCGGCGGCAGTTAGCTTTTGGGCGGCGCTTTGGGCCTCCATGGCCGATTTGAAGATACCTACTACTGTTTGATTCATGGCGTTGATGGATGAAAGGAAAAGGGAACAACTAAAAAATTAAGCAAGGGGGGGCTCGTCGGCAACAAACCGCTCTATTTGGATCTCTTCGCGCCGGAGTACAATACTTTCAATGTGCGGCACGGTAACCTGGCGCTTGGTGACATGGATCTCCTCAACAAGTAGTACACGGGTCACCACAACTTCGCGCAGCACGGGAATGATAAGCGTATCACCTTCCTGGCGGGAAACCGGCAGCGGGGTTCCCTCAACTTGGTACTCGTTAACTGGAATATGCTCCACGTGTACTTGATCTTGCTGCAGGCTGAGAGTAAGCGTTTCCTCGTGCTGAAGAACCTTCTTGGACAGCCGTACCCGCCCGGTTTCTACTAGTTGGCGCGTCACGACGGCGTATTCCTCGATAACGGGTACAACCAGTGGGGTTTCGGTCGCATCCCGCGCGGAGGCAGGCTGCAAATCGGTAGGAAGACTGTCAGTGGAGTGGTGCATTAGCCCAGCAATACGCACTACTTTTCAGGGAGTTGCTCTTGCTCGTCGATGCGTTGGGTCAGCCCGCTAACAGTAGTATGATTATTGCTGTATTTGCAAAAACCTTTCCCGTGTTGATTTCCCAGATATACATCCAGTCAACTGGTTTACTTTTTAAAATTGTATAAATTTACTGGTTGATTTTTTGAACTATTTTTATACACCAAAGACGCTATAATAAGTTGAAATAGTTATAGCCGTAACAACAATGGATAATTGTAAATACAGTCATAACTACTATCAGGCGCTAGCAAGTTAGTGTTTCACCTAGTTTGTAAACTTATTGCATATGTCGCTGGACTTCTGCCAGCAGGTTCCGCTACCAGCAATTCGGCCTTAACTTGCCGGCTAGTCGCTGCCCATGCGAGAACAGCGGGTATAATACCCCTTTTCAGCAATTTCGATTTTCCTTAAAACCCCGCCACGCCGGGGGTTAGCTTTGATCTAGTAGGATAGCGCTAGCATACAGAGTGCTACTCCGTCACTGCAGCCTAGCATTCCGTATACGGTCGAGTCGTTTCACCTTAACCGGCTGTCGCTAATGTCGTCTTCGTTGTTCCACGTTATCTACCGCAGCCGGGCCAGTTCGCCGTTTGCCGAGTTGCAACTTGGCGAGTTGCTGACCCACTGCCGGGTATATAATCATCAGCATCGCCTCTCGGGCCTACTGCTTTACCAGCACGGCGTGTTCCTGCAAGTGCTCGAAGGGGAGCAAACTAGCCTAAGTCGCCTTTACGCTAAAATCTTGCGGGACCCGCGCCACCACGCAATTGAGCAGCTTAGTGCCGGGCCGCTACCTCGGCGCTTGTTCCCGGATAGGAGCATGGGCTTTGCGACGGCTACCGAGCCGCTACGTCACCTGACCGGATACGTGAATCCAAGCACGGGCACCTACCTGTTGCCCCGCGCGCATAACACTCCGGCGGAAGTACTGACTTTATTGCGTGATTTTTCCACGACGCTGCCGCCCGGCACCGCCACCACAATCAGCCTCCCAGCCTAACTACATACGGGTAAGAGTAGGCTCCAAGCCCCGCAGCGGACGGGAAGTAAGTGCTCTGAAAGCTATGCCGTTGGAGTCACTTCCGTCCCGTCCGCTGCAACGGCGTGCACTGCCTCCTCGTCCCGGCGATGCATGCCGTAGCGGCCGGCCGCTTCTTCCGCCGAAAGCTCTTCTACGTTTTCGGCCGGGATGTTTACAAACCCTAGGTGATTATCCAGGGCCTTTTGCTCGCGCGACTGTTTGCGCTTTTGCCAGGCGAAAAACCCTAGCGCGGCTGCCAGCGTCCCGGCGCCGGCTAGCAGGGCCGGCAGCCAGTTACTGCTTTTTTTCTTGCCCTGGAGACGGGCAGCAACTGGCAGGGTCTTGACAGCAGCAAACGGGCGGGGGGAAGGGGGGAGAAGAGCCATGCGTGAGAGAGCGTTACACGGAAAGTAAGTAGCGTCTCCCTATTCGTAAAACCACCCGTGCGAGTTGTGTTGTTTATTGGTCGATTGAAAACGGGTACTAGCCCCCCAAGGCAATCCCGTCATGGTAAGAGTAGCAGGATCCTCAAGCTTTTTCAGGTATTACCGGGGCTGCTGACCGCTAGCTAAAACGAGTTTCGGAATACTGTGGATCTTTGGCATGGGGTTGCAAAGAGTTGGCCGTTACCTCCACGACTCTTCTACCTGACCACTGGTGGCGGCGCTGGCCCTCGCGGCCATAGGTCTATTCAGTCGGGCGGGAGCACCTGCACCCGTAACCGGCTTCTCACTGGTCTTTAAAATTTAACTGGCAGGATCATACTTAGCAGACTTGCTGCTACGGTGCAATTGTTTACCACCTTCCTTTGGATGGAACTTCTCGCCTACGCAAGTTAACGCCTGATTCTCCGCACTAGGAAAGCCTTAGAGGCTTTGCTAGGCCGAACTCGCTTGGGCGGCACCCTATTATCTTCCTTGATGCGCGCCGGAGCAATGCTGCTCGCCGCCCGATGAATACGTTAGCATTACTTAGCGCCTTGGATCGCCGCCTACTGCTTTATTTTCAGCAGTGGCATTCTCCCATTGCCGATACGCTCATGTCCTTGCTCTCCTCCCGCGGGGCGTGGGGGCCATTGGCACTGATTATCAAGTGGCTGCTGTGGCGCTACGGCTGGCGGCGGGTGCTGCCGGGCATGGTGGCAGGGATGACGGGCGTCCTGGGGGCTAACTTCGTGGCGGGAGTGCTTACGCCCTGGGTTGTCCACCCGCGCCCCTGCTACGTAGCCGACTCGCAGCCCTGCTGCATCTGCCCCAGCGGTGTAGTGCCAGCTTCAGTTTTCCCTCCACCCACGCCACCGACGTAGCGGCTGTAGCTACTATTGCCTTACTGGTGTTGCCCGCCACGTTTTCAACTCCTACGGCTGGCACTGGTTTTGTGGTCAGTAGCCGTGGCCTTCAGCCGGGTGTACCTGGGCGTACATTATCCGTTCGATGTGCTGGCCGGAGCCTTGCTCGGCAGCACCTGCGCCTGGGTAGCTTTTGCCGTTATCCGCAGTTGCTGGCCCCGGGTCTTCGCGTACGTGCACGAAATCCCGACAACATGAGCTGCTATCGTATGCTAGCATACCGTAGTCACCCGCCGGGAGCGGCGCTACAGTATCCGGTAGCGGCTCAGCTACTTTTTCGTCGCTTTTATCAGCCAGTTGGCTACGGCGGCAACCGTGACCGTGCTGGCAGCCGCTACGGCGGCTACCACTTTGTGACCGTCCGGGGTAGCGGGCGAGTTCACCAGGTCCTGATACCTTTTCAGGGGGTTGTTATCCGCCGGTTGGATCAGGTTCTCTTCCCCGGTCGTGCTGAGCGTAGTGGATGCTGGCAAACCAGAAGCCTCAGCCTCCGGCTTAGGCTGCGTATTATCAGTGGTGAAGGCGTCGGTCATAGAATAGGGAAGTAAGAAGGGGATTAAAACCCTGTGCGGTAGTTGCCTCACAGGCACAAGTGCCAGCTACCCATTTCTGACCATTGTCGCAGGTCCGGTAGTAACTGGGGTGCGTAGCTAAACGCGCTTGGCTGGTTGAGGTTGTCCAAGGCGTGGGGCACGCCGCTCTACCAGGGAGCCGCCGCACCGGGGCGCTACCAGCTTGCGCAGGTTTGATCGGAAGGGGCTTAAGGTCGCCGCTTCGATTCATCTAAAATATTGCGGGCCGGAAAGTTTTTACCCACTACTAGCCAGTCAGCCGTAACAATTCGTTGGCCCCGGCCTGCTGCGAAAACCGGTTTAACGCGCAGACTGACCCGTGGCAGCTGCCGGGACTGGTCTGCCAATCCAACGGCAAATGCTTCCACCGCGCTGGCGCTGGCTAGGAGCTGGCGCACGTCGCTTTCGCTTTGAAGCACCATAATGGAGATACCTCCTTTTTCGGCAATCTTCACGGGCTTTGTTTCGCGCCCTTCGCTTCGTACTTGCCCATCCACCACGGTTTGGTAAGCTACTTCCGTGAGCGTTACCGGTTCCCGGCTGGGATTGCGCACTCCCACCTCTATTTGCAGCTGCAGCGGCAGACTTTCTCCCGGCTGGATAGCGGCCCATTGGCCGCGCTGCGCCGAATTCAGATCAGCTATCCGGTGGACGCCCGTAACGTTTACGCCTCCCAGCCGAGCCTCTTCCACCGCTGAAACGCGAAAATCCGCTCCCTGAAAGGTTTTGTCGTACTCTTTGTCAGGCAGGGGATGCGCAACGCTTAAGGTCAATATAGCAAGCAAGCTAATAGCCGCAAGCCAGTGGAACGGTAAGGGCTGGTGGGGAAATTTTATCATGGCAAGAAATAATTAGCAAACGAAATCCTGGGGGCTTTACCCCACTGCTACGGCGCAGAATCAATGGTGGACACACGCTCCCCGAAAGATTATCTTTTACTACCGGGCTAACTGGTTGAGTGAAACAGGCACTATCTTATCAGCACGGTAGGCAGAAGGAATCCCCCCTAGCCAACGCCAAAGCAAGCCAGCCGTAAGTGAAGCCAGGCCACCACTCGTGGCGTAGTCACTCTTTCGCTTGCTTCTATGCATAGAACCCTGGAAATTACCGTACCCGCCTCCGCCACGGATGCCCTGCAACAGCAGTTAACGGCCCTTGATGAGGTAATCGGCCTGAGCGTGCAGCGCGGGGCCTCCTGCAAGCCGGCCGGCGACATCTTGATTGTGCACGTGCTCAACCGGGGTACGGACGAAGTGCTGCGCCGTACCCGGGCGGCGGTGCCGGACCCTCATGCCCTGAGCATCGTCACCAGCGAGGCCGCCAGCTTCATTTCTCCCACGAGCCATGAAGCCGTGGATGACGACCGGGACGAAGCCATCTGGGAAGAAATGGAGAGTGGCCTGCGCCACCAGGGCCGGATTACAACTAACTACCTACTGCTGATGGGCCTGGGCGGAATTATTGCTGCTATTGGGCTGGTCTCGGAGCCGGTACCGCAGGCCGTGGCCTTCGTGGCTTCCGCCGTTATTGCCCCCGGCTTTGATCCCATGACCAAGGTGCCCCTGGGCCTGGTGCTCCGGCACTGGTCGCTGGTTGGCCGGGGCCTGCGGTCGGCGGCCGCCGGGTATGCCGTCCTGATCATCGCCGCGTGCCTGACGATGCTGCTGCTGGTCGCCACGGGCGAGAGCAGCGCCACGACCTTGGCCACGAACCCCGAGGTAGAACACTTGGCGCACCCGAAGTGGATGGAGTTGTTGATTGCCGGGGCCGGGGCCCTGGCTGGCGTGGTGATGCTGGCCGCCTTCCGGCGCAGCTTTCAAGCCGGACCGCTTATTGCCATGGCCTTTATTCCGGCGGCCGCCCTGATCGGGGCCGGGCTGGCCGTAGGACGCCTTGATTTGGCTGTAGAGGGCCTGGAGCGGTTTGCCGCTGATTGGGGCTTTATTGTGGCGCTGGGCATCCCGCTGTTATGGCTTAAGCAACAATTCACGCACCGCCGCCAGCCGCTGGTATAATCAGGCAGACGGCGCTAGCCGGCTTGTAGCTGTAGGCAAGCTAGTACCGCCGCCAGCGGTAGCCGACCATCCACGTAGCGGGCCAGCAGAATTTGGCAGTGGTTGTTGGGGGCGGCGTAGCCACTCACCCGCAGTGCCAGGGAAATAGGTAACAGGTGCCGGGCGGGCTGCGGTTTGCTCGGTTGTCGGTGGCCATACGGTTCTTGCGTTAGAGGATCGAGGCGAAATAGGATGTGGGTCATGCGTGGTAATAAGGCAACTATTTTACTACCGGCTATACGTTCCTAGGTAACCTAAAGCTGTAGTTGAGCTGGTATAATATATTTATTATCAAGAAAATAAAATAAGACATCTTACCTTAAATAGTGAACTACCTGTAAACCGGTGCGTATGAGAGGCCAGTTAAGCCGCGGTAACGTGAGCCTTTTTTTCACGGGCTGCCGAACGTAATGGCAGCCCCAACCCCCACCAGATTATGGCAACAATCATTAACTCACCCGAGTCAGACCGCGTGATGGCGACGTATTCGGACCAGTCCTTGCCAGGGGCTACGAATGCAACCCTCCCCGTGGTAAAGCGCATCTCCTGGGGTGCGATTTTCGCCGGCGCCGTGCTGGCGCTAGTTATCCAGTTGGCGTTAAGTTTACTGGGCCTCGGCATTGGTTTAGGCACCATTGACCCGCTGGAAGAGCAAAACCCCATGGCAGGCATCGGCATTGGCGCCGCCATTTGGTGGGTTGTGAGCATGCTGGTTTCCTTGTACCTGGGCGCTACGGTAGCCAGCCGCTTGGCGGGGATGCCACGCCCCACGGATGGACTCCTGCACGGCTTGCTGACCTGGGCCGTCGTGACGCTACTCACTTTCTACTTGCTGACGACGGCCGTAGGTCGCATCATCGGCGGCGTAACCGGCGTAGCGGGTCGGGCCCTGAGTGGGGCCGGGCGCGGTCTGGCGGCCGTAGCGCCGGAAGCAGGCGAGGCGATCAAAGGCGAACTGAAGGAACGAGGCATTGACGTAACTGACCTTAAGCGCGAAGCCCGTCAACTGCTGCGCCAAACCGGGAAAGCCGAACTGAATCCCGATAACCTAGCGCGCGAAGCGCGGGCTGCTGGTCGCGACGCCCAGGCCGAAGCCGGCCAGAGCGCAGCCAATCCGCAAGCGGCGGGTGATAACTTCGACGACGTCATTGACCGGCTCACCAGCCGGGCGGAAAACATCGGTGATGCTGCCGACCGGGATGCGGCTGTGAACGTGGTCATGCAGCGCACGGGCAAAAACCGCGCGGAATCCGAGCAGGTAGTGGATAACTGGATCACTACCGCCAAGCAGGCCCGCGTCAAGTTAGACGAAGCTAAGGTAAAGGCCGAAGCACAAGCCCGCGAGAGTGGCGATAAGGCGGCCGCTGGCCTGTCCAAAGCAGCCTTGCTCGCCGCTTTGGGCCTTGGTTTAGGCGCCGCAGCCGCCGCGTTTGGTGGACGACGCGCCGTGCCCCACGACGTAGCCGTCGCGGGTACGCCCGTGGCGTAATCGCCGAGTCATTCTCAACAAAAAAGCCCTGCCGAAAGACAGGGTTTTTTTATTTTACCGTATACTCACATCCGCTCAGGCTGATAGCATGTGCTATCGCTGAAGTGGGTCAAGTAGACTTCGGGCTTTCACTCCCCCGGCAGATTAATTCACGCGCCTGCCCTGGCAGGAACTGGCATAGATATCCTTCTATATTCCCTAGCGCGTTTCTGTTGCCACAGCACCCTTGACAAGCAACGCGGCCACTAAGTGGCTAAGTACTCGGAGGAGCGCGAAAGGCGATGAACAGCACAAGGACCACCAAGCCCATAACTAGCCCCATGGTAACAAAGCCGCTATGCAAACCAGCTTCAACTAGGGCAAGGCTGGCCTCGAAACTGCAACATAGGTAAACTAATAGGCCGCCTAGGGCCAGTAGCGAAAAACGCATTACTCTCATCACAATCAAAAAAAGCAATGCTTTTTGCCAGGCGTGGAATTGCAGTTCCACGCCTGGCAAAAAGCTAGTATTGGGTAAGCCCTACTTGTTCAAAGTTGGTACTCGCTACCTGGGCTTATCCTGTACGGAGAAGCTGTTGAAGTAGCCCATATAGGCCGACAATATTCCATTCCTATACGAGCCTACGAGCTTACTAACTGGTCCGTCGTGAAACGGCACCCCTGTTAGTTTCAAGTAAAAACGCTGCCAGGCCTCCCTAGTTCTAACCAGGTGGTTGCGTCACTCAATCGAAACGGGCGAATCCTTTGTCACTCACCGATTGTAAGGGCAAGGTGGCATGACGAATTCTCAACGAAGATTCGTTGTCGTATGAATTAAACCAGAGGGAATAATAACTTTTAAACATCTTAACCCAAAGAGCAGTAAAGCATGCTGGATAACCGGCCGGGGAAGATGGAGTAGGTTTTTTCCAATGATGTTTTTAATTCAGCAATACTATGGTAAACGTGCAGGCAGAGTCGCAATCCGGGCAAGGAGCGAGCGTAGTCGATCAAATCGTGCGGGAGGGCTTAGCTCTGCAGCCGGGGGTTAACATGGAAAAGTTGGTTGGGGTGCCCCATCTGTTCGGTCGCTTTCTCGACACCCGGGAAGGCTTTATGGTGGTGCCCATCGGTATTTTAACCTTGCAGCCCGACGGTCGCATAACTGGCTACAGCCATCCCAATGAAGGAAGTTGGGCGCCCTATGAGCACGGCACGGTCAGCGCCGACGAAGCGTTTGCCTTTCTGACGGCCCACAACAACTGGATTCCGAGTTCCACTTGGCAACAAACGCTGGGCGGGATGCCCATCGGTTATTTCTGTGACGAGCCGGAAGCGCTGCAAAAGCTCTGTCTGATTCCCCACCAAGTTGCGAGCCCGGACCTGCACATTGTGTACTTGGTCGCCTCGTGTTTGCGCTTCTACGAGCAAACCGTTCCCAAGCTACTCGGCGAATTGTTTGCCGAGGGCATCGAGCGCTCGCGCATCAAGGTGGTCGTCAACGGATGCGAACAGAATGAGGACCGCGAAATCGACGGCATTTCCTACGCCTTTACTACCCATAACGCCTGGGAGTGGAGCACCCTCTACGAGGCCCCCTTACGCTGGCAGTTCGACTATGGCATGCTGATTCACGATACCAACCAGATATTTCCGGGCTTTCGCCGAAAGGTGGAAAGCTTCAACACCCATTTATCCTGGGATCATCTGCCCGCTACGCCCTTGGCTCGATGCCTGCTCGGCCTGTACTCCCACGCCTTTTTGAATCGCCTAAACCCGTGGCTGAAATCAATCGACAAAATTGACAAGAAAAACGGGGTGATTGCCGAAGCGGCGGGCGAGTTACTGCTGCGGGCCAGAACAGCCTTGGTGATGGGCGACCCGGAATCCAGTAACGGGGCCCGGCAGGCGGAATGGCGGGAAACAGTGGACGTGTATAACACGGGTTCGCCGCGGGTGCGCCGGGCCTTCCCGGCCATCAACCTGCATAAATTCATTCATGCCAACGCTTCCAACCCCGTTAATTTATAAAGTGTAGCCCCTCAAAGGCGACCACGCCGGCGAGAGGAACGCAATAATAAAATCAGCGAAGCAGGGGCAGGGTGGCCGCCCGAACCAAATTGTAAAGCAGAGCGTCGGTCCCGGCTAATGCAGGCCTAGTTGTGGGAGCTTCCTCGGGATACAGGTAAGCCGTGACGGCTTGGAAGGCCGTCCCGGATACGGCTAGCGGGGCCATTGCCCAGCTAGCAAAGTCACGGGTACTCGTAGCGTTGTCTGCCAGTTTGATTACCCCGGTATGGCGCGGATCGGCGGCAATTTTTAGATACAGCTTCTCCACCACGAACTGCTCGCCTTCCAGTAACTGCGCAAAATCACCAGGGCTATAAAACAGCGCGCCCGTAACCCCAAGTACCAAGTTGGCTACCTGGGCCCGGGTGAAGAGTTGCTGCAGTTCGGCCTCGGGCAGGGGAGCAGCAAGGCGACTTAGATAAAGTATGCGGTGCATTAAGGATAACAAAAAGAGGTTGCCATGGTCTGCTACGCACCTTGGCAAGTGGCGGAATAATATAGTACATCAAAAAATGAGAAGCGCACCACCAGCCTGCTCTCCTAGTGCGCATAAAATTTCATCAGCAACGTTCAAGCTGATTGACCGGTCAGTAACAATGCTCTATATTTACAGAGTGGGTCAGCGTAGACGGCCGCCCAGCTTACCGCCTGAACGCGGACATCGGTTCGTTCTTCGCTGACCCCGCCGGGCAGCGGCTGCTCGGCCAGCCCGAACAACCCACTCAAACCTTGCCCGCCACCTTCCCAGCCGCCCACGACAACGGCCTGTTGGCGTTTTAACGCGACGTGTTCGAAACCGGTAAGCCAAGCCATTTCAAGTGCCCTTACTAAGCCGCCGGCTTCGGCAATTACTTCCACGTGGCCGCCCCCTGGCAGGGAGAGCAGTTGAGCGCGAGCTTCACCGACACCGCTGGCTATGACCGCATACCCGTCGAAATCGCCCTGCGCGCGAGCCAGGCCGCTGAAAAAGCAGCCCGCGCCGACGCTGAGGCCCAGCGCCAGCGCTTTTACGAGGTGCTGATGCAGCTGCCGGCCTCGGTGGCCGTCTACCATGGCCCCGAGCACGTGTTTACCTTCATCAACCCGCACTTTGAAGCCTTCGTCCCCGGCCTCGCCGTGCTCGGCCGGCCGGTGCGCGAGGCGGCCCAGGGCGCCGTGGGAACGGAAGTGTTCGAGCGGCTCGACCGGGTGTACGCCACCGGGGAGGCCATGTACCTGCCGGAACTGGAAGTACACCTGGCCGCCGATCAGACCAACTGGCTCTGTCCGCTGTTTGTCAGTGCCTCTTACCCCCCCTTGCGCGATGACAAAGGCCACATCATCGGTGTGCTGGACTTCTCCTACGACGTGACCGCGCAGGTGCTGGCCCGTCAGGGGTTGAAAATGCTGGCCGAACAGCTGCGCATTCTGAACGAGGAGTTGGAACACCGCGTGGAAACCCGCACCCAGTCCCTGCGCGTTCATGCCGCCGAGGCCCGCCGCGCTCACGCCGCCCAGCGCTGGACGCAAGAGCACGAAACGCCCTACCAGCTCTTCACGCAAACCCCGGCCCTGATTGCGCTGCTGCGCGAGCCCGGCCACCGGTTTGAGTACTGCAACGCCGCCTATCAGCAACTCTTTCCCGGCCGTACGCTGTTGGGCCGCATTATGGCCGTGCCCGAAGCCGTCGAGCAGGGATTCATCGCCCTGCTCGACATCGTGTTCCAGACCGGCAACACGCATTTTGGCAGCGAAACCGCCTTTGCCGTGGCTGCCACCGGCGACGAGCCGGCGCGTACCCGCTACTATAGTTTCACCTACCAGGCCTACCGGGTGGGCGGTCGGATTGTGGGCGTGAGCATCTTTGCTTACGACGTGACCGAGCGGGTGGTGGGCCGTGCTGGCAACGAGGCCCGGCGCGAGCAACTGGAGCGCTTGTTCATGCAGGCCCCGGCCGCCATTTGCATCTTCGCCGGCCCGGAACTGATATTTGAATTCGTTAACTCGGGCTATCAGCAACTCTTTCCCGGCCGCCAGTTGCTGGGCCAACCCCTGCTGGCAGCCCTGCCCGAAATGGCCGGCCACTTAAGCTACGAGAACCTGCGCCTAGTCTACGAGACGGGCCGCTCCCACGAGGTGCAGAACCTGCTCGTACCCATTGCGCGCCCCGGCGACGGGGCGCTGGAAGACCGCTATTTCAATTATATTCAGCAGGCCCGCCACAACGAGCAGGGACAGGTTGATGGGGTCGTTGCGTTTGCCTACGAAACCACGGCGCAGGTGCTGGCCAGCCAACAGGTGCTAGCCCTGAACGCGGAACTGAGCGCTAGCAACGAGCAACTGCGGCGCACAAACGCCGACCTCGACACCTTCGTGTACACGGCCTCCCACGACCTGAAAACGCCGGTGGCTAACATTGAAGGCCTGCTGTTGGCGCTACGGGACGAGCTGCCCCCGACGGCGCGCCAAGCGGGTGTGGTGCAGCCCCTGCTCGACCGGATGCAAGGAGCCGTGGAGCGGTTTCAGCTCACTATCGCCCAACTCACCGACGTGGCCCGGCTGCAACTGGCCCAGGCACAGCCAGCTACAACCGTGGACCTGGCCGCCCTCGTGGACGAGTTGCGCCTGGAGCTGGCCCCGCTGCTGGCTAATACCAACGCCCAACTCGCCCTCGATGTGGCCGCCTGCCCCCAGGTATCCTTTGCGCCCCAGCACCTGCGCAGCATTGTTTACCACCTGCTCAGCAACGCCGTCAAGTACCGTCATCCCGACCGATCACCCCGCGTGCGGCTACGCTGCCGCAGCACCGCCGCCAACGTGGTGCTGGAAGTGGAAGATAATGGCCTGGGCCTGAGCAAAACCCAACAGAGCCAGCTCTTCGGCCTCTTCCGCCGCCTGCACGACCACGTGGAAGGCACGGGCCTGGGGCTCTACACGGTCAAGCGCTTGGTGGAAAACGTCGGCGGCACCATCACGGTGGTGAGCCAGACTGATGTGGGCTCGACGTTCACCGTGACGCTGCCCCGCACCGACCAGTTGGGGGAGAAGAACTAGGTTCGGCTCGCTATTTTTGGCGGCCCGTCTTCCAAGCCCACCCGCCGTCTATGCCCAAGTTGTCCAGCATTCTGTTAGTCGATGACAATGATACCACCAACTTTCTGAATGGCCACCTGCTCAAAAGTCTCGGCGTTACGGACCACGTGCTGACGGCCCGCAACGGGCAGGAGGCCCTGGACCTGCTGGCCCGGCACTGCACCCAGCCGGCCACCACTTGCCTGTGCTGGTGCTGCTTGACCTGAACATGCCCGTGATGAGCAGCCCCGGCTCCCGACCCTGCCCATCCGCGTGGCTATCCTGACTTCTTCCATGCATCCCCGTGACCTGGAACGGTTGCGTTATCTGCTGCACATTGCCTTGCTGCACAAACCCCTGACGCGGGATAAAATCAAGGTCCTGCTGCAAGAGCACTTCCAGCGTCAGCTGCCGACGGATTACCAATTTATCCTAATACAGATATACGTCAGATTGGGCGAGGTCCAGACGGTGGAGCAAATACCAGTTGAGCGTCCGTTTTGACAGCTGCCGGAAAGGTAAACGGGGCTTAGGAGGGTGGGCAATACTGTCGTAGCCACGCCCGGGCGTCGGCCATGTTGTCGAAGACTTGTCCCTGAAACGCCGTGAGTTGGCCGTAGAAGTTGGCAGCGGACCCATCGGCCAGCGTTTCGGGGGTGGAAATCAAGGCGAAGTAGCGTAACCCGGCTTGGGCAGCAGCAGGAGCCCACTCGTTGATCACCCAATCCATGGAGTGGTCCCACGGTCCCCGAACCGAGCGCGTGTCGTTGAGCACACGGCAAAAACCCGAGGCAGCGAGGGCAGCGGTATACGCTTTGGCGCCCGTTTTGATGTTGTCGGCGGTTAAGTAGCCCTGCCAATCGGTGAAGATCCAGCGGTTTTCGAGGTCAGTTTCAATGGTGAGATAGACTTTACCTAAAGCAGACTTTAATTCTTCCATAATCTTATAAAGCAAGCAAATTACTTTCAGCCGCCAATTCTTTTGCGTAAAACTAATTCAATGGCTACCCATTACTGCTTCTGCTTCCACTTGGCGACGTAGCGGAAGCAATGTTGCAACATGGGCACCAAGTTGGCTTAAAGCCCTGCATCAGCCGGTATTCCTGATGAAGCGCGACCGATAGCTAGCGAAGTTGCGTTTAAGGGTTCCGGGCTTGCCCTACCCATGGTCGGGGTGCGTAAGCATTTTTAAAGGGTACCCGAATTTTTATCTTTCGGGTGAGCGTCATGTTGGTGTCAGGCCAGTACATGAATTATTTCTAAGTATATGAGTAATAGGCCCGAAGACCGGCCTTAATTAAAAGATTGTTATATAGCCAAACAAAGTGCCGTATCTTGAAATCCTAACGGTAATTAGAGCGCCAGCAGCTAGTTTTCACTGGTTTCTAGCGCGACATAACAAGTTTACCGACCAATCAGTATTTAAATCAACCTTTCAACCAAGGCCGCCATTACCCTACCTATGCCTGCTGTTAGTCTTGAGTGCCAAGTAACATTTTCTGCTACGGCTTCGCTGTGCGTAACCCTGGTTGCATTTGCTGATGCTACGCCGTGGCAATACTCGCTGCCAGTTTGGCTGTGGCCTAAACTGGACGCGGCTGAACTGGCTTATTTGGTAGCGGCAGAATACCAGCGGCATCAGGCCCTGAGCTTCTGGCCGAATGCCACCGGACTGGTTCAGTTGGTAGGCAATGCCCTGCTGCACGCAGGTCATAGGCACGTAATAGGTGGCATACCTACCGTAGAATGTTACTCATGAATTACGTCAGCTGGCTGGATTGTAGCATGCTCCGGATGATAAACTCAGTGTTGCCGATAATGTAAGGTAGTATTGAATAGCCATGATCGCCTCAAGCCTGCGCAGTATGCCTAGGCAGGCTGCGCTGTTTATAACGTCGTCCAGCTGACAATAGGGTAACGCTGCCTTAAGGTATAATCTGCCTGTGCTTACTTATGGAAGAAAAAATGGTTAAGGCGCCGGTAGGAGAAAGTGTTAATAAAGCAGCACTGCCTCTTACCGGCGCCTTAACAGAATATCTTAATTTAGTTACTCTGCGTACAAGTTAATCGTATAAACGCTATTATAATTTAGTTTCAAAAAATTATAATAGCGGAACAAGTTAATAATTGAAAAACTACAAATCTAATGTTATTCGCTTAAATTTAGAGCTATTCCGGTTGTATATTAGGCCGCTTATCTTTATGGTTTCGTCGCTAATCTTACTACCGACAAACGCTACATCAAGTAATTCATATGCTTGACGGTAAATGTTTAATTCAGCAAGAAATTCTTTCTGTTGATCTACATTTAACTGAGCAAGCTTTTCAGAATTGTTTGTTTGAATTTTTGGTAATTCTTTTTCCGCTATTGTATTATAATTATTGTTTTTGCAAATTACATTATTTATAAACGTACAATGAGTATCATTGACAACTATGATTTCTGCTATAGCTTCGTCGTGCAAAAAGCGGTTTAACGCACTAGCGTGATTGAAATCCGAGAAGTTGAATACTGAACCCAAAGCGGTTAAAAAACAAGTGTTCCTCCCAAATTTGTTTTCTATTGTTCTTTCAATGGTGCAATCAGGACAGATTAAAAATAAATTTTTATTCGTCACCATAAATTTATATTGACAAGATATAAGTTGCAAGTAATAAGGTAGCGAAGCAATTCACCGCCTTTTTTTGATTTTACTTTATGAGTAATCTGTATGTTGCCTTAAGCAAAAATTGTAAATAAAACAAAAGCATCAACTAGATGGATGTTCTGGCTCATCAGGACCTAAACGATAAATTTCGGTTATATTTTCCAATAATTTTATAAAGTCAATTTTTAGGTCGATCAATTTGCCTGTATGTACATCAAAAACCCAACCGTGGACAGTAAGGTCTCGATCACGGCGAGCTTTCTGCACTTCTGCTGTTTTAAGAACATTTATGCATTGCTCTTCAACATTTAATTCCACTAATCTTTTATAGCGCAATTCTTCGTCTTCAATAGCGTTTAATTCGTCCTTGTGCATTCGGTATACGTCACGAATGTTTCTCAACCAAGGATTCAAAATTCCCATGTCCTCGGATTTCATGGCTGCCTGAACGCCACCACAATAATAATGCCCGCAGACTACAATATGATCTACTTTGAGGTGTGAAACGGCATAATTAATAACTGACATAACACTTAGGTCCGTGTTAGGAACCATATTGGCAATGTTTCTAAGTACAAACGCTTCACCTGGTGCTATACCCATAAGCTCCTCGGCTGATACACGGCTGTCGGAACAGCCTATATAGAGGATGTCGGGAGCCTGCCCTTTGGAGAGGTTGCTAAAGTAACTGGGTTCTACCTCTAGTTTCTTTTGAACCCAGCTTTGGTTGTTTTTGAAAATTCGTGCAATGTCCATTTCACTTACTTTAGGTTGATTTCTGTTTTACGTGCAGTTACCATATACTCAAGCTTATCGAATTCTGTTCAAACATATCTAATTTAGGTGGTAATGATGAGTGATGAAGATACCTGGCTGAACCATTACTTCGAGCATGATTATATGAAAAAGTTATACTATTTTACTTAATTTGTAATTAGATAGAATACGTATTTTATTGGGTTTTCAACTATAAACATCCTTATTACAACCAATTCTACTTAGAGTGGATGGTCAGACAATGAATTCTCTAAATATCAATAAAATTATATTTTACACGAGCCGGCGAAAGATTTCTTTTGCCACAGGTTTGCTGAGTTAATTGCCTGTGGTTTGATCTTGCGAGTTACGCTTATCGCTTATTTCTTTGCCTTGTCTACTCTAGGCGCTGGGTAGGACCAGTCACTGCCCAGCTCATGGTTGCGACAGAGGCGGCTAATGGCTTTCCTACTACGGCTATTAGCCTGAGTCGACTGACTGGTGTAATGTACGACGCAGAGAGCTGCCAGACCGTGGCCTACGCTCGCCACTGTGGAGCGGCCCATTACCGACACATCGGCCGACGAAGGACTGTTTGTTGCGCCCCGTGCCGACAGGCTTTTACCTTTATACAGTTTATTATCCCAACTTTGAAATTAACAACTCCAGAGCTGGTATCCCATAATTGGGCACCTACTGCTAGCTAGGATGGGTGCAGCTACCGGATACGCGCTACGCTCCCAAAAGTATTGTCCTGCACCGAGACGAGGTGTGGCTCGTAGTAGCCCTTAAATGGAGCTAACTGCGGGGTAGCTGCCACGCAAACCTGTGTAATCCAAAGTCGCAGGGTTCGCCTACTTATTTGCTCTCCTAGTATCCTTTAAAGCCGCTTGAAATTAGTTTACAACACATTAGTTTTTATATTAACTAAGGCCGCCCGCTGCCATACAATGCCCGCTCTGGCTCTGCGGTACAGACGCTAACGCAACGAGTGCAAAATAGAGTGTAATAGGAATTGGCAACTTCTTGCATCATAGTGGAAGCAACTGCGCACGGCCAGTCGCTTTAAGGGCTTTATATAACTCCTGCGAGAAATTCAGCTAGTGAACGCAGTAGCTATGCTAGCTGGACTTCCGTTACGGGTGACCGCCCGTGGGCGATAAGGGCGCGGACAGCACATAAGGCACCAGACACGCGGCGGTGGCATGGGCCTTAACCCGTTCAGGTTCGCGGCATTCTTGTTCGAGCCACCGCTCGGCGTAAAATGAACCGAGGGTGTAGAGCTCTACACTATAATTCTTGTGCCAGCGCTGGGCAAGATACTGACCATGCCGATGGACATAGTGTTTCTGGTGAGTTGCAGCCAAAAACTTGAAGTCCGCGTATCCAAGCAACATAACAGTGAATTAAGGAGTGAGGAAGCGACCAACTAGTAGCGAAGACTTCCCGAAAAAACCTCGAGTTGGTAACTAGAGAGGCTGGAGGAAGGGATATTACGCTTGCCAAGACTATAAACTACGTCTACTAGGGCAGTACAAGCAATCTTGGCTGATAAGTAGGTGGGATTAAAAACTGGTTTGCACAGGGCTACGTCAATTGTTGACCCAGGCATTTTTATCGTGGTGCCCGGCTGATCCATCGCTCAAAAACCTTGGTTGAACTGGTGCGGTATTTAACAGTTAATAATTGGAGTATACCTGCCGCAAGCTTGCGGAGCGTTACTGAATGCAATATATTTTCTCGCATTCAGTAACGCTAAGTGACCAGTTTCAAGGCGTTTTCTGACTATATTTAAACAAATATATTTTAATTATATTTATCACCTTTTATCAAGTGAAAAGCGGGTACTGCTTTATGAGGGCGGACGACAATCCTCTAACTCTTGCACGTTGTCGACTTATTAATACTGCTGATTTTATCCTATTGATCTTTAATGACTGATTTCTCCGTTTGCACTCTGGCGGCCGCCCGTCCTCCTTTTTTTCCTATGGTCCCTAGCGACGACCGGCAGCACCTGGACTTAGCGCACCCGATCCTGCAGCGCAACAAAGTGCGGGTAATTGGCCACGGTAAGCCGCCAATGCTCTTCTGCCACGGCTTTGGCTGCGACCAGCACATCTGGCGCTACCTGACGCCCGCGCTGGCCGCCCGCTATCAACTTGTGCTCTTCGACCACGTGGGGGCAGGCGAGTCGGATGCTCGCGCTTATGACCCGCAGAAATACAGTACCCTGGCGGGCTATGCCCATGATGTGGTACAGATCTGTCAGGTGCTGGGACTGCAGCAAGTTACTGTCGTAGGCCATTCGGTAGGGGCTATGATTGCCCTGCTGGCGGCAATTAGCGCCCCCGAGCACTTCGCCAAGGCGGTGATGCTGGCCCCCTCGCCCTGCTACCTGAATGCGCCAAACTATCATGGCGGTCTGAATCTCGAGGATGCGCACCAATTGCTGGCCCTTATGGAGCAGGATTACGACGGTTGGGCCCACCTGTTCGCGGGCCTGCTGCTGGGGCCCGCCAATCCGGCTGCCATGTGCGAAGAGCTGGCCGGGTATTTCTGCCGGACGGATTCAACCATGGCCAAACAGTTTGCGCGGGTGGCTTTTTTGTCGGATAACCGGCCCGAAGTCGCGCGGATGCCGGTTCCCACCTTGCTGCTGCAATGCTCCCGGGATGCGGTAGCACCTGCCGAAGTAGGCGCGTATCTGCTGGCGCACCTGCCCGAGGCAACGCTGATTACGCTCCAGGCCACCGGCCATTGCCCGCACTTGAGTGCCCCGTTAGAGACGCTCGCGGCCATGGACCCGTTTCTGGCGGCCTGACCTGGTTTGTCAGCTGGCGTGGTCCGCATAGCTCTTAGTCGGCAGCTTGTTTCCTGCGTGAGTTCCTGAGGTGTTAGAGCCCCTGACATTGTAGTATTGCCGTCCCCCAAAATCTTATCGCAGGTCCGTCTAGCGTGGCGCTTTGCAATACTGCTCGGGGTGGCTTGCCAAGTCCAACAGTGCCGTGAGTGTGCTAGGCGCAACCCCACAAATCAACTCCTCAGGCCGAGATAGCCGCTTAACCCAAAGTAGGTAATGCCGACCTTTCAGCCAGTAAGCTCTTCTACCATGCACTTGGCAATGGCAGAAAAGCTTCTAAAAGCTTAAACCTAGGGTAGGACAATAAGTCTATCTTTTATTAGCCTATTAGTTTGTATGCGTATGCTTCGTTATTGCGTTATCCTGCTTGTTTTGTTTGGTGGTTCCTGTCAACAACGCGTGCCTGAGCACCTCCAGGAAGCGGAGGGCATGGGGTTGTATATTAAGCGAACCATCCCGTACAAATATGTCCCGAATACGCCCGCCAACTTGGTTAGCCTGGACTTGTATAGCTATGCCCCCCTTGCTTCCCTCAAACCAGTCGTCCTCTACGTCCATGGCGGCGGCTGGGCGACGGGCGACAAAGCCAATAAACTAGCCAACAAACTCGCGCTTTTCCAGTCGCTGGACTATCTGTTTGTGAGTGTCAATTACCGCTTAAGTCCTACCCCAGCCGCGTTAACGGATGGAAACCGGATCAAATATCCCGTCCATAGCACGGATGTGGCCGATGCAGTTAAATGGGTGGCGGACAGCATCGGACGCTATGGGGGCGATCCAGCCAAAATAGTCCTCCTGGGCCATAGCGCGGGGGCCCACCTAGTCGCGCTGACGGGAACCAGCCCCCTTTTTTTGCCGGCCCGCCACCTCCCGCTAACCTTTCTTCGAGGCATTGCCGCCATCGATACGGAAGGCTATGACGTGCTAACGCAAAGCAGCGAAGAACTCTATCAAAATGCGTTTGGAACCGATCCAGCGCAGCAGCGGGAGGCCTCGCCCGTGTACAATGTAACGAGTGCCGCCCGGTATCCCCGGTTCTTCGTCGCGACGAGAGGATCCGCCGCCCGAGTAGCCCTGGCCGATGCGTTCGTCAAGCAATTACAAGCCGCGGGCGTACCGGTAAGCCAAGTACGAGGCAGCCAGTATGATCACGAAGGCATCAACAACGCGATTGGCGACCCGCAGGATACGGTCATTACGCCCGCGTTGACGGCCTTTCTGGCCGCCGCGTTTCAATGAACGTGCGTAGAAGGGCACTGGGAAGGGGCCAAGCGAACCATCGGGGGCACTAGTGTTCCGGGTGGCAAAAACCAGAGTTAGTATCGGGATCTGGCGCTGGGACACGCGGGTTCAGTCCGCACGCGAGTAGACGACCTTATGACGGCGACCAAGGGTTCCGCCCCGGCTGTCGAGACGCCGGTGGCCGGCGTCGTAATGGTCAAAGACCCGGCAACTTTCGAGCAGGTTCATTTGTAGCCGGGCGGGAGCTTTCACACCCGTTACCGGCCAGTAAGCCGACAAGGTCTCGTCAGCGTACCAGCCCCCTGCGGAATGCGCAGTCCTGATGGCCCCGCCACGTGCGCCGGCAAAGAAGACCTTCCTAAGGTCGGCGCTTGGTGGAATCCCGATTTCGATCTACCGCGTTGAGCACATCGGTCGCGGTGAATTCTTTGTCGACGTTTACGTAGCCGGCGGGCGCGATGCGGCGGCCGCTACTGGTAATAAACGTGGGCCGGATACGCATGGTCAGGCGCAGGGGCTGCCGGTCCCGGTCCGCCAAACCCAACGCTAGGTTGGCCAGCGCCTCGCCCGACTGTTCGCCCATGGCCTCGCGCAGGTTGCTTTCCAGCGTCACCGGGGTAATCGCCACGCCGCCGTTAGGAGCCACTTCAATGCGCTCAGTGGTGCGGCCCGTCGCGACCTGCTTGCCATCGAGCAGGGCAATGTAGTCCAGCTCGTTGAGAGCCGCCATTTCGCTGTTAGGGTTGCGGATTTCCAGGTTAACGCGCATGCGCAGGGGCAGGTTGCCGCTGGCGTAGGCCACCGCCAGGCGGGCGCGGTCCCCGGTGCTCAAGTCGCCGGGCTGGCGGATCTGCGTCACGTCGATGCCGGCGACGGTAGCCTGCTCCACGGAGGAGAGCCGAAATTCGGCGTTCTTAAAGGCTTTAGCTTGCTGCACCTGCTCGCTGATGCCACACTGGCTCAAACCCAGTACAAGGAGGAAGCCGGCCGCGACCCGGGCGAGGCGGGAAGGGTGGGGAAGTAAGTACTGGGGCATACGTTGTGGGGTGAAAGGAAAGTATAGGTACGGGCCTGCTTACTTACCTAAGCGGTAATTTGTTGTCAGTGTTTGGCTTGACGGCGGGGGCAACCCCCGGCCAAGCCGCACCGTAAGCGGCAACAGATTTCTTTCTCATCCTCTAATTTCCCATTCCATGGACGCTAACAACAACGGCATCGACGACGCTACCGAATTCCGCAGCCGCGGCAACTGGAACGAAGTAAAGGGCAAAGCCAAGCAGCAGTGGGGCAATCTCACCGACGACGACCTGGACTACGCTGAAGGCAAGCAGGACGAGTGGCTGGGCACGCTTCAGCGCAAAACCGGCCAGACCATAGACGACATCAAGAACTGGTTCCACCGCACGTTCTAGCGCTAGCCCAGGCTGGCCAATAATGCAAATGTATAAATAAAAGCCCCACCTGCTGCCGTAAGGCCGGATGGGGCTTTTCCTATAAGGCGCGAAGCCCTGTTTTCGCCCTGGCTTCCCGCGCGAATTTTCTCCCATCAGCTACTTTGCCGGAATAGCACCCGGTTGCTTCGTCCTCGCTCTACCGGTTTGCCTATGCCTCCCGTGTCGGTTTTGCCTCCCGCCCACCTGTTCCCACCCGACGAGCTGCTAACGACCCTGCTCGTCTTGTCGGTGGCCGGCGTGGCGCTTTGCCTGCCGGTGCACGACGCGGCGGGGGCAGTGGTGGACTTCACCTTTGCTTACCTCAACCCGGCCGCCCAGCAGCAACTGGGGCTACCCGCGCAGCCAACCGTGACGTACGGGCAGCGGTTTCCGCAGAGTGTAATAAGTGGGGCTTTGGCTTTGTACCGCGCCGCTGAACTTCCGGATGGGCCCACGCAGCCTGCTAGCTGCTACGAGGCTGACGGCCCCAACCAGCCTTACCGGGTGACGGTCCAGCGGGTAGGGGCGGGGTTGCTGCTGCGCTTCGCCGCCGAGCCGGAACCGCTTATGGACGACAACTTACGCGCAGCCCAGGCCCGGGAACGGGCTGCCCGCGAAGAAGCCGAGCTGCAAAGAACGCGGCTGGCGCGCTTTTTTGAGCAGGCACCGGCCGCTATATGCGTCCTAAGCGGGCCGCAGCTGGTATTTGAGCTGGTAAATCCCGCCTACGAGCGGCTCTTTCCCGGCCGGCAGCTGCTGGGATTACCCGTGCTCGAAGCCTTGCCCGAGTTGGTAAGCCAACCAATTCCAGCCATCCTGCGTCAGGTCTACGAAACGGGCGTTACCTACGAAGGCCGCGAAGTGTTGATGCAATTCACCCACTCTCCCGGCGGCGAGCTAGAAGATGTGTACTTCAATTTCATCTACCAGGCCCGCCTAGATGAGCACGGCCGTATAGATGGACTGCTGGTGTGTGCCTATCCCGTCACGGAGCAAGTGCTGGGCCGGCGGCGGACCGCGGCGCTGCAGGCCGAGGCACTGGTCGCCACGCGGCACCGGGTGCAGGAGCGGGAAGTGTTCTACCAGGTATTCGAGCAGACGCCGGCCCTGATTGCCTTGCTGCGGGAGCCGGACCACCGGATGGAGTACCATAACACGGCCTATCAGCAGCTGTTTCCCGGCCGCGCGATGCGGGGGCGCACCATTGCCGAAACGCAGCCCGATGCCGTGGCGCAGGGCTTCGTGGCGCTGCTCGACCAGGTGTACCGGACCGGAGAAACCTATTATGGTATCGAAATGCCACTAACGGTAGAGCAACCCGACGGCCAGCCGCCGCGAACCACGTATTTCGACTTCACCTACCAGCCGTTCCGGGAGAAGGGTGACATTGTCGGCATCTCGGTTTTTGCCTTTGACGTGACCGAGCAGGTGCGGGCCCGCCAGCAGCGCGAGGGGCAGCGGCAGCAGTTGCACCGCCTGTTTATGGCCGCGCCGGCTGCCATCTGCATTCTCGGCGGCCCCGACCTGGTGTTCGAACTGGTGAATCCCGGCTACCAGGAGCTGTTTCCGGGCCGGGCGCTGCTGGGCCAGCATCTTCTGGCGGCGCTGCCCGAAATTCGGGGTCACGCCGTGTACCACACCTTCCGGCGGGTGTACGAGACGGGGGTTATGCAGCAGGAGCTGGGGAGGCTGATTCCCCTGGCGGCTCCCGCGGACGGAGCTTTAGAAAACCGCTACTTCAACTACATCCAGCAGGCCCGCTACGACGCAGACGGCCACATCGACGGGGTATTGGTCTTTGCCTTTGAAGTCACCCCGGAAGTGCGGGCCCGCCAGCAGGTGCAGGAGCTCAACCAGAAACTGACCGCCATTAACACCACCCTGCACGTTACCAACCAGGAGTTGGGCACCACCAACCAGCAGCTTACGCGCACCAACGCCGACCTGGATACCTTCATCTACACGGCCAGCCACGACCTGAAAGCGCCCATCACCAACATTGAGGGCCTGCTCGATACGTTGCGGGCGGAACTGCCGGCCAGTGGCCGCACCAGCGAAGTGGACTATATCCTGGCGCTGATGCACGACTCGGTGGACCGTTTCAAAAACACCATCGAGCAGCTCACCGACGTGGCCCGGCTGCAACAGGAGCACGACTCCCCCCGGAGCGCCGTGCTGCTGGCCCAGGTGCTGGAGGACGTGCGCCTAGACCTGGCCCCGCTGCTAACCGCTGCCGGGGGCCGGCTGCACGTGGACGTGGCGGCCTGCCCCACCGTCACCTTCTCGGAGAAGCACCTGCGCTCGGTGGTCTATAACCTGCTCAGCAATGCCCTCAAGTACCGCCACCCCGACCGGCTGCCCGATGTGCGGGTGAACTGCCAGGTCGAGGAAGGTTATTCGGTGCTGCGCGTACAGGACAATGGCCTGGGCCTGAGCAAACACGCCACTACCCGGCTGTTCAGTTTATTTCAGCGCTTTCATACCCACGTGGAAGGCAGCGGCGTGGGGCTATACATGATTAAAAAAATGGTGGAAAATGCCGGCGGGCATATCCGCGTGGAAAGCACGGAAGACGTGGGCTCCACTTTTTTCGTCTACCTGCTGCGGTAGCTGCGTATAGCTGTCCAGTTTCCCGCTGCTGGGGACCTTCTTGTAACCCTGCATGGAAAAACTCTCCTGTGTATTACTAGTCGACGATGACCCGACCACCAACTACCTCAACCGCAAGCTGCTGGAACGACTGGCCGTAACCGAGCAGGTGCTGGTGGCCCACCACGGCCAGGAGGCGTTGGCGCTGCTGGCCGCGCACTGCCAGCCCCCCCACCTGACTGGGTGCCCGACCCTGATCTTGCTGGACGTGAACATGCCGGTGATGAACGGCTACGAGTTTCTGGCCGCCTACCAGCAGCTACCCGCCGCGCAGCGCCAGGCCAGCGTGATTGTGATGTTGACCACCTCGCTCCACCCCGCCGACGTCCAACGGGTAGAGCTGTACGGCATCACCACGTTCTTGAGCAAGCCGCTGGCGACGGCGATAATCAACGCCGTATTGAAGGCCCACTTCGGGCGCGAGCTGCCGGGCAGCCAGGAAGGCGCGCTTGGGTAAAACCTGGGCAGGATGGGTTACCTTTTCACGGCAATCCGTATAAAAGACTACTCACCCCTAACTCTTTTTTAGCATGAAAAAATTATTGTTTTTGGCGCTGGCCGCCGCCTCGTTCTCGTTCGCTTCGTGCGACAGTCCCAAGGAAAACGCGCAAGAAGATGCCGCTGACCGGGTAGAAGCCGCGGGCGAAGCCAAGGAAGATCAGTTGGAAGCCGCCGGGGCCAGTGACGCGGCCGGCGACCAAGCGGAAGAGGCCGGCGAGATGAAGGCCGACTCGATGCGCGCTGATGCCGACGCCAAAGACCCCCAATAGGTTGCCGGGCCCAGCGGGCGGGCGCCCGGAAAACCGCAGCGCCTAGCCGACCCTGACCCAAAGAAAAGCCCCCTAAACGTGTTTAGGGGGCTTTTCTTTGGGTCAATTTTAGTCAGATGCCCGGCCTGCGTCGGGGGCCGGGGCCCCGGGCGCGGCCGCGCCAAACTCCTGGTCGGTCATCCGGGTTTCGTTGCCGAGCACGTCGCTCCCTTCCTTTTCCAGGCCGGGACCCTGGGCTGTTACGTCGGATCGCTCCCGGGAAGTAGCGCCCTGAGGCGTGGTTTCGCTGCCGCCGATGTGCAGGTTTTCCAGCTGATCCTTTTGGTCAGAGCGCTGGGTGTAGCCGTTGGGGGCCATGTTGCGCTGGGCCGTGGGGTCGTTGGCCGCCTTGCCGTTGCTCTGGTCCTGCTTGTATTCTTTTTCCCGCTCCAACTGCTCGTTGACAGGAAAGCCTTTCTCGGTGATGTCACCGTTTTCGTTGTCCTCGGCGTTTACTTCGTCTTTGCCGAATAAATTGTTTAACGTCATGGCGGGTAAAGTGTAAGGGTGAAGGGCCGCAAGCGTAGCGTTAGGCCAGCTGCTGATTGGAACTAAGAGCCTGCTGGCGCTTTTTCTCCACCGAGTCCAGCAGCTTGGTGAACGGCTCAATGAACTTCTGCACGCCGTCGGCTTCGAGTTGGCCGGTCAGCACCTCCAGGTCTAGTCCCAACTCCGGCAGGCGGCGCAGCACCTCCCGGGCGTGGTCGAGGCCTTCTTCCAATTGGGCCGTGGCGGGAATGGCGCTTTGCTTGAACAGGTCCATGGTGTCTACCGGCACGGTATTCACCGTTTTCGGGCCGACCAGATTGGTGATGTACTTCAGGTTGTCATACTTCGGGTTCTTGTTGCCGGTACTGGCCCACAGCAGCCGCTGCGTATTGGCGCCTTTCGCCTGCAGAACGTTCCAGCGCGGCCCGGCGAAGATGTCCTTGTAGAGCTGATACGCCTGCTTGGCGCAGGCCACGGCTACTTCCCCCGTCAGCGAGGCAGCCAACTCGCCGCGCGGGCCGCCCTCGGCGGCTAGCTTATCTAGCTGCGGGTCGATGAGCACGTCGATGCGACTCAGAAAAAAGCTGGCCACCGAGTTTACGTCTTCCACCGGCTGCCCGGCCTGCACCCGGTCCTCGAGGCCCGCCAGGAAAGCTTCCGTAACGGCGCGGTAACGCTCCAGGCCGAAAATCAGGGTCACGTTGATGTTGATGCCTTCGCTGATTAGCTGGCGAATGGCGGGCAGGCCTTCGAGCGTGGCCGGCACTTTAATCATCACGTTGGGCCGGTCCACGGCCTGCCACAGCTGCCGGCCCTCGGCGATGGTGCCGGCCGTATCGTGGGCTAGCGCGGGAGACACTTCCAGGCTCACGTAGCCGTCGCTGGAATTGTCGTGGCTGTCGTAGAGGGGCCGGAACAAGTCACAGGCCTGCTGCACGTCGGCCACGGCCAGCCCCACGTAAATTTCCTCGGCCGACTTGCCTTGCCGAGCTTGTTCGCGGATGGTATCGTCGTAGTCGGCGCTGCCGCCGATGGCCTTCTCGAAGATAGCGGGGTTGGAGGTGACGCCTCGCAGCGCATCTTCGTCGATGCGGCGCTTCAACTCACCGTTGGTGAGCACCTGCCGGCTAATAAAATCGAGCCATAGGCTCTGGTCGAGGTGGCGTATTTCAAGTAGTGGATTCATAGCGAAAAAGACAGTGGTGAATCAGCAGCAAAACCTGCCCAGGCTGGCTAGGCTGGTTCCGCATACGTAAACCCGCTGGTTTATGCCATCTTTTTACGGCCCGTGCCAGCCCGTTTTAGTGCTTTTCTCCCTTTGTTCACCAACGCAACGGGCTACGGGCCGTTGAAGCCGGTAAACTCAACGCCATGATTATTTACAAACCCGGGGATTGGTGGAAAGCGCTCTGGCATTTTCACACCACCAAAGTGCTATGGGTGCTGCTTGGGCGCGTGGCCCTGGTGGGCGTCTACGTAGCGGCCGTTACGGTGGCGCAACTACAGTATTTCCGTTTCGTTTTCGAGGTGGAGCGGGAATTCTTTTCGTTTCTGGGCATTCTGCTCAGCTTGCTGCTCGTCTTCCGCACGAACACGGCCTACGACCGCTACTACGAAGGACGTCGGCAGTGGGGGCAATTGATTGGGGCTTGCCGCAACCTGGCTGCCATCCTGGGCGGCGCCTTGCCCGCCGCCGCCGCTGCGCACCGGATATTCTATGCCCGGATGCTCTCCAATTTCGCGCTGGCGCTAGAAGGGCACCTGCGCGAGAACGTGCAGTACGAGCAGCTGGAAGAAGTGGCCGGCGTAGCCCCCGAAGGTCTCCGCGTGGCCGATCACCTGCCCACCAAGCTGGCGACGCTGCTGCAAGCCAGCTACGAGCAGCTGCACCAAGCCGGCGAACTGCAGGCCGTGCACTTGCTGCAGTTACAGCCCTACCACGGGACGCTGCTGGAAACCGCCGGGGCCTGTGAGCGGATCCGCGCCACCCCGATTCCGTTCTCCTATAGCTTCTTTATCAAGGGCTTCATCACCATTTTTCTGCTGATTATGCCCTTCGTGCTACTCGATACCTACCGGTATTTCACCGTTCCCATCGTCATGATTGGGGCGTACGCGCTGCTGGGCCTGGAGTTAATCGGCGAAGAAATTGAAAATCCCTTCGGGCTGGAAAGCAACGATTTACCGCTGACGCAGTTAGCCAACCGGATTCGCGTCAGCGTGCACGAAGCCTTGGGCGTGGCCCTGCCGGTCCACAAGAAAGCGCTGGCCGACCTGCCCTATACCATTGTCCACTGAAGAACCCTTCCGAGGCTGGTGGCCCGCCTAATAAAGCCAAGGCCCTTTCACAACCTGCGAAAGGGCCTTGGCATACTTATTTGTCGGAAGACTAAGCTACGAGTGGCTCGCCTGTTGGTGCTCCAGCTCTTGTAGTGTTTTCTGGGCCTGGGCGTACTGCCGGACCACGGCTTGGTGCGAAGCGCTCAGCGTATGGTCGTCGAGGGCGTCTTTATAGGCAGCAATGGCCCATTTCTCGCCGTGAATATTAGCAGCTAGAATAGCCTGCTCGTCCTGGCCGGTAACGATGGCCGTGGCTTCCATCAGGCGGCGATAGAGCTTGCCCTTGAGCGTGGTGCCCGTTTCCCGCTCGCCGCCTAAGCGGCTCAGGTGGCCGTTCAACTCCTGCGCAAACCGCTCGCTCTGTCCGACCAATTGCCGGTAGTAGCCCTGCCGCTGCGCGTCCTGGCTCTCGGCGGCGGCCTTTTTGTAGCCTTCCACCCGGTCATTAACGAAGAGCAGCAGTTCGTGCAGCGTTTTAACTTCTTTCTTGGCTTTCTTGTCGTGCAGTTTCTGCGACTGAGTTTTTTTGCCCTGGCGCTTCTTGCCGCTTGTTAGGTAGCGCACTCCGGCCACAAGCAAAACGCCCCCAAGCACTTTCTGGGTGGTCGTGAGCTTGCTGAAGCTGGCGGCGGCTTTGGTGCCCGCGTCTTTTACGGACTGCGGTAACTGCTCGACTAGCCCGTCGAGGCTTTTTTCGGAAAGCATTTCTTTGGCCTGGTCCACCAGCGGCTTCAGTTGGTCGAGCGGGGAGGAATCGGTAGTGGCGGGCTGGGGCGGCAGGGAGTTGTAGGGCTCCATGGTGGGCTGCTGCGCAGCGCCGGTAGGCTTAGAGGACGATGGTTGATTCATAGCGGGGTGAGATTAAATGGTACGTGGAGCAGCTTACGAGAGGAAAGGGAATGAGTTGGCTATTGCAGCAAGTTGTTGTTCTTCCCGGCTAGTAGCGGCGGGGCAACCGGGGACGCTACGCTCGAGCCTGACAACCAAGGACTAGTGGAAAAGGCTTGGGTACTAACTAACCCTTTGCCTTTTTCAGCTTGTCGGTCCGTGACGTATACGGAGATAAAAATATATCACTGCTGGCTGCAACCCCCGCTTGCGTGCCGACCGAAAGGTTGCGACAGGCAGTGAAAACAAGTTCAGTAACAGAACCAGAGATGTAGGGCAAATGAAAAGCTGCCCGTACGCTGGAAATAGCCTGCCAACCAGTCGTAGCTTGGAAAGCAACAAAAAAGACCGGCTCCTTACCGTAGGAACCGGTCTTTGCACTATTAAAATGAAATATGCCTATTCCGTTTTGTTGTCCTTGCCATCGAATACGCCCTTGACGGCCCCGCCCACTTTCTTGCCCACTTTTACGGCCCCTTTGCCAATATCCTTGCCGGTTTCCTTAGCGTCCTTAGCCACCCCAACGGCGTCGGAGCCCACATTCTTAGCGGTCTGCCCGACCCGTACGCCGCCGCCCTTGGCTTTGGCGTCGTCCATATCGCCTGATACCACGTCGCCGGCCTGGGAGACGCGGGACTCGGTTTTGTCGAAGGACTTGAAGGCCGCGTATTTCAGCTTTTCCTTGGCAATTTCCGCTTTGTCCTTGCCACTCACGTCATCTTTGATCTGGTCGTACTTTTTGTCCATGGCCCGCCAGTCGGCATTGACGGCCCGCCAGTCACCAATCTCGTAGTTGTCCTCGTTGGCTTTCACTTTTTGGATAAACGCTTCGTAGGTGCTGCGGGCGTTCGCGGCCGTCATGGCGGCGGCCGGGCTGCTGGCTTTGTAGAGCTTGGCCGGGGCCTCACTCGCGCGAACTGGCGCCACAGCCGTTTCCGCTGCCGCTATGGGCCTAGCCAGCGTGTCCGTACTGGCAGTAGCCGTTGCCGCCATGCTGGCACTCTGTACTTGGTTATAACGCTCCTCCAACCGGCGAATTTCCGCTTGCCGCGTTGTATCGTATTCCGCAGCATATTGCTGGACAGCGGTCAAGCGCGTAGCGAACGTATCGGGCAGGGCCGCGGCAGGGTTGGTTTCCACCTCGCTCACGTACGATTCCAACTTGTCATAGGCCTGCTGGCCTTGCTGCGAAACTTCCTTTTTCTCGTTGGTCGAGCAGCTAGTGAGAGCAATGGTGCTCCCACCCGTCAATAAGGCAGTGACGAGCAGGTACGTGGGGAGGCGATGGGTACGCATAAGCTTGAGCTAGAGGGAGAGAAGCGAACAGTTAAACAACTGCTTGACCTGTAACGCAGTGGTCTAGAAAAAGTTGGTGACTAAGTAGGGTATAAAGTTTTAGCCCCTTAGTACAATTCAATAACTGTTACCGATAAGTTACCGTACTACCTACTCTTGCGTTCTCACTCCGCTACCGTAATCGTTGGGTTACCGCCACTACGTTAGCTAGTATCCAGTGATTTTCTGCTGCTAATACCTATGCCCGTGCGGTTGCGTGTCTTTTGTGATGTTGGGCGAGAGGTAGTGCTAATAACTACCCTTACGGCGGTTGACATGGGGCTGACTACGAGTTGGCAGTGGGAAATCCCTTCTCTGCTTTTAGCTGCCCAGCCACTAACCGCTACGGCAAGCTGGTTGGCGACGCACTACCGGGCTCACCACGCCCTAACGGCCCCTCACGTAGGGAGAGCTCAACTAGTTACCGCTTTTGCCCGTGCCTTGCAGCAAGGAACCGAAGTTGAGTAAGGGTTGCTGCCCGCACTTTCATTTTATTTCTCTTAGAGTTGCAAACCCTACCGCTGGTGCTATGGAAGTTGAAGTAGAAGAAGTTGAAAAGGTGCTGTCCGTTCGGGCCCAGCAGGACGTGCACCTAATTCAAGCCGCGTTACAAGGCAACAAGCAGGCCTACGAAGACTTGTGGGTGAGCTACCACAAATCAGTTTACCACTTGGTTCTCAAGATGGTTCGCAACCCCGAAGACGCCGAAGATCTTACCAGTGAAGCCTTCACGAAAGCTTTCCGTCACCTAGCTCGTTACCGACCGGATTTTGCCTTCAGCACGTGGCTGTTCCGGATTGCGACGAACGGCTGCATTGATGCGCTCCGACGGAAGAAACTCAAAACCCTATCGTTTAACGCGCCGCTCTCCGTGGGAGAAGGAGAGAGCGTGCTCTTCGATGCGCCAGATCAACAACCCAATCCCCAGGAAGCCTACATCCGGCAGCAACGCATTGACCTGATGCAGGAAGTAGTCACCTTATTACCGCCTAAGTACGCACATCTGGTACGGCTGCGTTATTTTCAGGAATTAAGCTACGACGAAATAGCGTTGGAATTGCAGGCCCCGTTGGGTACGATAAAAGCCCAGCTTTTTCGCGCCCGCGAATTAATGCTAGACCTAGTTAAAGATAGCAAGACGGCCATTTAAGCGAAACTGTGTGATTAGAACTTACTTAATAGGGAAGATCGTTGCGAATGGCAAGAAGACACTTTGAGGTGGTCGGGTAAACCATGACAGAATAAGGCCTTCTCTTTCCCTTATCAGAAAAGATAGTATCCAACCTGCTACCCGACGGAGCAATGACGCGGCTTTCCGCGCGGAAGCGTTGCGCTTGACCAATGAAAGCCGCTCTACATAAGCCGCTGCTTGCCCCTGGCACGGCAGTTTGAGGCACCGCCCTGGACTAGGACACGGCCGCGGAACTGCGTCAGTTACGGGTCTTGATTTGGCGGCAAGCACAGCACTGGCTATCTTAAAATAGGCATTGCCCTCGGAATGCTCTCGTCGTATGATCTTAGATTTCAAACCAATGGCCTGCTTCCGTTTTAGCAAAGCGCCCCGCGCGAACTATTCGGTGCGCCAGCTTGCTACGTATTGGGCGTTGTGGTCAGTGGCGCCGGCAAGGGCGAAATACCGCGTGAAAAACTAGTATATGAGCTATCTGCCCTTACCCGAAAAACTAGCCCGTCTGGGGTTTGCCTAATCGCCTAAGTCCCTTCGGCGCATCCTGTATACCAACTAGCCAGCCGTCCGTCCGAGTCTGGTTCCCCGCCGTTCCATCCACTTACACCCTGATCAGGGCCGCCTGCGCCTGCTCGACTACCGGCAGAGCACGGTGTCGGTGTTTGCGAGTCGCTGCCCCGATGAGGCCTTTTTCGATCGGTTGCTGCAGGCAGTGGGCTGGACTTACCCTTAGCCAGCCTTACTCTGGTCATATGCACTGTCTTGTCGTGCAATAGGCTGACAGATCTGAAAACTCTTAGGATATTCCGGACGACACACTTTATATCGTTTGTGCCATTAAGTAACTTTAGTAGCCAGTTCTTCATTTCAGTTAAAAGTGTTCACGTAGTTAAAAGTTACTAACTACGGACGACAGAAAACTTTAAATAGACCGCCAATAGCTGACACGCTGCTCCAGGTGGATTGCAGTAGGTATATGAATTGAATTACTTCGCCTCTCGGCTTGGTTTTTTGGCGCTCTCGTTCAAATGCTTGTCGTGACAGACCTGCTCCCATCACAATCCACACCTCCCGAGAAGAAGCCGGATGCCGAACGACTTTTTGAATCTCCCGCCACAGTTGCTGGCCGGTTAGGCTAGTAGAGTTAAGACGTGTGCGTGGGGATACCAACCCAATATCTTGGAGTTCCCAGGAGCGTGACCAGATTTGCGAGCTTTTAAGCGACCCATCCCACTGTGGATTCAAAACCCCTAAGTTTTTGACAGCCTGCCCGCATACTTCGTGGAAAGCAGAAGCTGAAACGCGGTCACTGGCCGACTTGTATTTGGCATGGATAAGGGCGACGCGGGGGGGATTTTGCTGTATAGCAATAAAATCTGCTAGTTCATTGCCTAAGTCATCGCAGATTAAGATGTCTGGTCTAAAGCCCTCAGACTGAAAAAGAGAGGAAAGCCGCTGTCTTCCATCTATGTAATCGAACAAGCTATCTGGCTGCCAAGCAACAGTACTTGCCCAAGAAGGATGGTTTTTTATTCCTTTCTCACTGGTTATCGAAGCCAAGTCTGGAAGCCCGATCAGAATGTTGGCCAAATCAATTTTGCCCGTGGTACGGCGACCCCAGAGAGGCAGACGTGATTTGAAGAATTGACCATGTGCGTAAATTGAGCCGTCCTCAATAACAAGTCGGAAGGCCTGCTTAGCATTGAGAAAATGCAGTAAGCTCTGCCGGCGTGTTGCTTGCGCGCCTTGCTGTACGTGCAGTTGCCCCAACCCCGAAGACACTAATTCAAAGCGCTTCCGGTCACTATGATAAACTAGCTGTACACTAATAATGCTACCATTAACCCGGTACTCGAATCGACCGTTGGTGATGTCGGCACAAGTGTCATCGAAGTGTAACACAACCGGACTGTCAGTGCCTACCGACTCTAGGGTAACATATTCTTCCTCAATATTCTCCATATCCAGCAGGATATGACTTGGCTGTGGGTTCGTTGGCGCAGGTTGGTAGGCCGCGAACCGGTTAAATAGAGCAGTTCCTTTAGTCTGACTTGCGGCCAATTCAACTGCGATTGCGTCCAGCCAGCTAATATAATCTTGATAATGCACGGGGTCAGACGTGAGTTGCGTGATCCGCCCGCGGGTAAAGCCTATATACCTGCGACGAAACACTTGACCACCCGTATCGACAGTGCCTGATACGGTTGAGCAGAAGTGCGCATAGTCGGCCAAGCCCGGAGCCAGGTCTTCCACCGCGCGGGCACTAAGACTTCGGCGGCGGACACTAAAATTGCCGAGGTCGCTGTTGAGTAATGATATTTGCGAGACCCGAGTGTTGCCTTCGGGTAAGAGCCTTTCCAGAAGTTCCGGGGATACTCGGTGGGCATGTTCAAGTAGGTATGTAGGCGTAGTTCCCGAAGTATTGTAAAAAAACAGCCACCCATCTTTCTGGCGAATAATGACGTAGCCTAAGTTGAACTCTAAGAATGTCTGGTCAAACAGCAGGGGTGAGGTACGGCATTTGGCGTAGAGTAAAATAATAGTCCCTGTTTCCGGGCTAGCCTCATTGGTCAGCACGTAGTCATCCTCGTCCAACTCTTTAGCTAACTCATTGTGTAAAGTCGCCAGCGAGAAAGACGCTGCCGGCGTGAAGACGCTGGCTGTTAACCGAAATGCTAGGTGATCATAGAATAGTGGATTATCAGGTGAGAAACGTGCCCTGTAATTGCCATCTAGGTAAACTAAGTGGTTTTGAATCTCGCTTACTTCCACGAACATTTCCTTCGGGCCAGCTTCATGGGTATCCCCGCCCAGCAAGCTCTCATAAGTGACGTATGCTTTCCACTTGAATCGCAGCTTATGGCGGGGATGGCTAAATACATATGCTCGTTGGTTAGGCTGCTGGGATGGATTGCGCAGGATACGCCCCACCTGCTGAATTAACGCTCGAGAGTTAGCCAACGGTTGATAAATGGCGAGAAGACAAAACGCCGGGTCATCAATACCTTCAATAAGTTTATTTTGGTGTACCCAAAAAACCGCTTGGTTCCTGACTGGGTCAGGTACCGTCCGGTAAGACGACTGCTCGTCATCATCGGTAAAATTATCGTGCATCTCTACAACCGAATGGCCGCGCGATCTCAAGTGAGCAGTGACTTGCCGAATGTCGTCGCTAGTGGCGCAACGAACAATTACGCGTGGATGGGTAACAGCAGATGGCTTCAGTAATTGAAACTCACCAGTGAAGAAATGTAATAGTGCTTCAGTGAATGCCTGCGGGGTTTCACCAAACACAACCTCCCTGAACTCAACCTGACGAATGAAGTTGTCCTCGACAGCTTGCTGATGGAGAAACTGATATGTGTGGGAGTTGGTAATGTTGAAAAGTCGGTGGTCGTTGCGGTAAGGCGTGGCTGTAAACAGGATAGTTGGCTTGCCGAGCGACCGCACTGCTTTGGCCCACTGCGGTGCCGGCTCCCGATGCCCCTCATCCACAAGTACTAAATCAATTGCATTCTGCAGCGTAAAATAGCTGCTGTGATAACTTGAATTGATATCTAAGCTAGCGGCGTGCAAGCGCTCTAGGGATTGATTAGTACAGACATAAACGGTAGGTGCATCACCTGCTTTAACAATAGCCTTAGTTGCTTCGGCAGCGCGGAATCTGTGAACAGGTTTTATAGCTGACCATGGAGTAACACCCAGTTTATTCCAAACCCGGGTTTTAATTTCTTCTTTGAGTTGCTTAGTAAGCTGCGCCCACGGCGCGACAATTAGTACGCTTCGCACATTAGGCAGCAACTGGGATACAACTGCCATAATTGCAGTTTTACCACTCCCTGTGGGCATCCGCACTAGCGCAGCCTCTAGAACCCCTGCTGCCAGATAGCCCTCAACCATGCTGGCAGCACCGACCTGATGAGGCCACAGATTTATCTCAGACCATGTTGGAGTAGGAGTTTCGGACTGCTGAGAGGGTAAATTTGTTGAGGGAGAAATCATTTGCTAGATGGTATCTATTATCAATTTAGAAAGCGCCAAAAAGTAGCTGTTCCAGGTGAATAAAAACTTCTCGCAATTGCAAAATATTGATAGAATATTTCACTGGCTGAACATAACCGTGCCCACATCTACTCGCTCATAGCCGTTATCAGAAAACAGTTTGGATACAGGCCTAGATTGTGTGTTCTGAAAAACAGATTTGTGAATTTCACAGGAAAGTGTAGATCTGCAACCAAAATTACTAACTTGTTTAGTATAATAATATCATTGTTGGATAATGAAACTACTTCGCTTCAAAGTGCAAAAATTTAAATCTATCCAGGACAGTGGATGGGTGGAAGTAAGTGAACTTAGTACCATTCTAGGTACGAATGAAGCAGGCAAAACCAACTTGTTGCTTGCACTTTGGAAACTAAGGCCAGCGAATAAAGAGCCAATAGTACCACTATCTGATTATCCAAGAAAAAGCTATGCAGCTTACGAAGAAACCGAAGGCAATGAGAAATTCATTACTGCGGTTTTTGAAGCTGATGAGACTACTGCGCAAGAAATAGCTAACGTAGAGGGTAAAGAACAACAGTTATTCAAGCTAATTAGCGTTTACCGCCGATACGATGGGAAGTATGGTTGCAGTGCAATAGATGACACTGGGAATGTGTTAGCATACATTGACGCCGGATTCACTGTGCTATTGAAGTACCTTCCTGAATTTGTTTATTTTTCAGATTATGGCAATTTGGATTCTGAAATTTATTTGCCTCATGTAATTGATAATGCTACACGAACAGACCTAGGTGAGAAGGAACGAGCCAAAGCAAGAAGCCTGAATGTATTATTTGAGTATGTAAAACTTAAGCCAAAAGAGATACTGGAGCTTGGTCAAGAAGCACAAGCTCAAAAAAAGGATGTATATGGTAATGTTACCAATGCTAAGCTGACCGAAGCTGAAATAGGAGCTGATAGAGAAAAAAAGAAGAAGCGTGAGATTCTGCTAACATCGGCATCCACCCAACTGACAGAATCCTTTCGAGAGTGGTGGAAGCAAGGTGACTACCGCTTTCGATTTCAAGCTGATGGTAATCACTTTCGTATTTGGGTAAGCGATGACCGAAGGAAAGAGGAAGTGGAATTAGAAGGGCGTAGCCGTGGGCTACAGTGGTTCTTCAGTTTCTTCCTAGTATTTCTAGTAGAAAGCAAGAACTCACATAAAAATAGTATTCTTCTCCTTGATGAGCCCGGATTAGCTCTGCATCCTGTTGCCCAAGCCGACCTTATAAAGTTCTTTGCTTCTCTTGCTAAGGATAATCAATTAATCTATACGACTCATTCACCATTCCTTGTTGACCCGAACAATCTTGTCAATATCAAAGCTATTTATGTTGATGAGAAAGGCTCGTCAACCGTTTCATCCAATCTACGGCAGGGTAGTACAGTTGCTGATCATTCTGTATACCCTGTACACGCAGCAATTGGCCTAAGCGTATCAGATGGGCTTCTAATGGGATGTCAACCCGTTATGGTAGAAGGCTCTTCAGATCAAATCTACTTACAGATTGTTAAAAACATTCTGTTAAGTCAGTCGAAGTATCATAATAACAAAGAGATGATATTCATCCCCACCGGTGGTGTGCGAGGAATGGGACCTATTATTAGCATAATTGCTGGCCGGGATAGTCAATTACCATATGCCATCCTCGATTCTGATAAGTCGGGAAAGGACAAGGAGAAACAACTCTATTCTGGATTATATAAAGATGATAAGAGGAAGATAATTGGCCTAACAGCTATCCTCGGAGAAGGGGAATTTGAGATAGAAGATTTACTTCCGGCTGATGAGTTGGCAAGAGTGTTCTCAAAGGAATACAGAGGTAAGCAGACTGACGACTTCGATGAGTTGCTAGACGAGTCAAAGCCAATTATCCCCCAGATGGAAGCCTTTGCTCTGCAAAATGGCCATAAGCTTGAACCGGGTTGGAAAGTTGAACTAGCTAAATCTGTACAAAAGGTCTCTGCTCGTATTGCTACCAAGACATCTCCGGAATTAGTTAAGAAGTGGAAAAAGTTGTTTGATAAGCTAACTACAACTAGTTAAACGATTGAAAGCTTCAATAGAGACTTCCTGATTTTAATCTTCTAATAGGTAGAAACATGAGCTTTTTTGACTTGTTTAAATTATCCGGTAAAACTCCAGAGGGAAAATCATCGGGCATATTTGTGCCTGATAAATCATGCTTTATTGAATTAAAAAATGGGCCAGAAGGAGCTTCAATTAATGCTATTAGTCAACATTTACGGTATCACAGTGATCAAGTTTATACTTACCTAGGGGATCACGATACTAATTCCGATATAAGGTGCATAGTATATGAGTTGTTTTCTAAAAACATCGTATTTATCAGTACAAAAGACACTGTTAGAACTATTGACCTGAATAAGCTGACGCATTTCACTAGAAATCTTGGCGATTCAATGTTTGATAGCTATAGTGTGCACAGTAGCCTTACTGATGGTATTGAAAATCAATCATTAACGTCTAATTTTATTTCCAAGGTTTTAGCTCTCGAAAATATAGAACCAAATGGCATCTTCTATGCTGACAAACTTGGCTTATATCTTTATTTCACGAATGGTTTGCTGACTGACTTCCAATCTTCTGACGGGTTAACTCATTGGGCAAAGCGTTGGAAACAGCTAAATCCTAGGATTATTGCTATGATCGAGGATGAGGCGAAACGTTATTGGAAAGATGATCATAAACAGGTATTGAATGAAATTAATGTTCAATCAGATGCATTAGCTAAAATCCCGCAGGCAGTTGATAATGAGTTTATCCCTTTACACACAAATAGTATCGGGGTAGTTAATTTTCACATGTTACTTGTGAGCCATTACAAGCATCCTCTGATGGTGAGGACTTTATAATTCTTAACCATGGCCGATATACGCCACTACAGCATTTGAGTGAAGGTGATAATTTAGTGTTTAAGTGCGGAAATTTTATCCACGAGTTTTCGAAAGAAGGTGAGCTTACAAAATCATATCTCACTGACAGGTCTAGATAGTGTAGGCATTATGCATCAAGTAAAAGCCCCTTATAACGTCAGTTATAAGGGGCTTTTCTGTTTTTTAAAGTTATTATTAGTCCATAGCTTTCTTTCTTAAACGCTTGGTAAGGCCGAGCGAAGGCCGACCAGCGAGAAGGTTTCTTCACGAGTAGCTAACCGACATATCCTAAGCACTTTGCAAAGGCTGCCGGCCCATTGCTGCGCAGCTTACAGTCTCTTGCTACCATACTCGTCATTGCTGTCACTTTAATTTAAGAACGCAGAGATCTGCCATCTCAACTCGGATTTTTATCAACTGTATTGACGACCGAGTAGTTTCGGCACCTTATTCAATCTAGCTCTAATGGTGGGCTCATTACTTTTTTCTCGCGACCAGCGGGGCGGCAAGTCCAACCCGGTCTACAGCTTGGAAGCCACCTGTCTTAATGAACTTCATGGTATGGTTGAAGTTGCGCATCGAGTCAGATGGATCAAGAGCGGTGAAATTAAGCTGATCGAGCGTGGTACGCGGAATAGCAACGGAGACGATAACTTGGTTTTCGACGCGGCCCGTAGCGGGATTGAGCTGCTTGGTCAAGGCGTGCACTACTACCTGGCGGATGGGAAGGTGAGCGTACACTTCGCGTGCGACGCGGAGTAGGCAACCACATACATAGTCTTGGTAGAGCTCGTTAAATTTGCTGATTGGAAGCGCCTTGCGCGATAGCTTGCCGCTGGCTAATTGGCTCACCACGAAATCGGGAATAATGTCCGTCGTATTCACGTGCACGTCTACTTCGATGTGGTCCGCCGTGAAGGTAAATTCCAACTGGGAACCCAACTGGCTGATGCTGTCGAAAGGCTTGAAAATTTCTAGCACCTGTTGGTACACATCGGAATCCTTGGCCAGCACCTGACGGGTGAGGTCCTGCCGATCTTGCCACTCGATACACTGGCGATTATATTCCGTCTGACGCTCTGCCGTGAGTTGCGTGTCGCGCTGGCGGGCGGTAGTCAGGGCCTGTTGCAGACCTTGAATCTTCCCCGGCCCACGCTTAAACAAGCGATCAAAAAATCCTGGTTGGTACGTCTCCAGAGCAGTTTGGGCCGTTCGCTCGTGCTCCACACTGGGAGAAGGAATTGCCGGGGGCTGCTCGTGCTGCATAGAGGCCCAGTTAACTGGCTCGCTGCAATCGTGATGCACTGACTTAATCACGCTGACATAGTCGTTGTAATCAGCGATGGCCTGGGTCGCACTAGTAAGGGCCTGTTCTTTCTGCAACTGCTTGAACTGCTGGGCTGCGACACGGGCGCGGCGCTGTTGATCGCGTTCTACACGCCGGGCAGTGGCGGCAAACGAACGGGCGGCTCCTTTCCAACTCATACAAAAGATAGATTAAGAATGACTAAAACGTAGGTAAAGTCGCGGATTGCTCATAATTCTTGTTCTTCGGCTTCTAGTTCGGTAGGAGCATTTTCCAACTGAAACCGCTCCCACTCTGCTCGGTCAATGGTGTTGTTCGTTAAGGCCTGCTCAATAGCTAGGCTCTCGCGATACTCATGGGCCGCAGCGGACAACGTCCATTTAGTATCAATACCGAGTCGCTCGATCTCTGCTCGGATTTGCGCGAGGTCAACCCGAAAAAATTCTTTGCGCGGATTTGCTTTATTGACCTGTTGACGCAGGAAATGACGATGTAAGTCCCGCTCCAGCGCCGGCGCATCTTCGCTAAAGAGCAGGGCATGGACATCAAACTCGAAGGGGACCGACGCATCGCCGAGCTCCCGCACGCGGTCCAAGGGTTCGAGGCGGCGGGTCATACCAATTTTGTACACGTGCTCGCCGAACGAGCCGATATTGGAGATAATATAGACGTGGCCCGACTTGGTTTGCTGGGCCATTGACAAGGCCCGCTGATTTTTCTCTTGCGCGACCTGTAGCCGACCTTCCAGCTCCTGTAACTGCAACTCAAATGCGGCCCGTTGCTCATCTGACGCTTTTGCCGCCTGCTGCTGCACCTTGTCAATGGCCTTTTGCAACGTATCTTCCTGTTTGCTGGCCTCACGCTGTGCTTTTTCGAAGTCCCGGCGGGCTTTCTCCTCTTCCCGGATCTGCTCTTTGATCAGCCGCTGCTCTTCTCGCTCCTGCAGCTTCAATTCGTGGGCAATAGTTGCCCAGCGCAGTTCTTCTAGGCGCGCTTCCAGATACTCGGGCGTGATGCGCGCCTCTTTAAAAGGCTTGCCCAGGTTGTTGACCAGCGCGTAAGCATCTTTAATCTGCTGGGCTAAGGTGCCATAGTTGTCATGTTTGACGCTGGCTAAAATCGTATCAACTTTGCCATTAAAGGCATCAGTTACAAAGTTCACCGCCGTTGTTTTGCGCACTGCTTCAACATAGTCGCACTGTGCCGCCGTGGCGGCACGCACGAAGAAACGGGTGCGCTCCCGGGCGTTTTTCAATTCTATACCCGCTTGCGCATGCCCGAATTCCTCGGCTAAGTCATCCAGCAACGTGTAGGACGGAACTAAATACTGGTCGCCGTAGCCACTAATCGTATTCTTAAGGGCTTGAATTGTTTTTTCCAACCCCGCTGCGTTGCGAGCGGCCGCTAAGGCCTCGCCCGCAATATCTTCGGCGCGTTGGTTGGCGGTCGCCACGATGCGGGCTGCTTCCGTAGTTGCGTTGAGCAATACGCCTTCCGCCTGGGTTTGCAGGACCCGCGCCTTGACGCCCGCCTGCTCCCAAATCTCTTTGCCTTCCGCGCGGGCTTGTTGCCGTTCCGTGGTCGCGGCCGCACGGAGGTCGGTCGCTTCCCCTTGCGCCCGCGTTAAAATTACGGCGGCTTCGTTGTCGGCCGCGGTGCGAACCTGCCGGGCGTGTTGCTCAGCGTCTAAAATCGGCCGGTAGGGACGGAGTTGATCTAGCTCCTGTTGCAGTTGCACTTCCCGCAGCCGAGCAGCTGCTACCTGTTGCTCGGTCGTTGTGCGCAGTTGAACGAGTTCTTGCTCCGTGGTTTTGCCTTTTCTACGTTGCAGCAACAAGAACACAAGTGCCGCTAGGAGGAGCAATAGTAAAGATTCAGTCATGGGTGCATAAGGTAAATTACCATTCGAGAAGATGGTGTGACAAGTAGTAGCTATAAAAGCACTCTAGATGCGGGGTATTCGTTCTGGGACACTAACTCCCAGTTCTAATAAAGCGCCAATAGTCGGTGGCAGCGGCAGTCACTACTCCTCAATGATTGCCACGACCTCCAGGGCATAATGGATGCCGTATAGATTGTCCGGGTTCTGTAGGCCCAGGTACACCTGTTGACTCGCAGTTTGCGATACCGGCACCACGGCGGACGTAAGACTGCTCCGGGTACCCTCGCGCAGATACGAGAACTCTTTCTTGGCCTGAAACAGGTCGGTCTGCTGGGTATTGCCCAGCAAATACACGTTGCAGATACTGCCCCCAGGAGGGGTGCTCAAGGCGTTGAGCGCTAACGTTAGGGTTCCCGTGTTATCAACGAGCCGTGAGAGTTCCGATACCAGTTTGAATTGGGCTCGCGCCGCCTGTAATTGGGCCTCGTTGCGGAAGGCCGTGAATTCATAATACCAGGAAACCGTGTTCGGTGGTAACTGCACCGGAATCACCGTGCGGCTGTTACCCGGGTTATAGTAACTAACCAGATAGCCTTGCTGCGGCTCCAATACTTTTATGGTGCGGTATTTCTTGGTTGTTATAACTTCTTTTCCGGCGGCATCCCACCGCCGGACTGGGCCAGTGGCTCGTCCGTTCTGGTAAACAAGCTCTTCCCGCTTTCTACCACTCTCATCATACGTGATACAGGTACCCTGCGGCATGGCAGGGTGCTCACTCTGGAGCTTGCCATCCCATTGCAATTTATTGCTGGGCCAATAGTAATCACGCACCAAGCCCGTAGGTACGCCTTGTTGGTAGTTGATGCGGCGCATATACGTCGCCTGGTCCGGTTTGAGCACTTCTTCTTTATCCCGATCCAGGTAAACCAGCCATTCTCCGGTTCGGCGTCCCTGCTGGGTGCAGTTAAGCGCGGGCAAGCGTAACCGATAGGAGCGCTGGCCTGCCGGAAGATCAACTTTAACAAACCCCGCTTTCTTCACCTCCTTGTTGAGGGTGACGGGGGCGTCTGTACCCGCATTAGCAATAGCAAAGGCTTCCGTGGGATGTATAAAGAGCGCATAGTTGCCTGTATACCCTTGGTCACAGGCCGTACTCACCCCATGGTAATAAAAGGTGCCGCCCGCAATTCCGGTAGGCAATAAGGTGATGGAGTCGTGGGGCGCAATCGGCATCCACCCCTTCGTGTTCCAACCTTTAAATAATCCTTTCTCGACATAAAAGCCAATTGCCACGGATACCGCCTGCTCCGTGGGGTTGACCATGGTCAGTTGGGCGAAACTGGGGGAAGAAGAAAGAAGGATAAGTAGAAATAGTAGCCGTAGCTTCATGTAAGGTAATAGGAAAGAAAAAACAAAAGCGCGCGCTTTAAACGCAGGAAATAAGCCTGATGTTAAAATAGACAGGTAACTGTAAGTAGGCACGAAAGATAATAGCTCCTCCGTTACCAGGCAAGCAGTATACCAGTAGCCACAAAGTAGACGGCTACGTCTACCGCATTCGATATTGCAATAATCGCTTCTTGCTTACTACTGATATCCACGCAATTATTAATATAGTGCCATTTTTTACTAATCTTAATTAGTAGGAACTCACTGCTTTTCAACCTTATCGTGTCGCCCTTCTTAATCACTCCGTTAATTGCAACAAGACCAACTGAGGTGGTTTAGCTAAGCTGGACACAACTGGGACATTGTTTGAAGGTGAGTTTCGAAGTGGTTGGGGCAAGATAGCCGAGCGACGAATGCCGCCGCTCTGCGTTGTAGTAGGCAATATGATGGCTGATTTCGAGCTTGGCCTCGACCAGTCCGGTGAAACTGCCGCCGTCGAGCAGTTCGGCCTTGAAGCGGCTCCAGAACGATTCGGCGTGGGCGTTGTCGTAGCAGTTGCCCTGTCGGCTCATGCTCTGCAGCGCGCCGTGTTGGGCGACTAAGTCTTTAAAGCGGGTGGACGTGTACTGGCTGCACTGGTCGGAGTGGATGACGAGCCCGGCCGCGGGCAGGCGCACCAACAGGGCCCGGCACAGGGCCTCGCTGACCAAGTCCTCGGGCATGGTATCGCGCATGTCCCAGCCCACGATTTTGCGCAAGCAACGGTCCAGCCACACGGCCAGATAGAACCAGCCCTGGCGGGGCAGGTACGTAATGTCGCCAACCCACACCCGGTTCGGGGCGGTGGGGGCCGCTTGGCCGAGCTAGCGGTTGGGCGCGGCCCGCACGGTCGGGTCCGTGTCGGTGGTGCGCGGCACAAATGAGCGCGGCTGTTGGGCCCGCAGGCCTGGAGCACGCGGCGGATGCGCCAACGGCCCACCGTATGGCCTTCGGCCTACACTTCGGCGCGGAGGCGGCGCGTGCCGTAGCGCTGGTTGTGCCGGCTAAACGCTTCGCGCACGGCCACTTGCCAGGCCGACTCGACCGGTGGTGCTTATTGGCGGCGCTGCCACGCATAATAGGCCGCCGGGGCCACGCGTAGCACCTGGCAAAGCTGGCGCACCGGAGCCTAGCTGGCCCGCCGGGCGATGTGCTGATAGACGCTCACGGGGTCGGCTGGGCGAAGATGACCAAGGCTTTTTTAAAATGTCTAGCTCCTGTGCCAGCCGTTTGCTGGCCGCCCGAAGGGCACGCACTTCCGGGTTGCGGGCCACTGCTACACTACCCACTTCGGCCCAGCAGTTGGGCCTGCTGCCCAACTGCTGGGCCGCGGCCTAGGTACTGCGGCTTTCACTAGCCAGGCGAAGGGCCTCGGCCTTAAAGGTCTCGTCATATTTACGCCGTTTGTCGGGCAACGCCCCACTGGATTTTGCTGCCATAACAGAAGAAATAGGCGTCCTTCTTCTGTCCATCTTACCTAGACCACCTCAAGCACTACCGTGCCAACTACCACGATTGTCAGCAGTGTCCTCTCAAAGCGAGCTGTGTGCCTTATGCCGACTACCAGTAGTTGATACGCTCGGCTTTTGAGGCAGCCTACCGTCGCGCCTGGTACCGGCAGCGCACTCACCAAGACTAGCTCATGCGCCGAGTCCGACAACGGACCATCAAACCCGTGTTTGGCAACTTGCTCCACCACTACGGCCTGCGCCGAATCAACGTCCGTGGGCAAGCCAGCGCCCACAAATCGATGCTGCTCCGCGCTCAGCCCCGGCAGCAAGTAAAGATTGCAGTAGCACGACCCGTGCCGCCAGCGCCACCACGCGGTCCTATCTGCCGGCTACGCATTCACTACAAACGGGTTGCTGCCGAGAAGATACAACGCGCCTCCATAACAAGACCAGAATTCTGCAACAGTTACGACTGCCAGTAAAGAGTCCAAGCGATGCGCCTTGCTCCATGTTCTGCGTTTAGCTTTCTGGACTTGCGCCTTCCCCCACACCTCCCATTCACATCAATCACATCAAATAAAATGCCTCGGCCGCGAGCGGGGCAGGCACCTGTTCCTCGTCGAGCAGCTGGCGCAAATTGATTTCCACCGTGCGGGCAATCGCTGTGACGGGCGTATCGGTGGGCAGGTCGTTGAAGGGGTCCTGCATGTAACGGGCTGTGTGCTCGACCAAGAAGAAGGTGACGGCGAACATGAGCAGAATCGGAAGTTCCCAGAGGCCGTTGGTTTCCACCAGACTCAGCGACAAGGTGCCTAAAAACAAATAGATCAGCAAATGCACCAGCCGCCGATAGTTGGTGGGAAACACGGTGCTTTTAATGCGCTCGGCCCGTCCCATCGAGTCGCACAGGCGCACGAGGGTTTCATCGAGCTACACTTGCTGGAAGGGATTGAGAGCTTCCTGCTCGTAGAGGCTTCTTATTTGCTGCGTGTGCAGAGCCAACAGGGCCAAGGGTTTGTTGGCGTGCCGCCCCGCGTAGGCGACCTCCGACGCCGACAGGTACTGGGCCAGCGTAGCCATGGGGTCCTGGCCCCGCAGCACCTCCCCCAGGCCGTAGCACCAGGCAATCTGCCGGTAGGCTAGGCTACGCAACAGCGGCTCGGTCAGCTGCTCTGCCTTCACAAAGCTGCGCACCTGCAGCACGAGCGTGCGCGAATCGTTGACGATGGCGCCCCATACTTTGCGCGCCTCCCACCAGCGCTCGTAGGATTGGCTGACGGTAAAGGCCAGCAGCAGCGAAATAGCGCTGCCCAGAATGGAGGGCAAGGACAGCGGAATAGGCGGCAGGTACCGCCCCACGTATAGCTTGAGTACCAGAAAGATCACCGAGATGAGCAGCACCAGCGCCAAGTCGGGCAGAATACGTTTCAGAATAAAGCGAACCGGAAGTTTAGCATCAAGCAGCATACGCCAGACCAAGGAAGAGTGAGCCTGCCTGTACGTAGCCAAGCGGCGGGTAGTTAAACGCGAGGTTTCGCCCGCTTCGTTGAACCCCCTCCAACTGTAGGGGCCGGCTTGCAATGGTGTAGCAACAATGGACAGGTTGAGGAGGGAGTACAAGCTCATTATATCATAGTGGCTGTTGCATAATGCATGACCTATTAGGCGTTGTGTTTCGTAGCAAGTGCATGCAAGGCAAGAGGCAGTTTACCGATAAGGAGGTCACGCGCTTTCGCCTCTCCGAGCGCGTACCCCGCATAATTTCTACCGTTGCCTGGTCGACTGGCGCTTTCTCTACTAGGAGACGCAGGCGCTCTACAGCCACACCGGCCAGACCCCGCTCGACCCGGGGGGTGAACCCGAGCCAGGGGTAATGCTTAAAATCCGGGCAAGGCTGCGACAGCGGGCGGATTTTCGGGCCCTGTCGATGGCCCTGCTAGAACACCTGACCTTCGAGGGCGGCCGTTACTTGTAAGCAGTGAAAGCAGTAAAAACCGGCATATAGCGCCATAAACTGGTTTTTATACTATTTCAGGCATATAATCACGAGTGTAGCCAACTTCTACTGCCGAATAAAAGGCCCGCCGCAGGCGGGCCTTTCTGTTGCCGGGTGGCTTAGTGGCTAACGCCCCTAAAGTGCCCTTTGAAATCACTGAAAACGTACTGAAATTTGAAGAAACTGCTGCGGCATTAGCTGCTGCGATACTGACTATAAAACTGAAGCGTTACTACTACCAATGTGCTGATATTCAGCAGGATTAAGCAGTATATGTTAGTATAAAACCTGCGGTTTTTTGTTGCGCTTTGTGCTTTTTTTTACTGCAAGAATGCGGCGCGGCGGGCGGTCCTGCGGGTGCTATTGGACGGGGTTGCCGGCCCCGGGAAACAGCGTCTGAACGATGTTTTTAGCTTCTCTGCGCAACTCTTTCTTCTCGGCGGCCGTTGCCTCAAGGGCCGCCTTTCCGGCCCGCACAATGGCCGCGTTGCAGTATTTCACCGGCTCGTCAATGGCGCGCGGCCCCACCTTGCGGTGGTCCCAGTCGGTAAGCAGCTTGCGGACGCCCTCCAGCGTGATGGCTTTCAAGTAGAGCGCCATGTTGCGCTCGCTCACCTGGTAGGCCTGCAGCCGAGCGATAACGGGCCCGGTGACGGAGTTGGTCACCCACTCCGGCGGAATCCGGGAGCTCTGTTTGTTGACCAGCTCGAAGCTAAACCCAACGACCCGCGGGCGGCCCTTGCCCGCCAGGTTGGCCGTCTTGAGCGTGTAGGTGAAGGCGTAGGGCGTGCGGGCCAACTCCCGCTGGGCCACGTCGATGGTGTAGGCCACCAAATCTTTGGTTTCGGCAAACTTCATTTTCGGCTTACCGGCCTTGTCGAGTACGGGTTTGTCGCGCTTGTCGAGTTCGGGCGCGCAGTCCATGAGCAGGCGGTACTCGTCGAGTCCTACTTCCCACCAGCCCGTGTCTTTGTAGTGGTTCAGGATCTCGAAGAAGCGCATGGCGTACCAGCTGCGCAGGGCCATGTAGCCGTCGAGCTTATAGAGCGTGTACTCGCCGGCCAGCTGCAAAAAGTACGGGGCCAAGGCCGGGTTCAGGATGATGGTTATGATGCCGTCGCGCACCTCCGAGGGTTGCGGCCGGGTCTGGTCGAGGAGCGGCCGCTGGTAAAAATGCTTGGCGGCCAGATCCTCGAAGTTCCACTTGACTTCCCCCAACTCCACCATCGCCGCCTTGGCCCAGGTGTAGCAGTTGTTGGCGGCCAGGTCGGTGCCGTCCACCAGCTGGCGAACGTTGACCTGGTAATAATCCCGCAATTTTAAATCATCGGTCTGTATCTGTTCAAGCACCTTGGCCATGATACGCTTGCTCATAACCGACATTTTTCTTTGGTGCGAAAACGTCACGTGACGGTGCTGCCGCACCTCGTTGGAGGCGACGGTGGGAGAGGCCTCGGTTTCGGGAAACTCAATGCGTAATGCGGGAGTCATAGAACGAACGAGTTGGTAGAAATCAAAGATAACCGATAAAATAAGGAGTCCGCTGAATCATTTCCTTTTAATGATCTAAAAACCTCCTTTTAATACTCTAAGAACCTCCTTTTTATGGGTCAGCCTGGGCTCTAAAAACCTCCTTTTAATAGAGGCGCCCGACTCTAAAAACCTCCTTTTAATCAATTCACTCCTTATAGTATACAAGTTAGTGATGTTCTGTACCAATAGGCAACCTAGTAAAAAGCCACAATTTTGTTTTCGCGCGAGGAAAAAAAGCTTTTAGGGTGTGGATAACTCGGCCAACGACCCCAGAGGGGAAAACAAACTCCAACAAACCAAACAAAACGGGACCCCAAAAACGGCCGTCAGGCCCGAAAAATTTGATTGCACTTTTCTAAGTTATGTTTTGTGCGTATATAGATACAAGTACAATTTTCAACCAATTGAGCCACGATACGGCCTGAACTTGCCTGAAAAACGCCCCAGCAGCTTGAAAATGGGCTTTATACGGCGGCGATGCGCAAGATGCGATAGAAGGCCAGCGGAAACCAGCGGGCGGGAAAAGGCTGACGTACCGTTACGACCCAGGATTCAGTGCCAAAAGCGGCCCTAGAAGGCCAGAAAAGGGCCACCAGCGCCCGTAATCACCCCGGTTGGGGCACTACGCCACCCGATGCCTCGATAAGCAGGGTGCCGAGCGAATGATTGCGTATTTTATTGTGTTCCGAGAAACACAGACTATTTTGCCAAAAAATACAATTCATTTTCCTTGCTCATGACTAAGAATCCGAAAGGTCGCGCTGCCAGCACAACCCGTACTCCGCTTGACAATCCCCCCCTGTCGGCTCCTAAAACAAAGCGGGGCAACAGCGGCTGGGGACCAGTGGCTACCGAGCCAATGTTCACCGAAGTACCCCCCACGGCTCCAGTTGCGGCCGAAGCCACCGCAACAAGTCAGCCCAAACGCCGGCACCGCAAGTTCAAACACATCGTTGAGCGGCACCCAGGCCCCGACGGCAAGCGTGGCTTTACTTTCCGGGACCTGTGCCCGGTACTGCACGTGGCCGCCGAGTCGCTGCGGGCTGCGCTCATTGACCCGGGCCGCTTGACCGTGAACTCGATTGTTGCCTTGGCCGATCTGATGGAGGAGGACCCACAGATTGTGCTGAGCGACATTCTCGCGGAAGTTCGCTCCAACCCGGCCGCCCGCAAAGCCGCAGCCGCCAAAGCCCGCGCAGGTAAAAAGACCACGCCAGCCGCCGAGCAGCCGAGTGAGCCGGAGCCGGAGCCGGTTGAAACCAAGGCCCCAGTTAAAGCCACCAAAAGCAAAGAACCGGCCCCTAAATCCGCAGCTAAAACTGAGGGGAAGGCCGGCACTAAAAAAGGCAATAAGAAGTAACCGGGCCGCAGATGGGCACTCTGGCTGAGTTAAGAGAACTGATGTAGCTGGTGTAGCTGGCAAAGCGCCGTAATTATTGCAGGCAGCCCTTACAGGCCGCGGGTTAGGGAGTGCCACGGTTGCGGTGCTCTGGCGGACAGAAGCAGCCACTAAGCGGAAGCGGCGACTAAGGGGTAGCTGCCGAGGTAGTAGAGGAAAGGCTGCGGTTTGGTTGCCTGAGCAACAGTGGGCGGCAGGGTCACCACGATAAATACAGAGCTGGACATAACGGTTTTGGTAGCGGTGGTAGCGGCAATAGAAACAAGCAAGTAGGCTAACCCATGACCTTTCTGGGTCCTTGCTGAGCTAAAGCTAACCACCACCTGTGACCGTTTATGAGCTAATTCGTGAGTGACCTGAATTTTAGGTTAAGTGACCGTTATAAAGCGCGAACGACCGGAGCGGTATGCCCCAGTCGTTCCATCTTATTCCCTTACTTGTCGGTACTCGAATAAATCAGCCTACGGGATTTAGGCGTTTTTTTAGCTCTGGGCGAAACGTGCGGCTCACGGGGATAGGCAGCTTGGCAACTTCTACAAACGCTTCATCAAAGGCCGTCAGATGGTCGATATTGACGATGTAGGAACGGTGGGCCCGGATGAAATTCGGGGGGAGCGTCGCTTCCAGGGTGCGTAGGGTTTGGGCAAACGGTATCTTCTCGTTGAGGGTATGCAGGATGATGTACTTATCGTCCGCGAAAAAGTAGAGAATGTCGGCATACAGCACCCGGACCCATTTAGTGCCTTTGCGCACAAACATCGAGGGGCTGGTGCGGTCCTGGGGGGCCGGCGGCTGGGGAAGGCCTGCGCTCAGGTCCCGCACTTCCAGCCGGGGTGGGGGCGAGTCGTACGCTTTGAGTAGGGCCAGTTCCAACTGCACTTTGAGCGTGGCGTCGGTAAAGGGCTTGGTGATGTAGCCGTAGGGTTGTGCGATGTTGGCCCGGGCCAGGGTGGGGGAGTCCGAGCGCGCGGTCAGAAAAACCACGGGCAGGGCGAAGTGACGGCGCACCATAATAGCGGCCGCAATGCCGTCGCAGTCGCCGGCGATGTTAATGTCCATGAGCACCAGCTCCACGGCCTCCTTTTCCAATACCTCCAGGGCTGCTTCGCTGTTGTCAACCGGAGCCAGGGGGGTATGGCCCAGGCGTAGCAGGGAGCGCCGGATTTCTTGGGCGATCAACCATTCATCTTCAACAATCAATATAGTGGCCATGAGGCAAAGGTAAGGGGGCGGGAGGGATGAAAACAGACCAGCCCACCGCAGTTGATGGTCTAGTCCGGCAATGGGTACGAAAAGCTTAAATCTTGTATCTATTTACGCACACAATTTTGAATATTAACTCGTAAGAACCCTACCTTAGCCTTGTGTCAGTTTTTTTTCTAGGCGCTGGCTTCACTTGCTTACTTGTTCAAAACTACATCTGCCCTCACTTTTGCTACCGGCTTCCGATTAATTCATGGTTAAAACTGCCTCCAAATCCTGTTCCCAAACCGATGCCGAAAACACGGCCGACGGGAGGAAATCAACTCGTACCTTTCACGGCATCGTGCTGGAGGGAGGTTTTACCGTGCGTCAACTGTGTAGTGGAATGCACTTGGCTGCTGAATCTCTCAAAGCCGCTTACGATGAACCGGGCCGCTTGAGCCTGAACGCCGTAATGGCCTTTTCCGAGCTGGTGGGTGAGGAACCCGAGAAGCTGGTGGGTGATTTGTTCGCTGAAATCAGGGAACTACGTGAAAAGGGACCCGCGCCGGCAACTTCGAGAAGAAGCCGCTCGCTCAAACCTAAACCTCGCCCTTCGGAAGGTGGGTAAGATACCTCTCACTGTCCTGAATGATTTTACTTGACATTTGATTCCCGGCCTGCCTCAAGCAAGGTCGGGGTTTTTTTGACCCATATGGACTAGGAACGTGAGTAGTTAAGATCATGGTATGTCACTTTGGCTACAGCTTATAAATGCTACAAGTAGTGAAAGTACACTTTTGTTGCCTTCCCCGTGATTGGTATTCGATAAACAGACCATCAAGTCGTACTACAAACAAGACCTAGAAAGCGGGGGTGAGCGGAAACAGAGTGGGTGGAAAAAGCGGAGGGGGCTCAACTCTGAAATTATGGTAGCCAGGAAGCAGAGGGGCCGGGCAATGAAGCAGCGGAAGGGGGCAACGGCGTAAACGGAAGGTAGGCTAAAACGGGTAGCATCCACCAGGAACACGACCAGCACCACAGTTGAATTTTGGAAGAGGCGTTTTAGATGTGAACTACAAAACCAGATTCTCGCCCGGGTCAACCCCACGTCCTTTCTGGCTTTGGAGCAGCAGCAGGTACGTGGCGGAAAGACTGAGCCCAGTACACGAGGTGCCGGGAGGTGAGGCCGACAGAAAAGGTGTCGGGCGGAAGGTAGTCTGCGAGTCGAGGAGGGATAGTAGGGGAACTAGGCCGGGGCGAAAAAGGAAAGGGGCGGCAAGCAAGCAGGTCCACCATATTACCCGAGCAAGATTTCAGCCCACTGGAGAATGGCATTAAAAAAATGGTCTGGATTTCGGGGCACCCATCGACAAGCAGGCGGATCTGTTGAGTGGCTTACTTGTCGGCAATTCAGTGGTCGTAAAACGGCACTCTGGTAGCAAATAGAGTTTTGTCAAACGTCAATCTAATAGCAGATAACGGCAATCTGGTAGCAGGAATAAGTCTGGAACGTAAGCGCAGGCGGCAGATCCGAATAGAAAGAGTGACACCAGATAGGGCGCGCAGGAAAGTAGGAGAGGCAGGGAGGCGGGTAGTTGGGTGGGCTAAGCGAGGATGAGGCCAGGGGCAGGATGATGGGCAGCGTACGGGGGCGTTGAATAGATATTGCAGCAATAAAAGCTAACGGGGGAAAAGGCCGCTAGGGCTCAATACCGGATTGGAAAGGACCAGGCAGGAAGAGGGCGGACGGGTAGACGTGAATCAGGCTTCAACAGGTAGCCTCTTCCAGCTGTAAGACGACCAATAGTAGTGCAGGGCGAGGTATGACCAGCAGACAATTTGAAAGGGAGCTGGCCGGCGAGTAGGTGCAGCAAAATGAGCGCGCAGGCCGTGGATGGTGGCGTTAATAGGGCCGACAGGACGTATTGAGGGCAAGTAAGTAATTGCGTAAGTCAGCGGCGAAGAGTCGGGCTGGAAAAAGCCCAGAGCGAATAACTGGCCGGGTCAGAAAACCAAGGAAGCACTCTATAAGACCGGACACAAAAAGAGCGACTGGCCAGGAAAGACGAGTCGCTCTATATTGGGGGCTGAGGGGAACTCCCTATTTGACTAATCCCAGTCGAGTCATTTCACCCAGCATCTTGGGGGGATATTCAATGCCTTGTTTCTGCATGTAGGCAAGGTGGCGGGCAATAGCTTCCTTTAGAATTTCGGCAGCGGTCTGTTGCTTGGAAGTACCCTCATTCATAAAGGAAACATACCGGATGGCTTTGTCCTGGAGAGGATGCACCGTATAGTTTCCGACTTGCTTCTTACTGGACTTCGAGGAATCAGTGACGGAGGCAGGTTCGGTGATCTGGTCGGTAGCAGCAGAAGTGGAGTTACCGGTTAAGGAGGAATCGATTTTTTCAGACATGAGCGTAAGAGAGGTTAAGAAGTGATAGAGTCAAAGGGTACAGTGTGCGTATATGGATACACAAATAAACAACTAAAGATCAAAAAACGGGGGCGGCGGTGAAAAGTAACTTACCGATTGAAGGGCCCGCCGCAACAACAAGTAACCAGGCCACGGAGAAATCAGAGCAGCAGGAAGAAGTGCAGCCGGGAGGAGGGGGGAGCACAAAGGACGAATGGCCGAAAGGAAGCGCGGAGTTGAATCAGCAGACTGGTAAAAAAGGCCTCAGCAAGAAAACGCGCGGAGTGAGAAAGAAGGGCCGGTGGGGAATGAGCGACAGGGGAGGTCAGTACCATAATCGCCGCCGGGAAATGAAATGAACAGACTTTATTATCCCACTGCCTGTTTTCTGACGGGATGGAACGGAGATAATCTTGGTAAAAACCAAAGGATAGCAACGGAAGGGGCAGGGGCGGGGTAATTACAGTTAATTCCAGTTAAGAAGGCGTCAGGCGAAGTTGCTGGAATCAGTGGAAGGAGCAGCAGGGGGAAAAAGCCGGGTAAGGAAAAATCGGTATCGTCGAAAAAAGAAAGCACTTGGGAAAACAGGCCCGCCGAATAAAAAGACTGGGGCAGTAGAGAGAGGCGTCGGCTATTTGCCAGCAGGAAAAGGACGGGCTGTTGAAAGCAAATCAAAGGGAACCGTAACAACGCAGGGCTGAAAGTCAAGTAGTGGTAAAGCGACTGGCCAGCGTAAAAATGAATGCAGGCCGAATACGTAACTAAGCGAAAGGAATAAGCCGCCGAACAAAGAGAGCCAGTATCGAAACGGGAGGAGGCAATAAAAGCGAACGGCGATAAAATAGTTGTCAACTGAAAATGGCCAACTGCAATGGGAGGAAGCCGAAGGGGGCAGTAAGCGGGCAAGTTTTGTGGGGTGCCTGGTAATTTTATATCGAGATAATGTAGGGCCAGGAATAAGATGTTGCGGGGTAAGAATAAGTAGGAAGCAGTAGTAGCTGGGAGAAGATAAATTTTGTAGGTGGTAGTTTTCTGGAAGCTGCTGGAAAGGCAATAGAGATAAAAATGAGGGCCTGCGAAAAATGAGTAGCCGAAGGGTCAGGCGAGGTATTGAAATTGAATAAAGGAGTTGCCGACGAAAGGCAGGAAAAGACAGTCCACTAGAACAGCCGGGTTAATACCGAATTGAGGGAACAGGCTGCTTCGAGATTGGAACAGGAACAAATAGCACGCGCAAGACGAGGAAGGGGCTGGTATATAGAATTGGGAAACAGATAGGACCAGAATAAAGGCAGCAGGCAGAAAATTGGAAGCCGAAGGGTAATGAGTAATCGAAGAACAATGGCAGGTCTTAGGAAAAGGACGGCTGAAAAAACACGGGGCAGATAGTCGGCGGCAGTAGTCGAAAAGTAGAGTGGGTGGCCAGGCAAGATGTAGTGCTGAAAAGAAAGAGCCGGGTAGAGTCCGCGGAAGAAAAAAAGGGTGTCAGGAAGATAGACCAGCCAGTATAAAGCGCCATTATCACTTAAAAGCAAAAGTGCTGGAAGGGGTGGGCTTCTGAAAAAGGAGGCGACTTAAACACAGTAACCAGTATAGGCCAGCTGAATTGAAAAACCACCCGGGTAGATGGATTAAGCGGGAGGCTGGAAATGGTAGCGGGGAGAAAACAAGTCTGGCCGTTGGTTTAGCTGAGTCGGGTAAAGTAACTGGTGGGGAGAGGAGAGCCGTTAGGTAAAGGCGTTGGAGGTCTAATTAAATGGATAGGTAAATCAGCCTGAGTAAAGAAGCACACCAGGGAAGAAGATATAACAGCAGCAAGGGGAACTAGAGAGTTTGATAGAAACAGCAGCGGTAGTAGTCGGGATTTATTAAAGGCGCGGGAAGTGAGTTAGCGTGGTAGGATAGCTGTAAGTGGAGGGGCCGAGGTATGCGGTTTTGGCAGGTGGTTTATAATAGCGGTAGGCGGGAAAATAGGGTAGTGGGTAAATAGGTAATGAGTTGCAATAGCGAGGCAAAGACCGGCATCAGAAATCAAGTTCGGGAAGAACAGCAGAGGGTGAGCAATAGGAATGTAGGAGGGTAGTAAGGGTGTAGCATTGATAAGCAAAGTCACGAGTTGGGGAAAGTTAACTTGTAAGGACTAGTAGAATTTGAGGGAGATGTATTTAAGGCAAATGGTACTAGAATCCGCGGGTTTGATAAAGAGGGGATAAGAAACTTTCGCAGAGGGTTTGCGGAGAAGCTAAAGAGAGCAAAGGCTAGCAGCTGGAAGTCGGAAAAACGGTTTGAAGCAGGGAGAGCATTTGTAATGAGAATACAGCGGGTCCAGTTCGCTTGATAAATAAGTGTACAGGCCGGGTTGTCGAAAATGAAGTGGAGGGGTCGAGGTAAAGGCTGTAAACAAGGGTTCCAGAAAAAGTGAAGCAGGGTGAAAAGCGGTTGTCAGGAGAGACAGGCCAGCGTCAGAAAGTCGAGGGGAAAGTAAAGTAGCGATGGGGTGAAAAGGGAGAACAGGCAGTGGTTTAAGTCAGGTTAAAAAAGTAGGAGTTGAGCAAATCGTAGGCGAGGAGAAACGAAAAGCACGAAGGATAGAAATAGGGTCAGGATCATAATGCTAGAGAGAAGGGAGTAGGGACAAAAAGATCCGGAACCACTTCAAATAAAATGAGCCGTGAGAGGCAGTAAGTTGGAATATGGCCAGCGTAAAAAACGACAAAAAGAGCTGCTGTAGGAAAACTGTATAAAGCTGTTGGGGCTCAGGTAGACGGTTGAAAAAGGAGCTGTGAAAATTAGTAAGCCAACTCGTCAAGGTATAGGATGGATATGTTTGTTTGCTAGGCCTGGAAGTCAGAGAAGGAGGGTGGTGGCATTCGTGGGGTGAGAAGTCTCAGAGTGGGGAAGGCTTAGAATGGAGATGGTCGGAGGTAGTAGAAAAAGCGACTGGAGCAATGGGAACTATAGTGCTGAGGGGATACAAGGCTAGGAAGGGAGCGGCTCAATAATCGGGTAGTAGGTTGCTTGATAAAGATAGCTGGTTTGGCTGATAGGTCTTAGCAGGAGGAAATCCGAAAAAGCCAGGTGGAGGGAAAAAGCCGACGTAATAGAACAGGCGGTAGTAGTAGGTCTGGGTACGGGAGCGAGAAAGGTAGCTGGCGAAAAACTGGAGAGCTGAGAAAGCAGCAGGAGTAGCGGCAGTAAAATTGAGTTGAAAACCAGAAAGGCTACTCAAAGAGAAAGTGGCTCTTAGGGCAAGGATAGCCAGCTAGTTAGGAAAGCGAAAAAGGATGCCTAAGAGAAGGCTGGTTGTCGGGAGTAGTTAGTGTAGGGTAAGCAGCTAGAGTAGCGTGGTGAGGCGCAGGAGAACGAATAGGGGTAGTCTGCTTAGCTGGCAGTGGATAGTAGGAAGTAGAGCAGGATAGGTGTAGATTGAGTACGACACAGGGTTCTGAAATCCTAAATCTTAGCAATATTTAGCGAGAGGAGGCTCTTCAATCAAGGCTACCGCCTTGATTATCAGCGACAAACAGAGTTTTTCGGAGATTTACTACCGTAAATCATTGATTCATAGTATAAAAGTGGTGATAGAATAGCAAAAATGAACATGATAGCTACCCATTTTTATCAACACGTTAGCTAAAACGGTGATTACCGTACTTAACTACTTGATTTCAAGAATTTTTCTGGTGATAATCATTCACATAATTCCATTTAAGTTCCATGAGCACCAATAAAAACCCTGAGTCAGCTAAGCCTGATAAACCAAGCCCTTCCCGTGCTGCTAACTCGGTACGTGTTACTGGAGACGCCTTCCGTCAAGTAACAACACACGCCAAAAAGTTAAAGCTGACAAACGGCGAATACGTCAGCGCGGCAATTGCCTATTTTGCGGAAACCGGACTCGATCCAACCAAGGAACGGCCGCACGGATTGGCCAACGTGACTGCCAAAGTGAGCCAGGAGACGCTGGCGGTTCGGCAGCAGAACGTGGAGATTGGCAACCGCGTGATTTCAATTCTGCGGGGGTGGGAGAAAACGCTCTACGGCTTTTTGCAGCAGCAGCAGGCCGGCACCTTGAATTACTTGCAGCAGATTGAAAGCAACATTCTCGGCCACCAGGTCCAGGTCGAATCCACGTTGCTGGCCCCGATGGTGGAGCAGTTGTTCAAGGTCAATCTGGAAGCCTTTATCACCCGAGGGCTCACGTCCCAGCTGTTGGTAAAATCCACGAACCAACCAGAGGGAAGCTATCAAAGACAGATGGACACGTCCAACAATGGACGCGACCAGCAGCTGGCTTTGCTCATGCGCGAGTTCATAAAAACCAACAACGTGGACAAACCCAAACTGAGCCCCAAGCCTACGGTTCCAGCGACCCCGGCCAAAGCGCCCAGCCAGCCGGCCGCTACAACCCCGGCTGCGGGCGGGACCCAGAAATAGGACGGACAGTTGTACCGGGATTCCCACCAGCAGGCAGCAAACTGCGCTACCAACCAGCCGGGCATTCCAGCAAGTTTTGCCCTTACAACCGGGCGTGCAACCGGAAGGTAACGGCAGTTTTTTGGCCGTGCAACCCGGGTTGCAACGGGCGTTTTTTTTCTCACTGCTGACCTGAATTCACTGATGTATGCCAAGGTAATCAACCCCAAGACCAACGGCAAAGTCGTCTACAACAACAACGGCAGCTCCCTGCGGTGCGCCAACTATTTGGTGAAGGAAGCCAAGGAGGCCGGGGGCGAGGCCACGTTTTTTGGAGCGCCCGGCACCGAGCCCAAGACGGCAGACGAGGTGGTAAAAATGCTCGACGGCAACGTGAAAGGCTTGGGAAAAGACGACCCGAAATTTCACTCCCTGGTGCTGAGTCCGAGCGCCGACGAGCTGCTGCTCATCGGCAATAATCCGAAAGCGCTGGAGGAATACACCCAGAACGTGATGGACCTCTACGCCAAAAACTTCACGCTGAAAAACGGGAAGGAGTTGGGAGAAGCCAATCTGGTATGGGCCGCGACCATCCACCAGGAACGTAAAAACCGGGGCACGGACGAGGGCGTGCAGGGCGAGAAAAAGGAGGGTTTGCAAACCCACATTCACGTCATGGTATCAGCCCGCGACGCCGACCAGAAAATTACACTCAACCCGTTGGGCAAGGCCGACCGTTTCAACCGGGTGCAGTTCCAGGCCGAAGCCGTCACCCAGATGGAAGTGCAGTTCGGGCGGACGGTGCCCCGGGACGTAGCAGTAAAAGAGCCGACCCGCCGGCAGCGGGTGGAGCAGAAGGTGGAGGAGATAACGAGCAAGGCGGCCGCCAACCGGAAAGAGAAAAAGCCCCTAACCCCGGAGCAGATTGCCGCCAAGGATGCCCGGCTCGACATACAGGTTGCCCGCCTAAATTCCAAGCTCGATACCAGCTTGCAGCTCGACCCCAGCCGGGTGAAAGACATTGCCAAAGAACGCAAGTACGACAACGTATTCTACGCCACCCTGGGCCAAATCGAGCGCAACGCCGAGAAAGGAAAGTTCACGCCCCAGCCCTACGACTACCTGACCACGGGCCGCGTGGCCCGGGAACCCCAGCTGCACACCGGCCGGGCCATCGACCCCAACCGGGAATTTTCAACGTCGTTGCCTAAGCGCCGAGAGGAGCCGGAGCTGGCAGCGGGGATGCAGGCGTTGGAGCGTTCGGTTAAGAAGTTGGGAACAGCAATGGCCCCTAAAGGCCGGACGCAGGACGTACGCAGCGACACGGAAAAAGAGCAGGACCGCGAAAACGAAATGTAGAGTTGTGCTCTATTATGTACCTTTATACGAACTAAGTATCTTTATACGCACACAAATTTTCTCATCATGGCCACCCCTATTCCAATCGCCAAACCCAATTCTTCGGGCATCGGCGGGCTGATTGCGCTGATAGTACTGCTGGCCCTGCTGGGCGGGGAGTATTACTTGCTCACCACCCGGGACAGTCTCTTACACCCCACGCCTGAAATGGTAGCGCAAGCCAGCCAGGCCAAAGCCGCTGAGGCCGCAGCCAAGGCCGCACTGGCCAAAGCCGAGAAAAGTAAAAAGGGTAAAGACCCGCAGGCAGCCGGGAGCCCGACGGCCCCACCCCCCGGCCAGCCGCAGCCCCTGGACGTGAGCGCTATGTTCGGTCAATCAGCCGAAGGCGGGCCCGGAATGATGGAGAAGGCAATGGCGATGGTCAACGAATACGAGGAGATGGGCGTGGGCCTGGGCATCCGATTCGTGATGATACTCGCCTGTGTAGGCTTGATGTTTTTGCAGAAACCGCCTGCCCCAAAGGTGGGCGCGCAGCGTCGATACGCCCGCAATCCGAAAACCATTGTCGCGCCTATGCAGATGCTGGGTGTGCTGTTAGCCTTTAGCGCCATCGGACTTTTGGGAGTCGGCAGTGCTACCGGGGCAGTGCTTAGCTACGGCTATCCACTCGCGGCCGCGCTTTGTCTGGGCAGCGGTTTTATCGGCGGGATGCTCAAAGCCAGCACCGTTCCAGTAGAGGGGCGGCTCATGGCCGAGAAGATAAAGCGTGATACCGATTACGGTATCGTGCTCAAAGTTGAGGGCAACCGATACGTCAACGTTCCCAATCCCTTTCGCGGCAGTCTCGTGCTCGGTGGTGCCGGTGCGGGTAAAACGTATTCAGTTGGCGAGCCCTTTTTGGAGCAGTTCACCCAGAAAGGGATGTGCGGTATTATCTACGACTTCAAGTTTCCGGTACTGGCCGGCGCGGCCCAGAAAGCACTGTTGTACGCCCAGCCCGCCCATAAGAAATTGATGGAGCAGTACGAGCACAACAAGAAAAATAATATCCGCAACAAGGACGGCGACATAGAGGGCTTGCGCAAAGCAATCCGGCACCGGGTTGTCAATTTCCTCGACATGGAGCGTACGGAAAAAGTGAATCCGCTGCGGCCCCAGGATATGCCCGTCATTGCTTACGCCAAGGAATACGCGAAAACGATTCTCACCAATCTAAGCCCCGGTGGCGCAAAGAGCGGCGACAACTTCTTTACCAAAAGTTCGGAAGCGTACCTAACCGGTATCATCTGGTACTACCGAAATAACTACCCTGCGCTTTGCACGATTCCGCATACCGTGGCCACCGCGGTAAGTGACGATTATACCCACGTGCTGCATATGCTCAGTGAGGACGACGACTGCAAAGAGATTGTGCAGAGCTTAATTACCGCCATCAAGACCGGCGCGGAAAAGCAAATTGCCGGCGTCGTTTCCTCCTTGCAGGTTGACATGGCTGACCTTGCCACGCCCCAAATCAGTTGGGTAATGGCCCCTGATGAGGACCCCCGCCTCGGAGAAGATGCCGAAGGGTTTTCGCTCAATCTCAACGACCCGAACAACCCTACGCTGCTCACTATCGGCAACGACCCCACACTGGCCAGGACCTTTTCGCCGGTTATTTCGTGCGTGATTGCCGTAGCCTTGAAACTCATGAATCAGCAGCACAAGCACCCGAGCTTTGTGCTGATTGATGAGGGCGCGACCATCTACGTCCCGGGCCTGGAAACCATCCCGGCGACGGCCCGCTCCAACAGAGTGGCGATGCTTTACATGACGCAGGATATGGCTCAGCTCATTGACGCCTACGGGAAAGACAAGGCTACGGTGCTGGTATCAAACCTGAACAACCAGTTTTTCGGGAAGATAAACTCGGCTGAAACTGCCCGCCTCATATCCGACATGGTGGGCAAGGAAGAAACGGAAATGGTATCGGTAAGCACCGGCCAAAGCATGGGCGGCACCGGCGGCTCCAACAAAGGGCAAAGCGTAAGCATCCAGGAAAAGCAAGTGTTTCGGATGCAGGATGCGTACACGTTGCGGCAAGGGGAGTTTGTCGGCCAGACCGTGGAAACCCCGCAGTCGTTCTTCATGGGCCTGATGGAAAGGGAGGTCGAACCCGGAAGTTATCCAATTGAGAAGTTCACCCATTTCGCGGCCGCGAAAGGAGTAGTGGATTCGCGCATCCGTAGCAAAGTCGAGAAGCGGGCGACCTTAATGAAAGCCGAGAAAGACAAAGACGCGGCCGAACAGCTACGCAAAACGGAGGAGCGAGCAGCAGCACGAGCGACCGCCAAAGCCGCTGAACGAACGGTACTGATTACTGAAAGCAAGTTGACGCCGCCCGCCCGCCAGGACATGAAGCCTCTCTTAACAGCCCCAGTTCCCGAGGCAAAAACAGCGGATACTGCGAAGGATATTCCGAACATATCTACTACCTATTTGGCAGTGGGAGAATCTCAGGACGAGCCCGGCGATGAAACTGCCGAAGCCAAGGAGCGGGCGGATTGGGATTGGGAGAGCGAGGACGTTAACGGCCCTAGTCAGGAGCCAAGCTATAAACCCAGCGCCGCCGAACAGCTCGCCCTGGAGCAACGCGCGGCGCACTCACGCCACGCCCGCGAGCGGACCCAGCGGGTGCCGGACGCGGCCAACAATGCCAACTGGCAGTCGGAGTCTCAGCGGCACGAAGCGGCGGAAAAGCTCGCCGCCGAGCAGGCCGAAGAACGGCAGCGGGAGCGGACCACCCAGATTAAAGAACGGCCTTCGGGCTCCATTCTGGCCGACATGATTGCCGAGAATCACCGCCGCATCAGAAGAGAAGTAGCACAGGCCATTGAGAACAGCGGCGAGAATAGCCTCTCCAAAGAAGGCCTGGCAAGAGCAGCGCAAGCAGCGAAAAACAAAGCCAACTCCGTGGGGCAGTCGCCTTATTAATATCTAACTCTCTTATACCCATGTCTGCTAAATTCTCCCCACCAGACCCCGCCGAGGTGGCGCTGCTGCACACCTTCCACCATCTGAGCCATCCTGGGCAGCAAAAGATTTTGGCTGACTTTGCCGCCGGAGAAATCGGCGTTGAAACCACGGCCTACCTGCTCATTCAAGAAGCGAAGGAGCGATTCCCAGCCCTGAAAGCCGCCCGCGAAGCGGAGGCCGAGCAGCGCGAAACCCGCGCTCGGGAAGCGCGGGAAATGGCTGAAAACGAAAAAGCCAACGGACCCACTTTCGTTGACTATACCCCGGAGGGTCGGCCCGTCAACGAACCGGCGAAACCATTACCCGCTGGGTCATTGGTAGGCACTGTGGCCCAACCAGCAGCAGTTACGGTAGGAGCTTTAGCGGCCATAGAAACAGCCGAAGCCACTGAAACCACCGAAACCCACACCCCGGATGAAGAGTCCACTAGCAACGACCATGTGGAAGATGATGCCAACGACTTCCCGATGGAAGATGATAGTACATGGCAGGTGGCGGACTTGGACGAGGAGCAGCAGACTTACCAGGGCGACGAATAACCATCCTTATCTACACCTTCAATCTTCAGTATTATGCCTGATGAATCTTTAGACGTATTTAGCGCCGGTGCTAGCGCGAAAGTAATCCCTGGGGCCACTGAATTCGGCCAGCCCACGGAGCGCCGGGTAGCCCCCGTACCCGATAACCTGCTAGGCACTACCGAGCCCTTACTCCTGCAAATGGCAGAGGACGCCAACGGCAGCCTACGGGCTTGGGAGGTACAGGTTGGGGACGTGCATATACCCGGCAAGTTCGACGCGGCTCACTTACGCGACATACACGCCCACATCATGCAGGATATTTATCCTGCGCCCGGGGCTACGCGCGGTGACGAGCGGCTGATTGCCCAACACGAAGCGAAAGTCAACCCGGAGAAAGAGCTGCCGCTGGAGTACGACACCCGGATTGGCAGCAACGGCGAAAACATCACGCTGCTGGACGTGGGTAAGGTAAACAAGCGGCTCGATGATTTAAGCAGCCTGCTGGAGCGCGAAAATACGCTACAAGGCCTGGACAAGCAGGCTTTTGTGGGCAAGCTGGCCGACTACTATACCGAGTACAGTCATGCCGCACCATTCCGGGCGGGCAATGAGCACGTGTTAGGCGTCGTGATGAATCAAATCGGCAAAGAGGCCGGCTACGTGGTATCTCCTGCCGTCGCCCAACATCTACGCGAAGCAACCGACGCCACGCTCGAAGCGGGTGTCACCAGCGACAAAAGCCGCTTGATTCAGGTATTCAGTAGCGTGACGAGCGAAGCACCCGGACGAGGAGCGGAAGCCCGCCGCGACCCTACCCAGTCGGCCCTGCCGCTGGAGGTGTCCGCTGAGATAAAGAAAAGACAAGCCGAGGAGGATATGGGGCAGGCCGGCGCAAAACTAATAGGGCGGGTGGGCGGGCAGGAAGAAGAACGATTCAAGACCAGTATGCGGGCCCTTATTGCTGGCGACTCAGCCCCCGAGCACATCAACGTAGTGCGCACCACGGCGCTCAAATACGGCGGCCAGGACTTGGCTGCCGAAACCAAACGTATTGAGCAGGGCGCGGCCTTTCTCGACAACTACCGGCGCGGCGAGCAGCAGCAGGACCGCCAGAACGATCAGGCACAGGTGAGCCCCCGCGAAACGGGCCGCACGGTGCCCAACGAAATCACCCGGTAGTCACTGCCCCACCACTATTCAAAAAAGCCCCCGCAACTTGGTGTTGCGGGGGCTTTTTTCATGCAGCATACTAGCTCCTCAGAAGGGAGTTATCAGGCAGTAGGGAATAAAAACTAGCGGCCAGCGCGTTGGTTGCCAGCCGGGGTAACCTTGGACACCTCTGCCTGGACGGAGGCAGGGCCAGTAGTAGTAGTGGTAGTGTTAGCAGCGGCCAACGCTGCTTCTTTGCGGTCGCGTAGTTCTACCCGCAGTGCCCGGATTTCTTTGCGCCGCACAGTGGAGCCGGTCAGGCTCAATTTTTCTTTGCCTTCTAAATGTTCAAGGCGCGCAAGCACCCAATCATCGTTTTTGTCGGTGTAAGAGGAAACCCATTCGGAGGTCGGGGAAGTAGAGGCGGCCATGTAAAAAAGGAAAGAGGATAGAGTTGGAATAATAGACGCAAAAGAGGCGCTAGTCCTGGGGCGTCGCAGCAGTATCATGGGTGCCGGTCGCTGCTTTATCGGTTGCACGACCGCGCCGCAGAAAAGAGGTACTGGCAGCGGGCCGGGCCTGGCTGGCTTCCAGAAGCCGAGCGTAGGCTTCGGCCAGTTGCAGCTGCTGGGCCTGGAGCACAACGATTTGTGCGTTCAACTCCTTGACAGCTTCTACCAGCAGGGGCGTGAGCTGGCCCGCGTTGACGGTCTGAACCCCGTTTATCAGGTTGGTGCGCACCAGTTCGGGGTACACGCGGGCGAGGTCGCCGGGCAGCAGCCCGTATTGGGCCCCTTCTTCCCCCTGACCGGGCAGAAATTTGAAGCGCACGGGCCGCAGCTGGATTAGCTTGGGCAGCACTCCCACCAGTGGCGAAGAGTCACCTTTGAGGCGGGAGCCGGGCGCAGGCTGCGCGGCGTTGGGAAGTAGCGCGGCCGCTGGGCCACTGGCAGCAACGGTAGCTGGCGCAGGGGCGCTCTTAACGGGTACCACTTCGATGGCCGACCATGTTTGCCCGGTCTGGGCGTACAAGGCGGGCGTGGTGAGAGCCGTGAGCGACGCCAATAAAACGGAATAAATCCGGGGAGAACGCATAAGCAGCGGGGAAAAGGCTTAGAAATACGAGTAGGATTGCCAGAGCGAGCCTTGCTGATCGGTGGTCGGCAGCAGGCCGGGCGGTAAACCCTGCACTAGCTCGCGGGTGTCCTCGATATAGCGGCGAGCCCGCCACCAGGACACCAGCACTTGCGCCAGCAGGGCCAGGGCCACCGGCACCAGCAGCACGGGAAGCGTTGGGGTGGGCGAGGCGACGAGCAGCAGCACCACCGTCAGAAAAGCGCCGACCAGCAGCACCGGTGGCCACCACACCAGGGCCCACGGGGCGCGGGCCAGTTGCGCGGCAACCACTGTAGAGTCGGGGCGCAGGCGGGCCGGACGCGCCAGCCAAGCCTGGGCGATGCCCAGCCGCCACGTACGCAGCCGACGGAACAGCAACCCGCCGAAAGCAAGGGCCCCTAGCAGCGGCAGCACCAGCAGGGGCCAAAGGGCGGGGCCTTTGCCGGCGTTCCAGATATACACGTCGAGCAGTCCGAAGGCGAGCAGCAGCAGGGGCAGGCCCTGCGCCAGCCAGCGACCGAGACGAGGCGCAGCCAAGACCTCTGACGCAGGCTGCCAGGCCGCATCCACTTCGGGCAGCTGAATAAAGGTATCAGCCGGCGAAAGTGCCTTTAGGCGCAACACGGCTAGTGTGCGCTGCCGGAGCCAGCCGCCGGCCGTGTGGTCCACCGGCGAAGGCTCACTCACTACTTCGCTCAGTAGGGCGTCGAAGCGGTCGGCAGCTTCCGGGTTGGTCTGGTACACCATGTCGAACCCGGTCCGGCCGGTGAGTTGCAAAACCGTGGTGGCGATACCGGCCCGCTCCAACGTTTGCTGAATCAGGTCCGAGCCCACGGCCACGGCGGCCCGGGTGGCGGGCTGTTGCCGCAGCAAACCCAGGGCGAGCACTTCGGCCAAATGGGCGGGCAGTAGAGGGGCAGGTAGGGGCTGGTCCTGCCAGCTGCGGCTAAGAGTGGAGATACTTTCCATGAGGAGGAGCGGAACGGTAGGAGAGGAAAAGCGGGCCTACTGGCCGAGGTAAAACGTCAGACCGCCGCCGAAAAAGCGAGGCAGCGAGTTGAGCGGATTGCCAACCGTGTACCACACCTGGCGGGCTTCGCCGGAAAGGGAAAGCCGGTCGTTGAGGTAGACCTCCCCGGCAAACCCTAGCGAAGGACCCACGGTAAACCCGTCTTTCTGGGCCGGGCCAGTCGGCGGCAGACGCTCGTAGCGCGTCCGGACTTGAAACGGCAACCGCAGATAGAACACTTCGCCTACGTGCAGCAGCCGGGGGGCAATGCCGAGGGCCAGCTCGTAGCCCCGGTAGCGGGGCTGGCCCTCCCCGGACCGTGATTCTTTGCGCGGGCCCTGCTCCAGTGTACCGGCCACCTCGAAGCGCATTTTGTCGGTTAAAAAACGACCGTAGGAGCCCGAGTAGTACAGGCCGGTGCTGGTAATGCCCCCCGTCGCGCTCAGGGCGTTCAGGTGACGCACTTCGCGCTGGGCAAAGACCGGAGAAACGGCCGTCCCAGCCAGGGCCAGCAGCAGCAGCGCGCGAGGGCCAAAATGGGCGGGTCGGCGGGGAGAGGCGAAAGTAGAAAAAGCAATCACGGATGGCGGTCAGGAAAGAGGGTTGAACGAAAATTCTTGTGCGTATTTAGTTACAAAGTAACAAACAAAAAATGGGGAGCCGGTAGCCAATAGCTCCAACTCCCCATTTTTAATTGAGCGTCTGCCCAGCAGGCCGCCTCTTAATAGTCAGCATCTTCGTTCGGGTGCATGGCGTGGTGCATGGCGTTGAGGCCAGCCACCTGATTCTGGTCGCTGATCACTTTTTCCGCGGCCAGTTGGGTTGGGCCTTTCTGGGCCGCCGAAGCAATCAGGGCCGAAGCTTTTTCGCGCAGCTCGATGGCCTCACGCATCATTTGCGCCGACTGGTTCTGGACCGTTACGCGCTCGCCATCGGTCATGCTCATGGCATTGTCCGTATTGGTCGAGGCTTGCAGCTCGATGGCCGTGGCCGTCATTTCGTCGGCCAGCTTCCGGTACTGAAAGGCCTGTATAATCTTGTCATGCTGCGCCTTGTTTTCCACGGCCAGCTGCGCCATGACGGCATTTGTTTGCTGCTGACGCATTTCCCGAGCCGAACGACGTACGCCGGCCTTGGTGGAAACCACCGTAAATTCTTCCTTCGCAATTTCAGCGTCGTTGTCAGCGGCTACGGCCAGGGCTTGCGTGAACACCTGGGTTTGACCCACGGAAGGCAGAGAGCTGGCAAAGTTCGTACTCGACAGGTTCAGGGCCAGGTTCCTGAGTTCAATCATGTTTGACACCCGCAGGTTACGAATGTTGGCCACCATTTTCAAATCGGCCTGAATTTGCTGCTGGAGGAGTAACCCCTGGTTGGTCAAGTCGCGCACCTGGTCCGTTACGCTCTTGATATTAGTAGCAATGTTGTTCGCCGTTTGCGCGGCCTGGAAGGCATCTTTAACCACGCCGTAGTTTTCGATGGTCTTAATCCATTCGCGGGCCTTGTTGGCAAACTCAGCCAACTGCACGCCGATGTGTGGAACGTCGGTGGTAAACATCTGCGCCCGCGCCGGCAACGCAGTAGTGGAAACGAGAAGGGCGACGGCGGCGAGGCGGGCGGCCCAGGGGGAAAAGGAACGCATAGAAGTGGAAAAAATGAGGTGAAAAATGAGGTGAAATGAAAATTGCAATTCGACCGCTTCGGCCGCACAAAACCCTACGTCGGTCGTAATATACGCTAAAAGCGGGCTTCGGCAAGCGGTTCCTGTGCCTGAATAAGCACAAGGGCGTTAAGCGCCGAAACGGCCCGGAATCCACGAAGGACCCGGGCCGAAACCAGTGCTTTTTTCCCCCTACCTTTTAGCGGCCGCCGAGCACCCGGCCGACCTGCGTGCCGACCTGCGGGGCCACGCGGCGGGCCTCCTGTACGGCTTGATCCACGGGATAATAAAGCGGGGGTACAACGCCCTGGTTGCCGTTATAGCCGCCCTGGCCCTGGCCCGACATGAGCAGGCTCTGGAAGGGGTTGCCTTCTTGGCCCATGACACCCGTAGGCGTTAGCGCCCCGCCCTGACGCATTGCTCCCGCCCCACCAGTGCCTTGTTGAGGTTTGGAAAGCAACAACGGGTAGCCGTCCGGCAACGATACTTCCCGTAGCTTCTGACCGCCTTTGGGAATCCGCCCCAGCATCGTGACGCCCATCCGGCCAGCAATACCGGCCACCGAGTTGGCTGCGTTCTGGCTTTGGGCAATGGCATTGCTCAATTCCTGAGTGCCGGACTGCTGCATTCCGCCCGAGAAAGTTTCCTGCCCCTGTACCGGGGCCCGCTTGCCCGGGTCGATCATAATACCGGGCATATAGGCGTAATTGAAGGTTTGGACCTTTACCCGGTGCGGGCCCAGCCGGTCGATGCTCAGGTTAACGCGGTTGGCATCCACGCTGGCTAGCGCCGAAAACAGCATGTTGCGCGGAAAGGTGATACCGTTGAAGGTGGCATCTTCCGTCAAGCGCAGCACCACGACCGTACCCGTTTTCACTACCTGATCGCCCTGAATTGAGCACCGATAGAAAATATCGGGGATGGGTGCTTCCTCTTCCTGCTCCTGGCCCTGGCCGCTGCCCTGGCCCCGATACCGGATGGTGTTGAAGCCGTCCATGCCGGGAATGTAGGCCATCTCCGCACGGCGGTCCCGGGCCGAATTACCGTTTTGCTGCTGGAGGCTGGCTGGCAGCGGCCGGTAGCGCTTGCCGCTCATCTTCTCGTAGGTGGCCTTTACCTCGTCGGGCAAACCGGCAATCATCAGGTTGATTTCGTCGTTCGTCTCGAACGGCACACCGTCCGTGTCGTACTTCGGCTGCGGCCGCTCACTTGGTTGCGACGACTGGTTATAACTGTTCTGGTTACCCGGCGTCACTCCCGAAAAGCCGCCGTTAGTTGGGCCCGTGTAGTAGTTGGGACGGGCTGGCCGGTCCCCTATATAGCGGCTGCGCGGGGAGCGGGCGGGAGCCGATGTGGCCACCGGTACTTTCTGCACGGGCACCCGCTTTTGCACGAACTGGCCGGTGCTGCGGTCCCGGTAGGTGATGGTCATGGAATCGGTGTTGTTGGCCCGAGCAGCCAGCGCCATCTGAGCGGCGTAATCCTGGCGTTGCTGCGGGGTGGGGGGCGTTTCGCCGGCCGGAGTAGTCGCGCTGCCATCGGCCAACATTACGCTCGGGTCCACTTCTTCAGTTTTCACCCGGTCGCGGTCGAGGCTTTCTTCCACGCCATCCACAGGTTCGGCTGCCGCTTCGGGCTTGGGAACCCCGGTGAGCTGACCGAGTTCGGAGGCCACCGGCGAGGGAGGCGTGGCCGTCTCAATTTTGTTGGTCAGGGTCAGGTACCAGAAGCCGATGCCGACGCAAAAGAGCAAGACAATCGCAGCCAGCACCTTAAATTTATTGGCAACCAGCAGCTGGACGAAATCGACTTTTTTCTTGGGCGCGTCGCCTTCCTCCTCAGCACCCGGGTCGTCTGGGTCGATTAGCTCATCGTCCAGACCGCTAGGCGGGCTGGTCGGCGGCGTAGGTATACCAGTAGGCAAGCCGGGGGAAAGGGAAGGCGGCGGGGTAGTAGGGTCTTGCGTACTCATTAGAGAGGAGTCGAAAAGGTGGGAGCGGTGTTAATCACGCGCGAAGGAATTTTAAGGGCAATGGCCCGGGCCCCGCTCAACTCACGGACGCCCACAGCCAGGTGGCCTTCATTGCTGGCGGCGTACAATGGCACGGCGTAATGGAGATAGCCGGTGCTATTGGCTGGAATCCGCTGATTGGCCCGGCTGGCTGCCGGCATCATGGGGCGGCGCGCCTCGTTGCGCTTTTTGCCCATAAACTTCTTCTTGTCATTTTCAACCAGCGTGAAGTCGGCAAAGTCCACCTGGTAGTCGATGCTGGAATGATTCACCAGTTGAAACCGCAGGTAAGTGAACTGCTTGTCGTTGCGCACGTTCACCAGCGAAAAACTCAGGCGGTTATCGACCGTGGCCACGGAGTGTAGTTGGATAGCTTCCTTATCGAGCGTACGCAGGCGGGCATTGAGGCGATCTTTGGCCGTAGGAGCCCGGTCAATGGCCAACTCGTTATCGGGCCCCACGCCGGGTGAGGAGCGCTGGAGCACGGCCCCGGTCGAGGTTTGCAGGCCGGGCTGATTGGAGTCGGCCACGTCCTGTGCGTCAAGTTCGTTGAGGTTTTCCAGGTTCGGGCCGACAATAGCATCCGGACCCAGCATTTCGCCGGGTTTGACTTGCGTAGGAACCGGTGGCGCGAGGGCCCCAGGTTTCGTGAAGTCATAGAGCATGAGGACCGGGCGTTGTACGTTCACTAGGCGGCCCATCCAGTACTTGTTGCCGTATCTGACCATGACGGGCGTGGGCGGGGTGCTTTTCTTGCGGGCCCGGATAAAGACGCTCGTAGCCTCAATCTTGATAAGGTAGTTGTTGAGCATTCCCACGTCCACCAAACTGACGGCCCCGGGAAAAACGAGGTAGGTGGTGCTGGAGTCCGACACGGCCACGTCGAGCAACGTAGGCGTCGCGCCAAAAGGTGTACGCGGCGGGGGAGTGGCTAAACGCTCCCGGGGCAGGACCCGGTGGCGAGGCACGAAGGCCGGTGACACGTCAGCCGCGGTAGTTGCCGCCGTGGCGGGGGCGGGCAGCGTAGCAGGAATACCGGGCGGCAGTTGCTGGGCGTGCGTGGTTCCGGCCGAGACGAGTAGAGCCGCCAGAGCGAGAAAGGAAAGAGGAAGCCTCATAAGAAAAAGGGAGTGAAATGGAACGTATAACTGGTGCAGTAAATGTACCCCAGTTTGTGCGTATTTAAGCACAAGGCTAGGCGAAAAAAAGGCCGCAGAGAACTGCGGCCTTCCCGGAGAAGTGCGCGCAAACGGGCTTATCTGACCGGTTCCGAGGCTTTAGCAGCTTCGGCCGCTGCCTGAGCGGCGGCCAGTTCGGCCGCGTCACGCTCCGCCTGTTTATCAAGGGCACGCTTTTCAGCGTTGCTTACGGCCGCGTTGTAGGGGAAGTAATCGAAGTGGGTGAGCTGCATCCCAAAGGGGTTGCGCTCCGAGCGGTACGTGTTGGTCAGCTCGAACGAAATGCCCATCGGCTGCGACTTGCTTTGCCGGTCCCCCAGAAAGCCAGTCTGACGCATATAGAGCTTGCCGCGTACTGGCAGTTCCTGCGTGTTGAGCACTATACTGTCCACGGCCACGGTCGTCCGGGCCCCGAACTTGGTGTAGGTGCCCAGCACGTCCTGGCGTTTGAAGTCGGCGTAGATGCGGCGGCCCCCGATATCGTCAATCAGCGGTAAAGCCGCGTTCAGGTTCGTTTTGTACGTGTATTGGTCATGGCCGTACATATTGAGGGCAAAGTGGCGGACGAGGTTGCGCATTTCATAGGGCGTATGGTTTTCCGGCGAATCGGCCAGTGCCATCTGCGACGTGCCGCTTTGGCCCACCACGTACACTTGCTTGCCCACCGAGCCGTAGGCGTGAAGGCCGAAGATCACCGAGGCCACAATGCCGACGATGCCCACCAGCAGGCCACCGAGGCCCATTAGCCGCATGGTATTATAGCTCTGCTGTAAGTCTTTGATTTTATCGCTCATCTGAGTAAAAAACTAAAAAAAAGGTTGAGAAAAAATGAATAGGCTAGCTCTGAGCGGCCGGCAGCGTAGGCGGCTTTTCGTCGGGGTTGATGGCAATAGGAGGAGGCGCGGCGGGGCGCACGAGCGAGGAGGCAAACCCGCCGAAACCGCCGGCGGAACCGCCTGTACTGCCCGGACCGGAACTGGCCACGGCCTGCTGAATTGTAGCTCCGGCAGGAACCGCCGCCGCAGTACTCATCGCTGGGGCAGCCGCGCCGGTAACAGAGCCCCCATTGGGACCGGCCGAGGACGCCACACTCTGTGCGTCTACCGTCTGCGCACTGCCAGCCCCAACGACCGGAGAGGCGTTACCCTGCGTGGCCCCCGTAAAGCGCTGGGGCATCGACCCCTGGGGCACGGCTGAACGCACGGCTGAACCCGTAGCGTTTTGTGTGGCCGCCCCCGCCATTGAGGGAGGACCGCCGGCAAGCATCTGGCCGATGTTGCTAAGGTTGCCCCCCGCGCCCATGCCCATGCTATTCTGGACGCTTGAGGTGGCTGCCCGGCCAAAAGCAGCCGCTTTACCGGCAACACCCGCACCGGCAGCTCCGGCGGCGTTGGCCCCCTGGGCTCCGGCCCCGGCTACGCCCAGCGCCGCGCCGCCGGCC
>NZ_JARNTX010000009.1 GCF_029433095.1 Hymenobacter sp. YC55
CCCTCGGCTAGCCCCGCCAGGCCGGCCCGGTGCCAGGCCTGCACCCACCCGTGTACCGTCGCGTAACGCACGGCAAACAGCGCGGCCAGTTGCGGCAACGTCTGGCCCCGGTGGTGGCCCAGCACGGCCAGCGCCCGCCGCCGCATGCGCGGGTGCGGTCCGTGCTGACTGCACGCTTCCAAACACGTCACTTCTTCCGAACTCAACTCGGTGGCAGGTCGTCGCATGCCGCAAGCTACCAATTGCGCACTATACGCTTACTTCTGTATGGCTACTTAACCAATGCGATAAGTAATGAATACAGAGCCTTGGCCCTGTTTTGATTAGGACCTGATAACTGAATCTTATCAGGTCTTTACTGGTCAAAGTAGCGACGTTGTTTACTCATTGCAACCTATTTGGGGTGAGTTAATACAGAATCTCATTGACTGTTTGAGTTCGATTTTTAATAATTATTTATGACTATATAATATCTTAAAATACCATACCTACTCCGACTCGTTTGCAACGCCCAAGCTTTAGCTTTTTGCACCTTCATTGACACGGCGGTAGTTCTGTGGTGCATGGCTTATAGTGTGGCAAACTCATGGCTTTCACTACCTCCAGCGCCTGGATTCTCCGGCTGATTATCACTTTCTGCGGGCACACTTGCAGGCTCACATGCCGCTTACCGATGAGTGCTTTGCGAATTTCCAGCCTTACCAGCACTTTTTGCGCAAGTACCTCGGTATCGCGCAGCAAGTGCCGCAGCATTTTATTGCCTCTTACCTGGGTAGCACGCCCGAATGGCTGAGCCGTGTGGGGCGGCAGCTATAAGCATTGCCAAGCGGCTGAGCTTCGCCCTGGCAGCGCCGCCTGCTCGGCTGCCCTTACGCGTGGCCCTGGCTAATTGTCCGGTATTCAGTGGGCGTCATGTGCTCCAACCGTCGAAACATGCGGGTGAAGTAGGCCAGGTTGCTAAAGCCTGCCTTGAAGCAAATCTCGGTAATGCTGATGGCAGGGTTTTGCAGGCAGCGCTTGGCCAGCCGCATCCGGGCCTTGATGATGTAGTCGATGGGCGAGAGGCCGAACTCCTGCTTGAAGGCGCGGAAGAAATTGGCTTGGCTCATGCAGGCCTGCGTGCTCAGCTCCTCGACACTGATTTTCTGGGCCAGGTTCTCCTTGATGTACTGCAGGGTGTGGGCAAAGCGGTTGGAGGAGGCCAGCACGGCCGTGTTGTGCTCGGTCAGGTGCAGGCGCTGCAGCTGCATGAGGCGCAGCAGCAGCTCCTTCACCGCAAAGTCAGCCAGCATGTCCTTGTTCTGGGAACCATCGAAGCCAATGCGTACTAGCTTGATGATGAGGGCTGTAATCTCTTCGTTGTTATAAAAAGCGTGCTGGCTGAGGCTGAGGTGCCACGGCTCGCCGTCGGTGCGCGGGTAAAACGCGTTGAGGTAATTGACCGTGTCGATGACTTGCAGCCGGTCGATGGCCAGGGCTACGCACTGAGTTGGCGTTTCGTCAGAGGCCTCGGGGAAGTCAATCAGCATTTTTAGGTTTGGGGGCACGACCATGGTATGGCCGGGCAGGTAGGCAAAGGCCTGCTGGTCGCGCAGGTGCATTACTTTTTTGCCGCGCAGCATGTTGGTCAGCACCAGGTCGCTGTACGACTGCGCTACCTGGTCACCGGGGGCCAGCGTTTCGAGGATGCTCAGCTCGTACTTCTCCAGCGTCTGCACCCGGCGGTGGTCGATGAGCGTGGTGAACTCGTGGGGGGCAGTGAGCGGGATGGAAGGCAGCAAGGGACCAGGGGCGAAAAGCAGGTGGAAAAGAAGGCGGATGGCAGCGACCAATGCGAAGCTTACGCAACGGCGGGCGCCCTAATAACCTGTCGGCAGGCCAAAAATGTTCTTGGCGAGGAGACTGCCACCGATTGCGCGCCTTGTGCAAGCCCCTGCTTTTTGGGCCGGCCGGGGGCGGCCATTGGCAAACGCCTCCCCCATCCGCGCCAGCCCAAAAACGTCCTTTGCCTTACCAAAACAGCCGGACCACCCCTAGAGACAGTCCGGCTGAGAGCTGAGCAGGTGAGCTACCTAGGCAGCGGCCGTTTCGGTTTTGACTTTTGGTTTGGTGCTCGGAATCAGGTTGTGGGGGTTAATCACAAACTTGCGCGCCACGCCTTTATCAAATTCCGCGTAGCCTTTCGGCGCGTCGTCAAGGCTGATAATTTCCACATTCACGGCCTTGGCAATCTGGATTTTATCGTAGAGAATGGCCTGCATGAGCTGGCGGTTATAGCTCATCACGGGCGTTTGGCCAGTGTGGAAGGAGTGGCTCTTGGCCCAGCCTAGGCCGAAGCGAATGCTCAGGTTACCGGTTTTGGCAGCGGCTTCCTTGGCGCCGGGGTCGTCAGTGACGTACAGGCCGGGGATGCCGATGGCACCGCCCGCGCGGGTGATTTCCATGAGCGAGTTGAGCACGGCAGCCGGCACCTCTACCTTGGCCTGCGCGCCGTGGCCGCTGGCCTCAAAGCCCACGCAGTCGATAGAGCAGTCGATTTCGGGCACGCCCAAAATCTGGGTGATTTGCTCGGCCAGACTGGCGTCTTCGTTCAGGTCTACCGTTTCGCAGCCAAACGAGCGGGCGTGCGCTAGGCGCGCTTTGTTCATGTCGCCTACTATCACCACTGCGGCCCCTAGCAGCTGCGCCGACGCGGCGGCAGCCAGGCCCACCGGGCCCGCGCCGGCCACGTACACCGTGCGGCCAGGGCCCACGCCCGCCTTTACGGCGCCGTGGAAGCCGGTGGGAAAAATGTCGCTTAGCATGGTCAGGTCGCGGATTTTTTCCATCGCCTGGTCCTTATTGGGAAACTTGAGCAGGTTGAAATCGGCGTAAGGCACCATGACGTATTCGGCCTGGCCGCCTACCCAGCCGCCCATGTCCACGTAGCCGTAGGCACCACCAGCGCGGCCCTCGTTCACGGTCAGGCAGATACCGGTTTGCTGCTCTTTGCAGGTGCGGCAACGGCCGCAAGCCACGTTGAAGGGTACCGATACGAGGTCGCCCACCTGGAGGAATTCCACGTCGGCCCCTACCTCAATGACTTCGCCCGTGATTTCGTGACCCAGCACCAGGCCGGCGGGGGCCGTGGTCCGCCCGCGCACCATGTGCTGGTCGGAGCCGCAGATGTTGGTGGATACGACCTTCAGAATCACGCCGTGGACTATCTTCTTGCCCTTGGGGTTTTTCAGCTCAGGAAAATCAATGCTTTGCACCTCGACTTTGCCGGGGCCCAGGTAAACAACGCCTCTGTTGCTAGCCATATTGAGTTGGGTGGTTTTAGAGAATAAAAGGAAAAAGCGGCGGGCCCAGCCAGCCAGGCCCGCCGCTTTTTCCTGAACATGGAGAACGCTGCCTTACTGGCCGGCCACGGCGTTTGAGCCCGCTTCGGCTACGGTATGGTCGTTCTCGACCGTGTCGCCCGAGACGCCAATGGCGCCGATGATTTTGCCGCTGCCGTCCTTGATGGGCAGGCCACCGGGGAAGGTGATGAGGCCGCCGTTCGAGACCTCAATATTGAAGAGCGGGCCGCCGGGCTGGCTGGCCTGGCCAAGGTCACCGGTGGGCATATCGAAGAAGCGGGCCGTCTTAGCCTTCTTAATCGAAATGTCGAGTGAGCCGAGCCAGGCGTCGTCCATGCGGGCAAACGCCACGAGGTTGGCGCCGGCATCGACGATGGCAATGTTCATCTTGACGCCTATTTCGAGCGATTTTTGGTAGGCTGCCTGCACGGCAGCCTGCGCCTGTTCGAGGGAAATACCCATGGGTGTGGAGGGGAATAAGGTGGGAATGTAGCAAGGCCAGCCGGGGTAGCAGGCTGCCGTATGAACCAGGCTCCCTACTGGACGGTTGCGCCAAATCATAAGATTGCTAGGATTATGCAGTACTTTGCGAGGATAGTGCTAGTCCCGTCCGCCTAGTCTGGGGCTGGTTGTTACCGGGCGCTGAGGCCGACGGGTGCGGCGGCAGCCGTGGCGTACCCTGGCCCGGCATTCGCAGGCACCTCGCCGAGTTGTTTAGGGGCGGCCTCCTCATTTCATTTGGCTGGCTATAAAGCGCTAGCCCCTGGGGCAACACCTTGTTTTCAGGCCTCACCGCCCGCACTTCTTCCCCTATGATAATGCACGGGGGTAGGCCGCCGAGGGACCTTTGTCATGTTCTCTCGCTAGTAGAGAATCCTGAGGATATGGTCTTTTTGTCCAGCCACTAGTTGCGTCCGTCCATGTTAATCCTTTCGGAGAGGCAGTACCTTTGTTATATCAATTTACCTAACCCCCACTTCCATGAAGAATGTAGGATTGCTGGTCCGGCTCGAAGCGAAGCCCGGTAAAGAGCAGGCAGTACTCGATTTTTTGACGGGCGCTCTGCCCCTGGCTCAGCAAGAGCCGGCTACCATAACCTGGTATGCTATTCAGCTGGCGCCGGCCACCTTCGGTATCTTTGATACCTTTCCGGATGAAGCAGGCCGGCAGGCGCATCTTAACGGCCCTATTGCCGCTGCGTTGATGGCCCATGCGGCCGACTTGCTGGCCGTGCCGCCTGTCATTGAACAAGTAGCTATCTTGGCTGCCAAATAATTACCAGCCCCTAAAGCGACCTATGCCTGGGCATAGGTCGCTTTAGGGGCTGGCGGGCAGTTCGTCCAGTTGGCTAGCTGCTATTCTTCTCACGCGATGGCGATTGACTGTCTCCTGCTCACTCATCCGCACACGGGTGAATTAGCGTTTCGAAGCTACTCCTTTAGCGACGACACCCCGTTTAATTACTTACAACGCAATAATTATTACTCCCTCATTCTGCTTACGCAGGGCAGCGGCGAGCTACGCGCCAACTTTGCCACCTACCTGTTTGCTGGCAGTACGCTGTGTTGTTTTGGCCCTTACCAACCTTACACTATCCAAGCCAGCACCGCTGTAGCGGGCCTGGTCCTGGATTTTCATGCCGACTTTTTCTGCATCTACCGGCATCAGCAGGAGGTAGCTAGCAATGGCATCTTGTTCAACACCATTTTTGAGCCGCCCTTCTTCCCGGTTACAACAGAGGCGGTGCGTGAATTTGCCGCCCTGGCAGCTGTGATGCAAGAGGAAGTACGGCGTCAAGAGGTAGCACAACAAGAGTCCATCGTATTATATCTGAAGCTCTTTTTGCTGAAAGCTATCCGTATTCGTACGGCACAGCCCGCGTTAGGCACCGAGCAGAACCCGTCTGGCCGGGAGCCCTGGCTCCTGCAGCAACTTCAAGATGCCATTAATACGCACTACCGCCACCTGCACACGGCCGGGGCGTATGCCGACCTGTTACGAGTTCCCGCCCGAAGCCTAACGCGCCTGGTCAAGTCCCATTATCAGAAGACGCTCAGCCAACTCATCACGGAGCGAATCATTATGGAGGCCAAGCGCGAACTGTACCTAACCAGTCAATCCGTCAAGGCTATCGCCTTCGCGCTGGGCTTCGGGGATGAATACTATTTCAGCCGCTTCTTCAAGAAAAATACGGCCGTATCGCCGCAGTTTTTTCGTGAATCAGTTGGGTTCGCAAAAGCAGAAGAAAGCTAGCGCTGTTGAGCTGCTAGCGTTTGGCTGGAGAAATCGTTTTTCTCAACCAGACCGCAGGCTTTCTTCTATAGGCTGCTGGCTCCCAAAGAGACCCCATACGGCGCATATTATATAAAAAAATTATAATTATATAGGTACTTAAGGTGGTGTTAAACAAATAGGGGAAAACCTCCGAGTCGTCCGGTTAGGCTGACGCGTTCCGGCTTGGCTGGCGCTGCAGCTTGGCCAGGTAGTTTTTCAGGGAGAGGTACTTGCCGTACTTCAGGTGCACGTCCACGATGGTGGTGAGCGGTACGCCCAGCGCGTGCAGGTGCAGAATCCGCTCGCGGTCGGCGTCGTACATGGAGGGCTGCACCACACCCTTGGGCTTGCCCAGCACGATGCCCTGCTCGCGCCGCGCCCGCAAGCCTTCCTTCGTGCGCTCGGAAACGAAGTCCCGCTCCAGCTCGGCCAGCATGGCGAAAATGGTGAGCAGGATTTTGTGGGTCATGTCGCGGTGATTCTGCGGGTCCAGGTCCAGGCCCTGCTTGACCAGAATCAGCCGGCACCGCTTCTGGTGAATCAACTCTTCAATCAGGCCCAGCACTTCGCGCAGCGAGCGGCCCAGCCGGGAGAGCTCGGAGACGATGACCGTATCGCCGGCAGCAACCTTGGCCAGCAGCTCGGGCAGGCGGCGCTGCCCGGCGGTGCGGCGGGAAGACATTTCTACTTCAATCCACTCGTCGAGGGTCCAGCGGTGCTCGACCAGATAGCGGGCGATGAGGCTCTTCTGGCTCTCGGCCGATTGGGCGCTCGTGGAGACGCGGACGTAGCCAAATAGCATGGGCAAAACGGGCAGGGTAGCGATAAGGTAAATGCGCTTCGTAAAGGTACCGGTTTTCGATACCTTTACATGGACGTTAACGCTATCATTGGTGGGTAGAAATAACGGTCGTTTACACCATCGCCTTTTGGGTAGCTTATGGCTACGCACCTGCGGATTCACCTGGGCAAGGAGCGGGACCTCTACGAGCAGCCGCCTGTGGTACCGGCGGCCGAGCAGGCGCGGGTCTTTGCCGTCCCCGCGTGGGCCGAGCCGCACCTGGCCCGGATGCTGGCCCCGGTCAACCGGGTCGGGTTCGCGCTGCAACTGGGCTACTTCCAGATCAGCCAGCGCTTCTACGTGGCCACGCGCTACCACGCGGCCGATGTGGCCTTCGTGGCGCGGCAGTTGGGCGTGGCCCCGGCCGAGTTCGCGCCCGCCCGCTACGCCGATGCCCGCTACTACGCCCACCAGCAGCTCATCTGCGACCAACTGGGTATCGGGCGCTTCGACGCGGCCGCCGCGGAACGGCTCTACCAGGAAGCGCTCCGCCTGAGCAGCCAGCACCTGAAGCCGGCGGCGGTCTTTGATTACCTGGTGCTGTTCCTGCACGAGCACCGCCTGGAGCTGCCCACCTACTTCGCCCTGGCCAACCTGATCACGCGGGCGCTGCTGGCCTTCGAGAAACGGCTGCTCCACCGCTTGCAGCAGCACCTGCAGCCCGGCGAGTAGCGCTTGCTGGACCGGCTGCTGGCCGCCGACGACCCCGACGCCCGCGAAGCGGAGGCGGACCGGCGCTACCCGCTCACCTTTCTCAAGCGCATTCGCCAGGGCCTGCGCCCCGGGGAAATCCGCGAACGGGTGACGCACTTCGCGTCCCTGCGGCGGCTCTTCGAGCAGCTGCAGCCGCTCTGGCAGCGCCTGCGCCTCTCGGACCAAGCCATCACCTACTACGCCGAGTACGTGCTGCGGGCCCAGGCCGCGCAGCTCTACCGCCGCGACGAGCGGCGCTACCTCTACCTGCTCAGCTTCATGGTGCACCAATACTATGAACTCGGCGACGCCCTGGTCGATACGCTGCTGCAAACCGTGACCAGCACGGTCAATTCCTGTAAGGAGCACGTCAAGGAAACGCTCTACCAGCAACGAGCTGCCACGCAGCAGCTGACCAGCCAGGTCACGGGCCGGGGTTACCGACACCTGCAGGCGCTGACCCAGATTCGTGCCCTGGTCGATGCCCCCGACGTGCCGGCCGAACAGAAGCTGGCCCGTATCGACGCGCTGCTGCAGCGCCACCAGGTCACGGCCGCGCAGCTGAGCGAAGACCACCAGCAGCTGGAGCAATTGCGCCAAGCCACCGAGCAGCAAGCCGGCGAAGCCCTGTTTCACGAAGCGCTGGCTGCGGCGTCGTTGCGCCTGCAAACCAAGCTCGGGGCGTTGGTCAAAGCGCTGGTCGTCGACGAGGCGACCACCCGCGCCGACCTGTGGCGGGCCGTGCACTACTACCAGCAGCACGACGGGCACCTGGGCGCGCAGGTGCCGCTGGACTTTCTCTCGCTCACGCAACGGGCCTACGTCCTCGATGCGCAGGGCCGGTTGCGCCCCTCGCTCTACAAAGCGCTGCTGTTTCTGGAGATGGCCGCCGCGGTCAAGTCCGGCCAGCTCAACTTCACCTGCTGCTACCAGTACCGCGCCTTCGAGCACTACCTGCTGCCGGCCGCGCAGTGGGCCAGGCAGCGCGAGGCGCTGCTGGAACAGGCCGGCCTGGGGGCCTGGCGCGACTTTGCCACGGTCCAGGCGACGCTGCAGGAGCAGCTGCGGGCGCAGTTCGCCGCCACGAATGCCCACTTGGCCGAGGCAGCCAATCCGCACGCGCACCGTACTCCGACCGGGCGCTACCGCCTGACCACGCCCCGGCTGCCGGCCGAGCAGCCGCGCCTGCCGGCGCACTTGTTTCCCCGCCACCGGGTGGTGCCCCTGCGCGAAGTGCTCACCAGCGTGGCACGGCTCACGGGCTTCGACACAGCCTTCGGCGCGCTGCCCAGCAAGCACGCCCGCACCCCGCCGCCGCTGTCGCAACTGCTGGCCGCGCTGGTAGGGCTCGGCTGTAACCTGGGATTACGCCGCCTGGCCCAGGTTGCCCCGCAGGTGGACGAAGCCGCCTTGCAACGGCTGGCCAGCACCCACTTCACGCTCGACAACCTGCGCCAGGCCAACGAACTGATTCTGGACTTCACCCGACAGCTGCGCCTGCGCGAGGCGTTCCGCTTCTCGCCCGACGTGCTCCGCAGCAGCAGCGACGGGCAGAAGTACGACCTGGCCGTGGATTCGCTGGCCGGCAGCGCCTCGTTCAAGTACTTCGGCAACCGGCGCGGCCTGACGGCCTACTCCTACGTGGACGAGACGTTGCTGGTCTTCGACTCGACCGTGTTCAGCGCCGCCGACCGCGAGGCCACGCATTTGCTGGAGGGACTGCTGCGCCACGCCCAGCGCCCCACCGACGTGCACAGCACCGACACGCACGGCTACACCGAAGTCATCTTCGCCGTGACCCGCCTGCTGGGCATTGCCTACGAGCCGCGCATTCGCCAGCTCACCAACCAGCAGCTCTACAGCTGGGAACCCGTGTCCACCCACCGCCAGCTCGGCCAGACGCTGCTGCCCGACGCGCGCCTGGACCCCGAGCGCATCGCCCGGCACTGGGATGAGGTGCTACGCCTGGTCGTCACCCTGAAGCTGCGCCACAGCGAGGCCTCGCGCCTCTTCGGCCGGCTCAACTCCTACGCCCGCCAGCACCCGCTCTACCGGGCCCTGAAAGAGCTGGGCCGGCTGGTCAAAACCGAGTTCCTGCTGCGCTACGTCGACCAGGTGGAGCTTCGCCAGCGCATCCAGAAACAGCTCAACAAGGGCGAAAGCGCTCATCGACTCGCCCACGCCGTCTGGCACGGGCGCAACCAAGAGTTTCACGCCGCCACCCGCTCCGAGCAGTTGGTGGCCGACACCTGCAAGCGCCTGCTGATGAACGCCATCATCTGCTGGAACTACCTGCACCTCTCCCAGCACCTGGCCGGGCTACCGCCCGACCAGCAGGCCGCCGCACTGGCCACGCTCTCGCCCTCGGCGGTGCTCTCCTACCGCCACCTGAACCTGCACGGCGAGTACGACTTCTCCGACCAGCCCCTGCCGGCCGACGCCCCGTTCGACATGGACTTGATCAGCACCTGGCAGCCACCGAGCAAACCGGCGTAGCGCCGAGTCGGAGGTTTTCCCCTATTTGTTTAACAACACCCATCCATTCGCAGCCAAGGGTTCGGGTTGTGCTCAGTCCGGCCCGCTGCCATCAGCTTGTGCGCTCCGGTCATTACCAGAAACCGCTTGCCGCCTAATTGCAGCAACATGGTATAGGCTTCTTCTACAATTTCGGGCTGAGGGCTGGGCGTGGTGCTCATAAAAAAGGGCTTTTAGGTGCGTTGCTTATACCATTTAAACGTATTTAGCCCTCTTAATGTTGCATTTTTTACAACATTACTTATGTATTTTTTGCATATTTATTCTGGCACGGTGGGTGTATTTTTTCCCTTTTGTACTCCTTTTTGCAATTGCAAACCGGCCTGCCGGGGGGCTACTGCTGAACCAGCTAGCTACGCTCTGCCGCTTCAAATTCCTGGTCGGTGCTATCCTGGCCGGGGTCGGCTAGCCACTGCATTTCGGCGGCGTAATACTCGCGGTCTGTCTGATCGGGCTCCGCTAGTGGCTCCACCTCTGACAAGGCTGGGGTGCTGCTGCGGGCGCTCAGCTCGTCGCCGGTTGTGCTCAGGCTAACGATGTGGCCCTGCTCAACAAGGGCAGCGGCAAACTGCTCTAAGTCGCCGTGACTGCTGTTGCTGCTCACGGTATGAGTGCCATTTTTCTCGCCGTAGCTGGTCTGCATATCGTATCGCTGGCTGCTGTGCCACTTATGAAAGGCGGCGAACTGTGCGGCCAACGGGGGCTGCTCGCGTAGGTCTAGCGAGTTAAGGAAAAAGCCATAGGCTGCGGAGTAGCGGCGGTGGGATTGAATGTACTTAGCGCCGTAGCTTAGACGTAGCAACTCGCCCGATGGGGCTACGCTGGTGGTGTCCTCTTTGTACTCATACATATCCTCTAGGCTGTTGTAGGTGCCGCTAATGAAGGGCGCGTACACTTCCTTTACCTGGGCGGCGCTGGGTCCGTCTGTGTAGCGAATATCAACGCTGGAACCGTTGGCGTACACCTCCGATGTTACGCTGAACTTCACGCCGGGAAAGGCTTTTTTCAGGGCTTCGCGGATTAGCTGCGCGGTGCCCGCCGTGGTATAGCTGCGGGTAGTGATACCATCCTGCTTGCGCTCGGTGAAGGGCTGGCGGGCTTCCTTACGGGCCTCGGCCTTACGCTGGGCCGCTTCGCCTGCTGCGGTCAGGTGCTTGATGATTTGCTTTTCTGCTTCCTCGGCGCTGGTGGCCGCAAAATACTTGTGGGGGTGACTCTGCTTGCCCAAAAACACCAGATAAGAAATCTTGCCGGGCATGAACTCCTGCACGTAGCCTACGCCTACTGCGTCACTTACTCCCTCAACCGTAATTTTCCGGCCGTTTTTAATAAATGATTCGCGGCTAATTTGCTGGGGAGTGGCGGTGCTGGGCATGGATAATAAACTGTTTTTGTGCTTGTTACTTATACTATTTAAACGAAAAACAGCTTATTAATGTTGTATAAAGTGCAACATTATTTATGTATTTTTTGCATCTTTTCTGGTACAGTCCGTGGATTTTTCCCTTTTGTTCCCTTTTTGCCGCCGTGGGCCTCATTGTGGCCACTAATTCTTGCTCGTGGCGCTATCTGTTGGCTGGGGTAGTTTTCCTCTGATTCGCGGTAAGGATGGTAAGGGAGCGACCATCGGGAACTGTGCGCAGCACCGGAGCGAAGCGGAGCCCTGGACAGCCTGGCTACCGCCCTAAATGGGGTAGTAATTTCAGTGATAGAGAAAGTGGAAAGGAGTATAAGGTAAACTCAATGGTTATGTGAATAGTAGTATAAAATAGTAAAAAAGTGCAATCCCGGTTTTTTCGTTTTTATGCCATTATTTGCTGTTTTGTTTGTCTGCTTTTGGGGTTCTTGTACTCCTTCTAAAAGCTTTCGCTCGGGTGGAAACTATTAGTCAGAAATTTTACAGATTGTTCTCTAAAAACCACAAATAGTATTACTATAAGGAGTGAAATGCAATAAAAGGACAAATAGGTCGGTCTAGTGCGGTAATAAAAGGACAAATGGGTCGGTGTTTTGGGGGTAATAAAAGGACAAATGGGTCGGTGTTTTGCTGAATAAAAGGACAAATGAGTCGGTATTATAGGACACATTTCTACGATGTCCTTTTATTTATTCCTACCTTAGCCTTATCACAAAAAAAGCCAGAGCATTTATTTTCAATTACAGTCCCCAATTTCAATAAGGCGTTATGGCTAGTAAAAGTGTCTCTCCCGCCCCGCTGCCGCTTGGCTTTGCTTATGAACCGCAGCACAAAGAACTAGTCAAGCAGCACTGGAATGCTACCTTTTCCCGCCAAAGTAAAATGAGTGTGGCGGCGAAGCGAATTATGGCGCGAGTGCTGGACCAAATCAAAGATGATGATTACCAGCTTAGGCCCTTCTATCAACTTCACATCAACGATATAGTAGAAGATACTGGTATCGCCAAGGATGTTGCCCGCCGACATACCCAAGCAGCTATCATTGAATTAGCTACTGCTGTCTGGACTTTTGAAAGTTTAGACAAATCAGAATGGCGGGTAAGAAACCTGCTTGATACAACTAGGGAAGAAACTGCTGGCTACAAAGATGGCATCATTACGATTCCTCTTAACCCGGCTCTGGCTGACTATTTCATCAACGTTGCACACTATACTACCTATCAGCTCACCCACTACATGAAGCTGAAAAGCTGGTACTCGATGCGCTTCTTCGAGATACTTTCCGCTTTCAAGGATACCGGCTTTTGGGAGGTGCCAATAGATGATTACCGTCTGCTCATGGACTGTGGGCCGGTCCTGGATAAGCGGCGGCAACCTAAAAAAGATAAAGCTGGCAAGGTGTTGATGAAGTATCCCCTAGTCAAAGATTTGATTCAGCGTACAACCACTGAGCCACTGCAAGAACTGGCTGATACAGACGTGGCTTTTACCTTAACTCCGGTTTATGAAGTAAACCGGACCAGTGCAGGTAGACCCAAAATTGTGCGGCTACGCTTTGACCTGACGCATAAGCTGCAAACCTCCATTCCCGCATCCTGGCTCTCTAACCCGGAAACTAAGGCGCTCATTGAACGCTTGCGCTCCTGGAAGGTGACTGATAAGAATATTGCGCTCTATGCCCCTGTGCTGGGCCGGGAAGGCGTAAAGAAGATACTCCGGGAGTGGGACTTGAAAGCCATTCACCCAACCGACCGAATCAACAGTAAGGAGAAGTATTGCAATACGGCTCTGACGCGGGCGGCAAAGCAGATTACCGACCAACAGAAAGCCGAAGCTCTGCAAGTGCGCCAAGATTTGCAGCTGGGACTATTCGCGGAGAAAGAATAAGCTGCCTTAGAAATAGTAACTGCCCGGCTGGTAATCAGTCGGGCAGTTTAGTTACTGCTGACATGGCTTGGAATTTTATAATTTTCGGTACGGTTAAAAGTTAAGTCTATTCACCTCAGCAACAAGTAACGCCTATGTCAAGATGTACTGCACCAACTAGGGGCCATCGTACTGCTAGTGCAAGAGCGGAATGCCCGGCCTGTGGTGGCCGCTCCTACGGTAGCTCCTATGGAAGCTATTCCCCTCCCTCCTACTCCCCTCCTTCCTACTCGACAGGGAGCGGTTCGAGCAGCCGAAGCAGCGGGGGTGAATCCAGTAGAACCATTAGGCCGCGCTGGTCGCGTGGTGGTTCGGGATCTGGTGGTGGCTCGGTTATTCTCTATTCTCCTGCCCAAATACAGGAGCTTACGCCAGTTCGTGAAAATATCGAGAAACAATTTGCCATCGAAAAGCAATTAGTCGAGCAGCACTTGCCCGTACCTGACACCCGCGACTATTTTCTTTGCCACGCATGGAATGACCGAAAGGAAGTTGCAAAAGACCTGTATGATAAGCTCATAGAGCGCCGTACTTCCGTATGGTTCAGCGAGAAAGATGTTCTTCTAGGCTCAACGTTAATGCGGGAAATAGACAAAGGGCTGGCAAAATCCCGAACCGGAATTGTGCTAGTAACACCTGCATTTCTTCAAACTCTGACGAGGATGGGAGTTGCTGACAAAGAGCTTTCAGCACTTTTGTCACAAGGTAAACTTGTTCCTGTTCTGCACGAAACGACTTTTGAAGAGCTTTACAAAGTCAGCCCCTTGTTGGCCTCGCGGGCTGGTTTGAACACCTCAGAGGAATCACTGTCAGATATTGCAGATAGGCTAGCTGAGCTGGTCGCTCCCTAATTCAGCACAAATAGCACTGCCGATTTTCCTTTTGTTCGCGGCCTCCAGCTTGAAAAATAAAAAAGCCCCGTTCCATCGAATGGGGCTTTTTTGTGGGGGTGGTCCCTGCTCTACGAGGCGGCGGGCTGCTGGCCCTCCTTGGCCCGACGAGCGGCCATCACTTGCTGAGCCATTTCTACCAGATTGCTAGCGCCGGTAAACAGGGCCAGGTGTAGGAACGTGGGCTTGTCGCCGTAGCTCTCCTGCATTTCCTTGAACAGCTTAGCGGCTCTCCTGGGGCTGCACTTCATCAGGTGGGCTACGTCCTCCACCGTGGCCCACTGGCCACTGACAATAATTTCTGCATTGCGGCTGAGCTGCGGCGGCTCCGGGATAGGGGCCGGGGGCACTCGTATAGATAGGAGAGCATCAAAAAGTGTGGGGCAGTCCAGTTTTGTAGCTGGTTTAGGATAGGAGCTAAGCAACTAGTTTTTCAAACTAGAATGGTAGTGCCCCACACTTTTTGATGCTCTCCCGAGCTAAAGGGTGATTGGTGGCCCTCGGGCTCTCTACCGTAATTCTTTGTCCAACTACTAACGCAATCCCAATACGGTCTGTAGCTGGCCGAGCAGTTCGTTAACCCCTGTAACGCGCTGGGTAGTGCATCCTGATTTCACATTGGCTGTATCAGCAGCTCGGGGAGCGGTTGGCTTTTCAATTTATACCCTTAGGTTACACTACGCGCAAAGTGCGGCGTAACCTTGCTGCTCGCGACGAGTAGCATCGAAAAAAGGCTATGGTACTCGTGTGCAAGCGAATCTAAAAGCCCCTATTGCGCTTGAAACAATTTTGACGGAGGGCTATTGGAGCCGCGTTACTGCGTTGCCCGCAGCAATTCCGAAAAGTTGTCCCACACCAAGGATAAGCATTCCTGCTCCCCCATGGCCCACTGCTGGCTCAGCATCTTTACCGTCGCTCGCAACGAGGTGAGCCGGTCAGGCACAGCGGCTGAAAAAGTAAACGGCGCATCTGTTTCCGTCAGCAGGCGGCTGCGCGGAATAGCCTTAAGTAGCGCAGCCGCCGATTTGCTGGCGAGCATGGTGTGATTTACAGAAAAGTAGAAGCCCAGTTCCACTGCCCGCCGCAACTCCGTTAGATTGCCGGAATACCAGTGCAAGATGACTTGGTGCGGGGTGTCGGCCAGCCCGATAGCCAGTTCCTGAATGGTCTCGGCGGCAGCCCGGCGGCTATGCACAGTCAAAATTTTAGCTGGGCTGGCGCGCAGCGCGGCGGCGGCACCGCGCAGCACGCGCAGTTGGGTATCCCGCTCCCATTGGTTGGTGGTGGTGCCATCGAGGCCGATTTCACCAATGTATTTGGTTTCGGTGCTGAGCGCTTCAAACAGCGCCACCTCATTACTCCGTTGGCCAGCCAGTTCCGGATGTAGGCCCAGGGCCAGCCGGATATTGCGGCAAGAGCGAAACAACTGCTGGTTGGGGCGCCACAGGACGGGGGCATTCGTGACCGAAATGGTTTTTATCGGGGCCGCATCCTGCTCAGCTACCCTCTGCTGAATGCCAGGAAACAAATCTAGGTGGCAGTGGGTGTCAACGTACCAGGCCATAGCTACTCCACTACCCGTACTCGGTGCAGAATGGCCGCCACTTCTGCCAGGCCACGCTGGTACACGGCAAGCGATTGCTGCGGGTCCGCGAGCGGCCCCGTCAATTGGATGGCCGCTGCCAGGTACTGCGGGTCGGCTTGCGTACGGGCCAGCATGTACCGGAGAGCCATTACGTTCTCGCCCTTGGCGGCTTTATTAGTTGCTTTAGCTGTGGAGGCGTGCAGGATGTCGCGGTAGATATCTGTGCGATACCGACGGTCAGCCGGCAGCAGCGCGTTGTCATCGCGGATGCCTGCCTGGTGCAGGGCCGCGCGCCGGATGATGCAGGGTACGCAGCGGCCGCAGTGCCGAGTTCCTGCGCCCTCTAACCGGGCATTTCGCGTGGCGGGCCGGCTGCACGACATGGTATTGACGCTCGCGGCGAAGGCCGGGTCAGAGCAGTTAGCCAGCATCTCGCCTTTTGTGAAAAATTCAAACGGGTTGTGCACCGTCGTGTTGAGTCCCAGGTTATCCATCAGCTGCTGCACCAGCTTCAGATAGTAGGGGTGCGTAGTGCGGGTACTGTAAGCCCCCATCCGTAGGGGTGAGAGCGGCAAATTCAAGGTAATAAAGCCGTTTTCCGGAATCCATAAATTTTTCTGGGCCGTTCCGGGCAAGGCGGAGGCACAGGCCGCCCCCAGGGCTAAAAACAGAAACGAGCGGCCGCGCTCGGTACTCTCGCCCATTACCGCTTCGTAGGTGCGCGGGGGCTTTTGCACCCGTACGAAGGCCTTGATCAGCTCCAGGTGTAGGGAGGGGTAGTGGGCACGCAGAGCTTCGGCCGCTTGGTTCCGAAAATCAGAAACGTCACTGCTCTTCGCGTGCCCGACCAACAGGGGCTGAACCCCGGAGTCTAAAAGCTTCATGGCTCCCAAAAAGCTGTCCATTCCCCCCGAAAATAAGCACACGGTATTGGTCTGATACGTAACCGGCTGCATGCTGCGCCGCGCCACGACAATAGCGGCCGTACTCGGCCGAAAGGTCAGCTTCCACAGGTCGCCGGTCAGAAAGTTGAGGGTTGTAGCCAACAGTTCGGCCTGCGCCTCCCACTGGGCTACGTCGCTCACCGGCACGAACAGTTCAAACTGGCGCGTCCACCCGTCATCCGAGTTGGTGTAGCGGTCGACTGTCGTATCGGCGGCGTAGGCCGCGCAGGCCACTGCCAGCCAGTCCAGGCACAGGGGGGAGGGCTGTAGCCTGACCCGCCGCAACGCCACCAGCAATTCGCTCAGGCTGATGGCCGGCTGGCCGGAACCGGGACGCTGCACATCGAAGGTATAGAAATTGGCAAACTGCGTGCGGTCGGCGCCGGCCCCCGGGTCGGCTTCCCCAATGCGTAGTTCAATTCCACTGGTAGGCATAGGATACGCTAGTTAGCTTTGAGGATGGCGTTCAGGGCAACGGAATAAATGCGTTGAATTTCCCGGTTTAAAGTAGACGGGTCAGCCATTGACCGGGTCAGTTCGGGCAAGATGGTGCTGTGTACCATGCCATTGACTATCTGATACAGCTCTTGCTGCACGCGCAGCGAACGGTCGGGGTCAGCCGTTGCCACGGTTTGCGAGCGGCCAATGTCGCAGATGAGCCGCAGCACGATGCTCTGCTCCAAGAACACGGCCATCATCTCGCCTGCTTGCGCTTCCGTCAGGTGCTCCAAGTCCAGGTTAGGCATGTCCGCCACTACGCGCGTAATGGTATCGGCATAGGCCTCGCGGGTGATGGCATCATCGAGCAGCGCGGAAACTCCGCACACGTGACCCATCAAGGCCGAAAGCACGGTCACCACGGGCTGACCCACTAATTGGCCCAGGTTCAACCGGGTTAGGGTAGCCGCCAACCCTTGCTGGCGAATGTCGCCCAGTACTGCCCCAAAGGAGGCCACAGCGCGGCCCGAGCGACTGAGACGCCGTGCCCCCGTGCGTGCCCCGCCCAGGCCCTGCGCCACGTAATTCTTTACCGTGCGTCGCAGGCCGGAAAAGTCATTGGTTTTAACGGCCTTTTGAAAGCCCCGCTGGCTGGTGTTGAAGCGGTTGGCGGGCAGCGGCACCGCAGGCTCTGCTACCTCCTCGCCGGCTGGTTGGGTCGGGTTAGCGGGCTCGGCTGAGTCCGCTGGGTCGTCTACCAGGGATGGTTCTTCTTCTAGCTCGAACGGTACCTGCTCTGGGTTAATCGGCTCACTTGCCGGGTCCTCTTCGGGAGGAAGGGGCTCAATCCAGTCGGGAATCAGGGGAATGGACGGCTTTGGGCCGCGGCGGTTAGCAGAGGTTCCCACGAATTAGGCTATGGGTTGCGTTTGAGAAAGAAGGCTCTTCAAGGTCCCGTTCACCTGCGGGTCTTGCTGTAGATTCACCAGAAAGGTATGGCGGGCCGCTTTTCCGTCCAGCGTCGTGAAAAAGCCGAACTTGGTACCGACCCACACCCCTAAGTCCTTCGCGGCTACGCTGTTCATCATGGTTATAAGGGGTACTTCCAGCGATGGTTGCTGCTGCACCAAGTATACCAATCCATCCACCGCCTTGGGCACCGTCTGCCAGTCTCCGGTTGTCACGGCTTCCCGCTGAAGTTGCTCGAACAGCAGCCGGGCCTGGCTCGGGGTAAGCGCTTTCGCATCCGCCTCGTGCTTTACAAATTGCAGGCGCACGCCGGTTAGCAGCGCCTGATAGAGCGGCAGCAGCGCCGGCGGAATCTCCTCACCCGGCTGAAAGCTCAGGACTCGCTCGCGGGAAATGAAAATGTACGGCCGCAAGTCCACTTCTGCCAGGGGGGGCGCAAACTGCGCCCAATGCCGTAGTTCTTCCTCAGCTGCCGTGGCCGTAGAAGCCGGCGTAACGGGCTTCGCTTTTGCCTTCGGCTTAACGTCCGACACAGGCTCGGGCTCAGTGGCTTCCAGTTGCTGTACCGTAGCTGACCGCCCGTCCGGGGCCGCTGTCACGTCGGCGACCACCGCTTCGTATTGCTCGGCATGGAAGCGCTCCAGCAGCATGAGCTTAGCCAGCGCGTCGAGCTGTACCTTTCCTTCCAGGCCGTAGATACGTGCAACACGCTGGCGCAGGAATAAGGTGTTCAAAAACCGCTTGACGTTGCGTGGATTACCGCGCAGTTCCTTGGCTAGGGTGCTACCCAACTGCTCCGCTACATTGAGAATGTTGCGCAAGTCCTGGTTAGAGCCGCCAAGCTGTTCGGTGATAAAGGCGTAGGTCAGCTCTTTGTTGTCGTAGGGAGTTTCGCGGGCCTGTTCAAAGGCCGTACAGATTTGGGCCAATCGGGCTTTGTCGTGCTGCAAGTGGTTTTGCAACAGCAAAAATCGGATGTAGTTCTGCGTTTGGAGCGCGTTAAGCGAAGGAACGCGAATCGGAATCTGAATGAGCTTTTCCAGGTAGTGCTTCGTGTACTCGGCCTGCGACACCGGTAAATCGGGAAAGTGTCGGCGCACGGCATACTCAATCATCTGCTCGTCCGTGGCCAGGATGAAGGCCGAGCCCTCAACGAACAGAAATAGCTTGACCGCTTCCAGAATGTCAATGACTGAAGTGGGCAGGCACCGGTCAAGGTCGTCCACCAGCACGACTAGGCGCTCTACGCCGGCTTCCTTGATAAGGGCTTGCAACTCGTCGCGGAAAGCCTGTATTTGCGCAGGCACGGTCGCCTGCTCCGGTTTCAGCCATTCTTCTTCTTCCGCCTCTACCGTTACGTTAACGGTCGGCCCGGTTGGTTTAGCTTCCTTCTCGCCAAACACGTCTTTGGCGCTGGCAAGCAGGCCAGGCAAGCCAAAAAGGGCTGCCGGCGACATTCCCGAAGCAGCCGTCATGGCTAGGCTGCCCGCTACCTTGGCGGCTTTCAGCCAGTTGATGCGCTTGAAGAGGCGCTTGCCCATCGCCACGGCCGAGGCTCCCACCGAGCGTTGGCTCAGCAAGGCGTGCACCACGGCTTCCATCAGGGCCGACTTGGTATCGTCGTAACCTTGGTAAAGCCACCCGTTGAACGTCAGGCACAGCGTTGTTGGATCGTCCTTTAACTCCGCCTCGATGAGTGACAGAATAGAAGTTTTACCCGCCCCCCAACTGCCATGTATGCCGATAGTAAGCGGTCGTAGTTCTTCCTCTCGTAGTATTTCCACGATAGTCTGCGCTATACGTTGGTGTCCTAACAGGTCAACGTTTGTTTCTTTATCATTCCACATCGCGGAAAACTCTGATTACTGTTCGATATTACAAAAAATCGCGACTCTTGAAATTTACTCATGCTCACGCTAACCGATTGCTTGACGATAAATACCCGTGGAAAGTCCATTTATAACGTCGCACGGCTGGTTACATCCGAGCAGAAGCGGCAGTTACTGGAGCAGTTTGCCGTTCTACACGCGGGTCAGCAGGTTTGGCGTGTCAGGATGCATATGCCTAAGCGGAATATGCCATTTGTACAACACGGTAATATCCTATTTCGCGGTAGCAAATTAGTAGTTAATGAATTGCAAATCGAATTTGATACCTCATCCCTGACATGCAACAGCGCCGAGCAGGATATGGTATGGGAAATCATGCGCCGATTTTTTCCTAAGCGACTGCTCTGATGGCGGCGTACCAAACCTAATAGGGGTTGAAATTAATGCAGTTGGCACAAAGTGGGCCTTGGTTAAAAGTTCGGTACAAAAGTTAATCGGCATTGCTCACGTGGCCGAGTGGGATATTCTTCAGGACCTGCGCGAACCTCTCCGAGTTAGCCTGCTGGCACCGGTGCGATTTGGTGAAATCCACCAGCAGGCAAAACCCATTGAACGCGAACTGAGTCGGAGGTTTTACCCTATTTGTTTAACAATACCTTAAGAAAGAACTCATAACCGGCCGGAAACTGCTGCCGGGTGCGGTGGCCAGTGCTCAGGCGTAACTCGCTCAGCGGGGTTCGACAAGCGCCGTTCATCCATACGGCTACTACCTCACCATCTGAAAACGAAAACTCCCGGATAGGTGCGGCCACTGTATAGTCGCGGGTGCTCATGTGGACGTAAGCGCCCACTGTAAAGCCTGCGGCGGCGGCTTGTGCGTCTATCTCGGTTTGGCTGGGGTATGGCATGGAGAAAGAGCTATAAAGGCTAGGGAAAGGCTAGAAATGACTAGGCGGCAAGCTGGGGGGCTACTCGGTTGAGCGTAGGCAGTAGCTTTTCGCGGAGCTTAGGAGTAAGGGCAAATTCAGCCTGCCACTCCGCGTAGGTGGCGCGTATTAGCGTGGGGGCTTAGGCCGCTTAAATCCCCGGTCAGCCTCGGTGTCCTGTAAGGAAATGATAAGCTCGTTTCCCTCAGTATAACCGTTGATTTCGTGAAGCTTGGAAAGCAGGGGGCCGCACAACAGTATGCGCCGGACTTCTTCACTGTGGGTTGCCATAAGAAGCACTAGGCGGCAACAGAATCAACTTCGGCTACTGAGCTGGTATGCGCCTCACTCATGGGGTGGTGAGTGCTGCGGGCCTCCTGGTAGAAGTAATGCCACTTCGTGTGCCCGTAATTCAGCCGGTCTTTGTACAAGGCTATTCCGCTGACCGTGTATGCCTCATGGCCAGTATAAAACCGAACTTTCGTACCAACCGGATAGAGGGGGGCGGGGCGCTCCTGGCCGTGGCTCACGTAGGCAAGCTGGCCAACTATGCTGCCCACTGCTTGCCCGCGCCAACGTAGCTCGTTGACTGGCCCGGCTGCGGCCCGCTGAATCAGATAAGCTACCTCGGCCTCCTGGTCGCGTAGGCCAATCGTTGCAGCCACTAATGAAATAGCCTGCTGCGCGGTGTCCGCGAAGTAGATTCTATCTCCCTCGCCCGGTACGATGATTTCAAACTTACCGCTTAATACCTGCTGGGCGTTGGGATTTACATAGTTGAAGCCGGGGTACTGCGGCGCTGAAAGCAGCTCGTAGTTCGCGGCGTTGTCGGAGTGCTGGCCGGCAACCTCAATGCTGTAAAAGTAGCCACTCCAAAAAATGGCGGTCACGGCTCCCTGTACCGTGGCGTAGCGAGTGCTACGAACGGTGGCACCAATCGTGATGCGGCCCGCTAGGGTTTCAATGGCTTGAAGGTTGGGTAACATAGCAAGGGGCTAAAGAACAAAAGGGAAAAAAGGGCTGGGCCGCTGGGGGCGCTGGCTAGTCGCGCTGCTCGTCCTGCGGGTGCTCGGGGTAGTCCTCGCTGTCCTGGTTGTCGTCCGGGTTAGCGGTTTCGGGGTAGTCCGGTATCCAGTCGCCGGGGTCGTTTATCGCCGGCTTGTTGTCGTTGGCCTCGTGCGCCTGGTCGATGGCAGCCGCCCACTCGGCCAACGGGTGTTCTTTATCTGGCGCAGGGGCCGCTGCGGTGGCGGGGGTCGGCTTGGGGCCGTAGGGCTCCAACTCGCGGCCGAAGATGTGAACCAGCGTCACGCCGGGGCTTTGGCGCTGGAACCAATCGGGTAGCACCTCGGGAGCACAAAGCACCCCCAAATAGCCGTCAGCGTGGAAGTAAGCCTTCACCACGGCCGGGCCGAAGCTGTTCATGTAGATATGAACTCGGGCACCAATAGCGGGCACCTGTCCCTCGCCCGACCAAATAAGGACTGGCGGTAGCCCGTTCCGGGTTGGAAAGCCTACGTACTTCGGGCATTTCTCCGGGTCGCCTACCCAATCTAGCGGGCTGATTTCGGGCTGTTTTGGGGTCGGGGCTGGGGTCTTTTTCATGGCGAATATTCAAGGGAGAAGAAAGTAGTTAGCTGCTGGGGGCCGGTGGCCCTACTCGTTGTCGTCCTGCTGCGTGTGCCACTGGCGCAAGCCTGCGGGCATCCTGTCGTAATCGAGTTGATAAGTGAATAGCCCTAAGCCCGCAAACATGATTAGCAGCTCTCCCTTCTCATTGCTCCACTGCGAGTAATGCAGTCCGTCTTTGCTGGTTACCCCTCCCCCGCCGACCTGCGCAAAGCAGCTCGGTACATCGACCTGCCCTAAGCAGGCGGTGATGGTGATATGGTGGTTGGCTTGAATGTTCTCCTGCGCTATGGCTATGGCTTGGTCAGGGGTCAGTAGGCGGGTGGCGTGGCTCATGGCGAAAAAGGAAAGAGGTAGGGAAAGGCTAAGCGTAAGCGGGGCGCTGGCTGCGGGCAAGCATCGCTGCATCGGCGGCGGCGCGAGTAGCGCGGCGGGCCTGCGCTACTTGCCGAATCATGCTAGCTATGGCTTCGGCCGGGCTGGTGGCCTCGGCGGTCAAGCTGGCTGCACCGATTTTCATTCCGGCCGCTTTCAGCCGGTAGTATATCAAGCCGCTGCCGGTGGCCGTTTCCTTGTCGTACATCATCACCGAAACGTTCAGGTCGGGAAATGCAGCGCGGGCTTGGGTGCGGAAGTCGGCAAAGTCAGACATGGCTAAAGGGCTGTTTTTGTGTGCGTTGCTTATACTATCTAAACGTATTTGCCCTGCTTATTGTTGTAAAAACTACAACTTTATTTATGTATTTTTTGCATCTTTTTGGTCATAATGAGGCCGCTTTTTCCCGCTGGTTCCTGACTTATAAAAGGTGGTTTTTCCCTGCTGGGCAAGGGGCGCTGCTGGCCCTATGCGGCAAGGGCCAACTGACTACCGAATACACAATTTGCGCGGGGGCTGCGCTTCTTGCGGCTGGCGGTCTTGGCGTGGTGGGTGGTTTCTGTAACCAGTCCCAAAAAGCCTGCGGCGTGGCAATAGGCGGCAACTTTGGCCTGCTCGGGGTGTCCGTCCCGGTTGATGGTGACAGTAGTTCCAATAGCGGGCACCGGAGCCTGATTCGACCAATGCAGCCCACCGGGCAAGGCTTTGAGGCTCGGGGCTGGCTCCCACTCGGCCGCTGGGGTCAGCTGCTGCTGGCGGGCCTGCTCGGCAGCTTGATAGGCAGCTTCGCGGGCCTCACGCTTGGCGACATTGCTGGCTCTGAGGCGTTCCAAGCGGGCGGCGGGAATACGACGAGCGGGGCGGTATAGGTTGGTGCTTTTCATGGCAGTAGGCGTGAGGGCTAAGAGCCTGTTTCTATGTGCGTTGCTTATACTTATTAAACGTATTAACTAGCATAATGTTGCATTTTTTACACCTTTATTTATGTATTTTTTGCATATTTTTTCGGCACGAAAGGTGGTTTTTCCCCTTTTGTTCTCTTTCCACAATAGGTGAGAACGCTACCGCAATAAGTGAGAATTACCTTTTTACAATTGCAAAGCAGTTCTGCTATCTGGCACCTCAACCTGCCTTATTGCAATTGCACTTTTCCTCTTGTCGCGGCTCCGGGTCCGGCCGGACTTCTCCGGCCGGACCGCTGGCCTCTCCCCTACTCGGCTGGTATCTCCGCTTCTCCGGCTTCGTAGCTGGGCACAATCCCCCGAATCAGGTTAGCGGCCTTCTGGCCTTGGCTGGCGGCGGAAATAATCAGGCGCTTATCATTACGTAGGGCCTGCAACCAGCTTGCAACGTAGCTGGCGCTTCCGGCCGTGGTGGTAGCTAAGTCAAGGCCCGCTGCGTTGCCTAGAAAGGCGGCGGCTAGCTCGGCTACCAATTCCTCTTTGGCGTAGGTTTCGCTTCCGAAAGCGGCCTTTTCTGTCAGCGTGGCCCGGTCTAGGCGTTTGCTGTGGCCAGTGCTGTGGGCCAACTCGTGAAACAGGGTCAGGTAAAAATCCTCGGCCGTGTGAAAGTCGCTGGCCTCGGGCACGGTCACGGTGTCGGTACTGGTCCGGTAGTGGGGTTCACTCCCGGCGTACACGATGCGCGGGCCGCCCACGTAGCCTGCTAGTATCTGCTCAGCAGCTTCTAGTGGCGTATGTTCCCGGCTGGGCAGCTCGGGCAACTTCCACTCTACCCCGTCAATCTGCGCAATATTAAAGACGGTGCTATACTGCAAGATGGCTACCTTCTTCTCCTTGCCCTGCGCGTCCTCCTTCTTGCCGGTCTTATAGAAAACTACTGGCATCCCCTTCTCGCCCTTCCGAACGCAACCGCCCAACTCGCGGGCCTGATTAAAGGTCAGGTAATACGGCTGCTCGTAGGGCTGCATCCCTAGTAGAAAGGCGTTGATGCCTTGGTAAACGTGCTTGCTTTTATAGTTACGTGGTGCGCCGTGGGCAGCATTCCAACTAACTTTCCAAGGGGTCACGCCGTTTTCGAGGGCAACAATAATACGATTAGTTATCACATCGTAAACATCCGTGCGGGGGGCGAAGGTGGCAGCGTTTTTCATGGCTAAGAGGCTGTTTATTTGCTTGTTGCTTATACTATTTAAACGCAAATAATCGTTTTAATGTTGCATTTTTTACAACATTATTTATGTATTTTCTGCATCTTTTATGGCACATCATGTGATTTTTCCCTTTTGTTCTCTTTCCTGCTCAGTCGGTCCCGAAAGGATAGATTTTATAAGTCATTCTCGGGGCGTTTGTGCTCACTAAGCCAGGGCAACCTAGAGTAGCAATAGAAATTACCGCCAAGCTTATATTGCTCTGTACAATAATAATTTCCTTATGTCGCAAACATACGTCACATTATGTCGTATGTTTGCGACATCTACTTTGTTCTACTTGTGTATGGCCTCTACCTCACCTTCTTCCGTCCATCCAGTACTACACCTAGTACTTGAACGAGTGCTACGCACCGAATGCCTCGTCTTGGAAAGTTTGCGCCTACAAACGCAAGGGGGGTACAATGGCCTACCCGGTGGTGGCGACGAGCAGCGGCTACGGGATGCTGAGCAGCGCGCTTATCAGCGTGCAGAAAAGCTCTTTGCCCAATTGCTAGCCGCCACGGCTTCTACTGACACTCTCTCCACTTCCTCTAATGACCTACGCTAAAACGGCGGCCTTTACCGACGAGCAGCAGCAGCTCGCCCGCGTAGCCAAAGCCCTATCCCATCCTGCCCGAGTCGCCATCATCCAATTGCTGGCCAGCAAGCAAACCTGCATCTCTGGCGACATTGCCGCCGAGCTGCCGCTCTCGCGCACGACCGTCTTTCAGCACCTGCAAGAGTTAAAGGCACTGGACCTGATTCGCGGCGAAATCGAGGGGGTAACCGTCTGCTACTGCCTTAACACGCCCCTACTACAGCAAGTCTACCAACAATTTACGGCCTTCTTTATCGAGGCCACTTCCACGACTGCCTGCGGGCCAGCCGATGCCTGCGCCTGCTAATTTCCATCCTTCACTTCCTCACTGCCATGAAAATCTCTGAACTGAAGCAGTCCCTGCGCGGACTGGAAGCTATCAATTTCCGCCTGCCCGATGGCACCTACCTCCCGGCTCACTTCCACGTCACCGAAGTAGGATTGGTAAGCAAGCACTTCATCGACTGCGGCGGGGTCGAGCGCCGCGAAACCGTGGCCAACTTCCAACTGTGGGAAGCGGGCGACTATGACCATCGGCTGGCCCCGCAAAAATTCCTGCACATTCTGACGCTATCCGAAAAAATCCTCGGCCACGAGGATTTGGACATTGAGGTGGAATACCAGCAGCAAACTATTGGCAAGTTCGGCCTCTCCTTCGACGGTCAAGACTTTGTGCTGACGCAAAAGCAAACCGCTTGCTTGGCGCAAGAAGCCTGTGGTATCCCGAATGCTCAATTTGCGCTGCCCCAACTGCAAGTAGCGGCCTGCACACCGGGCGGCGGGTGCTGCTAAATTCTGGTAACGGCGCGGCCCCTGGGGTTGCGCCGTTTTGCTTTCCAACTTTCCCTTCTTCTCTTTCCGATGACAATTGCCTTTTTCTCCGACGTACACGGCAACCTCCCCGCACTGCAAGCCGTGCTGGCCGACTTGGACCAGCGCCGCCCGGACATGATTTTCTGCCTGGGTGACCTAGTAGGCTATGCCCCTTGGCCTAACGAGGTAGTAAACGAAGTGCGGCGGCGGGGTATTCCGACGCTGGCGGGCAACTACGACCAGGGCATTGGCCTGGCCAGCTCCGATTGTGGCTGTGCCTACCAGACAGACACCGACAAGAGCCTGGGCGCGCAAAGCATCGCCTATACCAACTCCGTAGTGGGCGACGACGAGCGGCGTTATCTGCGTCTGTTGCCCAAGCACATGCGCCTGGACTTTCAGGACGAACCCTGTACGCTCAGCCTGCTCATGGTCCACGGCTCGCCGCGCCGCATTAACCAGTACTTGTTCGAGGACTTTCCCGAAGGCAGCTTTTTGCGCCTGCTGGAAGGGGCAGGGGCGGATATTTTGCTCTTTGGCCACACCCATAAGCCCTACCATCGGGCGATTCCTTACGAGCACGAAGGCGAAACCCGTTACCGGCACGCGCTCAATATCGGCTCGGTGGGCAAGCCCAAGGATGGCGACCCACGCGCCGCCTACCTGCTGCTGCACCTTGACCAGAGCACGACCCGCACGGACGCTAGCAGCCTCCGCTCGGAGTTCGTGCGGGTGGCTTACGACGTGGAGCACGCCGCGCAGGCGGTGGAAGCGTCGCCCTTACCGAATGAGTACGCCGACATGCTCCGCAAGGCCTACTAGTCATCCACACGGACCGCGTTGCCTTTTCCTCCGTCCATGAAATACCTTCCCCTGCTCGTGCTGGTATTGGCGGGCGCTGCCCTGACCACCCAATCCGCGGTCAACAGTCAGTTACGCAGTGGGCTGCACAGCGTGATGTGGGCCGTGCTCGCCTCCTACGTAGTCGGGAGCATAACCGCAGCGCTGGTGCTGCTAGCCATGCAGTCCCCGTTGCCTACCCTAGCCGACGTGAGCGGGGTGAAATGGTATGAATGGACCGGGGGCGCACTCGGCATGGTCTACATCGCGGCCATTGTTTTTTCGCTGCCTCGCGTCGGTGCAGCCAGCCTCTTCGCCCTAGTGGTCACCGGGCAACTGCTCACGGCGGTGCTGTATGACCATTTCGGGCTGATGAGCCTACCTCGTCACAGCTTTTCGCTTAGCAAGCTGGCCGGGGTGTTGCTGCTAGCGGCGGGGGCGTACCTGCTCCATCGTAAATAACCCTTTCTGCTTCGGCTTTTCGCTGTGATGAACCTACTACCTCTACTAGCTACGCATTGGCCCGCCGTACGCGACATCTACGAGCAAGGCATTGCCACGGGCAACGCCACCTTTGAAACGCAGGCACCCACTTGGGAAGCATGGGACAAAGCCCACTTACCCCATAGCCGCTTGGTCGTCCTGGATGAAGCCGGTACGGTGCTGGGTTGGGCGGCGCTTTCGCCCGTATCGAGCCGTTGCGTGTACGGGGGCGTGGCCGAACTCAGCATTTACGTGGCCGCTGAAGCGCGCGGGCAAGGCGTGGGGCGGCTACTGCTTCACGCCCTCATTCAAGCATCCGAAACCAACGGTATCTGGACGCTGCAAGCGGGCACCTTCGAGGAAAACACGGCCAGTATTGGCCTGCATACGCAAGCGGGATTCCGGGTTATCGGGCACCGGGAACGCATCGGCCAGCACCACGGCGTGTGGCGCAATACGGTGCAGATGGAGCGCCGTAGCCCCTCGGTCGGCATTACCTAATCTTACCCTACATGACAACGCTCAACCAATCTACTCCCCTCTCGCCGCCCGTTGCGGCGGTTGCCCAAAAGAAACTCTCGGGCCTGGACCGGGGCCTCACGCTCTGGATATTTCTGGCAATGGCCCTGGGCGTGGGCCTGGGCTACTTGGTGCCCGGCATCAATGACGCGGTGAACTACTTCTCGGTGGGCACGGTGAATGTCCCCCTGGCCCTGGGTCTTATCTTGATGATGTATCCCCCCTTGGCCAAGGTCAAGTACGAGCAACTGCCGTCAGTCTTTAAGAACACGCGCATCATTGGCCTGTCGCTGTTTCTGAACTGGATACTCGGGCCGCTGCTCATGTTCTTCCTGGCTATCTGGCTGCTGCCCGACAAACCCGAGTACATGATGGGCCTGATTCTCATTGGCATTGCCCGCTGCATTGCGATGGTGCTGGTCTGGAACGACCTAGCCGATGGCTCCCGCGAATACGCGGCGGGATTGGTGGCCCTCAATTCCCTCTTTCAGGTGCTGTTTTACTCGGTGCTGGCGTGGCTGTTTATCACCGTACTCCCGCCCTACTTTGGGCTGAAAGGCTACGCCGTGAACATTGGCATCGGGGATATTGCCCAAAGCGTGCTCATTTATCTAGGCATTCCCTTCGCGGCGGGCTTTCTCTCGCGCACTATCCTGCGTCGCCTGAAAGGCAACGAGTGGTACGAGCAGGTGTATATCCCGACCATTAGCCCGATTACCTTGATTGCGTTGCTGTTAACCATCGTGGTCATGTTTAGCTTGAAAGGCGAAACCATCGTGCGGATTCCCTTAGATGTGCTGCGCATTGCCTTGCCGCTAGCCCTGTACTTCGGCATCATGTTCGTGCTCAGCTTCGCGGCCGGTAAGTGGCTGGGGGCCGATTACGCCGAAAATGCGTCTATTGCCTTCACCGCAACTGGCAACAACTTCGAGCTAGCGATTGCCGTGGCTATCGGCGTGTTCGGGCTCAACTCAGGACAAGCCTTTGCTGGGGTTATCGGGCCGCTAATTGAGGTGCCTGCCTTAATTGCCCTGGTCAACGTAGCCTTTTGGTTCCGCCGCCGCTGGTATAGCAGTCATTAGCTTCAAAAGAGCAATGTGCAGCTTCCGAAACTACCGTTCTAACAACAGTACATAGGTCTTAACAAGAATTTATATTCCTACTCTAGTACTACTCCAACTTTTGCCTGTGGGTAGCGAAAGCGTAGCTGCAGTTGCGCAGCGCAGCGGAGCATCAGCAGCTACGCTTTTGCGCTGGGGCTTTTCCTTTGGTTCGCGGTAGATACTGTGATGAAATGCAAGCAAAGACTGCGCTTTAGCTTAAAAAGAAGAAACTTTTTATTTTAGCAATTGCTTAAATTCGCAAGTAGTACCTTTGCATAACCATGACTAAAAAAGCTACTGCCTGCATCCGGGTATTCGCTGATACGGCCCGTATCGAGCAGTGCCAGGCGCGATTGGCGCACGTTGAGCCGGCCCTTCAGTCCCTGGCCTCGGTCCTAGCCCTGGCCGGCAACGAGGTGCGCCTAAAAATTCTGCTGCTACTGGCCGACGAACAGCAGTTGTGCGTGTGCGACATCGCCGACGTGCTGCAAATGACCGTCTCGGCCGTGTCCCAGCACTTACGCAAGCTCAAAGATGGGGGCGTGCTGCACGCCCATAAGGTCGGCCAGACCGTGTTTTATGCCCTCAGCCAACCGCATTTACCCATTCTGCAACCGCTATTGGCGGGCTTAGCGGCCACTCCTTCGCTTCAATCGGCCTTATGAATACTTCCCCTTCTTCCAACAAACCCCTGCTCGGGGCCGGCTTGGTGGCGGCGCTGGCCGCGTCGCTGTGCTGCATCACGCCGTTGCTGGCGGTCCTGGGGGGCCTGGGCGGCGTGGCCTCGGCCTTTGCCTGGCTCGAACCCCTGCGGCCCTACTCAGTAGCCCTTACCGTGGGTGCACTGGGCTTTGCCTGGTATCAGCAACTCAAACCAGCGCCGGCCGCCGATGCCTGCGGCTGCACAGTGGACACAAAACCCACCTTTATGCAGTCCAAGGTCTTCCTAGGTGTGGTAACGGTACTGGCGGCGCTGCTGCTGGCCTTCCCTTACTACGGGGCAAAGTTGTATCCCACCCCAGTCGCACCCGTTCCAGTGGCCGCAAGTGCAGCCGGACCGGTCTGGCAAACGGCGAACTACCGCATCGGGGGCATGACCTGCGACGCCTGCGCGAAACACGTCGAGCACGCGGTGCAGCAGCTGCCGGGCGTGCAGGCCGTGACCGTTTCCTACGACCAGGGCACAGCGCAAGTCCGCTTTGATGCGGCCAAAAGCCCCGCCGCGCAGGTCGCCCAAGCTATTAACGGCACTGGCTACAAAGTGCTGGCCACGAACTAACCTCCCCCTGCTCCATGCTTACGCTCGAACCAAAGGCCCCGTTGCTTACTTCCGTCCTAACGTGCCCGGTATGCGGCCACGCGCAAGCGGAGCAAATGCCGACCGACGCTTGTCAATATTTCTACGAATGCACGAGTTGCCACACGGTCTTGAAACCGCTGGCCGGTGATTGCTGCGTGTACTGCTCTTATGGCTCGGTGCCCTGTCCGCCCATTCAGGAACAAGGTTCAGGAAGTTGCTGCGGCTAAACTGGTGCTTTCTCGTTGGTTTCGGGGTGAACGGATTCGAGCGCTGCTGCTAATTCGTTAACTGCGGGGTGGTACTGCGGGTCGTACATCCGGTCATTTTTCCACAGAGAGTAGCAAAGCAGGAGGAGTTTGCGCATGACCGCAATCACACCAGGCTTGCCGTTGGGGTGTCTCGCCCGCAGTCGGGTATAGAAGGCCATCTGCTGCGGGTTGTAACGCAAGCTGCTGATAGCCGGTAGATAAAGGGCCGTACGCAAGCGTACGTTCCCTCGGCGCGAGATGCGCGTGGCTCCGGCAAACAGCCCACTTTGGCGTTGCACTACATCCAACCCGGCGTAGGAAGCCAGTTGCCGCTCGTTATCCACGAGCACGAAGCCGCTGGTTTCGGCGACGACCACGATAGCGGTGGTCAAACCGATGCCAGGCACACTCGTCAGCTGTCTCAACTTGCGACCAAGTTCGGGTTCCGCTTCCAGCAAGGCGGCGAGGTCCTGGTCAACGGCGAGCAACTGCTGCTGAATAAGTGTTTGTTGGGTGGCCAAGCGGGACAGGGAACGGGCATCGGGTTGATAGCTGTGCTGATAGGCATGGATTTTCACCTTGAGGCGTGCCCCATGTCCGGTTAAGCTTTGCCGCTCGCGGGCCAGCGCCCGTAATTGCCGTAAGGCTGGTGAGGGCGGTTGCCAGGCAGGCAAGGCACGCTCCAACCCGAGCCGGCAGAGTAAGCGCGCATCAAGTTGGTCCGTTTTGCTCTTTTGCTCGGTGCTCTGTGCAAAATGCTTCGCCTTGTTGGGGAGGAGCACGCTGAGTGCTTGCGCCTTATCACTTAGAAAATAGGCCAGTTCTTCGTAGTAGACGCCTGTGGCCTCTACTACAAACCAAATGGGAGCCGGCAGCACCGCTTGTTTTTCAGTCCAACTAAGCAAAGCAGCAAAGCCAGTCAGCGTGTTGTCGAATGATGTCTGTTTGCCGAAGCGCAGGTGCTGGCGGGCATCAATTTGCCCAAAACAGGCGACGAAAGTATCTTTCGCAATGTCGATGCCCACGACAAATTTGAGTGGGCTGGTGCAGGGATGGGCGGTAGGCATAAGGAAATGAAAAAAGGGGAAGAACTAGCCAGTCCGGTTTTTACCGCAACTCTCCTTGCACAAATGCGGGATGCCAACGCCGGGCTCCCTCCATACTGTTCAGTCTTCAGGCAAAAACGGGAAACGAGGCACAGTCTCTAACGCGCAATGTCAGGGCCGAAGCCCCGCATTTAGGGATAGTTGGTGACCTCGTTTCCTTTTCTGGCTACCCTTCTACGAAAGGCACTGCAATCATACAAGGGATAGGAAGGGAGCGACCATTGGGAGCTGTCCGCTAGGACCGAAGCGAAGCGGAGCCCTGGATAGCCCGGCCACCGCACGAACCAAAGCAGAACCCAAAAAAAGACCCTTACCACATCGGCAAGGGTCTTTTTCTTAAAAGAACAAAAGGGGAAAAAGCGAAGAATTAGAGCCTGGGGCCACGTTTGCGCACGTCCTGTGCTGGCGGCTCCGGCTTCTGCTGCACCTGCCGTGAAGGGGCTACGGCGGGCGTGGTGAGCACCTGCACCGCCTGCCGTAGCTGCTGCGCGGCGGGGCTTTCGTTGAGCGCGGGCGACTTATCGAGCTTGGCCATAACCTTGTTCAGTTGCTCTTGGTCAGCGCCTTTAATTTCCGGCTGTCGAATTAGAACCTTGCTCAACTGTTGCAAGAATGCAGCCTCCAAGCCCGCGCCACTATCGCGCAATTCCTTAGCCAGTGGACTAGCGGCCCGCACGAACGACAAGCGGGCTTGGTCATGGGCCGGTGAATCGCTGGGCTGAATCTGTGGGCCTGCCTGCTGCTTCTGCTGCTCGGCCTGCTGCTGGGTGGCGACTAGCTGCCGGCGTTCCGTGGCATCCTGCACTGGCTCATTAATGGTGGCCCTGGGGTTGGTGGCTAGGTTGTCGAGGGCGGCACTAATAGCGGGGAGTTGGGGTGAATCTATCCGGTATCGTAGGGTTAGCTCGGTAGCTATTTCGCGGGGAACGTTGCTATCTAATCTCGTCGCGTGGGCGATGCGCAGGCCCGCTTTCTCTAGGTCTTGCTGTACGGTGTTCAGCTGTAATATATCATTGCGGCCCTCGCGGAATTCTACCGTAACTAGGCGCTCCCCCTTCTCGCGGGCTTCGGCCTGGGCCTGCTGCTCCGTGGCTTTACCTACTTGGTTCTCATTTACGCCGCCAAGCTCTCGCTTGACTACCTTTTGCATCTGCTCCTGCTTCAAGTCCTCGTTCCAATCTTTGCCCTGGCTCTTTACCAGTTCAATTTTCTGGTCATACTGCAAGTGCTGACCGATGGCTTGGTTGAAGGCACCAAGTGCCTCCCGGTTCATTGGAACATGAAACTGATAAGTGTTCGGGTATTGTCTGGCCGAACTAATTAGCTCGTCGCGCAGGGTCTGCGGTATCGCTGGTGAAACTGGCTCGCCGCTTTCCCGGTGGTACTGGTCCGTGATTTTCGCATTGAACACTTTGAGCTGTTGGCTCACCGCCTGGACGCTGGGTAAGTTGGCTGTGTTGATTTCCACGGTCAGCAGGTGCGGGTGCTCCCGAACTACTTTCATCGGGTTTTGCTCACTGGCGAAGCCAGCTAGCAGCCTGGTATCAAAGTGGTGGCCCTGGGTGTCGTTATCAAAAGCTGACTTGATGGCGGGTATCCTTTCCTCACCCATCAGCCGCTTCATTTCAAAAATCTTATTCTGTGTTAGCGTGCCCGACGTGGACGCATACAAGGCCCGTTCTCCGGGGTGCATCTGTGCGTAGGACAGCGTATCAATGGCGGATTCACTAACGACGAGGTGAGTTGGCGGCTTCCCTTCAGGTAGCTTGCTCAACCACAACGAGCGGGCAAACTGGCTCTCCGGCGCTTGCCCTTTGAAGCCTTGGCCTTTCAGCTCTAGGCCCACTATCCGGCCCTCATGGTAAGAGGGAAAAGCCGTGTTTACAAACGTCTTTGCGGGCATCCCCTCGCGCTGCACGGTATGAAGCTGGTTCAGGATGCGGCCCGCAAATTGCGGATTCTGCAACGTGGTTTTGGTAATACCTCGGCTTTCTAGGTAGGCCGTATTTTCCAGCGGGCGGCAGTCCTTAGTTAAGATGCTTTGAAACTTCTCGCCTGGGGCGGTTTCACTAATTGGGGGCAACGTGAGCTTGGGGCGTTCGGCCTCGGGCAAGTTTAGGTAAGCTCGGAAGTGGTCATTTACACTCTGCCATAAGTTGCGGCCGGGTAGCTGCTCGATACCGGCGATGCGGCCCGTGCTCACCCGGTTTTTCATCCAGTCAACCACACTACCCTTGTCCCTATCGTCCTGGCTGTTGAAATACATCCAATCCCCTCCCCTACCCTTGAACACGACGAGCTTATCATCACCCTCGAAAACATGCCACTTGCCTTTCGCTAAGTCCTCACCTTTTTGCAGCGTGTAACCATAGTGAGTAAGCAATTCGGGAAGTTCTACGCGCTCCTTGATTTGCTGAAAAGTTAGGTCGTGTTCCATTGTAGTACGTGGTAATCGTTGGGTCTTGCTGCACTCGGTGTGTGCGGTAGTAGGGAAAATATAGAAGCCCGAAAGATGGGCTTTCGGGCTTCTGAGGTCAGAAAACTTGGCCTACGATGGCCGGGTAGTTTAGAGCCGTGGGCCGCGTACCTTGGGCTTAGGTGCTTCTACTGTTGGCACTTCCGTTTTGACAGTTTTCGTAGTGGACTGCGCAACTTCTGTCGTCTGCTTTTGCATGGGCTGCTCGGGAGTGGGCTTTACAACGATGCTGGCCTTAGAGGCTACTATTTGAGCCGTTCCATCGTACGGCTTGCCTCCATCCCCTCGCGCCATGTTGGAAAGAGCAACGGCTTTGCCTTCGCGCAAATCCTTACTCTGTTCGGGTGTCAACTTAACGCCTGCGATGGTGTCCTTGATTGACACCTTGTTTTCCGGCAATACTACAACCTTATTCATCTCTTTGTCAATGCCTACATAGCCATTGTAGGTATTACCTTTTTCATCCTTTAGCCCGCGTACCAAGCCCGCGGTGCCTTCGGTTTCAAGTTGCTTGCGCTGCTCCGGGGTGAATGGCTGACCGCCTATCTCGTTGGGAATTTCGAGCTGACGCTTGGGCAACTCCATTTTAAGAGTAGCGGAACCGTTGGCCTCCCGATGCAAAACCATCTTAGCATCAAATTTCACCGGCTCCTGCCCTTCCTTGCCGCTGGCCTGCATGGCCAGCAAGTCGGTTTTCTCTCCTTTAAGCAGTTTTTCCATCTGACCACTGGCTTTCAAATCGGCCACCGTCAAGCCCATTGTAGCGAGTACCTTTTGAGGAATGTCGGCCTCCGTGAATTTGGGAGCCCGGGCGGGCACGGTGGGCTGCTGGGTTGGAGCTGCGGCGGGAGCGGCTACGCTCGGGCTGGTTGCGGCGGGGGTAACTACTGCGGGGGCTGGTATAACCTGCTCGGCGCGGGTGCCCTGCTTTAGCTGGTCGCTTGGGGTAGCGTTACCGGCAAGTCTGGTCAACCGTTGCTGCAACTCCTGGCGGGTCTTGTCATAATCGACCTCCAACGACTGGCGGGTTTTCGGGGCTCCGTTTAGCTGGGCGTAAAAGTTTTTCAGAAAGGCTGAAACCGGGTTGCCGCTGGTGTCAATATCAAGCAGGCTCTTGCCTTCCTGAATAACTTCCTCCTTCGTGATGCCCCGCTGCTTGGCCACCTGGCCTACGCGCTCAATTCCTGCCTCCTGCTGTACTTGCTCCGGGCCGGTGAGAGCTTGCTTCGGCGCTTGGCTGAGCTGGGCGCTCAGTGCGTCCCATTGCTTTACGCCGAACGCTTCCTTAACGGAATAGCCCAAATCGGTAGCTTGGTCCTGGCCATCCACCCCAATACTGCGGCGACGAGCGGCAACCTGCTCCGGGGTATCTACTACCTCGACGCCGTTGCCTACCCGTTTTAAGCCCTGAATGGTGCCTTCTAGCTTGGCCAGGTCGGGGCTGGCCGGGTCGTAGCTTACGCCGAAACTGCCGCTTAGCTTACCATCTGCTCCCCGGTCAAACTTCATGGGGCCAACCGCTACTCCTGAATCTTTGAGCTGGTCTAGGTAGGCCCGCATTTCTAGTAGCGGTGCTACTCCCTCGCCCTGCTGCTTCCACTTGATTTGTAGCTCACCGGCTGCCGACTGCTGCTCGGCTTCGGCTGGTGCTGCGGCCACTTTAGGTGCTGGCTGCTGCTCTCCTACTCCCAGCTTAGTAACTGCTTCATCGCGCAACGCATCGGCTTTCTCAGCCTTGCTAGTTGAAGGTCCGTTCATAGCTTGGTCGGCAACGGTTTCTAGTTTGGCCTCAGCTGCATTGCGCGTGGCCCCGGTAGTGGTGGCTACCTCGCTGGCCAACTCCGCTGCCTGTGCGGTTAGCTGCGATTGCTGGGCTTGAGCGGCGGTAGTCGGCAAAGGAGATACGTTCGGGGCTTCCTGAATCAGTTGCTCCCGGCTCACGCCCTGGTATTGGGTAACCTGCTCTACGCGCACCGCGGCGGCGCTCTGCTGCGCTTGCTCCGGGCCGGTCAGATTCTCCGATGGCACGGTGGTTAAACGGGCATTCATTCTTTCCCACTGCTTAGAGTTGAACGCATCCACTACCTGTGCTGCACCCGGCATCACCTTCTGCTGGTCGTCGGGGCTGAGGGAGTTCCAACGATTAACGGTCTGGTCGTACTTCTCCACTACTTCAACCCCGTTTTTCACCTGATGAATAGCTTGCAGGGTGCTTTCCAATTGCAAAAGCAGGGGGCTTTTGGGGTCGTACGTCACGTCAAAGCTGCTGCTCAGCTTCCCATCTGGCTGCTGCCCGAAACTCATGGCTCCTACGGCAATCCCGGCCTTATCAAGCTGGGCTACATAGGCGCGTAGCTCCAACATGGGCGCTACCTCTTTATCCTGCTGCCTCCACCTGATTTGTAGCTCGCCGGCTGCTGAATCAGTATTGTTCGGGGCCTGGGTAGTAGGCGCGTCCTGAATAGGTTGGTACTCAGGGATAGAAACCCGATAGTTTGCTCCCTCGGGGCCTTGTGGCCTGTAAGCAAAGCTGGCTCTGCCCTGCTCTGTCATTTTCCAGCTCTCCCCCTGGCGCTCGAAGATGGCGGGCTTGTTGGTGTGTACAAATTCCTCACCTGACGTGGGCGCACCGTTCAAGTGGAACATCGGCCGCATGGTGGCATGGTAGCCGTTTATGAGTTGGGCATCGGCTCCGGGTAGGTGAGTAGCCTCGGCCCGATTGGGGTTGTTAGGGTCCACCTTCAACTGAAAGAGGCTGTAAGCGGCCTGGGTGTTGCTTAATAGTGTGGGGTCAATTTCGCCTTTAGGATTTGGCAGACCATTTAGATAGATAACCTGCGGGGCTGCTGGGGTAGGCGCTACGGCCTCCGGGGTGGATACTACTTCCTGCTCTGCCATTGGAAAAGTTGGGTTTATGTGAATAGGATAGGCGTAGAAAAAAGAAAGGCAGGAACCGCTACGGCTCCTACCCATCAATATACGGCTTATTGAAAACAGAACGTAATATTGATTTTAGGAAGTACGAAAGTGCGCTCCTATCAGTTCTTTAATTTCATTCATTTTAGCCTCTAGCTTCTCGTCAACGGCTATTATGTGGCGGTCTAAGGTCTTCTGAACAGCCGCCCGGATTGGCTCGGGAGCCTTTTTTGTCACTTCATCCATTTGAAGCTTTCCAACTCGTCCATTATGCTTGGTTAAGACCCAATTCAGGTTGTAGCCCTCGGCCTCGTAGACGCCCATTACTTTCAGCCAGTTTTCAATCTTCCCTCCTTCTCCTTGCTCAATCCGCCAAATGATATTCTGCGTTAGGCCGGTCCTTTTGGCTACGGCGGCCTGCGTCCATTCAGCCTCGCCGTAGTGCTTCCCCAATTCCTCACGAATAATGGCCAACCGTTTACCTACACGCTGGCTATTTGGAGCGCTGTTCTTTGGGCTGGGCGCGTCGGCTTCTTTCATTTTACTTTTCGGCTTTCTCTTTGATGAGGTGCTTTAGGTCAGGGTCGCTTTTGATTCGGGTCAACTCCCGCGCACAAAGGTCTTTAACGTCAGTTTTGATTTGCCTGAAGTTGGCCTGTATCATTTCGTCTGCCTCGTCCTTGCCAGTAGCAGGGTTTATGAAGCTGGTAATGTCGGGAATTGGCTGGTAGTTTTTCGCCTCAGCAGTGACAGTTTTAATGTCAACTTGAATTTTAGCATGAAAAACTTTCTGCTCTATTTCCTCCCCGAAGTTATCCGCCACGGCCCCAACAAAGTTGCCCTGGGTTAGATTAGCAATCGTGCTTGCCGGAATCATGCTATCCATCTGAGTAGATAGGCTGGTGCTGGTTTCGCGCATATTGATACTGAGGCTCTGGCGCTTTTGCAGAATCTTACCGAACCGCTCACTCAGCCATTTGCCACTGTTCCCGGATACTTGGCCGCTGAAAACGTTGCCTACTGTGTTCTTGATTACCTCGGCTTCCTTCTGGCCGTAGTCGCGCTCTAGCTGGGAGAAGTCCTGGAAACCTAAGCAGGTCGAAACCTTATTGCTCCGGGCCGTGGCTATCAGGTTATCCAGCCCTTTGAAGTAGATGGTGGGCAGCTCGTCGATGATGATAGAAGATTTCCGTTTGCCCTTCTTGTTTACCAGCTTCACCAAGCGGGCGTTGTAAAGCCCAAGTGCGGCACCGTAGATGGCTTGGCGATCCGGGTTGTTGCCTACGCACAACACTTTGGGTTCCTCGTTGCTGTTAATGTCGAGCGTAAAGTCATTGCCACTCATTACCCAATAGAGCTGCGGGCTGGCCAACCTACCCAACGGAATACGAGCACTGGCAATCTGTCCCTCTAGCTGCTCTATCGCGTCCTTCTGGAAGGCCGAAACGAACGGCTTTACTAAGTTTTCAATCTCGGGGTAAGAGGCCAGTACGGGAAAGATTTCTTCGTAGTCCCGGCTTAGAAATTCTATGACGTGGGGGAAGGTGCAATACTTGCCTTTCTCGAACAGCTTTAGAAACCAGATGATAGCGGCTACAAAGTTGATCGGGCTTTCTACAAAGAAGTCGCCTTGCTTGCTAATCCAGCTCTTATTGAGGTTTAGCATGATGGTAGATGCACTCTCGTAGGCATCTACAATGTCAGTCATCATTTCGGGCAACAGCGGATTGCAGCGGTGGCTTTTGCGCGGGTTGTCGAAGTTGATAACGTAGAAGCCCACCGGCTTGTCGAACTTGTCTTGGTGCTTTAGCAGCGTATTGTAGCATATGCGACTCAGGTCGTCAAACTTGTAATCGTAGATATACATACAGAAGCCCTTGGCCAGGTGCTGCCGGATGAACTCATTTATCACGGCGAAGGACTTACCGCTACCGGGAGTACCAAGGACCATTGTGGCCCGGAACGGATTTACTACGTTCAACCAGCCCTGGCGCTTTTTGCCTCGCAGCTGATATTCTGTGCGCAGGTTCACCGAAAACTCGTTTTGCATAAGCCGTTCCTCCTGGGGGAACGACTCATTTTCCTTGTTGAAAATATCTTTCATCAAGTCGTTGTTGAATAGGCGGCTCAGCCAGTTACCCGCGCTCAGCAGCAACAGAAAGCCCACGGCAAGCAACAACGAGTAAAGAGCAGTGGCGACCAGCGGCGACATAGCAATGCTGCGGATAAGGTCAGAGCCGTAAATCAGGGTTAAGCCGATGATGCCATATCCTGCCACGGAAATACCCTTGACGTTTTCATCCTTCCGGCCTTTGGTGCCAAGGCAGCTCAGCAACAGGAAAACCACGGCTAGCGTTTTACTCACCCAGCTAGCCTTGAACAAGAATGAGTTTTTGGTAAGCTGGCCCATAATGCGCTCCACCACGGCCGCGCTCCATCCCATCAAACTAAAGTAGCCGTAGCAGTAGTAGTAGATGTTTATGCCTATCAGCACAATGGCAAAGAGCCGCATAAACTCCATTATCTTTTTAAGTGCCTTCTCGTCCTCCATGATACTACTATTAAATGGGGTGGATTAAATAAGTACAATTCTATAATCGTGTGCCTCGCGGCCTCTGCTTGGGGGCGGTCTTGGCCTCGTCCTCGTCCTCGCTGCTAGGTGTTGGCAGCGTGGGCACTTGCTGCTGGCTAGCCGGGAACATCTCGCGGAGCTGGGCCGCTTTGAACCCGACTTGTTGGCCGGTTACTGCTACTCCTTCTAGCTCGAAGCTAACGCCGCGTAGGATGCCGCCTTTGTCGTGGCGGTATCGAGTAGCAATACCTCTTTGCTCTAACTGCTCTTGCAGCCACTGCGGGCCGCTATTAGCGGGCTGGGCTACGAGCTGCTTTACTGCCTCGCGTACCAGTTCTCGGGTTGCCTGTTTGATGGGGTCCACATCGGCCAAACTCTGCCGGCGTTCGGGTATCGGCTGCATCCCTAGCTCCTGGCTTATCTGCTTGGTGATGGCTGGCTGACGGTAGAAATTATTATCAGTCCGTAGGGCTGGGCCTCCGTCAATCGGCACTCGGTTTAGGTAGATATGAACGTGGGCGTGCTGCTTATCCCGGTGCTCATAAACGACTACCTGGTGACGGTCAATTGGGGCGCCAATTAACTCACAATAACGCCGTGCTGCGGCTACCTTTTGCTCCTGGGTTACTACCTCGTCGGCCTTCCACGAAAGCACCGTATGCCATACTGGTTTCTGTATCTTCTTGCTGATCGCGGCGGTGGCCTGCATATCCTCAGCCATTTCTTTAGGGCTACCTGGAATCACATTAGATACTACCAGTAAAGGCGCATCCTCAGGCTCTTTTCCTTTGCCACGGCGCAAGCCTGCACCATATAGTAGGGCTCCTTCAAAATCGCTGCCGGTTACTGTTTTTGCTATCATTTCAGGTAGGAGCGAATGATAGCTAAGGCTTGCTTCAAGTGGGCCTCGTCGGTGTTAAACAAGGTGCTGGACTGAACGCGCCTCGCTATCTGGTTAAGGTTGGTACCAATGCCTACGAGCTGCCGCCGTAGCTCTGGCGGCATTACTTCTTTTACCTCGCCCTGTACGCCAAGGGTGCGCAGATAATCAGAATACTTCTTGTAGCCAGCGGCCTTTGCGTTAGCTATAATTTTATTCTTCTCCTGCTCGGTTACTCGAAAATTAATTTGCTGGTCGCGGTTTGGCTCTACTGGTTCCCGGGTTGCTTCATTGGTCATAGGGGCTTTCGTTGAGTAGTGGGACTAAGCTACGTCTAAATCATCTATGAGGCTATTTTATGTCGTCTGCTTTAGCAAGCCAAGCCAAGTGAGCCTGCGAACTTGGCGGTGTCATTGTAAGATATAAACGAAGTTTGTATATACAATGACATGGCTTGCTGTACGTTTAAACGGGCTAGTAGAACGGGGGCGTTGAACAGTCGTTGAACAGTGCTAGAGCTAGAGCTTATATGAGGCTTTGGCGCTTTGAGGCTTTGAGGGTTTGAGGCTCAACATCTACTTCTACGATTATCGAAGCTACCTATTTAGACTGCACGACCGGATAATTGTCTTCTAGATATTTTGAGGCTATGATATTCTGAGGTTATGAGGCTAGGACGTTTTGAAGTTTTGAGGCTCTGAGGCTCTGAGGTTTTGAGGCCGGATAACTGAACAATATTACTGTTGAAGATGGACAACTGCTTATGAAGTTTTGAGGCTGTGATATTATGAGGCTTTGAGGCATTGGGGTTTTGAGGCTATGAAAATTTGAGGACTTGATATTTTGAGGCGATGATTTTTCGATGCTAAATATCAAAGATATTATGAGGTTTTGAGGCCATGATATTATGATATTTAGCCTCATTGACCCTTTGGTGTTTTGGGGTTAAGAGCCTATGAGGTTAAACACCAAAATATCATTGAGGCTATGAGGCTTTGAGGTTTCAAGTCAATTGCTATCTTTGTTTATCACCTATTCAAACCACCAGACCCCATGAGCGAACCAAAAGTTATCGCCTTTGCGACCCAAAAGGGCGGCGCTGGTAAGTCTACAATCAGTGTTCACGTTGCCTCGGCCCTAGCTTATGTCTATGGCTACAAAGTGGCTATTCTAGATTGTGACTACCCGCAGAACACTATTCAAGTGTACCGCAATCAAGAATTGCAGAAGGTCAAAACCGATGAAGCTTTCAAAGACCGGCTGCTCAACCAAGGCATTACCCCCTATCCGGTGAGTATTTCGAGCGTTGAAAAATCAGTTGATTCTATAGAGGCACTGGAAAAGCAAGGATACGACTTCATTTTGGTAGATACTCCGGGTACTATCAACGTTACCGGCCTTCCTGACTTGCTGCGCATGGTTCAGTACATTTTCCTGCCAATGGAAGCTGACCAAGGCACCATTGCCTCAACGGTGGGCTATATGCAGATTTTGGGTGGGTTCCTTAAATCAACTCAACCAGACCCCGACGAATCGAACCTGCTAGGTTTTTATGCTTTCTGGAACCGCTTCGTCAAGTCGGAGAAAAAATCCACTTACGATAAAATAGAGGCGTTTTTTGAAGAGAAAGGATTGCCTCTACTGCAAAGCCGGGTAGAACTGCTGATTGGCTATAAAGAAAGGCGTTCTACGATGTTCTCTCTGCCTGAACGGGAGCTAGACAAGCTGGGCATGGGCAAGCTGATAATGGAGATACTTTCTATCGTCCTCGGACCCGGGCAAGTCACTCCCTCCGGCAAAACTATTGAAATGCCTTCGGCTACTGTTACCACAAGCAGTGCGGCTACGACTTCGGACGATTCGCTATAACACGTACTGAACACCTTCTAAAAGTCCAACACACTAATGGCGAAGCCTAAAGCAAAAAGCGAAGAAGAAAAGAAAGCTGCACTAGACCAGATGCTAAGCATGGCTGCTACCAGCAACCACTTAGATAGTCCTGCTCCAACTCAGCGGAACAATAGTTCAGCAACGCAACCAGCCTCGGAAACCACTACCGGGAAAGAAGAACAAAAGGGAGAAAACGTTTCGGTGGCCCCAAGCAATGAAGCTGTTACCCCAACTACTTCAGAGCCTACTCCTGCGCCTGAAACGACAATACCAGCGCCAAAAGTTGAACCCCTCGCAGCGGCACCTGAGCCTGCACAAGCAGCCCCTCCTGTGGCGGCACCCGCTGTAGAAACTACCCCGAAAGTAGAAGCTATTCCAGAATCCACTACTGAGCCATCGACTGCTATTGAAGTGGGCAAAGTGGAGCTTGCTTCGCTCTTTACTCCCGCAGCCGATAAGAAGGTATTTACTATGCGTCTAACGGATGCTCACTATCAATACTTGCTATTGCTGGGTACTGTCGTGGGCAATGGCGCATCCCCACCTGACATAGTGCATAACCTCATTGCTCAGTTCATTGACAAGAACGACGCACAAATTCAAAAGGCAATTGCAAAACAGCTACGCCAACGTCAAGTCAAGAAATAGCTCTCTACAACGTACTTCACAATCCGCCGATGTTAAGCCTCCGAATCTGTACAGTCTTGTTGCTGGGGCTTAACGTCATAGCGAAAGGTCAGCAGTCGAGCCCTGCGATACGGTATGAGTTCCGGGATTACCCGATTGATTCCTTACGCCTGCTTAGTCGCTCAACAGCCGTACCTGATACCTTCCGGGTGTACTGCCTCAGCCGCTTAGCGGTGGAAACCAGCACGAACGACTTGTCCGGCGCCATCAGCACCGCAGAAGAAGCATTGAAACTAGCGCAGAAAATCGGGTATCGGCGGGGCCAGATGAACATCCTTCGCACGCTAGCCAACTTCAACACGGAAAGCGGCAACTACGATGAGGCCCTGGCCTACTATCAGCAAGGAGTGGACCTGGCGACTGCTCAGAACCAACCTGTGCAACTGGCTCTGCTCTATTTGAACATGGGCGCTACAGCCTCTACGACTGGTGATGCTGAGCTAAGCTTGAAATACCTTTTGCGGAGCTATCAAAATATGAAGCTCTCGGGTACCTCGCGCATTGGAGTAGAAGATTCCGCAATTGTGTTTCACAACTTGGGAAACACCTACTTTCAGCTTCACCGTTTCGACCTAGCCCGCAAGTTTGCTTTAAAGTCGGTGGCCATGTACCGGCTGATACCCAAGTCCCTTGGCGCTGGTCAAGCAAGCTTGTTAATGGGCCGCATTTATCAGCAGCAGGCCGCCACTCGTACCAATCTGGATTCAGCCAGTAAGTACCTGCATCAGACAGTTGGCTATGCTCAGCGTTCCGGCAATCCCAAAGAAGAAGCAGGGGCGCTCATCAACGTAGCGGAACTGTACCAGCAGCAGCGGAACTATCCGGCAATGCGCGACGCTGCCGCCCGCTGCCTGGAGCTAGCCAATAGGGTAGGGGCAATCCCATTTCAGGGGGCTGCCTCAACCTTGCTGGCTAAGGCATATGCGGCCTTGGGTGACTATCAGCAAGCCTATTCTTACGAGGTAGGCGCTACGGCCTTGAACCGTGTTCTGGAAGCCCAAGAAAACAAGAAAGCCCTGGCTCAGCTGCACGTCAAGTACGATGTACAAGCTCGGGAGCAACAAATCAAGCTTTTGAGGCAGCAGGCCCGCGCTGACGCTGCCTTGGTTCGGGAGCAGCAGCAACAGAAACGGGCGCTGCTCGGGGTGGCTTCCTTGCTCTTGCTAGGTTTAACGGCTGGCACCCTGCTCTACTGGCGGCTTCGTCGTAGTCGGGCGCTCTTGGCTAAGACTAATGGCTTGCTGGCCTCGGCCAATGCGGAAATTCAGGAATCAGTAACGGAAAAGGAAGTGCTGGTGCAAGAAATCCACCACCGCGTTAAAAACAACCTGCAATTGGTGAGCAGCCTGCTTTCCTGGCAAAGCAGCGCCTCGAACGACCCAACCGTTACGGCTCTAATGGCGGGCAACCAGGCTCGTATTCAGAGTATGGCCCTGGTGCACGAGTTTCTGTACCGGGCGGAAAACCTAGCTCAGATTCGGCTTGACTCGTACCTCGCAGAGTTGCTGCCTGCGCTCCGTCTATCCTTGGCTACTCCCCATCGGCAGATAGAGCTATCTACGGACTTGGCTCCAGTCGCCATGTGCGCCAAGGACGGTAGCGCGTTTGGATTGCTGGTCAGCGAAATAGTAACCAACGCCTATAAGCACGCCTTTCGTGAGCAGGCCGCGGGCCACCTGCATATCGCCCTGAAAGGCGTTTCAACCAAAGGATTTCACTTAACGGTAACGGATAATGGCGCTGGCTTGCCTGCCACTGGCTTCGAGGGCCAGGGGCTCGGTATGCAGATTGTGCGCAAGCTGGCCAAGCAGTTGAAAGCAACCGTCACCGCTTCCCCCAACGTACCCACCGGCACCTGCATCGAAATTTTTCACCCTTGATGACTATCCATTTCCTTTTTAAACGCCGACCTAATGGCTACTATCCTCATTGTTGAAGATGAAGTATTGATTGCGGACGAAATACAGCGGGCTTTGATCCGACTAGGTCATAATGCCTTAGAGCCAGTTGATAATAGCGATGATGCGCTGGCCACCTTAGCTGAGCAGCAAGTAGAACTGGTATTGATGGACGTGAATATTCAGGGTGATACCGATGGTATTGCGACAGCTATCCTGGTACGTCGTCAGTTTGCCATTCCGGTAGTGTTTCTCACAGCCCGTTCTGATTCGGCTACCCTCAACCGGGCCAAGGTAGCGCAGCCTTTCGGCTTCCTGCTCAAGCCTTTCACCGATGATTCGCTACGGGCTCAACTGGAAATGGCCCTGTATAATGCCTACGAAGTTCCCCCGCCAAGAACTGCAGCCAGTGAGGAAATGGCAACCTCAGCCCCAAATACTACTCAGTTTGCCCGGCATTTCTTTGTCCGTCATGGCTCGGGGCACGTCCGGATAGCAGTGAGCGATATACTGTACTTCGAGGCCCTGCAAAACTACGTCCGCCTGCACACGGCTACCAGCAGCTACGTGTTTGACTCCACCTTGAAGGAGCTAGAGCAAAAGCTACCGCCCTGCTTCTTCAAAACCCACCGCTCCCACATCGTCAACCTGGACCATGTGCAAGCCTATGTCGAGGGCTGCGTACTGCTCGGCAAAGAGTATATCCCCGTTAGTCGGGCCTGCAAAGAGGAATTGAAGAACCGTATCCACCTGCTTGGGTAGCGTTTTTCCTCATTCGTGACTGATTGGCCATTACCGTTCGTGTAGTGGATTTGCAGCTCACCACCCAATTTCTGCCATTCATCAAATACTCTGGCTCTGGCTGAATCCTGACTCTAGCTTAGTAGTGGGGATTCAGCCACTGCTTTATACTGCTATGCTTAGTCAATATTCCTGGGGCCAGTTTTTCGTGTTCGTGCTGGTATTACTGGTACTCTACTACTTGGTAGTAGGATTTCTCTATTACCGCGATGACTTTTCTGACCTTCTAAAAGGAAAGAAGGTAAGCGGCGGACCTCAACTGGCAGGCGCGGCCCCTGGCACTACGGCCGCTGCGCCACCGTCCCTTGTGCGGCCAAAGTCAGCCTTCGTGGCTACGCCTACGGCCACTGAATCGGCAGCCGGTACGGCGGAAGCAGACGCAACTACTGAAGCGCCCGAAGCTGGGGCGGCAGAGAACCTACCCGAAGGCGCAGCGGCGGTAGTAGGAGGGGAGCTGCCCGATTCCACAGCCAGGGCAACCGGTCGGGATGATAGCGAAGATGATGGTGGACCAATGGACGCGGCGGCATCAGTGGCCGGAGCCACGGACGAGGCCATAGCAGCCGACGAATCCCGGCAAGAGCAGGAGGACCGCCCAAATCCGCAGCTAGAGGCGCTGATTCGCAGAAAGGCCCACCAAATGCCCGTTGATAATACTGAGGCTGAGGCTAATGGTGTGGATAAGGATGGTGCTAGCACAACTGCAGGCCAAGAAAGACTGGTTGAGGACACCAATAAGACGGATACAAATGCTGAAGCTAAGCACCACGCCATCGAGGTATCTGCTATTGAGCCTGAGATAGTGTACCAGCCTGCCGTCGCTGGCAGCTATGAGCCTCTAGCTGATTTTGGGGAGCCTCTGGCCGAATTTGAGGAATTGGTAGCGACGAAAGCAGACGTTGCCCCTGTCGAAATGGAAGAGCTGTTTGCAGTTGAAACAGTGGCCGCATTCGTGGCTCAGTTGCAGGCAGGAGAGCAGCCACAGGGACCTGCTGCTTTAGCGGATACTACTCTAGGCGAGCAATGGGCTCTCCGAACCAAGGAAACCAGCAATGAAATAGCGAGCCTGTTCGCGTAGCAATCCTTTAGTCATCTCATAACCAGATTATTAAACCTTTTTCTTTCCCTCATCCAATCTTTTACGACCATGAAAAAGAAGCAGATTCTCACGTCAATTGCTATCCTCGGGCTCATGCTCTGCACTCAAGCTGTATTTGCTCAAGGCGGCGGCGCAGCTGGTGGTGCCAGCGGCATTCAGGATGCCACTACTCAGGTTACCAACTATTTCGACCCGCTTACCAAGCTCATGTATGCAATCGGGGCTGTTCTTGGTCTGATCGGCGCTATCAAGGTGTATAGCAAGTGGAACGCAGGCGACCAAGACACGCAGAAAACGGCGGTATCGTGGTTCGGCTCTATGATTTTCCTGGTACTGGTAGCAACGGTAGTTCGCTCGTTCTTCCTGTAAGCCTACGCCGCCATGCCTCAATACAACCTGAATCGCGGCATTAATAAGCCTTGGGAGTTCAACGGGCTTATTGGAGGCAATGTATACTACTTGGTAGCAGGCATCGGCTTGGTGTTCGCGGCCTTCGTGACCATGTATCTACTGGGTACTCCGCTGCTGCTGACGGTAGTGATAACGCTCGTGCTGGGTGGGGGTATGTGGGCCGGGGTATTCGCCTTAAATACGAAATACGGGGAGCACGGCATGATGAAAGCCGGTGCTCGGCGCTCAGCGCCAAAGCGAATTACGAATCGGCAGAGTCGCTTATTCCAAAATTTGAACGAGGACCGGACCGGGCGCTAGTAGCGCCCGGTCTTAGGTTATTACCGATTTATTATATGAGCAGTAAAATACTTCCGTCCGCCTCGCTCGAATCCAAGCAGCCGATTTATAAGATTGAGAAGGATTGCCTCATCTCGAAGAACGCCGATGTAACGGTGGCCTTCCGGCTGGAGCTACCGGAGATTTTTACGCTCTCGCGTGAAGACTATGCGCAGCTACAACAGGCCTTTGTAAAAGCGGTGCGCTTGCTGCCTGACCACTGCGCGGTCCACAAGCAGGATTGGTTTGTAGAGGATAAGTATGCGCCCGGCTTTGAAACGGATAGAACGCTACTCTCCGCGGCCTATGAGCGGCACTTTTTCGAGCGCCCGTTTCTCAACCACTACTGCTACCTATTCATTACTAAAATGTCCTCGGAGCGTCCCAACTGGAACAGTGCTTCGGGGCTCCTGGCCCGGCGTAACATCGTGCCCAAGGATATGCTCGATGTAAAGGTGATGGAAGCCTTTTTTGACAACGTAGGGCAGTTCGTGCGTACGTTGGAAGGAGTAGGCCCCACGAATGCCCCCTACATCAAATCTCACCGGCTCACCTCCGACGAGTTGGCCGGCACCCCGGAAAAAGCGGGCTTGCTGGAAAAGTATTTTGCGCTCAACCTATCTGAGCAGGCCCAACAAGTAGACTTGGACCTAACCGAAGGGTTGAAGGTGGGCCAGCAAATCTGCAACATGTTTTCGGTGGCGAATCTGGATGATTTGCCGCTGGGCGTGGAATCGGATATTCGCTACGAGCAGCTGAGCACCGAATACACCGACTTCCCGATTTCCTTTGCGGCCCCCCTGGGCCTGCTGCTGGGTACTAGCCATATCCTGAATCAATATGTATTCCTGGATAATACGGCTAAGACGCTTAAAACCTTCGAGCAAAAGAAGGACCGGCTTAACTCGCTCTCGCTCTACTCGCGGCAAAACACGGTCAACTATCAATTCTATCAAGACTACCTCAATGAAGCGGTAGCGGACAAGCGCCGGCCGGCGCGGGTGCATGTCAATGTACTGACCTGGGCCGAAAGTGAAGATGAGCTGACCGAAACCCGCAAGCTGATCAATGCAGCCTTCAACACCATGAACTGCAAGCCTCGGCAAAACACGGTGGACATTGCCGCTTTGTATTGGGGTGGGGTGCCGGGTAACGCGGGCGACTTCCCATCGGAAGAAACCTTTTACACCTTCATCGAGCAGGCCGTTTGCTTTTGGGCCACCGAAACCAACTACCGGAGTACCGGCGCGACGAAGGGCATTAAGCTTTCCGACCGCCTATCCGGTAAGCCGGTGCAAGTGGATTTGTCGGATGAGCCGATGAAAAAGCAAATCATCTTCAACCGCAACAAATTTATCCTGGGGCCTTCGGGCTCGGGCAAGTCGTTTTTCACGAACCATATGGTTCGCCAGTACTACGAGCAAGGGGCGCACGTCTTGTTGGTCGATACGGGTAACTCCTACAAGGGCCTCTGTGAGCTGAAAGGCGGCGTGTACTTCACCTATGAAGAAGATAACCCGATTGCCTTTAATCCCTTCCTGGTGTCGGGTAAGCTGGACGTAGAAAAGAAGGAAAGCATCAAAACGCTGCTGCAAGCTCTCTGGAAGAAGGACGACGAGAATGTAAGCCAATCGGAGTACGTTTCGCTCTCTACGGCCGTGAGCTTGTACTACGTGATGCTGGAAGAAAACCCGGCTGTTAAGCCTAGCTTCAACACGTTCTATGACTTCGTAAAAGGCCCTTACTCGGAAATTCTGCGCGAAGAAAAAGTACGCGAAAAGGACTTTGATATAGACAATTTCCTATACGTCCTAAAGCCCTACTATAAGGGTGGGGAGTACGATTACCTGCTCAACTCGCCTAAAGAGTTGGACTTGGTGAATGAGCCCTTTATCGTATTCGAGCTGGACAACATAAAGGATCATCCGATCCTGTTCCCGGTGGTTACCCTCATTATCATGGAAACCTTCATCTCCAAGATGCGCAAGCTGAAAGGGGTACGGAAGATGATTTTGATTGAGGAAGCCTGGAAGGCGCTTACTACGCCGGGCATGGCAGAGTACATCAAGTACCTGTTTAAGACGGTGCGTAAGTTCTTCGGTGAGGCAATCGTAGTAACGCAGGAAGTAGATGATATTATCGGTAATGCCATTGTAAAAGATGCCATTATCAACAACTCGGACACCAAGATTCTACTCGACCAGCGCAAGTTCATCCTCAAATTCGACCAGATACAAGCGCTGCTGTCGCTGACCGAAAAGGAGAAGGCTATTATCCTCTCTATCAACCGGGACAATAAGCCCGAACGAGGCCGTTACACCGAAGTATTTATCTCCCTGGGGGGCGTGGTATCCAAGGTGTATTCCATCGAAGTTTCCAAAGAGGAATACATCACCTACTCCACGGAAGAATCGGAGAAGATGCGGCTGTTCGACAAGTTCAAGAAAACGGCCGATATGCCCACGGCAATAAAGCTGGTGGCTGCCGAACTGCGCGAAGAAGCCTTGGCCAAGCGGTAATTGAACAAAAGGGAAAAACATGAAAACGTCCTTGCTCTCTCTAGGAATGTTGCTGGCCTTGGCGGGCTGTGGCAATTCGGAATCCTCTACGCCTAGTACTGATGGTACTGCGGCCAGTGCCCCGGTAACGGCGGTAGCGGCTTCGGCCCAAGCCTCGGCGGCAACGGCGTTTGCTGATAGCGTAGCAGCGCTGCCTGGGGCTGCTGCGGCCGACGTGGCGGCGGGGCGGGCTTACGCGCAATCGGTCAGCGACTGGTACGGCAGTGAGCTTGGCTCGGGTATCAAGGAGCACCCGCTAGCTGAGGGCATTTGGCGGAACTACCGCGCCATCATTCGCAAAGTGATTACGGCGCGGCCTCTTAAAAAGCAGAAGCCCGAAGATCAGGCCAAAATATGGGACAAATACACGCCGCAATGCGAGCAGTTGGCCAAGATGCTAGTGCCCCTCACCCAAGATGAGCCCGCGCCCACGTCCGACAAAGCAGTGCCGCAAATGCAGATGGTATGGGACGGAATGCAGCACGTCCGCCTGAACGCTGAGCGTGAAATGTCCTACATCGAGCCCCTGGCGAAAAAGTAGCCGCCTAATTCCGCTATTCTATTCACCCTCTTTTCCTACTGTTATGAACAAGAAAATAGGAATCCTAAGCCTGGCACTGTTGGGCCTTAGTGTCACGCAGGCCTCGGCTCAACTCGTGGTAACAGCTCCGGTACTAGAAGTACAAAGTGGGGTGCAAACTGGCTTGCAAGGCACCATGAAAGCTCTTTCATCGGCGGCTAACAAGCTGGTTTCGGCGGGGGTGAAGGAGCAAGAACTAACCAAGATGTTCTCGGAGAAGAATATGCTCATGGCCAAAAACTGGTACGATGGGCTACTGTCGATTAGCTCGGCGGTCCGGGACTATCGCCGGGTGAAGAACATTTTCGAGAAGCAAACCCAAATTATCCAACAGTACTCGTCGGCTATTGAGGTGCTGCGCAAGTCGCCTTTTATCAAGCCGCAACAGTTGGCCGATATGACGACCATGTACGGCAAGATGCTATTGGAAAGCTCCAACACCATTGGTGACTTGCAAACCATCGTGAGCCCGGCTATGCTCAAAATGACGGATGCCGAACGGATGCGCTTCATCGACCAACTGGACAAGAAGATTACCGACCAATCTGGCCTAGTGAATTACTACACGCAGCGCAACCTAATGATGATGCGCGTAGCCAAGGAACAGGCGCAAGACCTGGAATCACTTAAAAACCTCATGTCGAAACGGTAGGGGTAGGATGCTCACTTAAAAGCTTCAGCTAGTATGAATACCTTCTCCAAATTCTTCGCGCTGGCCCTCGCCCTGGGTGCTCACCAAGCATACGCTCAACTACCAGCCGTTATATCGGCTCCTATCTCGGAAAAGATTTCGCGCAAGCAGATTGGCCACCAAACCGTATCGGGCACCTTGCTAGCGCAAGGCAAGCTGCTAGCGGCCGATATGAAGGTGGTAAGCGGTCAGATTAAGGGTGTAATCGACAAAACCCAACAGTTACACGACCAATGGTATAGCAGCCTGCTACAAATCAGTTCCGGGGTTCGCACCTATCGCCGGGTACAGGAAATTTACGACCGCCAGGCCGCGATGATTACGCTGTACGCCAACATTATGCCTGAGCTGCGCAACAAGGGTCTTGATGCCAACCAGCTTGCCGGGGCTACTTCCATGTACGGTAAGATGCTGAATGAAAACATCGGCCTGCTTAGTGAGCTGGTCGGGGTGCTCAGCGCCGGGAAGGCTAAAATGACGGATCCCGAACGGATAGAGTTCATCAACAACATCGCTGACAAAATAGAAGGGCAGCATGACTTGATGAACTACTATACCAGCAAGTGCCGGGCTGTTGCCCGCGTTCAGGCTCAAACTGTCCAAGATAAAGAGTCAGTACTAGCCCTGATGGGCAAGAAGTAATCGCCGCTTAGCTATTCTATTTCCGTCCCGAATCTTACTCCCCTTTCCTATGGACATGAATTCTATCCTCGCGCAAGTAGACGCGATGGAAACCATGTTGGATGATTTGTACACCAACATGATGCCGCTTGTATCCCAATTCACGAATCTAGGTCGGGCAATTGGCGGTGTGGGCGCACTTATTTACATCAGTGCCAAAGTGTGGGGGCACATTGCGCGGGCGGAACCTATCGACGTGTACCCGCTGCTGCGGCCGTTTTTAATTGGCTTGTGCATCCTGTTCTTCCCGGCGCTCTGCCAGGGCCTACGAGGCTTTACCGGGGCGCTGTCCCATAGCACCGATTCAATCCGAAACGACCAATCCGCTAAGATTGTCGCGCTGCAAGAAGAAAAAAAGAATATTCTGGCTAATAAGCCGGAAAACAAGGATTTCGCCACGGATGAAGCCTACGAGCGCAAGCTAGCCGACTTGGCCGGGCCTACCGGGATGGGGGGTATTGGTGACCGAATGAGCCTTACCTTCCAGAAGGTTTCTTATGATGTAAACCAGAACTTCCGGGAGTGGATGAAGAACACGCTCGAACTGTTCCACGTTGGGGCGCGGCTGCTCATTCACTTTCTCTCCACCTTTATCCTGGTGGTGCTTTCGGTACTCGGGCCCATAACGTTCGGCATTGCCATTTTCCCCGGCTTTGGGGGCGGTATTCAGAAATGGCTTGGCCACTTCATTACAATTTCGCTGTGGGTGCCGGTGGCCAATGTGTTCGGGGCCATGATGGCCTCGTTCCAGGTGCAAATGCTGCAAGGCGACATTGACCGCCTGAACGCGCAACGCGGGGTAGATTCCGCTGATTTCGGCTACTTGGTCTTCCTGCTCGTGGCCATTGCGGGCTACGTGCTGGTGCCCTTCATTACGGATATGCTCATTTCGGCTAGCGGTGCTGGCTCAGCGGCCGGTGCTTTCGTGAGCGCGGCTACGGGTGGCGCTGCGGCGGCTGGCGCGGGCATGGGTGCTGCGGGCCGCATGGGTGCGCAGGGCGTTTCGGCTGGCGCTTCCGGTGTGGGAACAGTAGTTGGGGCAGCGCAGGGTGGCTTTGGCTTCAGCGGCGCGGCCAATATGACGCGGGGCGAACAGCTTGGCCATCGGGCCGGGTCAGCCATCCGGGAGCGAGTAGGCGGCTACTTCGGCCGCAACAACGGCAATTCTTAATCACCAGGACCGGGCACTAGCCCGGTCCTCTAGCTGCTACCATCATGTTTGAATCCCTGAAAACCATTGATTCTGCCTTCAAACAGGTAAAAACCCTGGCTATCATTTTCATTGTCTCCGTCCTGACGCTGGCCGTTACCATTGCCTACTTTTCCTTTCAGAACTCAGCGGCGGCAGCGAATCGGATTTATGTATTAGAGGGTGGCCAACTGCTCACCGCTGGCGCAACCGATGCGCGGGCTAACCGGCCAGTAGAAGCCCGGAGCCACGTTAAGCGGTTTCACGAATTATTCTTTAGCCTGGACCCCGACCAAAAGGCCATTGATGGCAATATCAATCAGGCACTTTACCTGGCTGATAACTCCGCGAAACGGGAGTACGAGAACTTGAAAGAGCGCGGGTTTTACAACGACTTGATTTCTGCCAATATCAGCATGGAAATTACGGTTGATAGCGTGGTGCTCAGCAATACCCGGCCCATTACGGCCCGCACGTTTGCCCACCAGCGCCTGATTCGAGCTACTTCTTATACCAACCGGGACTTAGTTGCCGACTGCACCCTGCGGGACGTAACGCGCTCGGAAAACAACCCGCACGGCTTCATCATGGAAAACTGGCGGGTAGTGCAGAATAACACCTTATCCACTATCGCCCGTTAAGTCCTATGGCTACCACCACAAAAGATGCGCAGTTCTACCGGACGCGCAAAATGGCGGTCTTTATTCCCATTGTCGGGGTGCCGTTTATGGCCGCTATGTTTTGGCTGGGGGATGGGGGCAAGGGCGCCGAAGCAGCGGGCGTTGCACCACCTGTTGCCGGTATCAATACGGAATTACCCAAAGCAGGCGCTAGTAACATTACCAGCAGCAAATTAGCCGCGTATGCCGCCCCGGTTGATTCCATGCGTAACCGGGGCCTTGTTTCTGGCAAAGTAGATACTGTTTCTGCACCGGGCGCTGCAACCGGCTTGGCTTATGGAGTGGCGGCGAATGGTCAACCTAGCTCGGCTCCGGCTGACGCGCAGGTACTGGCGGCGCAGCAGCAGTTGGCCGCGGTACAAGCCGCGCAGCAAAGCAGCGGGCAAGTAGCCGCGCCGGCTACCTCGTCCCTAACGCCGGAACAGCAGATGGAATTGATGCGCTCTCAGCATCAGCGCGAATTGGAAGCGGCCCGCACCCAAGCTACTCTCGAACGCATCAATGCTCAAACCAATGCCGGAGTAATGGCTTCGGCTAGCGGTGGGGGTGCTGCCGTAGCGGTTACCAAACCAGCTGCACCCGTTAAAAAGAAACCGGCTACTAAGGCTATCGTGGAAGATAACGATGCTATTGTCTCGCGCCTGGGTGCTAGCAGCGGCACTAAGCGCACGGCCTCTTTTCAAGGGTTGGATGATGGTAGCTCGGCCAATGTCGATGCCAATACCTTACCGGCGGTTATTCACGAATCACAAGAAGTGGTGAGCGGTTCGCTGGTGAAAATGCGGCTTACAGAACCGGCCGTAGTTAATGGCCACAAGCTGGCGGCAAACACCTTCATCTATGGTACGTGTAGCCTCAGCGGGGAACGGTTGAGCATTACCATTGAAACACTAAAAGCGGGGGGTAGCATCTTCCCGGCTTCGCTCGAAGTGTACGACGTGGACGGATTGCAGGGCCTACACATTCCGGGTACTATCACGCGGGATGCCAGCAAGCAAGCGGGGGCTGACGCAATGGGCGCGGCCGATATGATGACCATGAGTGCGGACCCTACCACGGCGGCGGCTGGGGTAGCGGTAACGGCGGTAAAGAGCTTGGGCCAGAAGAAAATTCGCTTGGTCAAAGTGCGCCTGAAAGCTGGGTACAATATCATGTTGAAAGTCGATAAAGATTAACCTAATCCCTCCCTCCTATGAATAAGCCCCTCCTTTCCCTTGGTGCCGCCCTCGCGCTGGCCTTGCTCAACGCTTCGCCTATCCTGGCCCAAGCCAATACGCCGCAAGGGCGCTCTTATCGCGCTAACTCTATGCGTCAGGCCAAAAGCCAGTACGTTGATGTACCGGACAATAACGCTCAGAGAGCCCCTAAGATGCTGGACTACTCGGATGATAACGAGATGGCTTCTTATCCACTTTATGTGAGCGACCAAAAGACTACTCACTTGGTGTTTCCCTTCCCGGTGACGTATGTTGACTTGGGTAGCGCGGGCCTAATTGCGGCGAAGGCTACGGGCGCGGAGAACATTGTTCGCGTGAAAGCAGCGGCCAAGGGCTTCGCGGAAACCAACATGACGGTTCTAACCTCAGATGGTAAGCTGTACTCGTTTCTGGTCAACTACAATTCCAACCCCAAAATACTGTCGCTGAACCTGGGCGCGGGCACTGCCGCCGTTCGGTCCAACTCTCTTTCTAGCTCACCGGCCATTGCCTCTACGTCACGCTCCACCACGGAGGCCATTCTATCCAACTCGCCTATTCCCCAAGGCAACCTCGATGCATTCTCAGTTGAAGCATTGGCCGGAAAAGGCACGGCGGATAGCAAAACAGCCAATCAACTCAGCCTGCGGGCGGGCTCGGTAGGGTATCAGAACGAAACGCTGTTTTTCCCGCTGCACATCGCCAACAAGTCGAACGTGACGTATGATATAGACTTCGTGAAGTTCTACATTCAAGATAAGAAGGTAGCGAAACGCACGGCTGAACAAGCCATTGAGATTTCGCCTATCTACGTCTACAATGGGCCTCAGCAGAAGATTGAAGCACAAGGCAAACTAGAAAAGGTATTCATCTTCAAAAAATTCACCATTCCTGACAAGAAGCAGTTAGTTATCGAGCTGTACGAAAAGGGGGGTGGACGTAACATCAAGCTCACGCTGGCCAACTCGGATTTGTTGAAGGCCCGCACGTATAAGGGTACTGCCGTAGCCACTGGCGTAGCGGCGGGTGCTATTGGGGCTAGATAGTCTGCGACCTTCTAAGCTGCTGGGGGCATTGCTCCTGGCAGCTCTTGGTATAGTAGCTAGCACTTCTCGTTCTAAAGCCTACTACCATGAGCAAAAAACGGTTTCCTCGTCTGGCCGCGCTAGCGGCTTCACTGTTTGAGCAACCTATCTCGAAGAATTATGTCGGCTTGTCGATAATCTTCATTGTGCTAGGCGGGTTTGTAGTCTACACGGACAACAATTTTCCCGAAATAGCGAAGCACCTTGTTATGGTGGCCGTGATGCTAGGCATTGCCCGGTTGTTCAATCCTGAGCCGATGCGCTGGGCGTGGGTGGGAGTTGTGGGAATTATGAGCTTACTTCTAGTCTTGGACTTAGCCATACTCTTTATGTAGTTGGCAAGCCGTATTATTGCTGCTGTCCTGCTTTATTCATAGCAGCAATAAGGGGGTAGCGCTAGAGTCAAAGCGAGGATTCTAGCTGAGTTCAGTTAGCATTAGGGTTTTGGTTAGCAGGCTAGCCTTGAGACGTACTTCCAACCGTGTGCTGCTACTGTCCTACATTCATTTCGTGCTTTTAAGAAACCCTGGCCTATGTACGATTGTATAGGCCAGTAGCGGCAAGTACTGATCGTCGCTATATTTGCCCGGAATGCGTCTGACTGCTCTGTTTTTTGCCTTGTACTTCGCGTGTCTCTCGTGCTTAACCTGCGCTGACGAGACTCCTGTGTGCAAAGACCAGACGCAAACAACCGTGGCCGCCTCGTCCCATTCGGATTGTGGGGCTGATGCTTTGGGGGACTGGTGTTCTCCCCTGTGCCAGTGCCACTGCTGCGGCGGGGCCGTCGTACCGCTCGCCCCACTACAAGCGCTTGTCCAAGCCCGGACCCAAGTATGGAACTCAGCCCGCCACCACGCCCAACTTGTGGTAGCGGCGCCAACTCGCGCTCCAGGGGCTATCTGGCAACCGCCGCGGGCCTAACCTTTCCCTCGTTTTCCTGCTGACCACCCCACCGGGCGGCCTGCTCCGCTATGGAGCAGCTCGGCTCGGCTTGCCAACGCGTGCATTGACGCGGGGTGCGTCTTGGCCACGCCGTTCCTGTCTACTCGCTAGCCGGAACCGCCTCGCCGCAGGGTTTTCACGGAAGTGTTAGACCTAACCCCAACCAGCGGATGTTCGACCGGCTGATCTATTTTTCCATTCACAACAAGCTCATCATCGGGCTGCTGACCCTGGCCTTGATCGCCTGGGGCGGCTACTCGCTCAGTCGGCTACCCATTGACGCGGTCCCCGACATTACCACCAACCAAGTCGTCGTCTACACGGTAGCGCCCTCGCTGGCCGCCAGCGACATCGAGCGCCTCGTTTCTTTTCCAGTCGAGCAGAGTGTGGCCACCATTCCCGGCCGCGAGGAAGTACGCTCGTTCTCGCGCTTTGGCCTCTCGGTCGTGACCATCGTCTTCGAGGACAAGATTGATATTTACTGGGCTCGCCAGCAAGTAGCCGAGCGCCTGCGCGAAGCCGAAAGCCAGATCCCGGCCAGCATCGGCCGTCCGGAACTGGCGCCCGTCAGCACCGGCCTGGGCGAAGTGTACCAGTACCTGGTGCGGGCTAAACCCGGCTACGAAAAGAAGTACGACGCCCGCGAGCTGCGCACCATTCAGGACTGGATTGTGCGGCGGCAATTGCTCGGCACGCCCGGCGTGGCCGACGTGGCCAGCTTTGGCGGCCAACTCAAGCAGTACGAAATCCGGTTGGATCCCGACCGGCTGCGCTCGCTTGGCGTCACCATTGACCAGGTCTATCAGGCCATCTCACGCAACAACCAGAATGCCGGGGGGGCCTACCTCGACCAGAAGCCCACCGCCTACTTTATCCGCACCGAAGGATTGGCCGAGAATACGGCCGACCTGGGCAACATCGTCGTGCGCAGCACCCAAGGCGGCATGCCGGTGCTGGTACGCGATGTGGCCGACGTGCGCCTGGGCTCAGCCGTGCGCTACGGGGCCATGACGCGCAACGCGGAGGGCGAAGTCACCGGCGGCCTGGTACTCATGCTCAAAGGAGCCAACGCCAACGAAGTCATCCAAGCGGTAAAAGAGCGCATGACTACCGTGCGCAAGTCGTTGCCGGAAGGGGTGACCATCGACGTGTACCTGGACCGCTCGGACCTGGTCGGCCGGGCCATCAGCACCGTCACCAAAAACCTGGTGGAGGGCGCCCTGATCGTGATTTTCGTGCTGGTGTTGTTTCTCGGCAACTGGCGGGCCGGGCTGGTCGTGGCCTCGGTAATTCCGCTGGCCATGCTCTTTGCCATCAGTATGATGCGCCTGTTCGGGGTCTCGGGTAACCTGCTCTCGCTCGGAGCCATTGACTTCGGGCTGGTCGTAGACGGCGCTGTCATCATCGTCGAGGCCATCGTGCACCGTTTGCACGGCGGGCAGTTGCGCGTGCCCGGGGGCCGCCTCAACGCGGCGCAGATGAACGAGGAAACCTACCACGCGGCCAGCAAAATCCGTTCATCGGCTGCCTTTGGCGAAATCATTATCCTGATTGTGTACCTGCCCTTGCTGGCGCTGGCCGGCATTGAGGGCAAGATGTTCCGGCCGATGGCCGAAACCGTGGCCTTCGCCATTGTCGGCGCCTTCCTGCTAAGTCTGACGTACGTGCCCATGATGTCGGCGCTGGCCTTGAGCCGCTCCACCGAGACGAAGCGCACGTTCTCGGACCGGCTGATGAGCGGGCTGGAAGCCCGCTACCGGCCGGTACTGGAATGGGCCCTGCGCCGCCAAGCGGTGGTATTGGTTGCCGCCGTGGCCTTGTTTGGGGGGGCGCTGCTGCTGTTCCGAACTCTGGGCGGCGAGTTCATCCCGCAACTGGCCGAGGGGGACTTTGCCATCGAGATGCGCACGCTCACCGGCTCGTCGCTGAGCTACACCGTGGATAAAAGCCAGGAGGCGGGCGCCATCCTCACCAAGCAGTTTCCGGAAGTGAAGGAGGTAGTCGCCAAAATCGGGGCCGCCGAAATTCCCACCGACCCCATGCCAGTGGAAGCGGCCGACGTCATGGTGATCCTGGAAAAGGACCAACGCAAATGGACCTCGGCGCGCACGCAGGAAGAGTTGGCCGAGAAGATGGCCGAAGCGCTGGCAGTAATACCCGGCGTCACCTTTGGCTTCCAGCAGCCGATTCAGATGCGCTTCAACGAACTGATTTCCGGCGCCAAGCAGGACGTGGTGCTCAAAATCTACGGGGAAGACTTGCAGCAGCTCGCCGCCTACGCGGAGCGGGCGGCCCGCCTGGTACGGCAAGTAGAAGGAGCCGAAGACGTGTACGTGGAACAGGTGACCGGCCTGCCCCAAATCGTGGTGAAGCTAGACCGTAACCGGCTGGCCCGTTTCGGGCTGAACGCCGAGGACGTGAACCGCACGGTGCAGACCGCGTTTGCCGGGCAGAGCGCCGGGCAGCTTTTCGAGCAGGAGCGCCGCTTCGACGTCGTGCTACGCCTCGCGCCCGAACTGCGCCAGAATATCAACAACGTGCGGCAACTGCTGGTGGCCACGCCTACCGGCGAGCAACTCCCGTTGGAGCAAGTAGCGACGGTGGAGTTGCAGGAAGGCCCCAACCAGATCCAGCGCGACGACGCCAAGCGCCGCATTTCGGTGGCCTTCAACGTGCGGGGGCGCGACGTGGAAAGCATTGTCCAGGAGTTGCAGGGCAAGATGGACCAACAACTAAAGCTGGCTCCCGGCTACTACACCACCTACGGCGGGCAGTTCGAGAACCTGCGCCAGGCCACCGAGCGCCTAAGCATCGCCGTGCCGGTGGCGCTGCTGCTCATTTTTGTGCTCTTGTTCTTCACGTTTAAGTCGTTGAAGCAGTCGGTGATGATTTTCACGGCCATTCCCCTCTCGGCTATCGGCGGGGTGCTGGCCTTGTGGCTACGCGGCATGCCGTTCAGCATCTCGGCCGGAGTAGGCTTCATTGCCCTGTTCGGGGTAGCTGTGCTGAACGGCATTGTGCTGATCGGCTACTTCAACCAGCTCAAGGAAGAAGGCTACATCGACCTGTATCAGCGCATTCTGGAAGGCACGCAGGTACGGTTGCGGCCGGTGCTGATGACGGCCACCGTCGCTTCGTTGGGATTTCTGCCGATGGCCCTGAGTACTTCGGCCGGGGCGGAAGTCCAGCGGCCCCTGGCCACCGTGGTCATCGGCGGACTGGTGACGGCCACCTTACTCACGCTGCTGGTGCTGCCCGTGCTCTATGCTCTCTCCGAGAAAAACAGCAAGTCCGAGGAACAGCCCCGGCGGCCCTTACCAGTTGCCAGTTGGCTGCTGCTCGGACTCGGGGGATTGCTCATCACCCCGCCCGCCCGGGCGCAGAGCGCACTCACAGCCACGCAGGCCGTAGGCCAAGCCCTGCAAGCCAATGGCACCGTGCAAGCGGCCCGCAGTGCGTTGGAAGCGCAACAGGCCCTGCGACGAACTGCGCGCGACGTAGGCCGCACCACAATCCTGGGAACCTATGGGCAAGTGAACTCCCCCCTGTCCGACAACGTGCTCAGCATCGGGCAGACGTTGGCCTTACCAGGCTACTACAAAGCGCAGGCGACCCTGAACCAGGCGCAGGTGCAGGGGCAGGAGCAACAGCTCGCGCAGGTGCAGGCGGAGCTGCGCCGACAGGTCCGTTTGAGCTATGAGCAAGCCGTGCATGCCCGGCACCGGCTGCGCATGTTGCGTGGCCAGGACAGCATTTACGCCGAGTTTTTGCGCTCGGCGCAGCTGCGCTTCAAAACGGGGGAAGTCGCCCGGCTCGAACCAGCCAACGCCCTGTTGGCGCAGGGCGAAACGCAAAACCTGCTAACCGAGGCCCGAACGGACTACGCCATCGCCCAACGGCAGCTGCAAGCGTTGCTGCAAGCCCCGCAGCTGGTGGTCATTGCCGACAGCACCTTGCGCCTCTTGCCCTCCCCAACTGCCCCCTCGGATACAACGGTGCTGGCTTTAACGCCTCAGGCTCGGGTGCTGCAACAGCAAGTAGTGGAGCGACAAGCGCAAACGCGGGTGGAACAGGCGGCCGGCTTGCCGCAAGTGACAGTGGGCTACACCAATCAGTCACTCCGGGGCACGTACGAAGTGGATGGGCAGGCCACTACCTACGGGGCTGGCGACCGGTTCCAGAGCGTGCAGGCGGGCGTGGCCATCCCCCTGCTGCGCGGTCCGCAGAAGGCCCGCGTACAAGCGGCCCGGTTGCAGGAGCAGGCAGCCGCTGCCACCTACCAGCGCTACCGGGCGGAAGTAGCCGCCCAACTCGATGAGCTCCGTTTGCGCCTGCAAGAGCAGCAGCGGCGGGTACAGTTCTACGAGCAGACCGGCCTGCCGCAGGCCGAGGTCATTGTCCGGCTTAGCCAGCGCGCTTACAAGGCGGGCGAGACCACCTACTCCGAGCTATTGCTCAACCTGGAACGCACCTTACGCGTGCGCACCGCCTACCTCGACGCTGTGCTGGCGCACAACCAGACCACTATCGAGTTGGAGTACCTATTGGGTACCCCGGCGCAGTAACCTTCTCTTTTCGACGTATTTATCATGCATAAGATCGTATCATTCGTGCTCCTGCTGGGCCTGAGCCTGCCCTTCGGCTGCACCCCCGATAAACCAGAAACGGCCGCGGCGGATGCCGCAGGTCGGGAAACCGCCTCCACGGAAGAAGGCGAAGAAGCAGAAGGGGAAGAGGCAAACGACCTGGTTACCCTCTCACCGGCGCAGCAGCAGGTGGCAGGCATCCAGACCGGTCACCTGACGAACCGGCCGATGGGCGCGGGCCTGGCCGTCACCGGCACGCTGGACGTGCCGCCGGAAAGCGCCGTCTCCATCACGGCTCCCCTGGGGGGCTTCGTGGAAAACACCGAACTCCTCCAAGGCACGCGGGTGCGCAAGGGCGAAGTACTGGCCACCATCCGCAACCCCGAGTTCGTGACCCTGCAACAGGAGTACTTGGAAACCCGTGCCCGCCTCGAATACGCCCGCACCGAACTGGCTCGGCAGAAAGAACTGTACGAGCAGGAGGTAGCGCCCCAAAAGAACTACCAACGGGCCCAAGCCGATTACAACGCGCTGCGCGTGCAAACCAACGCGTTGGCCGCCCGGCTGCGCTTGGCGAACCTGCCGGTCGGAGGCACCCTGGTCACGACGGCCCCTATCCGGGCACCCCGGGCGGGCTTTGTGCGGGCGGTGAACGTAACGGTGGGCCAAGCGGTGACGCCAACCGATGCCCTGTTTGAAATCGTGGACCCCGAGCACTTGCACGTCGAGCTGACCGTATTCGAGCGTGACGTAGCGCGGGTACAAAAAAACCAGCTGATTCGCTTCACCCTGGCCAGCGATTCTACCAGCTCCCGCCGCGAGCGGACGGCCCATGTGTATCTAATCGGGCGGGCTATCGGAGAGGACCGCACGGTGCGCGTACACGGTCATTTAGACCAGGAAAACGACCCGGCGTTGCTGCCGGGCCTCTACGTGCGGGCCTTGATTGAAACCGGCCGCACCGAGGTGCCCGCCCTGCCCGACGCGGCGCTGGTGCGCTTCGAGGGCAAGAATTACGTCTACGCCGTGGAAGCGCCCGGCCGCTACCGCATGGTGCCCGTCACGCTGGGCCGCAGCGAAGACAACTTCACGGAAGTCACCCTACCCGAAACGGTGCCCGCGACAACCACCTTCGTTACGGGCGCGGCGTATTCGTTGCTGGCCAAGATGAAAAACGCCGAAGAAGACGAGTAGCCGTCTACGGGCATCTCCGGTTTACACTTTCTACCGTAAAAAATCTGATGATGAATTACCTACAGCCCGTGGCCGTATTTATTCTGGCTGGCCTCTGCGAAATAGGGGGCGGCTACCTGGTCTGGCAGTGGCTGAAGGCAGACCGTCCAGGCTGGATGGGCTTGCTCGGGGCGTTACTGCTCGTGTTCTACGGCTGGGTAGCGACGTGGCAGCCCACTTCCTTCGGTAAAACCTACGCCGTCTACGGCGGCATTTTCGTGGTCATGTCCATTGCCTGGGCTTGGTATTTCGACGGTTTCCGGCCGGATCGGTTTGATGTGTTGGGCGGGGCTATCGTCCTGCTGGGGCTGGGGGTCATTCTGTTCTGGCCCAGACCCTGATTTGCCGCCCTACTCTACTTGAGCACCAGAGCCTCGCAGTTCGCTGCTTCAACTAAGGTGTCTGCGCAATCGCTACTCCAACCAACTCTCGCTATGGCTCACCCGCAAGAAGATACGCTCATTGCCAAGCAGATCACACCGACGGCCATGCGCCTGCTGGTACTAGACGTGCTCCAACAGCACCCGGCCGCGCTGAGTCTGGCCGACGTGGAGCAGCTGCTGGGCCACGCCGACCGCATTACCGTGCACCGCACCCTGAAAACCTTTACCGATAAAGGACTGGTGCACCGCATTGAGGATGGGAGCGGAGCTGTCAAGTTTGCCTTGTGCGAGCCGGGCTGCACGCCCGAGCAGCACCAAGACCTGCACGTACACTTCTTCTGCACCCGGTGCCGCGAAACCAGCTGCCTGCCTACCGTGGCCGTACCGACCATTCCACTGCCGGGCGCGTTTCAGGTGCAGGAGACCAGTTTAGTGATGAAGGGCCTCTGCGAACGCTGCGCCGTCGCCTCCTGAAACAATGCAATACCATTGCATCGCCCTACGAGTGAAGTTTGCTTGCTCGTAAGGGCGGTGTGTTCCCCGTTCCTGCCTGCTCATGGTTGAATTGCTCACCGGTGCCCTTGTGCTGAGTTTACTCCACGCGCTCATTCCCAACCACTGGGCGCCTGTGCTCGCTATTGCCCGGGCCGAACAGTGGCCGTTGCGGCGGGCGGTGGGGGTGACGCTGGTCGCCGGCATGGCCCACGTGCTGAGCACGGTAGCCCTGGGCGTGGCACTGGGGTGGCTGGGCTGGCGCTTATCGGCCCGCTTCGAGCAAGTGGCGGGATGGGCCGCGCCGCTGCTACTCATTATTGTGGGGCTGCTGTACGCCTTTTCTAGACCTGGTCATACCCACCCGGACCCTCGACCGATAAGCCGCCGAGCGCCGCGTCGGCGGGTGGTACTCGGACTGGCCGCCACCATGTTTCTAGCGCCCTGCCTGGAAATACAAACCTTCTTTTTAGCTGCCGGCACCCACGGCCCCGCCGCGCTGGCCCTGTTGATGAGCCTGTACTTACTGGTTACGGTGGCCGCGATGTGCGCCCTGGTAGCCCTGGCGCACCGCAGTTTGCGAACCCTGAACCTGGAGGGGCTCGCGCAGCACGAACGGCAGCTGACCGGCGCGGTGCTCGTGCTGGTGGGGCTTACGAGCTTCTTCCTGGACTGGTAGCAACTCGCTGCCGGGACTGTCTTCTTTTCTTCCGCTTTACTTTCCTGCTTTATGCCTGATCCTTCATCCAAGAACACCAACGAAGAGCTGAATACTGCCAAGCAGGTGCAGCTCGAAAACGTGGGCGCCCTCAGCCGGGACCAGCTCACGCCCGCGGCCGCAACCGAGCCGCAAGGCCACGACGTGTCCGGCCACGACCATGCCCCGGCAGCGGCTCCCGCTTCGGCTGCCCATGCTGGCCATACCCACGCCGAGGGAGAGGACGACGACCACGACCACGGACCAGCGGGTGCTACTCCCTACCTCTGGCCGGGCGTGAGTCTGGCGCTGCTGCTGGGCGGCATCGCGCTGGACTACTTCGACATAGCCTTTTTCACCGGCCCGGTGCGCCTGATTTGGTATGGCCTCGCCTTCCTGCTGGTGGGCTGGAAAGTGATTCGCTCGGCCATCCAAAGTATTCCCTCGGGCAACATCTTTAACGAGTTCCTGCTCATGAGTATCGCCACGCTCGGCGCCTTTGCCATCGGCGAATACCCGGAGGGCGTGGCCGTGATGCTGTTTTATACGGTGGGCGAACTGTTCCAAGACGCCGCCGTGAACCGGGCCAAGCGCAGCATTCGCGCCCTGCTTGAGATTCAGGCGACCGAAGTCACGGTGGTGCGCAATGGGCAAAGCCTCGTGCTCGACCCCAAGCAGGTACAGCTTGGTGACGTAATGGAGGTCAAGCCGGGCGAGAAAGTAGCCCTGGACGGGACGCTACAAAACGCCGCAGCTTCATTTAATACGGCGGCTCTTACGGGCGAATCGGCTCCGCAGACCAAGCAGCCCGGCGAGGCCGTGCTCGCGGGCATGATCAACTTGGAAACGCTGGCCCGCGTCACGGTTACGGCGGCCTTTGCCGATACCAAGCTCTCCAAGATTCTGACGATGGTGCAGGACGCGGTGGGGCGCAAAGCCAAAACCCAGCAGTTCATTACGCGCTTCGCTAAAATTTACACGCCCATCGTCGTGGGTTTGGCGGTGCTCTTAGTGCTGGTGCCCTACTTCGTGGTAGACGACTACGTGTTCCGAACCTGGCTCTACCGGGCCCTGGTCTTTCTGGTGATTTCCTGCCCCTGCGCGCTGGTCATCAGCATTCCCCTGGGCTATTTCGGGGGTATCGGTGCGGCTTCCAAAGCGGGAATTCTGTTCAAAGGCTCCAACTTTCTGGACGTGCTCCGCGAAATCGACACGGTGGTGATGGATAAAACCGGCACCCTCACTCAAGGCGTGTTTGCCGTCCAGCAGGTACAGCCGGCTCCCGGCACTGAGCCGGCGCAACTGCTGCAACTGGTAGGGGCCTTGGAAACCAAATCCACGCACCCCATTGCCAAAGCGGTGGTGACGCACGTCGGGGCCGCCGTGACAGACGTGCTCGTGGAGGGAGTAGAAGAAATAGCGGGCCACGGTCTGCGCGGTCGGGTAGCGGGAAAAGACGTGCTGGCTGGCAATACCAAGCTGCTCACCAAGTTTGGCGTCGCCTACCCGGCCGAAGTGGATCAGGTAGTAGACAGCATTGTCGTCGCGGCCGTGGATGGCCAGTACGCCGGTTACCTGACCGTCGCGGATGCCCCGAAGGCCGACGCCAAGCAAGCCGTGCGCGAGCTGCGGGCGGATGGCATCACCAAGCTGGTGATGCTATCCGGCGATAAAGACAGCATTACGCAGCGCGTGGCCAAGGAACTCGGTATTGACGAAGCGCACGGCGGACTGCTGCCGGAAGACAAGGCCCACTACGTGCAGCAGTACCTCACGCAAGGGCGCAAACTGGCCTTCGTGGGCGATGGGGTGAATGATGCTCCCGTAGTGGCCCTAGCCGACGTGGGCATTGCTATGGGTGGCCTGGGCTCGGACGCCACTATTGAAACGGCCGACGTGGTCATTCAAACGGATCACCCGAGCAAGATTGCCACCGCCCGCCGCATTGCCCGCGCCACGCACACGGTAGTCTGGCAGAACATCTGGCTGGCCTTCGGAGTGAAAGCCGTGGTGCTGGCCCTGGGCGCTGGGGGCGTGGCCACCATGTGGGAAGCCGTGTTTGCCGACGTGGGGGTGGCGCTGCTGGCTATTCTGAACGCGGTGCGTATCCAACGGATGAAGTTTTAACCTTGCCGTATCTTTTTCCCGTGAACACGCTGCTTCTCCCCGCCCGCCTGCGTCTGCACTATCGCGCCGAACTGCACGCGGCCCGCGCCGCCACGGCCCGCCGCCATTGGCCGGAGGCATTTGCCCACCTGGAGCGCGCCCACGTGTTGGGGCAACGGTGGGCTTGGCCGCATACGCAGGTACACCTGCTCATGCTCGCTCACGGCTGGCGCACCCGCAACTTGCGCGAACTAGCGGGTCAGGTGCCGCGCATTGTGTTCGGGTTTTTACTCTCATTAGTCGGCCGCGTGCCCACGGGCAACACCGGCGGGGCCAACGTGCCGGCTGAGCAGAAAATGCCGGTTCCAGCCGATTTACAGGCCCTACTCAACGACGCCCTATGACACCCGCCGTTCCCCCGTCCTGGACGACTATGCTGGGCTTCTCGCTGCTGCCCGCGGTGGTTATGATTGCCGGGGCGGCCCTAGCCGTCTGGCGCGCCCCCGGCCCGAAGCTGCGCAGTGCCATTTTGCACTTTGCAGCGGGCGTGATTTTCTCGGTGGTGGCCGTAGAGCTGCTGCCCGACATCGTGCAGCACCATGCCCCCTACGAAGTAGCCCTGGGCTTTGGGCTGGGCGTAGCGGCCATGCTCGGGCTGCGCTATTTCACCCAACGGCTGGAAAAACGGGTCGCGTCGGCAGGGACTAGTGCTGCGGCAGCCGCTGACGCACCCGGCCCTGGTCAGGCGCCAGCGGCCCCGCTGCCCTGGGGTCTGTTGGTCGCTATCGGCATCGACATTCTAATCGACGGGCTGCTGCTCGGCATCGGCTTTGCCGCCGGCGCTAAGGAAGGCACCTTGTTAGCCATTGCCCTGACCATCGAGTTGCTCTCGCTGGGCCTGGCCACGGCCGTGGAGCTACGGCAGGATGGCCACGCCAAGGGGCGGATAGTGGTCATTGTGGCCAGCACGTCCCTAATGCTGCTCGTCGGGGCAGGTATTGGCACCACCGTGCTACGAGGGGCCACGGGCAACCTGTTGGAAATTGTGCTTTCCTTTGGCCTGGCCGCCTTGCTGTTTCTGGTCACGGAAGAGTTGCTCACCGAGGCCCACGAAGAAACCGAAACCCCACTGCTCACCCTAGCCTTTTTTATTGGCTTTCTGCTGTTTTTGCTGCTCGGCATGGTTGCTTAGCGGCCAACACAGGCAGTTGCCAGCAAGCGGGTATCATCTTGGCGGGAATTTCTGTTCCTAGTTTAGTACTACCCCTGATACTCAAACATGGATTTCTCGAAAGCTCTTGCCCACTTGCCCGGCGCTCTGTACTTCAGCTTTTGCGTGGGCCTCACTACCTTTCTGGCCCTCTACGTTTACCGCTTCTATCTGCGCCCTTTCTTCCGATGGACCAAGAAAAAGATTTCACCCAACGGATAGACGAGCTGGCCCTAGACTACCTGCACCAAGCGGTAGCCCTGGGGCTCACGCCTACCGATGATGAATTTGTGGGCTGGGTCGATGCTCAGCCCCTGGCCTCGCGGCCGGGACTCTACCGGAAGGGCTGGGCGCACTGTTGGGCGGCGGGTCTGCTCTCCTTTCAGGAATGGGTACTTTTGGCGCGGGGCATGAGCCTAGCCGACTACCTGGTGCAACGACTGTCGGAGAAAGAGTACCTGCGTTGGGTAGAGCTGTTTGCTACCTCAACTCTGGCCCGCCCCAAATAACGTTTTACAATTGCAAAAAGGTGTAAAGGAGTTCGCTGCTAAGCTGCGGAATGTCCCGCCGTTCTGGAAACCCTAATTCAATACTAAAAAAGGCTCTACTGTGCAAGTAGGGCCTTTTTTAGTATTGTGGTGTAGATATATCCCCTATACGCTTATTGTAAGCCAGTAGAGCTATTTGAGATGTTTAGGAATAGGCAACAACTCTCTAAAGGCTTTTATGTTGGAGTGGTTGAAATGCCGGCTATACCACTTTTGGACAAGCAATAAATTAAAGCCAAATAACAGTAGAGTTAAAATAGGCGCTATTGAAAAAGCTAAATCAGGGTTATTATTAATACCTCTCATTGCAGCTATTAGAGCTTTAATACTCCAATCATAACGAAACAATGAGTAAATACCCAATACAAGTAGCACTGCCAATGCGATTAACAAATGATTCACTGAATCCTTCTGCCACTTTTTAACAGCATTCTGAATATACGTTTCCTTATCAGCGTCCTTTTGCTCTTTTTCAATTCTACGCTGTTCGTCTATCCTCTGCTGAGCAATTCTAGCGTCCGCTTCCTCTCTTTGCCTGAGTTCTTCTTTTAGGCGTTCTATTTCCTGCTTATCCTGTTCATTGCTAAAAGGTATTTGTTGCTGAGGGTTGTTAGCTGCTTTGACAAGCATCCCTTGCAATCGGTCTTGTGCCTTTTTGGTAGCCTTTAATCCTTTGGTCAAAGCCTCTACCTGTTGCTCTAGCAATGTCTTTTTATCAACTAGAGCACTATTGTCTTGCAAAGTTGAATTATAATCATCGCTAGTTTTCTTTAGCATATCCTGCTTATTCTTTAGCTCTTTAGCAAGACGTGCCTCCTTCTGGTCTTTCTCCTTCAGTTCTTTACTAATTTGACTTTCGACAAAAACAGTCGCTTTCTCAATATCACCTCCGATTTTCTTGATTTCATCTAGGAATATCTTACTGGCAAGGCTTTTCGTCATAAATGACAAATCATCAATACCAATTGCATTAAAAACCGCAAGTGCTGATTGAGAAACCTCACTTTTAGCATGAGAGCCTGAAAAAACGGGGCTTGCAATGGATGACAAGAATGCCTTTCTATAATCATCGCTTTGAACAGGCAATAATTTGTATAGCTTTTTCAACAAATACGTAGGAGTAAAGAATGCAGGAATGAATAATTCATTACCATTATCTCTACGCCCTGCGTATTTATCGTATGCTATTAGACCAAAATCTAGAGTTAATCCGAAAATTTTACAGTCTTGAAAGTGTGTAGCAGTTTCACCATTCTTATTACGTTCGCAAAGAATTGACTCTCTTAGTTCAACATCATGTTCTATCTGAGGTGTATCCTTATATCTTACTTCACCAAGTTGCTGCTTCTCTATCCTAGCCTCGTTCATCAAGGCATAGTATTTAGAATAATCAGATATTAAATCAACAAAACCCTCAGATTCTTTATCTACCCCTTTAATATCGCCATTATGAATTTCTATTTTTTTGCTTCTTAAAATAAAAGAAGCTTGGTCAAGTATAACAGAAGGGTGTTGCGCACCTTGAGGGTGGGCTAACTGCAATTTATAATACGCTTCTGTGAAGCTATCTAAATTACCGCTTTTCAAAGCAGCTTTAAGTTGATTCTCAGTCAACCTTTGACTGTGAACGAGCCCATTCAATACTGGCCTAAATTGGGTTAATTCTTTAAAGGTACTTCTGAGATAAGTAAGCTTAATTTTAAAGTACTCTTTATTTTCTTCAATAATTTTCAATAAAGAATCAACAGCAGGATTCATTGTATTTTCACGAATCTTTAAAGCTGACAATAGAAAATTAGTATCAACATAAACTTTCCAATCAATTTGTTGGAATGAAGCCAACTCTTGGGCCAGCTCTTTCGACAGACCTAGAGCAAAGAAATGCTCTGCTCTATCAGCTAAGGATTCATAATATGCTAATTCAAGCGCCGAACTGTTCTCAGTCAAGCTCTCTATGTATCTATAAAATACTTTTTTCAGCTTAGGCTGCAGCTTGTCAGATGACAACTTAAAGAGTTGTTGGGTCGTTAAGTTGGCATTTTCACTGCTATTCTTCCCCAGAATAGCAATAGCTGACTTTCCGTAGTAAAAAAAGTTTTCGTGAATATATCCTTTAAACTCCTTGAATATTTTCTGTAATTCATCGTCAGTTAATTCAGTTTCGCTTAAAGACGAAGCCTTTTCGTAAAAACTTTTTCTTAGTTGTTCTTCTTGCTGTTCGCTGGCCTCAATACGTTTTGCATGTGCTTCATTAGCTGCTTCTGTCAACTTATACTTCTCACCAACCAAAACAAGCTGACCATCTTTCATCAACTGATTAACAGCATCTGAAACTTCCTCTACTTCAAGATTAATATCAAACTCTACTTGCGTTAGTTCAATTATATCTTTTAACGAAGCCTCACGCGAACTAGAAATTACATAAATTATATAACTATTGATGGTACTTGGCCGCTGCTCATTATTTAACAAGTCTAAGACCTCAATAATTCTTTCAGTGTTTCGGGTAATCTTCATCTGTTTTGCCAAAGCAGGGAGACAGTTTAGATGTTGTATCAGTTTAGATTTAAAATTACAAAAATTGCCACTCCTAAAAGCTACGGTGAATTTATATCCACTTTACTATTAGTAGGCAAAAAAAGCCCTCTCGGTATATCTAACCAAGAAGGCTTTTCGCGTTATAAAAATCAATAGAAACTATCAGTTGGTTTCAAGAAGTTATGGCAGAATGTAGCTGGCCACTGGTTGCGGGTTAGGGCCGGGCCCTGACTTTGTATCGACTGTCTTTCCGTCAAGTTGAATCGCGCACGTCACGTTAGCGGCTGCATCTCCATCTTTAGGAAACGCGCCTACGCTTACAATATCAGCTGATTTCATGGTCCGCTTGAAAGTGTAGGTTTTGGGCAGCGCTACGTTTTCGTCCGTAATCAGCGTGCCGGTATTGTCACGGTAGATAATGCGGGCCTGGTTGTAGTTTACGGCCGTTACTTGGTAGGTTACCTGGTACTCTTTGGGAGTAGTATTCGGCTGTGGGTCCGAATTTTCCTTGTCGCCGGAACAGCTAGCCGCTAAGAAGGGCAGCAGGAGCAGGGTAAGCAGTTTCTTTCTCATAGTCTAATAGGGGGGAATGGGCAATAATGTATTGGAAAGGTAAGCGTAATGACTAGAGCTTTGGCCCGCGCCGCCTTTTGGGTGGAGTTGGTGTCTCCGCCTTGGGAGTTGGGGGCTGCTGCGCGGGCGGCTGTTGCTGCTGGGAAGTTTGGGCCTTTTGCTGTGCGGCGGCTTGCTCCATTCTCTCGCGCACGGCGGCCGGTAAGTACACCTCAACGCCTACGGCCCCGGCTGCATCGCGGTGTAGCTTTAGCTGCATAGGCACTTGCTGTGGGCCGCCCTGGGGGTTCGGCATCGGGAATGGCAGCTGGTCGGTGCGCTGGCCCTGTAGGAGCTTTTCCATCTGGCCCCTTTTCCATAATTCCTCAACGGGCTTGCCCAACCGGGCCAACTGGTCGGCAGGTACTTCCTGCTCCCGAAAGGCTGGGGTCAGCGCTTGGTTCATATCGAGTTCAGCACTGGCCTTTTTCACATTGGCAAGATGAGCCAATGAGCCTCGGGTAATGCCGGGGTCGGTTTCTACCTGCTTCACCTGCGCTAGTAGATGCTGGCGGAACTCGGGCCACGTCGAGGGCTCCCGCTGCACGTCCTGTGCCCTGGAAACCAAAGCGGCCTCCTGCACCTTAGCCTGCTGCATGTAGTCAGACGTTACATTGAAGTCATGCTTGGTTACGCGCTGCATTACCAGTTCCTCCGAAATCTCACGGCTTCCTATTATAATGGTGCGCAGGGCCTCGGCCTGCTGCATGGCCGGTGAGGTCGCGGGCAAGGGTCGGGCAAGGTCCGGGTGGCGCAATTGCTCAGCCTGGGGGCCTTCGGCGGGTGTAGTGGCCTGGGTAAGCAGTCGGCGTAACGGGGAAAGGTTTTCGTCCGGGTTGAGCCCGTTCTTTCGCAGAATGGCGGCATCCCGGGCCGGGTTGTAGTCCTTTATCTGCTGCTCGGAGATCCGCACGTCATACCCCGCTCGGCGGCCAACCTCAGCCAGCACCACTTGCAAGGTGCGGCCGTTGCCCTCGCGGAAGGGGTGAACATAGTTGTACTGGTCGGCATAGTACGCCAGCCTTTTTACAAACTGGTCCTTATCGAGCCCTCTAAGCTGGTTTTCCTGCTGTAGCTGGTCACCTAGCATATTCAGGCGCGTATCAATCTGCTGGTAGGGCGCAAAGAATAAGCTGCCGTTGGGCAAGTGCTTCTGCCCTTGGAACTGTCCCCAAGCGCGGGTTTCTCCCGCCCATGGATAGATAGTGCCTAGCAGTTCCTTGTGAATCTGTTTCAGGTGGGCCGCGTCAAAGTCGCCGGGAATGGGTTTAATGCCTTCCACTAGCAGTGCCATTCGGCCAAGGTTTCTACCTTCTGCCTCTCGAAGCTCTTGCTGCGCGGTGATGCCTAGCTTATTAATCAATACTTCGTTATTCGGCCGACTGTGCAGAGGGTCTTGAAATAAATCCATCGGGGCTATCAATTCAGCGGTAGTGGCCACAAAGTAAAAAGGGCCTACTGATAACAGTAGGCCCTAGAAGTAGTAGCTATCGGTAGTCGAAAGTATCAAGCAGCATGTGCTGCTTGTCGTTGGTAAATGCTCATGGCAAGGTTGGTCGCCTGCTCTAGCGTAATTTCACCGACAATGTAGCGGTTATATACGGCCTCGGTTTCAGCAGTGACGATGGCACCCTGCGCAATACCCGCTGCAAAGGTCCGCTGCATGATGGCGCGGCGCTGGGCCTCGGTAACTTCCTGGGGTAAGAAGGTTGGCTTTTCCATACCCGAAAAATACGTATTATTTCCTGTAAGGATGGGGCGCATAACTTGGCGGAGGTGCATGGTCGAGGAAGTTTTCATATTCGAGCTAGGTTTGAGGCAAGCGAAGGCACCAGTACGACCACATCAAAATCTACCAACGTTCGGCTTGGATCTTACTATATACGTACAAAGAGTAAGTTTAGGTACGATAAATGTTAATTATCGTACCTAAGTTTGTAGCGGCTTTCAGAAACATACCTGACTATTTTTTGCAATTGCAAAACCCTCTAACAGCATGGCCACCTCTACTCGCTTCCTTCGCCTCGGCCTGCTACTCGTGCTGCTCGGTAGCTGCGGGCTGTCGTTGTTCCTGGCCTGGGGTCCGCTGCAACAACGGCGGGAAAATGCCCGGCTCAAAGCGGAACTGCTGCACCAACAGAAACGGGCTCGGGTGCTCCGGGGTTTAGTCGATACGTTGCAGCACCCTTCACGCCGGGCGGCTCCTGCTCAGCCTCAAACACTCAGTATATAATGCTGGAAGATTTGTTGATTCCTCGGCACCCGGACGACGATTGCCACTACTCCCAAAAGGAACTGCTCAGGCACGCACCAAACATTGTCGAACGAAACCGCTTGGCGCAACTGCTGCGCTGGGGCAATGCTACCTACTGCTACTATCACTACAACCAAGTACAAGTAACGAAAACGGACTACCTGGAATGGCTGGAAGGGCTACCCGAAACAGCGCAAGCAACGATGCGGGCTCTTGGCTTCGAGGAAATGAACGACTCTTTGCCGCTGCGCCGGTACGTGCTGGAAAAAAACGATGTGGGCCTTAGTGCCTTCCTGCGCACGGTGCTTTCTGCGTCTGACTGGCAAGACTACCAGCAAGTCAATTCGGCTGCACTTAATCCGTGGCTTCCGCCCTTAACCTAATGCTAGATATGGAACAAAAGGGAAAGAAAGAGCTGCTGCCGGTGGTCGGGCAATCCATCCCGGAACTGGCCTTAGCTGACCTGTCGGGGAAGGTAGCACCGGACGTGGCCCGTTTCCTGTCGCTGGGTCTGGAAGGCTCAGACAATACCCGCTTGGCGTACTCGAACGACTTGGCCAGCTTTGAGGCCTACTGCTCAACCAACCAGCTCACGGCTTATCCGGCCGCTGTAGCTACGCTGGCCGGGTACGTGGCGCACATGGCCAACCTGCCGCGCAAGCTGGCCACCATCCACCGCCACCTGTCGGCCATTGCCAAGAAGCATCAACTGCTCGGGCTTCCTTCGGCCGTGGGGTCGTCGGCGCTGGAAGTGCTCTTGAAAGGAGTAGCCCGCGCCGTAGGGAAGCGCCAAAAGCAGGCGCCCGCGTTTACGGTGGCGGAATTGAAGCAAGCCATAAGTGCCCTCGATCTGGAATCCGCGGCCGGCGTTCGGGACCGGGCACTTTTACTACTCGGCTTTGCGGGAGCCTTTCGGCGCTCGGAGCTGGTTGCTCTCGACTTGGAGCACATCGAATTGAAAGAGGAGGCTTTAGTACTGCACCTGACCAAAAGCAAAACCAACCAAGCCGGCGAAGTAGAAGACAAAGCCGTTTTCTACGCTTCCAATCCGCTTTTCTGCCCGGTCCGGGCTTTTCAGGCTTGGCAACGGATGCTGGGGCGCACGTCCGGGCCGGTGTTCGTATCGTTGCTGCGCGGCAAAAAAGGGGAGCCGGGTACGCCTTCGACGAAGCGGCTTTCCGATGTGCGGGTAAACCGGCTGGTCAAGCTGCACCTGGGCGAGAAATACTCGGCGCACTCCTTGCGGGCCTCCTTTATTACCACGGCCAAGCTTAATGGCCAATCCAACGAGTTCATCAAGAACCAAACAAAGCAGAAAACCGATGTAATGATTAGCCGCTACTCCCGACTGGATGATGTTATTAAATATAATGCAGCCTACTCACTCGGCCTTTGATGAGGTGAACTCACCAAATCAAGGCCAAACGAAAAACGCCCGGCGGAGCCAGGCGTTTGAGTAAAACAAGCGCAAAAGATATTACGCTGGCTGAATAGCAAACCCCGCATTCTCTACCGCTTTTACCACTTGGTCAGCCGTGAGCTTATCGGAGGTCACCGTTAAAATCTTGTCGGGATTGGCGGTATCTACCTGCCAATTGCCGGCACCCGCTTCCTGATTGAGGGTCGGCGTTACAGCCTTAATGCAGCCGCCGCAATTGATATTGGTTTTGAACTGGAGCGTTTTCATGGAAGTTGAAAGTAAGTGGGCCCATTACGGGCGAGTTCGACATGCTAACAGCCAAAAGTAGGTGCTCGTGCGCCGCACCGGGTACAGAATTGTGCCGGCAACTTGCATGATTTCTACGGCATGGAAACGGCCACCGCCCGTTGGTACCATACCAACGGGCGGTGGCCGTTTCTCTAAAGGCAAGCTAGGCGGTTACCCCTTGGCGGCAGGCCTCCTCACAGCGGCGGCACGCCTCGGCACACTCGCGGCAGTGTTCCATGTGCGCAGCGTGCTGCTCGCATTCGTCGCCGCAGGCCTTGCAGATCTCGGCGCACTCACGCAGCAAATGCGCGGCGTGCTCGGAGCCCCGGGCTACCAAGCGGGCGGTCAACGCGCAGATATCGGCGCAGTCGCGGTCCAAGCTGATGCAGCGGACCATCATTTTAACATCGTCTTCCTGCAGGCAGGCCGTGGCGCAGTGCTCGCAGGCAGCAATACAGGCGTTGAGGGCGGCGAGCAGGCTTTGATTTTGCTGGTGCATAATAAAGAAATCAAGTGAACAAGGGTCGGTTGTCTTTTTCTAATTATACCCCGCTAGGAACTGCTGGTTTTATATCTGACGCGCTCAGGCTTGCATCATTTGGCTGCTCCTCGGTAAGGCGTTGCCGCTTGCGGTAGGTGGACGGCGAGCACTGCGCGGCCCGCCGAAACTGCCCCGAGAAGTGGGCTAAGCTGCTATAGCCTAGTTTCCGGGCAATCAGCCCTACCCCAAGCGCTGACGAGACTAGTAGCTCCTGCGCATAGGCCTGGCGCTGGCGGACTATATAGCCCGCCAGCGTATCGCCTGTGGCCAAGCGGGCGTAAGCTGCGCTTAGTTGAGCAACTGGTAAGCCTAGCTCCAGGGCGACAGCCGCCGGATACGCCCGATGCCGCAAACCGGGCGGCTGGCGCAACAATTGGTGCACCGCCGTCTGCACCCGGCCCAGCAGCGTTTGATGCACGGATTCAAGCAACGCAAACCCGGCTGCCGTGAGCGCCAACCGCAGGCGCGGCCAGTCAATCTGCTCGGCCGCCGCCGCTATCGTCGCGGCCCCTAGCCGCACCTCCAGCACCTGATAACCCAACTGCTCCAACTCCTGCCGTACCACCCGTATACAGCGCGCGCAGACGATGTGCTTGATGTACAGCACAGTAGTAGGCGGAATGGAACAGCGATCAACTGACATACACTTACCGCACGGGGAATAAGGGGTTGTGGTCGCCGGCCGGGGTGAGGGGCTGCGCATCCAATTCTTGCGGGTGCGCGTCCAAGCCGGTTTCCTGGTGAGCGGTGAAGTATTGCGCCAGCGCTTTATCGCCGACCAGCCAGAACACCACGGGTGTGACGATGATATCCAGGAACGTGGACGAGAGCAGGCCGCCTAAAATCACGGTGGCCACCGGGTAGAGGATTTCCTTGCCCGGCGCATCTTTGGCCAGCGTCAACGGAATGAGCGCCAGCGCCGCCACCAGGGCCGTCATCAGTACCGGCACCAGACGCTCCAACGAGCCTCGCACAATCATCTTGGCACCGAACACTTCGCCTTCGTGCTCCACCAGGTGGATGTAGTGGGAAATCATCATAATGCCGTTGCGCGAGGCAATGCCCGTGAGGGTGATAAAGCCCACCAGCGAGGCAATGCTGAAGGTGCCGCCCGTCAGCAGCACGGCCACCACCGAGCCAATTAGCGCCAGCGGAATGTTGAGCATGATCTGGCCCACCATGTAGCTGGACTTGAAGTGCGAGTAGAGGACTAGGAAGATGCCGGCCAGCGAAAACAGGCTCAGCCAGAGAATCTTCTGCGAAGCTGACTGCTGGCTCTCGAACTGGCCGCCGTAGGTGAGGTAGTAGCCGGCCGGCAGCTTCACCTGCTGGCTGATCTTCTGCTGAATCTCTTTCACTGTGGAGCCCAAATCGCGCTCAGCCACGTTCAGCGAGATGGTAATGCGGCGCTGGGTGTTTTCGTGGTTGACCGTGTTAGGTCCCGGCTCATAGATGATGTCGGCCACTTCACTCACCGGAATCATGGCCCCGGAGGGTGTTTCAATTCGCGTCTGTCCGATAGCAGCAATGTCGTTGCGCTGGTTTTCGGGCAGCTTCACAATCAGGTCGAAGCGCTGCTGGCCGTTGAGCATCTGCGAGACGACGGCCCCCTGAAACAGGGTTTCCAAATCGCGCACCACCTCGCCCCGCTCCATGCCGTAGGCTCGCAACGCCTGGTCGCGGGGGCGCACCAGCAGTTGGGGAATCTGCACCTGCTTTTCCACTTGCAGATCCACTACGCCCGGCACCGTGGCCGCCGCGCTGCGAATCTCGCCCGCGTAGCGGCGCAACTCCAATAAATCGTTGCCGAACACCTTGATGGCGACCTGCGCCCGCACGCCCGAGAGCAAGTGGTCGAGGCGGTGCGAGATGGGCTGCCCGATGTTCACGTTCACCCCGGTAATCAAACTCAGCTTCTCGCGCATGTCGGCCAGAATCTCGTCGCGGCTGCGCATCGTTTTGCCTTCTTTTTCCAACTCGTCCTCGGTTTTGAAAGCTACCTCGATTTCCGAGTTGTTGACTGATTCGGCGTGCTCATCGAGTTCGGCGCGGCCGGTACGACGGGCGGTGTAGGCTACCTCCGGTATCTTGAGCATCTGCTGCTCGCCGAGCGTGCCCAGCCGGTTGCTTTCGGTCAGCGACGTACCGGCCGGGGCCGAGAAGTTCACGGTCAGCGAGCCCTCGTTGAAGGGCGGCAAGAACTCGGTACCGAAGAAGGGCACCATGGCCCCCGCCAGCACAAACAGCAGTCCGGTGGTGGCCAGCACCACCTTCGGGTGCTGTAGTCCCCAATCCAATAAATGGGTATCCTTTCGTTTCAGCCAGCGCACCAGCGGGCCGTCGGTTTCCGCGTGGTTGATCTGCTTCATCTTGGGCAGCAGGTAGTAGCAGAGCACCGGCGTCACGGTCAGCGACACGAACAGCGAGGCCACGATGCTGGTGATGTAGGCAATGCCCAAGGGCGCGAAAATGCGGCCTTCCATACCTTCGAGCGCAAACAGGGGCAGGAATACCAGCACCACAATGATGGTGGCGTATACAATGGAATTGCGCACCTCCGACGAGGCGGCGTAGATCACTTGCAGCACGGGCCGGGGCTGGGGCAGGTGCCGGTTTTCCCGTAGTCGCCGGTACACGTTCTCCACGTCCACAATGGCGTCATCGACCAGCTCGCCGATGGCAATAGCTAGGCCGCCCAACGTCATAGTGTTGATGCTGATGCCCGCGAAGCGGAACACCAGGGCCGTGACCAGCAAGGACAAGGGAATGGCCACCAGCGAAATAAAGGTGGTGCGCACGTTGAGTAGGAAGGCAAAAAGCACGATTACTACCAGAATGGCCCCGTCGCGCAAGGCTTCCTCGACGTTGGTAATACTGGACTCAATAAACTCGGACTGCTTGAACAGCCGCGTATTGACTTGCACGTCCTTGGGCAGGGAGGGCTTAAGCTCTACCAGGGCCTTTTCCACGGCTTGGGTCAGGCCCACCGTGGCCGCGCCCGGCTGCTTTTCGATGCTCAGAATGACGGCCGGCTTGCCATTCACGCTGCCGTCGCCGCGCTTGAAGCGGGCCCCAAACTCCACCTTCGCAATGTCGGCCACCCGGATGGGGGACTGCTCACGGTAGCCCACGACGATGTTCTCGATATCGGCCACTGAGCGCAGCCGGCCTAGATTACGAATGAGCACTTCCGAGCCGTTGCGGTCGAAGAAGTTGCCGGTGGTGTTCAGGTTGGATTGGCGCAACGCCTCTTCCACCTGATTTACCGTCAGACCGGTGGCGTTGAGGCGGGGCATGTCCAGCAGCACCTGGTACTGCAGGTTATCGCCGCCAATCGGAATCACTTGGGCCACCCCCGGGATGGAGAGCAACCGCTGGCGCACGGTGTAGTTGGCCAGCGTGCGCAAATCGGCGGCGTTGGTTTGCGCTCCGCCCGAGAGGCCCACGAGCATGATCTGGCCCATCACCGAGGAAATCGGCCCGAGTACTGGGGTAATGCCAGTGGGCAGTTGCTCGCCCACGGTTTGCAGCTTCTCGCTCACAATCTGGCGGGCCGTAAACAGGTCGGTGCCGTAGTCGAACTCCACGAACACCATCCCTAGGCCAATGGCCGAGTTGGAGCGCACGGCCGATACGCCGGTAGCCCCATTCAGGGCCGTTTCCACGGGCAGCGTTACCAGGGCTTCCACTTCTTCGGGGGCCATGCCTGGCGATTCGAGGAACACGGTTACGCGGGGACGGTCCAGGTCGGGCAGCACGTCCACTGGCAACTGGCGGACCGTGTAGGTGCCGGCAATCAAGAGCCCGATGGCAAAGGCCAGCATCAGCAGGCGGTTTTGCAGGGCAAAGCGAATGATCTTATCAAGCATCGTCGGAAAAGAAAAACAGACGGCGGGTTAGCCACGGCCGATCAGGTTCTGGGGGGGTGCCCCGGACGGGGCGGTAGGGGGTAGGGGCTACTTGTGGGCCGAGTTGTGGGTGCTCACGAACTGCCACTGACCCGCCGCGTTTTTGCGCAGCACGCTGCTGGCGACTCCCCGGCGCTTGATGGGCGCCGGCGCGGTCTTCGCCTTCGGATCTTTCTTTAACCCAATGGTATAAGTGTAGCTCTCCGTAGCAAAGGCGTAATTGCCATCCACCGTCACGTCCGCCTTGTAATCAGCATAGGTGAACGAGTTGAACTCCTTAAGTTCCGGCCCCAGGTGGTGGTCCCGGTAGTGGGCGTAGGTACCCTCACGGCTGCCGGATTCCAGCACCACGGAGTTGGGCACAAACAACCGGGTGGTGCCGGTGGTGTCCAGCTTCTGTACCGCCTGCTGGTATTGGTGGAGCACGGCCCGCACGGCGGCTTCATCGGTCGAAAAAGCCACCGGGGCCGCAGCAGTTTGGGCGAGGGTCGGAACCGACCAGGCAGTTAAGGCAAGCGAAGCGAGAGCAGCGAGGAAAGCACGCATAGCAGAGAGAACAGCGAGGGCTACTGGTTGAGGTAGATGGACTTGAGTTGGTAAGTGCCGGTGGTCACGACCCGGTCATTTTCATTGACCTCGCCCTGTAAGAGCACCGTTTGCTCGCCGTTAATGGAGCCCGGCTGCACGTAGCGGATTTTAAAGCGCTCGGGCTGCGTGTGCACAAACACCACAGGCTTGCCGTTCAGGTCAGTCACGGCCGAAGAAGGCACCACGAGTTGCTTTTTTCCCTGGTTGCTTTGCCCCACCACCTGCACGTTCACGGCCTGCCCGGCCCGGTAGGCGGTGCCGGCCTGTGCGTCGAGTTCCAAAATCAGCTGTCGGGCCTGGTTGACGGGATTCACCGCGTTGCTGAACACGACCAGGCGGGCGGGCGCGCCGGGCTGGCCCTGCAGGCCTTCCACCCGAAACTCGGCGCCCGGCGTAATCTTGCCTAAGTCCTGGGCGAACACCTGGGCTTCCACGCGCAGCTTGCCGGGGTTGAGGACCCGAAACAGCTCGTCGCCTTGGTTGACTTGCTGACCCACGGCTAGGTTGAATACATCCACCGTGCCACTGATGGGCGAGGTGATGCGCACGCGGCGCTGCTGGGCTTGCCCGTTGTAGATGCTAGCGTTCTGGCGGGCCTGCCGTAAGCGCAGTTCGGCGGCTACCACGTCTTTGCGGGCGGCAATATCGGCAATGCTTTGCAGGCGGGCGTAATCCTGCTGGGCCGCCCGCAACTCGGCCTGGGCGTTGGCCCGCTCGGTGCTGAGGCCAATCTGCTGGGTCGCGTCGAGCGTTTGCTCGATGACGGCCAGCGTCTGCCCGGCCCGCACGGGCTGCCCCACTCGCGCCGTGAGGCTGACTATACGTCCTGTCTGGGGCACGACGATGCGACCTTCCCCGCCCGCCGCAGCGGACACGGTGCCGTAGAGCGTGGCGCGGCTGTAGGTACTGGAATAAGCGGCTAAGCGGGTACCCACCTGAAAGAGAAACTGGCTTTCTTTGGGCAGCAGCACCTCATCGGTCAGGGCCACGCCGGTATTGGCTTGGGCGGTGCCGCCGTGGTCTTCGCCGCCATGGGCCAGTACGGCGGCCGGTGGGGGCAATAGCACGGCGAGCGTCAGGCCCGCCGCTGCCGTGGCCGCCAGGAGTTTATGCTTGGTTTTCATAGACAACGGGAGTAGGGGTGGAAACACGCAGCGCGGGACGGCGGCGTAGCAGCATGACGGTCAGCACGACGCCCAGGGCAAAGGCACCGACTAAGGCCAACATGGTTTTCCAGGAGGAAAACAGACCGGGCGCGTCGGGCACGGCGGTGGCCGCTACCGGTAGCTTGGCGCCCACCTTGATGCCATCGAGCAGCAGCAGGTCGGCTTTGTCCCCGGCCACGATGTTGAGGGCGAAGCTGTAGGCTTTATTAGCCGGGAATTGGCCTTCTACTAGGTACACGCCCGGCTCTTGCTCCGTGACGGTCCACTTGAGCGCCGCATCTTCCGGGTTGGTTAAGGTCAGCTTGGCCCCTTTGATGGGCGCGTTGGTGGCGTAATCGGACAGGAACAGGCGCAGGTCGGCGGGCTTTCCGCCTTGTAGCGGCTCGTAGCGCAGCAGCACCTCGAACTGTTCAGAGAGGGCGGCCACCGAAAACGTGGTAGCCCCCGCAGGGGCTGCCCCTTGGGCGCCGTCCCCGTGGTCTTCGCCGCCGTGGGCCCAGGCGGGGCAACTTAGCAGCAGCCCGAGCAGTAGCATTAGTAGCTGTTTCATGTTATTCACCCCGCAGGTAATTAAGTTCGACCAACGCCTGCCGGTAATCCCGAATGGTGGTCAGGTAGGTATTTTGAATGGTAAAGGCTTGATTCAGGCTCTGAATCAAAACCAGGTAGCTGATTTCACCGGCCCGAAACAGGCGCTGCGACTGGCTGATAATGGCCCGCGCCTGGGGCACGCCCGTCTGCTCGTAATAGGCCAGCGAGGCGGAAAACTTGCGCGTGTCAGCCAGCGCCTGCTGGTACTGGGTGCCGAGTTCCAGGCGCTGGGTTTGCAGTTGGTAGCCTGCCGCCTGTGAGCGGGCCGTGGCCGCCTGTAGCTGGGAGCGGTAGGTCCAGAACCAGATGGGCACGGATACCCCGAACTGAAAGCGGTACTTGATTGCGGAGTTCTCAAAGGCCTGATTCTGATAGCCCACCGTTAGCGCCGGAGTTCGACGGGCCCGCACGAGGCTGATGCCGGACTGACTCAGTGCCACATTCTGGGTAGCGTAGGCCAGGGCGGGGCTGCGCACGAGGGCGGCACTATCTTCGGCCGGCAGACTGCCGAGCAGCGCCGCCCCGGTTTGCGCTAATTCCGGGCCGCTCCGGCGCAAGTCTGTGCTGGTAGCCAACACAGTCGGGGTACCGAGCAGCAAGCCTAAGCGGCGCTGGGCGGTGCGCAAGTCCTCGGTGGCTTGCTGCAGTTGCACGGCGACCTGCCGGGCCTCGGCGTCGGTACTGATGCGCTGCAGGGACGTGACTTCCCCGGCCGCAAACAGTCGCTCGGTGGCTACCCGCAGGGCCTGATACAAGCTGTCCTGGTAGGCAAGCTGCCGCACCTGCGCTTCCGCGAACTGCAAGCTCAGGTAAGCCAAGCGGGTGTCGCGCAGCACGCTGGCCCGGCTCACCTCGCGGTTGCGCTCGGCCAGCGTGAGGCCAGCCTGGGCTACCTGGCGCTGCCGCCGGTACACGTTGGGCAGGTCAATGGTCTGCACGACGCCCGGGGCCCACATTTCGCCTGTGGGGGCGGAAAACAGAAAGTCGGGGTTGGCCGGGGCAAATGAGCCCCGCTTCAGGGCCCGCTGCTCGCTGATTTCCTGCTCGGCCTGCCGCAGACGGGGGTGGCGCCGCAGGGCCTGCGCTTCGGCGCTGTCAAGTAGCAGAACCGCCGTTTGGGCCCGCGCCGGGCCCGCGAGCAGCACCAGCACGAGCAGCAGCCACCTACCCGGGGCATTTATCTTTAGGTACTTCATACAATCAGGTTAAGTCTTGCCCGAGGGGCTGCCCTGGTTGCCGTAGTGGGCAGCCAAAGGCCAAGCGGGCCCGGCATGCACCAGGCCCGCCCATTCAGTCGTGGCCTAGGTGTTTTTTACCAGCGCCATTCCGCATTTCGGGCAGCTACCAGGCTTGTCACTGGCACTGCCTGCACACTGCATCGGGCAGTTGTAAGCAGCGCCAACGGCTTTGCCGGGCTTGGCTTTGCTGGCGTCCAGCTTCTCAAAGCGGGCACTCAGCGACTGGCCTTTGGCCTTCACGCTCACGATGGCCGTGCGCAGGGAAGTGCCGGCTGGCAGCGTCGCTACCAAATGGTCGCCGCTGGGCGTCAGGGTTGCTGTGCTGCTTTTACCAGCACTCGTCAGCAGCATGACCGTGCCGGTCGTCCCCGTTGGGGCTACCGTGGCTTCCTTGGCATCAAGCAGATAGACGTGCAGGGCGCCAGCCTGTTGGACCAGTTCCAAGTGGTAAGCCCCGGCCGTGCGCACGATCCCCCCGTGCGGGGAGGTGTGGGCGTGATTTTCACCGACGGCCTGATGACCATGGGCGGCCGCGCCGGGCTGGGCACCATGCTGATGCTGGGCGGCAAGCGAGAGGGGCGCGGCCAGCAACGCGGCGGCCAGCAGAAGAGAGGAGAATTTCATAAGAGAGTTGTAGTAAGAAAAAATGGCTAGCCAGTGGGGCTTACATCTTGTCGGCGTTCTGGGCGTGCCAGTCTTTGAACTGCTGGATTTCTTTCTGCTGCTCGGTAATCATCTTCTGCGCCATTTCCTTGAGCTTGGTGTCTTTGCCGTGGGCTAGTTCCGCCTGGGCCATATCCGTGGCGCTCTGGTGGTGCACCATCATCAGCATGTTAAAATTCATGTCCGGGTCGGCCACCGTTTTGGGCATGTTTTTCATCATGCTCTCCATCGACGCCTTCATTTTACTGGTGAAGGGGTCGGCCGGGTCTTGGGGCTTGTAGTTGGTGGGGGCATTGTCAAGGCGAGTAGCGACGGCTTCCAGCTCGGCGATTTCCTTTTGCTGGTCGGCCTTGATTTTCTCGGCCATTGCTCGCATGGTGGCGTCCTTGCCATCGCGCAGCTCGATGTCGGCCATGGCTACGGCACCCCGGTGATGCTCTAGCATGTGATGGGCAAAGTCGTGGTCAGTGTTGCCCTTGGGCTTGGAGGCCTCCATCTTTTGCATCATCTCGTTCATCGACGTCATCAGCGGGGAGGTGCTGGCGGCGCCGGCCGTGTCATGCCCCATGGCCGAGTGGTCCATGCCCGCCATATCGCCAGAGCTGGCCGTTTCGGGGGTGGAGGATTCGGTAGCGGTTGCGGTCGAATCCGTAGTTTTTTCATTGCTGCAGCTAGCTAGCAGCAGGGTACCGGCGCACAGGGCGGTGAGGAAAAAAGCAGGCTTTTTCATGAATGTGGTTGGGAGTAAGGGAAGAAAAGAAGGGATACTAGGCCTTCACGTTGATGGTGAAGTCGCCCGTGTGAATCTTGCCATCGTGGTTGAATTGCAGGAACACGCGGTATAAGCCGGGCTTCTCGAAGTTGGTGTTGAAGCCAATGGAGGGGCCCTTGTCGGCTTGCTCGTTGGGGTGCACGTGCAGGTACTGCTCGGTGTCCTCGCTGATGACCACCACGTGACCGAGCGCCCCGAGATAGTTGTCAAGGTTGGTGACCGGCTGCCCGCCTTTGGTGATGTTGATCTTCATGCCCAGCAGCTGGCCGACGGTCAGCGGCTTGTCGAAGGAAAGGGTCGCCTGGTAGCCGTCCTTATCCCACTGCATGTCGTCGTTCTTGAACTTGACGGGCGTATAGGCCGCACCTTTTACCGTGAGTGGCTGCCGGCCTAGCTGGTGACCGGAACCCGTTGGCGTGTAGTCCTGGAACAGCACGTAGTCGCCGCCTTTGGGGAAGGTGTACTGCACTTTGTAGTCGCCCTGGGCCGTGTACTCGGGGTGCTCGTGGTAGAACTGGCCTAAGTCCTTGCTGACGATGATGAGGTGAATCTTCTTTTCGTGCACCACAGCCAGCGGCACGGGGGCTGACTCGTTGCCCGTTTCGCGGGGGGTGAACGCCAAGGTCGTGGGCTGCCCGGCCGTAACTTCCGTCGGGGTGGGCACCAGCCTCATCTCGTAGGTTTTGCCGTTGGCCACCTTATCGTTGTGTTCGAGCTTCATGCCGCACTTGGGGCACGTTTCCCCTTCCTTGGTGCTGGTAACTTCGGGGTGCATGGGGCAGGCATAGGTATGCCCGCCACTGTGGTCGGCAGTGCCTTCAGCGGGCCCGTTGGTGGGGGTGGTAACGGTGTTAGTGGCGCTGCTTGATTCGGTATTAGACGAGCAGCTAGTAGCAGAGAGCATGCCGGCCAGAGCCAGCAGCGAAAGCGGTATGCGGTACATAAGGAGGAAAAAGGGGGTGAACTAAGCGGCGCTTAGGAAAGCGGCCGGAAACGCGGACGCTCGCTTAGGCCTGCCACTGCTGCCAGAGCATGAAGCCCAGCGCGGCGACCACCACGGCGTAGAGCAGGTAGGAAAGCAGGCGGCGTAGCGGCCCACGCGGGGCGGGAGCGCCGGCCTGCTCGCAACAACTCTTCATGGTTGAAAAAGCAAAGCCAGTAAATGGGAAGGGAGGGGCGACTAGGCGCCGGGCCGACATGCCAAAGCAAAGGCTCGCCCCGGACATAGCGCTGCTATGTCCGGGGCGAGCCTGGAGCACGTCAAGTAATCAGACCGTTAAGGACTGAATGAAAATACGGATGTCCGGAATTTTGGGCGGCAGGTGCTCGCCGGGTACCAGCACCACGGAATTAGTGCGGTCCCACTGGCCGGCAGCCGGCCGAAAATAGAAGTCACTGGCAGCCGGCAGCAGGGCCGGCGCGAGCGTCAGCAGTTGCTTCTCGGCAGGTGGCGTCAGCGACTTGAGAATAGCGGCCGAGTTATCCTTGCAGCAATCCTCTTTGCCCATCGGCTTGGAATCATGCTTGCCATGGGCCCTCTTTTCCTTGGTAGGGTCCTGCTTGGCCATCGCCCGGTTGTGGCCGTGGCAGCCGGGATGTACGGGCTTCTTACCCATCGAGGCCTTCGCAACCGGGGCTGCCAGTACCGGATTCATGGTCGCGCACCAGCACTGGCCGACGAACACGTTGATGAAGACGAGCAGGAAGCTCGTCGCCAGCAGGCGTCGGAAAGGAAACAGGCTACGGAACATGACAGGCGTTAAGCAACTGCAAAATTAGACTTCTGCGCGGAAAGTACAGGACTAATTCTTTACTACTATTCCTACCTAAGAGTTCCAGCAAGGCTTGGTTAGGTAAGACGTGAAAAGGAGTAAAACAGTCTCTATCTGCTCTATAAGCCGGTTTATCTTGCAACCCCCATAGTTAGGCAACTTGTCAGACCACAAAATTATGCAAGTCGTGAGCGCTATTTTATAAACAGGTCGCTTAGTGGTAGAGCATAGGAATTAGGTGTATCCTATCAGCTTTGTATACTTTAACTCCGGTTATGGTCACGCCTGTGTAGTGCAGAGAGGGAGCCTGCAGTCGCAAGCTTAATTTATCGTCAATTTAGAAATACGATTATGATTCGAGGAGATAAAAAAGACAGCGACATTTTGCGGCATTACTGCCAGGTCCTGACGGACAGTATTCAAGCGGCAGGCCGGTCATTCACGCAAGCCAACCTCACTCAACACACGTATCTAGATTTGCTGCGTCGGATCCGGTCTACTCTCGTGGGGGTTATTATACACTTAGAACGATGGCCAGAGATAATCGAGCTGAAGCTTTCTATCTCGTTGGCTTTTCGCACTGCTTCAACCGATGCCCTGACCGGCTTGTATCTGGCAACCTTCCATGAAGATGCTGATGCCTTTCAGCACGAGTTGATGATATTGGACCTGGAATACTTCAAGTACGTCAAGACCATCTTTGAGCATACGGCGCTGGAAATGCCGGATGCCAGTGCCGCAGAGGTAGAGCAGGAAGAACAAACCCGTTGGGCAAAGCTATACCACGACGCGGAGCACTTGCTGCGCGGTCCTGGCAGCAAGCAACTCAAAAGCCCGGAGATGCTACGAGAAGCGCGGCACCAGCCATTGTTTCATGCCCCTGGAGGCCATACCCGGCCGTTATCTGAAAAAGATATGTTCAACCAAATAAAGGCGCATCCGGGTACACGGCATTTAGCCCGCCTTTACATCGTACAACGCCATTTATCACAGCAACACCATTACGCTCCGGCAAACCGTGATTTCATACAATTGCCCCCAGCTGTAGACTGCCGCTACTGGTTTGAGGCTCTAGTATATTTGATTGAGGTAAGCGGTATGCTGATGGCCTTACTAGAAGTACAACAACCTATCCGGCAAGAACTAGGAGAGAATCAAGCTTCTCTGCTCGCCCTTCTCGCGGATCGCGTTGAGTGACACTGACTGGGAGTAGCTAACACTAACAATCATTTCTCAAGCAGTTAGATACAGGTTAAAGACGACCATATTTAGCCTAAGCTGACCATACAAATTATGCAAGTCTAGAGAAGGATTCCGTACTAACTCTGGGCGATGAGGGCCGTTCCTTTGTAGTGTATTACTAAGCTGTTACTATCCTGATTTCTGGTTCAGAAACAGCTTGTTGCATACCCTTCTCATGGAACCAACCACCAAAACCGAGACCCTCGACATCGAAGGCATGACATGCGCCTCGTGCGCCTCATTCGTCGAGAAGTCGCTAACCCGCACGCCCGGCGTGCAACGGGCCGTGGTCAACTTTGCCACCGAGAAAGCCACCGTTGACTACGTACCGACCCAAGCTAGCCCGGCTACTTTAAAAGAAGCCGTTGTCAACGCTGGCTATGGCGTAGTAGAGCGCGCCCCCAACACGAGCGCGGCCGACCGCCAAGCGGAAATCGACCAGCAGAAAGCGCTAGCGTATCAAAAACTCAAGCGCCGCTTCTCTGTGGCCGTCGTGCTCGCCCTAATTATCATGCCCCTGAGCATGCTCATGCTCTGGCCGGCCATGATGGCACGCGTGAACATGCAGTGGCTCAACTACGGGCTGCTGCTGCTCACCTTGCCGGTCTTGCTCTACAGCGGGCGCGAGTTCTACGTGTCCGCCTGGAACGGCTTTAAGCACCGCGCCGCCAACATGGATACGCTGATTGCCGTGGGTACCGGCGCCGCGTTCCTCTACAGTTTGGCCGCGACCGTAGTGCCCGGCTTTTTCACCCGGCGCGGGCTCATGCCGGAAGTGTATTACGACACTACGGCCACCATCATTGCCCTCATTCTGCTGGGCAAGGTGCTGGAACTGCGGGCTAAAACCCAAACCTCAGCCGCTATCCGCACCCTGATGGGCTTGCAGGCCAAAACTGCCCGGGTGGTACGGTCCAATGGGCAGGAAGTGGACGTGCCTATCGAGCAGGTACAGTTGGGCGACACCGTGGTGGTGCGCCCCGGGGAAAAGGTGGCTACTGACGGCATTATTCAGGAAGGCCACTCAGCCGTGGACGAGGCCATGCTCACGGGCGAAAGCCTGCCGGTGGAAAAGAAAGAAGGCGACCCCGTCTTCGGGGCCACGCTCAACAAAACCGGCTCCTTCCGCTTCCGCGTCACCAAAGTAGGCGCCGACACCATGCTTTCGCAGATTGTGAAGCTGGTAGAAGATGCCCAAGGTAGCCGCGCCCCCATTCAGCGCTTGGCCGATAAGGTCAGCGCCATCTTCGTGCCCACCGTGGTGGTGATTGCCATTCTGACGTTCGTGCTCTGGTTTGATCTGGCGCCGGTGGAAGCACGGTTACCGCTGGCATTAGTCAATTTCGTGGCCGTGCTCATCATTGCCTGCCCCTGCGCGCTCGGTCTGGCGACCCCGACTGCCATTATGGTCAGCACTGGCAAAGGGGCCGAGCACGGGGTGCTGGTGCGCAACGCCGAAGCCTTAGAGAAAGCCTATCAGGTGAACACTGTGCTGCTCGACAAAACCGGTACCATCACCCGCGGCGAGCCAGCCGTTACCGACTTCGTTTCCGGGGAAGGGCAGTCAGTCGGCCAATTGCTGCCTTTAGTGGCCGCCGTGGAACGGCAGTCCGAGCACCCCCTGGCGGAAGCTGTCGTGCGCTACGCCGATGCCCACCAAGCGTTTGCCCTACCGGCCACCAACTTTCGGGCGGTGGAAGGAAAAGGAGCCACTGCTTCCGTCAACGGGCAAGCGGTGCTGATTGGCAACTTCCGCCTGCTGGAAGAGGCAGGCGTGAGTCTGGCCCCTACCTTGCGGCGCCAAGCCGAGGAATTGCTGGCCCACGCTAAAACGGTGCTCTACGTCGCCGTGGACGGGCAGGCGGCGGGCGTAATTGGCGTGGCGGACACTATCCGCGAAACGTCGGCGGCGGCCATCCAACAATTACAGCGCCTCGGTATCGAGGTGGTCATGATGACCGGCGACAACCCGCAAACGGCCGCGCAGGTGGCCCAGCAAGTCGGCATCAAGCGGTATTTCGCCGAAGTACTGCCCCAGGACAAAGCTGGTAAGGTGAAGGAACTGCAGGCCGAGGGTCGGGTAGTTGCTATGGTGGGCGACGGCATCAACGACGCTCCCGCCTTGGCGCAGGCCGATATTGGGCTGGCCATGGGCGGCGGTACGGACGTTGCCATGGAGGCGGCGGGTATCACATTGATGCGCTCGGATTTGCAGGGCGTAGTGACGGCCATTGCCCTATCGCGCCAAACGATTCGCACCATCAAGCAAAACCTGTTCTTCGCTTTCATATACAACACGCTTGGCATTCCCGTGGCGGCTGGGCTGCTCTATCCCTTCTTCGGGCTGCTGCTCTCGCCCATGCTGGCGGCTGGCGCCATGGCCCTGAGTTCAGTGTCAGTGCTAACCAACTCGCTGCGTTTGCGCGGCTTCACTCCCCTTAAGAATTAAGTAGTCATGGATACCGCTGAAATCATTGTTACGCTGAGCGGCCTGGCGTTGGCCGCGTTCGTGGTGTGGTACTTTTTCTTTTCCGCCCGGCAAACGGCCAGTGCCGTTTCATCTTCCAGCGGCGTGCAGGAAGTGGACATCACTGTCAAGGGCGGCTACTCCCCCGACGTGATTGAAGTGGAGCGGGGCAAGCCCGTGCAGCTTAGCTTCTACCGCGACGAGGAAAACAGCTGCTCGGAGGAGTTGCTGATGCCCGATTTCAGTGTTCGCCGCGATTTGCCCGCCTTTAAAACAACCTTAGTGGAATTGATGCCCGACAAGCCGGGCCGGTTCGAGTTTACCTGCGGCATGGGCATGCTGCGCGGCAGTCTGGTTGTCAAATAAGGAATTATGGCAATGATCCACGACGTGAGCCTGACCCACACCCTACCTGCCCCCGGCGCCCACCGGCTGCTAATCAAAAATATGGTCTGCCCCCAATGCATTCGGGTAGTCCGGGAAGATCTCGCGGCCCTAGGCTTGAAGGTGCATCACGTCGCGCTGGGCGAAGCCGATGTAACTACCCCCGACGGGGCCGAGCCCAACTGGGACGCGGTGCGCACCAGCTTGCGGGACGCGGGCTTTGCGTTGCTCGAAGACCCCAAGGCGCAGTTGGTGGAGCAAATCAAAACCCTACTGGTGACGCTGATTCATTACCCCCCGCCCGGTCCCCGGCTGCTGAACTACTCAGCCTACTTGGAAGAGCACCTGGGCCGCGACTACCACCACCTCTCGCACTTGTTTTCCTCCCACGAAGGGCTGACCATCGAGAAGTTTATCATCCGTCAGAAAGTGGAGCGGGCGAAGGAACTGATTGGCTACGGCGAGCTGAGTGTTACCGAAGTAGCCGAACAGTTAGGCTACAGCAGCTTAGCCCACCTTTCGCGGCAGTTTCGGCAGGTAACGGGTCTTACCCCCACGGAATTCCAAAAGCACGGGCCCGCCAGCCTCGCCCGGCGGAGCCTGGATTCGCTGATCTGAACCGCAAAATTATGCAAGTGAGAGCGCCTGAACTGTAAGTCTCAGGTCCGGGCTTACTTGTCCGCCCGGTTGCTTTGGTAGCACCTGGGTTTTGCTTATTTCATAGAAATGGCGACGGTTGTAGCAGCCCCCTGGACCGTGAACTTGCAGTCGTCGAAGGTGGGGACCCGAAAGCGGGGCTTCACGTTATTGGACAAGGCGAAAGGCTCGGTCGGGATGCCCACCATGTTGCGGTCCACCAGGTCGTTTTCGTTCAGATCCTGAGTCAGGGCAATGGCCCACTCCCCGGGCGGCAGTTGAATGGGGTAGACTACCTTGGTGCGGCCGGCGGGCTTGACGTACTTGAGCAGGGTGTAGTGATTGCGGACCAAGAAGTTGGCCTTCACGTTGTAGAAGTACAGCTTGAGCGTGGCCTTGTCGGAGACCAGATTGCTTACCACCACGTTGACGGCAGTTGTTTCGGGGGAAAGCGCAGCCGGGTTAGTTAAGGGCCAAAAAGCCGAGGCAGTCAGCCAGGCAAGAACAGAAAAGGTTGATCCCATAAGTTAAAGGTGAGGGGCAGCTTGAAAAGTCTTCCTACTGGGCGGGCATACATAGGCCTTGCTGTTTTCGTTCCGGTCTTAGGGCAGCAACTGGGGGTCAGCGAAATTATGCAAGCCGGATAGCATGTGCTGTAAATCCCTGCCTTTGGTCAGCCGTTTTGGTAAGCACCTACTTTACTCATAACCTCAACCACGACCTATGAACAAGCTTTTTCGCTTTCCCCTGCTGGCGCTCGCACTCACCTTTGCAACCCTGACCACCTCCTGCGACAACGACGACGAGGGGCTGGAACTGCAGGCCCATGACGATAACATCTTCATGCGCCAAATGCACGAGATGATGACGCAGATGCAAGCAATGACCAAGACGCAGGACCCCGATAACGACTTCGCCATGATGATGAAGATGCACCACCAAGGAGCCATTACCATGAGCCAGGAAGAGCTAAGAAGTGGCTCCGACACGGAAATGAAAGCCATGGCGCAGCAGATTATCGACAAGCAGCAGGCTGAAATCAAGATATTGGATGCCTTTTTAAGCAGCCATCCACCGCAGCAGCCCCCCGTGCCAGCATTTAACATGAAGCAAATGGAGAGCATGGAGCGCATGATGCAAGCCAACGATCTGCGCCCGCTCACCGGCAATATTGACTTTGATTTCGCGCAGCTCATGGTCGATCACCACCGTAGCGCCATAGAAAACTCGCAGGCTGAGATAGAATACGGCCGCACCACCGCGATGAAAGACCTGGCCCACAGTATCATTGACGAGCAGGAAATGGAAATCCAGGAGCTACAAGAGTGGCTGTTGGAACACAAGAAGTACTAATCACCCTATAACCCTATAAGTATACAAGAAAGGCGGCTTTGGGGCCGCCTTTCCTGTTTTGTGGTTACAGTGCCAGACTTAGAGCCTCTTGCTTCCGTGCTGAAGAGATGCCCGACTCTATTAACTTATCATCTATTTGGCTGTTTCATCGTCTTTGTCGGTGCGAAAAGTAATGCAGGGGTCAGGTTTATCGACCAAGCACCAATCAAGTGACATCCCGTTTGTGGAGTTGCACAAGCCATGTAGTCGGGACGAGAGCCGCAGCCAGCAAGCTTCCGTATCGTGTTGCTCTGGATACTTGGTCGCTGCTCGGCAGAATAGTTCATCAAGATCATGGTCGAGCACTGGCATAGTAGGAATGGCTTCAGCTAAGGAGTCAGATACTATGCAATCGAGGTTTTTAGGTTGGAAGGTTGCCTGCCGCATAATTATGCAAGCCGTGAGTTAAAGTATGTAAGTACCTGCTGCGGACAGTTATACTTACCAATTCAACTTAGCACTCTCGGTTTTAAACGGGCCTGAATTGGTCGGCACATTATTGCAATTACAAAAACACAACAACCTTAGCCTATAAAAAGCCCCAATGTGATTTACACCGGGGGCTTTTCCTTAGGATCTGGTCTAGCTCATGGCCAACTCGGCAAAGTGGTGAAATAGATGCTCGTCCTGGCGGAAACGGTCATTTATGGCCAGTGAGCTTTTGCTGTTAAACAGCGCGTAATTTGCGGCGTTGTAGGCCAGCCACAAATTAGCGTCCGTCTGCAAAAGCGTTTCCTCGTAAGCAAGACGCTCTAAGGCAGCGGAGGCTAGCTTCTTGGGGAGTTTGGTATCCGCAAAGAGCTTTTCCCGGTCGCCGGTAACCGCTTGGCGGGAAAGCTGCTTGTAAACTTCGGTGGTCAACGAGTGGCGTTGCTGCACGAACTGCTGAAACGCCTGCTCCAAGTGCTGCTTGAAAATCTGTAGGTTCAGGCCCTTGTGCGCAAACTTGCGCTCCACCAAAATTTCGTGCTCCCGCTTAACCTCGCGCTCTGTGACTTCCACTAACTCATGCTCCTTCTCCTGCTGAATCTTGCGGTGCTTGGTGGGCTTGCCTGCGGCTAACCAGTTCAGGTATTCATCGACGGTATAGTAATCATCGGCCCATCCCATTAAGCCATTGGTGCATACTTCGCGATAGTAGCTCACCCGCATTTTGCTGTGGCTGCTGGTCTGCTCACGCTCCCACTCGGCCGAACCTTGCAACGAGAAGGGCGTTTTGCCGCTGTACGAGTTGTTGATGATTAGGGAGCGAAATAGCCGGTCCCGTACTTTCGAGTTGTCGGTAGTTGCCACGTCGTTGATTTCGTCGGGCATGATGATGGAAAGGCAGAACTCGCCCCGGTCCGTGAAGCTAGCGCGTAAGCTATGGCCGGGTAGCTGCTGCTCGGCCACTTCGCGCACCAGCGTATTTGGTATCAACGTGTACTCGCCGCTTTGCATGGCAAAGATGGTTTTCTGCCCTGGGGTAACTTCTCCGATAACGGCCCGGCTGCGGTCACTTGGCACCAAGTAAGGCTCGTTAAGCAGATTAACCAAGGGGGCAACTTCAATGGGAAAGCAAATCTTATCCCATTCGGTAGCATGGTCGAGAAGGGTGGCTTTGGTGCTCATAGAAAAGGGGGTTAAACTGCGTTGCTGATACTATTTAACGCTTTTCACCTCCTTAATGTTGCAGTTTTTACAACTTTATTTATGTATTTTCTGCATCTTTTTTTCTACCACGGCGGGTACTTTTTTCCCTTTCGTTCTTTTTGCAATTGGGAAATTTGCCAACACTCTTAGTTAATTACATACTAATCTTATTGGCATACGTTTACTTTGTGGTACATCTACCAGGTGATTTATGAGTGATGTTGAGTTAATCCGGGTGCCTGAGCCCGGCCCGAATCCTTTTCTGCTGCCTCTTTTCAGCTACCTAGTTCCGGCTGGTTTTCCCTCTCCGGCCTCTGACCATCTGGAAGGGCTTTTTGATATGAACCGGCTGCTGTTCCGGCATCCTGACGCAACCTATATGCTGCGGGTCGGTGGGGAAAGCATGAGTGGCGCGGAAATTCATACCGGCGATCTGTTAGCCGTGGACAAGCACCTAGAAGCCGACCACGGCCATATCGTCGTTGCCGTTGTGCACGGAGAATGCACGGTAAAGCGCCTGGTGCGCGAAGGGCAAAGCTGGTGGCTTATGCCTGCTAATCCTGCTTTTAAACCCTATGAAATAACCGACACGGACGAGCTGCGCATTTGGGGTGTGGTTACGCATGTCGTGCATGAGCTGATTCCAGGGCGGCTGCAAGCTCTGATTCAAAGTATTGATTAGAGCTATGTTCGGCCTACTTGACTGCAACAATTTTTACGTGAGCTGTGAGCGGGTTTTTCAGCCGCGCTACGAGGGTCAGCCGGTGGTGGTGCTCTCGAACAATGATGGCAACCTGATAAGTAGGAGCGCGGAAGCAAAGGCGCTGGGGCTGAAAATGGGCGACCCCTATTTTCAAGTAAAAGATGTGCTGCAACAGCACAACGTGAAGGTTTTCAGCTCAAACTATGCGCTCTATGGGGATATGAGCCGCCGCGTAATGTATCACCTTCAGCAAGTAGCGCCAGCGGTAGAAATTTACTCTATTGATGAGGCATTTCTAGACCTAGCCGGGATGGAAACCTATTTAGGGAGCCTGGATGCTTACGCCCGCAAAATTCGGGATGGGGTCAAGGCCCGAACGGGAATCCCTACCTGCGTTGGTGTTGCTCCAACCAAGACGTTAGCCAAGCTGGCCAACCGAATTGCCAAGAAAGATGCGGCGCTGGGCGGGGTGCTTTACCTGGATTCACCCGAACGGCGGGCCTGGGCGCTGCGGCAAGTTCCGGTGGGTGACGTGTGGGGAGTAGGGCGGCAATACGCGGCTAAGCTGGCTGCGGCCGGGGTAGATTCTGCTGCCGACCTGGCCCGCGTGTCGGATGCCTGGGCGCGTAAGCACCTGGGCGGCGTGGTCGGGGCACGGCTGGTGCAGGAGCTGCAAGGTCGGCCCTGCGCGGGCCTGCACCCTTCGGAAGATGGTACGCTCAGCCGCCAAAGCATCAGCTGCTCCCGCACCTTCGGCAAGCCCCTGTCTGCCTTTGATGATGTACTCGCGGCCGTGGCGGCGTTCCTCTCGCGGGCGGCGGAAAAGCTGCGGGCGCAGGGCGACATGGCGCATGTCCTAACGGTGTACATCAGTAAAAACCGCTTTGCTGCTAACGTGCTGCCGCCTTATTCGAAGTCAGCTACCCTGACGCTACCCATCGGGCCTACGGCTGATACTACGGTGCTGCTCAGCTATGCCCGCCTCCTGCTCGGGCGGCTGTGGGAGAAGAGCACAGCCTATCATAAGGCCGGGGTGGTGCTCGACGGATTGGAGCCGCCCGGTACTGGCCAGCAGCTAGACTTGTTTGCTGCGGCCCCTGCGGTAAAGCCCATCGAGAAGCCAGCACTCGTTACCAAGCGGCCGGCTTTGATGGCCAGCCTGGACGCACTGAATCAGCGTTTCGGCCGGGGCGCGGTGCAAATTGCTACGGCAATTCCGGCCGCTGGCCACATCAACACAACGAGCGGAAAAACGCCCCCTCCGTGGGAAGGAAAGGCTCAATGGCGCTCACCGGCCTTCACTACTCGGCTGGAAGATTTAATGTTGGTAAATTAATCCTCACGCTTTCGTTATATTACTACCTCATTTCATCTACTCCCCTATGACTACTACACAGTTCAAATTTGGCGTTATTCGCAAAGAGCATCTGTTCACTGACCTGCAAGGGCACAACTTACTAGCTGCACTGTTCTTTCTAGTGCTGAGCTTAGTAGTGCACTCGCTGCCGGCATATGCCCTTTTTATGGGGTTTGGGGGCGTGTGGATGGCTGGCATCTTCGCTAACCGCGAAGTTTTCTACTTCCTCAATACGGTTCTAGTTCTAACTACCTGCTTCCTCGTCTGCCAAATGCCGGTGCAATAATGTTGTATAAACTGCAACTTAAAGCAGGACACTTGCGTAGTGGAAGTATAGATAGTTACTATATTGTGAAGCATACTACATATTACTCTTATGCGTACTTTCCTTATCCTCGGCGCTCTATTCTTCTTTCTACATAGTTCCTGGGCTCCTACTTGGGGGCAATACGTGGCCAATTGGGGGTTGCTTCTCGCGGCTCTTGGTTGGTTGGGTGGCATGAGTTCAAAATCAAAAATTCGTTACCAGCGCAACCGCTACTACGATAACGACTACTACGACCAGCAGCACCGCTAATGTGCTCACCATATAATGAAAAGCCCCCGGCGCTTCGGCTCGGGGGCTTTTTGTTGTCAGCAAGTCGTGCGGGCCTTTATCCCTCTGGTTCTCTTTCTGGCCTTTGCTTAATTCTTCTTGCTTGCCTTTATCCGTCGCCACGCTTCCCGAACATTCCAACCGTCACTTGGGGTATCGTATGCCAGCAGTTCAGGTTGCAACTCAAGTAGGTTCATTACGAAGTGGAAGCCCCATAGACAGATAGCAATGCCGTTGACTACGGTAGTTCCGGTAAAGCCAAATGAATAGAACGCAAATACAGCTGCTGTTAAAGCTCCGCTTAGTGGTCCTGCCAGATTGAAGATGAGTTGCTTAACCGGATGCTTACTGAATGCAACTCCTGACGTAGTTACATAGTGTAGCAAGCTATTGGGCGCAAAATAGAACTCGGTGCCCGCCAGCGTAAACCGTGGCTTTACAGTTTTTTTTCTTAGGTCGGTTGCAATCACAATCCGATGAATACTTAGCCCTACTAGCTTACCAGCTATAGCGTGGCCAAGCTCATGCGCCAGCCCGCTGACTATGAATGAAACGGGGAAAAGAACAAGCAGTAGCAGTATATCGACAAGCATAGAACAAGCTGCTGCATTAGATGCGTAGGCCTCGGCGGCGCTGAGGCGCTGGGCTAGGCTTAGGTGTAGGGGTAGCACAAGAGTAGGAACAGAAACTATCGCTAGGCCCATTCACCAAGCGATGCTTCCCAGGGTGTGAGGGTGCGCAAGGGACGCAGTTGCCCAGCCGCCACAGATTCGGGCAGCGTAAAATCGTAGCGGCCCAGCATATTCACGTGTTCATGCAGCAAGGGCGAGAGGCGGGCCACATCCTCCGGGTTTACGTGCTCCTCCGTTTCCTGCCACCGCTCTAATGCTTGTTGCAAATAGCGCGTATTCCACAGCACCAGGGCGTTTACGACCAGGCCCAGCGCCCCGAGTTGGTCCTCCATTCCCTCGCGATAGCGCTGGCGCAGCTCGCCTTTCTTGCCGTGAAAAACGGCGCGGGCCAGCGCGTGGCGGCCCTCGCCGCGGTTGAGCTGCACCAGGATGCGCCGCCGGTAGGCCTCGTCGTGGACGTAGGCTAGCAGGTAGCGCGTTTTTTCCACCCGGCCCAGTTCGGCCACCGCCCGGCCCAGGCCCGAGAGCGAACCCGCCCGCTGCAAGGTGCGCATTACCGCCGTGGCTTTTACCCGGCCCAATTTAAGAGAGCCGGCCAGCCGCAACATATCCTCCCAATGGTCACTGATGAGCCGGGCGTTGACGACGTGCCGGCTTAATTCATTGAGGGGACCATAATCATCTTCCTTGCTGAGGCGCCAGAACCGTTGGTCGGAGAGGTCTGCTAAGCGAGGGCTGAAGCGGTAGCCCAATAAGGCGAACAGGCCAAAGACTACCTCACTGTAGCCATGGGTATCGGCCATGATTTCGCGCGGGTCCAGGCTGGTTTGCTGTTCCAGCAGCCCGGCCAGGATGAACAGGGAGTCGCGCAGCGTACCGGGAATGACGATGCCGTGGAAGCCGGTGAACTGGTCGCCGGTGAAGTTGTAGTAGGTTACCCCGCGCTGGGAGCCGTAGTATTTGCGGTTCCACCCGGCGTGCAGCGTGCGCACGGGCACGACGAAGCGCATGCCGTCGGCCGAGGCGACTTCTCCGCCACCCCAGGCCTGGGCCAGGGGCAATTGCGCCTGGCCGTCCACCAACCGGGCGTTGGCGGCGGTGAGCGTTTCCACGCGCATGTAGTTTTGCTGCACCCAGGACAAGCGGGGCAAGGTGAGGGCCGGTACCTCGGCCCGCGCCACAGCCTTGAGGCCAATGTTACACGCCTGGGCCAGCAGCACCGCGCAGATGCTCAGTGGTAAATCGGCCGCTTTGCTCTGGCCGTCGGCCACGTGGTTGAAGGCGTCGGCAAATCCCGTGAACGCGTTCACCTCCAGCAGCAACGCCGCTAGTTCCACGTGGGGCAACTGCTGGGTAAGCTGCGTCCGCAACTGCTGCAAGCTTGCGGGTTCTTCCTGGGCGGGGAGCGGGCTTACCCGCACGTAGGGCATGCCGTCGTGCTGCAGCACGTGCAGCGCCGTGTTGTGGGGCAGGGTTTCGCGAACCTCCGCGTAGGCCGACCGCAGCTGCGCTTGGAGCCGCACCAGTTCCAGGGCCGGGTCGAGCGAACGGCCCAGCGCCCGCGCCACCGATTCACGCGCCGCGTCCCAGTCCTCGCCGCGTAGCATTTCCGCGCGCGGGTCGCCGTAGCGATCACTCGTCGTCACAAACACTTCCCGACGGCGCAACGCTTGGTGTAGGCGGTCCAGCACGCAGAGCGTGTACGCGGCGGGGTTCACCTCGTCTCGACTGGCAAACACCTGCCGCGCCCAGCTTTTGGGCACAAAGGTGCGGGGAGCAGTCCCCCATTTGGGCCGGCACCGGCCGCCTGCTTCCTGGGCTCGTAAAAAGTACCAGGCATCGAGCAGGGGTTTGGCCGAGGGGGAGCCTTCCAACGCAATTCCGTTCAGCAGGGCCGGCAGAAACCGGCGTACGGTCGCGTAGCTACCACTCAGGGCTTGGAACCGGGGGGCGTCGGCGGGACTGGCCAGCGCCTGCACCGTCTCGGCTGCTTCTCGCAAGGAGGCTTCGCCAATGCGGCTCAGTACCTGTGCCCGAATCTGGGCTTCGGGCACGGATTCGTCGAGCAGCAAGCGCACGGCTTGCTCCAGCACCAGCGCCGCCTGGTCCAAATCCTTCAGGGAGCGCAGCCGCTGACGGCGGCGCTTGGTTTCGCCCCGCAGGGCGAGCGCTGTCAGCAGCCCGTCGAAGAGGTCGAGCACATCGTCGGTGGCCGTGCGTTCAAGGGCCTGGGCGAAGGCCAGCAGGGTAGCCAGGCGGCGTTCTTCTCCCATCCGCGCCAACGTCTGCCCCCAGGCTACTTGGGCGTGGCGGGCCAGCCGCACCACTCGGGCTTCGGGCAGGTCGTGCAGTGAAATGCTCCCTACGCCGAGGACGCGCACGTGCTCCAGCCGTCCCAACGCGGCCACCAGAGCGGGGCCGGAAACGCGGGTCGGCGCGGTGCGCAACGCTTCCAGTCGGGTGAGTCGCTGGCCAGGCGGTACCAGCAACAGCGATTCCAAGGCCTCTTGCTGTACCGGGTTCAACCGGTTGCGGAGTTGGTGGTACAGGTGACGGCCCGTACGCTCGCGGACCCGCGCAATCAGGCGGGCCAGCACCGTCACGCCGGGCAGCACGACGCGCTGGGCCACTAGATGCGCGGTCGCTAAATCAAAGAGCACACTGGGCCGCACGGTGCTGGTGAGGACCTGCGCGTAGAGCCAGCGCGTGAGGCGGAATACTTGCCGGCCCCCATAGGCCGCAAAGCCCAGGTACGCCACAATGCGGGCCTGGTGGTCGGAGAGCGTATTCGGGCGGGTATACCGCGCAGGCCACGCGTCAGTGCCTACCTGAAGCTGCTGCGCCAAGGTGGCCACCACGACGGCCGGCACCTGGGTAGGGATGGGCAGAAACGTGCCTAAAAACCGGAGTGTACACAACTGCACAGCACACCCGAGTTGGGTGTACGACCGGCGGTAGTCGGCCAGAAACTGTAGGTCCTGCGGACTCAGGTAAAAGAAACGGGCCAGTTGTTCCGGGCTAGGGTCTGTCTGGTAGCGCCCATAGCGGGCCGCCTGCTCGTCGCTCAGAAATTCTACCGGCATTGTCCTATAGTCGCGTGTCCCCGCTGGCGGCGGCCCTATTCGGGCCAGTCGCTTGCTTCCCGCTCGGTCTGGTAAGCTGGCCGAACCTCGTGTGAAATAAGCAGCTGGCCCTTTTCATTGCTCGCCCCAGACCGACAGGTTTCAGGATACAACCGGCACCGGGTCTGCCCGTTAGCTGATGGTGCGGTCGCTGGTGGTGTAGTTGAGCATCCAGCCGGGGTATTCAGCTGGCAGTTGGCTGACCTCTTCGAGATGGCGCAACTCCTCCGGCGTGAACGTCACGTCCACGGCGGCCAGGTTGGCGTCGAGCTGCTCGGGCTTGGTAGCCCCCATGATGACGCTGCTTACTACCGGCTGGTGCAGCAGCCAGGCCAAGGCGAGTTGGGCCACCGTGGCGCCTTTGGTTTCGGCCAGCGGGTGTAGCACGTCGAGGACATTGAAGGCCCGGTTGCGGTCGACGAGGGGAAAGTCGAGCCGGTCGCGGCGGCCGCCTTCCTGGTTTTGGCCATCGCGGGTGTACTTGCCTGAGAGCAGGCCACCGGCCAACGGGCTCCATACCAGTAGGCCCACCTTTTGGTCAAGTAGCAGCGGTACCATTTCGCGCTCCAGGTCCCGGCCGGCGATGGTGTAGTAGGCCTGCAGCGAGGCGAAGCGCTCCAGCTGGCGGCTATCGGCCGTGGCCAGGGCCTTCATCAGCTGCCAGGCGGCCAGGTTGCTGGCCCCAATGTAGCGCACCTTGCCCTGGCGCACGAGGTCATCGAGCGCCCGCAAGGTTTCGTCCAGCGGCGTGAGCGGGTCGTAGGCGTGCAGCTGGTAGAGGTCGAGGTAGTCGGTATGCAGGCGCTTGAGGCTGGCTTCGGCCTGCTGCATGATGTGTTTGCGCGTAAGTCCTACCTCATTGGGGCCTTCGCCCATTTTGCCCCGCACTTTAGTGGCCAGCACCAACGAGTCGCGGTCCAGGCCTAGGTTGCGGATGGCCTGGCCGGTAATTTCCTCCGACAAGCCCTCGGAGTACACGTTGGCCGTGTCGATAAAGTTGACCCCGGCGGCCACGGCCCGGCGCAGCAACTCATCGGCGGCCGTCTGGTCGAGGGCCCCGGTGACGGCCGAACGGCCTTTGCCGCCAAAGGTCATGGTGCCCAGGCACAGGGCCGACACCTTCAGGCCGGTCTGGCCCAGCAAGCGATACTGCATACGACGTAGCGCCGGGGAAATGTAGCACCCGGCCGTGCAAAGGTCCGGCGCACCTGCTGGGGCTACATAACCAATTTGCGCCCAAGGGCTACGAAATTCAAACCACCAGGGCCTGGGGCTGACGGACTTGCTGCGGGGTGAGGCCGGTGTGGTGCTTGAAGAAATTGTGAAAGTGGGTGGGGTACGCAAAGCCGAGCGCTTCGGCAATATCGGTCAAGGACCACGGCGTGTGCTGCAGCAGGCGCCGCGCTTCCGCCAGCCGCCACTCGGCCAGGTGCGCGGTAGTGGTTTTGCCTGTCACCGCCCGCACGGCCCGGTTGAGGTAGTTGACGTGCACACCCAGCAGCGGGGCAAAATCCTGGGGGGCGCGCAGCTGCAGTGGCTGGTCGGGCCGGGCTACCGGAAACTGCCGGGCCAGCAGCTCCAGAAACAGGGCAGCGAGCCGGTCGGCGGCGGTAGGGTGCACGAAGTTGGGCGCGGGCGCCCGCAAGCGCTGGAGCTGGTGCAACAGCAGGTGCAGGTAGTGGCGCACGACGGTGGCCTGGTGTGGGTAATCGGTGCCCAGCTCCGTAAGCAGCTGGCTAAACAACGATTCAAACGCCGGCAACTGCCCGGGCTCCAGTATATAGACCGGGTCGCGCCCCAGGGCCAGTAGTGGGCTTAGGGCCTGGTCGGCCGTCGCCCCGCCGTGCAGAAATTCGGGCGTGAACAGGCAAAACAACCCGCTTTGCTCGTCCGATAGGGTTTCCCAGGCGTGCGGCACCAACGGGTGCGAGAGCACCACGGCCGGCCCGGCAATGGCCCAGCCCCGCGTGGCCTGGTGCAGCTGGCTGGTGCCGCGCGTCAGCAAGGAGAGCTTGTAGAAGTCGCGCCGCTGGTAGGGCAGGGATACCTGCCCGAAGTCAGCGCGGGAATAGGCCGCAAACTGGCCCGCCTGCAGCCCGCCCACCGACGGCACCTTTCCTAGGTAGCGGTGCTCAAACTCGGGCAGGGAAATAGCGGCAGCGGGTGGCTGAGAGCAAGTCTTTATCACAAGGCGCGTATCAGGTCGTTTGGTGTGTCGCCTGCGTGCCCGTTGGTACGCCCAGCTGCCCCAGGTAGCGGTAAATGGTTGCCCGACCGACCCCGAGCAACTGGGCGATTTCCGCGACAGTTTTGTCCTGCTGCAGGTACAGCGTTTTGGCCGCCTGGGCTTTGGACAGGGCTTCTTTGGAGAGGCCTTTGGGCCGCCCGCCCTGCCGGCCCCGGGCTCTGGCCGCAGTCAACCCCGCTTTGGTGCGCTCGCGGATAAGGTCGCGCTCAAACTCAGCCAGCGAGGCAAACAGGTTGAACATGAGCCGGCCTTGGGCGGTGGTCGTGTCCAAATGGTCCTGCAGGCTGACGAAGTGAATCCCTGCGTCCTGAAAGCCCGTCACCAACGTGACCAGGTCTTTGAGTGAGCGGCCTAAGCGGTCGAGTTTCCAGACGACGAGCGTATCGCCGGGCCGCAGCCGCGTCAGCAGGTGCTGCAGGGCCGGGCGCTCTTTCACGGAGGACACTTTTTCCTGGGACACCTCCACGCAGCCGTAGGCTTGCAAGGCATCAGTCTGCAGATGCAGGTGCTGGTCGGAGGTACTCACGCGGGCATAGCCGAAAATCATCGCCATTTTTCTCAAGAAGTCAACGAGGGCGAAGATAGCGAGTCGTTGATTACTGAGAACAGGAAATGAGACAATCTGTGGTAGCTTTTCAGGGCGCTAAGCAGCCGAGGCAGGTGGGCCGCTAAAACGGCCGTTTCGCGAGACAGCTCCCTGCGCAGATTTTCCCTACCGATACTTTCTGTTCCTACTCTTGTGCTACCCCGTGTAGTGGCATCAGGCGGTGGCACTTTCGCAATCGGGCTGCTCAGCTGCATCATCTTTAGCTCCTGGTTGGCTTGGTATAGCTCGGCTATCTCGCGGCCGTGCTTCTGCTCTCCTGGGGTGCCGCGCAGCATCTCATTTACCTTATCCTGAAAGAGTGGCTTAATGGCCGCTTCGATGGCTTTGTTATCGACCTGGCTTACCTCCAGCTTTCGTAACCAAGCCAAGCGGTGCTCCCGCTGAATGCACGGCATCACATCGGCAACTTCTAAGGCCCGGTTCACCCCTTTCAGAATCGAATCCTTGGGTTCCGTCAGAAAGAATTGAGCCCCTACCCCTTCTCCGTACTGAAGGTTGTTGCGGGTCAGGCCGTGGCCGAACTCGGCCGGTTGCGCTACTTGGATGTTCTCCGCTTTGATGGGCCGGATTAGTCGGTATATCGCTACGCTGGGGCTGTAAAGATGCTCGCCTGCATCAGCCTGTCGATACGGCTTTACTTGTAGGGCCTCGGCCAAACTACGAGCGTTGACTTCTAAGTCCGGGGTTAGGTGCTTTAGCAGCGTGGCGGCATCGGTGAAGTAAGGCGAAATAGTTTCTTCTCCTTTCCGAATGTCCGCCTCGGGCCGAAAGTCAAACTGCACTAGCAGCGTACCAGCGGGCAAGTCCTGCTGCGGGTGGTGCCACTGGTCAACGCCGGGGTATAGATTGGTGCCCTGGTCAAGAAACGCCTTCCGGGCTGGGGTATCAACGGGTGGTATCGACGTGGCCACACTTACAGATTAAAGGTCAGCGGGGCGCTTGGCGGCAGGGCCTGGGTAATGGCCACAAAATTACGGGTATCCTGCACCGCGTCTTTGGTCAGCAGAATAGTTGGGGGGAAGGTAAACCGTTGGCGCAAGGCCTCCACGTCGAGGGACTGGTGAAACAGGTATTCCCCAAAGCCATCCCGGTTGTAGGTGAACTCGTCGCCGCTGGCGGGGTCGTTGCCTTGGGCTTTCAGAAAATCAATAATGGGCTGTAAATGGGCCGTGCGGGAATCCGGTAGCTTCTCGACAAGCGCCACTTTTTCAAGGGTCTGACCCATAGCTAAAGTAGGTTGATTTACCGGCAAGATAGCAGGGTTCGACAACCGGCGATGCTGCCGCTTAGCCAAGGAGCGTGATTGAGAAAGACCAGGCATAATAATAGGCTTCTAACGGGAAGTAAACTACACTACTATTAACGCAAAAACAGGGGTTAAAGTTGTAAAAAATACATCTTTACAACACCTACAAAACCGCCTTAACTGTTTACAATTGCTGAAAAAAGCCCCGCTGTCATTAGCGGGGCTCGTCTTTAGAATAGAGTTTGGAAGTTGGTTATCTAACGTTAGTAATTTGGAAGCTTGATAGAGCCTTTGCCAGTATCGGCTTCCATTGTTTTTCATCCTTAATCCTGTATGATAAAATGACTTGGTGCATCCTGTCATTATTGAAGAATTGGTACATCTCCACTTTGACAGGCGGCCTATCATTCAACTGCCGGATGTAAGTAATTTGTATTGCAGCCTTGTCATTAACAATTACAGTATTGCTTCCCAACCATTTTACAAGGGATAGATTCGTCTTGGCAGTTCGTTGTTCTTTGAATCCCGCAACAACCTCCTGCTTGAAATTGGCATCGTAAGCAGCCAATTCATCAGGCTTAAACGCTGGTCTACTGCTTGATTTTGGATACTCACCGGGCTTGCCAACAAAGGTTTCGATGATTATTCGCACATAAGTTTGAAGGCTTGAGGGTTGGCTCTCGTTCAATCCTTTTTGTTGAAAGACAGCTCTACTATCATAAATATCATAGTCATACAAGCGGCTCATACTCAGTTGAGCTGAATCTTCGAGCTTCTTGTTTTTACCGGCAATCAACTCTAGTTCAGGTGCAATTGATATAAGCCCTACTTCAGTAATCCTGTACCTGATGGCTTTGGGAGTTTGGGCAAAAACGCCAATATGAAGCAGTTGAATTAAAACGAGCAAGAGTAATTTATTTGCTAAGCGCATTTTGATTGGCATCTCGCTGGTTTTCATATAATCTGTTACTGAACTGCCTCCTTCAAAGCTACCCTATAAGTAGTGAATTGGTGCTAGTCCTGCTCAGTATGCCTTGTGCGTTGCCTGTATTCTTGCTGCTCCTGGCGGTACTGTTTTACAGAACGTGGTGGCAAGACAAATACGACTTCTAGTGCGCAGGAATCGGGTGTTTTAATCCAAATCGTTTCCGTGGGAAAGCCAAGCTCAGAAAGTGCGGCCTGGGCGAACTCGGGCTTGAACTTCCAAATCCTCTTATTGCGGGTAGGGTCGTGAACGGTAACCGGCTGCGTACTCATAAGCATTGCCTGCTCTACATTCAAGTTGTGGCGGCTGGCCCACTCGGGCAGCTCCGCGCCCATCTCCTGAAACTTATACTGACAGAAAGTAGCGGCTTCTTCCGGCCCTACTAAGCGGTTGAAGCTAGGCAAAGCCGGATTATAGAGAGGTAAAACCGGGGCGCTAGCAGGCTTCTTCATTGAAATTCGGTGAATGAGTACCTTCGGGCTTACCTGTACTGCTATGAGTTCAAAAAAGCTTTCTACGCCTGACGAATTAGGGTCTTACCGCGCACACAAGGCGTATATCCGCACTTTCAAGTACACGCCGCTTAATCAATTCGACCGGCTGCTGTGCATCTTCGGTGACAGGGGCCAAGGCACTACGGGTGAGGTGGCCTATCTCAAGATTTCCGAATCTGCCTATGAAGCCATTGCAAGGCGTTTTCCAATTGCAGAGCGGGAATCAAACCTGTTCCGTAGTGATTTTTTCCCGGTGACAGAAGTAAGCTCGGAGCTGATACAGGAAGCCAGTGCTGAGGCAGTGCCGCCAACAGAATAGCTAGCTAGCCTCGTTGCCGTTTTGTGAATCGGTGATGCTCACGCTCATTTCGTAGCGGTCTGCCTCGGCTGGGGCTCCGCTGGGGGGTGTGATTACAACCTCGTAGCGGTCCGTCCCATACTCAGCATAGATGCGGTTCTGCGCTGCATTCACTGCTTCATCAACACTGCTAGCGCCCGTTACGGTAACACTGGTGGCATGGGAGCCGGGGCCGGGACTGGCAAAATAGACTTCCATAAGATAGATATTGGTTACAATTTTGGTTCAAAAGTCGCATTTGAACTTATAGCAGAAGATGTTGCTCTCTTTGCTCTTATTTCTACTCCGCGCTCATTCCAAAACTTCGCTTTACCCCGTTGGGCATCTTCTATTTTTCGAGCTATTTCCATCTCTGTAAGGGGAGTTTCATAGGTTGATAGTAACCTCTCTTGTTCTTCCTTCAACACTTCAAAACATGCTCCGATGTAAAATCCTGTATCCCCTGGGTACGGCGCCATGAGTTTTACATATTCTCTCCAATCATCAAGAATCGCGCTTTTTGAGCCAGCTTCTTCTTTATGTTCCTCTTCGTCTAATGTGACTTGTAGTAATCTCATGGATGAAACATGCTGCGCGAAAAGAATAAGGACCTGCGGCATACTTTTTCCAATTACTAAGTCTGCGTTAGCGTAAATCACCTCTAACATCTTCTCATTGGTTTTTGTGAAAAGTGTTTTGAGCCACTTACGATAAGCTTTTAATTGTTCAGCAGTAGGTGAAGGCAGGTTATCTACATTCTCCCCGCTGGGAAAAAAATCCACAAACTCTCTGGCGAATAGTTTAGAGTCGTTTCCGTGCTGTTCTATAAAGGAGCACCAGTCTCTCATTCCAGTTTCATAGAGAATGGAGAGCTTACCGTAAAGTTGGTTGAGTTGTTGGTTGATGCGATTTAATCTGTCTGTCCGACGGTCGTCTACTCTTTTCGCCTGAATAGTGCGTATAGCCACTACTACGGCTGCAATTGTAGCACCAGCAGTTGCTATCTCCGCGATGTTTCCCCAAATGTTATCCATAGTAAAGTAGCAGGTTACGGCTTAGGCTTCCACCAATCATCGTTGCTGTCGTCGTCGCTCAGCATATCGAGAGTATCAAGGTTCTTTTCATCGAGTAGGTCAAGCGTGACCTCACCGGGTAGCGTCACTGTGGGCGGGAGAGTGCGTAGCCCTGGGCCAAAAGCTAGGGTTTTGCTGCCGTGGTGGATTTTATGCGGTATCCGCTTGTCGAAGATGCACACTCGCAGCGCCTGCATGAAGTCCGGCCCTAACTCATAGGCTTGGCCTTCTTCATCGAGCGCCTGGACTGGCTCACTCTGGCCGGGGGTCAGGTTGGTCGAGGCGCTGGTCATATAGATTGTTACCAGTTCGGCCCCTGCGGCTAACTGCTGCTGCACGGCGGCGAACATATCCCACTCGTTTTTCATAAAGGCTTTACAATTGCAAAAAGGTGCGGTGAAAGTGTGCTCCTACGCCTTAGAACGGGATAGTTATACGAACTGGCCACGGCCACTCAGGATGCAGCCAGTGCAAGAAAAAGACGATGGCCACACCCACGACGAGTAAGCCAGTGGTGAACCTCTCGCTCAGCTTGCGGCGCTCGTCAATCATTTGAAGGGCCGGGCCTAGCAGCTCATCGCACCGTTTACTAGAAGCGTGTAGCTCTCGCATGATGTAGTCGATAGGTGGCGGCGAATTGCGGCGGCGGCGGGGAGCGTACTTCATGCGCGGGCGGCTATAGACAGAGAATAAGACAACTGGCTAAGAAATTGCGCTAGGATAGGCGTAATAGCCAGCCCTGCTGCTGGTACTTCGTGCGTAGTTCGTCGGCGGTTATATCCTCCCCGGTAAATTGCAGCCATTGGGCCACGGTTTCAAGGTCGGGGGCTTCGGCTAGAAAAGGGTTTGGCGTAGGTAGGGCCTCAGCGGCGGCTAGCCGCTGGGCCTCGTCGGGGTAGCGTAGCAGTAGCTCAGCCATTTGATAGAGCATCGACCGAACGCCGGTAGGGGCTGCATACTCAGGTAAGATGCTCATGGGCAGCTAGTGCTGACGAGCTGGCCGACCCAAAGCGGGCGCGGGCGGCTCAATCGGGTTTTTCATCTGGTGCTCAGCCATCATTGTTACCGTGATAAGGTCGGTGTGCCCGTACTCGGCTACTCGTTGCAGCTCGGCCAAGGTGAAGGTGGCCGGGTCCGCCAAGCGGGTAGTCAAGGTGCGCGGGTTAATGTCGAGGGCCTTGGCCGTTTTGCCGCGTTCGCCAAGTGAATGAACAAACTCGGCAATGTTGTCGAAAGGCAATTTCTTAGGCATTTTTCAGCAGCGTTAGGTGTAATGAGGCAAAATAATCTATGCAATTTTAGCAACATTACGGCCCGCTGCTTGCTGAAGGTTTAACTATTTGCAGTGGGGGCGTTCCACTCCCGGTAAGCCGTGGTGTGCCGGTCTGCAATAACTGCTAGGCGTTCGGCCTGGTCGTCGCGTTTCAGCCAGACGTGGGAGCTGCCGCAATGGATGGTGTAACCGCTGCCCATTACCTCGCGGGCCTGCTCGGCAAAGTCGCGTAGGTCGGCTACATCGGGTGCCGCGTCAATAAGCCGCCGTAGCTGCTCTAGGCGCTCGGCTTCGGCCTCGTCTGCCGGTTGGTGCTCTACGGCTAGATAAGCCCACTGTGGGGCAAAACCGGCGCTATTCTGGCTGTTCTGGTAGCTGGTGCTCATAGCGAAGAAGGAACAAAAGGGGAAAAGCTACTCGGGTGGGTTGAGCGACTGCGTTAGTTGGAGCACCTGGGCGTTGTGGAACGCTTGGCCAAAAACGCCACGCTCGTAGTCGCGGGCTAGCTGGGTCACGTTCTGAAACTGATAGGTCAGGCCCGTAGGCCCCAACGGCTGCAAAAACTGGTCGGCTTCCTGGGGGCTGAATCCGCTAAGGTCTTCGCCGTTGCTCAGCAGCACCTGCACCCCTGGCCGCTCGTTGTCGCCCCGGCTGTACGTTTCGTAAATGATGCCTAGCGCCTGCTCTCGCGGGTAGTAGATGGCATCTCCGATGGTCAAATCTTGGGGCGTTTTCATGGGCGTTAGGGTTAGAGTAGAAGCAGGGAGAATTGCCCGCCGTGGTCCTCTTTTGTGGCGCGGATAGCTTCGCAGCCAACGTGGCGAACTGCTTTCACCAAGGCCGAAAGCACATCAAAATCTTCTTGGTCGATGATTTCAATTTTCAGCAAGGCGGCTACCTCGTAGGTCATGCCCTCGTTGTTGACGCTCTTTCTGAGGTGGTACAACTGGGCCTCAACGTCCGTAATAGCGTTGATTACCTGGCTACGGTACTGGTTCCAAGTGAGGTCGCCAAGGGTGGGGGCTTCTACTGCTCTCATGGCCTTACCACTGTTTTACCTCGTTGCTGCTTTCGTTGAATTCGGAATCCAGCCAAATCCGGCCTAACAAGCCTTCCGGCGCTTCAATGCCTAATTCATCCAGCTTGTCCGATACCGCGTCCGCGTCAGGCAATCCGCCGCCGCGCTCCATCAGGGAAGTATAAAGCACGTTTTCAGGCACGGCCTCACCGGCAAAAACGGTCAGGTAATGGTGCTGCAAGGAACGGTCCCAACCACACTGAACATTCACTTGCTGGCCGGTGCTGGTAGTCGAAGAAAAAATGTGCTTACCCATGATTGAAAGGCTGTTTTTAGCTGCGTGGCTTATACTTATTAAACGTTTTTGGCTGGTTTAATGTTGTAAAAAATACAACTTTATTTATGTAGTTTTTACATCTTTTTTCAATTGTAAAACTCAGAAAAGGGAAAGCTGGCCGCTGGTCGGTGCTGGGGTGGCCGGGGCTGCTGCTGGGGCCTCGTCCCATGTGGTAATGATGCGGCCGTACTTGGTCAATTCCTCCTGCTGCCACATCAGGTGCGCGGCTGCTCGGCGCGGCTGCACTATCGGCCCGCTGTGGCCGCTGGGGCGCTTGCAATAGCTGCCGGCGTTAGCTCCGCAAGCTGGGCAAGCTACCTCCCGATAATCGTAGCTAATGGGGTCTATCTTGCCATAGCAGGGCTAGAATAAGAGGCTGGCTTGGGCACTGGCGTAGGCTTTGCCTTCGCTCAGCACTACCGCCGTGGCGCTGTGAATGGGGGCCTGGTCCTCGATGCGGAAGAAATGCCCGGCGCGGTAGGGGTTATAGCTGATTGGCTCAGTTGCGGTGGGCTGCGGCGTGGCGGTAAACGTGCCAATGGCGTAGGCGTGAACGTTCTTCTGGCGACTGGCTATCACGCGCTGGCGGCCGGTTTCTGTGACCTTAAAAACCACGTTGCTTAGCTGCACGGTTTCAAGCACGGCTACCACAAGCCCCCCGAACTGCACCGAAAAGAGGCCCTGGTCCTTGTATTTCAGGTTGCGGTACACCTTCACTTGCTTGCCTTCTAAGTCGATGGTCAGGGCTCGGGGGGCTTTCATGGCGCGGCGCTTAGAGGTGAGTATCGTAGCCCGTTACTGAGGTAAAGAGGCTAGGCAAGTCCTCCCCGTACACCATTTCAAAAGTCTGCTGGTTGGAAATAACCGGCTCCCAATCGACTAGCACCTGACGGTAAAACTCCACGGTGTAGGTGTCATTGGGCGTGAGCGTAATTTTCATGCGGTTTACTTTGGCCTTGTTGCTGCGCAAATCCATGGGTGTTGTTAAACAAATAGGGTAAAACCTCCGAGTCCATGGCTAACAGGGGTTCTTCTTCCCAAAGGGCGGATTTACACGCTAAGCACTTTTTAGCTTCTGGGCGTAATTGTAGACGGTGCCATAGGCCAGGTCTAACTGCTTGATGACTTGATTCATAGATAAGCCATTGCGCAGAAGCTGCGCAATGGCCTCCTGCTTAGACTGGGCCAGTGGCGGCCGGGCCACATGCTTGCCCTGGGCTTTGGCCCGGGCCATGCCGGCGCGCACGCGCTGGCTGATGAGCGCGCGCTCAAACAGGGCCAGCGAGGCCATGACGTGGAACCCCAACTCGCCCATGGGCGTGGTCGTGTCGATGTTTTCCTGGTAGGAGACGAAGTCCACCCCTGGGCTCTGGAATTCCTTCGGCGCGTTGACCAGCGCCTGGGTCGAGCGGGCAAAGCGGTCGTAGCGCCGGACCAGCACCGCGTCGAGCTACCGGTTCTTGGCCGCCACCATCATCCGTTTGTACTGAGTTCATTCCTCGCTGGTACCCGAGGCCTAGTCCACGTATTCATCGACAACGGCAAAGCCGCGGCGCTGGGCGTACTCGCGCAGGGGGCGCAGCTGCGTCTCCCGGGCCTGCCCTTTGTCGAGGGGGGAGACGCGGGCATAGAGCGCCACGCGGGTGGGCTGGTCGGTCGGGTTGGCGGGCATCGGAGGTTATCAAAAAGGAGTTCCTTGTTGATAGGCAGCACGCACCCGCTCTACAGCGTAGAATCAGTCTTTCTCAGGCAGTACTATAACCCTTTTTGCTAACCGGGCTTAGCGTGTAAATCCGCCCTTTTGGCAAAAGAACCCCATTAAGAGGTGAAAAGCGTAGGAGGGATTATGGTTTACACGCAACATCTATGTGCCCAATGTGGCAGCGAACCTATTCGGCGCAATGGTCCGAGCCAAGGGCATGCCGAATATCAGTGTAAAGCCTGTGGCTACCAAGCGCGTTTTACGCCCGCTGCTGTCGCCAAAGCCGCCCAATATGCCCAGGTGGAAAAACTGTTACGTAGAACGCAACTCCCAACGTAGCATTGTGCACGCCACGGGCGTGGCGCGCGTGACGGTGGCTAAGCTGCTAAAAAAAGCGCGGGCAGCTTCGCCCCCGCTGCCCCGACTGCGGCGGAAGAAGTTTTAGAAAAAACGCTGTAAAGCGCATAAAGTCTGGCTCTGGCTTGCGGTCGAACGCGCCAGTCGGCGCATCGTGGCGTGGGTTTTGGGCAACCGTAGTGCTCAAACGGCGCAGCGGCTGTGGCAAGCCTTGCCGCGTCGCTACCGCCGCCACTGCTGGTATTTTACCGACCGCTAGAATGCCTATACAAACGTGCTGCCCCGCTGGCGACACCGCCCGTATCTGAAAGGCGAAGGGCAAACCAGTATTGTCGAAGCTAGTAATTGCTCCTTACGGCAGCGGTGCGGTATGCTGGTGCGCAAATCCTGCTCCTTTAGCAAAAGTTTGGCAATCCATACTGCCCGCATTAAAATCGTTATCGATAACTACACTCTCACCTTAAATTAAACCACCACCCAAGAAACAACTGCTGTAGCTACCGGTTCTCCCCACATCACCTTAAGCAAAGCGAGGCCAAACGAGGAACATCATGGAGAATATCGAAAATAAAGTAGTCGTCATCACGGGCGCTAGCAGCGGGCTGGGCGAAACTACGGCTCGCCATTTGGCCAGCAAAGGTGCCGCCGTAGTGCTAGGCGCGCGCCGCCTCGAAAACCTGGAAAAAATTGCTGCCGATATTCGCGCCGCAGGCGGAAAGGTAGAGATTCTGCAAACCGACGTAACCAAAGCCGAAGAAGTAAAAGCCTTGGTTGATAAGGCTGTAGAAGCGTTTGGTCGCCTCGACGTTATCATCAACAACGCCGGCCTGATGGCCATTGCGCCCATGAGTGCCACCAAGGTGGACGAGTGGAACAGCATGATTGACATCAACATCAAAGGCGTGCTCTACGGTATCGCGGCCGCCTTGCCCGTGTTCGAGCAGCAAAAGTCCGGGCACTTTATCAATATCTCGTCGGTGGCGGGCATCAAAGTGTTCAGCCCCGGCGGCACCGTGTACAGCGGCACCAAATACGCCGTGCGGGCCATATCCGACGGGCTGCGCCACGAAGTAGGCGGCAGCATTCGCGTCACCAGCATCGAGCCCGGCGCGGTAGAGTCGGAGCTACAGCACGGCAGCTCGCACGAGGAAAGTGCCAAGGGCGTGGTAGAGTTCTACAAACAGGCTATTCCAGCGTCGTCAGTGGCCCGGGCCATTGCGTTCGCCATCGAGCAGCCCGCCGAGGTAGATATCAACGAAATTGTGCTACGCCCCACGGTGCAGGAGTTTTAAGCACGTCGTCCATATCTGGTAGCTCAAAGCGCCTGTCAGGTTGAGCTGGCGCAGCATCTTCCGTTAGAAATATGATTTCTCACGCGAAAAAATGCTGCGCCAGCTCAGCCTGACAGGCGCTTTAATATAGTAGGTAGGCTGGCTATTTTAGCAGCTCGTGCAGCGCGGTCTGCATCGAGAACGTCCGGTTGCCCGCTTCCTGAATGATAAGTGAGCCCGGCGCATCGAGCACCGCGTCCGAAACTTGGCCTTGGGTAAAAGGTTGGCACAAAAGCTAAACGGGCTGGCCAGTTCGTGCTGAGCATCACCGGCGTGACAAGGCCCGGTCCATACATGTCAGTCATGAGGAGCATTCTCGAGCGCATTCCAGTTCGCGGGTGGCGACGCAGTCTGTTGCGTATCGCTTCGGCAACTGACCTGCTCCCATTTACTGGGCCGGTTGAAAGTGGAGCATCAGGCATTCTGAAGCTCGACAGTAGTAGCCGCAGCCACTACCTCATCGGGCGTTAAATTCTGTAGCGAGCTGTGCGGTCGGAAGCCATTGTATTCTTGGCGCCACTGCTCAATTTTATCTTGCGCATCGGTCAGCGATAGAAACCAATGCACGTTCAGGCATTCATCGCGGAAGCTGCCGTTAAACGACTCAATGTACGGATTATCGGTCGGTTTGCCCGGCCGAGAGAAGTCCAGCGTCACGTGCTGGTCGTAGGCCCAGCGGTCGAGGGCCTTGCTGATAAACTCGCTGCCATTGTCGACTTGGATGCGCTCAGGTACTACGCCTAACTGCTGCTGTAAGCGCTGCATCACGGCCACGACATCTTCGGCCTTGGTTAAAAGTTTAGTACAAAGGTTAAACGCCCTTTGCCAAATTAGAACGGACGTTGGGCAGTAAGCTGTGCTAATGCTGCTGCGTCAGCGTCACGCTCTGGTTACCCTATACCTGCTTACTACACTCATTTGGTTGGCCGTAACTTGAGCCGTTGCTGGTACTGCGCCAGCGTACGCCGTACCTCGCCGACGGAGTGTAGACCATTGAGGGAGAGATAAGGAGTTTGGTCTGGATGGTAAGGGAGGCGGCCGGCACGGCTCCGCCCGGCGCACCGAAACACCTGTGTCTGCCACTCCGAAATGCGTCCGACCAATTTCTCGCCTACTTCGTGTCTATCAACCTGCTGCACCTCGGCGTAAACCAGCGCCTTGGGAAGGTAGTATCCGCTTCGTCAGGCTTTCGCTGGGCCTCGCCTCGCTGTACTATATCGGCCTCTGAAAAGCCGAAGTGCCTGCCCCATTCGATTCCAACTCCATTCTTGCCACCGTCATCATCGGCCCCGACGGCCAGGTGGTCACCTGCCACGACGGCATGGCCGCGTACTACACCCCCGAGTTCAAGGCCGCGCTGGAGAAGCTGGTTCGGTAAGCGGCGTTGGCAGGGTGGGCGGATGAGTGCCCGAAATGAGCGGGGAGGGTCCGCCCCGAGGTTATAGCAAACTGCCTACCTTGCCGCCATGTCCGATTTTCGTCTGCGCGTATTTGCCACCGTGGCCCGGCATCTGAGCTTTACCAAGGCCGGGCAGGAGCTGTTTGTGAGCCAGCCGGCCGTCACCAAGCACATTCGTGAGCTGGAAGCCCAGTACGGCCAGCGCCTGTTGGAGCGGCGCGGCAACCGCGTGAGCCTCACCGAGGCCGGCCGCCTGCTGCACGCCCACGCCGATGCCGCCGCCGCCGCCCAGCAGCAGCTCGAAGACCAGCTCCTGGCCCTGCGTGACCCCGAAGAGGCCGCCGGCCGCCTGCGCCTGGGGGCCAGCACCACCTTGGCCCAGTACGTGCTGCCGGGGTTGCTGCCCGCCTTTCAGGCCCGCTACCCGCAGGTGCAGCTCTCGTTCCTGAACGCCAATTCCGAGCGCATTGCCGATGCCCTACTACGCGGCGAGCTGGATTTGGGCTTTGTAGAAGGCCGCACCAAAAGCCACGACCTGCACTACGAGCCGTTGCTGCCCGACGAGTTGGTGGCCGTGCGCCGCGTCGCGCCCGGTTCCCCGCTCGCCACGCCGCTGTCCTTGGCCGAGGCCCTGGCCCACCCGCTGGTGTTGCGCGAGCGGGGCTCGGGCACGCTGGAAATTCTCGAATTTGCTCTGCGGGCGCAGCACATTAAGCTCAGCAGCCTTTCCGTAGCCCTTTACCTGGACAATACGGAAGCCATCAAGCGCTACCTCGAAGCCGCGCCGGCGGCCCTGGGATTCGTGTCGCGCCGGGCCCTGGACCGCGAGCTGGCGGCTGGACTGCTCGAAATCGTGCCCATCAAAGGGCTGCACCTGGCCCGGCAGTTCGAGGCACTCTGGGTGCAGGGACAGGTGCTGGCCCGGCCGGCCCAGCGGTTTCTGAGCTTCGTGCAGGGGCAATTCAAGGGGGCCAAATAAAGGCTGGCGATGCCGGATAACCATTCGGTGTCAGCTGGCAGCGGCTGTACTTATACAGCAGGAGGTGAACCGGGTGGTTCGTCCAACGGCAGATTGGCGATGGCACAGGTCTGCCGGTGCCGTAACAACTGCTGCCACGGCCATCCGGGCGGCTCAAGACTGGCGGGAATGCAAAAATCAGCTATTCTATAAATAACTTTTGGTTATGCAGGATAACACGATTGGATAATCCTTTGCGTAGGGGTCGCCGTATATTTGCCTCAGAAACAACCCCCTCCCGCTCATGGCACTCCCGGTTCATTCCGCAACTCCGCAAGCCCCTGATTCGCCGCTCGCTCCCGCTCCGGCGCAGGAACCGGCCGCTCCTGAATTCAACGAAACCACCGGCTTCTTCCGCCACCTGCACACGCCCCGCGTGCTGTTCGGGCAGGATTTCACCCTGAAGCAGGTGGTGTTCGTGCTGTTCTTCGTGTTCTGCCTCACGCCCTGGGCCTCGCCGCCCATTGCCCTGGCCCTGGGCTTGGTGCTGGCCCAGACCATCGGCAACCCCTTCACTACCCAAACCAAAAAGGCCACGGCCAAGCTGCTGCAGTTCTCGGTTATCGGGCTGGGCTTCGGCATGAACGCCCACGCGGCGGTGCAGGCCGGCAAGGAGGGCATCCTGTTCACGGTGGTGTCCATCTTCGGCACGCTGCTGCTGGGCCTGGTGGTGGGCCGGTGGTTGGGGCTGGGCCGGCACGTGGTGCATCTGATTTCGTGCGGCACCGCCATTTGCGGCGGCTCGGCCATCGCGGCCATCGGGCCGGTGCTGCGGGCCAAGGACGAGGAGATGTCGGTGGCCCTGGGCACGGTGTTCGTGCTCAACGCGCTGGCCCTGTTTGCCTTCCCGCCCATCGGCCACGCGCTGGCCATGACTCAGAACCAGTTCGGCCTTTGGTGCGCCATTGCCATCCACGACACCAGTTCGGTGGTGGGCGCGGCGGCCGCCTACGGCAATAAAGCCCTGGAAGTAGCCACCACCGTGAAGCTGGCCCGGGCCCTGTGGATTATCCCGATTTCCATTGGCACGGCCATGATTTTCAAGCAGAAGGGCGTCAAGGTGAAAATTCCCTATTTCATCTTCGGCTTCATCGCCGCCATGCTGCTCAACACCTTCGTGCCCGCCGCCAAGCCCCTGGGCCCGGTGATGGTGAACCTGGCCAAAATCGGCCTCACGGTGACGCTGTTTTTCATCGGCGCGGGCCTGTCGGCCAAGGTGGTGCGCTCGGTGGGCATCAAGCCCTACGTGCTGGGCATCCTGCTCTGGTTGGTGATTTCGACTGGCTCGCTCTACGTGATTCTGCACACGGTATAGCGCAAAGCGCACGGAGGAAGTTGGACTACCGAAGCAGCTAGAACAACCTCATTTTCAATGCCATGCGCATCACCAAATACATTCATTCCTGTTTGCTGTTCGAACTCGACGGCCAACAGATTCTTTTCGACCCGGGCAAGTTTTCCTTCATCGAAGGCTTGGTGCACCCCGAGGTTTTCAAAGACGTATCGGTCATCATCATCACCCACAACCACCCCGACCACCTCGACGTGGCGGCGCTGCAGAAAATCGTGGCCCTGCGTCAGGTCATTATCATCTCTAACCGCGAGGTGGCAACCGAACTGCAAGCGCACGGCCTCACGGTGCAAATCCACGAGGAAGGTCGCCTAGACTTGGGCGTGTTTCAGCTGCTGGCCCTTCCGGTGCAGCACGAGGCCATTCTCGACAGCCCCTTGCCGCAAATGACCGCCTGGCTGGTGAATGGCAAGGTGCTAAATCCCGCCGACTCTTTTGCTAACAATTTGTTGCCCTTCGCGGGGGTGGAAATGCTCCTGCTGCCCGTCACCGCGCCTTTTCTCACGGAGCTGGTGGTGGCCGATTTCGCCCTGAAAATGCGTCCCAGGCAAATTTTGCCCGTACACGACGGCTACCTCAAGCCCTTCTTCATCCAGCAGCGCTACGAGAACTACGGGCCGTATTTTGAGAAGCACGGCATCGTGTTTCACCGGCTGGCCGAACCGGGCGATGCCATTACCCTCCCGTAGCCTACTCCCTTATGCCGCTACCCCCCCCCCACCAACCCACTCGCCCTCTCGGACCGGCTGGCCCTGCAACGGACCCGGCTGGCCAATGAGCGCACTTTGCTCACCTACGTGCGCACCAGCCTGGCGCTGGTGGGCTTCGGGCTGGCGCTCCTTCAGTTTCACCCCGAGCGGGGCGGCCGGTTGGGTTACTCCGCGCTGGCCGTGGCGGGGCTGGTGCTGACGGTCGGGCTGCTGCGCTTTCGGGCGCACCGCCGGGAATTGGCGGCCTGCCAGCTAGTGGCTGGCGGCGGTAGTTGAGCAACCCCCCCCCCCGGTGCTACCCGAAGCAAAAGCGTTTGCACCCCTAAAAAAGGCCCCTGATGCGTCATGCACCAGGGGCCTTTTTGGTCAGCAGCCGGCTTACGGCTGCGTGAGCGTGACCGCGCCGGCCGGGTTTTTGTCGCCGAGCACCACCACGGCGAACCGGCCCGCCAGCCGCAGCCGAATCTGGTAGTAGGCGTTGACTTCGACTGCGCCACCATCATCGGTTTTGAAGGAAATGACCGGCTCCGGGGCCACCAATGCGGTTTTGCTGTCCGACAGGTACAGGGTGTAGGTGGTGTTGGCGGCCAGCTGCTTGAGGGCCAGTACCATTTCGTCGAGGTCTTCGGTGGGGCGGATGGTGGCCCCGCCGCCCACGCCGGGCACCGGCTGCGTACCCACGGGCACCAGGCGGATGTTCACCGGCGTCACCGGCGTGAAGGCTTCCAGCCCACTGGCGCCGGGGCTGCCACCGCCGGCTTTCACCACGTAGAGCAGGGCCTGCGGGGCCTGGCCGCTGCCGGTTTCGGTGAGCTTGGTGTTGGTTTTGGTGTCGATGCTGACCAGCGCGTCGCCGTTTTCCAGGCCCACGTAGAGCTTGCTGCCGTCGCCGTTGGGCCACACGCCGTGCGGGTTGGCCCCCACCGGGATAGTGGCCAGCAGCTGGCGCTGGCGCGAATACACCTTCACCGCGTTTTCGCCGCCCACGGTTACGTAAGCGAAGTCGCCGGCGCTGGCCCCGCTGAAGCGGGTGCCGCCGCCGGTGCCGGCCATGTTCACATGGTTGGTGCCGGGGCCGGTGTCAATCACGCCTTCCACGGCGTAGGTCTGGGCGTTCACCACGGTCACCTTGCCCACGTCTTTGTGGGTCATCCAGACCTGCTGGCCGTCCTCGGTCACCACCAGGTTGGGCGAGAACTTGCTCACCACCGGCACCCGGGCAATGACCTCGCGCTTCTTCACATCAATTACGTCGAGCGTAGCGGTTTCGGAGTGGTCCACGAAGGCCACTTTGCCATCGGGCCGGAACACGACCATGCTCGGCTCGTGCTCGGTGGCAATGTTTTTCACCACCTGCATTTTCTCCACGTCAATCACCGTCACGTAATCCTTGCCGCGCACCGCCACCCAGAACTGTCTGCCGTCGGGCGTGAAAAAGCCCTCGTGGGGGTTGCGGTCCACGTATACCTTGCCCTTGACGGTGTTGGTGGCTAGGTCGATAAAAATCACCGCGTTGGTGAGGGTGGCAATCACGCCCAGCGTCTTGCCATCGGGCGACACCCCCAGCCCGTGCACGTTGGACTCCATGTCGTAGAGCGGGCTCAGAAACTCGGGCCGGCCCTTGCCCAAGCGAATCACGCCCAGCAGCCGGTTGGTGCTCGGGTCGTGCACCGACACCGTGTTCGATGACTGGTCGGCCAGGTACACCCGGTCGGCGGCGCTGGCTGCGATGGGGCCGGGGTCGGGCGGAATGACCATGTCGGGCTCGGTTTCCTCGCTGTTCTTTTTCGAGCAGGCCCCGAGCAACAGCGTGGCTGCCAGGGCCCAGGTGGATAAGGTAGTGATGCGCATGGAGGGATGAAATGCTGGTTTTGCCGCCCAGTCTAAGCCGGACTATTCGGCCAGTAAAGCGGGTTCACCGTCAGTGGTTTTGGGTGCGACGATTACCCGCGAAAACTTTTTGCCCGCTGGGTTCAACTCGCCGCCCGCGATGCGCTGCACCGGCCCCAGGGCCTGGCCCATGGCCCCGCCTTTGGCATCGGTGCGCACGGTGGTCAGGGCGTAGTCGCGCGCGTAGGGCGCTTTGGTGCCGCTGGTCAGGAAGATGTCGTAGTCGGTGTTCGGCGTCAGGCCGCGCAGGGCGAAGGTGGCCAAATCCACCAGCCCTTCCGAGCGCAGCGTCATGGTGCCGGTGGCGGGGCCAGCGGTGGGCGGCTTGAGCGTCCGCACCACGGCGGGCTGGTCAACCAGCTGCCGGCCGAGGCCGGTGTTTGTGGCCGCGCCGGCAGGCACGGCGTTGGGCACGTACATCAGCGCCATTGGGGCCTGGCCTACCTTGATTTTGGCCAGCACCCGGTTGCTGGCCGTGCTGATGGCCACGGCGGAGTCGCCGTTTTCCAGGCCCACGTACATCCGGCTGCCGTCGCCCGAGGGCCAGATGCCGTGCGGATTAGCCCCCACCGGAATGGTGGCCAGCTGCTTGAAGCCCGGGGCGCGGCTGTACACCTTCACTACGTCCTCGCCGCCTACGGTCACGTAGGCCAGCTTGCCGGCCGCCACATCCACCGTGGCCACGTGGTTGGTGACGGGGCCGGTTGTCAGCACGCCGCTGATGGTGAGCGTCTTGGTATCCAGTACCGATACCTTGCCCACATCCTTGTGGGTGAACCAGATTTGCTGGCCGTCTTTGGTGGGGAAGATGTTGGGCGAGAAGGGGCTCACCACCGGCACCTTTTTGATGACTTTGTAAGTGGCCACGTCCACCACGGCCAGCTCGGGCGAGAAGCTGGAGCACACAAAGGCGCGCTTGCCGTCGGGGCTGAAGGCAATCTGGCCGGGGCCGTTGGGCACGGGCACACGGCGGGTTTCGCGCATCGTGGCCACGTCAATCACCGATAGGTAGTCCTCGCCGCGCACCGTTATCCAGGCCTCCTTGCCATCGGGCCGGAAGGTGGCCTCGTGCGGGGCCCGCCCCACGTACACGCTGCCTTTGATGACGTTAGTGGCCGTTTCGATGAAGGTCACGTTGTTGGAGCCCACCGACACCACGGCCAGCAGCTTATGGTCGGACGAAGCACCCAGGCCGTGTACCAGCGCCTGCCCCTTGTAGAGCGCCGAGAGCAAGTCGGGCTGCGGCTTACCCAGAATAATCTGGCCCAGCAGCTTGTTATCCATGGGGTCGATAACCGAGACGGTGTTGGAAATCTGGTCGGCGGTGTACACCCGGTCGCGGTGGCTGACGACCTGAGCCGCCGCCACGCTGGAAATGAGCAGCAGGCCGGGGAGGAGAGGGAATTTCATGGGATAGGGAAAAAAGAACGTCATGCTGAACGAAGTCGCAGCATCGCTACCTCTTTACTAATCAACACTTCTTCAACGAAGCGGTAGCGATGCTGCGACAAGCTCAGCATGACGGTTTAAACGGAATTAGGTACTATTTGCCAGGATTCTGCGTGCCCACGGGGTGCTGTTTCAGCCAGGCAGCCATCTGCTGAATCTCGACCTGCTGCTCGGCGATGATGCTTTGGGCCAGGCGGCGCAGGGCGGGGTCCTTGCCGTACAGCAACTGCAGACGGGCCATGTCCACGGCCCCCTGGTGGTGGGGCAGCATCATGGCCGCGAAGCTGGCGTCGATGTCGTCGGGGCGGGCCCCCTCCATGCGGCGCATGCCCTCGTCCATCACCACCATCACCGAATCCATGCCGTGCTGGAAGGCGGCGACCGGGGTGCCGGGCGCGGCTGTGTGGTCCATCTTCAGGCCGGTCATGCCCGTCATGGAGTGGGTCGTGCCCGGCATTGATGTAGTACCAGCCGGGGTATGGTGTTGGGCGCGGGCCGTCGCGACTCCGCCGAAGGTGAAGGCCAGCAAAAAGAGGAAGGGTTTGGTCATGTCGTGCGCTGTTGCCGTCCCATGAGTGGGGGGCTGGTGCACTAACGGGCAACTTCCAAAAATGAACGCCCGACACGGGCCAACTGGACCTATCCCGGGGTGAACTGGCCTTCCAGGTTCCGGGCCGGCTCAGGCAAATCGCTTGAGCAGCTGCTGTACGCCGGCGCTGTAGCTGCGCGAGGAGGTGACGTGCTGGCCGTTGGCCATGCGAAACAGGTACTCGCCGTGCGACCAGTGCCTGAAGTCCACGATGTGGGCCGGGTTGACGATGCACGAGCGGTGGATGCGCAGGAACACGGCCGGGTCGAGCCGCTCGGCCAGCTGGCCCAGGGCCGTGCGCAGCGGGTAGTGCCGGCCGGCCGCGTGTAGCTGCACGCCGTTGCCGCTGGCCTCGAAGTAGCACACCTCGGCGGCCGGCACGAAGAAGCTGCGCTCCGGCAGCTTCACCAGGAACTGGTCCTGGTAGTCAGCTGCCGGGGCGGTCCAGCTGTGCAGCAGGGCCTCCAGCTCGGGGACGCGGGCCTGGTACTGGCGCAGGCGTAGCTGCTGCTGCACCCGGCGTACGCAGTCGGCAAACCGGTCGGGGTCCAGCGGTTTGAGCAGGTAATCGACAGCGTGGAGCGCGAAGGCCTGCACCGCGTACTGGTCGTAGGCCGTCACGAACACCACCAGCGGGAGCGGCTGGCCGGCTTCCCGCAGCCGGCCCAGCACCTGCACGCCATCGAGGTCGGGCATTTGCACATCGAGAAAGACGACGTCGTACGCGCCGGTTTGCAGGGCGGCCAAGGCTTCGGTGCCGTTCGCGGCTTCGCCCGTCACGGTCAGCGCCGGAAAATCGGCCAGCAGCTCCCGCAGCAGGCTGCGCGCCAGCGGCTCGTCGTCGACCAGCAGCGTGCGGATGGGCCTCATGCGGATAGATGCGTAACCCCGGCCGCTGCCAGCCGGAACGGGATGGACAGGCGCAGGCAGTAGCCGCACGCCGGGGCCGACTCCACCGCCAGGGCGTAGTCTGGGCCGTAGAGCGTAGTCAGGCGGCTTTCCAGGTTGCGCAGGCCGATGCCCCGGGCGGCGGTATCGGCCGCGCCCTGGCCGTTGTCGTGCACTTGCAGCACGAGTCGGTCGCCCTGTTTTTCGGCCCGCACGGCCAGCTCGCCGGCCCCGGCGCGGGGCGCCAGGCCGTGGCGCACGGCGTTTTCCACCACCGGCTGCAGCAGCAGGGCAGGCAGCAGCGCGCCCTCGGTATCGGGGGCGATGTCGTAGCGCACGGCTAGCCGGTCGGGGAAGCGGGTTTGCTCGATTTCGAGGTAGAGGCGCGTGAGGCGCAGCTCCTGTTCCAGGGTCACCTCCTGCTCGTCGGTGCCTTCCAGCACCAGCCGCAGAAACTGGCTGAGCTGGGCCAACATGCGCCGGGCGGCCTTCACGTCCTGGGTCATCAGGGCTGAGACGGCGTTCATCGAGTTGAAGAGAAAGTGCGGCTGAAGCTGCATTTTCAGGGCCTGCAGCTGGGCCTGCACCAGCTGGGTTTCGAGCTGGGCGGCCCGCACCCGGCCTTCGCGGTACCGCTCGCGGTACTGCACGGCGTAGGCGATGCACAGCAGCATCCAGTAGATGGGCACCCAGTTGTTGGCATTGGCCACAACGGTATGCAGGGAGAAGCCGCCCGGCGTGGCCCCGCTGCCGTGCATCACGGCGGCGTAGCCCAGGCGGTACACCAGGGTCAGGACGTAGCTAGCCGCCGCGTGGGCCAGCAGGTGCCAGAGGCGGTGCCGGCGTTCGGTGAGGTTGAAGCGGGCCGCCAGGGCGAACACCACTGGCGTGAGCAGGCCCCAAATCAGGCCGTGCAACAGCCGCCCGCCCAGGGCCTCGCGCCAGTCAGTGGGCGTGCCGGCCGAGAGGTTCTGCACAAAAATCAGCAGCACCATGAACCCGCTGAACAGCAGCCACGCCAGGGCAATGGTGGAGCCGCTCACCAGGGGCGGAGATAGTTGCCGTTCCAGGGGCCGTGCGGTCGTACTCATGCGCTTTAAAGGTAGCGAAACCCGCCGCCGCCGCGCTGGCCTGGCCTCCAGGATGGCCTTTTTAGCGGGTCAACGGGCCTTCGGGTCAGCATCGGAGAAAATGATTTCAGCCAAAGCAGGCAGGACAGTGCCTGAATAGATACGGAAAAAGGCGGTCCTAATAGGCGGGCGAAATGCGTCACTTGCTGGCGCACGGCGGCTTCGACCTGCTCGAAGGGCGGAACCCCGAATTGCTGCAGAATCTGCTGCTGGTGGTTAAAGCGGGTGACCTTGCCGTAGCGCGTCCACTCCACCGCTCCCAAGTGGTAACGCTGCTGCACGTACGCCTGGTCAGTCGCCAGGAACCGGTCCACGGGAAAGAAGCACCCCGTCGTCTTGAAGTAGCCGACCTGCAGTACGAAGCCGCCCCGGCTGTGCGGGGCCAGCAGCGTAGCCAGAGACCGGGTGGCCCAGTCGGGCAACGCAAAGAAGAGCTGCCGCTGGGGCGGATTGAAAACAGGGGGCTGGTCGAAGGCACGGCGCTGGGTCGCGTCGAGTAAAAACAAGTAGCGGGCCATGGAGCAGGAAGGAAATCCTAAAAATAGCCAGCTGGCTTGTTCACTAAAACGAAGGTTACCCTTTATAAGTACTTACGCCACCGTAAAGTGGTCATCCACGCCCACCGAAAGCCAGCCGCTGCCAAGGCCGCCGATTAACTTTTGTACCAAACTTTTAACCAAGGCCATCTTCACCTTTCAGCGACTGCCCCACGTGAATGGCCAGGCACTGGCGACTAAAATTATCGACTATCGTTAAGGCGCGGATTTTGCGGCCATCGAAGAGGTTATCGGCCACAAAATCCATGCTCCAGCTCTGATGCAGGCGGCCCAGTGGGAGACGTTCTAGCCGGTGGGCCGCGGCCCGATTGCGCCGTGGGCGCTTGCTACGCAAGTTCAAGCCTTCCAAGCAGTAAAGACGATGCACGCGCTTATGATTGTCTAGCCAGCCTTCCCGGCGTAGCAGGATATAGAGGCGCTGACTGCCGTAGCGCACTCGCACTTGCGCCAACTCCCGCAAGCGCTGGCGCAAAACGGTATCATCGCGTCCACGTGCTTGATAGGCGAAGCTCGCGCGCTGCAAACCAATGACTCGGCAGGCGCGCCGAGCGGAAATGCGGTAAGCGTCGATTAAGTGGTCAGCTAAAAGTAACCGTATACTCAGTTCCGACTCTGGGCATGAGGTGGTCGAGCTTGTCGCGTAGGGTTTGCTCGGTGCGATAGTCGTCCGGGGTGAGCCAGTAGTGCTTGCAGCGGTGCCAGAGGATTTCGATCAGGTTCAGCTCGGGGCAGTAGGCAGGCAGGAATTGTAAGCGCAAGCCGCGCGCGGCCCACACCCCGTGGCGGGCCTGCACGCAGGCGGCGCGGTGCACCGAGGCGTTGTCGAGCACGAGCACGGTCGGACCGGACAGCGCTTGGCTGTACTCGTCCAGCGCGGCCACGAATAGGTCGGCCGTCAGCGCGCCGGGCAGCACGTAGCTGGTCAGCGGCTGGCCCGGGGCCTTGGCCTGCCACAAGCCCAGCACGGTG